>NZ_CP090864.1:0-3102058 GCF_021560715.1 Acinetobacter sp. SCLZS86
ATGCTTTGGACGGACTGCTTAAATCGCTTGCGACAAGAGCTCTCTGGAAATGTCTTTACAATGTGGATTCGCCCATTGGTGGCAGAAGAAGTTGAAGATACATTAAAACTTTATGCGCCTAATCCTTATTGGACGCGTTACATTCAAGAACATCATCTGGAATTGATTACCATTTTGGCAGAGCAGTTGTCTGAGGGGCGCGTGCGTAAGGTCGAAATTTTAGTCGATTCGCGCCCAGGTGCGATTTTATCGGCCAGTGAACAACCTGCGACCACCACTGCTGCGCTGGAATCTAGCCCTGCGCCTTTGGCCAAGCCTAAACGTGAAAAAGAAGAAAGTTCTGCAAAAAGCCGTAAACGCCTACTCAATCCGTTATTTACCTTTTCCTTATTTGTGGAAGGTCGTTCTAACCAAATGGCTGCGGAAACCTGTCGCAAGGTATTGACCCAATTGGGGGCTTCACAGCACAACCCTTTATTTTTGTATGGCCCAACAGGTTTGGGTAAAACTCACTTGATGCAAGCAGTGGGCAATGCGTTGTTGCAAGCCAAACCGAATGCACGGGTCATGTATATGACAGCAGAAAGTTTTGTGCAGGATTTTGTTAGCTCTTTGCAACAGGGGAAAGTCGAAGAATTTAAGAAAAACTGCCGCTCTTTAGATTTGTTATTGGTGGATGACATTCACTTATTGGCGGGTAAAGAAGCCAGTTTGGTCGAGTTTTTCTACACCTTTAACGCTTTATTGGACGAATCTAAACAAATCATATTGACTTCAGACCGTTATCCTAAGGAATTAACCGAATTGGATGCACGTTTGGTGTCACGTTTTTCTTGGGGTTTATCAGTCGGGGTGGAACCGCCAGATATTGAAACCCGAATTGAAATTTTATTAAAAAAAGCCGAAAGCAGCGCCGTGGATTTACCACGTAACTGTGCTTTATTTATTGCCCAGCAAGTGGTGGCTAATGTGCGTGAACTTGAAGGCGCACTCAATAAAGTGGTGGCAATTTCCCGTTTTAAAGGCACCCCAATTGATCTAGATGTGGTGCGTGAATCTCTAAAAGATGTCTTGGCAATTCGCGCGCGTACCATCAGTACCGAAAATATTCAGCGGGTAGTGAGTGAATATTTCCGCATTCCACTCAAAGAATTGGTGGGGCCAAAACGTACCCGTATTTATGCGCGTCCACGTCAGTTGGCAATGGGCTTGGCACGTGAGCTGACAGGTGACAGTTTCCCTGAAATTGGTATGGCGTTCGGTGGGCGTGATCACAGTACCGTGATGCATGCCTGTGAAAAAGTACAAAGCCTGCGTGAAGAAGATCCGATCTTTAACGAAGACTATAAAAACCTACAACGATTGTTGCAAAGTTGACCGAATTTGCTCAAATTCTGTTCTTGCCATGCAGCGGCTTTTGCCGCATAGTACACTGCTAAAAAACCTATTTTATACTCCAATCTTCAGTTGTTAGAGGAATGCACCGTGCGTTTAAAAATCGCGAAAGAAAGCTTACTGAATGTTCTGTCACATGTCGTAGGAGCGGTTGAACGTCGCCATACCTTAAATATTTTATCCAATGTCAAAGTTCAGGTGACTGAGCAAGCCTTAACCATTACTGGTTCTGACTTGGAAGTGGAGTTGGTTGCGAGTACGAATCTGACTGAAGGGGCATGTTTACAGGCAGGGGAAACCACAGTGCCTGCACGTAAACTGATGGATATTTGTAAATCTTTGCCAAGCGCAGCTTTGATTGATTTGCAAATCACTGAAGATCAACGTTGTATTTTAAAATCAGGCAATAGCCGCTTTGTGTTAGGCACTTTGCCTGCAGAAGATTATCCATTATTGGCCACAGAAAATGCTCAAGGCACGCAAGTGACCGTCACTGAGCGTGAGTTGAAGCGTTTGTTTGAAAAAACCGCGTTTGCTATGGCAGTGCAGGATGTACGCTTTTATTTAACTGGTACTTTGCTAGAAATTGATGAAAATCAATTGCGCGCTGTGACCACAGACGGTCACCGTTTGGCCTTGTGTGAAACAGCGGCTTCTTCGACCGCCACACAATTAATTCAAGCCATTGTGCCGCGTAAAGCTGTGGCTGAATTACAGCGTTTGCTGAGCATTGAAGATGAACAACTGGCACTTTTAATTGGGCGTGAATTGTTGAATGTGACCATTCGCACCCCAAGCCGTGACAAAGAACAAGCAGAAATTACCGTACGTTTTACCACTAAATTAATTGATGGTAAGTTCCCAGATTATCGCCGTGTGATTCCACGTGGTGGTGATAAAAACGTGCTGATCGCGCATGATGTATTTAAACAATCTTTACAGCGTGTGGCGATTTTAAGTAATGAAAAATTGCGTGGCGTATTCCTGAATTTTAGTGCGGACACCTTACAATTACGTGCCAATAACCCGGAACAAGATGAAGCAATTGAAGATTTAGCGATTCAATATGCCGATTCACCGTTGGAAATGTCATTTAATGCACAGTATTTATTGGACGTCTTAGGGGCATTGGATGGCGATGATGTATTGATGACCATGACCGAAGCCAACCAATCGGTATTGGTACAAGATCCAGCACATCAAGATCAAACCTATGTTGTGATGCCAATGCGTGTTTAAGTGAGCAGTTTATTTCAAGATTAAATCTAGCTGAATCATGCATATTACGCGTTTACATATCGAGCGTGTTCGGAACTTAAAAGCGGTTGCACTTCATGAGTTGCAGCCGTTTAACGTCTTTTATGGGCCAAATGGTTCAGGTAAAACCTCGATTTTAGAAGCGATTCATTTATTGGCGACAGGGCGTTCTTTTCGCACCCATATTCCTAAAAATTACATTCAGAACACTAGCCAAGATGCGATTGTATTTGCCCAGTCTTTGACTGAAAAAATTGGTATGCAAAAAATGGCATCGGGTGAGCAGTTGATTAAGGTCAATGGTGACCCTGTTGCAACCCAAGGGCAATTGGCTAAAATTTTGCCTTTACAGCATATTGATCCACTCAGTACCGATATTATTGATCATGGTGCAAAACCACGACGACAACTACTGGACTGGTTGATGTTCCACGTGGAACCAGAGTTTTATCACGCTTGGCAATATTATTCACGTGCCTTAAAACAGCGTAATAGTCTGCTTAAATCACAGCGACATTTAAGTCTGTCAGACTTAGAACCGTGGAATAAAATGCTCAGTGATTATGGTGAGATTTTGCATCAGCAGCGCTTAGGAGCGGTGGAACAATGGCAGCAATTTTTTGCGCAAGATTTACAGTATTTACTGCCTGATTTACACATTAGTTTGGAATACAGCGCGGGCTTTCATACCGAAACAGGTTTGCTGAATGATTTGTGCAATTATCATCAAAAAGATGTGGAACGTCGCTATACCGAATATGGGCCACACCGTGCCGATTTACGCTTAAAAACCCCAATAGGCGATGCTGATGTGGTGCTGTCACGTGGGCAGAAAAAGCTATTGATTATGGCATTAAAACTGTCACAGATTGCAATGCTGCATGCGTCTAATAAGGAAACTGTGGTATTATTAGATGATCTGACAGCAGAATTAGATTTAAGCGCACAACAACGTTTAATTGAACGATTAAGCCAATTGGGTAGTCAAGTTTTTATTACCACTTTAGATCATCAATCCGTGCAACAACACTTACAAGCGTTGTCGATTCCTTATCGCTTATTTCAGGTCGATCACGGAACGGTGCAGGCTGTTGAGCAATAATTTTTTTTATCTTTGGATAGACCTATTTTTCACTAGGGAGAAACCATGAGTTCAGAAGATCAATCTGCCTCTACTACAGAACAAACCATTGAAAAGGCTTATGATTCCTCTAGTATCAAAGTATTGCGTGGCCTAGATGCTGTTCGTAAACGCCCAGGCATGTATATCGGTGATACAGATGATGGTACAGGTTTGCATCACATGGTGTTCGAAGTAGTCGATAACGCTATTGATGAAGCTTTGGCGGGTCATTGTGATGAAATCTTGGTGACTATCCATGAAGATGAATCTGTTAGTGTATCTGACAATGGTCGTGGTATTCCAACTGATATTCACCCAGAAGAAGGTGTTTCTGCGGCAGAGGTTATTCTGACGATTCTGCACGCAGGTGGTAAGTTCGATGATAACAGTTATAAAGTCTCGGGCGGTTTGCACGGTGTGGGTGTGTCAGTGGTCAACGCTTTATCGAGTAAACTTGAATTAACGATTAAACGCGCGGGTCAAATTCACCAACAGGAATACCGTCATGGTGATCCGCAATATCCTCTGAAAGTGGTCGGCGAAACTGATCAATCAGGCACGACTGTGCGTTTTTGGCCAAGTGCTGAAACTTTTAGCCAAACTATTTTTAATGTTGATATTTTGGCGCGCCGTTTGCGTGAACTGTCGTTCTTAAACGCGGGCGTACGTATTGTACTGCGTGATGAACGTGTCAATTTAGAACATATTTTTGACTATGAAGGCGGTTTGTCTGAATTTGTGAAATATATCAATGCAGGCAAAACCCATCTGAATGAGATTTTTCATTTCACCACACAGGCTGAAAACGGAATTACCGTAGAGGTTGCTTTACAGTGGAATGATTCCTATCAGGAAAACGTACGTTGTTTTACCAATAACATTCCACAAAAAGATGGTGGAACGCACTTGGCAGGCTTCCGTGCTGCGCTGACCCGTGGTTTAAATAACTACATGGAAAGCGAAAATATCCTGAAAAAAGAAAAAGTTGTGGTGTCAGGCGATGATGCACGTGAAGGTTTAACCGCGATTGTGTCGGTCAAAGTGCCAGATCCAAAATTTTCATCACAAACCAAAGAAAAATTGGTGTCGAGTGAAGTGAAACCTGCCGTAGAGCAGGCCATGAATAAATCTTTCTCTGAATATTTATTGGAAAATCCACAAGCAGCAAAATCTATCGCGGGTAAAATTATTGATGCAGCGCGTGCTCGTGATGCAGCGCGTAAAGCCCGCGAAATGACGCGCCGTAAGAGTGCTTTGGATATTGCAGGTTTGCCAGGTAAATTGGCCGACTGTCAAGAAAAAGACCCAGCATTATCTGAATTATATTTAGTCGAGGGTGACTCGGCAGGTGGTTCGGCTAAACAAGGTCGTAACCGTAAGATGCAAGCAATTTTGCCACTGAAAGGTAAAATCCTGAACGTGGAACGTGCCCGTTTTGACAAGATGATTTCATCGGCAGAAGTAGGTACTTTAATTACCGCTTTAGGCTGTGGTATTGGTCGTGAAGAATATAACCCAGACAAACTGCGTTATCACAAAATCATCATCATGACCGATGCTGACGTAGATGGTTCACATATTCGTACCTTGCTATTGACCTTCTTCTTCCGTCAAATGCCAGAATTGGTCGAGCGCGGTCATATTTATATCGCACAGCCACCATTGTATAAGCTGAAAAAAGGCAAGCAGGAACAGTACATCAAAGATAACGATGCTTTAGAAACCTATTTAATTTCTAATGCGATTGATGAACTGGAGTTGCATGTGAGTGCTGATGCACCTGCAATTCGTGGCGAGGCTTTAGCCAAAGTGATTGCTGATTATCAAACCTCACAAAAGAGTTTGAGTCGTTTAACGCTGCGTTATCCTGCAAGTCTGTTGGATGGTTTATTGGAGCTAGATGCCTTTAAAATTGATCAAGCAGCAGATCAGGCCTATGTACAACAATGGGGCGAGCAATTACGTCAAAGCATTGAACGATTACAGCCAGGTTTGCGTCCTGAATTAAGCATCGAACAGTTTGAAAAAGAAGATGCGGATGGTCAAAAATCTGCAACGTATTGGCCACGAATCACGGTATATGTGCACAACTTGCCACATACTTATTTGCTAGACACAGGTTTGCTAGGTTCAGCTGAATATGCACGTTTGCTGAAAAATTCAAAAAGCTGGTTTACGCTGCTTGAGGAAGGTGCATACTTGGAAAAAGGTGAACGTAAAATTACGGTCAATAATTTCCATCAAGTGTGGCAACACATTTTACAAGACTCGCGTCGCGGCATGATGATTCAGCGCTATAAAGGTCTAGGTGAGATGAACGCGGAACAACTTTGGGAAACCACCATGGACCCAGAAAACCGCAATATGTTGCAAGTCACCATTGACGATGCTATTGAAGCAGACCGCATGTTCTCTTGCTTAATGGGCGATGATGTAGAACCACGTCGTGCCTTTATTGAAGAAAATGCCTTAAATGCAGATATTGACGCTTAATTCGTCAAAATCATCCGCATAACCATAAGCACTCTACGGAGTGCTTTTTTATGTTTGGCTTTTGTTGTTGGTAAGCGTCCGCTGAACACACCTTCTGAATTCATCCTATAAGCCTTAATTTAGTTCCCACCTAAAAACAAGTGGGGACTTAAATTTATGACTACAAATAATCAGACATCCATCGCATCTCTTGCGAAAAAACGAAGAACATACAGTGCTGAATTTAAACAGCAGATCGTTCAGGCTTGTAAAGCACCGGACGTTTCAATTGCTTCAGTCGCTTTGCAACATGGATTGAATACAAATCTTGTATCCAAATGGATTCGCTTAATTGATGCTAAGCCAGGGAGTGATCGCTCACCACTACCGAATAAACCTGCATTTATTGCCTTATCTTGCTCTGCACCATTAGATCCTACTCCTACTGACATGTTAAAAGTTCAAATTACTTTACCCCACTCAAAAGCAGAAATTGGCTTGAAATGGCAGACATCAGAAATACCTGCCTTGGCAGAATTACTCAAGGCACTGGCAACATGATCCGTATCAATGAAATTTGGCTCTCTACCCAGCCCATGGATATGCGAGCAGGAATGGATACTGTCATGGCTCAGGTGGTGAGAGCCTTTGGCTACATCAAACCGCATTGCGCCTACCTGTTCTGTAATAAACGTGGTCATCGTATGAAAGTGTTGGTACATGATGGACTGGGCATCTGGCTGTGTGCCCGGCGTTTGGAACAGGGTAAATTTCACTGGGCTCAAGTTCACCAAGTTCACCAAGGTGAAACCGTGGCCCTCAGCCCGGAACAGTTACAGGCATTAATCCAAGGTTTGCCCTGGCAGAGAATTGGATTGCAGCAAGTGGTGAATATGCTCTAAACCAAGCTCGACCATTCTGCCATCCTCCAAACGTTCTATTTCATTCTCTTCATGACCTCAGGCATACTGTGGTCATGAATACGCTGCCTGACTTAAGCCAACTGACCCATGAACAACTGCTGGAATTCACCAGACAGTTGGCGATGCAGCATCAGTCTCTAGCACAATCAAACCAGCAATTAGATGCCAGAGTTCAACATCTTGAAGTCACCAATCAGCAATTAGATTCTAAAGTTCAACATCTTTCTATTCTCAATCAAAAATACGAGCATGAACTGGCGCTGTTTAAAAAGCACAAATTCGCCCAAAAGAATGAACACTTAACGGCAAAACAAATCCATCTGTGGGATGAAGCGGTTGAAGAAGATATTGCCGCGGTTGATCTAGAACTGGAACGGCTAAATGCAGATAAAACCAATGCAGCGACACAGAAAGCCAAAACCAATAAACCTAAACGTCGACCACTGCCAGATCATCTACACACCATCCGTATTGAGCATGAACCTGCATCAACCCAATGTGCTTGTGGCTGCCAACTCCGTCGTATCGGCGAAGATGTCAGTGAAAAACTGCATTTCAGACCGGCACAGTTCTATAAGGAACAGCATGTGCGTGGTAAATGGGTCTGTGATCAGTGTGACACTCTGACTCAGCAAGCGATGCCCGCCTATGTGATTGATAAAGGCATTGCTTCACCTGAATTGCTCAGCCATGTGCTGGTATCGAAGTATGCCGATCATTTGCCGCTGTACCGTCAACGTCTGATCTATCAGCGGGCGGGAATCGAACTTTCTAGATCAACTTTATCTGACTGGATAGGTCGCTGCGGTGTAGAACTGGAACCTCTGGCCAATGCCTTAAAAGAGGTGGTGCTGCAACAGCGGGTGCTGCATGCAGATGAAACACCGGTCACCATCATGCGGATGGGTGAGAATAATAAAAAACCGAAGAAAGGTTATGTCTGGGCCTATGCCACCACACAGTACAATCCAGTTCAGGCGGTGATCTATGACTTTCAGGATAGTCGTTCAGGCCAGCATGCTGAAGAGTTCTTGAAAGGCTGGCAGGGCTATCTAGTCTGTGATGATTACAGTGGTTATAAAGCACGTTTTAAATCAGGCCAGGTGATTGAGGTGGGGTGCATGGCCCATGCACGTCGTAAATTCCATGAACTGCATGTAACTGGGAAAAGTCAGGTTGCTGAACAGGCCTTAGTGCTGATTCAGAAACTGTATGCGATAGAAGCAGAACTCAGGAAAAAGACCGATGGTACAGCGGAAGACCGCCGCGAATACCGACAACAGCATAGTCAACCAGTGATGCAACAACTATATGAATGGCTCAACCAACATCATCTGACAGTGCCATCGAGTTCTCCTACCGCCAAGGCTATCAATTACACTCTGAAGCGTTGGCCAGCCTTAAGCCGTTATCTGGATGATGGCAATCTACCGATATGCAACAATTGGGTAGAGGTGCGACACGAAGTCGCTTAATGAAGTTGTTCCCCCTGCGGGAACCACCCGTGTCACCGGGTGAATCTAGAAGGCTGAATAAAGAGCGCCTTCGACAATGTAACGAGGCACCGTAAGGTGCGGGGTATCAATCGTGAGAGGCGTACTCTTCTGGCAGCCATAGCCGGACAAGGGCTAGATAATCGGTATGGTGAACACATGTGAATCTGCGCAACGATCGTTAAATTGAACGAGCGGAAATGGCTAATACGCTCGAACCAAAACGGTAATGGAGGTGGGAATCGCGTCTTTCTACTACGCATTCGTGACCCATACGCCTCCCGGTCGATAGCAGGCACCTAAGCCGATGTACTTCAGTAAGCGGAACGTGGAAATCCCGTATTACCCCCATTGGGAAAGCAGTTTGCAAAAACTGCCCATGGTGATGCGGGCGAAGGAACGAGGAAAAAGCGAATGCCAGTCTGTAATGGGTTGGATAGAGGTTGAAACATTACCTCACGCGAAAGCGGGCTGACGTCCTTATGGTCTCTCATCACAAGAGAGTGTGTAGAACCCTTTTAATGGAGGGAGAGCAAATGAACGCAGCAGTATCAGCGTGTGCGCCTTCCAGCACATCGTGGGACAGCATCGATTGGATTGCTGTACAGCGTCATGTCAGAGGGCTGCAAGCGCGTATTGTGAAGGCGGTACAAGACGGCAGGTATAACAAGGCGAAAGCTCTGCAATGGCTGCTGACTCACTCGTTTAGTGGCAAAGCATTGGCCGTAAAACGAGTGTCTGAAAACAAAGGCAAAAACACGGCTGGGGTCGACAAGGTGACTTGGAATACACCCAAGGCCAAGACCGGTGCGATGATGTCGTTGAAGAGGCGAGGTTACACGCCCCTTCCGCTTCGGAGAGTCCTTATTCCGAAGAAAAATGGCAAGATGAGACCTCTCGGGATACCCACGATGAAATGCCGGGCCATGCAGGCGCTCCATCTGCTGGCTTTGGAACCCATCGCGGAGACCACCGCTGATCGGAACTCTTATGGATTCAGACCGCAACGCTCAACCGCGGATGCTGCAGCACAGTGCTTTGGTGTGCTGTCAAGAAAAGTAAGTGCGGAGTGGGTGCTAGAGGGTGACATTCAAGGCTGTTTCGACAATATCAGCCATGACTGGATGATCGCCAACCTCCCAATGGACAAGGTGATTCTACGGAAATGGCTCAAAGCCGGTTACGTCTACCAAAGCAAGCTGTTTCCCAGTCTTTCCGGAACACCGCAAGGAGGTATTATCTCCCCCGGTGTTGGCCAACATGACCTTGGACGGACTGGAAACGATGCTGGCGAAGAGGTTCCCTAACGCCAAATGGACAGGCAAAAAGCTGCAACTGGTACGGTATGCGGATGATTTCATCATCACGGGGTATTCTAAAGAGTGGCTCGAAAATGAAGTTCGCCCTGCCGTGGTTGAATTTCTGGCGGAGCGCGGTCTCGTGCTCTCTCAGGAAAAGACCAAAATCACGCACATAGGGAACGGGTTCGATTTTCTTGGGTGGAACGTACGCAAGTACAATGGCAAGCTACTGATCAAGCCGTCAAAGGCAAACATCAGTGCTCATCTCGATAAGCTGCGAGCATTAATCAATGCAAACAAAGCGACACGACAGGCCACTTTGATCGGTTTGCTCAACCCTATTCTAAGGGGTTGGGCCAACTATCATAGTTATGTCGTTGCCAAGAAGGTTTTCAACCAGGTAGACAGCGCAGTGTGGGAAATGCTCTGGCGATGGGCGGTACGTCGCCACCCTCGCAAAACACTCCGATGGGTCAAAGATCGGTATTTCAAAGTACAAGGAGCGCGTCGATGGGTGTTCTCATGTGATGAACAGTCCGCTGATGGTCGGAAGCGACAATACACATTAGTGTCTGCCTCGGACACGCCAATTGTGCGACATATCAAGATCAAGGCTGCTGCTAACCCTCATGACCCCGCATGGGATGAGTACTTCGAATCCCGATGGGGTAAAAGAATGCTGGTCTCCGCAAAGGGGCGAGCCAAGCTGTATCGGGTGTGGCTAAAACAAGGTGGTCGCTGCTGCGCCTGTCTTAAACCAGTCACCAAAGATACACCATGGCACAGCCGTCATATTGTGAAGCTAAGTCATGGTGGAACGGATGCAGTTGCTAATCTTGAGATTTACCATCTGTATTGTCCAAGGAGTGTTCAATTTGCCAATGTCAACGATGTATAACCGGGTGCCGAATGGCGCCTTAGCAGAGGCTTGAGCCGTGTGCTGGGAAACTCGCATGCACGGTTCTTAGGGGGTTGGACGTAGGTAACTGCGTCTGACTACCCGACAATCAAATGCGACCTTGGGCCTTAGGGCGCAAGAACTGGCTGTTTGCAGGTTCGCTGCGCAGCGGCCAGCGAGCGGCGAATATCATGACTTTAATCCAGTCAGCAAAGCTGAATGGCTTGGATCCGTATGCCTATTTAAGTGATGTGCTGAAAAGGCTGCCGACGCATAAAGCGACCCAAATAGAAGAATTACTGCCACATCGCTGGAAATCCAACTCAAATTAAAAAATAGGCATGGGGTTCAGCGGACGCTTACTGTTGTTGTCATGATTCATCCAAATAACTTTTATAAAACTGACTTATTGTTCTGTCATGCTGAGCCACATTAAGCCAAAAATACAGGAGAATCATTAAGATGGATAATCAATTAGAACAAGCACGTGATGCGTGGGTGAATGCCTTTTTTACTGGCAATGTGGAGCTGTTAGCACACTATGAAGATGAAGATTTCAAAGTGGTTTATACGGCAGAATCACGCGTGGAAAATCGTGAAACACGTTATGCCAATATTCAGCATGCAGTAAACAATGGCGTCTGGAAACCGTTCAAACCGAATGTTGAATCAGAAGAATATGAGTTCGATCGTGAGCAACTTAACTGTCGGATTCAAATTGGTTTGGCGGATGATCAAGGGTATATTCAAGAAATCTGGCGATATCTTCAGGGCTGGAAAATACAAGAATTATGCATTAGCAAAGCAAAAATTACTGCTGAATAGCAGCGATTTTCTGTGAATCATTGAGATTCAATGACTCAAAATAACCATGAAAGAATGGATTGATTTGGCTTTAATTAGAGTTTTGAATTTAAAATAACTGTTGGTTTGAGCTGTGGATAACTAAGTTTTTTGCTTTTAAATTTAAATTGTAGATTTTGAATTTAAAAATCACACTGAGTTTTAAATTCAAAACTTCTTACTTGGTAGCTATGCTGTCTTACTTTTATTCAGGGTGGGGGGTGTCATACAACTATGCTGTGGTGCAAGATTGATAAGTAAAAATAAACAAACGCAGAGAGTGACTTAAATTTCTTTGCGTGGTTATTGTGAAGCTAAACTAAAGATTAAAGCTGTTACGAATGTGTCTTATGAGTATGGAACATACACAATGCATATTCTACGAAATATGATGAGATTTAACCCTATTTTGTATAGGGTTAAAATCTCATCAATATGGTTATTCAAAACTGCTTTCGAGTTCTTCCAATTCCATCATCAATTCAAGCATGTGTTCTTCTGCCTGTGCCAATTTGGTTTTCAGATCATTTTGTTCATTCATCAGTTTGAGTAAATCATCTTTACGGTTGGCATCGTATAGGGCAGGATCTGCCAGTTCGGTTTCAATTTCAGTCAGACGCGGTTGAATTTTTTCAATTTGCGCTTCGTATTTTTCAATATTTTTACGAATAGGGCGAGTTTGTTCACGGCGTTGCGCTGCTAGTTTACGCTGCGCTTCTTTATCTACTTTGGCAAGGTTAGTTTTGTTTTCAATCACTGGACTTGGATTGGATGGAGCTGTGTTAGATGTACCTTGTTTAAGCATGTCTGCACGGGCTTGGCGTAACCATTGGGCATAATCTTGTAAATCGCCTTCAAATTCTGTGCATTGTCCTGCGTGAACCAAGAGTAAGTCATCACAGACACTGGCAATTAATTGACGTTCGTGTGACACCAATACCACTGCACCTTCATAATCCTGTAAGGCCATTGTTAAGGCATGTCGCATATCTAAGTCTAAATGGTTGGTCGGTTCGTCTAAAATCAGTACGTTAGGGCGTTGCCAGACAATTAAAGCCAAAGCCAAACGTGCACGTTCACCTCCTGAAAAACTTTCACAAGGTGTGTCCATACGTTCACCACTAAAGCCAAAACTGCCTAAAAAGGCGCGTAAAGTAGCTTCGCTGATTTTTTTATCGGCAATGCGTGATAGTTGTAGCATCGGGCTGGCGCTATCATCCAAAGCATCCATTTGATGCTGCGCAAAATAGCCAATATTGAGCAACTCTGAGGCTTTGCGAGTACCTGACAATAAAGCCAATTCACCCACTAAGGATTTAATTAAAGTGGATTTACCTGCGCCGTTCATCCCCAATAAACCAATACGGCTGGTCGGAGTAATTTGTAGGTTAATTTTGCTGGCAATCACTTTGTTTGCATAACCAATGCTGACCTGTTCCAGAGTTAGTAACGGCGAACTCATTTTGGTGGGTTCACGGAAACTGAAGGTAAACGGGGTATCTACATGCGCAGGGGCAAGCAATTGCATGCGTTCCAATTGCTTGATACGGCTTTGTGCCTGCCGTGCTTTGGTGGCTTTGGCTTTAAAGCGATCAATATATTTTTGTAAATGTGCACGAGTTTCTAATTGTTTTTCATACGCTTGTTGATGTTGTGCCAAGCGTTCACTGCGAGTGGTTTCAAAGGTTGAATAATTGCCCGTATATAAAGTCAGTTCGCTATTTTCAATATGTAAAATATGATCGGTAATGGCATCTAAAAAATCACGGTCATGGGAAATCAGCACCAACGTTCCCGCATAGGCTTTGAGCCAGTCTTCTAACCATAAAATTGCATCTAAATCTAAGTGGTTGGTGGGTTCGTCCAGTAATAATAATTCTGAGCGACTCATTAAGGTGCGCGCCAAATTTAAACGCATGCGCCATCCACCTGAAAAACTACTGACAGCCAAGCTGTTTTGATGTTCCATAAAACCTAAACCTGCCATGAGTTGTGCGGCTTTGGCAGGTGCGGTATAGCCATGAATTTCATCAAAACGACCATGCAAATGCGCAAGTTGGTCATTATTTAATTGTTCAGGATGTTGTAGTTGTTGTTGAATGTTCCAGTATTCTTCATCACCCGAAAGCACAAAATCAATTGCAGGCAAATCCAATGCTTTAACTTCCTGTGCCATGTGCGCCACAGTCCAGCCTTGCGGACGGCTTAGCGTACCTTCGTCTGGGGTTAAGCTGCCCAAAAGCGCTGCAAATAAACTGGATTTTCCTGCACCATTGACGCCTGTAAGACCGACTTTCCAGCCTGGATGGATTTGCATAGACGCTTTTTGAAATAAAACACGTCCACCGCGGCGTAAAGAAACTTGGTCAAGTTGAATCATGGTGTTTACTGGTCACAACAAAAGTTGGGCATATTCTAATGGAAGCCCAGCAGAAAACAAAAATAAGCCTAGTTTTATTTGCGATTTGCGAAAAATCTCTCTTGTAATGCTTAAAAACTACGTTCCAGCAACAGGCTTTTTTATGACTTTGTAAACAAGCACAAAATACATGCATGTTGGAGATGATTTTTATTTTGATCTAAATCTATAAAATATAAGTGAATTATGAAATAAAAGTGATCGCTTAAATAAGGCAGCATAAGGTTTTGGCAGAATTGACAGACGAAATTCGAGTAAATGCTCTATTTTTTTAATTTGAACTTGCTTAATATTTGTTTCGTGTAAGGACACTCAAAAATAAAAAAATCTGTAGAAGGATCGAAACAATGAAAAAAATATGGGTCAGCGCAACATTGAGTGCATTCGCAGCGATCGGTTTCAGTGCTCAGGCGCAAGCAGCAAAAATAGATGTATGTGTCTTTGACTTACTGGGTAAGTCTGGCGAATCTTATCAAATGGCACAGGAGTGGGCGCTAGCAGCAAAAGGCTGGGGTGCAGAAGTCAATTTAATTCCGCGTCAAGATGAAGCTGTTGCAGACAATGACTTTAAAGCAGGCAAGTGTGATGGGGTATTTATGACTGCCATGCGTGCCCGTCAATACAATAAGTTTGCAGGGTCAATTGATGCTTTAGGTGGTGCACCAAGTAATGCGATTGCACAACGTGCCATCAGTTTTGCTTTAGACAAACGCAATGCAGCAAAAATGGTCACCAATTTAGGTGGCAAGAAATATGAGGTTGCGGGTATTTCACCTTTAGGTTCGGCATTCATTTTTGTGCGCGACAAGAATATCAATTCAATTGAAAAAGCGGCAGGGAAAAAGTTTGCGGTATTGGGCTATGATGATGCACAAAAAATTATGGTACAGCGTGTCGGTGCGCAAGCCGTTATTTCTGATGTATCTAACTTTGTGGCGAAATTTAACAATGGTCAGGTCGATATGGTCGGTGCGCCTGCCTATGCCTACAAACCTTTAGAAATCTACAAAGGTTTAGGTAATCACGGGGCGATGTTTAATTTCCCTGTATTACAAGTGACCGCAGACTTTGTGATTCGCCCTGAACAATTCCCTGCGGGCTTTGGGCAAAAATCACGAGATTGGTTTGTAAAAAATCTGCCTAAGGCGATGAGTATGATTAATCGTTTAGAAGGTGAAATTCCAGCCAAATATAAAATGAACTTAAGCGCAGAAGATAAAACCAAATATCAAAAAATGCTACGTGATGGCCGTATGGATATGACCAAACGCGGCATTTATGACCCTGCCATGATGAGTGTGTTAAAACGCGCTCGTTGTTCTGTCGAAAAAACCAATTTTGAATGTTCACTAGGTGGTGAATAGATTGATTTTTAATAAAAAAGCCTAGATTTCTAGGTTTTTTTATAATGAAAGATTCGTCAATTGAGCCATATCAGTCAGAGATTAAAATTCGCTAATCTGAGCTTGATAAAAGAACAGTGATGCAAAATTGAAGGTTTGCATCAATTTTGCCCAGAAAAATAAAAAATGGAAGGAACTATAAATGAAACAATGGACGCAAGCTTTATTATTCGGTGCAGGCTTGTCTTTAGCCGCTAGTGCAGCGCAGGCCAAACAAGTGGTCTGTGTATTCGATTTGGTCGGTAAAAACGGTGATGTCTATAACTTAATGCAAGACTATCAATTGGCGGCCAAAAACTGGGGTGCAGAGATTGAGTTACGCGTAGGTCAAAACGAAGGCGTGATTGCAGAAGATTTTAAAGCAGGAAAATGTGATGGTATTAGTGTGACGGGCATGCGTGGTCGTCAGTTTAACCATTTTACAGGCTCATTGGATGCAATTGGCGCAATTCCAGATTTAAAACTGGCAGTCAAAGTCATGCAAGGTTTGGCAAGTCCTGCTTTTGCCAAATATATGCGCAATGGTCAGTATGAAGTTGCAGGTGTCATTCCTGTGGGTGATGCCTTTTTGATGGTGAATGACCGCAGTATTAATAGTGTCGCCAAAGCCGCAGGGAAAAAAATTGCGGTTTTAGATTATGACCAAGCGCAAAAAATTATGGTACAGCAAATTGGTGCGCAAGCAGTCAGTGCCGATGTCACCAATTTTGGCAGTAAATTTAACAATGGTCAGGTTGATATTATTGGTGCGCCCGCTGCGGTATTCCGCCCTTTGGAACTCCATAAAGGCTTGGGTACTAAGGGGGCAATTGTAAATTATCCAATTTTACAGGTCACGGGCAATATTATTATCCGCCCAGATAAATTCCCTGCAGGATTTGGTCAAAAATCACGTGATTGGGTGAAGGGGCAGTTACCACGTGCCTTTGGTATTTTGGGTAAAATGAAAGCTGATATTCCTGCAAAATATTGGATGCAAGTGCCTGCAGTAGATCAGCCAGGTTATCAGAAAATGATGCGTGAATCGCGGATTGACTTAACCAAACGTGGTGTTTATGACAAACGCATGATGAAATTATTATGGCAATTCCGTTGTAAACAAGCGCCAACCAATTTTGAATGTGGTTTGCAGGACGAAAATTACAAATAATTGGAGAATCTTGAGGTAATTACTCAGAATTCACTTTAATTCTGCATCACCGTCCCAATATTGAGTATGCTATACTTGATAAGTGGTCTTTTTGCAGAAAAGACATCTGAATTGTACCTGAGGAAAATCCATCATGAATGCCCAAGCACTTGAGCTCACCGACAACGCTGCTAAAAAAGTTCGCCAATTGCGTGACAGTGAAGGTAATCAAGACTTAATGCTACGTGTATATGTGACAGGTGGCGGTTGTTCAGGCTTTTCTTATGGCTTTAACTTTGCAGAAAGCCAAAATGAAGATGATGCAGAATTTGTGAATGGCGATGTAAAAATGCTGGTCGATTCTCTCAGCTATCAATATTTAGTTGGCTCAGTAGTGGACTATATTGAAGGCTTGGAAGGTTCGCGTTTTGTAGTCCAGAACCCGAATGCAACCACCACTTGTGGGTGTGGGTCTTCATTCTCAATTTAAGTGTGATTTAAATATTTTTGAGTATCAGCATCTGAAAAAGCAGATTCATGTACTCAAAACGATAAAAGCCTTTCCTATATAGAAGAGGAAAGGCTTTTTTGTTGCTACTGATCTGGTTTAAAAGTGCATCCTTAAACCAAAGTCATAGTACCTAAAATACGATCACCTTTTGCCCCTGTGACCGCAGGTAAATTGCCACTTAATTGCTGACAAAAACGCATTGCCAACCAAGCAAAGGCGGTGGCTTCGACCCATGTCGGGTTTAATCCTAAATCGGCTGTGCTTTGAACTGTCCATTGATGTTTACGCAAACGCCAACGCAATTGTTCTAGCAAATAAGAATTATAGGCACCACCACCACAA
The DNA here is from genome assembly GCF_021560715.1 of Acinetobacter sp. SCLZS86. Lineage (NCBI taxonomy): Bacteria > Pseudomonadati > Pseudomonadota > Gammaproteobacteria > Moraxellales > Moraxellaceae > Acinetobacter > Acinetobacter sp. SCLZS86. The sequence continues at coordinate 17,510 of NZ_CP090864.1, forward strand.
ACATAGACTTCGCCTGTATCCATGCCTGAACGATAAATAGCTTTTTTAATTGCTCGTGTAGTGAGTTTTAATAAAGTGGCTTGGATATTTTCAGGATTATCTTCTAGCTCGTCATATTCCACATCATTGCGCCAATCGGCAACCTGTTCATCCAACCATTCCAAGTTAAAGTCTTCGCGCCCTGTACTTTTGGGTGGTTCTTTAGAGAAAAAAGCATGGGCTTGCAAACGGTCTAACAAGCTGCGAATCGGATGTCCATACGCTGCCCAATTGCCATTTTCATCATACGGCTGACCTGTGTAACGCTCACACCAAGCATCCATTAAAATATTGGCAGGTCCAGTGTCAAAACCTGACACTGCTTCTGGTTGTCCTGCAGGCAACAAACTGACATTGGCAATACCACCTAAATTTAAAATTACCCGATGGATACTGGGATGTTGGAATAAATTTTGATGGAACGCGGGTACCAAAGGTGCGCCTTGTCCACCTGCAGCCATGTCACGACGACGAAAATCTGAAATTACAGGAATTTGAGTAATTTCAGTGATGATGTTCGGATCGCCAATTTGTAAAGTAAAAGCATGTTCAGGACGATGACGAATGGTCTGGCCATGCGAACCAATCGCTTTAATTTGAGATTTATCCAGTTTATTTTTTTCAATCAGGCTGTTAATACCATGTCCAATCATGGTGGCTAAAGCCACATCTGCCTTACCCATGCGGTCAATTTCATTGTCATCTGGCAATGTTAGTGCCATAAGTTCGTCGCGTAAATCGGGATCAAACGGCAAAGTCAGGGTAGCGTGGAGTTGCAGTGGATCAAAAGAAGCAGCAACAAGATCGACACCATCCATGCTTGTGCCCGTCATTACCCCAATATAGATCGCTGTCATGGTTATTCTATAGCCTGCAATATGCTGAAAAAGTGTTAGTATATCGCACAAATTGAATAACTGATGTGTTTGGATTTCGTGATGTCAAATTTCCTGTCGGCTGAAGAACAACTTGCTCTCATTCAACGAGGCACGCATGAAATTATTTCTGAAGAAGATCTTCTAAAGAAATTAAAAGAGAATCGTCCTTTAAAAATTAAGGCGGGGTTTGACCCGACTGCACCTGATTTACACTTGGGGCATACGGTATTAATCAATAAATTAAAAGTATTCCAAGACTTAGGTCACGAAGTCTTTTTCTTGATTGGCGATTACACCGCCATGATTGGTGACCCAACGGGTAAAAGTGCAACACGCCCACCGTTGTCACGTGAAAAAGTTTTAGAAAATGCCAAAACTTATCAGGAACAAGTTTTTAAAATTCTTGATCCAAATAAAACCAAAGTGGTGTTTAACTCAGAATGGTTTGCAACGAAAACTGCAGCAGATTTAATTCAATTGGCATCGCAGCAAACCGTAGCGCGTATGTTAGAACGTGATGACTTTACCAAGCGTTATAACAATCAGCAACCGATTGCGATTCACGAATTTTTGTATCCGTTGGTACAAGGTTATGACTCGGTGGCATTACATGCCGATGTAGAGTTGGGCGGTACAGACCAAACTTTTAACTTGTTGATGGGGCGTACCTTGCAAGGTCGTTATGATCAGGAAGCGCAGGTTTGTATTACTGTGCCAATTCTTGAAGGTTTAGATGGCGTCAATAAAATGTCTAAATCTTTAGGCAACTATATTGGCGTATTTGATGCACCAGGTGCGATGTATCAAAAAGTCTTGTCCATGCCAGATAGTCTGATTGAGCGCTATTTTGAATTACTCAGCTTCAAATCGATGGATGAAATTGAAGTGTTGCTCAAAGAAATGGCAGAAGGTCGGAATCCTCAAGAAATCAAAAAGATTTTGGCACTCGAATTGGTTGAGCGTTTCCATGGTAGCGAAGCCGCAGCCAATGCCCATAAAGGTGCGGGTAATATCATTACCGAAGGTGAATTACCAGAAGGTACGCCAGAAGTCACGATTTCACGTGCTGAATTTGGCGGTGAATTATTTATTGCTTCTATTGTACGTGCTGCGGGTTTAACTAAAAATGCCGCACAAGCCAAAGATGCTGTGGCGCGTGGCGCAGTGAAAGTAGATTGGAATGTAGTCGATGCAAGTTTTTCGATCAAAGAAAATGCAACGCATATTATTCAGGCAGGTAAAAAAGCAATTGCCAAAGTTACGTTCACAGACTAGAACTATTCTAAGTGATTGAAATACAAGCAGGCTTCGGTCTGCTTTTATTTTCTGTTTGGTATATTTATTATATGAATAAGTAAACTCAAAAAAAACCTTATAAAAACAACACTTAAATTTTGCCAAGTAGCTTGCAATTTTGCTCAGTTATGTATAAGATTTACCCATCTAGACACAGTGTACAAAACAGATCTAGAGGGTACTTATAACTATAGCTCCACAATTTACAAGTCCCTTCCCCAAGGGACTCTTTTTTTCTGTATAACTATAATAACGATATATGGATCGCATATAGATTCAACTCCGAGGGAGAGATTTTGGGAGAGATCTCTTTCTTTTTTTTGCCTTTGGTTTTGTAGTAGTTTATATCTAAAGGTAAAATATAAGATTCCTTCTCTTTGTTTTATAAAAATATTCTTAAAACTTTAAGACCTAATTCAAATTTCAAAGCTACTTATATATGGTAAAACATCTTGTAAGTAGTGCATGTGGATGGCGCGATCTAAACTTGCCGAATAGAAGAGTAGGTTTGTCAACTTGAAGTCGGTAATGCAAATGCTAAGCATCAACTTTGAATTAACGGACAAAACCACCAAGCTGACATGAAATCAATGCTAGATGTACGCCGTATGTATGAATATGATTTTGGATCATGCAAAAGCATTTTTAACTGAAATGTAAAATTTTTTAGATGTCGTAAGATGAAAAGAATCATATACATTGGCAATCGTTGATTACAGCCTGCAAAACTTGACCGATTTGAGTCCACAAAAGTATGGATAAAAAAAGTCCTCTCTGCATTGTAGAGGAGAGTTTTTATTTAAATTTGATGAAAAAATAGCTAAAAAATTAAAAAACCAAGCATTTTTGTAGAAAAAAAATACATACGTGAAAAATATTCTAATTTGGGGCTTGCAAAGATTTTGAAATCCCCTAGAATGCACTCATCCCGACGCGAAACAGCCTACGAACTTAGCTTACAGGGTTAAGTTGTTAGAAGTGTTTTGCGTTAAAATTTCTGCTGACGAGGCAGAAATTAAGATCATTAAGAGATTATGAAGAACAACTTGTGTGGATTTTTACTGATTGATTGATCGAAAATATTTCATTGATTGATTGGTTTAAATTACTCGAAGTTTATTTGAGCGAAATTTAAGTCAGAAAATTGATGAGCCAGATTTGGAAGTTTAGATTAAAACTTCAAAATGATTTTAACTGAAGAGTTTGATCATGGCTCAGATTGAACGCTGGCGGCAGGCTTAACACATGCAAGTCGAGCGGGCGAGGTTGCTTCGGTAACTGAGCTAGCGGCGGACGGGTGAGTAAAGCTTAGGAATCTGCCTATTAGTGGGGGACAACATTCCGAAAGGGATGCTAATACCGCATACGTCCTACGGGAGAAAGCAGGGGATCACTTGTGACCTTGCGCTAATAGATGAGCCTAAGTCGGATTAGCTAGTTGGTGGGGTAAAGGCCTACCAAGGCGACGATCTGTAGCGGGTCTGAGAGGATGATCCGCCACACTGGGACTGAGACACGGCCCAGACTCCTACGGGAGGCAGCAGTGGGGAATATTGGACAATGGGGGGAACCCTGATCCAGCCATGCCGCGTGTGTGAAGAAGGCCTTTTGGTTGTAAAGCACTTTAAGCGAGGAGGAGGCTTACCTGGTTAATACCTGGGCTAAGTGGACGTTACTCGCAGAATAAGCACCGGCTAACTCTGTGCCAGCAGCCGCGGTAATACAGAGGGTGCGAGCGTTAATCGGATTTACTGGGCGTAAAGCGCGCGTAGGTGGTTAATTAAGTCAAATGTGAAATCCCCGAGCTTAACTTGGGAATTGCATTCGATACTGGTTAGCTAGAGTATGGGAGAGGATGGTAGAATTCCAGGTGTAGCGGTGAAATGCGTAGAGATCTGGAGGAATACCGATGGCGAAGGCAGCCATCTGGCCTAATACTGACACTGAGGTGCGAAAGCATGGGGAGCAAACAGGATTAGATACCCTGGTAGTCCATGCCGTAAACGATGTCTACTAGCCGTTGGGGGATTTGATCCTTTAGTGGCGCAGCTAACGCGATAAGTAGACCGCCTGGGGAGTACGGTCGCAAGACTAAAACTCAAATGAATTGACGGGGGCCCGCACAAGCGGTGGAGCATGTGGTTTAATTCGATGCAACGCGAAGAACCTTACCTGGCCTTGACATAGTAGAGACTTTCCAGAGATGGAAAGGTGCCTTCGGGAATCTACATACAGGTGCTGCATGGCTGTCGTCAGCTCGTGTCGTGAGATGTTGGGTTAAGTCCCGCAACGAGCGCAACCCTTTTCCTTACTTGCCAGCATTTCGGATGGGAACTTTAAGGATACTGCCAGTGACAAACTGGAGGAAGGCGGGGACGACGTCAAGTCATCATGGCCCTTACGGCCAGGGCTACACACGTGCTACAATGGTCGGTACAAAGGGTTGCTACCTCGCGAGAGGATGCTAATCTCAAAAAGCCGATCGTAGTCCGGATCGCAGTCTGCAACTCGACTGCGTGAAGTCGGAATCGCTAGTAATCGCGGATCAGAATGCCGCGGTGAATACGTTCCCGGGCCTTGTACACACCGCCCGTCACACCATGGGAGTTTGTTGCACCAGAAGTAGGTAGTCTAACCGCAAGGAGGACGCTTACCACGGTGTGGCCGATGACTGGGGTGAAGTCGTAACAAGGTAGCCGTAGGGGAACCTGCGGCTGGATCACCTCCTTAACGAAAGATTGACGATTGGTAAGAATCCACAACAAGTTGTTCTTCATGACGATGTGTCTTAAAAGATAATTCGAGGTTTTCGAATTGGATTGAGTAGCAGATACTACGCACTGCGTTTGTCTTGCGAAAAATACAAAGCGATGCTTTGATTTTTCTCAGGGTCTGTAGCTCAGTTGGTTAGAGCACACGCTTGATAAGCGTGGGGTCACAAGTTCAAGTCTTGTCAGACCCACCACTACTGACGAAGCAATTATGCAGAAGAAGATACATCGAATCACAGATGATAAGCTGGGGACTTAGCTTAGTTGGTAGAGCGCCTGCTTTGCACGCAGGAGGTCAGGAGTTCGACTCTCCTAGTCTCCACCACGTACTTATTGAGTATGGGTATAAGCTAAAGATTACAGAATTTAGTAAGTATAAGCTTATTAAGTTCTGTGATTTAAATATCACAGTATTTAGTGCGATCTGACGAAGACGCATTAATTCATTAACAGATTGGCAAAAATTGAGTCTGAAATAAATTGTTCAACTCATTTAATTCAAGATTGACAGTAATACTTCGGTGTTACGGTTTAATTACGAATTGAAATGAGAACTAGCAAATTAACTGAATCAAGCGTTTTGGTATATGAATTTAGATTGAAGCTGTACAGTGCTTAAGTGCACGAGACTTTGAACTGTAGATTAAATAAATCATTGATTATTTATTTAATTGTCTTAATCCTACTTGTAAGTGTTAACGACTGTTTGGGGTTGTATAGTCAAGTAATTAAGTGCATGTGGTGGATGCCTTGGCAGTCAGAGGCGAAGAAAGACGTGATAGCCTGCGAAAAGCTCCGGGGAGGCGGCAAATATCCTTTGATCCGGAGATTTCTGAATGGGGAAACCCACCTACCTTAAGGTAGGTATCGTATGATGAATACATAGTCATACGAAGCGAACGCGGGGAAGTGAAACATCTCAGTACCCGTAGGAAAAGAAATCAATTGAGATTCCCTCAGTAGCGGCGAGCGAAAGGGGAAAAGCCCATTAAGTTATGTGTGTTTTAGTGGAATGCTCTGGGAAGTGCAACCATAGTGGGTGATAGTCCTGTACACGAAAGGGCACACATAATGATGACGAGTAGGGCGAGGCACGTGAAACCTTGTCTGAATATGGGGGGACCATCCTCCAAGGCTAAATACTCCTGACTGACCGATAGTGAACCAGTACCGTGAGGGAAAGGCGAAAAGAACCCCTGTGAGGGGAGTGAAATAGATCCTGAAACCGCATGCATACAAGCAGTGGGAGCCAACTTGTTTGGTGACTGCGTACCTTTTGTATAATGGGTCAGCGACTTATATTCAGTAGCGAGGTTAACCGAATAGGGGAGCCGTAGAGAAATCGAGTCTTAATAGGGCGTCTAGTTGCTGGGTATAGACCCGAAACCGGGTGATCTATCCATGAGCAGGTTGAAGGTTGGGTAACACTAACTGGAGGACCGAACCCACTGTCGTTGAAAAGCCAGGGGATGACTTGTGGATAGGGGTGAAAGGCTAATCAAACTCGGTGATAGCTGGTTCTCCCCGAAAGCTATTTAGGTAGCGCCTCGGACGAATACCATTGGGGGTAGAGCACTGTTTCGGCTAGGGGGTCATCCCGACTTACCAAACCGATGCAAACTCCGAATACCAATGAGTACTATCCGGGAGACAGACTGCGGGTGCTAACGTCCGTAGTCAAGAGGAAAACAATCCAGACCGCCAGCTAAGGCCCCAAAATCATAGTTAAGTGGGAAACGATGTGGGAAGGCATAGACAGCTAGGAGGTTGGCTTAGAAGCAGCCACCCTTTAAAGAAAGCGTAATAGCTCACTAGTCGAGTCGGCCTGCGCGGAAGATGTAACGGGGCTAAAACTATGTGCCGAAGCTGCGGATGCATAATTTATTATGCGTGGTAGGGGAGCGTTCTGTAAGCCGAAGAAGGTGGATTGAGAAGTCTGCTGGAGGTATCAGAAGTGCGAATGCTGACGTGAGTAACGACAAAACGGGTGAAAAACCCGTTCGCTGAAAGACCAAGGGTTCCAGTCCAACGTTAATCGGGGCTGGGTGAGTCGACCCCTAAGGCGAGGCCGAGAGGCGTAGTCGATGGGAAATTGGTTAATATTCCAATACTTCAGTGTAATGCGATGAGAGGACGGAGAAGGTTAAGTCAGCCTGGCGTTGGTAGTCCAGGTGAAAGGAAGTAGGCATGCATCTTAGGCAAATCCGGGGTGCTCTATGCTGAGATCTGATATCAAGCTGTACTTGTACAGTGAAGTGGCTGATACCCTGCTTCCAGGAAAAGTCTCTAAGCTTCAGTTACACTGGAATCGTACCCGAAACCGACACAGGTGGTCAGGTCGAGTAGACCAAAGCGCTTGAGAGAACTCTGCTGAAGGAACTAGGCAAAATGGTACCGTAACTTCGGGAGAAGGTACGCTGTTGATGGTGATAGGACTCGCTCCTTGAGCTGTCGACAGCCTCAGAAACCAGGCCGCTGCAACTGTTTATTAAAAACATAGCACTCTGCAAACACGAAAGTGGACGTATAGGGTGTGATGCCTGCCCGGTGCTGGAAGGTTAATTGATGGGGTTAGCGTAAGCGAAGCTCTTGATCGAAGCCCCAGTAAACGGCGGCCGTAACTATAACGGTCCTAAGGTAGCGAAATTCCTTGTCGGGTAAGTTCCGACCTGCACGAATGGCATAATGATGGCGGCGCTGTCTCCAGCAGAGGCTCAGTGAAATCGAATTCGCCGTGAAGATGCGGTGTACCCGCGGCTAGACGGAAAGACCCCGTGAACCTTTACTGCAGCTTGACATTGAACTTTGACCTTACTTGTGTAGGATAGGTGGGAGGCTTTGAAACTTGGACGCTAGTCCGAGTGGAGCCGTCCTTGAAATACCACCCTGGTAATGTTGAGGTTCTAACTCTGTCCCGTTATCCGGGACGAGGACCATGTCTGGTGGGTAGTTTGACTGGGGCGGTCTCCTCCTAAAGAGTAACGGAGGAGTACGAAGGTGCGCTCAGCGTGGTCGGAAATCACGCGTAGAGTATAAAGGCAAAAGCGCGCTTAACTGCGAGACCCACAAGTCGAGCAGGTACGAAAGTAGGTCTTAGTGATCCGGTGGTTCTGTATGGAAGGGCCATCGCTCAACGGATAAAAGGTACTCTGGGGATAACAGGCTGATACCGCCCAAGAGTTCATATCGACGGCGGTGTTTGGCACCTCGATGTCGGCTCATCTCATCCTGGGGCTGAAGCAGGTCCCAAGGGTATGGCTGTTCGCCATTTAAAGAGGTACGCGAGCTGGGTTTAGAACGTCGTGAGACAGTTCGGTCCCTATCTACCGTGGGCGCTGGAAATTTGAGAGGATCTGCTCCTAGTACGAGAGGACCAGAGTGGACGAACCTCTGGTGTACCGGTTGTGACGCCAGTCGCATCGCCGGGTAGCTATGTTCGGAAGGGATAACCGCTGAAAGCATCTAAGCGGGAAGCCTACCTCAAGATAAGATTTCCCCGAGGCTTTATGCCTCCTAAAGAGCCGTTGAAGACTACGACGTTGATAGGTTGGATGTGGAAGCATAGCGATATGTGAAGCTGACCAATACTAATTGCTCGTGAGGCTTGACTATACAACACCCAAACAGTTGGGGTTGTATGCTCAATCGATTCAAATCCAATCAGTCAAATCAGACTGACCTTGATTTAGTTAACGCTAAACAATAAAATTCAGACCCAATACAGCCCAATCTGTTACAGATTCGGAAAACGCAGTGCATCACAGTCGTGAATAAGACCAATGCAAGTCTCCGTAAACAGTTGTGCTGGCGACCATAGCAAGAGTGAACCACCTGATCCCTTCCCGAACTCAGAAGTGAAACCTCTTCGCGCTGATGGTAGTGTGGGGTTACCCATGTGAGAGTAAGTCATCGCCAGCTCATTATTCAAAGCCCCCTTGACATAAACGTCAAGGGGGCTTTTTTATGTAGAAAAGAAAATATTAAGAAGGGCGGATTCAAGCGGCAAGTGCAACAGTATAAAAACCAGCCATAACTTCACTCGGTGTATACCAACCTAGTTTTTTTCTAGGACGATGGTTGAGTGCAAATTCTATCTGCTCTATTTGTTCGTTTGACACGTCATCAAACGATGATGATTTTGGCAGATATTGACGGATTAAACCATTCTTATTTTCATTTCTTGCTCGCTGAATAGACTTGTAAGGATCAGCAAAATACGTCTCTATGCCAGCATCAGTAATTCTTTTGTGTTCGGAAAATTCTTTGCCATTATCAAATGTCACACTATAAGCATGGCTCATTTGTAAACGATCTAATGCACAAGTAATCGTTTGAGAGGATGCTCTCGTTGGCCCTAAATGAACAATATGTACATACAGGCTCTTTCGATCAACGAGAGTCAATAAAGCACCTTTATGATGTTTACCAATCACCGTGTCACCTTCGAAATCTCCTAAACGTTGTCGTTGATCAATGACCTGGTCTCGGCAGTGAATACTTGTTTTATCAATGATTTGCCCCCTACGATCCGTGTTTTTGTAACCGCGTTTTCGATATTTCTTCTGAAGCCTTAAGTGTAGATAAAGTTTACCGCCTTTTGATTTATCTTGATAAATGTACTGGTAAATCCACTCATGTGAAGGTACACCCAGCCAACCGCGTTGTGTTAAAGCACCTGAAATTTGTTCTGGTGACCAGTCCAAACCAATCAAATAATCAATATAAGCGAAGGCAAATGCTGTCATTGATGATGAAGGACGGTACCGTCTTTGACTTGCAAATTTAGCTGCCTGTTGAGCTCTATATCCACGTTGCCCAGTATTTCTTTTTAATTCACGGTAGATGGTTGATCGTGAACGTCCTAACTCCCGAGCAAGGGTAGCGATTGAACTTTTACTTTTCAAAGTAGCATAAATTTCGTATCTTTCATCTTGAGAAAGTTGGGTGTATTTCTTCATTGTGTGCTTTCCAATTGCGAGTTGAAAAAGTCTAATGATTCTATGAATACACCTAACTTTTTCAACTAACTACAAATGTGTTGCACTTGGGATTTGAATCTGCGAAGAATAAAAAACCCTTAAACATAATTTAAGGTTTTTAAATTTATTTAAATATCAAATGCTTAGAAGTGTGCTTCTAAGCCTAAATATGGGCCTTTAAACTCTAATTGAGTTTCCTGATTGGAATCTTGATTGAGCTTAATATCTAAAATACGATAGCCTGCTTTTAAACCCACATCGACCAAAACGGCATCTATAAAGTTATATTTAATTTCTGCCTGAGCATCACGAACTTCATTGTCGCTATTTTTGGCATAGTTGGCCTCAGCTTTGGCACTTAAACCTGTAAATGGTAATTTGACTACTGCTTCTGCATACAGCATAGGTAAAGTTTCACTGACGTCTTGTGTCGAAAACAAATTCGATCTTAAGTCGCCTTCAAGTACTTTGGCACCAAATCCAACATCTGCTGCAACAATGTTATCTAAAATTTCATAATATAAAATGAAGTCTGAGTAATCTAAATCCAGCTGATTGATTTTTACACCAGCAGCGCTTTGCTCGCTTTCGGCCTGCAAATTGACATGCTTAATTTTGGCATTGGGTAAAAAAGGAACAGGATGTTCTACTGCCAAACTGAAGGGTATGGCAAAATCATCATCTAAGTTTGGCGATAACTGAGCCTGATTCCAGTCTGCACTATATTTCCAATAATCCACGCTGGCTTTTAGCCCAATAATATCGGCATGCACCGCTGAACAACCAATTAAACTGCATGCTAAAGCAAAACGTTGTAATGTAAGCATATAAACCCTAGTATTTTGTCATCATCATTTGGGATGAATGGTGTGGTGTTGTATGTTCTCGTGACAAAAAATCATGTGAAATATTGTCTAACTTAGCGCATCATACATTTTCTTGAATCAAAATTCTTGTAAAAATATAGCCTAATTCGCGCCAAAAAAGAGGATTTCAGTATGCAAAATGTCCATCCACCTGTCGATTACCCGCTCTATCTTGCCAATAAAGCAGTAGAAACAGGGCAATGGTTAGCCGTTCAGCATAAATATTCTCAAAAATTATATGCACGTGTCGCACTTGCCGATGCAAAAAGTATTGAAAAAGCTATTCTTGCAGCCGTCAAAGCAGAAGCAGAAATGACAAAATTACAGCCCTTTCAAAAACAAAAAATTCTCTTGCATTGTGTGCAGCGTTTTCAAAACATGCGTGAAGAATTAGTCGAAATTTTAATTGCCGAAGGTGGAAAACCACGTTTGGCTGCGATGGCAGAAGTCGAGCGTTTAATTAATACCTTCCAAATTGCGGCAGATGCGGTGTCGCAGCTAGATGAAGGACGTATTTTACCGTTGGCGGTAACGGCTGCTGCTGCGAATTATCAAGGGATGGTTAAGCATGTACCCATTGGTGCAGTGTCTTTGATCAGCCCTTTTAATTTTCCGTTGAATTTAACTGCACATAAAATTGCGCCCGCGATTGCTGCAGGTTGCCCTTTTGTATTAAAACCTGCCAGCGCCACGCCTATTTCAGCATTGAAAATTGCAGAAGTGTTGGCTGAAACAGATTTACCTCAGGGTGCGTTTTCAGTATTACCTTGCGAGCGCGAGCAAGCCGATGTTTTAGTGACTGATGACCGTTTTAAACTGCTCAGTTTTACTGGTTCAGATGTGGTGGGTTGGGATATGAAAGCCCGCGCAGGACGAAAAAAAGTAACGCTAGAGTTGGGCGGCAATGCAGCGGTGATGATTGAACCCGATACTGAACTGAATGATGCGCTGATCAATCGTCTCATTAGTGGGGCGTATAATCATGCTGGGCAGGTGTGTATTAGTGTGCAACGTATTTTGGTGCATGCTGACGTATATGCCGAACTGAAAAAGAAACTTGTGAGCCAGCTCAAGAAAATTAAAGCGGCAGATCCTGATTTAGACACGACGCTAGTTGGCCCAATGATTAAGACTTCTGAAGCGCAGCGTCTGAAAAAGTGGATTGATAAAGCGGTGAAAAAAGGTGCAAAAATATTGGTCGGTGGCGAGCTGAAAGGTGTGATGTTTGAGCCGACTTTATTGGAACAGGTCGATCCAAACTTGGAGGTTTATAAAGATGAAGTTTTTGGCCCTGTTGCCATTTTGGAAAAATATTCATCTTTTGAACAAGGAATTACACGTATTAACCAAAGCCGTTTTGGTTTACAGGCGGGTATTTATACAAAGAGTCTGGAAAAAATGCTGTATGCATGGGATCAGTTACAAGTTGGTGGGGTGATTATTAATGATATTCCATCGTTCCGTGTGGACAATATGCCTTATGGTGGAGTGAAAGATTCGGGTTTAGGGCGTGAGGGAATTCAATCTGCTATTCGGGATATGCAGGAAGAGCGTTTATTGGTAATTAAGCGTTAAGTATCTGATCTAATGATGCATCGTTATAAATAAAGAGAAAGGATGAGTTAACTCTGAATTTTGAGATGATTGATTACAGTGCTGTAGTTCGGTGAATAATAGGCTACAGCGCTAGTGTAAAATAGATGAAAATTAAAATAACTCAAATAGCATCAAAATTTCATTCCAAATAGTTATAGAACTTATAAGGCGGATTTAAGCGGCAAGTGCAACAGTATAAAAACCAGCCATAACTTCACTCGGTGTATACCAACCTAGTGTTTTTCTAGGACGATGGTTGAGTGCAAATTCTATCTGCTCTATTTGTTCGTTTGACACGTCATCAAACGATGATGATTTTGGCAGATATTGCCGGATTAAACCATTCGTATTTTCATTTCTAGCTCGCTGAATAGACTTGTAAGGATCAGCAAAATACGTCTCTATGCCAGCATCAGTAATTCTTTTGTGTTCGGAAAATTCTTTGCCATTATCAAATGTCACACTATAAGCATGGCTCATTTGTAAACGATCTAATGCACAAGTAATCGTTTGAGAGGATGCTCTCGTTGGCCCTAAATGAACAATATGTACATACAGGCTCTTTCGATCAACGAGAGTCAATAAAGCACCTTTATGATGTTTACCAATCACCGTGTCACCTTCGAAATCTCCTAAACGTTGTCGTTGATCAATGACCTGGTCTCGGCAGTGAATACTTGTTTTATCAATGATTTGCCCCCTACGATCCGTGTTTTTGTAACCGCGTTTTCGATATTTCTTCTGAAGCCTTAAGTGTAGATAAAGTTTACCGCCTTTTGATTTATCTTGATAAATGTACTGGTAAATCCACTCATGTGAAGGTACACCCAGCCAACCGCGTTGTGTTAAAGCACCTGAAATTTGTTCTGGTGACCAGTCCAAACCAATCAAATAATCAATATAAGCGAAGGCAAATGCTGTCATTGATGATGAAGGACGGTACCGTCTTTGACTTGCAAATTTAGCTGCCTGTTGAGCTCTATATCCACGTTGCCCAGTATTTCTTTTTAATTCACGGTAGATGGTTGATCGTGAACGTCCTAACTCCCGAGCAAGGGTAGCGATTGAACTTTTACTTTTCAAAGTAGCATAAATTTCGTATCTTTCATCTTGAGAAAGTTGGGTGTATTTCTTCATTGTGTGCTTTCCAATTGCGGGTTGAAAAAGTCGAATGATTCTATGAATACACCTAACTTTTTCAACTAACTACAAATGTGTTGCACTTGAGATTTGAATCTGCGTAACTAAAAAATCAAGTCAAAATGGAGTGGAATTTGAACGTTTGATTAAAAAAATGCATACAAAAAGCATCTTTCTAAGCAGAATTTACAGAAAAATTGTTCAAAAATGAGTATTGTTAAGCCATACAAAAGCGCAATATTGGGCAAAGACTTTAAGCAAGATTTTCCGAATATTTCGCTGTTTGACCTTTAGAATTTGATGCTCAAAAGGTGTGACTCTAAAGCAAACACCCAGATTTTCATTTTTTGCAGGATATTTTTTGCGTGCGCTAAAGTACCGTTATATAAAGTAAATTTAAGCTAATGAAAAAGCAAGTTATTTATATAAAAGGTCAGAATTAAAAAACAAGCAGCAAAAAATAGCCTGAAGTTTAGGTGTTCTATGACAGATTCTCGTGAGAGTTGGTCCGCGCGATCAGGCTTTATTATCGCAGCCATTGGTTCTGCGGTCGGGTTGGGCAATATTTGGCGTTTCCCTTATGTTGCCTATGAAAATGGCGGCGGCGCATTTTTAATCCCTTATTTAATTGCGATCTTTGCCGCAGGTTTGCCATTGCTGTTTTTGGACTATGCAGTTGGGCATAAATACCGTAAAGCACCACCAACCGCTTATAAAAAGCTCATGAACAGTGAAGCATTGGGCTGGTGGCAGGTGATGGTGACTTTGCTGATTGGTATTTACTATGCCAGCGTATTGTCTTGGGCAGGCAGTTATATGTTCTATTCCATTGGTCAGCAATGGGGAACAGACACTGAAAAATTCTTTTTCACAAGCTACTTACAAAATGGTGAAGGCTTAGCCTTTGGTTTTGTACCAACCTTATTTATTGGCTTGGTCATCGTATGGATGGTGGTGATGTTCATTTTATACGGCGGGGTGAAAAAAGGGGTTGAGCTGTCAAATAAAATCTTTATACCACTTTTGCTGATTTTGTTCTCTATTCTCGTGGTTCAAGCTTTACGTTTACCGGGTGCAGTCGATGGCTTAAATGCTTTCTTTACGCCTAACTGGGAAGCGATGACGAATTATAAAGTATGGTTAGCTGCCTTTGGTCATATCTTCTTCTCGCTTTCAGTTGGGTTTCGGGATTATGTTGACCTACTCATCATACCTAAAACGTAAAACTAACTTGACTGGTTCAGGCTTGGTGGTTGCACTTGCAAACTCATCTTTTGAAATTTTAGCGGGTATTGGTATTTTTGCTGCGCTTGGTTTTATGGCGTACAGTGCAGGTTCATCGGTAGATGAAGTCGTTTCAGGTGGTATTGGTTTAGCTTTTATTGCATTCCCAAAAATCATTTCTAGCTTGGGTGCTGGTGGCGATTTATTTGGTTTCTTATTCTTCGCTTCATTGACGGTTGCGGGGGTGACCTCAATGGTGAGTATTCTGCAAGTTCCTATTGCTGCGTTCCAAGACAAACTGGGATGGTCGCGTAAGCGTGCAGTAACCATTATTGCAGGTGGTTCAGCGATTGTTTCAACTCTGTTATTCTCTACCCACAGCGCAATTACTTTTGTCGACATCATTGATTACTTTGCCAACAATATTGGTATTGTTGGTGGTGGTTTATTGTCGATTATTTTGGTGACTTGGTTCCGTCGTCCATTGCTCAAAGAATTGCAGCAACACGTTAACCAATACTCAAGTATTAAATTGGGTTTGGGCTGGAATATCCTATTAACCATCGTGACTCCGCTTTCATTGCTAGTCGCTTTAGCTTTAACCCTTAAATCTATTTTTGCGGAAGGCTATGGGGGTTATCCATTACACATTTTACTCATCGTGGGTGGTGGTACCGTGGCGCTCTTTATTATTGGTGCGGTATTGTTTAGTCGTTTAAAAGATCAAGACGCAGCGGAGAAATAACATGAATACATCTGCATTGGTGATGTTGATTATTTCAACAGTGGTACTTTGGGGTGGTTTGGTTTTGGCGATGATTCACCTGATCAAAAACCCAGATGAACTTGAAGACTAAGCATTTTGCTGAAACGGGTGAGAAGCTTTAAAGCATTGCACTGGCTAACTAAAATAACCCTTGATTGATTCAAGGGTTATTTTATTGGAAAGGCGATTCAATGAGAAGAATGGTTAAAACAAAAACAACTTAGGCGGTTTTTTCAATACGACAATAATAAAAACCATCACCGCGTCCTTCTTGCGGCAATAATTGGCGTCCGTAAAGTTGTGGAATGCCCCAATCTGCATCAATTTTGACTTCTTTGGCATTAAGATGTTCGGCAAAGAATTGCTGCATTTGCTGTTCATTTTCGGCTTTTAAAACCGAGCAGGTAATGTAAAGCAAGGTGCCGCCAACTTTGAGTTGCTGCCACATCTGCTGCAAAATCTGTTGCTGTAATGCCACCGTTTGCTGAATATCGCCAGATTGACGCAGCAAACGAATATCTGGATGACGACGCAAGACCCCAATTGCAGAGCATGGTGCATCCAATACAATACAGTCGACTGCTTCACTAGCGTTCCATGTGGTTGCATCGGCAGCCAAAATTTCGACTTTCGCTTCTTGATTTAGTTGCAGGCGTTCTAGGTTTTCGCTGACACGTAACAGACGTTTGGCATCCTGATCTAAGGCAATCAATTTTTTAGGCTGAAATTTTTCGAGCAGATGCGCTGTTTTACCACCGGGTGCTGCGCAGGCGTCGACTACGACTTTGCCATCTAAATTTGGCAAGAGCATTGCACACAGTTGGGCATGTTCGTCCTGTACGGAAAATACGCCTTCATCAAAACCAGGCAAGTCTGGAATGTGCACATTTTGCAGCATCACAATACCAACTGCAGATACGGTGCAAGCTTCAGCAGCAATCTCTTGTTCCTGCAAAATTTTTAAATAGTCATTACGGCTGATTTGGCGCGTATTGACTCTTAAGGTCAGGGGGGCAGTTTGCTTTAAAGTGTGCGTCAGTTGTTCTAATTGCTCAGGCCAATCTTTTTTCAGGCGTTTATACAACCAACTTGGCAAACCATGCGCTTGTGCCAAAGCCGTTTGAAATTCGGATGTTTCACGTGAAACACGACGCAGAATCGCATTCACTACACCGCTGAGTGCTTGATAGCCCAATTGTTTGGCTGCAGTAACAGTTTCGGAAATTGCGGCATGACTGGCTACACGGGTACAAAGCACTTGATATAAGCCAACATATAAACAGGTTTCAACAGTTTCATTGTTAAGTGGTTTCACCAACAACGGCAAAGTAATACTTTTTAGGGCATACCATTGACGCAAGGTGCCCAAAACCAGCTCATGAAACAAGGCACGGTCACGTTCTGCGACTTTGCTTAAATGTATAGGTAAAATGCTAGCCAATGATTGCCCTTGTTGTACAGCCAGTAGCGTACGAATAACTTGGGCACGCAAGTTCAAATGTGAGTTGCCTGATTCAGAATGGCTCATGCGAGAACTTGTCCTGTTTGAAGTTTTTGAGTTTGAATGATTTGCACAGGATTCAGTGGTTTAGCACCTGGCCATTGCAACGAGCTTAAGCATACTGCTTGTTGATCACCACAAGCGACGTGTACACCTTGTTTGTCCAGTTTTAATATTGTGCCTGCAGCTTTGCCTTGTGCAGATTCATCTGATAATGCTGAACCCCACACGCGTAAGTTTTGAGTGTCATCTAAAGGAATAAATGCAACAGGCCACGGGTTAAAAGCACGGATATTACGGTCAATTTCGGCTGCAGTTTGGGACCAGTTAATTTGCGCTTCGGCTTTGGTTAGTTTGTGTGCATAGACCGTTAAGGCTTCATCTTGCACTTCACGCGCATCTAAATAGTCTTGTAATTTTTGTTCTGAAGCCAATACTTCAACAATTGCTTCGGCGCCTTGCTGCGCCAGTTTGTCATGTAAAGTAGCAGAGGTGTCTGTGGCAGTAATTGGGCATCGGGTTTTATACATCATATCACCCGTATCTAAGCCTGCGGCCATTTTCATAATTGTGATGCCTGTTTCGGTATCCCCTGTGGCGATGGCGCGCTGAATCGGCGCTGCACCACGCCAACGTGGCAATAAAGAACCGTGAATATTCAAGCAGCCATATTTAGGCGTATCTAAAACCACTTGCGGCAAGATTAAACCATAGGCCGCAACCACCATCACATCGGCATTCAATGCAGCCAATTCTTGTTGAGCCGCCAGACCTTCTTCAGTAGATGATTTAAAATGCAAAGGTTGATAGACAGGAAGATCGTGTTGAAGTGCCAATTGCTTCACCGCAGATGCTGTGAGTTTTTGTCCGCGTCCTGCTTTACGGTCAGGCTGAGTGTAAACCGCGACAATCTCATGTTCGGTGTTCAGGAGTGCTGCCAAAGCGCTTGCAGCAAATTCAGGCGTACCTGCAAAAACGATTTTCAATGGAAATCAACCCATAGTTTTAGATGACGCGGCAATTATAACAAATTGCGGCCCAAAGGTCGGAACGGGTTGTAATAAATCCACCTTGTCGCTGTGCTGCGCTATAAATTATTATGATAAAAATTAGTAATGTAAATTTTAAAAATTATTCATGAAAGTTTTGTATTGAATTCAGTATGATCAACAAGGTGCTGTGGGTTTTCGTCACTTTTTATCCATCATAAAGTCGGTAAAGCAGCAGCCTTACTACCTCAAGCTGTAGTAAAATAGAAAGATTCTTAAACTGTTTTGCAGTGATACAGATCTTGCAAACAGTATTATTTCGCCAGAATGAATTTCAGATTCATTTCAGCACAACCAAGTTGGAACTTTATAATGCCTGACTATCGTTCAAAAACATCGACACACGGAAGAAATATGGCGGGTGCACGCGGCTTATGGCGTGCAACGGGTATGAAAGACGAAGATTTCGGTAAGCCGATTATTGCGGTGGTCAACTCATTTACCCAATTTGTACCGGGCCATGTGCATTTAAAAGACCTCGGTCAAATGGTGGCAGCGCAAATTCAGGCGGCAGGTGGTGTTGCCAAAGAATTTAACACCATTGCCGTAGATGACGGGATTGCCATGGGCCATGACGGCATGTTGTATTCATTGCCATCACGTGACTTGATTGCCGACTCGGTAGAATACATGGTCAACGCGCACTGTGCCGATGCTATGGTCTGTATCTCCAACTGTGACAAAATTACCCCAGGGATGCTGATGGCTGCCATGCGCCTAAACATTCCAGTGGTGTTTGTATCTGGCGGCCCAATGGAAGCAGGTAAAGTCAAAATTCGTGGCAATGAACACGCGATTGACTTGATTGATGCGATGATTGTAGCGGCAGATGATAACTATACCGATGAAGAAGTCGCTGAATACGAGCGCTCAGCATGTCCAACGTGTGGTTCATGCTCAGGGATGTTCACTGCCAACTCAATGAACTGCTTAACAGAAGCTCTAGGTTTATCTCTACCTGGCAACGGCTCAATTCTAGCAACTCACGCCAACCGTAAAAAACTGTTTGATAAAGCAGGTCAGTTGATTGTGGAATTGGCCAAACGCCATTATGAACAAGACGATTACAGCGTATTGCCACGTTCAATTGCAACCAAAGCATCTTATGAAAATGCTATGACGTTGGACATTGCCATGGGCGGTTCAACCAACACCGTATTGCACTTGTTGGCGGCTGCCAATGAAGCAGGTGTGGATTTCACCATGGATGATATTGACCGTTTATCACGTAAAGTGCCTGTATTGTGTAAAGTTGCACCTGCAAAACAAGATGTTCACATGGAAGATGTACACCGTGCGGGCGGCATTATGTCTATTTTAGGTGAGCTAGATCGCGCAGGTTTATTGGACACTTCAGTGGGCACAGTTCACGAAGCGACTTTAAAAGATGCTTTAGATAAATGGGACATCATCCGTACCGAAAATGAAGACGTTTATAGCTTCTTCCGTTCTGCACCCGGCGGCGTACCCACCCAAACAGCATTCTCACAAGACCGTTACTATTCACGTTTAGATGGTGACCGTGACAATGGTGTGATTCGTAATGCAGAACACGCCTTCTCTAAAGATGGTGGTTTGGCGGTACTTTACGGCAACATCGCTTTGGATGGTTGTATTGTCAAAACTGCAGGTGTGGATGATTCCATTTTGAAATTTAACGGCACAGCACGTGTTTTTGAAAGTCAGGATGCTGCAGTAGACGCGATTTTGGGCGGTAAAATCACAGCGGGTGATGTGGTGGTGATTCGCTACGAAGGCCCACGTGGTGGCCCAGGTATGCAAGAAATGCTCTATCCAACCAGCTATTTGAAATCGAAAGGTTTAGGCAAAGAATGTGCCTTACTGACTGATGGTCGTTTCTCGGGCGGTTCTTCAGGTCTTTCAATTGGTCACGTTTCTCCAGAAGCGGCTGAAGGTGGTGCGATTGGTTTGGTTGAAGATGGTGACCGTATCGAAATTGATATTCCAAACCGCAGCATTCACTTGGCAGTAGATGACGCAACCATGGCGGCACGTCGTGAAGCGCAAGAAGCCAAAGGTTGGCATCCTGCAGAAGAACGTCCACGTAAAATTTCTAAAGCGTTGAAAGCCTATGCCATGCACACTACCAGTGCGGCAAAAGGTGCGGTACGTGAAATCTAAGCAGGAATTGGCAATTTAAGCTGCCACAAAAAAGCACTTCAAAATTGGGGTGCTTTTTTATGAGCCTGCAATGAGCAATGTTAGTATCGCAGCAAATTTGAGCAATGAAATTAGACAGGCATTTTCGTTTACATCCTGCCTGCTTTCGATACAATGAAAAATAAAATAAATCGTCATAATGAACACGTCATTTCACCCATCTCGCTAAGGAATCAGCCATGAGTAAACAGAATATCCGCGAACATTCAGCCGAAGTCTATGAAGGCATTGAAAATGCACCTGCACGCTCCATGATGCGTGCGGTGGGTTTTAAGGATGAAGATTTTACTCGTCCATTTATTGGCATTGCATCGACTTGGGCCAATGTCACCCCATGTAATATGCATATCGATGGCTTGGCGCGTGAAGCAGAAACAGGCGTGAATCAGGCAGGTGGTAAAGGCATTATTTTCAATACCATCACTATTTCAGATGGTATTTCGAACGGCACTGAGGGTATGAAATATTCACTGGTTTCACGTGAAATCATTGCCGACTCAATTGAAGCTGTGGTGGGCTGTCAGGCCTATGATGGTGTGATTGCCATTGGTGGCTGTGATAAAAACATGCCGGGCTGCATTATGGGATTGGCGCGTTTAAACCGTCCGGGCTTGTTTGTGTATGGCGGCACGATTAAACCAGGTGCAGGACACACCGATATTATTTCGGTATTTGAAGCCGTGGGTCAGCACGCCAAAGGCGAAATTAACGAAATTCAGGTCAAGCAGATCGAAGAAGTGGCTTTGCCGGGCGCAGGCTCGTGTGGTGGCATGTACACCGCGAACTCTATGGCATCGGCGATTGAAGCATTGGGCATGAGTTTACCAGGGTCTTCGGCACAAGAAGCTGTTTCTCAAGATAAAATGGATGACTGCCAACGTGCAGGCGAAGCAGTCATGAATTTGTTACGTTTGGATATTAAACCACGTGACATTATGACCAAATCTGCCTTTGAAAATGCCATTAAAGTGCTGATTGCTTTGGGTGGATCGACCAATGGCGTGCTGCATTTAATTGCCATGGCACATTCTGCAGGGGTTGAACTCACACTGGATGATTTCGTGCGTATTGGTCAGGAAACCCCAGTCGTGGCCGATGTACGTCCATCGGGCAAGTATTTAATGTCGGAGCTAATTGCCATTGGCGGAATTCAACCATTGATGAAACGCATGCTAGATGCAGGCATGCTTGATGGTTCTTGCTTAACGGTTACAGGTAAAACTTTGGCAGAAAATTTGGCCGATGTTGCCGATTACCCTGAAGGTCAGCACATTATTTTACCGTTTGATGCACCAATCAAAAAAGATTCACACTTGGTGGTGTTAAAAGGCAACTTATCGCCTACGGGTGCAGTGGCAAAAATTACAGGCAAAGAAGGCTTGTATTTTGAAGGCCCTGCGCGTGTCTTTGAAGGTGAAATTGGTGCAATGCGCGGCATTTTAGATGGCGAAGTGCAAGAAGGTGAAGTGGTTGTGATCCGCGGCGAAGGCCCTAAAGGTGGCCCAGGTATGCCAGAAATGCTGAAACCGACTTCTGCAATTATTGGCAAGGGCTTGGGTAATTCAGTCGCGTTAATTACTGATGGACGTTTTTCGGGTGGTAGTCACGGTTTTGTGATTGGACATGTGACCCCAGAAGCGTATGAAGGTGGGCCAATTGGTTTGGTGAAAAATGGCGATAAAATTTCGATTAATGCTGAAACCCGTGAAATGACTTGGCATGTGTCGGAAGAGGAAATGGCAGCGCGTAAAGCGGCATGGGTCAAACCAAAGCCAAACTATACCCATGGTGCATTGGCGAAATTTGCTAAATTGGCATCGGGTGCAGAAAAAGGTGCAGTGACTGATCTGAATTTAGAGGTTTAATTGCTCATTTTTATATGAATTGATATAAATCCTTGTGTAGTATTGAAGGACGAGCGCACATGATTTGCATGTGGCTTGTCCCTAAACCACAAGGATTTTCTTTTTAGAGGCTGATCTCATGTCATTGTTACGCCGTTGGTTCGATCCGATCCGATCCAGATGGTTTTATCAAAAACCATCTCGGCAAGCGGTGTTGTCCACGGAACACGGACTGAGTGTGTATTTACGTCTAGATGATGTATATAGCTATTTGGCGGTACAGCAGTTGCCGCAATTAGAAGATATTCTGGCCGATGAGTTAAAACCTTTAACCGTGGTGATTTCGCGGCAAAGTGGCGATGCACCGAATCAAATGTCGGCTGTAGAATGGCAAAATTATTGTATTCAAGATGCACAAATTCTTGCCAAACAGCATCGTTTTAGTTTTCACGATACCCCTGAACCACCGACTGCAGAGGCCTTAATGCAGGCAGAAGCCATTTTGCGGCATACTCCGTTACGTGGTCAGGATTTCTTGTATTTACTCGAAGATGTGTTCCATATGCTGTGGCAAAAGCAGTCGGGTAAATTACGCACCTTATATGCCATGGCCAGCCGTCATCATCAAATTCAGGATTTTCCTGAAAGGGTTTTTGATGATGTACCTGTATTGGCCAGTTATTTTGAATTTGGTGGACGTAAATATCATGCCGTAGATGATTTATTGCGTCTAACCCGCCGTTTAAAACAACAAAAATTACTCACCGATAATCCGATTTTCTTGATCAATCACATTGAATGGTGTGAGCATTTAATTAGTGATGCCGAAGAACTCAATGAAATTCAGGCACTTGACCCTGAATTGGACTTATACATCGCACTAGAAGACCCGATTTCTTGGTTGTTATTGGCGTATATCAAAGAGGAATTAGCTGCCTATTACAATATCCATTTGAATGTGTATCCATTGTCCTATCATGGGCGTGACTGCTTTGACTGGAGTTTGGCGACGCGATTATCTAAACGTACCGATGTTGCGTTTACGCCATTTTGCCGCCCGACCGAGCAGGCGACTTATCAAATGGCGCAACTGTATTACAGTGTGCCTGAAGAACAGCGTGTCGATGCCATATATCGCATTTTGCAGGCGGTATGGACAAGGGGGCAGGATTTGTCCTTTAAAGCGCATTTTGAGCGTATGCAGCGTGAACTCGAGTTAGATCAAATGACCACAGCGGATGTGACTGAGTTGCTCAAAGAAAATGATATGCTGTGTGAAATGAAATCTCAGCCTGATTTTCCTGTGTTGGAATTGCGTATAGATGGGCAAAGATACGTGTTTAATAGCTTATATCGGGTGTGGATGATTGAAAGTATTTTCAGTAATGTGTTAGAAGAAAAGTATAAGAGTGAAACCGAAACTGAAAGTGTAGCCCAAGCCCATGAACAATGAAAAAGTAAAATCATTACAACAAGCACGTGACAAAATAGACCAAATTGATGTGGCTTTAATTGAATTGATTGCATCGCGTCAGTTTTATGTCGATCAGGCGATGCGCCATAAACAGACTGTGGATGATGTACAGTCGCCACAGCGCGTGAAAGAAGTGATTGAAAAAGTCCGTGCTTTGGCCGTGCAACATGCAGTCGATCCAGACATGGTCGAGCGTTTATATCACGATATGATTCAGCATTTTATTCAGCGTGAATTAAAAGAATTTCGTCCCTAACTGGTCTTATCTATAAGTTTGGGTGATGCTTCAACCGCAGCCCAAACTTTATATTTACGCGGTAAAACCGCTATTTGTATGCCATCTTGGTTTTCAAACCATAATTTTTAAAAATAATTTGCTTATTTTTTCTGCTGGCAGCTTTAAGCGCAAAGCCTTGCCTGTCTTGACTTTGACGGCTGTTATAAAGTCGTGGTAAAAAAAAGAATCTGATTTTATTACATTTTTTAACATTGTAAGTTTGCTTTATTTTAAAAAGTATATATATTGTATATACATCTTTTGCGAAGCAGTCTTTATTTTGGAGAGATCAGCAATGAACGAGCAAATCAAAAAAATAAAGACAGGCAAGAAAGATGGACAACTTTTAATTCGTATTAATAGTACTGAACGTGATGAATTTATTCGTTTATGTGAAGAACTTGATACTAGTGCTGCTCGTGAATTAAGAAAATTTATTCGTAGTTTTGTGAAACAACACAATGGCAACGAATAGCCTTACTAAGGAGTAATACCATGGCTAAGCAAGTTAAATCTTTGAAGCAAAAAATCAAAGCACGTTTGAAAAAGATTTCAAAACATAAAGGCAAATTGAAGCAACTTAAGCAAGAGCTTAAAAAACAGAAATAAGCCTTAAGTAAAAGCATGATCTCTTAAAAACGGTTTATTCTAGACAGACCGTTTGAGCTAAAAAAAGACCGAACAATCACTGTTGTTCGGTCTTTTTGCATTGTTTCGGCATCTGCTTAGGTTCAAGCAAATGACTACAAGTTCTGCTTAGGATGGATCACGCAAACTAAAGAACCAGTTTAGGAACAAGGCTGCAAAAGTTGCTGTACCAATCCCACCCAAGTTAAAGCTGCCCAGTTGCAGCGCAAAGTCGCCTGTTCCTAAAATAATGGTCACGGCAGCCACCATCAGATTTTTGTTTTTAGAAAAATCGACTTTGTTTTCAATCCAAATTTTTGCGCCAGCAATGGTAATCAAACCAAAGACCACAATTGAAGCACCCGTTAAAATAGCGGTAGGAATGGTGTGAATAATCGCGCCAAATTTTGGTGATAAGCCAAGGAAAATTGCAAAGACCCCCGCCACCACAAAAATAATTGTGGAATACACGCGGGTAACAGCCATCACGCCAATATTTTCACCATAAGTGGTCATACCTGGTGCACCGACACCGCCTGCGAGTGTTGTGGCAACACCATCTGCGACAAAGGCTTTACCAATGTGTGGATCGAGGTTTTCACCTGTCATGGCACCGACTGCTTTAATGTGTCCCAAGTTCTCTGCCACCAAAATGAACGCAATTGGGGCAATAATCAGCATGGCATTCACATCAAATACAGGCGCGTGAAAGTCTGGAACACCAAACCACGCGGCTTGCTGAATTGGTGCGAAGTTAATTGGCGTACCCCAACCCATGACATTGGTGACTACAAAATAGATCAGATACGACATGAGTAAGCCAATTAGGAGCAAGAGGCGTTGCAGTAAACCTTTGGTAAATACAGCAATTATGCCCATACATAGCACAGTCACCAATGCCATCCACATATTAAATGGATTGCCTGCAACGGCTTTGACTGTAACTGGGGCAAGGTTTAAACCAATGATCATTACCACGGCACCTGTCACCACAGGTGGCATCAATTTTTCAATCCAACGGGTGCCTGTAGCCATCACCAAAAAGCCAATCAGAGCATATAAAATACCGCAGGCAATAATCCCGCCTGCCGCGACCCCAATATTGGCATTTAAACCACCTGCTGCACCTGCATAGCCTGTGGCAGCTATCACTACCCCAATAAAGGCAAAGCTCGAACCTAAATAACTTGGCACACGCCCACCTGTCATGAAAAAGAACAGGATGGTACAAATCCCTGACATTAAAATGGCAAGGTTCGGATCAAAGCCCATTAAGAAAGGTGCAAGTACCGTAGCACCAAACATGGCAAACGCGTGTTGTATTCCCAAGACAACGGTTTGTGCAGGCGGTAGATACTCATTGGTCCCTACAGGACGTGCATCAATGCTGCCCTCATAGGGGCGCCATTTGGGAAACCAATTGGACATAAAGTGAGCACTCAAAAGCTAAATTGAGCACATCATACTCTTGTATTGCATAAATTTTTTAAAAATTTTGCGAGGAAACTGACCGGCTGCTTATTTTTAGGATTAAATTTTACTATTTGTTAAAAATTGCATTTAATATAAATAAGTAATTTTATTTATAAATTTAAAGAATGTATTGCTGCATCAATGGGATGAAAACAGACTAAGAATAAATTTAATTGCACATAATTTAGGCTGGTTTTTCGCCATGCAACGTATAGGGCTAAAAAACGGGCGTATAGGGGATGATAATGAGCAAGGTCAGCACAGAACCACCGTAAAAGACCACTCAGCAGGCAAGGGTGCCCTCAAAGATAATAATGCGTTTAAACAGCAGTAAGCTTGTAGAACATAGAGCTAATGGTAAACACATCTGTGAGTACTGTCATTTGACCCAGAAAATAGTCAATGTTCATATTTTTTATCAGATATTTAATCATAAGCATAATTCAAAGAAGGTAGCTCAGAAATCATAAAAAATGCCAGTTTTCATGTTTTATATGATTTTTTTAGTGACCCTTTTATACAGCAATCTGCCCATGCCATTTCTAAGTGAATGAGCCACAAGCAGAGTACAGACTCTGCTTGTTGTGCTATCTATTCGTAGAGGCTTAACCTGTATTGCGTAAGCCTGCTGCAATCCCTGCAATGCTTACCATGAGGGCATGATCGACAGGGGTATGTTCGGCATTCTGTTCTGCCAAATATAAACGACGACGTTTCATCAACTCTGCCTGTAGCAAATGCAGCGGCAATAAATACGGTTTACGCACCCGCATCGATTGATCTAGCACATCATTGCTGCTGAGCAATTGCGATTCCCCTTTGAGAGTCAGTAGCGTTGTTACGGCATCCCGCAGGCGTTGACGCAGTTGCTCACCGAGTTCTTTCAGGTCTTCGTCATCGGTCAGGTTAGACTCATAATACAATGCAATATTGCTGTCGGCTTTAGACAACACCATTTCCAACATATCAATTAAAGTCTGGAAATAAGGCCAATCGCTGAGCATTTCATCTAAAGTGGCTTTTTGTCCCTGATCGATTGTTTGGTTAATTGCCGCGCCTGTCCCTAACCAAGCAGGTAGCATCAGACGGATTTGCGTCCATGCAAACACCCACGGAATGGCACGTAAGGATTCAATTCCGCCGCTGACTTTACGTTTTGCAGGACGTGAACCGAGCGGCAACATCTGCAATTCTAGCTCTGGCGTAACGGTGCGTAAATATTTCACAAAATGGGGATTTTCACGCACAGTTTGACGGTAGACCTGTACCGAAAGTTCAGTCATGTTATGCATGAGCTCGCGCCATTCTGCTTTTGGTACAGGCGGTGGCATCAGCGTCGCTTCTAAGGTGGCAGCGGTATAGACTTCCAGATTTTGTAAGGCAACCCCTTCAAGTCCAAATTTAAAACGAATCATTTCGCCTTGTTCGGTCACGCGAATTGCACCTGAAATAGAACCCGGTGGCTGTGAGAACAGTGCTTGTTGAGTCGGTGCACCACCACGGCTGATGGAACCACCACGACCATGAAATAAAGTCAGTTGCACAGCATGTTGCTGCGCTACCGCAGTCAGTTCTTCCTGAGCGCGGTACTGTGCCCAGTTGGCAGACATAAAACCTGCATCTTTGGCGGAGTCTGAGTAGCCAATCATGACCTCATGTTTACCCTGAATATGCTGTTTGTACCAATGCATATTAAATAGGGTATTCATGGTCTGGGCAGCCCCATCCAAGTCTTTCAGGGTTTCAAACAGCGGCACCACACGTAAAGGATGCTGAATGCCTGCTTCTTTTTGTAGCAATAACACCGCCAACACATCACTTGGATATTCCGCCATGGAAATAATATAAGCGCCCAAGCTTTCCTGCGGCTGCGCAGCCAACGTGCGCATTGTTGCAAACACTTCTTGCACATCGGGATGTTGAATCAGGCTTTCTGCAGGTTCCTGCATGAATTTTGGCAATAACGGACGTTTGCTTTGCAGTTCTTGAAGTAAGAAGTTCTGACGCGCTTGTTCAGTCCAAGTTTCAAAATTGCCTAAACCTAAATATTCGGTAATGGCAGAAATGGCTTGGCGATGACGTCCTGACTCTTGGCGAATATCCAGTTTTAGTAATTCAATACCAAAACAATTCACACGGTGTATTAAATCTAGCAATTTGCCGTTCGCAATGTCTGACAATTGACAAGCCGTCAGCGAGCGATAACACAGTAATAAAGGCTGTAACAACTCGTCTTTGTTTTTAATCACCAAACTGTCATCAGCATCTTTGCCTTGTAATTTTGCTGCTAACCAGTCGCGGGTGGCTTTTAGGCGTTCACGGGTGTCGCGTAAATATTCACGGTACGGCTCTGCATGGGAATGTCCTAAAGCATCTGCCAATTCTGGGCTACATTGCTGAATGGAAAGTTCCCAACGCAGGTTTTCAATATCACGTAAATACAGTTCTGCTGCTTTCCAGCGCGACAACCACAATACTTCTTGAGTCACTTTATGGGTGACATTGGGGTTGCCATCGCGGTCACCGCCCATCCAAGAGGCGAAACGCACAGGCGCAACGTTCAGCGGCAGGCTTTGCCCACAGTGTTCCTGCACAATGCTGTCTAATTCACGTATGAATTTAGGCACTGCATTCCACAGGGTTTGTTCGATGGTGGTAAAGCCCCATTTGGCTTCATCGACAGGGGTTGGGCGATGTTGGCGAATTTCATCGGTTTGCCAAGCTGAGCTGATGAGCTGTTTTAAATCTGCCAAAACTGCCTGACGTTCACGTGGCGTCAGTTTTTGTTGATCCATTTTAGACAGGCAGTCATTAATATCGTCATATTTTTGAATCAGGGTACGACGGCTGACTTCAGTCGGATGCGCAGTTAAAACCAATTCAATTTTCAGTTCGCAGACTTGTTGATAGAGGGTTTCTGCAGAAATTTGGTTGTCTTTAAACTTGAGGAATAAGTGATCGAGTGGGTTTGGAGAAACGCCATTTTCATCAAATTCGCTTTGGCGACGACTCCGCACCACATGATATTGCTCGGCGATGTTGGCAAAGTTCAAAAAGTGGGTAAAGGCACGGGTGAGCGGTAAGATTTCGTCATCTTCTAGACTTAAAAACAGTTGTTCGAGTTGTTTTTCAGCTTCGGCTTGTCCATCGCGCGCGCCTTTAGATAAAGCACGAATTTGTTCGACCTGATTAAACAAATCTTGTCCTGCGTGTAACTTGAGGGTCTCACCCAATAAATTGCCAAGTAAGCGTACGTCATCGCGTAGAGGAGCATCAATTTGTTGAATCATTCGTTGTTCTCCATGTTCTGTGTTTTTACTCTGTTAAGACTATACCCCGATTTAGACACAATCCAAGCGGGCTATCTACAAAAGTTGCATGGAATTTGCGCATCTGAAGTTATAGAGCCAAGCGGCAGTATTTAGGAGAGGAATACAGGGCGGAGATATGAGTCAGTTGATCATTCGTATATGTGTAAGGTGAGAGTTAGATTTCGCATGATGAGGCTGCAAAATTAGCTTGCTCAGCCATAACGCAGCATAAAAATACCAATCGCATCTTCAATAATCTTTTGAGATTGTGCAGCATCGGGCACGGCACGTACACCGAGTAAAACTTCGTGGTGACGTAAACCATGCAGTAAGGAAACTATCAATTCAGTTTGTGTTTTAGGTTCATCGGCCTGAATAAACTGCAATTCTGCTGCTTGACGAAAGAAGCTTTCCCACATCGCGCGAAGTTTGGCATGTGAGGCATTGTAAAACTGCAATGCCAACGGATTTTGCTCCGAGGCCAGCTCCATCAGCAAGTGCTCTAATTTAATCGCTTCAGGCATATTGACCAAGTTCAAGGACAGTTCACAGGCTTGGTATAAAGCCTGCTTAAAATTGCGATGTGCAGTCAAGTCCAAAGGCTGTGCTTTGAGCAGACTTTCACAGGTTTCTTCAATGGCACAGGAAAATAAGGTGGCTTTGTCTTGAAAGTGATTATACACCGTTAATTTGGTCACGCCTGCTTCACGTGCAATCTGATTCATACTCGAACCATGAAAGCCCAACTTTAAAAACAAGTGTTTTGCCGACATTAAAATACGTTGGCGTTTTTCTAAATCTTTGGGTCGTCCGACATGAATCTGCACATGCTCCTCCTAATTTGCATCAGTACAACTAGAAAATGACGCTTCAGTTTTAATTAATGTACCTAGTGGTATATTAATTAAAAAATAATCAATTTAATATAGGGGTTTGCACGCACTTCATAAATGGCTTGCGCTGTAGGCTAAAACTGAGCAGATCAGGCATGAAACGCAGGGAATAGCGAGACTATTACCAAGTTTCATAAAGCAATCTGAGAAAGTTTTAGCCACATGAGCAAGAACAAAGTGCTGCTTTGTTTGCTGCGCAAGGGGGTGAGCATTTTTTTTACTGCTATTACGTTATGAGTCAGTTACTTAGAATGACTAAGTTTCCTGCCTCATGCCTTATATCAGCTAAAAAACCTTGCGAGATATATCTCTCATGTCGCAAACATAGACGAAGTGTCAGCAAACCCTACCGTATTCTGCCCTAATAAAAACGTTTAAATAAGAGCAAACCTGATGAATACGACTCAGAATCTCATTGGTAGCCTGATGCTGCTGTGCTGTATCACCCTAATGGGATGCAGCAAGCAAAAAACCGCGGTTGAACAGGAAGTCCCTTTGGTGATGGTGACTCAGCCTAGCAGTTTACATCTTGAGCAAAAAAGCTATGCAGGCGAGGTACAAGCACGTCAGCAAACTGCTTTAGCATTTCGGGTAGCAGGGCAAGTTACACAGCGTTTTGCCGATGTGGGAGATCAGGTTAAGGTTGGGCAAGTCTTAGCAAAACTGGATGTGCAAGATGCAGCATTACAGCTCAATGCCGCACGAGCGCAACTCGAAAGTGCGCAATCTGCTGCAAAAGTTGCCAGTGATGAATTGCAGCGTTTTCAGCAATTGTTACCCATGAATGCAGTCAGCCGCTCGCAATATGATGCAGTCAAAAACCAGTATCAACATGCCATGGCGCAGTTGAAACAGGCGCAGTCCAATTATGCGGTTAGTAGTAATCAAACCGACTATAACCAGTTACGGGCCACAAAAAATGGCGTGATTACTGAACGCAATATTGAAGTTGGGCAGGTTTTAGCGGCAGGGCAGGTCGCTTATCAATTGGCGATTGATGGAGAACGTCAAGTCGTGATTGGGGTGCCTGAACAAGCAGTTGCTGATATTCGGGTCGGGCAAGAGGCAACGGTCAGTTTATGGTCACAGCCTGATAGCCGTTTTACAGGTAAGGTTCGTGAAATTTCCCCTGCGGCAGATCAGTCGCGTACTTTTAAAGTCAAAGTGGCTTTACGCGAAGGCAATGCACAGATTCAATTGGGGCAAAGTGCGCGGGTATTTCTGACTCGCCAAGCCAATCAGGGTTTATATGTACCTTTATCTAGCGTATCGGCAACGGGGCAACAAGCTTTTGTTTTGGTTTTACAGCCAGATTCAACCGTTCGCCAAATTCCCGTTACCTTGGGCGCTTATGGACGGGACAGCGTGCCTGTACTCAGTGGCTTGCAGCCGCAAGATTATGTGGTGATGGGTGGGGTACATTTACTGCGTGATCGACAAAAAATCCGCCCAATTAACCGTGACAATCAAGCTGTACAGGCGGTCAATCCAACCGCTCAGGCAGCTCCTGCTGCTACACAGACGGAGCGTTAAAATATGAATTTTAACTTATCCGAATGGGCGCTGAAAAATAAAGGTCTAGTGGTCTACTTGATGTTGCTGTTGGGTATTGTCGGGATTTTTTCCTATTCCAAATTGGCACAAAGTGAAGATCCGCCATTTACCTTTAAAGTGATGGTGGTTCAAACCTATTGGCCAGGAGCGAGTGCCAAAGAGGTATCCTTACAAGTCACTGACCGTATTGAAAAAGAATTGATGAGCACGGGCGATTATGAACGCATCATGGCCTATTCGCGTCCGGGCGAGTCCATGGTGACTTTTATTGCCAAAGATTCCATGCGTTCCAGCCAAATTCCAGATGTCTGGTATAAGGTGCGTAAAAAGGTCAATGACATTCGCCATGAATTGCCACAAGGGGTACAAGGCCCATTTTTTAATGATGAATTTGGCGACACTTTTGGTAATATTTATGTGCTGACAGGCGCAGACTATGATTACGCCACCCTCAAAGAATATGCCGACCGTTTGCAGCTACAATTGCAGCGGGTCAAAGATGTGGCCAAAGTCAATTTGGTCGGTTTGCAAGACCAAAAAATCTGGATTGAGTTGTCTAATACCAAAGCTGCACAACTCGGCATTCCTGTTAGCGCGATTCAGCAAGCCTTACAACAACAAAACAGCATGGCAAGCGCAGGTTTTTTTGAAACCAATTCAGACCGTATTCAGGTCCGTGTCAGCGGTGCATTGAACAGTGTTGATGAGCTGAAACAAATGCCGCTGTTGGTGAATGGCACCACCATTCAACTGGGCGATGTTGCCGAGGTCTATCGTGGGTTTAGCGAACCTGCCCAACCACGTATGCGCTTTATGGGCGAAAACGGCATTGGCATTGCGGTGTCGATGCGTAAAGGCGGAGATATTTTGGCTTTGGGGAAAAATCTGGAAACAGAATTTGCCCGTTTGCAAAAAACTTTGCCTTTAGGCATGCAACTGCAAAAAGTTTCTGATCAACCTGTAGCGGTAAAACACAGCGTCAATGAATTTATGAAAGTCTTGGCTGAGGCGGTGATTATCGTGCTTTTGGTCAGCTTCTTTTCATTGGGTTTTCGTACTGGCTTGGTGGTGGCATTTTCCATTCCACTGGTTTTGGCGATGACTTTTGCAGGTATGCATTTGTTTGATGTCGGTCTGCACAAAATTTCACTCGGTGCGCTTATTCTAGCGCTCGGATTATTGGTGGATGACGCCATTATCGCCATTGAAATGATGGCAATTAAGATGGAGCAAGGCTATAGTCGCTTGCAAGCGGCAGGTCATGCGTGGCGAACGACTGCTTTTCCTATGCTGACTGGAACATTGATTACCGCAGCAGGTTTTTTACCCATTGCCACAGCAGCCTCAAGTACAGGGGAATATACCCGTTCAATTTTCCAAGTGGTGACCATTGCTTTGGTGGTGTCCTGGTTTGCTGCCGTGCTATTCGTGCCTTATCTTGGCGATAAATTATTGCCAGATTTTCAGCGTCATGCACAGCGAGCGCCGTGGTATCAACGTCTTTTGGCGCGTTTAGGCAAACAAGCTGAGCCGCAGCCTGTGGTACAGCCAACAGGTGAATTACACGACCCTTATCAAACCCGCTTTTATCAAGTGTTTCGAGGTTGGGTCAATAGCTGTGTACGCTATCGTAAAACCGTCATTGCAGCGACCGTGGCCATTTTTGTCCTATCCATTGCCATGTTTAAATTGGTACCGCAGCAATTCTTTCCGCCTTCCAATCGGGCAGAAATTTTAGTCGATTTAAAACTTGAAGAGGGTGCATCCTTAACAGCCACAGAAGCAGCCGTTAAAAAAGTTGAAAAGTTTTTAGCACAACAACAAGGTATCGACAATTATGTGGCCTATGTCGGCACAGGTTCACCGCGTTTCTATTTGCCCTTAGATCAGCAATTGCCGCAGGCCAGTTTTGCCCAATTTGTGGTGTTGGCATCGTCCTTAGAAGACCGCAATGAAATTCGTCGTAATTTATCAGAGCAAATTCGCTTGTTATTGCCAGAGGTGCGTACTCGGGTGTCGTTATTGGAAAATGGTCCGCCTGTGGGTTATCCATTGCAATTTCGCGTGTCAGGCGAAGACTTGGCACAAGTACGTCAATGGGCGCAGCAAGTCGCAGCCACTATCAGTGCCAACCCAAACAGCACCAATGTGCATTTAGATTGGGGTGAGCCGAGCAAAGTCATTCAATTGCAGATTGATCAAGACCGTGCCCGTCAAATGGGAGTGTCGAGTCTAGATTTGGCTAACTTCCTCAATAGCTCTATCAGTGGCGCCGCAATCAACCAGTATCGTGAAAAACGTGAACTGATTGAAATTCGTTTACGTGGCGATCAAACCGAGCGACTAGATGTCGCATCTTTAAGCAGCTTGGCCATACCTACTTCACGTGGAACATCGGTGCCGTTGGCGCAAATCGCACAAATTGAATATCGTTTTGAAGAAGGTTTAATTTGGCATCGTAACCGCTTGCCGACCATTACCGTACGTGGCGATATTCGTAGCAATCTGCAACCTGCAACGGTGGTAGCCGAATTATCTGAGCCGATGGCAGCCTTGCGTGAAAAATTGCCAAATGGCTATTTAATTGAAGTGGGCGGTACAGTTGAAGAGTCGGCACGTGGGCAAAAGTCAGTCAATGCAGGCATGCCAGTTTTCCTTGCAGTGGTGATGACCTTGTTAATGATTCAGCTGCGTAGCATGTCTCGTGCGTTCATTGTATTTTTGACTGCGCCGCTTGGCATTATTGGTGTGGTATTGTTCCTGTTGCTGTTTAACAAACCCTTTGGTTTTGTGGCGATGCTTGGCACGATTGCCTTATCGGGCATGATCATGCGCAATTCCTTGATTTTAATTGATCAGATTGAGCAGGATATTCGGGCAGGAGAGTCGCAGTGGGATGCGATTATTAACGCCACGGTACGCCGTTGTCGTCCAATTGTCCTTACAGCATTAGCGGCTGTTTTGGCGATGATTCCACTTTCTCGCAGTATTTTCTTTGGCCCGATGGCTGTGGCGATTATGGGCGGATTAATTGTGGCGACCTTATTAACTCTGTTCTTTTTACCTGCGTTATACGCCCAGTGGTTTAAAGTGAAAAAAAATCCACATAATCTGTAAAAGTGACATAATAACGGGTGCGAAACTTGGAAAATTTCAATATAGTAGCACCTTATATTTTTCAGCCTTTGCATACGTTACAGCATGCGCCAGATTAAAAAATAAAGCATGGCACAGATGGGGTTTAATCACATTATGAAGCAAGATAACTTGTTAAAGTTGCGCCGTTCGGTTGCGATCTCTTACGTGTTTATGTTTTTTGCTTTATTTACTGTGGTGAGCGGCGCGTTAGCTTATTGGTATGCGCGTAAAGTGATTCTGGTCGATAGCACTGAAGTCTGGTTACAGGCGCAGGCTTTATGGGTCATGCGCAATGTGCTGATTTACAGTGTATTGGCACTGTTTGCTGCATTGTGGTTTATTCCATTGGCTTTCTTTCCCTGGGATGCTTTTTTATGGGTCAAAGCTTGCACCGTGGCAGGTGTCGTCTTTGCCGTGATTGCCTTCTTGTTTTTAATCAATGCTTGGATTAAAGGGCTATCCAAATTTTTGAAAAATAAAGCCGTATTCTAAGGAATTTTCGCGTGTATTCAGCAGGCAGCTAAAATTTTTAGCAGTCTACCCTTGTAAAACTCAGTTTTACCCCAATTTCACACATCAGTTCAGTTTTAATTAGAATTCCGTGAGGAGCATCGCCAGACATGGCTAAACGTGATTATTATGAGGTTTTGGGTGTCGCTAAAACCGCTAGTGATGATGAAATAAAAAAAGCCTACCGTAAGTTGGCGATGAAATATCATCCTGACCGCAACCCAGACAATCCTGAAGCCGAAGAGAAATTTAAAGAAGCTGCGGAAGCTTATGAAGTTTTATCGGACAGCGAAAAACGCAGCATGTATGATCGTATGGGGCATCAAGCCTTTGAAGGTGGTATGGGCGGTGGTGCTGGCGGCTTCGGTGGTTTTAGTGCAGAAGACATTTTCAGCCAGTTCGGTGATATTTTCGGTGGTGCATTCGGTGGCGGTGGGCGTGGTCAGCAACGTCAACGCCGTGGTTCAGACTTACGCTATGTGATGGAACTCACGCTTGAAGAAGCAGTAAAAGGCGTCAAGAAAACCATCACCTTTACAGCACCTGCGCCTTGTGACGCTTGTGATGGTAAAGGCTCAGAAAATCCAAATGATGTTGAAACTTGTCCAACCTGTCATGGTGCGGGTCAAGTACGCATACAACAAGGGTTCTTCTCGGTACAGCAAACCTGTAGTACCTGTCGTGGTCAGGGCAAAATCATCAAGAATCCATGTAAAAAATGTCATGGTTCGGGGGTGTCAGACCGTCAACAAACTCTTGAAGTGACCATTCCTGCAGGGGTGGACAATGGCGACCGCGTACGCTTAACGGGTAAAGGTGAAGCGATTCGTGATGGTCAATCAGGAGATTTATACGTAGAAGTAGTGGTGCGCGAGCATGAAATCTTCCAGCGTGATGGTGCCGACCTATATATGGATGTACCTGTCAGTATTGCCGATGCTGCTTTAGGTAAGGAAATTGAAATTCCGACTCTAGATGGTCGCGTGAGCCTGAAAGTGCCTGAGGGAACACAGACGGGTAAATTATTCCGTTTGCGTGGTAAAGGGGTAAAACCTGTGCGTAGCAGTATGCAAGGCGATTTGCTCTGCCGTATTGTGGTGGAAACACCTGTGAATTTAACTGCACGTCAGCGTGAACTGTTAAAAGAATTACAGACGACGATGGAAGGTGAGGGCAGTCAGTCATCACCAAAGAAGAAGTCTTTCTTTGATCGTTTGTTTGATTAAGGAAACTTAGATTAGGTATGTCGAAGCACAACCTGATCTAAACTCAAAAATAAAGGCGATCTTGAAGATCGCCTTTGTTGTATCTGCTGCACGCTTATTCGACTTCAGGTACATCAATCTCTAAAACATCAACCATTTCAGTCGTTGCTGTTTCAACGGCAGTTTGTGGCTGAGCGGTTGCAACAACCCCATGTTCCGTTGGTGCTGTTTGTTCTAGTTCAGGTGTATCAACTTCAACAGCAAGTGGTTCTTGTAGTGTCACGCTAATACGGACTTTAGACAGGCTTTCCAGCGTATCCCCTTCTTGAAGTGCAGGCTCTGCAAATACGGATGTTGTGCTCATGCCTAACAATAATGCCAATACAATGTTCTTCGAATGCATGTAAATCCCCTTTAATTTGTGCAGTTGTTATCATTCGTGCAGGCTAGTCTGCGCATACAAGTTTGCAAATTTGTGAAATAAAAATAAAAGATGAGCATTTTCAGATAAATTTTTAGCATCGCTTTGATAAAAGTTTGCCAGTGGCATTTAAAGTGACCTTTAGCATACTGTCACAGTTGCTTTCCGATAAAAATAAACCCAGAAACTTGGCTGACAAACTTAGTCTAGGCAGCGAGTTTTGATATAGTAAGCACAATTTAGAATCTATTTTAGGAATATGCTATGTCAGCAACTCCACGCATTGGTGTATTAGGCGCAGGCGGCCGTATGGGACGCATCTTAATTCAAGCCGTTCAAGAAGCAGGCTACCAGTTGGCAGCCGCAGTAGAACGTCCAGAAAGCAGTCTCTTGGGGACAGATGCAGGAGAGTTGGCAGGTGTAGGTACACTCGGTGTGAAAGTCGTGGGCAGCCTAGAACAGGTATTAGCTGATTGTGATGTCGTAATCGACTTTACCGCACCCGCCGCCACAGCACAGCACTTAAAGCTTTGTCGTGAAGCAGGCGTGGCGATTGTGATTGGCACCACAGGCATGAATGATGAACAAAAAGCACTCTTAGAAGAATCGGCTCAACAGACCCCAGTGGTGTATGCCGCCAACTATTCAGTTGGGGTAAACGTATCCATTAAACTGCTGGAATTGGCAGCGAAAGTCTTTGGTGATAGTGTAGATATTGAAGTGATTGAAGCGCATCATCGTCATAAAGTCGATGCACCATCAGGCACGGCATTAATGATGGGTGAAGCCATTGCAGCAACCTTAGGTCGTGATTTAAAACAAGACGCTGTTTACTGCCGTGAAGGACACACAGGACCACGTGAACGGAAGAGCATTGGTTTCCAAACCATTCGCGGTGGCGATATTGTGGGCGAGCATACTGCGATGTTTATTGCCGATGGCGAGCGTGTGGAAATTACCCACAAAGCCACCAACCGCATGAATTTTGCTGCAGGTGCCGTGCGTGCTGCAGCGTGGGTGGTGGGACGCGAAGCGCGTAAATACGACATGAAAGATGTGCTAGGCTTTAACGATATTCAAGTTTAAAAACTGCGCAGGAATCCGAAATAGATAAAAACTACTTGAACAATTTTCAATCTACCGCTAAAACTAGGGTCTGATGCCATGGATGATGAAGCATCAGACCCCATTTAAAACTAAAATAAGATGCAAAATAAAATGAAAAAAACTCTGCTGATGCTTGGGTTAAGCAGCTGTATTTGTGTGGCCTCTGCACAAAATATTGAACATGCCAAACTGAGTATACATAAAAACAATATTAAAGTCTGGACCTTTCAACAACAGTCTAGCCCTGTGTTTTTGTATAAGGCCGAAACCACCTTCAATGTACCTTTAGAAAAAGCTGCTGCGTTAATTTTAGATGTTGATCATGCCGTGAAATGGGTGCCTTATGTTGGCAGTGTCAAAGTCCTGTCACGTGATGACCAAAAAGGTGAGTTCTTGCTGTATATGGTGCTGGATTTTCCTTTTCCACTAAAAGATCGTGATTTGGTGGTCAAAGGTAAAATGACTAAAGATGCGCAAGGTATGGTTAGTATTCAAAATAAAGCCATTGAGGGCGGCTATCCCTTGAGCCCAGATTATGTGCGTATTCAGGATTACGAAGGCGACTGGACCTTTCAGAAACTGGGTAATCACAAAGTCAAAGTCAGTACCTATGGCTATGCCAACCCTGAAGGCTCGATTCCTTTAAGTTTTGTGAATATGTTTGTGCAGCAGCAACCGTATCAAATGCTGCAAAAAATGAAAATTGAATTAAGCAAAAGCGGTAGTTATAAGGCATTGCCTGAAATTTTGCGTTAAATAATTGAGTTGCGCTGAATTTTTAATCTCAAAAAATGGATGAAATCGGTGTCGATCTCATCCACGAAGTATTTCGGTCTAGCGGGTAGACTTAATATGAAAAAAGCCCTTTTTCTAAAGGAAATTCAATGCCAATCGATGCACCACCATCATTGCCATGGACATCTGAATCGCTAATCCAGCCATTCAGTTTAAGTGGAATATCTGGGCGTAAATAGTGTGTCCAAGTCAAATCCAAAGCTTTTAACTGATCTTTTTCTGGGAAAGCTTGGTTGGTTTCACCTCTCGCACGTCGATTAGCCGCCTGATCAAATTTGGCAAACAGCATACGTGCATTGACTCGGTTTAGGCGGTCTAGACGGATATCACCACCGACTGAAATCATTTGTCCATCACCGCCAATAGCATGCGCTAAAGGATAGCCATGTTGGTAGAAACCATCAGTATAGGTGCTGTGATTATAAGTGATACCTTGTCCCTTACCGTTGGTACGGGTGTCAGCCCATTCGGTATAGAGTTGGAAAGGCATATTCTGATAGCTTGATGAATAGTCTACCCCAGCCAAATACATTTTTTTTGAAGGTAAGCCGCCTGCTTCATCTTCACCAGCATATTGTGCATAAACACCCATTGGCACTTGTAGCAATGGCTGTAGGTTTAAGCGTGCATCAAAGCCCGCCACTTGGTTAGATGGGTTAGGAGTATCTCCATACACATTATCTTTACCAATCACCGCATCCCAGAATGAGTCAAAACTTTCTGGACGATTTTCACCCCCCCATTGAAAGGCACGTGAAGCCCCCAATTCCAAATAAGGTAGCGGTTGTGCAGTGACACGTAACCCAATCAATTTGGCATCGGGTACAGCATCATAATCCTGCAACTGACCTGCAAAGGCCTGATATTGCCATGGACCAATCCATGACAACCATTTGTTGCTGAAAGCTTGTTGTTCAGCACGTTGCATAGTTACGCCGTAAACTGGGCGGCTAGCATCGCCACGAATTAAACTGCCGTCATGGGCAGGCCCCCAGTAGGTTGGAATTTGCCCTCCAATGAGCCATTGATTCCAAAGTTTGGCTGCAATATAGGAACCTTCAACATTGACATCTTGATCGTTATCAATTTGTGGGTCTTTTTCTGCATTGACCCGAATTTTAGCATCCCAGTGTTGATTGCCTGCATTGAGTTCCAAGCCTGCCTGATATTGCGCTTTTTGTTGGTCGCCAAAGGCTTGTGGAATATTTTTTTGATCTGTTTCTGCAAAAAGCGAGGCTTTGAGCAGTTTGTTATTGGTATTTAAATGTGCCACCACTGCATCTATGACTTTTTGTTGATTGTTGTTGCTGACTTTGGCTTGAGAAAGTACACGTTGAATTTCATCACCACTCATAGGCCAAGTTGACGTACTAATTTGAATCACGCCTTGCTGATTTAGCCAGTTTAAATCGGTACGTAAGTTTTGGTCATTTAAGACAATGCCTTGGGCAAAGGTGAAGGAGGAGCTTAATGCCAGTGTCGCCAGCAGCGCTTTGGGTGCAAACATGCTTATATATACTCAGCGTTTATAAACTGTAAACAAGATAGGTTTTTGAGTGGATTTTTGCAATGTGAATTGTTGAGTATTGTTGTAAATTTCAACAGAAAACTCTTTTGTAAAAGGTGGTGGCTAGCACAAGTAAGGGCTTTGTAATGAATGTTCCTCCCTTTTTAAAGGGAGGCTAGGAGGGATTATCAGCGTGTTGACTTAAAATCACATTTTCAATCGTTTGGACGACTGCATCGAGTTCATGCAAAATTTGTAAATTGTTAAATCTTAACACCGTTAAATTTAACTGTGTTAAAGCCTGATCACGTAATAAATCATACTTTAAGCCTTTTTCGTTCAAATGTTGGCTGCCATCGCATTCAATAATTAAACTTGCCGCAGGACAGTAAAAATCTACAATAAAATTCAGAATAGGCTTTTGCCGGTAAAACTGTAAGCCCAAGAGTTGTTTTTGACGCAGTCGTAACCAGAGTTTTTGTTCTGCTTCGGTCATATTGTTTCTTAACTGTCGTGCGTTATATTTTAAATTTTTGTTATAGGGTTGCATGGTTTTTTATTCTTTGTTTTAAAAAGTGGTTTATTTTTAATTAGCTTTCTTGTGACATACATAGCTCATCTTTTTAGATTTTTTTAATCCCCCTCCATCCCCCTTTTTCAAAGGGGGAAGCTAGCACGAGCATATAGCTCACCTTTTTCAAAGGGGAGGCTAGCACAAGCAGAGGCTTTGTAATGAAACATTCCTCCCTTTTTTAAAGGGAGGTTAGGAGGGATTTTAACGTTGGTGGCTTTTGCCTTATAGCTCATCTTTGACAGTGGAGGAAGCCTAGCACCAGCAAAAAGGTTAGATTGAATAAATCAATCTTCATCCTTATTAGCTTTATAGGCATAAGCATAGTTATAACCATAACTGCCACCCGCTTCACGTTGAATATCATTCAAAATAAAGCCGTTTACTTTAACGCCAGCTTGTTCAAAGCGGTTGACAGTCATTTCAAGCTCTTTCATTTGCGTCTTGGCATAACGTGCCACAACCAAATTCACACCCGCATATTGTGAAATAATAATCCCATCGGTGACCGCAAGAACTGGCGGGGTATCAATCAGAATATGGTCAAACTGACTCGACAAGTGCGTTAGCATATCTGCAAATTTTTGCGTACTTAACAATTCTGACGGATTAGCAGGGCTTTTGCCGCGACTGATGATGCTTAAATTTTCAACTTCAGTACTGCGTACAATATTGCCTAACTCGTGTTGACCATTCAGGTATTCGGTTAAGCCAGGCTTAGGGTCGTAATTAAAATATTTGTGCATATAACCGCGACGTAAATCGGCATCAATCAATAATACGCGCTTATCACTTTGCGCCAAAATGGTGGCTAGGTTGGTTGAAATAAACGATTTACCCAACTCTGGTGCAGGGCCAGAAATCATAATGATATTGTTTTTGGCACTGCTTAAAGCAAAGTGAATAGCAGTACGCATGCTGCGCAGGCTTTCAATGGCAATATCATCACTGTGTTTCACCGCAAGAATAGGAATATTCTTTTTCTTTTTCAGAATGTTAATACGGCTTTCTTGCACAGGTGAATGCGGTACAGTGGCATAAACAGGTAAATCAAGCTCATTTTCAATTTGATTCGAGTCTTTAATACCTGAGCGCAACATATTACGCAGTAAGGCTAATAATGTGCCCAAGAAGCCACCTACAAAAATAGCAAGTACTAATGTGATGAGCTTTTTAGGTTTAATTGGTTTTACAGGTTCAATTGCAGTATCAATAATGCGGACATTACCAATTTCACCTGCTTTGGCAATTTTGAGTTGTTGGTAGCTATTCAATAACGCGGTGTATAACTCAGTATTTACCTTAACATCGCGGTACAGTTGTAAGTACAGTCGCTGGGTTTCAGGTAAACGCTTAATGGATTGAGTCATTTCTGAAGTTTTTTTGTTAATTTCAGAAAGTTGAGCGTTAATTGCTGACATTAATGGGTGGTCAGGCGTATATTTTGAAGAGAGTTCTGCTTGTTGCTGTTGTAGTTGGATTTTTAATTTTTCTAGCTCAACATTCTGCTTTAGCATTAACTCCGCTTCTTGTGTTACATCAATTGTGTTGTATTGTTCTCGGAAACGGTTAAATTTAATTTCAGAGTCTTCGAGTTGTTGTTTTAACTCAGGCAGTTGCTTTTCAAGGAAGCTCAATGTTTGAGCCGATTCCAGTGATTTACGTTCAATATTTTGTGCTTGGTAAATATTTAAGATGTGGTTAAGTACTTGTGTGATATGTTCTTTATCTTCACCATTGTAGTTAAGACCAATCACACCAGAGTTTTTACCTCTTTCCGCTACACCGTAATCTTTTTTAATCCATTGTACGGCTGAAGGCATAGATAATTTAGTGACTGAAAAATCATGCGATATAGGGTTTTTCGCATAAATTTGAATTTTCCATAAACCTTTCTGATCTAGGCTTTGATTGATCGCATTTAATTTTCCTTTAAATACAACATCTTTTTTATAAGACAGGCTAAACTCTTGTCCATTGATAAAGTTTAATGTGAGCTTTTTATCTAGATAAAAATTAGGCACATCAAAAGATTGAATAACAAATACATTTTTTTTATCTTGCCAAGTCACAACATTATTTTTATAGATAACTTTACTTTGAACTGTGTTGAGCAAACGATGCGTCAGGCTATTTTGTTCATCGGTGATGCGAATATCTAGCTTTAAGTCTTGTATGGTTTGTCCGAGTACTTTGCGCGAGTTTAAGATTTCAATTTCCGCATCTGCAGCTGACTTTCCACCCACTCCTCCAGGTAGTGCGCTTCCTAAATCCCCTAAAAGAGCTGCCGCACCAGCACCTTTAGCGTCCTCAACCTGAATCATAGCATCCGTTGAGTAGACATTTGGCGTTACTTTTAAGTAAAGGAGAGCGAAAACGAGGCTAAGGAGTGTACATAGAGCAATGAGCTTCCATTGCGACAGCAAAGAAAAGAATAATTCTTTTAAGTCAATGGTATCGTCTTGAGGTGTGCTATTCGAATTCATGAAATAAAACTGCTAAAAATTAAAAATGGGATTGCCAGTCAGAAACGTATTTTTGAATGTTGCGACAAGTTTCATCAAAAAAAGCTTGATCATGTTGATAAGGATCGGGCACATTTTGATTTTGCCAATGCCCCAAACGAAAAACCTTTCCTTTGGCAAAAGACCAAGTTTGCTCAAGATGTTTTTTTTGATTATTACTCATGACTAAAATTAAATCTGATTTTTTAATCATTTCAGCAGTAATTTGTCTGGCAATGTGTGGACGCATATCAATATTCAGTTGATCCATACAGTGTATAGCTTTTGCATCTGCCGAATGCCCGGACATTGCAGAGAGACCTGCAGACTCAATATTTAAATTGGGATGATTGTTTTTTAGAAAATATTCAGCCATTGGACTACGACATATATTTCCAATGCATACAACTAAAACATTTTGAATTTGCATGCTATTTACCTAACTGGTCAAATGTGTAAAGTGCACTCGAGAAAGGCACAATTTGATTCATGATACGTTGCCAGCGTGTAAGCCCCGTTGCATCGATATATACAATATCATTTTTTTGCATCTGAAATTGATTGGCTAAAGCCAAATTGCCTAAGCTGCTTAAGTTCAAATGATAAATTGTAGAGGTTTTAGTGCTTAAATCTGTGCGCATCACAAAAATACGTGCAGCACTTGCAGAATAAGGGTTAACACCTTCACTTTCACCCAATACATCACTTAAGGTCATGCCTTGATCACGTAAAGTAAGTGCTTGGCTTTTATTTGACTCACCCATAACGTATAACTTTTGATTTTGTTTTGCATTTACAAAAATTGTGTCATTGGGTTGAATAAGTAAGTTGTGCAAAGACAACCCTTGCTTTTCTAATTCTACAGCATTTAAGTGATAGGTTTGCCCTTGTCGGATCAGTTGAATATTGGTGTTATCACCTGTTTCAGTATTTACGCCACCTGCTTGTCCCAAAGCTGTATAAATAC
The DNA here is from genome assembly GCF_021560715.1 of Acinetobacter sp. SCLZS86. Lineage (NCBI taxonomy): Bacteria > Pseudomonadati > Pseudomonadota > Gammaproteobacteria > Moraxellales > Moraxellaceae > Acinetobacter > Acinetobacter sp. SCLZS86. The sequence continues at coordinate 61,974 of NZ_CP090864.1, forward strand.
TGATAGGTTGGTCATTCAATGTGTACTGACCACTACGCATGACTTGACCATTTACAAAATAGCGGCGTCCTTCATAAGAAAGAACTCGCACAACTACATCTGGGTGTTTTAAGTAGCGCGAAAATTGTGAGCGTAAATATTGGTTGGTTTCAGCCAGTGTTTTGCCAGCAACTTTGACTTGTCCAAGTAGAGGTAAGTATACATTGCCATTTGGGTCAATAGGATAGCCAGCTGCTTTGATATTACTAATATCTTGGATAGGTGGTGTTATCTCAGGGTAAGCCCAAAGCTGAATTGAAAGTACATCACCTGCAGTTAAACGGTAAATGTGTTGCTTATTGTTAAATAAATGATAGGTAGAATTTGCACTCTGAATATTATTGAGCAAGTGGCTAGGTAAATTGTCCTGTGTTAGCTGAACGACCGTTAGTTGGGCGCCTTGGTCTGTTTGGTACGCACCTTGTGTAGGTAGGTCATAGGTTTGTAAGCCAGAGGTCACAGCACAGCCAGTGGCGGCAATGCCACATGCCATTAAAACAGCCAGTTGAAAGTGTCGCACGCGAGATTCCATTTTTAATTTATTAAAATATTTAAATCAATTCCGACCATTTTACCGAACTTGTCAAATAGGTACATAGCAATTTGTAATCATTTTGCAGATTCTGTCAAATTCCTTGCGAAAAAAATGATAAAAATCGCAAATTGTGAATTTAATCTAAATTAAAAAAGTTGAATAGTCACAAAAACTATACACTGATGCATCTTTCAACTAATTTGAGCACAAATCATAATAGAAATTTCATAAATTTCTGCTAGTATTCCTGCCGAAAGATTCATTCTTCATAAAATACAGATATAAATTTAAAGGCGCTCAAATGCTACAGCTTTCAGACCTAAAAATTGCCATTATTGGTTTAGGCTATGTCGGGTTACCTCTAGCGGTTGAATTCGGTAAGCAGTTGCCTGTGGTGGGTTTTGATATTCAGCAAAAACGCATACAAGAATTACAAAGTGGGCATGATCATACCTTAGAAGTGTCGTCAGAAGAACTTAAACAAGCGACGCAATTGACTTATTCTGCCAATTTAGATGACTTAAATAGCTGCAATTTTTTGATTGTGACTGTCCCAACCCCAATTGATGAGTTTAAACAACCTGATTTGACCCCGCTCATTAAAGCCTCTACCAGTATTGGGAAGGTACTTAAAAAAGGCGATGTGGTGGTGTATGAGTCTACCGTGTACCCCGGTGCTACCGAAGAAGCTTGTATTCCAGTTTTGGAACAAGTGTCTGGATTAAAATTCAATCAGGATTTTTTTGCAGGCTATAGCCCAGAACGGATTAACCCAGGCGATAAGCTACACCGTGTGACCAATATTTTAAAAGTGACTTCGGGCTCTACCCCACAAGTTGCAGACTTTGTCGACGCAGTCTATCAACTGATTGTGACTGCAGGTACACATAAAGCACCGAGTATAAAAGTGGCTGAAGCAGCTAAGGTCATTGAAAATACCCAACGTGATGTGAACATTGCTTTAATTAATGAATTGGCGGTTATCTTTAATAAGTTAGGTATTGATACCGAAGCGGTTTTACAGGCTGCAGGAACCAAGTGGAATTTTCTACCTTTCCGTCCAGGTTTAGTCGGTGGGCACTGTATTGGGGTAGACCCGTATTATTTAACCCATAAAGCCCAATCTTTAGGCTTGCATCCAGAAATTATTTTAGCGGCACGTCGTTTAAATGACCGTATGGGTGAATATGTTGCAACACAATTGATTAAAGAGATGGTGAAGCAACGTATACAAGTGGTTGGCTCAAAAATTTTAGTGATGGGCTTAAGTTTTAAAGAGAACTGTCCTGATATTCGCAATACTAAAATTGTAGATATGGTTAAAGCTTTAAAAGAATATGATTTAGATTTAGATATTTATGACCCGTGGGTGGATCCGTTAGACGCAGCAAAGGAATATGGTATAGACCCTGTTGCTAGTTTGGCGAACGCTAAATATGATGCCATTGTTTTAGCAGTTGCGCATGATCAATTTAAGCAGATGTCTATAGATAAGTTTAAAGCAGTGGCAAAAGAAAAATATGTTTTATACGATTTAAAATATATTTTAAATCATACAGATGTAGATATTCGCTTATAACAAAAGGAAATTATGAAAATTTTAGTGACTGGCGGTGCAGGATTTATTGGTTCAGCTGTCATCCGCCATATTATTCAAAACACCAATAACCAAGTTCTGAATATAGATAAATTGACTTATGCGGGTAATTTAGAGTCGTTAAAAGAAATTGATCAACACTCGAACTATGAGTTCAAACAAATTGATATTTGTGATACAGAACAAATTGCAGCTGCAATAGATGCATTTCAACCTCATGCAATTATGCATTTGGCTGCAGAGTCGCATGTAGACCGCTCAATTGATGGTCCTGCAGCATTTATTCAAACTAATATTGTGGGAACTTATACTTTATTAGAGGCCGCTCGAAAATATTGGATGGGTCTTAACCCAGAAGCACAACAAAACTTTCGCTTTCATCATATTTCAACGGATGAAGTTTATGGCGACTTAGAAGGTACGACTGATCTGTTTACAGAAACAACTTCATACGCGCCAAGTTCTCCATATTCTGCCTCTAAGGCCAGTTCAGATCATTTAGTCCGTGCTTGGCACAGAACTTATGGTCTACCTGTCATTGTGACCAACTGCTCAAATAATTATGGACCTTACCATTTCCCAGAAAAACTAATTCCATTGGTGATTCTAAACGCACTGGATGCTAAACCTTTACCTGTATATGGGGATGGTCAGCAAATTCGGGATTGGTTATTTGTAGAAGATCATGCACGTGCTTTATATAAAGTGGTAACCGAAGGTGTAGTGGGTGAAACCTACAATATTGGTGGTCATAACGAAAAGCAGAATATAGAAGTGGTTAAAACCATTTGTAAAATTTTGGATGAGTTAAAGCCACAAGCCAATGGTCAAACTTATGAATCACTGATTACATTTGTAAAAGACCGCCCTGGTCATGACTTACGCTATGCGATTGATGCCACAAAAATTCAAAATGAATTAGGTTGGACGCCTGCAGAAACTTTTGAAACTGGAATCCGTAAAACGGTAGAGTGGTATTTAAATAACTTAGACTGGTGCCATCGAGTGCAAGATGGCAGTTACCAACGCGAAAGATTGGGTGTAAATTCATAATGTCAAATACAACAAAAGGTATTATTTTAGCAGGCGGTTCAGGTACACGTTTATATCCGATTACCAAAGGGGTATCTAAGCAATTGTTGCCTATTTATGACAAGCCAATGGTGTATTACCCGCTTTCAGTATTAATGCTTGCAGGTATTCGAGAAGTACTCATTATTAGTACTCCTGAAGATATTGATGGTTTTAAACGTTTATTAGGTGATGGCGCTCAATTTGGAATTCAGCTTGAATATGCCGTCCAACCTAGCCCTGATGGTTTGGCACAAGCATTTATTATTGGTGAAAGCTTTATTGGGGACAGTAATGTTTGCTTAGTGCTTGGCGACAATATTTTTTATGGTCAAGGCTTCACACCTATGCTTCGACAGGCGGTTACCCGTCAAAAAGGTGCAACGGTATTTGGTTATCAGGTGAAAGATCCTGAGCGTTTTGGTGTGGTCGAATTTGATGAACAAAAACGTGCCATTTCATTAGAAGAAAAACCAAAGCAGCCTAAATCTCACTTTGCAGTTACAGGTTTGTATTTTTATGACAATAATGTGATTCAAATTGCGAAACAAGTGAAGCCTTCTGAGCGTGGAGAATTAGAAATTACCACAGTTAATCAGATGTATTTAGAGCGTGGTGATTTAAATGTAGAATTGCTTGGACGTGGTTTTGCCTGGTTGGATACAGGCACACATGCAAGTTTACTTGAGGCAGCGCAGTTTGTAGAGACTATTGAAAAACGTCAGGGCTATAAAGTGGCGTGTTTAGAAGAAATTGCCTTGAATAATGGTTGGCTGAGTAAAGAACAGGTTTTAGAAATTGGTCAGAGCATGAGTAAAAATGATTATGGTCAATATCTCATTTCTTTGGTGAGTGAATAAATATGAACCTTATAGAGTGGGTTGAATTACCTGATTTAGGTGATCACCGTGGTAGCCTTGTTGTTGCTGAAGCTAATAAGAATATCCCATTCAATATTCAAAGGCTTTATTATATTTTTGGCGCTCAGCCTGATGTTCCACGTGGATTTCATGCACATAGACAACTACAACAAATTGCTTTTTGTATTCAAGGAAGTTGTAAAATGTTGATGGATAGTGGTAAGGAAAAGCAAGAGGTTGTATTGTGCAAGCCGAATCAAGGTTTAAAAATACCACCTATGGTATGGCATGAAATGCATAATTTTTCAGAAGATTGTGTTTTGCTTGTGTTGGCAAGTGAGCATTATGATGAAAGCGACTATATTCGTGATTATGATGTTTTCTTAAAAGAGATTCAGAAATGCTATCGTTAGTTGAATACACCGAAGAATTTTTAGAGTTATCTTGGTTGTGGCTGAGTGACCCTGAGATTAAAGAGCTAACTATGACTCCAGACTTTACAAAGAAAGAGCAGTTGAATTTTTTTAAAAATATTAAATCCAGAAGTGGATATTTTATTTATGGAGTTTCGATTGATGGAGTCAAAGTTGGAGCGTGTGGTTTAAAAAATATCTCTGCTAATGAAGGAGAGTATTGGGGCTACATTGGAGATAAAAAATACTGGGGGTATGGTCATGGTAAAGAAATTATCAATCTCTGTATTCAAAAAGCAAAAGATTTAGGATTAAAAAAAATTAATTTAAAAGTTGCTGTATCCAATGAAAGAGCCATTCGTCTATATCGTAAATATGGTTTCTCAGAAACAGGTATAGAAGATAAGTGCGTTGTAATGAGGCTTGATACTTTATGATAGAAAACAACTTTGCCACAGCATGCAATGATATTGATGAAAACCTATTTAAAGATAGCTACATGCTGTATCGTAAATATGGTTTCTCAGAAACAGGTATAGAAGATAAGTGCGTTGTAATGAGGCTTGATACTTTATGATAGAAAACAACTTTGCCACAGCATGCAATGATATTGATGAAAACCTATTTGAAGATAGCTACATGCTGTTCTCTTCTAAAGATTTCACTAAATTTAATTTGAGTAAATGTGAATATGTTTATGTTCACAGGTATGGTAAACTACATATGTTCTTTGGGAAAGTGGGTGACGGTTTGCTGGCACCATTCAGTGCGCCATTTTCCTTTTGTAGAATGTCAACAAGTAATGTTAAATATTCTGAATATCTAGGCTTGTTGCAAAACCTAAAAGAAAAACTAAAGTTATCAGAGTTAAGATATGCAAAGTTTGTTTTGCCTCCTTTTTTTTATGATATGTCATCGGTAACTAAATTTTCCTTTGCGCTCCAAGATTCAGGTTCCAGAATTCAGAGTAGGGATATAAACTCTCACTTTGATCTCCTTAATTTTGATGAGGAGAGCTTGTTTTCATCTGCAAAAAAAGCAATAAGAAGCGCACGAAAGAATATGTTTGTTTTTTCAGAAGCTTTAAGTTTATCCGAAAAAAAAACTGTTTATGATGTAATTGCTGAGAACAGAGCGTCAAAAGGTTATCCTCTTCGTATGTGTTGGGATCAAGTGATAAGAACAGCGGAAGGACCAGCAAAAGCAAGATTCTTCTTGGTCAAAAAAAATGATAACCCTGTCGCATCAGCAATTGTGTTTGATGTAACAAAGAAAGTAGCTCAAGTAATATACTGGGGTGCAACAGGTGATGGTGAAAGATATAAAGCAATGTATTATTTACCATTTGAGCTCGTAAAAGTATACAGGGATCTAGGCTATGAGTATCTAGATATTGGACCTTCTAGTGAAGACGGTGTTGTTTCTTCTGGGTTGAATGACTATAAGCAGTCCATTGGCTGTATTAATAGTGTAAAAGAAACATGGGTTTTGCTAAATGATTGAATTCTTAAACTTAAAAGCTGCCAATAGAGAATATCGCCAAGAACTGATTGAAGCAGCTACCCGTGTCATCGACTCAGGGTGGTATATTCAAGGTACTGAACTGAAGGCATTTGAGTCAGAGTTTGCAGCTTATTGTGGCACCAAGCATTGTATTGGCGTGGCCAATGGCCTTGATGCACTGATTCTCACCCTGCGCGCATGGAAAGAATTAGGTAAACTTAAAGATGGAGATGAAGTTATTGTTCCATCGAATACCTATATCGCCAGTATTCTCGCTATCACAGCAAATAACTTGACGCCAGTTTTAGTTGAGCCAAATATTTCTACCTACAATATTGATCCTATAAAAATAAAAGAAGCAATAACGGCTAAAACCAAAGTGATTTTACCTGTCCATTTGTATGGGCAATTGGCAGAAATGCCAGAAATTATGCAAATTGCTGAACAACACAATTTATTGGTTTTAGAAGACTCCGCACAAAGTCATGGGGCACAAATACAAGGTAAAAAAGCAGGAAACTGGGGCGATGCTTCAGGTTTTAGTTTTTATCCTGGAAAAAATTTAGGTGCACTAGGTGATGCAGGAGCAGTCACGACCAATGATGCAGAATTAGCGACCATGTTAAAAGCATTGCGTAACTATGGCTCGCATGAAAAGTATAAAAATTTAGTACCAGGCGTAAATAGCCGTTTAGATGAAATTCAAGCGGCGATGTTAGATGTTAAGCTCAAATACTTAGAGGAAGAAACTCAGCATAGACGTCACATTGCAGGCTTATATTTAAATGGAATCAAAAATCCTCTAATTCAACTCCCATTGAAGGAAGTTAATGCAGAAACCTATACTCAACATGTTTGGCATTTATTTGTAATTTGTACAAAGCATCGTGAAGCTTTACAAAAGTATCTATTAAATCATGGTGTTCAAACATTAATCCATTATCCAATTCCACCACATAAACAACAAGCGTATAAAGAATGGAATAATTTAAGTTATCCTATTTCTGAGCAGATACATACTGAAGTACTAAGTTTACCTATGGGGTCGACACTGTCTGCAGTAGATGCAGAAAGAATTATCACTTTATGTAATCAATTTCAAGCTTAAAAGTAATGAATCTGTTAAAGACGAGCGCATTAAACGGGGTGGCTGTTTTAATTAAAATAGCTACAATGTTTATTTTGAATAAAATTTTAGCTGTATATGTTGGTCCTGCAGGCTATGCCGCAATTGGGCAGTTTCAAAACTTTATACAAATGGTCACAACTTTTGCAGGAAGCGCGATTAATACAGCAGTAATAAAATATACTGCTGAATATCATGAGGATGAAACTAAGCAAAGAGCAATTTGGAAAGCTGCAGGCAGTTCAGTTCTTATTTTTAGTTTATTTTTTTCAATAATTATTCTAATTTATCAAAAACAGTTGTCAATTTATATTTTTCAAACTGTTGAATATCAATCTGTTTTTGCGTGGTTTGCGGTTTTTTTAGTTTTATTTAACTTAAATGCACTTTTTTTAGCAATTTTGAATGGGAAAAAGGAAATTTTAAAGTTGGTCACTGCAAATATTGCAGGTAGTGTACTGTCTTTATTAGTAACGAGTGTTTTAGCTGTTCAATATCATTTATATGGTGCTCTAGTTGCATTATCCATTTATCAATCTCTTGCTTTTTTTGTAACGCTGTTTTTATGCTATAAAGCCAATTGGTTCAAAATTTCATATTTATTTGGACGAATCGAGCCACAAATTGCTAAGAATTTTGCGGCTTTTGCGGTTATGGCACTTGTTGGTGCAATTTGTGTGCCGTTGTCTCAAATGGTAATCCGTTCTTATTTATCTCAAGAGTTTGGTTTAAATTACGCAGGCTATTGGGAAGCGATGATTCGCTTAAGTGCAGCATATTTGATGTTGGTTACCACTACATTGGGGGTATATTATTTACCTAGATTGGCCGAACTGACACATTTGGATGAAATAAAAAAAGAAGTGTATTCAGGTTATAAGTTTATTTTTCCTTTGGCGGTCGTTGGTGGTTTGAGTGTCTATTTATTACGTGATTGGATTATTGCACTGTTGTTTAGTCAAGCATTTATGCCTATGCGAGATTTGTTTTTATGGCAAATGATAGGCGATTCGCTTAAAATAGGCAGCTGGATTTTGGCTTATCTTATGTTAGCTAAGGCAATGACAAAGCTGTTTGTCACTACAGAAATACTATTTGCTTTGTCCTCTGTAGGATTGACTTATTTATTTACTAAGCTCTTCGGTTTTGAAGGTGTTTCAATTGCTCATTTAGTAAATTATGCTTTGTATTGGCTGGTTATGAGCTATTTTATATTTGGGACTTTAGAGAGTCAAAGAGGTTAAATTGAATCAGAGTAATCAGCCATTGGTTTCAGTGGTTATTCCTTGTTATAACCATGAAAGCTTTGTACAAGATAGTATTCAAAGTGTAATTAATCAAACTTATCAAAATATCGAGCTAATTATTATCGACGATGGTTCAAAGGATGGTTCGGTAGAAAAGATAAAAGAAATGATCCCAGCTTGCCAAGAAAGGTTTATTCGGTTTGAATTCCGACATAGATCGAATAAAGGATTGAGCGCAACATTAAATGAGGCATTGGAGTGGTGTGAGGGGATATATTTTTCTCCTTTAGCTTCGGATGATTATTATCATAAAGATAAGATTTTTTTTCAAGCTAATTACTTACAAAATAATAATGATAAAAAATTTTGTATAACAAAGTCTTTTGTTGTAGATGATTTGAATAACGTATTGAATGATCAAACATTACGGTATAATTTAGGTTTAAATGAGAACATACAATTTAATGATGTTTTTACATTTAAAGTACATTTACCAGTAACTGGATTATATAATTTGAAAATCTTGCGAGATGAGCTAAGGGGGTTTGATGAAAGTATAACAGCAGAAGATTATGATCTTTATTTGCGACTGTTAGAATTTTATAATGTGGGGATTTTAGATTGTAAGTTGTATTATTATCGCTCTCCTTCCGCAATAGGAGGGGAGAGAAGTAGACCAGTAATGCGCTTAGATGTGTCTAACTCTCATCGAGTAACTATTGAAAAGTTTAAACACCATAAATTATATAATGAAGCTATTTTATGTTGGAATTATAGGCGATTTATATACTTTTCTTCTTATAGTAAAACGAAGAAGTATGCTGTTAAAGGTGGTTTTAAATCACTAAGTAAGTTTGATATATACTATTTTAAGGCAATATTTAGGATTGTTTTTTACTGGAAAAAATATTATGGTAAACTTTAAGTATTTAAATAATTTTTTTCTATATGTTTTTGCTTTTTTATTTATTTTTAATCCAACCATTTTTTTTGATTTTAATTTAATATACATTCTTTTTGTTGTGTCATTAATCTATCTTTTGTTTAATTTTAATAAGCTAGTTTTTTTTATATCAAATAAAAGGGTATTTATTCTAATCTCTTATATTTTTTTTATGATTTTTTATTGTTTAATTTTGTATTTCTTATTTAATGAGGATGCTTTGTATAGGGCATATACCCTGCTTTTGTTACTAATGGCTTTGCTAATTTCTTTTACTATTGTGTGTGTTTATAAAAAAACCTATGGATTTGATTTTAATTTATTTATTAAGTTTTTAATAAATATTGGTGTTATTCAAATTGTAATTGTAATATTCACAATTATTTCCCCAGAGTTAAGAGAGTTTATTTTAAGTGCGGCAAGACAAGAAGATACTATGTTATTAGATATTGCTAATAATGAAGTTGGGGTTCGTTCGTTTGGTTTATCACAGAACTATACATCAAGTCTACCTATGTTAATGGGTGTTTATACTATATTTACTCTTTATTACTTTTTTTATGAAAAAAAAATAAATATAAAGTTATATTACTTGATTTTAACTGTTGGGTTCGGTTTGAGTGTTGTTTTAAATGCTAGAATTGGTGCGATTCCAATAGTATTATCTTTTTTAATTTTTTATTTAAGTTTAATTTTTCAATTTTATAAAATAAATAAATTTTACTTTTTTGTTTTTGCAACCTTTTTTATCAGTATTTTATTTTATTTCTTAAACGGTTATATGGGTAGTGAACTTTTGAGACGTTTTAATGTTGGTATGGAAGAGGTGTTATTGTTATTAAATGGGGAAATAAGCGGTACTTTTTTAGCTTTAAAAGATATGTTAGTTTTTCCAAGCACTACAATAAACTTTTTATTTGGTCAAGGGTATGAAACTTTAGGTAAGAACTCTCTTTCATCTGATATAGGATTTGTTCGCGATATATTTATGTTCGGTCTAGTCGGTGTTGTATTCCAGATTTTTGTTTTTTTATATGTTTTCAATAATAAGTTATTGAAATTAAATAAGCTGATTTATATTTTATTAGTTTTGTCATTGCTTGCTTATTATTTCAAAGGTCTTATTTTTTCTGCAAATGAGCTTCATAATTTTTTATTGCTGCTGCTCTCATTTGTAATTATGAGAAGCTATTTTTTTAGGAACACTTGATTTTTGATGAAACGTATGAAATTATTTTATTTTGGCTATTATACTGGAAACAGTAACCCCAATGGTTTCTTAGAATTTCCTGGTTGTAGTAATAAAATGAGCTATATTATTAATTGTATGAAAATTAACAATATAGCTATCGATGTAATATGTCTTGGCGAGTCTAAAGAAAATATCACTCATAAAAGCCAAAGCATTAAAATTGACTCATTAGAAAATAATTTTTTTGTTGGAACTACTAGTTTTAAATTATTTTCAAAAATATATTTATATCTGCAAATAATTAGTATTTTAATTTTTAAAGTGAAAAAAACAGATACTGTGATTTTTTACCATAGCTATTATCTTCTGTTTTTATTTAAATTTATAAAAATTTTTAAAAAATATAATTTAATTATTGAAGTAGAGGAGAGTTATAAAGCTGCTTGGGGTAAATCTGATTCTGAAATTAATAATGAAATTAAAAATCTCAAGGGTGCTGATGCATATATATATGTGAATGATTTATTGCCAAATTTTATTGAAAATACTAAACCCTATGTTGTTTGTTATGGGAATTATGAAGTTAAAGATTCCTTATCTACTAAAAAACGAAATAATAAAAAAAGAATTGTTTACGCTGGCTTAATTTCTGAGAAAGACGCTTCAGATATTTATTTAGCTTTAAATGCAATGAAATATTTAGATGATTCATACAGCTTATCAATTTTAGGCTATGGCAGTGATTATGCACTAAACAAACTTAAGCAATATATTGTTGAAAAAGATTTAAGTAATAATGTGGTTTATGAAGGATTTTTAAAGGGAGATGATTATATTAATTTCCTTAATAATTGTGATTTTGCTATTAATCCCCGATTTCTATCTGATAACCTCTCTGATTATACTTTCCCTTCTAAGGTTTTAGCATATTTAAGTGTAGGGCTGCCAGTTGTAAGTACACCCATAAGATGTATTGAAGAATCAAAAGTTTCTGATTTAATTTCATTTTCTGAAAGTGCAGATCCTTTAAGTTTTTCAAATGCGATAAAAAAATTAAATTTAAATACCAATCCAGTTTTTACAATTGAGAGTTTGGATAAAGAATTTATCGTTGATTTAAAAAGGTTGCTTGAAAATGTTGCTGGTTGATTCCGTTTTTATTAATAATGGTGGTGGATTGGTCTTACTCAGGCATTTAGTAGATTACTTAGAGTCAATATTCCAAAATGTTTTCTATTTGTTCGATAGTAGAGCCGAAGTTTATTTCAAAAAAATTCCTGATTTACGTAAGAAGTATATTTCCAATTCTTTAATGGAACGACACTTTTTTTATCAAAAGAATAAAGATAAATTTGATAAAGTTATTTGTTTTGGTAACTTGCCGCCTACTATTCGATTAAAAGCTAAAGTTCTAGTTTATTTTCATCAACTACTTTTTTTAGAAATTCCAAAAGGATTTTCTTTTAAAAATAAATTTACATACGTTATAAAGCAGAATATTTTAAATTGTATAAAAAACAATGCTGATATTTGGTTAGTGCAAAGTGAAAATGTTAAGTTGGAATTTTCTAAAAAATATTTAAGTGGCAGAGCTGAAAAAATAGCCAAGTTGCCCTTCTATCCTGAGTTAAATTTCTCTTGTTATAATATAAATAGAGCAAAGGATAGTTTTCTCTATGTGAGCAACAGTTCATCTCATAAAAATCATTATAGGTTAATCGAATCTTTTTGTTTGGCTTATGATGAAGTACATAAAGGTAGTTTGACTGTTACTGTGCCAGATACCGATTTAAATCTATGTGCATTTATTCAGAAGAAAATTGATGTGGGCTATCCGATCAAAAATGTTGGTTTTATAGATAGAGAAAAATTAACTGTACTTTATTTGTGTCATGAGTATTTTATATTCCCCTCATTGGCTGAAAGTTTTGGATTAGGGTTGGCTGAAGCTATAGATGGTGGTTGTAAAGTAATAGCATCAGACCTGAGCTATACTTATGAAGTTTGTGAGCCTTCACTAATTTTTGATCCTATTAGTATAGATTCTATACAAGCTGCCATAGTAACTGCTATAAAAAATGAATTACCTTGTGCAAAGAAATTAATCGAAAATGATCTTTCAAAGATTATGCAACTTCTAGTGGACTAAATATGTATTTTACAAACAAGATTCTTCTCATCACAGGCGGTACAGGTTCATTCGGTAATGCTGTTTTAAAACGCTTTTTAGAAACAGATATTAAAGAGATTCGTATCTTTAGTCGTGATGAGAAAAAACAAGATGATATGCGAAAAAAATACCAATCATCTAAGCTTAAATTCTATATTGGTGATGTCCGTGACTATAACAGCGTGCTGAATGCGACACGAGGGGTAGACTACATTTACCATGCTGCTGCATTAAAGCAAGTGCCATCATGCGAATTCCATCCTATGGAAGCGGTAAAAACCAACGTTTTAGGTACAGAAAATGTGTTGGAAGCAGCCATTCAAAACCGCGTAAAACGTGTGGTGTGCTTAAGTACAGACAAAGCTGTTTATCCTATCAATGCTATGGGCATCTCCAAAGCCATGATGGAAAAAGTCATGGTAGCAAAATCACGTAACCTAGAAGAACTAGAAACAGTAATTTGCGGTACGCGTTATGGTAATGTGATGGCATCTCGTGGTTCAGTCATTCCATTGTTTGTAGATCAAATTCGCCAAGGTAAACCGCTTACCATTACAGACCCTAACATGACCCGCTTCATGATGACTTTGGAAGACGCGGTTGATCTAGTCTTATATGCGTTTGAACACGGTGAAAATGGTGATATTTTTGTACAAAAAGCACCTGCAGCAACCATTGAAGTTTTGGCTCAAGCATTAAAAGAACTACTTAAAGTAGAAGAACATCCTGTTTCTATTATGGGTACGCGTCATGGTGAAAAAGCCTATGAAGCCTTGCTTAGCCGTGAAGAAATGGTGGTTGCGATAGACCAAGGCTATTACTTCCGAGTGCCTGCAGATCAACGTGACCTCAACTATGAAAAATATGTAGAAGAGGGCGACTCAAAAATTTCTGAATTTGAAGATTATAACTCACATAATACCGACCGCTTAGATGTTGAAGGTATGAAAAAGTTATTATTAAAACTTGAATTCGTACGTGCTTTAACCCAAGGTCAGTATATAGATCCAGAGGCTTAAACATGAAAATTTTAGTCACAGGGTCTAACGGCTTTATTGCAAAAAACTTAATTCAATTTCTGTCTGAAAAATCAGAAATAGGAGTTTTACCATTCAACCGTAATTCTAGTTCAGCAGAACTAGAGCAATCTGTCCTTGCTGCAGACTGGATTGTGCATTTAGCAGGGATTAATCGCCCTTTAAATGAACAAGAATTTATAGATGGAAATATCACACTTACGCAAAAAATTGCAGATATTCTCAAACAGACTAATAAGCAAACACCAGTTATTCTTTCTTCTTCAATTCAGGCAGAACGTGACAGTGCCTATGGACAGAGTAAGCTAGGTGGTGAGCAGGTATTATTAGAGTTGAATCAGCAACGGGGCAATGCCGTTTATATTTGCCGTTTAGCCAATGTATTTGGTAAATGGTCACGCCCAAATTATAACTCAGCTGTGGCAACCTTCTGTTACAACACCGCTCATGATTTACCTATTCAAATTCATGATGAAAATGCCATGATTCGTCTAGTTTATGTAGATGATGTGGTGAAATCATTTTGGGACATTATTCAAGGTACAGCACAAGTAGAACAAATTTTTGCAGTCCAACCTGAGTATCAAATTAGCGTTGGAGATTTAGCAAAAACTTTGGCTGGTTTTAAACAGTCCCGTGAGAGCTTAATTACAGACCGAGTTGGTACAGGTTTAACTCGTGCGCTTTATTCGACTTATCTAAGTTTCTTGAAGCCTGAACAATTTGACTATAGCGTACCTAAATATGGTGACCAACGCGGTGTGTTTGTCGAAATGCTGAAAACACCAGATGCAGGACAATTTTCTTACTTTACCGCACACCCTGGTATTACCCGTGGTGGACATTATCACCACACCAAAACAGAAAAATTTTTGGTCATTAAAGGTAAGGCATTATTTAAGTTTAAGCATGTAGTGACAGGCGAGTTCTATGAGCTTGAAACTTGTGGGGATGAACCACGAATTGTAGAAACTGTACCAGGCTGGACGCATGACATTACCAATATTGGTGAAGATGAATTGGTGGTGATGTTATGGGCAAATGAAATATTTGATCGTGAAAAACCTGATACTTATGTAATGCCATTAACCCGTTAAAGAGTAAAAGTTGTGAAAAAATTAAAATTAATGACGGTAGTGGGCACACGCCCTGAAATTATTCGTTTATCGCGTGTAATGGCAGTGTGTGATCAATATTTTGATCATATTTTGGTTCATACAGGTCAAAATTATGATTATGAACTCAATGAAATTTTTTTTACCGACTTAGGTATCCGTAAACCTGATTATTTTTTAAATGCTGCAGGTGCGACGGGTGCAGAAACCATTGGTAATGTGATTATTGCTGTAGATAAGATATTAGAGCAAGTTCAACCAGAAGCCTTACTGGTGTTGGGTGATACCAATAGCTGTATGGCCGTATTACCTGCAAAACGTCGTAAAATTCCAACATTCCATATGGAAGCAGGAAACCGCTGTTTTGATATGCGTGTACCTGAAGAAATTAATCGTCGTATCGTCGATCATACCGCTGACATTAACTTGACCTATAGTACGATTGCACGAGATTACTTGTTGTCAGAAGGCTTACCCGCAGATCAGGTAATTAAAACAGGTAGTCCAATGTTTGAAGTGCTGCATCATTACAAAGCTAAAATTGAAGCTTCAGATGTGCTAGAGCGTTTAGGTTTAAAAGAGCACCAATACTTTATTGTAAGTGCACACCGTGAGGAAAATATTAACTCTGATCAAAACTTTTTAGACCTGGTTCAAATGCTGAATTCAGTTGCGGAAAAGTATCAGTATCCTGTGATTGTTTCCACACATCCACGTACCCGTAAGCGTATTGAAGAGCTGAATATTGCGTTTCATCCGCTGATTCAATTATTAAAGCCGCTTGGATTTAGTGATTACAATAAGTTGCAACTTTCTGCAAAAGCAACATTATCAGACAGTGGCACCATTAATGAAGAATCTTCAATTCTAAATTTCCCTGCTTTGAACTTGCGTCAGGCGCATGAACGTCCAGAAGGGATGGAAGAAGCTGCCGTGATGATGGTGGGCTTAACCGCAGAGCGTGTTTTGCAAGGTTTGGAAATTTTAGATCATCAACCACGTGGCGAAGAAAGATTATTGCGTTTAGTTGCTGACTACAGTATGCCAAACGTGAGTGAAAAGGTGGCACGTATAATTTTAAGCTATACCGACTATGTTAACCGTGTGGTATGGAAGAAGTACTAAAATATGAAAATTCTTCTTTTAACGCAGTGGTTTGATCCTGAACCTACTTTTAAAGGACTGGCTTTTGCCAAAGAGTTAAAACGACAAGGTCATGATGTTCAGGTACTCACGGGGTTTCCAAATTACCCAGGTGGGAAAATTTATGATGGGTATAAATTAAAACTTTATCAACGTGAAGAAGTAGATGGAATATCCATTTTACGTGTTGCTTTATATCCTAATCATGATAGCTCTGCGTTAAAAAGAATTTTTAACTATATTAGCTTTGCATTTATGGCAATACTTTTTGGCATTTTTTCGACCAAAAAAGCCGATGTCATTTATGCTTATCATCCCCCATTAACTGTGGGAATAGCTGCTATTTTCATTAAGTTTTTTCGACGTACACCGGTTGTCTATGACATTCAGGATATGTGGCCTGATACCCTAAAAGCAACAGGCATGCTGAATAACATTAAAATTTTAAATCTTATTGGTTTAGTGTGTAAGTTGGTCTATAGATTTGTTGATCATATTGTCGTGCTATGTCCTGGCTTTAAAAAGCTGCTGTCAGAACGTGGTGTACCAGAAGAAAAAATTAGCATTATTTATAATTGGTGTGATGAACAAGGTCTGACTCAGGCTCAGCCGGCAAAAATTGAATATCAGCAGCTGATGCAAAATAAATTTAATATTGTTTTTGCAGGAAATATGGGGAAAGCTCAGGCTTTAGATACTATTTTAGAGGTTGCTAAAAAAGTTCAACATATTAAGGATATTCAATTTGTATTTGTTGGTGGTGGTACAGAAACTGAGCGTTTAAAACAACGTTTAATTGTTGAAAATATATCTAACGTGATTTTTATCCCTCGTATGCCTATGGCTGAAGTTGGAGGTGTATTAGAGCTATCTAATCTATTACTAGTACACTTAAAAAAAGACCCATTGTTTGAGATTACCGTACCGTCTAAAACGCAAGCATATATGGCAATGGGTAAACCAATATTAATGGCGGTAGCTGGAGATGCTGCTGAACTTGTGCAAAAAGCTCAATGTGGTTGTATTGCTATTTCAGAGGATGTAGAAAGTATTCAGCAAGCTATTTTGAAAATTTATCACTTGTCTGCTAGTGAACAGCTGCAAATGGGCTTAAATGCGCACAACTTTTATTTACAAGAATTATCTTTAGAAAGTGGGGTCTTAAACTTTGTAACGATTTTTGAAAAAGTTAGTCGAAAAGTTTAATTTGAGAGAATATGTAATGAAAGTTTTAATATTAGCCCCTCATGCAGATGATGAAGTGATTGGTATGGGAGGAACGATTGCGAAACTAACATCCCAAGGACATGAAGTAGTATTAGCTATTTTAACAGGACCTGGTGATGAGACTCATCCGATATGGCCAAGTTCATTATGGGATGGCATTCGTACTGAGTGTTTAGATGCAGCAGAAATTTTAGGTATAACTCAAGTTATATTTAAAAATTTACCTGCTGCTTGTTTAGATCACTACCCGACATGGAAAGTGAATGGTGAAGTGGATAAGCTAATTCAAGAAGTTAATCCAGATGAAGTATATATTCCCTTTCAGCATGACTTACATCAGGATCATGGTGTAATCAATTACGCTGCATTGGTAGCGTTAAGACCCTATTTATCAAAAAATAAAAATTTAAAGAGAGTGTTATGTTATGAGACTCTTTCAGAAACCCATTTAGCGGCACCTTATTTAGTTGCTGCATTTCAACCTAATATTTTTGTTGATATAGAGAGTTTTTTAGAAAAAAAACTATTGGCAATGGCTGCTTATAAAAGTCAAGTTCAACCCTCAAATATGCCACGCTCACTTAAATCATTGGAATCTCTAGCTCATATTCGAGGAACACATATAGGCAGTATGGCAGCAGAAGGTTTTGTACTTATAGGTGAATATCAGCGATGAAATTCACAGTTGCTTTAAAACGATTAACAGATCTCATAATTTCTCTATTTTTATTAATACTCCTATCACCAATATTAATTCTTTGTACCCTGTTTATAAAATTAGGTGACAAGGGGCCAATATTTTATAAACAACAACGAGTAGGGCTTAATGGCTGTTTTTTCGAAATTTTAAAATTTCGCTCTATGAGCGTAAATGAAAATAGAGAAATTAGCCAGACTTTTAATACCGATCCAGAGGTAACATGGATTGGGAGAGTGATGCGTCGTACCAAAATAGATGAATTACCTCAACTGATTAATGTAGTAAAAGGGGATATGGGACTAGTTGGCCCTAGACCATGTCTTACCATAACTTATAAAGAAATGCCTGAATGGGCAAAAGAGCGTTTTAAAGTTCGCCCTGGGATGACTGGGTTAGCTCAAATTAATGGGAATATTTTTTTGAGCTGGGAAGAGCGTTGGAAATACGATATTCAATATGTAAAAACTTTATCCATTTTAAATGACATAAAAATTGTTTTTAAAACAATATTAGTTGTTATTTTTGGAGAAGATAAATTTAAAAAGGATGTGAAATGAAATTTATAGTTATTGGTGGAGTAACAAGTACAAAACTATTAATTGATAAACTTCTTGATTCAAATATAGCTGACGTTACCGTTTATGGTTATGAGCCTAAAGATCATTCTTTAGTGAGTGGATGGACAGATTTATCTTATAGTCAAAAGAAAGGATATATTTATAAAGCGTTTCAAAAGATAAATGATCTTGAAAATGAAATTGTAGAAGCAAACCCAGATTATATTTTTGTTGTTGGTCTGTCTCAATTGGTATCTAGAAAAATTATTGATGCTGCTAAAAATTTTTCTATCGGTTTTCATCCTACTGCTTTGCCAAAAGGCAGAGGCAGAGCACCTTTAGCATGGATTACTGAAAAATGTGAGGATGGGGCAGCGACTTTTTTTGAATTAACAGAAAATGCTGATGAAGGACAAATTTTTGTTCAGACACCATTTCTGGTTGAAGAGTCCGATGATGCTGAAAGTGTTGAAGCAAAATTGCTGATTGCAGAAAAAGATGCTTTAGATGAGTTAATTTTTGCAATAAAAAATAATAAATTAAAAGGAACACAACAATCTGAAGAGCAGGCCACATTTAATGGCAAGCGTACTCATTTTGATGGTTGTATAAATTGGGAAAATGAGGCATATAAAGTTGACCGGTTAATTAAAGCCGCTACACTCCCTCATCCTGGAGCTTTTACATTTTTTGAAGACTTAGAAATAAAAATCTGGAAATCTGAAGTATTATTTAATTCGCCTTATAATGGCGTTGTTGGGACGATTCAAAAAGTTAATCAAAATGATTTTATTATTCAATGTCTTGATCATTGTATTAGAGTAACTAGTTGGTCTACAGATAATTCTTGGTTACCTAAAGTAGGGATGAGATTAGGATATATAAATTCTCTCGAAATTAATCTGCTAAGAAAAAAAGTAGCAGACTTGAGTGAACGTTTAGAAGTAATGGAAACTTCTTTAAAAAAAGTATTAAGTAACAAGCTATAAATAGGTGCCTAAAATGTCTGTATTATTTGGTATCTATGGTGCTTCAGGTTGTGGGCGTGGTTTGATGCCTGTAGCAAGAGCCCAATTAAAACGTTTGGGAAATCCTGCTGAAATCGTATTTATAGATGATAGCTTAGTTGCAGAAACCATAATCAATTCACATCGTGCTATGAATTATGCGGCATTTAAAGCACACCCAGCGACTCAAAAACAGGTGCTGATTGCGATTGCCAATAGTCAAGTACGTGAAAAAATTTCAATACAACTTGAACAAGATGCAATTGAGCTCTGGAGTGTTCAGGCAGATAATGTCGTACTGATGGATGAGGTTGAAATTGCCGCAGGCGCAGCACTCAGCCCTTTTGTGAGCATTACCTCAAATATAAAAATTGGTAAATGCTTTCATGCCAACTTATATAGCTATGTAGAACATGATTGTGTGATTGGTGACTTTGTGACTTTTGCCCCAGGTGTTCAGTGTAATGGCAATATTCATATTCATGACCATGCTTACATTGGTGCGGGTGCGATGATAAAACAAGGTACGCCAGACCAACCTTTAATTATTGGTCGGGGTGCGGTGGTTGGTATGGGTGCTGTGGTGACTAAAAGTGTACCTGCAGATGTGACTGTTGTCGGCAACCCTGCGCGACTGCTGAAAAAAACTAATTTTTAAGACGAATACGAATTAATATTCTAGGATAAAGCATGCTAAACACAGCATTTGAACCATGGCCAAGCTTTACTCAACAAGAGGCAGATGCCGTATCTCAAGTTCTACTGTCCAACAAAGTCAACTACTGGACAGGGCAAGAATGCCGCGAATTTGAAAAAGAATTTGCGCAATTTGCGCAAACCCAATATGCCGTGGCACTTGCCAACGGTACTGTCGCTTTGGATGTTGCACTCAAAGCCTTGAACATTGGCACGGGTGATGACGTGATTGTCACTTCACGCACCTTTTTAGCATCGGCAAGCTCCATTGTGACAGCAGGTGCCAACCCCATTTTTGCAGATGTAGAACTCGATTCACAAAACATATCTGCTCGTACCATTGAAGCGGTACTCACTCCAAATACCAAAGCGATTATTTGTGTCCATCTAGCCGGGTGGATGTGTGATATGGATCCGATTATGCAACTGGCAAAAGAAAAGGGTCTGTATGTGATTGAAGACTGTGCACAGGCACATGGTGCGATGTACAAAGGTAAATCTGCAGGTTCCATTGGACATATTGGTGCATGGTCGTTCTGTCAGGACAAAATTATGACCACAGGTGGCGAAGGCGGTATGGTCACCACCAATGATGAACAGCTATGGAAAAAAATGTGGTCCTACAAAGACCATGGTAAAAATTACGACAGCATTTATAACAAACAGCATCCACCAGGGTTTCGCTGGTTACACGACTCTTTTGGCACCAACTGGCGCATGATGGAAATGCAAGCCGTGATTGGACGTATTCAATTACAGCGCATGCCTGAATGGACACAAAAACGTACCGAGCATGCACAGCGCATTTTAGCAGCGTTTCAGGACAGTCCATATTTTACTGTGCATTACCCAGACAGTGACTATGTACATGCCAACTACAAGTGCTATGTGCAGGTCAATAGCGAACAGTTACCTACAGGTTGGTCACGTGATCGTATCATGCAGGAAATCAATGCGCTGAATGTACCTTGTTTTAGCGGCTCATGTTCAGAAGTGTATTTAGAACATGCTTTTGATGGTACAGCATGGCGTCCTGCACAGCGTTTAGCGCATGCACAGCAATTGGGCGAAACCAGTTTAATGTTCTTGGTACATCCAAACTTAAGCGATGACAGTATCACAAAAACCATTGCGGCAATTCAGCAGGTGATACAAAAGATGGCAGGCTAAGCCATACTTATGATGCAGCCTTCAAGTGATGATCTTCATCTTGCGATAGGGCGCAAAGGGCTGCATTAGGTTGGTTGTTGTAGCTTTACATCATTCGGCTATTGAAGTGCGATAGAGTCATCTAATCTTTAAACTGAAAATAGAGTAAAATATGCCAAATGATATATTTTACATTGATAAAAATAGTGTGAACTGAAAATTGTCTATTTAATGTTTATAGACAATTTTCAGTAAAAAAAATATTGAGAAGCCTCATCCCGTGAAATCCATTATCGAACCTGCTGTAGAATCCCCCCGCTTAGTCAAACTCGCATTTTTAATAGTGCTGGATTTTTGTGTATTTCCTGTCTTGCTGTGGCTATGTTATGCCATTCGCCAGTTTGATTTAGGCGCAGAAGTGGTGCCCAACTTGGCTTTTGGTTCGGTATGGGCAAGTGTGATTGCCGTTGTATCGCTGTTTATTTTTGGCGTGTATCGCTTTATTGTGCGTACCTACAGCGAACTGTTTATGGTCAAATTGGGGTTGGGAACCTCTTTGACTGTGGCAGGATTGTATGCGTTGGCATATTTTACCGATGCCTTTATTCCCACTTCTATTCCGCTTATGTTCGGCTTTCTCATGTTCGCATGGGTTTGGTTTAGCCGTGGCTTTATTCGCTTTATCGTACGTTCTTATTTACAAGCCGATGTACAAAAAAAACGTGTGGCGATTTATGGTGCAGGCAATGCAGGACAGCAAATTGCAGCAGCACTATACAATTCCGATGAACACTTACCTGTGTTGTTTATTGATGATGATCCGTCACTCACTGGGCAACAGTTGGGCCGTTTAAAAGTCTATGATGCAGAAACAGCATTAAAAGTCATGCCGAAAAAGCATATTGATGAAATTTTGATTGCGTTGCCTTCGGTCGGACGTATGCGTAAAAGCGAGATCGTCAAATTCTTAGAGCCTGCACATATTAAAATTACCGAAATTCCAGGACTAACCAAACTAGTCGATGGTGAAATTCGCGTATCGGATATTCAGGAAGTCGATATTATTGACTTGCTCGGGCGTGACCCTGTGCCGCCAGTACCCGAACTGTTGGCTAAAAATATTCAAAACAAAATGGTCTTGGTCACAGGTGCGGGGGGGTCCATTGGTTCTGAATTGTGTCGCCAAATTGTCAAAAATAAACCCAAAGCCTTGGTGATTTATGAACTGACCGAATTTGCGTTGTATAGCATTGACAAAGAATTACGCTTAAATAGCGATGTCACGATTATCCCGATTTTAGGTTCAGTGCTAGATCAGGCCAAACTAGAGCGAGTGATGGAACAGTATAGGGTTCAAACCGTGTACCATGCGGCTGCTTACAAACACGTGCCCTTGGTAGAATGTAACCCATTGGCAGGTTTGAAAAACAACGCCATTGGTACGGCATTTAGCTTAAATGCAGCGGTCAAAACAGGTGTAGAAACCTTTGTACTCATTTCTACCGATAAAGCCGTGCGTCCAACCAATGTCATGGGGGCGTCTAAACGTATGGCAGAATTGTATTGCCAAGCCATGGCAGAAGCGCAAGATCAGACCCAAATTAGCATTGTCCGTTTTGGGAATGTTTTGGGTTCATCGGGTTCGGTGGTGCCGTTGTTTAAACAGCAAATTGCCAAAGGTGGGCCCATTACCGTGACTCATCCTGAAGTCACCCGTTACTTTATGACCATTCCAGAAGCCTCGCAATTGGTGATTCAGGCGGGTGCTTTAGGTCAGGGGGGCGATGTATTCCTACTAGATATGGGGGAACCTGTACGCATTCAGGACTTGGCCCGTCAAATGATTGCACTGAGTGGTTTAAAAGTACGAGAAACAGGCAGTCAGGAAGGTGATATTGAAATTCAATATTCAGGTTTACGCCCAGGCGAAAAACTCTACGAAGAATTGTTGATTGATGCTGATAATACCGAAGTGACACAACACAGCCGGATTTTGCGTTCTTATGAAAAAAAGTATCCGTTGGATGAATTGTTGTTGGTGTTTGAGCGTATGCATGACTTAACCGCAATTCAAAGTGATATTGACTGGGCTTTAGCACAGCTTGAACACTATGTGGATGGTTATGCCCGTGGTATAGAAATTAAGGTGAACTAAATTTCAAAAACTAAGTTGAAGTAAGTAAGTTCAACTTGTTGATGAGTAAAATTTAACTAAAAAATTTGTGTAAATTTAGGTATATGAGATGATTAAAAAAGCCATTTTACCCGTTGCTGGTTTAGGCACCCGCTTTTTACCTGCCAGTAAATCTATCCCTAAAGAAATGGTGACTGTGGTCGATCGTCCAGCGATTGAATATGTAGTACGGGAGGCAGTTGCAGCAGGGATTGAGCAAATTATTTTGGTGACCCATTCCTCTAAAGCCTCCATTGAAAACTACTTTGACCGTAACTTTGAGCTAGAAACCACTTTAGCACAAAAACAAAAAATGGATTTGCTCAAAGAAATTACCGAAATTTTACCTGCACATGTCAGTGTCGTGAGTGTACGTCAGCCACAACCTTTAGGTTTAGGGCATGCGGTTTTATGTGCTAAATCTGTAGTGGGCAATGACGCCTTTGCAGTGCTGTTACCCGATGTATTGGTTAAAGATGATGCGGCACAAAATGACTTGGCGCGTATGATTCAGCGTTTTGAGCAATCTCAGGCCGCACAGATTATGGTCGAAGCAGTGCCAGATCATCTGGTCGATCAATACGGTATTGTCGATGTAGCCGCAGCACCTGCTGAAGGTGAAAGTACCGTGATGCAGGGCATTGTCGAAAAACCTGCAGTAGGCACGGCACCTTCTAATTTATCGGTAGTGGGGCGTTATGTCTTGCCTGCAGAAATTATGACTTTGCTCGAAAACACCCCTAAAGGGGCAGGTAATGAAATTCAATTGACCGATGCGATTGCCATGTTGCAACAAAACAGTGTGGTCGAAGCTTACCGTATGCAAGGTCAGACTTTTGACTGTGGCAGCAAGTTGGGTTACTTAAAAGCAGTGTTGCATTATGGGCTTGATCATCCAAAATTAGGCGATGATTTTAAAGCCTTGATTCAAGAGTTAAAGCTTGAATCTAAAAGGTGATTAAGGGGGGAAAGATTAGAAAATCTCTCCTAGCCTCCCTTCTTACGCAAGAATTTAAAGCAGTGCTTAAACTCTGGCTCAGGGAGGAACATCTATTATAAAGCTTTTGCTAGTGCGAACTTCCCCCTTTGAAAAAGGGGGATTGAGGGGGATTAAAAAAAGGAGAGCCAAATATGGTGAAAACTTCCAATGTTGAAAATCTCTCCCAACCTCTCTTTAAAAAAGAGAGGGGTGCTCATTATAAAATTGATTTTATGTGCGAAAATTTAAAGCAGTGCTTAAATTCTTGCTCATGGTGGAACATCCATTATAAAGCCCTTGCTTGTGCGAACTTCCCCCTTTTCAAAGGGGGATTGAGGGGGATTAAAAAAAGGAGAGCCAAATATGGTGAAAACTTTCAATGTTGAAAATCCCTCCTAGCCTCCCTTTAAAAAGGGAGGAACAGTAGGAAAGGATGAAATGTAAAAATCTTTCCTAATCTCTCTTGAATCAAGAGAGTAACCCCATGAAATAAACAGCATCAACCAATACACAGGAACACATTTTGAAAGTCGCAGTCTTTGGAAAAACCCTCTATGCAGGCGTGATGTCTGCACTCTTGGCAGAATGTGGGCATCAAGTCTATTGGTGCGATATCTTTCAGGATGCTGCCCATCCACTAGAACAGCAACATCTCAGCTTTCAAGACCAAGCCTTGAGCCTGTTATTACAACAACAATGCAGCAAGGGCTTTTTACACTATTGTGATTTTGCTGCATTGCCTTTAGATGTGGATGTGTATCTACTCAGTTTGAACCCGACTGAAGAAGCTCACGCCTTAACTGTTTTGGGGCAGTTGCAACAACGTCCGATCATTCACCCTAAATTGATGATCAATGCCTCGACTTTGGGCTTAAATGGCACACAGCGCCTGCAAAAAATCTTGCCACAAGATGACTGGATTTATTTGCCCGACATGATTCAAGAGGGCAATGCCATTCAAAGTATGACCCGTGCACAGCAACTCACCGTGGGTTGTGAAAATGAACGTGCGCAAGTCAAACTCAAAGAACTACTCCGCCCTTTATTTCCACGTGCGCAGCAATATCTGTTTATGCCTGTGTTGGATGCAGAATTTACCAAACTGAGTATTTCAGGCATGTTGGCAACCCGTATCAGTTATATCAATGACTTGGCAGTGGTGGCAGAAAAACTGGGGATTGATATTGAACATGTGCGACAGGGTATGGCGGCAGATAGCCGTATTGGTGCATCGTATATGTATCCTGGTGCGGGGTTTGGTGGTGAAAACTTTAGCCATGATATTCAGACTCTGGCCAGTACCGTATCCACTACAGGGGTAAAAAGTCAGCTGTTGGCGCAAGTTTGGGATATTAACGAACAACAAAAAGAACTCTTGTTTAGAAAGTTGTGGAATTATTATCAGGGCGATTTAAACGGTAAAACCGTGGCGATTTGGGGCGCAGCCTTTAAAGAAAATACTGCACGGGTGCAACATTCTCCCATTCATGTAATGTTGCCTGCGTTGTGGGCGCAGGGTGTGACGGTCAAATTGCACGACCCACAAGCCTTGCCTGAAATTGTGGCACAGTATGGTCAGCGCGATGATCTGATTTTATGTGTAGACCAATACCAAGCCGTCGAAGGTGCATCAGCATTGTGTGTGCTGACTGCGTGGAAACAATATTGGAGTTTGGATTATCCAACTTTATTAAAGCAGATGCAGCATCCACTGATTTTGGATGGTCGCAATATTTATGATCCTGAATTTGTGAAGGCACAAGGTTTTGCTTATATGGGAGTAGGCCGCTAATGATTCGCAGCACAACGCCACAGACGCAAACCTCGATATCTCCAAATGATAATGCCTTGCCACAGTTACAACAATTACAGCAACAGTTTCAGCAGCTGCATTTAAATCAGCTATTTGCCCAAGATCCGCAGCGTTTTCAGCGTTTTTCGGTGGCTTTGGACAGTGTACTGTTTGACTATAGCAAGCATCGGATTGATGCCAAGGTATTGCAGACCCTGGTTCAGTTTGCACAGCAGAGTCAGCTTGCTGAGTGGATTGGACGTTTATTTTCAACGGCAACAGGCTCAGAGAAAATCAACTATACCGAACAGCGCGATGCGATGCATTGGGCCTTGCGTTTGCCTGCGACCAGCCCAGCAGCAAGTGCTTCCGAACAGACCGATGCCTACGCTGCATTGACTGAGCAAGTCCATATCCAGCTTGAGCGTATGTATGCCTTGGTGGAAAAAATCCATGCAGGCCAATACCGTGGTGCCACGGGTGAAGTGATTCAGGATGTGGTCAATATTGGTGTGGGTGGCTCAGATTTAGGCCCGTTGATGGTGACCCAAGCCTTATCTGACTTTAAAGTGGCAACTGAAAAACCACTGAATGTACATTTTGTGTCTACCATGGATGGCAGCCAGCTATCTGAATTGCTGCATCGTCTGCGTCCTGAAACTACTTTATTTATTATTTCGTCCAAGTCTTTTGGCACCATTGATACCTTATCCAATGCGCAAACTGTGAAACAATGGCTGGAAAAAGCGCTGGGTGTGCACACCCAAATTCTAAAGCATCACTTTATTGGGGTATCCACCAAAGCAGATAAAATGACCGCTTGGGGCATTTGTCCTGAAAATCAGCTCTTGCTTTGGGATTGGGTGGGTGGTCGCTATTCGTTATGGTCGTGTATTGGCTTACCGATTGCACTGACCATTGGCGTTGCGGGTTTTCAGCGGTTTTTAGCAGGTGCACATGCGGTTGATCAGCATTTTCAAACAGCTGCATTTGATCAGAACATCCCAGTGCTGATGGGTTTGCTAGGGGTATGGAATAATAATTTCCTGAATATTCAGACTCATGCGGTCTTGCCTTATGATGGACGTTTAAAATACTTCGCTTCGTATTTACAGCAATTAGAAATGGAATCGAATGGCAAGTCCATTCAGCGTAATGGCGAGGCGGTGAGCTTGGATACTTGCCCGATTGTTTGGGGCGAGGTTGGGCCGAATGCACAGCATGCGTTCTATCAATTGTTGCATCAAGGGACGCATGCGGTCAGTTGTGATTTTATTGCCCCTGTGCAGCGTTATAATGCCAATCAATTTACTTATGCGGAAAATGCTGAGGCTTTGGTGGAGCAGCATCATTTGGCATTGTCCAACTGCTTGGCACAGTCGCGGCTTTTGGCCTTTGGCAATCAGGCTCTAGATCAGCAGGAATTAGATGGCTTAGCGGCGTATAAGCAGTACAGTGGTAATCAGCCAAGTAGCAGTATTTTATTGCAAGAACTCAATCCGTATAGCTTAGGCATGTTGATTGCTTTGTATGAACACAAAGTCTTTGTACAATCGGTGCTATGGAATATCAATCCCTTTGACCAATGGGGCGTAGAAAAAGGTAAGGAAATTGCCAATCAGCTCTTGCCTATTTTGAATGGGCAGCAACAGGATTTATCGGCACTCGATGCATCGACTCAAGGTTTATTAAAAATTTTATTAGGAAAAATAGATGGCTAATGTTTTAGTAACAGGCGGTGCTGGTTATATTGGTTCACATACCTGTGTCGAGTTGCTGAATGCAGGGCACAGTGTGGTGGTACTAGATAATTTGTCCAATAGCTCGGCAGAGTCATTGACGCGAGTGCAGCAACTGACTGGCAAAACCTTACAGTTTATTCAGGGTGATATTCGTGATGCTGCTGCTTTGGATGCTGTGTTTGCGCAACATCAAATTGATGCAGTGATTCATTTTGCAGGACTCAAAGCGGTGGGAGAAAGCCAACAAATTCCACTGAGCTATTTTGATAACAATATTGCGGGTTCAATTAGCTTGATCCAGGCGATGCAACGCGCGCATGTGTTTAAACTGGTGTTTAGTTCATCGGCTACAGTATATGACGAATCCAATATTTCGCCGTTACATGAAGAGATGCCAACGGGTATGCCAAGCAATAACTATGGCTATACCAAACTGATTGTGGAACAGCTTTTACAAAAAGCAGCCCTTGCCGATTCACGTTGGTCGATTGCGCTATTGCGTTATTTTAATCCTGTGGGGGCACATAAAAGTGGCTGCATCGGCGAAGACCCACAAGGTATTCCAAATAATTTAATGCCTTATGTCACCCAAGTGGCGGTGGGACGTCGTGAAAAACTGTCAATTTTTGGGCAGGATTATGCCACGCCAGATGGTACAGGCGTGCGAGATTATATTCATGTGGTCGATTTGGCCAATGCGCATTTATGTGCCTTGAATAACCGTTTGACTGCACAGGGTTGCCGTGCTTGGAATATTGGTACGGGTAATGGAATTTCGGTGCTGCAAGTGAAGAATACTTTTGAACAGGTCAATGGTGTGCAAATTCCATTCGAGTTTGCACCACGTCGTGAAGGCGATGTGGCGACCTCTTTTGCAGATAATAGCCGCGCAGTGCAAGAACTGGGCTGGACACCACAATATGGTTTAGAAGATATGTTGGCCGATAGTTGGAACTGGCAAAAGCAGAATCCGAATGGTTATCGTCAAGATGAATGATTCTAGCCATACACTCAGCCACAAGGTTTAGAGCATAAAAACGGAGTCAGTTTTGACTCCCTTTTTTATATTGCTTTGATTTTCAGATTAAGCTTGAATCAATTGGGTCAACTCATCCACATAGTCCTGCATTGGGCGTGGGTTTTGATCACGACGGCTTTCAATATTTAAGCGCAATAATGGCTCAGTATTTGACGCACGCACATTAAAACGCCATGCCCTAAAGTCAAGGCTCACGCCATCGGTTTGATCAATCGTTGGGTTTTGGCTGGCATAATGCTCAAAGATTTTTTGGATCGTGGCTTGAGTATCGGCCACTTTAAAGTTAATTTCGCCCGAACATGGGAACTTGGCAATCATCTCTTCGACTAGACTGGATAGCGATTGTCCTGTTTCAGACAATACCGAAAGCACCAATAACCATGGAATCATGCCGCTGTCACAATAGGCGAAATCACGGAAATAGTGGTGTGCACTCATTTCACCGCCGTAAACAGCATTGTGTTCACGCATTACATCTTTAATAAAGGCATGCCCAGATTTAGATTGAATCGCTTCACCTTGATATTGCGCGACCACATCAAAGGTATTCCAGACCAAGCGCGGGTCATGCACGATTTTTTCGCCTGTTTGTTTGAGCAAAAATGCCTGTGCCAATAAGCCGACAATATAATAGCCTTCAATAAACTGGCCTTTTTCATCGAACAAGAAACAGCGGTCAAAGTCACCATCCCACGCAATACCCATGTCGGCTTGATGCTCTAATACGGCATTGCGGGTGCTATCACGGTTTTCCACTAAAATTGGATTCGGGATACCATTGGGGAAAGTACCATCGGCATCATTGTGAATTTTGACCAATTCAACAGGAATATTCAGAGCTTTGAATTTTTGCTCAATCGCATCGACCACATGTCCTGCAGCGCCATTGCCTGCATTCATGACCAGTTTCATTGGGCGAATTTTGCTAGGCTCGATATAAGTCATTAAATGTTCAATAAATTCAGGCAAAATATTGTAGCTTTGAGTGCTACCTTTGTGCTCAACTGGGGTAAATTCGCCCGATTCTGTCAAAGCCTGAATATCTTTTAGGCCGGTATCGGCACTAATCGGACGTGCATTTTCACGTACCAGTTTCATGCCGTTGTAGTCCATGGGATTATGGCTGGCAGTTACTTCAATGCCCCCTTGCACGTCTAAATGAAAGGCTGCGAAATAGACTTCTTCTGTGCCTGTCATGCCCAAATCTAGCACATTGACCCCTGCATCATTTAAACCACGAATGGTGGCTTGCTTTAAGCCTTCGCTGCTAAGGCGAATATCGCAGCCAATTACAACGGTTTTAGGTTGGTAAATTTGTCCGTAAGCACGACCAATTTTATAGGCAATCTCTTCATTGAGTTCTGTGCCCAATTTTCCGCGAATGTCATAGGCTTTAAAACAGGTGAATGTGCTCATGTATTGTCCTGAATATTTGGAAAAATCGTATTGCTGCCTATGATAATCGAACTATGTGCAATGTGCTGTAAAGAATAGAAAATCAATTGCTTGAAGATGTTTCAGGTCAAAGACTATGGATGAGAAAAGACGTGGTGATGGGCAAAGGTGTTTTTAATGAGTAAGAAGTTGGTTAAAATACGGCTCAGACTTATGTGTTCGATATGATTGAAGATGGAATTACAGAAAAGTACTTTAGAGCCAGAGCAGAAACTTTCTGCGCCACAGAAAAAATTTCAGAAATTATGTCAAAAAATTGAGCAGGAACAAGTACGTTTGAATGAATGGCAGACCGCACAAGCCGATATTCAGGCACGAGCCAGCCGAGAAATTTTACCAACCTATACGCAATTGCGTGAAATTATATTTCAGCAAATTCAACAATTGCTTCAGCAAAAACAACAAAAAATGACGGCAGCCCAACAAACTAAACTTGCTCAAAAAATTGAGCAACTCAGTTTACAGCTCTTAGATTCGCAGCAGATGTCTACCGAACAAGTTCAGTTTTTAACAGAATTGCTGAACAGTTATGGGCATCATATTGAATTGCTAGACACAGATGATGTGGATTTAAGATCTGAAGCTAAAACAGCAACAGAGTCAGAAGACGAAAATGTTGAACAATGTGAACAAAATAGTTTTGAACATGATGAGTCTGAACAAGAGCGCTTGGCACAGCTCAAGCTAGAAAGTTTGAAGCATTTTCTTTGTGAAGAATATGACCTAGATCTAGATTTTTTTGATTTTCAGCATGATCCATTAGATTTAGATGACTTTATAAAAAAATTTGAACAAAAAATGCAAGAACAAGATGAGCTGGATTTTTTAAGTCAGTTGAGTAGTGCGCAAAAAGCTTTTGCCGAACAGCAAATTGCCCGTGAAAAAGCCAAAGCAGCAAAAAAACAGCAACAGCGTGAAGAAGCCAAGAAACTAGCAAATCAGTCCATTAAAGCGATTTACTTAAAAATTACAGCGTGGATTCACCCAGATCGTGAGCAAGATGAGCAGAAAAAACAAGAAAAAACCGTATTGATGCAGCAAGCCAATCAGGCTTATGAAGCCAATGATTTATTGACATTGTTAAATTTGCAAATTCAGTTGGGTCAGCAGCATAATTTGTCTTTCGCCAATCAACAATTAAAAGCGTATAACCTGCTTTTAGAAGAACAGTTAGAAACTTTGCAAATGCAAGTAGATGACATTATTTACTCTTTTAATTGGAGTCAGTTTTTATATTCTAACCGTAAAATTAAAGTGCAGGATTTGTATCGAAAATATGAGCAAGACTATCGACATGTTCAACAAAAATTAGCTCGAGCGCAAGAGATACTGGAAAAATATCAAGACCTTAAACAATTAAAGCAATTGATGCGCAGTCAATATGTGTGGGAAATGCATGCTGTGATGATGTAGACATATTGAGGTTTGGCTTTGAATGTTTATGCAAAAAGTAGTCTTTATTTACAATATTCCTTTTGAGTGAATCCAAGTTATGCTCAGGTTGGGCCGTTCGGCTACTATTCTGAATTGACACCTTTGTCCGTTATAATTGTATAAACATTTTTAGTGTCTGGTAATTATGTCCTCATTGATCAATTTTCTATCTCGCTTTAGTACAGCAACTCTTCAGCGCAGTCTTAGCTATGCTAAACGCATTGATAGGGAAACGATTGAGTTCTTTGAGGAAAAAGACGGGGTTACGATGTATGCCCAAATTGAAGGGACAGATTATTACGATACTGCAATTACCTATAATCTTAAAAAGGACCGTTTAATTGATGACGACTGCACTTGTCCGGTTGGATATAACTGTAAACATGCTGCTGCTTTAGCGCGGTTATTCTTTCAGGAATATCGCCAGGAATTTCAGCAGCGTTATGCTGACTCTCAATCCCCGCAGGGAATCGCAAAACGCCTACGGGGGGATGATCAGGCACAGCGCTGGTTGAATGATTTTAAACGGTATTTACAACAGACTGAACCAGAGCAATCTGTCAAAACAAACAATTATTTAATTTACCTGTTAGATCAGTCTGTCAGCTTAAAGAAATTGACAGTTGATGTTCAGAAGGCCAGACGCAATAAAAACGGCTCAATTGCGGGGGAAAGTTATTATACCCAATATGAAAATATCACCAGAAAGCATCTGACTTTACCTGAACAAAAACGACAATTATTTAACCAGATTTATTATTATGCCAAAATAAACAGTGACGAACGTTTTTATCAAAGCAATCTTGATATCTCCGGAATTTTATTGGAGCATTTCAAATCTTTTATTCAAAGTGGCGATGTGTACTGGCAAAAAAAGAGCCATACTGCACTTCAATGGTCAGAACAAGGCTATCACATCGAACTGATCTGGCAACAAGGTGTAAACAAACAGACAGAGCATTTAAATATTGAATTGGTCAATGGTGATATTCGACTCGATTTAAAATCAAATCCACATATCCAAATTCTCGCTAGCCAGCCACCGTGTTATGTGGATATTCAACAGAACACGGTGGGCCAGTTATATGGTGAATATACGGCAAATCTTCTGTACCATTTTTTACAGATGCCTGATCTTCCATCTATGCTCTTGCCAGAGTTTGAGAAACTGACTCATCAATATTCAGACGTGAAAAATCTGCCTCAGCCCGAGTCTATTCAGCATATTGATGTCCTTGAGGGTAGTCCCCAGCCAATTTTACGCTTCGGTGTTTTAGATAAATTTGATTGGAAATGGGAAGAGTCTGTTTGTGCTGAAATTGAATTCTCCTATGCAGGCGGGCGAATTAAAGCAGGTACATCAGGTGACAGTTTCATTGGTGAGCAGCATGACAAAATGGTGCGACAGCTTCGGGACTTAGTTCAGGAACAACAGTCAATCCAGCGTTTACAGCTATTGGTCGAATCACTGAAGTGGGTGAAAGATCTTAGTTATGACCAGCAATTAAAACTGGATAAACAACGTCTCGATTCTATGGTTTTTGCTTTCTATGGAGACTGGATCAAACAGCTGATGCCCATCAATCAAATTGAGTTGATGGGCTGGCAGATAGAGCATCTGGAAAACAGCCCCTTTAACCTGCAATATGTTGAAAATTTAAATATTTCTATCACTGAATCTGAAGGCCAGCAGGACTGGTTCAATATCGGGGCGACGGTTCAAGACAGTGCAGGCAATTCTTATAATTTACTTGATGCGCTCGTAGCTTTGGTGCGAGTAAATCCTGATTTACTTGATCCGCGGACTTTTATTCATCTGCATGACAGTCAAATTTTCACCGTGAAAACTGCAGTTGATCAACCTGATTTGGCGCTATCCGCTAGGGATATTAAGCCGGTATTATTGCATCTGCAGAGCATTTTACAGCAAGAAGAGCGCAGTATTGATCGCTATGATGCGAGTCAATTATTAGAATTGCAGCATAATCTTGGGATGACATGGCAGGTCAGTGATCGCCTGCAGAAATTTGTACATAAATTCAAACAAGGCTATCAGCAACAACTGCCGACACCACAAGGTTTTCAGGGGGAGTTGCGTCTATACCAGCAGCAGGGCTTAGGCTGGTTACAGTTTTTAAGGGAAACCCAGCATGGCGGGATTCTGGCAGATGATATGGGCTTGGGGAAAACAGCACAAACTTTAGCCCATTTACTCATGGAAAAGCAGGCTGGATATTTGCAGGATAGTCCCGCCTTAATTGTTGCACCCACATCGCTGATGCATAACTGGTTCAAAGAAGCGGAAAAATTTACTCCTGAGCTCAAGGTACTGCTGCTACAAGGCCCCGACCGCCATCAGTATTTTGAGCAGATTCCGCACTATGATATTGTGTTAACCACCTATCCGCTTCTGGCGAGAGATGAAGAGCAACTAAAGCAATATGAATATCATCAACTCATTTTGGATGAGGCGCAGAATATCAAAAATCCGCGCGCCAAAGCTGCACAGGTAGTACGGCAATTAACAGCGCGACATCGTCTATGTCTAACCGGTACACCTATGGAAAATCATTTGGGTGAGCTGTGGGCACTATTTTATTTCCTGATGCCAGGATTTTTATATTCACAAGAAATTTTTAATAAAAAGTACCGTCATCCAATTGAAAAGCGCGGTGATGAGCAGTTAAGACAAAAGTTGGTCAACCGGATTAAGCCCTTCATTTTACGTCGCTTGAAAACTGACGTAGCCAAAGAGTTGCCAGAAAAAACCACGATTGAAGTCAATATTGATATGAATGACCAGCAATCCAAGTTATATGAGGCTGTTCGTGCCACGATGCAGGCAAGCATTCAGAAAATTGTGGCAGAAAAAGGCTTTAAACGTAGTCAAATTCAAATTTTAGATGCCTTACTGAAGCTACGTCAGGTGTGCTGCCATCCTAGCTTACTAAAGCTGGATTCAGTGAAAATTGGGCAGGCGCATTCTGCCAAACTTGAACAGTTGATGGATATGGTCGTTCCAATGGTGGAAGAGGGGCGAAAAATTCTTATCTTCTCTCAGTTTACCTCAATGTTGGAACTGATTGAACAACAGTTCCATCACGCAGAAATTGGCTATGTGAAGCTGACTGGAAAGACCAAAAAGCGAGATGAAGTCATTACAGCGTTTCAGTCTGGACAAGTGCCGGTATTTTTAATCAGTCTGAAAGCAGGAGGGGTCGGTTTGAATCTAACTGCCGCAGATACGGTCATTCACTATGATCCATGGTGGAACCCTGCTGCTGAAGATCAAGCTTCAGATCGTGCATGGCGGATTGGACAGGACAAGCCGGTATTTGTCTATAAGCTGATTACTAATAAAAGCATAGAAGAAAAAATTCTTGCCTTACAGCAAAATAAAGCAGAACTGGCACACTCTATTCTAAGTACAGATCATGAAGGCGAAGCGAAACTGACGGAAAATGACGTGATGAACTTGTTTGAGAAATTTTAGTTTGGTTTCAGATTACCCTAATCATCTGTAAGTATCTGAAAGTCTGGATGCAATTTTTTCCAATGTTCTCTTAATTTTTCTTTATGAACAGAAATCATAGGTAAGTCTAGTAATAGCACTGGCCATACCGACCGTGCTTTGTCCATGATCGCGTGAAGTTGTTTTTCAATAACACGCCATGGAACACCGACTTTTTCAGCCCATTGTTCAAAGTGTTTCATCTCAGCTAAATACCAATCTTTATTTTTGGCAAGATTTAAGGCGAAA
This sequence comes from Acinetobacter sp. SCLZS86, assembly GCF_021560715.1. Taxonomy (NCBI): domain Bacteria; kingdom Pseudomonadati; phylum Pseudomonadota; class Gammaproteobacteria; order Moraxellales; family Moraxellaceae; genus Acinetobacter; species Acinetobacter sp. SCLZS86. Next base: position 97,675 of record NZ_CP090864.1, read on the forward strand.
TGACGCTCATTTTCAATATATACACTTGTCATCAATATATCGTATGCAGGGGATAATCTTGGCGTTGTTTTATCGTGATAAATCATACTCCAGTTCTTTAAGTGTGCATCTCCATTGGCGAGTAAAATATTGACGAGTAAACGGCTGGCAAATTGCTGAATATCAAAAATTTTGTTATCTGAATAGTGATAAATGATCTTACCGATCTGCTCATAATTTGTGGTGCTGTATTTCTGGTGTGGATATGAACCAAAGATCTGAGCAAAATCTTCAATATGAATAAGCTCTGTAGTATTAGCAGTACTCTGCCTATCGAATCTCTTAATTGCAAAAGCATATTGCTCTTGGGGTAGATTTAATGGTGGAAGGTCTTGTAAGAGTGCCATATCTACCAAACGAATCTCTGGGATATCTATTCCGACCATTTTGGCAAGGATCATCATAGAGTATTCATTCAGCGGAACAAAAGCATGTCTGGTAGAAGGAGTTTTGACAATCCAATCACCGAGTAGGTTGGATTCCGTTGCCTGTGCTAATGTAAAACGCCCATCTTTGGCTTTCATGGAAAACTTCATTTGGACGCCAGCCAAGGAAAACTTATTATTTGTCCGAATCTCTTGTTTTAATATCTGATCTGGATTCGAGATCTGAAGCTTAAATTTTATTCCATCTGGGATTTCTTCTGGATCTACTGGGGTTGCAATCAGTGCCCCAGGTAAGTCATGACCTAAAGCTGCCAATAACTGAAATTCATTGTCTATATGTATTTTGAGGCTTTGTGCTATGAGTTCGCGTAATGCACCTTCTGGTAGCAGATTTGATAGCAAGGGGTGTAAGCGCTGATGTGTAACATAGGTCTTTTCTAAAATCTTATCCGCTTGAGGATATAAAGGGGAAGTCAGCAGGCTCAAGGTCGAACGTTGCTGATCCAAGTGAAAAGAATCTGTGAAAACCAGAATATTTTTTCCGCTCTGAAATCCTGCCAAGTATCCAACGACAACGTGATGTAATGTTAATTTCAGGACTGCAACAGTATTCATGGTTCCTCTCCTCCGAGAAGACCTTTCCATGGGTTAGACATTAAGTCATCTTGATCTTCAATAGTGACTTTAATTTCATCATTCAATAATTGTCTAATCAAATGAACCTTATCATCTGGGATGAGCATCAGTTGAGCATTTAGTCCTGCCGCAATAATTTCTAAGGTATCTAATCGAGGATTGCCTTGACTTTCCAGTTTTTGGTACTGCTGTCTTGAAATGCCTGTACGTGATTGCATATCAACTTGCTTTAAACCCAATAGGGTTCGTCTTTTTTTGACTTGCTGTAGTAAAGACTTATTTAGTGTAGACATATTTATTGCTTTTTGGTGGTATAAGAAGCATATTAGTTGCTTTTTTATTAAGAAGCAATGACAGAAATTATTAACAGGCTCCGCGGCATCAATATTTAGGATCTAGGCAAGCTGATCTTGTTTAACATAAGCCACTTAGTAGTAGCTAATACTATCTTTTGTTTTGGAGTTTTTTTTATCTTGTATGATTGATACTCTGGAGCATCATCTACACGGTTTTTTGTTCACAGTTTTGAAAGAGCACTTTTGTAAACATACTTTTTAAGTATAAAAATTTCTTATGAAGTAAAATATTGAATAAAACAACAATAAAAAAGCCCCAGTCATTCAACTGAGGCTTTTAGAATCTGGAGCGGGAAACGAGACTCGAACTCGCGACCCCAACCTTGGCAAGGTCACCGAGATTTATACCATTAAATGATGTTAATTTTAAGTATATGATTTAATTGAATGTGATTAGTTTTTAGTGGGGCAAAATTTTTAGCAATTTAGATCATTTAAGGGTATTTTGGTCACTTTATATTGGAAATTTTTGTCTATAAAAGTCACCTATGTTTTAATACTGATTTTCATGAAAAATAACAACAGTATATGATTTAATATAATGATTGTTAATCCTCATGAAAATGTTTTATATTCAATTCAATAAATGAATATTATGCTCAATCCTATTTTGGATCATTTGGAGAGTCTCTGCTTGAATTTGTCTAGGTAATAGATCATGAGCGATATTCCTGAATCGGATTACAACCTTACAAATCGAACTAATAATTTCATAGGGCTTTGTTGCACAAATAGCTAACACTATGATTTTATTATATTTATTTTTATTAAAATTTTAGGAAAACCCTTAAAAATCAGCATCTTGCAAAATATTTATGCAACAAAGCCTTGCATAAATATATAAGCCATTGATTTTATTAAATTAAAATCCTGACTGAAAAACAATCAAATCCTATAAAATCATATAGTTAGGAAATCTTTGTGCAACAAAGCCCCTAGAGTTTATACTATTTGATTATCGTTGCTCAGAGTTCAAATTTTTATTACAAGCAGCTTAAAGATGAGAAACTATCATGAGATACATCAGTAACTTGAATACCCCAAGTACTTTTGCATCTTTACTTTTGAAGCAGAATTTAATTCGCCTTTCATTTTCATTCAAGCTGAAGTTTTCTGCCCGTAATGTTAAATCCTGTAATGTCTTTTTGAGCTCTGTCTTGCTCTGTTGAGAGAGTTCTAAATGAAGATATTTTTTCGGAAATAAACTATGAATAAAAGAAAGAAGTTTCTTCAGTTGCCGTTTTTCATTCAGTTCAAAAATTAACTGGGCTGAATTGGGCTGAACTTTTTCAAGATAAATTGAGTAGATCGTATGAAGCTGTTTTTTGTATTTACTTTGTACATTTGCATAACGCTCCTGAACATGTTGAATGACTTTTTTTTCCTCCTGATTGGTTGGCAACATGGTGACCAATGCATTCGGAGTTTTCCTTAAAAAATCTGTGGTAAATAACCTCGATGATTTTTTTTGGTTTACACAGGAGGTTTTCAAATGTAGGGCTCTGGCACGTAATTTTTGCGCGATTTGCAAAGGAATGGCTTCAGGTAACAGAAGATCTTGCTCTTTTTCTACTGCAAGAATGTGATGCAATAATTCAAAAGTCATCTCTGAGTCATGAGCTCCTAGCATCAGTGAATCAGGCGATTTCTGTTGTTCTGGTTTATATTGATGATCATGTTGCCTGTAACGGTCTTTAGTGAGTTGATCAAATAAAAACTGTTTGATCGCCCGTTGCTGAACAGGATATTTAATAGCATCATCATGTTTCAGAATATTAAAATAGGCTTCTTTAGGAAGTGGGCTGTGCATTTGATTCAGCTGGTAGCTAATTGCCAGATGCATTAAATGCAGATAGCTTGAACAGGTCGTGTCAGGGGTTAGGTGCCCGGCAAAATGAGAAAGTGCATACCAGGTTTGCTGAGTATTTCTGTTTCGCAACAATGCATAACGGATACGTAATTGCTCATGTGGGCTATAGTCAGTAAATGCATCTGAAAGTGTTGAGTTTTTTAAAATCAGGTAAAGATGATTAAATGCAGAATGGCGCAGACTATGGTAAGTAAAATTGTGTTCTCCAAAAACTGGCTGGATCAATTGTTTCAATAGGGAATTCACTTCATTTTCATGAGTTTCTTCTAAGGACTGTTTTAAAAACAGCGGTTGTGCAACTGATTTTCCTTGTTCTTTTAGCAGACGTTTTCTATTCAGACTATATGTTTTAAATGCATGTAATTCGTCGGCTTTAAGTAGATGATGCAGGGGAATCTTGCGGTAAGCTGAGTAGCTTTTTTGATTTTTATTGCGATTGTTGCGAATAGTGATTATCATAGCATCTTCACTAATAAATAGATCACGTACGAAGATATTCAATGTTTCATTGATCCGTAGTCCGACTCTGAACCCCAAAATAAAAATCAGTTTAAATATATTTTTATCCTGAATCGAAATATTTTGAGTATTTTCGAGCTGCTCTAGCATGTGGTGAAAAATATGGGGCGAGATCAATGCGGTTCTGCAGATTTTTACCTGGATTAAATTATCCAGATCAACAGTGGGTGCGTTAAAAAATAAGGTCTGTTTGTGATGAAACTCCTGTAGACGTTTTTGTAGAGTTGCTCTAGTTGTTTCTTTCTTTAATAGAAGCATTTCTCCATACAGATCTTCAAAATCAGCATCTGAAAATGATGAAATATCTTTGTCTTGCGTTGCCTGCAGCCAATGGACTGCAAACTGTGAAAACATGGTCTTCAGAGAACTTTGCTTGAGCGGCTGAAAATCTGCACGTATAAGCTTGCGCTTAAATCGTTGCTGCTGCTGAATAATATGATTTAGAAGGTCCAGTTGAGGTTCCGTTAATTTTGAGCGTAGTATGCTCCACAGCAGCAAACGTTCCAAGGCTGGAGATTGTTCTTTAGCATATAATTCTATGAGTTGATCGCTATAGTTTTTTGCACGAATAGCTTGACGTATTTCTACTAAAATATCGGCAACATCTAATGCAATAGTGACTTTAGACTGGTCTTGAGGGTTTTCATAAACTTCCTGAATCGTATGGGTAGGCGTGGGTTCAGGCTGACTAAAATAAGCTGCTAATTGTTTTTCGAGAGGACTGGAACTATAAATTTCATTTTTTAAGATACAAATGGACATTTGATCCAGCCCGCTGTTTTTCAGGAACTGTGTATAGTAAAAACCGTATTTTAACAGGTCTTTACAACGCACCTTTTCCTCAGGGAAGCATTCAATAATACAAGCGTTAATCAGATGTTCTGCATCTTCAATATCCGAAAATAAATCAAATTTTTGATGTTTTAGTCTGTAGATCCAGCATTTCACAATGTCGTGTAGCACAAACGTTTTGGTATAGCTGACTGAAAAATCAGGGTCATATATACGCTGATTACCGAAATTCCGGTTCGGGATATCAAGTGAAACAATATGATTCAGGTTTAAAAAACTTTGAAATTTCTTTGTTTTTAAAATGATTTTTAAAAACTTTTGTAGTTCGTTCTCATTATAAATGCCATTAAATAATATTGAACTGATCAAACAGAAGCCAAGTGATTGAGTTAGACTGAAGTCATTATGTTTTGTCCAGTAAGCAATCATATTTTGGGCAAATTGAGTAACTTTTTTACCATGTTTTAAGGTTTCAATATTTTGCTCGGGAGGAGTTCTTTCGTGCTTAATGGGAGCGGCGGGCACCGGATAGTTTTGATTCGATGAACGATTAAAGCGCTTAATATATTTAGCAAATTCTATACGTGCTATCTGGTAGCTTCGGATATTTGACTTATAGTGCTCTAAAAGTCGATCGTCAACTTGTCGAAAAATTTCTGGATAGTTTTCGGGTGTCAGTTTTGTGAATTTTTCGCTAAATAATTGCAAAAGAAACACTTTTCTCTCTCTATGCTTTTTTAATCGTTTTAGCGAGTGTGGATGTCTGCTCATTTAATCATGAACCCGTTGAATGTCGACATACTTTTAAGCTCTAATATTTCAATTAGCTTATCTTGTGCTGTTCTGATTTGATCGTAATCAGTCGCCTGAAAAGCTGAATAGCGGTCAAACAGTCCTTGCATTGCTTCGTCATGACCAAAGATGCCCTTAACTATATCTTCATTGCAGTATTGGGCAAAAAAATAACGAGCAAAGTGGCGGGTCCAATTGCGCTGAAGGGCTATTTCTGTACAGAATTTTTGAATATCAGAAAGTTCTAAATTTCGGATATCTCCTTGTGGATCGTAAAATAATAGAAAGGGGCGTTCACCCTCGAAGACCTCATGGATTGCTTGTACTTGTTCATTGGACAGATAGGCCTTTGTGAGGTGGAGAAAGTATTTTAAATATTTTAGGTAATGCTGTATTTCATCACGAAGATAATCGTTAAATGGTAGATATCGTCCAATGGTGCCCGAATAACGCTGCTCTTTATCTGCAACAGCCATCAATTGATTGTCGAGGTCAAGATAATCTAGATTGGGTGGGAAAGACTCACTTGGTCGTGCTGACGTTATCAGCATGCAAATATGCCACAGCCAGATTGAATAATGATTTAACGTCTGAAATGGATTCGGATGTTCCCGCACTCGTTGGTCAAGCTGGTGAAAAAATGATTTAACAAATGGTAGATTAGGTGTCTGCTGACTACCAAAAGAATGCGGGTTACTGAATTCTTCAAGATATTCAGTTTCCAGCTGAGGAACAGTCAAAGTTAGAATTTGAGTATAAATATTAATAATATCCACGATTTGTGTTGAAGAGTAATGGCATGGAATATAGTGCTGAACACTTTCTCCATTAAGCAATTTGCTTTCCAGTTCATACTCAAGTTCATTCAATGCAATATCACTGAGTAAGCGCGGAAGATTTTGTGTTGTTAACTGGAAGGTCAGCCCTTTATTAATTTTTTGTAAATACTCCTGTATCTTGGAATCAATCTCAACACCATCCATTTTTTTCAACTGACTTAGATTTTCCAGATAATATTGAGGCAGAGGAATCGTAAAAGAATTCACGGTATTCAACCGATGTTTTCTTAAAACAAAATCCTTGAATTTAGAGACTTCAAAGCTTTGCTTAAAGAAACATTTTTGGGGTTGCAGTGATACTTCTTTGTTTTTTGTACTGACTCGTAAATTTTTTTGAAATACCGGCAGATCTTTATAATGAGTAAGACTGAGGACTGAAAATAAAAGCAGGGTATGAATTGGAGAGTTTTCTGCCTGTTCTAATAAAATTTGCATAATGTACTGTGCGGTAGGCAAATCGAAGACCCGAGGATTCGGCTTGCTCATTAGCTCATTCTTGTTTTGATGCAGAATTTTACTTTTCAGATTTACGATTTGGGCAGTGACAGAATGTTGCTCTAATCCAGTAAATTCAAAGTTATGATCTTCAACTTTTTCTACAGTTTTATCCTCAAGGGGCTGTTTTGCCACACCTCGCTCAAAATGAGTTTGATATGTTTTTTCTCCATCAAGTGAAATTCTTAATGTCTTTTTAACGTCAGTTTGAGACGGTTTTGGGATGTTTGGATTACTTTGACGATTTCTTTTTTGACGTTCTGATTGAGTATGGGTATACGTATAAATAACGCGGATTTCTGCCAGTTGGCCCATTTCCCTTTTCTCTAAACTCTCTTTAGATTCGTCAAATAATTCCCCATTTTCAGTCTCAGTATTTTTTAGAAATTTAACTAGCTCTTCTAATTCAATTGGAAGAGACGGTAAAAAATTGTAAAGCCAATAGTATTCTTTCTTTGTACTTGCTAAACGAAAACGCCTACATAGATTAGCTACAGTTGCTGTATGTTCTTTACTATTCAGTAACTCGATACATTGAGTATTGAAAATAGCCCATTTCAGTGCAGTTGATTGATATGCTGATGGGGTGTTAATAACTGCAACAAGATAATGAACCAGAGGGTAGTCACTGATTGATTTGTCTGCAAGTTTTTGATTTATAATATTGTTGATTTCAACGATTTCAGTAGGTTTAATGAAGTCATTGAGTTTGATAGAATCCTGATAATTTTCCAGCTTTGCTTTCGCCAGTGCTTGATAGAAGTATCGAAACGGCTCAAGCTTTAATTCTTGAGTATCTTCTAAGTAACTATATCCGTTCATGATGATATTCCAGCCAGAATTTTTTCTAATGAAAGTGGACCAGCATAATTTGAAATAGAACTTACTGGACTTTTGGATTTAGACAGTCCTGATAATTCTCGTAGATAATTGATAGTTAAAACTTTCTGACCGAAAACTTCCTGAAGATGTGCAGCTAAGTATTCTTCATTTAGCCAATTTGCAATGATGTCTAAGCCATGAATGGAGTGGTGTAATCCGGAACACAGTAAGGCCTTTACTTCGCTTAAAGCCTGGATGGTGAATTCGTAGGAATTATTTTTTTCATAAGCTCTGAACTTAAATTCATTTTTATTCTTGTTGTAAGAATAGGCATAGATCCAGCTGAAATGACTACTAAAAAAATAGTGATCAGGTTTGTCTGTTGTCAGAACAGGAATGTCGACTTTTTGTTGAAAAGTAAAATCCAAATGATAGTTTTGCTGTTTCTCATTAAGCTGAAAAAATAGAGCAATCCAGATTTGGTAGGCATGCATACATTTTGGATAACACATTAATTGTAAGTTTTTTGAAGATACACGATGACTTTCAATAGCTTTTTTTTTATAGACATATGCTGATGTCTCCCCATATTTATGCCAAGTGGCTGAAAAATAAGCTATAATATTCACGTATTTTTTATAGGAGAGTCAAGGGTTGTGCGCCCTATATTGTGTTATTAAATTGTAAATTTCACTATATATAGTGTTTTTAATCTTTTTAGGGCTTTGTTGCACAAACCTATCTGTAAAGGGTTTTTCAGCGATATAATTTTCAAATGAAGAAGCCTACACACAAAATCTACCGCACAACCAATTGGCCCGCATACAACCGAGCACTCATGAGTCGCGGAAATATTGCCATTTGGTTTGATCCTGCTACGCAATGGTATGCTCCATCAAAAGGCAAACAAGGGCGAAATCAAACCTACTCCGACGCAGCCATCCAATGCTGCTTAATGATTAAATCCTTATTCCGTCTATCTTTACGTATGGTCACTGGCTTTGTGCAAAGTCTGATTAAACTTTGCGGATGAGCAGCCCCGAATATCAGTGATATTCTTACACCACGCTTTGTAGAAGACAAAAGCATATTGATATTGCAATCAGCTACCAAAAAAGTAGCGATGGGCTGCATCTACTCATGGACTCTACAGGCATGAAGTTTCTAGGTGAGGGCGAATGGAAACGCAAGAAATATGGACCTGAATATCGTCGCCAATGGCGTAAACTACATATTGGTATAGATGCTAAAACCCTACAAATACGCGCTATTCAGCTCACAACCAATAATGTCAGTGATTCACAGGTGCTTGGTGATTTACTTAATCAGATTCCACAAGATGAGCGGATTGATTCTGTTTATACCGATGGAGCTTATGACACCAAGCAATGCCGTGAGGTCATTGCAGATCGGCAAGGACATGCGGTGATTCCACCTAGAAAAAATGCGAAACCATGGAAAGATACAAAGAGTAGCTCGCTAGAGCGAAATGAATGACTTCGAACAGTTACACGTTTAGGCAGGACATTATGGAAAAAATGGTCAGGCTATCATCGGCGAAGTTTGGTGGAAACCAAGATGCATTGCATCAAATTATTAGGCGATAAGCTCAGTGCAAGGAGTTTTGATAGCCAAGTGAATGAGATCCATGCACGTGTAGTCGTCCTTAACAGATTTACGGAATTAGGTCGACCACTTACCCAAGTTACGCCTTAAATTTGGCTCAATTAGGGGCGCTTTGCATTTAAAATCTTTGTGCAACAAAGCCGCTTCTACTCCAAAAATCTGACAGTCATGCCTTTGCGAACAATTTTAGACAAATTATTTGCGTCCCAATTGGTCAATCGAATACACCCATGCGAAGCTGTTTTAGAAATTAAAGCAGGGTTTGGCGTACCATGAATTCCAAAAGAAGGTCGAGATAAACCAATCCAAATATTTCCAACTGGATTATTCGGTCCGGGCGGTAAACTAAGAGGTTTAAGATTTTTGCCTTGAATAAAATTCTTAGGGTTATAGCTGTAGTGTGGATTTGGCACAATGCTCCCAATCACATGAGTGCCAGATGGTGAGGGATTATCTTCACTACCAATGGTTGCAGGAAAAGAAGCAATCATCTTATTTTGTTGATCAAGCAAATATAATTGTTTTGAGCCTTTGTGCGCGATAATCATTTTTATATTTTTTGGCAACGTGTTTTTCACATTTGCCACAATAATCTTTTCACCGACTTTATTAAAACTTGCGCCTGAATTTATTTTTTGTAAAAACAATTCATCCATGTGAAATTTTTCACCGAGCATTTCAGTCACGCGAGTGTAATACAAACCTCGCATCTTTGATTGTTCAGCATAATCTACAGGAATAGATTGAGCATAAGGCCCCTTCAAGTCTTGTGCGGTAATGGTGTACTCAATAAACGTCGGATGAGTCGTATCTTCATTTAAAAGCCGCCAAGTATTTGCATCTAACACTCCGTCACCACTTAAACCCTTCATGATCTGAAAAGCCGAAATGGCTTTAACGGTATTTAATCCCAATGTGCCATCAATTGCCCCTGGAGATGAATAATGACGACTTAACAGCACTTGTAATTTTGCGTAAACAGGAAGATAGCCTTTTTCAAGATTGTCTGACCATTCAGCTTTATTTAGATTATCTAAAGACCATGTGCTGGGTTGATTTAACAATGCCAAATTGTTCTGATCATTAGTTGAAATACTAAGTAGACTGTGCGGTTCTCGTGCGTTTGCATAAGTTGAAAAAATACAGATATTACTCAAGCAAATAATTAAGAAACGACTCAACATAGTAGCTAATCCCAAGGTAAAACGATTTATCAAAATGACAAAACCAATAGTTTAAATAAAGTTAAATAAATGCGCCTTTGTAATAATTTTAGTTAAAAAAATGCCAACTTAAGAAGGTAAATGTATATGGACTGTAACACTAATATTGTATATTAATTAACTAAACTAGGATAATTTCGTGTCCGCGCTAAATAAATTTAGCCATATAGGCATAAATAATTGATATGGCTAAACATTTAAATTGAGGTAAAGTTATAAATGAATACAACAGTAAAAGTAATCTCGGTTGACGGTGATGTTTGGCGCTTTTCCAATACAAATAAAAAATTAATTCTAAAAAAAGGGGCGAAACTTCAGGCAAAGGATGTATTGCATCTTTCTGAAGAAAGCAATGTCGTATTGCAGCTTTCAAATGGTCGTGTAGTCGAAATACACGGCAAAGATTTAATCAATAACGATGGTAATTTCAGTCTTAATTCCTTACTGGTCGAGTCAAATTCAGATATCGACAAAATTGTAAATTTTGCAAAATCATTTCAGCAAATGAATGAATCTGAACAACAAAATGATGTTGTTCGCTTAGACGACGGTCGCGTATTCAAAAAAGAGGGTAAAGATTACGTTGAAATTGCAGGAGAGTCTTTTGAGGGTGATCCTGAGGCAACACAAGGCGGCCACCGTTTTGTCCAGATTGCTAGAGTGGGTGAAACTTCTATAGCTGATGGCATTAACCCTTTGATGCTGAATAGGGTGGTCGATAATATTCCACCTTTAGGGATTGAATATCCAGCATCCTTATCAGTTATTAAGCCTTTTGAACATGGTTTGGGCGGTGGAAGTTGGATGCCATTGTCTGTATCTACACTAACAGGAAATACCCCCCCTGTTGCAGTGAATGATAGCTACACCACGCCGCACAACACCCCAGTGGTTCTCAATCCACTACAAGGTGATACCGATCCAGAAAATGACGCCTTAAGCATTACCAGCATTAACGGCGTCACCCTGACACCAGGTACAGCACAGAGCATTCCTGTAACCAATGGCGTTGTGACTGTTGCTGCTGATGGCACCATCACCTTTACTCCAAATACAGGATTTGTGGGTCAAGTTAGCTTCCCATACACCATCAGCGATGGTCATGGCGGTACTAGTCAAGCAATTGAAACCATTACGATAACAAATACTGCACCTGCTGCGGTGAATGACAACTACACCACGCCGCACAACACCCCAGTGGTTCTCAATCCACTACAAGGTGATACCGATCCAGAAAATGACGCCTTAAGCATTAGCAGCATTAACGGCGTCACCCTGACACCAGGTACAGCACAGAGCATTCCTGTAACCAATGGCGTTGTGACTGTTGCTGCTGATGGCACCATCACCTTTACTCCAAATACAGGATTTGTGGGTCAAGTTAGCTTCCCATACACCATCAGCGATGGTCATGGCGGTACTAGTCAAGCAATTGAAACCATTACGATAACAAATACTGCACCTGCTGCGGTGAATGATAACTACACCACGCCGCACAACACCCCAGTGGTTCTCAATCCACTACAAGGTGATACCGATCCAGAAAATGACGCCTTAAGCATTACCAGCATTAACGGCGTCACCCTGACACCAGGTACAGCACAGAGCATTCCTGTAACCAATGGCGTTGTGACTGTTGCTGCTGATGGCACCATCACCTTTACTCCAAATACAGGATTTGTGGGTCAAGTTAGCTTCCCATACACCATCAGCGATGGTCATGGCGGTACTAGTCAAGCAATTGAAACCATTACGATAACAAATACTGCACCAGAGCTGACCTCAGGTAGTGCGCGGGTCTCTGAAGAAGGCTTAGTCGGCGGACTTGCCGATAGCAATGGTGATGACCTCACCAACAGTCGAACCTTTAATGGCAGTCTAGTTGGTGCGGATGTGGACAGCGACGCGGTGTTAACCTATGCGTTTACAGGTGTTCCAAGCGACGTATTGACCTCCAATGGCGTAGCCGTGGTGTGGACATTGGACACCGCGACCAACACTGTCACCGGTACAGCAGGTGCACTCACCATCATCACGGTGGTCTTAGACAGCGCAACAGGCGACTACACCGTCACCTTAGATAGTGCGGTGGATCATGCGGATAACAGCGTAGAAGACATCCTTGACTTCACCATTCCGACCAGCGTTACCGACAACCATGGTGCGACAGCAGCGTCGACGCTGAATGTTATTGTTGAAGATGACGGCCCAAGCGTCAGCGTTGGCAGCACCGCTGCGACATTGACCGTGGATGAAACCGCTTACGGCGTTGATGCGACAGCCAGTTACAGCGATGCGTTCACGCATGCGTTTGGTGCAGACACTGCCGCAGTGACCAATAGCTTGGTCTACAGCTTAAGCACCACCGTCGGCAGCGACAGTGGTCTGGTTGACACCGTAACTGGTGAAAACATCTACCTGTTCCAAGACGTGAATGGCGACATCATTGGACTGGTTGGCGCAGCAGGTGTTGCTGACCCAGCGGGTGCAGAAGCGTTCCGCGTTAGTGTGGATGCGACCAATGCCGACGTGACCTTGAACCAAAGCCGCGCCATCGTGCATGCGGACACTGCGGATCACAACGATGCCTCGGCATTGATCAGCAGCGCGATCACGTTGACAGCGACTGCGACGGATAAAGATGGCGACACGGCCAGTGCGGATCTTGATATTGAAGGCACCTTAAGCTTCTTGGATGACGGCCCAAGCGTCACCACCAACGCGGTACTCACAGTATTAGAAGTTGACGAAACAGTGTTGACCACGAATGACAGCGAAAACTTTGCTAGTGCCTTCACCGTCAACACCTACGGTGCAGATGGACAAGCATTAAGCAACGCGCTAGTTTATAGCCTCGGCATATCAAGTGTTGGTGCAGTGAGTGGTGTGATTGACGTTGCTACAGGTCAGGCAGTTTATCTGTACGCCTTGGTAACAGGTGAAGTGGTCGGCTTAGTGGGCGCAGGAGGCTTTGCGGATCCATTGGGTGCGGAAGCATTCCGTATCAGCGTAAATGCAGGCACAGGAGAAGTGACACTAGATCAAGTCCTTGCGTTAACCCACCCAACAGGCGGTACTGGCTCACCGAATGAACTCATTAACTTAACGACGAATGCAGTGACATTGACGGCTACTGTGACCGACAGAGATGGTGATACTGCTTCTGCAAGTATTAGCTTGGGTGATAAAGTGGGTTTCCGAGATGATGCGCCAACGATTGTGACCACAGGTGCTGTCATTAATGTGGAGGTTGATGAAACAACCTTGGCAACTGACCACACCCAAAACTTCTCCACTGCATTTAATATCAATTATGGTGCAGATGGTGCGGGAACTACGGTGTATAGCTTGGGCATATCAGGTGCTGGTGTACCGAGTGGTGTAGTTGATGTTGCCACTGGTCAAGGTGTCTATCTGTTCCTGGAATCAGGCAGTGTCGTAGGACGTGTTGGTAGTGGTGGTGTGGCAGACGCAGGTGGTGCGGAAGCATTCCGTATCAGCGTAAATGCAGGCACAGGAGAAGTGACACTAGATCAAGTCCTTGCGTTAACCCACCCAACAGGCGGTACTGGCTCACCGAATGAACTCATTAACTTAACGACGAATGCAGTGACATTGACGGCTACTGTGACCGACAGAGATGGTGATACTGCTTCTGCAAGTATTAGCTTGGGTGATAAAGTGGGTTTCCGAGATGATGCGCCAACGATTGTGACCACAGGTGCTGTCATTAATGTGGAGGTTGATGAAACAACCTTGGCAACTGACCACACCCAAAACTTCTCCACTGCATTTAATATCAATTATGGTGCAGATGGTGCGGGAACTACTGTTTATAGCTTGGGCATATCAGGTGCTGGTGTACCGAGTGGTGTAGTTGATGTTGCCACTGGTCAAGGTGTCTATCTGTTCCTGGAATCAGGCAGTGTCGTAGGACGTGTTGGTAGTGGTGGTGTGGCAGACGCAGGTGGTGCGGAAGCATTCCGTATCAGCGTAAATGCAGGCACAGGAGAAGTGACACTAGATCAAGTCCTTGCGTTAACCCACCCAACAGGCGGTACTGGCTCACCGAATGAACTCATTAACTTAACGACGAATGCAGTGACATTGACGGCTACTGTGACCGACAGAGATGGTGATACTGCTTCTGCAAGTATTAGCTTGGGTGATAAAGTGGGTTTCCGAGATGATGCGCCAACGATTGTGACCACAGGTGCTGTCATTAATGTGGAGGTTGATGAAACAACCTTGGCAACTGACCACACCCAAAACTTCTCCACTGCATTTAATATCAATTATGGTGCAGATGGTGCGGGAACTACTGTTTATAGCTTGGGCATATCAGGTGCTGGTGTACCGAGTGGTGTAGTTGATGTTGCCACTGGTCAAGGTGTCTATCTGTTCCTAGAATCAGGCAGTGTCGTAGGACGTGTTGGTAGTGGTGGTGTGGCAGACGCAGGTGGTGCAGAAGCATTCCGTATCAGCGTAAATGCAGGCACAGGAGAAGTGACACTAGATCAAGTCCTTGCGTTAACCCACCCAACAGGCGGTACTGGCTCACCGAATGAACTCATTAACTTAACGACGAATGCAGTGACATTGACAGCAACAGCGACGGATAAAGATGGTGACGTGCATAGTGGGTTCATCAACCTGGGCGACAAAGTCGGCTTCCGTGATGATGCGCCAGTGGTAACCACCAATACGGTAAGTACAGCGTTAGAGGTAGATGAAACCGTATTGACCACAGATGATAGCGCAAACTTTGCCAGTGCGTTTACGGTTAATTATGGCGCAGATGGAGCAGCGACAACCAATGCCCTGGTGTACAGCCTGGGGGTTAAAGCCACAGGAGTAGACAGTGGTGTAGTTGATACAGCCACAGGCGAGAAAGTCTATCTGTATCTTGAAAGTGGTGTAGTGGTTGGACGTGTGGGTAATGCAGGTTCAGCGGACGCATCAGGTGCGAAAGCGTTTGAAATCCGTGTAGATAGTGCAACCGCAGAAGTGGGTCTGGATCAGATTCGTTCTCTGGTTCACCCAACAGGTGGTACAGCCTCACCGAATGAGCTGATCACGCTGACCACAGACACCGTGACCCTGACAGCAACAGCGACGGATAAAGATGGTGACGTGCATAGTGCGTTCATCAACCTGGGCGACAAAGTTGGCTTCCGTGATGATGCGCCAGTGGTAACCACCAATACGGTAATTACAGCGTTAGAGGTAGATGAAACGTTCCTGACCACAGATGATAGCGAAAACTTTGCCAGTGCGTTTAGTGTGAACTACGGTGCAGATGGTGCAGGTAGCACAGCGTACAGCCTGGGGGTTAAAGCCACAGGAGTAGACAGTGGTGTAGTGGATACAGCCACAGGTCAGCGTGTTTATTTATACCTTGAGGGCGGCATCGTTGTAGGTCGTGTAGGTGTAGGCGGATCTGCAAGTTCAACAGGTTTGAAAGCGTTTGAAATCCGTGTAGATAGTGCAACCGCAGAAGTGGGTCTGGATCAGATTCGTTCTCTGGTTCACCCAACAGGTGGTACAGCGTCACCGAATGAGCTGATCACGCTGACCACAGACACCGTGACCCTGACAGCAACAGCGACGGATAAAGATGGTGACGTGAATAGTGCGTTCATCAACCTGGGCGACAAAGTCGGCTTCCGTGATGATGCACCAGTGGTAACCACCAATACGGTAAGTACAGCGTTAGAAGTTGATGAAACGTTCCTGACCACAGATGATAGCGAAAACTTTGCCAGTGCGTTTAGTGTGAACTACGGTGCAGATGGTGCAGGTAGCACAGCGTACAGCCTGGGGGTTAAAGCCACAGGAGTAGACAGTGGTGTAGTGGATACAGCCACAGGTCAGCGTGTTTATTTATACCTTGAGGGCGGCATCGTTGTAGGTCGTGTAGGTGTAGGCGGATCTGCAAGTTCAACAGGTTTGAAAGCGTTTGAAATCCGTGTAGATAGTGCAACCGCAGAAGTGACGCTGGATCAGATTCGTTCTCTGGTTCACCCAACAGGTGGTACAGCGTCACCGAATGAGCTGATCACGCTGACCACAGACACCGTGACCCTGACAGCAACAGCGACGGATAAAGATGGTGACGTGCATAGTGCGTTCATCAACCTGGGCGACAAAGTCGGCTTCCGTGATGATGCACCAGTGGTAACCACCAATACGGTAAGTACAGCGTTAGAAGTTGATGAAACGTTCCTGACCACAGATGATAGCGAAAACTTTGCCAGTGCGTTTAGTGTGAACTACGGTGCAGATGGTGCAGGTAGCACAGCGTACAGCCTGGGGGTTAAAGCCACAGGAGTAGACAGTGGTGTAGTGGATACAGCCACAGGTCAGCGTGTTTATTTATACCTTGAGGGCGGCATCGTTGTAGGTCGTGTAGGTGTAGGCGGATCTGCAAGTTCAACAGGTTTGAAAGCGTTTGAAATCCGTGTAGATAGTGCAACCGCAGAAGTGGGTCTGGATCAGATTCGTTCTCTGGTTCACCCAACAGGTGGTACAGCGTCACCGAATGAGCTGATCACGCTGACCACAGACACCGTGACCCTGACAGCAACAGCGACGGATAAAGATGGTGACGTGAATAGTGCGTTCATCAACCTGGGCGACAAAGTCGGCTTCCGTGATGATGCACCAGTGGTAACCACCAATACGGTAAGTACAGCGTTAGAAGTTGATGAAACGTTCCTGACCACAGATGATAGCGAAAACTTTGCCAGTGCGTTTAGTGTGAACTACGGTGCAGATGGTGCAGGTAGCACAGCGTACAGCCTGGGGGTTAAAGCCACAGGAGTAGACAGTGGTGTAGTGGATACAGCCACAGGTCAGCGTGTTTATTTATACCTTGAGGGCGGCATCGTTGTAGGTCGTGTAGGTGTAGGCGGATCTGCAAGTTCAACAGGTTTGAAAGCGTTTGAAATCCGTGTAGATAGTGCAACCGCAGAAGTGGGTCTGGATCAGATTCGTTCTCTGGTTCACCCAACAGGTGGTGCAACATCACCGAATGAGCTGATCACGCTGACCACAGACACCGTGACCCTGACAGCAACAGCGACGGATAAAGATGGTGACGTGCATAGTGCGTTCATCAACCTGGGCGACAAAGTTGGCTTCCGTGATGATGCGCCAGTGGTAACCACCAATACGGTAATTACAGCGTTAGAGGTAGATGAAACGTTCCTGACCACAGATGATAGCGAAAACTTTGCCAGTGCGTTTAGTGTGAACTACGGTGCAGATGGTGCAGGTAGCACAGCGTACAGCCTGGGGGTTAAAGCCACAGGAGTAGACAGTGGTGTAGTGGATACAGCCACAGGCGAGAAAGTCTATCTGTATCTTGAAAGTGGTGTAGTGGTTGGACGTGTGGGTAATGCAGGTTCAGCGGACGCATCAGGTGCGAAAGCGTTTGAAATCCGTGTAGATAGTGCAACCGCAGAAGTGGGTCTGGATCAGATTCGTTCTCTGGTTCACCCAACAGGTGGTGCAACATCACCGAATGAGCTGATCACGCTGACCACAGACACCGTGACCCTGACAGCAACAGCGACGGATAAAGATGGTGACGTGCATAGTGCGTTCATCAACCTGGGCGACAAAGTCGGCTTCCGTGATGATGCGCCAGTGGTAACCACCAATACGGTAAGTACAGCGTTAGAGGTAGATGAAACCGTATTGACCACAGATGATAGCGCAAACTTTGCCAGTGCGTTTACGGTTAATTATGGCGCAGATGGAGCAGCGACAACCAATGCCCTGGTGTACAGCCTGGGGGTTAAAGCCACAGGAGTAGACAGTGGTGTAGTTGATACAGCCACAGGCGAGAAAGTCTATCTGTATCTTGAAAGTGGTGTAGTGGTTGGACGTGTGGGTAATGCAGGTTCAGCGGACGCATCAGGTGCGAAAGCGTTTGAAATCCGTGTAGATAGTGCAACCGCAGAAGTGGGTCTGGATCAGATTCGTTCTCTGGTTCACCCAACAGGTGGTACAGCCTCACCGAATGAGCTGATCACGCTGACCACAGACACCGTGACCCTGACAGCAACAGCGACGGATAAAGATGGTGACGTGCATAGTGCGTTCATCAACCTGGGCGACAAAGTTGGCTTCCGTGATGATGCGCCAGTGGTAACCACCAATACGGTAGGTACAGCGTTAGAAGTAGATGAAACGTTCCTGACCACAGATGATAGCGAAAACTTTGCCAGTGCGTTTAGTGTGAACTACGGTGCAGATGGTGCAGGTAGCACAGCGTACAGCCTGGGGGTTAAAGCCACAGGAGTAGACAGTGGTGTAGTGGATACAGCCACAGGCGAGAAAGTCTATCTGTATCTTGAAAGTGGTGTAGTGGTTGGACGTGTGGGTAATGCAGGTTCAGCGGACGCATCAGGTGCGAAAGCGTTTGAAATCCGTGTAGATAGTGCAACCGCAGAAGTGGGTCTGGATCAGATTCGTTCTCTGGTTCACCCAACAGGTGGTGCAACATCACCGAATGAGCTGATCACGCTGACCACAGACACCGTGACCCTGACAGCAACAGCGACGGATAAAGATGGTGACGTGCATAGTGGGTTCATCAACCTGGGCGACAAAGTCGGCTTCCGTGATGATGCGCCAGTGGTAACCACCAATACGGTAAGTACAGCGTTAGAGGTAGATGAAACCGTATTGACCACAGATGATAGCGCAAACTTTGCCAGTGCGTTTACGGTTAATTATGGCGCAGATGGAGCAGCGACAACCAATGCCCTGGTGTACAGCCTGGGGGTTAAAGCCACAGGAGTAGACAGTGGTGTAGTTGATACAGCCACAGGCGAGAAAGTCTATCTGTATCTTGAAAGTGGTGTAGTGGTTGGACGTGTGGGTAATGCAGGTTCAGCGGACGCATCAGGTGCGAAAGCGTTTGAAATCCGTGTAGATAGTGCAACCGCAGAAGTGGGTCTGGATCAGATTCGTTCTCTGGTTCACCCAACAGGTGGTACAGCCTCACCGAATGAGCTGATCACGCTGACCACAGACACCGTGACCCTGACAGCAACAGCGACGGATAAAGATGGTGACGTGCATAGTGCGTTCATCAACCTGGGCGACAAAGTTGGCTTCCGTGATGATGCGCCAGTGGTAACCACCAATACGGTAGGTACAGCGTTAGAAGTAGATGAAACGTTCCTGACCACAGATGATAGCGAAAACTTTGCCAGTGCGTTTAGTGTGAACTACGGTGCAGATGGAGCAGCGACAACCAATGCCCTGGTGTACAGCCTGGGGGTTAAAGCCACAGGAGTAGACAGTGGTGTAGTGGATACAGCCACAGGTCAGCGTGTTTATTTATACCTTGAGGGCGGCATCGTTGTAGGTCGTGTAGGTGTAGGCGGATCTGCAAGTTCAACAGGTGCGAAAGCGTTTGAAATCCGTGTAGATAGTGCAACCGCAGAAGTGGGTCTGGATCAGATTCGTTCTCTGGTTCACCCAACAGGTGGTGCAACATCACCGAATGAGCTGATCACGCTGACCACAGACACCGTGACCCTGACAGCAACAGCGACGGATAAAGATGGTGACGTGCATAGTGGGTTCATCAACCTGGGCGACAAAGTCGGCTTCCGTGATGATGCGCCAGTGGTAACCACCAATACGGTAAGTACAGCGTTAGAGGTAGATGAAACCGTATTGACCACAGATGATAGCGCAAACTTTGCCAGTGCGTTTACGGTTAATTATGGCGCAGATGGAGCAGCGACAACCAATGCCCTGGTGTACAGCCTGGGGGTTAAAGCCACAGGAGTAGACAGTGGTGTAGTTGATACAGCCACAGGCGAGAAAGTCTATCTGTATCTTGAAAGTGGTGTAGTGGTTGGACGTGTGGGTAATGCAGGTTCAGCGGACGCATCAGGTGCGAAAGCGTTTGAAATCCGTGTAGATAGTGCAACCGCAGAAGTGGGTCTGGATCAGATTCGTTCTCTGGTTCACCCAACAGGTGGTACAGCCTCACCGAATGAGCTGATCACGCTGACCACAGACACCGTGACCCTGACAGCAACAGCGACGGATAAAGATGGTGACGTGCATAGTGCGTTCATCAACCTGGGCGACAAAGTTGGCTTCCGTGATGATGCGCCAGTGGTAACCACCAATACGGTAATTACAGCGTTAGAGGTAGATGAAACGTTCCTGACCACAGATGATAGCGAAAACTTTGCCAGTGCGTTTAGTGTGAACTACGGTGCAGATGGTGCAGGTAGCACAGCGTACAGCCTGGGGGTTAAAGCCACAGGAGTAGACAGTGGTGTAGTGGATACAGCCACAGGTCAGCGTGTTTATTTATACCTTGAGGGCGGCATCGTTGTAGGTCGTGTAGGTGTAGGCGGATCTGCAAGTTCAACAGGTTTGAAAGCGTTTGAAATCCGTGTAGATAGTGCGACCGCAGAAGTGGGTCTGGATCAGATTCGTTCTCTGGTTCACCCAACAGGTGGTACAGCGTCACCGAATGAGCTGATCACGCTGACCACAGACACCGTGACCTTGACAGCAACAGCGACGGATAAAGATGGTGACGTGCATAGTGGGTTCATCAACCTGGGCGACAAAGTCGGCTTCCGTGATGATGCGCCAGTGGTAACCACCAATACGGTAAGTACAGCGTTAGAGGTAGATGAAACCGTATTGACCACAGATGATAGCGCAAACTTTGCCAGTGCGTTTACGGTTAATTATGGCGCAGATGGAGCAGCGACAACCAATGCCCTGGTGTACAGCCTGGGGGTTAAAGCCACAGGAGTAGACAGTGGTGTAGTTGATACAGCCACAGGCGAGAAAGTCTATCTGTATCTTGAAAGTGGTGTAGTGGTTGGACGTGTGGGTAATGCAGGTTCAGCGGACGCATCAGGTGCGAAAGCGTTTGAAATCCGTGTAGATAGTGCAACCGCAGAAGTGGGTCTGGATCAGATTCGTTCTCTGGTTCACCCAACAGGTGGTACAGCCTCACCGAATGAGCTGATCACGCTGACCACAGACACCGTGACCTTGACAGCAACAGCGACGGATAAAGATGGTGACGTGCATAGTGCGTTCATCAACCTGGGCGACAAAGTCGGCTTCCGTGATGATGCGCCAGTGGTAACCACCAATACGGTAATTACAGCGTTAGAGGTAGATGAAACCGTATTGACCACAGATGATAGCGAAAACTTTGCCAGTGCGTTTAGTGTGAACTACGGTGCAGATGGTGCAGGTAGCACAGCGTACAGCCTGGGGGTTAAAGCCACAGGAGTAGACAGTGGTGTAGTGGATACAGCCACAGGCGAGAAAGTCTATCTGTATCTTGAAAGTGGTGTAGTGGTTGGACGCGTCGGTAATGCAGGTTCAGCGGACGCATCAGGTGCGAAAGCGTTTGAAATCCGTGTAGATAGTGCAACCGCAGAAGTGGGTCTGGATCAGATTCGTTCTCTGGTTCACCCAACAGGTGGTGCAACATCACCGAATGAGCTGATCACGCTGACCACAGACACCGTGACCCTGACAGCAACAGCGACGGATAAAGATGGTGACGTGCATAGTGCGTTCATCAACCTGGGCGACAAAGTTGGCTTCCGTGATGATGCGCCAGTGGTAACCACCAATACGGTAATTACAGCGTTAGAGGTAGATGAAACGTTCCTGACCACAGATGATAGCGAAAACTTTGCCAGTGCGTTTAGTGTGAACTACGGTGCAGATGGTGCAGGTAGCACAGCGTACAGCCTGGGGGTTAAAGCCACAGGAGTAGACAGTGGTGTAGTGGATACAGCCACAGGTCAGCGTGTTTATTTATACCTTGAGGGCGGCATCGTTGTAGGTCGTGTAGGTGTAGGCGGATCTGCAAGTTCAACAGGTTTGAAAGCGTTTGAAATCCGTGTAGATAGTGCGACCGCAGAAGTGGGTCTGGATCAGATTCGTTCTCTGGTTCACCCAACAGGTGGTACAGCGTCACCGAATGAGCTGATCACGCTGACCACAGACACCGTGACCTTGACAGCAACAGCGACGGATAAAGATGGTGACGTGCATAGTGCGTTCATCAACCTGGGCGACAAAGTCGGCTTCCGTGATGATGCGCCAGTGGTAACCACCAATACGGTAATTACAGCGTTAGAGGTAGATGAAACCGTATTGACCACAGATGATAGCGAAAACTTTGCCAGTGCGTTTAGTGTGAACTACGGTGCAGATGGTGCAGGTAGCACAGCGTACAGCCTGGGGGTTAAAGCCACAGGAGTAGACAGTGGTGTAGTGGATACAGCCACAGGTCAGCGTGTTTATTTATACCTTGAGGGCGGCATCGTTGTAGGTCGTGTAGGTGTAGGCGGATCTGCAAGTTCAACAGGTTTGAAAGCGTTTGAAATCCGTGTAGATAGTGCAACCGCAGAAGTGGGTCTGGATCAGATTCGTTCTCTGGTTCACCCAACAGGTGGTACAGCGTCACCGAATGAGCTGATCACGCTGACCACAGACACCGTGACCCTGACAGCAACAGCGACGGATAAAGATGGTGACGTGCATAGTGCGTTCATCAACCTGGGCGACAAAGTCGGCTTCCGTGATGATGCACCAGTGGTAACCACCAATACGGTAAGTACAGCGTTAGAAGTTGATGAAACGTTCCTGACCACAGATGATAGCGAAAACTTTGCCAGTGCGTTTAGTGTGAACTACGGTGCAGATGGTGCAGGTAGCACAGCGTACAGCCTGGGGGTTAAAGCCACAGGAGTAGACAGTGGTGTAGTGGATACAGCCACAGGTCAGCGTGTTTATTTATACCTTGAGGGCGGCATCGTTGTAGGTCGTGTAGGTGTAGGCGGATCTGCAAGTTCAACAGGTTTGAAAGCGTTTGAAATCCGTGTAGATAGTGCAACCGCAGAAGTGGGTCTGGATCAGATTCGTTCTCTGGTTCACCCAACAGGTGGTGCAACATCACCGAATGAGCTGATCACGCTGACCACAGACACCGTGACCCTGACAGCAACAGCGACGGATAAAGATGGTGACGTGCATAGTGCGTTCATCAACCTGGGCGACAAAGTTGGCTTCCGTGATGATGCGCCAGTGGTAACCACCAATACGGTAATTACAGCGTTAGAGGTAGATGAAACGTTCCTGACCACAGATGATAGCGAAAACTTTGCCAGTGCGTTTAGTGTGAACTACGGTGCAGATGGTGCAGGTAGCACAGCGTACAGCCTGGGGGTTAAAGCCACAGGAGTAGACAGTGGTGTAGTGGATACAGCCACAGGTCAGCGTGTTTATTTATACCTTGAGGGCGGCATCGTTGTAGGTCGTGTAGGTGTAGGCGGATCTGCAAGTTCAACAGGTTTGAAAGCGTTTGAAATCCGTGTAGATAGTGCAACCGCAGAAGTGGGTCTGGATCAGATTCGTTCTCTGGTTCACCCAACAGGTGGTACAGCCTCACCGAATGAGCTGATCACGCTGACCACAGACACCGTGACCCTGACAGCAACAGCGACGGATAAAGATGGTGACGTGCATAGTGGGTTCATCAACCTGGGCGACAAAGTCGGCTTCCGTGATGATGCGCCAGTGGTAACCACCAATACGGTAAGTACAGCGTTAGAGGTAGATGAAACCGTATTGACCACAGATGATAGCGCAAACTTTGCCAGTGCGTTTACGGTTAATTATGGCGCAGATGGAGCAGCGACAACCAATGCCCTGGTGTACAGCCTGGGGGTTAAAGCCACAGGAGTAGACAGTGGTGTAGTTGATACAGCCACAGGCGAGAAAGTCTATCTGTATCTTGAAAGTGGTGTAGTGGTTGGACGTGTGGGTAATGCAGGTTCAGCGGACGCATCAGGTGCGAAAGCGTTTGAAATCCGTGTAGATAGTGCAACCGCAGAAGTGGGTCTGGATCAGATTCGTTCTCTGGTTCACCCAACAGGTGGTGCAACATCACCGAATGAGCTGATCACGCTGACCACAGACACCGTGACCCTGACAGCAACAGCGACGGATAAAGATGGTGACGTGCATAGTGCGTTCATCAACCTGGGCGACAAAGTTGGCTTCCGTGATGATGCGCCAGTGGTAACCACCAATACGGTAGGTACAGCGTTAGAAGTAGATGAAACGTTCCTGACCACAGATGATAGCGAAAACTTTGCCAGTGCGTTTAGTGTGAACTACGGTGCAGATGGAGCAGCGACAACCAATGCCCTGGTGTACAGCCTGGGGGTTAAAGCCACAGGAGTAGACAGTGGTGTAGTGGATACAGCCACAGGTCAGCGTGTTTATTTATACCTTGAGGGCGGCATCGTTGTAGGTCGTGTAGGTGTAGGCGGATCTGCAAGTTCAACAGGTGCGAAAGCGTTTGAAATCCGTGTAGATAGTGCAACCGCAGAAGTGGGTCTGGATCAGATTCGTTCTCTGGTTCACCCAACAGGTGGTGCAACATCACCGAATGAGCTGATCACGCTGACCACAGACACCGTGACCCTGACAGCAACAGCGACGGATAAAGATGGTGACGTGCATAGTGCGTTCATCAACCTGGGCGACAAAGTCGGCTTCCGTGATGATGCGCCAGTGGTAACCACCAATACGGTAAGTACAGCGTTAGAGGTAGATGAAACCGTATTGACCACAGATGATAGCGCAAACTTTGCCAGTGCGTTTAGTGTGAACTACGGTGCAGATGGTGCAGGTAGCACAGCGTACAGCCTGGGGGTTAAAGCCACAGGAGTAGACAGTGGTGTAGTGGATACAGCCACAGGTCAGCGTGTTTATTTATACCTTGAGGGCGGCATCGTTGTAGGTCGTGTAGGTGTAGGCGGATCTGCAAGTTCAACAGGTTTGAAAGCGTTTGAAATCCGTGTAGATAGTGCAACCGCAGAAGTGGGTCTGGATCAGATTCGTTCTCTGGTTCACCCAACAGGTGGTACAGCCTCACCGAATGAGCTGATCACGCTGACCACAGACACCGTGACCCTGACAGCAACAGCGACGGATAAAGATGGTGACGTGCATAGTGCGTTCATCAACCTGGGCGACAAAGTTGGCTTCCGTGATGATGCGCCAGTGGTAACCACCAATACGGTAGGTACAGCGTTAGAAGTAGATGAAACGTTCCTGACCACAGATGATAGCGAAAACTTTGCCAGTGCGTTTAGTGTGAACTACGGTGCAGATGGTGCAGGTAGCACAGCGTACAGCCTGGGGGTTAAAGCCACAGGAGTAGACAGTGGTGTAGTGGATACAGCCACAGGCGAGAAAGTCTATCTGTATCTTGAAAGTGGTGTAGTGGTTGGACGTGTGGGTAATGCAGGTTCAGCGGACGCATCAGGTGCGAAAGCGTTTGAAATCCGTGTAGATAGTGCAACCGCAGAAGTGGGTCTGGATCAGATTCGTTCTCTGGTTCACCCAACAGGTGGTGCAACATCACCGAATGAGCTGATCACGCTGACCACAGACACCGTGACCCTGACAGCAACAGCGACGGATAAAGATGGTGACGTGCATAGTGGGTTCATCAACCTGGGCGACAAAGTCGGCTTCCGTGATGATGCGCCAGTGGTAACCACCAATACGGTAAGTACAGCGTTAGAGGTAGATGAAACGGTATTGACCACAGATGATAGCGAAAACTTTGCCAGTGCGTTTAGTGTGAACTACGGTGCAGATGGTGCAGGTAGCACAGCGTACAGCCTGGGGGTTAAAGCCACAGGAGTAGACAGTGGTGTAGTGGATACAGCCACAGGTCAGCGTGTTTATTTATACCTTGAGGGCGGCATCGTTGTAGGTCGTGTAGGTGTAGGCGGATCTGCAAGTTCAACAGGTTTGAAAGCGTTTGAAATCCGTGTAGATAGTGCGACCGCAGAAGTGGGTCTGGATCAGATTCGTTCTCTGGTTCACCCAACAGGTGGTACAGCGTCACCGAATGAGCTGATCACGCTGACCACAGACACCGTGACCTTGACAGCAACAGCGACGGATAAAGATGGTGACGTGAATAGTGCGTTCATCAACCTGGGCGACAAAGTTGGCTTCCGTGATGATGCGCCAGTGGTAACCACCAATACGGTAATTACAGCGTTAGAAGTAGATGAAACGTTCCTGACCACAGATGATAGCGAAAACTTTGCCAGTGCGTTTAGTGTGAACTACGGTGCAGATGGTGCAGGTAGCACAGCGTACAGCCTGGGGGTTAAAGCCACAGGAGTAGACAGTGGTGTAGTGGATACAGCCACAGGTCAGCGTGTTTATTTATACCTTGAGGGCGGCATCGTTGTAGGTCGTGTAGGTGTAGGCGGATCTGCAAGTTCAACAGGTTTGAAAGCGTTTGAAATCCGTGTAGATAGTGCAACCGCAGAAGTGGGTCTGGATCAGATTCGTTCTCTGGTTCACCCAACAGGTGGTACAGCCTCACCGAATGAGCTGATCACGCTGACCACAGACACCGTGACCCTGACAGCAACAGCGACGGATAAAGATGGTGACGTGCATAGTGCGTTCATCAACCTGGGCGACAAAGTTGGCTTCCGTGATGATGCGCCAACCATTACCGCAGGTTCTACATTAGGTATTATTGCTGTTGATGAATCAGCCCTAGCCACAGGTGCATTACCAGCAACTGACCCAGATGGAATGGGACCATTCAATGCCGCAGCAACCAATAAGCTTCAAGGTTTTGCAACCAATGCGTTTACCACGAATTATGGTGCAGATGGTGCAGGTAGTATTGTTAAAACACTGCAAGTTTCAACAACAGGTGTTTCAAGTGGTTTGCGTGATACCGAAACAGGCAATCTTATTTACCTCTACAAAGTGGATAATGATGTGGTTGGTCGTGTTGGTAATGTGAGTAGTGCAAATTCAGCAGGTGCGGAAGCATTCCGTATCGCTTTAAGTGGCGATGATGTGACCTTGACGCAATCTCGTTCAATTCGTCATGCAAACCCAGCCGATCCAGATGAGTTGGCAACACCTGCAACGATTGCGAATGCTGCAATCCGACTTCAAGGTGTGATTGCCGATAAGGATGGTGATACAGCAACGCATAGTATCAACATCGGCGATCGCTTCAAATTCTTGGACGATGGTCCAACATTCACCAGTTCGACTACTGCGATTTTGGATGAGCGATACTTACCACTAGGTAGTAACCCGAACCCATTAGAACTCACCAAAACAGGTACATTAAACCTGAACTTTGGTGCAGATAAAAATTCAGGTAGTGTTGCCGATGTCAAGTTTACCCAAGCAACCATTGATAATCTGGAAAACAACTGGGACAACATTGTTGCAAATGGCGGTACAGGTCCAGCCAACAATGAAAATCTGGTATTTGTACTTTCAGTCGATGGTCATACCATTACCGCAACCGATGGTGCAGGTGGTGCAACTGTATTTACCATTGTATTGGACAACATCAATCCATGGGCCTATACCGCAGGTTACACCTTTACCCTAAGCAAAGCACTGGAACACAACAGTCTGTCATCTATTAATATTCCATTTAACAGTTTAAGTATTATAGACGGTGATGGTGATACCACTGTGGGTAACATTGTGGTGACAGTGATTGACGACGCACCAGACACATCGATCCCTGTCAATGTCATTGTGTATGAAGACTTGTATATTCCGCCATCAGGTACGCAACATTCAAATACCTTTAACACCAATGCCGATGCAAAAGGTGGAACAAATGCGAATACAGTGATTAATGCTGTTGGTAACCCAGGTACAGCAGGTACGCCTGTTCCAGCCAATACACAGGTTTTTGTAAATGGTGTAGCTCAAAATATTCTAAGTGCTGCCGAAGTTACGAATGGTGTAAAAGCCTACGAAACCGAATATGGTTATGCCAAAGTCAATGTCAATGGTACGATTACTTACTATCCAAAAGGTGACTTTAGCGGTACAGATACCTTTACCTATACCACAACAACGGATAACGGTTCTAAAACCTTTACCGTGAACATGGAAGTCATTCCTGTATCCAATGATGCACCGGTTATTACTGTACAGAATGTATTTACAGATGAAGATACATCCGTCGCTCTAAATCTGGTGAAACCTGCGATTAAGGATAATACGGATAATGATGTAACAGGTGTGAATCATGCACTTGGTGACAATCCGGAACGTCTAGGCGTGATTACACTTACTCTTAAAGGTGATGGTGCGCATCCTAATGGTGTTGCAACAGGCTCACATTACACCAACAACGGTGCTACCCTGACGAATGCAGGAGGTACGGATTATACGCCGTCTTCTACTGCCGGCAATGGTGACAAGACTTATAACATTGTGATTGTTGATGCTATGGGTCAGGTTGATCATACCTACCACCATGCAGGTATCACGTTGGGTATGCCAAATACCATCTATATGACTGAGGCAGACTATCAGGCGATTCGTGCCAAACCGGGTGCAGATCGTCATGAAAACTTCTCTATAGATGTTACTGCGACGAGCTACGAAGTCTATCCTGCGGGTCATGCAACAGGCACACCAGGTGCAATCCGTACAGAAGCAGAGTATGGATGGGGTTCTGGTACGACACCAAACAATAATTCAGACGATGCTCTGGGTCAGGGTGCAACCAGTACCTCAACGATTCAGGTGTCTGTACGTGCCGTGACTGATGATGCAAGTCTGGTTTATGATCCGAGTTTTGTAACCGCAGGTACAAGCACAGGTACAACAGTATCCATGGGCGCTGCTCGTGGCGATTCTGACCCATCGAATAATCCGAATTACACAATGGCGTATACGGATAACCGACATGCAACTGTTACTCTTAATGAGGATAAATATTTTGCCCTTAACCCTGTAATTGATGCAGCTTATACCGATCGTGATGGTTCAGAAGTACGTTCGATTACCATTAGCAACCCAAATGGTTCTGGCGGTCCGATTATGGTCTGGCATAGCAGCATTTCTGGCAATGGTAACTGGAGAGTATTGAACGAAGGTGAAAGTGTAACCATAAGCAGTCGCAGTGGCACGAATGGACAGACTGGTACTGAAACCAGCTTCTCGTTAATCCGTATTGCAGCCGGTCAGGACTTTAGTGGTGAGATCGATGATATTCGGATTACGATTAATACCCATGACCGTGATAGCGATGGATTCTACTATGATCATGACAGTAATCCGGCGACAGCACCTGTATGGCAAACTGGTACCACGAATCAGAATCCAACACCAAATGTACCGTCAGAAGCGAATACAGCTAACAACACCATCTGGTTAAATCTGAATGTACCACCTGTTGCAGGAGATGTTAACAACACGACTGATCCATGGACATGGGAAGATACAGCAGTTAATTTCCTTGCAGGCGTTCAGGTTTCAGATAGAGATGCACTCTATACTGTCCTAACAAATCCACATGGCGAGCGCATGAATAGCGTCACCATCAAAGATATCCCTGCCGACTGGAAACTGATACCGCCAACAAACGATGGTACATGGGCAGGTGCATGGGTCGCACTCGATCCAGATGGTATTGACAATGATTATGTGATTACCTTTAACGGTACATCTGATCAGGTAGCTCGTGAGGCGGTACTGGATGCATTCCAGATTCTGCCACCAGCACATAGTAGTCTGGACCATGATTTTAACGTTATTGTCAATTCAACCGACAGTAATGCGATACATGGTAACTCAGCACCGAAAGACACATCCTTAACGATTGCAGTCGAAGTAAGAGCAGTACCGGAATCCTTTGAATACTATCCTGCACCTGGAGTAGTAGGTGGTCGGGATGATCCATCTGGAAATCCATTATTCCCGACGAATGGGGATAACCCTGCAAACTGGCGACCACGTAATACCGATGGTAATGCAAACAATGCGAACAACGATACATCGGCACAGCCAGGTACTGACGATCTGACCATGAATCCTGATCATACTTATACCTATAATCCAGCGAATAAGGATGATCCACAACTGACGACTGTGGCTCAGGAAGATCAATGGTTTACACTGCATAAACCAAATGATAGCTTTAACTTCAAATCGCCATGGTATAACGAAGATGGCACAGGTGCAGGCGGTACAAATGGTAATAAGGAAGACACCTTTGCTGCATTGACTGCATATCGTGTAGTTCGTGATCCGATGACCAACGCTATTACTAGTTTAGAGCCAATAACAGGTGCTCAGTTCCAGGTTCCTGGTGGTGGTGCATCTGGTGGCAATGGCGTGCGCATTCCTGTTGCGGATCTGGATACAGTACAGTTCAAGTCTCCTCTAAACTTCTCGGGTGAAGTCTATATTAAAGTACAGGCAGTTACCCGTGATTATGATGAAGATAGTAATACCCCAACAGCTTATGAAACATCTGGTGTGGCATGGTTGAAGAACCTGATTGTCCTGCCTGTTGCTGAGGAAGTTACTGTAGGGGTCGATGCACGTATTCATGCGTATGAAGATCAAGGACGTAATGATCGTACCGAAGCTGGTCATGGCTATGATGATGTAAACAACAAGATTAAACTCAACATCAAACCATTTAGCTCGGATACAGATGAAACCTTTAATATCAAGGTAAGTAATATTCCTATGGATCCACTGGATCCTGTGGGCATTGGTACCGAGATCTACTATAACGTTACTAAGTTACTGCTAAGTAGCGATCCGGCGCACAATCCGAATGCTTATCTGGAAGCAGATCCGGCTAATGCAGGTAAGCTCAGACTGGTTATCAATGACTTTAAGAGCAATTTACCACTAGAGATGGTACCGCCTAAGGACAGTAACAACGAGTTTACCCTGAAAGTGGATGCCGAAGCAGTCGATACCCTCTATATCCCGGGTGTTGTGGATCCTGCCTATACTTCTGTGACGCAGATTCAGCATCCACTGGATATTCGTATCACCCTTCAAGGTGTACCGGATACTCCGGATCTGGATACGACAGATCGCACTGTTGCAGTGGGTAATCACTACGTAGAATCTGATCTGGATACTGTTGGTGGAGCTGGTGCGGGTGGTAAGAACCTGATTCTACTTAAAGATCTGGTAGATGGCTTAACCTCAGGCGAACTGAATTCTGTGAAGAACTCAGGTACATCTGCTGATGGTTCGGAAACGCTTACCCTGCGTATTACTGGCTTACCGGATGGCTTTGATCTGGAAGGTGCTGGTCCGATCATTGGTAGTGGTACGGGTGAAGCTCGTTTATGGTCGATTCGACCACAGGATATCGATAGTGGTGCTATTAAAATTAAGACACCACCGAACTTTAGTGGTCGTGTCGCATTTACTGTGCAGCCTGTCGTAACAGAAAACGACAACAACTCGGAAATCTTCTTTGCACCGAAGAATGTTGTCTTTGAAGTTGTACCTTCGGTAGAAGCAACACTGAATGTAACATCGGATGTAGTGGAAGACGACTATACACACAGTAAGATTGACTTTAGACCTGTCTATCATGGTGAAACAGGCAATGATACGGACGAAGTTGTGGACTGGGTACGTATTCGTGTTGATCAGATTAAAAATACTACGAATGGTGACCTGACGTTATATGTACGCTCCGGTTCAACAGGTAACTATACATATACCGATGCCGAAGTTGCTCATAAAGTGAATGTTGGTGGTGTTGAGTATTATCAGTTCAATGCTGCTGATGTAAACAATGTATATGTCAAGGGTCCTGTGAACTATTATGGTGACATTACCATTAATAACATCCAGTATCAGGTAAGTGATACTGCAAATCCGGCGCTGGGTTCTACAACACCACTTAATCCAAGTACACGCATTGACTCTGCGAATCACACATTACACTTCCGTGAAGTGACTGATCCGATGGATGTTATCCGTGGATTGATTAATACAACAACAGGTACTTCGACAGGTACAGGTGCAGATCTTCCAAATATCCTGCACATGACGACCGATGGTTCTGTACGTGTGAACTTTGATGTGACCAAACCGGCTCAGCCTGGTAACGCTCTTGTGGTTGGTGGCGACTATGATGGTAGTGAACGTATAGTAGGTATCGTGATCGAGGGAGTACCGGAAGGTGTAACTGTTTCGGGAGCCATATTTGCTGGTAATGGCAAATGGATTGTCCAGAACCCTACGGCTACTATGAATGGTCCTGTATCCAAATATGTTGATTTTGTGGTTGGTAGTCAGGCAGGGGATATTAACCCAACTGAAATTACCATTACTACATTTACACAAGATGGAACAGCCGGTGCGGTGATTTCTGATTCTATCTCATGGTGGTTAAGCGCAGACTTTGCAGGTACTGTACCTCAAACCTTGCCAACCATTGAGGTAATGCCTCGAGATCCAACCCATCCGGAGGATGGTGCTAATATCAATCTGAATACTGTGGTGAGTGGTACGATTGACATCAGTAATAACCCGACATCAACACATCATGATGTTACGGTAACCATCCGTACCAAACTGGGTGATGGTGTGGAGTTGGTTGATGGTGCGAATAATCGATTAACCCGTACAGAAGTAGAGGAAAATGGAGAAACAATCGTTCTATGGACGATGACAAGACAAAATCAGCCAAACGCTAATTTACAGACTGCTCTGAATGATATGCTGGCTGAGATTCGGGTCGTACCACCAGTAGATGCTAATAACAACTCAAACAATAGTATGGGTGGTATGGGCAACTGGGATCTGGATGTAACAGTTACATTGCAAAATAATGCAGGTTTCTGGGTACAGGTTGATGCAGACAGCCGTATTACCTTATATCCTGTGACCGATGAGGGTGCAATTACGATTAATGCACCAGCGTCAGTTGAGGAAGAAAACATCATTCCAATCAGTCTTGAAGTGACGAATGGTAAAGATGTGGCAGGTGACTGGGTTGTCGTGGATGGTGTAGTTTACATCAAGATAGATAGTAGTGCTGTTCCGGGTACCCTGTATCATAATGGTTCGGCACTGAGCACCACGACTAGTGTTCCGGCAGGTATTCCTGCAGGCAGTTACTATGTCGTACCTGTTGTTGCACCGGGAAGTAAACTGGTAACTGGTCTGGAATATCGTCCAACCGACCCTTATGACAGTGGCGACATTCCATTTGAAGTGTATGCACGCAACAAGGAAAATCCAGACCTGGTCAATGGTGTCGATACATCAATTGAAGTATCACACAACCAGACTGTATTAAAAGTGAACCATACCAATACCCCACCAGATATTTCGGTGACTTCGAATGGTACGGAGCATAATGGTGCAGCAGCAACGGCGGCTAACAAATTCACCGAAGTTGCATGGAAAGGTACTTTGTTGCCGGATCCAATCGAAACCATTAAGTCTGTCTATATCGAAGGCTTACCAACCGGCTTTACGGTATGGTATGGCAATGCAGGTAGTGAAGCGCTTGCCAACAACGCAGGTGAGGGTTTATGGGTTGTTCCAACAGCACCGAATGCGACGACAGTACCGAAGATCTGGATTCAGGCACCTGCAAACTGGAGTGGTACACTTCCAGCTGGTATCGCCGGTACACAAAACAGTGGGTTAAAACTGAATATTGTGACTCAGGAAGCAGGTAGTACAGCGGCAACGATACATGATCTACCATTTAAGTTTGTGATTGTTCCGAATGCGACAGGTATTGAGTTGAACCCAACCATGAGCTTTGGCTTTGCAGGTGACTTGATTGACTTGCGTCTTAACGCTGCAATGGATGATCCGGTTGTAATTAACAACAATAATCCGTCAGTTGTAGATGCGCATATTGAACGTACAGATTTGACATTGACAGGTTTCCCTGATGGTGCAGGCGTACAGTTCTTTATCGGTACGACAGCTATGGATTCAACTCGTGCGAGCTGGAATGCAACAACATCGGCGTGGGAGCTTAAGGGCTTGACGCAGAGTGAGCTGAACGAGCTGAAGTTTATGCATACTGCTACAGCAGGTAAGCTGACCAACCAGATCGGTATTACAGCATTTACCTACGAAACAGATGTGACAACTGGAGCCAAAGTTGGTAATGATTCACCCCTGAAAACTGCACAGATGGATCTGAGTGTCTGGGCTGGTAAAGCGGGTACTGCTGGTAACGATACTATCTATGGTGGTGCGGGCAACGATACCTTAAATGGTGCGGCAGGCGATGACATCCTTAGAGGTGGTGCAGGCAATGATATCCTCACGGGTGGAACTGGCTCAGATACCTTTGTCTGGGGTGCAAACGATATTGGTTTGTTTGCTACACCAGATACCGATACCATCACCGACTTTAATCTGCTGGGTGACAAGATTGATGCGACAGCATTGCTTACCGCTCTAGGCTGGAATGGCAATGATGCAACCTTGAGCCAGTTCGTGAGTGCAAGCGGTACAACCATCAATATTCACGATACAGCGAATACGAAGAGTGTCAATATTGTGGTCACAGGTCAGAGCTTTGCCGACTTAGAAGACATGATCAGCAAAACCAACTTCCAGACTTAAACCTAGCGTAGAGGGCGTAGTCACTTCGCCCTCTATCCCAAATTTATTTATTAATATGATGGCAACATCGTTAAACATTTAAGAAACCTTAAAACAAGGGGAAACCTGTGAAAGTATTAGCATTAACAAAAATCGCAAGCATGGTTGCTGGGGCAAGTGTAGCAATGACCGTATCAGCAGCAGATTTAACCTCAGTGACTAAAACTGCGATTGAAAATAACCCAGAAGTTCAGGTGCAATGGTCAAACTTTCTTGAAGCCACTGCGAACCAAAAACAGGCGCGAGCAGGGTATTTACCATCGTTAGATTTGAACGCAGCCTATGGCAAAGGCAATCGTGAATTCGATGGTGATCGTGGTTGGTTCAATCAAGGTCAGGCAGAAATTGCATTAACGCAAGTGTTGTTCGATGGTTTTCGTATTAAAAGCAAAGTTGAACAAG
The DNA here is from genome assembly GCF_021560715.1 of Acinetobacter sp. SCLZS86. NCBI lineage: Bacteria > Pseudomonadati > Pseudomonadota > Gammaproteobacteria > Moraxellales > Moraxellaceae > Acinetobacter > Acinetobacter sp. SCLZS86. The sequence continues at coordinate 132,991 of NZ_CP090864.1, forward strand.
GCGATTATGCTGCGCTAAAACGTTATTACGATTTGAATGCAGGTATTGAACAAAAAGCACTTGAAGCAACTCAAGCATATTTAGATGTACAGCGTTATCGCGAACTGGTTGGTTTGGCAGAAGGAAATTTTGCCAATCATCAACGTGTTTATAATCAAGTATTACAACGTACCAATCAGGGTGTAGGTAATAGAGCAGATTTGTCACAAATCACAGGTCGTTTATCACTTGCTCAAACCAACTTGATGACTGAACAGGCCAACTTAAATGATGTATCTGCACGTTTTGCACGAATTGTTGGGGTGGAGCCAAGTAGTAATCTTGCGCCAGTAAGTGTGAATGTGGCACTGCCAAACAACACACAAGAATTGATTACCTCTGCGTATAACAATAACAACAGCTTAAAAGCTGCGTTAAGTGAAATGCAATATGCGCGTGCGAGTGCTCAAGAATTTAAAGCCAATATGTACCCGAAACTTTCGTTTGTGGCGCGTACAGGTTTATATCAAAACCGTAATAGTTTTGATGAGCGTAGCAATCCCGATAACGATAAATACGGGCAAGATAGCGCAGTTGAATTAAGACTCAACTACAATCTATTTAATGGTTTTGCAGACAGAGCAGCCATGAATGCTGCCAATGCACGTGTTTCATTATCTAATGATTTGAAAAACAAAGCATGTGTCGATATTCGCCAAACATCAACGGTGGCTTATAACAATGTGAATAACTACAGCAGCCAGTTAGAATGGTTACAACGTCATCGTGATGAATCTGCTTCAGTTGTAAAAGCATATAACGATCAGTTTGATATTGGTCGTCGTACATTACTTGATGTTTTAGACTCGGAAAATGAAGCATTCCAAGCCAATCGTGCTTATGTAACTACGCAATATGATTTGAAAGTTGCACAATTCCAAACACTGTATAGCATGGGTCAATTATTGCCTGCGCTCGGTATTCAACGTGATAATTTACCTGCTGTATCAGAAGTGAGTCAGCGTGAAATTAATGCTGCAAATGTATGTACAGCGGCAAATGCACAAGTTGAATAATGTGTTAATCAGTTAAAATAAAATAGGGTGCTGTTGCACCCTGTTTTTATAGATGTTCCAACTCTTTTGGGTAAGGTAAATTTACAATTATTCTATTAACTCAATGATATAACTCTGAGTTTGGGAATAATGAACCTTTTATGCTTGTTTGATTCATGGTGAATAAGTGACAACACAAATATTTGATCCTTTAGCTTTATGTCTGATTCGGGTGGCTAAAGATTATGAAATTAGTATTACACAAGAAGGTTTATTATCAGGTTTGCCTTTACCCAATGGAAAGCTAATACCTCAGTTTTTTTCACGTGCAGCTGATCGGGTAAGTTTGACAAGTAATATGGTGCAGCAGAATCTGGATCAACTGAACCATTTTGTTTTTCCTGCCATTTTAATATTGAATAATAATACAGCTTGTGTTTTATATCGTTTTGATACAGAAAGACAGACTGCAACAGTATATTTTCCTGAAATGTCGGATACCGTGACAGAAGTTCCAATTGCACAGTTACAAGAAAAATATCTGGGTTCAGTGATTTATTTGCAACAACGTCAATTTGTGGCGGATAACAAGGTTAAGCTGGAAAAGACAAATCAGCATTGGTTCTGGAGCGTAATTCGACAGCACCGTTCCATGTACAAAGATATTTTATTAGCAGCCCTGTTCGTCAATATCTTTGCTTTGTGTGCACCTTTTTTCGTAATGAATGTTTATGATCGTGTTGTTCCCAACCATGCTACAGATACCCTATGGGTACTCGCCTTTGGAATCATGATTATTATTACGGCTGACTTTATTTTAAAACTGGTGCGTAGTTATTTTGTTGATTTGGCTGCAACCCGTGCTGATAACAAGCTATCTGCCTATATTATGGAAAAAGTATTAGGTCGGCGTATGGAACAGAATAATATGTCTGTTGGTATGATGGCCTCCAATATTCAGTCCTATGAGGCAATTCGTTCTTTTACCAGTTCTATGACTGTGGTATCACTGATTGACTTGCCATTTTTTGTTCTGTTCTTAGCTGTTATCTGTATTATTTCCTGGGTTTTCGTTATTCCTTTAGTCATCGCTGCAATCATTATTTTACTCTATGCATTATCAGTTCATATTAGTTTAAAAAAATTATCTGATGCGATGTCAGAAGCTTCTCAACAGCGTCAGGGATTATTGATAGAAACCTTAAATAATCAGGAAACGATTAAAAGTTTTAATGCTGCTGGACGAATGCAAACTTTATGGGAAAAAGCCACTCGTTTTACCGTACAGTATTCTTCTAAATTACGTTTTATTGGTGGCACTGTTGGTAATTTTGCTGGATGGGTACAACAAACAGCAGGCGTTGTGATTATCCTGGTTGGAGTTTATCTTATTGTAGATGGAAAGTTGACACAAGGTGCACTGATTGCCTGTTATTTATTATCAACCCGTGCCTTGGCTCCAATTGCACAAATTGCAGGTTTATTAACCCAATATTATCAGGCATCCAGTGCCTTAAATATGCTGAATCAAACTGTTGACGCTGAACAGGAACGAGAGAATCTAAAAGGTTGGGTGAGTCATCCACATCTTATAGGACATATCGAATTTAAAAATGTCAGCTTATGTTATCCAAATGAATCACATTCTGCTTTAAATAATATCTCTTTCTCTATTCGAGCAGGAGAGAAAGTGGCGATTCTAGGAAAAGTAGGCTCAGGTAAAAGCTCAATTGAAAAGATTCTATTGTCGCTCTATAAGCCGACTGAAGGGTCAGTATTTATTGATCAAACCAACATTAGTCAGATTGATCCAGCAGAATTACGTAGCCAGATTGGTTATATTCCCCAGGACATACAATTGCTGAACGGTACAGTATTATCAAATATTGTCTTAGGTAATCCACATGCTAGCCGTGTTGCTTTGGAACAAAGTTTGGTTGTTTCTGGTTTAAGCCAGATTCTAAAAGCACATGAAGATGGTTTGTCATTACAAGTGGGTGAGGGTGGTCATAAATTATCTGGGGGACAACGGCAGGCGGTTGCCGTGGCACGTGCAATTGCCCAGAATGCTAAAATTTTGGTTTTTGATGAACCGACCAGTGCGATGGATACTCCTCTTGAGAATCATGTGATTCATCATCTAAAACATTATATGACAGCTCAACATACTTTAATTTTGGTCACACATAAACCTACATTACTCACATTGGTTGATCGAATTATTATTTTAGAAGATGGAAAGATTATTGCTGATGGTGATAAGGAAAGTGTAATGAAAGCCATGTTTCCCCAACAAGCTAAAGTTGCAGGAGCTGTATCATGAGCACAGAACACAATAAAACCCAAAGAGAGAAGATGTTTGGGGGCGTAGGTAAAAGTATTGAACAATCAGAAAAAGTTCTGAGTCCAGTGCTAGGGCGTTTAAATTTATTTAAAAAATATCAACCTGCTGATACAAATGATTGGAAAAGTCAGGTACAAGAAGTAACTCAATCACAAAAGCCAATTCAGGCAAGAGTCATCCTTTATGTGATTGTAGTGTTGTTTATTTGTTTAATTATTTGGGCAGGTTTTGCTAAAGTGGATGAAATTACTCGTGGTGAAGGAAAAGTGATTCCATCTCAACAGATGCAAGTGATTCAATCGGTTGATGGTGGCGTGGTTGAAAAGGTGTATGTGCAGGAAGGTGAGCACGTCAAAAAAGGCGATCTATTGATTCGTATTGATCCGACACGGTTCACCTCAAATTTGAATGAAGTTAATGCCAAGATTTTTGCCTTGCAAACCAAAGTTAGACGTTTAAGTGCACAATTAAATGGCTCGGGCTATACCTCAGGCAGTGTCCCTGCGGGGGTTTCACCTGATGCAGCTGCAAACATTATGGCGCAAGAAAGCCAGTATTATGCGGAAAGTTTGCGCGAACTGAGCCAAAGAACGATGACCAATCAAGGTACGGTTTCGACTCGTCAACAGGAATCGCAACGTGCTCAAGCTGCACTCGGACAAGCTGAAAGAGCCTATCAACTTGCAGTGCGTGAACTCAATACCACACGACCTTTGTTAAAGACTGGTGCGGTGTCGGAAATGGATATTTTGCGCCTTGAACGTGACGTATCGAATGCCGATGGTGAACGTAAGCAGGCGGCAGCGAATTTAAGAGCTACGCAGGCATCTATTGGGGAAGCGCAATCACGCACTTCTGAGGCTGCGGTGAGTTTAAAAAATCAATGGCGCAATGAACTGGCAGAAGCGCAAGCTCAGCTAGTGAGTTTAAAAGAAAGTATTTCAGGCGTAGCAGACCGAGTGAAAACCACCGATATTCGTTCACCGACCAATGGTATCGTGCAGAAAATTTTCTTTAATACCATTGGTGGGGTTGTGAAACCAAGCGACCAAGTGGCGGAAATTGTGCCTTTAGATGGTCAATTGATCGTTGAGGCAAAAGTATCGCCGAAAGATATTGCCTTTGTACGACCAGACTTGCCTGCGGTAATTAAATTTACCGCCTATGATTTTTCAATCTATGGCGGAATGAATGCGAAAGTAAAACATATTAGCCCAGACACATTTACCGATGAGAAAGGCAATATGTTTTATATTGTCCGTGCAGTGACTGATAAACCAACGTTTGGTAAAGGATTATCCGTGATTCCCGGCATGACCGTTCAATTGGATATTATGACAGGGAAGAAAACTATTCTTTCTTATCTGCTTAAACCAATTCTTAAAGCGAAAAATAATGCCTTCACAGAACGTTAAGTCGAATAAAAACCGAAATCTCTTAAAATCCCTCTTTTGAAAAGAGGGATTTTTGATTTATAAAGTAAATTTTAAACGCGCGAAATTTACATTTTATTGAAGCAGATAAAAAATCTAAATTCATTTTTAGTTTTTTCCAGTGCCAAAATGTTGCACCCAATACGTTCGATGAGTTACATCATTTCGAACGCAGGCAATCGCATAATCTTTAAATTGGGGTTTCATTAAGTTACCGCAATGTCCGGGACTGAGCGCCAGCCAATTTTCTAAAACTTGTTTTAGGTTGCTTTGACCTGTTGCTAAATTTTCCCCACCACCACCTTTGTATCCTGTTTTTTTAATACGAGCTCTCAGATTTTCACCACTTCGACCGACATGACTTAAAATCTGACGTTGCGAAATATCCAGCGCATGTGCAGTTGAACTTGTTTGTAATTGATTATTCCATTTTAGCGAGTGGGTAGCCGAGTAAGCTATTTTTCCACATTGTTGCGGTTGATGCCGAATCACGTTAATGGCATTTAAAACGGCTTGCTGATATTGTGGATTTTTAATGTCATCACAAGAGATTTTGTCAAAAGAGGCTAAAGTCTGTTGAGGATTTTTTTGAGTGGGTATCGTTGTTGATTTTGCAATGGTTTTATTTGATTGATGCTGCAAAGGCTGTTGTGGTTGTGAATTTGAACATCCATGTAGTAAAAAGTATAGACTGCATATAAAAGAATGATAAGCAATATTTTTCATAGTGCACCTCTAGCAAATTTTTTTATTCATCAGATGTATTAGTTCAGACTTGATCGGACATAACTCTTGAAAAAGAGAAAGTTACCCATTTTGATAAAGGTGTCGAAATCTTAATCAAACAAAGGTAACTTTCTTATGTTGCATACTAACAATCAAATCATCAAACACAAAGTAGGCTTACTCAATTTAGCTGAAGAGCTTCAAAATGTTTCTAGAGCATGCAAAGTGATGGGTGTCTCTAGAGATACTTTTCATCGCTATCAGGAGCTAGTACAGTCTGGTGACATGGATGCATTGATCAATAAATCCCGTCGAGTACCTAATCTAAAAAATCGTGTAGATGATGCTACAGAACTAGCAGTCATTGATTTCGCAACTCAGTATCCAGCTTATGGGCAGCATCGTACTAGTAACGAATTACGCAAGAAGGGTGTATTTGTTTCAGGTAGCGGTGTTCGCTCTATTTGGTTACGCTATGATTTAGAGAACTTTAAGAAGCGTTTGAAAGCACTCGCAGCTAAAGTGGCACAGGATGGTATCGAAGTTCTTTTATGCGATTAGAAATATCTAAATCTGCAGTGAGATTTTTAAACATATTTAAGTAGCATAAGTTGAAACCATACGCCTGAACCGTACCGGGTTTGTCGGAGACCAAGCTTTCTGAGAGAATGTCCCGATGAAAAAAGTAAAATATACCCCTGAAATCAGAGAAAGAGCGGTTCAATTATTGATTGAATCCGAGAAAGATTATCCATCGAATTGGGCTGCGATCACCGCTATTGCTCCCTGAGCAGTATACTGCGCAAGGGTTGTACTCCTGAAACTCTACGTGTTTGGTATCAAAAATATTTAGATAAACAAAACCCAATTAAAGTACAGCAACTTTCAGATCAAGAACGTATTAAACAACTCGAACGTGAAAATAAAGAACTGCAACGTGCTAACGAAATTCTACGTAAAGCAGCCGCTTTTTTCGCCCAGGCGGAGCTCGACCGCCCACACAAATAATGGTAGATTTCATCCATAACAATAAGGCGTTATATGGTGTTGAGGCGATTTGCAGGATTTTACCGATCACGGCTTCTACCTATTATCGAACACTAGATTTCGTTGAAAACCCAGAACATCGAGCAAAGCGAGATCTACATGACTTGCATCATGCTGAACAAATTAAACGAATTTGGAAGGAAAGTTCAGGTCGATATGGTGTGCGTAAAGTTTGGCAAAAATTGAAACGTGAAGGCTATGTTATTGCTCGCTGTACAGTTGCTCGATTGATGCAAAAACTAGGTATACAAGGTGTTTGGCGTGGTAAGAATAAACAAACTACCCGTAGCCGAGAGGATCAAAAACGAGCAGATGACTTGGTGAAACGCAATTTTAGTGCTGCTCATCCTGACCCTTGCGAAGCAATACTTCTCAGGTCGCTGACTTCACGTATATTCAAACAAATTCAGGCTGGGTTTATACTGCATTTATTATTGATGTGTTCTCACGAGCAATTGTTGGATGGAAAGTATCGACACGGATGAATACAGATATGGTGCTCGATGCACTTGAGCAAGCGTTACATGCTCGAGACATGCCAAAGAATGTGATTCACCATAGTGACAGAGGGGTTCAATATCTTTCCATTCGCTATACCAATCGTTTAGAAGCAGCAAATTTACGAGCATCAGTCGGTACGACCGGTGATTCATACGATAATGCTTTGGCTGAAACAGTGAATGGCTTATACAAAACAGAGGTGATTGAATATTTAAAAGCAGATTGGCAAGGTTTAGCGGATGTACAACTTGCGACATTAAATTGGGTAGATTGGTTCAATAAAGAGCGTGTACATAGTGCACTAGGTTATGTGCCACCTTTTGATTTTGAAGCAATGTACTATGATAAAATTAATCCGTTAGGTCAGGTGGCCTAACTTAAATAAAAAGTCTCCGACAAACCCGGTACGGTTCACTTTTACCCAAAGTGATGTATTGTTTGAGACAGTTTAGTGAAATTATTGAAGAGCTTTGCCAGAAGCGCTGGATTGATTTTGTCCGGCTGAATAAGCAGAACTTGGCTGTATTAGATGGGTTACCTGACCTAGATGAATTCATGTTTGCTCCAAGTCGTAACCAATTGGGGCAGGTCGCGGACTTCTTAATTGACTTACAGCAATGACAGTGTTTTTACTGTGGAAAAAGTCTCAAAAATTCAAAATATGCCGTGGATCATTTTATTCCATGGTCTTTATATCCTGCTGATACCGGACATAATTTTGTTCTGGCAGATGAAAAATACAACTCGCAAAAAAGTAATTATTTAGCATCACAGCAATTCTTACATCAGTGGCAGGAGCGTAATCATCTGCATGATCAATCGATTATTCGAGAAATTTCTCAATTAGGTTTTCTAACCGATCTGCAACGTTCGCATCGGGTTGCAGACTGGGCCTATCAGCAGGCGATTGAGCATGAGTATTTAGTCTGGTTGGGGGGCAAAGATAAACAGATATTGGCTCATCCTATATCTGGTGTCTTTTGAGACGGTTATTCTTTGCAGAGATTCTGTTATCCAAAGACCAATATTTTCAAGAACAAATTGAATATTCAGCAAGATAGTATTCTATAGACAGCTGAATTAGAGCTTTCAGCCCTTACAGACTTTTAACTGGAGGCCTTCATTCTCACAATATGCTGCTACAAAATTTAGAATATTCACCTGTTTGGAGCTTGAGTTGACAGATCACTTGGCTTGAGCACGACAAATAATGTCCTTTTCCACCTTTTTACTGCTGTATGATTTAGAATTTTAGGTAAAATCATTTGATTAATGATTTACTTATTTGGACTTCCATAACAATGACCCAAGTACAACTGCAACAATTACAAAAACAACTTTGGAATATTGCCAATACTTTGCGCGGTACCATGGGCGCCGATGAATTCCGTGATTACATTCTGGGTTTTATTTTCTTTAAATATTTATCAGAAAAGTCGGTGAACTTTGCCAACGAATTGCTCGATGGCGAAGACCTCAGCTTTTTAGAATTAGATGAAAATAATCCTGAGCATGTGCCCTACATCGAAGAAATTAAAAAGAATGCCATTGCCGAAGTCGGTTATGCGCTCACACCAAAACAGCTATTCCATACCTTAGCTGAGCGTGGTCGTCAGGGCGAATTCATTTTGGATGATTTAACTGCGACCTTAAAATCGATTGAACAAAGCACTTTAGGCACCGACTCTGCCGATGACTTTGCCAACCTGTTTGAAGATTTGGATCTAAACTCGACCAAGCTTGGCAATAATGCCAGTGACCGTAATGCACTGGTGGCGAAAGTCCTGAGTCATTTAGATGATATTGATTTTGATATTAGTAATACCGAAGCCGATGTACTGGGTGATGCTTACGAATATCTGATTGGTGAATTTGCCTCAGGTGCGGGCAAAAAAGCGGGTGAATTCTATACCCCGCAAACGGTATCGACTTTACTGGCGAAGATTGTCACCCAAGGCAAAGCGCGTTTACGTTCAGTCTATGACCCGACTTGCGGTTCTGGTTCGTTGTTGCTACGGGTAAAACGTGAAGTAAAAGATGTCGATATGATTTACGGTCAGGAGATGAACCGTACTACCTACAACTTGGCGCGCATGAACATGATTTTGCATGATGTGCATTTCGCCAAGTTTGACATCAAGCAAGAAGATACTTTAACCCGTCCGCAGCATTTAGATAAAAAGTTTGATGCAGTGGTCGCGAATCCTCCATTTTCTGCGAAATGGTCAGCCGATCCGTTATTTTTACAGGATGAGCGTTTTGCTGCGTATGGCAAGCTGGCACCAAGTTCGAAAGCCGATATGGCATTTGTACAGCACATGCTGTATCACCTGGATGACAACGGCACCATGGCGGTGGTATTGCCGCATGGCGTCTTGTTCCGTGGTTCGAGTGAGGGTGTGATTCGTCAGTATCTGATTGAACAGTTGAACGTGGTGGATGCGATTATTGGTCTACCCGCCAATATTTTCTATGGCACGTCTATTCCGACCTGTATTTTGGTGTTGAAGAAAAACCGTGAGCAGAGCGGCAATATTCTGTTTATTGATGCCAGCAATGATTTTGAAAAGCAGAAGAATCAAAACAAGTTATTGTCTGAGCATTTGGATAAGATTATTGCGGCATTTGAAAAGCGTGAAAATATTGAAAAATATGCGCATGTGGCGACTTTGCAAGAAGTCAAAGATAACGATTACAACCTGAATATTCCACGTTATGTGGATACTTTTGAAGCGGAAGCCGAAATTGATTTAGATGCGATTGCAAAACAGCTTCAAGCTTTGGAACACGACAGCCAAAAGACTGATGCGGTGATTGCAGATTTTTGCAAAGAGCTAGGCATTGTTTCACCGTTTGCGGAGGTGAAGTAATGGCTACGCCTAAGTTACGATTTAAAGAGTTTGAAGGGGATTGGTCTACAAATAAAATAGAGGAAATTTCTATTGTGACATCAGGTGGAACCCCTAGTAGAAACGTTAGTGATTATTGGAATGGCGATATTCCTTGGGTTACAACAAGCCTTGTAGATTTTAATGTTATTAACGAAGCTGAAGAATTTATTACCCAAGTTGGTTTAGATAATTCATCTGCAAAACTTTTCCATAAAGATACAATTTTGATGGCTATGTATGGTCAAGGAATTACTCGAGGAAAAGTAGCTATTTTAGGAATAGATGCTACTACTAACCAAGCCTGTGCAGCTATTAAGCTTAAGAATGGGTTTGAGACAAAATTCATTTTTCAAAACTTAATGAATCGTTATGAGGAAATTCGTGACTTAAGTAATGAAGGTGGACAAAAAAATCTAAGTGCTGGAATTATTAAAGAAATTTTAATTTCATTTCCTGAAAAAGAAGAACAAACCAAAATCGCCTCTTTTCTTTCTGCTGTGGATGAAAAGATTAGCCAACTCACCCAAAAACACGAACTACTCAGCCAGTATAAACAAGGCATGATGCAAAAGCTGTTTAGTCAGCAGCTTCGTTTTAAAGCGGATGATGGCAGTGAGTTTGGGGAGTGGGAGGAAAAAAAACTTGGTGAAGTTGGCGAAAATATTATAGGTTTGACTTACTCTCCAACAGATGTGACTAATGATGGCACAGGGATACTTGTTTTGCGTTCTTCAAATATTAAAGAGGGGCGTTTAGATAAATCTGATAAAGTGCGAGTGAATAAAAAGATTAAAGACAAGATTATTATTCAACCTAATGATATTTTGATTTGTACTCGAAATGGTAGTCAAAGACTAATCGGTAAAAGTGTCATTATTAATGATGATGAAGTAATGACATTTGGCGCATTCATGTCTGTCTATAGAAGTCATTACAACAGATTTATTGCGTACTTGATGCAAACGCCTTGGTTCTTTGAGCAAGTTCAAATGAACTTAGGTGCTCGTATTAATCAAATTACAACGGGCACTTTAAATGAGTTCACTTTTGATTTTCCATGCTTAGAAGAACAAACCAAAATCGCCAATTTCCTCTCTGCCATCGACCAAAAAATTGAAGTCGTGGTACAGCAAATAGAACAAGCGAAACAGTGGAAAAAAGGCTTGTTGCAGCAGATGTTTGTATAATTTTAATTTTGCCAAATTCATTCGTGAGTTTGGTTTTTTTGAATAATTCGTTGATTATTCAATTTTAGATAGAGGGTGAAATGAAAGCTAAAGTATTATTAGCAACAGTTCTAAGTATCTGTACAAGTAGTGTTTTTGCATACGATATTGGGTTTAATGAAAAAGGGCAGTTTGGTGCTTTCGATAAAAATGGCAACAAAATGACCTGGACGGAAACCCTGATTGCACAGAAAAATCTGATGCTTCAACAAATGGTTCCTGGACGCCAATCCGCGGCATCAAATCAAAGCAGCAATAGCAGCATTCAGCTCAACAGTTTAAACGCAAACGAATTGCTCCCTACTTTATTTGGTCGAATTCAGTTGAGTGGACGCTACAGATCAAGCGAACTTAAAAATCCGTTTATTGCAGTACAGCAAAAAATTGATGATCAAAATGAGATTCGCTTTCTACAGCAGCATCCAACATTGACTTATCAAAATGCACAAAATCAAACCCGTTACTTTGTGTTTGTAGAAAGTATGCCTACTTTTAATGGGCAAGATGTAAATCAAGGTCATGGCTCTTATACCAAAGGCTATTTATTAAATTTTAAAAAGGCCGCGAATGGCAAATTTGAACTAACCAATCCCCAAGCTCAATTAATTGATATTCCAAGCTCTTATGGTTCAAGTCATATGCAGATCGAAGACATCCAAAAAGACTTTCGTCGTCTTGGAAAAAATGTAATGGGTGCAATCTTTGTCTCAGGCTTTACTTCAGGTGGTGCAACAGAATCATCATTCTACATGCTTTCATTGCAAGACCATGAAGTAGAGATTAAACGGGTTGGCGATGCAGGCATGTTTGGGTCACGCTATATCAAAGCCAAAAATGATGAAGTCGAATATGGCTATGCAGGTAAATATAAGGTCGTAGATACCAATAAGGATTTGCCACTCTATCCGATTGAAATCACTTACAGCACCACGAATTTAAATCTAAAAGATAAAAACGATTACATCGTAGAAATGTATAAGCAAAGTTTAAGTAATAAGGGCAAGTCCAAATAGTGAGATGGATTCAGTTTTGCAATCAATCATCTCGCCTATTTAAGCTAACTCAGAACGTAGCCTCAGTAGTGAATAACTGAAATTACGTACAAACGCTGATCACGACATTAAAAATTAGGATAAATTCATGAAAAAAATCATTATGGGCCTGCTACTAAGTACAAATCTATTGGGTACACAAGCGGTTTTCGCAGAAAATATTAATGAGCCGATCATTCCTGCCATTGCGGGACTTCAAACGAAGGCTATCGTCATAGGCTTTGCCAAAAACCAGTATGAATTAGGTATGGCCTATTACGAGGGAAAACTCATTCCAAGAAATACGTCAAAAGCGGTGGAATGGTTACATCGCGCAAGTGAAAAAAACTATGCACCTGCAAAAGTTGTTTTAGCCAAGATGAATTTAACGGGGGATGGTGTTGTTGCTAACCCACAGTTAGGGCTTCGATTATTGCAGCAAGCTGCTCAAAAAGGTGATCAAGAAGCGATTAAAATGCTGCAAAGTATTAACACAACAAAGCAGCAAAACCAGCAAAATCAGTTCAGCAGCTTAGATGAAGCCCTACTCTGTAAAGGATGGAATACACGTGCGAGAAACTCTTCATTTTTTTTAGAAAACTTAGCAATATCTGAAGTAAAAACTACAACAGAAAAAGCATTAGAACAGTCTTTGAAAAAAAGTTATGCGGAGCAAGATCAGTTTAAATATTATCCTCAATATAAAGATTCAGAAGGTGATACGCCTGATATGCGAATATTTTTACCTAAGAATAAACAGACTTCGATATTTAAAAAACTTGAAACCGCAAATTATTATGGTTATGGCATTAATTATAAAGCAGAGTTAAAGCAGGATGCGAATATACAAAAAATCAAAGATTATTTAGAACAGCGCGACCATTTTAAGTTCTATAGCTACACGCAAGCTCAAATTCGCCAATATCAGACGGAACACAAAAAAATAATGGCTATAGACAATGATCAAGTGAGTGATCAGGCTTTTAAAAATCTCGATAAAAAATTCCCATTATTGAATTCACTCAAGAATGAAAAGGCACAACAGGCATATATCTATAGTTTGCCTATTGTTGATGAAAGTGGTGATACCCACTTTTCTACTTATATCCAGTTAATCGGAATAAATACATCAAACCCATCCTATACCTTGATTTGTGGAGTAGGTGAAGCGTAAAGCTGATTTTAAATAAAAGATGTAAACGTATTTTATTATTTGAGGGAAACATGACAGTACAAAGAGAATATCAACTTGAAAATGAACTGATTAGCCAGCTCAAGCAATTGGGATATGCCTCGGTGACGCTCAAGGATGAAAGCCAACTACTGTCTAATCTCAAAACACAAATTGAACGTGCCAACGGACTTGCACCATTATCAGAAACAGAATGGAAACAGGTCATCAGTTTTTTAAACACAGGCACAGTGTTTGAACGCGCCAAGAATCTGCGTGATCTGTTCCCAGTCAAATTTGATGATGGGACCAGCAAACACATCTTTTTTCTCTCGGATGACCCAAGCAAGAACATCTATCAGGTGACCAATCAAATCACCATCGATCACCGCGACTATAATGGCCGTACCAGCCGTTTTGATGTGACCTTACTGGTCAATGGTTTGCCTTTAGTTCAAATTGAATTGAAAAAACGCGGTATGGAAATCGCCGAAGCCTTTAATCAAACGCAACGCTATATTCGTGAAGCCTATTGGGCAGGGCAAGTGCTGTTTGGTTTTATTCAGCTTTTTGTCATTAGTAATGGTGCCAATACCCGTTATTACTCCAATGGCACCACAGGCATCGAGTTTGCCTTTCCATGGGCGGATGTTACCAATAAACACATCAATGAAATTGTCGACTTTGCCGACGCATTTTTAAATCAGCAGCATCTGACCCAAATGCTGACCCAGTATATGGTACTGCTGGAAACCACCAAAAGCCTGATGGTGCTGCGTCCCTATCAGATTTATGCAGTACAGAAAATTGTGCAGCATGTGCAAAACTCCGATCAGAACGGCTATATTTGGCACACTACAGGTTCAGGCAAAACCTTGACTTCATTTAAAGCCAGTCAGATCATCATGCAAATGCCTGATGTGGAAAAAGTCCTGTTTGTGGTCGATCGTAACGACCTCGACACGCAAACCTCACGTGAATTTAATGCCTTTAAAGCCGACAGCGTCGACAGCACCGATAACACATCGACCTTGGTGAAACAGCTGGATCAACGTCATGACAAACTGATTGTGACCACCATCCAAAAACTCAATCGGGCCATCAGCACCGACCGTTATTTAGAATCGATTGATTATCTTAAAAATAAAAAAGTAGTCTTTATTTTTGATGAATGTCATCGCAGTCAATTTGGTGAGACCCATCAGAACATCAAAAAATTCTTCAGCAATGCACAAATGTTTGGTTTTACCGGTACGCCTATTTTTGAAAAGAACAGCCAAAGCAAAGCAGGTTTAAAACTCACCACAGACTACCTGTTTAATGAGTGTTTGCATAAATACGTGATTGTCGATGCCATCCGTGACCGTAACGTCTTGCAGTTCCAGATTGATTATCGTGGCAAATACACCGCCAAAGGCATGGCGACGAATGACAGTTATGAGGAAGATGTAGAAGGCATTGATACCAAAGAACTGTATGACAATCCGCAACGCCTAGAAATGATTGCCCGCTACATTGTCAATATCCACGATACCAAAACCCGTAATCGTGAATTTACCGCGATGTTCTGTGTCAGTTCAGTCGAGACACTGACCCAATATTACGACCTCTTTGAAAAGGTGCAGGCTGAAAAGCAAATTGAAGATGAAGCACAAGGTCGGATATTTAAACCGTTGACCATTGCCACCATCTTTTCCTATGCGGCAAATGAGGCTGTACCGACTGATGACTTAACTGGCTTGATTCACGAAGAAGCCGCAGATATTCCAAGTCAGGTCAATTCATCCAGTCGGGATAAGCTAGATCGCTACATTGCCAATTACAATCGACAGTTTAAAACCAACTACAATTCTGGTGATCAATTTTATGCGTACTACCGCGACATTGCACAGCGCGTAAAAAACAGACAGATTGATATTCTAATCGTGGTCAATATGTTCCTCACGGGATTTGACTCTAAGCCGTTAAATACCTTGTATGTCGATAAAAACCTAAAATATCATGGCTTGATTCAAGCATTCTCACGTACCAACCGTGTCTATAACGATAAGAAGCCATTTGGAAACATTATCTGCTTCCGTAACCTGAAACGTGCGACAGATGAAGCACTGGCGCTATTTTCCAATAAAGAAACGACCAAGATCGTCCTTGTTCCAAGCTATGCGGAAATCGAACAGGATTACCAAGCAGCGGTGAGCAAACTGTTTGCCTTAACGCCCAATTACCAATCAGTCGATGATCTTATTACTGAAGAACAGCAACTGGAATTTATTAAAGCTTTCCGTGAAGTGATGCGCTATAACGCGCAATTACAAACTTTTATTGAATATGACCAGGATCAAACCGCATTAGATAAACAGCACTTTGCCAACTTCGCCTCTAAGTATGCTGACCTATGCCGTGCTGTTAGAAAGACCACCAAGAAAGAAAAAGTATCGGTGCTGGATGATGTCGATTTTCAGCTGGATTTACTGCACAGTGACCGCATTAATGTTGGTTATATCATCAACCTGCTACAGCTTGTTGTTTATACGGACTCAGAGGACAAGCGTCAGAAGTACCAAGCGCAAATTTACGATTTAATCAGTAGTGATATTAGCTTGCACGATAAGCAAGACCTCATTCAAAAATTCATTGAAGAAAACATACCGAAGATGATCAATGGACAGAGCGTTCAAACGGCTTTTGCTGCATTTTGGGATGCTGAAAAAGAACAGGCCTATCAGCATCTTTGTAAAGAAGAAAACCTGAAACCAGAAGCGATGAAGCAGGTTCTGGAGCATTATGAGTTCACCAAACGCCTACCACGTAAAGAAGAGTTGAAGGACTTACCAAACTATAAGGTTAAGCTGTTTGAACGGGAGAACGTGTTTAGCAATTTGCTGGTCAAGACCCGGAAACTGATTGAAAAATTTTATGTGGGGTTTTAAATTGTCAAAGAAGTAAAGCACCTTAGTGGTGCTTTACTTCTTTAGGTGTATGCATTTGTTCCACCCTTTCTAAGACAGTGGCAGAGAACGGTGTCAACGGCATTCTAAAATTGACCCCTTTGACCTCGTATTAAGTTTCAACCTGTGGCTGAATCCCTATTCTTTTTTTATCCTTCAAACGATAACTCTCACCCGATATTTGTACCACATGACAGTGATGCAATAACGATCTAACATCGCAGCGGTCAACGTGACATCATCCTCAAACGACTTAGACCATTGGCTAAATGGTAAGTTACTCGTCAATATCGTACTGCCTTTTTCATAACGCTTGGCAATCACGTTAAAGAACAGATTCGCTTCTTCACGTCCAAAGGGCAAATAACCAATTTCATCGATAATCAATAATTTCGGGGCGAGTATCACGCGTTGCATATAGGTTTTCAATTTACCTTGCTGATAGGCTGTACTGAGTTACAGCATGAAATCGGCGGCGGTAATAAACTTGGTTTTGACATTGCTCATGATGGCCTTATAGGGAATCTTTAGAAAGAAAGCCAATCATCTCAGCAAGATAATTGGCTTAAGTGAGAGTCACGATTATCCGCTTATTCGTCGGTCATCCCAATAACACGGCACTACAATCAAATGGTTCTCATGTAACCGAGACCATAATCTTACACCTAAATCCCGCTGCATATTTTGGACTGTGAAATTGGAAATCAGCAGGGTAGATTTCATATTGTCATAACGACTATACAAAACCTTATGCACCATCTCCAGGCGTTTTTCATGCCGGTCATGCAGGCCATATTCATCAATCACCAATAAATCAAAACTGGAGAAATGGTCGATGACTTCTTTCTCAGAGCGCGAAGCATCTGACCAGGTATCCATCATTTTTTGAGCAATTTCTGCACTGGTATAGTAGCGTGCAGATTTTGTACTGTTATGCAGAATGTTGCGAATAATTGATGCACTCAGATGGGTTTTACCTGTACCCGGTGTACCAATCATCAACATGTTCGGGTTGTGGTCAGAAATAATTTGCTGTGCAAAGGCCTGACATAGTTTGATGGTATTGTCTTGTGCAGGGCATGCAACTACATAATTCTTGAAGCCCCGATCCAGGTAGCGTTTATTGAGCCCTGAATTTTTAATTTTCTGTTTTAGCAATCGCTGTTGCAGTTCATTCTCATAGGCTGCATGTGAGTGTTGGACGGTTTCTTTGGCACACAATTTACAGAGCCTGTGACCAGCAATTTCCATCAGGGGTATATGATGGGTAGGGCAAAGTGTTTCCGTTGTTTCTTCGCGAAACTGGAGTGTTTTAAGCATGGTATTCATGACTGATCTCCTAAATCCACTTTGAATTTTCTAAAAAACTCTCATTTTTTTCTTCAAAATTTGAAGATGAAGATGAAGATGAAGATGAAGATGAAGATGAAGATGAAGATGAAGATGAAGGGCATGATTCAAGCATGACTTGAGTAATACTCGGGCTCTTCTCAGGAGCTGCTTGAGCATTTACTTTTCGTTGCCTGGCTGATGCTTGAGCATTACTTGCGGATTTGCCCCAACGTGCTTGAGCTGCATTTTTAGCTTTATCAGATTTCATTTGCTGATTTTGCAATGCCTGGCTTTTTAAACTGCTTAAGAAATTTGAATGAATCTGCTCAGATTCGATTTCAAACAATTCCAGGGCCATTAGCGTATTCAACAAAGTTTTAGCCTTGGTGTGCTGCGGTAATTTCGTGATGCTACATACAGTAGCTAGGTCGTGAGGAATGGCACCATTTTTCCAGAAATCCATCATTAACAGCAGTGCCGCACCAATTTGTTCTGCTGTCATTCGTGCAAATTTCGCTTGTAGGTCGCCAATATAGAGTGGCATCCAAATTGAAATATCTTTATGCATATGTTCACCTTTTTATAGGTATAAAGGGGCTGAGGTCATCAATTAGATGACCTTTTATGTTTGTTTTATGAGTGAGCGAGACTCATTAAGCGGACACGGGCCTGTTGAGCTAAGTCATCGTAATGAGCTTGCCCTTCATCCAGCATTCGCTGTAGCCAAAGTCTTAATGCTTGGTGATCATCGAAACATTTATTGATTTCCAGCAAAAAGGCCAGATTGTGCAGTTTCGGAATGTGAAACTCATGAATGAGTTCACGCGCGACCAAATCTGCTTCTGGGCTAACGACTACGCCGCCAAAGAAAGCTTTACTGTTCATGGGCAAGCTCCTCTGTATTCAGTCTCTCCAGCATGGCTTCAAAAGCACTACCATCGCGGCGCGTAACATTAGGGATGTAACGGCTATAGACCCGGAATAGCATTTCAGTCGTTGAATGCCCCAATTGGCGAGCGACCCATTCTGGATTTTCACCTGCCGCCAGCCAGAGCGTTGCTGCTGTATGACGTGTCTGATAAGCACGACGAGGCGTTAATCCTAAAAAGCGCAGGATAGGGTGCCATACACGTTTATTAACTAAACGGTAGTCTAGAGGACCACCATCACGGTTGCAGAAGACGAAGTTCGATTTTCCGTTGTTGAGGCTTTTCTGTTGCAGAAAGGCTTGGTACACCCGGTCATTCATCTGGATCGTGCGGTCAGAACCATACGTTTTGGTTCCACCAAGAACACCATTCACTAACGCTTCACGGATATGGATCTCACGACGTTGCAAGTCGATATTTTTCCATTGAAGGCCATCGATTTCACTAGTACGCATACCCGTAAAAAAGCGGATGGTGTAATAAGGTTTAAAGTCGTCACGAACAGATGTAATAATTCGCTGAACTTCTTCAAGAGAGAAAGGCGTGACTTCAATCCGACCTTCTTTCAAACTTTTTATGTTTTTGTAAGGGCTATCAAAATCATATCGTTCGGATGCGCTATCTAGTATCATACGAAGTACTGTCATAATCTGGTTGATTCGTGATGGTGAAAGGCATTCTTGGTTATTTCCGTATGTCACTTTGGCGAGGGATGAACGGAATCCAAGGATGTCTGACTTTTTGATGTTAATAACAGGAATTGTTCCGAAATATGGAGTTAAATATTTTCGAATAACAATTCTAATTTTTTCTGCATAGCTGTTACGCCATTCTATTTCTTTATCAGCAACCCATATTTCACAGTACTTAGAAAAAACAGGTGCTTTAGAACTCACTGCATTGATTTGGTTTTCAGCAGCTTTAATTTCTGCCAGTCGAGCACTTTTGGGAAAATATTTTGCATAATCAAATACACCTAAGAGCATTTCAGCTTCCATACGTTCAATCGCTTTTTCAAGTTTTTTACGATTGGTAGGTGTATCTTCCATTGCAGTTGTTTCACGGCAACGCTTATTTAAGTACCGAAAATCAATTGTAAGCTTGCCGTATCTTGTACGGATTGAGGCCATGTGATTGAGCTCCTATTGTAGTTGTAGGCTATGAAGAGAGCCGAACGAGGTTTTTGTCATATCTTCCTCAATGCGTTCCCAAACATAAAGAATTTTGCGCCCACCAAATGGGCGAATGTAATGAACGCCTTCAATTAAGACGCTATCTTTCAGTTGATTTCGGATAGTACGCTCGTTGTAATGAATTCGTTCCGAAAGTTCTTTTGTAGTAAGATACGTGAAGTTCATATGTATATCCTTTTAAAAAGTATCACAATGATGTTATTTAAGATTACAATGCAATACTATAAGCATTTAATACATCATGCAAGTACTTTATTACACAATGGTGGTAATTAATGATAGTTTGCAATTTACCAGTTTTATTAGCAGAACGCAGAATGAAGGTTGCGGATGTTGCGCGTGAAACAGGGATGAGTAAAACCACTCTGCATAAACTTTATAATGGTCAATCGACTCGTATTGATTTTGAAACTATTGAGAAGCTCTGTTTATTATTAAATGTAGAGGTAGGAGATCTTTTGAAATTACAAGCTGAAGAATCTTAAGACGATGAAATATTTATGAAATTAAGGTGACCAAATTTGGTCACCTTATTTTTTAGAGTATTTTTTGATTGTGAGACAAGTAGTAGATATTGAGTTAAGTAGGGCTGAATTTTAAAAACTTAAAATGATCTGTAATTGTGAGAGTTTTATTGTGTGATCAAATTTGGTCACGATCCTAATTGATCTTGAAAAATATTGAATTGAAAATAATAGAAGTCTAATGACATAGAGATTTTCGGTGGAATATTTTTTTAGGCAGTTTTAGAAAGGGGTTCTTATCTTTTTGATTTATTGAAGGCACCATTTGGTCACCATTTGGTCACCAATTTTGATATAGCACTTTTGTAAACTTACTTTTTTTAGAATAAAGATCTCTTATGAAGAAAAATATTGAATAAAATCAACAAAAAAAGCCTCAATCTTTCGACTGAGGCTTTTGAAATTCTGGAGCGGGAAACGAGACTCGAACTCGCGACCCCAACCTTGGCAAGGTTGTGCTCTACCAACTGAGCTATTCCCGCATGCGGTGTATAATACATGATGAAAAAATAGGGTCAATCATTTTTTGCATATCGTTGTACTGACTGAATAAATAAACAACATTTTTAGAAACAATAGCAGTCATCAGCCCAAATTTCATAACGAAAACTGCTGCAAATCGTAAATTGAAGAATCCTCATGGCAAGATGCTGCGAATCACACAGAAAACGTTATACTTCTGAGAGTTTTTAAAACCATTCGGGGAAATACAATCATGAGTTTAGAACAACAGTTGCTACAACGCTTAGCCGTTTTCAATCCAAGCCATTTGGAAGTGGTGAATGAATCTGCAGGTCATGGCGGTTATTTCCCAGGCAAAGAATCCCATTTTAAAGTGGTGATAGTCAGCGATGCTTTTCAGGGGCTACGCGCCGTACAACGTCATCAAAAAATTTATGCTGCTGTAGGTGATTTACTCGCGCCAAGTAAAATTCATGCACTGGCAATTCATGCCTTTGTTGCATCTGAATGGCAGGGACAAGACACTAGCAGCCCAGAATGTGCTCATGCACCAAAAACATCGTAATGGAATGAAATACATGGAAAATTTAGGAATGCTGAACACCATTCACGTTGCTGCAGCAGCTTTATTATTATTGGTGCTGTTTGTACGGGGCATGACTTTGTTTAAAGGCACACAAAATAATTCGCCTAATCCTAAAGCGTGGACAGTCTTTGTGGCGTTGCAACATTCGGCACTCACGCTAATTGTGGTGACAGGTGTTATTGCTTTATTTTTAAAAGACTTTCAAGTCGAAACATGGTTTTATGCCAAAATTATTTTATTTTTGGTGATGCTGTCATCTTTAATTAAAGCGTATAAAAAAGATGACCGTATTTTGTTGATTCAACGTCGTGTGGGTTGGGGCTTAGCCTTAGTCGCATTTTTTGCCATTTTAGGTTTGGTGATGTTAAAGCCAAGCTTTGGCTAATTCAGCAGGTCATATTGTAGATGTTGCTTGTGGCTGTAAATTCACGGGCATTGAGTGTATGCAAATATCGGCAAGAGATTGGCTGCATATTTGAGCATTGGCGAATTGTTAGACATAATTTGGCAAGAATATTGACAGCTCAGTTAAACTAAAGTGATGTCATAACAAAAATTGAAAAGAGGGGCGGCAATGCGCACACGTGTAGTGTTTAATCAGAAAGGTGGTGTTGGAAAATCCAGTATTACCGTCAATTTGGCTGCAATCAGTGCGCATCAGGGTTTAAAAACCTTGGTGATTGACCTCGACCCGCAAGCCAACTCCAGCCAATATTTATTGGGTGATGATGCTACTTATTCTGCCGATAAGCCTGCGCTTGAACCTAACATCGAAAATTATTTTGAAGAAGTGTTGGGTGCAAATCAATCCAAAGGTTTATTGGGCAATGCCTTAGGCTCAATTTTAAAAAACCGCAGCAAAGGTTTAGAAGCCTATGTGCATCAGTCGCCATTTAAAAATTTGGATGTGATTCCTGCCAGTCCACAATTGGGCGGTTTGGCACATGCACTTGAATCGAAACATAAAATTTACAAGCTGCGCGATGCCTTGCAACAATTGTCCGATCAATATGACCGTGTATTTATTGATACTCCGCCTGCGTTTAACTTTTTTACCTTATCTGCCTTAATTGCGGCAGATCGGGTGCTTATTCCGTTTGACTGTGATGTGTTTTCTAAACGCGCCTTACAAAGCCTGATTGAAAATGTGCTGGAAACGCAAGATGATCACAATGCAAACTTGCAAATTGAAGGAATTGTGGTGAATCAATACCAAGCACAGGCCAAGTTACCGCGTGAAGTGGTGCAGCAACTCAAAGATGAAGGTTTGCCTGTTTTGAATAGCATGTTGCCGCCTTCGGTGTTGATGAAAGAATCGCATCATAAAAATTTGCCATTAATTCATTTGGCAACAGATCATAAATTGACGCAAGCTTATCAATCGTTGTTCAATGAAATTGAGCAAGCGTGATACAGAGGTAGACATGAGAACATTTGCAATTGGTCTTGTCACGGCAAGTAGTTTATTGCTGGGGGCTTGTGCGACTACGGTGAAACCTAGTTACGTGTCGCCTACACATTATCAGGCTTTGAATTGCCAACAATTACAAAGTGAATATAACCGTATTCAGCAATATATTGAAAGCGGTGTCGAAGCGCCGAAACGTACAGGCGTTGGTGTGGGTATCGGCTTAGGTGGTGGCTGGGGCAGCCGAGGTGGTTGGGGCGTTGCACCGAGTGTTTCGGTCAATATGGGACAGTCATCCAACACCAAAAGAACAGAGTTGGCACGTCTTTTAGGTGAGCAAGAAGCCATTGTGCAAGCAGCAAAATTTAAAGCTTGCCCGATTATTGTTAAACTCAAACCTGCAACCTCTTAAATTTTAGGATTTGCGAATATTTTGTCTATGGTGCTGCCATTTGTGCAGCACCATTGCTTAAAAAATGTAGCAAGATAATTCAAGACTGATCTCAATCTAATATTTAAAAAACAAAAACTTAATCTTATTTTTTGTTTTATTTATGCCCTTGGGTCAGTCCTGACAGATAGAAAAACTTGTCATTTTTAATGGCTTTCATATAAGGTGTGCTCCTATTTTTTGATTTGCATGCTCTGGTGTTTATGATTGAAAGTTGGCTCTTTGTCCTAGCAATGATTGCGGTCTTGATGATTCCTGGCCCGACCAATGCACTATTGGCAAGCTCAGCCCACCAACAAGGCATTGCCAAAACCAGTCTGCTGATTCCCGCAGAGTTTTTTGGTTATATGTATGCCATTAGTTTGTGGGCATTATTCATTCATTTGAGTGCGCCTATTTGGCCTTACTTGATTGATATTCTGCATGTTTTAAGTGCAGGCTATGTATTTTGGATGGCTTTTCATTTATGGAAGCAGTCGCATTTAGAGCAACATTGTCAAAAACACTCTACCATTCGCCCCGCACAATTATTTTTTTCGACTTTTAAAAACCCGAAGGCCTTGTTATTTGCTGCAGGTATTTTTCCTACAGAAACTTGGGATAACCCGACCAATTTTGCCATGGTCTATCTCTTATTCGGTCTGGTTTTATTGCCGACAGCGTTATTTTGGATGTCTTTTGGGCGGGCCGTTTTGGCGCGAGAAACCAATAAAGTAACGGCAGATCTGTTATATAAAGGCTCGGCTTTGCTGTTGGTGGTGTGCATGCTGCCTGTCGTAGCGCGTTTTTTCTAAAGATTTAGAGATTTTTGGTGACCTGAGCACTCATCTCACTTGTTTTGAATAGATGAGGGCAGCGCTGTTCAACAGGCTTGCCCACAAAATTTCACAACTTAAGCAGGTTTTTTCTTGAGTTTTTGGCGAATAAAACCAATCACCCCAGGCAAAACACTTAAAATAATAATGCCGAAAATTAAATAGGTGAAATTGTCTTTCACAATTGGCATATTGCCAAACAAATAACCGAGTGTAATAAACGAAGCGATCCAGCAAAAAGCGCCAATCACGTTATAGGTCAGGAAGTATTTATAATTCATGCTGCCCGCACCTGCTACAAAGGGTGCAAAGGTACGCGCAAACGGTACAAAACGCGCAAAAATAATAGTTTTTCCGCCATGCCGCTCAAAAAACTTTTGGGTTTCAATTAAATGTTTTTTATTGATAAAACGTGATTCAAGCTCAAAAACCCGAGGTCCGATATATTTACCAATATGATAATTCAGTGTGTCACCCAGTACCGCAGCAGTAAACAATAAAATACCCAAAATCCAAGGATCCATCACTCCTGTCGATGCAGCCAGTGCGCCTGCCGCAAACAATAAACTATCGCCAGGTAAAAACGGCATAACAACCAAGCCTGTTTCTACAAAAATAATCAGGAATAAAATAGCGTAAATCCATACCCCATATTGGGTGATGAATTCGAGCAAATGCTCATCGACGTGCAAGATAAAATCAATCAGTTCCATGGGAAAAAACAAGCGAAAGTGTGCTCAAATCCTAGCAGTCCACAGGCGGAAAGTCAGTATGAAAAGGTAAATAATTTTCACAGTGATTTTAGGGATGCTAGACCAGCCACATCGGTTCTTTTTCGTTGCATAGATGCAACAACATGTCTTTTAAATGCGTATTTATCCTGAATTTTGAAAAAACTAAGATGTATTTGTCTTCAAGAATGAATCAAAAATATAGGTGATCTGATGTTTAATCCAAATGTTGTGGTAAAAAGTGTGGTCGAACACGCAGGTGTGCAGGCTGTTGTGAGTTTATTTGCACGTGCTTTTTTAGCGTACTTATTCATTGTATCTGGCTGGGGCAAAATCGCAGGCTATGAGGCAACTGTGGGTTATATGCAGGAGATGGGTGTTTCAGGTTCATTATTGCCGTTCGTTATTTTGCTGGAATTGGGCGGTGGTTTGGCACTTTTATTGGGCTTTCAGGCACGAGTGGTCGGCTTGGGCTTAGGTGTTTTTAGTCTCGTGACTGCATTTTTGTTCCATGGCGCGCCAGAAGATGCCTTGAACTTAATGAAAAATATTGGTTTAGCAGGTGGTTTCTTCTACATCATGCTTTACGGTGCAGGCAAAATAAGTCTAGACCATCTTTTGGAAGCAAAAAAGTAAGTCATTGATTTCCACATCAGCTCAACAATTTAAGCAATCTTCAAGAAGGTTGCTTTTTTTATGCCATAGAAAATGCATAGTCTTTTAAAACTTAGAGTATGTGGTCACTGCAATATCACGAAGAAAAATAGCCATTTTTAGGATTGTCTGAATAGTGTGCGCAAGGCGTTGAAAAATGCTAGAATAGCGCGCTTAATTCGTTTGCCTTTCATAGTTGTTTGTCATGACTACCAATACTCAAATTACTGAAGATCGTATCCTGATTCTGGATTTCGGTTCGCAATATAGTCAGCTCATCGCACGTCGTGTGCGTGAAGCGGGCGTATATTCTGAAATGTATGCCTACGATATGTCGGAAGAAGACATTCGTGCATTTAATCCAAATGGTATTATCTTATCGGGTGGACCTGAAAGTGTTCACCAAGCGGGTAGTCCACGTGCACCTGAAATTGTATTTAACTTAGGCGTACCTGTATTGGGTATCTGCTATGGTTTACAGACCATGTCAGAACAATTGGGCGGTAAAGTTGAAGCAGGTACAGTGCATGAATTCGGTTATGCCGAAGTCGATATTTTGGTACGTGACAAACTGATTGGTAACTTGCAAGACCGTGAAAACCAATTGCACGTTTGGATGAGCCATGGCGATAAAGTGGCACGCATTCCAGAAGGCTTCCAAATTACGGCAAGCACGCCAAGCTGCCCAGTGGCAATGATTTCTGATGAAACCCGCCGTTTCTATGGCATTCAATTCCACCCAGAAGTGACACACACTGCTAAAGGTGCAGAATTATTGTCTAACTTTGTACATCAAATTTGTGGATGTCGCGGTTTATGGACACCAGAACACATCATCGACCTGCGCGTAGAACAATTACGTCAGCAAATTGGCGATGAAAAAGTATTGCTAGGTTTATCTGGTGGCGTAGACTCTTCTGTGGTTGCTGCATTGTTGCATAAAGCCATTGGCGATCAATTAACATGTGTGTTTGTAGACAACGGCTTATTACGCTTGAACGAAGGCGATCAAGTGATGCAAATGTTTGCAGAAAATATGGGTATTCGCGTGATTCGTGCCGATGCAGAACAACGCTTCTTGAGCGCGTTGGCAGGTGAAGTTGATCCTGAGAAAAAACGTAAAATTATTGGTCGTGAATTTATTGAAGTCTTTGCCGAAGAAGCGCGTAAACTCGATGGCGTGAAATTCTTGGCACAAGGTACGATTTACCCAGACGTGATTGAATCTGCAGCCAGCAAACAAGGTAAGGCACACGTGATTAAATCACACCACAACGTGGGCGGTTTACCAGAAGATTTAGCTTTTGAATTGGTTGAACCTTTACGTGATTTATTTAAAGATGAAGTGCGTAAACTCGGCACGACTCTAGGCTTGCCACACAGCATGATTTACCGTCATCCATTCCCAGGTCCAGGTTTGGGCGTGCGTATTTTGGGTGAGGTGAAAAAAGAATATGCAGACATTTTACGTTTAGCCGATGACATTTTTATGCAGGAATTGCGTGCAAGTGGTTGGTATGACAAAACGGCACAAGCATTTGCAGTATTCCAGCCTGTGAAATCTGTTGGTGTTGTGGGTGATGGTCGTCGTTATGCATGGGTAATTGCTCTTCGTGCCGTAGAAACAGTGGACTTTATGACAGCACGTTTCGCACACTTACCGTACGATTTAGTCGACCGTATCTCTACCCGTATCATGAATGAAATTGCAGACGTTTCACGTGTGACTTACGACGTCTCGTCTAAACCACCTGCAACAATTGAATGGGAGTAATTCAGGGATTTCACGAAGCACTGCTTCGTGCCTGAATTACGCCAAGCGCTATGCGCGCGGCAGTAGGGGTTTCAAGCAGCACTGCTGCTTGCCAGTTTTACGCCATGAGCCCATTTTAAAGCACGGCTTTTTAAATGGGTGCAAGATGCCTGCGGCAGCTAGGGTTTTTTAAACATACTCTAGCCCCAAAAACCCAAAAAATGAGCACGTAATGTGCTCATTTTTTATATCTATTAGATCATTCAGGATTTAACTTCTTTTTTAAAATCGGTTCGGGTGGCTCAGACATTCCTACATCATAACTGATCACGCAATTACGTCCGCTTTGTTTGGCTTGGTAAAGTGCGAGGTCGGCTTCCTTAATCAACAGTTGTAAGTCAGTTTGTTGTGGTTTTAAACTTGATACACCAATGGAGACAGTGAAATTAAAACATTTTTTATCAATGCACATTTGATGCTGTGCAATTTTTTGTCTTAAACGTTCTGAAATCATCATTGCTTCATCTAAACTGGTTTCGCTGAGCAGAGCAATAAACTCTTCGCCACCAAAGCGTGCCAAAATATCTTTACGACGCATTTCTTTACGTGCAATTTCAGCAATATTTTGTAAGACCCGATCTCCAACATCATGCCCATAGGTATCATTAATATGTTTAAAAAAGTCTACATCAAACATTAGTAAGCAGACCGATTCAGATTTAGGCCAGGCATGAATTTTATGTTCCGCCATGTGCACAAATTGCCGACGGTTATTCAGTTGTGTCAGTTCATCAGTATGGGCTAAGGCTTGCAGGGTATGGAAATTCCAGTCATCCAGCAAACTGCGTAAAAAGTGATGGCGGGCATTTAGAGTGTTGATCCAACTGATATACAAACTCAACAAACATACAGGGATATACACCACCATAAAAACTAAGGCATCCTGCAAATTGGTGAGGGAAATCACCCCCAAAAACATGAGTACGCTCATGACCAATGAATTGTAGACCGCAGGGCGGAAACGCACTTGAATACATAGGTTCGCCATGAGCACAAAAATGACCGAGGCATACACATAAGTGGAAATCCAAGGGCTTTGTGATTGCGACAGGATATAAAACCAAATACCGCAGCACAGTGTGGCGCTGACTGGTAAAATTAAATCCAGCAGGCGAATATCTTTGATCAATTTAAAGCAGAAATAATTGCCAATCAGCGCCAAGACAACAGCACTGAGACGGAGTGTCGCCGAGAGTGTAGTGACATCTGGAATGATGAAATAATCGATAAAGAAATACAGCAGGAACGTCATTTGCCCAATGTAATTGACTTGGCGTAAAGAACGACGCTGATGTAAATTCTGGTGTTGATAAAAATGTGTTTCAAATTGTGGTGGAAGTTGCGCAGCAGGGTGCTGCAATGCTTTTTCAATTGCTTGTCGGTTTTCAAGATCACACTCAGTTGTTTTTAAAAGTTTTTCTGAGGCTTCCTGATTGCTTAAAATCTTCGAACGGGTCTGTTCCCCCATTCGAGCTTTTACAGACATAGCGATATTTACTCAAATTGACAACTTATAGTGAGGATTATGCGCAAAATGCAGAAAAAATAACCTCCCTAAATTTGGGTATTTTCTCTATTTTTTTAAATTTTGGTCAAAATTATGCCATATATTTTAAGGTGTAGTTCAAGTTTGAACCATAAAAATCAGAACAACAAATTTCATCTTGCTCTTCGTTAGTGATTTACTATATTTAATAGTCAAGGAATTTACAGAAATATAAGAGGTATAGGATGAGCAACAGCAATTATACCGAGCTTTCCAATTCAGACGATTGTGATAAGTACGTCAAGCAATTTATACAGGAATTTCCACTGCTTAGTGCTGAAATTGGGCAGGGAACTTTAATTAAACGTGCTTTACCGAGTCGGCATAAACGCATGATTGGGGCATGGTGTTTTCTAGATCACGCAGGTCCTGTTAATTTTCCACAAGGTGAAGGCTTAGATGTCGGGCCGCATCCACATATTGGTTTGCAAACATTCACCTGGATGATTGAAGGCAGCATTATGCATACCGACAGTTTGGGTACTAAGCAATTGATTCGTCCCAAACAGGTTAATTTAATGACCGCGGGTTATGGTATTTCACATACCGAAGTTGCTCCCGACACCGAAACACACATGCATACAGCGCAACTGTGGATTGCTTTACCTGATGATCAGCGCAATATGGCGCCACGTTTTGATCATTACCCTGACTTGCCTGTGGTTTTGCTAGATGGAGTGGAATTTACCATCTTAGTTGGTGAATTTTTAAATACCACTTCACCAGTATTAGTACATAGTGAGTTGCTAGGGGTAGATATTTATAGTGAAACCAGCACGACAACCCGTTTGCCGCTGAATCCTAAATTTGAATATGGTTTGATGATGCTGGAAGGCACAGCCACTGTGCATGGGCATGAATTAAACGATGAAAATATGCTGGTGCTTGAACCAGGCTTAACCGAAATTCAGCTAGATTTACATGCGGGTGCGCGTCTGTTGCTATTGGGCGGTTTACCTTTTGAGTCGCCAATTTTGTTGTGGTGGAATCTCGTCGGTCGTACCCAAGAGGAACTCAGCATTGCACGTGAGCAATGGGTCAATCATGATCCTCGTTTTGGCACAATACCAGACTACGATGGACCACGTTTAGAAGCGCCGACTTTCCCCGCAAAAATGCGTGCATCAAAATAAATGATGGAATATCAATCTATAGGGAGCATCTTATGGCCAAGATTGGCACAGCACAGGTACGCAGTTTAGACACGGCATGGCAAGGTCAGATCCAAAGTGGTCAGCACCAATTGAAGGTAGATGAGCCTGAAAAGTTAGGTGGTCAAGATGCAGGTCCTGCACCTTATGATCTGTTATGTAGCAGTTTGGTCGCTTGCACCATGATTACCTTGCGTATGTATGCACAGCATAAGGGTTTGGATTTTGGCAAAATTCAGGTCGAGGCGGACTTCTTTACCAATCAGGAAGGGCAGGAGTGGATTGAACGCCGTGTGCAAACTGAAGCAGCGTTAGATGCAGAATTACAGCAAAAAGTACTGAATATCTGTCAAAAAACACCTGTGACGAAAACCTTGTTACGCAGTGTGGAAATTCGTACTGAATTGGGTTAAACCTAGAGTTGAATCCGTCTCTTATAAAAAGGCATGCAGGACATGCCTTTTTATAATGTTGCGTGAAACAGAAGATATAACAATCACTTAAAACAGATGTAATAAAAACAAAATAGGACGTTTTATGATTACTTTACACCACCTTGATCAATCCCGCTCTTTCCGCATTTTGTGGGCCCTTGAAGAGCTGGGCTTAGACTATGATATCAAGTTTTATCACCGTCAGCCCAATTTTAGTGCGCCCCATGAATTGAAGCTGATTCACCCATTGGGTAAAGCGCCAATTTTAACTGATGCAGAGCAGACCATTGCAGAATCTGCAGTAATTTTGGAATACTTGCAGCAGCATTATGATTTGCAAAGGCAGTTTAAACCGCAGCAGACTTCAGCACAGCAAGCCTATCAATACTGGATGCATTATGCCGAAGGTTCACTAATGCCATTGTTAGTAATGCAGTTGGTGATGACCAAAGTGCCACAGCAAGTGCCATGGTTAGTTCGACCAATGGCGCAAAAAATTAGTGCAGGTATTAAAGCAGGATTTATTCAACCTCGTTTAAAAGATCATATTGCCTATTTGGAAGCTTATCTGGGCAAACATGATTATTTTGCAGGCGATTTTTCTTTTGCTGATATTCAAATGAGTTTCCCGCTCCAAGCATTGCAAAGCCGTACCGGGCATCATTATCCACAGATTGCGGCTTATTTGGCACGCGTGGAACAGCGTCCTGCATTTCAGCGTGCACGCGAACGTGAGCAGCAGTTAATGCAAATCTAGCGATGATTTTTGTGAGTACATCGTTCTATAGACCTAAAAAAAGATGCCGAGGCATCTTTTTTTAATTGATTTTGGTCGATTGATAACAATGAGGCTTAGCGTTTCACGACAATTGAATCAATTCCACTATGCTGCAAAGTTTGCTGAGCAATCACTGCAGCATCGGCTGAATCATAAGGGCCTGAAATCACCCGATACCAAGTTTCACCACCTTCTACACTTTTCACTACATCTGCCGATAAACCATTCAAAATAATTTCGGCACGACGTGCATCTGCAGCATCTGGGTCGGTATAGCTACGCACTTGTAGAATATAGCTGGCTTGTACCACAGGGGCAGGCATTTCTGTCAGACCAACATTGGCTTCGCTGGCCGCTGGCGCCTCTACAGCAGCAGGCGCTTCAACAATAACTACGCTATTCTGTTGCTGTGTTTCAGGCACCGCTTGCTCAGGAATAGGCGTGACCTGTTGCTGAGGTAGCAAATCGTAAAAACGATAGTCTTTGTTGGTATCTTCTTGATAATGCTCTGAACTGATTTGCCCTTTAGGTTGCACAGGTGCCCACGGTCTCCAAAGCATTAAGGCTACAGCAAAACACAACACGATTAAAATCACCACGAGCGTGCCTAACCACGCAGGAATCAGTGGTTTTTTGGGCTTATTGGGGCGCTCAGATACACCGCGTTGCGTTTTTCCAAACACGTGGACTTCCTCTTGTTATGCTTTTATTTGGCTTTTACATTGTTTCAGGTGCAGAAACGCCCAATAACTCTAAGCCATTGCGCAAGACTTGTTGCACGTTAACTGAAAGCAATAAGCGTGCCTGAGTCAAGGCTGTATCATCATTCAGCACTTTGTGCTCGTTGTACCAACCATGGAACAAGGCAGCTAATTCTTTCAAGTAGTTACCTACCTGATGCGGTTCATGGCTGTTGGCAGCACGCACTAAAATTTCAGGGTAGGCTGCCAATTTGGCTAAAATTTCAGTTTCAGCATCTAGCTCAAGTTTTGCAGCAAATTGACGTGCAGTTGTCGCATTAAAATTCAATTGCGTAGCAGCAGCTTTTTCGAGCATACGACAAATACGCGCATGTGCATATTGAATGTAGTACACCGCATTGTCTTTACTTTGAGAAACGGCTAAGTCTAGGTCA
Source organism: Acinetobacter sp. SCLZS86 (assembly GCF_021560715.1). Taxonomy (NCBI): domain Bacteria; kingdom Pseudomonadati; phylum Pseudomonadota; class Gammaproteobacteria; order Moraxellales; family Moraxellaceae; genus Acinetobacter; species Acinetobacter sp. SCLZS86. The sequence goes on from NZ_CP090864.1 coordinate 165,285, forward strand.
AAGTCAATGTGCTGTTCAGATTTACGCATCACATAATAGAAACGCGCAGCATCGTTACCAACTTCTTTACGCAAGTCGCGTAAGGTCACGTATTGACCCGAGCGAGATGACATTTGCACCATTTCACCGCCACGCCATAAGCTTACGAACTGCACCAACAGTACCGTTAATTTTTTCGAATCATAGCCTAGTGCATCAATGGCCGCTTTTACACGTGAAATATAACCGTGGTGATCTGAACCCCAGATATCAATTAGGTCCGTATAGCCACGTTGTAATTTATTGAGGTGATAAGCAATGTCTGAAGCAAAGTAAGTGGTTTGACCATTACGGCGTTTCACTACACGGTCTTTTTCATCGCCAAATTCAGTTGATTTAAACCAGATATTGCCGTCTTGTTCGTACAGATAACCACGTTGGTCTAGGGTTTGCAGAGCTTCATCAATTTTTTCAGTCAATGATGCTTCACTAAACCATTGATTAAAGGTCACGCCAAACTCGCCCAGGTCATCTTTAATGTCGGCCAAAATGGCATTCAGCGCAGCTTGGTGGAACACGCGATAATCATCACCCAAAAGCGTTTGTGAATTGAAGATCAAACCATCAATGTGTTTTTCTTTATCGCCCGACAAGACCACTTTGTTGCCATCGGCATCGAGTTCTGCCGCATACTGCACATCTTCAGGTACATTGTGATATACATCTGCAACAGGGCGAACGTGGCGTTCACCATCTTGTTTTAAAATGCTTTGTGCAATGTCTTTGACATAGTCACCTTGGTACGCATTTTTCGGGAAAACCAGAGTTTGTCCAGCCAGTTCCAAATAACGTAAATAAGTCGAAGTCGCCAAAATATCCATTTGACGGCCTGCGTCGTTGACATAGTATTCACGATCAACTTTGGCACCTGTGGCCTCAAGTAAATTGGCAACGGTCATACCATAAGCTGCACCACGACCATGTCCTACGTGTAGGCTTGAAGTTGGGTTGGCAGAAACGAATTCGACCTGAATACGTTTTTGAGCATTGATTTGGCTGCGACCAAATTGTTGTTGTTGTGCTTGAATTTGATCTAAAACGCTAAAACGTTGATCGGCATTTAAAAAGAAGTTAATAAAACCTGGTCCTGCAATTTCTGCTTTGCTGATATCCGCCACTTCAGGCAGAGCAGCAAGAATTTTTTCGGCTAAATCGCGCGGCTTCATACCCGCAGCTTTAGAGGCAATCATGGCAATATTCGATGCGAAATCGCCGTGGCTGCGGTCTTTGGTACGGGTTAAATTACTCGTATTGTTCCAGTCAGATGGGAGTACACCTTCAGCTTGAAGGGATTGCACTGCATGCTCGAGCGCTGCTTGTATTGCCGTATTCATATTGAGTCGAAAAATAGATGTGCAGAAAAACGCTAAATATAGCAAATTTCAGGGGCTTTAGGGGAATGCAATTGTATGCTTTATCGAATTTCAGAGATTGTAGCTAAGCATGAACAAATTGCCTGAAAAATCATCCTTTAAGCAAGCAATTCATGGCATAGTATGCGGCATTCAGTGAGGCGAAAAGGCTGGAGCATGAAACAACGTGCAATGATTTTTGGCAATGTACCCAAGTTATCTATGAAATGGGCCACCGTGGTGATTCCTTTCTTTTTATCGTGTTTGATGAGTGGCATCATTTCCTTTATCAATATGATTCGTAATTTAGGCTGGATTGATGGATTTTTTACCCTGTGGTTGCATAACTGGATGATTTCTTAGGCTTTTGCTTTTCCAGTCGTATTATGTGTGCTGCCTTTGGTGCGTAAGTTCACTGGCTTAATTGTAGATATGACGCCACTGCAACCACCCAAATAAATTAGGTTCGATGCCTATATAACATGGGCTATCAGAAATAAAAATCATTCAGATTTGGTTATCAAACTTCTAAATGCCCTATTTACTGCAATTCGGGCTAAGCTAGTCAGATGTCTGATGGTGCATCTCAATCCATGCGCCATCAGCAACTGATTAGAATGAGATGAACAATGACCACCGCAAATCTGCAGCAAAAACGTCCTTTATATATTCCCTATGCTGGCAACAGCCTTTTAGAACTGCCTTTATTAAACAAAGGTTCTGCATTTTCTGAAGAAGAACGTACTCGTTTTAACCTGCATGGTTTAATTCCGCATGTAATTGAAAATATTGAAGAGCAAACCCAGCGTTCTTATCAGCAATATTGTGCTTTTAGTGATGCCATCAACAAACATATTTATTTACGCAATATTCAAGACACCAATGAAACCCTGTTTTATCACTTAATCGAGCAGCATTTGAGTGAGATGATGCCGATTATTTATACCCCAACTGTAGGTGAGGCATGTCAGCGTTTTTCCGATATTTATCGCCGTCATCGTGGTATTTTTATTTCGTACCCTGACCGCGCCCATATTGACGATATTGTGCAAAACATCAATAAAAAGAATGTCAAAGTGATTGTGATTACAGATGGAGAGCGTATTTTAGGCTTGGGTGATCAGGGCATTGGTGGCATGGGCATTCCAATTGGGAAACTGTCTTTATATACCGCTTGTGGTGGTATTAGCCCTGCCTATACCTTGCCCATTACCCTCGATGTTGGTACCAATAACCCGCAATTGCTGAATGACCCAATTTATATGGGCTGGAATCAGCCGCGTATTAATGGTGAGGAATATTATCAATTTGTTGATCAAGTGATTGATGCGGTGAAACGTCGATGGCCAAAGGCATTAATTCAATTTGAAGATTTTGCTCAGAAAAATGCAATGCCGTTATTAAACAAATACCGTGATCAAATTTGCTGTTTTAATGATGATATTCAGGGTACGGCAGCAGTTTCTGTGGGCAGTTTAATTGCAGCATCACGGGCTGCGGGCAAACAATTGAAAGATCAAACCATTGCCTTCTTGGGCGCAGGTTCGGCAGGTTGTGGTATTGCCGAGCAAATTGTGGCGCAAATGGTGGTCGAAGGCTTAAGCGATGCTGAAGCGCGTGCTCGTGTGTATATGGTAGACCGTTATGGCTTGTTAACCGATAATCAGCCAAATTTGCTCGACTTCCAAAGTAAACTGGCACAAAGTCCTGACCGTGTTGCACATTGGGGCAATCCTGAAGGTGTGATTTCTCTGTTGGACGTCATTCAAAACGCCAAGCCAACGGTATTGATTGGGGTTTCGGGGCAACCGGGTTTATTTACTGAAGAAGTGATTAAAGCCTTGGCTGCCAACTGCGAGCGTCCAATTGTATTGCCATTGTCGAATCCAACCTCACAAGTCGAAGCGTTTCCTGCCGATATTTTGGAATGGACGGAAGGTAAGGCCTTAATTGCAACAGGTAGCCCATTTGAGCCAGTGAATTATCAGGGCAAAATTTATAATATTTCGCAGTGCAATAACTCGTATATTTTCCCAGGTATTGGCTTAGGGGTAATCGCTGCAGGGGCAACACGTGTGACAGACAGTATGTTAATTGCATCCAGTAATGCGCTGGCGGACTGCTCACCATTGTTGCAGGATCCAAATGCAGATTTGTTGCCAGATTTAAATGAAATTCAGCAAGTTTCTAAGTTTATTGCATTTAGAGTGGCAAAAGCTGCAATGGATGCAGGGGTTGCACCTCTCATGAGTGATGAGGCATTACGAGAGGCAATTGAAGCGAATTTCTGGAAGCCTGAATATCGTGATTATAAGCGTGTGACGTTTTAAGCAAAATTCATTCGTGTATTGTTAATGAAATAAGCCACAAGGCGTGCTATTGCACGCCTTGTTTTTATTTGGAATAGGATGGGGTTTGTGATGTGATCACTTGGAATTTAAGTCCTCAACTCACACTAAGCAATATAGTTCTGCTTTGGATTTAGATCGGCACAATTCAAAGGATTTAAGGCACATTGCAACTCATCAATTTGTTGCTCACTGACATAGCCTTGTCTAATCAGGTATTTCGCAACGTGGTCATCTCTCAGGCTTAAAAATGCAGCGTCATACACACCTAAATCGACAAATAAGGCTGCAGTTTCAAGACTATTAAAACGGTCTAAATACACGTCATTACCATACAGTAGAAAAATATGTTCAGTGGGTGCATGCGCATCGACCTTTAAGCGTTCTGCCAATTCAAAAGGTGAGGTTTTAATGAACAGTAAATCGGACAATTCATCAAATTGAGCTGTATCGAGTTGTACTTCATCTGTTTTGACTTTGCCTAACCATGCTTTAAAGACCAATACTGCACCACCACGTAATAACATACTCCAAATATGTTGGCGTGTGCTTTGATCTAAGCCTTGCGCTTCTTTTTCTAAAACATCCAGTAATTGCTGCTCTTGTGCTGCAAGCTTCTCAAACAGACCTAAACCTTGTGGTTGATACGCCGCAGGACGAAACACATCAAAATTGAGTTCCTCAAAGACTTGCAGGGCTAAGGGCACTGCGGTTTGATACAGGGTATTCAGTGCTTGTAGGTGGGGAGCTTGGAGCTTGCTGTTTTGAAACAGACGATCCCAATGAATTTCGGGCAAAAGCGCATTCACGCCATATTGACGATGGAGTTGCTGTGTTTGTTCTGCAAGCTGCTGTTCATGGTTCACGGTATTCATGAGATTCTTCCTAAAACGTGAAAATAGGTCGATCAACGCTTAATAGGACAGGAAATTTATTTGGATGTGGTTTGGAGATGAACGCGCTGATCATTTCTTTTACTTACTTATGCGCGCAGATAGTCAATAGATGTATAAGACTAAAGTCTAATGTATTGCAATGTGCTCAGAAAAGCCTTTACAAACTCGGCAATTAAAAAAATTGTAAGCAAGTTTGGGTGTATTTGCTTACGATCTTGTCAGACTTTGCCATAGCCAGTGAGGCGATGGTATTTAATGTGAAGGGCAGGCACTCAAAACGCGACATTTTTGAAAACTTTGGTCAATCGGTGTTGTACATCAGGCCAATGGCTGTGACGCTTTACGGGCAATCTGTTGTTTTTTGAGTTGTCTAGAGTTGCAGTAAGTAAAGTAGCTTTAAGTTGCCACAAGATAGATATTGAGTTACTTGCCTGCCTTGCACTTTAAACATGGCTTGAATCAAGCACGGTTTAAAGCGGGGCAGACAAAATTTTATGGGTATCAGCTGCCTGAAATTTTCAGACCCGATAACCAAGAGCGCAGTGATGCTGGTTTTAAGGGTTTTTTCAGCAACACAATATTGAGTTCTTTTAAACGCTGTGGCAATTCTGGATCAGAGTCTGCAGTAATTAACGCCACAGGAACATCAGCCTGACGATGTTCCAAAATGAAATCCAAACCGATTTTATCGTCATTTAAGTGCTGATCGATTAACCAAACTTGAATATGCTCACGTTGAATCAACTCAATTGCTTGTTCAGGTTCGGTGGCTTTAAATACATGATAGCCCCATTTACTCAGTAGAGTCGCCATACCTTCCAAAATGGTTTCATCATTGTCTAAACATAAAATTTTATAGGCTTTGGATTTCAATGGCACCACTTGCACAGGTGCCGCCACCACTTTTGGTGCTTCGACAATCGGCACTTCAATCATAAAGCATGAGCCTTTGCCCAATTCTGAATAGACATGCACAGGGTAGTTCAATAAACGGGTCATGCGATGCACAATCGCCAATCCAAGACCTAGACCTTGCTCACCCCAAGGTGAAGTATGTCCACAACGCTCAAATTCCTGAAACAGTTTAATACGTTGTTCTTCGGCAATACCTGGACCTGTATCCCACACCCCAATCCGAATATGTTGTAGTTGTTCTGCAGAGCGTAATACGCCCACCACCACACGCCCTTTGGCGGTATAGCGCAGCGCATTGCTGACAAAGTTTTGAATAATACGACGAATCCATTGCGGGTCAGTGTCAATCCAGAACGGTACATCATGCACACGAAATTCAATGCCACGTTGTGCCGCAATAGATTTAAATTGCAGGCTTAAATCACTCAGTAAGTCATGTAATGGATAAGCCTGACGTTTCGGCTGAATCGTACCGCCTTCCAAACGGGCAATATCCAGCAAGGCCGAAATCATACTTTCTGCACCATGCAAGGCACGATCCAGTTGCTGTAAGGTTTTACGGTCTTCATCGGACTGAATGCTTTGTTCTAAAGCCGTGCTGAACAAGCGTGCCGCATGCATCGGCTGTAATAAGTCATGACTAGCAGCGGCAATAAAGCGGCTTTTGGACATATTGGCTTTGTCGGCTTGTTCACGTGCCAATTGCTGCTCTGCCAAAGCATCGGCCAATTGTTGCGTGCGATCTTGTACCCGTGCTTCAAGTACCGCTTCGGTTTCACGGAAGGAGGTAATATCGGCAAAGGTGGTCACGAAACCACCGCCTTCAATTGGATTACCACGCATTTGAATCACACGACCATCTTTACGAATGCGTTCAAATTCATGTGCGCTGCCCAGTTTCATCCAGTGAATACGCTTACGCACGTGTTCTTCAATCGAGCCCGGGCCACATTCACCCCGTTCTGCGTTATAGCGAATCAAGTCGGCAATTGGGCAACCGACGTAGACAATATCTTTAGGATAATCAAATAATTTAAGGTATTGATTATTCCATGCCACCAAACACATATTTTCATCGACCACACTCACGCCTTGGGTCATGTGGTCGATCATGGTCATGATTAGGTTTTGGTTAAAGCGTTGCCATTGAGAGGCTTGGTCAAGAATGTTCGCAACTTGCCCTAAAGCAAGTCCATTATTGACCATGGCGGTGGTGAGTAAGGTACGTGCCGAAGCCGCACCAATCGTCCCTGCCAAATATTGTTCGGTAAAACGCCACCACATGCCGTTGGCATTGGCATTTTCATTCAGTACCACATTATTTTGCTGACTAAACTGCTCAAAGGCGTGTCGGGTTGGGGAATCACCTGTAATGCGTTTTGCCAGTGTGATTAAATCTCCTACTTTTAAACGTGCTACATCTTGATGTGAATAGCTGACCTCGTTGCTGATGTTCTGGGTTGGCAGAGGCTTGGTTTCATAATAAAAGAAACTTTCGGCTTGAATTTGTTCTGCCACACTTGGGCGAAAAATACGTGACACCCAAATGTATAACAAAATATTTAAACCAAGCGCCCAAACGACTCCGTGTGTGAGCGGTGCAAAAGATTCAAAGCCAAACAAGGCTTCAGGGCGTAACCAGTTGATGCCCAAAGGTCCCAGCAATAAAAATTCACGGGTAAACTCGCTGAACTGACTTGGCAGGCTGCGTAAAATGGTCGGAAGCAGCAGGGTATAGGCCCACATCGTAAAACCGACAATTAAGCCCGCATAAACGCCCTGCTTACTACCACCGCGCCAATACAAACCACCAATTAGGGCAGGGGAGAACTGCGCCACTGCACTAAAGGCCAATAAGCCAAACACAGAAAGCTGATCAATATCGTTAAAGAAGTTGAAGAACAGGAAGCCAAGCAGCATTACCACTAAAATACAAATGCGTCGGGTGAACTTCAGTACCAAAGGCAAACGCTTGTCATGGCGTGAGAAAATGCCCAAGCGCCACAAGGCAGGCATGATCAGGTCATTACTCAGCATGATCGACAGTGCTACCGAAGATACCAACAGCATGCCTGTCGAGGCGGAGAATCCCCCCAAGAATGCCAACAGCGTCAGCCAGTCTTGGTTATAGCTAAGTGGTAAAGACAAAACCGCCACATCGGGGATGGCTAAATATTGCGGAGCTGCATGCAAAGCCCAACTGGCAATTGGAACAATCGCGATGGTGGTTAAAATCAGATAAACGGCAAACCAACGACGCGCACCACGAATATGTTTTTCATCGCGCAGTTCGACTACCGCAACGTGAAACTGACGCGGCAAACAAATTATCGCTAAGGCCGCCAATAAGGTTTGCACCCAGAAGGTTTCAGGCACCCCAAACAGCTGCACTTCATGAAAGGTAATTGAAACATCATTGGCAATTTGATGAATATTGTCGGGCGCTTCAAATACAAAGAAGAAGGCCACAGCAAGCAAGGCAAATAATTTGACAAAGGATTCAAAGGCAACTGCGAGCATTAAGCCGCCGTGTTGTTCGGTATTGGCAATTTGTCGGGTACCAAACAGCATGGCTAAAATTGCCAATAAACCTGTCAGGAACAACACCGCATTGGTGGTACTTTCGACATTGGTGCTTTGATCCAAAATCACTGCGGCACTGAGCGCAATTGCACGTAATTGCAGAGCCAAATAGGGGATAATTGCAATCACGGCCAAAATTGTGACCAGTGATGCCAGTGGTCCGCTTTTTCCATAACGTGCGGCAATAAAGTCAGCAATAGATGAAATGGCGTGGTGTTGTCGCACGCGACCTAAACGTCGCCAAATATCATAACCAATAGCGACAAACAGTAATGGCCCTAAATAAATCGGTAAAAAAATGATCCCTTCACGAACGGCTGCGCCCGTTGCGCCATAAAAAGTCCATGATGAACAGTACACCCCTAAAGTTAAGCTGAACATGAGCATGCGCCCACGGGTGCTTAAACGACTGGCATGTTTTTCCCCATAGAAAGCACAAATAAAAAGTAATGCGATATAGAGGGCTAAAACCCCCATAATGAGCCAGCTGTTCATGATGCCTTAAAAGTATCGACAATAGGGCTATGATAGCCTATTCCATAGCCTTTGCGCTGAGGTTGATCATTTTTTTAGCGACCAAAGTCTAAATTGCAAATCGGCTTCAACATTGTTAATTTTAAGTTCGAAATAATTCGAATTAAAAATTTGCGCCTAAGGCAGGGCGCTTTAAGGAGCAGGTTATGGATGAGGTACAAGTAGATCGTATTCTACAAAACCCAAAATTCAAAGAAATGGTTCGCAGAAAAAGTAACCTAAGCTGGACATTAACAGCAATCATGTTGTTTGTGTACGTAGGTTTTATGCTTTTAGTGGGCTATAACAAAGAATTTTTATTGAGTTCAATTTCTGGCGGTGTGACGACTTGGGGTATTCCACTGGGTCTGGCCATTATCGTTTTATCTTTCATTTTATGTGCGGTTTACGCATCAATTGCGAATAGCAAACTTGACCAATTGAATGAAGAAGCGATGCGTGAAGTTGAAGCAATTACACATGAGAAAGGACCGCACTAAGATGAAATGGAATTCATTGAAAGCACTGGCTGCGTCTACTGTATTAATGTCAGGTATGGCATTTGCAGGACCAGATTTAGGTGCAGCAGAACAGCAGCCAACCAACTGGCCAGCAATTATTATGTTCTTAATTTTCGTTGGTGCAACTTTGTTCATTACTAAATGGGCAGCGAAGCAAACTACGAGCACTAAGGACTTCTATACCGCAGGCGGTGGTATTTCTGGTTTCCAAAATGGTCTAGCGATTGCAGGTGACTATATGTCAGCAGCATCGTTCCTCGGTATTTCCGCAATGGTGTTTATGTCAGGCTTTGATGGCTTGCTATATTCACTGGGCTTCATGGTGGGCTGGCCAATTGTATTGTTCTTGATTGCTGAACGTTTACGTAACTTAGGGAAATATAACCTTTCTGACGTGGTCTCGTTCCGTTTATCTGAAAAGCCAGTACGTACCCTTGCAGCATTCAGTTCGCTTGTTGTGGTTGCGTTCTATCTGATTGCACAAATGGTAGGTGCGGGTCAGTTAATCAAACTTCTCTTTGGTTTGAACTACAACCTTGCTGTAGTCATCGTGGGTCTACTGATGATGGCTTACGTAATGTTCGGTGGTATGTTGGCAACAACTTGGGTACAGATCATCAAAGCGGTGATGTTACTTTCAGGTGCAACTTTCATGGCCTTCATGGTAATGAAAGGTGTGGGCTTCAGCTTCACGAACATGTTCGAGCAATCGATCCAAGTCTTCTCTAAAGTACATGACTTGAGCTTGGCAGATGCTGCAAACATTATGGGTCCTGGTAAATTAGCGTCTAATCCAATTGATGCGATTTCACTTGGTCTGGCGTTAATGTTCGGTACTGCAGGTTTACCACACATCTTGATGCGTTTCTTCACAGTAAAAGACGCGAAAGAAGCACGTAAATCAGTTGTAGTTGCAACAGGTTTCATTGGTTACTTCTACCTATTAACCTTCATCATTGGTTTTGGTGCGATCCTTTACGTATCAAACAACCCACAATTCCTTGATGTTGCGAAAATGGCAGTAACTGGCAAGTTAGAACTTGTTGGTGGTAACAACATGGCTGCGGTGCACTTGTCTGATGCGGTTGGCGGCGACTTGTTCATGGGCTTCATTTCAGCAGTAGCATTCGCAACAATTCTTGCGGTAGTTGCTGGTTTGACATTGTCTGGTGCTTCAGCAATCTCTCACGACTTGTATGCTAACGTATTCAAGAAAGGTCAAACGACACCTGAATCTGAACTTCGCATGTCTAAAATTGCAACTTTAGGCTTAGCAATCTTCGCAATGATCTTGGGTATTCTTTTCGAGAAACAAAACGTTGCGTTCATGGTCGGTTTAGCATTCTCTGTAGCAGCATGTGCCAACTTCCCAGTACTTGTATTGTCTATGTTCTGGAAAGGCTTAACGACTCGCGGTGCAGTGATTGGTGGGGTAGCAGGCTTAGTTTCAGCAGTAACCTTGATTGTATTGTCTAAAGCAGTTTGGGTAGATACGCTACAAATTTCTGACACACCAATCAATCCATTCAATGGTCCTGCGATCTTTGCAATGCCACTTTCATTCTTCTGCTGCTGGTTGTTCTCTATCACTGACAACTCTGCGCAAGCACAAGCTGAACGTAAAGCATTCGATGCACAGTTCGTACGCTCACAAACTGGTATTGGTATCTCAGGTGCATCTGACCACTAAGGTCTGAAACACCTCAAAAAAGTCCCAGCAATGGGACTTTTTTTATGCCTGTATGTTGGCTTGGGTAAGCATACCGATGAGTATTTATGGATAAGGCTATTGTGATATGCAATTTTGATACAGAGTGATTGCATTACATGCGTAAATAAGCTGCTATGTTGGATGCAATATAAAAAGAATAGGCAGCAGATATATGTACATATTAGACAATGTCTGGAAAAGGTTTCAGGTCTTGCCTTCGGCATGGCTGTTGTTTTTGCAGTTTGTGATTTTGCTGCTCTCACTCTTTTCACATCACAACATGCCTTATAAAGTCATCACCTGGATGGTGGGGGTATTGGTGTTGCTGCTCATTGCCAAAGTGATTCGACAAACGCCAATGTTGAGTATTTTGGGTCTCAGTTTTGTTTATGCGGCGTTGTTCTTTTCATTCTTTATTTTATTGGGTGTGCGGCATCCGCTTATTCTGGTAATAAGTCATGCGTGTGAAGCGGCAGCCTATTTTAGTGCCGCTTATGGTTTATTGCGCTATATGTTCCATGACCGTTACTTAACCAAAGATGAGCTCTTTGCTGCCGCAGCGGTGTTTACCTTAATCGCTTGGGGATTTGCCTTTTTATATAGCATTTGCCAGATTCTAATTCCACAAAGTTTTCAGAACCCAAATGCTGCAGGTTTACAAAGCTGGTTGGATTTACTGTTTTTAAGTTTTAGTTTGCAGTCCGCGACAGGTTTATCTGATCTTATACCGATCAGCCCAGAAGCAAGGGTGATTGCCATGTTGCAAATGTTCTGTGGCGTGATGTATTTGGCATTGATCGTGTCACGTTTAATCGCATTGCAATACATTCGCCACTTACCGCATCATCACCATGATGATTCATCTGAGTGAAATAGCAGTTCAATTTTTTCATGAAATATTTCAGGCATAAAAAAAGACGCTCAGATGAGCGTCTTTTTTAACTTCAGTATCTAATGTGAAATTAGAAACGGAATTTAGCGTTTACACCAACAGTTTGAGTGTCAACAGCTTCGCCTACAGCATTCGCATTTACATAGCTAGCACCTACAGCAACTGAAGGAGTGATGAAGTAGTTTACGTTCGCGCCCCAAGCAGAATCGACATTAGAGTCAGCACTTGTCTCTACATAAGAAGCACCTACGCTAAGCGCTGGTGTTAAGTAAAGATCAGTTTTTAAGTTGTACATAGTATCTTCACCATATACAAGACCTGCTTCAAAACCAACAGCCATATTGGTGCCGTCAATTGCGCCTACATATTTTGTACGTGCAGTGATTGCATCTTGGTCTTGATCGATTGTGTCTGACTCAAGCGCTGCTTTAGCAACACCATTAGCAAGGATATTGAAAGCATCATAAGAAGTTTGATCGGCAACGCTTGTATAACCTACAGCAACCAAGAAGTTAGGCGCTACTACTGCACCAAGTTCTAAAGCATAACGGTCGCCTTGGTCATCAAACTCAAGGTTATTTTTGCTGTCATTAATTGTATGGCTATATGCTGCACTTGCATACACAGGAACTAATTGAGTTGGTACATACGCTTCAGCTTTAGCACCATATGTGTGAGAAACGATATCTAAACCATCTTCGTCATATTCACCATAGTTGTATGCTAAAGAGAAGTTAGAAGCTTGGTTTAAGAACGCAGCCTCAGCCAATGGACCTTTAGTCGCATCAACATTTTTGAAGTAGTAAGTACCTTGAACAGCACCAGTGAAATTCTTATCGTTTACTGTATTGTCGATGTATTCAGATTGACCTTGAACTTCGAATTGGTACGCTTGAGCACCGGTCATGGCTAATAATAATGCAGTGGCTAAACCGAGTTTTTTCATGATAGTTACCAGTTTTGTTAAAAATGGATGAAACATTGACCATTTTAGTGTAACAATTTATTAAGTCAATGAACTAAAAGGACTTTATTTAAGAATTAAGTCCAATTGACTTTGGTGTTTAAAAAATATTCAAATAAAATTTTTGCTGTCAACCTAAAAACTGTATGGATAACAAGTCGATATGTTCGTTTTTGCAACAAAAGTAGAAATAATAAGCAAAGCATTAATTGGATTAATCGATAAATTTAATTGAAATTATCTGTAATAATAATTCTTGGAGAGTGAAGAATAACGGAAAAACTCACCTGTTTTAGGGTGAAATCATGATTTTTGGATAAAAAACAAACTAAAAATAAGGTCTGTTCAGAATAAATTTGAGTGGAATAGTCGGCATAATGTGAATTTAATCACATTAATTTTGACTATTTGTATAAAAATAAATCAGACTAGTTGACTAAGCTTTACATAAACTGTGATTTATTTCATAATTGCAGCATGAAGACCTACTACTCAAGTCGGGTTTGTAAATTATGTGACTTATCTCGTAATTTAGCCATCAAATCCTGAGCTTGCTTGATCCAGTAGTGCGATCTAATTCTCCATAAATGTTTCTTTTTATCTGCCCAACTTTCCCCAAGGTTGGGTTTTTTTTTGCATGTGAAAACGCAAATGGTTTTGCGAAAATTGCACTGATATGGTGCAGTTTGAGGGTGTGATATGATCAAAACCCATAAAAAAATCCCAGTTTTCTTTCAAAAACTGGGATTTTGCGCCAAATTTGCGGGTAAATTTAGTTTTCTGCTGAGTAAAAACTAAATTCGCCCTAATGAGGTGCATTATGCACCTAAATGTTGCATCTGTAAAATATTTTTTGCATGTTGAACCATTATTTTTTGTATTTGTCGTTTTAGGTAAGTCGGCGCAGGGCATGCTTTTAGAAATTTTCTTGAATGAGATGACTTAGTTAGACGGCTTTAAAATATAAGTGAATTAATTATCTTTTTTGTAAGTAATTTCTCTGTACACGACAAAAATAGATAACTCATTGAAATAATGTCATAATAATTGTTTTCTAACGACGAATACTATGACACATCTCAATGAGTTATATCTTATCTTAAACAAATATCTAAAATGGAACAAGTCACATTTAAAGTGCTTTGCGCTCATCATGCTTGTGATTATTTTAAAGCAAACATGTAATCTTTCTTCTGCATCTAAAGCCTTGCCCATCAAGTGCTTACCACAATCATTTTATCGACGTATGCAGCGCTTCTTTGCAGGTCAGTATTTTGATTATCGTCAAATTTCTCAGTTGATTTTCAATATGTTTTCATTCGACCAAGTGCAACTGACTTTAGATAGAACCAATTGGAAATGGGGAAAACGAAATATTAATATCCTGATGCTCGCAATCGTTTATCGTGGAATAGCGATACCTATCCTTTGGACATTGCTTAATAAACGTGGAAATTCAGATACGAAAGAGCGTATTGCTTTGATTCAACGCTTTATAGCCATTTTTGGTAAAGACCGTATTGTGAATGTGTTCGCAGACAGAGAGTTTATCGGTGAGCAGTGGTTTACATGGTTAATTGAACAAGACATCAACTTCTGCATTCGTGTTAAAAAAACTTCATTGTCACCAATCATTTAGGAAAGAATCATAAAATTAGTGATTTATTTCGCCATCTTAAAGTTGGTCAAATTGAATGTCGTAAACGACGGATTTTGGTTGGTCGGGTGAAACTATATATAAGTGCACTACAGTTAGAAAATGGAGAGCTTTTACTCGTCGTTTCTCCTCAGTTTAATGCCAATGCTATTCAGGATTATGCATTACGCTGGGAAATTGAAACCTTATTCAGTTGTCTCAAAGGACGCGGGTTTAATCTTGAAAATACGCGCTTGACAGACCCTAGACGAGTGAAAAAATTGATTGCGGTGTTAGCTATAAGCTTCTGTTGGTGTTACTTAACGGGTGAATGGCAACATGATCAAAAAAAAGCGATAAAAATAAAGAAGCATGGACGACTCTCAATGAGTTTATTTCGCTATGGTTTAGACTATGTTCAAATGGCGATTCAGCGTTTAATTGGTTTTGGGAAAAAAGAAGAGTTTAAGGAAATTTTGGCAATTTTAAGAAGGCAGAACCCTGATAGGATAAGGGTTCTGTGAAATTTGTCGTGTACAGAGAAGTAATTTAAAGATTGCTCATGTAATATACTCGCCGATTTAGTGATCAAGTTCACGATTTTGCACAGTTATAATGACGTAGGTGAAACTTAGCATGATGATGAAGTTGCGCTCAGAACATATCAGTCAGCGACTGTTGATCTCGATGATCATTATTATCGTGTCATTACTTTTTATTTGCGTTCCTCTGATGGTGAATAGTTATCAGAGTTATCAAAAAACAAAACGTGCTTTAATTGAAATTTCTGTATTAGGCAAAGTGGCTGAACTGACCAATAGTATTTCGCGTGAACGAGCGCCTGCGAACAAAGTCATGTCGAGTTCAGCAGCTGAATTTCAGCAAAATTTACAAGAACTGAAAGCGTACCGTGCTGGCGTGGATCAGCAAGTAGAACAGACCATCAATATTTTAAGAAAAGAAAGTTTTATTATCCATGCGCATCATTTATCGCATCAATTAAAGACCGCTTTAGAACAAGGGCGTCAGGCGGTCGATGAATATGCAGCAACTCCGCAACATTTGCGTAGCTCTCAACAGATGGATCATGCGATTCAAAAAATGTTTGCGGCATGGGATAGTTCTCAGCATGTGCTGAAACACGTCATGCTCGATTCAGTGGCAAAAGACTCATCGGTATCGAGCTATTATAGTGTGATTTTTGTTCTTTCAGATTTGCGTGATCAAGCGGGCAGGGTGGCATCCAATATTATTGCCGCGGTAACGTTTGCTGAAAAAATTCCTGAAGCCAATTTGGCGAGTTCTTTGCAAACCCAACGCCAAGCCTATTATTTGTGGGATTTAATCCATACCATTTTGCCTGAAGCTCATAAAATTCCTGAATATAATATTTTGCATGATCAATTAAAAAAGGAGTTTCTGGATGAGGGAATTCCTATCGTCAATCAATTGATTCAGCAAAGTATTCATGGACAACCCTATTCATTGACAGGCACTGAACTCACCCAAAAATTGGTGGATAAATTCAACACTGTGGTCAGTTTGCAGTCATTTATATTAGCGCACAGTTTGCAGGTTGCGCACAAAGATTATCATCAAGCTCAGCGTATTTTCATTTTAACCCTAGTAGCGTCAATTATTTCGTTATTGGCTGCTATTTTTACCATGGTCTATGCGCGCTCGAAGGTATTTATTCCTTTAATTCAGGCACGCAACCAAATTTTGCGCTTGGCAGCTTATGATGATGAAGCTCATGGTACGCAAAATCCAGACAAAGTAACACTTTTGGAGGCCATTCAAAAACTAAAACAACGCCTAGAGCAACGCGATATTTTAGAATTTCAGCTGCGTAATATTGCCAATACCGATGTCTTAACGGGTGTTTCCAACCGTTTGGCACTTGAGGAATACATCAAATATTTGGAACATCGACCTGAAAAATTGACCAAAACTGGTTTGATTATTATAGATGTGGATAAATTCAAACACATTAACGATACCTACGGGCATGTGGTGGGTGACCAAGCTATAAAATGTATTGCCGATACGCTCAAGGCGCATGTCCGTGCTTCAGACTTGGTGGTGCGTTATGGTGGCGATGAGTTTTTGGTTTTGATTGAGCAAATAGAATTTACTGAGGCGCTACATTTGGCAGATAAATTGCGCTGTCATATTGTGAATCAGGAAATTTTTATCCCAGAACTAAATGATTATATTCAAATATCAGTCAGTGCTGGCGTGGCGGTGGGTGCTGCATCATGGAGTAGTTTGTTGGAAAAAGCCGATAAACATTTATTTAGAGCCAAAGCACTTGGGCGCAATGCTGTTGCTGGTGACTAAGTCACAGTAATTGATCCACGAGCATTTCCGAAGTGATAAAAAGCCTAGAGTGAAAGATTCAGCACAAGTTTGTGCTGAATCTGGATTTAAATTTGAATGGGCTTAAAAACTGTAATCATCTGTTTTAGCCTTTCAGCATTGGTTTTAAGAATTTTGCCGTGTGCGAAACTTTAGATTTTGCGACAGTTTCAGGTGTGCCTTCGGCAATGATTTGTCCACCACCTGCACCGCCTTCAGGACCTAAATCGACAATCCAGTCTGCAGTTTTAATCACATCTAGATTGTGTTCAATCACCACAATGGTATTACCCTTATTGCGTAGCTCATGCAAGATATCGAGCAATTTGGCAATGTCATGGAAATGCAAACCAGTGGTCGGTTCATCCAATACATACAAGGTTTTGCCTGTATCTCGCTTGGCCAGTTCACGTGCCAGTTTCACGCGCTGCGCTTCTCCACCAGATAACGTCGTGGCAGATTGTCCAAGGCGAATATAACCCAAGCCCACCTGATTTAAAGTTTCTAAACGACGATGAATCACAGGAATGGCATCAAAGAAATGCATGGCATCTTCAACAGTCATTTCTAAAACATCAGAAATATTGCGGCCTTTATAACTGACTTCCAAAGTTTCGCGATTATAGCGTTTACCATGACAGGCATCGCAAGGTACATACATATCTGGCAAGAAGTGCATGGCAACTTTAATCATACCATCGCCCTCACAGGCCTCGCAGCGTCCCCCTTTGACGTTAAAGGAGAAGCGTCCTGCTGCATACCCACGTGCTTTGGCTTCAGGGGTTTGCGCAAACAGTTCACGAATTGGAGTGAACAAGCCTGTATAGGTCGCAGGGTTCGAGCGTGGAGTTCGCCCAATTGGGCTTTGGTCAATATCCACAACTTTATCTAAATATTGCAAACCATCAATCGAGTCGAATTTTTCTGCGGTTAATGTAGTTGCGCCATTTAATTGTGTTGCAGCCAAAGGCAATAAAGTGCGGTTAATTAAGGTGGATTTTCCTGAACCTGACACGCCTGTGACACAAGTCATCACGCCTAAAGGCAAAGTGAGATCCACTTTTTTTAGATTGTGTCCTGCTGCGCCCATGAGTTTAATTTGTTGTTCAGGATGTGGCGGTTGAGTACGTGTTTTCGGCACTTCAATTTTTAATTTACCCGATAAATACTGCCCTGTGAGTGAGTCTGCATGTTCGGCCAGTTCTGCATAAGTACCTTCGGCAATAATATGTCCACCATGCACACCTGCGCCTGGACCAATATCAATAATATGGTCGGCGGCACGAATCGCATCTTCATCATGTTCTACCACCAACACCGTGTTGCCCAAGTCACGTAAGCGAATTAGGGTTTCCAACAGGCGATCATTGTCACGTTGGTGCAAGCCAATTGAAGGTTCATCTAGCACATACATTACGCCCATAAGCCCTGCACCAATTTGAGATGCCAAGCGGATACGCTGTGCTTCACCGCCCGAAAGAGTTTCGGCAGAGCGTGACAGGCTCAAATAATTCAAACCCACCGACACTAAAAAGTGCAGACGTTCACGAATTTCTTTAAAGATTTTATCCGCGACTTCACCTTTGGCGCCTTCAAGATTTAAGCCTTGATAGTAGTCTTCGGCATCGCCAATCGACATTTGAGTGATTTGGGCAATGGTTTTGTCTTTCACGCGAACATTGCGAGAGATTTCATTTAAGCGTGATCCACCGCAGGCATCACAGGCCGCATTAGATAAATATTGCGCCAAATCATCACGCACATAATTACTTTCGGTTTCACGGTAGCGACGTTCTAAATGTGGCAACACACCTTCAAACGCAATCACACGTTTATGGTGGCGCCCACGTTCATCGGTATAGCTCAGGTCTATTTTGTCTTTGCCAGTGCCGTACAGAAATTTCTTTTGGGTCGCGCCGTCGAGCTGATTCCATGCCGTGTCTAGTGAAAGTTGATAATGTGCCGCGACTTTTTCTAGCATGCTGTAATAATACGGACGCTGTCTGTCCCAGCCGCGAATAGCGCCCTGACTAATCGACAGTTCAGGGTTTGGAATGAGTTTTTCCGCACTGAAATGGCTACGTGTCCCCAAACCATCACACGTTGGACAAGCGCCAAAAGGATTGTTAAATGAGAACAGGCGTGGTTCAAGTTCTGCTACGGCACGGTCACACTGTGGGCAAGAGTGCTTGGCTGAAAAAATACGATCAGGTTGTTCCGCATTCATCCACGATAAAATGGCCAAATCGCCACCTAAACGCAGCGCAGTTTCAAAGCTTTCGGCAATACGGTTGCCCAAATCATCTCGGACTTTAAAACGGTCTACCACCACTTCAATGGTATGTTTTTTCTTTTTGTCGAGTTCTGGTGGTGGGTCAATATCCATGACTTCGCCATCCACTCGGGCGCGTACAAAACCCTGACTTTGTAGCTGCTCAAACAGATGCACATATTCGCCTTTACGCTCACGAATTACTGGCGCGAGGAGCATTAAGGCAGTGCCTTCTTCTAGTGCTTTTACAGCATCGACCATTTCTGAAACGGTTTGCGCGACCATCGGTAAATCATGTTCAGGGCAGTACGGTGTACCAACACGGGCATACAGTAAACGCAAATAGTCGTAAATTTCGGTAATGGTCCCCACGGTTGAACGCGGGTTATGACTGGTCGATTTTTGTTCAATAGCAATTGCGGGACTTAGACCTTCAATTGAATCGACTTCGGGTTTTTCCATTTGTGATAAAAACTGGCGTGCATAAGCAGAAAGTGATTCGACATAACGACGCTGTCCTTCTGCATAGAGGGTATCAAATGCCAGTGAAGATTTTCCTGAACCAGATAAACCCGTAATCACCACAAATTTATCGCGTGGAATATCAAGGTTCACGTTTTTTAGGTTATGGGTACGTGCACCTCGAATACGGATATGACTTTGGCTCATAAAAACTTCTCGATATTTTGCAAATAAAAAACTTATATATGATAGCGCATGAAAATTGTTCAAGTGTTATTTTTCATGCTTTATCGGTCATGGCTTGTCGTACTGTATGGAGTGATCGCCATACAGTGTGTGAGGGCGGCAGTTAAATTTGATCTAAACCTGGCCACTGACGTTGATGATAGGCACTGTCCCAAAATAACCATTCCAGTTCTGCGGCTTTGGTGTAAGCGTGGTGCATTTTTTCAAGGGTGTCGGCATCACAGCGCGCAGCAACACGGTCAATGGTTTGAATCACATTATTGACTGCAGTGTGAAATTCTTCGCCTGAATAGGTATCAACCCATGCCTGATACGGATTATTCGGTGCAGAATTATTGACGATATCTTTACCGACTTCTGCATAAATCCAGAAACATGGCAGTAGCGATGCCAATACCACAGGATAGCTTTCCGACCATGCGGTTGCGACTAAATAAGAAGTGTAGTGATGACAGGCAAGGGTCAGCGGAGTACTTTCAAATTCCTGTTTGGAAATATCAAACTCCTGCATAAAGCTGTCATGTAAGGTACGTTCCACCACAATTGCAATTTTGGCTGCATCTGCGAACTGAATAATATCATCTGCATCAAAAGCTTTAGCCGCACAGACTGCCAGTGCACGCCCGTAGGCAATTAAGTAATGTGAATCTTGAATCACATAATGTGCAAAAGCAGCTTTACTTAAGGTGCCTTGTGCCAACTCCTGATTAAATGGTAACGCGAGCGTCTTGTGATAAAGGGCAAGGTTACGTTGCCAAGCATCTTGAGAAAAGCGCATCCTAAATTCCTATATGTCGTTGCATTTCACTATAGCAGTTTGGGAACGAAAAACACGGTTGTCGCTGTATCTGATCGGGAAACCAAAAATCATACGAAGAATTTTGCCGAAGTTGAGAAAAAAGCGTCATAATTGCAACATAAAATTTTACATTCTCAGTTTTTATCCGATTTAAAACTCGGGCAATTCAACTTTCAGAATTTTTGCATCTGTTAAAGCTTAATCAAAACTGTACTTTGTGTTGCTGGTACAAATTCGGCAGATGAAAAGTTCAGATCAAAATATAGTGATAGGTCGTTTCTCATGATGAAACATTTTGGTTTCTCAATCGTATTTTCGATTGTGTGTCTTGCGCTATCTGCATATTGGGGCTATACCCATGGCCCAGAAGCAGGTGTGCAAACCATGCTCACCGCACTAACCATTACCGCAATTTTGGCGATTATGGAAGTGTCGTTGTCGTTTGATAATGCGGTGGTGAATGCGTCGGTGCTGCGCGGTTGGGATCATTTCTGGAAAATGCTGTTTTTAACCGTGGGGATTATCATTGCTGTTTTTGGCATGCGTTTAATTTTCCCTGTGGTCATTGTGGCGGTCACCGCCGATATGGGCATGATGGAAGTGGTGCAACTGGCATTGAATGATCCGAAGCAATATTCAGCTAAACTGATGGCACATCACCCTGAAATTGCGGCATTTGGTGGCGCATTCTTGTTGATGGTTTTCCTCAACTTTTTCTTGGATGATGAAAAAGACACGCACTGGTTTAGATGGTTGGAACGTCGTTTGAGCAATCTGGCAAGCGTACCTGCCATGTCGGTATTTTTGGCCTTGGTGACGTTGTTAATCATGGCGGCAAACGTGGTGGAAGATAAACGTCTTGTGGTGACGATGGCGGGTATTTGGGGCATCGTGATTTATATTGGCGTACAAGTGCTGAGCCACATGCTGGGCGGTGAACCAGAGGTCGATGAACAAGGCAATGCTGTGCGTCATGATGAAAATGGCGTACCAACAGGCGTGGTGAAAGCAGGTATTGGCGGCTTTTTATATCTAGAAGTACTCGATGCTTCGTTCAGTTTTGACGGGGTCATTGGTGCATTTGCAATCACCTCTGACGTCGTGATTATCATGTTAGGTTTGGCGATTGGTGCAATTTTCGTGCGTTCGATGACGATTTATTTGGTCGATAAAGGCACCTTGGATGCCTATATTTACCTTGAGCACGGTGCGCACTACGCGATTGGTGCTTTAGCCTTTATTATGATTGCCAGCGGTACAGGCTTGCATGTGCCAGAAGTGGTGACAGGTCTAATCGGTGTTGCCTTTATTGTTTGGGCTGTGATTGCATCCATTCAATTTAAAAAGCGTCAGGCAAAAGCGGGTTAATGCTATGCTGATGTCCGCTACTATATTGTTGCGAAATCATAGAGTAATACCGTGACGAAGACTGTATAAAATATAAATTTGGGTGCACAACGTTGTGCCCTTTTTTATTGAAAAAGTAGGGTCTGTTGAATAAACATCTGGAAAAATCAGCATCCTTAAGCTGAATGTTGTAGGATATCTGCAAATTCAAAATTATTTAGTTTTAGTCGGTTGATATGATGAATGCCTTAGAACGCCGCTCGACCTTTGCTTTAAGCAGTATTTTTGCATTGCGCATGTTGGGTCTGTTCATGATTATTCCTGTATTTTCAGTGGCAGGGCAGTCATATCAATACGCAACTCCTACACTCATTGGTCTTGCTGTTGGTGTTTATGGACTTACTCAAGCCATTTTGCAAATTCCATTTAGCTTGATTGCAGACCGTTATAGCCGTAAGCCATTGGTGGTTTTGGGCTTATTACTGTTTGCTTTAGGCGGTGCAATTGCAGCCATATCCGACACCATTTATGGCGTGATTATTGGCCGTGCCATTGCAGGTGGTGGTGCGGTATCTGCTGTGGTGATGGCATTATTGGCCGATGTGACCCGTGAAGAAAACCGCATGAAAGCCATGGCGGTGATGGGCATGAGTATCGGTATGTCCTTTGTGATAGCCTTTAGTTTAGGACCGTGGCTGACGGGCTGGGTTGGTATTTCTGGGCTCTTTTGGGTGACCACAGTAATGGGACTAGCAGCAATTCTCATGCTGTTATTGGTGCCTAAAGTCACGCGCCATCATCGTAATTTTCAGCAAGGCTACATCACGCAGTTAAAGCAGGTCCTGAAAATGGGCGATTTAAACCGCCTGCATGTATCGGTATTTACCCTACATTTATTACTTACTGCCATGTTTATTTATGTGCCTTCGCAATTAATCCAATTTGCCGATATTCCTTTGCAGCATCATGGTTGGGTGTATTTGCCATTGTTGTTGGTCAGTCTGTTCGTGGCATTTCCAAGCATTGTTTTAGCAGAAAAATATCGCAAAATGCGTGGCATTTTCCTGACCGCCATTGCAGGTATTATTTTAGGTCTGTTGGTGCTGATTTTTGGGTTTGAATCGAAGTACATCCTTTTATTGGGTTTGGGCTTATTCTTTATTGCTTTTAACGTTATGGAAGCGTTATTACCTTCGTGGTTGTCAAAGGCTGCGCCAATTCAATCTAAAGCCACCGCGATGGGTGTGAATGCGAGCAGTCAGTTTTTGGGAGCATTTTTTGGTGGGATGATTGGTGGGCAATTATTGATGCTCAACCACACCGCAATGGGTTGGAGTATTTTGACTGCGATTGCTATAATTTGGCTGCTTGTTAGTTTTGGATTGGCGCAGCCGCGCTATCTTTCGTCTTTGGTGTTGCGCTTGCCTGAGAATAGAGAAACAGATGAATGGACTTCTCAGTTATTGGCAATTCGTGGTATTGAAGAGGTCGTGGTGATGTCTGACCAACAAGTGGCGTATGTAAAGGTTGATAAACAGCATATTGATGATGCTGCGCGACAACAATTAACGCACTTGTTTGGGAAAGAGGTAGCCATTTAAGCATAACTCTTATAAAGTAAATAATAGAAACAAATAGGAAGAAAACATCTAATGCGTGGTGTAAATAAAGTCATCTTAGTGGGTACTTTAGGTCGTGATCCTGAAACAAAAACTTTCCCAAATGGGGGGTCTCTCACTCAATTTTCTATCGCAACCAGTGATGTCTGGACAGACAAAAACACAGGTGAGCGTAAAGAGCAAACAGAGTGGCATCGCATTGTTTTACATAACCGTTTAGGCGAGATTGCGCAGCAATATTTACGCAAAGGTTCTAAAGTATATATTGAAGGTTCATTGCGTACACGTCAGTGGACCGATCAAAACGGTCAAGAGCGTTACACCACTGAAATTCGTGGTGATCAAATGCAAATGCTCGATTCTTCGAACCGTGGACAATCTGACCAGCAAGATGGTGGGTTTGCTCAACCACGTTTTAACAATAACCAAGCTCCAGCCACAGGTTATGCGAATCAAAATCAAGGCGGTTTTAACCAGAATCAGGGTGGCGGCTATGCCAACAATAACCCGAGTGGTTTTGCACCGAAGCCACAAGCTGCGCCTGCAACTGCACCAGCAGATTTAGATGATGATTTGCCGTTTTGACACATACTAGAGATAGCCATTTGATTCAAAATGGAAAATCATCCTCCAAACCCTTTGTTTCGACAAAGGGTTTTTTTATGCAGATATATAGCAAATATCTATTTTCTCGATTAAATTTCAAACTATGATAGGATTTTTAATTTATAAATCCGATTATTTTTATAAAAAAACACTGTTTTACCGATTATTTCGATTTTCGTATTCTAACTACACAAGATAAGCAATCCCTGAAATGAAATGAGGAATTATCCATGAGTTTAATCAATACCCAAGTCAAAGCATTTAACGCAACTGCATACCACAATGGTCAATTTATTGAAGTATCTGAGCAAGACTTTATTGGCAAATGGTCAGTGGTGTTTTTCTACCCTGCAGATTTCACTTTTGTGTGCCCAACTGAACTTGCAGATTTAGCTGATCAATATGCTGAATTCCAAAAAATCGGTGTGGAAATTTACTCAGTTTCTACAGACACGCATTTTACCCATAAAGCGTGGCACGACACTTCAGAAGAAATCAAAAAAATTCAATATCCAATGATTGGCGACCCAACTTGGACCTTGGCTAAAAACTTTGACGTACTGATTGAAGCAGAAGGTTTGGCAGATCGTGGTACATTCGTGATTGACCCTGAAGGTAAAATCCAAATTGTAGAAATTAATGCAGGCGGTATTGGTCGTGATGCGCAAGAGCTGTTGCGTAAAGTAAAAGCAGCGCAATATGTGCATGCACATCCTGGCGAAGTTTGCCCTGCCAAGTGGAAAGAAGGCGATGCAACCCTAGCACCATCAATTGATTTAGTTGGTAAAATCTAACCGAATCATCACACTCAATTTTAAAAATCCAGAACTTCGTTTCTGGATTTTTTATGCCCATAATTTGTTTGAGCATGTGTAAGTTTCGGCAAGAGTATTCTATTCTTGCAATGCTGTATGCCGAATTTGCACTAGGTTGGGGTGTGATGAACGATTAAGATCAATGCATCTACTCCCCTAGCAATAGGTGTAACACATGAAAAAAATAATCGGTTTATATCGCAACCAAAACATGCATTCGGTGGGCGATGGCTTTCCTGTTAAAAATCTATTTTCTTATGACCGTTTAGGTCAGGCGATCAGTCCATTTTTACTCTTGGATTATGCGGCGCCGTATCATTTTGATGCAACTACGGCACAGCATGGTGTGGGTTCACATCCACACCGTGGTTTTGAAACGGTAACGATTGCCTATCAAGGCGAAGTGACGCATAAAGATTCAGCAGGCGGTGGTGGCACCATCAAAACAGGTGATGTGCAGTGGATGACAGCAGGTGCAGGTGTGGTGCATGAGGAGTTTCATTCCAAAGATTATGCAGCACAAGGCGGATTGTTTGAAATGGTACAGCTTTGGGTCAATTTGCCTGCCGCAGATAAAATGACATCGCCACGCTATCAAGCCATCGAATCTCAACATATTCCTAAAATTGAGTTTGAAAATCAGGCGGGGCATTTACGTATTATCGCAGGTCAGTACGCTGAGCAATTTGGACCTACTAGCACCTTTAGCCCTGTTAATGTTTGGGATGGGCAATTGAAAGCCGCACAGGCCCAATCGCTGCATGTGCTGGTAGACCACAACACTTTATTGGTGGTGTTGGCGGGTGAAGTGCAAGTCAATGGCAGCCAACTTGTGCAAGATCATTCAGTGGTCTTGTTTGCTCAAGATGGCGAAGCGTTAATTCAGCTTGAAGCACTGCAAGATACGCAATTTTTAGTGCTGACAGGCAAGCCACTAAATGAACCTATTCAAGGCTATGGTCCATTTGTCATGAATACCAAGCAGGAAATCATTCAAGCTTTTGAAGATTTTAATCAAGGTAAGTTCGGTGAAATTCCGATTCAACATCAAGCGGGTTAAGTTTTAAAAAATCTTAGCCAAGAAAAAAGCCTCATGTCGATGTTCCGACAGAGGCTTTTGTTATTTTGGCGCTGTCAAATTTCTAGTTTTAGCGGATTGATCATATTCTTTATGATAATTATTTGTGATTTAGTTATTAATTTTGTGCCTACTATCATAGCGTTAAGAGATTTATTTGTAAAACGAAAATTATAAAAATGGTTAATTTATCTATATGGTTTAGAACACTATTTATGGAATTAAAGAAATAATACGAATAAATTCTAAGGCTTATTTAAGCACTTTCTGATTGTTAAAAAATGTAATCATATTGCCAATGTACTTTGTGTTGTTTCTCTGTGAAAAGTACTCAATCTGGTAGTTTTTAATAGCTCATTTTCCTTAGGCATGGTTCATAATTTCATAAAGTATGTAAAAAGATGGATGATCGGTTTGGATATCGCAGTGATCGGTAGTGGTATGGCTGGACTGGCTACCGCAAGAATTCTTAAAGATGCAGGGCATAACATTACAATTTTTGAGGCGCTGCCTGGTCGTGGAATGGACAGTCATAGCATCGAATTTGAAGATGGTTTAATTGATGCGCCGTTACGGGTCATGAATCCACATTTGTGGAAAAACACCCTCAGCTTGGCCACACATTTAGGCATTAAAACTTATCCTGTACGTACATATATGGCGTGCAGTTGGTTATTTGAAGATCGTACCGAAACTTGGTTGACCACAAGCCGTACTCGTATTGGTAATTTCCCAATCATTAACAACCGTAAAGGAATCCAGCAATACGGTTGGCGTTTAGTGAAAGGCATGTTGCAGTTAAAAACTGCTATTGCTAAATTTTTTAAATCCAAGAACCAAGACATCACCCTTGCGGAATTTATCAATCGCAACGAGATTGAAGAAGTATTTTGGCATGGTGCAGTGATGCCAGTGCTTTACACCATTTGTACTTGTGACCCTAAGACCATTGGCGAATGGCCAGCAAAACCATTATTGGTGTTTTTACGCCAATTAACTGATGGTGATGCATTATTGCGTTTACAAGGTGGCACGCCCGCATTAGTTGATAAGTTGATTGAAGGCATTAATATTGAAAGTGGTGCAGCGATCACTCGCGTTCATCAAAAAGAAGATGGTGTGGTTGTTGAAAATTCTGAGGGTCAGTCGCAAACATTTGACCGTGTGGTAATTGCAACGCCAACCACGAAAGTTCAAGACTTCTTAGATAATCAACAATTTTCTGAAGATATTGAATTGCTTAAACAATTCAAATTCGAGCAGGGTGATTTGGTGATTCACACCGATCAAACGGTGATGCCGCCAAAACGTAAAGACTGGTCAGTTTTAAGTTATATGATGGATCGTAAATTTACCCGTCAGCAATTTACGGTATGGCTTAACTCGATTGAACCAACGTTGGTCGGCAAATCTCCAGTGTTCCAAACATGGCGTCCAGTCACACCAATTGATCCGAAAAAGATCATTTCAACGGTGACTTTAACCCGCGCTGTAGTGGATTCAAAGACGGTGGCATTAAACAAAGAGTTGCAGCAACGGCATCATCAAGACAATCGTAAAGTGTTCTTCTGTGGTTCATGGTCGTGTGATGGTTTGCCTATTTTAGAATCTGCAGTGACCTCAGCCATGCATATTGCAGAAATTTTTGGTGCGCCATTACCGTTTATTGATTTAAAACCACAAGTTGAGGTTGCGCCACAATTAGGTTATTAAGTTTAGGGTCTGTTGATATTTCATAAATGGTTTGTGCTGTAGGCTAAAACTGAGCAGATCAGGCATGAAACGCAGGGAATAGCGAGACTATTGCCAAGTTTCATAACGCAATCTGAGAAAGTTTTAGCCACAGCCTTTCAGGACAAGCATATTTTTTGCTGCTATTGCGTTATGAGTCAGTCATTTAGAATGACTAAATTTCCTGCCTCATGCCTTATATCGGCTAAAAAACCTTGCGAGATATATCTCTCATGTCGCAAACATAGATGAATTATCAACAGCCCCTCTTTTTTGAATTAGACTGAGTCAGTATGAAATGGCAACAGGCAATAAGACCGCATTTTCCAAAACATAAATATGCCATTCATGCGGCATATTTGGGAGATACTTCCGCATTGCCGTGGAGCAATCTAGGTTATTGGTCAGATGCAGTGGGATATGATTATCCTGCTGCATGTCAAAATTTAGCCGCGCATTTGGCAGCAGCAGTGCATTTAAATTCAAAAGATGTTGTACTGGATTTAGGCTGTGGGCAAGGTGCTAGTCTTAAATACTGGTTAGAACACTATCAAGTACAACGACTTGAGGCTATTGAGCTACAAGATCATCATGTGCAGTCGATTCGACAACATTTAAATTCAAATATTAAAATTCACGCTGCTTCATTTTTAAATTTACAAGCACTTTTTCCACAACCCCGTTTTGATGTGGTGTTTTGTATCGATGCGGCATATCACAGTCATTTGAATTCCTTTTTAAGTCAGGTGAGTGCAGTTTTGAATTCAAATGGACGCATGGGCTTTCATTATTTAATTTGGGCAGAGCAAGCGCCAACGCATGTATTCAAACAGCTGCAATATCGTGCCTTATTAAAATCTGCCGATGTCAATTTTAAAGATCTAATGTCTGAAAGTCAGCTTCGGGCAGTCTTAGCACAGTTTGAATTTAAACAGATTCAAGTGGAAGATTTATCGGCCCAGGTTCTAGCAGGTTTTGCTGATTATGTGAATCAGCATCTCAGGCATCGAGTGCAAAGGCGAGATGTAGACTGGTTTAAAATTGCTATGACCGCACGTTTATGTGCCAAGCTCTATACAGATGGCTGGATTAAATATGTGCAGGTGAGTGCGGAAAAAGCTTAATCAATCGTAATGAGCTGTTAGATGATGGGATTTTTCGGTGTTTAGTTGTCCATGCTTAGCTTTAAATCCTACCCACCACATGAAACTGCTTCGGTAAAATTTTTGCGCCACACGTCAATTGATCTCCGACATAAGCCACGGCTTTATCATCAAAAAGAATATGATCGTGACTTTTTATAATCGTGGACCAACGTTGGCACTGAGGGCAGAAATGTCCATCACCCGCCACTAAAAATAAATTTCCCATTTGAGAAACACGCATTTGGTTGGCAAGGATGATTCCACCATGATTGGTCATGGAATGATGCGTTGCAAAGCTTTGAGCCATGAGGTCTTCCTTAAACTGGAAAATTTTAGAGAAGCATTGTTTTAATACTCAATTTTCTAAGACTTATAATTTTAAATTTTTATTTTAATTCACAAAAATATTTTTAAATGTCAGTTTATATGGATGAAACATCAACAAAATAGACCATCAATATAAAAATACGATCTGAAATATGTGTACAGCATTCTAAATCATAAAATACATTTAACAAGTGAAAAGTCACAATCTTGTATTGCAATTGAAGTTTTGCAGATACATCGAAGCCCTAAATAAATTGGAGATTCGAGCAGCATGAGGAAGATAAAAATATACGTTTATAAACAAAAAACCTCATAAATTAGAAACTTATGAGGTTGAATATGGTGCCGGCACACGGATTCGAACTGTGGACCTACTGATTACAAGTCAGTTGCTCTACCAACTGAGCTATGCCGGCGTTGTGAAAAGAATTTTACAGAATTTTTACCTGTACGCAAGCCAAAAAGTAACCGTTTAATGCAAGGCATAGCGTTTTTGCAGAGTTTGTACACAGTGTTTTGGCGCGTTACAAATGAGGAAATTACACAGAAGGTTTTGTATGAAATGAGCCCAGCGAGTGGGCTCAAGGAAGAAAATAACTTGAAGTAAAGTGTGAAAAGCGATTATTTACTTCTTAAGATGCGGTCTAAATCTTGTGCACATTCCTCTAAGGTAAAGGCCATATCCAGTTGCATTTGTGGTTTAAGTTCATTTGCGAGCGTTCTCCATTGTTCAATTAGGCGAATGGCTTTTTGAATCTTATGTTTGTTGATGTCTTTGGCGATGGTAGGCGTGTATCCTCCACGTTTAGCATTTTTAATTTGTTTGACATAATTTTGGCTGTTATTCATGTTCGCTCCCGAATAGCAGTTATATATGTAAGGCATTTGCATGCTTTTATTATGCTAAAACTTAATGATGACCCTTTTATGTAGAAAGCTTAGATGACCAAGTAAAAATAAAAAAAGGTTTTGATAAAAAACAATAAATTTCTTCACATCCCCTTTTTTGACGGCATAACTCAGTTGTAGCATAGTGGTTAAAGATTGTCTTTATTGCAGAGTAACGTAATGTGTCATGTTTGTTGATTTATCATCAATAGAGGGATTGAGGATTATCAAAATTGGCGATGGAGATGGTCTTAACTGCAAATTCCATTTATTGCTTTATTCATTTTACGCTCTAGATAATTGCCAAGTTGCTGATTAGAATAGCGCCACGATAAAAATAGCAACGATAATAACCATGCAAAGTTCACTCTTTGCTGTATTAGAAAAATTTGGCTTAAGCCCTCAACACCGCACAATTCATATCCAGTTTTCTAATTCAGCCTTAAATCATCAGGTCTTTTTGCAGTGCGTTTATGGTCAGCATGCCATCAACCAAGGTTTGCAGATGGATGTCTTATGCCTCTCACCGCATGCAAATTTGCCGTTGAAACAATTTATTGGCAGTCGGGTGGCTGTAGATCAACTCACCGATCAAGGCGAATTATTTCGACATAGCGGCATTATTACTGCAGCAGCGCAAGGGCAAAGTGATGGCACGCTCAGTCTCTATAAATTGCAGATTCAGGATGCAACGGCTTTGTGGCATAAACGCCGCAACAGTCGGGTATTTATGAATAAAACTGTGGTGGAGGTGAGTGAAATTCTGTTTAAAGAATGGCAAGACCGCAGTGCATTATTTGCTGCAAGTTTAAGTTTAGATTTAAGTGGTCTCAGTCAGCGTTATGCAATTCGACCTCTCATCATACAATCCAACGAAAGCGATTATGAGTTTTTAACCCGTTTGTGGCGTAGCGAAGGCATCAATTGGTTGGTGGATGAAAAACAACCTTGGGTTGAGCATTTTTTAACGCCTATGGATACACAAAAATTAAGACTGATTGAGCAGAATAGTCATTATCAGCCCTTAAAACGTAGACGAGTGGCATTTCAGCGTACAAGTGCAATCGAGCAGCGGGATAGCATTTACACTTGGATGGCACAGCGTAACCTGCAACCCACTGAAGTACAGTTACAACGCTGGCAACCCGATCTTTTGGCACAGGACCAAAATTCAGTACAGTTCACATCGCCCTTACAAAGTAGCACACAAAATAGTGAAGCTTTAAGTTTAGAACAGGCGTGGTGCGTGAGTCCTGCGTGGATGCAAGACTTAACTGGGCAAGATCAGGTGACAGCTGCAAGTACCGAACAATTAGAACAATTGGGACAACAATTGGCTCAGTATTATGATTTGCAGGCAAAATATTTTTCCGCGCAAAGTAATTTACGTGATGCGCAAGTGGGGTATTGGTTTGAATTACACGGGCATGCTGAAATTGATCAACATCCCCAAACTGAACGAGAGTTTTTAATACTGTCCAAACAGTTTTATAACCAAAACAATTTAGCACCTGAATTACAACAGCATTTTTTGAGTCTGCTGCAACAAAGTCAGTGGACATTTCAGTTACCGTTGGAGGGTGATCCTCAACAATTTTGTCAATTGAATTTGATTCGACGACATATTGCGCTCGTTCCAGAGTTTAATCCATTAGTGCATCGTCCCGTGGCTTATCCACAGCGCGCTAAAGTGGTTGGACCTGAGGATGAAACCGTGCATGTAGATGCGTGGGGGCGTATTAAAGTTCGGTTTTTATTTACCCGAAGTGATGACCACTTGCATGATGGTGGTGCGGGTGCCAACGACAATGAGAGCGATTCGGCGTGGGTGGATGTACTCACACCGTGGGCAGGTGAGGGTTATGGTGCAAGATTTCACCCACGTATTGGTGAAATTGTGGTGGTGGATTTCTTTGATGGCAATATTGATCGTCCTTTTGTGGTTGGACGTTTACATGAGGCAGAACGACAACAGACACAATTCGATACAGTTGGAACTCTACCCGATACCAAATACTTGAGCGGGATTCGTTCACAAGAAATACGTGGTGCAGGGTTTAACCAACTTCGCTTCAATGACACCACCAAACAATTCAGTGCGCAATTGCAGAGTAGTCATGCTGCGAGTCAGTTGAATTTAGGATATTTGAGCCATCCAATGCGGCAGGAGGATTCAATTGGGCGCGGCGAAGGCTTTGAATTAAGAACTGATCGGTGGGGAGCTGTGCGTGCAGGTGCAGGCTTACTGCTTTCAACTCATCCACAAGCACAGGCACAAGCGTATCATTTAGATGCGAGTCCTGCCAAAAGGCAATTGGAGTCTAGTTTAGCGGCAAGCAAAGGCTTAAGTGAGTTGGCACAAAATCAGCAAACAGATCCTTTGGAAACACTGGAGCATCTCAAAGAATTTTTAAATCAAATTGAACTAGAAGATCAAACTAAAGCGGCAAGTTTTAAGCAGGCGGTTATGATTCTTTGTGCGCCCAACTCAATTGCAGTTTCAACTCAGCAAGATTTACACCTTTCTGCAGATCAACATATTCATCAAAGTGCCGCAGGCAGTATTAATGTTTCTACCCAAAAATCTGTGATTACACATGCACGCGATAAAATCAGTTTATTTGCAGCGGAGCAAGGTATACGTGCTTTTGCAGCCAAGGGTAAAGTCGAAATTCAGGCACAAGATGGTGCTATAGATGCAATTGCACGCCAGAAAATCAAGCTGATTTCTACGGAAGATCGGGTGGAAATTACCAGTCCAAAAGAAATTGTGCTAACGGCAGGTGGTTCACAAATCAAAATTAATTCAAAAGGTGTTTTTGTGAGTACTTCAGCTAAATTTGAGGCGAAAGCAGGACAGCATTGTTTTGAGGGTGGGGAGAAGATTATTGAAGAAAAAATAAGCTTGCCTAAGTCACCAACGTTATTCAGTAATAAAATTAATTATCAGTGGAATCAGCCCTCTACAGGAGAAAAAGAAATCTTTGTTTTAGATAAATTGAATGGAAAGCTCATTAAAACTAATAAATCTATATTAAATGAAAATAATCAATTGAGTACGTTACGCTTTTATACCTCTCAACCGACAGACTTTGTTGCTTTAGGCTTCGCGTCTTTATATACACAACTGATCCAAGAATCGAATCTTGACAATATAGATGAACTAATGGATGAGGTCACGGAGATTAACTCTGAGGACGATGTATATGCTGAAGAGGAGGTTAAGTAATGAGTAATTTAGTTACAGTAATCTCAAAAATTTATGATGCCTCTGGGAAATATGTTATCAATTTAAACGTTAAATCGCGTTATAAAGGTTCATCAAGAGAAAATTCAAAAAAAACAGATAAAGAGGGATTATTTATATTTCAAGGTTCGCCTAATCGAACTGTAGAAATTTTGGCAAAGCCTCCTAATGCTAAAGATTATATTGTGATTAAAACGCTTAACTCATCTCTTGTTTCTTCTAGAAACAATCCTCTAAAAGTATTTTTACCTAAAAGCATAGAAGAATATCGGAAAGAAAAAATTACACCTAGCTCAAAAGGAATTGTCACAACTTTATTTAAAGTCATAGATTGTAATGAAAAAGTTTTAATTAATTTCCCTGTGAAATCTCGTCCCAAAGGAAGACAAAGTTCATTTGAACGTACGACAGATGAGCAAGGAATTGTAGAAGTACTTTCTTCACCCAATCGGGACATAGAAATTCTAGTTTTGAATTTGGAAGATAAATTTGTACTGAAAAGTACTATTAACTCAGAAAATGGCTCTCAAACACCAATCATAATTAAACTAGATGAGCCTTATGAAAATTTTATAAGTAAGACATTCATAAGTCTTTTGGATCGTAATCATCAAGATTATGTGGTTGAAAATACCAAAGTGGAAATTGTTGCGTTAGGTACTCAAACTAAAAAAATTCTTTCTATATCCAATGGAAAAATTCCTGTTCAAAGCAGGGTTGGTGAGAAAATTCAGATTACTGTATTTAAGCCAGATGGCTCTCCTTTAAGCCCAGAAACTTATTTAGTAAAAAGCTTAAAACAAAATAATGTTAAATTGGTTTTGGATGTGGATGTCGTTAAAGGTAACACTAATCAGGATAAGCCAACCATAAATAAAAGAATAGATAACGCAGAGTGTGCTTGTAATAGAGATATCACTGTAGAAGAATTTAAGAAGATTACAAATACTTCGACTGCATTAAGTTTTTTAAATGATTTGAATCAACAATTTAAAAAATTAAGTATGAATAGGTGTTTAGAAAAAGCACATTTTATCGCACATACATTACATGAAACTGCGGGTTATAGACTTATGGAGGAAGGGCTAGGAGGAAAGTCGGAAAGTGAGGTTTATGATGGATATAAAGGTAGGGGCCTAATGCAAATTACCTATAAATCAAATTATGAGGGATATGGTAAAGCTATTAATGAGAACTTTCTAGGAGCCAATAAAGTACGTATTGCTACGGAGAAAAAACATGCGGTAGGTTCGGCGGTGTGGTATTGGCTTCATTCTAAATCAGGTGGCTTAACTCCTTATGCACTAAATAATGATTTGATAGCCACATGCTCTTTAATTAATGGGGGATATAATGGTTTCGATGATAGAGAGAACTACTTAAAAAGAGCTATTTCCGCTTTCAATATTAAAGAATGTGGATATCTTAATAAAAAAATAATAGCCACGTTGGACTCATATTTGAGTTTTGAGGAAAGTTCTATTGCGCAGAATAAAAGTGGTGAAAGCTTTGGTTGGGGACTATGGAATGATCCACTAGGTAAAAAAAAGGGAAAAATTAAAAATTTAAACGAAGCAAAAAAAGGATATATGCGTTTTCTTGAAATGACTAAAACGACAACCTTTCCATTTGGTACTAAAAAAGAAGGTGGGCAGATAGTGAGTCGAAAGCGTTATGGTTATACGGCGAATGCTGCGAAATTATTTGCTGAAAAAAGGTTAAAAGAATTATGAGAATTTTCTTTATTTTGTTATTTATTTTAGTTTCTTGTACACAGGTTTATTCTTCAGAAAAAGATTACTATTGTTTTAGTAGTGGTAGCAAATCTGTTCTATTGGTGCCTAGTGAATATCCTAATATAAATTCAATTATGTATTATCCATTCATGAAAAAAATTGAACTATCTACGACTTTAAGGATTGAAGAAGTGGATATGGGGGATAACGCCAAGCCTGAAATTTATAGGACAGTACAAGAGATTATTGACAATAAAGTGAATGGACAATACAGGTTTATGTCACAAGGCTATATCTTGTATGAAGCAGAATATTTAAATTTAAAAACTAAAAAGACAACAGTTTTTAATAAAATAAATTTAGATGCAAAGGGTATTAATTGCATTTAATAAAATCAAGAAGCCGACTCTCGTCGGCCTCTTTATCTTAACCTTCCAAAACTTCTTCTAGCAGCTCCTCACTTGGGGCAAAGTAATATGCGCCATCCATGGCAGTCACAAAGTGCAATAAACGGTCATGGATGCCATCACCTGAAGTACCAAACATGCGTTCTAACATGGCATCAATAATGCTCAAATCTTTGGTATAGGCAATAAAGAATAAACCCTGATCGCCCTTGCCATCACCATAAGGTAAAGAGTGGCGCAAAATTTCCATTTCATCGCCTGCATCATCTTCAACGACTGTACGTGAAACGTGCGAATTTTCAGGTTGTACATCTTCGTCTAATTCAATCGATTCCAGTTTGGTGCGTCCAATCACATGCTCTTGGGCATCGACTTTGAGCTTTTTCCATTTTTCTAAATCGTGGCAATAGCGCTGTGCAAAAATAAAAGAACCATCGGCAAACACGCCTGCATCTTCACCTAAAAGTGCAACTTCGGCACGATCATCTGGAAATTGTGGGTTTTCAGTACCATCAATAAATCCCGTCATGTCGCGTCCATCAAAATAACGGAAACAGACCCGTTCATCCAAGACTTCAATTTTGTCTTGAATCCCTTCAAAAAAGGTCTGACTGAGCGCAAAGCAAATATCTGAACGGGCACTCGCGAGATGAATAATCACATCGGCAGGCACGACAGGCATTGGGTACGCCCCTTGAATCGGTTGTAATTGTTTAAAACCATCTGGAGATTGCTCATAGAGTTGTGCCCAAAGTTCAGGGCCAAAAGCAACGCCAGTTTTAATTTGGGCATGTGGATGTTGGGTAATCAAACGATCCCGTGTGCTAAACAAGTCAGCCAATTTTTCTTTTAATTCAGCAATGCTTAAGTCTTTTAAACGAAGTACAAGAAAGCGAGCATGATCTGAAGGTAGTGGCAAAATTACAGATTGGGCAGTCATGTATAGCTCCTGAAAATTTGTTGTTTTCTATAAAGTTGACTTTATTGTGCCTGATTGTATGTAGGCTTAATAGCCTCAACCCGATTTTATTCAACGTTTTTAGCCATGAGATTAAGTGAAATATCATATAATGCACTGTCTTGTGAAAAGCAGCGATATATGTCTTATCAAGTTTGGATTGCGTTTATGTTGGCCTGTTGGGTGATTAGTGTTTCACCTGGCGCGGGTGCGATTGCTTCGATGTCGAGCGGTTTGAGTTATGGTTTTCGACATGGTTATTGGAATGCGATTGGTCTACAACTGGCTTTATTATTGCAAATCGCGATTGTAGCTGCGGGGGCAGGGGTTTTGTTTGCGACAACGCCTTGGGCATTTTTGATTGTGAAATGGTTTGGGGTAGCATATTTATTGTATTTGGCTTATTTGCAGTGGGCAGCACCTGCACAGTCCATTGAAATTCAACATGAATTGACCCGAAAATCTGCTGGAAAACTGGTGATGTACGGCTTTCTGGTCAACATGAGCAATCCAAAAGCGATTGTGTTTTTATTGGCAGTTTTGCCACAGTTTTTAGATTTGTCGAAACCGCAATGGACGCAATATGCAATTATGGCGTTGACCATGATCAGTATTGATTTGATTGTGATGGCGGGCTATACGGGCTTGGCTGCCAAAGTTTTGCGTTTGTTAAGATCGCCGAAGCAGCAAAAAATGATGAATCGTACTTTTGCTGCATTATTTGCGGGTGCTGCATTTTTGTTAAGTTTGGTGCATCAGTAATGTCTTCAATTACACAAAAGTGTACGCTGTAATTATAAAAATAGATTGAGACATACGTTGAAAATAAAATGTATTCCGCGAGCACTTTATTGGCAACATTGGTGGATCAGCATGTTGCTTTTAAGTTTTTCAACTTTAATTGCAATTGGATTAGCAATTCAGTTTTCAGTAGATAGCGTGTTTTGGCCAATTGCTTTGATGGCACATTTGAGTATCAATTTGATTTTTTCTTTTGTATTTGCCGCCTTGCAAACTTATTTTAAACATACGGTGTGGCAAAGTGTGGTGTTGATTAATATTACGGCTGTGTTGTTGATTGCCATTCATGCAATGTTTTATCTACAAACAATAGATTGGAATGCTGTTTCAGAAGCTCAGCAGCAATTGAGTCTTTTACAGCAAGTGATTCATAGTGATATAGCACTGTGGATAGCGTATATACTGCCATTTTTGGTCGTAATGCTCATTGCTGCAATACAAAAATATAGATATTCATTAACGAAAAACTAAGCTATCTTTCTGACTTTTTGCACGCTAAAAATTACTGCAAAAATGATCGCCATAGTCATCACAATGCTTAAACCTGTTGAAATGTTTAAGCCTGCACTTGACCATAAACCTACGCTGACTGCAATTTGCGCCACAATAAACGCCCAAATCACCATTTGTTTAGGCGAGTGAGCCAATAAACGTGCGGTTAAGGCAGGAATCACCAACAATGCACCCATCAATAAAGAGCCGACTGCACGTAAAGCCAATACTGTAAATAATGCCAATAACAACATAAAAATCAGACGTTGCCATTGTGCATTCACACCTTCACTGACTGCAATGTCAGGGTCAATTGCAATTTGAATTTGAGCCTGCCAAAACTTATAGAGTACCGCTAAGGCTGCAATAATCACTAGGGCAAATACGGGTAAATCTGCCCATGAAATGGTGAGTAAATCGCCAAATAAATAGCTCAGCAACTCAGGACGCAAACTCGGAATATGTTGAATAAAGAGCAAACCTGAACAGAGCAAGGTCGCAGAGCAGAGCGCCAATAATGCATCATTCGGCAACCGTGGATCATGTAAAATCCACAAAACACCCACCAATAATAATGCCAAGAATGTCACGCCCATCCACAGAGGTAAACTTAACGCGCCTGCAATTGCCACACCCAATAAAGTGCCATGCGCCATCGTATCGGCAAAAAAGGACATGCGTCGCCACAGCATTAAACAGCCCAGTGGGGCGGTCAAAAATACCAATAAACTGCCCATGATCCATGCAGGTAACAGCAATTGTAGCCAATCCATCATGGGTTAAGCTTCCGGTTCAGGGTGAATATGAGGACGTGAATCATGCTGACAAGGCTCGGCATGATCGCCATGGGCGCAGTGTTCATGGTGATGTTGATAAAACACCCGATTGGTTCCAAAAATAGCTTGGTATTCAGGATGTTGCTGTACATTTTCGGGCAAACCGCTACAGCAAATGTGTTTATTTAAACATACCACACGATGCGTACCTTGCATGACCCATTGCAAATCATGCGACACCATCAACACCGCACAGCCATATTTGCTCGGTAAGTTGCGCACATAGTCATACAGTTCAGCTTCGGACTGAATATCTAGTCCTTGCATCGGCTCATCCAGTACCAAAACATCAGGTTGACGCAATAAAGCACGTGCCAATAACACCCGCTGCCGCTCGCCACCAGACAGTTGTTGTACTTTCGAATCTTGCAGTTTGGCAATCCCAGTATCGCGGATAATTTCTGCTTTAATTGCGTCTGGGCATTTTTCTAAAGCCAGTAAATCTTTCACTCTTAAAGGCAAGCTGTGAGAAGGATTAAACTTTTGCGGTACATAAGAAAAGGTCAGCTTGCGAGCATTTACTAGCTTGCCTGCATTCGGTTTGACAATACCAAGCAAGACTTTAATTAAAGTCGATTTTCCTGCGCCATTCGGACCAATGAGTGTGACAATTTCACCTGCATGCAATTCAAAATTGACATTTTTTAAAATATCGCGCTCATCTATTCGCACCTGAATATTGTGCAAGGCGATGAGTGGTGCAGTGGTTATTTGCTGTTGCACTGCTGACATTTTCCAGAAATCTCAATAATACTGTGATGCGGGCTAAAGCGGTCAGAGGCTGCCAATTGATCGAGTTGCTCTAATAAACCTTGCGCTGAAGCTTCTTTAACGACTTTACATTCCGTGCAGATCAAAAACGCCGCTTGGTGTCCTTCGCGTGGATGACAACAAGGAATATATGCATTGATAGAAGTCAAACGGTGAATGAGTCCTTTTTCCAGTAAAAAATCCAAAGTACGGTACACCGTTGGCGGTGCTGCAGGACGATCAGACTCACTTTTAATTTTCGCCAATAAATCATAAGCACCCATTGGTGCAGATGCCTTGAGAATGAGTTCCAGTACTTCTTTACGTAGC
Source organism: Acinetobacter sp. SCLZS86 (assembly GCF_021560715.1). Classification (NCBI taxonomy): domain Bacteria; kingdom Pseudomonadati; phylum Pseudomonadota; class Gammaproteobacteria; order Moraxellales; family Moraxellaceae; genus Acinetobacter; species Acinetobacter sp. SCLZS86. The sequence continues at coordinate 204,905 of NZ_CP090864.1, forward strand.
GGTGTTAAGCGAGCACCTGCTGCCGCGCATAAACTCTCAGCTTCGACAAGACGTTGATCGACATTGTGATGGTCGTGAACGCCATGTAATGCATTGTGATGCTCGTGCGAACATAAGCTCATAGCCACCCCAGTTGAACTTTAAAAGAAAAACGACAGTAAATCTTAGCATGAAGCGTAATCAGTTTCGATTATACATAGGTATTTTTATAAATTTGTTATACTATAACATTTATCGATTTTTCGTGATATGTCGCAATGTTTCGTTTATTTAGTTTCTGTCTTTTGGTGTTGTGCAGTACTGTCAGCATGGCGCAGGCTTTGGTGGTGTCTACACATCCTATCTATCTGATTGCCCAAAAAGTCACGCAAAATATCGAAACACCCACGTTATTACTGGCAGATCAAACAGGGCATGATGTATCACTCACGCCTGCACATCGAAAAATCATCCAAGATGCGGGTTTAATTATTTGGTTGGGTAAAGCGCATGAAGCACCGCTAGAACGTGTATTACATCAAAATCCTAAAGCGATTGCCTTATTAGATACGGGCATTATGAAAACTTTGCCGCAGCGTTCTGAGCGTGGCGCAGCCTTAAAAAATACGGTAGACAGTCATGTCTGGCTCGATCCAAACAATGCAGTGCGTATCGGCTTCTTTATTGCCGCGTTACGTTCTCAGCAAATGCCTGAACATCGCGATGCATACTGGAACAACGCACGTGCCTTCGCGCAGAGCTTATTCAAAAGTGCAAGTCAATTTCAGACTCAAACCGCAGCACAGCCATATTGGGCTTATCACGATGCTTATCAATATTTAGAACGTGCCTTAAATTTAGAATTTGCAGGTTCGATGACCAATGATCCACATATTGCCCCTACGGTTGCTCAAATCAAATATTTGAACGATCACCGTCCAAATCCAAAAATGTGCCTGCTTGCTGAAGGACATGCCAGTAAAAATCAGTATATGAAATTGAATCCAATTGTGTTTCAAAAGGTCGATGAAAGCATGCGCGGCGCAGATGATTTTGTGCAAGCGTGGCAGCAATTAGCCAAGCAAACCAAGGCTTGTGTATTAAATGCACGAAAATGATGCGTTTTTTAAGCAAAATTGAAATATGACAATTCCGAGACTAACATGCAAAAAATCACGACTAAGGTCGGGAAACGATTGCATGTTCAGGGGGCTAACTCTATAATGCCTGCGATAAAAAACGATCATCAGTTGAACTTGTCAAGCATTAATGCTGTGAGTGGATAAAAAAATGAGCCGAACTAGTCGCTTGATTGACCGACGATTAGCTAAAGCTTTGGTCTTCTTACAAGCATTCATGATTCCAGTTTCAGCCCTGATAGCGTGGGTCTTGAAAGACTCAACGGCTGCCTTAAGCGCTGCACTTGGTGCTAGTGTTTGTTGGCTGGCAAGTTGTTATTTTTCATGGCAGTCGTTTCGAGCAGCAGGTGCACGAGCGTCCAGACAGGTTCTTTCGAACATGTATAGAGGAATGCTCGGTAAGTTTGCAATCGTGATCGTAGGATTCATTTTAATTTTAAGCAATGTACAGCCGTTATCCCCGGTGGCATTGTTTTGTGGTTTTATGCTCGTTCAAAGCATGTCGTGGGTTGCGCCATTTTGGGTGTCACGATTACAAAAACGAGTTTAAACGCAGCAAAAATTGAAAAGTTTTTCAGGAATAGGCGAGATATCAAGCAGCACGCGATATTCGTTTGTTCTATTAGTTTTTTTACATTGACCAGGTGTGATTTATGGCTGCTGAAGAACATGCCCTTACTTCGACCGAGTATATCAAGCATCACTTGACCAATATGACCTATGGCAAAATGCCAGACGGTTCATGGAAGTTGGCTGAGTCTGCTGAAGAAGCTCAACAGATGGGGTTCACTGCTATTCACTTGGATTCAATGGGTTGGTCTATTGGACTTGGTCTGATCTTCTGTTTCTTGTTCTGGATCGTGGCGAAAGCTGCAAATGCGGGCGTGCCTAGCAAATTCCAGTCAGCAATTGAAGTGATTATCGAGTTTGTGGATTCTAGTGTACGTGATACCTTCCACGGGAAGTCTCGATTAATTGCACCCCTAGCATTAACCATTTTCGTGTGGATTTTCCTCATGAACTTGATGGACTTAATCCCTGTTGACTTTATTCCTTATGTAGCTCAACAGGCGATTGCTTCTATGCTGGGTGTAGATCCTCATCAGGTTTACTTTAAAATTGTTCCGACTACAGATCCAAACATTACCTTAGGTATGTCTATTTCTGTATTCTTCTTAATTATTTTCTATAGTATTCGTGAAAAAGGAATTGGCGGCTTCGTTGGTGAGTTAGCACTTAACCCATTTAACCCAAGTAATCCAGTTGCTAAAGTGCTTTTAATTCCATTCAACTTATTGTTGGAATTGACTACTTTCTTGGCGCGACCAGTTTCATTGGCTCTACGACTATTCGGTAACATGTATGCGGGTGAGTTAATCTTCATTCTTATCGCGTTATTACCGTTCTGGATCCAGTGGGCATTGTCTGTGCCTTGGGCGATTTTCCACATTTTGATTATTACGCTACAAGCATTCATTTTCATGATGTTGACAATCGTGTACATGAGTATGGCAAGCGAAAAGCATTAATGGTATGGCCTAACTGTCAACGGGCGGTTGGGCACACAATTTTTTAACTTAATTTGGTATAAAACCTAACCTCTGAGGAATTATCATGGAACTCACTTTAGGTCTAGTTGCAATTGCATCTGCTATCTTGATCGCTTTCGGTGCTTTAGGTACTGCGATTGGTTTTGGTCTTTTAGGCGGTCGCTTCCTTGAAGCTGTTGCTCGTCAACCAGAATTGGCTCCACAACTTCAAACTCGTATGTTCTTAATCGCGGGTCTTCTTGATGCTGTGCCTATGATCGGTGTTGGTATTGGCTTGTTCTTCATCTTCGCTAATCCATTTGTAGGTTAATCAGCTTAATTCCGAAATTCACTATTTGAGGAATTTGCAATGAATATCAACCTCACATTGTTTGGCCAAGCGATTGCATTTGCGATTTTCGTCGCATTCTGCATGAAGTTTGTATGGCCACCACTAATCAATGCGATTAGTGAGCGTCAGCGTCGTATTGCTGACGGCTTAAATGCAGCTGAAAAAGCCAAAGCTGACCTTGCCGATGCGCAAGCTCAAGTAAAAGCTGAATTAGATGCAGCTAAAGCACAAGCGGCTCAATTGATCGAACAAGCGAATCGTCGTGCAGCACAATTGGTAGAAGAAGCGCGTACCCAAGCATCTGCTGAAGGTGAGCGTATCCGTCAACAAGCGAAAGAAGCTGTTGATACAGAAATCAATTCTGCTCGCGAAGAATTACGTCAACAAGTAGCTGCGCTTGCAGTAACTGGTGCAGAGAAAATTCTTAGCCAGCAAGTTGACGCAGAAGCTCACAATGCCATGCTGACTCAGCTGGCTGCTAAACTTTAAGAGAGGCAGATTATGGCTGAACTCTTGACGTTGGCACGCCCATACGCTAAAGCAGCATTTGCTTACGCTTCTGAGCAAGGTGCAACTGACACTTGGTCAACAGCACTTAACTTGCTCAGTGCTGCGGTGCAAGACGAAGCATTTTCAGCTTACTTAAATCGCCCTGAGCTTACGCCTGCTGAGCAGGTGAGTATTTTTGCCAAAGTTTTAGGTGAAGACCAAACTGCAGCAGTGTCAAACTTTTTGACATTGCTTGCTGAAAATAACCGTTTGGCTTTACTTCCTGAAATTCAAGCAGAATACGAACAGCTCAAATCACAGAATAACAATACTGTGGATGTTGTGATTGAATCAGCATTCCCATTGACTTCTGTACAAGAACAAATTCTTGCTCAAGCGTTAGAAAAACGTTTCGCTGCAGCAGTAAATGTTTCTGTAGAAGTGAACCCAGCGTTAATTGCGGGTGTAGTTATTCGTGCAGGCGACCAAGTGATAGATGATTCTGCGCTTAACAAGCTTGAAAAAATGCGGACACGTCTTTTAGCTTAATTGCGAAGACTGAACTAATAAAAGATTGAGGTATAGCGCAATGCAACAACTGAATCCATCCGAGATCAGTGCGCTCATTAAACAGCGTATCGGCGATCTGGACACCAGCGCGACCGCTAAAAACGAAGGTACCATTGTTATGGTATCCGACGGTATTGTGCGCATTCACGGCCTTGCTGATGCAATGTACGGTGAAATGATCGAATTCGACGGCGGCTTATTTGGTATGGCACTGAACCTAGAACAGGATTCAGTGGGCGTCGTTGTTTTAGGTAACTACTTAAGCCTTCAAGAAGGTCAAAAAGCTCGTTGCACAGGTCGTGTATTAGAGGTTCCGGTTGGTCCAGAACTTTTAGGCCGTGTGGTAGATGCTTTGGGTAACCCAATTGATGGTAAAGGCCCTATTGATGCAAAATTAACTGATGCTGTAGAAAAAGTAGCACCAGGTGTAATTTGGCGTCAATCAGTGGATCAACCTGTTCAAACTGGTTATAAATCAGTTGATACCATGATCCCTGTAGGCCGTGGTCAACGTGAGTTGATCATTGGTGACCGTCAAACTGGTAAAACAGCAATGGCGATCGATGCGATCATCGCTCAGAAAAACTCTGGCATTAAGTGTGTGTACGTAGCAATTGGTCAAAAACAATCGACTATCGCAAACGTAGTACGCAAGCTAGAAGAAACTGGTGCTATGGCGTATACAACTGTTGTTGCAGCAGCAGCGGCAGATCCAGCAGCAATGTTGTATCTTGCTCCGTACTCTGGCTGTACAATGGGTGAATACTTCCGTGACCGTGGTGAAGACGCGCTTATCATTTATGATGACTTGTCTAAACAAGCTGTTGCGTATCGTCAAATTTCATTGCTTTTACGTCGTCCACCAGGTCGTGAAGCGTATCCAGGTGACGTGTTCTATCTACACTCGCGTCTACTTGAGCGTGCTTCTCGTGTATCTGCTGACTACGTTGAGAAATTCACTAACGGTGAAGTGAAAGGTCAAACTGGTTCTTTAACTGCATTGCCGATTATTGAAACTCAAGCAGGTGACGTATCTGCATTCGTACCAACCAACGTAATTTCGATTACAGATGGTCAGATCTTCTTAGAAACATCATTATTTAACGCGGGTATCCGTCCTGCTGTGAACGCGGGTATTTCTGTATCGCGTGTTGGTGGTTCTGCTCAAACTAAGATCATCAAAAAATTGTCTGGTGGTATCCGTACCGCTTTGGCGCAATACCGTGAATTGGCAGCGTTTGCTCAGTTCGCTTCTGACCTTGACGAAGCAACTCGTAAGCAACTTGAACATGGTCAACGTGTAACTGAGTTAATGAAGCAGAAACAATATGCGCCATACTCAATTGCTGACCAAGCTGTTTCAGTTTATGCATCTAACGAAGGCTATATGGCTGACGTAGAAGTGAAGAAAATCGTAGACTTTGATGCTGCGTTAATCACTTACTTCCGTTCAGAACATGCTGCGTTAATGCAACAAATCGATGAAACTGGTGATTTCAACAAAGACATCGAAGCTGCAATCAAAGCAGGTATTGAAAGCTTTAAAGCGACTCAAACTTACTAATTTAGCATTGGCTAGTTAGGGGTTTGGTTCACGGAATCAACCTTCGGAAGCCTGAAAGGGCTTTCGAATACTAGGTTAAGCGTATGGCAAATTTAAAAGAAATTCGCGCCAAAGTAGCTAGTATCAAAAGCACGCAGAAGATTACTCGAGCGATGCAGATGGTAGCAGCTTCTAAGATGCGTCGTGCGCAAGAGCGCATGGCTCAAGGCCGTCCGTATGCCGAAAATATGCACCGTGTAATTGCTCATTTGGTACAAGCGAACCCTGAATACAAACACCGTTATATGGTTGAACGCCCAGTTAAGCGCGTTGGCTATATCATCGTGTCTTCAGATCGTGGTTTGGCTGGTGGTTTGAACATTAACTTGTTCAAGAAAGTGGTAAAACACGTTCAGCAGCAACAAGAGCAGTCAATTGAAGTTCAATTTGCTTTAATTGGTCAAAAAGCGGTTTCGTTTTTTAAAAACTACGGCGGTAAAGTGCTTGGTGCAACTACAAACGTTGGTGATGCGCCGAGTCTTGAACAGTTAGCTGGTTCTGTACAAGTGATGTTGGATGCTTATGATAAAGGCGAGTTAGATCGTATTTATCTAGTGTCAAACGGCTTTGTCAATGCCATGACTCAAAATCAAAAAATCGAACAACTTGTACCTTTAGCAGCTGCTGAAGAAAACAAGACCCTTAACCGTCAATACGGTTGGGACTATATCTATGAACCAGAAGCTGAAGAGCTGTTAAATGGTTTATTGGTTCGTTACATCGAGTCTATGGTTTATCAAGGTGTGATTGAAAACATCGCATGTGAACAGTCTGCGCGTATGGTTGCAATGAAAGCTGCAACAGATAACGCAGGTGAACTGATCAAGAGCCTACAACTTATTTATAACAAGCTGCGTCAAGCCGCGATTACTCAGGAAATTTCTGAAATCGTTGGTGGTGCCGCTGCCGTTTAACATTATTAGTTTGAATTGAGGAGACAGCAATGAGTGGCGGTCGTATCATTCAGATCATCGGCGCGGTTATCGACGTCGAGTTTGAACGCAACAGCGTTCCTAAGATCTATGACGCTCTCCAAGTTGACGGTACTGAAACTACATTAGAAGTTCAGCAACAACTTGGTGATGGCGTAGTTCGTACTATTGCAATGGGTTCTACTGAAGGCCTTAAGCGTGGTTTGAACGTAACAAACACTAACGCGCCAATCTCTGTACCAGTAGGTACGGCGACTCTTGGTCGTATCATGGACGTTCTTGGTCGCCCGATCGACGAAGCTGGTCCAGTTGCAACTGAAGAGCGTTTACCAATTCACCGTCAAGCGCCTTCTTATGCAGAACAAGCGGCTTCTACTGACCTTCTAGAAACTGGTATTAAAGTCATTGACTTGCTTTGCCCGTTCGCAAAAGGTGGTAAAGTTGGTTTGTTCGGTGGTGCGGGTGTTGGTAAAACCGTAAACATGATGGAGTTGATCAACAACATCGCTAAAGCGCACTCAGGTTTATCTGTATTCGCTGGTGTTGGTGAGCGTACTCGTGAAGGTAACGACTTCTATCACGAAATGAAAGACTCTAACGTTCTAGACAAAGTAGCAATGGTCTACGGTCAGATGAACGAGCCACCTGGTAACCGTTTACGCGTAGCGTTAACTGGTTTGACTATGGCTGAGTACTTCCGTGATCAAAAAGATGAAAACGGTAAAGGTCGTGACGTATTATTGTTCGTAGACAACATCTACCGTTATACACTAGCAGGTACTGAAGTATCAGCACTTCTAGGTCGTATGCCATCTGCAGTAGGTTATCAGCCTACACTTGCAGAAGAGATGGGTGTTCTTCAAGAACGTATTACTTCAACTAAGTCTGGTTCGATTACATCTATTCAAGCTGTATACGTACCTGCCGATGACTTGACTGACCCATCACCTGCTACAACGTTCGCGCACTTAGACGCAACTGTAGTATTGAGCCGTGACATTGCATCTCAAGGTATTTACCCTGCGATCGATCCACTAGACTCAACTTCACGTCAGTTAGATCCATTAGTTGTTGGTACTGAGCATTACGAAATTGCTCGTTCAGTTCAAAACGTTCTTCAACGTTATAAAGAATTGAAAGACATTATCGCAATTCTTGGTATGGACGAATTGTCAGAAGAAGACAAACTTACTGTATACCGTGCACGTAAGATCCAACGTTTCTTCTCTCAACCGTTCCACGTAGCTGAAGTATTTACTGGCGCGCCTGGTAAACTTGTACCGCTTAAAGATACAATTCGTGGCTTTAAAGGTCTTCTAGCTGGTGAATACGATCATATCCCAGAACAAGCGTTCTATATGGTTGGTGGTATTGACGAAGTGATTGCTAAAGCCGAGAAACTTTAATTAGCAGCTCTAATTTAGGAGATTCTCATGGCGACTATGCAATGTGATGTTGTAAGTGTAAAAGAGTCTTTGTACTCGGGCACTGTGACTATGCTAATTGCAAAAGGTGCTGGCGGTGAACTCGGTATTATGCCGGGTCACGCACCACTGGTAACTTTGCTTCAGCCGGGTGCAATCCGCGTTCTGCTGGAAAATGGTACAGAAGAATTAATCTATGTATCTGGTGGCGTTCTAGAAGTTCAACCGCATGTTGTTACGATTCTTGCAGATACTGCAGTTCGTGCAGAAAACTTAGATGAAGCGGCAATTATTGAAGCGCGTAAACACGCTGAACAATTGTTGGCAAATCAAAAGAGCGATTTGGACTCTGCTGCTGCTTTGGCTGCTTTGGCAGAAACTGCTGCACAGTTGGAAACCATCCGCAAAATCAAAAACCGCGCACTTTAATTGTCGGTTTAAGATTGAAAAAAGCCACTCGAAAGAGTGGCTTTTTTTATGCTGTTTGGAATTGAAGCCTTATCTTTGCTTAAGATGCTGTATTGGTGGTTTCAGTTGGCTGATTCGACTCACCTTGTAAAATCATCCCCGCCAGTTTTAGCATTTCAGCTTGAATACTCCCCATTTGCTGTTCCAGTTTCTTAAAGTCCACTTTGCTTAAATCGACTTGTCCATTTAAAAATGGTGAAGCCAAAACTTGCTGATTGGCAGCCAATAAGTTTTGACGGATGGTATCAATTTCCTGTGTTTTTAAGTCTAGGCTGCTTAGTGTTTGATTGAAGCCTTGTAACTGCTGTTGTAATTGAGTCGCTGCAATTTGTAATTGTTGTGGATCTTGCGCATCTACAGCGGTTTGCAATTCAGACTTGGTTTGATTCAGTTGTTCGACATATTGACCTGCTTTGAGCTGTAGATCGGCCACATCGCGCACAATGTAGAACATATTGCCACTGCTTAATGGAGCGTTGGTTGGGTTTGTATTGCTGTTGGATGATACGCTGGAATCATCTTGGTTTGTTGTATGGGTTTGCGGCGTGTTCATTTGATCACAGGCGCTGAGTAGAAAGGCAGAACTCAATAGTGCAAACGGAAGGAGTGTCTTCAAAGATACATTTTTCATATTCATGTGATTTTTGGTACTCAATGAGAATGAATATAAAACTAAAATATGAATAAAAAACAGATTGTTGCAAAGCGATAACAAATCTTAATTTTTTTCTAAATCAAAAAAAATAGGAGTTTTAAAGAAACTCCTATGTATTACACTTCTTTCATAAATGAAAAATGATTATAAATCATGCGTCGAATTGATATTGATAGTCCCTTCTCTTGCGCCATATATGGCTCAGGATGAGGAATATATTCCGCAAGAGGATAAGGGGGCTGAATTATTATGGATTTAAAGAGAATTTATGAAAGAACTGTTTCACCTACTGAATAAAAAATCATTTAGCCAGTTCAGCCTCAATTGCTTCTACAATGCGTGGATCATCTGCAGTTAAATCTGGAGCAAAACGCGCTACAACTTCACCTTGTTTATTCACCAAAAACTTTTCAAAGTTCCATAACACTTCAGGCGGTTCATTTGGGGTTAAGCCGTAATCAACCAAATCTTTCCACCATGGGCCTTCACCAATGCGTTCAGGAATTGCTTGCGTTAAAGCCGTGTAAAGAGGATGCTTTTCTGCACCCACGACTGGAATTTTGGCAAACAATGGAAAACTCACCTGATAGTTCAGTGAGCAAAATTCCTGAATTTCTGCATCGCTGCCAGGTTCTTGTGCCAAGAAGTCATTCGATGGAAAGGCCAAAATTTCTAAGCCTTGTGCTTGTTTTGCTGCGTAGAGTTGCTGTAAGCCCTCGTATTGCGGAGTCAAGCCACATTTTGATGCCACGTTCACGATCAACAACACTTTTCCAGCATACTGGTTTAATGTGGTTTCCGTACCCTGATTGGTCTTCACTGCAATATCATAAACTGAAGTGCGCATAGTTGCTTCCTAGAATTTGTATTTACCGCTACTGTTGTAACTGTAATTTTTGGATACAGCAAGTTTTAAAGCAAAGAAATTTACGGCACTGATGGAATCCCGCATACCCGTGAAATTGCGCAGAAAAATGTAATTCGTATCTGCATTTTGTTTTATTGATGGATAAATTGAGCGAAAAGTGTCATAAATAGATACTGGGTTTTTAGCACTTTGCATCACAAATCAGTTATAGAAAAAGGTCTCACAGCAGGTATGCTGCTTGGTACAACAAGGATGATGAACACATGATACGATCAGATAAAGGCGTATTTTGGGTAATTTTGTTGCCATTGATTGCGGTATTGATTTGGTCGTTAAATATTGCGGTGACGCGCTATGTTGCAGAGTATATTTCACCCGTCAGTATCAGTTTTTATCGTTGGTTGATTGCTTTTCTGATTTTGACACCATGGATATTGCCAAAAGTTTGGCAGCAGCGTGAGTTGATTCGCCCCCATTTGAAACAGTTGGCAGTGCTCAGTGCATTTGGTTTGGTGCTGTATCAAGGTCTCAGCTATACCGCAGCAAATTACACCACTGCAACTAATATGGGCATTATTAATGCATTTATTCCCATGTTTACGGTCTTGGTTTCGTTGCTGATCTTAAAAGAGATTCCCACACGATTTGCTGTTTTAGGCTGCATGATTTCATTTTTGGGCTTGTTGTATGTAATTGCACAAGGAGATTTACGTCAACTCAGTCAGCTGACAGGGCATGCGGGTGATATGCTCATGGTTTTGGCGGTGTTTTTTTACGCCTTTTATGGGGTTTTTTTAAAGAAATGGAATTTAAAATTGCCGCTCATGCTAAGTCTTTATGTGCAAATTATATTCGCCTTGCTTTATCATCTTCCATTTATTGTGTGGTTAGGCTTAGACCACTTAAATAGTCAAAATGGTTTAAGTGTGCTGTATGCAGGTATATTTCCTTCAATTATTGCGCCTTTGGTATGGATGTTGGCTGTTCAATATTTAGGACCGAATCGCACCAGTATTTTTATGAATTTGATGCCTGTTTTTACGGCCATTATTGCATATTTTTGGTTGGCAGAAGTGTGGGGGAGTTATCACAGTATCGGTGGATTGATTATTTTAACGGGTATTGTGTTGGCGCAAATGAAAGCACGTGTACAAATTTAAGCAAAAAGTTGAGTTTAATTGGTGTTTTTTTGATCACATAAAGGTATATTTGAAATACCTTTTATTCAAAATTTATTCAGTATTGAGCGTTATGAATGATGACAGTTTTTTTAATTTTTCTAAAATAATTGTAAAAATAGTAAGATAATTTAAATTGTTAAGAAAAAAAGATGAATCTTTAATCGAATATTTGTGTTGGATTAATAGGAAAAATCTATTTGTATAGTCGACTAAATTACTCCATAATTCACGTACTGGAAATGATCCACTGTATTCAATAATTAGTGAAATATCATTAACAGCAAGATTTTCAAACCCTCTGGATGTGCTTTTATACACATCCTTTTTATGCTCAACCATCCCTATATGGTTGAGTTTTTTTTTATCCACTGGAGCGTAAAACCTCGTGGTTCAGCACGAGGATATAAGCGACTGGAGTAAATCATATGAACGACACGAAATGTCTTTTTAAATACTTGTACTATAGTCACTATTAAGAAAAATACTGTTAAAATAATTGGATGAAGACACTCAAATTACGCATAAAAGACAAACATTGCAAGGTGCTAAATCAGTTAGCATCCGAAGTAAATTTTGTCTGGAATTATGTCAATGATTTGTGTTTTAAGCATCTACAACGTAAACAACAATTCTTTTCAGCATACGACCTTGCAAAATACACGAAAGGCACATCGAAAGAATGCAACTTGCACAGTCAAACTATTCAGGCAGTGACAGAAGAATTGGTCACAAGACGCAAGCAGTTCAAAAAAGCAAAACTAAAATGGCGTGTCAGTAATAAAAAATCAGCTAGACGTTCACTGGGTTGGATACCGTTTAAAAAGGTTGCAATCAAATATGCTGATGGCTATGTTGAATATGGCAAGCATCAATTTAAACTATGGGGTAGTTACGGATTAAGTCAATACAATATCAAAACAGGCACATTCGTAGAAGATAGTCGTGGACGTTGGTATGTTTGTCTTGTAGTTGATGCAGTCAAAATAGAAAAAACAACGCTAAAACCTCACTTGGCATAGATTTAGGTTTAAAAGATTTAGCGACTTGTTCAGATGGCGTAAAACTTAAAGCACCTCAAATCTATCGGCAATATGAACAAAAACTTGGTATTGCTCAACGTGCAAAAAATAAGAAACGTGTCAAAGCCATCCATGCCAAGATTAAAAATGTAAGACAAAACATGCTGCATCAATTCAGCCGAAAACTGGTGAATGAACATGCAGCCATCTTCGTTGGCAACGTGAATGCCAAAGCATTAGCACAAACCAGATTGGCTAAATCAGTGCTAGATGCCAGTTGGACAACACTAAGAACCATGCTCAAGTATAAATGCGAGAACGCAGGGGTATGTTATGAAGAAGTCAATGAAGCCTATACCACCCAAATTTGTTCGTGCTGTGGCTCACGCTCCAGTAGTCCGGAAGGTAGAGCAGGACTTGGAATAAGAGAATGGCAGTGTGTGGAGTGTGGTACGCTCCATGATCGGGATGTAAATTCCGCACTGAATATTCTTGCGCTCGGGCATGAGCGTCTAGCAGTAGGAATCTCCGTCCTTTAGGTCGGGGAGGATGTCAACTAAAATTTGTCTAAAGCTAGGCGCGAATCACTGCCCCACTCTCTGCATCTAAAATTCGGCTAGGCTGTTGGCTTAAACCTAAATCACCATTTAAGTAGTGCAATTGTTGTTGGAAATACTGGGTTGCTTCTTGCAGGGAGCGCGCAGGTTCATGGCCAGCAGGGTTGGCACTAGTTGAAACAATAAAGCCATCAAAGGCATGGCATAAAGCCATACATAAAGGATGATTGGTTACGCGCACAGCCACTTTCGGGTGTTGACCTGTAATCCACTCTGGAATTGCCGCTGTGGTGGGTAACAGCCAAGTGGTGGCACGCTCAGTCGGATGTGTATTGCTCCATGAGGCAATTACACGATCTTGCATATCTGGCTTTAAATCTTCAAGCAGATGTTCTACCTGTGACAGGTGCCCTGCCAGTAAAATCACACCTTTTTCAATCGGACGCTGTTTGAGGCGTAGAATTTCCAAAAAAGCCTGTTGGTTATATGGATCACATCCTAGACCCCAAACGGCCTCTGTAGGATAGGCCAGTACCTGTCCTTGTTGTAGACATGCAGCGGCTTCGGTGACAGAGGTTGTAATCATGGGAGTTGACCTAAACAGAAATGGGAGAGGGCTATTGTGAACCTTATTTGTGGGGACGACAACGCAGATACAGGCCTGATTGCTGCATTGCTAAGCCCATGAGCTCAAGTTCCATCAAATAAGCTGTAAGTACGGCAATTTCCAAGTCGAGCTGTTGTGCCAAGTGGTCAATACTTTGTCCGACCCAATCCAATTGATGATACAACGCTAATAAATGCTCAGGAATATGCGTCACGATTTCATGGGTGGCTTGTAGCGAGGTTGCTGTATCAGGCTTGGTTGTATTGCTTTGTCCTGTTTGAGCATCCAGTTTTGAAGATGGTAAGGTTGAGTCAGAGCTCAATTGATCAATATTTTGTTGTTTATATTGCCATTGAGTCGGCAATGCCAAATCTTCAAGCACCTGTTCAGGATGATCCACCAAAATTGCACCTTCACGAATTAATTGATGGCAACCCTGATGAAATTCACTGTAAATATGTCCAGGAATAGCAAAAATTAATTTACCTTGTTCGGCTGCGCATTTAGCGGTAATCAGTGATCCACTATTTAAACTGGCTTCAGCAACAATAACGCCAAGACTCAATCCACTCACCAACCGATTACGTCGTGGAAAATTTTGCTGCAAAGGTTTGGTGTGAGGTAAAAATTCTGTAATCACTGCACCGCCACGCTCCACAATCTGCTGGCGGAGTGTATGGTGGGCGCTCGGGTAGGTGCTGTCTAAACCTGTGCCCATGACTGCAATGGTACGACGGTGTGCCAAAGCGCCTTGGTGTGCAGCCTCATCAATACCTTGTGCTAAACCGCTATTGATAAAGAAACCTTGTTCACTTAAATAATAGGCAAAATCATAAGCCACTTGCCGTCCGTGTGGGCTGGCTTTACGACTGCCAACAATTGCGATTTGAGCTTGCAATAAAGCCTGAGCATTGCCTTGGCCAAATAAAATTGGAGTTTTATTTGCATAGGGGCGTAATTGGTTGGGGTAGTTGGGATCATCCAAGGTCAGGATAAAATCACAATGCTGTTGTAATTGTTTTAAGACGTTTTCAAAGGCCTGTTGCCCTGACTGGCTAAGATATTCTTTAGCACGCTGTTGATGGTTGGCATGTACACGTACTTCTGACCAAGCCAAAAGATGTTCGGGCTGCACTGCGGCAGCCACGGAACCAAAATATTGTTCTAGTTTATAAAAACTCGACAGTGAATGCTGAACCAAATACCACAACTTAATGTAGTCAATTTGATGTGGGGTGAATGAATTCAACATGTCACCATCTCAGACTATTTTTAGTCGTCCATTAGGGGTGTTTGTAAGTTCGCACCCACTTTAATTGGCAATTCGCTGTCTAATACATAGGCATAGCTGATGTGATCAAAGCTTTTGAAGACCATGATATTACCAATGCGTTCGCCTGGAAGTTGCACACGCTCTTTGGTTTTCGGGTCAGTCACAACTTCGCCTTTTTGAGCGACAGAGAATACGTGGCCTGATTGCACGCCATGCAGCGTACCACGGTCAATGGCAACCACACTGTGTTTAGCAGCCGTACCAATAGAACCCATTACACGAACCACTTGACCGCCTGCAGTTACATTTTCAGCATGGGTCGGATAGAACAGGGTTGGCAGCATTGGGTCATAAACAGGCAAGACGCGATCACCACGACGTACTTCGGCATTGTAGGTATCGGTCAATTCAAGTGTGGTGATGTCATTTTCGCCACGTACTGCAATACCAGTTGCAACTTGGGTGAGTTCTAAGCCTGCATTGAATTTTTGACCATTGGCATCGATTAGCATGTATGGCTCACCTTCACGATATACAGCATAGCGTTGACCTACTTCCAGACCTGCGCCACGTGCATACACACTTTGACCTTTAGCAGCCAACACGCGTTGATCAGAAGTGCCTAAAATATACGGTGTGCCTTGCAGTGCATTTGCGGCAATAATGCTGCTGCGCTCTAACCAGTGTTTGATATAGTCAAGTGGAATCACAGGAATGGTATTATTTAAAGATTCCACGCGAATTTGTGGTTGTAAATTGGTGCTCTTGCCTGTGTAACGACGGATAATACCTTCACAACCGTCGCCTTCATCTTTACCAATAATTGGACGACCTTCATAGGTACACATCAATAAACGGTCACCCGGGAAAATCCAGTGAGGATTTTTTACGTGACGGTTACTTGCCCAAATTTCAGGCCAACGTAGTGGATTGTTCAGGAATTTTTTGGAAATATCCCATAAGGTATCGCCTTTTTTTACCACATACACATTTGGTGCGCTGGCTTTTAAGGCAGGCGGATTGATGTTTCGTGCAGGTGCTGCTTCAGCCACACTGATCGCACTAAGTCCCACTGTGAGACATACTGCGAGTGCTAAAACTTGCTTTTTAAACCCCAAGACACGAAAAGAGGATGTGTCTGTCAAAACCTTTTTCATTATCATAATTCCTAAAATTATGTATGTAGTTGCGTTATAATAACGATCTTACACACATTTTTTTGATGAAGCATTCCTTCATTCGGTTTTTTGATCAATGGCATAAGTGAGGATGTCCCATGGCCTTATTACCTATTTTAAGTTTCCCGGATCCCCGTCTGCGTACCATTGCAAAACCAGTCGAAGAAGTCACCGACGAGATTCGTCAGCTTGCTGCAGATATGTTTGAAACGATGTATGCCGCACCCGGAATTGGTCTGGCTGCAACGCAGGTCGATCATCATATTCAGCTGATTGTCATGGATTTATCTGAAAATAAAGATCAACCCATGGTCTTCATTAACCCCAAAGTTACCCCATTGACTGAAGAGACCCAACCGTATGAAGAAGGGTGTTTGTCAGTGCCTCAAATATACGACAAAGTTGAGCGTCCGTCACGCGTAAAAATTGAAGCGATTAACCTTGAGGGTCAATCCTTTGAGCTAGAAGCGGATGAACTTCTCGCTGTTTGTATTCAACATGAAATGGATCACTTAAATGGCAAATTATTTGTCGATTATTTATCGCCGCTCAAACGTCAGCGCGCCCGTGAAAAAGTTGAAAAAATAGTGCGTCAGCGCCAGAAAGAAAAAGTCGCGGTTAAGCGTTAAAACAAACCACAATCTAGTTGTCCATGTTTAGACCAAAGCATAAAAATCGGCCCAATTTCGATTAGGCTTTGTTATACTTGCGCCACACAAATTCAGGATAGATGTTTTCATTGTTGCGTAGTGGTTTACTGCTTTCATTTATTGCAGTTTTTTTACAGATTGCTGTATTTTTACAGCCTTTGCTGCCTGAGCAATATCAAGTTGCGCCAGTCTGTGAAACCATCACGCGTGCACTTTTATTGCCACAAGCCCACGCCGTGCATACAAATTCTTCGCATGTTGCACATTCATCTACATCACAGGTCGATGATCAGCAACTGACCGTACAGCATGAACATCATCATCACGATGCTTCACATCAATGTCAGTACTGTACGGTATATGGCAACTTGGTCCTACCACCTGAATTAGAGCTTAGAGAAGTGCTTGATCGTATTCAAGTGCGCCTTTTGGCATTCCAAAAACGTTTTCAACACGTTTGGTTTGCACTTCAGCAACTCTTTTTACTTCCGCAAGGACGTGCCCCGCCTCACTTTGCATAAATTCAATTTTTTTTGGGTCTATTTTGACCCTAACTGTATTTATGTTTTAAGTGAGAAATAAAATGGCTCAGCCTAAATTTTTATTACAGCCTGTTGCGGCTGCAGTTTGTGTTGCCTGCTATTCTGCAAGTGCTTTTGCCGATCAAAGTATGCTGTCTGCGAATACGCATAGCCTTGCGCCTATTGTTGCGACTGCACAGCAGGGTAATGATGCCAACGGTCTGGTGGTACGTGCCAATCCAAAACAACCCATTCAGCCTATTCCTGCCACAGATGGTGCAGATTATTTACAAAGTATTGTCGGTTTTAGTGCAGTGAACAGTGGCGCAGGTACCAATGGTGATGTGACCTTCCGTGGCATGTTTGGTTCACGTATTAAAATTTTAACCGATGGTTCTGAAAACTTGGGCGCATGTCCGAGTCGTATGGATTCGCCAACCTCTTATATTTCACCAGAAAGTTTTGATGAAATTACCGTGATTAAAGGTCCGCAAACGGTGCAATATGCCAACACGGGTTCGGCAGCAACGGTATTGTTTGAGCGTAAGCCTGAACAATTTGGTAAAGGTCAAAACTATCGTGGACAAGCCAGTGTTTTGATGGGTTCATTTGGCCGTTTGGATCATAATATTGAAGCGGCTGCGGGCGATGCGCAGAAATATATTCGTTTAAATGCTAACCGCTCTGTGGCAGACAGCTATAAAGATGGCAATGGTACGACAGTTCCTTCGGATTGGGAGCGTTGGAATGCCGATGTCGCTTTAGGCTGGACACCCGATGAAAATACTTGGCTAGAACTGACAGGTGGTCGTGGTGATGCCGAAGTGGTTTATGCAGGCCGTACAATGGATGGTTCTGAATTTGATCGCGAAAGTTTGGGTTTACGTGTAGAAAAGAAAAACATCACCGATGTGATTAAGAAAATTGAAGCGCAGGTGAACTATAGCTTTAACGATCACGTGATGGATAACTTCAGCCTGCGTGAGTTTAATCCTGCAGGGGGGATGATGCATCCTATGGCAAACAATGTGGCACGGAAAACTTTAAATGCGCGTATGGCGGTGACACATGAGTGGGATAAAGTTGACTTTGTGACAGGTGTTGATACTCAAAATAATGAGCATAGTGGTCGTAAAGGCAGAATGAACAGCTATAAAAATTTGCCTCGTACTGTGGATATGGAGTTTCAATCTATAGGTGGTTTTGGTGAGCTTGGTTATCAATTCAATGATCAAAATAAGTTAGTCACAGGTGTGCGTATTGATCAGGTCGAAGTTGATGCAGTACAAACAGCTCAACAACGTAAAGAAACTTTGCCAAGTGGCTTTATCCGTTTGGAAAATCAGCATCCACACCATGATGCAAAAACGTATGTCGGTTTGGGTTATGTAGAGCGTATGCCTGATTATTGGGAATTATTTACACCAAAATCAGGAAATGGTAATCCAAATACATTTAAAAATATTGATACTGAAAAAACACTTCAACTGGATTTTGGCTATCAACATGAGCATGGTGCATTTAGTTCTTGGGCATCGGCTTATGCGGGTTTGATTAATGACTATATTCTAACTAAATATACGAGTATGACAGATGTGCATACGCGCAATGTGGATGCAACCATTGCCGGTGCAGAAGTTGGTGTTGGCTATCAATTTACTGATGCCTTACAGGCAGATGTGAGTGCTATGTATGCGTGGGGTGAAAACACTACAAACAATACGCCGTTACCACAAATTTCACCTTTGGAAGGGCGTTTAAACCTGCGCTATGTTCAGGATAAATATACTTTAGGCGCATTATTACGTGTGGTGGATGGTCAAAGTCGTATCAGTAAAGATGAAGGTAATATCGTGGGCTATGACCTCAAAGAGAGTAGTGGTTTTGGCATATTATCTTTAAACGGCAGCTATAACCTCAATAAAGGTGTTGATGTGTCTGTGGGTGTTGATAACGTACTAGATAAAACTTATACCGAGCATTTAAACAAAATGGGTAATGCAGGTTTGGGTTTTGCTGCGAATGAGCAATTTAATAATATTGGTCGTAACTATTGGGCGCGTATTAGTATGAAATTCTAATTAGAACTTTATTTAAACCAAAAGCAGGGCTTCGGCTCTGCTTTTTGCTTTTGCATAAAAATAATTATATATAAAACATTAAGTTACGTTTCATGGCTGGGTTTTAAAGAATTAAGTAGATTTTTCTTAAAATAAATTTATAAGATAAAACAGTAGCTTATCTATTTTTGGGTTTATAAAATAAACACCCGATATATTTCTTTTACAAAAAGCCTTGCATGGCAAAATAATTGGCCTATAATGCACATCCATCGGCGGTGATGTTGATAAAAACTTGTTGAAAAACAATAGCTTGGTTGATTGATTTAAGATTAATTGAGTTTGTTTTGAGTAAGTGGGTTTGAAAATAAAATCAACATTGCGTGTTGACTTTCTAGAAATAGGGAGTAGTATAGCCGACCTAGCTTGATGCTGACGAAGCATTGAGAAGATCATTAAGAGATTATGAAGAACAACTTGTGTGGATTTTTACTGATTGATTGATCGAAATTATTATCATTGATTGATTGGTTTAAATTACTCGAAGTTTATTTGAGCGAATTTAAGTCAGAAAATTGATGAGCCAGATTTGGAAGTTTAGATTAAAACTTCAAAATGATTTTAACTGAAGAGTTTGATCATGGCTCAGATTGAACGCTGGCGGCAGGCTTAACACATGCAAGTCGAGCGGGCGAGGTTGCTTCGGTAACTGAGCTAGCGGCGGACGGGTGAGTAATGCTTAGGAATCTGCCTATTAGTGGGGGACAACATTCCGAAAGGGATGCTAATACCGCATACGTCCTACGGGAGAAAGCAGGGGATCTTTATGACCTTGCGCTAATAGATGAGCCTAAGTCGGATTAGCTAGTTGGTGGGGTAAAGGCCTACCAAGGCGACGATCTGTAGCGGGTCTGAGAGGATGATCCGCCACACTGGGACTGAGACACGGCCCAGACTCCTACGGGAGGCAGCAGTGGGGAATATTGGACAATGGGGGGAACCCTGATCCAGCCATGCCGCGTGTGTGAAGAAGGCCTTTTGGTTGTAAAGCACTTTAAGTGGGGAGGAGGCTTACCTGGTTAATACCTGGGCTAAGTGGACGTTACCCACAGAATAAGCACCGGCTAACTCTGTGCCAGCAGCCGCGGTAATACAGAGGGTGCGAGCGTTAATCGGATTTACTGGGCGTAAAGCGCGCGTAGGTGGTTAATTAAGTCAAATGTGAAATCCCCGAGCTTAACTTGGGAATTGCATTCGATACTGGTTAGCTAGAGTATGGGAGAGGATGGTAGAATTCCAGGTGTAGCGGTGAAATGCGTAGAGATCTGGAGGAATACCGATGGCGAAGGCAGCCATCTGGCCTAATACTGACACTGAGGTGCGAAAGCATGGGGAGCAAACAGGATTAGATACCCTGGTAGTCCATGCCGTAAACGATGTCTACTAGCCGTTGGAGGATTTGATCCTTTAGTGGCGCAGCTAACGCGATAAGTAGACCGCCTGGGGAGTACGGTCGCAAGACTAAAACTCAAATGAATTGACGGGGGCCCGCACAAGCGGTGGAGCATGTGGTTTAATTCGATGCAACGCGAAGAACCTTACCTGGCCTTGACATAGTAGAGACTTTCCAGAGATGGATTGGTGCCTTCGGGAATCTACATACAGGTGCTGCATGGCTGTCGTCAGCTCGTGTCGTGAGATGTTGGGTTAAGTCCCGCAACGAGCGCAACCCTTTTCCTTACTTGCCAGCATTTCGGATGGGAACTTTAAGGATACTGCCAGTGACAAACTGGAGGAAGGCGGGGACGACGTCAAGTCATCATGGCCCTTACGGCCAGGGCTACACACGTGCTACAATGGTCGGTACAAAGGGTTGCTACACAGCGATGTGATGCTAATCTCAAAAAGCCGATCGTAGTCCGGATCGCAGTCTGCAACTCGACTGCGTGAAGTCGGAATCGCTAGTAATCGCGGATCAGAATGCCGCGGTGAATACGTTCCCGGGCCTTGTACACACCGCCCGTCACACCATGGGAGTTTGTTGCACCAGAAGTAGGTAGTCTAACCGCAAGGAGGACGCTTACCACGGTGTGGCCGATGACTGGGGTGAAGTCGTAACAAGGTAGCCGTAGGGGAACCTGCGGCTGGATCACCTCCTTAACGAAAGATTGACGATTGGTAAGAATCCACAACAAGTTGTTCTTCATGGATGTATCTGAGGGTCTGTAGCTCAGTTGGTTAGAGCACACGCTTGATAAGCGTGGGGTCACAAGTTCAAGTCTTGTCAGACCCACCACTACTGACGAAGCAATTATGCAGAAGAAGATACATCGAATCACAGATGATAAGCTGGGGACTTAGCTTAGTTGGTAGAGCGCCTGCTTTGCACGCAGGAGGTCAGGAGTTCGACTCTCCTAGTCTCCACCATAGATTACAGAATTTAGTAAGTATAAGCTTATTAAGTTCTGTGATTTAAATATCACAGTATTTAGTGCGGTCTGACGAAGACGCATTAATTCATTAACAGATTGGCAAAAATTGAGTCTGAAATAAATTGTTCAACTCATTTAATTCAAGATTGACAGTAATACTTCGGTGTTACGGTTTAATTACGAATTGAAATGAGAACTAGCAAATTAACTGAATCAAGCGTTTTGGTATATGAATTTAGATTGAAGCTGTACAGTGCTTAAGTGCACAAAGCAACAAACTGTGGGCGCAAGCCTGTTGTTACACTCACTTGTAAGTGTTAACGACTGTTTGGGGTTGTATAGTCAAGTAATTAAGTGCATGTGGTGGATGCCTTGGCAGTCAGAGGCGAAGAAAGACGTGATAGCCTGCGAAAAGCTCCGGGGAGGCGGCAAATATCCTTTGATCCGGAGATTTCTGAATGGGGAAACCCACCTACCTTAAGGTAGGTATCGTATGATGAATACATAGTCATACGAAGCGAACGCGGGGAAGTGAAACATCTCAGTACCCGTAGGAAAAGAAATCAATTGAGATTCCCTCAGTAGCGGCGAGCGAAAGGGGAAAAGCCCATTAAGTTATGTGTGTTTTAGTGGAATGCTCTGGGAAGTGCAACCATAGTGGGTGATAGTCCTGTACACGAAAGGGCACACATAATGATGACGAGTAGGGCGAGGCACGTGAAACCTTGTCTGAATATGGGGGGACCATCCTCCAAGGCTAAATACTCCTGACTGACCGATAGTGAACCAGTACCGTGAGGGAAAGGCGAAAAGAACCCCTGTGAGGGGAGTGAAATAGATCCTGAAACCGCATGCATACAAGCAGTGGGAGCCAACTTGTTTGGTGACTGCGTACCTTTTGTATAATGGGTCAGCGACTTATATTCAGTAGCGAGGTTAACCGAATAGGGGAGCCGTAGAGAAATCGAGTCTTAATAGGGCGTATAGTTGCTGGGTATAGACCCGAAACCGGGTGATCTATCCATGAGCAGGTTGAAGGTTGGGTAACACTAACTGGAGGACCGAACCCACTGTCGTTGAAAAGCCAGGGGATGACTTGTGGATAGGGGTGAAAGGCTAATCAAACTCGGTGATAGCTGGTTCTCCCCGAAAGCTATTTAGGTAGCGCCTCGGACGAATACCATTGGGGGTAGAGCACTGTTTCGGCTAGGGGGTCATCCCGACTTACCAAACCGATGCAAACTCCGAATACCAATGAGTACTATCCGGGAGACAGACTGCGGGTGCTAACGTCCGTAGTCAAGAGGAAAACAATCCAGACCGCCAGCTAAGGCCCCAAAATCATAGTTAAGTGGGAAACGATGTGGGAAGGCATAGACAGCTAGGAGGTTGGCTTAGAAGCAGCCACCCTTTAAAGAAAGCGTAATAGCTCACTAGTCGAGTCGGCCTGCGCGGAAGATGTAACGGGGCTAAAACTATGTGCCGAAGCTGCGGATGCATAATTTATTATGCGTGGTAGGGGAGCGTTCTGTAAGCCGAAGAAGGTGGATTGAGAAGTCTGCTGGAGGTATCAGAAGTGCGAATGCTGACGTGAGTAACGACAAAACGGGTGAAAAACCCGTTCGCTGAAAGACCAAGGGTTCCAGTCCAACGTTAATCGGGGCTGGGTGAGTCGACCCCTAAGGCGAGGCCGAGAGGCGTAGTCGATGGGAAATTGGTTAATATTCCAATACTTCAGTGTAATGCGATGAGAGGACGGAGAAGGTTAAGTCAGCCTGGCGTTGGTTGTCCAGGTGAAAGGAAGTAGGCATGCATCTTAGGCAAATCCGGGGTGCTCTATGCTGAGATCTGATAGCAAGCTGTACTTGTACAGTGAAGTGGCTGATACCCTGCTTCCAGGAAAAGTCTCTAAGCTTCAGTTACACTGGAATCGTACCCGAAACCGACACAGGTGGTCAGGTCGAGTAGACCAAAGCGCTTGAGAGAACTCTGCTGAAGGAACTAGGCAAAATGGTACCGTAACTTCGGGAGAAGGTACGCTGTTGATGGTGATAGGACTCGCTCCTTGAGCTGTCGACAGCCTCAGAAACCAGGCCGCTGCAACTGTTTATTAAAAACATAGCACTCTGCAAACACGAAAGTGGACGTATAGGGTGTGATGCCTGCCCGGTGCTGGAAGGTTAATTGATGGGGTTAGCGTAAGCGAAGCTCTTGATCGAAGCCCCAGTAAACGGCGGCCGTAACTATAACGGTCCTAAGGTAGCGAAATTCCTTGTCGGGTAAGTTCCGACCTGCACGAATGGCATAATGATGGCGGCGCTGTCTCCAGCAGAGGCTCAGTGAAATCGAATTCGCCGTGAAGATGCGGTGTACCCGCGGCTAGACGGAAAGACCCCGTGAACCTTTACTGCAGCTTGACATTGAACTTTGACCTTACTTGTGTAGGATAGGTGGGAGGCTTTGAAACTTGGACGCTAGTCCGAGTGGAGCCGTCCTTGAAATACCACCCTGGTAATGTTGAGGTTCTAACTCTGTCCCGTTATCCGGGACGAGGACCATGTCTGGTGGGTAGTTTGACTGGGGCGGTCTCCTCCTAAAGAGTAACGGAGGAGTACGAAGGTGCGCTCAGCGTGGTCGGAAATCACGCGTAGAGTATAAAGGCAAAAGCGCGCTTAACTGCGAGACCCACAAGTCGAGCAGGTACGAAAGTAGGTCTTAGTGATCCGGTGGTTCTGTATGGAAGGGCCATCGCTCAACGGATAAAAGGTACTCTGGGGATAACAGGCTGATACCGCCCAAGAGTTCATATCGACGGCGGTGTTTGGCACCTCGATGTCGGCTCATCTCATCCTGGGGCTGAAGCAGGTCCCAAGGGTATGGCTGTTCGCCATTTAAAGAGGTACGCGAGCTGGGTTTAGAACGTCGTGAGACAGTTCGGTCCCTATCTACCGTGGGCGCTGGAAATTTGAGAGGATCTGCTCCTAGTACGAGAGGACCAGAGTGGACGAACCTCTGGTGTACCGGTTGTGACGCCAGTCGCATCGCCGGGTAGCTATGTTCGGAAGGGATAACCGCTGAAAGCATCTAAGCGGGAAGCCTACCTCAAGATAAGATTTCCCCGAGGCTTTATGCCTCCTAAAGAGCCGTTGAAGACTACGACGTTGATAGGTTGGATGTGGAAGCATAGCGATATGTGAAGCTGACCAATACTAATTGCTCGTGAGGCTTGACTATACAACACCCAAACAGTTGGCGTTGAATGCTCAATCGATTCAAATCCAATCAGTCAATTCAGACTGATCTTGATTTAGTTAACGCTAAACAATAAAATTCAGACCCAATACAGCCCAATCTGTTACAGATTCGGAAAACGCAGTGCATCACAGTCGTGAGTAAGACCAATGCAAGTCTCCGTAAACAGTTGTGCTGGCGACCATAGCAAGAGTGAACCACCTGATCCCTTCCCGAACTCAGAAGTGAAACCTCTTCGCGCTGATGGTAGTGTGGGGTTACCCATGTGAGAGTAAGTCATCGCCAGCTCATTATTCAAACACCCTCAACTAGCGTTGGGGGTGTTTTTTTATGGGAGAAAGAAAATATTAAGAGGAATAATCACATTTTATTATGTTAAAAATAATAATAAATCCATAATTAATAAAAGGTTTTAGACTAATGTTGAATTTTTATTTTTTGTGTTTTGTGTGAAAGTTACACAATCTACTTGAATGGCAAAAGTGGACATGGATGACTGATAAAAATGAAAGTCTTCACTGTAAAAATTGCTATTCAAGCTTACTGAAACACAAACTCACAGGAGGTGAGGAATGGCACATCAAGCAATTAACGTGAATGATGTCATCGATCACGCAAAATTCAAACCATTTCATTTCAATGTCGTGGCATGGTGTCTACTGATCATTTTATTTGATGGCTATGACTTGGCAATTAATGGGGTTGTTTTACCCTTATTGATGGATGAGTGGGGCTTGAGTGCTGTTCAAGCGGGGATGCTCGCGAGTACTGCATTGGCAGGTATGATGTTTGGTGCGATGATTTTTGGTTCTTTGGCCGATAAAATTGGTCGTAAGAAAGTCATCATGATTTGTATCGTTCTGTTTAGTGGTTTAACCTTTGCAGGTGGCTTCGCTTCTAATCCAACTGAGTTTGCAATTTTACGTTTCTTGGCGGGTTTAGGCATTGGGGGAGTAATGCCAAACCTTGTGGCCTTAACTTCTGAATATGCGCCTAAAACCATGCGTAGCACCTTAGTTACCACTATGTTTAGTGGTTATGCCGTAGGTGGTGTAATGGCAGCCTTACTTGGATCATGGTTTACCCCAAGTTTTGGCTGGGAAATCATGTTCTTTATT
Source organism: Acinetobacter sp. SCLZS86 (assembly GCF_021560715.1). Lineage (NCBI taxonomy): Bacteria > Pseudomonadati > Pseudomonadota > Gammaproteobacteria > Moraxellales > Moraxellaceae > Acinetobacter > Acinetobacter sp. SCLZS86. The sequence continues at coordinate 230,761 of NZ_CP090864.1, forward strand.
GCTGTTAGCGGCAGTGTAAAAATGACCCCCTAATGGCATTTAAAAACTGACCCCCTTGGTTAATATAGCGGTCATTTTGGACTGCTCAACATGTTAACTTTGGAGCAAGCAGTGACAATCCAAATACTTCATCAACAAGGTAAATCTATTAAAGCCATTAGTCGTGAACTGGGGGTGTCCAGAAATACCGTACGTAAATATTTACGGCAAAACACCACACCTCAGTATCAGCGTATACAGCCTAGAATAAGTATCCTTGACCCATACAAACCCTATTTACTCCAACGTGTAAACGCAGCTCATCCTGAATGGATTCCTGCTGTTGTGCTCTACCAGGAAATTTTAAGGTTGGGATATCCAGGAAAGATCAGGATATTGAGGGAATATCTTGCAACATTAAAACCAGTTGCTAAACCAGAACCGATCATTCGTTTTGAAACCCAACCTGGCCAACAAATGCAGGTGGATTTCACGACAATTCGACGCAACAACACGACTTTAAAAGCTTTTGTCGCAACATTAGGGTATTCCAGAGCGACTTTCGTGAAATTTTATGATCATGAACGTACGGATGCATGGATCGATGGTCTAGAAAATGCATTTCAGTTTTTTGCAGGAGTACCTCAAGAAATCCTGTTTGATAACGCTAAAACGATCATGATTGAACGGGATGCCTATCAGGAGGGGCAGCATAAATGGAACCCCAAACTGCTCGACTGCGCCAAGAAATACAGCTTTCGTCCTCGCGTATGTAAGCCCTACCGTGCACAGACCAAAGGCAAAGTTGAACGCTTTAATGGATACCTCAAATCAAGCTTTATTGTGCCATTGAAAGCAAGCCTGAAGACTTCGGGTTTACTGTTAGATGTTGATGTCGCCAATGCCCACATTGGCCGGTGGCTGCATGAAACCGCCAATCAGCGGATTCATGCCACCACGCAAGAAAAACCGGCTGTTCGACTGCAACAGGAGCAGCAAAAATTTACGCCATTACCGCAATCAGATACAGGTTCCAGCACTGTACCTGTTGCAGCAGCACAGCATGTCATGCCCTACGAGAGTTTGCAGCATCCCTTATCTGTATATGACCAGTTGCTGGGAGTTTCCTGATGAATCTGCAATACGACCGTATAGAGCAGCTTTGCCAAAAGCTCAATCTGCCTGCCATCGCATCACAATGGTCACATCATGCACAACAAACATTAGGTCAGGATGGAAGTTATGCCGACTTTGTTGAAGCGATCTTGACGCATGAATATGCTGCCAGGCAACAGCGCAGCCAGCAGGTACTGATGAAACTCTCAGGCCTGCCTCAAGTCAAAACCCTGGAAGACTATGATTTTAATTATGCCCTAGGGGCCCCTAAATCACAGGTGATTGAACTGTTCAATCTGAGCTTTATTGCTAGAACAGAAAATGTGGTGTTTCTCGGGGCTAGCGGAGTAGGAAAAACGCATTTATCTATGGCATTAGGCTATAAGGCCATCATGAACAATGTCAAAACCAAGTTTATTACCGCCGCCGATCTCATGCTGCAACTCAGTACAGCCTATCAGCAAGGTAAACTGAAAACCTATATGCAACGTGCGGTACTGGGACCAAAGTTACTGATTATCGATGAAATTGGTTATTTACCGTTTGGACGTGAAGAAGCGAATCTGTTCTTTAACGTGATTGCCAAGCGTTATGAAAAAGGCAGTACGATATTGACGAGTAACTTACCCTTTAGCCAATGGTCTAAGTCGTTTGCGGATGATGTTACGTTGACCGCTGCGATGTTAGATCGGTTGCTGCATCACTGTCATGTGGTACAAATATCGGGTGAGAGTTATCGTTTGAAGGATAAAAAAAGAATTGGGATTCAGCCCCAGGTTGAAATTTAATACGAGATCAAAGGGGTCAATTTTACTTTGCCATTTGTAAGGTGAAAGGGGTCAATTTTAGAATGCCGTTGACATTGCAGGGATTCCATTATTTTTATTACCTGTGATTTGGAAATTCTTGCCAGAATCTTTAACTTTTATTGTCAAAGAAAATAAGCAAGATCAAGCTCGTCCAATCGTGGCGCGTTTAGCACCAGATTTAAAAATTACCCAAGACACCACTTTTGAATTGTATCAGGTCGGTGTGCCTGAAGCTGCTAATGTGGTGAGCTTATTCAAACGTGGTCGTGCAGTGAATACTTTATTGTTTTGGTTAGCGTTCTTTACTTGTCTATTAACCATGTATGCACTCAGCAGCTGGTTACCAAAACTGATGATGGCGGCAGGCTATTCGATGGATAACAGCTTAATGTTCATGATGGTGATGAACGTGGGTGCAGTCGTTGGTATCGTGGGCGGTGGTATTTTGGCAGACCGTTTCCACTTAAAACCTGTATTGATGTTCTTGGGAATCATGGGCGCATTGGTGATGAGCCTCATGGGCTTCCAATCTAATCAATTCTTGCTTTACATCTTAGTATTCTTGGCAGGTGCAGCATCTATTGGTTCACAAATGCTGTTGTATAGCTATGTGGCACAATATTATCCACTGGCGGTACGCTCAACAGGTATTGGTTGGTCATCTGCAATTGGTCGTATGGGTGCCATTGTAGGTCCAATCTTAATTGGCGGCTTATTGGGTATGAATTTACCTGCACACTTCAACTTTATGGCAGTAGGTTTGCCAGTGCTGATCACTGCAATTGCGGTTGCTTTGATTATGAGTGAAGATGAAGCGGAGCAAATTAAGGCGGGCAAAGCGGTTGCAGCCAAAGCTTAAACTTGTAATGTGTTAAGTTCAAAAGTCCTCAACATTGTTTGGGGACTTTTTGATTATGGGGTGTATAAATAGAAAGCGATGATAGATAAAGTTATATATTCAAGATACAGATAAAAAGAAACCCCGTCATCCTGACGGGGTTTATTTGTATTTCGTGTTTAGGTATAACTCCTGTCGTACCTCACGATCCTGGTGCTCAAACTTATTATTGTTGTTTTCTGTTTGGGAAACATCCTGTCTCCTTATGCTTTAAAGAATACCGTAAGCTCAAAATACTGCCTAGCCTCATTTTGCTTCAGTGCATGTAAGCAAAAACTGACAAAGTGATGAATGATACTGACGCTGATTTTGAGCAAACGATAAAATACCGAGCTTATTTTTGTGCATAAACAGGCGTATACTGATCGCGTGATTGGAGTAAATATGTCTGATTTAGCTGTAGCATCTCATGTTCAGTATGGTACCAAGCCATTTAAAGCCATTCTTTTTTCGTTGTTTCTAGCGGGTTTCGCTTCTTTTTCGACTTTGTACTGTGTGCAACCGATGATGCCAATTTTGGCCGATTTTTTTACGGTTACACCAACTCAAAGTAGTTTCCCATTGTCATTTTCTACTGTAGCTTTGGCAATCGGTTTGCTTTTCACAGGTTTTATTTCAGATCGTTTTGGGCGTAAACCCATTATGGTTTTGGCTTTATTTTTAGCTGCCATTTTAGTAATTCTGAGTGCTTTACTTCCAATCTGGTCATTCTTTTTAACCACACGAATTTTTATTGGCATTGCTGTGAGCGGTGTTGCTGCAGTAGCTATGACTTATATTGGTGAAGAAATTCGACAGCAAGACATTGGTTTTGCCATGGGGTTGTATATTTCGGGTACGGCCATTGGCGGCATGGGTGGACGTCTAATTGCTGGGGTCTTGGTCGATTTTATTTCTTGGCAAGCGGCAACCTTAATTATTGGTGGTTTGAATTTACTGATTGCAATCACCTTTTATATGTTACTGCCCTCATCGAAAAACTTTACAGCGTATCCGATTCGCTTCTCGCGGTTTAGAGACGCTTTTGTTGCTAATTTAGCAGACCGTAAATTAAGAATCCTTTTTTTACAGGGCTTTTTGCTGATGGGTTGTTTCGTTAGTATTTTCAATTACATCAGCTATTATTTACTAGCTAAACCATTTGAGCTTTCCCAAGTTTGGATTGGGGTGATTTCAATTGCCTATTTGGCGGGTATTTATAGTTCACCACGCGCAGCAAGCTGGGGCAATCGTATTGGGCGTGAACGAGTGTTGCCTATGGTGATTGTCCTGATGTTGATTGCATTGTGGTTGATGTCGATTGCACATTTAGCTGTTGTATTGGCTGCCTTAGTGTTATTTACCTTTGCCTTTTTTGCTGCACATTCTACTGCCAGTAGTTGGGTGTCGATTCAAGCCCTGCAGTATCGTGCAGTGGGATCATCATTATATTTATTTAGCTACTACATGGGTTCGAGTTTGCTCGGCAGTGGCAGCGGATTGATTTGGGAACAATGGGGCTGGTCAGGTCTAACATGGGTGATGACTGCAGTCTTGGGTGTGGCGCTTTATGGTGCGTGGCGCTTAAAGCTCAAACCAACAGCGCTGCGATAAGCGTTCAGGATTATTGCTTTTGGCATATCCGTTTACGCTTTTCTTATTTAGATACAAACTTAGGATATAAAAATAGTTTGCTGATTTTGTGTGTTTTTTAATCAAGCAAGATGAATGGAATTCATGCTAAAATAGTCGGCTTTCATCTTTGATCGACTTCTGATCTTCCACTTCCCAGCCGAGAATTTCAAGCTATGTCTACTGCTTATACTGCTCAGACCGCACCCAAAGCGTTGTTTGATTACGACAAATATTGGGCGTCATGTTTTGAGCCTGCGCCATTTTTGCCGATGTCACGCGAAGAAATGGATCAGCTCGGTTGGGATGCCTGTGATTTTATTTTGGTTTGTGGTGATGCTTATATTGATCATCCCTCTTTTGTATCGGGCGTGATTGGTCGTGTGCTTGAGGCGCAGGGCTTTCGTGTCGGGATCATCGCCCAGCCTGACTGGACCAATGTGGAGTCTTTTCGGGTTTTAGGGAAGCCGACCATTGCTTGGGGTGTTACCGCAGGCAATATGGACTCGATGATCAACCGCTATACCGCAGACCGTAAAATCCGTTCTGATGATGCTTATTCGCCAGACAATCAGCCGAATAAACGTCCTGACCGTGCGGCTACGGTGTACTGTCAGCGTTGTCGTGAAGCCTTTCCAGATGTGCCTGTTTTACTTGGCGGGATTGAAGGCTCGCTACGTCGTATTGCGCATTATGACTATTGGTCGGACAAAGTTCGTCGCTCAATTTTAATGGATTCTAAAGCCGACTTATTGATGTACGGCAATGGTGAGCGTTCGATTATTGAAGTGATGCACCGTTTGGCCAAAGGCGAAAAAATCCACCAAATTACCGATGTACGTGGTACAGCATTTATTATCAATAAACATAACCGCGCGTCTAAAGCTCAATTTGTTGAAATTGCATCCAATGATGTAGACAGCGTAGGCCGTGTCGATCCAATCATCAACCCTTATGTGATGACCGAAGATTTAGACGGTTGTGAGATTGAAAAAGATAAGGGCAACAACCTCGCGCAATATCAAAATTTCCAGAAAGATGTAGTCAGCAATCCAATTGTTCGTGAAGGTGATCAGCTAGATGCAGATACCCAGATTGTGCAATTGCAGCCTGCTTCAAAAGCAATTAAACACAAATTACCCCCACGTGAATTGGCAGTGATTCGTTTGCCTTCTTTTGAGGAAGTGGCGAATGATCCTGTGCTGTATGCGCATGCTAACCGTATTTTGCATTTAGAAACTAACCCGGGCAATGCGCGTGCTTTGGTGCAAAAGCATGGTGAACGTGATGTGTGGTTGAATGCACCGCCTATTCCGTTGACTACGGAAGAAATGGACTATGTATTCGATTTACCGTATGCACGTTTGCCGCATCCATCTTATGGCAATGCACGTTTCCCTGCTTTTGATATGATCAAGTTTTCGGTCAATATCATGCGTGGTTGTTTTGGTGGCTGTACTTTCTGTTCGATTACCGAACACGAAGGACGCATTATCCAAAACCGTTCTGAAGAATCCATTTTGCGTGAAGTGGAAAAAATTCGGGATACTGCGCCTGGCTTTACTGGCATTATTTCAGACTTGGGTGGCCCGACTGCAAATATGTACCGTTTGCATTGTAAAGACCCTGAAATTGAAAAGAATTGTCGTAAACCCTCTTGTGTATTCCCGGGCGTATGTCAAAACTTACATACCGATCATGCACCTTTAACCCAGTTATATCGTAAAGCGCGTGAACTGAAAGGTATTAAAAAAATTCTGATTGGTTCAGGTTTACGTTATGACTTGGCAGTGTTGAACCCTGAATATGTACGTGAATTGGTGACGCATCATGTGGGCGGTTATTTAAAAATTGCACCTGAGCATACCGAAAAAGGCCCATTATCTAAGATGATGAAACCAGGTATTGGTACGTATGACCGTTTTAAACAAATGTTTGATCGTTTCAGTAAAGAGGCGGGCAAAGAGCAATATCTGATTCCGTACTTTATTGCTGCGCACCCAGGAACGACCGATTACGACATGATGAATTTGGCGTTGTGGCTGAAAAAGAATGGTTTCCGTGCCGATCAGGTACAGACTTTCTATCCATCGCCAATGGCGACCGCTTCGACCATGTATTACACAGGTAAAAACCCACTGGCCAAAGTGGCGCGTTATACCGAAAATGTGGATATTGTCAAAGGCGAAAAACGTCGTCGTTTGCATAAAGCTTTCTTACGTTACCATGATCCAAACAACTGGCCGTTGTTGCGTGAAGCCTTAAAAGAAATGGGACGTGCAGATTTAATCGGGAACTCTAAACAGCACCTGATTCCAACCTATCAGCCGCAAGGCACAGATGGACAGTATCAAACGGCACGTAAGAAAAACTCGACTGTCGCGGGTGATTCACAAAAACGTACGGGGCAAAGTGGTAATCGTGCTCAGAACAGTAATCGTCCGAAGAAAGGGCAGATATTGACTCAGCACACAGGTTTGCCGCCACGTGAAACAGGTGAAAAACGTCCATTTTCACACAAAAAATCTAAGCCAAAATCGAAAGCTTAGTACTTGAAGTTAAGATCCATCAAAAGGCGCTGCAGCGCCTTTTTTGTTTGCTTTTCATTTCATCGGAATTGTCCGACAATCGAATCTGTTAAGCATTGCTTTGTTATTTTTTTGCATGCTATACAGTATTCGTATCTAATGATAAAAACACGCTTAGATGCTACAGCACTTAGACAAAAGGCTGGCTTGTGAAACAAAATTTCTGTTTCTATGATGGTTTTGTCAATGTTTCATGTAGTTTCTTAAATGGAACGTTTAAATATAAAAGCGTGTTATATACTGATTTGATGAAAAAATCGGCATGAAGCCGAAACAACTATAAAAATGATTTTAAGGATTGAATAATGACCATTTATATTTTGATTGGGGTTTTGATACTGATTTTCTTTCTCTTGATGGCGGTTAAGGGCTTGGAAAATAGAGAAAAACCTCAGGACAGTGCACTAAAGCAACGTGCAATTTTTAGCTTAAATGAACAGCTGACGTATACACGTTTGCAGGAAATTTTACCTCAACATATCATCTTGGCGCATGTGTCTTTTGATGCCTTGCTGACCACGAAATTTTCACGTACTCGACATAAATACCGCAATATGATGGCCGATTTTGTGGTGTTGGATGCTAATCATCAGGTCGTTGCAATTGTAGCCTTAGATGATTTGTTGATGCTGAAACGTAGCCGCAATGCGCAATACCAAGATGAATTGCTGCGTTTGGCGGGTTATAAAGTGCTGCGTTATGAAGATGTGCCTGAATATCACGAATTGCGTGAAGCTTTTGGGCAGTCACCGTCATCGTATGCAGACTTAGAAGATTTGGATACAGCCTTAAAAAAGTATGATTTTTTAGCGCATTCTGTACGCCATAAAGTGAAGGTATTGGGCTAAACGCTTGCCGCTAAAGTCACTAGATAGACAATATGAATCAGCATGTCGCCATGACATGCTGATTTTTTTAATTGGCTGTGACTCTTGATTTAATCGTGTCTATTTTACGTTGGGTTGCTATTCAGGTTTGACTGCAACCACAGTCATCTCAACCAAAACGTCAGGATGGTATAACTTGGCTTCTACGCAGGTACGCGGTAAAGCTTGTATATCTGCCACCCAAGCATCCCAAACTTGATTCATTGCGGCATAATCGCGCTCAATGTTTTTTAGAAAAATCATCACCGACATGATGTGACTTTTATCTGTACCCGCATCTGCCAGTAAACGATCAATCAGGGCAAGTGTTTGTTGGGTTTGCCCCACAATATCTTGTTGTGTGTCTTCTGCCAGTTGCCCTGCCAAATGGACTAAATTTCCAGAAATTGCAATTTCAGAATAACGTTTTTGAATATGTAGACGTTGAACAGCCATTGGGTGTAATCCTCGCGCCAAGCGATTAGGTATAAAAAGCGTGAGGTATTATAGAGGCAGGCAAGCACGTGGAAAATATGCAGGCAGTAGTCTGCTTAAAATAAAAAGTAGTTGAATGGAAAATATGAGGAAAAGAGAGATGCGGTATTAAAGCGGCGAAGTGCCAAGCGCAGAGTTGTCCTGTAATCTTCGGATTTGATCGTCACGCCAATCACAGGACAAGTATGCCAAAAGTAATGGTGATTTTTGACATCTCAGCGTATGTACGGATAAATACATCGCGCGCATAGATTACTCTAAAAAGCACAACTGTGAAGGGTAAATTGTCTTATTTTTATTCTTTTGGCTGAAATTTATACAAAAGTTGGCTTTAGTATTCATCGGCAAGTATTGGCTAGGTATGTTTTATGTAGAGCGGGAAGTTTACCGCTTTAAAATCCGTGATATTTATGAGTTGTGATATTTACAGCAAAGATAGTTGTGCTTGCTCATCGGCAGGGCTGAGTTGATACAGACCGACCCCAATTAAACGGAATTGATCCTGTGCGGGAATATGCATTTCGTGAAGCAAAAGCTGCAGGACTTTTTCAAGATCATTTTTAGTTTCAAGAGGCTGTTTAAAACTTTTGCTATGTTGTAAGACCTGAAAATTTTTGAGTTTCAATTTGGCCGATACGCCACGTGCAACATATTGTTTTTTCACTAAACTGTGCCAAACCTGATCAATCAAGCTAGACCAGTAAGCTGCACATTCGGCTAAGTTTAAGTCATCATCAAAGGTGATTTCTTTGGAAATTTGCTGGCGCTCACGTTCTGCCTGCACAGGACGTTCATCAATCCCTTGGGCAAATAAAAACAGGCGTTTGCCATATTTACCAAAATGATGAATCAACAGGTTTTCTTCAATGTGTTGCAAATCGCTCAAGGTATTTAAATTCAAGCTTTTTAATTTTTCCTGCGTGACTTTACCTACGCCTGGAATTTTCTTTAAGGGTAAGTCCTGAATAAACTGCTGCACTTGACTGGGTTTAATTACGCAAATGCCGTTGGGTTTATGCCAGTCCGAAGCAATTTTGGCTAAAAACTTATTCGGTGCGACACCTGCCGAAGCTGTTAAACCTGTACTTTGAAAAATCTCTGCCCGAATTCGCATAGCGACTTCTGTTGCGCTTGGAATACCTTGTAAATTTTCGGTGACATCTAAATAGGCTTCATCTAAAGACAAGGGCTCAATAAGTGGTGTATAACGCTGAAAAATCTGATGAATTTGTGAAGAAACTTCACGATAGAGCGCAAAATTAGGTTCGAGTACCACCACCTGCGGGCAGCGTTTGCGGGCCTGTGCCATCGACATGGCAGAACGTAAACCAAACTCACGCGCAGGATAAGATGCCGCGGCAATCACAGCCCGAGGATGATGCGAAGCAATCACCACAGGTAAATGCTGCAATTCAGGACGACTGCGCAGCTCAACAGAGGCATAAAAGGCATCCATATCAATATGAATGATTTTCCGCATGGCACAAACTAGATGAAGCGTTTAGATTTCAACAGTATCGCACGTTTAGGAAGTCGGTTGTAGCATCGGAGCAAACGGTTAAGGCGTGTTGGTATTCAGTAAAATCGCTTGTGTTGATTGTTGTTCTGCACAGTCGATCAAATGCAGTAAACTCCGTAGACTATGGTCGGCAATGCGAGGCAAAAACTCTAAAGGGCGCGCTAAAGGCTGGAAAAAATTATCCCAATGAATTGGAATCACGACACGAGGGCGCAACGTTCCCACAGTTTCATCTAAATAATGCTGTTGAAAAGCAACCGATTGTTTAGAGAGCTGTGCAATCCCTAAAAATAAAGTATCTACCTGCAAGTGTTGTAATTGTTTAGAAATCGCGCCTGTACTGGCTTTGACTAAAATGTTCTGTTCAGGATGCTGAATGTAATAATCAAAACTGCCGCCTTCTTTAAATTCATAAAAACGGGCAGGTAAGGACAATGGTTGTTGAATTTGTTCACCTAAATCATTATTCACAGCGGTGGCAGGGGTATGCTGTGATGGAATAGCCGTAATCTTAAACTTTCCAATCTGTATTGGTTGGGCAGGATTGACAAGGCTTAATCGAGATTCAGGAATTGCGGCACCACGGGCAATGTTCAAACTACTTTCTGAACCGATGATTTGACTGTGTTTGAGTTGCTGCGCCAAAAATGGCAAATCTAGCGTGTGATCATAATGCGAATGGGTGATCAAAATCGCACGTGTGCGTTGTAATTGATGCTGTTGAATCAACTTGTGCAATAAGGCTGGTTGGCTGTCTAACTTGTTCCACATGACTTGTGCAAGAGAGGGGCGACTAAAAAATCCATCAATCAGAATTTGGTTTTCACCATCATCAAACAATAGGGTAGATACGCCAAAATAATGTACTTTTAAGTTGGCATTTGCGGTTTTTGTTGAATATTGCCATGCGGAAAATTGTTCTAGTTTGCCTGCGGGTTGTAATAGGTAAAGCAGTGCGAATCCTGCACAAATGCTGAGCGTAAGCGCAGCCCAAAGCAGTCCTTTAATAATTTTCATGACGGTACTTTTTTATTGTGATGCGGCTATCTTGTTATTTTTTCTGGCTCAGTTCAAGTCTTGCGGGTTGAATCGCGTTGTCTGTTAAAAAACGCTGCCATTGTTTGCTATTGCCATAAAAAACATTCAGGTCAACAGGGGTGTGAATACCTTTTATTTGACCCTGATTGGTATGTTGCCAAAATAACCATTTTGGCTGACCTGCCAGTTGTGGTTTACCCTGATATTCTCTGACCCAAAGTGGTGTTTGCTTAAAGCTTTCAGTTAATACCATATTGTAAAAGGCTTTAGATACATAAAAAATCGGTTGTTTTTCATAATGTTGATATAGCGCATCATGCATGATTTGAATTTCGCGCAGTAACTGTTCTTTGGTGTAAGTGTTGATGCAGTTGCTGTCATATTCTAAGTCAATTACAGGTGGCAAACTGTCGGATTTTTTTGGAACAGTCGCAATAAAGTTTTCTGCCTGAATTGCTCCATCACGGCATAAGCGATAAAAATGATAGGCGCCGACCAAAAAGCCATGTTCACGGGCTTTGAACCAGTTATCCTGAAATTTATGATCTTTAAAATCGCCTCCTTCGGTGGCTTTTAAATAGACAAAGGCATATTTTTGTGGGGAAATTTTTTGCCACTGAACATCGCCTTGATGATGTGATACATCAAAACCTTGAATCGGATATTCTTCGGCTGCCGCAGGTTGTTGGCGCAACACACCCAAATACAATAAAACCGCCAAAACAGCACTGCCAAGCACCGCAATGGTCATACGATAGTGCGGTGTAAAAGCTGAGTGTTTAGCTCGATTGGACGGTTTGCGCATGTTGGAAAAGCTTCGCGGGGCAATGTCATATCATAACGCGCAGTGCGGTGTAGCACCATGCGCTTTCGGTAATGGCATCTTAAACAGCCGTGTGTTTAGGAATATTCCAAAACACTAAAAATGCCAAAATATTTAATACACCCAAACAAATTAAAGTGGCATGAAAGGCACTCACTAACTGTTCTGCACCGTAATAGGCACTAAACATATTCACCAAAGTACCTGCTAGTGCCACGCCAATACTCATCGACAGCATCATAATCATGGATAAAAAACTATTGCCGCTGCTGGCATCTTGTTGAGGTAAATCTTTGAGCGTAAAGGTATTCATAGCTACAAATTGCAATGAATTCAGAACCCCAAATATAAAGAAATGTAAGGCACGTAACCAAGTCGCAGTTTCGGCAGTGGTGAGCGCAAAACTGGCAATACAAGCACCGACCAATAAAGTATTGGTTAGCAAAAACTGCCGATAGCCAAAACGTTGAATTAAAGGTCGAATGATCGGTTTAGATACCAAAGAACCAAGCACAGTCGGAATCATCATCAAGCCCGTGATAAACGGTTCAAAACCAAAAGCCACCTGTAGCATGATCGGCATGATAAAAGGCATGGCATTGCCCCCGAAACGGGCAAAAAAGTTACCTAAAATACCAATCGCATATAAGCGATTTTTAAATAAATCGCTGCGGAATAAGGCATTTTGATGGGTGTGGGCATGGCGAGCATAGCATGCTGCAGCAATACCACCAGCCAAGATTAAGGCTAAATTCCAAAGTAGATTATGGTGTGGATTGGCAAAATTTTCGATGCCTAAAGATAAGCCCGCCATCGCCATAACCAATAGAATAAACCCGAGTAAATCAAAGTTTTTAACCTCAGTTTCAGTCACATTCGGCATGGCTTTGATACAAATCCAACAGCCCAAGATGCCCATCGGAATATTGATCAGGAAAATCCAGTGCCATGTGGCGACTTCGACCAACCAACCGCCCAGCGTTGGGCCAATTAAGGGGCCAATCAACCCCGCCAGACTCATCAGGCTCATGGCAGATAAAAATTGGCTACGTGGAATAATTTTGAGCATCGCCAAGCGCCCGACAGGCAAGAGCAATGCACCCCCGATGCCTTGAATCACCCGATAAAACAGTAATTCATTCAGGCTCGCCGCAGCGGCACAACCCAAAGAAGCAAGGGTAAAAATAATAATCGCTGCAAAATAGGTGTTGCGTACTCCAAAACGATCTGCCAGCCATCCACTTAATGGAATACACGCTGCCACCGAGAGCACATACGCCACTACCACACTGTGCATCCGTAGCGGGTCTTCCTGCAGGCTATTCGCCATTGCAGGGATTGCTGTATTCACAATGGTGGTGTCGAGCGCCTGCATAAAAAAGCCAATTGAAACCAGAAATACCAAAAGGCGGTATTCAGGATGCAGGGCTTGATGGGTCGGTGTTTGGTTCATAACTCGGCAAAATGGACATTTGGTCTAGTTTAAACCATTTTGCAATCTAACGGATTGCATCTGTAAAAACATGAAAAGTGTTCGAAAATTCAAATAAATGCCATGAAATTGTCATTTATTTGTCACCGATTATTCACTTTGAGTTTGTAAGTTGAGTGCATTTAGAAAAATGATGAGTAATTTATGAAAACGCAAATTTCTGCATTAATGTTGGCTTTATTATCTGTGGGGATGGTGGGATGTAATGATGATAATGATCCTATTCCTGTAAAAGAAGAAGTGGTAGAAGCAACACCAACAACAATTAGTTTGCAGCGTTTAGGGGAATACGATGCACAAGTTTTTGGTGCGAGTGCTGCGGAAATTCCTGCTTATGATGCTCAAAGCAAACGTTTATTTGTAGTTAATGCGAAAAGTGGTGTGGTCGATGTCCTTGATTTAAGCAACCCAAGTAAACCTGTTAAGCTGAATAGCTTGGATGCCAAGACTCATTTAGCGAATTCTGAAGTCAATAGTGTTGCGGTACATCAAGGTATTGTCGCTTTAGCTGTTCAGGCAACACCTAAAACAGATAAAGGTATCGTGGCATTCTTTAAAGTCAAAGACCTGAGCTTTATCAGCAAAGTTGAAGTCGGCGCATTGCCTGATATGTTGACTTTTACTCCAGATGGCAAAAAAGTTTTGGTTGCTAATGAAGGTGAGCCAAATGAAGGCTATGAGATTGATCCAGAAGGTTCAATCAGTATCATTAATCTGACTGACATCACCAAGCCTACTGTAAAAACTGCAGATTTTCAGGCATGGAATACACGTAAACAGGAATTGCTAGATGCGGGCGTGCGCATTTTTGGGCCAAATGCGACTGTCGCACAAGATTTAGAGCCTGAATATATTGCGGTGAGTGACGATGCTAAAACCGCTTGGGCAAGTCTACAAGAAAACAATGCCATTGCTGTGATTGATTTAACTCAAGACCAAGTGGTCGATATTTTCCCATTGGGTTATAAAGACTTTGGCTTAGCTGAAAATGCTTTAGATGCTGGTGATCGTGATTGTGTTGTGGGTAAACAAGACTATAACGGTAAAACGATTACAGCCTGTGCTAAAGATGAGGGGATGATCAATATTCAAGCTTGGCCTGGTTTATATGGCATGTATATGCCAGATGCAATTGCGCAATATCAAGCCAATGGACAAAGCTATTTGGTCACTGCTAATGAAGGCGATGCGCGTGAATGGTTGGTTGATGAAGACTTATATTTTGGTACGGATGAAATAACTCAGGGTTATGCAGAAGAAATTCGTGTTAAACACTTATTTAATAATAAAGGCTTCCGTAGCAATGGCGATTATGCTGCGCATTTACGTCTATTAAAGTCAGGGGTTAAAGGTGCAAAACTTGATTCAAGCGTATTTAAAGCATGTACTACTACCGATGCCAATGAAGTCTGCGCAGAGAATTTGATTAAAGATTCACAATTGGGTCGTTTAACGATTACTTGGACGCAAGGTTACAAGAAAGATGCAAATGGTGAGCCTGTGCTAGACAGCAATGGTTTAATGACTTATGACAAATTATATGCTTATGGTGGTCGCTCGTTCAGTATTGTAGATCCTAAAACCAAGAAAATTGTTTGGGACTCAAAAAATGAATTTGAACGTAAAGCTGCTGAATTATTTCCAGAATATTTTAATACCAACCATGAAAAATTAAGTGCAGATGATCGTAGTGACAATAAAGGTCCTGAGCCTGAAGGCATCGCTTTAGGTAAAATTGGTCAAAAAACCTATGCCTTCATTGGGTTGGAGCGTATGGGTGGCATTATGGTGTATGACATTACCCAGCCGACACAAGCATCATTTGTTGAGTATTTTAATGATCGTAAGTTTGGTGAAACCCGTACATCGTTCGATGCAGAAGGTAATGCGGTTACAGTTGAAAATTCAAATCTCGGTCCCGAAGGTTTAATCTTTATTGCAGCCAAAGACTCGCCTAACGGCAAGCCACTTTTGGTTGTGGGTAATGAAGTCAGCGGAACTACTGCTGTGTACCAAATCAAGCTTAACTAACAGCATTGCAAAATTAGAAATCTATTAAAGAGAGCACTTCAGTGCTCTCTTTTTTATGCTGTAAAAACCAATGAACAGTGAATTAAAAAAAGCGAGTCACCGACTCGCTTTCACTTTCATTTTTATTGCTATTTCATGTACCTAAAAAAGTTTAACCCACAAAATGAGGTGGAGCATCCAAATTCTTTAAAGCATTAATAATTTTATGGGAGTGGTTACACACAATTAGTTTAGCCCGGTGTTGCGGTGGTAAAAAACCTTCGTGCACTGCATGGTCTAACTGCTGAATCAGCGCATCATAAAAGCCATTTACATTATATAAAATCATGGGTTTTTGGTGCTGATTTAATTGACCCCAAGTGGCTATCTCCAAAATCTCTTCAAACGTGCCCAAACCACCTGGTAACGCCACAAAGGCGCTAGCACGTTCTGCCATCATCGCTTTACGTTCATGCATACTTTTGACTACGTGTAATTCGGTTAAATTACTGTGGGCAATTTCATAATCGAGCATAAATTCAGGTATCACTCCCACAGCTTGCCCACCGTGTTGCACCATGGTGTCAGCAACCAAACCCATTAAACCAATACTCGCACCACCGTAAACCATGCCAAAGCCTTGTTCGGCCAGTTTTCTTGCCAGTTGTACTGCTTTTTCCTGATAAATTGGGTTATTGCCAGAGCGCGAACCACAATACAGTGCAACCAAAGGTTGGGAGGTTTGAGGAGAGGGATGATTAATATATTGAGTCATTCTTGATACGCTATTCATTTATTTTCTTCACCATAGCATGTTCTTTTTGTCGGCTCTAGCTTAGTGCCCAAATATGACAAACCCGTCAATATGCAGTGTTCAATTTGCAAAGATTTGTGAAAGTGCTGCATTGGCGTGGACGATGTCGCAAAAAGGGGATGAATCTGAGCGCAAACTTTCCTATACTCAAGGCTTGTCTTACAACTATAGAATCGTCATGGACAGTGGCAGTTGTCGCACCGAACGAATATTTTTAAATTACATGCTGTGCCAACCAGAGCAAGCAAACTTATCTTTTCAGTGTCATCGCCGTGTGGCACGTTTGACCCATGATATTCAGGAGAAGAACGCATGATCTTTGAATGGATGTCTGACCCCGCTGCGTGGGTTGGGTTATTGACCCTGATTGTGCTTGAAATTGTACTGGGCATTGATAACTTGGTGTTTATTGCCATTTTGGCAGAAAAACTACCGCCAGAACAACGCAATACTGCACGGGTCGTGGGCTTGATTCTTGCCTTAGGCATGCGCCTGATATTACTCGCATCTATCGCATGGGTAGTTACCCTGACCCAACCACTGTTCCATATTTTTGAACATCCTTTCTCTGGGCGCGACCTAATTTTACTGTTTGGTGGTGTATTCCTATTGTTTAAAGGCACGATGGAACTGCGCGAACGCATTGAAGGCAAACCTGCACTAAAAGAAGAAAATCCTGTACATGCGACTTTCTGGATGGTGATTGTGCAGATTGTGGTGCTAGATGCGGTGTTCTCACTCGACAGCGTGATTACCGCTGTGGGGATGGTGCAGCATTTATCGGTCATGATGATTGCGGTGATCATCGCAATTGGCATTATGCTGTGGGCTTCCAAAGCGCTCATGGACTTTGTCAATAAGCATCCGACTGTCGTGATTTTATGCTTGTGCTTCCTGATGATGATTGGTTTCTCATTGGTGGTGGAAGGCTTTGGCTATCACATTCCAAAAGGCTATTTATATGCCGCCATCGGTTTCTCGGTGATGATTGAATTCTTGAACCAAACTATCCGCAGAAATCAGGAAAAAACCGTGACCACCACCGATTTACGCTACCGTACTGCCTCGGCTGTGATGCGGATGTTAGGTGGCAAAAGCCAAAACACGGCAGAAAGCAGCCATGTGAATGAAGATGTTTTGGCTACCCGCGCCTTTGCCGATGAAGTCTTTGACGAAGAAAATGGGGTCTATCACAGTGTGATGGTGCAAGGGGTATTGGGTTTATCTGAACGTCCTGTAAAGTCGGTCATGACGCCACGCCCTGAATTGGAATGGATTGATTTAGACGAAGATGAAGCCTCAATTCGTAGCCAGTTATTAAGCATGACCCATTCACGGGTGATTGTGGCACGTGGTGAACTGGATAATATTTCAGGTATTGTCTTAACCCACAAAGTTATGAATCAATACATTGAAACAGGGGTGCTGGATTTTGAAACACTTTTGCGTGAACCTGTGATTGTGCATGAAAATGCCCAAGTCTTGATGGTGATGGAGCAATTACGTCAAGCACCGCTGCAAATCGCAATAGTGCTGAACGAATACGGCTCGATTGAAGGCGTTGCCACACCTATTGATATTTTGGAAGCAATTGCGGGCGAATTTCCAGATGAAGATGCACTCGAAGCCAGTGCTGAAAGTTTGGAAGATGGCACATTATTGCTAGATGGTTCCATCGACATTCGCCACGTATCTTTATTACTAGGTCGTGATTTGGTGGATGAAAGCGAGCAATATTCAACCTTATCTGGTTATATTTTATTCCATTTGGGACGTTTGCCTGAAAACGGTGAGAAGCTACTTTCCGATGGTTATATTTTTGAAATTGTGACCATGGATGGACATAAAATTGAAAAAGTGCATTTGATTCAACAGGAATCTTCAAGCGCATCATAAACTGAATGCTAGACTGTATTTCAGTCTTGTGCTTCCGCTAAAATAGCCTGCATTGTCAGGCTGTTTTGGGGCTGTTGCCATTGCAAATATAGACGAAGTGTCAACAGACCCTATTATTGATTTAAATTTCTGGAATTTTCTATGCATCACTTGGCATGTCCGTGCGGGCAGGGCGATTATCAACACTGCTGCCAACCTTTACACGTGGGGCAGGCACATGCAGAAACTGCGAGCCAACTCATGCGTTCACGCTATAGTGCTTTTGCCTTGCAACAAATTGATTATATTGTGCAAACTACTGCGCTAGGACAACAGGCAAGTCTGGATGTTGACGCAATTGCAGATTGGAGCAAGTCGAATCAATGGTTAAAGCTCGAAGTGCTGAATAGCAATGAAAAGCTAGATAAAAACCACGCCCAAGTTGAATTTAAAGCCCATTATCATGATGCTAAGCAGGCGCAAATTCACCATGAAGTTTCCCATTTTGTGCAACATCAGGCACGTTGGTATTTTTTGGATCCGACCACAGGGCAACAGCCGACCATGAAACAGCCGTGTATTTGTGGTTCGGGTAAAAAATTTAAGCAATGTTGTGCGCGATTTTTATAACTTTATCTTGGTTTTTCGCTTATGATAACGCACATCTTTTGACCTAGTGAAAGAAGGGCAAGTCCATGTTGTTATTGGTCATTTACTTAATCGCGATTACCGCAGAAGCGATGACAGGCGCATTGTCTGCAGGGCGTCGCAGCATGGACTGGTTTGGTGTCACCTTAATTGCCTGTGTCACCGCATTGGGCGGTGGTTCGGTGCGAGATGTGTTGTTAGGACATTATCCACTAACTTGGGTCAAACATCCTGAATATTTGGTGTTAACCTGTATTGCAGCTTTTATCACCATTTTAATTGCCAAATGGATGCGTCATTTACGTTCCATTTTCTTGGTGCTCGATGCTTTAGGCTTAATTGGCTTCACGATTATTGGTTGTCAAATTGCTTTGGAAATGGGGCATGGCTTTGTGGTGTCTGCCGTTGCAGGCGTCTTAACAGGTGTGTCAGGCGGGATTCTACGAGATATTCTGTGTAACGATGTGCCTTTGGTGTTCCGCCGTGAGCTATATGCCAGTATTTCTTTTGTGTCCGTGATTTGCTATTGGTTGTGTATCAAAATCGGTTTATCACTCGAATTAACTGTGATCGCAACACTTGTTTTTGGTTTTACTTTACGTTTGATTGCGATTTATTTTGGCTTAGAAATGCCTAAATTTATTTATCAGGACGATGATGAGCACTCGGCATCTTCTAAAGATGAAACCTAATAGGTTTTAAGAATAGTATTGAATATCTAAATAGAAGTGAACCGATCACCAGATCGGTTTTTTAATGCTATCCACATTCTGCCAATTCATAGTATAAAAATACAACAGTAGCTGTGTTTGGCATAGCCCATATCCTTTTAGCCAACTTAAAGAGTGTGTTATGGATTTAGTTTCACGTGTGCAACGTCTACCCATTGGGAAATTTCACTATAGCCTACTGGTGGTGATTGGTCTGGGCTGGATGTTTGATGCCATGGATACAGGACTCATCTCTTTTATTTTGGCAAAGATGGCAGAAGACTGGAGCATGACTCCTGCCGAAAAAGGCATGGTAGTGTCTATTGGCTTTGTCGGAATGGCCATTGGGGCAGTCTTTTCGGGCGGTCTGGCTGATAAAATTGGCCGTAAAACTGTATTTGCTACAACCTTGGTGATTTACAGTCTAGCCACGGCCGCTTGTGCCTTTGCACCAAATTTAACTTGGTTGCTGGTCTTTCGCTTTATTGTCGGTTTAGGTTTGGGCGGGCAGCTTCCCGTAGCAGTCACTTTGGTCAGTGAGTACATTCCTGCGCATGTGCGTGGGCGTTTTATTGTATTGCTAGAAAGTTTTTGGGGCTTGGGGTGGTTGTGTGCGGCATTAGTTTCTTATTTTGTGATTCCAAAATTTGATTGGCACACAGCATTTTTAATTGGTGGTTTGCCTGCTTTATATGCCTTAGTCATCTGGAAAAAAGTCCCTGAATCTATCCCTTATCTGATCAATCGTGGTCGCATTGCCGAAGCACACGCACTGGTACAAAAGTTTGAGTGTCAATGTGGAGTGGAGGTCATTGAACACATTGAAGTTCAGCCTGTTGCCGCCAAACAGCATATTTCTTTTATCCAATTGTGGTCGGGGCCATTTGCGCGTCGTAGTTTAATGCTGTGGCTGATTTGGTTTGGTATTGTTTATTCCTATTATGGCATTTTCACTTGGTTGCCTAGTCTGTTGGTGCAGCAAGGCTACAGCATCGTACAGTCATTTGAATATGTGCTAGGCATGATTTTGGCGCAATTACCTGGTTATATTGCAGCCGCCTGGTTGGTCGAAAAATTAGGACGCAAAGCCACACTGGCAGGTTTTATTGGCATGTGTGCCGTATCGGCGTACTTCTTTGGTCAGGCGGATAGCGTGGCGATGATCATGTTCTGGGGCTGTTTGATGTCGTTCTTCAACTTGGGCGCATGGGGTGTGCTATACACCTATACTCCTGAACAATACCCAACCAATATTCGTGCCTTTGGTTCGGGTTGGGCCTCGGCCATTGGACGTATGGGCGGTATTGTCGCCCCAATGGTGGTCACGCACATGATGGTTATGCAAAATGGCTTTAGTTATGTCTTTATGATGTTTACAGCGGTTTTATTGGCCGTTGCCTTGGTGATTGTGGTGTTGGGTGAAGAAACCAAAGGCAGAACTTTAGAGTCGATAGGTTTGTAAAATGACTGCAAGCCATCGTATATTTTGCATTGCTGTTTTTTATAAAATGAATATTTTTACGGCATAAGACACAAATTGTCGCAGAGCATCCCTACTAACTCTTGTGCAGGATGCTGCTGCGGCATAGCATAAGCCGACTGATACAAAAACAAATGATTTAGGACGACAGGTTTTATGACAAGCCTTGCGCATCATGCAACAGAAAACCGTTCCGTAGCAGAATTTACCGAACGTGCATACCTTAACTATGCCATGTACGTGATTATGGATCGTGCATTACCCCATATCAGCGATGGTTTAAAACCTGTACAGCGCCGTATTGTGTACGCCATGAGTGAGCTTGGACTCAAACACAGTGGCAAACCGAAAAAATCGGCCCGTACCGTAGGGGATGTATTGGGTAAATACCATCCACATGGTGATTATGCTTGTTATGAAGCTATGGTGTTGATGGCGCAACCGTTCAGTTATCGTTACCCATTTATTGAAGGGCAGGGCAACTGGGGGTCACCCGATGATCCTAAATCCTTTGCCGCCATGCGTTATACCGAAGCCAAACTATCGCAATATAGTGAAGTACTTTTGGCGGAATTGGGGCAAGGTACTTGTGATTGGCAAGATAACTTTGATGGCTCATTAAAAGAACCTGTCAATTTGCCTGCGCGTGTACCGAATATTTTGCTTAACGGCACCACAGGTATTGCCGTGGGGATGGCGACCGATATTCCACCGCATAACTTGCGTGAAGTGGTGAAAGGCACAATTGCCCTGATTCGTAACCCAAATTTAACCGATGAAAAAGTCGCAGAATATATTCCTGCACCAGATTTACCTACCAAAGCTGAAATTATTACCCCGCCTGAAGAATTGCTGAAAATGCAAAGTACAGGTCGTGGTAGTTACCGTATGCGTGCGGTGTACAGCATCGAAAAAAATGAAATCGTAATTACCGAATTGCCGTATCAGGTTTCGGGTTCAAAAATCATTACCCAAATTGCTGATCAGATGCAGGCGAAAAAACTGCCGTTGGTGAGCGATGTGCGTGATGAATCCGACCATCAAAACCCAACCCGTTTGGTGATTGTACTGCGTTCCAACCGTATTGATGCCGAAGCGGTGATGAGTCACTTGTTTGCCACGACCGATTTAGAATCGAGCTATCGTGTCAATATGAACATGATTGGCGCAGATGGTCGTCCGCAGGTGAAATCGATTCGTCGTATTTTGCTGGAATGGATTGAGATTCGAAAAAATACCGTCACACGCCGTTTGCAATATCATCTCAATAAAATCGAAAAGCGATTGCACATTTTGGCAGGTTTGCTGATTGCCTATTTAGATATTGATACCGTGATTCGGATTATTCGTGAAGAAGATCATCCTAAAGCCGAGTTGATGGCGCATTTTGGTATTGATGAAATTCAGGCTGAAGCCATTTTGGAATTAAAGCTACGTCATTTGGCTAAGCTTGAAGAAATGGAAATTCGTCGTGAACAAGAAGAATTAGAAGCACGCGCTGCCATTATTCGTGAACAATTGGCGAATCCTGAATCATTGAAAAATTTAATTATCAGTGAGTTGAAAGAAGACGCGAAAAAGTTTGGTGATGATCGTCGTTCACCAATTGTATTGCGTGCCGAAGCGACTGCGATTAATGAACAAGATATGCTACCTGCCGACCCTGTAACGGTGGTGTTGTCTGAAGCAGGCTGGATTCGTTGTGCCAAAGGGCATGAGGTCGATGCGGAAAATCTAAACTTCCGTGCAGGTGATCAATATCTCAGTCATGCGCAAGGCAAGTCTAATCAGCGCGTTTATATTTTAGATGATACGGGACGCAGTTATGCGTTGCCAATTAATAGCTTGCCTTCGGCACGTGGCTTGGGAGAACCATTAAGTTCAAAACTTGCCCCTGCCAGTGGCGTTGGGTTTAAACAATTGCTGATTGCCGATGATGAAGCTGAAATTTTAGCAGCCAGCAGTAAAGGTTATGGTTTTAAAACACAGGCCAAACAATTAGATACCAGTGCTAAAGCAGGTAAAGCATTCCTGTCTTTACCTGAACAATCGACAGTGATGAACTTGCAAATGATTGAACACGCGAGTCATGTTGCACTGCTCAGTTCAGCAGGGCGTTTACTGGTGATTGAGCTGTCAGAATTGCCAGTTTTGAATAAAGGTAAAGGTAATAAATTGATACAACTTGAGGAAAAAGATCATTTGGTGTCTATGTTACCTTTAAGTTTAGATGAAACAATTCAAGTATTTGCAGGACAGCAACAACTCAAACTCAAAGGTGATGATTTGCTGAAGTATGTGGCGAAGCGCGGCACGAAAGGTCAGCTCCTACCACGTGGTTACCAAAAAGCAAATAAACTGTTAATTCAAAGATAATACTAGCGTTTTTTAAGCAAAATACGTTATATATGGTTTGTGTTCGTGAAAATGGATGCAATACAGGGCATAAACAAGCAAACAACGACGTCTTGTATTGAGAAAAATAGTTTAAAACTAAGGATTACTGATTGGAGAAATTGGCATTATGGATAAGATTTGGTTTGCTGAATACCAAAAGACAGGAATTCCAGAAACTGTAGAACTGCCTGCAGAAAATACGTCAC
This sequence comes from Acinetobacter sp. SCLZS86, assembly GCF_021560715.1. Classification (NCBI taxonomy): domain Bacteria; kingdom Pseudomonadati; phylum Pseudomonadota; class Gammaproteobacteria; order Moraxellales; family Moraxellaceae; genus Acinetobacter; species Acinetobacter sp. SCLZS86. Next base: position 254,135 of record NZ_CP090864.1, read on the forward strand.
TCGTAGACATTTTTGAACGTAATTTCCAAAAATTTGGTTCACGTGATGCCTTTATCTTTATGGATAAAGTTTTAAGCTTTAGTGAACTAGAAGAAGCTAGCCGTAAATTTGCAACTTATTTACAAAGTTTAGGTTTGGCACCAGGCTCGCGTGTTGCCGTGATGATGCCGAATGTACTTCAATATCCAGTGGTTGCATTAGGGGTGTTGCGTGCAGGCTTAGTATTGGTGAACGTGAACCCACTTTATACTTCACGTGAGTTAGAGCACCAATTAAATGACTCTGGTTCTGAAGTTTTAGTGATTATCGAAAACTTTGCATCGGTTTATCAGGCAATTATTGGTAAAACTCCTGTGAAGCATGTGGTTGTTGCTTCTGTGGGCGATATGTTAGGTGCATTAAAAGGTACCTTGGTGAATTTTGTTTTACGTTCAGTGCGTAAGCAAATTCCAGCATGGAACATTCCGGGTCACATTAAATTTAATGCAGCAATTTCCAAAGTGAGCCCAAGCAACTACAAACGCCCAAGCTTAACTTTAAGTGATACTGCTGTGTTGCAATACACAGGTGGTACAACAGGTGTATCTAAAGGTGCAGAATTAACGCATCGCAACCTTGTGGCAAACATGCTGCAATGTGATGGTATTTTCCAAAGTAAATTTGGTGCACAAGATGGTCAGCCAGATGATCGTATTTTCTGTGCGTTGCCGCTTTATCACATTTTTGCATTTATGGTGTGCGCGCTTTACGGCATGTACAAAGGTCAAGCAAACGTATTGATTCCAAACCCGCGTGATTTACCTGCGGTAATGAAAGAATTACGTAAATATCAACCGACTTTCTTCCCTGCGGTGAATACCTTATTCAATGCACTTGTGAACAATGAAGAGTTTAAACAGCTTGATCACAGCCGATTGAAAATGGCGATGGGTGGTGGTATGGCCGTATTGCCTTCAACTGCTGAAGCATGGAAAAAAGTCACAGGCACCAACATTATTGAAGGTTATGGCTTGTCAGAAACTTCACCTGTGGCAACGGCTAACCCACCTACATCTGACGAATTTAGTGGTACGATTGGTATTCCATTGCCATTAACTGAAGTGGCTATTTTGGATGATGACGGCAATGAAGTTGCACTGGGTGAGCAAGGTGAAATTTCAATCCGTGGTCCACAAGTCATGAAAGGCTATTGGAACCGTCCAGATGAAACCGATAAAGTGATGATTAATGGTTTCTTCCGTACAGGTGACATTGGTGTCATGGATTCACGCGGCTATGTGAAAATTGTAGACCGTAAAAAAGACATGATTTTGGTATCTGGCTTTAACGTTTATCCATCTGAAATTGAAGAAGTGATTGCGAAGCATCCGAAAGTCTTGGAAGTAGCAGCAATTGGTGTGCCAGATGAAAAATCAGGTGAAGTACCTAAATTATTCGTTGTGAAAAAAGATCCATCTTTAACGACTGAAGAAGTTTTGGCATTCGCTAAAGAGAACTTAACTGGCTATAAACGTCCACGTTATGTTGAATTTATGGATGAATTACCAAAATCGAACGTAGGTAAAATCTTGCGTAAAGATTTGCGTAAAACAGCGTAATTCATGCTGCTTTGAAAAAAAACGCCTCTGAAAACTCAGGGGCGTTTTTTTATATGCTTAGAAAATTGATAGCTTTTTGTTCAACATAGATGAAGTGTCACCAGACCTTATTCTTTCATCAACCAACGGTCAAAGTAGCGACGCCCAACACCCACAATACCTAAGAAAATAAACATCGCACCAAATTGGCGACTAAAACCTGATTGATTAAAACTGCCATAACTTAAAATATTATCAATTAAGCAGTACACCACAATCACAATAATCCAGTGCCATAACGGTAAACGCTTAATCCCCACCGCATAAAACGCCACCCAAAGCACAACAAAGCTAAAAATGGTCGACCATACGTTCATGTTGGCACAAATTACCGTCAATAAAAATGCCACAATCGGCAACACAATTTTTAAAACACGATCCACTCGCAGTTGATGTTGGCGTTGCTTTTCAAGTACATCTAGCATTTCCTTTTGATCTGGGCTGACCATAATGGATCCTTTATACAATTGCTTAAAACATGCTATTTAACAAAATTTATTCCAGAAATGCCATGTTATGATAAGTTCTCAATACAGTTTATGAGAAAAAATTGATGCAAAGCATAAGTGGAATTGTTTATCTGATTATTATTGCATGCCTATTGCCCTATGTTTTTACCGTAGTGGCCAAAATGGCAGGCGGTTTTAAACGTGAAGATAACCAAAATCCACGTGAATTTTTAGCTAAAACTACAGGTTTGGCTGCACGTGCCAACGCCGTACAACAAAACAGCTTTGAAAGCCTACCTTTGTTTATTGCTGCAGTGCTCATGGCGGAATATATGGTCATCCCACAAGTGGTGGTGATGATGTTTGGTATTGCTTATATTGTGCTGCGCATTATTTATGGAATTTGTTATTTAGCCAATTGGGCGACACTGCGTTCAATTGTTTGGATGTTGTCTTTACTTTGCCCAATTTGTATTTTATTGATGGTGATTAAACTGACCTGATCAAGTCAGGTGTGAAAATATGTATTTTTGCCTTGCAGATGTATAATCGCGCAGTAATTCAGGACAGAAAACCGTTATAATTGACGCGGTTTTAAAAAGATTTAACTTGTATAAGAGTGATGCTATGAGCTACAGCAATATCCCTGCGGGTAAAGATGCACCAAATGACATCTATGTGATCATTGAAATTCCTGCCAATGCAGCGCCAATCAAATACGAAATTGATAAAGATTCTGATGCATTATTCGTAGACCGTTTTATGGGTACAGCAATGTTCTACCCAGCAAACTACGGTTATGTACCTAATACACTTTCTCTTGATGGTGATCCACTTGACGTATTGGTTGTAACGCCACACCCAGTAGAGCCAGGTTCTGTGATTCGTTGCCGCCCAGTGGGTAAATTGAACATGGAAGATGACGGTGGTGTTGATGCGAAATTGGTCGCAGTTCCGCACGAAAAATTAACCCCAATTTATAAAGATGTTCAAGAATATACTGATCTTCCACCATTATTGATTAGCCAGATTGAACATTTCTTCCAGCACTATAAAGACTTAGAGCCAGGCAAATGGGTGAAATTAAGTGGTTGGGAAGGTGCTGATGTTGCGAAACAAGAAGTATTGAACTCAATTGAAGGCTACAAAGCTGCAAATCCATAATTTGCGTAGCCTGTTCAGCTTTTACATAAAAGCTGAAATATAAAAAAACCTGCACAGAATATGTGCAGGTTTTTTTATTGGATTGGCTATTATGAGAAATTAGAATAATTTCACAGGAATATCTAACCAGATACGCCATTCATTAGTTGAGCCAATACCTTCGCTGTTATTCACTTTTTGGTTATTGTAGCTACTACTTGAACGCAAGTAAGAGTAGCGTAAGCGTAAGCTCGCATCTTTAAATGCACCAGATTGAACGGTGTATTTCACTTGGTTGAAAAATTCATGTTCTTCAGCTTGATCAATAATTTCAGTTCGATTGTTGCGATCCGCAACATCAATATCCCAACCGTAAACAAATGCACTTGTCCAGTTCAAGCCAGGTAAACCATGATTTTTAAAGTTATAGTTGTATTGTAAGCCAACTGATTTTTCGTCATTGCCGTTGAAATCAGACAAGTATGAGTTCGGTACATAAATACTTTGTAGACCATCTGCATTGTATGCATAGTCATAACCTGTATTGCCGGCATTATCCTGATAAGCCAGCATTACATTGTGAACATCTTTATTGTAGGTTGCCGAAACTCCCCAAATAGTGTTTTCACGGTCTGCAAGGTTATCTGTAGTATGTGAACCTGTGGCTGCGCCAACTTCCCACTGTGTGTTATAAGCGACAGCATCTAAGGTTACATTTGCATCGTTCGGTACAGCAAAGTTGTAATTTGCATTGGCATAGTGGCGTTCCAATTTATCTTTAACGTCTACCCCATAATAAGAGGCATTAACTTGGTCGTTAAACTTGTATTTTGCGCCCCAGAAAATAGCACTGTCCAAATTTTGTTGGTCTGAGCTGATATCATTAGACCATTGGTTTTTAGTAAATTTACCGCCAATTAAGGTCAAGTCTTTAATTTCATTACTTTCAATATAAAGACCAGTGTAGTACTCAGGGGTTAAACGAGCAGTATTGCTTGCAATTACTGGAATTTCAGATACTTGTGTACCATATTTAGCTGTGGTATTCGATACACGTGCTTTTACATAAGCGCCGCCACGTGCCCAGTGGTCATAAGCAGAACCATCGTTGTGGACTGGAATCATTTGGTTGCCAGTATTTTTGTTTTCACCTAGTTTGAATGAAGCATCACCAATGATACCTGCACCAAAACCAACAATACCTTTAGTAAAGCCAGAATCTAGATTGATAATTGCTGTTTGAGCTGCAGAGCTTGTGTCGTTTGTTAGTCCATCTTTTTTATCACGATTCAAATAGCCTGTACGGAATAAAACCGAACCGTTTGCGTCTTCTACAAAGCCTTTAGATTCACTTTGTTCGCTAGCAAATGCAGTTGAAATAAGCGCTGCGTTGATCAGCAACGCAAGTGTCAGTTTTTTAGATTTCAGCATTGGGAGATGGCCTCATGCAGTAAATGTGTAGTTGAAACGTAGCCGAATGGTATCGCTATTTAGGCGCGAAAATATCATTTTTAAAGCACTTATGACACTAAAGTTAAGCATTTTTTCGATAAACTGTAGGGTCATTAAAAATATTGAATTTTTAAAAGTTTAATAATTATTTTAATTTTTAGTAAAAATAAAAACATAATTTTAAATTTATTGAATTGCTGTAATTTACCAAAATGAAGCGCATCTGAAACTTTTTTGTAACTCGCACATTAAAAATACAGTTTGTTTAATATTTCAACAGTTTAAAGTGTGATAAAAGGTCGTAAAACACAACATAAGCCTTAAAATGGCGTGAAATTTTTTCTGTGATGCAGTTATCTTTTGAGTCTAACTTTGGATGATAGGTGAGTTGGAAAATGAATTTATAAATCTTTATTTGAATTAAGAGTATAAAAATTACATTTTATTTAAGCTTTGAGTAATAGCTTTTGGCTATTACGGATTTCATGTGAAACATCGGTGTTTAGTTTTGGCATTACGATGAAAACAGAACTGTTTAAGCAGATATTTTATACATAACTTTTATATGGTCGTTGGCTTGCGAAAATTAAAATTGATCTATCGTTTTGGTCATTGAATTATTTTTGATGTGAAGATTGAAGTGTCGCGTCGTATATTGATGTCAAATTTTGGTGCAGAAATCTAGTGCAGTTTAGGACAGGATTTCTGTCTGTTCACTGAGTTTTGATAGTTGATGGCGTAAGGATGAACAGAGGATAGGCATGACTTTCTATTTTTTGATCAGGATAGGCTTGTGATTCTTGACTGCACTTTTTTAGGTATGTGATTTAGCTTTATTGCTATGCAAGGATGCAAAAAATAATCATAGCACTGTGTAAATTCATGTTTAAAGTGCAGTGGTTATAAGACGAGTATTGATGCAAATCAAAATTCATTCCAATCAAAACAAAAAACACACTAAAAATAATTGATGTATAACAATAGTTTAAATTTATATCTATTGCTTTTAAACGTAAAATTGCTGTTCTGAATTTCATCGTTGGCATAGAGTTTGCAATTCCTTCATTGAGTCAAAAAAAATAGACAAAGGCATCTCATCCGATGCAGGGGGAATCTAAAATGAAATTCGTACTTCAAACACTTTCTTTGGCGATGTTCGCAGCCACATCAAGTCTCAGCTTTGCTGCAGAAAATGCGACAGGCATGTCGTTTAGCGGGACAGCAGCCTTAACCAGTGATTATCGCTATCGTGGTTTAACTCAAACCTTTAATGATCCCGCAGTGCAAGCAGGTTTTGCTCTCAGCCATGATTCTGGCGTGTATGCAGGCGTGTGGGGTTCCAATGTCGATTTTGGTGGTACGGCACATTTAGAGCTTGACCCTTATATGGGCTATACCACAAGCCTAGATTATTTTGCCAGCAAACCCATTTTGGATGTGGGTTTTTGGTATTACGCCTACCCAAGTGAGAGCGATTTAAACTGGCTCGAAGCTTATGCAAAATTAGGTTTTAGTGATGTTTTGTTTAAAGATGCCAGCTTATTAACAGCCATTAACTACAGTAATGATTTCTTAGGTGGTGACACCGATGCTTGGTATTTCAATGCCACTTATACCGCACCCATTGGAAGTACCGGCTTTTCTGGGGTTGCTGGATTAGGTTACACCCAAGCAGATGACTTTGATTTTGGCGGTGGAAAAGACAGCTATGTAGATTGGAAAGTCGGTGTAAGCTATAACTTTGCTTCAGTTGAAGGTTTATCTGCTGAATTGGCTGCTGTAGGAACTGATATTGATACCGATGGTTTTTCGCATGCGGCAAAGCGTGGCGTTGAAACAGGAGCTGTATTTACTTTAACTAAAGCCTTCTAAAGATAGGGCTACGACGATAAATAAAAGCTTCAGTTTGGAGTGAAACTTAAAACAATAAAAACAACTCGCCCATTGTCAGGCATGGCAATGGGCTTTTTTTCATCTCTTAGACTTTCAATCAGGCTTCATGGGCACGATAAGACAGCGCTTCACTCAAATGTGGACTTTGAATCTGTTCACTTTGCGCCAAGTCTGCAATAGTACGTGCGACGCGTAACACCCGATGATAAGCACGCGCCGATAAGTTCAAACGCTGCTGCGCAATGGCTAAAATATTTTGGGCAGTATTATCTAAGTGTGCAAATTGCTCTAATTGTTTGGGACTGAGCGCCATGTTTAAACACTCTTGGCGTTGCAATTGTCGTGTATATGCTTGAATGACACGGCTTCGCACGGTTTCAGAATTTTCCACTGGTCGGGTGTCCTGTAATTCATGGGCTTGCAGAGGTGGAACATCAATGTGTAAGTCGATACGATCCAACAACGGCCCTGAAATACGGTTTTGATAGCGTTTAATACTTTCTGTAGAGCATTGGCAGCGCACATCCTGATTAAAAGCATAACCACAAGGACAAGGATTCATGGCAGCAATCAGTTGAAAGTTGGCTGGGAAGGTAATTTGCCGAGAGGCGCGGGAAATCACAATTTCTTTGGACTCTAAAGGTTGGCGCAGTACTTCTAACACTTTTTTATCAAATTCAGGCAGTTCATCTAAAAATAAAACACCTAAATGTGCCAAGGTAATTTCACCTGATGCGCGACGAGATAATTACCCACTTTTTTTGAGATAATTACCTCGTCACACTTTTTCTTTACATGTAAATTTATTTCATTTTACCAATTACAAATAACTATCTCACTAGACAGCTTGCTCTTGGCTTCAACTTTAGACGAAAGAGAATATTTAATTCCCATTGTATCAATTCTAAAGCCCTTAAAGACCTCTCTCATCATTTCATGGTCGTTCAATGACACCATGACTTTACCTTGGCACGACTTCATTGCTGCAGCCAATGCTTCATACTGATCTAATCCAAATTCAACGCCATAGCCACAGGTACCAAAATATGGTGGATCAGCATAAAAGAACGTATAAGGTCTATCATAACGCTTAAAGCAATCCTGCCAATTTAGTTGCTCAATATAAGTCCCAGATAACCTGATATGTGCTTCAGAGAGGTTTTCTTCAATGCGACATAAATTGATTGGTCGACCACTTGGAGCATATCCAAAACTCTGGCCAGTGCGCTTTGCTCCAAATGCATGTTGCTGAAGGTAGTAGAAACGCGCTGCCCGTTGAATATCAGTTAAGCCAGGACAATGTGCTTCTTTTAGCCATTTAAACATTGTGCGGCTTGTTAAAGCCCATTTAAATTGCTTTACGAACTCCTCTAAATGATTTTGAACGACTCGATAAAGATTAATCAATTCACCATCAACATCGTTAATTACTTCAACCTTTGCCTGTTCTGGCTTTAAAAAATAAAGTGCTGCGCCACCGCAGAAGAGTTCGACATAACAATTGTGTTCAGGGAATTTAGGTATCAAGTGCGACGCAAGTTTACGCTTACCACCCATCCAAGGAATAATAGGGCTAGTTTTCATTCATTTTCACCTTGTGCAAAAGCTTTTCATTTTTTATGCTTATGCAATCGTGATCGCGATTGCTGGGCTTGCTTATGACACTCAGACTGTCATGAGAGTCGCTATCTGTTGACGCAGTCAGCGACTCCCAGTATTAGTTGGTTTTATTAATGAATAAGTACGCTATTTCATCTTGCACCTCTCAAGTTGTTTAACTAAGTGTTTAATTAAAAACTTGAGAGTAAGGTTTGTTGCTCAACAACTCTTTTAAACTAGTTTAAAAAATCAATTGAGCTGCAATGTTGTGCTAAACATCTGATAGCTCTTTAAAGCGCCTCTCTGCGACTCTAGTTCAATCCTTAGTGGATTCACTACATTAGGCACAAGTACTGCAGTAGCATCGGCAGTGTGTATGCGAATACCATTAAATCGAACTTCATGTGAAATGATTTTTGGGCATATAACAAGAGATGGAGCTTGCACAAAGCTTGGGTTAAATTGACCACTCGTATATTTGTTATCGAACCAAAGTGTAGTTATTCCAGTTACAGCATCACGAATAATTTTAAAAGTGAAATAGCGATCAGCTCTCCAGTCTGCATCAATACCTGCCATCAAGTTAAGTATGACGGTTTGTGGTTCTGGCATTTCGTAATTGCTAAGTCTAAGTTGATATTGATTTACAGATAAATCCATAGAATCAGTGATTTTAAAAACATTGCCTTCGCCCGTTTTTATACGACCTTCGATGATAAAACTCTTGTCTTTCAAATTTAGAATTTCTTGTGACTCTACGACCAGAGCAGGTCTATAAAAATATGTCGCTGAGCCTCCAGTTGCTTTAGAGTCACTCTTGGTCAGCACTGTATCGGTTGCTGTCATGGTAACTGGATTCAAAGACACATCATTGAAGATATGACCATTGTTTGTACCTGTCATTGGAAGTAGAAGAACCACATCATTCCAATATGGATCGCTTGAACCAACTGCCCACTGTGCAGGGATATAATTTCCACTATAACGACCACCTGAACGTTTAGTAATTCTCAACCCATTTAAAGCAGTTTTCCCCCCATGATCCCCGTTAGCTGAAAGGTTGAGTCTCAGGCCACATTTGTAACCATGTGAGTGGGTATCTAAAACACCAGAGTGAACCATTTCACCAGCAACAAATATCTGGATCAGGTTTCTTTTAATCTCCGCACCACCAATGATTTCTATAGAAGATTTGGTACATTGAATTGAAATATCGTAATAGGTATCTGAGTTTAGACCTTCTGCATTGAAGGTAATAAGAGCAGTTCCAGATCTCCCATCATTTGAGGTAAATTTTGTGCCTGTAACTTCAATAGTAATCTTATCCTCATAAGACTGAATGCTAATAAGATAATCGACACTTATGTTCTCAAAACCTATACGTTGATGTGAAATACTCAAATATAAAATATCAGGATAAGTTCCGAGATAATCACCTGAATGAGCTGTCTTAACGCGGAATTCAATACAGTGATCTTCACTATAAATATCTAACTTTTGATGCTCCTCGGTGGTTTTTAATACTGCTCTATCTAAATAAGCACTACTACCACCTACAGCATCAACATCTGTTTTGGTTAGCACATTAAAGTTATTGCTTACAGCAAACTGATTGGATGACACATCATTAAAGACCGTACCGTTATTGACACCAGTCATAGGTAGATCAAGCACAACCTCCATTTCGCCTGCAAATATTTTTGGGACTGCCCAAGTGTATTCTGTAACGTCTAAGTCAGTGCTCTCAAATAGCTTCACGTTATTTGCGTCATAGATACGTAAATTGTATTTTGTATTTTCTTCAGGCGTATTCGATATGGTTGTAAAGGCGGGAATTAATCCAGTTTGCATCCGATTGCGATGTGACCAGCTCACATTCACATCACCTGTTATTTCTTGCGGGAAATAAGCTTTATTAATTTTTACATTCGCTGGCGGATAAGGACGCTCTTTACGATTGTTCAATGCAAGCGATGCCACAGTTGCTAAATCTTGATTAAGCACATCTTGAGAAACATGCGTAACTAATTTCATATCAACAGTTTGTGTAGAAGCAAACGTGCTTTCAGCGACACTAGCGATATTGCTATACACCCAAAGCAGGGTTTGAGCGTTATGTGCGAATGGCACTGTATCAATACAGCCACGTGCAAGTACTAAAGAGTTGGTTTCTCTGTTGATACTTTCAATACGCACAATTTCATTACCTAAAAATGCGCGATCACCCACCTGTACAGCATCATCAATGGGACGATTTAAATTACAAGTGATTGGCTCTGCAGTTTGAGCGATGTCCGCATCAATTTCCGAAACAAAACCGAACTCACCATTACCTGCATCTATATATACTGCATCCGTTGAAGCCTTAGCAAAAATATCAAAATCTAAATGCATAGCGGTTGGCTGCTGAGCAACTACACCAACATAGCTTTGATTTTGTATTTGCTGTAATTCCTGTATTGAAAACTCTCGCAATAACTCTGCAAATGGAACCTCATATAAAAGCTGCTGACTAACAGGTTTAGCGGTTAAATCTGGCGGTTGCCATAAACTTGGTTGACTCTGAATAAAGTTAGATGAAGGTAGTCCAAAGACGTCCTGGACAACCGTCACTGTAATCTCTCCATTTGTAGCATCGTTATGCTCTACACGAATTGCACGCACAATAATAGAGGTAATACCACGCTCTGGTAAAGCAAGTTTAAATACAGAAGCGGGTTGCATCGCATAAGCTCGTCGGTCAAAAATCAGTTTGAACTTTTTTAAATTACTTTGCGCAATTTTCATATCTCGCGCTGCAATACGACCAGCCAAGTTTGCTGTTGGAATGCCTGCATAGCTTTTATTTTCAGAAATAAGCCCATGCTTTTGAATCGCGGCAATATTCTCAGCACGTATAGTTTCATCTTGATTTTTAATTGGGTCTTTAAACGTGACAACTACTTGGTTTGTGACCAGATCAAGCGCGGCATTATTATCTTCTTCAATACGCAGTAAACCGTTTTGGTAACTGTACTGGGGCAACGATTCTAATTGGTAGTTATCCCGAATCAATGTTAAACGCCACAATCCTGTAGTCCGATCTACATACAGTGCAGCACCAATCTGATCAAGAATTTGCTGGATAAAGTTATTTAAACTGTCTTGTCTACGCCACGCCAAACAGACACCAAACTTTTCATTGTAGAGCTGATCTGCAGCAGCCTTAAAGCTATCCAAGTCTAATTGGCCAGCAGAAAAACCACGCCCCCACAAAGTATTGGTTTGAACTTCATACAAAATATGAGCAGGATTCATTGCCTTAATTTTATTATCTTCTAGCCAAATCACAGCCTTATCAGCATACCAAACTGCACCATCCCAGTCTGAAGTCACACGTCTAACTCGGAAAGACCAAGGCTTTGGATACGGTGAATTGGAACAAACCAAACCGTCGTAAAAAAATGTCACAACGCCACGATATGCAGGGACCACACCAAAAATTGCACTTAGCTCAGTTAAAACATGCTGATCTGGTCTGCCATAACTAACAATCAATGAGCCATTAATACCACCTTCACCTTTATCGCCACCAAATAAATCAGGCTTTTTAATACTTAAACGTCCACCAGATGATGCCAAAGAACCTGTCCAAGCGGTTCGGTCACCAACTTTGATTTCTACCAAATCATCCATACCACGACATAAGCCCATGTGTAGTGACATATGGTAGCGATAACCTGTAGTTGTTTTTTTCGAACCAAATAGACCTTTTTGCTTTGCGACAATATTTGAAGTTCGATAATTTCCAACCCCAAGTACTGTCCAGTCTGTGAGCCAAACATCACCAAATACAACAATTTGCGGTGTCCCATCTTCTACAGTCGGAAAGTCAAACTCTTCAAATGCAGCTGCTTTAGGTCGCTGTGGCTTTGGTTGTAAAGCATAGCTAACAACTAGCGATACAATGAATAATGCAATTTGAATCCACATAACACAAAGCTCCTAAAATACAGGCGTGCCATCAAATGGTGATTTGCCTGGCATGTGAGGAGCACCACCATAATTAATACTGTTATTGAATTTTGTTTGGCAGGTTGAAAATGAACGATCACAACCCGCATAAATTGCTAACTCTTGACCAACAGCAAGTCCATAGGTCCCACCATATAAAGTCAAAAGGTCGCCTGTATGGGCTTCAATGCCACGTTGTTCTAAGCCAAATTGTCCAGTCCACTCCACATAGCCACCTGAAAACCAATGGTTTGGTTTGGCTGCAGCATTAGCAAAGCCAATACTGACCGCATCCATACGATCTATTAATCCATCTACGCGAAAGCTTGCACGTTCGGCTCGGCAAGATTGGTCATACAGTTGATGCGGGCAAGAACGTGACCAAGTTTTACGAAGTCCTGTGCGTTCAAGTGAAGCAGAAAGGGTTTGGCACTGGATATTAGCCGTCGTTTCATCACGAAACTTTACGCCTACAACTGTGCCCATCCATACGACTAGAAAACCATCTGTGCCTTGGTGCAAATCAAAAACGGTGACTGATACTGATTGCGATGGTGCAAGCTGTCGGTACATTTGTGCAATGTCCGTACTTGCTGCGAGTGTTAGTGTCAAAATATCTGCTTGTGCATCACCCGTCTGGCGTATGCCATCATCACTGACACCACCTAAAATTGATCTAAAGGTGATACCTTGATGACTAATATTTCTATCCGTATTGTTATAGCCCCATTTAATTGGGCCACGCTGAAACTGGTATAAGCGGACAGGTTGTCCGTTTTGTAATGATGTTTCAAACTCTGAAAAACTCATGATTCATGTACTCCACGCCAAGTGGCTTCAGCTTTTGCAATACCATCACTGTCATTGCTATGTTCGATGGTGAGCGTGTCATTTGATAGGCGGCAAAGGCTAATAAAACTAATCATCAAGACTGTGTTTTGATTAACATTGTCAAAGTTTTCATCAAGTACGATTTGCTCACTTTCAGCGTTGATTTCAGCGGCTGAAATGATGCGTCTATATAGCGTTGTGCCATTTTTTAAACGGATTTGAATATCACGACGCCCGAGTTGATTTTGTGCGAAGCGTGCATAACCACACCATCGAATGGTTAATGCATTCGATGTGCCTGTTTGATTTGAAATAACCGTTAGATCATCACTAAACGTTGGAATCCAAATTACTTTTTGACTTCCAGAAAGTGCATAAAATAAGCCTTTCAACTGAGCTTGCTGTTCACGTCCGTATGTCATCCATGCGTACTGATATAAATTGAAGGCGGCTTTAGCCAAGTCATGTTTAAGCGGTTGGGCAATTTTATTGTCCAAAGTATTAAAGAAGCGCTCAAATGTATGGGTTAAGTCTTTTTGCTCGTTGGGTGCATCTTCTAGGACAGGATAGCTGCGATAAGTGGCAGATGGTAAATGTGCAGGATGCTCTACAGGTTCAGTCACATTAAAAGAAACTTGAGTACGCATCATACGATCCGTGCGTTTAATTAAGTTTGGCTGTTCGGCAAGTTGTGCTGTGACTGCTGGCGCAAAGCATGTACCTGCTGGCCAGCTTTTTAATAAAGGTCTTTTTAAAATTAAGCGATCTGCATAGACACTTTCAATTTCGACGGTTTCATTATCAAAAGCAGTCTGACCACGTAAAATGGCTAAACGATTGGCTTTAAAATTACGGTAGGTCGTATCGCAATAGATGACCATTCCACCTACAGCGTGAGATGTTTTTAACCATTGCTGTTGTGGCCAAATGGGCATCGCAAAGTTTTTTGCATCCCATCCAACCATAGCGAGATCAAAAAATTGGCGCTCTGCATCGTATAGCAGTAGTTCCGCATCAAACTGAATCCGTGGCGATAAACGCAGGCTACGACGTTGCTCATGACCTGTTTTGCTTTGCAGAATATCGGTCAACCATTGCAAAGTTTCAGTCACTGGTTTTGACCAATCCACCAGCCAGCCAAAAGCGACAATCCGTGTACCTGTAATATGTAATGCTGCTTGGTCTTCCCCAAATTGCCAAATAATATTGGTATCAATCGTGGTCGGGCCATCAGGTGAAATGCTGACATTCCACGCACGTTCTTGTAGCGCAGCAAATGTAAAAGGCGGGTTTGGCTGACCCGATACATTTAAGCCTTCTTCAGCACCTTCAATGCTTTGAAGAATTTTAGGCGTTATGTACGCATTCCACAGATTGACTGGGCTGACTTGTTCTGAGGCCACATTACCGAGTTCTAATGCTGCTGGGAAGATATGAATGCGGTTGTAGTAATCATCAAAATAACTTTGAGTTTTGACATGCTGAATGGCATGCCCATTGGCTTCAACTGGGTAATGTGTAGTGAGTGCAAATACAGGTGAAACCGACACCATGGATTCATGGTAGGGATACCATTGTTCACCCGTAAAGCCTTCAAAATCGACAGTGATTAAAGGGTTATGGTTTGGATTGAGCGGACTGTTGGATAGCCAGAAATTGAGATTTGCCATAGTTTTCTCTCTTATGGCCCATCATATCGAATAGCCCAGCCAAAGGTTCCTGTATGATTGATACTACCACCACCGCTTGGTGCCAAAATATTTTTTTTATAAAATGGATAAATCATCCATTTTTCAGGACCTAAAGTAATGATTTGCTCGGGTTCATAATGTTCAATCCTAACTAATCGACAATCATTAAGTTCAGCAACACATGATATTTTTGAGCTAGCACGAGCGACACTTAACAAAAATGGTAAAAAAATACTTTCGCCGTTCCAACTATTTGGCTGACGGTCCAAAAATACACTGTTAACCATAGTAGCAACTGCTGGGGAGGTAGGCGACTCACCTAGCCACTTTAGCCCATCAATTTCAACATGAATATAACTGCATCTAAAACGCCCTGCGCCCATATTCCCACCATCCCAGAACGGTACTGGCGTACCTTGGTAGCTGTCTCCAACTATAGGATTTATCCCCATGTTAATTCCTGGAGGATTTGGAACTCTAAATGGCACACTTGCTCCAAACCAATTTCCTGTGCCTAGATTTCCAAAAACACTAGCTACACCCCAAGCCATCCATTGATAGCAAGACACATTGTATTTAATACATAAGAAAACATCAGAATCTGTCAGGTGAATATTGTAGTTCACAGGCCAAGTAATTATTTGTGAGCCAAAATTCATTATGCGGCAATAACAATCTGCTGAAGGTCCCCCAGTTAAGTTCCCTGAGTTAGCTCCAGTTCCACCCTCAATTCTTAATTCAGCAGTTAAAGCACTTAATTTCACAAAACATGCGTTTTTACTAAATATATCTCCATTTACAATCCAACCACTGGCCATACAAGCCGTTTTGAGTGCACTCAAAAGATCTGAAAAATTTGTGGCAAGACCACTGTAATACGCCATTCTTCTTCTCCTTATACGTCTAATTTCAAAGCGATATAATCTATAAACCCAGTACGGCTTACATCTTGAAGTACCACCCAATCTGGACCACAGGTATTTTCAACGACATTGTTAAAACCACTGATATAACGCACACCATCGAGTTCACCATAAATGCCATTGGCATCATTCAGAATGATTGGCAGCAATGGATAAGAATCATTGGTATCCCGAAGCTGGGTATTTCCCGCCAAATAGGTGTTATTCCATGGATGAGTTTCAGGTTGTAGATACACACCTGTATTAAAGCGCATGCCTAAATTGGCACGATTTCCTTTATAAGGCATTGAATGTGAGGTTTCAGAAAAGCGAGTTGCTGCAGCACCATTGAGCATGCCGCCGCAAACAATTGGATATGGGTACTGGGAAGGACGTGCGTATGGGAAAAACTTACCAATATAAAAATGCTCATATACTGGCGTACCCACCTTCATACAGCAGGCGATCCGTTGCGGATTCACCGTAAGCCAATAATCAATACGTTGGTTATGTGCAGGCACACCAGAAAGACGAACGCCTGGTTGTGTATCAAATGTATTGGAAGGTACATAGCCTGTGAATGTTGCGACGCATAAGTTGTAATAATCTGCACTCGGGTTTTGGTATGTTCTAACACCCACATAAATTTCTTCAGTACCTGTGTAACCTTTACCCTTTAAAATCAGCTCTCGGTCATCCACTGCAGTGTTATAGCGCATGACTTCCCAAAACCCTGAAGCCACTGCAACATCACGAATTTTTTCCAACATTTTATAGTGGGCAAGAGTACCGCCACTGTTATCCACATAACCAATTGCATGAGGCATTTTTACAGTCCAAAAACAACAATACCGCCATTATTGGCGGTATGCTGGAAAACGTCTTTTAAACTGATTTAAAACTTTTTTAGCCGATTTTAAGTGCAGACTTAAACTTGGCTGGGTCGCGTGACATCATCACCACAATATTTTCTTGCCCTTGGCTTGAGTTCAATGTGTCTAAAATACGTTTTGGGTCATCCACTAAATAGAAGTTTTGATTTGCATTAAAACTTGTAGATTGAGCAATCGTTTCTGCAGGATTGGTTAGCTGAGGTGTTTGAATATTCGGTGGCATAGAAATTTCTGGTGCAGTAACCAAACCACCAGTTGAATATCCTCTAAACTTATTCAAAGCCTCCATACCATAAATATTAAAATAGTTTAAAAACTCTTTAGCCCCTTGTTGACTGGTCGACTCTTTACGAATTACGAACTCATCTTTGTGTACGACACCTGCGACATCATATTTTCCACCAGCTCCCGTATAACCACCAGAACTGAAGCCAACGCCCATTGCACCTAAAGCTGCTTTAGTCGCATTGAAAATAAGCTGCTTTAAAATCATCTGGGCAATTTCACGTAAAAAGGATGATGCAAACTCACGGAAAGCATCACTTGCTGATTTTGTGCCATCGATCCAGTCAAAAATAGCATTTGTTAAACCATCTGAAAAACGCTCGGCTAGTTGTTCAACCGTAGGAATAAAGCTTTTTGTTGAACTTTGAGCACGCTCCATACCTGCAGCCAAATTATCCAGTTTTTGAACTGAAAAGGCGTCATCCAATTGAAGTGCTAACTCACGGGCCATTTCAATCAAGCTCATAAATTGAGGGCGCAAATCGGCTTCCAAATTACGTAAATTTTCAGCGTATTGAAATTGGTTCACTTCACCTGATTCAAATTGCAATTTCAGTGCATTTTTACGCTCTTCGTGTTGTGCCTTAAGGTCTTCAATCTGCTTCATGGCATCATTAAATTGCAGTGTTAATTTTTCCTTATCAATAATAAAGTCAATCTTGACCAGCATGTTTTGGTAGCGGTTTGCCTGCAATGGGTCAGATTCAGACATCATTAGACTGGCGATATCCGCTTTTGACTGCTTCCATTTTTCTTCTACAGCTTTTAAGTCGGCTTCTAAGCCTTCACCTGACGCACGTAACCAACTTTCATCAAGTGCAGACATAGACTCTTGAACACGCTTTAGAATTTCAGGGCGTTTGCTGATTACTTCCTCATAGCGTTGATTCTCTTTTTCTAAAAGTTCTTTTAATTCAGCTTTTGAATAACCAGCCTTATTTAGCTCGGCAATGCGTCTGTTATGCTCTGCTAGGGCTTTTTCTTCCTCAGAATAGTAGAGCTCACGTAAGGTGATGCGTTTATTCTTTTGTTGCTTATCCTCTTCAACCTGTTGTTCTAATTGTTTTTTAAAATCTTGAGCATCTTCACCTAAAAATCTCAACTTATTTGTTGATTGCTTTGTCATACTCATGAATTTATGAGCATCTGTAGCAGTGGTAAAACTTACATGAATATGCCCACCAGTAGCATTTTTAGATGGTGCTTTATATTCATCTAAAACACTACCACTAACACCTGCATCCGCCATAATTTTTCGGATTGAGGCGGTTACACTTGAACTTTCTTTTGGGTTTCGTAATGAAAAATCAAATGCCAGACCTTGAGGATGCTTACCACCTTTACCTTGGTGGTATTTATCATTAAATGCAGAAAAATGACGAATATTAAAAGTTTCTTGGACTAATTTGGCTAGTTCAATAGTTCCTTGGTGTGTTTTCCCGCCAGCAATCGCCTCAGAACTCTTGATTCTCAAATCTGAGAATTTAGCTTGTTTCTCTTTTTCCTTAGTAGTTTTTTGCTCAGCCTCTCTACGTTGCTGTACAAGTTTATTTCTTTTTTCTTCAGCAGCAATGTTAGCAAGAATCAAGTCTCGCTCTTTGACTGTTAAATCAAGGCTACGATCATTTATATCACCTTTGGCAATTCGGGCATCTGCAAGGGCTTTTGCTGCCGACTCAGAATACCCATATTTGTCCATAAGAGACGTTTGCATAGTATTAGACACAATGCCGTCTTTCGTGCGCTTAATATATTCTTCAAATGCCTTGGATAGTCCTTGGATTTTAGATGTGGCGCCATCTGCACTAGAACCGACACCATCTAAACTGCCAGAAAGTCCACTTGAAGCAGTTGCAGCTGAACCAGTCTTACCCGTATAAACATCAAGTTCGAGATTCTTTTGCGCAAGTGCAGATTTACTGTTGGTGTAACCATCAATTAGACCGCGCACTTTAATGATTTGTTCATCATTAAGAACATTGACGGCTTTGATGCTCTGATAGTATGTATCAGCATCAATTTTACCTTGTGAAAATTGGCTATTTAACTTTCTGAAAGTGGCGATTTTATCATCGGAAATGGGCAGACCTTCCATGAAAGCAAATAAATCAGATGATGCTACTCGAAACTTTAAAGACAGCTCTTCAATTTGATTCTTGACCTCATGAATAGCAGTATCTTTTTGAATAGCACTCAGCTGCTCGTATTTTTCACGAAGCTCGTCAACAGATAAGCCTTGTGTATCTAAACTTAATGTTGCTGCATCTGAACTACGAGGCATCAACAAGAAACTTGCAGCCACACCTGCAGCTGCAATGGCGAGTCCAGGCAAACCGCCAGCGACTGTTAATAATCGGGAAACTGTACTCAGTGCAGTAAGTCGTGCTGCTGTTGTAGTCGCAACACCAGCCATATTTGCCAAAGCCATTTGGTAGCGTATAGCTTCAATTCTGCCCACAACAAAAGAAATAGTTGCGGCTGCAACCGAAGACACCATTTTTCCCGCATAAACCGAAGCGACTAACAAACCTGCCTTGACTAAAACATCAAGGTTTTGCGCAACAAAAGTAATAGCTGGAGCTGCATTTGCAACTAGAGTATTGGTCACGCCCGAAACACTAGTTTGCAAGTTACCAAGAGCTTGTTTGGCTTTAACTGCCTCATCAACAGTTCCTTGACCTAAAATCGCACCTGCAGATTGGGCAGCATCCCCGTACTTTTTCCAGCTTTCACCGCCTTGGTTTAAAAGTGGTAAAAGCAAAGTAGCGTCATTGGCAATTGCTTCAAGGTAGAACACCATTTCATTCTGAGAAACACCTGCTTTCTGCAAAGTGTCTACGTAAAGCTGTAATGCTTCCTGACCATTTAACTTTTTAAATTGCTCAACAGTAACACCAACTTTAGGTGCAATGTTCTCAAAGAAATCAGCCATTTCACCGCCACCAGTGGCAATAAAATCACCCACCTTGTCACGAGTATCTTTAAAAATATCGGCTAATTTTTCTTGTTCAACTCCAACCTTTTTTGCACCTGTAACATAATATTGGAACTGCTCAACGTTCATGCCACTCACGTTGGATAGGTTTTGCAATTCAGCTGCTTTATTCAACGTATCAACAGCAATACCTACAAATGTTCCAGAAATACCAATGAGTGATAAAAGGTGTGGAGTAAGACTCCTAACTGAATTCTCAAACAACTGACTGGTTCGACTTGCATCTAAGTTGGCCATAGACGTTTTTTTTAGCCAAATCTCATAGTCTGAAAGTTGATTAATACCCGCTTTTAAATTTGTAGCACCAGACATTTTCTGCATTTCTGCAGCTGTAAGTACTGCGGTTCGACTTACTTTTTGTTGAGCTGTACTTGTTGATAGAGATGTCTGAGAAACATCCTTTAAATCTTGGTTTAGGCCTTTAATTTCACGACGGGCTTGATCTAAATCCGCCTTGACCTGTAATGCGACCTTTAAATTTTTGCCCGACATGATTATGTTCCTCTAAGTTTTTTTAGGTAGTTTTTAAGTTCACTGCCACCTCCAAAGCCGTAGTTGACTGCTTCAATCATGTTAGCTTTATGGTGGTTTTTCTCTCGCTGAATGGCTCCAAAATAAAGCTCAATCTGTCGTTGAGTGTATTTACCTTGAATATCTGCTACATCATGTCCTGCACTAATCAAGGACTGAAAGATGTCACTCCAACGGGCGGTTTCTGTAGCGTGCGTAGCAGACGTGACGCACTTTTTAGAAAAAAATGCTTATTGACCGACCACCAAGTAACCATTAAAAGTGTCATTTCGTCATCTTTCAGACTTTCTAAAAACTCAATCGGCTGCTGAATGCTTTCTGCATAAAGTTTTTGCATAATTTGAAAATGATTTTCAAAACTCTCTAGCAGTTCATCTAGCTCTATATCGTCACCACGGGATAGAAAACCCGCAAAGTCTTCAATTACAGGTCCACAAATTGGTTTGAGTTTCAACCAAGTCATAAATGGATATTCACGTACTGTAATTTGCTGGCCAGCAAGGGGGATAATTTGGTCTGGCATCAAAACCGAAAGGTCTTCAGCAGCTTGTGCTGCTGAAGGTTCTTGGCTTTGTGCTTGCACACGTTTCGCCATTATGGAGCCACCTCATCAAGCCACTCAATACGTCCAAATGGACCTAAGTCATCATGTAAACGGTTGTTGGCATCTGCCAAGCAGGTACCATTGAGGGTGAATTCTGATAAGTTTTCATTAGTCAACGGCAGGCTGGCTAATGGGTTGAACTGTACTTTATACAGATGTACACGCGCACGTTTACCATCCACGGTGTTAATCGCTTCCATATATAGATATTTCACTGGTGGCGTTGCAGCTGTCATCATGGACACATTGGTCGATCCAGCATAGCTATATGCAGCTTTAATCGGTTGTGTCAGTGCCGCCACATCTAAAATCTTAATCAGACCAGAAGTGGCTGACTCAATTGCATAATGTGTACCTTCCACGAGTGTTGTCGGAGTATAAGCTGTACTATCAGTCAGTACTAAATCAGAAATAGCACCCTTGTCTAACAGCACAATTGAATCCGCAATCAGATCACTTGGAAGCACTTCACCAGTGACTGTACCAGCAACTTGTTTGCTTAATTTACCGTGCACACCCAATAAAATATTTTCAGGTGTAATGTAACGCAGCACCATTTCTGGATTGACCGCCACAGATTGCTTGAGTCGCACAGAGGTAGTACGTAAGCCTGTGTAATTTTCTTTGCGTTCTTCAAATTGCGCATCAATTGCAAAATTCAAGGAAGATTGGTCACCCACCCAACGCATATTTTGCGGTTTGCCATTGACGTTGTCCGCTAAATAAATGGGTCCCTGAAAACTAAAATCCTTCATGCTCATGATTATTTATCCTCTGTTGGTTTGGTTACCATTGCAGAAGTTTTAATGTCTTCAGCAACTTTTAAATTTTTTAACCACTGTGCATCATGTTCAGGTAATTCAATCTCCATACCTGCGCTATAACGCATTTCTCCATGTTTATGATCTTTCAGCAGTTTGACCTTTGCTGTTTTTACGGTCTTTTCAGACATTGTTATTGCTCCCACAGCTCAACAGCTGTTCTAAGTCCGTACTGCCAAATACCTTGTTTTTCAGAAATAAATCCTTCTCCTAAGAAGTAAACTTGGGTTAGGCAATGGCGGGGACGAAATTTCTTGAGACTGTTTCGGACGTGATCCAAAACTTGAGTTGTACCATCCGCTCCACCCAGAGAGCGAAGTACTAAAGTCAATTGAATATTGATGCGACGTTTTTGCGGGCGATCTACAACAGGTGCACCCAGATAATTACCTGCCGTGTTATTTGGTTCAGCAAAATCACTGGCCGTGTACTGAACTAAAATTTCACCGACTGGATGTATCAAGGCATAAGCAGATGGATTATCAGGCGTTGCTCTCACAGAGAGTTTCGTATTAGCTGCTGTTAGGCGCTCAACATAATCGTCCAAAATGTCTTGTGTGATGGATTGGCTCATTAGCGCATACCTCCATCAAAACGACGTTTTTGCACTTTAATACGCCAAGGACCTGCTTCATCTACTGCTTTTTTTGAGTTTTCAATACCCAATGAAAGCTGCCCGTTTTGGATTTTCATCAAATCGGCTTCAGCAGACTTTTTACCTTCCTTCACTGCATCAGGTAGTTCACCACCGTCGGGACGACGGCTATACAGTCGATGACGAACCAAATCGAGTGCCAGCTCTTTTAACAAATCGACTTTTTGGGGCAATGGAAGTGGATAGCGGCCACGAATTGCTGAATCAATCTTGTCAGAGGCATATTTAATGGCAGCACTGACAACAGACTCATCAAAGTTTTCATGACCTGGCGTATCCTGAGTCAATCGGATTAAAGTGTGTTCTGGCACAAGTTTTAGAACATCATCAACAGTACAGTACATCGCTATGCTCCCAATTAAGTCGCAGTGAATGTCACTAATGCATCAGGTGCAGTACATACAGATAACGGGTTCGATTGTGCTTCTAAGTCCCAACCTTTGCCCATCTTGCGTTCTTCAGCTTTGGCATACATTTCCAAACCAAGCGAATTAACCGCTTCGTTATAGTTTGCAGGGCCTAAGTAAGTCGCAAATAAGTCATCGGTAATAGGCACTAGACGTGCTTTATTATCTGGAATGAATTTAGTTGGGTTGCCTGTTTCTGAAGTGACTTCAACTTCATATTCAATCCAAGTTACACCTGCATACGAGAAGCCACTACGCATATCACCACCAATGCGGTCTTGGGCTGCCTGCCAATTTTCAAACGCTTTTTGAACCTTTGGATTTGCAGTTAATGCATCAAAGTAGCTTGCAGAACAGTAAGCGACCCATTCACGCACAACAGCACCACCTAGTTTTTTCTGGGCATGACGTTTGCCATCTAACACTTGTTTACGGATGTCGGTTGCTTCAACACTGAATTGAATATTGATGTTCTTTTGCTGCACACCAAATTCTTCAAACAGGTTGTAAATGACCGTTGTACCATCTGCATCCAAAATCACACCTGAAATTGCCCCAACACGATGGAACTCTTTGGTCGCTTCAATATCATTTTTTAAGCCTTGCAGCTTGTCATTAATGACTTTAGCTTGTTCTAAACCTTGACTTGAATCATCACCAAAGGCCTGAACATTGAGTTCATCTGGCAAAATAGTGCCAGCTTTTGGCAGATGCGGAATTTCAAAAGTACGACGTTTACGCTTTGGATTGGTTTTATGTGCTGGATCACCACGACGATCTGTATTGCTCACCAATACCAATTTGCCGTTAATCGATTCGATAATGACTGTTAGGGTTTTAACGGGAATTACTTTGAAAATCTTTTTATCGCCCAACATTGACGGTGGCTTTGGCAATGCATTAATTGCCTTGGTCAAAGAGCTGGCTGTGAATAAATCAGCTAAATTCATGTTCTTTTCTCACTAAAATTAAATTAGTTAAAGTGCGTTTTGAGCAACAATGCCCAAAGCTTCAAGTTCAACCAGTGCCGCCTTAATTTGTTCATCGGTAGCACCTGCAGGCCAAATCAATTCGTTTTTCGCTACAGTCGCACCGCGTTTAATTACTACGGTTTTTTGTGCTGCTTCTGACTCATCAACATTGGCAGCTAATACCGCTGCGGCTTTGTTTAACGGTGCTTCAGCTGCAAAATCAATTGGCGTAAACTCACCATCGGCTTTTTGTGCCAAGACACAGCCAATAGCCAGTGCAACACTTGTTGCAGACAAAAGTGCGTTTTGTTTGGTCCAGCCAGCTTTAACTTCAACGAGCAGGACATCACCTAAATGTTTGGGTTCGGTATAAGTAGGCATGATTTCTCCTAGGCTGAACGTGATTTAGCGTCAGCAATCAGTGGGTTTTCAGGGGTGTTAAGTTTTGGATCGACACGACGTTTAGGGTCTTGTTCACCAAATTCGATAATTTTTGGCAAGTCAGACAACAAGGCTTTAAAGCCTTCAGCAAAGGATTGCTCGCCTTCGGAGAAGTTCACTACTTGCTCGTTTTGTTGAGCAGAGATCAGAAGAGCTACAGCTTTTTCCTTTAACTTTGGTGGTAACTGTCCAGCCTCTACTAAATTTTCAGCAAAATCGCTTGCCAAGGATTGCTGTTCCGCAGCTTTTTGCGCTGCAAGCGTCGCAGTTGCCGTTGCCAGCTGCTGTTCAAGTTCAATTTCACGGGCGGTTTTAGTCTGTAATGTCTGTGAAGTTGAATCTGAAAGGTTTGCATGCTCAGAGAAAGAGGGCTGAACAGATTCAGAAGATTCAACCATCGGTGCATAAATAACTTCCTTAAGTGAGTCAATCACCCAGTTTGGGAACTGCTTGTCGGCTTCTTCAGCACCAATAGATTCGATTAATGCATCACGTTGACGACGGAAAATATCTGAAATGAGTTCAAAGGCATAAGTTGGACTCATAAAGTCCACAACACCATCTTCATTTTCAGCAAATTGAACAGTACCTAGACCTTTAACAGAAGGCGGTTGGGCACCCAAAAACCCGACATGACGCAAGTAAAGTTTGCCTGGAGTCGGATTGGCTGGTGAGTCTGGCAAATAAAAACTGGCTGAAACTTTATTGTGCTTGCCTGCATTTGTGTTTTCAGCAAAAGTAGGATCAACTTGTTTTGGATAAGCCCAAAGTGTTCCATCTGCATCAAGCTCTAAATGATCAGCCCAACCATAAGCTGGATCATCATGTTTTGGATGGCCTAAAACAAATGGGGCTTCATGCAACTGCGGGTTATAAGCAGCAACACAATCTGCCAACATGTCACGGGTGTATTCTTGTGAGACCCCTTGCATGCTGGTGTGTTTACCCACCTTGAAAATTTTAATTGGTTTCATTTCATACTCAGTTAAAACCTGTTGAAACCTGAGTATGAAAAAAGACGCGCTAGGCGTCTTTTAAACTATTTTAAAACTTTGCTTAGATACTGAGTCGCTCAATTTTTTCATTTATTTGCATGCTCGCTTGCTAACCACTACCAACATAGATTTATAAATCTTTATAAACGCCAAAATATCAATTTCAGCCATGCAATCGTATCTTTTTAGCCAAATCTATTGAAGTGCGCTTAAATCGCAAATTACGGCAAAAGGTGATCCGCAACGATATTTTGCAGTTCAGCTTGGTCTGCAATCGAAATACCCAAATATTCACGTGCAGGAATATCGCCCCATGGAGCACCTTTACCAAATTCACCTTTTTTTGCACCAAACTGTTGTGTTGCTGCATAAATCATATTTGAACCAACTAAAAGTAGATCGCCAGATATTTGGTAGTGGATTTGATCTCGTAAAGTACCAGATAACACCAAAGGCTTTTTACTCATGACACGGTTCACACCTTTAGCATTGATCTTGCCATCTTTGCGATTGTGTTGTTTACCTAGAATATTGATATAGGTAGTTTCACTGTTGGCTACCCATTTTGATCCATCAGGTGCAGTGGATGTTCTAAAGCGCTCCTGGACACTTGAAGTTAAATATTCACCCATATCAGCGTACATAGCATTAGGGTTTTCTAGCACTGCTTCGGTTTGAGCCAAAACATCTACTACAACAGCTGACTGTATATTGAATTTGAGCATGTTTTAACCTATATTAAATTTAAGGCTTGTTCAAAACGGCAGTGAATCTCCCAGCTGCGTCCGTTCCGTAAGGTTCGTGGAAGTTTGAGTAGAGAAGTTGGGGAGTGCTTCTCGCAAGCCTTACCGCTCATACAGTACCTCACCTTTTTCTTTTTCCTTGCTTAAGTCGGTTTTGCTGTCCAAGCGATATGACTTTAAAAATAGCTCCTTGTTGTCCTTGGTTTGATGCAAAACTGCGATATAACGCTGACCATCAGGATCAAAACCTTCAATCCAAAGCGTGTGCTGTTGCTGAATATTTTGACGCACAATCAAAACAGCTTGCTCAAGCAAAGTTTGAACATGCAAATAGCTTTTAATATCAAAGCCTGTATTACCTTGGCGGCTAACAGTTTGTTTAATTGCATCATCTTCACTAAACAAGACGACTTGTGTTTTCACACCAAGCATTGCCTGTTGATCACTGGATAGAACAGCGACAGGGTATTTTTCTCCTTGTGCAATTCGTCTCCTTATTTTCACTTTATCGCCTTCAGAGGCATGCCGATATGCCACTGTAGCCACCAACTCTGCAACCTGACCACCTATGCGCTGTAACCAACGCTCAAATACACCATCACGCATATTTTCAGCCACAAATGCTTTGGCAATGGGTTCTGGGTATTTATTTAAATCAGGGAACCAACTTGCTCCAGGCGCACTATCAAAGTCAGTCCGATCACTGTCAAAACTCGGTTCATCATCAGGGCCATTTTTACCCATGGCTTTAAGCTGACGTTCATTAATTGCTTCTACACTGCATTTGCAGCCGTAGCCATTTGGAGGAAAGTTAAATTTCCAAAACTGAGCATCTGCAGGCAATACTAAATTATCCCAACGTTGATGCTGGATGCGAGGGTTCTCAATCGTATTGTGTCTATACCGCCAGTACGGGCGTCGCTTCAACACGACAGGATCAGTCATTTGTTTATAACGACCTGCCGCATGTGATGTTCTCAGATTGGTTTGGTAAATCACTCGTGCACGCCAAGCTTTATAACCTTTGTCGGTATCATTCAGCCATCCGTGTTTAGCAAGAATGTCATCAAAACTATCCTGAAACTGTTTAAACGATTGCCCATCGGCAACCGCCTGATTGACTGCTTGATGTAGATCATTGAGTAGATCCGCTTTCATTGCTCCAGCAACAACAAAAGCACGGTCATGCTGACGTGAAGTGATTTCATTATGTGTTTCAGTAGGCAGATTGATTTTCTGACTCAGAAAGTCAATCTGCTCTTGAAACTGGAGCTGGAAGTCACTCATTGGCTGCTCCACAATCTAAAATAGCTTGTTTCACTCGAATCCAATATGGGTCTGAATAAGAGGCTGAAACCATATATTCATATTCAGCCATTTCAACACTTTCAAACTCTTCAATAATTTTACGGCTTTCAGCCAAGCGTGAATTAATTTCACTCATTTGTCACCTCCGCACGTCCTTCAAGTTCTGAAAGGGTCATTGCCAATTGCATGATTTTAACCATGTCAGATGAATCCATTTCTGAAAACTCAGCCAGTACTGCATCTTGGATATTTTCATAACCATGTGCAGATTGCACAACACGACGCAAGCGATTCACCATGTCATTCAGTGGATCGGCAGCCGCTTGTTCCAATGTTGGCACAACCGCTTCAGCAAAGTCTTGTGCGACTGGGTGATATGCACGTGCATGCTCTGCAAAACTTGCATCAGGTGGTACTTGTTCTAACGGTGGCAGTAAGTCACCTTCTTGGAAGCCGTACTCACGTTCATAGTACTGATTACTAAAACGAGCACCTGCCGTATATAACTTGGCATCACGGTCTGCTTGCTCTATACCACCGTTAGAATCTTCAAAATACTCAAACTGTGGCGATGGTCCACCCCAGTTGTAATCCACAATCCAGTCAATGAGCAATTGATACTGTTCAGCCGTCATTTCACAGTCACCGTCGGCAATATCGGCAGTGACCTCTGAACCTGCGGATGCACTTGCACGGTTTGCCTCTGCTTCCGTAGTTTGGTTCTGACCTAACAATGCAATGTTAATTTCAGATCGACAGTACATGAGAAACTTTTCATATACGTCTGCCGATGCTGACTTCCCAGCCGCTTCAATAATATCAATCTGTGAATTGTCTGGAATCACAGCAACAGCATCTTGCACCATGGCATACAGATTATTAAGCAAGGTCTCTTGTTTGGCTTCATCATAATTATTGCCATATTTGCCAATCACCCATGGGCTGCCGTATTTCTCGGTAAAGCGTACCCAAAACTCCATGCCACCTTGCAGAAATGCCGTTGCCCAAAACACTAAGGCCGCATCTGGCTCACCATACGGATTGTCATAGCTCGCATCTTGGGTTGGCACAAGGTATTTTCTTGGCTCTACCAACAAACCGGTTTGACCTGCATTTTTATCTTTAAAACGCAAGTTATTGTCTGCATCAAAGAAAAACCAATCAGGTGGCATTGCCTGAATATTGGCAGGTAGCCAAGCACCATCGGTATAGGCCCAAGTAATTTCACACGGCTGATAACCAAAGAACGTGGCATCAAACATAGCACCAGTAATTTTATTAGTTTGCAGCTTTTTAAAGATGCTATTGATACGTTCAACCACTAAATCAGATGCGTCATCTTGAACAATACGCCACGCTTTGGCTTTGACCGCAGCTTTGCGACGACGCAAACATCCTTTGACCACAGGATGAGCTTTAATGTCTTTATACGCCTTAATGTCCTTGCCCATTTTTTTCAGTACAGTATCTGGGTTTGGCAATACTGCACCTAATGAGCTATAGCCTGACACCGTGCTACGTGAAGCAATTTGCTGAATGTTTGGCTGGGTTTTTTTTGCTTCTGCAAAGGTGACAAAGTCACCGCCAATATATAAACCTTGTTTGCTCATTAGCGGAATCCTCTTGTCATTTGTCCAGATTGGTAGCCTCTAAGTAATTTTGAAGCGGTACGGGAGCCTTTACTCAAAATATGAGTTTGTGTAGAAACCATATTTAAACTGGCATGCCACATTAGACAGCCACTGGAAGCTCCATCGCCATGACGGAACAAATCAGGGTCTTTTAAGTCTTGGGAGCGTGCTTTATTGACCATTGGAATGCCGTCATATTCTTCAATAGCACGGTGATCTTCTTCTAAATTGTTATCTCGCGGTAAAGTCACAGCGCCATCTTCAAAGGCTTGAATATATTTCGGCATCCATTGTCCGTACCAAGCACGATTAATTTTAATTTGGTGTACAAGATCATGCCCAAACTCGTCTGCGGTGTATTCAGCTAATGTTTCTCCTGAACCTGTTGCATCCATTGAAACAGCGCTCAAATTTGGTAAACGACGCAATACAAACCAAATAATCTGCTCTTGTTGCCGAGTAGGTACTTTGTGCATTTCAATCACAAAAGGTACATTTCGATTAAGCGATTGATCAATTTCTGCTGGAGTAAAGTGGCTAAAGTCGCGATGGCGTGCAAAGTCATGCCCAGCAACATGGCGCAAACTCTTATTCAGTGTATTCAGTACTGGTAAAACGTCCTTATCTAACCAATCCTGCACAAATGCACGACGTTCGGGTTCTGGTTTATTCGTGAAATCATCACTTAATGTTAGACGGAAAACAGGACGTACTTCTGGCATGGCCTGATCAATCCAAACTCCAGGCAAGCGTGAACCCGAACCATCACGTGGAATCGCATCCAACTCTTCACGCATTGCAGCTACACGTGGCCCATAGGCTTTACGAATATCGTTATACCAAGCCTTTTTCCCTTCAGCTGTAGGTTTTTCACCATTCATCATGCAGACACGTTCATATAAACCGTTCGCCACTGCATCATCAAAAGTGATGATCATCACTGCCGCATTTTCACCATACCGTCCAGCCAGAATATCTTCCTGCATTTGATAAAACGGATTCTTTTTTGTGTTATGTGAGCTAATAAGGACGAGTTCACCACCCCAAATTAAAAGTGCGGTTGCAGCATCAAGTACGGCCTGCACATCTTGGTGGAATGCTGCCTCATCAATAATCACGATCCCTTGCAAACCGCGCAAAGATGCTGGTCGGCTAGATAAGGCAACAATCTGGAAGCCACTGGCTAAACGAATACGCCATGCTGTGATTTTTCGAGTTTCGCCATTTTCTTTTTGGTCATCAAAAATAAACTCTTCAATGGATGAAATACCCATAGATTGAGCTTCTGCAATATTTCTCAAAAAGCGCGCACAATAACCAATAAACTCCAGACCTTTTTCTTTGGCGTCTGGGATATAAAACACATTTGCACCACCAGCTTCTTTACGCGATGCAGCGCGAATACTTTTTTCTAAAGCTTCAGCAAATGTTATTCCTGTTCGTCGACCTTTAGCACAAAGCTTAATTTTGGCTTTGATAGATACCCACTCCCGTTGGTGCTTCATCAAAACACCTTCAGCAAGTGGGTCAAAATTGTCTGGAATAGTTCGGACGCTAGGTGGCAACTCCTCCCAGCTTACAGAGCGAATCGTATCGCCCAAAGGTTTGATTGGTTCACTCATTAGCGTACAACCCCCAAGACTTTTTCACGCCAGAACATAGCTTGTTCTGCAGTCATACCTTTGGATGCAACAGCATCGTCCAGATTTTTTTCTTGTTCTTCCAGCAAACGCTGACGTGCAATTGCCTCAACTTCCAAGCGTTGCTTTGTTGATAGTCCACGCGCTTGCATTAATTCCCGTGAAGCTTTTGCTAGGGCTAATGCATCTTTAATACTGAGTTCAATTGAGCCATCAGGGTCTTCTTGATTGCCTTCCAATCGATCTAACACAAGGTTATTAATCAAGGTGGTGATACCTTGAACCATAAATGCACCAGCTTTATCGTCTTTATCTTCACCTAACTCAGTGACCAAAACCTCAGCTGCGGCTTGGACTTCACGCATTCTACGTGCATGTTCAGCAAAGTTCTTTTTTGCTCGCCCCAGTGCAGATCGGCTAGGAATACTTTCGACAGGGAACTCTGCACGAATTTCATCTAACATTTCATTCAATGTTAAACGGTCTTCACGCAGCAAACGCTCAATCAGTTTGCGCTGTGGTTCTGTAAGCTTTTTCAAGAATGACATAGACCGCTCCTATACCGATGGGCGCTGAATGCCTGGTACTTTGGCGTAACCCAATACAACATCTTGACCACGAGGCAACAGCTTCACAACCATGACCGCTTCATCCAGTTCAATGGCAATACAGCCTTGCTCTTTAAGCCAATACAACTCGGTTTTCACTTGGTCTCGGCTAAAGCTAAGTCCCCAGCGAATTAAATGGCTGTAAAGTGTTGAACTATTGCCACGATAGCTAGGCAATTCATTTAACAAGCGAAGCAGCACTAAGCGCATTTCTTCTTTTAAGTGATTTTCAAAGCTCATATATCCTCACTTCTTATTTTCCATCAGCCAATTTTCAATACGGGTAACACCGCGCTGAACACTTACAATGTTTGAGTTTGCTGAGTTCAATTGGTTTTTCATTGAATTAATTTCACCCTCAACCCGTGCAATATCAATTTTTGAGGGCATATCTTTCACTGCATTTTCTAGCTCAACCACACGCACATGCAGCTCTAACAACTCTTTAGCAGATGCACTATGTTTATTGATGATCCATGCATAAATACCAATTGCAGTCACCACAACCCATTGCACCTCAGCAAAGCCAAGTTTTAAAAAATCAAACATGATTAGACTCCTTATCCAAGAAGTCTTGTTGACGTTTTTGGTTGATATAACGGCCTAAAATACCTAATACGGCGAATATGGCAGTGATTGTTGATTGCGTGTCTGCAGGCAATGTGGCAATGAGTTCTGGCGGTAGCGCATCATAAAATGCCTGTACCGCAATGATTAAAGCAAAAGCAATGTTGCTAAACCATTTCCAACTATTTTGCCAGTCTGGAACAACCCATCCCGAACTAAACTGTTGTTGGGAAATAGACTGTTTTAACACTTCAATTTCATGGTTGTGTCGGTTTTGCTGGGCCGTAATTAAGCCACTGTAAAACCGTTTTTTATCTTCAACTGCTTGCTGAACAGCTAAATCCACTTTTTTCTGCACTTTGACCGATTGTGGTACTTTGCGAGCTACTTTTTTCATGCAAAGTCCTCCACGGCATAGCGTAAATTGTCAACCATCCGATTCATCCACCCACGTCCAAAAGTCGGGAATGTAGAAATACGGGTATAAAATGAAATGCGTTCAGCATTGAACATCTGAACGAGATCGGCTGTATCTAGCTGACGGATAGCAGCAAGACTCACAGCCCCAATAATGCCGTCATCCTTCACTTTAATCGTTCGTTGTAGAATTTTTCGGGCGTTCAATAAGCCATGATTGACCGCTGCATCAAACAATTGATACGCCAAGGCAAAATCAAAGTTTTCACAGCTCATAGCATCCCAATATTGGGACTTGTAAATTTTTTCAACTACGGTCATTGGAATCGTGCGCATAGAACCATGGTAGCCATAGCTTCGTGCTGTACTTTTCGTAATACCGAAATTGGTTTCACCCCCAGGATCAGACGGATGGTTTACGTAACCACCTTCGTGTTTAAGCACTCGTTTGAGTGACTTTTGAAAGTTTTTAGACATTAAAAAGCCCCTAACTTTTATGTTAAGGGCAGTATGTGTTTTGGGGTGAAAAAGGTCTTTTAAACTGGTTTAAGGTTATTACATCGGCGGTGGTGCAGATTGTAGCATGAGTGGTTTTTCTTGTTCCGTATTGTATTCATTGACTACTCGATCCATAGATTGTTGCATAAGATTAGTAGTTTTATTGTTTTTAATTTCAACTCGGCTCATTTGACCCAAAGCCATTTGAGTTTCTCTATAAGTTCTAACACTCGCATGCACATCATTATTTACTCGTGCAAGCTGAAAAACAATCAACTCCTCTGGAATAGTTGAATACTTATTGCCAATCACAGCTTGGGTCAAGACAGCATTCAT
The DNA here is from genome assembly GCF_021560715.1 of Acinetobacter sp. SCLZS86. Lineage (NCBI taxonomy): Bacteria > Pseudomonadati > Pseudomonadota > Gammaproteobacteria > Moraxellales > Moraxellaceae > Acinetobacter > Acinetobacter sp. SCLZS86. The sequence continues at coordinate 287,071 of NZ_CP090864.1, forward strand.
ACCTTCCATTGTACGGCTACACACAACTTTATTGTTGTTAGCCTCTTTAATAGCATGACCCTTTTGATTACAAGCATGCACAAATCTATTTTTAATATCTTCTAATTGAGCACCTTTAAATACACCCTCAGCATATCCAGAAGTTGTTGTTTTATTGAGTGGCACTTGAGCACAACCAGAAATCAAAGCCACACCCAATAATATGCTTATTTTTTTCATATCCCCATCCTTACATATAGCTTATAAATTTCCATCACTTGCCGACGCAAATTTGCGGGCGTTGCTTGTGCAAAAACATTCTACTTTAGGTGATTTAAATCACCCAACTTATCATTTTTTTTAACACCGTACTCCAAATAAAGAAATGGGAAGAAAGCAGCGCAGAACAATACAAACCCAAATCCAAAAATAAATAAGCACAGCATTGTTGCCCAATAATCGTGCATAAAAAAAGAAAGCAAAATTATAGACAGCAATAAAATTACACCAGAACCGAACATCACCCAATCGAATAAATTCTGCATCTGTACACGTGAAATACCATAATTATTGACGGTATATGTTGCCTGAAAACTATCAATATTGTACTTATGAGTATTTTTAACACCCACAATAGAGCTGTTTTTCTGCATTTTCTCTACAAAAATATCAACATTTTGATCCATATCCATCTCCGCAGCTATCTATTCTTAATCCCAACAACAGTTCCTTTACGCATTTTTTTAACTTTTACTGTTGAATTTTGAGTAGAGCCAAAGTTATTAGTCTGCTCATTGTTATCGCCAATTTGCTGCCCGCTAACATTATTATTCTGATTACTCACGCTACCAACAGACATTTCCTCACTGCCTAGCAACAACATCAAAATTTTATTGCGTGTTTCAAAGCTAGCTTGACGAATTTTATCTAGCATAAAGACTTCATCTGCAGACAATGCACTAGTCGAGCGATTACCAGTTAATAAGTAATTAACATCTACTCCAACCTTTATAGCTTGCATTAAATAATTAGCATCAGGAAAGCGTTCGCCTTTCTCATAATTAAATTGAGCTAACTTTTTAACACCACACAACTCACCCAGTTCAGCTTGGCTAAGGCTAAGTTTAATGCGTTCTTCTTTCAATCGACTAGAAAAATTATCCAAAAACATACCGTAAAAACCTTGACGTTATTCAAATGAATAACTACTATCTCATTTAACACAACTTAATACGTTTTTTTACGCACCTATAGGAGCACAACAAATGACTGTTAAAACCGTTGAACAGGTCAAAGCTGAATACAACGCAAAAGGCATCACTTTTGCCTCAGTCGCCAAACAACAAGGCTGGCGCAGACAAGACGTTTACAAAGTCCTCAACGGCCAAACCAAAGGAAACTTTGGTATCGCACATGACATTGCCGTGTTTTTTGGCTTAAAACCTTCCGCAAAAGAATAGCACCTTTTTGCACCATAACAAATAAAGGGAATCCATTTATGAGTGATAACAACATAATTTCCGTAGTTTTATTTTCGCTCATCATTTTCAGTTTTGCAGGATGGTACATGGCTGAAGCGGACAATGAAATTCTGCGTGCTGAACTTTCAATTTATGCAAATCATGAGGTACGGAAATGAGCACCATTAAATCTGCTGAAAAAGTACTCAAAGTTTTATTCGCCTTGCGTGGTAACTACATTTTTGGAGTAAGCAACAAGCAATTAGCTGAAAGTTTAAACGAAAATCCTACTTCAATTACTCGCTCTCTACAAACACTAGAAGCCAATGGTTGGGCTGAGAAAAGAGACAACGGCAACTACGCACCAAGCATAAAAGCGGTTCGTTTTTCCACTGCCTGTAAAGAAGAATATGACCGTGTTCAAGCACGAATTGCTGAGTACAAACAGCGATTAGAAACACAATTTTAAAGGATTATTACTATGAGCGAAGAATTAATACCATTAGATAGCGTCAACCCTCACACAAAATCTATAGTGGGACTAGCAACACAGCTTGGTTATGACGGTGATCTAACTGTAGGTGCACTTGAAGATGGAATTCGTCTTTATCAACGCAGAACTATGGAAGATTTATTTGAGTTAGGCAAACGCTTACTACTTCTAAAAGAACAATGTCAGCATGGGGAGTTTATCAACCGTGTCGAATTACTTGGTTTTGATAGAAGTGTTGCCCGAAAACTTATGACAGCAACGTTGAAATTTTCAAATGTGGAAACGTCTCCTCTTTTAAAGGCTACTAAGACGCAATCAAAACTATTAGAACTTATTGTTCTTGATGAAGATGAAGTAAATATTCTAGAACAAGGTGGAAGCATTGGTGATGTCAACTTAGACACGATTGAAACCATGTCTGTACGTGAGCTTAAAAAAGCATTACGCGAAGCAAAAGCAGACAACACTGCAAAAGATCAGCTCATTCAAAAGAAAGACCAAAAAATTAATGAATTGGATGCAGAGCTGACCAAGGCAAACAGTCCAGTTGAAATTCAAAAGCGTGCTGAAACCGAGCAACAACAGTTGGCAAAAAAAGCATTGGAAGAAGCCAATGTCGCATGTCTAACGATGCATAACGACACTGTCCGCTTTACCAATCATGTGAATTCAATTCTGGAAACAATCAACGAGCATGAGTTGTATGACATTCAAGAGCAACTTGAAGCAAGTGTTGTTGCTGCATTTCAGCAAATCGCACAAACCAGCGTTGAACTTGGTATTCAAATCGACTTTCAAGCAATGGTAAATCCTGAATGGATGTCAGCTGTCCAGTCCGATTTTGACCCTGCTTCAGAACTGGAGTCTTAATCATGTCAAAACCAAACTTAGCGGTGCAGGATTATTTACGCGATGTAGCGTCCAAGCTCACGAGTGCTGGGTTTGGCGAGAAAGGCCCTATTGTCGAAACAGCTTGTGAACACCTGCAAATTAGCAAAGCCCAACTTTATCGTGACCTTGAGACAGTGGGTTTTAAAACTGAGCGCAAACAACGCTCAGATAAAGGCAAATCCATTCTGTCTGTTGAAGTTGCAGAAACCATAGGTGGCATGGTGCATGTAGCAACACGTGCAAATGGTAAGAAAACGCTGCCAGTGACCACAGCCTTAGACATTCTAATTGCTGACGGTAAAGCACCTAATGTTTCTGCCGCCACAGTAGCACGTGTCATGAAACAGAATATGTGTCACCCAAAACAGTTGGCAACGCCATCTGCACACACTCAGCAAAAGTCGTTACACCCGAACCATGTTTGGCAAATCGATGCTTCTGTCTGCGTTTTGTTTTACCTTCCACGCGGTGGTATGCAAGTCATGGATGAGAAAAAGTTCTACAAGAACAAGCCAGCCAATGTGAAGAAAATTGAGAATGACCGCGTGATCCGTTACGTCATTACCGATCATTTTTCAGGTTCGATCTATCATGAATATGTCTACGGAAGTGAAAGTGCAGAAAATCTGACAGAAGTTTTTTTGAATTGTATTCAAAAACGCTCAATGCAAGAGCCGATGCATGGTGTGCCTTTTATCCTTTATACAGACAAAGGCTGTGCCAACACTTCTGGGCTATTTAGAAACTTACTTGAACGCTTGGACGTGACCTTTATTCCACACGCAACAGGAAATTCCAGGGCGAAGGGTCAAGTGGAAAATGGCAACAATATTGTCGAAACACAATTTGAAGGTCGCTTGCGTTTCATCAAGATTGAAAGCTTAGAGCAGCTCAATGCTACAGCAGAAAAGTGGCGCTTGATGTGGAATGAAACTCACATCCACAGCCGTACTAAGCGTTCACGTAATGCTGTTTGGCAAAGCATTACACCTGCTCAATTACGCATTGCACCACCACTAGAACTTTGCCAAGAGCTGCTGAGCACTTCACCTGTAGAGCGCACTGTCGCAGCCAATCTTACTGTCAGTTATGCAATCAAAGGTTACGGCTCGAATGATTATGACGTCCGTCATGTTGAAGGTGTCTACCCAAAAGCCAAGCTGAAAGTTGTTGTAAACCCATACCGTGCGCCATCCATTGATGTGATCACTAAAGATGAACATGGTACTGAGGTGATTTACACCTGCGATCCATTACAAGTGGATTGGGTGGGCTTTAGACCAGATGCGGCAATTATTGGAGAGGAAATTAAAGCAGCACCACAAAGTACGATTGATGAGAACCGTAAACGCATCATCAAGAAAGCTTATAACGCAGACACATTAGAACAAGTAGATAAGGCTATTGCCAAGAAACAGCCTGCTTACGACGGTCAGCTCAATGTAATGGCAGATGTGCAAGCAACTGAAGTTCCGACCTATCTTCCTCGCGCTGGTGAGCAAATATCAACACCTCAACAACGTCGTGAAGTTGCACCACTGAACTACATCCAAGCAGCCAAGGCGATCAAGGGCTTCGTTGGTGATGCATGGACTGCTGAACACATGCAAATGCTGAAAACCACATATTCAGACGGCAATGTGCCACAGGAAGATATTCCATTTTGGGTTGAACGTATTCAGTCCAGCGGTGGAAAACCGAAATTACGAGTAGTTGGAGAGTAAAGCATGAATGCACTGAAAAAATTATTGAAAGCAAATGACATTTCGCAAAGCTCTCTTTGTAAACCACTGGGAGTAAGTACAGCCACAATCAATCTTTTTGTGAACCATGGTCAACGACCAAAAAAGAAACCTGAACAATTCCAGGCGCAGTTCATAGAGCTTCTTGAAGCAAAAGGGATTGCAACAGATCAAATTCAACAAGCATTAACTGCCGCACCCGACGCTGAAGACGACCAAGACTCAGCGGGTGCAGCAACTCAACACGAGGAAGAGCAACTTATGCTACTACGTAAACAAACATTAACGCCAGCGGCAAAAAAACAATTTAAATTGTTCAAAAACATTTTTGCTGAAGATATTCGTGATGCTTCTGAGCTGTATTGCAACAACGACATTAATTATGTGCGTGAAAGCATGTGGCAGGCAGCCAAAGGCAATTCATCTTTCATTGCAGTGGTGGGTCAATCAGGTGCAGGCAAATCAACATTACGTGAAGAATTGCATGATCGCATTGAACGTGAACGCGAACCTGTTGTCATTATTGAACCGTATGTACTTGCCACAGAAGATAACGACATTAAAGGCAAAACTTTAAAGTCTGTACATATTGCTGAAGCCATTCTTGCTGCATTGGCGCCAAGTACAAATGCTAAGCGCTCACCTGAAGCACGTTTTCGTCAGATTCATAACCTGCTCAAAGAAAGCAGTCGCGCTGGGCATCATCATTTACTCATTATTGAAGAAGCTCACAGCCTGCCTATTCCAACGCTGAAGCATCTCAAGCGCTTTCTTGAGCTGAAGAATGGTTTCACACCTTTGCTTAGCATCATCCTAATCGGTCAGGACGAATTGAAAATCAAGTTGGCTGAAAACAATCAGGAAGTACGCGAAGTGGTGCAACGCTGTGAAATCGTGACACTTGAACCGTTCACCCAAACCACGTTAGTCGATTATCTGCAGCACCGTTGCAAAGCTGCAGATCGCAAGCTGAGTGACTTCATTGATGAGTCTGGGCTTGATGCCATTTGTGCCAAGTTGACTCGCAATGTTGGACGTAAAAATCAACACGAAAGCCTTTTGTACCCCTTGGCCGTAGGCAACCTTTTAACAGGTGCTTTAAACGGTGCTGCAGAACTTGGTGTCCCTGTTGTTACAGGTGACTTGGTAATGGAGGTTTAAACATGGTATTCACATTTAAAGCAGCAATGCTGATCAATATTCCAGTTTATGTATTTTGCACTGCTTTTGTTGCAGTGCTTGGAGGCTGCCATGGTTGATTTAGTCGATATGGCTGAAGAGTTTCGTGCTCAACAGATGCAGGCATCAATCAATTCACGTCAGCAATTTACAGCAGTGAGTGAAATGTACTGCGAAGACTGTGCTGCAGAAATTCCAGTACAACGCAGAGCGATTGGCGGTGTGACACGCTGTATTCAATGTCAGACCAATTTTGAAGCTAAACAAAAGCATTTTAGATAGGTAGCCAATATGAATACCAAGCAAAAACGCCAACAGTTTTCAAAAGATTTGGACAAGTTGATCAGCGGAAACTATGTGCTCGTTCCCAAGGAGCCAACTCAGGAAATGCTAAACGCAGGTCACATCGTAATGAACCCTGTTAAAGGGTCAGACGTTCATGCTTATACCAATGCAAAACGTCGCGAATGTTATCAAGCAATGATTGCAGCAGCCCAGACTCAAGCAGCAAATGAGGTGACTTTCGATCTTTTTGTACCTGTAATTTTAACCCATCAAGAGAACTGCTCATGAAGACAAGATGCCCAGCTTGCGGAGCTACCTGTAGCTTAGATGCCTTGCTTGGTCATAGCGACGCAAGCCAAGCATTTTTAGCTTCACTTAATTTAACAGGTGATTTAGCAAAGCCTCTGGTGAAGTACTTGGCAATGTTTCGTTCAGAAAATCGTGATCTAACATTTGAGCGCACAGCAAAGTTACTCAACGAGTTGGCTGGTGATATCAACTCGAAGTCTATCCAGCGTAATCGCCTTACGCATCCTGCGCCTAAAGCGGCATGGGTGTGGGCAATTACAGTCATGTTGGAACGTCGTGACCAAGGGAAATTGCAATTACCACTTAAAAACCATGGCTATTTATACGAGGTGATTAGCTCATTTAAACCAGAAAATGCACCTGCACCAAGTACAGATTCTAAACCTACTTATGTACCAAGAACCAAAGATGAACTAGATCAGTCAATGCGAGAGCACGAACGTCAAAAATTCCAAAAACCAGCACTTAGTTTGGCTGAACTTATGTCTAAAACAATGGAAGAGAAAAAGGTTATTGAACAAAGCTCATTAAATGGAATTCCACAAAATCAACTTTTCGCCTATGTCGATCAGAACCGACAACCAGGTGAATCAATCAAAGACTGTTTTGACCGCTTAAAAGCCGCAGAACAAAACCAAGAAGGAAAAACAGCATGAATATGCCACTACAAATCCCCGAAGGTTATTGGGAAAACTCACAAGGCTCTCTGGTACCTGAATCCAATGTTAAAGAGATTGACAAATTACGCGATCAAACCGTGCGACGTATTTGGGAACTGGCCGAGGCATTAAATCAAGAAATGCAAAAGTTCAAGACCCAGGCTTTTGCTGACGTTGCCACGTTTGTCCAAATCTCTGCCGACCAATATGGCGCAAAAATTGGTGGTACCAAAGGTAATGTACAACTTTTAACTTTTGATGGTCGCTTGAAAATTCAGCGCAACATTGCAGAGCGCATCACCTTTGATGAACGCCTACAGGCGGCTAAACAACTCATTGATGAATGTCTCAAAGAGTGGACGGAAGATGGCCGAGATGAAATTAAAGCCATTATTAATAATGCTTTTAATGTCGATAAAAAAGGAGAAATTAGCACTACAAAAATCCTTGGATTAAAGCGCATCGAAATTAACCACCCTAAGTGGATTGATGCGATGCAAGCAATCTCTGACAGCATCAACATCGCTGGCAGCAAATCATATTTACGCTTCTATAAACGCAATGATGAGACTGGTGAATACATTCCAATGTCTCTTGACTTAGCAACTATCTAAAAAGGAAATCGCAATGAATAAAGCAGAACTAATTAAGCAAATGGCAGAACTTTCAGGTTTAACTCAAGCCCAAGCAACTGCCGCACTTCAAGCCTTTGAAACTTGTGTAACTGACACACTCGCAAATGGTGAAACTTTGGAACTCAAAGGATTTGGCACATTCAAAGTGACTGACCGTGCTGCACGCACTGGCCGCAATCCACAAACAGGTGCAGAAATTCAAATTGCTGCATCAAAAGTTCCAACTTTCAAAGCAGGCAAAGTACTTAAAGAGGCGGTGAACTAATGGAAAACCAACACAAAATGATTAAAGGCTATCGTGATCTTTCGTTAGAAGAAGTCGGTTTAATGAATCGCATAAAAACTAAAGGCGCCGAACTACTTGCACTGCAAGAAGAGTTAGCCAATCGCTTAGATACAGACTTTGAGTCTAAACAAGCAGAGGCAAAGCGTTCTCAGTGTGCTCCAAATGATTTCTCCAGCGTTGAGTATCAAGAATTCAACCGATTTAAGTCGGCTGAACCACAACGTTGGGCGGCAATTGGTAAGACTGACATTCAGACGGGAATTATGGCCTTAGTACGTGCTGTAGCACAACCGACAACTTAAGCGAAACACAGGCACTCGTGCCTGTGTCTGCCAGATGTCGTGATCTGGTACTGATGAGCAGCGAGGTTTACATGATTATTAAAACTGAAGATCAAGAACAACTTCCACAAGAAGTTATTGATGCAATTAAGGATGTGCCATGAATAAACAAGCCGTTATTGAGAAAATTAAAAAGTGTTTAGCACTAAGTAAATCAGCTAACCAGCATGAAGCTGCTGCTGCTTTACGCCAAGCTATGGCTTTTATGCAGAAATACAAAATTGATGCCAATGATCCAGAGCTTTTAGGTATTGCTGAAGCCTCAATTTTAGGCAGCGGCTCACAAAAACCAACTGTATTTGAAGCAGTACTTGCAAACTCAATTGCGAAAATGATGGGCTGCAAAGCTATTCTCAGCGGTGATATCAAAATCACAAAAGATTTGCATTTTAAAAAAGTAGCCTCTTGGACGTTTATTGGTTTTGATCCAGCACCAGAGATTGCCAGCTATGCATTTGATGTCTTGTACCGTCAACTAAAAAAAGCTCGCAGCGTTTTTATTTCGGAAAACTTAAAGCGAGTTCAAATCAAAGCCAATAAAGTTAAACGTGCTGATCTATTTTGTGAAGGCTGGGTGCTTGAAGCAACCAAACTGGTCTCAGAGTTAAATCCTAACAAAGATGAGATGGATCAAATTCAAGCTTACGTTCAGCAAAAACATAACGTGCGTAATAGTGAACCTACTGACCGTAATAAAAAGACAAACACCAACACAGACCGTTATCACAATGACCTACACGCAGGTCGGCAGGCTGGGAAAAATGCAAAATTAAACAATGCAATGAATGGTGGTACTCCATTAACGAAATTAGGAGTTTCAACATGAAAGAGTTAGTGAACTGGTTAACTGTACTTGCATACTTTGCCGTATTTTTTATGGGTTTAGCGAGCTGTTTTAAAGAGGCAAAACTTGCCTGGATTACACGCAACAACACAGGTTTAACGACATTTGAAAAACGTGCCTACAAATTAAAAATAGGCGTTTCACTATCACTTGCGTTTCTAGCGATTTTGGGTTTGTTCCAAGCGGTAATAGGTGTTTGATATGGCTAAATTCAATAAAAGAACAAAATTAATCCAGCTGATTCATATCGGTAAGACTCAGTTAGGCTTAGATGATGAACTTTATCGCGAGGTACTTGAGAGTTGTACAGGCAAAACCAGCTCCAAATTATTAAATATTAAACAGCTTGAGGCTGTATTAGAGCGTATGAAACTGCTCGGCTTTCAGGTCGAATCAAAAGATAAAACTGGCGTAAAAAACCTTGCCAGTGATGCACAGAGCAAATTAATCCGCCATTTATGGCTGCAACTACATGAGGCTGGTCAAGTCCGTAACAGCAGCGAAAAAGCTTTGGCAAAGTTTGTAGAAAATAAAGTCGGTGTGAGCGCACTTCAATTTTTGAGTACGAAAAATGCTGACATGATCATCACGCATCTACGCCAATGGTGCAAACGTTGTGGCATAGAACGTTTAAACCCACAAACTTAATGATGAATAAGGAGAGCTGCCATGTCTAAGCCAGAAAAACGCCAAGGTCAATTTAGTCGACGTGGCAGTGCATTACTTATTGATCTCAAGGATCATACAGCTACTCTTCTAAAAGAGGCTAAAATTGACGACTCTAAATCAGAGCAGGTGGCCAATGAATTAATGCTGCACATCAGCAGCCACTGGGGTGGCCAAATGCTCTATATTGGCAAAGACCATGCATTTCACGCCGATAAGCGTGACTTGCAAATTTATAATGAGTTTAATGGCAACAACCATTTTGAACTGGCTGAAAAATTTGATCTAACTGTGGTCTATATCTACAGAATCGTAAAACGCATGGCTGAAATTGAAAAGAAACGTCGCCAAAGAGACCTTTTCGAGGATTAAATAGGATGCTATCCTAGTTTCATCCTCTGAAAAGGTTTTTCAAATCACATCCCACTTTATCCCATCAAATCCCGCAAAATCCCACAATTATCTCAACATTCTTTATTATTTATATTATTAGTTATCATTCACCTGGTTTGGGATATGAGCCTCCACCGACCAATGCCACAGCAGAAGCGGTATGATGTGGGGCACGAAAGGGACGCTGTCCAAACGTATGCGGGCTATTCGCCACAGAATAGATGCTGGCAACTTCTAAATTTTCCTGCATATTCAATGGCGGTAAAATACTGGAAAGCCGAGATGCCAATAAGGTTTTACCTGTACCGGGTGGGCCTTTGAATAGCAATGAATGTCCACCTGCTGCTGCAATTTCCAAAGCGCGTCGTGGGCGCAATTGGCCTTTCACATCGACCAAATCAAATGCGGAGTGTGATAACTGTGGCTGTGCAGTCGCGATGACTTTATCTAAAGGCTGGTTTTGTGCCAAATGTTCGCAAACTTGTTTTAAATGTGTGGCGGCAAAGACTTCAAAGTCTGGCAGTTGTGCAGCTTCTTGTGCATTTTGTTCAGGTAAAACCAAACGATGCTGTGCCTGTTGGCAGGCAATCGCAATACTGAGTGTGCCTGTGGTGGGGCGTAATTGACCATCTAAAGCCAATTCTCCAATAAATTCTAAACCGTCAGTGCTCTGTTCGGGCAATTGTCCCGATGCAATTAAAATACCTAAGGCGATGGCTAAGTCTAAACGCGACCCATCTTTGGGCAAGTCGGCAGGCGCTAAATTAATGGTTAGACGTTTGGTTGGAAATTGAAAACCACTATTAATAATGGCAGAGCGTACCCGGTCTTTACTTTCACGTACGGCAGCTTCGGCTAGACCAACTATGGTTAAAGAAGGTAAACCTTGACTTAGATGGACTTCAACTTCAATTGCAGGGGCGTGCAAGCCGAGCAACCCCCGCGTATACACTTTGGCAAAAGACATTTTTATTATGATCCGTTTTGGTGCGTTATTTTTATAGGTGTTTGGTCTTTTATGGCACTCAATTGGTGCTTATTTTTTGATCTGGATCTTTTGTTCTAGCATTTCAACCTGTTTTAACAATTCATTTAAACGTAAGTTGGCATTATTGAGCGCAGTCCGTTGACGTTCTAGCTCATCTTGCGAGACTAAATCCATTTTTGTGACCGCTTCATTGAGCAAAGCACGTAAATTATGTTCTAAATCTTTTTTAGGTTGTTCAATTTGTTCCAAAATGGCTTGTAATAAAGTTTCAATCATTGTTGTTTCCACAAAGATGGAGAAAGGTAGGCAGTGTAGCACTGGTCTTGAATAGACTATAGCATTTCAGACGAAATATGGATTTATTCGATGAGTAAAATCGTAAATCTTCTAGTAAATATGTCTATTTTTTGAAGATCAAAACCATATAAATGTATAAAATAAGGTATAAAGAAAACTCATGTCAGGGTTTCTAATTTCCCCCGACCTTAGAACTTTGGCATGGAATTTGAACATAAAACCTTACTGGTGAATTAAGCCGAAGGAAAACACACATGAAGCTCGTAACTGCAATTGTAAAACCCTTTAAATTAGATGATGTGCGTGAAGCATTATCTGAAATTGGTGTTCAAGGGATCACCGTAACAGAAGTCAAAGGCTTCGGTCGCCAAAAAGGTCATACCGAACTATATCGTGGTGCTGAATACGTCGTTGACTTCTTGCCTAAAGTTAAAATCGAAATCGCAATTAGCGATGAAATGGTCGATTCGGTGATTGAGTCAATCACTCGTGTTGCTAGTACAGGCAAGATTGGTGATGGCAAAATCTTTGTGACTAACCTCGAACAAGTCATCCGTATTCGTACAGGTGAAACGGGTGCAGACGCTGTTTAAAAAATGGCATGAAGTTTGCTGAGTACCTAATAACTCACAAAAACAAAGGTCGGGGGACACAAATGAAAAAAATGCTACTCGCGCTGAGTCTATCAGGCGCACTTCTTGGTGGTTCTGTTGCTTGGGCTGAAGAAGCCGTAACAGCCACCGCACCAACTTCAGATGTTGCAGTGCTTGAAACTGCCGAAACATCTCCTATCGAAACACCAAATGCAACAGAAGTTGCAGCCGTAGCAGAAGTCAGCACGACTGAAGCTGCTGAACCAGAAGCTGTATTAGATACAGGCGATACCGCTTGGATTTTAGTTTCGACTGCTTTAGTTTTACTCATGACCATTCCTGGTTTGGCACTGTTTTATGGCGGTATGGTACGTAAGAAAAACGTACTCAATACTATGGCCTATAGCTTTGTAGCAGCAGCCGTGGTCAGTATTGCCTGGGTCGCAGTGGGCTATAGTTTGGCTTTTGGTGAAGGTAATGCCTTTATTGGTGGTCTAGACAAAGTCATGCTGGCGGGCATTGGTACCGATGCGCTCAGTGGCAGTATTCCTGAAATTCTATTTGTGATATTCCAAATGACCTTTGCCATCATTACTGTGGCCATTATCAGTGGTTCAATTGCAGAACGAATGAAGTTTGGTGCCTTTGTTGCCTTTATCGCGATCTGGGTGGTCGTGGTCTATGCACCAATTACCCACTGGGTATGGGGTGGTGGTTGGTTAGGCAATGATGGTGCACTTGATTTTGCTGGTGGTACTGTTGTTCATATTAACTCGGGTGTTGCAGGTTTGGTTGCTGCATACATGTTGGGCAAACGTATGGGCTTGGGCCGTGAATCTATGGCTCCGCATAACCTGACTTTGACTGTACTGGGTGCCAGTTTACTCTGGGTGGGCTGGTTTGGTTTCAACGGTGGTTCTGCTTTAGGCGCGAATGGTGCAGCGGGTTATGCCTTAGTTGTGACTCAAGTGGCAGCCGCAGCCGCAGCAATCGCATGGCTTGTTGTTGAAAAACTGGTACGTGGTAAAGGTTCGGTATTAGGTGCTGCATCGGGTGCTGTTGCAGGTTTGGTGGTGATTACTCCAGCAGCAGGTTTTGTGACTGTTGGTGGTGCATTAGCGATGGGTTTAATTGGTGGTGTGGTCTGTTTCTGGGGTATTACTGCCTTAAAACGCGCCCTGAAAGCTGATGACTCTCTAGATGCCTTTGGACTACATGGTGTAGGTGGTATTGTCGGTGCAATTTTAACCGCCTTCTTTGCCAGCGAGTTTATTATGGGCGATGCTGCACCAAGCAACTTGATGAGCCAACTTTGGGTGCAAGTTGAAGGTGTGTTAGCGACCATTGCTTACTCAGCTATACTGACTTTCATCATCTTAAAAGTAATTGATCTAACCATCGGTATTCGTGTGGCTGCAGAAGATGAGCGTATGGGACTCGACTTAAGCCAACATGGTGAACGTGTAGAATAATCTAGACAGCACATAATCAATATATTGTGTAAAACAGCCCTTCGGGGCTGTTTTTTTTCTATATGTTGCGTAAAACTCTACAAAGTTTGGAAATTTTGCTACACTGCATTTTCATTTAAATTTGTGCAATTAAACCGCTATGCATTGTCCATTTTGCAACACTGCAGACAGTAAAGTGATTGACTCACGTTTGGCGGCAGAAGGCTGCCAAATTCGCCGACGTCGTGAGTGTATTGGCTGTGGTGAACGCTTTACCACCTTTGAAAGTTATGAAGTGGTCATGCCTCGGGTAATTAAATCCGATGGTAAAAGTGAGCCTTTCGATGAAGCCAAGTTGCGTCGTTCGCTAATGCATGCTTTGCAAAAACGTCCTGTGACCCAAGAGCAAATTGAAACGGTACTTAGTGACATCCAACTGCAAATTCGCCGTTTGGGAGAGCGTGATGTGAAATCGCGTACCATTGGTGAAATTGTTATGCAGGCTTTATTTGCATTGGATCATGTCGCTTATGTACGTTTTGCCTCGGTGTATCAAGACTTTCAGGATGTCGAAGCGTTTCGCCGTCAAATTGAACAAATGCAGTTACGTGAGCAATAAATTCTCATGTCAGCAAAAAGCAGACAACATCTGAATATGACTGAATTCACTTCCAATTTACCTCCCAATGATCTTTTTTGGATGCGTCGTGCGATTGTATTGGCACGTTTGGGGCAATACAGCACCAAACCTAATCCAAATGTCGGCTGTGTGATCGTTAAAGATGCACAATTGTTGGGCGAAGGGCATCATCCGCGTGCAGGACAACCGCATGCTGAAGTGTTTGCTTTACGTCAAGCGGGTGAACAGGCACGTGGTGCAACAGCCTATGTAACTTTGGAGCCGTGTGCGCACTATGGACGCACTCCACCTTGTGCCAAAGCGTTGGTCGATGCAGGCGTGGTCAAAGTGGTAGTCGCTTGTCCAGACCCAAATCCATTGGTAGCAGGTAAGGGCGTTCAAATTTTAAAAGATGCGGGTATTCAGGTTGATGTCGGTGTGGCAGAAGCTGAAGCGCGTCAGTTAAATTTAGGCTTTTTAAAAGCCATGGCTACGGGCATGCCCTATGTGCGTTTAAAAGTAGCTTCAAGTTTGGATGGTCGCACGGCAATGGCTTCGGGTGAATCTAAATGGATTACTGGCACAGCTGCCCGTGCTGATGTGCAGCATTGGCGGGCAATCTCTGCTGCAGTATTAACGGGTATCGACACGTTACTGGCCGATGACTGTCTGCTTAATGTACGCCACTTAGCGAGTGTAGATGACACTCACAGCGTGGTACAACCCAAACGGATTATTTTAGATCGCCAAGGCCGTTTGCCTTTGAGCGCACAAATTTTGCAGCAGCCTGAAACGGTGATGGTGATGGGACCATATCGTGCAGAGTTGGCAGCCTTAGGCGTGATACAATTGGAACCGCAGCCTTTAGCAACCTTACTTGCCCAATTGGTACAACAACATCAAATTTATGATGTATTGATTGAAGCGGGAGCAACCTTATCGACTGCTTTCTTGCAGGAAGGTTGGGTAGATGAAGTGATCAGCTATGTGGCACCTACATTGTTAGGGAGCTCGGCTCGTACCATGTTTAATGCAGAATTTGAGCAGATGTCAGAGCAACTTCGATTTAAACTTTACGATGTCACTCAATTGGGTGATGACGTGCGCCTTAGGTTAATTCCTTCTCAAGAGACACTATGAGTTCAGAGTCAACGGTTTATCATAAACGCCGTCATGCGGCACGCACCACTGATGAGTATTTATTTCATCAGTTAGTGCCTTATTTGGGCAATAAACGCCGTTTGCTGCATCTGATTCTAGAAGCGCTTGAACAGACAGGAACGCTGCATCCTAAAAATGGTCGTGCCCCAATTTTTGCCGATTTTTTTGCAGGTTCAGGAGTGGTATCACGTTTGGCGCGCCAAAATGGTTATCGAGTGATTGCCAATGATTGGGAACCGTACAGCCATGCCTTAAACCATGCGATTTTGGCCTGCACTGAAGCACCTGCGTTTAAAGAATTAGGTGGCTATCAAAAAGCCATTGATTATTTGAACCGTTTGCCTGAAGTAAAAGGCTGGGTGACGCATAATTTGTGTCCGCGCAATGACGAGATTTATGACCCAAGTCGTGACCGTTTGTTCTTTAAACGTCGAAACGGCATGCGCATAGATGCGATTCGTCAGCAAATTGCCACGTGGCAAGCGCAGGGTGCCATTGATGATGTCGAAATGTCAGCATTATTGGCACCGTTGCTGTATTCTGCCAGTTTTGTCAGTAATACCAGTGGAGTGTTTAAAAGCTTCCACCATGGCTGGGGTGGCAAAACTCAAACTGCGCTCGAAAGAATAGAATCGTTATTGTGGCTCACGCCAAGTCGTTTTTGTGAGATTGGCGAACCGAATAAACCTGCTGCAGAAATGTGGTGTGTCGATGCACAGCATCTCGCTAATCAAATGAGTGGTTTTGAGGTGGATGTGGCATATTTAGACCCACCGTATAATCAACATGCTTATAGCAGCAACTATCATGTCTTAAATGCCTTAACCTTATGGGATCAGGTCGATTTACCAACCCCAGACACCAAAGGTTTTAAAAGTGGTATTGATCGAGCATGGCGCAAAGAACGTCCAAGTCCATACAACTCATCCAAGTACGCCAAAGAGGCGTATGAAACCTTATTGGACACCATTAATGCACGTTTTATTCTAACCAGTTATTCTACTGATGGTAATATTAGTGCCACAGACTTGTTGCAAGCCAATTTAAAACGCGGTCGAGTGACGTTATTGACGCAAGATGTTCCGCGTTATCGCGTGAGTAAACAGCGTCAGTCCGAGCGGGCGCGCGTACTAGAATTTATTGTGATTACTGATACGCATGCCAAGTCCGGCCCACCTATTCGCCAGTTATTAGGACAACTCTACCACTTTGCAGAATTGGGTGGTGTAGACACCTCAGGCGTGAGTACCCAATTGGCGTTGTGGTAAATCCAGAAATCCTCAGTGAATGAGAGAAAAGATTATGTTTACAGGCATTATTGAAAGTTTAGGTAAAGTAGAAAGCCTGCAAAGTGTGGGCGGTGATGTACGTTTGCGTATTCAGACCGATTTGGATATGTCGGATGTGCATTTGGGCGATTCAATCGCCACCAATGGTATTTGCCTGACTGTGATTGAATGGGGCGACAATTGGTATGCCGCAGATGTTTCCCGTGAAAGTTTAAACCGTACCACTTTAGGCACATGGAAAGTGGGGCAGCCTGTGAATGTTGAAAAAGCCATGCTGCCGACCACACGTTTTGGTGGGCATATCGTAAGTGGTCACGTTGATGCAGTCGGTGAAATTACATTGGTACGTGAAGATGCACGTTCGATTTACTATGAAGTAACCGCACCTGCAGAAATTGCCAAATACTTGGCAGAAAAGGGTTCGGTGACAGTTGATGGGATTAGCCTGACCATTAACCATTTACGCGGTAATGTCATTAGTCTGAATTTAATTCCGCACACGGCAGAGCGTACCAATATTGGCACATGGAAAGTTGGTAGCAAGGTCAACTTAGAAGTGGATGTCTTGGCACGTTATATTGAGCGTTTGCTCTTGGGCGATAAAGCGGCAGAAACAACGCAGCAGTCTAAAATTAGCATGGAATTCTTGGCAGAAAATGGCTTTTTAAAATAAGCACTGAGCCGAATGAAATTTAAACAGTCTGATTGAAAAATTAGACTGTTTTTTTGTTTTTAGGGATAATTAAAGAGATATAGATAGTTTTTTCATCATAAACACCCTTTTGGCTTAATGTAGATGATTGATTTTTTAATGAATTTGGAACACTGGCTACCATTATTACTCGATAATTATGGTCTGTGGATTTATGCCATTTTGTTTCTGATTATTTTTGCAGAAACAGGTTCCGTGTTCATGTTTTTTTTACCAGGCGATAGTTTGCTGATCGCCATTGGTGCCTTGTGTTCCACTACCGATGTGGTGCATTTGCACTATATGGGGGTTTTGCTTTTTGTCGCTGCGGTCTTGGGGTATAGCGTCAACTATTACACTGGACGAATTCTAGGTGTGAAGTATTTTCATCAACATTCACGTTATTTCAAACCTGAATATATTGTAAAAACTAACCATTATTTTATGAAACATGGCGGCAAAACTATTTTAATGGCGCGTTTTATACCGTTTGTACGTTCATTTGCACCCTTTGCGGCAGGGTCTGGGCACATGCCTTTGGCGACTTTTAGTTTTTATAATGTGGTGGGTGCTGCCGTGTGGGTTTTTTCTTTAATGGCAATAGGTTATGGTTTGGGCAATATTTTGTCTTGGTTGGGTGATTGGATTTAATTCCTAATGTTTCCTATTTTCTTATTCTAAATCCAAAGCGATAACTCAAAAAACTGATTGACGACCACAAAAAAGCCCACCGTGTGGACTTTTGGTCTGGTTCAGTTTTAGTGTTTGGTGACAATTAATTCTGTGCCACCCAAGCGCGAGCTAAAAGTATCGTTTGTTTGAATTGAAAACTTACCCTTTTCCGCTTCTTTAGACAAATAAATGCTTAATGATTGGAAATCTGCACGACTGATCCATAAATCCTGAGCACGAATACTGCACTGTTCGCCCGTATTAAGATGGTCGATTTTGCCTGAAATTTTCGTCAAGATATCCATTTGAAACCCGAGATTGTCAAAATTATTAAAGAAGATAAAAGCTGAAAATTCAACTTTTTCTGGATGACAATCATGAGACAAAATTATTTCATTTTGATGACACTTGATTTAAGGCTATGCGCGAATAGGGGGTAAAAGTAAATTTATTCTTTAGAAAAACTTGAATTTTTTAAGATATAGTCAATTTCTTCTTGGGCTGCGGCATACAGTCGCGCACGAAAGACCGTGACCGCCTGCTCAATTTGAGTTTCGGCTTCTAGCTCTAAACGCAAACGTACACTTTCAAGTTCAGAAACAATTTTATCATGATTTACTGCAGTTGCGGCTTGGTTAAAAGTCACTGTAGGTAATTCAGGATTTTGCTCATAACGCGCCGTATAGTTTGAAATTTCCTGATCCAGACTTTGACGCATCAGCTCAAGTACTTGAGTTTGTTCTGCGAAGCGTTGTACTTCATCTTGTTGTAACTGTGCAGCATAAGCGGCCTGTTCTGTACGACGCTGTTCTAATTTGAGTTCAAGTGCCAATTGGCGACGTTGGCGTGCTTCTTCAATCAAACGTGCTTTTAGGTCAGCATAGGCTTGTTCAATTTTTTCCTGCGATTGTTGCTGAGCACGCTGATCTTCTGCAATCCACTGGTGTAATTGTGTTTCAGGTTGCAAGACCTCACAAATTCGATGCAGATCATCCATAAATGTCTGGCGCACAGCCTGAGGCGCAGTTAACCAGCGCTGTTTAAAATCTGAGCCGACATTTAAAGTCACTGCATCTCTCCTTATTTCGAGCAGTATTTTTAAAAAAATTTTAAAATCAAAGCTTAAACGTCTGTGGTTCTATGCCCAAACGTCGATATTGTTTGAATTTTTCACGTCCAAGCACTTTTGCTGCGTCGTGATTTTCAATAATCTCAATAATGTGACTAAATTTTGCATAGGCTTCAAGTGCCTGACTGTTAAAATTAAATACAATCCAGTCCGATTGCTGTGGTAATTCGGCAGAAATACATACGCTAGCCTGTTTTTGGTTAATACCATGCGGAATAAAACTACTGGCATCAAAACTCCACAGACGTTCATCCAATATTTGCTGTAACTCTGGGTCAGGGCAATGCAGCCAAATGCGTGCCTGTTGCCGCAAAATTTTACGGCATAAGCGGCAAGTGCTTTCCACCTGCCGCTCTGGACTTTTTTCAAACAAATAAAAGCTGACTTTAGCCATTATTGCTTGCGCGTTGTGCGAGGAACTGCATCAATAACGGTACAGGACGACCTGTTGCGCCTTTATTGCTACCTGAATTCCATGCAGTGCCTGCAATATCTAAGTGTGCCCAGCGATAGTCACGGGTAAAGCGTTGCAAGAAGCATGCTGCAGTCACTGCGCCTGCTTTAGGCCCACCAATATTGCCAATATCGGCAAATGGTGAATCCAGTTGTTCTTGATAATCGTCAATCACGGGCATGCGCCATACACGGTCAAATGCGGTGTGTCCCGCAGCCTCCAATTCCGCCCCAAGTTGGTCATCTGGGGTAAACATGCCTGTGAGTACCGAACCTAATGCAACTACGCAAGCGCCTGTTAACGTCGCAATATCAATTACCAAAGCAGGGTTGAAGCGTTTTACATAGGTCAGGGTATCGCACAGCACCAAACGACCTTCGGCATCGGTATTTAAAATTTCGATGGTTTGACCGCTCATACTGGTCACAATATCACCTGGGCGAGTGGCTTTGCCTGAAGGCATGTTTTCTGCTGCAGCAATCGTACCGACCACATGAATTGGCAAACGTGCTTCACACAGTGCGCGCATGGTGCCCAAGACTGAAGCAGAACCACACATATCAAATTTCATTTCGTCCATGCCTAAGCCAGGTTTGAGTGAAATGCCGCCAGTATCAAAGGTAATCCCTTTACCGACTAAGACCACAGGTGCTTCGTCACGCTGCGCTTGGTATTCAAGGCTAATGATGCACCCAGGACGGTCTGAACCCTGACTGACTGCAAGGAAAGCGCCCATGCCCAATTCTGCCATTTCTGCTTCATCTAAAATGGTGACTTTGAGTAAGTCTGGATATTCTGCCGCAAGTGCTTGAGCTTGTTTTGCCAAATATTCAGGGAAACAAATATTGCCCGGACGGTTGCCCAAGTCGCGTGCCATGTTTTGACCTGATTGCATGGCTTCAATCAATTGAAGTTGATCTGCGCTGAGTGGGCTGTTGTTGGCAATTAAGTGGATTTGTTCAAGCTGAAATTCATTCTTTTTGCTTTTATATTCATCAAAAGCATAAGCTGCTTGGGTCAAGCTGAGAGCAAATACATAATGCAGCTCGCTAGGTAGGGCAGACAAGTCAATACTGATCTGTTTAAATTTTTTTTGTGAAGATTTGATAATGCTTTGTGCAATTTTTGCCAGCTTTGCGGCTGGTAATTCTTCAGTTTTGCCCAAACCGATCAGGTTACTATTGGCACATTCGGCAACGCTAGCCAGCAAACTTAAACTTTCATTGAAGCCTGCTTTAAATTGTGTTGCATGAATAATGCTGTCTAAATCTTTGATTTGATAAGCAGCAGTTGCTTGTAGCACATGTTCTGCAGCCACTAAAATTGACAAAGATTCACTCGCGCTGTGTTCTTGGAATGCGGGACTTAAGCTAAATTTAATCACTTGATTTTATGCCTATCTAGATGTGCAAACTATACAACCATTGAAACATTTTTATGCTTCGAGTTTCAATGTATAACAAGGCGATAGGTTTTATATTTTCAACATTCAGGTAAACTAACGCGAATTGGATTCCCTCACATTTTGGAAGAAATAATTTGATTATTCGGCGTTATTTGGTCAAGCAAGTTGTGTCGACATCCTTGGTTGTGATTGCCTTACTGACTTTGATCATGATGGGTGGTCGACTGATCAAGTATTTTGGTGTAGCGGCACAAGGGCGTTTGGATGCGAGTATTTTATTCAGCATCATTGGCTATCGCTTGCCTGAATTTTTAACGCTGATCTTACCTTTGGGTTTCTTTATTGGTTTGATGCTGGTATTTGGTCGTTTATATGTCGATCATGAAATGGCAGTGCTCAACAGCAGTGGCGTGAGTCGGCATCAACTGGCATGTTTATTGGTGCCAATGACGTTGGTGTTTCTGATCGTCCAAGGTTTTTTAATGCTGTGGGCATCACCGTGGGGACTGCGTCAGTTTGAAGCACTGACCACCAGTCAAGCGGTACGCACAGGTTTTGACTTGGTGCGACCCAAAGAATTTATTTCTTCAGGGCCATATACCATTTACGCAGGTGATCTATCCGAAGACCGTAAAAACCTGAAAGATATTTTCTTTTATCAACGTGCAGAAAAAGCAGGTCGTCCCGATGTGATGATTTTGGCAAAAGAAGCGACACGGGTAGAATTGGAAAATGATCCTGCCAATGTGGTGGATTTGGTTGGAGGGCGTCGTTATGAAATCTTTCCAGGCACAGCCAAGTATTCACAGGCAGAATTCCAAAGTTATCGTTTACGTTTAGAGAATGACAAAGAAGCCAAATTTGAAAGTGCTGAAGTAGAAGCCTTAACCACCTCGCAACTGTGGAAAAACCGTGCAGACCCTGTGGTCGCAAGTGAACTCGGATGGCGTATTTTTGTGCCTTTTGCAATTGTGGTGGCGTTATTTTTAGCCGTGGCATTGTCAGAAGTTAGCCCGCGTCAGGGACGTTATTTAAAACTGTTTCCTGCGTTGTTAATTTTTGCCAGTTTGATTGTGGCGCTCATGGCGGTTAAAACTCGTGTTAGCAAACAAGAAATGGGTATGCTTGCTTATCCGTTGGTGTTGTTGGCTTATACCATTGCCGCAGCCTTGTTCTCACGTAAACAAAAATTGGCACCTAAAATTAAGCAGCAAATTCAGCGAGTGAGGTCTTAAGATGTTGGCACGTCGTATAGTTGCAAAACACGTTACCAAGACCACTGCACTGGCGATGTTTGGTGCTACCGCAATTTTATCGGGTTTGCAGGTGTTATTTAGCTATTTGGGCGAACTGGGCTCGCTCAATGAAAACTATAGTGCATGGCAGGCATTGCTGTATGTATTGTGGGGTGCGCCTAATTATCTCTATGAAATTTTGCCTATTTCAGCCCTGATTGGTGCCGTATTGGGTTTGGGTACGTTAGCCTCTAACAGTGAATTGATCGTGATGCGTTCTGCAGGAATCAGTCTGTGGCGTATTGTGGGATGGGTCATTCGTTCCGCCATGGTATTGGTACTGCTGTCGTTTGTACTCAGTGAGTGGGTGATACCATACACCAACGAACAGGCCAAGAGTGTTAAAAGTCACCGCAGCGTCGCTGAATTGGGCGAAGTCCGTGGCTATTGGTCACGTGAAGGTAATCGTTTTATTTATATTGACTATGCCAATGCTCAAGGTCAGCTTAAAAACGTGCAAGTGGTCGATTTTGATGATCATTATCGCTTGCGTGGCACATTGTCTGCAGATCAGGGACAGTTTGTTAAAGATGGCAGTTGGTTGCTCAATCAAACTGAACAAATGGATATTTTGCAGGCGGGTAACGCTACTTTAGCCAAAAACAGCGAACAGGCTTTGGCTTTAGCATTGCAACCTAAGTATGTGCACATGGTCACTATTGATCCTGAAGATTTATCCCCAAGTCAATTGGTGAGTTTCATGAGTTATATGCATGAATACAGTCAAGTGCCAAAAACTTACCAACTCGCGTTCTGGCAAAAACTTGGTGCGCCCTTTGCTCTCATTGCTTTGGTGGTGATTGCTTGCTCCTTTATTTTTGGGCCGTTGCGCCAGCAATCCATGGGTTTTCGGCTGGTAATTGCCTTATTTGTGGGCTTAACCTTCTTTTATTTGCAAGATTTCTTGGGCTATGCGAGCTTGGTCTATGCACCATCGCCTGCGTGGTTCGTGTTTATCCCTATTATTCTAATGTTTGTCATCGGCGGTTATTTACTGCATCGTGCGCGTTAAGTGCGGGCCGATAATGCTACTTTTTCCGTGTGATTGGGTAAATCTATCTGAATCAGTGACGGAACCCATCTTCTGAACATAGAGTCTTGACGCAAAATTCGTTAAGATAGCATGATTAATTTGTAGACGAAAAAGAGTATTGATTATGGCGGATGCAACTGCTGGCAAAATCCCTCACGTATTGGTGATTATGGATGGTGTGGGTCATCGCGAAGCGGTCGAAGACAACGCGTTTTTAGCAGCGAAACGACCAAATTTGATTGCTATGCAGGAAAAGCATCCGCATGGTTTGATCTCTGGTTCAGGCGAAGATGTTGGCTTGCCAGACGGTCAAATGGGGAACTCTGAAGTCGGTCACATGAACTTGGGTGCAGGACGTGTGTTGTACCAAGACTTTACCCGTATTACCAAAGACATTCGTACTGGCGCTTTCTTTGAACATGAAGTGTTGGTCGATGCGGTAGAAAAAGCCAAAGCAGCCAACGGTGCTGTGCATCTACTTGGTTTATTGTCTGAAGGTGGTGTGCATTCGCATGAAGATCATATCGTGGCGATGGCAGAATTGGCATTAAAACGAGGTGCAAAAGTTTATCTACATGCCTTTTTAGATGGCCGTGATACGCCACCCAAAAGCGCGCAGCCTTCTTTGGAAAAACTGGACGCATTATTTGCACAATATCCAAATCAGGGACGCATTGCCAGTCTGATTGGTCGTTACTATGCGATGGATCGTGACAACCGTTGGGATCGTGTAGAACAAGCGTATCGTTTACTTACCGAAGGTGAGGCCGTACGTACTGCGGCAACTGCAGTTGAAGGTTTGGCAGCGGCTTATGCAGCAGATGAAAGCGATGAGTTCGTTAAAGCCACTCGTATTGGTGAAATTGCCAAAATTCAAGATGGCGACAGCGTGGTGTTTATGAACTTCCGTGCTGACCGTGCGCGTGAACTGACCAAAGCTTTTGTGGAACAAGACTTTGCTGGTTTTGAACGTAAAGTTGTGCCGCAATTGTCTAAATTTGTGATGCTGACCCGTTATCAAGCCAGCATTGCTGCGCCAGTGGCATATATGCCAGAAGACTTGAAAAACTCGATTGGTGAATATTTATCAGACTTGGGCAAAACGCAATTGCGTATTGCCGAAACTGAAAAATATGCACACGTGACATTCTTCTTTAGTGGCGGCCGTGAAGATGAATTTCCAGGTGAAAAACGCATCTTGATTCCATCACCAAACGTGGCAACCTATGACTTAAAACCTGAAATGAGCGCTTATGAAGTAACCGATGAACTGGTTGCAGCCATTAACTCAGGTGAATATGACTTGTTGGTGGTGAACTATGCCAATGGGGATATGGTGGGTCATACTGGTGTGTTTGATGCTGCCGTTAAAGCGGTTGAAGCAGTAGATACTTGCTTGGGTCGTGTCTATGAAGCGGTGATGGCAAAACAAGGTCACATGATTATTACCGCGGACCATG
This sequence comes from Acinetobacter sp. SCLZS86, assembly GCF_021560715.1. Taxonomy (NCBI): domain Bacteria; kingdom Pseudomonadati; phylum Pseudomonadota; class Gammaproteobacteria; order Moraxellales; family Moraxellaceae; genus Acinetobacter; species Acinetobacter sp. SCLZS86. The sequence continues at coordinate 311,770 of NZ_CP090864.1, forward strand.
GTAACGTCGAGCAAATGCAAGACTATGACAGTGGTCAGGTACATACGCAGCACACTACTGAATTGGTACCATTCATTTATGTCGGCCCAACGCCGGCCACCATTTTGGAAGGTGGTGTGTTGGCAGATGTTGCACCAACTTTATTGAATTTGATGCAATTGCCTGTGCCTGCAGATATGCAAGGTCGCAACTTAATTCGCCTACAGGCATAACCCTCGATACAGGTAGGTGATGGAATGACGGCTCACAAAATTTATGCGGTTGTGTTGGCAAGCGTGTTGTGTGCCAGTCATTTGAGTGTTTGGGCTGCACCAGATTTGGAGTTAGATGGCCCTACATTACAACAGGACTATGTCGATGTGCCTGTAGAGTCAATACAGGAGTTTGTACAAATTTATGGCATTGTCAAAGACAACTATGTGACTGAAAAAAGTGATGATGCCTTGTTTCAGCAAGCCATTCGTGGCTTGGTGAGCGGTTTAGATCGTTATTCACGCTATTTAACTGCCGAAGAATATAAACAGCTTTTACAATATACTGAAGGCGATTTGGCCTCGGTTGATTTTACTTTGCGCTATGATGTTGCCCAGCAACATTGGGTCATTCAAAACTTAAGTACCAATGCCGACTCGGCTAAACAAGGGCTAAAAAATGGCGACAGCCTATTTAAAATTGATAACCAAGAACTGAAAAAGCTGAGTCCAGATCAGGTCAATAACCTACTCACAGGCTCGGTGGGATCGACTGTAAGCGTACAACGTGCGGTTAATCAGCCTGAAATTATGTTGGTTCGCAACAAAAAAGTAGAAACTGATCTTCAGGCGCAGATGCTTTCTAATCATGTCTTGCTGTTAAAAGTACGTGTGTTTCAGCAAGATACCGCCAATGAAATCAAACGATTAATTGAAGAACATAGCACGCCACGCTTAAAAGCCGTCTTGATTGACCTGCGCAATAACCCAGGCGGCTTACTGTCTGCTGCGGTAGAATCTGCCGATTTATTTTTAAATCAGGGTTTGATTGTATCGACCAAAAGCCGTTCTGAAGGCGATCAACAATTTCAGGCATTACCAAGCTTTGAATTTCAAAATTTAAAAGTCGGTGTATTGATTAATCATCGCTCTGCATCTGCTGCTGAAGTCTTTACCGGTGCTTTAAAAGACCATTCACGCGCTTGGGTTATAGGCGAAAAAAGTTATGGTAAGGGTGTGGTGCAAAAGCTGTTTCCACTCAGCGATGGTGCTGCCTTACAAATGACAGTTTCGCATTATTACACACCACGTGAACAGATGATTGAAGGGGTCGGGATTCAGCCGAATCAGCAATATATTCAAAGTCCTGAAATGAAAGAAGAGGCTTATCTTGAGCATGTGGCAGATTTACTGCTGAGCCGCCGTTAAGCCTCATCTGAGTAAAACGTATTTTTAAACAGTCTTCATTGTTTAGCGTTTACTCATCTTCAGTATCTAATCCAAATTTTTTCAGGCGATAGCGCAAAGAACGGAAAGACATGCCCAATTTTTTTGCCGCCAAGGTACGGTTCCAGTGGGTCAGGTGCAGTGCGTTCAGTAAAATGTCTTTTTCCACTTTTTCCAAATAGGCCTCTAAGCCTTCTTCAGGTAGTTTACGCCCTGTTAACAAAACATCTGTCACGATGTGCTGCGGTGTTTCTGCTGTAGGCTGTGGTTCAGTGGTTGCTGTATTGCTTATGCTGAATAGGCGTAAGGGTGCAGTTTGTAAGTGTTTGAGATCAATAACATCCTCATCACTCAGGGTAATGGCACGTTCAATTATATTGCGTAATTCACGCACATTGCCCGGATAGTATTGCTCTAATAAAAATTGCTGGGCGCGTGGCGTCAGTTGTTTGGCAGGAATATCCCACTCTTGTGCAACTTTTTGAATGAAGTGGTCTGCCAATAATAGAATATCTTGTCCACGTTCTCGCAGGGCAGGCAAGACCAAATCCATTACGTGTATACGGAAGAATAAATCCTGACGGAAACGTCCTTGCTGAACCAAACTTTCTAAGTCCTGATGGCTGGCGCTGATCACCCGAAAATCGACATCAATTTCGCTATCTGAACCCACAGGGCGGATGCGCTTTTCCTGAACGGCACGCAGCAGTTTGACTTGCATGCTCAGTGGCAGTTCGGCAATTTCATCTAAAAATAAGCTGCCGCCATGTGCAGATTGAATCAGACCTTGTTTGTCTTGAGTCGCGCCTGTAAAGCTACCTTTTTTGTGTCCAAATAACTCGCTTTCCATGAGTTCGGTGGGAATCGCGCCGCAGTTAATTGCAATAAATGGCCCTTCGTTGCGGTTGCTTAAGCGGTGAACCAAATTGGCGACAACTTCTTTCCCCGTACCCGATTCGCCTGTAATAAACACAGGCGCTTGCGAGCGTGCAATTTTTTTGATGGTGCTGCGTAATTGCTGAATAGGCAAAGACTGCCCAATCAACATTTTATATTCAAGCTGATCTTGGCTGTGATGATCGGTGGTGTCGAACGGTTTGTTCAGTGCTTTTTCAAGGAGTTGCTGTAAATGTATTTGATTGACAGGCTTACTGACAAAATCAAATGCACCCGCTTTTAACGCAGCAATCGCAATATCCATATTGCCGTAAGCGGTCAATACAGCAACAGGCACATTTGGATATTGTTCGGTAATCCATTCAACCAGTTGCAAGCCATTGCCATCGGGCAGGTTTAAGTCGGTTAAGCAAGCATCGTACTGATGTTCTGCTAATAACTGCTTGGCTTGCGCTAAACGATACGCGACATGGGTTTGAATCCCCATACGTGCCAAAGTCATCTGCATGAGGGTACAAAGGTCTTCTTCGTCATCGACCAATAAAACCAAAGGTTGAACAGCGTGCATATTTTCCCCAAAACCACACAAAATTAAATCAAAACCACAGCAACAAGATTGATCCAATATCAATCGTTTATTCAATGGCGCGTAGACATTTCATCCTGAAACATGCGCCTTGTTCTTGTTCTACATAGCTCAGCTTGGCTTGATTGGCCTCGCAAAAACTATGCGATAAATACAATCCTAAACCAGTTCCATTGATTTCGGTACTGAAAAATGGCTGGAATAGATAGAGGAGATCTTGACTGGCGACACCCGCACCAAAATCCCGCACATCTATATAAATATAAGTTGTTTGCGAATAGACTGTAATCTCAATAGGTTGCTTTGCAGTATTGTGTCGAATGGCATTACGAATCAGGTTAATCAGCACTTGGCGAAATTGTGATTCATCAAACAGAATGCTCAGTTGTTCGGTCAGTGTAAGTTGAATTTGACTCGCTGCATCAGGTAAATCTTCCTGAATGAATTGCGGCAAAAACTGATTGAGCTGAATCGCGACAGGTGTAGTTTGTTTGTTTTTGACCATGCTCAGCGTGTCATGAATAATTTTATCAATTCGTGTCGCTTGTTTGCTGATCATGTTGGACAGCAATTGTTGCTGGGCAGCGTCACTGCCTGTAAATAAATTATTGGCTTGTACAATCGCTGCCAAAGGATTGCGAATTTCATGCGCAATACTGGCAGAGAGTTGTCCTAAGGCGGCTAGTTTGAGTTGCTGTACTTGTTGATTAATTTTACGTCCATCCTGCAGCGCCAATAAAGTCAGCGTTTGATGTGGCACTTTGAGTTTTTGGACCTGAATGTGCACATGAAAATGACTCAGTTGCGATTCGAATTGAAACTTTTCTCCATCCTGCAACTGATCAAATTTGAACAGATCGAATAAATCGGGCTGAATTTTATACAATGGATAAGTCGCGTGTGCGTATTTGGGATGAATTCCGAGCAGATGACAGGCGGCAGGGTTGCTAAGGACGACATGGCAATTTTCGTCTAAAACCAAATAGCCCATTTCGGTTTGTTCTAAAATATAACGGTTGATATTTTGTAGGCGGTTTAATTCCAAAGACTGTGAAAAGTTTAGATTCTCCAAAACTTGGAAACGTCGTACAGCAATACGTCCGCTGCCATAAACCACCCCAAATAAAAATGCCAAAAGCGCACTTTGACTAATATTATTGAGTGATGAAAAGTCCAGCAAACTCCCAACAAAGTGTTGATAAATCACCATAATCATCGCGATTAGAGTAATTGCTAAGGCTTTACGCTTTTGCAGCAAGAGTGAAGCCGCAAAAATCGTGATCACAAACAGTAGGCTTAAATATAAATTAGGGCCATCACTGGCAAAAGTCAGGCTACTCAGCGCGATAATATCAACAGCAAAAAATAGGGTCAGTTGTTGCGTGATTTTAAAAGGAATATATTTATAGCTGATCAGTTGCAAGCAGTTAAAAATAAAATAACAAACCAAGGTGTACAGATATAAACCTGGGTACTGATATTGTGTGCCAAGCTGCTGAAAGGTGAGTATGGTAATCAGCAGCAAACAAAAGGCAATCAGCATTCGGTAAGTACCATACCACATGCCAAGATGATACTGATTTAACTCAGAATATTGTTTTAATTCTGGCATATTATAAAGGTCTTATTTTTGCATCAACAGCGTTGAAAACTCTTGAACATTTAGGGTTTAATCAGTCCATAACGAATGGCAAGGTGGGTCAGTTTGACATCACTATCAATATTTAATTTTTCGAAAATACGGTAACGATAGGTATTTACGGTTTTTACACTGACAAACAACTTATCGGCAATTTCTTGTGCGCTTATACAGTTCACCACCATCATCGCCACTTGCATTTCACGTTCTGAAAGACTATCAAAAGGCGATTGTTGTGTGTCAGATAAGTATGAACTAGCCAGTTGTTCGGCAATATCGGCACTGAAGTATTTACCGCCCTGCATGACTTTTTTAATGGCACGTACCATTTCACTGACAGGTGCGCCTTTGGTGATATAGCCTTTTGCACCTGCTTTCAGCAATAAAGAAGGGTAAGGTTCTTCTGCCAAACCGCTTACCGCCAAAACTTTGGTGTCTGGAGCAGTTTGCAATAGACGACGTGTGGTTTCCACACCCCCAATTCCTGGCATGTTCACATCCAACAACACTACATTGGGGTGATGCTGACGCACTAAAGTAATCGCTTCTTCTCCGGATTCAGCTTGTCCAATCACTTGCACATCGGCATGGTCTTCGAGCATACGGCAAATCCCAGTACGTACCAATTCATGATCGTCGACTACTAAAACTGTGATCACCTACACTCTCCCTTTGAAAAAATCATCTTTTTTGTTACATAAAGCAAAATTAGCTTGCAATGAAACGACAAAATTAGCAATGCTATTCTTAATCTAGAATGAAAAGTTCTGCACACTATGGTGTCAAAAACGATTCATTATTGTATTTTTAAATGTAAGGCATATTTGAGGTAATACGCAAATGTATCTTACCTCCCTGAGTTGAGTAAGCAGTCGTGAAAAATTCTAAGAAGTCGTTAATGCATGTGCTGGTCGCATCTATGATGTTCAGCCTAAGTTCTGTCAGTTTTGCTGAACTTGTCATCAATCCTTCCTCTGGGAGCGACGGTCAGGCGACCTTAAGTTGGTCTTCAGAGCAAGCCGATCAACTCTTAAATGGAGATCTAGAAAGTACAAGTGCAAGCACTCAGACTGAGCCAGAGAGCTATGTTGCTGAACCTACACCGCCAGGTTCAACCAAAATTACCACAACAGTGCGTAGCAGCAATGGTGTTGCACCCGCGTCTACTACGCCCAAAACTGTCCGTATTTTAGATACTTCTGCTTATAGCAGCCAGCCTTCTGTTAATGCTCGTGCGGCTTTAGTGATGGATGCGCAAACTGGTGAAGTACTGTACAGCAAAAACACAAACGTAGCATTGCCAATTGCTTCAGTGACTAAAGTAATGACTGCAGTGGTCACTTCTGATGCCCGTTTGAATATGTCTGAACAAATTACCTTACAATCAATAGACTTTGCAGGTGCTGCAGGTAAAAACTCAAGTTCGACTTTACGTGTGGGTGACAAGCTCAACCGTGCCGAAGCATTATTATTTGCTTTAATGAAATCTGAAAACCCTGCTGCTGCCGCGTTGGCACGTACTTATCCAGGTGGGAAAAATGCCTTTGTAGCGGCAATGAATGCTAAAGCGCGTGAATTGGGTATGCATTCTACTCGCTTTACCGAAGCAACAGGCTTAGACCCGCGTAATGTATCTTCTGCGCGAGATTTGGGTATTTTGGTCAGTACCGCTTCGCAATATGGTTTGATCCGCCAATTCTCAACCACGCCAACCTATGACTTTAACTTGGGTTATCGTGTTTTGAAATCTAACAATACCAATGCATTGGTACGTAATGGTGGCTGGAATATCAATCTGTCTAAAACAGGTTTTATCAATGAAGCAGGGCGCTGTGTGGTGATGCATACCACTTTGAATAACCGTCCTGCAGTAGTGGTGCTTTTAGGTGCAGCTACTTCACAAGCACGTACCAATGACGCCACCCGCTTAATGAGCTGGGCAAGTCAGTTACCTAAACGTATTTAAGATCACATTCAGCTTGGAGCGTTGAGTTATCAATCGTATGACTCAACTTCCGTTAAAGTTGCATGATTCCAAATACAAAAAAACCTGCTAATGCAGGTTTTTTTGATCACGATTCAAAACTTACATATTTGAAAGAATCGAGTCTTTTACTTGTTGCATGGTAGCATCAATAGATAGCATCACAGCATCTGCACATTGTTTCATGGCAGTGTCAGGATCTTTCAGACCGTTACCTGTTACAGTACATACGATCACAGAACCTTCTTTAATTTTACCTGCTTTGATGTCACGCATTGCACCACCAATTGATGCAGCAGATGCAGGCTCAACAAATACACCTTCATACATAGACAGCATGCGTTGAGCTTCTAAGATTTCAGCATCAGTGAGCTCATCAAACCAACCTTCTGAATCACGTACCACTGCTTTAGCATGGTTCCAGCTTTGTGGATTACCAATACGAATTGCAGTTGCAACAGTTTCAGGGTGTTCTACAGGCGCACCACGTAAGAATGGCGCAGCACCAGACGCTTGATAACCCACCATGATTGGACGGCCTTCAGGGTTTGGACCTGTGAATTTGTCAGTGGCTGTGTCATAGATCACTTGCTCGAATTGATCGGCAGGTTGGTTGGCAACTGCTTCGGTATAACCCATCCAGTGCGCAGTAATGTTTCCTGCGTTACCTACAGGCAAGCAGTGGTAATCTGGTGCACGACCTAACTCATCTACAATTTCATAAGCGATGGTCTTTTGACCTTGTAGGCGGTAAGGGTTGATTGAGTTCACAATCGTTACAGGTGCTTGGTCAGCCACTTCTTTAACGAGACGCATACCATCGTCAAAGTTACCACGAATTTGCATGGTGATTGCACCGTACATCATCGCTTGTGCCATTTTGCCCATGGCAATTTTGCCTTCTGGAATTAAAACGAATGCTTTAATGCCAGCACGGGCAGCATAAGCTGCAGCCGCAGCAGAAGTGTTACCTGTAGATGCACAGATAATGGCTTTTGAACCTTCTTCAACCGCTTTGGTCACTGCCATGGTCATACCACGGTCTTTAAATGAACCTGTCGGGTTTAAGCCTTCATACTTCACATAAATTTCAACATCTTTACCAATAATGCGTGGAATATTCTCAAGCTTAATGAGCGGCGTGTTACCTTCGCCTAGAGAGATTGCACGTGTAGTTGCAGACACTGGTAAACGGTCACGATAACGGTCAACTAAACCAGTATAACGATTGGCATTCGACATGATGATGTTCCAATTGTGTGTAGAGCTTGGCAAGGGGAAATATTCCCCTCCACCCGATTAGTTATCAAGCGATTCTAAACGAATTCGTACAATTTCGCCATGAATGGTTGGCAATGCTTGAATTTGTTGTAACGCTTGATCCATTTTTGATTCTAGGACTGGGTCAGTCAGAATCACGATAGGAATAAGGTCTTTTAAGCGTGATTGCTGCATGATGGCATCAATACTGATTCCTGCACGGCTTAAAATTGTGGTGACATCGGCAAGTACGCCAGTTTGGTCTTCGGCATTAATACGAATGTAGTAACCCGTGGTCATTTCTTCACGGCTTAGAATTGGCAAGTCAGTTAAGGCTTCAAATGCCAATTGCGGAATCGTACCTGCACCATCTTCGGTATAAGAAATATCACGGACAATGTCGACAACATCGGCAACTACCGCAGAGGCTGTTGGGCCCGCACCTGCACCTGCGCCATAATATAGCGTTGGGCCAACAGCATTGGCTTGTACCAAGACCGCATTTTTTACGCCGTTGACGTTGGCAATTAATTCTTCTTCAGGAATTAAGGTTGGGTGCACACGCAGTTCAATACCTTTTTCGGTACGACGGGCAATCCCTAAGTGTTTGATGCGGAAACCGAGTTCTTCGGCATACTTCACATCTTGTGCGGTCACTTTGCCAATACCTTCGGTAAAGACCTTGTCAAACTGTAGCGGAATACCAAATGCGCATGAAGCCAAAATAGTCAGTTTGTGTGCAGCATCAATACCTTCGACGTCAAAAGTCGGATCGGCTTCGGCATAGCCTAATTCTTGTGCTTCTTTCAACACATCTTCAAAGGCACGACCTTTTTCGCGCATTTCACTTAAAATGAAGTTGCCTGTACCGTTGATGATGCCTGCCAACCATTCAATTTTGTTGGCAGCCAAACCTTCACGGATGACTTTAATAATTGGAATACCGCCCGCAACCGCAGCTTCATAGGCAATTTGTACGGCATTGTCTTCAGCCGCTTTAAATAGCTCATTACCGTGTTCTGCAAGTAGGGCTTTGTTGGCTGTCACGACTTGTTTACCGTGTTTCATCGCTTCCATGATCACGTCATAAGCAGGGTGAATACCGCCCATCACTTCAACCACTACGTCTACATCGGGTTGACGGACAATGTCCATCAAGTCAGAGCTTTGCTTAACCGATTCAGGTAAGTTTAGGTCATGACGCGGACGACGTGTTCCCACATAAGTGATTTCAATTTCACGACCGGTGCGACGTCTAATCTCAGCAGCATTTTCTTTTAATAGTTTAAGGGCACCACCACCCACAGTACCAAGACCGAGGATTGCCAGACGAACTGGTTTCACGTCACACTCCATATTTTAAAAACTTTAAACAAGCCTAGATCATAGCTAAAAAAACGCGCTGACTCTAGGGCAGATCGCACTTATATTTACAGTATAAAAATAAGTAAAATAATGCATAAGAAATCGTAATTTATATTGGCTTCATAGATGCTACGTCTTGGTGTATTGGGATGATGCAGCATCCACAGATCCGCTATTTTTAGTTGTCTAAGCGTTTGATCAATTCGGCTGTAGACAGATAGCCGCCTAAATATATGCCTTCGGCATTATAAATTGCAGGTGTGCCATTTACGCCCATATTTAAGCCCAATTGATATTGAGCACGAACAGGGTTTTTGCAGTTGGCAGGCGCAATTTGTGCACCATTCATGACCTGATTAAAGGCTGCATGGCGGTCTTCGCTACACCAGATCGCTTCCATAGCAGGCATGTGCTGTTCGCCACGTGGCCAAGCAATGTAACGGACTTCAATACCTTTGCCGTTCATTTCATCCATTTGTTCATGTAGACGATGGCAATATGGGCAGCTGACATCGGTAAAGACATAAATGACGTGTTTGGTTTTGCCCTTGGCAGGAAAGACCAGCAAATCTTCTTGCTTTAATTCAGCAAAGATTTTTTTGTTCACACCTGCTTGTAGGTTTTCACTGACGTTATGCAGTTCTTTGTCACCTAAACGGATCACATCGCCCTGAATAATGTATTTGCCGTCACTGGTGGCGTAGACCGATGACATACCTTCAAGACTCACCCAAAATAAATTTGGAACTTCCGTGGCTTTAATGTCGGTAATTTTGGCGTTGATGCCTGCGGTTTTAAAATGTTGTTGCAAGGTCGTGCTTAATCGCTGTTGTGCATTGCGTTCAATTAGGGTTGATGCTTCACCCGTAGCAGGGGCACTAGCGGTGAGCGTGGTTTGTTTTTTATCGTCGTTGTTTGCATTTGAACATGCGGTGATTGCAAAAGCACTTGCCAGTGAGCAGGCAATCAAAAGTGTCGAGCGGGTAAATGTCATAAACAACCCTTTCTTGTTGGCAAAAAATAGAGCGTTAGCATAACAAAAAATATTCATGATCGTTAGGGTCTGTTGCTATTTCATAAATGGCTTACGTTCATAGACGAAGTTTCAGTAGATCTTATGCTTCGACGTCGTTTTTGTTTTTTTAAGCCCGTGGGTGATGTTGGGCATGCAATTGCTGCATACGGATTTGTGCGACGTGGGTATAAATTTGTGTGGTGGATAAATCGCTGTGTCCAAGTAGCATTTGTACCACGCGTAAATCTGCCCCATGATTGAGTAAATGTGTGGCAAAGGCATGTCTTAATGTGTGTGGCGATAACTCGGCCTGAATCCCTGCTTGCAGGGCATAGCGTTTAATGGCATACCAGAAATTTTGACGGCTCATGATGCCGCCATGCACCGTTAAAAATAGATAATCGGTTGAACTTTTATACAGTTGTGGTCGTGACTCGGTTAAATATTTTTCTATCCACTCACAAGCAACTTGTCCCATAGGCACCAAACGCTCTTTATTACCTTTACCTACAATTCGTAAATAGCCTTGTTTTAGGTTGATCAATTCTAAACGTAAATTCAGTAACTCCGTCACTCGTAAACCGCAAGCATATAATACTTCTAGCATGGCACGATCTCGTAATCCTAGTGCAGTGTTGATATCTGGGGCGTGAATTAAAGCTTCCACATCGGCTTCAGATAAATCTTTGGGTAAGGCACGACCTAATTTTGGAGTTTTATGCGCAGCAACAGGGTTGTCAGAACGTAGTTTGTGTTCTCTTAAAAATTTATAAAAAGAACGTAGCGCAGATAGGCAGCGTGCAATAGAGCGGGGGCTTTTTTGTTGTTTGGTGAGTTCGATGAGTACATCCGAAATATCGTCATGATCCCATTCAGGCATAGCTTTGCTGACATAGTCACTGCACTGAATTAAATCGGACAAATAGGCATTGCGAGTATGCGGGCTAACACTTTGTGCAATTAAATCGTTGCGATAGCCTTCCAAAAAACTCAAAGCTTCTGGAATTAATATTGCAGCAGGAATACGAGGTTTTTTGTTCAGCATAGGCATCACAGGCGAAATCACAAAATTAATTGAGAAATTTGATAATAAGCAGCGTTATTTTCTACTCTAATCCAATTCAGCAGGGCTGTCGATGTGATATAAAACATTCAAATGTAAGTTGACCTTATTTGTTAATTGTTCTCATTTGCATGTTATAATGGGCAAAATAGTATAGGAATTTCACGGTGCGTTTGTCAGAACTCAAAGCAAAACAAACAGCCATCATCCGTCAGGTATTACGTACTGCCGATGGTGCAACATCCCTAAATGATTTGGTTGCGAATCGCTTAGAAACACTGGGTTTTGTGCCTGGAACGCCTGTGCAGGTGATCACTAAAGGTATTTTTGGTGGAGATCCGATCTTAATTCAAGTGGGATTTACCCGTTTTGCCTTGCGCAAAGTAGAAGCTCAACGCATAGAAATTGAGCAAGGAGTGTCTGCATGAGCGATGCCTTACGTATCGCACTTGTAGGGAATCCAAACTGCGGTAAAACTTCTTTATTTAACCATTTGACAGGGACGCGTCAGAAAGTTGGCAACTACGCAGGCGTGACTGTAGAGCGTAAAGTCGGGCAGTTCAGCTTGCCTTCAGGTCAGGCGGTGCGGGTTTTAGATTTACCTGGCACTTACAACTTAGAAGCCACCAGTCCCGACGAAGCCATTACCCGAGATGTGGTTCAGGGCAAAATTGCTGAAGAAGGTCAGCAAGATGCATTTCTTTGTGTCGTGGATGCGACCAACCTAAAACTGCATTTGGGTTTGGTTTTGGAAATGATTGCACTGGGACGTCCAATTTTATTGGTGCTCAACATGATGGATGAAGCGCGTCGTCGTGGCATGCAAATTAATACGCAAAAATTGTCTGAGCGTTTGGGTGTGCCTGTGGTGGAAACCGTGGCGGTGCGTGATTCAGGTATTCAAAATTTAATGCACGCCTTAGATCAGGGCAAATTTTCTGTTCCGCAGACAGAATTGACAGGCCTAACAGGCACTCAGCATGAGCGTATTCAAACTATTTTGCATGATGTGGTGCAGTTTGTAGATGAAGAAGATAAACGCTCCGACTTCCTCGATAAAATCTTTTTACATCCTGTATTTGGTTTAGTCAGCCTTGCGGTGATGATGTTTATTGTCTTCCAGGCGGTATTTGCTTGGGCTGCACCATTTATGGATGGCATCGAAAGTTTATTTGGCTGGCTAGGTGAAGTGATTGGCGAAAACATTAGCCATCCCTTGCTGAACAGCTTGATTGTGGATGGCATTATTGCAGGTGCAGGCGGTGTGGTGGTGTTCTTGCCGCAAATTTTAATTTTGTTCCTGTTTATTTTAATTTTAGAAGAATCGGGCTATTTGCCACGTGCCGCATTCTTGCTCGATAAGCTGATGTTTAGCGCAGGTTTGAGTGGTCGTGCCTTTATTCCATTGCTGTCTAGTTTTGCCTGTGCAGTGCCGGGTATTATGGCAACACGTAGTATTGCTGACCCACGCGATCGTCTAACCACGATTATGGTCGCGCCGTTAATGACTTGTTCTGCGCGCTTACCTGTATATGCCTTGCTCATCGCTGCATTCATTCCCAATCAAACCGTCTGGGGTATGTTTAATTTACAAGGCCTAGTGCTATTCGGTCTGTATATGGCGGGCATTTTGAGTGCCTTAGGCGTATCTATTGTGCTTAAATTTTTGCAAAAAGATAAATCTGAGCATGTCTTGCTGATGGAACTACCAAGCTACCGTTTTCCAGACCTAAAAAGTGTGTGGATTGGTTTGTTGGATCGCGCCAAAATTTTCTTGAAGCGTGTCGGTGGTATTATTTTTGCGCTGTCGATTTTATTGTGGTTCTTGTGTACCTTCCCGCAACCGCCTGAAGGTGCGACCCTGCCTGCAATTGACTACAGTTTTGCAGGGATGCTGGGGCATGTATTACAGCCGATTTTTGCTCCAGTTGGCTTTAACTGGCAAATTGTGATTGCCTTGATTCCTGCTATGGCAGCGCGTGAAGTGGTCGTGGCTGCATTAGGCACAGTCTATGCCTTATCTGCAGTGGATGAAGATGCCATGTCCCAAGGCTTGGCCGCATTAATCAGTGGCGGTGGCGAACTGGGCTGGTCATTGGCAACGGGTTTGTCGTTATTGGTGTGGTTTATTTATGCACCGCATTGTTTGGCGACTTTGGCCACCGTAAAGCGTGAAACAGGTTCATGGCGTACAGTAAGTTTTATGACCTGCTATTTATTTGGTTTGGCTTATTTCATGTCATTTCTGACTTATCAAACGGCATCGTATTTGTTGGGTTAAGGCACATGCTTGACCTACAGGAGTAGATGAACATGGTTGAAATTCTGATTGTTGCTGCATTGGTACTGTGGAGTGCTGTGGTCGTCTTTAAAAAAGTCTTTCCCAAGACCTCTAGCGCAGTTTTTCTAAAACTGTCCAATTTCTGTGCTGAAAAAGGCTGGCATGGTTTGGCCAAGTGGCTAAAACCTGCAGCAGCGGCAGGCTGTGGTGGTAGTTGTGGTTGTGATTCTCAAGACCAAACCGCAGAAAAGAAAGTTGAAGTTCAAGCGGTGAAGTGGAAATAGGCTTGTTTATTCACTGTAGGGATATTCTTTTTAAAAACCGTCAGCATTATGACGGTTTTTTTACGCACTGACACAAAAAAACTGCAGGAACTGCAAACAGAAAAAGCATTCAAAACAGCAAAGTGCTACTATTTTGTCTGTTTCAAAATTAGCGCACAAAATGGGGAAAAAATGTTAATACAACGTGGTGGTTTAAAAGTCGTTGCAGGACTAGGTGTTTCTGGTGTTGCAGCAGTTAATTTTTTACATCATCAGGGTTACCGCGTTGCTGTGACAGATTCTCGCCCCACACCCCCAGGGCATGACCAAATTCCTGCCGACGTGGAAACCCGCTTTGGTCAGTTTGATCAGGATTTATTGCTGTCTGCAGAAGAAATTGTGATTAGCCCGGGGCTAGATCCAAAACTTCCTGAAATTCAGGCTGCGATGGCGCAGGGTATTCCTGTGGTGAGTGAAATTCAGATTTTACGTCGCGCGACCGACAAACCTATAGTGGCAATTACAGGGTCAAACGCGAAAAGTACCGTTACCACGCTCATTGGTTTAATGGCAGAGCAAGCAGGCAAAAAAGTCGCAGTAGGGGGTAATTTGGGACGTCCTGCTTTGGATCTGATCAAAGATAATCCTGAGCTGTATATTTTAGAACTTTCCAGTTTTCAGCTAGAAACCACCTCGAATTTAAATGCAGAAGTGGCGGTAGTGCTGAACATGAGTGAAGACCATTTAGACCGTCATGGCGATATGCTGGGTTATCACACAGCCAAACATCGTATTTTTCAGGGCGTGAAAAAAGTGGTGTTTAACCGTGATGATGCCTTAAGTCGTCCGTTAGTGCCAGATCAAACTCCTATGCAAAGTTTTGGCTTAAACGCGCCTGACTTAAATCAATATGGCTTGTTAAAAGATGATGATGGCAGCATGTGGTTGGCACGTGGGCGTGAGCGTTTATTAAAAAGTACTGAGATGTATATTCAAGGTACACACAATATTGCGAATGCATTAGCATGCTTGGCATTGGGTGAAGCCATTGGTTTAGCTATGCACAGCATGCTGGAAACGCTGAAAACCTTTAAAGGTTTGGAGCATCGTTGTGAGTTCGTCAAAGAATTACATGGGGTGCGTTATTATAATGACTCCAAAGGAACCAATATTGGTGCAACTTTGGCGGCCTTAGATGGCTTGGGCGCAGCAATTCAGGCACAAGGCGGCAAGGTTGCGATTATTTTAGGTGGGCAAGGCAAAGGGCAGGACTTTACTGCGCTACGTCAATCATTGCAACAATACGCCAAATTGGCGGTGTTGATTGGTGAGGATGCCACGAAAATTGAAACAGCAGTTGCAGGAACAACCCAACTCTTAACTGCAGATACCTTAGAACAAGCCGTTGAAATCTGCCAACAACATACACAGGCGCATGATGTGGTGCTATTGTCACCTGCATGTGCAAGTTTTGATATGTTCTCGGGCTATCCAGAACGTGGTCACAAGTTCGTTGCTTATGTCAACGCACTGGTATAACAACAATAAGGTGTGAGATATGGCTGGCTTTGCTCAGACAACAATCAATAAACTCAATCAGGTCTATGATCGCTGGTTACCCAAACTGCCAGCGGAAGTGAATGTACGCAATGTACTGATTTTTAGCGTACTGGCGTTGTTGTGTATTGGCTCAATCATGGTGGCGTCGGCTTCGATGCCTTATGCCGAGCGTATGCATGAAAATGCCTTTCACTATGTATTGCGTCACGGCATTTCAATTGTGGTGGCATTAATCGCTGCCGTGATTGCCTATCGAGTGCCGCTGAATACCTGGTTTAACAACACCTTTTTTCTGTGGATTGTGACCATTGCCTTGTTAGCTGCAGTCTTGTTGGTGGGTACCGAAGTCAATGGTTCTAAACGCTGGATTCGGGTCGCAGGCTTTACCTTGCAAGCGTCCGAAGTCGCTAAAGTGATGATGGCTATTTTTACCGCTGACTATGTGGTACGCCGTGCCGAAGAAGTGCGAAATAACATTAAAGGTCTGATTCGTCTTGCAGTGATTATGGCAGTCACGGTAGGTTTGGTGATTGCAGAGCCTGATTTGGGGGCGACAGTGGTGATTGCCTTGACCATGTTGGGGGTGTTCTTTTTAGCGGGTGCACCATTAATTCAGTTTGGTATTGCTTTTGGCGCGATTATTGCCGCCTTTGTGTTTTTGGTGGTATTTGAGCCTTATCGTTTTGAGCGTTTAATGTCGTTTTCAAACCCGTGGAATGATCCTTTGGGTGTCGGCTATCAGTTGTCTAATGCTTTAATGGCATTTGGACGCGGTGAATGGGTAGGCGTAGGTTTGGGGCATAGTATCCAGAAAATGTCCTATTTGCCTGAAGCACATACAGACTTTATGTTGGCTGTTTTGGGTGAAGAATTTGGCTTTTTAGGCATTTTAGTGGTGTTGAGTTTGTCTTTTGCCATGCTGATTGCCTGCATTAAAATTGGTCATCGTGCCCTAAAAAACCAGTACTTACGTGCAGGGTATTTGGCTTATGGTATCAGCATTATTTTCTTATTGCAGATTATGGTGAACGCAGGCATGAACATGGGCATGTTGCCGACCAAAGGTTTGACCCTGCCTTTTATTAGTTATGGTGGTTCATCGTTAATTATGTGTGCAGTGATGGTGAGTTTGATTCTGAAAATTGAAGCCAACACCCACGAGATTAACCCAAGCCGTGAGGAATCGAATTTCTAGAATTTATTCTTCTATTTCGCTTCTTGCTGAGTATGGTACAACACCATGCTTGGCATGACTGTGCCACAATGTAAACACTTGACTGTAGTATTTTTTTGTCTAGACACAGGGAACAAGGCAATAAAAAATAAGGAAAAATATTGTCGTTGCTGTCTGAGTTCATAGTTACTGCGAGTGCGGCAAACGGGGCATTTAAATTGACTTTTCTCGACTACTTTGGTTTTAGGTCCCACACCAAAAATAAAAAACATGACACAACCTCAAATGATCCATTTCACTTTGAGCATAACTGAATTTTAAGTTTTATAAATAATAGCCGTGTAAAGTTGTACCTGCAGGAATACGTGAAATATCCCATTGTTGAATGGCTTGTGTGAGCATACGTCCAGGCGTGTCTAATTCGACAGTGGCTTGATTTAAGGCAGTTAAAGCGGCCTGTAGTAACTTTGGTGCTTGGGCTAAATCTAAAGCTTGTGCCAAGTTCTGTTTAGACAGTTTTTGCCCTTGCGCATTCATGGCTAAAGGCAGGTGCGTGTAGCTGAGTTGAGGGTAGCCTAACAGTTGTCCCAAATAGATTTGCCGTGCGGTGTTGTCGAGTAAATCTGCGCCGCGAACCACATGGGTAATACCTTGCAGATAATCATCCACCACCACTGCCAATTGATAATTGATAATGCCATCACGCCGTTTCAGGACAAAATCGCCCAAATCATGTGCAAGGTTGGAACATTGTTTGTCTTGCAAGCGGTCTTGAAAGCAAATTTCTTGGTCTGTGGCTTTGACCCGAATCGCTTGATTGGTAAAATCTAAGCCTAAATTGCGGCAAGTCCCTGCATAAATATGATTGGAGCCAAGCATTTTACGGGTGCATTGACAGGCATAGACCAAGCCGCGTTGCTGCAATTGTTGTAATACGGCTGCATAGAGATCAAGTCGATCTTTCTGGAAAATAATTTCGGCATCGGGTTCAAATTGAAAGGCATCTATACAGCGCAAGATATGGCTTTCACTGCCTGGGTAGATGCGTGGAATGTCCGTATCTTCAATACGTACCAACCAAGTGCCGTGCTGAGCTTTGGCATCGCAATAACTGGCAACGGCAGTGATAAGAGAGCCAAAATGCAAAGGGCCAGTTGGCGATGGTGCAAACCGACCTGAGTAGCGTGTCAGCGAAATATGATCTCGCTGCTGCGCATGGGGAGCATGCTCCGCTAAGGAATTTTCAACAGTCACAATTAACCGTTATTTTGCTTCTCTTTGATCTCTGCAAAAGTTTTACAGTCAATACATAGTGTTGCCGTTGGACGTGCTTCTAAGCGACGCAAACCGATTTCGATACCGCAAGTTTCACAGAAACCATAATCATCGTTTTTAATCGCTTCAATAGATTGTTCAATTTTACGAATCAATTTACGTTCACGGTCACGAGTACGTAATTCAATCGCAAATTCTTCTTCTTGTGTCGCGCGGTCATTCACATCAGGCAAAGCTGTATTTTCGTCTTGCATGGTGTTGAGTGTACGATCTACTTCTGACATTAACTCTTCTTTCCACGCCATGAGAATTTGACGGAAATGTTCGAGTTGTCCTTCAGACATGTATTCTTCATTCTTTTTCGGCTGATAAGGTGCAATACCAAATAAGCTAGCTGTAGAACCACCCTCTAAAGCCTTTGGCTTCGCCTTACGCACGCGTTTTGTAGCTTTTTCTTCTACAAGATCTGTTTGTTCGTCCAAGACTTGATTTAGGTTGTCATTCGCCATGTAGGACATTCCTCATCATATGCGTAAGATTCATACGCGAAAAATATGGTGATATGCAAGTGTTTTTATCCACTCCCTCAGAAAGAATTCTTTCTTCGGGGGACGTCATCATATAGACTTTTTTTGATTATGGATAGTCTTTGATGTTTGGATGTGTTATCGCATTTTTTGTTGAAGGCATAAAGTAAAGCAAAAAAAATAAAATGAAAAGTTAATAACCTGAAATTTCAAAATTTATTTGTTGTGTGAAATGCTCAACCCGATGCACTTGAGTGCTATAACTGCCATCTGCATTCAAATGTAACACACGGTAACCTGGTGCTTCAGGCCCAAGCGCAAAGTGCTGGCTATGCGGTTTAAATTGCACACAGGTCGAAGGCGTAGAGTAAAACTGAATCCCTTGCCATTCATTGAGTGAGTCTTGATGCACATGCCCGCACAGTACTAATTTGACGTTGTTGTGTCGTGCCAAGACATCAATTAAGGATTTGGTATTTTTAAGTTTATGCTGATCAATCCAGTGGGACTGCATATCAAAAGGATGGTGATGACAGGCAATAATCACCTGCTGATGGGCATGTTGCTGTAAAAGCTGATCTAACTGTTGTAATTGTGCTGCATCCATCCAACCATCGATCCGACCTTTGACCGCAGTATTGAGTAAAATGACACTCCAATTACCCAACTCAATTGCATGAACTTCATTGGACTGTAAATGAAATGGAAAAATTGCGGCATCATCATGATTACCCGGAATCTGGAAATGCGGTGTATTTAAAGTCTGCATAAACTGCAAATAACGCTGATAGGTTTCAGTAACGGGTATTTGTGCTAAATCGCCCGTATGGAAAATAGCATCAAGCCGCGGGTATTGCTGTTGAATATCATGCATCACCGCATGAAAGCTACGTTCAGGATTCATATGCACAAACTCTAAATCTTCCTGATTCATGAGGTGCGTATCGGAAATTTGTACAATGGTCCAGCGTTGCTGCTGATTGTTTGAGATTAAAGTCATGCCTGACCCCTTAGACATCCTTTACGGTTTTAATTTGTTGTTGTAACCATTGCAATGCCATGATGACAGGTGCATTTTTTAGCCGACCATTGGTCAGCAAGTTTGGAATTTCCCGATAATCAATAATGTGTAATTGAATGTTTTCTCCTTCATCAGGCATACCAAACACGCCACCTTCCTGTGGTAAGGTGGTGTTCGCACTATATAAGTGGAACAATTCTGCGCATGCCCCTGCAGATGGATAAAAACTGAATAAATGTTGTAATTCTTTTAACTCGCAGCCCGATTCTTCTAAAGCTTCACGACGAATACAGCTTTCAGGTGATTCATCACCATCTAGCACCCCTGCAATCACTTCAAGTTGCCAAGGTGAGTCGTGATCATCAATTGCACCAATGCGGAATTGTTCAATTAGGGCAAATTTTTGTTGTGCTGCATCATAAATGAGTACCCCAGCCGCTTCAGGACGTTGAATGAGTTCACGCTGAAGGACTGGGGTATATGTGGTTTGATTAAACAAGCGATGACTCAGGCTGACTTTTTCAACCTGAATAAAACCACGATACAGGTATTCACGCTGGTGAATCTGTGCATCGTGTTGTCCATAAGTTGCTTGTTGAATAATCTTCATAAATTCTCATCAGGATGAGCAAAGCATAATTTCATCCTAACTGAGATTTTATTGAATACAAACGCTTTTTAAACAAATTAGAGCTTATGGTACAATTTTTGACCATGTTCCTGATAAGCGGTTTTCATGGCTTTGAGACCTGATTCGACCTCTGCATCCGCTTGCTCCGTTTTGTTCGCAGCATTTTGATTTTGTGCATAATCTCTCACGTTTTGCGTGATTTTCATCGAACAGAACTTCGGTCCACACATCGAACAGAAGTGTGCAGATTTATGCGCTTCTTTCGGCATAGTTTCATCATGCATGCTGCGTGCAGTATCTGGGTCAAGGCTCAGGTTAAACTGATCTTCCCAGCGGAATTCAAAACGTGCTTTAGATAGGGCATTGTCACGGGCTTGTGCACCTGGATGACCTTTGGCAAGGTCAGCCGCATGGGCTGCAATCTTATAGGTGATGATGCCGTCTTTGACGTCTTTTTTGTTCGGTAAGCCTAAGTGTTCTTTTGGCGTGACATAGCACAGCATCGCTGTGCCGTACCAACCAATCATCGCTGCACCAATTGCAGAAGTAATATGGTCATAACCCGGTGCAATATCAGTGGTTAATGGGCCGAGTGTATAGAATGGTGCTTCTTTACAGACTTCAAGTTGCAAGTCCATATTTTCTTTGACCATGTGCATTGGCACGTGACCCGGACCTTCAATCATCACTTGCACATCATGTTCCCAAGCGCGGTGAGTCAATTCACCCAAAGTCCGCAGTTCGCTGAATTGTGCTTCATCGTTGGCATCTTGAATACACCCCGGACGTAAACCATCACCCAAGCTGAACGATACATCGTAAGCTTTCATGATTTCGCATATTTCATCAAAGTGCGTGTAGAGGAAGTTTTCTTCATGATGCGCCAAACACCACTGCGCCATGATTGAACCTCCACGCGATACAATACCTGTTAAGCGATTGGCTGTGAGTGGTACATAACGCAATAACACACCTGCGTGAATGGTGAAGTAATCTACACCTTGTTCAGCTTGTTCAATCAGGGTGTCTTTAAAGATTTCCCAAGTCAGGTCTTCAGCAACACCGTTTACTTTTTCTAGTGCCTGATAAATAGGAACAGTACCAATTGGTACAGGTGAGTTACGGATAATCCATTCACGGGTTTCATGGATGTTCTTACCTGTCGATAAGTCCATGATGGTATCTGCGCCCCAACGGGTCGCCCAAGTCATTTTTGCGACTTCTTCATCAATACTTGAACCCAGTGCCGAGTTACCAATATTGGCATTGATTTTTACCAAGAAATTGCGACCAATAATCATGGGTTCACATTCTGGATGGTTAATGTTGGCAGGAATAATTGCACGACCTTCTGCCACTTCCTGACGTACAAATTCAGGCGTGATTTCAGTTAAGTTTTTAGCCCCAAAGTTTTGCCCTGGGTGCTGACGCATATCGACACCTTCGCGTTGGCGTTGGTTTTCACGAATCGCGATATATTCCATTTCTGGAGTGATGATGCCTTGTTTGGCATAGTGCATTTGGGTGACGTTTTTACCCACTTTGGCACGGCGCGGCTTTTGAATATGGGCAAAACGAATCTCTGCAGTTCGGATATCGCGTAAACGCTCTTGCCCAAAGGCTGAGCTGAGGGTTTCTAGTTTCTCGGTGTCTTGTCGCTCTTCAATCCATCTTTCGCGAACGTTTGGCAAACCTTTGTTTAGATCAATTTCAACATTTGGATCGGTGTATACACCTGAAGTGTCATACACCATAAGTGGTGGATTGTGCTCACCGCCTAAACCTGTTGGGGTGTCGGTCAGTTCAATTTCACGCATTGGTACCTGAATGTCTGGGCGTGAGCCTTGAATATAGACTTTTTTTGATGCAGGCAAAATACGGGTTAAATCTTTGGCATCTTGCTCGTGTTGAGCAGAAATGTCAGCAGGGGATAGATTCGTTAATTGGTTCATTGCAATGATCCTGAAGAATGAAATCAACGAATCAAGCACGACCAAAAACAAGGGCAAACTGATCTGTTTTGAACAAGGGAACAATTTGGGTGCTATGTTTTTAGATGGGCTTGATTCCTACGCAGGTTTTAACCTGATCAGGTTCAACGGTACTTGAGTTTACAGCTTGGTTTGCAGATTTTAGGCTACAAACTCAGCATGGACACAATCTCAGCGAGGAATTACTCGCGCTCCGTCAAGCTGTATAAATAGTAGCACGTTGTCGGCATAAAAGCAGACTTCACGTGGCTTTTATTCTTTGATGCCTAAGGACAAGGATTTGAGCTTTAAGCGACTTTGAATTATTAGCGAGTAATGCAAATGGCGTCGCTAAAGCAATCACGTTTTGCATCGATTGATATATTTTTTAAATTTAAATATTGATTCAACTGTGCATGGACCAAGGCATAATCACCGTATTCACGCTGTTCACGTGCAGTGGGCTGTACTGCAATTTCAGTGAGTCGTTGTTCACTGTTCATGTATAAAAAGGCAAGAAATTTACGCGCGTGTTCTGCTAAGGGTGATTTTTGCAACTTTACCAGTTTTTTAACTTCAAATAATACGGCGGGTTGGATACTGGATTCATCGACATAGTCCTGTGAAACAGGATTGTTGATTGTGCCTTTAAACAGTAGCATGGCATACACTTTGGCTAGATAACGTGCATCGCGTATAAAGTGACTTTTAGGATAACGCTGCACGTAATCTTCCCAAAATAAGGCGCGTTCAGCCAAATCGGTAGCATCAAGGGTGAGTCCACCATCACGCAAACTATGCTGCATATTGTCTTTAGCCATTCTTTCAATAAAAATCTGCTCGGCATCGGGCATGTAGGGCGCAAAAATAATGGCTAAATATTGCGGGCTCCGGCGATAAACCAATTGTGCTTCACCGGCATCGTATAGCTCTAAATAGGCTTGTCCTTTGTGTTTCAATAAATATTGATCACGCAAAGCAAAGTTTTCAAAATGACTTTGCTGAATGGTCGGATGCTGTGCCATATCAAAAGCATGTTGATCAAAAGCAGCTTGTTCTGCAGCGCTGCGTTCCACATGCAAAAAACGCTGATACATTTGGGTCGAAAGATTAAGCAAATTTAATTGCTCATTTAAAGGCAGCAAGGGTAGGCAGACTTTTAAATCCTGATTGATTTGTTCTAGCGCAAACGTGGTGCGAGTATTGTCAATTTGCTGCATATTGTGCTGAATGTTTTCACACATTTGGGTCAAATCTACAGGTTCGCTAGCACTGGTCTCTACCTTTTGTGGTTCAGGTACGGGAGGTGTATCTGAATTTTGGCAAGCGAGCAAACACAGACAACTCCCAAGCAGCAGGGCAAGTTTAATGGCGTGAAGAAATTTAACCATTACAGCAATTCAACATGAGTATTCATTCATCATCTAGTACCTTCATTTCAGGCACAATGGATTCCAAAAATTCAAAATGAGTCATTCATACCAAAATTCTAAATTTCAAATATTCTCTGCGAAGCACACAGTTTTAGAAACTTGGATCGAAGGACGAAGGGAGAGATTGTATTGTAAAGTCAAAGCCACGGAGTACATTGTAGTATTCTGCTAGAGTTTGGTTACATGACTGTGAGTAAGTACCACTTTATGCAGCGATTGTTAGTATGTGTATGGCTTTGCTTAATTATTGCAATGAATTGAAATAATATGAAAAATTTTCAAAATTAATGAAAATCATACGAAAAAAATGCAAATTCGCTTTAGTATGGGCGGTGTAAAAATACATTGCAGTAGGATTGATGAATTTACACAGTGGGTTGATCGAATAATAATGAAAAAAATGATGTTAGTGACATGCTTATGTTGGATGAGTTCAAGCGCTTTTGCTTTGGATTTAATGCAAGCCTATCAGCGTGCTCAAAATAGCGATCCAACTTGGCGCGCACAACAATTACAATATCAGGCCGATCAATTGAATTTAGGGCTTGCGCAAGGCAATTTACTACCAACGGTGACTTTGTCAGGCAATATCACCCGCAAAAGTCAGGAAATGAGTCGAGTCAATATTGCCAGTTCCTCGCCAGAGCTTTTAAGCAGTTCATCTTCAACTTCACGTCAAGTCGCGTTAACAGCACGTCAGCCTTTATTTCGTTGGGATGCTTGGCAAGCCCTGAAACAAGTCAAAACCTCGTTAAGCCTGAGTGAAGTCACCTTACGTCTACAACAACAGCAACATATTTTGAATGTATCAGAAGCGTATTTTAACGTACTGCGACAACAGTCTTTAACTGCAGCATATTTACAAGAAGAACATGCTTTGTTCGAACAGCTCAATATGATGAATGCCAAACTGCGCGAGGGTTTGGTTGCGAAAAGTGAAGTTAGTGAAGCCAATGCACAGTATCAAAATGCACGGGCAAACCGGATTGCCACACATGTGCAGTTGGTTTTGGCACAAGAGCAGTTGGCACAATTGATTGGACCGTATCACGAAAGTTTGGCGGTTTTGCGTGATGACTTTCAATTTCAAAAACCTGTGCCTGAAAGTTTAGAGGCATGGTCACAATTGGCACAAACTCAAAATTTGGCCATTCAGCAGGCACGTTTACAGCGACAATATGCCGAAGATGCACGTCGAGTTGAGCAAGCAGCACGTTATCCGCAGGTAGAAGCTGTGGGCAGTTATGGTTATGCCAAGCAAAGCCCTGAAAGTATCATGTCGCCCGATGGTCAGTTCGATCAGGTCGGGATTGAAATGAACTGGAATGTGTTTAGCGGTGGGCGGGTCAATAAAAATGTGCAAAAGGCAGTGGTTTTGGTACAAAAGTCTGAAGCTGAATTAGATGCTGCGATTCGTAAAGCCAATACCGATGTGAAACAGGCGTATTTACAAGTCGAAACCGATCAAGCCAAATTGCAGGCGCGGCAAGCTGCAATGAATTCTGCAGATTTGGTGGCACGAGCATCCAAAGCGCAATATCAGGAAGGTTTAAAGACCATGGTAGATGTACTGTTGGCACAACGTAACGCCTTTTCTGCCAAACAGGATTATCTCAATGCGCAATATGATTATTTAAAGCATGTGCTACAGCTAAAAGCAGCAGTTGGGCAGTTGACCGAACAAGATATACAGGAAATGAATGCTTGGTTGATTCAGAAAGCCATATAGGGTCTGCTGACATTTCATAAATGGCTTGCGCTGTAGGCTAAAACTGAGCAGATCAGGCATGAAATGCAAGGAATAGCGAGACTGTTGCCAAGTTTCATAACGCAATCTGAGAAAGTTTTAGCCACATGAGCAAAAACAAAGCATTGCTTTGTTTGCTGCGCAAGGGGACAAGCATATTTTTGCTGCTATTGCGTTATGAGTCAGTCATTTAGAATGACTAAATTTCCTGTCCCATGCCTTATATCAGCTAAAAAATATGCGTTGTTGTAAACATAGACGAAGTGTCAACAGACCCAAGTCATTTTGTCATCTGAATGGCTTATGCTGTTTAAAGACGGAAACGATCAGACTTGAGAGTTTGGTGAGAAAATGTCATAAAAGCGTCATCATTGCTATGCTTTAATATTCAATTATTGCGTCAGTCTATCCTTTTGTTGTGGAGTGTATTCCTTGAGTACGAATAATCCTGTGTTAAGTCACCATATTTCTTCTCAGTTCAATGAAGATTTGCAGGATGTAAATACCAAATTTATGACCATGGGTGGTTTGGTAGAGCAGCAGGTTGCCAACTCGATTCATGCACTCTTGGATACCGATGCAGCTTTGGCGGTAGAAGTTCAGTTCCAAGATAATGCTGTCAACCGCATGGAAACCGAAATTGATGAAGCCTTAACATTAATTTTGGCGCGCCGTCATCCTGCCGCAATTGATTTGCGTATGGTGATTGCCATGTCTAAAGCCAATACTGACTTAGAGCGTATTGGTGATGAAGCTGCAAAAATTGCCCGTATTGCTCAAAACTTATGTGAAGAAGGCGGTTCACCACGTGGCTATATGGAAACACGTCATATTGGTAACCAGGTGCGTGTCATGATTCATGATGCACTGGACGCTTTTGCGCGTTTAGATGTCGATCAAGCACTACGTGTTTTACTTGCCGATGCTGATATTGACCGTGAATATCAATCTGCAACACGGACCCTGATGACCTATATGATTGAAGATCCACGTCATATTTCACGTGTGATTAATGTGATGTGGGTTTTGCGTTCATTAGAGCGTATTGGTGACCACGCACGAAATATTTCAGAACAAGTGATTTATATGGTGAAAGGTTTGGACGTACGTCATACCAGCGTCAAAGAAATTGAAGAAAAAGTACAGGAACGCTAAGTTTAGCTTTTTTGAATATTCAGCCTC
Organism: Acinetobacter sp. SCLZS86; assembly: GCF_021560715.1. Taxonomy (NCBI): domain Bacteria; kingdom Pseudomonadati; phylum Pseudomonadota; class Gammaproteobacteria; order Moraxellales; family Moraxellaceae; genus Acinetobacter; species Acinetobacter sp. SCLZS86. The sequence goes on from NZ_CP090864.1 coordinate 338,061, forward strand.
ATCGGATGATGGGGCTTTTTTTATGGCTTGAATGAGTCTTTTAGATTTTTTGCTGATCTTTAAGATTCTGAAACAGCCTGAATTTTGGATAAAAAAAATCTCAGACTTTGGGGGAAATCTGAGATTGAAATCGAGAATATTTATTATAGCGAGAGATCCTTGCTTATCTCCTTCAAAATAAGTATAGGAAAATCACACGCAAGAATCATGTGGGTTATTGTAGTGGAATGTAGCGTTTTATGTACAAATGTATTTTCAAATTACATTATTTTTTAGTGTGATTATTTTTAAAACTATTGTATTTAAAATCAATGCTTAATATATTTTTGAGTGTTTTGTTGTGACTGTATATTATACGTTTCAATCGAGAAATAAAAATAGGAAATCAGCTTAACTTTTTAAATCTATTTTCATTTATTTAAAACATTGTTGTTGTAATCTATAATCAAAAATGGAATAAAAAAAGAGCCTTCGTAAAGACTCTTTTAATGGTAATGCGAATAAGGTTTGAATTTTCTAAAATGAAAAACAGTACTTGGATTAGTTCTGAGGTTTTAAGCCTTCCGCGACTTCCAAGCTGGCATCATTGTTGAGAAACTTCTCACGTTGTTCTTCCAAAAACTTTTTCGCTTCAGGCTCAAACACATTTAAACGCTTTTCATTAATGAGCGTCGTTTGGTGTTTTAACCATTCCTGCCAAGCTTGTTTAGATACCGTTTCAAGCAATTCTTGACCTTTGGCACCCGGGAAAGGAGCGAAATCCATCGCTTCCATGTCGGTTTGATATTTACGACAAAATACTTGTTTAGACATCTCTCACTTCCTGATTATGCGTAAAGTTGATCAAGACGCGATTGGGCACGTTCAATTGCCGCTGCAACTTGTGCAGGCGCCGTACCACCAATATGATCACGTGCATTTACAGAGGCTTCAAGGGTCAATGCTTTTTCAAATACATCGGCTTGAATCAAATCTGAGAATTGCTGTAATTGTTCTAGGCTAAGCTCAGACAAATCTTTGCCTTCTTGTACGCCTAATGCTACGGCTTTACCTACAATTTCATGTGCATCGCGGAATGCCACGCCATTTTTTACCAAGTAATCTGCAAGGTCAGTTGCCGTAGAGAAACCACGTAATGCAGCTTCACGCATTTCTGCAATATTTGGCACTAAAGCAGGAATCATATCGGCAAATGCCATGAGCGAGCCGCGCACGGTATCAATTGCATCAAACAAAGGTTCTTTGTCTTCTTGGTTGTCTTTGTTGTAGGCAAGCGGTTGACCTTTCATCAGGGTCAATAGGCTCATTAAATCACCATACACACGACCTGTTTTACCACGCACCAATTCAGGCACGTCTGGGTTTTTCTTCTGCGGCATAATAGATGAGCCAGTGCAGAAACGGTCGGGAATATTCACAAATTTAAACTGTGCCGATGTCCACAAAATCAATTCTTCAGACATACGCGACAAGTGCATCATAATTAAAGATGCAGCGGCGTTAAACTCAATTCCGAAATCACGGTCAGATACGGCATCCAACGAGTTTTCAGATACAGCTTCAAAGCCCAATAATTCTGCGGTAAAAGCGCGGTCAATTGGATATGTGGTACCTGCTAAAGCAGCAGAACCTAACGGCATGCGATTAACACGCTTACGGCAGTCAATTAAACGCTCAGAGTCACGTACCAGCATTTCAAACCACGCCATAAGGTGATGACCAAAAGTCACAGGCTGTGCGGTTTGCAAGTGAGTGAAACCAGGCATAATGGTATGCGTATTTTTGGCTGCTAAGCTCAAAATGCCGTGTTGTAATTTTTTTAATAATTCTAAAATGGCATCAATTTCGTCACGGACATACAAACGAATATCGGTTGCTACTTGGTCGTTACGGCTACGACCTGTATGTAGTTTTTTACCTGTAATGCCTATACGCTGCGTAAGGCGCGATTCGATGTTCATGTGGACATCTTCAAGGTCAATACGCCATTCAAATTGACCTGCTTCAATTTCAGCCTGAATGGTATTTAAACCTTGAATAATATCGTCACGCTCTTCAGTTGTAAGTACGCCTACTTTGGCAAGCATCGTCGCATGCGCAATTGAGCCAGCAATATCTTGTTTATAAAAGCGTTGGTCAAATTGAACAGATGCTGTAAATTCAGCAACAAAAGCATCAGTCGCTTCAGAGAAACGACCGCCCCACATACCCGAAGTTTGGGCTTGTGACGGATTTGAGGAATTAGAAGATGTGGTCATATCGGCTCAATAAAGTAAAAAGCGGTGATTTGGACAAGAGTATAACAAATTCAGATTCACTTGCCGAAGAACAAGCCAATCAAACTTATGCTGATACGCAGGCAGAACAACATGAAATGTATTTTTTTACGAAAATAGGACGTTGGCAATATTTAATTGAATTATTTATTGGCAGTAATGCCTTGGCGATGGTCTTGGCATTGGCTGAAGCTCAAGGTTGGCACGGATTAAGTTTTGCTCGGGTGCTGCAATACGTACTCTACATCAATTGGGTGGTGTTATGTTTTGCGGCCTTAGTGGAGTTTTTTCAGGCGCGTTTTTTACGTATGGGGTTGAGTTTGTCTTTTGTGGTCAGTTTTTTGCTGCTGCAAGGCATCGTGTTGCTGACCACACTTAGCTTAAATACCTTATTGCATTTTGGGCAAAACTTTCATCTACAACAATTTGGTATAGATGATCTGTTACATGGGGTCGGACTACATTTGAGTTATGGCGTGCTATTGGGCGCATTTTGCTTTCGGTATATTTATGTACGTGAACAGGCAATTCAGCAACAGCACAGTGAATTGCAAGCGCGGGTACATGCCATGCAGGCGCGTATTCATCCACATTTTTTATTCAATAGCTTAAATAATGTGATTAGTCTCATTGCCATAGATCCCGATAAAGCCGAGCAAATGCTGCTCAATTTATCGCGTTTATTTCGTGCCAGTTTGCAAGAATTAAAACTGGTTAGCCTGAAAGATGAGATTGAACTTTGCCAGCGATATTTAGACATAGAGCAAATTCGTTTAGGCGAACGCCTGACCGTAGAATGGAAAATTGAACAACCGCAACTGCTCAGTCAGGTACAAATTCCCTTATTAACTTTACAACCCTTGTTAGAAAATAGTATTTTTCATGGAGTTGAAAAAGTTTTAGCAAAGAGTACGATAAGTATATTAATCGAAATATTGCAAAACCAAGTCAATATTGTCATTACAAATCCGTATGGCAGCGATAAAATAAATTTAAGACAAGGACACGGTATTGCGCTACAAAACGTGAAACAGCGTTTACAGGCTTATTATGGACGAAGTGTCGCTTTTCAAAGTTATGCAGGGAAAGGTATGTACACAACGGTGTTGCAATATCGCTATAAATAAAAAAACTTGTGATTGTTCAAATTTTTCTTAACTTGATAAAAATAAAGTATTCAAATCATAAGGAGGGGAAATGGACATCCTAATTTGTGATGATGAGCCTCTAGCAAGAGAGCGATTATCACGTTTGGTCACTCAATTGGGGCATCATGTAGTAGCAACGGCAGCTCATGGGCAACAGGCGATTGAACTGGCAGATGAACATCAGCCGGATGTCATATTATTAGATATTCAAATGCCGGGAATGGATGGTTTAAGTTGCGCTCAACATTTGCGTGAGCTTGACCCAACGCCAGCCATTGTGTTTTGTACCGCCTACGATAAACATGCACTTGAGGCATTTAAGTCCCATGCGGAAGGCTATTTGTTAAAACCTATTATGCAACAGGAATTGCAACAGGTTTTAGATCATTTAACAAAACTCACGCAAGCGCAGATGAGTCATTTAAAACAAAAAGAAAATATGGACGAATTAAAAATAAAACGTCACCAAATTGCTGCGAAAACCTATCGTGGTGTAGAGTTGGTGCCTCTAGAAAATATCTATTATTTTTTAGCCGATCAGAAATATGTCACGGTGCGTCATAAAAATGGCAGTGTCTTGATTGATGAAACGCTGAAAGATTTAGAAAGCGAATTTGGTGATCAATTTATTCGTATTCACCGAAATGCTTTGGTCTCGATTCAGTTTTTGGAGGGGCTAGAAGTGGTCAATTCAGGACAGTATCAGGTGCGTTGCCGCGAGTTAGATGAACGTTTGGCTGTTAGTCGACGACATTTACCTTTATTGCGAGAACGCATCCAAAAACTCTAATTGATCATTCTCATCGCAGATGAATACGCAACAGATTGATAAATCAGTAAAGAAATAGGCTTGCATTTTTAGGGGATCAGGTTAAGTTTAGATGAACTTATTTATCTTGCTTAGCCACTATGATGAAAACCCTGAAAATTGCCACTCGACAAAGCCCGCTTGCGTTATGGCAGGCTGAACACATTCGTGCCCGCTTAGAGGCGATGCATGCCGATTTAACTGTTGAGTTGGTGACTTTTGTCACACAGGGCGATAAAATTTTAGATACCCCACTGGCAAAAATTGGGGGGAAAGGCTTATTTGTCAAAGAATTAGAAGCTGCCTTAATGGATGGGCGTGCCGATTTAGCCGTACACTCCATGAAAGATGTACCCATGGCATTGCCTGAAGGTCTAAGCTTGGCGGTCATTTGTGAGCGAGAAGATCCGTTCGATGCCTTTGTATCGAACCATTATGCCAGTTTTACAGATTTACCTCAGGGCGCTAAAGTCGGAACCTCAAGCTTGCGCCGCAAATGTCAAATTTTAAAAGCACGTCCAGATTTAGAGATTATTGATTTACGTGGTAATGTCGGCACGCGCCTGTCTAAGCTAGATGATGGTCAGTATGACGCAATTATTTTAGCCAGTGCAGGATTAAAGCGTTTGGGCTTGGCAGAGCGTATTCGCCAGACCATTCAGCCTGATGTGAGCTTACCTGCAGTGGGGCAAGGGGCTTTGGGTCTTGAATGTCGTAGCCAAGATCAGGCGGTTTTGGATTTGATTTTGCCGTTAATGCATGCCGAAACTAATGTGTGTGTACGTGCCGAACGTGCTTTTAATGCTTATTTAGAAGGCGGTTGTCAGGTACCAATTGCAGGCTATGCAACTTTGCAGAATGGTCAATTGCAGATTGAAGGTCGTGTTGGTAGTGTCGATGGGCGAACCATTCTTAAAGCTGTGCAACATGGTGCACCTGAACAGGCTGAAATGCTAGGTGAAGAATTGGCAAAAGCTTTATTGGCACAAGGTGCGGGTGAATTACTGAAAGCCTTGTATCAATAGTCCATATTGCGCCAGAAGCCCATGCTATTCATTAATACCCGACCTCAAGATCGTGCAGAGGTCTTAACTCAGGCTTTGCAACAACAGCATATTGAGGTCATTGACTTGCCTTTGTTGCAGCTTTCTGCACAGCCGTGGTCAGAGCAACTGGCGAATTTATATGCCCAGTTGCCACACACACATATTATTGTGGTGGTCAGTCCTACTGCAGTCGATATTGGGATGCAATATTTAACCCAAAGCCAAATATCCTTGCAGGATTTGCAACATATACGTTGGGTGGCTGTGGGTGAGAAAACTGCAGAAGTTTTACGCGGATATGGTGTTTATAGCGAAGTCCCGCAGGTTGAAACCTCCGAAGGGATGCTGAGTTTGCCGTGTTTGCAAAATTTAAAAGTGGGCACACAAATTGCTTTTTGGCGTGGTGAGGGCGGTCGGCAATTTATGATGCAAACGCTGCTTGATCAGGGGATGCAGATCCATAATTTTGTGTTGTATAGACGGGAGTGTCCTGCCAGTTCTATTGAAAAAATGCAGGCAGTACGCGCACGTTTAATACAATCTTCAGAATTTATCATGATGATTAGCAGTGAAGCCAGTTGGTTAAACTGGCTGAGCTTGATTCGGCAGGATTTCGATTTACTGAACAGAGGTCATTATTGGGTATTGGGTGATCGTTTAGAGAAAATTTTACTCGATTATCAAATGCAGCATCATGCAAAATATAAAGTATTGAAGTTGACCCATTTAAAAACAGAATTAATATTGCAGCACATGATGCGCATGCAAGGAAAGCTATGAAAAAACTGGTTGTGATCGTGATGTTGATTGCGTTGATTTGGATCGTTAAATTAAGTTTTGATGTGATGCAAGTTTCGACGCAACAACAGCAACTCAGTCAAAGTTTGCATTTAGTAGAAAAAAATATTGCCAATTTAAATGATCAACTGGTGGCTTTACAGCGACGTAATTATACACAAGGTGCAGCAGAACAGCCCGCAGTATCCAGTGCAGTGCCGCAAGTAGATGCTATTCAGCCAATGGAGATGGTGGCGCAGCAATTAGACTTGGTGGAATTTTCTTTACAGCAACAGCAATTTCACTATGCAACCGAAATGCTGGCAAATATAGACCGTGAGTTAAACGAATATGCTTTAGCGCTAGCTTTGAAACAAAGTTTGCACCAAGTTATTCAGCAAGATCAGAGACAAATTCAAAAATTTATAACAACACGCGATGTGCAATATCAACAAATGAGTCAGTTGTTACAACAGTTAGATCAACACATAAAACAGCAAGTTCAACAACCTGAGCTGAACCCTGCGGATGTCGATGATCGTTATTTTTGGCAAAAATGGCTGAGTATTGAATCGGCCAAGCAACCTGCGACACAGTTGATGCAGCGCCAGATTATTTTAAAAGAGGCACAATTGCGTCTATTGCTGGCTCGACAAGTATTTATGCAAGGTCAATATGTGCAATATCAACAAGAAGTGAATGACATTATTCAGTTATTACAACAATTACCTGATCAGAAAGTACAGCAATTGGTTCAGCAATTAGAAAAAATTAAAAACTTAAATATCGTTCCAACGCCAAGTTTAAAAACGCGTGCTTTATTGGGAGCGGTATAAATGAAACAGATTTTACTCGCCTATGTAGTGGTCAGTATTCTACTGATAGCTTTGCTGAGTGTACTGAGTTATGGGTATGGTTCAGGCTATGTTTATGTGTATTGGCGTGAATGGCAATTGCAAACCAATATTTGGTTGTTGTTGTTTTTTTTCTTGTCGATCAGTGTTTCGCTACAAATTTTATGGTTGTTGTTAAAACGCTATTTTAGCCGTGAGCAGCGTAAGGTTGAAACCGTATTTAACTTTAAAAATCTGCATCCTTATGAGCAATTGGGGGTCATTTGGTTGTTAGATGCTGCTGAAAATCAACACCAGTTTATTCGACAGGTATTTGCCCAGTCAGGCTTCCTCAAAGGGGTGATAGAAGCACGTATGTATTCCATTCAACAGCAATATCCGCAAGCGTTGACTGCATTAAATCAAAGTAGTGCCATGGCGTTTGAATTGGCAGAAATACAGCGTATTGAAATTTATTTAGCGCAGCAGCAACCTGAACAAGCTTTGACACATTTAGAGTTTCTGAATCAGCATGAATTATCGCCGTGGTTATTTAAAGTCAAAACAGCTTATCAAAAGCGTTTAGTTGCTTTGTGGGGTGAGTTTGCCACGCAATATCCTTGGCATTATTTGCGTTCGACCAAATACGGGCATTTAGATGCAGACACCAAACAAAAGTGGCTAACTCAGTTATTAACACAATTTGAGCAGACCGATGCAGAAAATTTACAGGCCTTGCAACAGCGTTATAGTGACTTAGGGGAGCAGATTTTCAGTCAGCCTTATGCCACTCAGGTGTTGTGGTTGAAGTTGTTATCGCGTCTGCCTGATTTAGCTGCACAACATGAACGTCTTGCGGTACATATGTTGAGTGAACAGTTTAATCAGGAAGTGTTTTATTTATGGTTCCAACATCAGTTGTTAAAACAGCAACCTGATTATGCAAAAATTGAACAGCAAATAAATTTGTGGGAACAGAAATATCCTGTATTACCTGTATTTAGTTTTGCTAAATGGCATATTTTTACGGCAACAGCACGTTATTCAGAAGCCGAACAATTACTGGATTTATATCCTGAACACGTATTAATGAGTTATTTAAGAGTTAAATCTAACTTAAAAGATCAGCCTGAATTATTAAAACAGTTAAATTTAATCTTTGAAAATAATTCTAATTTTGTCGAAATTAAAATTTAAAGGTGAGTAGTGTTAACATTAGCAGATTATCCAATTGTTTTTGAGCAGCGTGTCGCATGGGGAGATATGGATGCTTTTGGGCATGTCAATAATGTGATTTATTACCGTTATATTGAAAATGCGCGTTTGTATTATTTGGACCATTTAAAAATTTTACAGCAAGATGTTTTGACTGTAATTGCCTCAAATCAGTGCAAATATATACGTCCCGTGGTTTATCCTGATATTTTAAAAATTGGTGTTCGGGTAGAAGAGTTGCGTAATAGTGCCATGCGTATGCATTATTTAATTTATAGTGAAGCACAGCAAATGGTGGTGGCAGAGGCAGAGGCAGTGATTGTATGTGTGGATTGCGTCAATATGCAAAAAACCTTAATCCCTGAAAATCTACGCGCGGGTATTCATAAAATAGAAAAAACTGTATAGCATATTCTTGATTAAATCTTAATAATCAGTTCATAATATGTCCGACTGTTATTTATATGTAGAGTAGTAGGTTTTTTATTGACGCTTGGGTTTGATAAAAATAAAATGAATCTGCTTAATTTAATAACTGAATATAAAAAGCATAGTTTTTGGAGTAAGTATGATGCCTGATATTAGCAATTTGTCTGTAGAACAGTTAAAGCATTTACAAGCGGAAGCGGAAGCATTAATTGCAACAAAAAAAGATCAAGCGATTGAAGATGCCTATAATCAAATTTTAGCGATTGCAGACAATTTGGGTTTAAGCATTGAGCAGATTTTGGAAGTTGGCGAAAGCAAGCGTAAGAAAAGCCCACGTAAAACTGTAGCGCCACGTTATCGTAGCAAAACCAATCCTACAGATACTTGGACGGGTCGTGGAAAAAAACCACGCTGGTTAGTCGCTGAAATAGAAAAAGGCGCAAAACTTGAAGATTTTCTAATCTAAGCTTCATCAATTTGTCATTGACTTGACTTAGAGTTCAAAAACCAAGCAATACAGCTTGGTTTTTTTATCGGTATGAATTGGCGACGCCGAAAAAGTGTGCATAATGTGTGAGTGTTATAAAAGTCATTCATAGAAAAATTAGTAAGGTTGGTCGTGGTGGCATGATAAAGAAACCCAAATACATCACGTGGTGGATTTTCGCCCTCATTGCATTTTTGTTTTTTGTGTTATTACAAATTCCAGCAGCGTGGTTGATTTCAAAATTTTATAAAAATAATCAGACCTTACATAATGTGAGTGGTAATATTTGGAAAGGACAAGCCGATTGGCATAAAGGACAGTTACGTGGCTCTTTAAGTTGGAATACACGTCCTTTAGATTTAGTTTTATTACGTGTCGCTGCCGATGTTGAAGTGCATAGTGGCAATACTAAACTCGAAGGCATTGTTGGCTATCGTTTTGGTAGCGTCTTGGTGCAATCTTTGGATGGGCAAGTTGCGCCAGAAACCTTAAAAAGTATTGTGGACTGGCAGTGGCCAAGTAATGCGATTCAACTCAAAGATATTCATTTGAATTTTAAAAAACAACAAGGTTTTACCAAAGCCAAAGGACAGTTGCAGTGGGCGGGTGGCGAATTGCTGTATCGTTTTGCTCAGCGCCAAGACCGTATGAATATTCCTGCGTTAAAAGGCAGTTTGTCTGATGAAAATGGCAAACTGTTATTTGATATTCGCGATCAACGTGAACAAAAAATGCTGAATATTGCGCTTGATCAAAGCTTGATGTTAGATGTACAACTTACGCAACGCTTATTGATGAATATAGCCTCTTATGAGGGTAAAGCGGGCTTAGATACCTATGTAATCAGTACTCGCCAACCTCTATTTAAAGGAGGTTTCTAATGCGTACACTCTCTGAACGATTAGGGAATTTGCACTGGAAGCAGTTTGATCGTGCTGCGCCTGTACTTTTAACTTTTTTGATTTTGTACCTGTGTTGGAAACTGGCGAGTTTATTTTGGTGGGTTGTTGCGCCACCCCAAGTCATGCAAATGGATCGGGTGGAGTTAGGTTCACAGCAACCACAAATCCCGAATATTTCATCCTTTGCATTGTTTCAAGAACTTGGGCGTAGCAACACTGCCGATGATCAATTAAACATGACCTTGCAAGGTGTGGTGGTTGGGCAACCGAGTCAGTTTTCTTCTGCGGTCATTAAAGTGAATGACGTGGCAGAGCGCTACCGTGTTGGCGATGTGATTGATTCGAGTCAGTACCAATTGGCAGAAGTTTATTGGGATCGGGTGGTTTTACGTCATAGCAGTGGCGCGACGCGTGAAGTATTGTTTAAGGGTATTGAAAATGGTTTAAATCAACCCATTGCACCTTTAATTTCAAGCGGTAACCAAGCTCCTGCAACTGCGCCTACCCAGTCCGTACAACCGAATAACGCCATTGGACAAGCAGTGCAGCGTATACAGGAAGATCGCGAACAATATTTAAAAGAGATGGGTGTTGAGGCAAATACGGGCAATGGTTATGAAGTGACCACACGTACGCCAGCCGCTTTAAGAAATAAACTGGGTTTACAGCCAGGTGACCGTATTTTGTCTTTAAATGGACAAAACGTCGGGCAAGGGCAAAACGATGCACAATTGCTTGAACAAGCGCGTCGTGAAGGTCAGGTGAAATTAGAAATAAAACGTGGTGATCAGGTGATGACCATACAACAAAATTTTTAAATGAATCGGCATCGTAACTACATGCAGAGGCATATTTAGGGTTAGGAAACACAGTAGATTATGGCTTTATTGAATCATGAGCGTCCATTTTGGGCATTACTGGCTGCTGCACCGCTTGTTGCAATGGTGAGTACTGCAAGTCATGCGCAAACCTGGAAAATTAATTTACGTGATGCGGACTTAACTGCATTTATTAATGAAGTGGCAGATATTACGGGCAAGAATTTTGCAGTCGATCCGCGTGTGCGTGGCAATGTCACGGTGATTTCCAACAAAGCCCTGAATAAAAATGAAGTCTATGACCTATTTCTAGGGGTGTTGAATGTGAATGGTGTGGTGGCTATCCCATCAGGAAATACCATTCGCCTTGTACCTGACAGCAATGTTAAAAGCTCAGGCATTCCTTATGACAGTCGTCAAAATGCGCGTGGTGATCAAATTGTAACGCGAGTGATATGGCTGGAAAATACCAATGCCAATGACCTGATTCCTGCCTTACGTCCGCTCATGCCACAATTTGCACATTTATCAGCGGTAGGGGGCACCAATGCTTTAATCGTGTCAGATCGTGCCAGTAACATTTATCAGTTAGAAAGCATTATCCGTAACCTAGATGGTACGGGGCAGAATGATATTGAGGCGATTAGCCTGCAATCCAGTCAGGCCGAAGAAGTGATTGGCTTGCTTGAGTCGATGAGTTCGACAGGGGCAGCGAAAGATATTAAAGGTTCGCGTGTACGCATTGTGGCAGACAATCGTACCAATCGTATTATTATCAAAGGCGACACCGCAACACGTAAACGCATTCGTCAAATGATTGAAATGATGGATGTGCCTGCCGCAGACCGTTTGGGTGGTTTAAAGGTTTTTCGTTTGAAGTATGCCAGTGCGCAGAATTTAGCAGAAATATTGCAAGGTCTGGTTTCAGGGCAGGCGGTGAGCAGCAGCACTAATGCTAATAGCAACAGTAGCAACAGCAGTTCTAGTAATTTAAGCAGCAACAATAACACCACAGGTAATTCATCGACCATTTCTACCCCAAGTATTAATTTAGGTGGCAGCTCGAATAGCAATAATCAGAACAACATCACGAGTTTTAATAGCAATGGTGTCAGTATTATTGCCGATGGCTCGCAAAATGCTTTGGTGGTCAAAGCCGATCCGCAGTTAATGCGTGAAATTGAATCGGCGATTCAGCAGCTAGATACCCGTCGTCAACAAGTTTTGATTGAAGCTGCAATTATAGAAGTAGAGGGCACCGATGCCGACCAATTGGGGGTTCAGTGGGCATTGGGTGATTTAAGCAGCGGCATTGGTCTAATTAACTTTGACAATATTGGTGCAAGTTTAAAAAATGTTGCTGCAGGCTATTTGACTGGTGGTGCAGCAGGTGCAGGCAGTGCGATTGGTGCAGGCACATCTTTGGTTTTGGGGGATTATCGTGAAGGTCGTGATGGTTCCCGTAAACTGTATGGTGCGATGATTCAGGCCTTGAAGGAAAAAACCAAATCCAATTTGTTGTCTACCCCTTCTATTGTGACTATGGATAATGAAGAAGCCTATATTGTGGTGGGTGAGAACGTTCCTTTTGTGACAGGTTCATTATCCACCAATGGTGGTGTGGCAAATCCGTATACCACCATTGAACGTAAAGATGTCGGGGTGACTTTAAAAGTGGTGCCACATATTGGTGAGGGTGGAACACTACGCTTGGAAGTCGAACAAGAAGTGTCGGATGTCAAAGCCAATAAAGGTCAGGCGCAGGATTTAGTCACCAGCAAACGCGCCATTAAAACTTCTATTTTGGCTGAACATGGGCAAACCATTGTCTTGGGTGGCTTGATTTCTGATAACTCGATTTATAGTCGTCAAGCTGTGCCAGGTTTGGGGGCTATTCCAGGCTTAGGGCGTTTATTCCGCTCCGATGGTCAATCTAATCAAAAACGTAATTTGTTAATTTTTATTCACCCAACGATTGTGGGGGATAGTCAGGACATCCGCCGTATTTCGCAGCAGCGTTATAGTCAATTGTACAGCCTTCAATTGGCGATGGATACCGATGGTAGCTTTGCCAAATTGCCTGAAAATGTTAGCGATGTCTATCAGCAGCGTTTGCCTGTCTCTCGAGTTGCACCGCAAGCAGGAACTTATCAAACCCTGCCGTCAGCAGTGCCTGCAAACCGTACAGCAACGGTGGTGAGCACTCCTGTTGCGATTGAGCCTGCGGTGCAGCGCCAAAACGTAGTTTTGCCACAGCAGGAAGTCAGCAAAACCAAAAATACAGTTACCACGACCACAATTCGTGCTACACCTTAATCGTATCCTGCGCAGATTGTGGTTGAGGGCGTGTTATGATGTCTTCAAATCACACGAGAGAAGTTATTTATGACTTGGAAAATACAAGCAATTAGCGGTGAATTTACTGGCCAAGAAATTAGTATCGACCGTGATATGTTGGTGGGGCGCCATCAAAGTGCAGATTTGGTGCTGCAATCGGCAGAAATTTCACGTAAACATGCGGCTTTTTTACTCAAAGAACAAGCGCTGTATGTGCAAGATTTAAATTCTTCGAACGGCTCTTTTGTTAATGATTTGCGTATTGCCGATGAAACCTTACTTAAAGAAGGTGATATCGTTCAATTTGCTAGCTTAAAGTTTTCAGTACTTGCGCCTGCGATTGAATTGGAGCATGCAGCTGATGTTGCTGAAACTGCAGATAAAGTCACAGCGCAAACAGAAAAAACACCCGCACAGCAAATGAATGAGCAGGGAATGCCTGAGTTGAATCAACGTGACAGTTCTGTGCAATTAAACCGAGATGGTATGCCGCAAGGTGTGGCTGTGCCGAAACCAGCGCCTATTCCAGAAGGTGTAGATATTCATGCAGCTCCAGCAGAGCCAACACCTGTGCCTGTCGAGCAGCCTGTTTCTCGTGTGGAACAAGAGAAAGAACAGCAAAAAAATGCCTCTGTTGGCTTGATTTCACTGATTGTCTTGGTGATTTTGGCAGTTTTGGCTTGGCTATTGTTTAAATAAGTAGCCTTTGCTTTACAATCAAGGCATGCTATCGCATGCCTTTGTTCATTTAGGGGGAGAGAATGTCTATTGCTCAGCTAGATACGCGTCAAGTCATTTTATTTGATTTAGATGGCACCTTGGTCGATTCTGCGACAGATTTATACCGCGCCATGAATATGAGTTTAAATGCGCTGCAACTGCCTTTGGTAACACTGGAACAAGTCCGAACTTGGGTGGGTAAGGGAACTGCGGTATTTTGCAATAGTGTTTTATCGCACTTAATGGGCGAAGTTCATCCTGAACAGCAACAACAGCTACTGAATACCTTCTTAGAAATTTATAATGCCGATCCGTGTATCGACACACAACCCTTCCCGGGCATTATTGAATTTTTGGACTGGGCAAAAGCACAACAAAAAACCTTAGTTTGTGTGACCAATAAACCTGAACAACCAGCTCGTGCCATTGTTGAAGCATTAGATATGCAACACTATTTTGCTGATGTGATTGGTGGAGATCGCTTTGAGGAACGTAAACCACATCCACGTCAATTGCTACATTGTGTCGAACATTATCAAGTGGAGAAGTGTCAAGTCTTGATGATTGGTGATTCTTCTAATGATGTTGAAGCCGCGCGTCGAGCGGGGATTGATTGTATTGTAGTCAGCTACGGCTATAATCATGGTGAACCGATTGCCAATTGTCAGCCGCAACAAATCGTGGATAATTTAACTGAACTGTTAAATATTTAAGATTTAAAAATCAAATAATTTCACGCAAATTGCTATAGCTATAAAGGATATCAATATGAGTCAGGCTGTAATGCCCGTATTTCGATGGCGACGCTAGTCAATCTACAACCGTCCTTCACTTCGTCTTATCGAAAACATTGCTACATCGAAATATAGAGAGCTTCACATGACCACTCAGACTCAATTTGAACAACTTAAAGCAGCAGGCTATAACCTCATTCCAGTATATCGCCAGCGTTTGGCTGATACCGAAACCCCATTGTCGGTATTTGCGCGTTTGAAGCAGCATCAACAAGCTTATTTGTTTGAGTCTGTAGAAGGGGGTGAAAACTGGGCACGTTATTCAATTATTGGTTTGGGTGAATCTACAGTTTTCTCTTGCAATGGGGGTGAACTCACCATCCAGCATGCCGACAGTTCAATTGAAAAACAAACTTGTGCGCAGCCGTTTCAGTATATCCGCGATTTTCAGGCCCAGTTTAAAGTGCCTACGCAAACCGACTTGCCTGAATTGCCAAGTTTTACAGGCGGTTTGGTTGGCTATTTGGGTTACGATGCAGTACGTTATATCGAACCGCGTTTAAAAAACGTGCCTGCAACAGATCCTGTCGGTTTGCCTGATATTTGGATGATGTTGTCTAAAACGGTTATCGTGTTTGATAACTTAAAAGATACTTTGTTCTTAATTGTACATGCCGATGCAATGCAGGCAGATGCTTATGACAAGGCGCAGCAGCAACTCGATGTACTAGAAGAAATTTTAGCAACCCCGATTAGTCTAAAAGCAGAAAAACATACGCCACCACATTTTGACTCGCTCACAGGCAAAGAAAAGTTCTTGGCGACCATTGATGTCGTCAAGGAATACATTCGTGCGGGCGATGTCATGCAAGTGGTGCCTGGACATCGTATGGTGTCAGATTTCGATGGTGAGCCGTTGCAGGTTTATCGTGCTTTACGTCATCTAAACCCATCGCCGTACTTATTCTTGGTGCAAGGCAAAACTTTGGGTGATGACCAACCGTTTCATATTGTTGGTTCATCACCTGAAATTTTATCGCGTTTGGAAAACGGTATTGCCACTGTGCGTCCTTTAGCGGGTACACGCCCGCGAGGTAAAACTAAAGAAGAAGATTTGGCACTTGAGCAAGACTTATTATCGGATGAGAAAGAAATTGCTGAACATTTGATGCTGATTGACTTAGGACGTAATGATGTCGGACGTATCGCCAAGATTGGTAAAGTACAAGTAACTGATCAAATGGTGATCGAGCGTTATTCGCATGTCATGCATATTGTTTCAAACGTGCAAGGTGAGGTACGCGATGATGTTGATGCTTTGGATGTTTTTCAGGCAACTTTCCCTGCAGGGACGCTTTCGGGTGCACCAAAAATTCGTGCCATGGAAATTATTGATGAAGTAGAGCCTGTAAAACGCGGTGTTTTTGGTGGCGCTGTCGGCTATTTAGGTTGGCATGGTGAAATGGATATGTCGATTGCGATTCGTACCTGTGTTATACGTCACAATAAGGTCTATGTTCAGGCAGGTGCAGGTCTAGTTGCAGATTCAAACCCTGAATCTGAATGGAATGAAACCCTGATAAAAGCTCGCGCAGTGATCAAAGCGGTTGAATTATCATCAAATGGGTTGATTTTATGAGTTTTTAGCGTTTTTTTTAAAAAAAACACTTGCACGGATTTCAAGTTTTGCTAAACTGCACACCGTTCCGATACGAAACGTACGAAACACTAAGAAACGCCGGCATAGCTCAGTTGGTAGAGCAACTGACTTGTAATCAGTAGGTCCACAGTTCGAATCCGTGTGCCGGCACCATCTTAGAGAGTTTGTGTCGTTGAGTAAAGAACGAACACTGAGTAAGTGTGAAAATGGTGGGATTCCCGAGCGGTCAAAGGGAGCAGACTGTAACTCTGCCGCGTAAGCTTCGAAGGTTCGAATCCTTCTCCCACCACCATTAACTTCGATAGAAGTGGTAATTACCAACATAGATGCGGGAGTAGCTCAGTTGGTAGAGCGGCAGCCTTCCAAGCTGCATGTCGCGAGTTCGATCCTCGTCTCCCGCTCCATCGAAGGATTTATCGCTCTTATAGCTCAGTGGTAGAGCACTCCCTTGGTAAGGGAGAGGTCTCGAGTTCAAATCTCGATAAGAGCTCCAGATACAGTTTAGCGATTATTCGCACAAGATTTTCTAAAAAAGCAGGCTTATTAGTCTGCTTTTCAAGTATTAGGTGTCTAGTTTTTTAGGCGATATGTCGGGGCAGAGTTTTACTCAGCATTGTGTTCGACGTAAACGAGGAAGATGAACATGGCTAAGGCTAAGTTTGAACGTAATAAGCCACACGTTAACGTGGGCACAATCGGTCACGTTGACCATGGTAAAACAACTTTAACAGCTGCGATTGCAACTGTATGTGCACGTAAATTCGGTGGTGAAGCGAAAGACTACGCGGCAATCGACTCTGCACCAGAAGAAAAAGCACGTGGTATTACAATTAATACTTCACACGTAGAATACGACTCTCCAACTCGTCACTACGCGCACGTAGACTGCCCGGGCCACGCCGATTATGTTAAAAACATGATTACTGGTGCTGCTCAGATGGACGGCGCGATCCTTGTATGTTCAGCGACTGACGGTCCAATGCCACAAACTCGTGAACACATCCTCCTTTCTCGTCAGGTAGGTGTACCTTACATCATCGTATTCTTAAACAAATGCGATATCGTAGACGACGAAGAGTTAATCGAATTAGTTGAAATGGAAGTTCGTGAGCTTCTTTCTACTTACGACTTCCCAGGCGACGACACTCCAGTAATCCGTGGTTCAGCACTTGCTGCACTTAACGGTGAATCAGGTCAATATGGCGAAGATGCTGTAGTTGCTCTTGTTGAAGCGCTTGATACTTACATCCCAGAGCCAGTACGTGCAATCGATCAAGCATTCTTAATGCCAATCGAAGACGTATTCTCTATTTCTGGTCGTGGTACAGTAGTAACTGGCCGTGTAGAAACTGGTATCGTGAAAGTAGGCGAAGAAGTTGAAATCGTTGGTATTAAAGACACAGTTAAAACAACTGTAACTGGCGTAGAAATGTTCCGTAAACTTCTAGACGAAGGTCGTGCGGGCGAGAACTGTGGTGTTCTTTTACGTGGTACTAAGCGTGAAGACGTACAACGTGGTCAAGTACTTGCTAAGCCAGGTACAATCAAGCCACACACTAAATTCGATGCGGAAGTATACGTACTTTCTAAAGAAGAAGGTGGTCGTCACACTCCATTCCTTAACGGTTACCGTCCACAATTCTATTTCCGTACAACTGACGTAACTGGTGCAATACAGTTGAAAGAAGGCGTTGAAATGGTAATGCCAGGTGACAACGTTGAAATGTCTGTAGAATTAATCCACCCAATCGCAATGGACGCTGGTTTACGCTTCGCGATCCGTGAAGGTGGTCGTACTGTAGGTGCGGGTGTTGTTGCTAAAGTAACAGCATAATTATAGAATGTGTTGAACAGGTCGAGAGCTTTGGCTCTCGTTCTGTTTTGTAGGTCAGTAGTTCAATTGGTAGAGCGTCGGTCTCCAAAACCGAATGTTGGGGGTTCGAGTCCCTCCTGGCCTGCCACTTTTTTTAAAAAAGCTTGATGTCGGCTAATCTAGTCATATAATAAGTCGCGAATTCTACGACGAGTACAAAAATGTCGAATGATAAATCGCGTGACGCATTAAGCGACGCGCCAATCCCTCAAAGAAATAATTCTGCTGAAGTTGTTCAATCGAGTTCTCCATTAGACTATGTGTTATGGGGTATCGCTTTGATTTTATTCATCGCTTCGATGATGGTGAATCAGCATCTTCCTGCATATTGGGCACCAGCCAATGATATTTGGGTGCGTGTTGGGGTAATTTTGGCTTGTATCGTTGTGGCTTTAGGTTTATTATACGCCACCCATCAAGGCAAAGGCTTTGTTCGTTTGCTTAAAGATTCACGCATTGAATTGCGTCGAGTCACTTGGCCTACTAAACAGGAAACTGTAACAACGTCATGGCATGTGTTGATTGTTGTTGTAGTCACTTCAATTGTATTGTGGTGTTTTGACTATTTGTTAGGCTGGGCAATCAAGTTAATTATCGGGTAAAAGAGCTATGAAACGTTGGTACATTATTCATGCCTACTCAGGTTATGAAAAACAAGTGATGCGTTCGCTTAATGATCGAATCCAGCGTAGCGCTGTTGCCGATAGCTTTGGTGAAGTCCTTGTTCCTACCGAAGAAGTGGTAGAGATGAAGGATGGTAAGAAACGTAAGTCAGAGCGTAAGTTCTTTCCAGGCTATGTATTGGTTGAAATGGAAATGAACGATGAAACTTGGCACATTGTTAAAGAATGTCCAAAAGTTTTAGGTTTTATTGGTGGTACAGCAGAAAAGCCTGCCCCAATTACGCAAAAAGAAGCTGATGCGATTCTTGCACGTGTACGCAATACTGGTGAAGCACCTCGTCCGAAGACGATGTTTGAGCCAGGCGAAGAATTACTTGTGATTGATGGTCCATTCACCGACTTTAAAGGCGTGGTGGAAGAAGTTCAATACGAGAAGTCACGTTTAACGTTGACAATTAATGTATTTAATCGACCTACTCAGGTTGAGCTGGAATTTCGTCAAGTCGAAAAATCAGTTTAAGTTTGAGTGGTTGGAAAACGCCCGATTTATGATGAATCGGGCATTGTTGTTGTAACGGTATCGTTACTTAAAATATTGGGGAGCCTAGCGGCGTTTGTACCCAGAGGTAATTTGAAATGGCTAAGAAGATTGACGGCTATATCAAGCTGCAAGTTCCAGCTGGTAAAGCGAATCCATCTCCACCGATTGGTCCTGCATTAGGTCAACGTGGTGTTAACATCATGGCATTCTGTAAAGAATTCAATGCTGCAACACAAAAAGTTGAACCAGGTTTGCCAATTCCTGTAGTGATCACTGTGTACAACGACAAGTCGTTCACATTCATCATGAAAACTCCTCCTGCTGCAATTCTTCTTAAGAAAGCTGCAGGCATTCAAAAGGGTTCAGCTGTGCCTAACAAAAACAAAGTTGGTAAGTTGACTCGTGCTCAATTAGAAGAAATTGCGACTACTAAAGAACCAGATTTAACTGGTGCTGATTTAGAAGCACGTGTGCGTACCATTGCTGGTTCTGCACGTTCTATGGGCTTGGATGTGGAGCTATAAGACATGGCAAAGTTAACTAAACGTCAAAAAGCCATTGCTGCTGCTGTAGAAGCAAACAAAGTTTACACTTTGGAAGAAGCAGTTGAAGTTCTAAACAACCTTCCTGCTGCTAAATTCAAAGAATCTTTGGATGTTGCGGTAAACCTGGGTGTTGATCCACGTAAATCTGATCAGGTTGTTCGTGGTGCGACTACACTTCCTGCAGGTACTGGTAAAACTGTACGTGTAGCTGTTTTCGCTCAAGGTGCTGCTGCAGAAGCTGCTAAAGCTGAAGGCGCAGACGTAGTTGGTTTCGATGACTTAGCTGAAAGCATTCAAGCGGGTAACCTTGACTTTGACGTTGTGATTGCAGCTCCGGATGCAATGCGCGTTGTAGGTAAGTTGGGTACGATTCTTGGTCCACGTGGCTTAATGCCAAACCCTAAAGTGGGTACTGTAACTCCTGACGTTGCGACTGCAGTTAAAAATGCAAAAGCAGGTCAAGCGCGTTACCGTGTAGACAAAGCAGGTATTATCCACGCTGCGATTGGTCAAGTTGGCTTTACTGCTGAAGCGGTTCGTTCAAACGTTGAAACCTTAGTTGCTGACTTGAAAAAGTTAAAACCTGCAACTTCTAAAGGTGTATACATCAAAAAGATCACTTTGAGCTCTACTATGGGTCCTGGTCTTATCATTGATGTACAAAACGTTTCTAACTAAGTCTGACTTAGAAAGAATTTTAAAGTCCTGAAAAGTCTCCTTCTCCCTCTGGGAGAAGGTCGGGATGAGGGTTAACCCTCTCCCTAACCCTCTCCTAGCAGGAGAGGGGGACATTCAGGCGGACTTTGAATTGGTAAATGAGAATTTATCAGCGTCAAAGACCTCAGGCGAGAGTAGTTTTATACTGCTTTCTTAATATCCCAGCCTGGGTAGACGCGGTGGTGTGATTTATTCCTCCTCCGCGTGTAAGTTCAGCAATGAATTTACGAATTGGGAGTGTGCTTCATGTAAGCACATAAATCACCGTTAGGAGGTTTTACAATGGCTCTTCTTATCGAAGACAAAAAACAGATCGTAGCAGAAGTAAACGAAGTTGCTTCTAAAGCGTTCTCAGCTGTTGTTGCTGACTATCAGGGTATGAGCGTTGAGCAATTAACGGCTCTACGTGTTGAAGCGCGTAAATTAGGTGTTACTACACGTGTTGTACGTAATACTCTGGCAAAACGTGCTCTTCAAGATACGCAATTCACGATCTTGAACGACAACCTTGTTGGCCCAACAATTTTAGCTTTCTCAACTTCTGAAGACGACATGGGTGCGGCTGCACGCTTGTTCGAAGAATTCGCTAAAACAAACAAAGCATTTGAACTTAAAGCTGCTGCATTTGACGGCAAACTTTATCAAGGTGCTGAAGTTAGCGTAATTGCGAATCTTCCGAACCAAGAAAAAGCGCTTACTATGCTTGCAAACGTTCTTCAAGCTCCTATTTCGAAATTGGGTCGCCTTATTACTGCGCTCAAAGAGAAAAACGAGTCAGAAGCTGCATAAGCTTAAATTTATTTCCACACCATTCAATTTCCATTTGGAGTTATTCTCATGGCTTTAACTAACGAAGAAATCTTAAACGCAGTTGCTGAAAAAACTGTTCTTGAACTTGTTGAACTTATCTCTGCTTTTGAAGAGAAATTCAATGTATCAGCTGCTGCTGTTGCTGTTGCTGCTGCTCCTGGCGCTGGCGCTGCTGCTGCAGAAGAGCAATCTGAATTCAACGTTGAGTTGACTTCTTTCGGTGCGAACAAAGTTGCTGTAATTAAAGCAGTTCGTGAAGCTACTGGCCTTGGTCTTAAAGAAGCTAAAGACATCGTTGAAGGCGCTCCTTCAGTGATCAAAGAAGCTGTTTCTAAAGAAGAAGGTGAAGAGCTTAAGAAGAAACTTGAAGAAGCTGGTGCTACAGTTACTCTTAAGTAATTTCTTAAGGGGAGTCGATTTTTTATAATCGGCTCCAAATATTGGCTGATGGCTCTTGGGTCATCAGCCTTTTTGCGTTACAATTATCGGCTCGATTTTTGTTTGAATGATGGAAAAACCATCAAAAACAATATAAATCAAAAAAATCAAACGCTTACCAATATTTTTCCACATTTAAAAATATTGTTAAGCGTTTTAATACCACTAAAAATTGCAGCATTTGTAAAGAGTGGTGGCCATATCGGCCTGCGTAATTCCTTCTAAACCCGTTCTGCAGGCGGGTTTAGTTTACTTTCCGAGGACTCCAGATGGCATACTCATATACCGAAAAGAAACGGATCCGTAAGAATTTTGGTAAATTGCCCCAAGTGATGGATGCACCGTACTTGCTTTCGATTCAAGTCGACTCGTACCGTACTTTCCTACAAGATGGCAAAACTCCAAAAAGCCGCGAAGATATCGGTCTCCAAGCCGCATTTCGTTCAGTTTTTCCTATAGAAAGTTATTCTGGCAATGCTGCTTTAGAATTTGTTGAGTATAGTCTTGGTAAGCCTGAGTTTGATGTACGTGAGTGTATTCTTCGCGGCTCAACTTATGCGGCACCAATGCGCGTAAAAATTCGTTTGATCATTAAAGATCGTGAAACGAAATCAATCAAAGATGTGCGTGAGCAAGAAGTCTACATGGGCGAAATGCCATTGATGACGGATAACGGTACCTTTGTGATTAACGGTACTGAGCGTGTAATTGTTTCTCAATTGCACCGTTCACCAGGCGTGTTCTTTGACCACGATAAAGGTAAAACCCACTCGAGCGGTAAAGTGTTGTATTCAGCACGCATTATTCCTTACCGTGGCTCATGGTTAGACTTTGAATTCGATGCCAAAGATCTTGTTTATGTGCGTATTGACCGTCGTCGTAAATTGCTTGCGACTGTAGTATTGCGTGCATTGGGCTATAGCAATGAACAAATCCTAGACTTGTTCTTTGAGAAAGTACCTGTCTATTTAGACATGGGTAGCTACCAAATTGACCTTGTACCAGAACGCTTGCGTGGTGAAATGGCGCAATTTGACATTACTGATGCTGACGGCAAAGTGATTGTTGAGCAAGGTAAACGTATTAATGCGCGTCACGTACGTCAAATGGAAGCAGCAGGTCTTGAGAAGCTTTCTGTACCAGATGAGTACTTATATGAACGTATCACTGCTGAAGACATCCAGCTAAAAGATGGCGATGTGATTGCTGCAAACACCTTGTTAAGCCATGAAATCATGGTGAAACTTGCAGAAGGTGGTGTTAAACAGTTCAACATTCTGTTCACAAACGACATTGATCGTGGTTCATTCGTTGCTGACACCTTGCGTGCAGATACGACTGTTGGTCGTGAAGATGCCTTGGTCGAAATCTATAAAGTAATGCGTCCAGGTGAGCCACCAACGAAAGAAGCAGCTGAAAATCTGTTTAATAACCTGTTCTTCTCTTCTGAGCGTTATGATTTATCGCCAGTTGGTCGTATGAAGTTTAACCGTCGTTTGGGTCGTCCTTACGAAGTGGGTACAGACCAGAAGTCACGTGAAGTTGAAGGTATTTTGTCCAACGAAGACATTACCGATGTACTTAAAACATTGATCGAAATTCGTAACGGTAAAGGTGAAGTCGACGATATCGACCACTTGGGTAACCGTCGCGTACGTTCAGTGGGCGAGATGACTGAAAACCAATTCCGCGTTGGTTTGGTACGTGTTGAACGTGCTGTGAAAGAACGTCTGTCTCAAGCTGAAACTGATAACCTTTCTCCGCAAGATTTAATCAATGCGAAGCCAGTGGCTGCTGCAATCAAAGAATTCTTTGGTTCAAGCCAATTGTCTCAATTCATGGACCAAAACAACCCGTTGTCTGAAATTACCCACAAGCGTCGTGTATCTGCGCTTGGTCCAGGTGGTTTGACACGTGAACGTGCAGGCTTTGAGGTACGTGACGTACACCAAACTCACTATGGTCGTGTGTGTCCAATTGAAACGCCTGAAGGTCCAAACATTGGCTTGATCAACTCGCTTTCAGTTTATGCCAAATGTAACAATTTTGGCTTTTTGGAAACGCCATACCGTAAAGTGGTTGATGGTCGTGTAACTGATGACGTTGAGTATTTATCTGCAATTGAAGAAGTGGGCACGATCATTGCGCAAGCGGACTCAAGCGTAGACCAAGATGGCAATTTAACAGAAGAGTTCGTTTCTGTACGTCACCAAGGTGAATTCGTTCGTATGCCTCCAGAGCGCGTGACGCATATGGACGTATCTGCACAACAGGTTGTATCTGTAGCAGCATCACTGATTCCGTTCCTTGAACACGATGACGCCAACCGTGCATTGATGGGTTCGAACATGCAACGTCAGGCTGTTCCGACGCTTATCGCTGATAAACCACTTGTGGGTACAGGGATGGAAGCGAACGTGGCACATGACTCAGGTGTATGTGTGATCGCAAATCGTGGTGGTCGTATTGAATATGTCGATGCTTCGCGTGTGGTCATTCGTGTGAACGAAGAAGAAATGATTGCGGGTGAAGCAGGTGTAGATATCTACAACCTGATCAAATACACACGTTCAAACCAAAACACTTGTATTAACCAAAAAGTTTTGGTGAAGATGGGTGATAAGGTAGGCCGTGGTGACGTATTGGCTGATGGTCCATCTACAGATGGCGGTGAGCTTGCACTCGGCCAGAACATGCGCGTCGCGTTCATGACTTGGAATGGTTATAACTACGAAGACTCGATCTTACTTTCTGAGCGTGTACTTCAAGAAGACCGTTTAACTTCAATTCACATTCAAGAGTTGTCATGTGTTGCACGTGATACCAAATTGGGTGCGGAAGAAATCACGGCGGATATTCCAAACGTGGGCGAAGCTGCGCTGTCTAAACTCGACGAGTCTGGTATCGTTTATATCGGTGCTGAAGTGACTGCAGGCGACATCCTGGTAGGTAAAGTAACGCCTAAGGGTGAAACTCAGTTAACGCCTGAAGAAAAATTGCTTCGCGCAATCTTTGGTGAAAAAGCAGCAGATGTGAAAGATTCATCATTGCGCGTTCCATCAGGTACTAAAGGTACTGTGATTGACGTTCAAGTCTTTACCCGTGATGGTTTAGAAAAAGACGAACGTGCGCAAGCGATTGAAAAAGCACAGCTTGATGCATATCGCAAAGACTTGAAAGAAGAATACAAAATCTTTGAAGAAGCAGCGCGTGAACGTATTATCCGCTTATTGAAAGGTCAAGAATCTAACGGTGGCGGTACAACTAAACGTGGCGACAAACTTTCTGAAGATGTGTTGTCTGGTTTAGAGTTAGTTGATTTACTTGAAATTCAACCAAGTGATGAAGCAATTGCTGAGCGTTTAACTCAAATTCAAACTTTCTTGAAAGAGAAAAGCTCTGAAATTGATGAAAAATTCGCTGAGAAGAAACGTAAGCTTTCTACAGGCGATGAACTCACTACGGGCGTCTTGAAAGTTGTTAAAGTTTATCTTGCTGTTAAACGTCGCATCCAACCGGGTGACAAGATGGCGGGTCGTCACGGTAACAAAGGTGTAGTATCAAACATCTTGCCTGTAGAAGATATGCCGCACGATGCTAACGGTGTACCAGTGGATATCGTATTGAACCCGCTAGGCGTACCATCGCGTATGAACGTGGGTCAGATTCTTGAAACACACTTGGGTATGGCAGCCAAAGGCTTGGGTGAGCAAATTGATAAAATGCTCAAACAACAACGTGAAATTGCTGAACTACGTGAGTTCCTAGACAAGATTTATAACAAAGTTGGTGGCGAGCAAGAAGATCTTGACAGCTTAACTGATGATGAAATCTTGGTATTGGCTGGCAACTTACGTGCAGGTGTTCCATTGGCAACTCCTGTATTTGATGGTGCAGAAGAAGGTCAAATTAAAGAATTACTTGAATTGGCTGAATTACCGCGTTCTGGTCAAACCGTGTTGTACGATGGTCGTACAGGCGAGAAATTCGACCGTCCAGTGACTGTGGGTTATATGTACATGCTCAAACTCAACCACTTGGTGGATGACAAGATGCACGCACGTTCTACAGGTTCTTACTCACTTGTAACGCAACAGCCGTTGGGTGGTAAGGCACAATTCGGTGGTCAACGTTTCGGTGAGATGGAAGTCTGGGCACTTGAAGCATACGGTGCTGCATATACGCTTCAAGAAATGCTCACTGTGAAGTCGGATGATGTTGAAGGTCGTACCCGTATCTATAAGAACATTGTAGATGGTAACCATTATATGGACCCAGGTATGCCTGAATCGTTTAACGTATTGACCAAAGAGATCCGTTCTTTAGGTATCAACATTGAACTGAAAAATGGTGACTAAGCATCTCCATTAAATCTCCCTAAATCCCTCTTTATAAAAGAGGGACTTTTCCCCCTTTGAAAAAGGGGGATTAAGGGGGATTAAAACTCAGTTAAAAAACAATATTTGTGACCCAGTTGGGATGTGAAAACAGCCTCCCAGCACACGGAGAAAAAAATTGAAAGACTTGCTCGATATCATGCGCAAAAAGACGGATTCAGACGGTCATGCTCCAGTAGAGTTTGACCGCATCCGTATTGGTCTTGCGTCACCAGAAATGATTAAGTCATGGTCTCACGGTGAAGTTAAAAAGCCAGAAACCATTAACTATCGTACGTTTAAGCCTGAACGTGATGGTTTATTCTGTGCCAAAATCTTTGGTCCAGTAAAAGATTACGAATGCTTGTGTGGTAAATACAAGCGTATGAAATACAAAGGCGTCATTTGTGAAAAATGTGGCGTTGAAGTAACGACTGCAAAAGTTCGTCGTGAGCGTATGGGTCACATCGAACTTGCTTCTCCAGTTGCACACATTTGGTTCTTGAAATCATTACCAAGCCGTATTGGTTTATTACTTGATATGACTTTACGTGATATCGAGCGCGTATTGTATTTCGAATCTTATGTAGTAACTGACCCAGGTATGACGCCATTTGAGAAATATCAACTTCTCAATGACGAAGAATACTTCAATGCGCTAGAAGAGCATGGGGATGAATTCACTGCGAAAATGGGTGCTGAAGCAGTTCAAGACTTGTTAAAAGACATCGATCTTGAAGCTGAAATTGCTCGTTTACGTGAAGAAATTCCACAAACAACTTCAGAAACTAAGCTGAAAAAAGCATCTAAGCGTTTGAAGTTGATGGAAGCGTTCAAAGAGTCGAACAACAAGCCAGAATGGATGGTGATGAATGTACTGCCAGTACTTCCACCAGACCTTCGTCCTTTGGTTCCACTTGAAGGTGGTCGTTTTGCGACTTCTGACTTGAACGATCTTTACCGTCGTGTGATTAACCGTAACAACCGTTTGAAGCGTCTTCTTGACCTTGCAGCGCCAGACATTATCGTACGTAATGAAAAACGTATGTTACAAGAGTCTGTTGATGCCTTGTTAGATAACGGTCGTCGTGGTCGTGCAATCACAGGTTCAAACAAACGTCCGCTTAAATCTTTGGCAGATATGATCAAAGGTAAGCAAGGTCGTTTCCGTCAAAACTTACTTGGTAAGCGTGTTGACTATTCAGGTCGTTCGGTGATTACCGTTGGTCCAAACCTACGTCTGCACCAGTGTGGTCTTCCGAAGAAAATGGCACTTGAATTATTCAAGCCATTCATCTTTGCGAAACTACAAGCTTCAGGTCAAGCAACCACCATTAAAGCTGCGAAGAAAATGGTTGAGCGCGAAACTCCAGAAGTTTGGGACGTACTAGCCTCTGTGATTCGTCAACACCCAGTGATGTTGAACCGTGCGCCAACGCTTCACCGTTTAGGTCTGCAAGCATTTGAACCGATCCTGATTGAAGGTAAAGCGATCCGTTTACACCCGCTTGTCTGTGCTGCGTTTAACGCCGACTTTGACGGTGACCAAATGGCGGTACACGTTCCATTAACGCTTGAAGCACAATTAGAAGCACGTGCGTTAATGATGTCGACCAACAATATCTTGTCTCCTGCGAACGGTGAGCCAATCATCGTACCTTCTCAGGACGTGGTCTTGGGCTTGTATTACATCACACGTGATGCAATCAATGCCAAAGGTGAAGGCATGGTGTTTGCGGATACTCACGAAGTAAACCGTGCACTTGCAACAGGTCAGGTAGATTTACACGCTCGCGTAAAAGCACGTGTATACCAAACTGTAATCAATGAAAATGGTGAGCGTGAGCAACAAACGATTGTTGTAGACACGACACCGGGTCGCTGCTTGCTTTGGGAAGTCGTGCCTGAAGGTTTAAGCTTTGAGCAAATTAACCTTGAGATGAACAAAAAGAACATCTCTAAGTTAATTAACTCTTGCTACCGTAAATTGGGTCTAAAAGACACTGTTATTTTTGCAGACCAATTAATGTACTTGGGCTTCCGTCAAGCGACGCGTTCAGGTGTGTCTGTGGGTATGGAAGATATGGTTATTCCACCACAGAAACAAGCAATTATCGAAAAAGCAGAAACTGAAGTTCGTGAAATTGAACAACAGTTCGAGCAAGGTTTCGTAACTGCGGGTGAGCGTTATAACAAAGTAGTCGATATTTGGGCACGTACCAACGACCAAGTTGCTAAAGCGATGATGGACAACTTGTCATTTACCACTGTGAAAAACAAACAGGGTGAAGACGAGAAGCAAAAATCATTCAACTCGATCTACATGATGTCGGATTCTGGTGCGCGTGGTAGTGCGGCACAGATTCGTCAGTTGGCGGGTATGCGTGGTTTGATGGCGAAACCAGATGGTTCGATCATTGAAACGCCAATTAAAGCGAACTTCCGTGAAGGTTTGACAGTACTTCAGTACTTCATTTCAACTCACGGTGCGCGTAAAGGTTTGGCTGATACTGCATTGAAAACAGCGAACTCAGGTTACTTGACACGTCGTTTGGTTGACGTTGCACAAGACTTGGTGATTACAGAGCCAGATTGCGGTACGTATGGCGGTTTAGTGATGACACCATTCATTCAAGGTGGTGATGTCATTGAAAACCTTGGTACGCGTGTATTAGGTCGTGTAACTGCTGAAGATGTGAAGAAAGCAGGTTCAGACGAAGTAATTCTCCCACGTAATACACTCATTGATGAAAAACTTGCGAACTTCTTGGAAGAGCAAGGCGTTGATGAAGTGAAAGTACGTTCAGTCGTGTCATGTGAATCGAGCTTCGGTGTGTGTGCGAAATGTTATGGTCGTGACCTTGCACGCGGACACTTGGTGAACCCAGGTGAATCTGTAGGTGTTATGGCTGCGCAATCGATTGGCGAGCCAGGTACTCAGTTAACCATGCGTACATTCCACGTGGGTGGTGCAGCAAGCCGAACTTCAGCAGCGAACAGCGTACAAGTGCGCAATAAAGGTACCGTACGTTTCCATAACGTAAAAACTGTACAACACGCTAAAGGTCACTTGGTCTCTGTTTCACGTTCAGGTGAAATTGGTATTGCCGATGAGCTGGGTCGTGAGCGTGAACGTTATAAACTGCCATACGGTGCATCAATCTTGCTGAAAGATGGTGAAGCGGTAGAAGCTGGCGGTATTGTCGCGACTTGGGATCCACACACGCATCCACTTGTGACCGAAGTTGCAGGTAAAATCCGTTTCAGCCAAATTGCTGATGGCGTGACCGCAACCTCGAAAACAGATGATGCAACAGGTATGACTACAGTTGAAATCTTGCCAGTGACTTCGCGTCCTGCGTCAGGTAAAGACTTACGTCCTGCAGTCGTATTAGACACTGTGGATGGTGGTGAACAATTCTACTTCTTGCCGCAAAACACGATTCTCTCTATCCGTGATGGCGAAAGTATTGGTGTGGGTGACGTTATTGGTCGTGTACCACAAGAATCTTCACGTACTCGTGATATTACTGGTGGTTTACCACGCGTTGCAGACTTGTTTGAAGCACGTAAACCAAAAGAGCATGCGATTCTTGCAGAAGTTTCAGGTATCGTGAGCTTTGGTAAAGAAACCAAAGGTAAGAACCGTTTAGTGATTACACCGGATGATGGCTCTGAGATTTATGAAGAGTTGATTCCAAAATGGCGTACCATGAACGTGTTCGAAGGCGAGCATGTGAACCGTGGTGAGACCATTTCTGACGGTCCACAGAATCCACATGACATCTTACGCTTGAAAGGTGAAGTGGCGTTGACTAATTACATCGTGAACGAAGTTCAAGACGTATACCGCTTACAAGGTGTAAAAATCAACGACAAGCACATTGAAGTGATCGTACGTCAAATGTTGCGTAAAGTTGAGATCACTGATGGTGGCGATACGAGCTTCATCAAAGGCGAGCAAGTGGATTACATCCGAGTGGTACAAGAAAACCAAGCTGTACTTGCACAAAACAAGTTCCCAGCGAAGTTTGAACGTCAATTGATGGGTATTACCAAAGCATCGCTTTCAACTGACTCGTTCATTTCTGCTGCATCGTTCCAGGAAACAACACGTGTGTTAACTGAAGCGGCTGTAACAGGTAAAGAAGATGACTTACGTGGCTTGAAAGAGAACGTGGTTGTAGGTCGTTTGATTCCTGCAGGTACTGGTCTTGCGTACCACTTGGAACGTCGTCGTCAGGAAGCTGAAGCTGCAGAAATCGCGTTGGTTAATGACTTCTCTGATGTAGACCAAGCATTAAGCCAAGCATTTAGCGATGAATTCAACGATCTCTAATTCGTTTTAAAGCATCATTTAAAGACGCCTTTCGAGGCGTCTTTTTTTTGCCAACGTTTTAGTTGCATATTTTGCTTTAATAAAGCCGCAATATTGCATATAGTGAATTAAGAACAATTTAAAAATATCAAGAAAACTAAGGGGATAGCTTATGCAATTTAGAGGACTGACACTGTGTTTATCGGCAATGCTACTGAGTGTGTCTGTTTCGGCTGCACCAATGCCAAACAGCATTGTGGTGAAAGACAAAGCCATTGTGCCTATTCTAAAAACTGAAGTGATTCGTACAGTGACAGGTGAAAAGCCTATACGCCATGTAGAAGCCACGATTTTTGAAGTGAGCAATCAGGGTAAAGATATTGTGGCAAAGGAAGTTGTTTTTGATGATGATCAAGCACAGTTTTCAGAGAAACAATTGGGTATTCCTGTGATTCAAAAAGGTGGGGTGATTGTACCAACCTCAAAAATTGAGTTGAATAAAACCCTAAAGCAGGATGGTAAAGTCATTTCTGAAGTGAAAACGATTGATGCAGAAGGCATGGAATATAAGCAGGGGCAGGCGCCAATTCATCGCACATTAAAACTGGATCGGGTCAAAACGCCTGAAAGCAAAGAAACAGTTTCTCATGCTGTGTTTACTGAAGATGGTAAAACCACACGTGATGTGGTGGTACTTGAAGAAGAGGGTACAGAATCCTTTATGATGCCTTAAGCATTTTACAGAAATACTCATATCTTACTGTGCTTGGTAACAGATTTTTCAAAGTTGATGCCGCAAGATGCACTACACTTAAAATCAACAACAGCGGGGAGACATCGCGATGAAAAAAGTATTGAGTGTATTGGCAATTGCCACAGTATCGACCATGTTAATGGCGGGTTGTGAAAGCATGAGTTCTAATGACCAACGTATTGGTGCTGCAGCATTAGGCGGTGCCGTTGGTGGCGCAGCGGGTAACAGCGTAGGTGGTAGTGTTGGTGCAGCAGCCGGCGCAGGTGCAGGTGCGGCAGTTGGAAGTAAAACCCAAGATGGTTCTAACCGTAACGCAACCTATAGTGGAATTGGCGGTGCGATTGGTTCAATTTTAGGTAAAGAAGTGATAGGTGGTAATGCAGGCGCTGCAATCGGTGGTGCTGTTGGTGGTGGTGCTGGTGCAGCCATCGAGCAAAAGCGTTAATCTGAATACGAACAGCCATGCCATCCTACTGAAGTACTTATATTTCAGTAGATCCAACGCAGAATCTTATGATTCTGCGTTTTTTATACGCAAGCTGAAAAATTAATGCGTTTGGATAAATTGATTGACTGCTTGAGTATAAGCATTATTTTGTCCCAATGACTTGTTGATTTCAGCATGTGAAAGTCGGACAGGCAATAACTGGGTTTGAGTTCCGAATTTCTGTGCTTGTTGAATAAATTGTCGAGCTTGAGTACAGGGTTGGTCTGTACGGATGGTTGAACACACCGCGAGGAATGCAGGTAAAGCTTGATGTAGCTGAGCTATCGGAGAAAGGGCTTTCCATTTGGAAGGTTGATCACCAAAGGCTTGATCATAAAAACGTGCATGACGTGTTTGCATTATCTTTTCTATATCATAAGCCGCGCTATCTAAAGCAACAGTAGCACGCCAAGGCTGTGGCTGGGGTGCTAGCCAATGGGGGCGAACGGTTAATAGACTGACCAGGTGTGCGCCCGCGGAATGCCCCATAAGTACCAAGTGTTTTGAGTCAGCATGCCAATGCGGTGCCTGATTTTGGATATAAATAAGCGCTTGGGCGATATCCTGAGTTTGCTGCTGTACGGTCACATCCGGAACTAATCTATAGTTGATAGACACAAAAATCCAGTTTTGCTTGGTCCAGTAACTCAGTTTATTTTTGACCACAGCAGCATGATTTTTATCACCCATTTTCCAAGCACCGCCATGGACCATCATCATGAGCGGGGCTGGTGTTTGATCTGTGAGTACTTTGGCAGGGAAATAGACATCCATCACTTGTTGAGGATGAGATCCATAAGCCACATTTTTCAAAGTCTGCACTTTGGTAAATGTATTCGGCTCCAAAGCATGGAGGGATGTCGATGAATAGAAACAAAGTAGGGAAAAGATTGGCACAAGATTTTTTTTCATTTTAATAATCCTTTAATTTTAAATACTATCAATGTTTATAATTTTTATGATCCACTGATGTATCAACTGTAATACGTTAATTAATTCATACCTGCTCAAAAAGAGTAGAGAAGTTTGTCGGTGACATTGATCTTTTTGTCTTTTGATTAAAATAATATTACCAACAACGCAGAATCATTAGATTCTGCGTTTTTATGTGAGCTAAAAAATTACGTTGCTACGGCTTTGGGCTTTTTACGTCGGATATATAACGTTTTATGCACTTCTGCAATTCGTACGCCTGATTCATCGACAATATTGAGCGTATATTGACGTGTAACAGGCGCATAGTCTTCTGCGAGTTGTTTGATTTCCTCGACTTCAGCGGCACTCAGGCGAATATCGGCATACACCGTACTGCGTCCTGGGGCGAGGAAATGAATCGTTGCCGCTTTATCCCAAACAATATATGTTGAACCCAAGTGATGCATCAGAATGAGCATATAAAAGGGATCGACCATGGAATAGAGGCTGCCGCCAAAATGTACGCCGACAATATTTTGATTTTTGCGGGTGAGTGGCATTTTGACACGGACATGGTGGTTGGCTAAATCGATTTGATCAATTTCAATACCTGCACCCCGATAGGGAGGGTAACGATTTAAAAAGTATTTAGAAACGATAGGAAGTTGCTGCAATTTTTTGATGAGATTCATGGGAAATTTTATAGAGCCTAGAGTAGATTGTCTTTTATATTAGTATGAAATTTGAGCAAGCCAATGGCATATTTTATTATTCTCAACAGCAATCATGTCAACAAAAACCAACAGGATCTTTATGCAAGCACAAACGCAATGGATTGAAACCTCTGATCGACAACAGCTTTGTGTCAAAACTTGGGGTGAAAAAAAAGCACCTGCATTGATTTTGCTGCATGGCTATCCAGATAACCAAGTAGTCTGGGAACGCGTGATTGCCGTGTTGGTACAAGATTTTTATGTGGTGAGTTACGATGTACGTGGTGCGGGACAATCCTCCATTCCCAAATCCATTCGTGCCTATAGCTTGGCTCAATTGGCTGCAGATTTAATGGCTGTTGCTAATGCCGTTTTGGGGCAGCGTGCATTTCACTTGGCAGCTCATGACTGGGGTTCAATTCAGTCTTGGGAAGTTGTAACTGATCCAGATTTAAAAGGACGAATTTTATCTTACAGTAGTATTTCAGGACCATGTTTGGATCATGCAGCGTTTTGGATGCGTAAGCAGTTTTCTGAAAATAAAATTAAATTTTTCAAACAAATGTGTAAATCTTGGTATATTGCTGCCTTTCAACTTCCTGCACTTGCGCCTACAGTTTGGCAGTTCTTTCAACCTGAACAATGGCGTCAGGTAGTGATGCGTCTAGAACGTGATCAAGATATTCCGGTCAATCCTAATATCCGTAAAGATGGGCGATATGGCGTCAATTTATATCGCGCTAATTTCATGCCACGTTTATTGAAGCCGCGGCAGCGTTACGCAATTTGCCCTGTGCAAGCTATTGTCTTGAAATATGATCAATTTGTAGGTATTGAATTGATTGATGAAATGTCGCATTGGGTAGATGATTTTCAACGTGTAGAATTGGCTGCCAATCATTGGGCAATTCTTAGTCAGCCACAAGCTGTTGCTACAGCTATCCGTGACTTTGCCTTAGGTCATTCAAATTCACATGCTGCAGTAATTTAAATCAGAAACGCTTGTCGGAGTTGAGTGTATGGTCAACTCCAATCTGCATAATCTCTGATAAAATAGCTTCTTTTTTGAATTTCATCTCTTATGTTCGCAATTCTTGCTGCCATTTCAATCATGTTCGGATTGTCGTTGGCTCGTGTGCCTGTGGTTTTTGCCTTGGTCATTGGCGCAGTTTCAGGTGGTTTACTGGCTGGTTTAGGTTTACAAGGCACTTTAGATGCGTTTAATGATGGCTTAGGTGGTGGCGCTAAAATTGCCCTTGCTTACGGTATTTTAGGTGCATTTGCTTTGGCTTTGGCACGGTCAGGTTTACCAGACTTATTGGCGTATAAACTGATTCGCACCTTAACAGGTAGCAGTAATACTAAGGTACAAAACCGCGTTAAATATCTGATTTATTTTACCGTGGCTTTAGCAGCGGTCTTCTCACAAAACTTGATTCCAGTGCATATTGCATTTATTCCTGTATTGATTCCACCTTTATTAAGTGTTTTCAATCATTTAAACCTAGACCGTCGTGCAGTGGCTTGTTTGCTGACTTTTGGTTTGGTTGCCACCTATATGTTTGTTCCTGTCGGTTTCGGTGCAATCTTTCTGAATGATATTTTGGCGCACAATATCAACACCTTTGGTGCTCCGTATGGTTTTGCCATTCAAAATGAAGATATTCCTGCTGCCATGTTTATTCCTGTGTTTGGGATGTTTATTGGGCTATTGATCGCGTTATTTGTAAGTTATCGCAACCCACGACACTATCTAGATGTGCAAATAGAACGTACTCAAAGCATTTCGAGTGAACTCAATGCAAATACCGCCGCGTCAAGCTTACAAGCACCACAAATTGCTAAATTTACCTTGTGGATGGCAGTGTTTGCGATTATTGCAACCTTAGCAGTGCAATTGTATTCAGATTCGATGATTCTGGCAGGTTTGGTGGGTGTTGCCATTTTAAGCTGTGCAGGAATTTTCAAATGGAAAGAAGCGGATGATGTGATTATTACCGGTATGCGGATGATGGCACTCATCGGCTTTATTATGATTGCTGCACAAGGTTTCGCGGCAGTGATTGAAGCCACCAATCAAGTACCTGCATTGGTGGAAGCTTCCGTGGAATGGATTGGCAATAGCAAAGCTTTGGCAGCATTTTTAATGTTGCTGATTGGTTTGTTAATCACCTTGGGGATTGGCTCGTCTTTCTCTACCGTGCCTATTTTAGCAATTATTTATGTGCCTTTATGTTTGCAGTTCGGTTTTAGTCCTGCCGCGACCATTGCAATTATTGGCACAGCAGCAGCCTTGGGAGATGCGGGTTCTCCAGCATCGGATTCAACCTTAGGGCCAACTTCGGGCTTAAATATGGATGGGCAGCACGACCACATGAAGGACAGTGTGGTACCAACTTTTATTCACTTTAATATCCCATTGATCATTTTTGGTTGGATTGCAGCGATGGTGCTGTAAATCATCACCAAAATGCGTAAGCGCACGTGTTCAGAATAGGCTGGGCACGTTGCAGCATCGTGCTAAAACGACAAGAAGAATCTTTCTCAAATTCATCCTTGCATCTGCCGATTGAATCTCAATACACGATTTAAAATCTTCAAACAGAATGATTCATTTTCGTTGTAATTAACTTCTAATATTAGAATGAAGGTGATTTTAATTCTCTTTATTTAATTTTAATAATTTTTATTGGTTTTTTGTTTTTTGAAAATATAAAAACTGAGTGAATTAATCAATTTAAAATAAATTTGTTTAATTTTTAAATAAATATAAGATGTATTTTAAATAAATCTTTTAATTTATTTTTTAAATAAAATTGAGTAATATAGTCGGGAAATAATAATATAAACTTTATTAATTAACTCGGGTTTTAAAACCAAGTAATTTGGTCTATTTAAAATAAATTTATATAATAATGAATAGCTTATAAAATAGTTAAAATATTATGTTTAATATGTGTTGCATATTAATAGTGGTCGTGTTTAATATTAATTAAGCGTTAAGATTTTTATTCTAAAGGTGGTTTTAAAATGTTAAAGCAAGTTGCTCTAATAGCATTAATGGGAATATCTGCTTCTGCTATGGCAGGTCAATGGCAAGTTAAAGTTGGTGGCTCGGTTATTTCTCCAACACAAGATACAGATATTCTAAATGGCGCAGTGAAGGTAGAAGCTGATCATGAATATGCATTTACACCATCTGTAGAATATTTCTTTAATGAAAATATCTCTGCAGAATTATTGTTGGCTACGCCAATCAGCCACGATGTGCTAGTGAATGGTGAAAATGGTGCGAAGATTAAGCATTTGCCGCCAACGTTAACTGCTAAATACCACTTTAAAAATTCAACTCGTTTTACACCATACATTGGTGTAGGTGGTACTGTATTTGTTGCATGGGATGAAGAAGGTGTTGTTAAAGATGTAAAAGAAGACTTTGGTTTTGCAGGTCAAATCGGTTTTAACTTCCAACCAGCTGATGCGAAAAACTGGGGTGTATTCTTTGATGCACGTTATGCACAACTAAGTCCAGAAGTTACGTTAACTGATGATACTGCTGCAGCATTAGGAATTAAAAAGTTTGATCTAGACATTGACCCAATGGTGTACACCATCGGTTATAGCTACAAATTCTAATTATAAAATGTAGCTTTTTATAATAATAAAAATCAGCGCAACCCCATCTTTAGGGTGGGGTTTTTTTATTGCAAAAAATAACAAATGTAGCGAATGAAAAAATTGAGAGCATATGCCATGTTCATTTACAGTCTGAAAGATAAAGTAAAGAACAATAAATAAGGAATTCATTCATGTCGATCAAATATGGTTGGTTAGTGTGTCTTGGTTTAATGCTAAGTGTTGCGGGGCATGCAGCAAGTTTTTCTTGTGAGAAAGCCAAAACACAAACGGAACATGCCATTTGTGAACATCGTGCGGTCAATGATGCCGATGTGAAAATGGCCACCACCTATCGTATCGTCAGCCGTTTGGTCGCTATGGGGACCCGTTCACAAATTCGTGATGAACAATTTCGCTGGTTAGAATTGCGTGATCGTTGTGGCGCTTCAGTCGATTGTTTAACCCAAGTGTATAATTTACGTCAGCAGAAATTAGAGGATCATTTAAATCAGGTCTATCAACGTGCGCCTTTTTAAATTTTTCTGGGTTTAGGCTTGAAAAATCTGGCAATCACTCCAATTCATTAACACATCCAACAATAACCATGTGTATGAATTTAAGGAGTGATGAATGAGCGAGCAAAGCCAAAAACACAGTTTCCAAGCCGAAGTGGCGCAGTTATTACATTTGGTGACCCATTCTCTTTATTCCAACCCTGAAATCTTCTTGCGTGAACTGATTTCTAACGCATCAGATGCTTGCGACAAATTACGTTTTGAGGGTATCAATCATCCTGAATATTATGAAAATGATCCTGATTTACGTGTACGTATTCGCTTAGATCAAGACAAGAAAACCATAACCATTTCAGATAACGGCATTGGTCTAAGCCAACAGGAAGCGATTGAGCATTTAGGTACCATTGCCAAATCGGGCACCAAAGACTTTATGTCGAAATTGACCGGCGACCAAAAAGCCGATGCGCAATTGATTGGTCAATTTGGTGTTGGTTTTTATTCAGGTTTTATCGTGGCGGATAAAATTACCGTAGAATCACGCCGTGCGGGATTGGCTGCAGATGAAGCCGTGCGTTGGAGCAGTGCGGGTACTGGCGAGTTTGATGTTGAGCAAATTCGTAAAGCAGAACGGGGTACTGATATTATTTTGCATTTGCGTGATGATGCACTGGATTATTTAGAAAGCTACAAAGTTAAGCAGATTATCAATAAATACTCTGATCACATCAGTTTGCCAATTCAAATGCAGAAAGAAGTATGGCAGCAAGAAGAATCCGCTGAAGGTGAAACACCGAAAGCAGGTCAGTATGTGAAAACTGATGAATGGGAAACGATTAATTCGGCCAGTGCGTTGTGGACGCGCAATAAAAACGAAATTAGCGAAGAACAGTACATCGAGTTTTATAAAAACCTCAGTCACGATTTTGACGCACCATTGGCATGGGCGCATAACCGCGTTGAAGGCAGTACTGAATACACCCAGTTGTTGTATGTACCAAGTAAAGCACCGCACAACATTTTTACCCGTGAAGCCAAAGCGGGAATTAAATTGTATGTGAAACGCGTATTTATTATGGATGAGGCAGACAACCTGATTCCTAATTATCTGCGCTTTGTGCAAGGTGTGGTGGATAGCGCCGATTTGCCGTTGAACGTGAGCCGTGAATTATTGCAAGAAAGCCGTGATGTGAAAACCATTCGCGAAGGCAATACCCGTCGTGTGTTGACCATGTTGGATAATCTGGCCAAGTCTGAAGATGAAAAAGACCAAGAAAAATTTAAGCAATTCTATCAAGAATTTGGTTCAGTCTTAAAAGAAGGCTTAGGCGAAGACTTTGGTAACCGTGAGCGTATCCTGAAATTATTACGCTATGCCACTTCAAGCAATGATGACATCAGTACCTCATTGGCGGACTATAAAGCGCGAATGAAAGAAGGCCAGAAAGCGATTTACTACGTTACTGCAGATAACCTGAACGCAGCAAAGCATTCTCCACAGTTGGAGCTATTTAAGAAAAAAGGCATTGAAGTGTTGTTGATGGCAGAACGCGTAGATGAGTGGGCTATGAACTTTGTGCATGAGTTTGATGGCACGCCAATGCAAAACGTGTCTAAAGGTGCAGTCGATTTAGGCGACCTACAAGATGCCGAAGAGAAAAAAGCCTTAGACGCAGCCGCAGAACAATTTAAACCTGTGATCGAGCAATTGTCAGCATCTTTAAGTGGTAAAACCAAAGAAGTACGTGTAACGACACGTTTGGTCGATTCACCTGCCTGCTTAGTGACAGGTGAAGGTGAGCTCTCGCCACAATTGATTCGTATGTTGAAGGATGCAGGACAAGCTGTACCTGATATGAAGCCAACTTTGGAAATCAATCCAGAGCATCCCTTGGTGAAAAAATTACAGGACTCAAATCAATTTGATGATTTAGCGCATGTGATTTTTGATCAGGCTGTAATTGCTGAAGGTGGTTTGCCCGAAGACCCAGCGGAATATGTGAAACGTATTAATAGCTTGCTGTTAAAGTAAGACTGTTTTCGCATGAACGTGATTGAGGATGCGTTGTCCAAATAATGCATCGTCATTTTGCAAAATCATCTTGCAAAAAAACCAAGTCCTGTTCGCAAGACTTGGTTTTTTAATTTGGATTGATTGTAGATGTTACCTGTTTAGAAAATGGCTTCTAAACGCACTAAAGCACCGAGATAATGACTACGATCTGCGCGATCATCATTTAAATAATTGACATCGCCCTGAATAAAGAACCATTCACGTAAAAATGGTTGACGCCAAGAGACAAATGGCCCCCATCGATTTAAACGTAAGTCATCATCGTGATAATAACCGCCTGTATAAATGCCGTAGTTAAAACGGTTACCTGCAAAGAATTGATGTTGTCTAAAGGTGTAGTTGTCCCAAACCAAATCATCCTCTTGTTCATCGGCATAGGTCAAGCTAAATTGATTGGACAAGAACGCTTGATTGGGACGGGCGTGTGTTAGCTCCAAGTTGGTTCTGAGATAATTTTCACTGTCGATGCCATAACGGTAAATTTGTTCGGCATGAAAAGAGAAATCATTTTCTAAGGCCCAGTCTTTACTGGCTTTTAAACGCAAATATATATCATCGCCAGAACGCACCCCTAAATCGACATCTGTTTCAAAAGGCAGACGATCGGCAAAGTTAGACCAGCGTAATGCCAAAGAACTGTTGTCTTCACGGCTACGTTTACTGTCTACAGTTTTGTCTGCAGCATGCGCTGGGTTTTCGTTAGTAATAGCGATGTTATTTTGCAATTCGTTATCCAGTGAGTCATCACCAAAAACGACACTGAGTTTATTTTCAAGCGTAGGCAGTTTGATTTTTCCGCGAATACGAGGTTTGACTTCATATTCATTATGCTTGTCCCAACTGCTATCGACCAAAACCCGTAAAGTAGCTGAGGCAGGCTGTTCAGGGCTTGGTTCACCAAACCAGTTGTCCAGTTTAAGTGCCGTTTTATCGGCCCAATTACGAATATTTTTTTGTCGTTGATCGAACCAGGTTAAATGTTCTGTTTCTGCGGTGGGAGGTACAATGGGTTCATTGGATTGTTCGGGTAACACCGTCGGTGTGGAATCAATCCAACGTGGAATGGTGTAATAAAAACTGTTTTTATCTACTGCACTTGGCGGAGCGACAGGCAATTCATAAGGTGGCAGTGACGTATAAGCTTGATCCACTTCTTGAGATGATTCTTGTGCAAAAGCGGTGCCTGCGACCCCACTTAAGAGACAGCTTAATATAAAAGGCGATGTGTGCTTTATTCTTGACATTATTTACTGATCTTTAAGCCATTTTTGCTAGTGTTGAAAATCTATAAGATAAAAGCAAGACTTGGCTACAAAATCATAATATAAACGGCAGTTTTTAGGCAGAAATCTCTTTTTCTTGATACATTTGAAGTGCTTGCCACAATTGTATAGCATCAATCGGTTGTTGTAATTGAGAAATGACTTTTTGAATCATTTGCCAACTCATACCTTGTTGCCGATCTAATAAAATATGTGGTACAGCTTGTTCTGTACGGGACAGTTGTAAACGCTTTTGACCATGAATCACACGAATTTTTTGTCGTTCTTTCAGTAAAATCAAAGGAGTATGACTCTGTGCTTCACTTTCTTCGAACTGAATAAATTTGGTAGTTTGAATGTGTTGTTTCGGAATGAAAGGAAAATAATGCACTTGTTGCCACACGATTTGAGCATCAACACTATAGCATTGAAAAAGCTGATTAAAATCAAATAAATTTTCTTGTAATTTTTCCCAATAAATTTCACGTATTGCTGCAATTTCATGTTCAAACTGTTGGCAAAAGTTTTGAGTCAAACGAATCGCTTGCATTTGATCGAATGCGCCAAGCAACACCAGATATTTAATAAAGTGCCCTTGCGTATTGGTTTGTTCTGCTATATATACCGTACGCGCCAACAGCTGTTCCTGGTCTTCTTCAGGATCAGACAAATGCACCAATACATCGGCATATTGCGTGACTTCTGGCGCTTCAGGCAAAAAGACCCGATACAACTGTGCTGACTCATTTTGGCTAAGATTGAGCGCAGAAATTGGGCAGCTATATTGGTTTAACAATAGATTATAAGCTGGGTTGACGCTTGGTTTTTGTGTGCCAGCCGTCATCTGGGCAGTATCTATTGTCGTTGCATCAGGCTGAGTTGTATTCAGTATTGCGTTGGAAATGATCGTTTGGTCTGCTGTCGGTTCAATTGTAAGTTCATCTTTAGCCACGTCCAAAACTTGAGTATCAGACGAGGCAACTTCTTCTGTAGCGATGTGGTCTCTAATAAAGTCAAATTGAATTGGCGGATCTGCAGCTTTATTTTCTTCCAAGTCTGCAGTGACAAAGACTGGCTGAGTTTGAGCAGTTTCTAGCACAGCAGCTTGCTTCAGTTCAGCATCGGTTTGAAGGCAGTGATATTGTTGCTGCTGTTGCAGCATCCAGCGATAGACCTGCTCTAAATCTTGGAATTCGCTGAGTAGAGCAGTGCGTTCAGCAGCAGGAATTAACCAAATTTGCCAACCTGCTCTAGGTTGATACAAAATCGCCCAACCTGTTTCAGGCTGTTGATAAAGTGCTGCTTCAAGTGTTTCAAGTTGTGTAAATACGCCACGAAAAGATTGGGCATATAAACTTTGTTCTGCAAAAGTTGCAGCAGTTTGAATTGGATTTTGTAAGGCTTTAAATGTGAGCAACTGTTTTTGAAAAATCGGTTCATCGCACAGCATAAAAATGTCTTTAATGCGCGCTTGGGCTTTAGCAGTTTCATACAGACTGAGTCTTTTAAGCTTTAAGGCATCGGTTAAGTCGTGTAATTCTTTAATCAACAGTGATTTTTCTAGTGTATTCATTCATGCATACTTAAATATGTTGTTGTGCTTTTTCTAAATAATCGGCCAAGACAATATTCAGCGCCAATTCAATCAATTTATATTCTGCCGATTGTGGTTGAGGATAGCGTTTGGCTAATTCGATTAAATGGTTGACCTCAATCGCTTGAGGTGGAATTTTTCTTTGTATAAGTGCTTGAAGTTGTTGCATAGGCATCTGCTATAGCAATGAAAACAAATCACTTTAATTATAAGGATTTAATAAAAAAATACATGCTCAAAATTGTCAGCTTTTGTGCTTTTTTAGACATTATTGACAAAAAATGCGTTTTTTATATGGAAAATAATCAAAAAAATTTAAATCACAGTGCCAAAAAAGTATTAGCAATTGGGTAGAACACAGTTTTTAGATGTTGCATGGACGATTTAAAGCAAACTTAGCACTAGAAAAACAAACAGCAGCCTGATTTAGACTGCTGTTTGGGGAGAGAAATGGGAGAGATTAATTAAGTGGATACAACGAGAAAATTAGGCGGCTTTTTGCGAAGTTGGCTCATTCACAACAGCTTCAGATGAAGCCGATTCTGTATTCACTTTTTGCGTTGGAAAATCAGGTACATGCACAATTTGAGCAGATACATTGGCAGCAATTGCTAGAAGTGAAACCATCAAAACAGATTTAAACATATTCATGGGAATGTCCATCCAAAGTATTTATGTCTAGACACAAGACTAGACATTGTAGGGAGATCGAACGAAATTAAAAATTCACATGAATCATAACAAAGTTTAAAATTTACAAAATGATTATTTCGGCAATTATTCTGAAAATAACAATATAAAACAATATATTAGATTTTTAGCTCTAGTTTTTTTGCAGGCTTAAATGGTTGAGATGTCTGCAAAATTTGTATTTGGATAAGTCTGAAATGAGGGTGAATGGTGACAATTTTTGACAGTGTGAATTCGTGTAATGTTTTAGCTGCGATTGGTTAAACAACCTAAAAGTGCGGTTTTTTTAATCTATGATGGAATTTCAATAACGATAAAGGACAGTGAGAAAATCATGGCAATTGCAAAAG
The DNA here is from genome assembly GCF_021560715.1 of Acinetobacter sp. SCLZS86. Taxonomy (NCBI): domain Bacteria; kingdom Pseudomonadati; phylum Pseudomonadota; class Gammaproteobacteria; order Moraxellales; family Moraxellaceae; genus Acinetobacter; species Acinetobacter sp. SCLZS86. Next base: position 381,464 of record NZ_CP090864.1, read on the forward strand.
TAGTTGAAGTTAATTCAAGTAGTTAAAAAAGTTTTGAAGACGCGATTCAAACTGGAATCGCGAAAGTGACAGAAACGGTTAAAAATGTCCAAGGCGCGTGGATTAACGAACAAAAAGTAGTGATTAGAGACAATCAAATCACGGAGTATCGGGTCAATTTAAAAATTAGCTTCTTGGTTGAATAACACCTCGCTTCATTAACCAAGCATAGTAAGATGACAACTAACCGAAGCATGGTTGCGGGCCAAAGCTGGAACTTTGACCCATTTTAAAAGCACAAAAAATCCCGTAATGGGATTTTTTTGTGCGTCTAATCAGCCGGAAGAACACTATTCAGCCTTGTCTGTATTTCAAGCTTATGCTTTGGGTTCAGGCAGATCGCATTGTTCTGCATCGCAGTTTGCTGCATCTTCAACCTCTAGCTCACTTGCTGTTTCAAGGGCTTTTTGCAGTACTTGCACAAAGACTTCACGTGGCTGCGCACCAGCTAAAGCAATACGCTGATCAAACACAAAGAACGGTACGCCAGTAACGTTTAATTGTTCACGTGCAACTTCTTGGTCAAATTTTACAAAGTCGGCATATTCGTCAGAATCTAGAACATCATCCACTTCTACAGGATTCAGCCCGATTCGTGATGCAACATCTTCGAGTGTTTCACGTTCGCCAATTGCTAAACCTTGGGTCATATAGCTATAGAAAAAAGCTTCTTTGGCTTCGTTGCCCAAGCCTTTGCTTTGTGCCAAATGCACCAAGCGATGGGCATTAAAGGTGTTGCCTGAGTTGGCATTTTCCCATTGAAAGTCAATACCTTCAGCTTTTGCCATTTCGGCAATATTACGCTGCATTTCTTTTACTTCGGCAAGGCTGCGCCCATATTTTTGTGCTAAACGCTCTGAATTAGATACTTCCTGACGCGGTGGTGCATCTGGGTCAAGTTCAAAGCTGTGCCAATGCACTTCTAATTCCACACCTGCCTCTTCAGCAGCAGCTTCCAAACGTTTTTTGCCGATATAGCAAAACGGACAAACAATATCTGACCAAATATCAACGCGCATGAATAATCTCAAATTCTGTTTTTTACTAAGATGGGGATGTTACATAAAATTTAAAGCATAAAGCGATGCTAAACATATTTTTGAGCGTCTGGTTAAATAGCGTCATGGATACAGAATCATATAAAGGTATAAATGAATTGATTTATTTCACTATATTCTAATGGCTGCATTAGAAAATAAGCATAAAATGCTATACAAATGTGACAGGCTTCACGCTAAGATATTGCAAATACTAAAAAATAAGAGGGCACTCATGCGACGGATAGTGCTAATCATTGGATGTGTAACGCTGCTGATTTTTGGCGGGATGTTTTATCAATATCAACAGCAGCAAAAACAAGTCACTCAATTGCACGCCTATCAAAATGTGATTCATGAAAAAGCTGAACAGATTTTTGTACAGGCACAGGATTGGTCTAAACCGATTCAAATTGACTTAAAAGATAATCGTTTAGATGGCGACTATCAAATTATGGCAAGTTTTGTGTTGAGTCACATGGTACAAAGTGCCGAAGCGCGTAATAGTTATTTGCGTGAATTAAAAGCCTTGAATTGGGATCAGTTTTTAAATCCTCAACGACTTGCTGCAGACAAAAAACAAGACTATGCCGATACCGAAGCCATGTTAGTGCAAGTGCGTGCCATGGTATAGCTGTATCAGGAGCATTTAGAACAGCATGAAGCGATGGCTCTAGAGCAAATTGAGAATCTTGAAATCAATCATAATTTGCGCCGTCATTTAGCAGAATCTTTGCTAGAAAGCCGCCATAATGACCAAGGACACGCATTATTTGAATTAGAAAAGAAAAATTTGGGTAAGGCGTATGTGTTGTTTGCAATTTTAAAAAACAACAAATGGGAGCTCAAAAACAATACCTTTATGTTTTATGAAGATGCAGCCTTGAAAGAATTTAATACCGTATATCAAGAGATGGTGCAACTCAATACGCAAATGCAAGAGATCAGTCAGCAGCATCAGCGTGCACTGGAAAGCAAGTTATAAGGCCTAGCAAATCCTTACATCAAATTGTCAAAAGAATGTCATCTGTCGTTCAAATCTCTTGCCTAAACTGTGCCTGTTGATTTAATGGCTCAGCTAGGCAGGTCCGATATGAACAACATTCAAGTCTTTGATGATATTCAACAACTGTATTTGCAATTCTTAGAAAATAAGAACTACCCGAAACTCGAAAATTTAAATAATTGGGGCAAGAACCGTTACTTCTTTAATCAGCACTTTCGTTTGGTTGAAGATTGGCATCAGACTGAACAAATTGTGATTGAATTTAATCAGCAATATTACTGCTTGGATACAGGCAGCGCCCCAGATTTTATGGACAAAGAACGCTATATGACCTGGTTGATGGGAGAGTTGTTGGTTTAAGCCGTGCAGGTGAATCACAACCGATCAGCCATTTAGTCTTCAAGATAACAATGCAAAAGAATAAAATTTAAAAATCAGAACAGTTCAAAACAACAAAATAAAAAATCCCCGCATGATGCGAGGATTTTTTTCTTACGAAGACTTTTTACACACGCTCAATAATTGTCGCGATACCTTGACCAAGACCGATACACATGGTCGCAAGACCGATTTGGGTATCTTGTTGTTCCATCACGTTCAATAACGTGGTGGTGATACGCGCACCTGAACAACCCAATGGGTGACCGAGTGCAATTGCACCACCGTTCAAGTTCACACGATCTTGCTGATCATAAATGCCTAAGCCTTTAAGAACAGACAAACCTTGTGCAGCAAACGCTTCGTTCAATTCAAAGGTTTGAATGTCTGCAATTGACAAGCCAGCACGTTTAAGCGCTTTTTGAGTTGCAGGTACAGGGCCATAACCCATGATTGCTGCATCGCAGCCTGCAACTGCCATAGAGCGAATCACCGCACGTGGTTTTAAACCTAAAGCTTGTGCACGTTCAGCAGACATAAGCAACATCGCAGATGCACCATCAGACAATGCTGAAGATGTTGCCGCAGTGACCGTACCGCCTTTCGGGTCAAATACAGGACGTAAAGCTTGGAACGCCTCAAGGTTGGCATCTGGACGGATTACTTCGTCGATGTCGCATAGCTGTTTAAAGCCGTTTGCGTCATGACCTTCAATGCCAATGATTTCGTTTTTAAAACGACCTTCTTGTGTTGCAGCCCATGCACGACGATGTGATTCCACACCAAAAGCATCTTGCTCTTCACGCGAAATACCGTTCATGCGACCCAACATTTCAGCAGTTAAGCCCATCATGTTTGATGCTTTGGCATAGTGCTTCGATGCAGCAGGGTTGATGTCGATACCGTGCATCATGCCCACATGGCCCATGTGCTCTACACCACCAATGATGAAAATATCACCCTGATTGGTTGCAATTTGTGCTGCAGCCGTGTGGATTGCTTGCATTGAAGAACCACAAAGACGGTTTACGGTTTGACCCGCTACTGTTTTTGGAAGATCAGCCAATAATGCAATATTACGACCAATGTTCATGCCTTGTTCTAGGGTTTGGTTCACACAGCCCCAGATTACATCTTCAACTTCGTTGACATCAAACTGGTTACGAGCAACTAAAGCACGAACCAATTCAGCCGATAGACTGTCAGCACGTACATTGCGGAACATACCGTTTTTGGTTTTACCCATTGCAGAACGTACGCCATCAACGATGACAACGTCACGTGGATTTAAAGTAGCCATTCACGTTGCTCCTTAACCGTAGAATTTTTTATTGTTAGCAGCCATGTCACGCAACATTTGTGGCGCTTCATAAGCCTTACCTAAGTGTGCGTATTTGTCGCAAAGTGCAACGTATTCAGCAACACCTGTTTGGTCGATGTAACGGCATGGACCACCACGGAATGGAGGGAATCCGACACCCATAATCATCGCCATATCTGCTTCAGATGGTGTTGCCACAATGTTGTCTTCTAAGCAACGAACAGTTTCGTTACAGAACGCAAGCATCATACGGTCAATGATTTCTTGTGCATCAAATTCGCGTTTTTCAGCAGTTGCCACAGATGCTACAAGCTCGTATGCAGTTGGATCAACCACTTTGGCTTTTTTGCCTTTGCGATCCAATTCATATTTGTAGAAACCTACGTCATTTTTTTGACCAAGACGTTTGTTTTCGTACATGACTTGGATTGAGCCTTTAAAGTCTGGCTTCATGCGGTCAGGGAAACCTTCTGCCATAACTTCTGCACCATGAACGCCCGTGTCGATACCGACAACGTCAATTAAGTATGCAGGACCCATTGGCCAGCCGAATTTTTCCATGACTTTGTCGACTTGCTGGAAGTCTGCACCATCTTTCAGTAGAAGGTCGAATGCACCAAAGTAAGGGAACAATACGCGGTTCACCAAGAAGCCTGGGCAGTCATTCACTACGATTGGTGTTTTACCCATTTTCTGAGCAAGAACCACAGTGGTCGCAATTGCTTCAGGTGAAGTTTTTTCACCACGAATCACTTCTACCAATGGCATCATGTGCACTGGGTTAAAGAAGTGCATGCCGACAAAGTTTTCTGGACGTTGTAGGTTTTCAGCCAAACGTGTGATTGAAATGGTTGAAGTATTTGAAGCGATAATGGTGTTGTCACGAACTGATTTCTCAGTTTCAGCCAACACAATGCCTTTGACTTTTGGATTTTCAGTCACGGCTTCAATCACGATATCTACTTCTTTAAACTCGTCATAGCTTAAAGTTGGGCGGATACGTGCCAAAGTTTCACCCATTTTGGCAGGTGTTAACTTTTTACGTTCAACTTGCTTGGTCAATAAGCCATTGGCTTCTTTCATACCCAAAGCAAGTTGCGGATTACCAATGTCTTTCATGATAATTGGTGTGCCTTTGCTTGCCGCTTGGTAAGCAATACCACCGCCCATGATACCCGCGCCGAGAACAGCCGCTTGGTTCACAGGATGTGCACCTTTTTCATATTTTTTCGAGGTTTTCTTCACCACTTGGTCGTTGATGAATAAACCAATCAACGCACCTGCTTGAGGCGTTACAGCAGCTTTAGCAAAGCCTTCAGCTTCAGCTTTGAGCGCGTCATTACGTGGCAAGCCTGCACCTGCTTGTAAAGAATCCAGCATGAGTTTTGGCGCAGGGTATTGTGCAGGATTCGCTTTGGCTAATACCGCACCTTTCGCCGTGTTGAACGCCATCATTTGTTCAAGTGGGTTCAATTTTACAGGGTCTAATTTTTCTTGGCGTTTTGCTTTCCAGTCCAAACGACCTGCAATGGCTTGCTTAACCAAGTCCAGCGCAGCCGCTTGTAATTTGTCTGCAGCAACCACAGCATCTACAGCGCCGTCTTTGAGTGCAGCATCAGGGCGTTTAGGGTTGGCCATTGCCATCCATTCAACCGCATTGTCAATACCAATAACGCGGCTTAAACGAACCGTACCACCAAAGCCTGGGAAAATACCGAGTTTGATTTCTGGTAAGCCCACCTGTGCTTGGTCTGACATCACACGGTAGTCACATACCAAACACATTTCAAAGCCGCCGCCCAATGCCATACCATTGATTGCAGCAACTTTAGGAATGTCTAAATCTTCAAAAGCATTGAAGATGTCGTGAACAGGCAATGCCCAATCCACAATGGCTTGTTCGCCTTGAGCGAAGTTTGCGCCAAATTCGGTGATGTCTGCACCCACGATAAACGTTGATTTCGCAGAAGTGACGATTAAACCTTTCACTTCATTGTTTGCTTTAACAGCCTCAATCGCAGCTTTAAAGTCTTCAATCGTTGCACGGTTAAATTTGTTGACCGACTCACCTTGTAAGTCAAAGCGGAATTCTGCAATTCCGTCCGAAAGCATTTGGACGGTAATGGCATTGCCAGCGTGGATCATGCCTGATCTCCTTTGTTTTGGAGGACTTCTAAGTTGATGTTATGAAGCGTGTGCGATACTTCTGCACACATATATGCCTCGCTAATCTTACGATAACTATATCGAAAAAAAATATAGCAAGTTGTATCAAGCCGTGACGCAAGGGTCATGATTTTTCTCATAGCTCGGAATTGCTTTTTGACCCGATTTTAAAATCCTATTTTTAAAGAAAGATGAAATTGATTGTTTTATATTTTATTTTTAATCAGGTTGTATTGCATTTTCGATTTAGAAAAGCTTGATAAATAGATGTTATCAGTGGGTTGTTTTGGACAGAAAAGTAAATCCATCGTTTGGATGGTGACGTTTTAAAGCGTGAAGCTGGGTAGGGGGGATAGCGACTAGCAATGCTGTGTTCTATTTTCGGCTATGACATCATGCGCTGAAATTGAGTAGAATATGCGACATTTTGAATTTTAGCTGTTTTCAGCAATTTAGGTTGTTCTATGTTGAAGTGGATTATTTTGGCGATTTTTATCTCTTCAGCGTTGTATATTCAACAGCGCGGCAAGGTGCGTCATAGTTTTTATCGTCAGTTTTTTGACCATTCGACCATTCTTGCACCGATTAACTATTTAATGTACTTATTTTCTAAAGTGCCGAATCAACCTTATATCGACACTCAGCATTTTCAAGATTTAAAAGTTTTAGATGACAACTGGGAAATGATTCGTGATGAAGCCAAAGCTTTATATGAACAGGGCGGTATTAAAGCTTCAAGTACTTACGATGATTTGGGGTTTAATTCATTCTTTAAAACAGGCTGGAAGCGTTTTTATTTAAAATGGTATGACTCCGCGCATCCATCAGCAGCAGAATTATGCCCAAAAACCACAGCATTATTAAAAACTTTACCTAGCATTAAGGCGGCGATGTTTACTGAACTAGCGCCCGACAGTCGTTTAGTGCGCCATCGTGACCCCTATGCAGGTTCATTGCGTTACCACTTGGGGTTGATGACACCCAATGATGACCGTTGTTTTATTGATGTCGATGGTGAGCGTTATTCATGGCGTGATGGTGAAAGTGTGGTGTTTGATGAAACCTATATTCACTATGCTGAAAATGGTACTTCTCAAAACCGTATTATTTTCTTTGCCGATGTTGAGCGTCCGTTAAAATCTCGCTGGATGCAAAAGTTTAATCGCTGGTTTGGTAAGAATGTGATGACCGCAGCAAGTTCTCCGAATGAAGCAGGCGATCAGACAGGTGGTTTAAACAAAGTCTTTGGCTATGTCTATCAAGTGCGTTTAAAAGCGAAGGCCTTAAAAGCTAAAAATAGTCGCGTGTACTACTTCTTAAAATGGTTTTTGATGCTCGGGATTTTCTTCTTAATTTTTATTCGCCCTTATGTGTTTTAAAGCATCACAACGCCTTTCGGGGCGTTTTTTTATGATATTTTTGAGCAATTTCAGCATCGCGCTTTAATTCCCGGCTATTTTTATGTATAGAATGAAGCAAATAGGGGAATTTTTATGCAAACGTTTCGTTCTAAAAAAGATTGGTGGGTTTTGGCTTTTGCGATTTGTATGTCTGGTCTATTGATTCAGTTATTGCTGACGATGTACGCCAAAGGCACGATGCCAGAATTTCCTGTGCACACAGGAGTGTATTTCATCACCATTTTTGTGTTGTGGTGGCCTGTGTTCAATACGCGCTATCAGGTCGATGCAGAACGCTTGCAGATTCGTTGTATGTTTTTAAAATGGGATATTCCACGCGACAGTATTCAAAAAATATCTAAAACCAATAATTCGGTCGCGTCACCTGCTTTGTCACTGAAGCGTTTGAAAATTGATTATCTTCAAGCGGGACAGCCAAAATTTGTATTGGTTTCACCTCAAGATCAGACCAAATTTAGTCAGGCCTTGGGAATGGAAATTACCGACTAATCCCTAGGCTTTTAAAGCAAAAATAAGCATCAAAACTTTGAGGATGAGCAGAGTGGCATTCTCAAGATTCACGCAGTATAAGTCGCGGGTTTATTCTATTTTGAGGTGCAATTGATTTGCACTGCAATCTACCCATATTTCTGATTTTTCAGGATGACTTAAAAAATACAAGGCTAAAATGGGCTCAAGTTCAGTGCGGATTTTGTGCCCCAAATGCCGTGCGCCGTAATGAATATCATGTCACTGATAAAAATAGACTTTAGCTGCTGCAGTCAGTTCGACTTGGCGCTGTTGATGCTTCAGGCGATGGTTTAGCTTTTCCAATTCAATTTCGACCAATTGCGGCAGGGCATCAGCAGATACCGCTTAATAATGCAAACTACGGTCAATCCGATTTATAAATTCAGGATCAAATTTACGCTGCATGACTTTTTCAATGATCCGTTGTGTGGGCATACGTTTTAAACACAATTGTTGTATTTTTTGAGGCAATAGATTGAGTTTATCTAAGTATTGTTGTGCGGCTTGAGCACCCACATTGCTGGTCATAAAAATCATGCAATTGCGAAAGTCGATGGTTTTGGTGCCTGCAGTCAGGGTCAGTTTGCCTGTATCTAGCACATTCATTAAGCCACGTATCACTTCGCTTGAGGCTTTTTCCAGTTCATCAAACAGCATAATGCCTGGGCGGGTGTGCGAACCTGCAATCGCAGTTTCATCAAATAAACTATGGCCTTCTTTAGAGCCGACATAGCCAGGAGGCGCGCCTGTGAGTGCAGCCGCATAGTGTTCCTGCGCCAAGGTATTCATATCAATGCGGCAGAAGGCATCGGGGCGACCATAAATGGCTTCGGCAATCAGGCGCACCGTTTCGGTCTTGCCAACACCTGTCGGGCCAAGCATTCAAGTCACTGAAAGTGGTCGCTCTGTGCTGGAAAAATCGGCCTTGACCACATACCGCATTTTTTCGATTTCATTCAGCGCTGCATCTTGTCCAATAATCCGTTGACGTAACAATTGCATGACTTGTGTAGGTTCAAAATGAAAGCGCGGCTTGCCAATCAAACGGTCTTTGGCGGATACATACTGATGTGTACTGATCGGCTGGGACGTTGCGGATTGAATGGTCGGTATGCCGTGTGGTGCGGTCGTCATCCTGCACTTTCCTTCTGCTGACAAGATGCCTGAGCATAGCAAATCTTGTGTTGCCGACTGATCGTTTTTAGCACTGAGCTGATCGTTTTAGTGGATAGATCATGCGCTATGCCACAGGATAAAGCTTGAAAAAATCAGATAAAGCAGCACATCATGTAAAGAATGTAGCAAGAATAGGATGACTCGTGAACCCAAACGCAGGTGAGCATATCGAGAAAATTTTGGCAAATATGACCCAATTGCCAGGGGTTTACCGTATGTTGGGTAAAGACGGGGAGTTGTTATATGTCGGCAAAGCCAAAAATTTAAAAAACCGAGTGTCGAGTTATTTTGTCAAAACCATCGAGCATCCTAAAACGCAGGCTTTAGTGGCGCGTATTTATGATATTGAAACTTTGGTGGTGCGTTCCGAAACTGAAGCGTTATTGCTTGAACAAAATCTGATTAAGCTGCATCGTCCACCGTACAATATTATGCTGCGCGATGATAAGTCCTATGTTTATATTTTTGTGTCGGCAGATCAGCCTTATCCGCGTATTGCCAGTGGACGCGGCAAAGGCAAGCATCAGATAGGCAAGTTTTTTGGGCCTTATCCGAGTGCGTACAATGCCCGCGATACTTTGGTGGTGTTACAAAAACTGTTTAATGTGCGGCAGTGTGAAAACAGTTATTTTGCTCAACGGCAGCGTCCGTGTTTGCAATATCAGATCAAACGCTGTTCGGCACCGTGTGTAGGATTGATTTCGCCCGAAGAATATAAAGAAGATGTTAATAATTCGATTCGATTTTTACAGGGCGATAGCAAAGAACTGAATCAGCAATTGATTGCCAAAATGGAAGCTGCAGCCGAAGCGTTGGAATTTGAAAAAGCAGTCTTTTATCGTGACCGTATGGCATTGCTGCGTGATGTACAGGCACAGCAAGCCATTTATAAAGTCAAAGGTGAAGCCGATATTATCGCAATTGCTTATCAGGCAGGTGTGACCTGTGTGCAAATTATGCACGTGCGCAATGGCAAAATGCTGGGCGGTAAGAGTTATTTTCCAGATATGTTGGGCGATGATTTGGGACAACTGTTGTCCGATTTTATTGCCAACTTTTACTTTCAGGTGGCCGATGAAATTCCAGTGGAACTGATTGTCAATGTGGAAGTGGCAGATTGCAAAGAGTTGGAGCAAGCTTTACAGCAACACTTCGGTAAAAGAATTCACATCAAACATAAAGTGCGTGAAACTCGTGCCGAGTGGCAAGAATTGGCGCAAATGAATGTGCAGCATGCTATTAAAGGTAAACTCGCTAATCACTTTGAATTAAATGAGCGTTTTCATCAGTTAGAACAAGTGGTTGGACGCCCCATTGATCGAATTGAATGTTTTGATATTTCGCACACTATGGGCGAAGACACTGTGGCGTCCTGCGTGGTATTTGACAGTGGTGGTATTCGCAAACGTGATTATCGACAATTTTCCATTCAGAATATTCAGGCAGGAGATGATTATGCCGCCATGCGTCAAGCTTTGACGCGTCGTTATAAAAAAGCTATGTTGCCCGATTTATTGCTCATTGATGGCGGCAAAGGGCAGTTGAATATGGCGATGGAGGTGATGCAGGAATTAGGACTGGATGCCTTTATGATTGGGGTGTCCAAAGGCGAAGGACGCAAACCTGGTTTAGAAACGCTACATTTTACTGATGGCAGCAAAATTCAGTTGCCTGAAGATCATAAGGCGCTGCATCTGATTCAGCAGGTACGTGATGAAGCACACCGTTTTGCAATTACCAAGCACCGTGCCAAACGTGATAAAAAACGTGGTTCATCGATACTTGAGGTGATTCCAGGCTTGGGGCCAAAACGTCGTCGTGATTTACTCACTCATTTTGGTGGTATACAAGGTGTACTGAAAGCTTCAGAAAAAGAGCTAACTTTAGTGCCTGGACTGGGTGAAGTGATGGCGCGTACGATTTATAAAGTGCTGCATGAATGACTAAATTTCCTGCCTCATGCCTTATATTAGCTAAAAATCTTGCGAGATATATCTCTCACGTCGCAAACATAGACGAATTGTCAACAGACCCTATTTACTGCATAAAAAGCAGTATTTTATACAAAGGTAAATAGCAAAAAAGTGCATTGACTCTGCCGTCATTGAACATTCACATCAGATCAAAACCCTGTAATATCAACCACAACATTGTTTAAGGAAAAACCATGTCGTTGCTACAGACCTATCAGGCCATTGCCGAACAAGAATGGATCGATATTCCACAGGGTTGGTTACAAGGACGCACCATTTATGGTGGCTTGGTGGCAGGCTTGATGATGCAAAAAGCTCAGCATTGTATTGCCGATCCAGAAAAGCGCTTGCTCAGTAGCAGCGTGACTTTTGTTGGACCTGTACAACAAGGTCGGGCACGTCTTACAGCTGAAATTCTGCGGCAGGGTAAGTCAGTCACTAGCATTGAGGTGCGTTTGTGGCAGGATGATGCCGTACAAAGCATTTTGATTGCCAGTTTTGGTGCGGCACGTGAATCTAGTATTGTGGTGCAGCAAGAACGTACTGCGCCCAATTTTCCACCTGCAACGGAATTGCCTGTTACACAGCATCATCCTTTAGCACCTGAGTGTTTTCAGCAAATGGATTTGGTCTGGGCAGAAGGGCAATATCCATTTACTGCCAGCCATAAACCTGATTTTGCAGGTTGGATGCGTTTTAAGCCAAAACAGCATACGAATCGTGCCATGACTATTGCAGATTTAATGGTGGCATTTGATATGTGGCCACCTGGGGTATTGCCGATGTTTGAGCAGCTTGCACCTGCTAGTTCACTGACGTGGCATGTGACTTATGTCAATCCTTTGCAAAATCAGTTACATGACTGGATGAAATATAAAGTATTTACTGATCATGCTAGCGGTGGTTATGCCACCGAATATGCGCACTTATGGGATGAGCAGAATCGTCTGATTGCAATTGCCCGACAGACCATCACCGTGTTTGCCTAGTGACACCTACTAGCATTTCGTATAAAGTGAAGCCTATTCACGATGACAAATCCTCAAAAAACTTGTGAATATGCAGCGTATAGAGGGGAAACATTGGCGGTGTCTATGACAACAGGTCGTATCCTGAACATTCCAAATATATTGACTTTGGCTCGAATCGCCTTGATTCCTGTATTTTTGTTGGTGGCTTATTGGCCGCCTGCAATGGGCGTAAATGGTTACGATGGCGGTATGACACGTCATATTATTTTGACTTCTATTTTTGTGATCGCTGCTGTTACAGATTGGTTTGATGGCTATTTGGCACGTTCTTTAAATCAGACTTCTGCATTTGGGCGCTTTTTAGACCCTGTAGCAGATAAACTGATGGTGGCTGCGGCATTGATTGTGTTGGTGCAGTGGCAACCTACTATTTCAATGGCTTTTGCTGCGATTGTAATTATTTCTCGTGAAATTACTGTATCTGCATTGCGTGAGTGGATGGCCGAATTGGGCGCACGTACAAGTGTGGCCGTGTCTACAGTGGGTAAATACAAAACTGCATTTCAAATGATTGCAATTTCAGTATTTTTATTGAACTGGCAACCTTTAGAAATGTTGGCGTATTTGTTGCTTTATACCGCTGTGATTTTAACGCTTTGGTCGATGTTTATTTACTTAAAAGCCGCTTGGCCTTATTTGAAACAGCCTTAAATATCGTGATTCTTCATTAAAAAGTGCTTCTGATTGAAGCACTTTTTGATTAGCTATGAGTTTCTTCTTCGGCATCGTCTTCATAAGTTTTGGCAATTTTTTCAATATTTAAGCTCTTTGCCATCGCATCAAAAATTTCTTTATAGACCCCATTTTGATGATAAAGCGTGTCATGTTCACCATGTTCTGCAATTCTGCCCTCCTTCATGACATAGGTGTAATCGGCATCAATAATTTGCGATAAGCTGTGTGAAATGATGATAACCGTACGCCCTTGTTTGATTTCATCGAGGCTTTGCTTGATTTGTTCAGTTGCAATAGCGTCCAGACTTGCAGTGGGTTCATCTAAAAAAATAATTGGCGGATTTTTAAGGAACATTCGAGCCAAGGCAATCCGTTGTTGCTGACCACCAGAAAGCATCAGGGCATCTGCATCATAAGCTTGTGGTAATTGTAAAATTTGTTCGTGAATAGAGGCTTTTTGGGCAGCCTGTATGACATCTTCTAAACTGGCATCGGTTTTGCCATAACGAATATTTTCAAAAATAGACCCTTGGAAAATATGATTCTTTTGTAAGACCAAGCCAATATGATCACGTAAATACTGGGTGTCGATGTGGTTAATGTCTATTCCATCGAGTTGAATCGTACCATTTTGTGGTTCATAGAATTTATCTAATAAACTGATCAACGTAGATTTTCCCGCTCCCGATAATCCCACTAATGCAGTAATTTTATTGGGTTGGATCTGCATCTGAATGTCTTTGAGTGCATGATGTCCATTCGGATAAAAAAAGTTTACCTGTTGCAGGTCAAACTGCCCTCGAATAACTGGTTTAAGCGTACCACTTGGTTCAATTTCATGCTCGGCTTCCAGAATTTGGAAGAAGCTTTCTGAATAGATCATTGCGTCATTGACTTCATCATAAATACGATGCAATGAGCGAATGGGGGCAGAAACATTGCCAAACAGCAACACGTGATACATGATCATGCCGATGCTCATTTGTCCATCTAATACAAAATAAGCAGTTAAAATAATAATCAGCACCACCCCAATTTGTTCAATAAAGCTTTTTAAACCATCAAATAAAAAACTGGTTTGGCGGGTCTGCATTTGATTGTGGGTCAGTTTTTTCTGCAGGGTGAGTTGTTTTTCTGCTTCGATGCTTTCTCTGTTAAATGATTTAATTACGGTGATTGAGTTGATAATACTAAGAATCCCTTGGCTTTTTTTCTCACGTCCATCACGTAAATTACGTCGCCAACTGCCTAACTTTTGCGCTTGCAGATAGGTCAGCCAAAAATAAATGGGAACAATGAGTGTCGCGAGCAAGCCCACATATACATTGGCATAGTACATTAAGCCTAAAGCCACAATGGCACTGGTAAATAGCGGTAAAATATCAATAAAGAAAATTTGCACTAAACGGGTGAGTGAACCAATCCCTCGGTCTATACGTGTTTGTAATTTGCCTGCTTGGTTGTTGTCTTGATTAAAAAAAGCCAAACGGTAACGTAAAAATTTCTCAATAATGCCTTGAGCTAAATCTTGTGACACAAAAATGCGTAGTTTTTCACCGTAAAACTTCTGTCCAAATTGCACAAAGGCATTGATGATTTCTTTGCCCAGTAAAATGACTGAAATAGTGATTAAAATATGCCAGCCTGCAGACAGACCTTGTCCTGCTTCAATTAAGGCATTAATACGGTCAACTGCATATTGTAAAGTGAGTGCATTGACTTGAGCTGTTAATGAGCCGATGAGCGTTAAAACTAAGGTAGCAATCACCAAGAGCTGATAAGGTCGAACAAAGGGACGCAATTTTTGAAACAAATTCCATAAATTCATAAGCTATTATTGTTATAAGCACAATGATTTTAAGTCTAAGGATGAACTTCAGGTCTCACAAGCTAAAAAGCTGTGCCATTTTGTGAGCAGTCCTGATCCTTGTTTTAGATTAAACAATAAGCTATTCAGCATAGGAATGACCATGAATCTAGAGTTGTTTGCACCTGAGCCTCGTGACAACATACTGCCTTATGACGGCATTGTGCAGGACTATGGTCTGGTACTGAGTGTGGAGCATAGTGAGCGTTATTTACAGTATTTTCTGCAACATTTGGCATGGCAGCCTGATGAAGGTCGGCTCTTTGGTCAGTATTATCGGACACAGCGCCAAGTCGCATGGTATGGCGATGAGCAGTATCAATATCGGTATTCGGGTGCAGTTAAGCAGGCACTGCTATGGCAGCCTGCTTTGTGGCGGCTGAAACAGCAAGTTGAACAGTGGGTCGGGCATCCCTTTAATTCATGTTTGGCCAATTTATATCAAGATGGTACGCAGGGCTTGGGCTGGCATAGTGACGATGAGCCGAATTTAGGAAAAAACGTTGTCATTGCTTCATTGAGTTTTGGAGCAACCCGTAAATTTTGTTTTAAGCATAAACACCGCGCCAACAAGGTTGAGCTACTGTTGCACAGCGGTCAGTTGTTGGTCATGCGTGGCACGACACAACACTATTGGAAACATGCCTTAATGAAGTCCAATAAAATTATACAACCCAGAATTAATCTGACCTTTCGCTATTTTCACGCGGCTACTGAATAAGACTTGATTTAGCACTCTAAATCCTTATTCAGAAATAAATTTTAATTGTATTTAAATTCAGTGCTTTAATGTGTCGATAACCTAAAAATTTAAGAGAGCTCTATATTAAAACTGGTATTCAGTACTTCCACCTGTTTTTCAATTTGCTCTGCATTGTCCTGCAAAATTTCAATCAGCTTTTGCAAATTGACAAATTCAAAACGGTTTTTAGATGCCAACAGCGTCAAGGCATAAGGCGCATCTTTCGATGAAAAACGAATCGGTACAGATAAACCTGCAATTTCTGCATCAAGTTCGCCGTTAGAAAAATAATAGCCTTGTTTTTTGATTTTGCGCATTTGCTGCAAAAAGTCATCTTCATCTTGTGCAAAATTGACTTGTGCCAATTCGGTAGAAAAACGCTGGTAATAGTCTAAAATTTTAGCTTTAGGCAGATGCGCCATAATAATTTTTGGCGATGAGCCGACATAAACAGGACGTGGGCAGCCGCGACCATAAGACAGCAAAGGCGTATCTTTAAAGATTTCGTGATGCACATCAATGCAGGAATCTTGATTGAGTTGGGTCAATAAACAGCAAAATTCTGTACGTTCTGCAATTTTTTTCATAAACGGAATACTGATGGTGACCAAAGGATCGGTCGTGCGAGAGATAAAATCCAATACCGCAATTTTTGGCCCAAGGGTGTAATCTCCCGATGTGCCACTCATGCGCTGCAACAACTCTGCTGAAACCAACTCTTTTAAATAGCGGTAACTCGTAGGTTTAGATAAACCGCGTTACTTACTCATCGTATCTACATTAATGACAGCACGTGCGGTTGAATATAAGTCTAAGACTGTGAGAATCTTGCCAAAGCTAGACAGTGCTATACGGATTTACCCATTCACACCAAAAGGATGATGTCACTTTATATCAAAAAATCGCCAGACCAATAGACTTTTTAAAGATGATCTTAGGCATTCTAACGATCAATATCCCAATTCTTTCGTTTGTCGATGTTATCTATTTAGAAACAGGATTTAAGGTTGAACGCCGTGAGGGTCACGATACCAGCTTTCAATCAATAGTGCTGCGGCAAGACTGTCGGCAGCGAGCTTTTTGCCACGGCCTTGAGCTTGATAATGATCAAGCTCATCACGTGCTTCACGTGTAGTTAGGCGTTCATCGACCATTAGGGTATGGATATTGCTTTGATGGCGTAAGCGTTTAGCAAACTTACGCGCACGGGTAGATAGTTCCGACTCACTATCATCCATATTTAAAGGCAAGCCCACTAGAAATAATTGCGGCTGATGTTGCTTGATAATTTTTAGCAAGTTTTCCCATTGCGGAATGCCATCTTTCATGGGGAAAAGTGCGAGTGGGGTTGCACTTTCAATCAGTGCCTGTCCCACAGCCATGCCCATTTTTTGGGTGCCAAAGTCAAATGCCATAATGGTTTGGGCTTGAGTTGTTTCAGGCATGACCAATCTCTGAAGATAACCAAGTTGGATCTACGCCCATTTTGCGATATGCGGCATCCCAACGGTCGTCATAAGGTAAATTGAAAATCAAATCCATGTCCGATTCACAAATGAGCCAATCGCCACGGGCAATTTCTTGTTCCAGTTGCTGTTTGCCCCAACTGGCATAGCCCAAGGCAATTTGGTAGCGTCCAACGCCTTCGTTGTGGGCAATCGCATCTAAAATATCTTTAGAGGTGGTGATACAGACATTTTCACCCACTGCGATAGATGAATGCCAAGTTGGCTGCCCTGTGTGTAAAACAAAACCTGCCTCAGGTCGTAATGGACCACCTTGTAGAACTTCGTGAGGATGCACATTATCTGCATCTATATCTAAATCATTGAGCAATTCTTTGATTTGGATACCCGATGGACGGTTGAGAATAATGCCTTGCGCACCGTCTTCATCATGACGTGCCAAATAGATGACAGTGTTTGCAAAAAACTCATCATTCATATCGGGCGGGGCTATGAGACAGCGATGCGTCAGATATTGTTTAGTCACCTAAGCAATTCTCCTTAAAAACAGTTGCTTCTAGAAAAACCTATTCCTTTAGGATACACGTTACTTGAGCTTTGTGATTTCACCAAGCTCTTTTTGTGACAGCGTTGGTTTTTAAGCCTGTTGAAACTTCAATTGGCGTAATTGTTTGGCGTGTTGCAGGGTGGTGTCGTTAATTTCAACACCGCCAGTCATACGCGCTAATTCTAAAATACGCGCATCTTCTTCTAATTCAACAATGGTACTGCTGGCAGGGTCGGTCTGACGCTTTTTCACCAAAAGGTGCTGATCAGACTGTGCAGCCACTTGTGCTTGGTGGGTAATACATAAAATTTGAACGTGTTGCGCCAAACCTGCGAGCAAGCGCCCCACAATTTCAGCAGTACCACCACTAATCCCGACATCAATTTCATCAAAAACCAAAACTTCAGCTTCGGTTTTTTCGGCATTCATGACTTGCATGACCAAGGCAATCCGCGATAATTCGCCACCAGAAGCCACACGTGCTAATGGCTGAGCAGGAATACCTTTGTTGGCAGTAAACAGTAGTTGAATAAAACTTAACCCCTCCGCAGAAACCTGCTCTAAAGGTTCAAACTTAAATTCAAAATGTGCCTCAGGCAGTGCCAACTGTTTGACTTGCTCGGTCAGTTGTTTGGCAAGTGGTGCGGCTGCTTCACGACGGATGTCATCTAAATGTTGTGCTTTGGCTAAAAAGTCCTGATGTGCCACTTCGACTTGTTCTGCCAAAGTTTCAGGGTCTTCAAGTTCATGTAAAGCAGTGAGCTCAGTTTGCCAAGTATCAAATTCTTGTTTTAATAATTCAGGTTGTGTGCGGTATTTACGTGCTAAACGATGAAAGACTTCTAATTTTTGATTCAGTTCTTCCATGCGTTCAGGGTCAAAGCTTTGACGATCAATAAACTGACGTAAATTGGCTGTCGCATCATCTAATTCACTTTGCGCATTTAACAATGAGTTATAAATTTCTAATAATTGTTCACTTCGTCCCGCATGCGATTCCAAGCGGCGAATAATCGAAGCAATTTCCTGAGTGATGTTTTGCTCGGCTTCGTCTAAGGCATTTAAGCTATAACTGCAGTCCTGCATGATATGTTCATGATGGCTTAGGCGATCAAACTCTTGTTCAATCTCCTTATAATCGATTTGTACCAGTTCTTCGAGTTCTTCGAGCTGTAAGTTTAGAGTTTCGATGCGCTGCTTGCGAGTTGCCTGTGCATCCAGCGCCGCCTCATGCTGTCGGATATTTTTTTGCCAGGTACTATAAGCATCACGTACTGCTTGGGCAGGGGTATAAAAATTATAATAACGATCAAGCCAGTGCTTTGGATAAGGCGGTTCCAACAATTGTTGTTGGCTGTGCTGGCTATATAGCTGTACTAGCAAGCGTCCAATTTCTTTCAGCTCTGACAAACTGCTTGGGCGTCCATTAATCCATGCTTTGCTGCGTCCTGTAGCAAAAATTACCCGACGTAAATGGATTTCACCAGACTCATCATCTAATTCATGTTCTTTTAGCCATTGTGCTTCAGGGCTATTGTCCTGATAACTGAAACTCGCAGTCACATCGGCTTTATCTGAGCCAAAACGCACATAATTGGTATCGGTACGTTCACCTAAACAGGCAGAGAGTGCATCTAATAGTAAGGATTTACCTGCACCTGTTTCCCCTGTTAGAACGTTAAAACCTGTTTCAATATCCAGTGCTAAGTGGTCGGCAAGGGCAAAGTTAATCAGTGTTAAATGAGTCAGCATAAACGCATCCAAGCTGCGAAAAGTGTCAGTGAAAGAGAGTTAAGTTTTGGAAATGCCATAACAAGGCTGTTATTTTCGTCTGTTTAATTCTAGCTTAAATTGCAGCACAAACAACAAAAAATGTACCCGATAAGCATCCTATATAAAACGCAAGATTCGTTGACCATTTCATTTGATAGTCATCAAATTGCAGTATATTCGCTTGGGGAGTTTTCGGTGCTGCTTGATAGGGTGAAACTTAAATGATACACATACTATTTGTGATTTGTTTCACATTCAGATTTAGCACTTTAGTGGGGATGAATCTAGAGCAGAGTGCTTTGAATGCCTTTGGCATTGGCTTAGACTATGCTGTTAGCGTGTTGCATACTGCGTATTGAAACATTGTTCAATTTACACAAAGCCCACTGTAAACACAGATTGATTAGTTCTGAGGACAGAATTAAACTACATCAGTCAAAAATATAAAAACGCGTTACCTGGAGAATACGCATGTCAGCTCAGTTTGATCATGTATCTGTTGTAAAAAAGTCGAATGTCTATTTTGGTGGGCAATGCATCAGTCATACGGTGCAATTTGAAGACGGTACCAAAAAAACCTTAGGGGTAATTTTACCGACCGAACAAGCCTTGATTTTCGAAACGCATGTGCCTGAACGTATGGAAATTATTTCAGGTGAATGTCGTGTCAAAATTGCCGATAGCGAAGAAAGTGAATTATTCCGCGCTGGTCAGTCATTCTATGTGCCTGGCAATAGCCGTTTTAGCATCGAAACCGACGAAGTGCTTGATTACGTGTGCCATTTAGAAGGTTAATCAGCCGATAATAGGGTATTGAATTAAGATTTCATTTTTCTCCTGCTTGAGCACCCAATCAAGCGGAATTGAATTAACAAATTTTCACCTGAATCGGTTAAACTAGATCTGATTGAAATCCTGTGAAGTCAGCTTTGCAGGATTTTTCGTTTTCGCTGGTTTATAGGTGCAATTAATTAGAGGTCGTTCATGGCAAAACCTGAATATTATTATGGCGTTCATTCGGTGGAGTCATTATTGGAGCTTGAGCCAGAGCGAGTTTTAACTCTTTTTACTTTAAAAGGACGTGATGATCAGCGTTTACAAAAAATTTTAGAACTTGCCGAACCATTTGGCATTAGTGTGCAAAAAGCCAGTCGTGACAGCTTGGAAAAACTGGCAGGTTTGCCGTTTCATCAAGGGGTAGTGGCTGCAGTGCGCCCCCATCCAACCCTGAATGAAAAAGACTTGGACACCTTGTTGCAGGCCGATAGTAAGCCTTTACTTTTGGCGCTAGACCAAGTCACTGACCCGCATAATTTAGGCGCGTGTATTCGTACTGCTGCTGCCATGGGTGTTGCTGCTGTGATTGTGCCGCGTGATCGTTCAGCAAGTTTAACTCCAACTGCACGCAAAGTGGCTGCAGGTGGCGCTGAAAAAGTCAAATTTATCCAAGTCACTAATTTGGCACGTACTTTGGCACATTTGAAACAAGAATTTAATGTGCGCGTGGTAGGGACAATGCTGGATGAAAAAGCTTTACCAATTCAGCAATTTGATTTTACAGGCACAGCAGTATGCGTGGTGATGGGCGCAGAAGATACAGGTTTACGCCCAATTACCCAGTCACAATGTGATCAAACAGTATTTATTCCAATGGCAGGAAATCTGCAAAGTCTGAATGTTAGTGTTGCAACAGGCATGGCATTGTATGAAGCTTGCCGTCAGCGTCAGATTTAATTGCTAATTTTGTATTTACTATTCTATTGATGTCTTCAACACAGTGATTAGTCTGTCTCCCCAAAAGCAAGGTTATGCCTTGGTGTTTGTTACCATGTGCATATGGGGTGGTTTTACCCTAACTGCTCGGCTGAATGCACAATGGCAGATCAGCGCTTGGGATATTACCGCATTACGTTTTGCTTTGGCTTTTTGTATTTTAATGCCGATTCTTATCTGGAAAAAAGATACGGCATTTTTATGGAAAAAAGAGCCTTTTATTTTGGCAATGATTGGCGGAGTAGGCTATTGCCTGACTGCGTATAGTGCTTTTCATTATGTACCCGCTGCGCATGCTGCCATTTTTCTGAATGGTTGTATTCCTGTTTGTACCGCCATTGCGGCTTGGGTATTATTTCGAGTGCCTTTTGACCGCCATACCTGGATCAGTATTGTAATTATGCTGACCGCCATTGGGGGTATGAGTGCGCTAATGTACCAAGAAACAGGCGTTGCTTTTGGACTTGGAGATGGACTGTTTTTTATCAGTGCTATTTGGTGGGGCGTGTTTACGGTTTTATTAAGACAATGGAAGCTCTCTGCTTGGCATGCAATGGCGGGTGTCGCCATTTGGTCGGCAATCGTGTATGTCCCGATTTACTTGCTGTTTTTCCCGAAACAACTCAGCACACCCGAACCGATTCATTTATTGCTGCAAACTATTTTTCATGGGGTATTTGTGGTGATCATTGCAACCCTTAGCTATGTTGAGGCAATTAAGCGTTTGGGGGCATTCAAGACTGGCAGTATTGTGACCTTGGCGCCGTTTATCGCTGCGGTTTTTGCTGTTCCATTATTAGGTGAGCCGTTGAGTCTAGCAATTGTATGTGGCTTGATAGGTATGGGGTTTGGCGCTTTGCAACCTTGGCGTTGGTGGTCACGAGCTGACACCTTAAAAGCCCAACTTGAACAGCAAAAACAAAAGTCAGATTAATTGGCTTGCTGCATCGCTCGCTTTAAATACTGCTGATGCAATACTTCAAGTTTGCTATACAAATGATCTAAATGCCCATCGTTCAGCACAATATCATTGGCCAGGCGTTGTTTTTCAGCACGTGGCATTTGTGCCTGAATAATTTTATGAATTTGTTCAACCGTTTGACCGTCACGTTGTGAGGCACGGTGAATTTGAAGTGCTTCAGTGGCATCAATCAATAATGTATGTTGGGTCAATTGATGTTGATTGGTTTCAAACAAGAGTGGTGAAACCAAAACCACGTAGGGGCTGTTGGCAGCATTTAATTGTTGGATAATCGATTCACGAATTGCAGGGTGGGTGATTTTTTCAAGTGCTTGTCGTGCACTTGGTTCTTTGAAAATATATTCACGTAGGGCGCGACGATCTAGTTCACCATTTTCAAGTAAAACCCAATCGCCAAAGTGTTGTTGAATTTGCTTTAAGGTAGATTGTCCTTTTTCGACCACTTCGCGTGCAACAACATCTGCATCGACTACAACAATGCCTTGGGTCTCGAACCATGCACTAGCTGCAGACTTGCCACTGCCAATTCCTCCTGTTAGACCCAAAACAAAACGCATGTGCTGTCCTTATTGTCCCAAATATACTTTCATGATTGGCTCGCCCCATAAAAAGGCAATCCAGCCCGCAATCGCGATATACGGACCAAACGCAAAGGGTTGGTTTTCTTTACGCACTTTTAACAGAATTATGCCAATAATCGCCCCGACTAAGGACGATAGCAGCACAATCAGAGGCAACATTATTGGCCCCATCCATGCACCTAAAGCGGCTAGGAGCTTGAAGTCACCATAGCCCATGCCTTCTTTACCTGTGACGATTTTAAACAGGTAATACACCACCCAAAGACACAGGAAGCCAATTACATAGCCCCAAATTGCCGACGTCGGCGAAGTATAAATGGCATAACTGTTGACCGCTAAACCTAGTGCAGCCAAAGGCAAGGTATAACGGTCTGGCAACAGTTGTGTATCGAAATCAATGAAGGTGAGTGCAATCAAGGTGTAAGTGAGCAGCAAACCAAACAGCATTTGTACGGTTGGGCCAAATACTGCAAGTACAATCAGGGCACAAACAGCGGTTAATACTTCAACCAGTGGATAACGTATGCTGATCGGGTTTTGGCAGTTGCCACATTTACCGCGTAATACCAACCAACTCAGCACAGGAATATTTTGATACCAACGAATTGGGTGATGACATTTGGGGCAGGTCGATGCAGGTTTACTCAGGGTGATTTTACTTTCATCAATAATGGCTTGTTCAGGATGTAACAACATTTGACAGTCATTACGCCATTCCTGCTCCATCATTTTTGGGGTGCGATAAATTACCACATTCAAAAAACTGCCAATACATAAACTAAAAAGTCCAACTGCGATATAGAGCGCAGTTGGATTTTGAATAAAGTACGCGATTAATTCTTGCATTAAACCACAGAACCCATTTGGAAGATTGGAAGGTACATGGCGACAACTAACCCACCCACTAAAATACCCAAGACAGCCATAATTAATGGCTCCATCATTGAGGTTAAGCCATCTACTGCGTTGTCGACTTCGTTTTCATAGTGGGTTGCGACTTTATCTAACATGGCATCTAGCGCACCTGATTCTTCACCAATGGCCACCATTTGTACCGCCATAGACGGGAATTTATTGGTGACACGCATGGCAAATTGTAGCTGCTGACCTGTTGCGACATCCTCACGGATTTTCATCACGGCTTCTTCATAGACCACGTTATTGGTTGCCCCTGCTGTAGACTCCAAAGCATCAATTAAGGGTACACCTGCAGCAAAAGTAGTGGCCAAAGTACGGCTATAACGCGCAATAATGGCTTTATAGACCAAGTCACCAAAAATAGGCGCTTTCAGTGCCGCTTTGTCTAAGAAATCGCGGAATTTTTTACTGCGTTTTTTAGCTTCTAAGAAACCTGCGATGATGACCCCAATCACAATAATCAGAATAAACCAGTATTTCTGCATCCATTGTGACATGTTCACCACCATTTTAGTGAAGGCAGGTAAGTCTGCACCAAAAGAGCTAAACAACTCTTCAAATACGGGTACAACTTTTACCATCAAAATAATGGTCACAATCACGGCCACCACAATGACCGTGGCAGGGTATTTCATGGCTTTTTTGATTTTTTGTTTGAGTAACTCACTCTTTTCTTTATAGATCGCAACGCGATCCAGCATGGTTTCAAGGGCACCCGATTGTTCACCAGACTCAACCAAAGAGCAGAACAGATTGTCAAAATATTGAGGATATTTACGCAATGCGCCAGCAAAGGTATTCCCGCCTTCCACTTCACCTTTAATACCTAAAACCACTTCACGCATGGCGGGGTTTTCAAGACCTTCGGCAACAATCTCAAAGCTTTGTACCAAAGGCACACCTGCTTTCATCATGGTGGCAAGCTGACGCGTGAAAATGGTGATGTCTAAGGTCGACACCCGTTTTTTCATTAAGCCTTCAAGAATGTTCTTTTTCTTTTGGCGAATCGTCTTGATGGTAATCCCTTGTTTACGCAATGTGACCTTGGCTAAAGCCATATTACGCGCTGGAATTTCCCCTTTTAACTTAGCCCCTTTGCGGTCAATCCCTTCATAAACGAAGGTGGGCATCATCTGTGCTTTTTTGACAGCCATGCGTATTTATCCTTATTTTAAATTTTACAACTATTCACTGGTCACACGATTGACTTCTTGCAATGAAGTCACCCCCTGCATGACCTTAAGTAACCCCGAACGACGCAGATTGTTAAACCCCGATTTTGCTGACGCATCAGCAATTTGGATGGCATTACCATCCTCCATAATAATTCTAGAAATTTCTGGTGTGACCTTCATCACCTCATAAACACCAACACGTCCTTTATAACCTTCACGGCATTCAGAACAGCCTACAGGTTGATAGACCTGAAATTCTGGATTGCTCAAATCGGCCTCAGTGAAGCCCATTTCTAATAAGCTTTGTCTTGGAATGTCAGAAGGGGCTTTGCAATGCGGGCATAGGCGTCGTGCCAAACGCTGCGCAATGACGAGGTTTACCGAAGTTGCAATGTTAAAGGAGGGAACCCCCATGTTGCGTAAACGCGTTAAAGTTTCTGGTGCACTGTTGGTGTGTAGGGTAGATAAAACCATGTGACCTGTTTGGGCTGCTTTAATTGCAATTTCTGCAGTTTCAAGGTCACGAATCTCACCTACCATGACAATATCAGGGTCTTGACGTAAGAAAGATTTCAGGGCGGCAGCAAAAGTTAAGCCAACTTTGTTGTTAACGTTAACCTGATTAATACCTTCTAAGTTAATTTCCACAGGGTCTTCGGCGGTGGAAATGTTGGTATCTTCTCTGTTTAAGATGTTTAAGCCTGTATACAGCGATACCGTTTTACCCGAACCTGTTGGACCTGTAATCAACAACATGCCTTGCGGCTTCTCTAAAGCTTCCATGAACAATTCTTTTTGTTCTGGTTCATAACCCAAAGCGTCAATCCCAAGCATCGCGCTAGATGGGTCAAGAATACGCAGTACAATTTTTTCACCGAACAAGGTTGGTAACGAGTTCACACGGAAATCGATGGACTTGTTTTTAGATAGTTTTAATTTAATACGACCATCTTGCGGGACACGTTTTTCAGAAATGTCCATTTGGGACATCACTTTTAAACGTGATGCCAAGCGGTTGGCTAACTGTAAGGGTGGGGTGGCTATTTGACGTAATACACCATCGACACGGTAACGCACTCGATAGGTTTTTTCATACGGTTCAAAATGTAAGTCCGAAGCGCCCATGCGAATTGCATCAATCAGTAATTTGTTGATGTATTTAACAATTGGGGATTCATCACTCTGCGGTTCATCTTCTGCAGCTTGTTCTGGTTCGCTATTGCCATCTTCAAAGTTGAGATCGAAGTCATCATCTTCAAATTCAAAAGCAGACTCACTTGCAAAGTTCTGTTCAATCAGTTTTACCAATTTATCGTGTTCGACCACAATGGCTTCAACATTCATTTTACTGTTGAAACGAATTGCATCCATTGCTTCGATATTGGTCGGGTTACTAGTCGCAACGTAAAGCAGGTGATTACGCTTAAAAATAGGCAGTATGCAATATTTGCTGAAAAGCTTTTCATCGATGCCTTCACGCACAATGAGCGCAGAATCATACACGCTTAAGTCAAAAATAGGTTCACCAAACTCATTGGAAATTTTTTCAGCAATGATTAAAGGCGCGATATTTAAGTTCTGAATTAGATAGGGAACAATATCTACATTATCTTTTTGTGCGGCTTTAATGGCGGTTTGCATAGTCTCAGCAGAAACGAGCCCGTCTTCGACCAAACGTCGAATAAAACCTGTGAATTTAGGTGTAGCTTGTTGTACTGACATTCCCCAACGTCCTCAAAATCAAGATTGTTTATAATTGGTATCTTTAAAATTATACTTTTGTTGCACAAAAATACCATATCTGAAAGTGCTGTCACCACCTAAGTATCGCCTAAAAGCATGAACCAGTTACATTAATCTGCTAAAAAAATTGTAAGTCCTGCCATGAAAAGATACTTCATGCAGCAGTTTGATGCAAAGCTTGCACAAAAAACTCAGCAGAAATGTGATTTGCGTGTAGAATGTGCGCGATTAAATGAATTGTTTTTGCAGGTTATTCTATGTCGGCTACGACGATTAAGCCTTGGGTGGTTGGCAATTGGAAGATGAATCCGATGCGTGCCGATGCTCAGCAACTTATTTCTGAATTTAAAAAATTATTACAAGACAGCCCTGTAGAGGCTGAAAAGTGTCATTTGGGGATTGCACCTGTTACTTTGGCTTTGACACAAATTCAAGCTGCATTGAGTGAAGCAGTACGTCCTATCTATACCGTTGCACAAGACCTGTCTCGTATTGCGGGTTTGGGTGCATATACGGGCGAAGTCAGTGCAGAATTGCTAAAAGACAGTCAAATTAATTATGTATTGGTTGGGCATTCAGAACGTCGTGAACTTTTCGCAGACACACCAAGTATTTTGAATGAAAAAGTTAAAAATGCCTTGCAGGCTGGTTTGACTGTTATTTATTGTGTGGGTGAAAGTCTGCAACAACGTGAAAGTGGTCAGGCAGAGCAAGTTGTTTTGCAACAAATTTGTGATATTGCTGCCGTGGTGGAGACTAAGCAATGGCAACAGATTGTGATTGCCTATGAACCTATTTGGGCAATTGGCACAGGCAAGACCGCATCACCTGAAGATGCGCAAACCATGCATGCAAAAATTCGTGAAGGTTTAAGTCAAATCACCGCTTATGCTGTGACTCTACCGATTTTATATGGTGGTAGTGTAAAACCAGAAAATGCCGTAGAGTTAGCAGCCTGCCCAGACATTAATGGTGCTTTGGTCGGTGGTGCATCTTTAAATGCAGCATCGTTCCATCAAATTGCGCAAGCCTTTGCAAATACACAATAATGAGGAGTTCAGCATGCAAACATTTGTGCTGGTAGTACATATTATCTTAGCCATTTTAATGATTGGACTAATTTTGGTTCAGCATGGTAAAGGTGCAGATGCAGGCGCTTCTTTTGGTGGCGGTGGTGCGGCAACCGTATTTGGTGCGTCAGGCTCAGGCAACTTTTTAACGCGTTTAACTGCAATTTTGACAGCGTTGTTTTTTGCAACGAGTTTAACTTTAGCGGTGTTTGCCAAGAAACAAACCACAGGTGCATATAGTTTGCAGACTGTGCAAACGACTGCTCCTGCACAGCCAGTATCGCCTGAAACTTCACCAACTGCGCCTAAAAGCGCTGAATAATTTTATTTAGCACTTTCTTTTTTCGCATGATGCGACTAGAATGCGTCACAGTTGCGGTGGTGGTGGAATTGGTAGACACGCTACCTTGAGGTGGTAGTGCTTTCGGGCGTGGGGGTTCAAGTCCCCCCTTCCGCACCAACTTATAATCCAGAAAACATAAGTTGGTGTTAAGCAGCAAATCTGTTGATGCGGGATGGAGCAGTCTGGTAGCTCGTCGGGCTCATAACCCGAAGGTCGTTGGTTCAAATCCAGCTCCCGCTACCATTTTTTAATGGTTTGGTAATGCCTGTTTTGATTAGTTGATTGTCCGTCGGGCTCAACTCTTTATCACTTGGCGAAGGTCGTTGGTTCAAATCCAGCTCCCGCTACCAATCAATCCTAAGCTTTTGGTAAATTAAGCGTAGGCGACTTAAATTTTTTTAGGGTTGAGATAAGTATTTACATGTTGTTGCGGGATGGAGCAGTCTGGTAGCTCGTCGGGCTCATAACCCGAAGGTCGTTGGTTCAAATCCAGCTCCCGCTACCATTTTTTAATGGTTTGGTAATGCCTGTTTTGATTAGTTGATTGTCCGTCGGGCTCAACTCTTGATAACTTGGCGAAGGTGGTTGGCTAAATCTAGCTTCCGCTACCAATATTTTAAAAGTGTGATTATGCTCTAATATGAGTTTTACGCTTTATACTGACTAAGGTGCAACTTAAGTCAGGCAAATATGAGAAGTTTGATTGAAAACTTATTCATTTTTGTATATAATTTTATGCACGTTGATGCGGGATGGAGCAGTCTGGTAGCTCGTCGGGCTCATAACCCGAAGGTCGTTGGTTCAAATCCAGCTCCCGCTACCAAGTTTCTAATGGTGTGGTACGTTAGTTTTAGTTGATTTAACTCAGCACAATAAACTAGCAAAGATGGTTAGATTTAGTCTAATCCCCGCAACCAAGTTTCTAAAGAGGCTCACAACTAGGTGGGCCTTTTTGCACAGTGGATATTGGTTTTACTGTGCAAGAATAGGGGCGATTACGCCCTTTTTTATTGGCTATCGTGTAGTGTCGATACAAGCCGTGTGCGGCCTAAAGTCAAAGTGTCATGTTTCACTACTACTATAGTTTGTATGAATGTGTAGTGGTCAAATAAGGCCATTGAACCGCAGCAGAATGACGAGAGTAAATGAAGCTATCAAATAAAACTCAAGCACTTCAGGACTTAATTGCGCCAGCAGTGCAAGCATGTGATGTGGATCTTTGGGGAATCGAGTTTATTCCACAAGGTAAGCGTTCTTTGTTACGTATTTATATCGACAAAGCTGTCGATGAAAATGCAGAACCTGTCTTAAATGAAGATGGCGAATTAGAGCAAGGTCGCGGTATTGGTGTACAAGATTGTGTACGTGTAACCCAGCAAGTTGGTGCAATGCTTGATGTGCATGATCCAATTTCAGGTGAATATGCGCTTGAAGTGTCATCACCTGGTTGGGATCGTCCATTTTTCCAATTAGAGCAATTGCCTGCGTATATTGGGCATACCATTGCGTTACGTTTAATCAGTGCTGTAGAAAACCGTCGTAAATTTCAAGCGAAATTGGTTGCTGTAGATCTGGAAAATGAAACCATTCAGGTCGAAGTGGAAAAACAGCAGGTATTGGAGATTGACAGTCACAATATTGATAAAGCAAACCTGATTTACCAAGATTAATCAAATTAATAAGAATCTGAACGAATAGGTGACTTATGGCACGTGAAATTCTTACCGTCGTTGAAACGGTTAGTAACGAAAAAGGTGTAAGTCGTGAGGCAATTTTTGAGGCGCTTGAACAGGCTCTTGTTGCTGCGACGAAAAAGAAATTCTACGAAGGCACAAACTCAGAAGAAGCACGCTTACGTGTGGAAATTGATCGTAAAACAGGTGACTACAGAACTTTCCGTCAGTGGGAAGTGGTGGCAGATGAAGATCATGAAATGCCTGCATGCCAAGATGCAATTTCTGATGTAGATCCTGCAAAGTGGTCAATTGGTGATATTCGCGAACTTGAAGTTGAGTCAATTGACTTCGGTCGTATTGCTGCGCAAATTGCCAAGCAAGTGATTGTGCAAAAAATTCGTGAAGCAGAACGCGCGTTGGTTGCAGATGCTTATGAAGCTAAAGTAGGCGAGCTGATTTACGGTGAAGTGAAAAAGCAAACCAAAGATGGCTTTATTATTGATTTAGGCGACAATGCAGAAGCATATTTGGCGCGTGAAGAAATGATTGCCAAAGAAATTTTGCGTCCTAAGCAGCGTGTGAATGCAATTTTGTACAGTGTGAACCGTGAAGGTCGTGGTGCTCAATTGTTGTTGTCACGTGCTAAGCCTGAAATGCTGATTGCTTTGATGAAAAAAGAAATTCCAGAAATTTCTGAAGAAATCATCGAGATTAAAGCGGCAGCGCGTCAGCCTGGTGTACGTGCAAAAATTGCAGTAAAAACCAACGACCACCGTATTGACCCTGTAGGTGCATGTATTGGTATGCGTGGTACACGTATCCAAGCGGTACAGCAAGAGTTAAATGGTGAGCGTATTGATGTTGTGGTGTGGTCTGATGATCCTGCACAATATATCGCCAGTGCTTTAGAGCCAGCCGATGTATCGGGTATTGTGATCGATGAAGAAGAACGTACTGCTGATATTATTTTCGCCACTAGCGATCAGTTAGCGCGTGCCATTGGTTCACAAGGTCAAAACGTACGTTTAGCCTCTGAACTCACAGGTTACAAGCTGAACATGATGCTTGAAGAAGAGTATCACGCACGTCAGCAAAATGAAGCGCAACAATACTTGGACTTGTTTGTTTCACGTCTAGACATTGCTGAAGATTTAGCGATGGCATTGGTAGAAATGGGCTTCACTTCATTAGAAGAAATTGCGTATGTTCCTGCGGAAACATTTGACGAAATTGATTTAGATGAAGAACTTGTTGAAATGTTACAAAGTCGTGCCAAAGAAGTGGCTTTGGCAGATGCATTGCAACAGCAAGAAAATATCCAAGATCCGAGTGAAGAACTTCTAGCAATGGAAGGCATGACACAAGAGATCGCTTATGCGCTTGCCGCTCGTGGTGTCATTACAGTTGATGATTTAGCTGACCAAGCGACTGACGATATCGAAGATATTGAAGGTTTAGGTACAGAAAAAGCGGGTCAATTGATTATGAAAGCGCGCGAATCATGGTTTAACTAGGAGGTAATATATGACGGACAAGTCGATTAAAGAGTTAGCGCTCAGTGTAGGTCGTCCAGTTGAGAAACTCCTGGAACAGGTTCGTGACGCAGGTTTACCACAGCGTAATGCTGACGATATTATTTCCACGGAACAACAAAGTACCCTAGTGAACCATTTAAAAAAGGTTCACGGTCAAGAGGGTAAAGCAGGACAAATCACGTTGAAACGTAAAACCACCAGTACCGCTAAAGTGGCAAGTACTTCGGGCAAAGCGAAAACGATTAATGTACAAGTTCGCAAAAAGCATACATTTACAAAGCCTGATCCTGAACAGATTAAAGCGGAAGCACTGGCAAAAGCACAGGCAGAAGCAGCTGAAAAAGCGCAAGCAGAACAGCAAGCTCGTGCCGTGACAGAAAAGAGCAAAGTGAAAGCAGATGCGCCTCAAGCAGGTGCTGTAAAAGCAAAACAAGCTTTAGATGCAATGCGTGCAGCAGCGAAGCAAGAAACAGCTAAGCAAGAAGTTGCGAAAGCTGCGGTTGTGGTGAAACGTAAGTCAACCAACAAGCCAATTGTGAAGCAAGCAGTAAAAGTCACTGAAACACCTGAGCAAAAGAAAGCGCGTGAAGCGCAAGCAGCTCAGTTGAAAGCGACTGAAGAAGCCGCACGTCGTAAAGCGGCTGAAGAAGCGCAGCAACGTACGCTTGAGCAAATGCGTCAGATGGCATCTAAATACTCCAATGAAGATGCAACCGCGACCATTCGTGTTGTAGATGATTCTCCATTGGCGGCTGGTCTTGTGGGTCAGGCATATGAAGATTCATTTGCCAAAGAAGACCGCGAAATTAAGCGTGGTACCAGTACCACTAATACACGTTCACCGAAAAAAGGTGGTCGTCGTGGTCAGGAAGAGCAATCTTTCAGCCAAAACTCACATAAACGCGGTTTGAAAACGAGCCAAGCCAACAAGCACGGCTTTGAAAAACCAGTTAAAAAACAAGTGTATGATGTTGAAATTGGTGCAACGATTGTGGTTGCTGACTTGGCTGCAAAAATGGCAGTTAAAGTCCGTGAGGTGATTAAATCACTCATGAAAATGGGTGAGTTAGTTACACAAAATCAAGCGATTGAGCAAGAAGTTGCGGCACTTGTGGTTGAAGAAATGGGTCATAACCCAGTTTTAGTATCGGATACGCAAGCTGAAGATAACTTACTTGAAGCAGCTGAAGAGGCACGTGGTGTTCAAACAACACGTCCACCAGTGGTGACCATCATGGGTCACGTTGACCATGGTAAGACGTCGTTACTTGACCGTATTCGTCGTGCCAAAGTGGCTGCAGGCGAAGCGGGTGGTATTACCCAGCACATTGGTGCATACCACGTGCAAACCGAGAAAGGTATTATCACTTTCTTGGATACACCGGGACACGCAGCGTTTACCGCAATGCGTTCACGTGGTGCGAAAGCAACAGATATCGTGGTATTGGTAGTTGCTGCAGATGATGGTGTGATGCCACAAACTGCAGAAGCCATTGACCATGCGCGTGCAGCGGGTACGCCAATCATTGTTGCCATTAACAAAATGGACAAAGAGTCAGCTGATCCAGACCGCGTATTGAATGAATTGACCACTAAACAAATCGTACCTGAACAATGGGGCGGTGACGTACCTGTCGCAATGGTTTCAGCGCATTCAGGTCAAGGTATTGATGAACTTCTTGACTTAATTTCAATTCAAGCAGAAATGATGGAATTGAAAGCATCTGAAGAAGGTGCAGCGCAAGGTGTGGTGATTGAAGCGCGTGTAGATAAAGGTCGTGGTGCAGTGACTTCAATTCTGGTACAAAACGGTACTTTGAATGTAGGTGACTTGGTACTTGCAGGCTCATCTTATGGCCGCGTTCGTGCCATGACTGATGAAAACGGTAAGCGTATTAAATCTGCAGGCCCTTCAATTCCAGTTGAAATTTTAGGTTTACCTGAAGCGCCAATGGCGGGTGATGAAGTTCTTGTTGTAAATGACGAGAAGAAAGCACGTGAAGTTGCCGATGCGCGTATGGATCGTGAGCGTCAAAAACGTCTTGAGCGTCAAAGCGCAATGCGTCTTGAAAACATCATGGCATCTATGGGCAAAAAAGATGTTCCATTTGTCAATGTGGTCTTGAAGACAGATGTGCGTGGTACTTTGGAAGCCTTGATTGTTGCGTTGGGCGAGTTGTCTACCGATGAAGTACGTGTACGTGTGATTGGTTCAGGCGTAGGTGCAATCACCGAGTCTGACGTTACGCTTGCAGAATCTTCAGAAGCTGTATTACTGGGCTTTAACGTACGTGCCGACAATACTGCGCGTCAAAAAGCCGATGCGGATGGCATTGACATTCGTTACTACAGTATCATCTATCAATTAATTGATGATGTGAAAGATGCAATGAGCGGTAAGCTTGCACCTGAACATCGTGAAACTATTTTGGGTGTTGCAGAAGTGCGTGAAGTGTTCCACTCGAGTAAGTTTGGGGCAGCCGCAGGTTGTATGGTACTTGAAGGCGTACTTCACCGTAACAAACCAATTCGCGTATTGCGTGATGATGTGGTGGTGTTCCAAGGTGAGCTTGAGTCACTTCGTCGTTATAAAGAAGTGGTCGAAGAAGTTCGCGCAGGTATGGAATGTGGTCTTGCAGTGAAAGGCTATAAAGACATCAAACCACTTGATAAGATTGAAGTGTATGATGTTCAATTGATTAAACGGAGTCTTTAATGGCGGGTAGTCAACGTCTGAAGCGTATGGCGGATACAGTACAGCGCGAGCTGTCAGAACTGATTCGCCAAGAGCTGAAAGATCCACGCCTAGGTGGTCTGGTGACCATCTCTGCGGTGAAGGTGAGCCCAGACTTAGGATATGCCGAAGTGTACGTGACCGTCATGGGACGTGAATTAGGCGATGAGCAAAGCGAAGTGGCAAATAAAGAAACCTTGGATGTGTTGAATAAAGCATCGGGCTTCTTGCGCCATGAGTTAAGCCGTCGTATTAAGACACGTATTACCCCACGTTTACGTTTTCACTACGATAAAACCAATGCCTATGGTAACTATATGTTTGGTTTGATTGCAGAAGCGGTAAAAGATTTACCTCCTGCAGCACCTAAGCAAGATGAAGAATAAGTCAGTGATAAAAAATGCCACCTTCGGGTGGCATTTTTTTGTCTATCATGTTTGAGCTTTTGCAATGTAATCAAGATTATATCGGATATGATGCTTTTTTTAATGCCTGACTAATATTCTAGACCAAATCATCATTAGATTTTTTTTCATATCGACGTAAATTACGACGTTGGCGTTGCCACGGTAATGGACGATCTAAGGTTTCAGGCACATTGCCACTCATCGAACGTAAACGTAAATGTAGTGCGGCCTGCGCCATTAAATTGGCAGAAACAGGTGCGGTAATAAATGCAAATAGGGTGATTAAGACTTCTGGAAAGCCAAATCGTCCTTCAAATGCCGCATAAATAATGGCTGCAATTAAGAAACTGCCTAGTCCTAAAGTGCTGGATTTTGTAGGGGCATGTAGTCGCATAAATAAGTCGGGCAGGCGAACCATGCCGATGCCGCCCACCAACATGAAAAAGGCGCCAATGATTAAAAAGAATGACACTAAAATTTCCATGAATAATTGCATGTTCATTCTCCTTAATCAATCACATGACCGCTGGTGAAATAACGCGCCAGTGCAGCAGTAGATACAAACCCTAGCATCGCCACCAATAATGCACCTTCAAAAAAGGAGGTACTGGTCCAAAAGATACCCAAAACTACCACCAAGCAGGTTGCATTTAAAAATAAGGTATCCAAGGCTAACAGGCGGTCCACAATTGAAGGGCCAATAATCAGACGGTATAGGCACATAAACATGGAAAGCGTGATCGCAACCATGCAGATTCCAAGTGCATAAGGCAGAATCATCATTGCTTTTCTCCTGACTGCGCATCAAAAATTTCAATCAGTGGTTTTTCATAACGATTTTTGATGTCTTGAATATCTACACTTTCATCTTCAGTGTTTAAGGCATGTACCAAAATATCACCACGATCTTGGTCAATACCAGCCGTGACCGTGCCTGGTGTGGTGGTAATGATCATCGCCAAAATACTGTTGACCTGTTCGTGCTGTGTTTCGAGAGGGACACGGAACCATTTTGGCTGCATGCGATCTGTTGGGCCAAGCACCAGTTTTGCGACACGAATATTACTAATCATAATATCCCAGACCACCACAAAGAATAAGCGAATGGCTGCAGTCCAGTTGATATCTGGTGTACGTGTGATAAAGGGCTGGATCAATTTGGGAATTAATAGTGCCAAAACCAGTGCCATCAACAGATTTCCTGCAGAAACACTATGCGCCAACATCAGCCAACTCAGTGCCACCAATACAGATACAAACGGGTGTGGCAGCAGGTTGTCCCAAAACGAAGTTTTCGGTCTCGTTTTTTGCATGTTTAGGGCTCCGCAGGTTTGAGTTGAGTATCGCTAGGTTGCTGCGCTTCCTCACGATTTTGCTGTTGAATCTGACGTTGTTTATAGTCAGAAATATGCTCGCCTTCCAAGGTATTTGGATGAATCACGTATGGAATTAAATGTGCGTTGGCATCGATTGCTTCGCCACCGTACTTGGTTTCTGGTAAGTACAATGGATCATAAGGTTGTACGCTAATCACATTTCCAGTACGGTCTTTTTTCAGAATCAGAGCTTCATAGGCCGCATTATGTTGAATTTGCTGTGCAGTGTTCAGCATATATTGCTGAATTGGATTAGCAAATACTACGTACAGTACCAAACCCGTCAAAAGTAAATAAATGACACGGTCATTTCGGGGCGGAGCAATTGCAGGTAATCTCTGATATTCATCATAGGCTTCAGTGCGTATATCATCTTCAGGTTTGGTCGCGCGCCAAAATAAAATAAAGCCGACACGGGTGAACGCAATAATACTAAGCAAGCTGACCAAGAGAATGATGCCAATAATCCAGCCTTGATGTGCCATATTGGCAGTAGCTTGCAAAATAAAGACCTTGCCCAAAAATCCACTAAATGGTGGTAAGCCCGCCATCATTAATGCAATCATGAAGTACGTGATAGCCAGTACTTTATGTTGCTTCATTTGTGGGGCAATGTTGAAGTGATCTTTAAATGCACCACGTTGAGAAGTAATCCAACCGCACAGCAAATAGAAAGCCGCTGCAATTAAGGTACTGTGTATCAAGTAATACAGTGCAGCTGACCATGCCTGTGTGTTCAGCATTGAAATAGCAATGAGGATGGTACCAATTGAAGACAGCATCATAAAACCGACAAAGCGACGTAAGCGCTCAGCACCAATCGCGCCAATGACTCCATACAGGGAAGTAATCAAACCAATCGTCAGTAAGCAGTCTTGTAAGATTTTATGGCTCAGCTCATCATCAAATACGGTTCCATTGACTCGCAAAATAGCATACACACCGACTTTGGTCATGATGGTGAACAAGGCTGCTACAGGAGTTGTTGCCACGGCATAGGTTTTAGGTAACCAAAAACCGACAGGAAGCATGGCAGCTTTAATACCAAACACCACAAATAGCAGTAAGCCACCTGCCACCGCAATTTTATGTGCATCAGCATCGAGTAGGGGAATTAGGTGAGCCACATCGGTCATGTTTAAACTGCCGACACTACCGTAAATCATCCCTAAGCCAATTAGGAAGAGGGCAGAGGCTAATAGGTTGATGGTGACGTAATGAATCCCGAGTTGAAAACGTGCTTTGCCTTGACCGTGCAATAACAACACATAAGAAGCAAGGAGTAATACCTCAAAGAAAACGAACAGGTTAAACAAGTCACCTGTGAGGAATGCACCGCAAAGTCCCATGAGCAGGAAATGCACCATGGTGTGAAAATAGCGACCACGCTCATCCCATTTCTTGCTGGAAAACCAAAGCAATGGCAAGGCAAGTGAATAAGTCAGTACCAACATGAGGGCAGACAGTTGATCTAGCACTAAAATAATGCCAAATGGTGCCGCCCATTCGCTCAAATTATATATAATAATTTGTCCGCTGCTGACTTGAATTAAATAGCTGATCGCAGTGACTAAACCTAGCGTAGCAGAGAGCTGACTAATTCCACGACGCCATGGCTGACGCCAGTCATGTGAGAGTGAACCAAAGCCCGGATTGCCTAATAGCACCAAAATAAATGCGGTAAAGGTTGGAATCAGGATGCTAAAGATCGGTGAATGCTGTAGCCAAAATTGGAGGAAATCATTCATTATGGCTCATCCTCACGTGGGTCAAGCAGTGGATGTTCTTCTTTGGCATCGACGTGGTCTGTCCCTGTTTCATAACGGCTACGCAGCGCCAATTGCACAATAAATGCAGTGGTGGCAAAGCCAATCACAATTGCAGTTAACACTAAGGCTTGTGGTAATGGGTCAGTGACTTTCGTGGCTTCAGTCAAAATTGCAGGCGCATTGGTCTGAATACGCCCCATGCTGAATAAGAAAATATTGACTGCATAACCAATCATGGCCAAGCCCAAAACAACCGGAAAGGTACGGGCACGTAAAATTAAATAGATTCCTGTCGCGACTAACATTCCAATGGCAGACGCAATTAAAAACTCAATACTAATCATTGCATTATTCCTTTGGAAGTGGGCCAGACATGCCTGAGTGACGGGAGTCGCCCAGGACCGAAATCATCAACATGACCGCGCCAACCACCGTAACATACACGCCCACATCAAATAAGGCAGCTGAAGCGAGGTGCATTTCACCAATGATTGGAGGATTGACATAAATATGTGCGCTAGTGAGGAAAGGACGTCCCCAGAACCATGCAGCAAGTCCTGTCAGACCTGCAATGCTTAAACCCACTCCAATCCAGATTTCGTATAAACGTCCAGATTTTGCTTTGAGCATTTGTTCGGTCTGGTCTTGACCAAGCGCAATGTATTGGATGATTAATGCCATTGAGGTAATTAAGCCAGCAATAAAGCCACCACCCGGTAAGTTGTGACCACGCAAGAAAATATACAGACTGACCACAAGGGCGATCGGTAAAATCCATGAGGCGGTAATCCGTAGCATTAACGGCGAAGGATTAAAGCGATAGGTTAAACCTTGGGTCATGATGGTGCCGTGGGCACGCATACCATCCATTAAACACAGCGTACCAATTGCGGCAATGCCCAAGACGGTAATTTCACCAAAAGTATCGAAACCACGAAAGTCTACCAAAATCACGTTGACCACGTTGGTTCCGCCACCGAGTGGAATGGATTGCTGATTAAAGAACCATGAAATTGAATTATGGTCGCGGGTCATCACCAGCCACGCAATCCAGCCGATACCGATACCGCCACCAATCGCAATGAAGGCATCTCGCCAGCGACGTGAACGGCTTGACTCATACGGGGTCAATTGTGGGAGCAAGGATAGACTCATGAGCAATAAAACAGTGGTGACAACATCAACCGTGATTTGAGTTTGCGCCAAGTCGGGAGCAGACAGTCCGACAAAAACCATGGTGACGACCAAGCCAACTGCACCACTGATTAAGACGGCTTTGATGCGCTCATGGTGGAACCACAGCATCATCCAACAGGCAGAGAACAGCAACAACCATAAAACAATGGCAATCATAGGGGCATGTGTGAGTTCACGTGTACCAGTTGTTAAGCCCTGATTGAATAATGGTAGCGCGACCATGAAAACTGTAAAAACAATGATCCACACCAAATAGCTTTGAAGTGAACCGTTTTCGGTTTTGCGTTTAATTTTGCGAGAAACTTGTAGTAAATGTTTTAAGAATAATTCAAACAGCAGTTTGCCTTGGAATTGACCTAAATGTGGATCGAGGTCAATGTCACGGATTTTTCCACCTTTGGCGAGCGAGAAATAGAAGATGATCCCGCCAAGCAAAGCAATTGCACTCATTAGCAAAGGAAGGTTAAAGCCATGCCAAATTGCTAAATGAGTGCCTTCAAACTGTAACAGTTGGGTACTGGCACGAGTTGTGCTATTGACAATATGCTCGACCAATAAGGCAGGCATCAAGCCGACTAAAATACATAAAACCGCCAATAAAGTTGCGGGTGCACGCATGCCAAACGGGGGTTCGTGAGCTTCTTTATTGGGTACATCTTTACCAATTGGGCCGTCAAAGAAAACGCCGTGTACCAAACGTATTGAATAGACCACTGCAAAAATACCCGCCAGTGTGGCAACAATTGCAGAAACCAACAGTACAGGGCCAGATAAGTTTGTTATCAGTTCGTTAAAGAACATTTCTTTGGACAAAAAGCCATTGGTTAACGGTACGCCTGCCATAGAGGCCGCGGTAATCATGGTGAGGGTGGCGGTAAAGGGTAGCAGTTGCCATAAGCCACTAAGTTTACGTAAATCACGTGTGCCTGATTCGTGGTCGATAATTCCCGCAATCATAAACAGTGCCGCTTTAAATGTGGCGTGGTTGATGATGTGGAAAATTGCTGCAGCCACTGCCAACGGTGAACCAATGCCCAGTAAGCACATGATCAGACCTAAATGACTTATGGTGGAATACGCCAATAAGCCTTTTAAATCTTCTTTGAAAATGGCAAAGAATGCCGCCATACACAGGGTAAACAAACCAATAAAGGTGACTATGTTGTGATATAACGCGGCGCCTGCAAAAATTGGCAATAAGCGTGCTAGCAAGAAAATTCCTGCTTTGACCATTGTTGCGGAATGCAGATAGGCAGAAACAGGCGTGGGTGCAGCCATGGCATTGGGCAGCCAGAAGTGAAATGGAAATTGCGCACTTTTGGTAAATGCACCCAGTAAAATCAGCAATAAGGTTGGCACAAATAAATGATGGCTTTGAATTTGTTCAGTCATCATTAAAATTTGGTCAATTTGATAGGTGCCTGTAATTTGCGCCAATAACACAAAACCACCGAGCATGGCGAGTCCCCCCATGCCTGTAATGGTCAGTGCCATACGTGAGCCGCGTTGTGCCGCTTCGTAATTGCTCCAATAACCCACCAATAAGAAAGAGGAAATACTGGTCAGTTCCCAAAACGTCAGCAACAAAATCAGGTTATTGGAGAGCGAGATTCCCAACATGGCAGCCATAAACAGCATGAGGAGAACATAGATTTTACTGAGCGAGTTTTGCGGACTTAAATAATAATAGGCATAAATAAAGATGAGTGTGCCGATTCCTGTGATCAGCAAGGAGAATAATAAACCAAGCGCATCTAGACGAAAGCTTAAATCAATCCCCAATTGTGGCAGCCAAGACCATGTTTGAATGATCGTTTTGCCATTAAAGACTGCTTTTGCTTGAGTCAGGAGCAGAATAAGACTACTCAGACTGACGCCAATCGCCCCTAAAGCCGTTACCCCGCGTGAAAATTGTTTCAGCCACGAGACAAGGGTTGTGCCCAGTACTAACGGTAACAATATAATAATCGGTAGCACACTCATATCCATTGTCGTGAATAGGTTGAAAACCTAAAGGATGAATCTTATCTTCCAAGGATTACAGGACAGCAACACACCATCCAAAAGATTCAATCTTGAAAGCCAATCAGTCGTGTCAGTCAACACGTAGTCAATTGTTTTGATGAGCGTATTGTCGCAACTTAAACTCAAAACAAGATCATGCAAAAATAATTTTACATGGCTAGGTGGCTCAAGCAGCAAAAATATGCTGATCTTTCACTGACGATGCAGCGAATTAGGTTGTGCTGGGTTAGGTTAAAGCTGTGTTAAAAATATTGAGATGTGTCAATTTACAACCTAGTTGAACTATGGATGAAGTTGATCTACACCTGCTGCATTTTTACAGCATTCACCATGTTTGAAAGGTCATTAGACACTATTCAAGATATAAAAAGTTGTATTGCGCAACTTTAGACACTACAGCAAAATCGGATTTTACTATAAAAGTTCAAAATTAATCTGATTTTATTACATGAATAAAACAACATCAATTTTTTTTCATACAGCAAAGTCATTATATACCGTCCGATATAGGCGGGATAAAGTATTTCCTTGCTTTTTACCCAAGTATGCGTTGAAAGACTTCGGCAATTAAGATTCAGGCAATTGATCAGGCGCTGGCACACTATCCAATTGCTGTAAGCGTTGTAGCAACTCCTGTTTTTGTTCGGCAGTTAAATGGTGTTGAATCTGTTGCCAAATTTCAGCCGTCCCTAATTGAGTTTGATTTTGTTCTTGTAGGCTAACTTTTTCTGCCCTTTGAGTGGTTTCTAGCACATCGGCATAAACTTCTGCAAATTGCGGTTGTAAACTTTGCCATGCGATGGGATGCACTGTTGATGTTCCAGTTTTAAACATTGAAAGCGTTCCGCTTGTTCCAGAGGTTCGCTGTGGTTGCCTGTGGCAATAATTTGTAAGCGCGGAAAAGCTTGATATAGACGGGTCAGTATTTGTGCGGCCTGTTGTTGATCGAGTTGATGATCCATTTAGTCAATCACCAAAATGCCATTTCCCTCGCGACACGGATACAAACTGTTTGGGTTTAGCAAACAGAGGCGACGTACAATATCGCCTACCAGAGCAATCCAGTTGCGCTGACTGTTCGACAATTGCTGATACAGCATATCTTTGCCCTGACAGCGCACCATGAGTTGTAATTTAGGCAGATGTTGTAGATATAGGTCTTCAATTTCAGGCAGCACGATTTGTAAGGCATCTTTCAGTGCTTGTAAACTCGGTGCATGCATTTGGGTATAGGCATGCAATAAGGACTGATTCAGGGTTTGTGCGAGTTCGCTTTGTTGTTGCTGATATAGCTTGTGTAAAAGCTGCGCACTTTGGGCATTTTCAATATCGGAAATTTCCCGCAACCATTCAAAAAAACGAGTAAATGTCGTGAATGGAATCGCAGCAATTTCGTAGGCATGTCCAGGTTGTAAAATCAGCGGATTATTTTTATTGAGTAAATTAACTTCATTCACGAAGCGTTCTGCAGGGTAGTAGGCAATCAGCGGTAGACCTTGCATCGGGTCATGTTTAATGGCGTGTTGATAGAGCTGCACCATTTTTTCAAGCTTGGCGGTTTCTGCTTTGCTTACTCCTACGCCGCTACTATTCAGGGTTTTATATAATTGCCAGTCACAATGTTGGGTGCTTTCAATTTGCGTGTTGCTTGATTCTGCCAAACTGCCTATTTCTGCTGGAATTTCCACACAAACATCAATTTTAGCTTGCAAGCGATTGAATAAAATATCTTGATCTTGCATGACCAAACCCGCAGTGCGTAAGTCTTTATAGCGAGCAGCAAACCAAGTCAGTGCTTGATAACTAAACCGTAACAGCGAGGTTTTACCTGCACTTTGATCGGCTAAAATAAGCGTAATGGGCAAGTCGTGATAATTGAGTTCGAGTTTTAGATCTGTAAAATAGGTGATGTGTCTGAAATGAACCGATGCAATTTTCATAGCGCAC
This sequence comes from Acinetobacter sp. SCLZS86, assembly GCF_021560715.1. Taxonomy (NCBI): domain Bacteria; kingdom Pseudomonadati; phylum Pseudomonadota; class Gammaproteobacteria; order Moraxellales; family Moraxellaceae; genus Acinetobacter; species Acinetobacter sp. SCLZS86. The sequence continues at coordinate 423,843 of NZ_CP090864.1, forward strand.
CTGCTGCTATTACCCCACCGCTTTGCGTAACGATGTCGGCATTCTTATTTTCAGTTGTTGTACCAAATCGTAAATATGATGAATATTTAAGCTGACTTTAGCACGTGTGCATGCCACGTACAGCAGTCTTAATTCTTCATCACTAATTTTATGTTCTTTGTCGTTCAGTTTAAATTGGTAATCGTCTTCAATCTGTACCCGATTCCATTCTAAACCTTTGGCTTTATGCGCTGTCGAAATAATATAGTCGGCTTGGTCAATTGGGGTGATTTTTGCCAGCGCCTTTTTGAGTGGATCAGTACCATGATCATCCACCAGTTTGACTAAAGGCTTAATATCGCTGCCATCGTTGGTTTCACAATATTCATGTACATCATGCCAAGAGTTAAACCATGCCAGTTCGGGAACGTCAGTTACACGTTTGCCTTGTTTGAGCATTGCGGCAGCATCCACAAAACGGTTTAAGCGCACATGGTCGGCTTGCAGACTGACTTTATCACCATGCACCAAACCTGCCAGTAGTAATTCCATTGCGCGTGCATTAGTACGGCATAAAATTGCATCACGCATTTTGGTGTGTGGCTTGTTCACTACTTTTGAATGTAGTTCTGGATTGCCCAAGAGTGGCACGGTTTCATTCAGTCCGCCTAAAATGGCATTGGCAGTCAGCGCAATTTCTTCACCAAAACGGAAAGATGTGGTCAGGCGTGATTCAGGCAAGGGCAGTTGTTGCATGGCATTGACTGCTCCACGCCATGCGTAAATTTGCTGGTGTGCATCGCCCACATAAATCACCTGCGTATTGCGTTGCTTGAGTAAAATACCCAACATGAGCGGGTCAGCATCTTGAGCTTCATCAAACAGGACATAATCGGCAGGAATGTTCGGTTCAGACAAAGCCCAAAGTTTCAGATAAATATCGTGCCCAATACCAGCCTGATGATTGGGGTCAATCGACTCCAGCCAGCGTCGCTCTACCGCAGGGTAAAGATGTTTTTGTAAAGTGTCGATGTCGTCTGGGTGCAACCAACTAGGTGCTTGTAAATGCCGTGGGGCAGGGTATTGTGAACTGGTCGAGCAAAAATAACTGACTGCATTTGCGACCAAGCTTGCTAATCGACTTGGCATCAGCACATATTTTTCATAACGTCCGCCCATCATCCGTCTAAGGGTAATTGGCTCTAAACGGTACTCTTTGGCAATAAAGCTAGGGCTTAAGCGTGGCAGACGTAATTTGTCGGTGACTCCACGTGGAACGCTGCGGTAAGCAAGCGAGTGGAAAGTGCGACAATCGACCTGACGATGAAATTTACTTTGTGCTTCTGCGGCAATGGCTTTGTTAAATGCCAAGTACATGCCACGCCGTTCTGGCATAGCATCGCTGATCATTTGTAAGGTCGTGGTTTTACCTGTGCCTGCATAGGCAATCACTTTAAAAGATTTGCCCAGACGTGCATTATCTATAGCAGTGGCTTGCTCATAGGTCGGGCGAGGCTTGGTGATTACAGACACAGATCAGAGTTGGCTTTTTACGTCAGTGGCTACGGTTGGCTTTTTCAACCAAGCCTGATAAACCTTGACGACGAGCCAATTCATTCAACACCACTTGCGGTTCAATATCGAAATAACCCAACATGACAATGCTATGGAACCATAAATCGGCCACTTCATAAATCAGGTCATTTTTGTTGTTGGCATTGGCTTCGGTGTTGAAATCTTTGGCGGCAATAATCGCCTCCACGGTTTCTTCACCGACTTTTTCCAAAATTTTATTCAAGCCTTTATGGTATAGCTTGGCTACATAAGACGAGTCTGGATTAGCGGTTTTGCGCTCGCTCATCATTTGCCCTAAATAAGCCAAAACTTCGACCTGTTCGGCTTGTGCCTTTGATTGGCTCATGGCTAAGGTGTGAGCATTGGCGGTTTGTTCACTATAAATTTGATTCGGGTCTTTCAGTTGTGCATCTACAATTTCCCAACCATTGGCGGTGAGTTTGCGATAGAAACAAGATTCACGCCCTGTGTGGCAAGCAATTCCACCATGTTGTTCAATTTGCAGGATAATCACATCGGCATCGCAGTCCAGACGAATCTCATGCACGGTTTGAAAGTGTCCAGACTCTTCGCCTTTGTGCCACAATTTATTGCGTGAGCGTGAAAAATACACCGCCTGATTTTTTTCGGCAGTCAGTGCTAATGCTTCACGGTTCATCCACGCCACCATCAATACACGTCCTGTTTGATGATGCTGTGCAATGGCAGGCACTAATCCTTGTTCGTTAAATTTTACTTCATCGAGCCATTGCAAGTTATTCATGAGTTGTTCACCAAAATTAATTTAAATTGTATGGATGCTATTTCTGAGCGCATGATTTTGCATCGTCCCTATAGTGTACGTGATTCAGGACAATTTACCTAAATTATCTTGCCAGATTTGTACTGTCAAAGCGGTTGTATCAATTGAGGGAAGTTTTGTTTTTCCACCATTTCCAGAAATTCATCGCCCAAACGCTGGCTTTCTGCTACGGACTGTTTCCATAAGCGAATTCTCTGTGCCTGATCTAAACCTTTTAAAGTGAAGTCTTTACGATCGGGCAAACGACCTAAAGGCAAGCTGCTTAAATATTCTGCCGAAGGTGACAGCAAGAGGGTACGGGCCTGATTTTCAGGATTGGCTTTACGATGCTTCAACATTTTATCGAACCAACCTGGGGTAATGCTGTCAGTAAAGTGTGGATACAGCACAATACCTTGACTTTGGTAAGGTAAGTCTAAATGGTAGTCAATTAAGCCACCATCCCGATAACTGCCCACTGGCGCATCAGGAATGTCACGAATTGCAGACATGACCCCTGGAATAGACGCTGAGGCGAGTAGCCACGGTGCGACATTGTGTTCATTTAGGGCCTGGTAATGGGTGACAAAATCATCCTCAACCATAAACTGTTGCCCTTGCGCAGGTTGGCTGATGACCCGTTGCATAAACAAGCGGTTGTGTTTACGTGCAATGGCATTGCTACCAATAATTCCTGCCACAGAAGCGAGCAAAGGTAAGGCTTGGTCACTTTGGAAAATATGCTGAGCTTTGACTGAAATGACCGTTAGGTGATAGTCAGTGTGCTGAATCAGTTGCTGTTGCTGTCCTTGAATCAGTTCAAACAGCATGTTCTGACAAATCTCAGCCACCTCTTGGCGTGACATTTTTTTATGAAAATATAGGTTGGTGTATAAATCGGACAGGCGCTCAGTACCTTGTTTTGCGCCCCAAGCCAAAATACTGGCAAAGCGCCAACTGCCAATGGAAGAACCGACCACAGTACGGCGCTTTGGGGCTTGGGCAAAAAACTCACCAAAAATTGCTTGATCTAAGCCCTGTATGCCAATGCCTTTGGGGCCACCTGCTGCACCAGGAATAATATCAACCTGTTGGGCGTGTAAACCTTCTTGTTCAATCAGTTGGCGGGCCAAATGTCCTGCACGGATACTGAGGGCAGGGGCACGTTTATGCAAAATCTGAGTCATGCTTAATCTATAACGCTACAAATGTGCATTAATTGTAGGCGTGGGGATTTTTGCAGCAATGGCGAGAGGCATCACTTGGTGACTGATCAGTCATACTATGGTTTTTTAGGATGAGTTAGGGGAAATCAGCGTGATAAAAAAGCCTGCTTTAAAACAGGCTTTCTAATTTTTTTATCGTTTAATCAGTTTGTTATCAAGCAATGTAGCTTTATTTGGCTATACGCCAAATCGCCAAGAAACTTGCCAACGCGATTAAAACAATAGACACATACCACGGTGCAATAATTGCAATGGATAGGAAAATGGCCATGATGCTGCCAAAAATCCAACTGCGTTTTTGCTGATGTTCCATTTGCAAGCGCATGCTTTGTAATTCATGCAATTGTTTAGAATGCCACGCTGACTGGTTTTTTAAACCATTTAAACTGTCAATCATTAAACTTGGCAAGTCTTGCGCACCTAGTAACAGGTCAGGAATTTGCTGACCAATTTCTTTGACATTTTTGACAGGATTCATATTGGCTTTAATCCAGTCGGTCAAAATTGGTTTTGCCAGTTTCCAAATATCCAGTTCAGGGTATAAGTCTGTGCCTAAGCCCTCAACATGCACCAAGGTTTTCAGGAGTAGCATCAATTGCGGTGGAATTTCTAAATGGAAACGGCGTGCAATATCCATGACTTGAATCAGGATGCCTGCAAAGTCCAATTCGTGCATCGGTTTAGACACCATTGGCCCGACAGTGCGACGCATTTCGCGGGCGAGGGCATCTTGATCCGTGCCAGGTGGAATCCAACCCGCTTGGTGCACCACTTGAATCAGCTGCATAAAGTTGCTGTTCATCACCGCCAACAACATACGTGCTACGGTCATTTGGTCATGCTTAGATAGCTCGCCCATAATCGCACAATCTAGCGCAATAAAACGCGGATTATTCGGATTAATGGTTTCCACAAAGACGTTACCTGGGTGCATGTCGGCATGGAAAAAGTTGTCACGGAACACTTGGGTAAAGAAAATGGTCAGACCTTTTTCAGCCAAATCGGCGCGATCCATTCCCAAACGATCAAAGGTTGCCGTGTCGGAAATCGGCACACCTGTAATGCGTTCTGCCACCATCACATCTTTACTGTCCAAATAGACTTCAGGCACGTACATCATGCTTGAGCCCGTAAAGTAGTGACGCATGCGGCGGGTGTTGTCGGCTTCTAAGGTTAAATCGAGTTCGTTAAGAATAATTTGACGATAGTCCTGAATAATTTCAGATAAATGTAGAGCGCGTGCTGCTTCTAGACGTTTTTCAAGTGCTGCGCCAAGCCATTCCAGAATTTCGAAATCTTGCAGAATTTGCTGGCGAATATCGGGTCGGGTGACTTTAACTACGACTTCACGACCATCATGCAAAGCCGCGGTATGGACTTGCGCAATAGAGGCTGCTGCTAAGGGTTGCTCATCAAAACGCGCAAACAGGGTGTTGATGTCTGCCTTGAGCGATTGCTGAATTCGCATTTGTGCCACGTCAGACCCGAATGGTTTGACACGGTCTTGTAGCAACACCAATTGCTGTAAAACCTCAGGTGGAATCAGGTCGCGACGCGTAGACAGCAATTGCCCGAGCTTAATCGCCAATGGTCCCATTTCCTCTAAAGCCTCTTTGAGCTTCAGCGGGTTTTTACGTTCTTTACTTGACCAAGCGGCAGGGTGCATGCGAATAAAACTGAGCGCATGACGTGCTTTTTCTGGTAGTTCTTCCGCAGGAAACAACGTATCGAGTCTATAGTGCGCGGCAATGCGCCAAAGTTCGAGTAAACGTGAAACATGCGGAATCATAAAGACTTATTCCCTAGGATTGAGTTGAATTTAAGGTGTCAGAAGCGGTATCTGGCTGTGCATCAAGCTGCGCTTGTAGCTGTCGAATTTTGGCTTCGGTACGATCTAAATTTTGTTGAAAAATGCGGGTATCCTGCTGCAAATCATCCATTTGCCAGCGTGGGGCAAATAGACCACTGTCTTCTTTAAGGACATCTTTAGCAAAGAACAAATGACTGTGTAGACTGCGTTTTAAATGCTTGGGTGCAAGCTGGATTTTGCCAATTTCATGCGCCAAAGCAGGGCCAATCCACGGGCTTAAGTGTGCGGCCAAGTCTGGTTCAGCTTGCTGCATAATACGCTGTATATCTTGCAAAAGATGATAATCACCTTGTAGGGGAATATTGCCCACTTCATCGGATAGCAACAGTTTGAGCAATTGCACCACATTTTTAACATGCAAAGTGGCCGTTGCGGGGCTGATATTTTGCGCTTGATCAAACCTTGCGAAGCTAGAGCGCTTCTCATGCTCAAAAATAGAAGGCTGCTCGCTGTGACCTGTTGCAGTAGGTTCTAAACGAACTTTGTTGTCGTCAAAAAAGACATCTACAGAAAGCTGTGGCGAATCGAGCACCACACGCAACATTTTGCCGTGTAGTTGGTTGAGCTGGATGCGAGTAATCGCATCCAAATCAATAACATGATGAATCAGTTTCTCAACTGCACCAAGGGCGAGAATTGACCACATTGCGGTACGCCTTAGAGTTTAAAACCACGGTGAACGGCAACAATACCACCAGTCAGGTTGTGGTAATCACAGTTTTGGAAACCTGCTTGTTCCATCATACCTTTTAAGGTGCGTTGGTCTGGGTGCATGCGAATAGACTCTGCTAAGTATTTATAGCTTTCTGAGTCGTTTGCGACAATTTTACCCATGAGTGGTAATGCCGTGAATGAATATAAATCGTATAGCTTAGAGAATGGCTCAAAGACAGGTTTTGAAAATTCTAAAATCAATAAGCGACCACCTGGCTTAAGTACACGATACATCGCTGCCAAAGCTGCATCTTTATCGGTCACGTTGCGCAAGCCAAATGAAATGGTCAGCAAGTCAAAGCTGTTGTCTTCAAAGGGTTCTAAAGTTTCGGCATTGGCCAACACGAAATCGACATTGGTACAGCCTGCATCAATGAGACGGTCACGACCCACATTCAGCATAGATTCGTTAATATCTGAGAGTACGACATGACCTGTAGGGCCAACTTCACGGCTAAACACTTTAGCTAAGTCACCTGTGCCACCCGCAATATCCAGTACACGCTGACCACGGCGTACACCTGACATATTAATTGCAAAACGCTTCCATAAACGGTGAATGCCAAATGACATTAAGTCATTCATAATGTCGTATTTGCTTGCAACCGAATGGAAGACTTCAGCGACTTTGTGGGCTTTATCTTCACTGCTAACGGTTTGATAACCGAAGTGTGTGGTTGCACCGACATTGCCTGTATTAGCACCGCGCGGCAAATTATATTTTGGTACTGAACCCGTGACAGGTGTATCCGTTAATTTTTGTTCTAAAGATTGTTGCTGACCTTGTGGAGCGCCTTGTGGTAGAGCTTCGGTTAAGAATGGACTCACTTTGTCTGTTGTTTGTGCCGACTCGGGAGTAGCGGTAGGCGTTTGATTTTCATTCGACATTGGAGTCACTCCTCAGGATAAAAAGGCTTAAGGCTGCAGTGTATGCATGATGACAGATTCTAAGCACTTGTACAGTAATCATCATGCAATTGTTATGAATAATATACAGAAAAAACCAAAGATTGCGTAAGTGTGCGGCATAAGTGTTGGTTATTTCACACATTTGGATTATTAAAATGGATGCAAATCACCCGCATGCACTTTGGCAATAATTTCACGTTCTGTAGTAGTAAATTGTTTCACAAATTTCTCTGCAGACTTTAATGGTTTCATGGCTAAAAAACCATCTTGCATAAACTCATACATAATTTGAAAACTGTATTTTTGCGCTGCGCCTTTACACATTTTGAAAGCGGTATAGACCACAAAAGAGCGCATATATTTATCTAGGTTTTTACCCAATTCATCTAACATATTTAATTGCTGTAAGCGCGCTTCGCCTTGATCGAGCTTTAAATAAGTCAGACGCATCATCTCATCATTTAAAGGCATATTTTCAGGATAGTCCTGCAGCAATTGGATCGCGACTTGTTCATCTAACTGCACCGCTAAAATCGCTAGACTCACTCCTGATGTCCCTGTTTTGATTGCATTTTCAGGAATGATTTTTTCAGCTTTATGTGCATATTTCAGTAGGCGGGCAATTTGATCTGCCAAAGCGTCAAAATCAGGGCCGCCATATAAGCGATTTAAAAAATATTCAGCCATTAAGACATTGTGCTTTTCGGCAAACTGTGTGGCATGGGTGCGTTGCATACGCTGCTTTTGCCATGCTTGTACATCTTTTAGGCGTTGAAAAAGCACAGGATTTTTATGATATTTAAATTGATAATACAGTTCTAATAGCTCATCTAAAGCAGCAAGTTTAGACATAGGGTGTCTCATGATTGAGTTGAATGGGCAAATCTTAATGTGAGTTTGGTCTCGTCGCTATGACAAATTGCACAGAATTCCTAATGGCAGAGGTCAGTGTGTGAGATGAATCTACAAAAATAAGCCAAAAGTTGTTAAAAAATGGGTCGAAATTCGTATACTGATCAAAGTCTGTCGCTCATTCTAATATCGTAAATATAGATGAATGATCAGCAGAGCTTAAATAACACAACAATAGGGTAGATGATGTCAAAAGCAAATACTGAATTTAAACTCATGGAAGAAGAACAACTTTCAGTCAAGCTCATTGAAGCTCAATATGCTTTAAAAAATACCAAAGGTGAAAAAAATGCCAAAAGCTTGCTGATTTTAGTAAGTGGCATTGAGTTGGCAGGGAAAGGTGAGGCGGTTAAACAATTAAGAGAATGGGTCGATCCGCGTTATTTAAGGGTAAAAGCCGATGCTCCACACCCGTTTAATCCCAAACAGACATTTTGGCAGCCTTATGCCCGTTTTATTCCTGCCGAAGGTCAAATCATGTTGATGTTTGGCAATTGGTATAGTGACTTATTAAGCACAGCCATGCATGTGTCCAAACAAATTGATGACACGATGTTTGATAATTATGTCGAAAAAATGCGTGCTTACGAAGAAGACTTAAAAAACAACCATGTGGATGTCATTAAAATCTGGTTCGATTTATCGTGGAAATCATTACAGAAACGACTGGATGATATGGAGCCGAGCGAAGTGCATTGGCATAAATTGCACGGTTTGGATTGGCGCAATAAAAAACAATATGACAGCTTACAGAAGCTGCGCCAACGCTTTACCGATGATTGGATTATGATTGATTGCGAAGATGAAACCATCCGCGATCAGCAATTTGCACAGCATATTTTACGTGCATTACAGCATTGTCCTGTGCATCCAACCAGTTCGGGGATTACTTGGCAAGCTGCAGAAATTCCTGAAGTTTTACTTAACCCTGTATCTGAATCGGTCAGTGATGATGACTATAAAGCAGAGTTAAAGAAACTCACTAAAAAAGTGGCAGATGCACTGCGTTTTGATAACCGTAATGTCAGCCTTGTTTTTGAAGGTATGGACGCAGCAGGCAAAGGTGGCGCGATTAAGCGGATTGTAAAAAAGCTGGATCCGCGTGAATACGAAATTTATACCATTAGCGCCCCTGAAGCCTTTGAAATCAGCCGTCCTTATTTGTGGCGTTTTTGGACGAAAATTCTGCCTGAAGAAAAAATCAATATTTTTGACCGTTCTTGGTATGGGCGGGTATTGGTGGAACGTGTAGAAAGTTTGATTAGTCCACTGGAATGGCAGCGTGCCTATGACGAAATCAACCGCTTTGAACAAGACTTAAATGACCATCAAACTGTCGTGATTAAATTTTGGTTAGCCATTAGTAAAGATGAGCAAGAGCTGCGTTTTAAAGCACGTCAGGAAACCCCACATAAGCGTTTTAAAATTACAGATGAAGATTGGCGTAACCGTAGCCGCTGGGATGATTATTTGGTGGCTGCGGCAGATATGCTGCAACGTACCAGTACTGAATATGCACCGTGGCACATCATTCCAAGTAATGACAAAAATGCAGCACGTTTGGAAATTTTAAGAACTATCTTAAAACAACTCAAGGCAGAATAATCTGCCTTGAGGCTGTAAGGTCTGTGTGTTGAGTCAGCTGAATTTGAGTCTGTTTAGTTTAAAAATTAAGCATTCACAACTTTGGCTTGTTTAAGCTGAATGCTTTTTGCTAGTTTGTAGCTTTCTTCAACATGCGTTTCGGCAATTTTTTTCATAATAAAATAACCTAACCCTGCAGCCACCATTTGACCACCCAATGGAATAAACTTGGTGACTTGTTTGGCGATGTATTTGGCTGCGACATTATTCAGGGATTTTTTTACTGCAGTGCGCGCTACGACTAAACCTGAAAATTCTACACCGCGTTTACGCAATTCGCTCCAGTGGACTTTTCGGGTTTCAGGATCGTACACACTGATTTGCTCAGGAGATAAGCCAAAACGTGCATTAATTTCTGGAACCAGTTGCGACAAAATGCCCACATCAATGACAACGTCCAAAAATGGTACAGGAATGACTGCTGCCCCTGCTGAAAAATAGGCACGTTTTTTAACCAGTTCTAAGCATTCTGCACGAATCTTTTCCAAGTCTAGGTTTGGATCAATGCTGTCTGGAATTGTCTCTCTTTTTATCATAGGTACAACCTTAAATTGGCGGATAATTGTATGCTGTATGCTAAATTAAACTACTTTGTTCAAAGCACTTTTTGAAAAAAGTAGGCAATAAAAGTATGCTTGTAAAGTGGCATATACCATTGTAAGTGTATAGCCAATAATCTTTATTCTTTTGTTGTACTTGAGGCGAGTGACAGATCAACTGCCTTCTCGTACATTTAATACATTCTTATTCAAAATAAATTAAAGGATACCTGATGGCGATTCATGTCATACAAAGTCAACGTATAGAAGTTTTAGTCAATGAAATGTTGAAAACCATACGTCAACCGACATCAAATCCGCTTCAGGTCCTTCAAACTCAGCATTTTATTGTACCTTCAGTGGCTGTAGAAAAGTGGCTAACGGAAAAAACAGCTGAACAAAAAGGCATTAGTGCCAATACAGAATTTCATCATCGTATTCGTGCCTTTCAATGGGCGGCTTATCAGGCAGTTTTAGATGATAAAGATCGGGTTCGTCAGGCAAATATTCCACGTATTGTGATGCAATGGCGTGTGTTTTATAACTTGCAACCGTGGATACAACATGAACAAAATCCACTTCCTGCCGAGCATGCTTTACATCGTTTGATCCAACGAATTTATGACAGTGCAGAGCAATTGTCACAAGGTTTAGAAAAGCAGCTTAAAAAGCAAAATATGCTGTATTGGGTGGCAGATAAAGTTTCACGTTTATTTAGCAATTACATGGTTTATCGTGGTTTTTGTCAAAAAGGCTGCGAGGGTGTCTGCCAATGCCAAAGTAATTGGTTGGCGGTTTGGGGGCAGCAGAAACGTCTGAATTTAAAGCAGCAAATTTATACCCCTCAAAACTTTGCGAGTGAAGAAGAAAAACAAGCAGCATTAGAAATAGCCGCATTTACTCAAGCGCAAGCCGAAGAATTAGAGCAATGGCAAAGTTGGTTATGGTCGCATATTTTTCATGCCGATTTCGAAAAAATGCAGGAGATTGACCAGCAATTTTGGCAAGCCTTGGGCGATCCTGAAAATCCAAATCCGTGTATGAACAAATTACCCAAACAGTTGGTGATTTTTACCTTATTAGACTTGCCGCCAAGTCAATTGTGGTTTATTCGCCGTTTGGCACAGTATATGGATATTTTTATTCTGCATTACAACCCATCGCAAGAATATTGGGCAGACATGGTCGATCCTAAATGGAAATTAAACATGGATGCGCGAATCAAAAGTCGTTTTATTCGTGAGATGGAAAGTCAAAATAAAACGGTAAGTGATGATGATATTACCGCGTATATCAAAAAATATAATGGTGAATTTAATGCTGATATGCGTGAGTCACATCATCCCTTGCTAACACGTTTTGGCAAACAGGCGCGGGATCACTTTTCTTTGTTGGCGGCGTTATCGAGTGGTGACGAAGGCGAGTGGTACGATCTTTTCCCTGAAGAAGAGCCGCAACATTTACTGGGTAAAATTCAATCGGATGTGTTGAATTTGGTTGAGCCAGCCGCGCAGGCGTATGACTTAGACCCTGCCGATGAGTCACTGCAGATTCATGTGTGCCATTCAAGTTTACGTCAGCTTGAGGTACTTAAAGATCGTTTAATTGCATGGCTTGGACAAGATGACAGCCGCCAAGCCAGTGATATTTTGGTATTGAGTCCGAAACTCAAAGAACAAGAGTCTTTAATTCGCAGCGTATTTGCTGCACCGCCAAGTGAACGTGATCTTTATCAGAAAGGACAACAAAAAGCACAGCAAAATCAAGCCACTTTAGGGCATCAACTCAGTCAAGACAGTGTGTATTTGCCTATTCAAATTGCAGGCATCAGCTCTTTAGATATTCATAATGCATGGCGAGCAGTGGTTGGGCGTATAGCGTTGGTACAAGGACGTTTTAGCTTTGAAGAGTTTGGCGACTGGTTGAGTTTGGCTGCGACACAACAGCGTTATGCATTGAATTTAAATAATATTGAGCGCATGAATGAGTTGTTGGCCAATGCGGGTTTTAAACGTGGTTTGGATGCCGAGCATTTAAAACGTAGTCTGAGTGCAGATGATCAAGATTATCGGTTTAGCTTAAAGTTTGCTTTAGATCGTTTGGCTTTAGGTGTTGCGGTGCCTGAGCATTGCGTGGTTCAACACACTTTAAGTTATGCTGATGTGCAAAGCAGCGATTTTGAGTTGATCTTTAAACTGATTCAAATTTATCAGGATTTTGCACAGCGCCGTGATTGGCTGATTCAGCATGAATTGGGGCAAGCCAAAACGGTGGAATATTGGCTCAAGCAACTGATGCAAGACTTGAGTGAGTTTCAGGATGCTGGGGTAGAGGTGTTGGCATCGGTGTTTAGTTTGGTGCAAAAACATGACCGTATGTTGACCTTAGCCAGTTATTTTGATGCGCAATCGGGTCAAGATTTGCGTCAATTAAGCTTACCGCTCGATTATATTCTGCAGGAAATTTCTGCTCAGCTCGAAACCCAACTCGAACAAGCCAGCCCATCGGGCGCCATTACCTTTAGCCAAATTGGTGCAATTCGTCCACTGCCATATAAGCTGATTGTGATGTTGAATTTGGATAATGGCGTGTTCCCAAGTCGTGATCAGCAATTGGCTTTTGATTTGATGCAATTATTAAAACCACAACTGGGAGATCGTTCACGTATTGAGGATGATCAAGGGGCGTTTTTAGACAGTTTATTGTTGGCGCAAGACAGTGTTTGGCTATTTTATAACGGTTTTGATGTCAGCGATGGTGAGGTACGTGATCCATCCGTGGTGGTGCAGGAATTTGTGCAGCATTTGGAGTTGATTGTGAAAGATCCTGATGGCGCTAGCGATTCACGCTTAAACTTGAATGGTGTCGAAATTCCTGCGCAATTGAAATCTCTTTATTATTTACATAGTTTGCAACCTTTCGATCAGCTGCGTTTTGCCGAAAGCCGTGAAGTTCGCTTTAAAGATCAATGGTATCGGGTTGCTAAACAAATGCAGCAAGAAACCACACCACGTGAAGCATGGTTTGGTGAGTATCCATTATTGCCGCAAGACGTGGTGGTACTCGACAGTATGCAATGGATTCGAGATGTGTGTTTCCCTGCGCGTGCCTATTTAAAAGCGATTGGGGTCGAAAATTTACAATCCGACACTGCTGCAATGAACCACGAGCCGCTAATTTTAAATGGCTTGGAAAAATATAGTGTGCGTGATTTTTTACTGCAACATGGCGAGCAAGATGCAGAAAGCTTGTTGCAAGATACCTTGCCTGTGGGCAAAACCTTAAATGCCACGTTTCAAACGGGACTGCAAGAACAGCAATATTTACGTGACACACTGCAGCAGTTTGCAGACGAGGCAACCACAACAACGCAACAGCTTTGGAAAATGAATCCTCATCTGCATATCCGTATTCAAGTGCCTGAACAGTCGACAAAGCTTTGGTGTAGTGTGGTGGCAGCAAGTGCCAGGCCAAAAAAATATGCCGAAGTGTGGTTGGAATATCTGTTCTGGGTGGCTTATCAGAACACAGAACAACAAGATTTAGAGCGGATTGTGGTGTGTAAAGATACGGTGATTCATTTTGCCAATATCAATGCACAGCAAGCACACGAGTATTTAGCCCAGTGGTTTGAGTTCTGGAAACATGCACAGCAATATCCTGTGTTATTGCCTGCGGCTTTAGTTTTAAAAATGAAAGATAAAAAAGAATTTGAAATCCAATGGGATGAAGCTCAGTCCGATCAGGTTTTGAATATGGAAAGCTTCGTAAAACATTGGCATGACGGTGCTTGGGGAGGTTTTATTGATGAAAGTGAGAAAAACCACCCAGACTGGGCATTTATTTTTCAAGACAGTGAAACTGAACCGTTGTTGATTGAGGCGTTTAAGCAATATAGCCATCGACTGTATCAGCCCATCATTGAAAATTATGAGTCTGCAAAAAATCTTCAAAAACAAGGGGAATCTGCGTGAACTCATCTAGCCCATTCCCAATTTGTTATGACCCAATTCAAGAGATGCAATTTAAAGGTTTGCATTGGATTGAAGCATCGGCAGGTACAGGCAAAACCTATACTTTATCGAGTTTGATGGTGCGGATTTTTTTGAAAGATTATTTGCCTAATCAAGTGATTGCAACCACATTTACCCGTGCCGCCGCAGCCGAGCTAAAAAGTCGTATTCGTGCACGCTTGCTTGAAACCCAACAATATATCGACCTGTGTTTAAACCAGTCTTTAGATCAGCGCGCCCTTGCAGAGAAAATTGCACAACTACAAGACCCTTTACTCAAACATGTTGTGCAAGAATATTGCTTAAAACTGGACTATGCCAGTTCACGTTTGAAGTTGGTGATTGCACAACTCGATGAGTTGTTTGTAGGAACATTGGATAGCTTTAGCCAAAAATTATTGCGTGAATTTTCCTTTGAAAGTGGCAAAATTGAGCGTGCCAATATTACCGACCAAGCATCGGTCTATACCGAACAATTGCTGCATGATGTGCTGCGTGAATGGATTCAGGCACAGCCTCAGCATGTTGTGGACTATATGCTGTTATGTGGGCGGTTGAAATCTGCAGCAGACTATGAGGGTCTGGTCAATACCAGTTTGAATTTTGCATCGGCAGAGATTCAGGGCATAGATCAGGCACAATTGGAGGTACAAGATTTAGCAGAGGCGTTGCAGAATTTAACCAGTATCACCATCCCACAAATTGAAGAATTAAAAGAATATTATGATGGTGAATATAGCTTTAATTTTTCCCATTATGTCGCGGGGAGTGACAAGAAGGGGTTGCAGCCACTATTTACAGTGACTTTGCCGAAACTGATTGAAAAAATTAAGCATAATCCTTTAGAAAATTATTTTAATTCACACCTTGCTGCATTGTTTAATGCGGTCTTTGCAATATATTTGAATCAAGACGGTAAGCTCAGAAAATCAATTTTTAACAAAGTGAAAGCACCATGTACGCAAGAGGTGCAAGATGCTTTTTTTGATCATCCTGTGATCCGTAAAATTAAAGCAGTGGTGGATGCCAAACTTAATTTTGAGCGTCAAATTGAATTGGTGGATACCAATTTAAAATTCTATTTGGTACAACACGTCAAACAGCGTTTACCGCAACTTTTACAGCAAAAAGGAGAAACCACTTTTGCCCAACAAATTCGCAGTTTAGCCGAAGCTTTGCAGGGAGAGCGCGGGCAGCGTTTTGCACAGTTTGTGCATACCCGTTATCCACTGATTTTGGTGGATGAATTTCAGGACACCAACCAAGACCAAGACGACATGCTGGCGCAAATTTGGCGTAATCCGAAGTGGTATGTGCGCGGTTGTATGATTATGGTGGGCGATCCTAAGCAGGCGATTTATGGTTTTCGCGGTGGCGATATGCTGACCTATAACAATGCCCGTGATGACGTGCTGAAAAAACAAGGTCGCATTTACTCACTCAGACAAAATCATCGTTCAGTGAAAGAGCTGGTTAGTGTGGTGGACGAGCTATTTCAACGCCAACCCGCTTTTGGTGAGAAGGTGATTTATGAACCTGTGATTGCAGGTTCACGTCCTCATCCTGCTTTAATGGATCGGCAACAGGTCAATCCTGCACCGCTGCGTTGGGTGACGGTGGAACATGATCAGGATGAATCCATTCAAATTGCATGGAAAATTCGCGCGTTATTAAATCAAGGTATTGCAGGTGATTTATATTTTGATCATGCTGCAGGCAAAGTTGCTTTGCAAGCCGATGATGTTGCCATTTTATCGACCAGTCATAAAAAGCTTGACCAAGCCCAATACGAGCTTGAACGGATTGGAATTCAGGTTAATAGAAGTAGTCAGCGCAGTGTTTTTACAGGCTTTTTAGCCAAAGATGTGGCGGCAATTTTAACTGCAATTTTACATCCTTATGATGAAGCCAAGGTCAAGCGTGCCTTGCTGACACGTTTGTTGGGCTATAACCTGCAACAGTTGATTGAGCTTGAGCAACAAGGTTTGGGTCAGTTTATTTATGACTTCGATTGCATTCGTGAAATGTGGGTCAATAAAGGCTTTTTAACCGCATGGAATTACTGTCTGAACTTATTTAAAGTTTGGGAAAACTTGGTGGCAAAACGCAGTTTTGACAATGAACGGCATGTGGTGAATTTACGCCATTTAACCGAATTACTGAGTCGTCAAAGTGAGCGTCATCAAGGGGCTTATATGCTGTATTACTGGTATTTACAGCAAGTCGAATCTCCTGCTAAACGCGACTGGGAAATTGAGCGAAAGCTTTCCAATGCGGCAGGCGTGAAACTGATGACCATTCACCAGTCCAAAGGCTTAGAATTTAAAGTCGTGTTTTTGATGTCGGCAGATCAGCCGCCCAAATCTGACAAGTCTGCTTTGGTGTTTGCAACACAGGAAGCGCAAGGCATTGAACAACGTATCATTGCCATTAAACATAAAGACATCGATGCCACAGCAATGCAGCAGCACAGTGAGCGCCGTTTGGCAGAGTTGAATCGGCTTTGGTATGTGGCACTCACCCGCGCCAGTTATCGGGTCTATGCAATGCTAAAACAGCCTACGCCTGCAAAAGAAGGTAAAAAAGAGGCTGCACCAAAATCTGCTGGTTTAAATGTTTGGCGTTTACAAGCGCCAAATTCAGCAGAAATTGCTGCAGCGTGGAGCTGTGATGAAGCACCTCTGACACAATTGGCGGCAGCATTACAACTTGAACAAGTGCAAGAAATTAAGATTGAAGCTGCAGATTTTCCGCAGCGTCGCTTTTATCCATGGACCAAAACCAGTTTTAGTGGCTTGGCGCAACATTTACCTGCCGCCATGCGTAGCGACACTTTGGCATTGGCCAGCGAGGAGCAGGCTGCCGCTGCCGATGAAATCAATCAGGAACCTGTTGAAACGGAACAGGAAGTTGTACAGGTGGCTCAGCCGATTGCATGGATCAAAGCTAATTTTCAGCGTGGTACTCAAGCGGGAAGTTTTTTACATAAACTCTTTGAATATATCGACTTTCAAGCCAGTCATGACGACATTTTAGAAGAAGTTAAACGCCGTTTTCATAACGATAAAGAGTTTAATTCAGATGTGTTATTGGCAGACTTGCTGGCAAAACTCGACACTGCCAAAGGCAGCGCGACTGTGCATGAAACAGATGTTTTTACGCACATGACCGAGTGGCTGATGGATGTGTTGAATACTCCTTTGCACGATACTTTCCAGCTTTCAGCCTTATCTACTGCACATTATTTATCTGAATTTCCATTCTATTTGGCCTTGGCAGATCAGCGCTTATTTATTCAAGCGATTCAACAGTTGTTTGAAGATGCGGGACATCCTATTCAAGATTTAAATGAAGCCGCCACCGCGCGTTATCTGACAGGCTCAATCGACTTGGTTTATTTTGATGGACAGCGTTATCACATTGCCGACTATAAGAGTAATTATTTGGGCGCCGATCAGCGCGATTATGAAAAAACCAATCTTGAACGTAACATGACCCAATCAAGTTATTGGTTACAAGCGGCCTTGTACTTGGTGGCATTGCACCGTTATTTAGGCAGTCGTTTGCAAAATTATGATATTCGGCAACATTTAGGTGGAGCCAGCTATTTGTATTTACGTGGTATGCAAGGGCAAACAGGGCAAGGGGTTTGTCATTGGCAGCCTGATGCGGAATTTATTCTGCAATTAGATCAGATATTGGGTTACTTTGAACTTAAAAAATAACGCTAAGTCAGCTTATCGACTTAATAAAACAATTGCTTATCCTGTGGATAACTTTGAGGATAACTGTGTGGAAAACAAGCATATTCACTTAAATTCAGAGCAAACCCCAATGCAGGCGTGGATGAATTACCTGTGTCAGCAGCCGTTTAGCAATGTCGCTTTTGATGCTTCAGCACAAATTTTGATGCAACAGGTACTCGATGCCATTGAGCAAGGCGATAGCTGTATTCCTGCAACTGCAGAACAAGTGGCGGCATTGCAGCATTTGCACATGAACTTGCAGCGTAGCGCTTTAAATCCTGATCCACAAATTGCGCCATTTGTATTTGACGGGCAGCGTTTGTATTTGTATCGCTACTGGAAACTAGAACATCAGGTCGCCAGCGATATTTTACGGATTCAGGCGCAGCCGCCATTGTCATTTGAATTACAAGCCGATCAGCTTAATTTATTGCAAGATCCACAGCAGCAAAAAGCGTTACAGACTGCGGCAACTCAAAGTTTGAGCATTATTACAGGCGGGCCAGGTACAGGAAAAACCTATACTTTGGCGCATATTATTGCGGTGCTCAATCAAGCTTTACCCAATATTCGAATTGCGATGGCGGCACCGACAGGCAAGGCGGCACAGCGGATGGATG
The DNA here is from genome assembly GCF_021560715.1 of Acinetobacter sp. SCLZS86. NCBI lineage: Bacteria > Pseudomonadati > Pseudomonadota > Gammaproteobacteria > Moraxellales > Moraxellaceae > Acinetobacter > Acinetobacter sp. SCLZS86. The sequence continues at coordinate 442,371 of NZ_CP090864.1, forward strand.
AAGCCTTGCAAAATGCTTTAAATAGTCAAGCTTTACAAGCGTTTAATGTCGATGCCTTGCGTCAATTACAACCTATGACCTTGCATCGTTTATTGGGCTTGGGCAATACAGGCAAGCCACGCTTTCACGCCAAACAGCCTTTACCTTATGATGTGGTTGTGGTCGATGAAGCTTCGATGTTGGATTTAAGCCTTTCACAGATGTTATTGGCCGCTATTCCTGCGCAGGCGCGTTTAATTCTGTTGGGTGATGCCAATCAATTGGCTTCAGTCGATGTTGGTACAGTATTGGCTGATTTACAGCAAGTGCCTGAACTCGCAAATAACCGTGTCAATTTAGTCACTACACGCCGTTTTACCGAAGGGGCTAAAATTGGCGCAATGGCCAAATTCATTCAGCAAGAGCATTCTCCTGCACAGGTTTTGGCTGAGTTTGAACAGCAAGTCGTGGCAGCAGGTGAATTAAAGCCAATTCAATTTAAGCAAGTCGAAATAGATGCCCTACAACTGCAATATTTACCTCAGCAAAATGGGCAAATTTCAGCGGAAAATTTAGCGCATTATTATGATCAGCTGATGTATGGTTATGAGGCTTATGTGGCGGTATTAAAAGCACATACCTTGGGCTTAGAACAATCCAGTACAACATTTCAAGCGTATGTTGAGAATGTCGTGAATGTATTTGATGATTACCGTATTTTAACCGCAATTCGTCATGGACATTTAGGTTTACAACAACTGAATGTGCAAATTGAAAAACGTTTGTTGCAACAGTTAAAACAAACAAAACATGGTGACTGGTATGCAGGACGCCCGGTCATGATGACCTATAACGATTATCAACTGGGGTTGTCGAATGGTGATATTGGCATCTGTTTTATGCGAGCGCAGCATGATCAGCGCCAGTTTGAAGTGTATTTTCCAAGCTTAAACAAATGGGTACCTGCAACTCGCCTGCCTAAGAATATTGAAACTGCATTTGCGCTTACCATTCATAAATCGCAAGGTTCTGAATTTACTCATACCGCTGTGGTGTTAGATGCTTCGGCAAAAAACTTGCTGAGCAAGGAGCTCATTTATACTGCTATTACTCGTGCTAAAAAAGTGGTGAGTTTGTTGGCCGATGCGCAAGCTTTGCAGCAAGCTTTGACTATTCGCACCCGTCGTAGCAGTGGTTTGTTAGCCAGAATTGATGACGTTTTAAATTGTTAAGAAAAACTAAACATGAGGTAGTTTTGTACGAAATAGCTTACATCGATTCGAGAAATTTGCGCATAGAGATTTCAAGATCTTTTTGAGAAGATGAATTCACACAAAAAGCTCAATAAGGATAGTTGAGCACAATCGCAGAATAATAATGATAATTGTCGAACGACAGCGAACTTACAGGACGTGAGTGAAAAGAGGAAACTTACAGCCGCTAAGCCTTGTAGTTTTGGGAGAGACTACAGGGCTTTTTTATGTCTGTAAGCTTGGGTGACTTGCAAAATGCAGACAATGCTTAGCTGTTGTAAGAAAAAGCTTACAAACAGATACGAGAAATACGACTTCTTTGACTTTTGTATTATGGCAAAATCTACCACACAAGGAAGTGAAACCCAGAACAGGAATGTTCAGAGAAAAAGACGCGAAAACGCGCAAATAACTACAATAAACAAAACAATAAGAATAACAAGACAAGAAACTACAGCGCAAAAACAGCCCGAGCTCTGCTCGGGCTGTTTTATTTTAAGGGCAAAATATTCCAGTAGATGAAAAGTAGTTGGCAAAATGTGACATATTATCAATGATATACAATTGTATATTTATTTTCCTTGGATACTTTATCCACTGGAGCGTAAAACCTCGTGGTTCAGCACGAGGATATAAGCGACTGGAGTAAACCATATGAACGACACGAAATGTCGTTTTAAATACTTGTACTATAGTCACTATTAAGAAAAATACTGTTAAAATAATTGGATGAAGACACTCAAATTACGCATAAAAGACAAACATTGCAAGGTGCTAGACCAACTAGCGTTAGAAGTGAACTTTGTCTGGAACTATGTCAATGACTTGTGTTTCAAACATCTACAACGCAAACAACAATTCTTTTCAGCTTACGATATTGCTAAATATACGAAAGGCACATCGAAAGAATGTAATTTGCATAGTCAAACAGTTCAAGCCATAACAGAAGAATTGATCACAAGACGTAAGCAATTCAAAAAAGCTAAACTGAAATGGCGTGTCAGCAACAAAAAATCAGCTAGACGTTCACTAGGTTGGATACCATTCAAAAAAGTTGCAATCAAATATGCTGATGGCTATGTTCAATATGGCAAGCATCAATTCAGATTGTGGGATAGCTACGGATTAAGTCAATACAATATCAAAACAGGCACATTCGTAGAGGATAGTCGTGGACGTTGGTATGTGTGCCTAGTCGTTGATTCAGTTAAAACAGAAAAAACGACCGCAAAAACATCAATCGGTATAGATTTAGGCTTAAAAGACCTTGCGACCTGTTCCGATGGTGTAAAGCTCAAAGCCCCTAAAATATATCGTCAATATGAACAGAAATTAGGAATTGCACAACGAGCTAGGAATAAAAAGCGTGTAAAAGCAATTCATGCCAAGATTAAAAATATACGTCAAAATATGCTGCATCAATTCAGTCATAAGTTAGTGAATGAACATGCAGCAATCTTCGTTGGTAATGTGAATGCCAAAGCATTAGCACAGACTAAACTAGCCAAGTCTGTATTAGATGCGAGTTGGACAACACTAAGAACCATGCTCAAGTATAAATGCGAGAACGCAGGAGTATGGTATGAAGAAGTCAATGAAGCCTATACCACCCAAACTTGCTCGTGCTGCGGCTCACGCTGTAGTAGTCCGAAAGGTAGAGCAGGACTTGGAATAAGAGAATGGCAGTGTATGGAGTGCGGTACGCTCCATGATCGGGATGTAAATTCCGCACTGAATATTCTTGCGCTCGGGCATGAGCGTCTAGCAGTAGGAATCTACGTCCTTTAGGTCGGGGAGGATGTCAAACCTAACATGATGTGTATGCCCTTAGCATAAATCATACTTTTATTGGGACATCTCAAAATTAAAAGCGCGTGTTTGTCTTTCTGTTTTGCAATCGGAACGTTTTTACCTTAAAATAATGCCCTTGCTGTAGTGATGCACGGCAGTCAATTGAGCAATCAATTGATCGGTATCAAATCTTTTATTAAGCATCTCGGAGAAATCGAATGGCTTTAACAAATGCAGATCGCGCAGAGATCATTGCTAAATTTGCTCGTGCTGAAAACGACACTGGTTCACCAGAAGTTCAAGTAGCGCTTTTAACTGCTCAAATCAATGACTTACAAGGTCACTTCAAAGAGCACAAACACGACCACCATAGCCGTCGCGGTTTAATCCGTATGGTTAACCAACGTCGTAAGTTACTTGACTACCTTAAAGGCAAAGATGTGACTCGTTACAGCGCATTGATTGCTGCTTTAGGTTTACGTCGTTAATTCGATTTAAGCTTTTATTTTCGGACTATTGCATGTTGAATGCTGTATTACTGAAAACTAAAGTATATCTAGCCGTGGCTAGATCAGTGGAAGGGGCGAATGATTCGCTCCTTCTTTGTGTTTAAAATTCGTGTTTCATTCGAGTGAGGTCGGCTTCTAAGCTTTGTCATTTACCTAAACAATTGTATTGTGAATGCCAAACCTTAGGGGTCTCCACGAGAATAATTGTTCACAAGAACTAGGAAAAAATAAAACATGTCGATGTTTAATATTATTCGTAAAGAATTCCAATTTGGTCAGCACCAAGTTGTACTGGAAACTGGTCGTGTAGCGCGTCAAGCCAACACGGTGATGATTACCATGGGCGGCGTGACTGTATTAGTTGCTGTTGTTGCTCAACCCACTGCTAAAGCAGGTCAAGATTTCTTCCCACTGACTGTTAACTATCAAGAAAAACAATATGCTGCAGGTCGTATCCCTGGTGGTTATGGTAAGCGTGAAGGTCGTGCTTCTGAAGCAGAAACTTTAATTTCACGTTTAATTGACCGTCCAATTCGTCCGTTGTTCCCAGAAGGTTACTACAACGAAATTCAAGTCACTGCGACAGTTGTATCTTCTGACAAAACGATGGAAGCTGACATTGCTGCAATGTTGGGTACCTCTGCTGCACTTGCGATTGCAGGTACACCGTTCCGTGGTCCAATTGGTGCGGCGCGTGTGGGTTTAATTAACGGCGAATACGTGCTGAACCCGAACTTTGAACAAATGGCGCAATCTGACCTTGACCTTGTGGTTGCGGGTACAGAATCTGCTGTATTGATGGTTGAATCTGAAGCGAAAGAACTTTCAGAAGACCAAATGTTAGGCGCAGTGCTTTACGGTCATGACGAAATGCAAATTGCAATTCAAGCGATCAAAGAATTTGCAGCAGCGGCAGGCGCAACTGAGTCAACGTGGACAGCTCCAGAGAAAAACGAAGACCTTCGTGCAAAATTAAAAGAAGCGTTTGAAGCAAAAATTTCTGAAGCTTATACCATTGCCATCAAACAAGACCGTTATGCGGCATTAGATGCACTTCAAGCAGAAGCGGTTGCACAATTTGTGCCTGAAAATGATGAAACTGGCATTGCAGATGACTTGAATGAACTCTTTGAAGATCTTAAATACCGTACGGTACGTGACAACATCTTGTCTGGTAAACCTCGTATTGATGGTCGTGACACCAAAACCGTTCGTGCCCTAGATGTACAGGTTGGCGTTCTAGAGCGTGCACACGGTTCTGCATTGTTTACTCGTGGTGAAACTCAAGCTTTAGTTACCACGACTTTAGGTAACACACGTGATGCCTTAATGGTCGATACTTTATCGGGTACTAAAACCGACAACTTCATGTTGCACTATAACTTCCCTGCATACTCTGTAGGTGAAACGGGTCGTGAATCTGGCCCTAAACGTCGTGAAATTGGTCATGGTCGTTTGGCACGTCGTGGTGTGCAAGCAGTTCTTCCTGCGGCAGATCGTTTCCCGTATGTGATTCGTATTGTATCGGACATCACTGAGTCTAACGGTTCATCTTCTATGGCGTCTGTTTGTGGTGCATCGTTATCACTTATGGATGCAGGTGTTCCATTGAAAGCACCAGTTGCGGGTATCGCAATGGGCTTAGTGAAAGAAGGCGAGCGTTTCGCTGTACTTTCTGACATTTTGGGTGATGAAGACCACCTTGGCGACATGGACTTTAAAGTTGCAGGTTCTGCCAACGGTATTACTGCACTGCAAATGGACATCAAGATCGAAGGCATCACTGAAGAAATCATGGAAGTTGCATTAAACCAAGCTTATGCAGGTCGTATGCATATCTTAAATGCAATGAACCAAGTGATTTCACGTGCGCGTCCAGAAATTTCAATGCATGCGCCAACTTTCCAAGTGATTAACATCAACCCTGATAAGATTCGTGATGTGATTGGTAAAGGTGGTGCAACCATCCGCCAAATTACTGAAGAAACGAAAGCGGCAATTGATATTGAAGATAACGGTACAGTGCGCGTATTTGGTGAAACCAAAGCTGCTGCGCAAGCTGCTGTTGCAAAAATTCAGGCTTTAACTGCTGAAATCGAGCCAGGTACAATTTACACAGGCAAAGTGATCCGTATTGTGGAATTCGGTGCGTTCGTCAATATCCTGCCAGGTACTGACGGTTTACTTCACATTTCTCAAATTTCAAATGAGCGTATTGCCAACGTTGCAGACGTGTTGAAAGAAGGTCAGGAAGTGAAAGTACAGGTTGCCGATGTAGACAACCGTGGTCGTATCAAATTAACCATGAAAGACATCGAACAAGCGTAATGCTGTGTTGATGATCTGAAATGGTCAAAAACCCGTATTCAATCTGAATGCGGGTTTTTTTATGATAAAAATTTTGTTGCACCGTACAAACCATCTTTGTTGTATGAAAAGCGGCATAAATTACTGCATGTATTTGTAAAGAAGCCTAATCCATGCTTAAACTGAGCACATCTTAAAATCTCAAAAAACCGTACAAAAAAACTGAAAATAGAGTGCCTGTTCTATGCAAAGTTATTATTTTTATCTGCATACCAATCATAAAACTAATATTTATGTGCAAAAACAGCCAACTGAAGGGCTTGAACCTGAATTTATCTGGATTGATTGCACTCGTGATGATGTGCTTAATCGTGCAGAACAGTGGCAACACGAGATTTTTCAGCACAGTCAATTACCACTTAATGAATATCATGTGCGCGATATTTTAAATATAGAGCATCCTTGTGCGTTTGATACTTTAGATGATTATGACTTATTGATTTTTCGAAAACTGATCACACCTGAAGACCGTATTGCAACAGAGCAGCAAGTCGGGGAGAAAAATGAACGGGTTTTTGGATTGGCTACTACGCCGATGAGCTTTATTATGACACCGCAGATTTTGATTAGTGTGCGGGAACAAGGCAATAAAGTTATAGAAAGCTATTTGTCACGTGTGGAAGCTGCAATACAACGTCCGATTGAAGAACAGAATAAAGCACGTAAACTGGCAGCATCACCGTTAGACTTAACCTTGCGTTTACTAAATTTGGTGGCGGATGATTATTTGGATATTCGTATGCCACTGACCCGCCGTGTGGAATATTGGCAACAAGAGTTGTTGCAGGGGCATCGTCGTTTTACCCGTTGGCATCAATTGCTGCAAGAAAATATGGCGTTTCAGCAAGTTGAAAATTTATGTGAAGAGCAAATTGAAGCCTTGCAGGAACTGCGTGATGAAATTGTCGATAACTACCCACATTTACGTGGAAAAAAACGTAATGAACGACAGGATATTATTTTGGTACGTTTGGATGATTTGACCAGTCATATTGAACGAATTCAAAAGCATACCATTCGCTTACGCTCTGCAGTGCAAACAGCAATTGATCTACATTTTTCTGCCATTGCCAATCAAACCAATGAAAACATGCGGATTTTAGCCATCATTACTGCAGTTTTTGCACCTTTGACTTTATTCACAGGGGTTTATGGTATGAACTTTGAGTTTATGCCAGGACTGAAACATGCACAGGCCTTTTGGATTATGCTTGGGGTAATGATCATGACCACTTTACTGTTGCTGTATTATTTCTATCGTAGGCACCTTGTCGGTCGGGGTGAAAAAAGTGTGATTGATATGTTGGCGCAACAACATAATGACCAAACCATGAGCTTATTTTGGTTTTTAGACTATGAACCCATTAAGCAAACCGTGAAAGGCACCATTAAAGAAGTCGAAAAACTGACTAAACTTAAATAATTCAGAAGATAGACTTGCAGATGTGGTGATAAATTGAGTTCCACATCCAATATATGTCACAAGATAATTCGTTGATAAAAGTTGTCCACAGAGCTCAAGAGTTATCCATAGGGCTGATAAGCTTATCCACAGATTGAACCAGATAGGCAGACACTTAGCTCAAGATGGCAGTTTTTTGAATGCTGTTTTCAGACTTGAATACGCCATCTTGTTTTGCTTTTTGTTTTTTCTTGCTGTGTCCTGTATTTGATCTTATGAGGATTTGCAGTTCAGACCTGTATGTATTTTTAAGCCAATTGATCATTTTGTGCATGACGCAGCAAATGATACATTTCATCTTTCAGTCTTAATTTTTTGCGTTTCAGTGCTTCAATGTCATCATTAATTTGATGCACAGGATCAAGCTCTAACTGGCTGATTTCACGGTCAAGCTGTTCGTGATCTTCAAAAATTTTTGAAAAATGTGGATTGCTGTCGCGTAAACCCTGAATTAAATCACGAAACTCAGGAAACATATTTTTAATCTTCTTGTTGCAGTCTTTGGTTTTCATTGTATCGATCATTCTCATCAAATAAATTTACGGGCATAAAAAGAAAAACGCTCCAGCAAGGTGATGAAGCACAGAGCTAGAGCGTGAGGATTAACTATGTTGAAAATTCAGATGTTTAACTTGTTTGCGTAATTTTTGCACTTCATCAATCAGGTCAAGCATCATAGCAACAGCTGAAAAACTAGCGTCGAAATCACGTTGCAACCGATAAGCTTGGCGTGCACGACTGACATCTTCACCAAAAAATTGGTGGATACGTTCGGCAGGGCGGGAAGGCAGGATGTCATATTCTAAAAGTTGTAAGACCCATTCAGGGCTTTGCCCGCAAGCTTCGGCAAATTTTTTTAAATCTAACTGACTAAATTCTTCAATAATTTCTGTGTGTTGTCCGTCTGAAGTGATTTCACGATATAAAATAGTGGTCATGGCATACTCCTTCTGATCGAATTCTAACGAGTTGGCTCGTATGAAATGAGGGATTGCTTTACATCAATAATTGGTAGATATCTAATAAGCGCTTCTGTTTAATTTAGCCTGTATGCGCTGTAATAGAATCTGTTATTTGTATTCCTTTGGTGAAATTCAGTCAATCCTTTGCTGTGCTCATGTCTGTTATATTGATGTGTCAATTTGGCTTATGCGTATAAATGTCTTATAGATATTAGTCTATTTTTTGTTCAATGCCACCCTTTATTTCAATTTTTTGGATTGAACGGTCGTACGGTGTTAAAAATGATTGTTTCAAAATTTAGCAATAAAAAGGGTTCTTTAATAAGAACCCTGTAAATCAAAATCTTAGTTTTTGGAATTAGTATTTTTCCCAAGCCACACTGCGGCCAATCACCGAAACACCTAAATAGCCACGTAAGGTGAGGCGCTTACCGTTAGCGTTTAAACGAGCTTTACCTTTATAAACTTTACCGCCAATTGGGTCTAAAACATGGCCTTGGATAAATTCACGTGGGTTTTTAGCATCATGTTTAAAACCCCAAATAAACGGCAAGCCAATAAAAGGTGTGTTCTTTAACTTACCTGGGCAATTGCTGCAAATCACCATTTTTTCTGCGCCAGGAACATTGCGGGTTTCAACAATAATACCTTCATAGGTACCATCTGCTTTTTTGCGAATTTCTACATCCGCACGTGAATACCCTGTACGGTCATCAATGGTTTTCCATTTGCCAATTAGAGGATCACTTTCAGCAAAACTTAAACTAGAAAGTGTGGCTAAAATCAGACCTGTAAAAATCCCTTTATAATTTTTTTTCATCAATGTGTCCTCAAATGCGTTAAAAATCTTAAAAATAGAGTAAAAGTTCTATTTTGAGCTTTATAGTAAGAAAATACTGATGACGCAAATTGCTCATGCTAAATTTAGAGAGAAATACGCAAGAAAAACGTGAAAATTAAAACTGTAGTTTGCTTTTGAAGCTATTTTTTTGATGAGTGCGATAAAAGTCCGATTTAGGATATATCAATCATTTCAGACTCTTATCGCTTAAAAAGAGATGGGGTAAGAACAGCGTTTAGTATTTAATCCAAGTCATTTTACGGCTGGCATTGGTAGAAATATCTACATTGTAGAGGGTCAAATGTCTGCCGTTGTTGCTTAAGCGAGCGCGAGTTTTATATTGCTTACCAGTACGTGGGTCTAAATAATCACCTTCATAAAATTCAATTTGATAGCTTGGCGTAGCTTTTAAGTGAGTTAATGGAACAAAACCTAACAGTGGCTTATCTTTATTTTTACCCGTGCAGAGTGTGCAATTTTCCAAACGCGGCGCGCCAGGAACTGCACGGAGTTCTATAATTGTAGCGGCATACGCGCCTTGTTTGTCTTTACGCATGACCACGTCAGACAATGAAAAACCCGTGCGGTAGTCTAATGTTTTCCACTTGCCTAAAAGTGGGTCTGCATTGGCGGCATAAGCTAAACTTGAATAACAAATCGCACTGATGAATGTTAAACGAGAGAAGAACTGGGTGTTCATAAAATCAATATCCCAGAGAAGAAGCAGCCTAAAACATATAAAGGCATAAAAAAAATATGGGATTATTTATACCCAATTTCCGTGGTATTTTCTAGTAATTGTATGAAAGTTTTGTGAAATTAATCACATGAAAAATAAAGGGATGATAGCTTTTAACGATGCTTAAAGCAGAAATAAAAAATGAGCAGTCAAGGCTGCTCATTTTTTATGGTTTTCTTGGTTTAGATCACTAAATTAGCTTAGGTGTTCTCCAAATAACCCCAAGGCTTCTTCGGCACTAAAGTTATATTGTGTGCTGCAGAATTGGCAATCCATAGTAATTGGATTCTGATGTTCCAAAGTTTCCCGTACCGCAGAAACGCCAATTTGAATTAATGCATTGGCACAACGTTCTTTGGAGCAAGTGCAACCAAAACGCAAGGCTTCAACTTCTGGCAAACGGACTTGTTCTTCATTGTACAAACGGTACAAAATTTCATTGACATCTAAATCTGTCAATTCTTCCGCTTTTAAGGTTTCAGTGAGCATGGTCACGCGCGGCCATAAATCTTCATCGACCCGTTGTTGTTCTTCTTCACTGTTACGCGGTAACAATTGAATGAGCAGACCTCCCGCACGTTCGGCATTGCTTGCCAACACAATACGGGTTGGAATTTGTGCCGATAAGTCATAATACTGCATTAAACATTCAGCTAAATTGGCTTTGTCCAAAGGCACAATACCTTGATAACGCTCACCAAATTCAGGTTCGATATTAATAAACAGTACAGGACTGACCAAACTTTTCAGGACGGTGCTGCTGTCTTCAGCACGTAAAAAGCGTGGGTCTTCTTCATACTCTGCCAACGCACGAACTTCACCCAAGTGGTTACATTCCGCCATGGCCCATTTAAATGTGCCAGATGCCTGAATTTGTAAGCTAATACGCCCTTTAATTTTTAGGGTACTGGCCAGCAGGGCAGTGGCACAAAGCATTTCTCCCAACAACACTTGTACTGCAGGCACATAATCACGTTGTTTCAAAATGGTTTGCAAAGCTTCTTCGAGATGAACTACCTCACCACGAACAGGGCTATCTTCAATAAAAAAGCGTTGGCGTAAATCAGACATAAAATTCTCCATAACCCTGTTTTAATGGTGGCATTATTGTAAAACACAAGTCAGTTTGCTGCATCACGTGTTACATCAATATGACCACTATGTAAGCCACGTTTTAAATCGACACCCAAGGGCATTTCACGGTTTTGTGCATCACTTTCAAACAGGTGTTCTAATTCGGCCAAGGCATTACGATGGGTTTCATAAATTTTTTGTTCATCGGTATAAATGTGCTGCTGCTGTGCCAATAGTTGTTCATCATAATCACGGAACAATTCAATACTTTTATAGGCATCATCTTCATTAATACCCAAATCACGCAAAGCCTGATAGGCCATGCCCAAGGAGGATAAATAGGTTTCCCGCCAAATATGGGTCACGCCTAAATCACGTAATAAATGCACGTGATGGCGGTCACGGGCACGTACCAATAATTTTAGCGCTGGATAATTCAGGCGAATATGTCGTGCCACGTTCATTGAATCTTCAATATCATCAATGGCTAAAATAAAAATTTGGGCATGCTCGATGCCTGCGGCACGTAAAATTTCAGGTTGGGTGGCATCGCCATAATAGACTTTGCCGCCATAATTACGCACAAAATCAATTTTGTCGATATTACTGTCAATTGCGGTAAAGTGCTGATGCTGTAAGTACGCCACACGGGCAATGATTTGTCCAAAACGGCCAAAACCCGCAATAATCATGGGGTGATGTGTATCGGGAATTTCGTCATATTCAGGCGATTTTTCACGTTCTAAGCGAGGAATAATTTGACTGCTCATCAACCAATATAAAATTGGGGTCAGTACCATCGATAAAGTCACAATTAAGGTCAGGGGTTGCAGTATGGCTTGGCTGAGCACACTTTCACTTTGCGCAACGCTGAGGACCACAAAGGCAAACTCACCGCCTTGAGCCAAGCACGTTGCCAAGAGCAAACTATTGCGCCAAGAATATTCAAAATAACGTGCAATGGCCGTTAGGGTTAGCAGTTTGATGAGCATTAAGCCCAACGCACCGCCAATAATCAACCATGGCTGTTCCACCAACAAGGAAAGCTGGGTGCTCATACCTACAGTCATAAAGAATAGGCCCAGTAACAGACCCTTAAAGGGTGCAATGCTGGCTTCGAGTTCATGACGAAATTCAGAGTCGGCCAACAAGACACCCGTTAAAAATGCGCCTAAAGTGGTGCTAATGCCCAGCACATCCATAATGCTGACCACGCCGAGCACAATGAATAGACCTACTGCCGTGATCAGTTCATGTGCACCACTTTTGGCCACAAAACGGAAGAAGGGACGCATTAGATAACGGCTAAATAAAAACAGTCCGCTAAAGGTGGCAATAATGGCTGCAAAGTAGGCAATACCATGGTGGGTAGATTCAGCACCTGCCAGCATGGGAATCATGGCAATTAAAGGAATTGCGGCGATATCTTGAAACAGTAAGATTGAAAAGGATTGCTGCCCATAACTGCTATTGAGTTGTTGCTTTTCTTGCAGCATTTGCAGCACAAATGCGGTGGAGGACAGCGCTAATGCAAAACCAATTACCACGCTTGCAGCAATGCCTTGCTGTAAGGCAAAAAATGCCAACACAGCCAGTAAAACGCCTGTAATGCCGACCTGTAAACTACCCAAAATAAAAATAGGTTTGCGCATTTCCCACAGCCGTTGTGGACGCAGTTCCAAGCCAATAATAAACATGAGAAACACCACACCATATTCTGCCAAATCCTGAATGGCATCGGGGTCACTGGCAATATTGAATACGCTCGGCCCTAGCAAGATGCCTGTAAACAAATAGCCCAAAACAGTCGCAATACCAAAGCGTTTTAGTAAGGGAACCAAAACCAATGAAGCGCCTAGAAAAATGGTTATTTGTAACAATAAGGACATGCGGTCATCCAAAGTTTAAAGCGGTGGATTATTGTAATAAGTGCTGATGCAGCTCAGTTTCAATTTAGGGTGTTAGCTAAATTCTTGCGGATCTATATCTAAACTTAGTTTCATGCTGGATGGCTTTTCATGCAACATATTTTGCCACCAGTTCCTGATATAAAAATGTAAGCGTGCCCGATCTTTAGACAACAACACCATATGTGCATGGAAACGTCCTGCTTTACGCTCCATTGGCGCAGGAATCGGCCCCCAAATTTCAATTAATTGTTCTGAATGTTCTCTAAGCCATTGTGCATGTTGTTGTAAAAATTGTTGGTTTAATTCCTGACTTTTAGATTCACAGCGAATCAACGCACTGTAACGATAAGGCGGTAATTGTGCAGCTTTGCGTTCTTTTAAACTTTGTTGGGCAAACTTGCGGTAATCTCCCTCGACCAACGTGGTGAGAAGTGGATGATCGGGACGCACACTTTGCAAATAAACATCACCTTTATGCTCACCACGCCCTGCACGTCCGGCCACTTGCACAATCAGTTGAGCAGTGCGTTCAGGTGCGCGAATATCCACACTAAGTAAGCCTGAATCAATATCTAAAATTGCAACCAACGTCACATACGGAAAATGATGCCCTTTGGCCAGCATTTGCGTACCCAATAAAATCAGTGGTTCACTGCGTTGAATACGGTCATAAATTTTTTGCCAACTGCCGACACGACTGGTTGAGTCACGGTCTGCCCGAATGACATCTACATTGGGGAACAGCTCATTTAAACTGTCTTCGACTTTGGCAGTGCCCATGCCAATTGGTTTGAGTTCTGCATGGTTGCAGGCTGGGCATTGCTCAGGTTTACGATGAATCGTACCGCAGTGGTGGCAATGCAAATGTGTATAAGGTTGATGATGCAAGGTAAAGTTGGCATCACAATTTGGGCATTTGGCTTGCCATGCACAGCTCTCACAAATCAATACAGGTGCATAGCCGCGTCGGTTTAAAAACACCAAAACTTGTTCTTTTTTAGCCAAACGTTTTTTGATTTCATCAATCAATTGTTGGCTAATACCGTGCTGTTTTTTGGCAATTTTTAAATCAATCAGGTGGATTTTGGGCATGAGTGCCGTGCCCGCACGTTGATTTAACTCTAGACATTGCATTTTACCTTGATCGACTAGTGCATAGCTGTCAACGCTTGGAGTCGCCGAACCTAAAATAACGGGGCAATTTTCCAGATGGGCACGATACAGTGCAACATCACGAGCATGGTAGCGAAAACCTTCCTGCTGTTTAAAAGACAGGTCGTGTTCTTCATCTAAAATAATCAAGCCTAAATTTGGCAATGGGGTATAAATGGCTGAGCGTGTACCTAAAATAATTGAGGCTTTACCCGTTTGTGCAGCTTGCCACGCCTGCAAGCGCTTGGAATCATTTAGACCTGAATGTAAGAGGGCAATGTGGCAGTGAAAACGTGACTGGAAACGGCTAATGGTTTGCGGTGTTAGACCAATTTCAGGTACTAATACCAACACTTGTTTGCCCTGTTTCAGTACCTCATGCATGATGTGTAAGTACACTTCAGTTTTGCCGCTGCCCGTTAAACCATCTAGCAAAAAGGCTTTATATTGCTGTCGTACTTTAAGTACGCTGTCAATTGCTTTTTTCTGATCTGGATTAGGGATTAAAGGCATTTGTGCCAAAGTCACTGGCATCGGGCTAAAATCTTGGGCTTCCAAAACACATGCGCAAATTTCTTTATTTGCCAAGGCTTTTAGGGTTGCGGTTTCAATGCCTGCCAAATTTAAAATATTTTCAGAAGTTCCCGAAGGGTGCAACTTTAAAATTTTATAGGCTTGTTGTTGTTTTTCCGAACGTGTAATTTTAGCTTCGGCATGTGCATCCAATAATTTCCAAGTGCGTGCCAATAAATTATAGGGTTTGGCTTGGCGCAATAAACTTGGCAAGGCGCTTTGCATCACCTCACCAATCGGGAATTGATAATATTGTGCCGACCATGTCAACAAAGTTAAAACTTTAGGGTCTAAAATCGCTTGCCCATCTAACAGTTCGCTAATGGCTTTGAGTTTAAAACGTGGATCAATTGGAGTATCGAGTGCTAGTTTTTCGACAATAATCCCGACCAAGTTTTGCCGACCAAAAGAAACCAAGACCCGCGCGCCCACTTCTGCTTGCTGATATTGAACTGCACTGAGCATATAATCGAAGCAGTCGTAAAGATACACAGGCACAGCCACTCGAATACGATAAACAGGCTGTCGGTCTAAAGTTGAATCTGGCATAGAAAAAGTCGTATCGTCCTGTGAAAATGGCTTCGTGCTCGACTTTGGCATGTGTTAGAGTGAGCACAGAATTTATATCTAAGAATATGAATGATTTTAGTGGTCAGACGCAACCGCGTTGCAAGAAATTTTGGAAAATTAGAGCATTACAATGCCAGCATATCAATTTACGGCCATTGACGCTTCAGGGAAGCAGCAAAAAGGTGTTTTAGAGGGTGATTCTGCACGACAAATCCGTCAGCAATTACGCGACAAAGAATGGATTCCTGTCAGTGTCGATGCCGTTGAACAAAAAGATAAACACAGTGGTAAACAGCGGTTTAAGAGAAAAATCACCGCTTATGATTTGGCTTTGCTTACCCGTCAGTTATCGGTTTTGGTGGCTGCTGCGATTCCTTTAGAAGAAGCCGTTCGTGCTGTGGGTAAACAAAGTGAAAAAGCCCATGTGCAAAATTTGCTGATGTCGGTACGTTCCAAAGTATTGGAAGGTTATTCATTGGCTAATGCTTTACAACAATCGGGGCGTTTTCCAGATTTATATATTGCCACCATTGCCGCAGGCGAGCGTTCGGGGCATTTGGATTTAATTTTGGAACAATTGGCAGATTACACCGAAAACCGTTTTGCCATGCAGAAAAAAATTCAAGGGGCGATGATTTATCCCATTATTTTAATGCTGATGTCTTTTGCGATTGTGATGGGTCTAATGACCTATGTCGTGCCTGACATCGTTAAAACCTTTGATCAAAGTAAAGACGCCTTGCCGTGGATCACTGTGGCATTAATGAAAGCCAGTGACTTTATTCGTGTTGCATGGCCGTTTTTACTGGTGGTTTCTGTGGTCGGAGTATTGTTGTTGGCGCGTTTTTTACGCACCACCGCAGGGCATTATGCCTTTGACCGTTTAACCTTAAAGTTGCCGCTATTTGCAAAATTATCACGTGGGATTAATGCTGCGCGTTTTGCCAGCACCTTGTCTATTTTGACTCAGTCGGGTGTGCCTTTGGTGGATGCGCTAAATATTGGTGCCGCGGTCAGCAATAACTGGGTCATTCGTGATGCAGTCAATTTGGCGGCAGAAAAAGTCACCGAAGGTGGTAACTTGGCGACGCAATTGGAGCGTAGTGGTTATTTCCCACCGATGATGGTACAAATGATCAAAAGTGGTGAAGCTTCGGGCGAGTTAGACCGTATGCTGTCACGTGCTTCAGAAATGCAAGACCGTGAAGTGACCACGCTTATTTCCACCCTTTTGGCACTATTGGAACCGTTGATGTTGGTACTGATGGCGAGTATTGTACTGGTGATTGTGATTGCGGTCATGCTGCCAATTGTGAATATGAACAATATGATTTAAATCGTTTTGAAGCATCGTTCTTCAAACAGAATCTAAAATAAATGTCGAATTGATATCAATAAATGAGAGAGATTGAATGAAACAGAAGCAACCGAGCAAACAGTCAGGTTTTACCCTGATTGAAGTCATGGTGGTGATTGTAATTTTAGGTGTGTTGGCGGCTTTAATCGTACCGAACGTAATGGGACGTGGTGAAAAAGCCAAAGTCGATACCACGGTAATTACCTTAAAAGGTGTGGCTGGTGCACTCGATCAATACAAACTCGATAATCAAAAATATCCCTCTATGCAAGATGGGGGTTTAGATGCCTTAGTGAATCAGCCTGCTTCGGCTAAAAACTGGTTACTAGGCGGTTATGTGAAAGGAGGCTATCCGAAAGACAGTTGGGACAATGACATTCAATATGTCATTCCAGGTTCAGAAGGTCGTCCGTTTGACTTGTATTCTTTTGGTGCAGATGGTCAGCAAGGTGGTGAAGGCACCGATGCCGATATTTATTATCAGCCTTAATAGAAGATAAACTGAGTCTATATATTGATTTAGTGAACTCCACAAAAAACCGAGCGCTTAATGCTCGGTTTTTTTATGAATGGTCGTTTCTAGCCGCTATTGAACAGTACTATTAACGACGTGATTTAAACGACACATCTACCTGACGTGGTCGATAAATCCACCCCATAATTAACAACAGCAATGAGAAAATCAGCACAGGCCAATCGCTGAGTTGAGTGTACAGCGTTTGACCTTGCATGGCAGGCAGATCTCCACGCAGCACAAACTCCTGATCCATTGGCGCTTGTTTGACAATATGTCCATGATGGTCAATAAATGCGGTCACCCCTGTGTTGGTGGCACGAATAAACCAACGTCCATTTTCTTTGGCACGCATTTGTACCATTTGTAAATGTTGCAACGGCCCTGCAGTACCCGTAAACCACGCATCATTGGATACCGTTACCAAAAAGTCACTTTTGCTGGCATTGCGACGGGTCAGGTTTGGATAAGCCACTTCATAACAAATGGCTGCCCCCAAATGATGCTGCTTAATTGCGAGTGGTTTTTGCTCAGATGCACCACGTGAGAAGCCACTCATGGATGGGTCATTTTGCATCGCAGGTAATACCCAGCTGAGTAAACCTGAAAGCGGAATATATTCGCCAAAAGGCACCAGACGTTGCTTTTTATATAATCCTTCTGCCGCATCTCCCGTTGCCATAATGCTGTTGTAATACATGGGATGTTGCTGCACTTGTGATTCAGGCAAGTCCCAATACGGAATACCAGTCACCCACGAACTGCCTGTTTTTTCAGCCTGTGTTTTCATGGCATCCAAAAACGGTTCAATATCGGTCTGGAACATTGGAATGGACGATTCAGGCCAGACAATAATATCGCGTCCCCATTCAGTTCGGGTTAAGCGGGTATAAATTTCCAAGGTCTTGATTTGGTATTCGGTGAGCCACTTTAAGTCTTGTGGAATATTGCCTTGAATCAGAGAAACCGATAGTGGCTTTTCAGATTTTGCAGTCACAAAACTGAGTTGTGCTGCCCCCCATGCACCCAAGAGTAAAATTGCCGATGGAATCAGCCAGAAGATGCGTTTTTTAAGGACCTCAACCAACGCACAGGCCAGCAAGATGACCGCAAAAGACACGCCGAAAATACCAAACAGTGGTGCATAGCTATCCAAAAAGCGTTCAGTGAAAGCATAACCTGCAAACAGCCACGGGAAACCTGTAAAGACCCAAGTTTTTGCCCATTCAAACAACACCCAGAGCGGTACAAAAGTCAGTGGTGTTTCAGGGAAAAACCGACGATACAACCAAGTTTGTATGGCAGTAAATAATCCCATTAACAGCGCCATAATGACAATCATCAGTACGCTTAAAAAGGCATTGGTGTCGCCATAGACATGAATAGAGGTGTAGAGCCAAAAAGCCCCGACAAACCACAGTCCGATCCCATAAGACCAACCAATCAAAAAGGCCTGTTTCGGGGTGCGTTTGCTTAAGGTCGCATACAGTAAAGCGGGAGAAAGTAAGGCAATCCACCAATAATGATAGGGAGCAAGTGCAAAACTAAACACTGCACCAGCCAATAGAGCAATGATTAATGGATAAATTAAGGGTAGTTGTTGATGTTCTGCAGGATTAGACAGCTTGGAAAAAAAAGTCCTCATTGACGTACGGCTCGAATCAGATGAATAGTGCGGGCATCTGCTTCAAGAATGGTGAATTCCCAATTGCCAATCACAATCACTTGCCCTTGTAAATCACTCACCAAACCAATTTTCTGAAGCAATAAACCACCCACAGTTTCTACTTCATCGTCAGAAAAATCTGCATCTAAAACATTATTAAAATGTTCGATTGGTGTAAGTGCTTGTACTAACCAAGTATTTGCAGTTTTTGGGTCATTATCGGGGATGATGTATTCTGCTTCTTCGTCAATATTGTCGTGCTCATCTTCAATTTCACCGACAATTTCTTCCAAAATATCTTCTAAAGTAACCAAGCCCGAAGTGGTGCCATACTCATCAATCACTACTGCAATATGGGTTTGAGTGTTTTTGAGCATACGCAATACTTGGTCTGAACGAGCACTTTCAGGCACAAATAACGGCTGACGCATTAAGGCACGTATATCAACTTTAGTGCTTTGCTCGGTCAGTAAAGGCAATAAGTCTTTGGCTAATAAAATCCCCACCACGTTGTCGGGTTGGTCAGATGAGAACACAGGAAAACGTGAATGTGCCGATTCGACCAATACATGCAAAATATCGAGTAGCTCATCATCTTCCTGTAAGCTAATCATGGCGGTGCGTGGGGTCATGACTTCACGGATTTTGGTGGCAGGTAAATCCAGAACACCTTCGAGCATTGCCACCGTATCGGGTTCTAAAAAACGACGTGAATCTTGTACTAATTTTAGCAATTCATCGCGGGTTTCTGGTGCTGTGCCTAACCATTTTCTTAGGCCACGCATACCCCACGATGGGCCTGATTCCTCGTGCATGATCTTTCCTAAAGACTCTTTATATCAAAAAAACTTAGCTTAATCATACCTTAGAAAATAAAGTTGTCTATTGCTAATCTTGGTAGAAAATGTTGGCAATTTCGTCACGAGATGTGCTGCTTTGCGTAGCGGGAATACATAAAACAAGGCTGCGCTTTATGCTAAACTAGCTCGATGTTTTAATACCGAGTCTGTGCATGTCTGAACTTCCTGTCATACCTAGCATTCAGCTAAATACCCGCGGTTTGCGTTGTCCTGAACCAGTGATGATGTTGCACCAAGCCATTCGCAAATCTAAGTCTGGCGATGTGGTTGAAGTATTTGCAACTGACAATTCCACGTCTTGGGATATTCCAAAATTTTGTATGCATTTGGGGCATGAGTTGTTGTTGCAAGAAGAACGCTTAGATGAGCAGGGCAATAAAGAATTTCATTATTTGGTGAAAAAAGGCTAATAGGCAAAAAATCAGCCTCAGCACTTTTAGAACACTATAATTTAAACACGATAAATAGTCATGTGATCCATATAGGCATATTTCATTTGCAATTCATGCAAGTTGAAATATGCCTTTTGTGTTTTTAGCCATGACGTTCAACTTTATTTTTAATTTTTCATCAATTTTGTATCAATCTAACCTGCTTCATAGTTTGGGTTGAAAAATGGCGAAACGATCCACGAGTTGCGTTATCTGCTACACATTTTTTAAGGGACTTTTAACTTTTCTGCATTTATAGGGCAAGTTGTGTGCTTGTGCAAAATCTAACAAAGTTCTGTGTGTTGTATAAGAAATAATTTTTAGAGTGTGAATTTGGTCTATTGTTTAGTTATTGATTTTTAACAAAAATATTTTAAATATTTTTTAATATATGGAAAAATTAGCCTATAATGTGATCAGTTTATTGAGTTCGATTGCAGAACATTTGGGGATAAAATTAAGCAGATTTGGGGTTTTGCTTGGTTTGAATGTTATATGGCAGTGTTTATGTTTTATAAGGCTGAAAAAGCTGATTAAGCTGTCGCATTAAAGTAGTCAAGTTAAGAAAAATAATTTTGGGGGGCTTAACTGATTGTCTTTATCTTAAAAAAATATGCCATTTAGACTGAGCAAAATCTGCTTAATTTTTTACGTGATCAATCATCAATAAATCTTGCGTTATCAGCATTTTGATTGAGTACGGTATGATTTTAGATAAAAAGCAAAACTTTTCTTTAAAGCCACTGAGTGTGGCGTGTTTATTGGCCATGAGTATCTCAGGCTGTTCATCGGGTTCAGGCTCTCAGCCAAGCACAGTTCAAGTCACTGATGTGTTGGGGGCAGAAAATGTCAGCCAAGAAGATCAACCGACTACAAATGAAGGCATTGGCAGCGGAGTAGAGCAACCTGTCGCACCATCTGCACCCATTACCGATCAACCTCCTGTGAATTTAGAGCTAGATCATGGCGATGTATCATCCAATGGTGGTGGTTTGAGTGGTGGCAGTACAGATCATGGCAATACATCACCAACTGAAGATTCACTTTTAGACAGCAATGATGCTGTACCTAGCGATGATGCTACCGTTTTAGAAAATAATGATGTCAATCAGCCTGATACGATACCTACACTTGAATCACCTCCGTCAGAAGTAGAGCAACCAGTCGATGTGGTAGCTCCACCAGTAGCCGAGCCTGTTTTAACCGACACCGTCTTGGTCGATAGTGCAATTCAAGATATTGAAGCACCACAAGATACCTCTGACATCGAGATGGGCAGTGCGATTCAAGAACCTGAACCCTCACAAAACACTTTAGAAGTCGAAACAGGCAGTACATTTCTTGAAACGAAGGCAATTTAACCATCACAGGCAACTATTCGATGCAGATTGCTGCAGATCAGCAGCAACATGCGGGTTTTAAAGCACGTTTTGGCAATTTGCTGACGGTAACGGGAACCGCCAATTTGGCAGGGACTTTGAACCTGTTTGATGAAGTGCCACTTGATCAGCCACTTATTACTGCACAAGGTTCACAAACTACCGTATTACGTGCGCAACAAGGCGTACAGCGTGAGTTCGATGCTTATCGCTCAAGCAATCCATTATTTGAGTTGACACAAGTTAGTTATCGTCCTGAACTGAATGCAACGGGCGAGCCTGTACGTGCGGCAGATACAATCAATACCGATGTGGTGATTACGGCAAAGCGTAAATCGACTGAAACGGTGGCGGCTCTTGCTGCTGAACTTGAAGGACGTACTCAGGTTGCCCGTAATTTAGATGTAGTTTTAGCAAGTCTTGATCAGAAACAACAGTTAGAAACGCTGGAAGATGCTGAATAAGTTTTTGCCAATCGCTTATTTAACAATTTTGCTCAAACTATACGTTATAGCAATGCTGCTGAAAGTACAGTTTCTACGCAGGCATTGAATCAACTGTTTCATCAACTTGATCCAAGTTTTTATGCCAATACCGTTTTAAATGTCGCAGAAGAAAGCAGCAAGCAAGAACGTCAGTTTGCACAGCGTTTGGCAACCGCACAACCCAAACAGCTTTGGTTTTCGGGTGATTACCAAAGTTATGATATGGATTATGTCGGCTTAAATAGTGAGCGCCGTAGTCATCATCAAGGTGTTGGTGTGGCAACAAAACTGGCAGGGATGACCTTGGCAGCGCAGGCCGATTTCAGTCAACTGAACTTAGATGATGCCGTACAAACAGGCTCAAAAAATAGCAGTCAGAGCAAAGCCTATGCACTAACTATGGGGACAGCACAGCAGCTTAATCGTGATTTAAGTGTCGCGGCATGGTTAAAAGGCATGCAGGTGGATGTTGACGCGCAGCGTGGTCATGCTCAAGCACAAAAAATACAGTTTGATGGACAAATGTATGCCGCAGGTTTGCGTCTAGATTATAGCTATCCACTCAGTCAAAAAATGCAGATTCAACCGTATTTAGACGCTTCGTTCCAACATTATGTTCATGCCGAACAAACTCAGCAGGATGGTGTCAACAGCTTAGATGATTTGGTGATGCAGCGCTGGAATTTTGGTGCAGGTTTGCAAGCCAATTACCAGTTGAATCCAGCATGGCAATTGCAAGGCAGCTTGTATTACAGCCAACCGATTCAGGAAAAAGCATATTTAGATACCCATTATGTAGGCACAGCGGAGAAACTGAAGTTTGATGCATGGCATGCCGATCAAGGTCAATATCATGCTGCCTTAGGTTCACAACTTCACTTTGGACAACATAGTTTTATCAATTTGAATTATGAATATAGCGGGCGATCACATAGCGACAGTCATCGGGTACAGTTGGCGGTAACGACTCGATTCTAATTGATCGTTTTATTCATGAGAAAGTCATGAAAAAGCGTAGATTTGCGTATGAATGAGAAGTTTGAATCTTGATTGAAACAGCCATGTAGATAAATCTGCATGGCTGTTTTTTCGATCACAGTCAAATGGACTGAGTTTTAGACCGCATAGCGACTCATTAAAGTCAGTGGTGCTTTGGACTGTAAATAATCGGCAGGAATAAATACGATATTGGCAGCGTGTTGCTGTGCTGCATCAATAATATGGTTGATCACATCGTCTGTGGCTTGTGCGCTGTCAGGTGCGTGCGCTTGATCTAGATAAATTCGTTGCTGGTCGGTATCGACCCAACCCGTCTGCATGTAGCCTTGTTGAACATATAAAGTATCGACATTATTTTGCAACACTGCCTGATAAATTTGCTGCAGATCGGTCACAACACGGTCACTGGCATAGAGTTCATCCAGTTGCTGCGCATGTTGCTGATGCAATTGTTGTTGATGGCTTTTTAGCTCGGTCTGAATACTGTCAATAATGTGTTGTGCGCTGCCTTGTTCTAGCTGAGTGACGTTATCTACACTGAAAATAATGGCATTGGGTTGGTCGCAAATAGATTCATAAAAACTGATATTGCGTCGATCACCCACAATGACCAAGCCCAATGGTTCACTGGCACGTACAGTTTGCACATTTTTATCGACACGGTTTAAAAACTCTTTGAGTAAACGGTCTTCATTGGCGGCTGTGGCACGTTCTGCACCGCTGGTGCTATATAAGTTATCATTTTGAACAGGAAATGCACCATGTGGCAGTCGTTCATTCAAGTCGCTGTCATCTACAGAAAACTCATGGATTACACGATCATTGGAGGCCTTAATCAGACGTCCAACTTCACGACTGATCACTACCACATAGTATTGCACTGCATAAGATAGCTCACGAATAAAATCACGCACTGAAAATTGTTGATCAATCACAATACGTTCTTGGGTAGGGAATGGCAGACGCAGTACTTGTGCACTGTCGGCTGTGGCAAAAATAGCCAGACTGTCTAAATGGTAGTTGGGATTCAAATCTTTGGTTTGATGATGAATCTGTTCTAAAATTTGTGCCACCAGACGTTTGTCATAGTCTGCCAACAGGCGTTCTTCGAGTTGTTTAAGTTGGTTTTTAAGAGCAATCACATCTTGCTGATTGTCTGGAAAGGTACGATGTGTGGGTAGAAATAAGCTGACTGCAGGTTGTGCCTGCACATTTTTAAGTTGGTTGAGGGTGTCTGTTAAATTAAGCATGTTGGAATTCCTCTTCTAATGAAAATAAGAAGAACAACCAAATGCTTGAGCAAGATAAAACTCAAAGTACTGCTTTATACTCCACTCAAGTCAGTTTTAGTCAGCATCTACAACATTTTGCTACCGTGCTAAGTGCTGCATAAAATGCCGAATAGCATTGTATAAAAGCTGACAAAACAACATTTTCGGTTGTTCAAGTCTGAAAAAAACGAAATAAAAAACTAAAAATAGAAAAGATAAAAAATAAGCAAAAACAGCATAACAAGGAAAGTTATTCAATCGCCTGCTTTTGAATAGAGAAATACCTGAAAAATGTAAGGGATTATGAGACCTTGGTAATTTTGTAAACTGTGTATAAAAAAGCAGTGCCGAGGCACTGCTTTTGGGTTTCTCAATTACAATTCGCAATTACATATTCGGGTAATTCGGACCACCGCCACCTTCAGGTGTTACCCAAGTGATGTTTTGTGATGGGTCTTTGATGTCACAGGTCTTACAGTGAACACAGTTCGCTGCGTTAATCTGGAAGCGTTTTGAACCATCATCATTTTCCATGATTTCGTAAACACCCGCAGGGCAGTAGCGCTGTGCAGGCTCATCCCATTTCGGTAAGTTTACGTTCACTGGAATAGAGGCATCAGTTAGCTTTAAATGCGCTGGCTGATTTTCTTCATGTACGGTATTCGATACGAACACTGAAGATAAACGATCAAAAGTCAGCTTGCCATCTGGTTTTGGATAGTTCGGTTTAAAACTGGTTGCATCTACAGTTTTGAGTGCGCTGAAATCAGGCACTAAATCATGCAAGGTAAATGGTACTTTAAACACGTTCTGGTCGATAAAGTTAAACGCACCACCCATCCATTGACCAAACTTATGCATTGCAGGGCCAAAGTTACGCGCGCTATAAAGTTCTTCTTTCAGCCAGCTGTTGTTGAATTTTTCAGTGTATGCCGTTAGCTCTTTCACAAAGAAATCTTCGCCTTCAGTGACACGAGCAATCGCCAAGTCACCGCCTTTTGCGACACCTGCAGCAATCGCTTCAAATACCGCTTCACCGCAAAGCATGCCCGACTTCATGGCAGTATGAGAGCCTTTGATTTTGGCAAAGTTTAAGAAGCCTGCATCATCACCAATTAAAGAGCCACCTGGGAAAGTGAATTTTGGTAATGAATTAAAGCCACCTTTGGTCACAGCACGCGCACCATATGAAATACGTTTGCCGCCTTCTAGATACTGTTTAATTAGAGGGTGGGTTTTCCAACGCTGCATTTCCATAAATGGATACATGTGTGGGTTGGTATAAGACAAGTCCACAATCATACCTAAAGTAACTTGGTTGTTTTCAGCGTGGTATAACCACCAACCGCCTGAAGAACCTGTTTCACTTAATGGCCAGCCTGCACCATGCATCACCAAACCTGGTTTGTGTTTTGCAGGGTCAATTTCCCAAAGTTCTTTAATACCAATTCCGTAGTGTTGTGGATCGGCATCTTTATCCAAATTGAATTGTTGGATTAAACGCTTACCTAAATGACCACGGCAGCCCTCTGCAAAAATGGTGTATTTGGCATGTAATTCATAACCTGGTGTGAAGTTATGTGTTGGCTCGCCGTCTTTACCAATGCCCATGTCACCAGTTTGGATGCCTTTAACCGTACCATCGGCATGGTATAGAATTTCAGATGCCGCAAAGCCAGGGAAAATAGAAACTTCTAATTCTTCGGCTTTTTGGCCTAACCAACGCACCACGTTGCCTAGCGAGATCACGTAGTTACCATCGTTATGCATGGTTTTAGGTACCATCCAATGCGGTGCTTGCTGGGCTTTTTCAGGTGACATCAAGAAGAAAGTTTTATCTTCAGTTACAGGCACATTTAAAGGCGCACCTTCTTCTTTCCAGTTAGGGAATAACTCATTGATGGCACGAGGTTCAAGAATTGCACCCGAAAGGATATGCGCACCAACTTCAGAGCCTTTTTCGACCACACAAACGGACAGATCATTTAAATTGTTTTCAATTGCAAGTTGACGAATTTTGATCGCAGCAGAAAGACCCGCAGGGCCTGCGCCTACGATGACTACGTCAAACTCCATCGATTCACGTTCGATGTGTTCCATGTAGGACTCCTCATATAATTGAAGGTGGCAACCGCATCAAGCAACGGTGCTGCCATGAGTATTTTTAGTTGCCAGACACAAATTTAATCGTGTCTTTTACAGTATGGGTAAGTATTGTGAGCTAGTATAGTTTTAAACCGAGTCTTAGCCAATTGGCTGAATCGTATTATTTTTCCGTCAGTAAGGTACTGCAGCATGAAGCATGACGACAATTCAATCAAACCGACAGAAAATGTAGCTACGGCTGATAATAAAAACTTAATGCACATTGCACAATATATAAAAACTGGACAGTCAGGTCACAAAAGATCAATCCCCCCTCTAGAGCAATGGCATCCAAAGCATTGTGGAGCAATGGATCTGCTGGTCAAAGCCAATGGAGAATGGTGGCACGAAGGTCAATTGATCAAACGCCAAGCATTGGTTGATCTGTTTTCTAGTGTGTTATGGAAAGAGCAGGACAAGTTTTATTTAAAAACCCCCGTGGAACAAATTGAAATTCAGGTGGAAGATGAGCCTTTATTTATTAATCAGGTTGATGTGGTCGAAATCGGACAGCAAAATTATATTCAACTCACCACTACGCATCAGGATATTGTGATTGTTGATGCCGAGCATCCTATTTTTATGCGTGAATATGCAGGTGAGCTACGTCCTTATGTGCATGTGCGTTTTGGTATTAATGCCCTGATTCAGCGTGCGGCTTTTTTACATTTGGTGGAATTGGGTGAGCTGAGTGAAAATGCGCAGGGCGAAACGATTTTATCGTTGAAAAGTGGTGATTTGCACTTGCATTTAAGCAGCTGAGGTTTAAGCTTTATTCATCCCGTTTTGTATTGCTGAATCTCTTGCTATGACAGCCATTCATCCTGTTTCTCCCTTAAATCAAGCTATGCCAAAAGCACAAGCCAGTGCGCCAATTGGTATTTTTGATTCGGGAATAGGAGGTTTGTCGGTTGCTATTGAAATTGCAGAATATTTGCCTAATGAAAGCATAGTGTATTATGCAGATACAGCACACGTGCCTTACGGCCCACGCGATGATCAAAATATTCGGGAACTCACTGCAGCTGCAATCGAATGGTTATATCGACAAGGATGTAAAGTTGCAGTCGTGGCGTGTAATACAGCTTCAGCTTTTAGTCTAGATTATCTGCGCGACCATTACGGCGAAGATTTTCCTATTATTGGTTTAGTGCCTGCTTTAAAGCCTGCTGTATTAAATAGCCAAACCAAAACAGTGGCTGTACTTGCGACACCTGCCACTTTTCGTGGGCAACTCATTAAAGATGTGATGCAGCGTTTTGCGATTCCTGCTCAAGTGCAAGTCTTGAATGTCACTAATCTAGATTTAGTGCCTTTTGTTGAGCAAGGTGCGCAAATGAGTGAGGCGTGTTTAAGTTCCTTACAGCATAGTTTGCAACCTGTGGTCGATCAGGGAGCGGACTATTTGGTACTCGGTTGCACCCATTATCCTTTCTTAAAACCTGCGATTGAGTCTATTTTTGGTCACAAACTGACATTAATTGACTCAGGAATTGCCGTTGCGCGTCAAACCTCCCGCATTTTAATTAAAAATGAGTTATTATTTGACCAAAGTGTGGCAGATACATTACAAATCGCGTGTTATGTCAGCGGGAACAATGCAGAACAATTAAAACCCGTGTTGCAGCATCTTATTCCAGGCAATATTTCTTGGAGTATCGCAAATGTGAGTACTGTGGACTGACTTTTAAGATAATTTTTTTACAATTGGGGAAAGGCATTGCAAGTAGACGGTGACTGACTTGTAATGGTAATAGGAGAGGGAAAACCAATGCTGGATAAGCGTTATCAGGTCTTTATCTCGACTTCTGGGGCAGATATGCAGCCAGAACGAGTGGTCTTGGCACAAACATTGGTAGGAATGGGTTTTTTTTCGTGGGGGTTAGAAAAACGAACCCCACTTAGCACCGCATTTGCACGCCGTCAAATCGATGATTGTGACTATGTGGTGATTCTATTGGGCAGCCAGTACGGTGAGCAATCGGTGTCGGGCGTGGGTTATATGCATTTAGAGTATATTTATGCATTCACCAAGCAAAAGCCAATCATTGTATTTATGCACGAAGACCCAGCTTCACGAGATCCAGCTTTACATGATGAAAAACCTGAATTGCGTGAAAAATTCAAAGAGTTTCGCATATTATTGCAACAAGAAGTCGATCAGGTATTTTGTTACCGCACTCTACGTGATTTAGAGCTTGCTGTCCGCTTTAATATGTCACAAATGCTGGAGCGTTATCCGACGTCTGGTTGGGTCCGTCCGCAAAATACGCAAGCCTTACATGATGAAATTGAAGGTTTAAAAAGTAAGTTAAGTCAGCTAGAAACTGATGTGGGACAGCGTGAAGCAGACCCGTTTTTAAGCCTCTCTAAAGTTTCGATGAATGAATCATATCGTTTTGACTATCGCATGCATGCGTATCAGGATGGTAACTTTAGAGAGCTCAAAGTTGAACGAAGTTTAAGTTGGGCGCAGTTGTTAGCAATTTTAGGCAATACTTTTATTCATCCGACCCCTGAAGAATATTTTTCTAAACGTATGAATGAATATTTGAATGAAACAGGTTTGGATGATGCACGTCAGATCATGCCGCGTGCGCATGCGGTTGCACGTGCTCAAATTAATATTCGAGCGTTGCATGAGATTAAAATGCAAATGCGTCAAAATGACTGGATTGTGCAAGCCGGGCGTGATGATCGTCAGCGGATGCTGTGGCAAATCACGGCAAAAGCGCAAAAACTTTTAGAGAGCAATTTGCTCGATACCTATCGGGCTAATTCCTTTAAAACACCGTATTAATCTCTCAATACAGAGTAAAAAAACTGTTAGAGTAGTCGGGTTCAATCATCAGACACGAGGGCTGGATGTTGTCTACAGCAAAACCCAAAGTAACCGTTCTTTTAGCCAATTTAGGTACGCCTGATGAACCGACTGCAGCAGGGGTTCGCCGTTTTTTAAAACAGTTTTTATCTGATCAACGGGTGATTGAAATCCCCAAACCGATTTGGCAAATCATTTTAAATTTATTCATTTTGCCATTTCGTCCTAAGCGTGTTGCACATGCCTATGCCATGGTCTGGCAACAAGATTCACCGATGCGTGAAATTTTGTTACAACAGGTTGATGCCTTAAAACAGCAGTTATTGCCGCTATATCCTGAGTTTGAGTTGAATATTGTGCCGGTAATGACCTATGGCAATCCGGGTATTCAACAGGCTTTGGAAGCTTTGAGTCAAAATCCGCAAGATCATGTGATTTTGTTCCCTTTATTTCCACAATATTCAGCAACCTCGACAGCGCCTTTATATGATGCCGTTGCCAAATGGGTGCCACAGCAACGTAATTTGCCGGGCTTATCCATCATTCGTGATTATTATCAACATCCTTTATACATTCAGGCTTTGGCGCAAAGTGTGCGTGAATTTCAAGCCGAGCATGGTGTGGCAGAGAAATTGTTAATGTCGTTTCATGGCATTCCACAGCCTTATGCCGATAAGGGTGATCCGTATGCAGAGCGTTGTCGGATCACGGCCAAATTGCTTGCCGATGCTTTAAATTTAAATGATGAGCAATGGGCAATTAGCTTCCAGTCACGTTTTGGCAAACAAGAATGGGTCAAACCCTATACTGATGTCTTACTTGAAGAATGGGGACAGCAGGGCGTGAAGTCAGTGCAAATTATGAGTCCTGCGTTTTCTGCAGATTGTTTGGAAACCCTAGAAGAATTGGCGATTCAAAACGCAGAATTGTTTTTACAAGCAGGTGGCAAAGAATATGCTTATATTCCTGCACTGAATACCCGTGTCGATCATTTGGATTTGCTCAAACAATTACTTCAAGCTAATCTTGATGCTGTAAAGCATACACTAAGCCATTAATTTTTGAGGTTCGCCACCATGTTGCAAGTCAAAATTGTTCCCGTCACCGCTTTTCAGCAAAACTGCTCGATTGTGTGGGATGCTGAAAGCAAAGAAGCGATTTTGATTGATGCAGGCGGCGAGCCTGAGAAACTGAAAGCTGAAGTTGAAGCTTTGGGTTTAACGGTGAAAGCTTTGTGGCTAACTCATGGGCATTTAGACCATGCGGGTGCTGTTGGTGTGTTGCAACATCACTGGAATGTTCCTGTGATTGGTCCACAGAAAGAAGATGCTTTTTGGTTAGATCAACTGCAAGAAGTGTCTGCGCGTTATGGTTTTCCTATCCCTGAACAAGTCACGGTTACACAGTGGTTAGAGGGGGGTGAAGTGCTGCAATTGGGTCAAGAAAGCTTTGAAGTGCGATATGCACCTGGTCATACCCCAGGGCATGTGATGTTTTATAATGCAAAATATGGCATCTTGTGGACAGGCGATGTGCTATTTAAAGGCTCAATTGGGCGTACCGATTTTCCACGTGGCAATCATCAACAATTGCTCGATTCAATTCAGCGCGAATGTTTTAGCTTGCCAGATGACACTCAGTTTATTTCGGGGCATGGTCCCATCAGTACCATAGGATTTGAAAAACAGCACAACCCTTTTGTGGCGGGGCAAGCAGGTTAAGCCTTGTGCTATAATTTAATAGTAAAAGATCATCTAAAATTCAGTGTGTGCTGACTTTTTTTATTTGCGGAAAGGGTTTCCTAAGACTTGTCTGCTTTCGAGAGCAAATAGCATGGCAAAGAATGCAAATAAAATACCAATACTGAGCATTAAAAGATCATGTGTATAAAGACCTAAACCCAAGCTGCTGGTGGCGAGTAAAATCCTCAGCATTTAAATTCCTTTAAGAAATGCTTCCATGGGGTTGTGTTCCTAAAATTCTTGTTGTTGTTTAATTTTTATTCAATGCCGTGTGTTCTACACGCGGCACGATTATAAAGTGCAGCTTATCTTTTTTAAGCCATTATTAAGCAACAAAATTTTGAACAATTTTTGCAAAAATGTGAAAGGTTCCATGAAAGTGGTTGTATTTCTCAATCGAATTTTGAGCTGAAATTTAAGTGCATTTTGTTGTCTTTTAAACTGAGTGATTGTTTGAGTTTATTCCTCAGAATTTTCTGCTTGTGGAGCATCTTGAGTGGGTAAACGATATTCATCACTTGCCCATGCGCCTAAATCAATGAGCTTGCAACGCTCGGAACAAAATGGACGAAAAGGATTGTCTTCCCATTGTGTAGATTCGCCACAACGTGGGCAAGGAAAAGTTCGAGGCATGCTGAACTCCTATGAAAAATACAGGATTGGATTAGGCAAATAGCACCTGACTTGGTAGACTTGTGCCGAATTTTGTAAGTTTGATCTGATTATGCCAATTCGTCAATTTCAAGCCCAGCGTATGCATGCCCCTCGTGATTTTCAAGCCATTGCCAATGAGTCGGTTTGTGTTGAGATTGGGGCCGGAAAAGGTAAACACGCCCTATTGTTTAGCGGGCAGCATCCTGAGCACAAGTTGATTGCGATTGAGCGTACCCGCGAAAAATTTGTGGCAATGCAAAAACAGCATCAACTTGAAGGTCAGCGTAACTTACAAATTGTGCATGCCGATGCCATTCCATGGATTGTGCATGCTTTATTTCCTGCTCAAGTCGAGCAATTCTTTATTTTATATCCAAACCCTGAACCGCATAATGCCACCCAGCGTTGGTTGAATATGCCGTTTTTTGAGTTTCTATTGTCGCGTTTAAAAGCAGGCGGCAGCATTACTTTAGTGAGTAATATTCCTGAATATATTGCAGAAGCACAGCAACAGCTGATTGAAGTGTGGAAATTGCCATTTATTCAGCAGGATGTTCCAGCAGATTCAGCACGCACTCACTTTGAAATCAAATATTTAGCACGTGGCGAGCGTTGTCAGGAACTGCTGATCAGCAAACCTGCGGCTTATACAACCCGTTTTGATGATTTTCAGCCTTTGCAAGGACAGCAGACAACTTTAACACCGACTGCAGTTGAGGCGAAAGCATCCGCAGACTCAAGTGTAACAACTGAGTAAACAGGCATGAAACAGCGCATTGCAATTATAGGAGCAGGACCTGCGGGGTTAATGGCTGCCGAAGTGCTGAGTCAGTTTGACTATGATGTGCATGTTTATGAGCAGAAACCTTCGGCGGCGCGCAAGTTTTTGATGGCAGGTAAAACGGGTCTGAATATTTCACATGCCGAACCAATTGCACAATTTATTCAGCGTTATGATCAGGCGGAATGGTTGGCGCCAT
This sequence comes from Acinetobacter sp. SCLZS86, assembly GCF_021560715.1. Taxonomy (NCBI): domain Bacteria; kingdom Pseudomonadati; phylum Pseudomonadota; class Gammaproteobacteria; order Moraxellales; family Moraxellaceae; genus Acinetobacter; species Acinetobacter sp. SCLZS86. The sequence goes on from NZ_CP090864.1 coordinate 474,857, forward strand.
GGATTCAGCAATGGGATGCCACATGGATTCAAAACTGGATGCAGGGTTTAGGTATTCAATCCTATGTAGGTTCATCGGGGCGGATTTTCCCACAAGAAATGAAAGCTGCCCCTTTATTGCGTGCTTGGTTAAAACGCTTAGCCGATGCAGGTGTGCAATTTCATTATCGACATCAGGTCTGTGATTTAAATCAAAATCAACTTAGTATTCAAAATTTAAGCACAGGGCAGATTGAACAACAGCAATTTGCCGCCATTGTGATGGCATGTGGGGCAGTGTCGTGGTCGAAATTAGGTAGCGATGGTGCATGGCAGCGTTGGTTATCTGCCAATGAAATTCAGCCTTTTCAAGCCAGCAATGCAGGAGTGGAATGTCACTGGTCTAATTATATGCAGCCAGTATTTGGGCAACCGTTAAAACGTGTACAAGCATGGGTGAAAGGTGCTGTACCAAGCATGGGCGATATCGTGATTAGCCATTATGGTTTAGAAAGTGGCTTAATTTATAAACAAGGGCGCGCGTTGCGACAATTGCAGCAGGAACATCAACCGCTGCAGTTACAACTGGATTTGTTGCCCGATTTAAGTATTGAGCAGCTTTCTCAAAAGTTACAACCTTCCAAAAAACAGTCTGTAAGCAATATTTGGCGCAAGGCGGGTTTGGATGCCGTGAAGTCTGCAGTCGTGCGTGAGTTGGTGGATAAAGCCCTTTGGCAGCAGCCTATGCAACTAGCGCAGCAGATTAAAAATTTAACGGTGCCTTTAAAAGGTTTTCGTCCTATTGAAGAAGCAATTAGCTGCGCGGGCGGGGTTAAACGCGAGGTTTTATCTGCACAATTGCAGTTAAACTCTAATCCTCACGTTTTTCTTTGTGGTGAGATGCTGGATTGGGATGCACCAACGGGCGGCTATTTGCTAACAGCCTGTTTTGCGACAGGACGCGCTGCCGCGGAAGGCGTGCATCAATATTTACAGCAGCGTGTGTAAAAATACATTACTCATCTAGTTGAGGATACTGCCCACGCCAATGTTCTAGTTGTTGCTGCGCCTGTAACAAGTCTGCTAAACCTTGTTGACGTTGTGCTTTACTGACAGGATAAGGAGCAGAAGTTGTGTCTTGAGTTGCCAGATATTGCGCTTGTTTTTCCCAATATTCACTCATTAAGCCTTGAATATAGCGCCCTTGTGGCGTTTTTAAATCCAGTGCTTTAAGCATGGTTAAGGCAGATTGAATGTTGTCCTTCAGGCGATCTTTTGCAAATGCAGCATCAAGTTGTTTGCTTTCATGCAAGCGTTCTAACTCATCTTCTAAATCATTACTTATTTTGTCATGGCGTTGTTCATAATCCATCAGCAATTGAATGTCATGCGGGTCATCCGCAGTCATTTCAAAGGGCTGAATCGCGGCTTGCTCGACCTGACTTTGCATGATTTGATCTTCAGGACTGAGTTTGTCTGTATGTTCTACCTTACTACGCTCACAGGCACTGAGGGCAAAAGCCAAACAAATTGTTAAGGGAGCAATCGCGTGTTTAAAGGTTATTTGCATTTATTTGCTCCCTCTCATTCAACTTTTTGATAGACATACATATGTGTGCAATAAGGAAATTCAATTTCATCTTGCGCATGCTTATTCGTATATTCTAATACTAATTGTTCAAATTGTGTTTTGAGTTGTTGTTGCTGTTCAATCGGCATCGCAGCAATGAAACTAGTCGAAAGTAAACGCTTAGATACTACTTGTTCGACTGTACCGACATGCGGGTGATGAAATTGCTGCTCGTGGGTGAGTTGAAATAAATCTGTATCGGCAAATACCTGACGCCAGTCCTGATTGTGAAAACGCGGGGTATCGCCCTCAAAAGGTAAAATCATCTGTGCCAGTGCATTCACCCAATTGACCGAAATATCACGTTGATTCCAAATTAACAGCAAATAACCTTGAGGTTTTATGATTCGGTGAATTTCCTTTAAACTTTGCAGATTGGCAAACCAATGAAAAGATTGCGCACAGCTCACCAAATCTGCACACTGGTCGGGGAGTGGTAATTGCTCACTTCGTGCCTGAATTGTCTCAACTTGCGGGTAAAGTTGCTTTAATTCGGCTAACATGCTGGCAATCGGATCTACCGCTATAAGCTGAGTTGTCAGTTTGAGCAAATGTGGCAGGAACTTTCCTGTACCAGAACCTAGGTCTACAATATTACTATTCAATGGAACTTGGAGCTGATCTTGCAGGAAAATAGCAACTTCTTGCGGGTAACTGGGGCGAACTTGTTGATACAGGTTTGCTCCTAAAGCAAAGCCTTGTTGTGCGGCAGGGTGTAGAGATTGTGTCATATTTTGCGATTTTTAATCTGCTGTGCATCTATAAAATAACATATTCACTTTTGAACTTGTGTACAGTGTAATCAGGTTTAAAGTAACGGTTTAATTCAGCGCCTTGGCGCCGGTGTGGGAATGGACAAACACATAATTTTTGAAGACGGACATATCCGCGCTATTTTCATGAAAGGCTCATCTCAGGAGCTGATTTTTTCTTTTGGTGATTTAATTACACGAGCCAAAGGCACGTCTATTAATGCAGAAAAATCACTGGAAAAGTTTCATTTCAATGTGATTGGGGTCATGCCTAAGGAAAAATCATGGTTTCCTGAAGCATCTATGCGCGCCATGTTGGCCGCCATTCAAGACCTGATTGCTTCATTTAAAATTCGCGTGGGCTATGGCGGCTCAATGGGTGGATATGCGGCAATTAAATACTCCAATTTGTTGGATTTAAATCGTATTGTGGCTTTGGTACCGCAGTATTCAATTGATCCTGAAGATATTCACGACCCACGTTATAATATGTTTTATCAGGCAGATTTAAATGCCAATATGCGCATTCAAGCGCAAGATGTATCGGCACACCGTGAATATATTGTGGTTTATGACCAATATTATCCTGAAGATCGTGGGCATTATTTAAAAATTCAGCCTTTAATTCCGCATTTACATACTTTGCATTTACCATTTACAGGGCATGATGCGATTGCGATTTTAGCCAATTCTGAATTACTGAATGACTTTTTAACCCATCCTTTTGATGCGCCGTTCTTTTATCAAAAAATTCGCAAGGTGAAAAAGAACAGCAAGTTTTACTATCGTAAAGTGATTGAAAATGTCTTGCCGAATCATCGTTGGTCTTTAGGTCGTATTTTAAAATACAATAACTTACAGCTTGACAGTAACTTCTTTGATGCCAAGTTGAAACAAAACCTGATTCGCTCCTTACTGAGTAATAAACAGGTCGATCAGCACGATTTAAACAAACTCGGCTTACAAATTCAGTTGCCGTATGAAAATCGTAATGTCTTGCTCGACCATTTTGGTCATGGTTTGGTGTTTAACATCATCAGTCAAAAAATTGAGAGCTATGCCGCACATGCAATTGCCTTAAATCATAAATTCCTGATTCCGATTTATGCAAAGGGCAGTGGTTTGGTGCAAATTTATCTGAACGATGAACGCTACTTAATTAGTATGAATGATCGTCATGTGATGAAACTATGCAAGGAACAAGATGCACTGGCTGCAGGCATGCACCCCTTGATATTAAAAAAATATAGCGACTATTTTGTGTTGAGCTATAAAAATTTGAACTTGAGCAGTGATGAGTTCGGTGGCAATGATTTTGTAGAAGATTTGCCAGATACTGCCAAATTTACCCTAGAACTGGAACAGTAAGCTGCAAAGTTTGATCCATTATTTAGATGGTTTAAATTTTAGACACTTGTATTGTTTTGCCATTGGGCTAAGATGATCTTAAAACATGCTTTTGTTGATCATTCCAAGGGTAGTATGTATGACCAAGTTGTTAATGCCTGCTGTGCTTGTTTTGCTGTCTAGTTTAATTTTATCTGCGACTTTATTTGCAGATGCGCCTGAGCCGAAGGCTTATCTATTTTTTGCTTTAGGTTTGTTGGTTTTGTTGGGATTAGGCACTTATGTATTCCGACAAATTCAAAAAACGATACGCTATCACATGAATAAGCCTGCAGATTAAATGCAGGCTTTTCTATTTGCACTGAGTTGTTTTTATAATTTTGAGCAAACCAATAAATCAAAAAAATTATAGCTTGATCACTTTAATTTCTTCTTCAGTTTCTGCATTTGGGGCAGCCTGCGTCTGTGCTTCCTGAGTAGGTGCGGCAATGGTGGCTGTTGGGGCGATATTCTGCGAAGGTGCGCTTAATGGTACTTGATAGATAGGCACGGTATGATCACTTTGTCCTGTAATCACTTCTTTGGTTTCCTGAATTTTAGTATTTACATTGTTAGCAAGTTGCTGCCCAGTATGTTTGGCTTGAGCCGCACCCTGACTGCCCAATTGTTTGGCATTGTCTAAAGCTTGATGTGCGGATGGGCGAATTTTTTCAATGCCTTTTTCGGTGACTTCGCCAACTTTTTGTGCAGCATGAATCACACCTTCCTGAGTTTTGTATGCCCAAACATGCAAAAGGTTTGGATTGTCTGCATAAGGCTGAATAGGTTTATTGCTTTGAGTTTGCGCATTACTGCTTTGTGCCCCCACCGAAGCACTGCTGAGTAATAGTCCAATACAAATGCTGATATTGATCTTTTTCATAGTGCTGTGCCTCTTTGGATGTCGAATTCTGTTCGATGAAAGGTTTTGAATAGAATGTACTGCATTGTATAAAGCCTAGATGAACTGCAGTGTTTATTTTTCATAAGTATGATGTGTTTTTAGGTGAAATTTAAAGTGTTTGAAACTTTAAAATATTTGAAATTATGGCAGCATTGCGGGCTTAAAGAAGAAGACCCACATAAAATTGTGGGTCTTGTTTCTCTGGAGAGTTTTTAAAGCAGGGCAGCAATGGCTACACTGCTTTTGTCATCTTAGTTTGAATTATCAAGAGATGCTGCATATATATTGAAAGTCCAACAATCTTGCTACATCATGATACATTCTAGGCTGATTATAGTTTAGTTGCATTGTGCAAGTGCATCTTTATGAAAATGGTTGCGCAAGCTAATGAAGTTTTTTTGCACGGTAGCATCGTGTAAGTCAAAGTGAGTTGCTATGCTGGTTCCATCTTGTGCAAATGTTGCAGAACCTGCAGAAATTAATGCATTGCCTTTAAATGCCCATTGTTCAATAGAACGACCTGCTTGCAGTGTACCTGTAAATTCAATAACGCATTTATCAATAAATTTAGTGAGTTTTGCGCTGTTATTGACAGTGTTTGGGTAAACTTCGATGTTTTTCACTTCTTGTAAAACACCTGCAGTAAGCTGCGGAATAACAGGTGCAGAAGTACACGCACTAAGAGAAAGGCAAGTTAAACCCGATAAAATGAGTGTTTTAAGTTTCATAAGCTCGTTTTCTTGTTGAGTGTTGTTAGGTTGAGTATAGGGAACTGATATTAAGTTTTCTAGAAATAATTATTTCTCGATAACTGTAAAATTGACGTCTTGATTGTTTAGCTTAATCAGTATTCTCTCTCCTTTCAATGTCGGTTCAGATTTAAGTAAGAAAAGGCCACTGTTAAGAACTAAATCGTGAAGATTTTTAAATCCATATTCGAGTTTGATCTTTTTGTTAGAATCAGGGAATTTATTTAAAATGATTGCTGCGATGGTTGTAAGAGAAATCCACCCATTATTTTTATGGTTATTTTCAATTTGAGTCTTAATTTCTTGGTAGATTTCATCTACTGGAAAAATAAAATGTGTTTTGAATAAGTTGGATTTTAAGTATGAAATTTGAGCATCTATTCCTGTTTGTGCAGTTAAACAATATTGCTCGAATTGATCTAAAAAGGGTTTATGTTTTTTCTCTAATAATAATAAAAAGTCTATAGCATTATGGCATTCATCAAGCACTGATAAGTTAAACTTTTCTTGAAAGTGATGTGTTACGAAATTACGATCTGCAACAAACTCTTGTAATTGAGAGTTTAGTTGCTGATAACTACATTCGGATAAATTAAATTCTACTCTCATATCAATACGAATAGAATTTTTAACATCGTTTGCAATTGAGTTTTCATCTTGCTGTGTACGGATGAAAAGAGAACTCAAAGCTTTAGAGCTCAATCCACCTAATGTGTGATTATTGACTAATGGTTCTGTGATTAAAGGAGCTGAGTTTTTTTCAAAGCTGATAGACCGATTGAGTTTTAATAAAGACTTTAATCGCATTTCTACGGTTTGGAAGCGAATAAGTTGCTTTCCAAGTAATATAAAGATTTTATCTCTGCATTCTTCGATATTTTGCATAATAAATTTTATTAAAAAACCCCACTCATTTATAGCGGGGTTTCTTTTAACTTACAAGCAATTAAGACTTTAGTGCTGCAACACACTTACATCTGCAACACGTGTAAATAAATCACGTAACTGCGCGAGTAAACGTAAGCGGTTGGCTTTCAACTCAGCATCATCAGCCATCACCATCACACTGTCAAAGAAGGCATCAATAGGCGCACGTAATGCAGCCAATTGAGAGAGTGCAGTGGTGTAGTCTTTCGCTGCCAATAATGGCTCAACCACAGGTGTGATTTTTGCAAGTTCAGCGAATAATGCTTTTTCTGCATCTTCCACCAAGTTTGCTTCAATGACGCTTCCTTCAGGCGCGGTTTCTTTGGCTAAAATGTTGGCAACACGTTTGTTGGCAGCAGCCAAAGCAGCAGCTTCAGGCAAGGCACGGAAATGATTCACCGCAGTCACACGCTTATCAAAATCAAGTGGCGATTTTGGTGATAAAGCTTGAACTGCTTGAATCACATCAACAGCAACGCCTTGGTCTTCATATTTCGCACGGTAACGACCTTCAAGGAATGCAACAGCATCCGCTAACGTCTTGTCGTGGTCTTTCAATACATCGCCATAAGCTGCCAAAGCAAGCTTGATCAGTTCTTCAATTGAAACATCAAGTTCATTTTCAGTCACTAAACGCAGGATACCAATCGCAGAACGACGTAGCGCAAATGGGTCTTTAGAACCTGTCGGCGCTTGACCAATACCAAAAATACCAGTTAAAGTATCTAGACGATCCGCAAGGGCAATCGTTGTACCCGTTTTGGTTTTAGGCAGAACGTCACCCGCGAATTTAGGTAAATATTGCTCGCCTAAAGCTTCCGCAACTTCGTCATTTTCACCTTCAAGACGAGCGTAGTAAGTTCCCGCAATCCCTTGAAGTTCTGGGAATTCACCTACTAACTCAGAAGTTAAGTCGCATTTTGCAAGCAGGGCAGCTTTTTCAGCATCTTCAGCTTTTGCACCCGTAATCGGAGCAAGTGCGACAGCCAGTTTAGCAATACGTTCAGACTTGTTCCACAAAGTACCCAGTTGTGCCTGGAATACCATGTTGGCCAGTTTCTCTTTACGAGAAGCTAATGGCTGTTTTTGGTCTTGCAAGAAGAAGAATTCAGCATCAGACAAACGTGGACGAACCACTTTTTCATTACCTTCAATAATTTGAGTCGGGTCTTTAGACTCAATATTGGAAACAGTAATGAAGTAAGGTTGTAATTTATTGTCAGCATTCACCAAACAGAAATACTTCTGATTGTCTTGCATGGTGGTGATCAGGGCTTCTTGAGGCACAGCAAGGAAGCGTTCTTCAAAGCTCGCACGAAGCGCAACAGGCCATTCTACCAATGCAGTCACTTCATCACGTAGGTCGCTAGGCACAATCGCAATTGCATTAACTTCATCTGCCAACGCTTTTACTTGCTGATCAATGATCGCTTGACGCTCTTCAAACGACGCTACAACGTAAGCAGCTTTTAACTTCGCTAAGTATTCATCGGCATGCGTTAAAGTGATTGCTTCAGGGGCATGGAAGCGGTGACCATAAGTCACATTAGCTGCCTGATGATCTTGAATCGTGGCTTCAATTACTTGATGATCTTTGAGCAACACCACCCATTTAACAGGACGCACAAATTCAGTACGGCTCGCAGCAGAACGCATACGTTTTGCAATTGGCAGGTTGTCCAACGCAGTTTGTAGAATTTGTGGCAACAATGCATCAAGGCTTTGACCTTTCACATCTTTTAGGTAGCAGACTTTTTCAACTTTACCTGCTTGGAAAGTAGAAACCTGATCAACCGTAATACCTTGACCGCGCATAAAGCCTTCAAGCGCTTTGGTCGGTTTGCCTTCGGCATCATAGGCGGCTTGAACAGCAGGACCATCAAAACGTTTTTGGGTGTCTGCTTGTGCGGCATCTACATTGACAATTTTAAGTGCCAAGCGACGTGGCGCTGCATAGGCTTCAATTGCATCAAAAGCTAAGCCTGCATCTTTTAAACCTTTTTCAGTTTCTGCAAGTAGTGCATCGCGTAAGGTTTTTAAGCTTTTCGGTGGGAGTTCTTCGCAACCGAGTTCAAATAAAACTGTATGTTTAGACATTATTTGCTTTCCTCAGTATTTTGCGCTTTGGCTTCCGCTTCAACCTGTGCTTTTAACTGCGCCAAGACTTCATCACGTAAATGCGGTTCTGCCATTGGGAAGCCTAATTTTGCACGTGCAGCCACATAACTTTGAGCAATAGAACGTGCTAAGGTACGTACACGTAAAATATAACGCTGACGCTCAGTCACAGAAATTGCACCACGCGCATCCAACAGGTTAAAGCAGTGAGATGCTTTAATCACTTGTTCATACGCAGGTAATGGTAATTCTGCTGCAATTAAACGGCTTGCTTCTACTTCATAGAAGTCAAACAGTTCAAACATTTTATCAACAGGCGCATATTCAAAGTTATAGGTCGATTGTTCAACTTCATTTTGATGGAACACATCACCATAAGTGACAGTACCAAACTGTCCTTTAGTCCAAACCAAGTCGTAAACTGAGTCTACACCTTGCAAGTACATTGCAAGACGCTCAAGACCGTAAGTGATTTCGCCTGTTACAGGGTAGCATTCAACACCACCGACTTGTTGGAAGTAAGTGAACTGAGTCACTTCCATACCATTTAACCATACTTCCCAACCTAAGCCCCAAGCGCCGAGTGTTGGAGATTCCCAGTTGTCTTCTACAAAGCGAATGTCATGCACCAATGGGTCAATTCCAATCGCTTTTAAAGAATCTAAATACAACTGTTGGATGTTGTCTGGGTTTGGTTTCAGCACTACCTGAAATTGATAGTAGTGTTGTAAGCGGTTCGGATTTTCGCCATAACGACCATCTTTAGGACGACGAGATGGTTGTACATACGCCGCATTCCATGTTTCTGGACCTAAAGCACGTAGGAAGGTTGCGGTGTGGAATGTCCCTGCACCCATTTCCATATCGTAAGGTTGTAAAACGACGCAGCCTTGCTCCGCCCAGTAGTTTTGTAAGGCAAGAATTAAGCCTTGAAAGGTATCAATATGCGATATGGCGCGACTCATGGTCATCCACTTAAAATTAGAGAAAAATTGTGCTCAATTATAAGGATTTTGAGGTGTGCTGGCAAAGGTTAAAGCACAACTAGCGGCTGGTGGTTTGGGGTTTTACAAATTCACTGATAAATGAAAGATATAAAACAAATACATCTTACTAAATGATTGCCTTATAATCTTGTCCAATTGTCACCACTGGATTGCCTGCCCGTGTTTCATTCACAACTTGATTGGCTGAATACGCTGAAACCCAATTTTAAAGTATTGCCGTTAAAAGAACGCCTACTTTGTGGTTTGGGCGCATTATTGGGTTTAGCAATATCTTCCCTGATCAGTTGGTGGGTGTTGGGCGGTATGAATGCATGGTATATCGCCCCGATGGGTGCCTCTTCGGTATTGTTGTTTGCTGTGCCTGCCAGTCCTTTAGCGCAGCCGTGGAATATTGTAGTTGGGAACAGCATTGCAGCAATTATGGGCGTGAGCTGTGCTTTATATATTCCAAATTTAACAGAAGCCTTTAGTGTGGCGGTGGCTTTATCTATTTTCTTGATGATGACCACCGATTCGCTGCATCCACCGAGTGGGGCAGTGGCCATTACCGCAGTGCTTGGCGGAGATGCCGTACGTGAACTGGGTTATCACTTTATCTTTTATCCTGTGCTGCTCAATTCAGTTTTGCTGCTGGTGATTGCAATCGTATTTAACCGCATGATTGGCAAGCCTTATCCTCAAGTGCCACAGTTGAATCAACGTACCCAAGACCCAACGCCTACTCAAAAAGCCACTATTCAGCCGCAAGATATTCAAGATGTTTTAGATGCACAAACCCAGTTGCTTGATATTAGTGAATACGACTTACAAAAAATCATCTTAGAAGCACAGCACAAAGCCAGTGAACGACAAACTCAAGCACTGACTTGTGCTGATATTATGAGTAAAGATGTGATTACCTTGCAGCAGGATGATGATATTCACAGTGCTTTAGAAAAATTCAAACACATGAATTTAATGAGTTTGCCAGTCATTGATACAGAACAACATTTGGTGGGAACTTTGGCATTGTATGAAGTGGTGGAATGGTTTAAACACGCAACAGACTTGCCTTATAGCTGGAAACATCAAGTAAAGCATATCATGTTGCGCCAAGTGGTCACGGTGCAACCGCAACAAAGTATTCAAGACCTTGTGCCGTACTTTGTCGAGCGTTCTTTTAACTATATTCCTGTGGTAGATCAGCAGCGTTTGGTGGGGATTATTAGCCGCGCCGATATGATTGCCATCTTAAATCAACAGCTTGCTGTAAAGACGAATTGATTGACTCACATTGTCGATGCGAATTCAACACGCTTCAATTCTGAAAACACTGAACTGTTATGACACTCTGAAATATGGTGCAGGTTGAAAGGCAAAAAAAAGCTACGATGCTTGGGGGAGCAATCGTAGCGAAAAAGAAGAAAGTTGTGTAAATAGGGTGGTATCTAAGAGTGAATCGGTAAACGATTAAAACCTATAAATCTTAGATGTGGTCAGTCTTTAAAATTTCAATACCGTTTATCAGTCTTGATCAGAATTGACCGTGCGCACAGGTCTTGTGTAGCCCTGAGTATAGTTTGCTGTATTCGACTGGTTTTGTTTAGGGATCACCAACCACAACACTAAATACACCAAAATGCCTGGAAAAGCAGCACTCATCACAGAAACAATCACAAAAATTAAGCGCAGTAAATTTGCGTTCCAACCAAAACGTTCAGCAATACCACCCATTACCCCAGCAATCATATTTGAGCGGTTTGAGCGATATAAACCAACATTGGCCATCTAATTCTCCTTGAGAGATCTAAAATTCAAAATAAATACCCGCTGATGTTTAGCTTCGCAGCACATCATCTGTATATAAGATAAAAATGGTGATGCAATTGGATTTTTAAAGGGCGGTAGCAAAGCAATTAGTAAAGTTATGTAACTTTTGGTGTTGCTTAAACCAGCATCCACCTAAAATATCGTAAAGAAGCGATGGGCAGAGTAAGCGCTTGACCACAAAGGATTGAGGAAAAGCATGGCTTACATTGAGCTGCCTATTTGGTGGTTTGAATAGGACTGAATAATCAGTCTGGTCACTCTATATGAGGGATAGTGTGTCGGCTAAATCAAATATTTGCGCAGTTTCTATATGGAGTGCAGTGGCATTGCTTGGATGCGATGATTCACAACTTGAGCAAGCTGCAGTGCAAAAATATACAGAACAGGCAGAAACTAAAAGACTGACTGAAGTGGCAGGGCAGGCAACCGCACCCATACAAACGGCTGCAACGGAACATCATATTCCCGAGAATCATCTAACTTATGTGGGACGCTATACCATTCAAATTAGTTGTGAAGATAAGTTTGTCATGTGCGAACGTGGAACAGTCGATTATATTCTGACCTTATTGCCTGATGGGACGGCACATCGTATTTTTGTCAATGCGGGGCAAATCAGTTATGACACTGAAAAAAAATACCGCAAAGATTTATGGTTCTATGATGAAGACGCGCATCAAATTGTGGTGGCACGCGCCTCTGGGGTGAACTTTTACTATAATGTTGATCAAGACCATAATTTAATTATGGATAAACACAAAATTGCGATTGCAACAGAAAATAATCGTGAATACTTTAAAACTAATCCCTTACCTTCGCAAAATTATCATTTAATTAGAGCAAGTTAATTGTTGATTCAACTCAATTCTTAGCCCATGAGTGAAAAACTTTTGGGCTTTTGTTTTTTCATCAAGTTTTTATGTGGGATGTGTAAAGCATGATTTATCAATGATGGCACATCTTCTACAACTGAATTGAGCAAGGTGTAGTGGATAAAAGTTTTAGTCAAATAGGGCAGAATACGGGAATTTTATAGTAAATTACGAAACAGTATGTTCCACAGAACAGTGCTGTGATGATTAGTAATATAAAGATTTTTAGAAGGAATGGTGGGTCGTCCGCGATTCGAACGCGGGACCAACGGATTAAAAGTCCGCTGCTCTACCGACTGAGCTAACGACCCAGAGGATTAAAAATGACGAGGATCATTTTTAAAGTATCAACCTTGAAGAAAATGGTGGGTCGTCCGCGATTCGAACGCGGGACCAACGGATTAAAAGTCCGCTGCTCTACCGACTGAGCTAACGACCCATCTAAAGTTGATCAAGGAAATGGTGGGTCGTCCGCGATTCGAACGCGGGACCAACGGATTAAAAGTCCGCTGCTCTACCGACTGAGCTAACGACCCTGAACCAGCAACCAAGCAAGCTTGATTGTAAAGTGCAAGAAAAACCTGAGGGTTTAAAGCACCACTTCGTTTGATGGAGCGTATTGTAGCAAGATATGAAGAGAGCGCAAGTAAAAAATAAAAAAGTTGCCTATGTTTGATTATAAATGCAACAAATTTATTGTATATAATCAAAAAATAGGCAACATAGTGGCTTAGAAGCGATATTGATACTGTTGAATATTGTCGTAAATTTCTTGGGTCAGTTCGCAATAAGCAGATTGGTTTGGCAATAACACTAGAATTTTTTCATCACACTGTTTTAAATCAAAACCTTGAGTTTTCAGGGTGTTCTTTTGGTATTTAAATGTGCCTGTGGTTTGCATTTGCTTTTGAATGCGTAAAAAAACGGGTACTGCATAAGCAGGCATTGCTTTTTTAAACTGCACGAGCATTTGACGCAAGTCTTGTTCATCTAACTGACAGCCTTCGTTTAATGTTATCGCGGCCATACCTGCACGGCCATTGGTATGTGGAATTTCAACGCCATACACGACAGCTTCAGCAATTTTTTCATAGTCGCTGACAATATTTTCTACTTCTGTTGTGGATACGTTTTCACCTTTCCAGCGGAAGGTATCACCTAAACGATCTACAAACTGGGCGTGACGAAAGCCAATGTCGCGAACTAAATCGCCAGTGTTATAATATGCATCACCTGGTTTAAACACATTTTGCATCATCACCGCTTTGTTTTTTTCAGGGTCAGTGTAGCCATCAAATGGAGAGCGACGGGTGATTTTTCCAATCAATAAGCCGACTTCGCCTTTTTTGACTTTAATGCAGTTGCCTTTAGCGTCTCGTACAGGCTCATTTTTCTCTTTATCAAATTGAATGATGGCATAGGGTGTCGGTGAAAAACCAACTGTGTTGTCAAAGTTAAACACATTGCTAAAGCCTACATTGCCTTCGCTAGACGCATACAGCTCTAGAATTTCTTGAATTCCAAAGCGTGTTTTGAATTTGCTCCAAATATTAGGGCGCATGCCATTGCCAATCATTTTAGTTACGCGATGCCCACGCTCTAAATCAGAAGCAGGTGCATCTATTAAATATCGGCACAATTCGCCTACATAGCCAATCGCTGAGGCATTAAATTTGTGTACATCTTGCCAAAAGCATGAAGTGGAATATTTTCTGCGGATGGCAAAGGTGGCACTGCCTGCAATTACGCCGCACCAGCACACTACAATACCTGTGGCATGGTACAGCGGCAGGGTACAGTACATCACATCATCCTGCTTTAAACCTAAGACATGACCATAGGTGCCATAAGCCAGCGTCCAGCGGCTATTGGTGAAAATCACTGCTTTAGGCAAGCCTGTGGTACCTGAGGTATAGATATAAAACAGCCCATCTTTGCCCTGTACTGACTGTGTGGTGGCAGGGTTAAAGCTTGGGAATGATGCTATACATTGCGCTAAATTTTGAAAACCTTCAGGGGCAGTGCCAGCATCGGTACGGGTATTTTGATCTGCAAACCAGTACAGTCGGTTTTCTGCAAGCTCAAGTTCTTGGCGAATATCGTCAACGGCTTGGCGACATTCTTCCCCTACAATGACGGCAATTGGTTTGACTAAATTAATGCTGTGTGCCAAAACTTTGGCGACTTGTGCGGTATTGACCAAAGCCGCGATAACGCCAATTTTTGCCAAGCCAATGACACTGGCAATTAATTCAGGGCGATTTTCCAACATTACCGCAATGACATCACCTTTGCGTGCGCCAATGCTTAAATAATAATGTGCAATTTGGTTAGCCCATGCGTTGAGCTGCAAATAGCTGTACTGCTGATCTTTAAACACTAGTGCACAACCATTCGGGTTACGATGCACGGCTTTTTCAAACGCGAGACCTAAGCCTGCAGGCGTATTGGGTGTGCGTAAATAGGCTTGCTTTAACCCTGTGATCAGGTGGGGCACTTTAGTCATAAACTGCGGAATTTTTGCCGCAACATCCGTTAATCCAATTAAATCGCTTTTTGTCATCTGGTTCATAAGAATCCTGTTTTTGTCATCATCCGTTGCATCTGCACAGCATCGCGTCTTATTGTTTTGTAATCCCTTAGTCCTAGTGCAATCAACCTAATTTTTAGCTTTGTCAGATGTTTTTAGAAAAGATGTTAAAAATCAAAAACACATAACTCAAAATTAGCTCGCTTAAATTTAAGTCAGCACCGCATTGGTTCTAAAGTAGCAAAAAAAATCCAGCCATTAAAATGACTGGATTTTTTTATTCCGCTGTAAAAGTGCGAATTACGACTCAGTTGGCGGAGTTACTTTTTTAGGTGGACGGCCACGTGGACGACGCGGACGCGCAGTTTTTTCTTTTTCTGCTTTGTCCTGTTCAGATTCGGCAGTTTCGACTGGGTCATCTACTGCTAATTCCGCTTGTACAGGTACGACCACTTCAGCGGTAGTTTCTTCTTGCGCTGCTGCAGTTTCAGTGACAGTTTGTGCAAGGTCGTCTTGCGCATTCAACTCTGGCTGAGTAGCTTCAGTTGTAGCCACTACTTTAGGGTTTACTTCTGTAGTTGTTTCGACTTCACTGCTTACTGCTACAGACGTTTCTACAGTAGAGTTTGCTTCTACAGTTGCGTCGGTAGTTGCCACAACTTCAGTCGTTGGCTCTGCTGCAGCTGTGCTTTCAGCTTCAGCCTTTTCTACGGCCTGTGCTTGCTTGGCTTGTTCCAAGGCTTGCTCAGCAGCTTGTTTGGCTAAACGACGACGCTCACGCGGATCGTTGGCAACACGCTTATCTGACACAGGTTTTGGTGGTGTCAGATCTAACACAGGCGCAGGTTCTGCTTCTGGTGCGGCTTTCGCAACTTCCACATCACGTGTGACAGGTTTTTTCTCTGCCACAGGCGTAGTGCTAACAAGGCTTGCCGCATATTCATCGGTGAACTTTTGCAAAGCACGATTGAACGTTGGAATTAAACCAAATTGTTCAATCAGGACTGAACAATCTTCGCCATACACGTGGCGAATCAGGCTACTAATGCTGTATTGCGCTAAAGTTGGCACCTGTGAAGGTGTTAACTTTGGTGCAGTTACTTGCTGTGCTTGAGCTTCACGTTGCTGACGACGACGCTGACGAGGGTCATTGCTGGCACGTCTTGCAGGCTCTGTCGGCTGTGATTGTAGTTCCGCAGGTGCAGCTGTTTCTTCTGCAACAACAGGAGCAGCTTTTACCACAGCAACAGCTTGAGTTGGTTCAGCAACCGTTTCAAGCACAGTTGTTTCTACTGCTGTCACTGGTTCAGCCGCTACTGGCGCAGCATTCAATGCCACAATTTCAGTTTGAGCCTGATCGACATTCACCACCAAAGCTGTCGTGTTGAACTCTTGACGCGGTGCGTCAATTAACTCCACTTTTGGCTGATTAGAAGCCGCTGCGGTAGGTGCTTGCTCATTCAATACGCTTGGGTCGCGGTGACGATTTGGGCGTTCTGGACGAGGCTGGTTACGACGGTCACGACGTGGCACGGCATTTTGCTGCTGCTCATTGTTATTTTGAGCTTCTTGCTGCTGTGGTGCTTGGTCATTGTTGTGCTGACGACGAGAGTTGCGTTTGTTTTCACGCGCTTCCTGGCGTTGCTCCTGACGCGACATCTGAACCACTTCTTCATGCACTTGATGTTGTTGATTGTCGTGCTGAGTTTGTGGCTCACGTTGCTCTTTGTGCTTGTTATTGTTGTTGCTGTGACGCGGCTTTTTGTTGTTGTGACGCGGAGCTGGTTTGTCTTCACGTTCAGCAGATTTGTCTGCAGAATCACGTTCAGTTTTTTGTGCCACTGTCGATGGTGCAAGGTACACATTTTGACTGCTTGCAGCAGGGGCAGCAGAAGCAGTTGCAATTTGACCAAACTGACCACGGCTCACAGCACCGCTATTTACCATTTGCTCAATGGCTGCTGCAGCATTGTTGGCACTACGTGCTTGATCGATCGTGCTAGCTTGCTTTTGAACAAATAGGTTTTCTAACCATGCACATGGGCTTGCAGCAGTTGTTGCTGCCGCAGGTGTAAGCTGCTGCTGTGCAGATGCTTTATTTTGCTGTGCGGCTTGCGGTTTTCTTGCAGCGGTTTTTTCTGCCGCAGGTGCAGCAGCGTGGCTGTGCGATTGATCGGCTTCTTCTAAATGCCATTCAGAAGATTCATAACCCAACTCTTTTTCGCTTGAACGGGTTGCTTCAGTACGTTCATAGCTCGTTGGTGCAAAACCTTCAGGATTATACGAAATTTCGTAATGCGGGGTTTCTAAGTGTGGGTGAGGTAATACAGTCACACGCACATTTGAAGTTTGCTCAAGGTAAACCAAACTGTGACGCTTTTCATTCAGTAAGAATGCTGCAATTTCGACAGGTACTTCGACTTGAACTTCACCATGACGTTCACGTAAGGCAATCTCTTCTACTTTACGCATAATAGAAAGTGAAAGAGAGCGTAGGTCACGCACCATGCCTGTGCCATGACAGCGTGGGCAAACGTAGCCAGTGGCTTCTTCAAGTGATGGGCGTAAGCGCTGACGGCTCATTTCCATTAAACCAAAACGGGATAATTGACCAAATTGAATACGTGCGCGGTCACTTTGTGTCGCTTCACGAAGTTTGGCTTCAACCATACGTTGGTTGCGATCTTTGGACATGTCGATAAAGTCGATGACCACCAAACCACCGATGTCGCGTAAACGCAATTGACGCGCAATTTCTTCGGCAGCTTCAAGGTTGGTATTAAGCGCAGTATCTTCAACATCTTGACCACGGGTAGACTTAGCCGAGTTGATGTCAATTGAAACTAATGCTTCAGTTTGGTCAATGACAATTGAGCCGCCTGAAGGCAATTTAACTTCACGCTCATAAGCTGTTTGAATTTGGCTTTCGATACCAAAATGCGCGAATAGCGGCTCATTTAAAGTATAGGTTTTTAGCTTGTCTAACTGACGTGGCATCACGGCTTTTACGAAGTTATAGGCTTCGTTATAAGCTTGTTCTGAGTCAATTAAAATTTCGGCAACATCATCACGTAAGTAGTCACGAATCGCACGTGTCACCACACCTGCTTCTTGGTGTACCAACATTGGAGATGGACCTGAGTTTGCGGTATTTTGAATTTGCGCCCAAAGGTCAAGCAAGTGTTGTAAATCAAGCTGTAATTCTTCTTGTGAGCGACCAATGCCCGCAGTACGTACAATCACGCTCATGCCGCGTGGCACGTTTAAAGAAGCCAGCATTTCTTTGAGTTCTTCACGCACAGAACCTGAAATTTGACGGCTGATACCGCCACCTTTCGGGTTATTTGGCATAAGTACCAAATAACGACCTGCCAAAGAAATGAAGGTAGAGAGTGCAGCACCTTTGTTGCCACGTTCTTCTTTTTCTACCTGCACTAAAAGCTCAGTACCTTCAGTAATCAGTTCACGAATATTGGAAGTTTGGCGAGGGTCGGCTTTGTAATAAGAATTTGCGATTTCACGCATAGACAGGAAGCCTTGGCGACCTGCACCGTATTCAACAAATACAGCTTCTAAAGATGGTTCTACACGAGTCACATGACCTTTGTAGATATTCGATTTTTTTTGTTCACGGGTACGATTTTCTAAATCAAAATCGTAAAGACGCTGACCAGTGACAAGTGCAACGCGAATTTCTTCGGCATGTGTTGCATTAATCAACATACGTTTCATGGGTGTAACACCTAATAGTGATACACAGCAAAAAATCGCTAGACACGTAGCGAACATCAAGCATCACGGATCAACTGCTCAGATCTCAAAAAAACAATTGTGGTCTGAGCTTTTTTTACCGGCCTTTTTGTGTGGGGCTGCGGTGTATGATTCACGTATTGATGATGGCAATACGGCTTTAACCTTTAAACGGATAAAGTCACCTGATCGCTTCACTGGCGGACAAGCGGTGTATTGGATGTGTGTAACTTTCACTGTCACATTGCTCGAAGATCATCCCTTCTTTTATAGATAGAGTGTCTTGATACGGAATTATCATCGTATCTTTACAAATTGTGCAGATCCAATACATCAAACGCTTTAGCCTGAAGTGGTTTTCAGGGTGCGACTAATCTGATGTGTATCAGTTTACGTTTAAAAACCAACTAGAGTTGGCGACATATTTTTTCAGGCAAACTGATTTATGTACCTGAGGTACAATTAAACGCAACAGTTTGCTTTTTTGCCGATATAATAAGCCTTCGGCGTCGGCATAATTCTTTTGGGACCTGCTCGTATATAGTGGGATGTTCGTTGATTACTTTATTTCAGAAAAGCCTGAAAAGATTCAACGTGAACCCACTGACGATGGTTTCCGTGCGCTGACTATATCAAACCTTGCATCATCTGCCTATGGGCTAAGCTTATGTTTCTTGTGTAAAGCATAGCCTAAATGATCATTTTTTAATCAATTTTAGTATTTTATTAGGTCTCTTAACTGTATGAATTCTACCCAACAATGGCAAAGTGTCACTTGGTTTGAAGTGGATGAGCATCAAGCGGGTCAACGCATCGATAATTTTTTGTTTAGTCGTTTAAAAGGCGTGCCTAAAAGTCGCATCTATCGTTTGATTCGTGAAGGGCAGGTGCGGGTCAATAAAAAGCGCATTAAAGCAGAAACCAAACTGAGTATTGGTGATCAAATTCGTGTGGCGCCTATTCGTTATGAGCAAAAAGACGACAGTGCTGCTCCAATTTCAGACAAGGTGGCACAGGGTTTATTGAGCCGTGTGATTTATGAAGATGAAGGCTTAATGGTGGTGAATAAACCTTCGGGCATTGCAGTCCATGGCGGTAGTGGCGTTGCGTACGGGTTGATTGAAGGTTTGCGTGCTGCGACAGGTAAAAAATATTTGGAATTAATTCACCGTATTGACCGAGATACTTCAGGCTTGGTGATGATTTCTAAAAAACGCAGTACCTTAAAAACCCTGCAAGATTTATTGCGCGAACATAAAATCCAAAAAACTTATGCTGCGATTGTCAAAGGGCAGGTGAGTTTGGATCAACAATTGATTGATGCGCCGTTACATCGTTATGAATTGGCGAATGGTGAACGTCGTGTACGTGTATCAAAAGAAGGCAAAGCGTCTAAAACCCAGTGGAATGTGGCTGAGCGTTTTATGCATGCGAGCTTGGTGTATGCTTCGCCGTTGTCTGGACGTACCCATCAAATTCGTGTGCATGGTTTAAGCATTGGGCATCCGTTGGTAGGCGATGATAAATACGGCCATCAAACTGAATATCGGGGTCCAGCACCACGTCGTTTGTGCTTACATGCCATGCGTTTGGAAATTCCAGGCTATCCTGTGATTGAAGCGCCTTTACCTGAAGATATGCAGAGTTTGGTGGCGCAGTTGAGAGCGCAAAAAGCGGATAAGCCGACAGCGCCACCTGAGCTTTAATTTCTGTAATTCTCTATTGTGTGATAGCAGCTTGCTTCTTTTTAAAGATGAGGAACATTGTTTCGCAAAAAGGAGATTAGGTTTTCAGGGGTAATTGACAGCCATATTTTATAATTTTTAATTTAAATTTTTGGTGTATAGGCTATGCCTTACTTTTCAAAGATGAAAAGTAACAAAAATCTTTTGTTTTGCTGATCGAACATCTCTGTGCCACAGCGAAAAGGCAACATCCCTATCGCCCTTCGCGTATCGAATATTTGTTGTGATATATGTGCTGATTCTTGGTCGTTTATCCTTTTGGGTTAAGGTAAAACGAGGGAATTTAAAAGCTGAATCAAATCTAGGAACTTAATATGAATAAACCTGTAGAACTCATCATTTTTGATTGGGATGGCACCTTATTTAATTCCGTCGGTCAAATTGTGGCGAGTTTGCAGTTCGCAGCACAACAATTTCAGCAACCACTGACCGATGCTGCGGCCAAAAATATTATTGGTCTAGGTCTGCCTGAAGTGGCACAGCGTTTATTTCCTGAAGTGCCAGAGCTGCATCAAGCGATTTTGCAGTGCTATTCAGAACACTATGTCGAACATTCAAAAAGCGATGCTTGGTTTGAGGGTGTGGCAGATATGCTCGATGAGTTGTCGGGTTTGGGGTTGAAACTGGCGGTAGCAACAGGCAAAAGCCGTAAAGGTTTAGATCGAGTATTGGCACAAACCCAAAGTCAGGATTTGTTTGTAACGACACGTGCTGCGAGTGAAACCAAATCTAAACCTGATCCTTTAATGTTGCAGGAAATTTTGAACAGTACCGATGTGCAGGTCGGGCAAGCGATTATGGTGGGCGACACTTCTTACGACTTAGAAATGGCACAAAACATTGCCATGCCGCGTGTGGGCGTGAGTTATGGTGTGCACAGTGTAGAAGTATTGCAACGTTATCAGCCTTTAACCATTGCAGATGATGTGCCGAGTTTGCATGAATTTTTAGTGCAGCAATATCGTTTACGTCAGGCGAGTTAAACCCAGTAAAACAATTTAGATGAATTTGAAATTAGAGTAACTTGAAAAATTTCAGGTTGCTCTTTTTTTATGTACTTTTGGGAGCGTCATAAAAAGGCTTAGCTTTTAGTCTAAAGTTAGGATTAAGACATTTTAAGATTGCTGCGAATTGCCGAGTCAATGACTCGGAAAATAATGTCATAGCCTACAGACAACTGTTTTGCTTGCTTTTTATAAAAATAGATTAATAGCTAATAGCTATTGAAAAAAAGAAAATAAGTATTGGCATAAACCCGCCATTTTTCCGATTCTTAATCAGTTTACATACCTCTGAGCTGGATAGCTTGTCCTGAGAATGGACAAGATCGGGGTCATCATCCCTATTTTCTATTATTACCTTTCCAACATCTCGGGGTATATGCCCAATTTTTGCAGTTTAAGGAAACATTGATGTCGAATTCTGCTGTTGTTGAATCAGTTGCGCAAGCATTACGTACTGCCGAACTCTCTCAAACTGCGATTGCGCCAATCCGCCCAGAACTTGGTGGTGAAAGTGCTGACGTAGATATTGCCTATGCCGTTCAAGAAGTGAATACCGAACGTGCCTTAAAAGAAGGTCGTCGTTTGGTGGGGCGTAAAATTGGTTTGACCTCTAAAGTGGTTCAAGCACAACTGGGTGTAGATCAGCCTGACTTTGGCATGTTGTTTGCCGATATGGCTTATGGTGATGGTGAAGCGATTCCTGCAGGTTTGCTGATTCAGCCAAAAGTAGAAGCAGAAATTGCATTGGTGATTAACCAAGATCTAACCAAAGAAAAACACACGTATGCGGATATTATCAGCGCGACTGAATATGCCTTGCCTGCCATTGAAGTGGTCGATAGCCGTATTGAAAACTGGAAAATTAGTTTGATTGATACCGTGGCCGATAACGCATCTTCTGCTGCATTCGTTCTAGGTTCAAAACCAGTCAAGCTAGAAAAACTGGATTTGGTGAACTGCAAAATGGTGATGACCCGTGGTGAAGAAGTAGTTTCTCAAGGCGTGGGTAAAGCTTGTTTAGCAAATCCATTAAACGCTGCCGTGTGGTTAGCCGATGAAATGGTGCGCCGTGGTCGTCCATTGTTAAAAGGCGACATCATCTTAACTGGTGCTTTAGGTCCTATGGTTGTTGCACAGCCAGGTGAAGAATTTAAAGTCGAAATTGAAGGCTTTGGTTCAGTGACAGCTGCGTTTGCTGCGGAATAAATCGAGATTCTAAGAGAGTACATGCATGAAAAAGATTAAATGTGCAATGATTGGTCCAGGTAATATTGGTACAGATTTGCTTTATAAATTACAACGCAGTGAATGGTTAGAGCCTGTGTGGATGGTGGGAATTGACCCAACATCTGAAGGTCTAGCTCGTGCGGCAAAAATGGGTTTAAAAACCACAAGTGACGGTGTAGATGGTCTTCTTCCTCACGTACTTGAAGATGACATTAAAATTGCTTTTGATGCAACTTCCGCTTATGTGCATGCAGAAAACAGTCGCAAACTGAATGAACTTGGCGTGTTGATGATTGACTTAACGCCTGCAGCAATTGGCCCATTCTGCGTACCACCAGTGAACCTTGAAGCGTTGCTTGAAGCGGGCGAAGTGCCAAACGTCAACATGGTGACTTGTGGTGGTCAGGCAACAATTCCTATGGTGGCTGCAGTTTCTCGTGTTCAACCTGTGGAATACGGTGAAATTATTGCAACGGTATCAACTAAATCTGTGGGGCCGGGTACACGTAAAAACATTGATGAATTTACCCGTACCACTGCAGGCGCGATTGAAGAAGTTGGCGGTGCAAAACAAGGTAAAGCCATCATCATCATTAACCCAGCTGAACCACCATTAATGATGCGTGATACCGTTCACTGCTTGGTGGAAGGTGAGCCAGATCAGGCAGCGATTACAGCATCTGTGCATGCCATGATCAAAGAAGTGCAAAAATATGTACCGGGTTACAAACTTGTAAACGGCCCTGTTTTTGATGGCAACCGTGTTTCAATTTTCTTGGAAGTTGAAGGTTTGGGTGATTACTTGCCTAAATATGCAGGTAACCTAGACATTATGACTGCAGCGGCTGCACGTACTGCAGAAATGTTTGCAGAACACGTTTTCAAAACTGCTGAAGCTTAAGGAATACCAAAATGTCTAAGATTATTATTAATGATATGACTTTACGTGATGGTATGCACCCAATGCGCCATCAAACCACGCCAGAGCAAATGGTTGCGATTGCCACTGCTTTGGATGATGCAGGTGTGCCTTTAATTGAAGTCACACACGGTGATGGCTTAGGTGGTAACTCTGTGAACTATGGTTTTGCAGCCGCTACTGATGAAGAATATCTGAAAGCAGTGATTCCAAACCTGAAACAGGCAAAAGTTTCTGCACTATTACTGCCAGGTATTGGAACAGTTGATCATTTGAGAATGGCGCATGATGTAGGCGTGGCAACCATTCGTGTGGCGACACATTCGACTGAAGCAGACGTTTCTGAACAGCACATTACTGCAGCACGTAAACTGGGTATGGACACTGTGGGCTTCTTGATGATGGCGCACATGGCTTCTCCAGAAAAATTGCTCGAAGAAGCACAAAAAATGGTGTCTTACGGTGCAAACTGTATCTATGTAACAGATTCTGCAGGCTATATGTTGCCTCAAGATGTGACTGATCGCGTAGGTATTTTACGTGCCAACCTCGGCTCAGACATCGAAATTGGTTTCCATGGTCACCATAACTTGGGCATGGGCGTTGCGAACTCTGTATCGGCTGTGACCGCAGGTGCAACCCGTGTTGACTTGGCTTCGGCTGGTTTAGGTGCAGGCGCAGGTAATACACCACTTGAATTGTTTGTAGCGGTCGCAAACCGTATGCAAATGGAAACAGGTGTGGACTTGTTTAAAGTGCAAGATATTGCTGAAGACTTGATCATTCCAATGATGACGCATCAAATTCGTGCAGACCGTGATGCAGCAACTTTAGGTTATGCAGGTGTTTACTCATCGTTCCTATTGTTCGCAAAACGTGCCGAAGCAAAATATGGCGTATCTGCGCGTGAAATTCTACTTGAGCTTGGTCGTCGCGGTACGGTGGGCGGTCAGGAAGATATGATTGAAGACTTGGCATTGACTATGTCTAAAGCACGTGAAATGCAAGCCTAAGTTTTTAATATAAAGCAGGCTTGAATTAAGCACTCCAAATGCGTTTGGGGTGCTTTTTTATGCTGTGAAAGATGTAAA
Source organism: Acinetobacter sp. SCLZS86 (assembly GCF_021560715.1). Lineage (NCBI taxonomy): Bacteria > Pseudomonadati > Pseudomonadota > Gammaproteobacteria > Moraxellales > Moraxellaceae > Acinetobacter > Acinetobacter sp. SCLZS86. The sequence goes on from NZ_CP090864.1 coordinate 499,255, forward strand.
ACGTGCTGAATTTTGTGCTGATTAAAATGTTTTTCTTATAAGTTCGGTTTATAGAAAATAACGCTAACACATGGGTTTAAAGTTAAAAAAGATTAATCCTTCACATGATGCAAAAAATAACAGCGTTTTTCACCTAAATTAAGCAGTGAATTCAAATAAAAATTCATTTAGTGAGGATTTTGAGCTTAATTTTTTATCGTTAAAAAGAATTAAAAAACTTGGAAAAAAGCTGCTCGATACAGAAAGTGCTGAATTTGTAGAAAAGCTTAATACTGTGGTCGGATTTTTTTCATGACAAGAGTTTTGCATGATGCCCAGATTCGCTTATTGGATGAATAGGAAAAACGCATGCATCGTCACAATTTATGGATAGCACTTTTTGCTGCGACAGCAACTTTAGGGACAACTGCAACTCAGGCAGATTTTATTGACGACAGCAATGTTCAACTTAAATTTAAGAATTTTTATTTAGATCGTCAAATTAAAGACAACCCTGCGGGGAACTTTGGTTCATGGTCACAAGCAGTCACCTTGGATGCTAAATCGGGTTATCACGATTTAGGCGTAATTCAGGTGGGTGCTGATCTTCTGGTTCAACACGCAGTAAAACTCAATGGTCGTGATAAAAATGCAGACTGGGTTTTGCCGCATGATGGTAAAGAGTCAAAAGATCATTTTGGTAAGGTCGGTGCAACTCTAAAAGTTAAATTTTCTGAAACTGAATTAAAAGTAGGTGACTTATTACCAATGTCACCTGTGGTGTTTTTTGACCCATCGCGTCAATTGTTAACGACTTATAGCGGTGCATGGTTAGAATCAAAGGATTTAAAAGATACTAAATTAACTTTGGCTTATTTAGACGGTATTAATGCACGTTATGATAACCAATACCAAGATTTTACGTTGTTCCCTCAAAATAATTTTTCTGCTGCTGAAGCGAATAAATTAAGCACAGACGATGGCATGTATCTTGTGGGAGTAGATCATCAATTTACCCCTAAAGTAGGTGGAAGTTATTGGTATGCGGATGTAACCAACATCTATCAACAACATTATGTCGCTGCAAACTATAAAACGACTTTGGCTGAAAAAACTAAGCTGGATACCCATGTACGCTATTTTGACAACAGCGAATCGGGTGACAAGCTGTATGGTAATATTGACAGCCAGGCCGTGTCTGCGGGTGCAAAAATCAACAATGGGATGCACACTGTACAGTTAGGTTATCAACAAATGTTTGGTGAGCACGGTACAAAAGCCCCAATGTTCCCGACCTTGGGCGGGTGGGTGCCGCAGCCTTACTTAGACAACTGGTCTGTGGCGAGCTTCATTCGTAAAGATGAGCGTTCTTGGAGTTTGGGTTATACCTATAATTTTGCCGATGTGGGTGTATCTGGTTTAACAGCGACAGTACGTCATTTTCGCGGTGATAATATAGATGGTACTTACCATAAGTTAACCAACAATGCTGGTCAGTCGCTTAAAGAGGGTAAAGAAAACGAAACGAATGTAATCGTAAATTATGTTGTGCCTGAAGGTAAACTTAAAGGACTTGGTTTTCAGTACATGTTCATCGATACCAACTTTAACTTTGCGAATGACTTAGAAGAACACCGTATCGCCACGACTTACACTTATAAATTCTAAAGCTAGATAAAAATCAGAGCGGCTTTTTATAGTCGCTCTTTTTTTAATATTTACTGAATAAATACCTTATATAAATTAAGACTTTTATTTTATTAAAGTTATAAAATTCAAAGAGTTGTTTAATCGTTTTTTTATGGGTTGTGATCGTAAATTTGTATCAGTTGATGCTGTGTGAACAGGTAATATAAGCCTGTAAAAAGTAATGTTGAATGAGTCCACTTGACGTCAAATTCTATACCTAGAGCCAAACGCAAGCTAAAGACTGTACGAGGAGTATATATGAGCACTGTTCAAATCCCTGACTATACAACAGATCCATTCTTTGGCTTAGAAGATAAATGGATTGAAACAGCAGAAGGCGAATTAACGCATTATCACGAAGTGGGTGAAGGTACACCTATTCTATTTTTACACGGTTCAGGTACAGGCGTATCGGCTGCTGCAAACTGGTGGTTAAACTTGCCACAAATTGGTGAGCAAGCACGTTGTATCGCCATTGATACCATTGGCTATGGTCAAACTGTGGTTGCACCAGGAACACAATATGGCATCCGTGCATGGGTCGATCATGCTGTGCGTACTTTAGATGCCTTAGGCATTGAAAAAACTTGGTTGGTGGGTAACTCGTTGGGTGGCTGGTTGGCATTCCAGTTGGCATTGGATTACCCAGAGCGTGTTCTTGGTATTATCTCGATGGGTACAGGCGGTGCAAAACAGACTGCAGCCCTCAAAGCGCATGCAAATCCTGTATTGACTGAAGAAGGCATTAAAAAGACGCTTTCAATGTTCGTGGTAAATAAAGACTTGATTACAGATGAGTTGGTCAAAGTCCGTTTTGCTTCTGCAAAAAATGACTATGCTTCAGACCGTTTAATGGATGTTGTGGGCGCGCGTGACCGTGACCGTTTCGAGTTCCCACTCGACTTTGACAAAATGAAAGACATCACTGTGCCTGTATTGCTGATTCACGGTACACAAGATGTGGTGATTCCAGTATCGCGTACATGGGATATTTTAAATATTGTGCCACATGCCGATGCACACATTTTCAGCCAATGTGGTCACTGGTCACAGGTTGAAAAAGCGGAAGAATTTAACACTGTGATTAAAAACTACTTAACTGCACGTGGCGTAAATTAAGCGCAGTGAGGTAAAAAAGGATGGCAATTTGCCATCCTTTTTTATGGATGTTTTATGTACCCAATTTAGTGCTGAATAAAGCTCGCGACCAAGTTAATGCAAATTGCCAAAATAGTGGTATTAAAGCTATAAGCCAAAATAATATGTAGCGTGTTCAGTACCCGCATGGGTTGTGAGCTAATCGAGACATCGGCGGTTTGTGCAGATGTACCAATCACATAGCTGAAATATAAAAAGTCAGGATAGGTTGGATGCGACGTCTTGGGAAAATCCAAACCACCTTCTTGCTGCTGTTGCAGTGCCAAATAATAGTCATGCGCATAGTGAATCGCAAAAATGGTGTGCATAAAAAACCAAGCACATAAAATAGTGGTAATGGATAAAATAAAATGTCCCATGCGCACAAACTCACTTTGTGCAAATAAATTCACCTCGACAATGATCGCAATAAAGCACATCACTAAGGTTAGAAATACCAAGAATAAAATCAGCCATTTGCTGGCATCTTGTTGTTGGGCACGTTGTAAAATATGTGCATGATCGCTGTGCCACAAACTGCGCATGGTTAAAACCAAATAGCAGGAAATCGCGATATTCCAGCTAATCAATAAACAGCTTGACCATGACCATGCAGTGAGGGTCTGAAAAATAGCATACAGCACAATGGTAATCACAAAACTGATAAAAAAATAAGGACGATATTGAATCCCTGTTTTCATTCTGCTGAAGGGTGTTTTTATCATTCTTGATCCTTTCTGGATGTGCAATCTAAAGGTGTTACTGCCTGTTATCATCGGCTTAATTTTAGAAAATAGCGATGGGGTGCCTATTTTAACTTATTAGACTTAAGTTGTAATTTGCAGGAAATGTGGTAGCGAAGCGAGGAAAAAGCAGACTGCAAAAATGCGAATGTTTGAGTGTAAGAATGAGCAGTAGTTCAGAAAAAGATTAAAAAAATAAGTTTAGACTTAAGTCTAAAGCTTTGTTTTAGCATTTAGGATGCACAAAAAAAGTGCTTACTACATCAAGCAGCAAGCACTTTTGAAAGGTTGAAAAACGCGAGTGGTTTTAGAATTATTGTTCGCGGTTGATGTCCAAATAGAACACACGTGTGAGCAGTTCCATAAATTTCTGTACCGCAGCGGAATGGCTGTTTTTGCCGTAGCTGACGTACAAATCTAAATGCGGAAGTTCTACATCAAGTGGGCGGATGACGGTATTTTCCATGGTGAGGGGGGCAACATAGCCCGGTAAAATGGTGCAGCCCAAGCCCATACCAATCGAGTTGATATTAAATAAAATGTTGTCAGCTTTTTGCACAATGTTTAGTTCAATGTTGTGCTGTTTGGCAAAATCGACAATCAGGTGATGCAGATTATACGAAGCTTCTGCCGAAGGAATAATAAAATCAATACCATTCAAAGCTTTGACAGGAATGCGTTCGTATTTTGCCAATGGATGATCTTTGGGCAAAATAAAAATTAACGGTTCACGCAGCACAAACTGGCTTTCAATTTCATCACTATTGATATTGTGGCGGGTAAAGGTGATGTCGAGTTCACCTTTTTTAATCCTTTTCATTTGCTCGGTATTGTTTAAACTCAGCAATTCAATTTTTAAATCCGGGTTTTGTACCCGTAAATTAGGCAGTACAAAAGGGAAGATTTTCATCTCCGCGACAGGAACAAAGCCAATACGCAGCATTTGCTGTTTGGCTTGCGATACATGACGTGCCATAGCAACGGCTTTGTCGGCTTGGGCAAGGGTCAGGCGAGCCTGTTCTAAAAATACAGCACCTTCTTCGGTGAGCTCGACTTTACGTTTGGTACGGTTTAACAGTTTAACACCTATATCTTCTTCTAAATCTTTAATTTGCTGACTCAGCGAAGGTTGAGCGGTATAAAGCTTAAGCGCCGCTTTACTGAAGCTGAGCTCTTCAGCCACCGTAATGAAGTAGCGAAGGTGACGTAATTCCATACAGCCATTCCAAATATTAATTCAAAATATGTCTAACTATAGATTAATAAAAGCATAATCCATAAACAACCATCAGATGAAAATTATTGTGTCATTTAGGAAATAAATAGGGTTTTATCATTGTGTAATGTTTTAATCGCATAATATAAAGTTTTATTAATCTATAAAATCTATTAATTGAAACAAAAAAAATATTTCACTAAACGTCCCTAAAAAACCATTATCCATCAAAAGTTGAGTCTATTTACTTTGTACCGTTGTTGGTCACAGGAGAGCTTTTCATGAGTGGAAAATTGATGTGCGCGAAATCGATGTTTTAGTCGATGCAAAAAATGGACATATCACGCCATCTATTTATACAGATCCAGATATCTACGAATTAGAACTTGAACGCGTGTTCGGCCGTACGTGGTTGTTCCTGTGTCATGAAAGCCAAATTCCTAAAGCTGGCGACTTCTTCAACACCTACATGGGTGAAGATCCAATTATTGTGGCACGTCAAAAAGACGGTTCAATCAAAGCATTTTTAAACCAATGCCGTCACCGCTCTATGCGTGTGAGCTTCGCAGACTGTGGTAATACGCGTGCATTTACTTGCCCATACCATGGCTGGTCTTACGGTATTGATGGTTCACTCAAAGATATTCCATTAGAAGAGCGTGCTTATCCTCAAGGTGCTTGTAAAGAGCAATGGGGCTTGGTGGAAGTGAACCGTGTGAAGTCTTACAAAGGCTTGGTATTCGGTTGTTGGGATGAAACAACTCCTGACCTAGAAGAATACATGGGCGACATCGCTTGGTACTTAGATGGCGTGGTGGATCGTCGTCCGGGTGGTACAGAAATTATTGGTGGTGTACACAAGTGGGAAATTGACTGTAACTGGAAATTTGCTGCAGAACAATTTGCTTCTGACCAATACCACGCATTGTTCTCTCACGCATCTGCCATTCAGGTTTTGGGTGCAAAACCAGATGATGACAGCAGTAAACAATTGGGTGCTGCACAAACCGCTCGTCCTGTTTGGGAAACTGCGAAAGACGCACTTCAATACGGTTCACGTGGTCACGGTTCAGGTTTCTTCTTTACAGAAAAACCAGATGCAAACGTATGGGTAGATGGCGAAGTTGCTAACTATTTCCGTGAAACGTATGACGAAGTTAAAGAGCGTTTAGGTGAAGTTCGTGCCCTACGTTTGGCTGGTCACAACACGATGTTCCCAACCTTGTCTTGGTTGAACGGTACAGCAACACTTCGCGTATGGCACCCACGTGGCCCGAACAAAACTGAAGTATGGGCATTCTGTATTGCCGATGCTGAAGCTTCTCAAGAAGTGAAAGACGCTTTTGAGCGTTCTGCAACACGTGCATTCGGTCCTGCAGGTTTCCTAGAGCAAGACGACTCTGAAAACTGGATTGAAATTCAAAAAGTATTACGTGGTTATAAAGCGCGTCAAAACAAACTGATTGTTGAGATGGGTAAAGGTAACGAAAAAATCCGTGAAGATGGTATTCCGGGTATTACCAACTACATTTTCTCTGAAACTGCAGCACGTGGTATGTACCGCCGTTGGGCAGATTTGCTGATCCATGAAAAATGGGAAGATGTTGAAAAAGCAGCTGACGAATACGAGAAGGAGCTAGTGAAATGAGTCAAATCAGTTTAGAACTTCAACACGAAGTTAGCCAATTCTTGTATCGCGAAGCAAAGTTGCTGGACGACTGGAAATTCCGTGAGTGGTTAGAACTCATGGCAGAAGACATTTCTTATACCTTGCGTACTACACCGAATGCGCAAACCCGTGACCGTCGTCGTTCAGTTGAGCCACCAACCACTTGGGTGTTCAACGACAACAAACACTTGCTTGAGCGCCGTGTGGCACGTTTAGAAACGGGTATGGCGTGGGCGGAAGAGCCGCCATCGCGTACAACGCACATGGTTAGCAACGTGATTGTTGAAGCAACAGACGTTGAAGGTGAATACGATGTACACGTAACTTACTTACTGTACCGTACTCAAAAAGAGAAAGACGTGACGATTTACTGTGGTAAGCGTAATGACAAAATCCGTCGTGTTGAAGGTGGCTTAGGCTTCCAAATTTTCAACCGTAAGATTGTGCTTGACCAAGTAACGTATAACTCACACAACCTGAGTGTATTCTTCTAATGAATAAGATTTTTGTTTGCCAAGTTGACGAATTAGACGAAGGCGAAGCGTTAAAAGTGGACTGCGGTGTAAACGGTATCGAAGCACTGGCAGTATTCAACAACGGTGGTGATTTCTTTGCCATGAACGACCGTTGTTCACACGGTAATGCGTCTATGTCTGAAGGTTATCTTGAAGATGATGGCACGGTTGAATGTCCACTACATTCTGCACGTTTCTGTTTGAAAACTGGTCAAGCTTTATGCTTGCCAGCAACTGACCCAATTCAAACCTTCCCTGTGGTGGTTGAAGATGGTGCGTTATACGTAGAAATGGCAGGAGAGTAAGCATGGGTTGGCTAAAAGGCGAAGTGGCACTGATTACAGGTGGCGGTTCTGGTTTGGGTTGGGCTTTAGTAGAACGCTTCCTTGAAGAAGGTGCGCATGTGGGCGTATTGCAGCGCTCACAATCTAAAGTTGATGCCTTAAAAGAACGTTTTGGTGATCAAATTGTGGCTGTCGCTGGTGATGTTGCCAACTATGCAGACAATGTCCGTGCTGTAGAGGCCACTGTGGAGCGTTTTGGAAAACTGGATTGCTTTATTGGCAATGCGGGGATCTGGGATCATTATGCAGATATCGTCAATACTTCGGGTGAGCAGCTTGAAAAAGCCTTTGATGAAATCATGGGCATTAATACCAAGGCGTTAATCTTGGGTGCAAAAGCGGCACTAGATGAATTGGTGAAATCTGAAGGTTCTATCATCTTAACCTTATCCAATTCTGCGCTGTATTCTTCAGGCGGTGGCCCTGTTTACACTGCATCTAAACATGCAGGTGTTGGCATCATGAAAGAGTTGGCTTATGAGTTGGCACCTAAAGTACGTGTCAATGCCGTTGCGCCTTCAGCGATGAATGTCAATATTAAGGGTGCAGCCTCTTTGGGGCAGGAAAACCTTGGCTTACTCGATGCGCGTGACCCTGAAAAAATTGCACGCGGTATGCCGCTTAACTTCTTGCCTGAGCCAGAAGATATGACAGGTTCTTATGTGCTCTTGGCATCTCGTCAAAATAACCGTCCACTGACTGGCGTTCTGATCAATGCAGAATGTGGTCTGGGTATTCGTGGTTTACGTCAACCACGTGCAGGTTTCTTTGACGAATAAAATTGAGTCTAAATTCAATAGACGAATCGGCAGCCTTTCTCTGGGCTGCCTTCCTTATTTAGGAGTCTCTCATGGCCGTTAAACTCATTTGTGCATCGCACAGTCCTTTAATGGAATTTGCAACACCGCAAGATCAATCCAAAGAACAAAAAGTTCGTGCTGCCTTTGAGCAACTTGCTGCAGAAGTCAAAGCTTACGATCCAACCTTAATCATCACGTTTGGTCCAGACCATTTTAATGGTTTCTTTTATGATTTGATGCCAAGTTTCTGTGTGGGTATTCGCGCAACGGCTGCGGGTGACTGGGACTACGGCAAAGACAATGATCGTATTGATGTGCCTGAAGACAAAGCTTTGGCTATGGTACGTCGTGTATTGGATGAAGGCGTAGATGTGGCGTACTCGTATCGTATGCAGGCCGATCATGGGGTGACTCAGCCTTTACACTTCTTATGCGATGGTCAGTTAGACCGTTACCCAACCATTCCTGTATTTATCAATGGTGCTGCTGCACCAATGCCAACCACGAAGCGTACCATTGCTTTGGGTCGTGCTGTGGGGCAGTTTATCAAGTCTTTAAATCTTGAAAATGAACGTGTTCTTGTTTTAGGTACAGGTGGTTTGTCGCACGATCCACCAACACCACAAATGGGTTCAGTGCCACCTGAAGTTGAAGAGTTTTTAATTGCAGGGCGTAACCCAAGTGCTGAAGCACGTCATGCACGCCAAGCCAAAATTATTGCTGTTGGGCAAAAACTTGCAGCGGGTGATACATCGGTCGCAGTGCCGCTTAGCCCAGAGTGGGATATTGCTTTACTTGAAAAATTCAAGCATGCAGATTTTGCGGCAATGGAAGCCATGACTGAAGCTGAAATTCGTCGTGATGGCGGCCGTGGTGGTCAGGAAGTTCGTTCATGGATGGCTGCTTTTGCGGCATTGGATGAGCTGGGTGCGTATGAGATGACCACACATTGCTATGAAGATATTAGTGAGTGGATTGCGGGCTTTGGCATCGTATCTGCCGAGTTAAAAGGTTAAGTCCATGAGCGTAGAAACAATTGTAATTGTGGGAGCAGGTCAGGCAGGGGCGAGTGCCATTCTTGAGCTGCGTGGCAACCAATATGCAGGCAAAATTATCCTCATTGGTGATGAAAAACATTTGCCTTATGAGCGTCCACCGCTGTCTAAAGATGTAATTTTACGTCCTGAAGAAACCAAAATCGAGATTCTGTCGGAAGAAAAATTGGCAGAACTAGGTGTGACCACTATTCGTGGCAATGGCGTGAGCAAAATCAATGCCGAAGCACATACGGTTGAATTGCAAAATGGTGAGGTCATTGCCTACGACAAGTTGTTGCTTGCCACAGGCGGTGCTGCACGTCGCTTGCCAAATTTTGATGCCTTAGGTAAACACGTTTACACGTTGCGTAATCTTGAAGACTCGCAAGCCTTAGTCCCTGTATTACAAGCGGGTCGTCACATCATCTTAATTGGTGGTGGTGTGATTGGTTTAGAGTTGGCATCTTCTGCACGTTTTAAAGACTGTCAGGTAACTGTCATTGAAATGGGACCAATGGTGATGGGACGTTCATCACCACTCATCTTGAGTGAGTTTTTACTGCAACAGCAGTTATTGGCAGGAGTTGATGTACGTCTGTCTACGCAAATTGCAGATTGCAAGCTAGATGGTGAAGAAATTGTCGTGACCCTAGAAGGTGGCGAAGAACTACGTGCCGATGCGGTGATTTACGGTATTGGGATTATTCCAAACGCACAACTGGCAGTTGAAGCAGGTTTAGATGCAGACTTTGCGGTGCATGTGAATGAAAACTGTCAAACTTCAAACCCAGATATTTATGCTGCGGGCGATGTTGCTTCACAACTTCGTGAATGTGGTAACCATCGTCGTGTAGAAACTTGGGAAAATGCTAACTTGCAAGCAGGCATTTTTGCACGTCATGTTATGGGCGTGGCGCATCCTGTTGCAAATCCAGCTTGGTTCTGGACTGATCAGCTCGACATCAACTACCAGTTCGTTGGTGATATGTCGGCAGCAGAATGGCATGTACGGGGTGAGATGGATGCGACTAAACGCAGCGACTCCTCATTCGTACTGTTTGGTGTGACTGATGGCGTGATTGTAGGCGGGATTACTGTGAACGCTGCCAAAGACATGCGTCATCTGAAAAAGCTGATTAGCAAACAGGCCGTATTTGAAGCAGACAAATATTTAGATGTGAGCCAAGAGCTTCGCAAATTGGTGAAGTAAGCTTGAACTGATATCAAACAGACCTGAGGCAACTTGGGTCTGTTTTTTATCTGCCGAAGAAAAGTGTCCATTTTATGTTGAGCAAGTGATGAATGCGAATACATCTCCTGTTGTGGTAACTGCCAGTATTTATGCCTTGTTAGTATTAATCTGGGCGACCACGCCATTGGCGATTGTCTGGAGTGTGCAGGAAATTCACCCTATGTGGGTCTTGATTATCCGCTACATTGGGGCTTCCGTGATTGCGCTATGCTTGCTCAAGCTGATGCGCGATCCACTGCCTTTTGATCACACCTCAGTGAAAAGCTATTTGGCGGGTAGTCTGAATTTAATTGGTGCACAGCTATTTATTTACTTGGCTGCCAATTATTTAACTTCAGGCTTAATGGCGCTGATTTTTGGTTTTTCTCCTTTAATCGCAGGCTTGATTGGTCATGTGATTTTACGCACGCAAAAATTGATTGCCTTACAGTGGACAGGGATGGCAATTGCGATTGCAGGACTCAGCTTTGTCTTTGCAGACTCTGCCGACAGCAAAGTGAATCCATGGGGCGTGGTGTTGATGTTTATCAGTATGCTGTCCTATATCAGCTCAATTTTTTGGGTCAAACAAATCAATGCTCCTTTAAAGCCGATGTCACAAGCCACAGGTTCTTTATTGGTATCATCGGCAGGGTCATTGTTATTAATTCCCTTTATTTGGTCGCATTTCCCGACTCAAATGCCAAGCAGCCAAGCCATGATTGGTTTTGTATTTACCATGATCATGTCGTCTATTGTCGCCATGCTGTGTTATTTCTGGCTGATTCGTCGTTTAAATGCCTCAACCGTATCTTTAAGTAATGTGATGACTCCCATCATCGCGTTAATTTTAGGTGCGACCTTAAATAATCAATACATCAGCATGAATGCGTTTATTGGTATTGCCGTGGTCATGTTCGGGATTGTAATGTATTTCTGGAAAAAATGGCGCGAACCATATTTTGCTAAACGCTAAGCTCGCATTGCTTTACCCGTGTTTAGGTTTTTCTACAGCCTAAATTTTTTATACGGTGTAAATTTGCAATCTTTGCGCTGCTATCGATACGACTTTTTCCTCAAAATAACAAAAACATAAAGGAAATTGCCTGCTTGATTTCGCTACTATGCGTGATAGAGTCAACACATGAACTAAAGCTGTGTTTTTTTCTGAACAGTTCAGGATAAAAAGCATCATGGCAGATGCGCTATATATGATTGGGCTTACATGAACAACGTGGAACAAAAGCATTTTCAATTGCCAACGGAAGCCTGTTGGTCGCATACTTGGCGTAAACCCAAGTTGCAGTTTTTGCCTTCAAATCATTATGATGGAGCGCAGTTTTTTAATCCGATTGAGTGTCCCGAGGGGTGTAGCCAAATTGATTTATTAAAATGGTTGCTCAAACGCAAATCGAACACTTGGAATGTTAATCCGCAACAAGAAGCACAGCAATTCTTTATAGCGCCACGTGCTTTACCTCAATTGCGTCCGCAGGCCAGTTTAGACGATTGGCAAGTTTGGTTTGTAGGACATGCAACTGTACTCATTCAAATTGGCCCGTATAACTTTTTGACCGATCCAGTCTGGGCAGAGCATGCTAGTCCGAAAGCAGGGGCGAGGACCTAAACGTGCTTGTCCTGCAGGGATTGCACTGGAAGATTTACCAACCATTCATGCTGTATTGTTAAGCCATAACCATTACGACCACATGGATTTAGCCACCTTAAAATGGCTGAATCATCAATTTGCCATGCCTATTTACACAGGTTTGGGTAATGGTTGTTATTTGCCGCCTGACTTGCATGTGATTGAAATGGACTGGTGGCAATCGGCTTTGTTTAAAGAAATGAAAATAATCTACACTCCTGCTCAACATGGTTCGGGGCGTGGTGCACGTGATCAGAACATGGCGTTATGGGGCGGTTTTTCTATTTTGCATGGGCAAGACCATTGTTTTTTTGCGGGCGATACGGGTTATTCACCACACTTTAAAGAAATTCAAACCCGCATTGGTGCACCGCGCGTGGCACTTTTGCCGATTGGTGCTTATGAACCGCGCAATTTAATGCGTTATATGCACATGAATCCTGAAGATGCTTTTCAGGCGCATAAAGATTTACATTCCAAATGTTCATTGGCAATTCACTATCGAACCTTTGAATTGACCGATGAAGGACGTGATCAGCCTGAGGCAGATTTGCATCAAGCCATGAAGCGTTCATCTAAATTAATGAATCCGTTTTATTGTATTCGTGAAGGCAAAAAATTAATTGTTTAGTCTTTTAAAAACTAGACCTTAAATAAAAATGACACGCAACTTTTCACGCTCTGAAAAGTAGCAACGAGAGATATAGAACACAAAGCCCCTATCGAAATAGGGGCTTTGTTTTGGTGTTTAAAGTCTTGCTGTTCAGACTGACTTGATCTTTAAGTACAAAGATTATAGTACGCCTGGCTGACCAAGTGCAGGGTCGCTGGCACGAGCTGCTTGTGCATCGGCAACGGTCATGCCTAAAGCTGCAGCAACGCCTTCACCATAAGCAGGATCACATGCGTAACAGTTGCGAATATGACGATACTTAATAAAGTCTAAAGCATCCCCCATCGCACGTGCCGTGTTATCAAATAGTGCCTGTTTTTGCTCAGGATTCATTAAATTAAACAATGCACGAGGCTGGCTGAAGTAGTTGCTATCGTCTTCACGATAATCCCAGAAATCTGCATCGCCACGAATTTTGAGTGGCGGTTCGCGGTATTGCGGTTGCTCTTGCCATTGGTGGAAGCTGTTTGGCTCATAGTGCGGCAAGCTACCATAGTTACCATCCATGCGACCCTGACCATCACGACGGTTGGAGTGTACAGGGCAGCGTGCGGCATTCACTGGAATTTGTGAATGGTTTACACCAACACGGTAACGCGCAGCATCAGCATAGTTGACCAAACGCGCTTGTAACATACGGTCTGGCGAGTAGCTAATCCCCGGTACAAGGTTGCTTGGTGCAAAGGCAGCCTGTTCAACATCTTGGAAATAGTTTTCAGGGTTGCGGTTCAGTTCAAACTCACCTACTTCAATGAGTGGATAGTCACCTTTTGGCCAAACTTTGGTGAGGTCAAATGGGTGATAAGGGACTTTTTCTGCATCCAGTTCAGGCATGATTTGCACGAACAGCGTCCATTTCGGGAAATCACCACGTTCAATGGCGTTGTAAAGGTCGGTCTGGCTGCTTTCACGGTCACGACCAATTAATTCTGCTGCTTCAGCATCGGTTAGGTTTTGAATGCCTTGTTGAGTGCGGAAGTGGAATTTTACCCAGAAACGCTCATTGTTGGCATTAATAAAGCTATAGGTATGACTACCAAAACCATGCATGTGACGATAACCGACTGGAATACCGCGATCCGACATGACAATGGTCACTTGGTGGAGTGCTTCTGGCAGTAACGTCCAGAAATCCCAGTTATTGGTCGCATTACGCAGATTGGTACGTGGGTCACGCTTTACCGCTTTATTTAGGTCAGGGAACTGACGCGGGTCACGGAAAAAGAACACGGGTGTGTTGTTGCCGACCAAATCCCAGTTACCTTCTTCGGTATAGAATTTTAAGGCAAAACCACGAATATCGCGCTCTGCATCGGCAGCGCCACGCTCACCAGCAACGGTAGAGAAGCGCGCAAACATTTCAGTTTTTTTACCCACTTCAGAGAAAATTTTAGCACGGGTATATTGGCTAATATCGTGAGTGACCGTAAAGGTACCAAATGCACCTGAACCTTTGGCATGCATACGTCGCTCAGGAATCACTTCACGCACAAAGTTTGCCAACTTTTCATTCAGCCATAAATCTTGAGTAAGCAGTGGACCACGTGCACCTGCGGTCATACTATTTTGGTTATCTACAACAGGTGCGCCTGCATCGGTGGTTAAATGCGTCACAGGGCATTTTTTTATCTCTTGGCTCATCATTGTTCTCCATTATTGTGATCATCATGTGGTGGGCTGCATTAGAAACTTATCTTCTAAAGCAAGCGGCCATGAACCGTTTTGTTGGTTTAAAAAATCAACTACAACACCACAATATCATGCAGATTGGGCTTTGTAGATGAAAGCTTTTCAAATCTCACCATTTTAATGTAAAACGATTTTTATAATTTTACAAATAGATAAATTTATTGTTTATGATTGGTATATTCGATAGATCTTTGTAAACTAAATAATCAGTTTTGCTGCATTAAATATCTGAAACAGAGACTAAAAACGGTTGAATTGCTAGTGAAATATCGGTGTACAAGGTGCCCCAATCTTGAAAATGCGGATTGATTAATAAACTTTGTGAAATAAAGCCATAGCTGATGCGGTGCAGATTCAAAGCAAGGCGCAGTTGTAGTTCGGCATTATGTATGACAGGTGCGAATATCTGTTGCCACATTTGCAGCATCATGCTGTAACTTTTTTGGTAAGTTTCAATGTGTGAAACTTGTCGTTCCAGTAAAAAAGTCTGTGCCCAAAGCCATTGTTGTGCCTGAATTTGCTGAAGCTGAAACTGAATGATTGTTGCGATATAGCGGTTTATTTCAACAACTGTGGATAACTCAAGTTGCTGTTGGGCATAACTTTTTAAGCGTTCTGCATGCTGTTTGACTTGCAGGTGAATCGTCAATGCCAGTAAATCTTCTTTCTTGGCAAAGTATTCATAAAAAGTGCCTAAACCGACACCTGCCAAATTAGTAATTTCACGAATGGTAATTTCAGCTGCCGAGCGTTCATGCAAAAGCCGAACAAAACTTTCCTGTAAAGCCTCTTGAGTCAGTTTAGCCCGCGATTGGCGCGGCTTACGGCGCACTTGAACCTCAGAATTTTTCATAAATAAAGCCGAACACCTGAGCACATATTTTTCTCTATACTAAATGCAATGATAGCATCGCGTTTGTCTAGGAGTGACACAATGCAGACATGGATGACCCATCAAATTCAAAATCAGTTTGATGAATTACAAGACTATAACTTATTTGAAACCGATACGGTTTTACAAGAAATTTTAACCCGTTATGGCAGTCAAGATCAGACTCGACTGAGCGAATTGGGACATATTGCAGCATCGGCAGAATATTATCACTATGCCGATTTAGCCAATCGGCATACGCCTATTTTACATGCCTTCGATGCACGTGGACGCCGTAAAGATGCAGTGGAGTTTCATCCTGCGTGGCATCACTGGATGGCGCTGAATCGCAAGTTTGACACGCATGCACATCCATTTAAACAACCGCAATCTACGGCAAAATGGGTCGATTGGGCCAGTCGTTTTTATTTGGCAGGACAGGTTGAGTGCGGTAATTTATGCCCAAATTCTATGACTTTAGGCAGCATTCCGCTCATTCAGCGTGAACCTGAGTTGTGGGCAAGCATGGGTGAGAAACTGTTATCGCATGAATATGACCCGCGTGATGTGCCGATTTCACAAAAGAAATCTATTTGGTTGGGCATGGGCATGACCGAAAAGCAGGGTGGTTCAGATGTACGTGCCAACCAAACGCTTGCCATTCCAGTCGCAGCAACAGGGCGTGGGCAAGCCTATTTGCTCACAGGTCATAAATGGTTTTTCTCTGCACCAATGTGTGATGCACATTTGGTGGTCGCCAATACCGAACAAGATGGTTTGGCTTGTTTCTTTGTACCGCGTTGGTTAGAAGATGGCAGAAAAAATAATATTCAGGTACAGCGTTTAAAAGACAAAGTGGGAAATCGGAGTAACTCCAGTTCTGAAGTCGAATTTCAGCAGGCGTGGGGCATCATGATTGGCGAAGCAGGGCGCGGTATTCCCACCATTATTGAAATGGCGAACTACACTCGTTTAACCTGTGCTGTGGGCAGTAGTGCCATGCTGCGTCAAGCCTTGGTGCAATGCCTTGCCTATACTCGACAACGTCAAGCATTTGGACAGACTTTGGCGAATCAGCCATTAATGCAGGCAGTCTTGGCAGATTTGGCTTTGGAAACTGAAGCTGCGGTACAGCTCAGTTTTCATTTGGCACATTGTTATGAAAGCGATGATGCTGTGTCTTTGGCATGGAAGCGTTTAATGACCCCTGCTGCAAAGTTCTGGACTTGCAAACGCGCGGTGGAACTTACAGGTGAGATGATGGAAGTTTTTGGTGGCAATGGTTATGTCGATAACAGCATCATGGCACGTATTTTCAAAGAAGCACCTGTAAATACCATTTGGGAAGGTTCAGGCAATGTCATGTGTCTGGATGTACTACGCGCTATGCAGCGAGAACCTGAGCTGATTCAGGTGTTATTGCAGGATTTTGCTCGCACTGCCGTTACTCATCCTATTTTGGGCAGTGAATTAGATGGTTTGCAGCAGTTATTGCAGACCACGAACAGCAACGATTTACGATTTATGGCACGTGCTTTGGTGAGCCGTTTGGTGATTTTGGCACAAGCGGTTTTGTTGTTGCGTTATGCGCCAAGTTTTGTGGCAGAAGGTTTTATTCAGTCGCGTTATAGTGCATTGCATGGGCAAGTGGTGGGTATGCTTAAACCTAAACAGGTCGATGTTGCATCCATCTTGCAGCGTGCATTTTCAGCATAGCATCCCTTGCTACTTGATTCTGCACAAAAAATTCACCCGCTTGGTAAAACCAAACGGGTGAATTGAACCGTATATTGCAGTCGAGTCGTGATCAATCACGCTCGCTTGTAGCAAAGCTGATTGCTTCAGCGAAACTTATTTCGCAGGCTCTTCAGCTTTTACACCTTTTTGATATAGAGTGTAGATGTAAATTGGAATATCCAAATCTTCTAAGTGTTTGTAGATGAGTGGACGTACATCTTCCCAATCTAAACCGCCTACACCTGTTGCAAGACGCGGTAACGCCAAGCTTTCAATTTTCTCTTCTTCAATCAACTGTTTTAAGTTTTTCAAAGTGCGGTTGACGTATTCTGTCGATGCTTTACCTGGTTTTGAACCGTTGTCATAAGCCGCTTCCTGAGTCATCAGGTTGACGATGCGTTGACCTTCGGCATTGACCCAAGTCCATTGCTCACCCGCTTTAGGATGGTAAATATGACAATAGTTGCGGAAGTCTTTATATAGCGCAGGCCAGTGCTCACGCAGACTTAAAGCCAAACCTGTTGCAAAGTTATCGTTAGGGGCAACACCGTGAGCAATCGCACGTGCTTCGCTCAGTAAAATATCTCCAGAAACTTCATAAATCATGAATTTGACTCCTGTTTTTAATGGTCTTGTTAAACTGATCTTCTATATTCATATTAGCCAATCATTGCAGTTTTTCTAGTGGATTTTATAACTAATAAGTCTTTGAAAGGTAATAAAATTTTTTAGAATTTTATGCTATAATTGTATGGGTAAAGCCGCTGAGTGTTCTTTAAAATAGCCTTCAAAAATAACCGTCAGAAAAATCTGATAAAGTGGCGGCAATAATTTATTTACCCTTCTTTTTATCTTAGCACTATTGAGCGGAAATCGCTTGTAATATGTGCAAAAAAGCTTATGATCAGCTTCCCAATTTAATATGGAACATTGGTGAGAGAATAGTCAGGTAATGCAGAAGCAAATGGCTTGAATTTTCCCGCAACATCTCCATCTAAAAGAGTAGTGACACTTCTCATTTCAATGATAAACCGAAAGGAACAGCGCAATGGCAAAGAAAAAACAGCCTGAGCTTATTCAGCATAACTTTGTGGCCAAGTACATGCACGAGGTGAACAAAAGTCAGGTTTTTGTAGACCGTAAGAAAAATGCCAAACGAGGCTATAGCAAACACAAACAAGGGCGATATTCCGATGATTATCGCCCTTGTTGTTTTTGGAGTGAATGGTGTGTTGCTTGAGGCTTAAACTAAGTTTTATGGAGATACGATACGTGTCGCTAGTTTCACCATATCGCCCAAGCCATGGGTTTTAAAATAATATTCCATCAGACTTTTCACCATCAGCGGATTATTCATTTTTAACGCCTGATCTAATAAATGTTGCGCATCGGTCATCGGTACATGACAAATTGCTTTACGCACCCGCAAGATATTACTTGAACTCATCGACAGGGTATTAAAGCCCATTGCCATTAAGAGTACCGCAGACAGCGGATCTCCTGCCATTTCGCCACAAACGCTCACAGGCTTGTCATATTTATGACATTCTTTCACCAAGCGGGTTAAGGCGCGCAGTACTGCAGGATGAAAGTGTGAATAGACGTTGGCCACACGCGGATTGTTACGATCCACTGCCAATAAATACTGGGTTAAATCGTTTGATCCTACCGAGAAAAAATCCACCAACGGGGCAAATTCATCAATTTGCAGCAGCACACTCGGTACTTCTACCATAATGCCAATTTTCGGTTTGGTGATTTTAACCTGTTCTTCTTCCTGCACTGCTTGCAAGTCACGATCTAGCAAATACAAGGCTTCTTCAACCTCGCTGACACTGGTGATCATTGGCAGCAAAATATGCAGATTATTCAAACCAATACTGGCTTTGAGCATGGCACGAATTTGCGAAGAAAAAATTTCAGGATGATCTAGCGTGAAGCGAATCCCGCGCCAACCCAAGGCTGAGTTTTCTTCTTCAATCGAAAAGTACGGCAAGTCCTTGTCTGCGCCAATATCTAGCGTACGCATCACCACAGGTTTGTTGGCAAAGTGACTGAGCTGTTGGCGGTAAATAGCACGCTGTTCTTCTTCGCCCGGGAAACGGTCACGTAGCATAAATGGAATTTCAGAACGATATAAACCAACACCTTTAGCACCGCGTTGTACGCCACGCACTACGTCAATCATCAAGCCTGTATTGACATACAATTTTACCGCTACGCCGTCAGGGGTAATGGCATCTTTGGTTTCATATTGCTTGAGGTCTTTGGCAATCTGTTCTTCTTCTTTTTGAATTTCTTTATAGCGCGTCCGCATGCGACGTGGCGGGTTGATAAACACCCGACCTTGGTGCGCATCTACAATCATTTCCACATCGTCTAGGCTGTTGATGGGCAATTCAGTTACGCCAACTACGGTTGGAATACCCAAAGCACGTGCCACAATGACCATGTGAGAATTCATTGCGCCTTCGGTGGTAACAATCGCTGCAATTTTATCGACAGGTAGTTCTACCAAAGCTGCTGTGGAAATTTCTTCGCCAATTAAAATACTTTCATCGGTCAGTTCACGGTGACTGGCATCGGCTTCTTGTAAAGAGGCGAGAATACGACGCCCTAAATCTTTCAGGTCAGAAACACGTTCGCGTAAATAGTCATCTTCCATTTGCGAAAATAGGGCAATGTGATTGTCAATTACAATACGCACTGCACCTTGTGCCCAGTTACCTTCACGAATCAGTTCTTTAATTTCTGCAGGCAGGGCATTTTCATCCAACATGCGTAGGAACACACTGAATAAAGCGCGTTCTTCTGCCATTAAGGCATCCTGCATTTTGTCATCTAGTGCCTGAATTTCTTGACGCACTGCATCTAGTGCGTTGTCTAGTAATTCTAACTCTTCACTAATGTCTTCAGCTTCACGATCAGGTACAGCCGCCAAATCTGCAGGTGGATATAGAATTACCGCACGACCCAGTGCAATCCCGCCCGAACCTGATACGCCCTGAAAGGTTTTGTAAGCAGGCAGGTTGTTGGGTTTGCGGAACACATCAATGTTGCCCACGGCATGCGCATGCGCAATGACACCTGAAAGCTGAGCACAAAGTGTGACTAAAAAGGATTCTGCGGCTTCAGAAAAGTCTTGTTTGTCCTTGTTTTGCACCACAAGAACGCCCATCACTTTACGGCGATACATGACAGGCACGCCAAGGAAAGAATTATAAATTTCCTCGCCTGTTTCGGCCAAATACATGAAGCGTTCGTGTTTGGGCGCATCGTCTAGGTTGACAATTTCTTCACGTTGTCCGACTAAACCGACCAAACCTTCACTGGTATGTAGAGACACATGCCCCACAGCCTCAGGATTTAAACCCTTTGATGCCATGAGCAAATAGCGTTGATTGCGTTCATCGAGCAGGTAAATAGAGCAGACATCCACATGCATGGCTTCTGCGACCTGATTGACCATAATATCGAGTGATTCATGCAAACTGGTGGACGCATTGATTTCTTGTACAATGCGTCTAAGGGTATCCAGTTGCATGTTCGACATACGCGCTACTCCATATTCCAATCAATGTTTTGAGGTCAGTTTTACACCACAGATGACCCTATAACAATAAGCTAAAAAATCTACATCTTCATGCAAATTTTAAGGTTTTTTCAGGGGCAATTGATTGCACAATTCCACCATCGCTTTACGGTAGACGTCACGTTTAAAATTGACGACCTGACCAAGCGGATACCAGTAACTGACCCATTGCCATTGATCAAATTCGGGTGGGTCTGACAAATTCAGCCGAATATGATGCGCTGACGCTGTCAGTTGCAATAAAAACCACTTCTGTTTTTGACCAATACATACGGGATCTGAATCCGTGCGTATATACCGATGTGGCAAACGATAACGCAGCCAACCCTTAGTTTGCGCGATAACTTGGACGTGTTCGGGCAGTAAGCCAACTTCTTCTCTCAGCTCACGATAAAGTGCCTGTTCAGGGGTTTCTCCATATTGGATACCTCCTTGCGGAAATTGCCATGCATTGTGACCAATGCGTTTTGCCCATAAAACTTGTCCAAACTCGTTTGCCAAAATGATCCCGACATTGGGTCGGAAACCTTCTGAGTCGATCATTTGGCTACCTAAATATTGTTTAATTTATGACTTTGCACTCGGGGATGATGATTTCTTTTCTCCAACTCGAAAACGCAAAGTGTAAATAATGTTAAAATTGCTATGATCTTAACGAATTTCTATCGACTAGCGGAGATAGATTTACAATTTTTTTCTTAAATTTCAGTTTTTACGAGTATTTTCATGAAATTGGCGCTATTTGATCTCGATCACACCTTGTTAAATACTGATTCAGATCATTCTTGGGGTGAGTTTTTGGTAAGTGAAGGCTTGGTCGATCCTGTTCGCCATCGCGCCATGAACGACAAGTTTTATGAAGACTACAAAGCAGGGCAACTCGACCCAATTGCATATAACGAATTTGTATTTGAGTTTTTAACCCAGCACGACAATCAGTACCTCACAGATTTGCATGAATTATTTATGCAAAAGGTGATTCGTCCACAAATGCGCCCTGAAGGGTTTAAAGCTATCCAGCGTCATCAAGAATTAGGGCATGAATTGGTGGGGATTACAGCAACATCTGACTTTATTACTGCACCTATTTTCCGTGAGTTTGGTATTAGTGAAATTATTGCCACCAATGCCGAAGTGGTCGATGGTAAATATACAGGCAAAGTCATTAATACTGCGTGTTATCAACAAGGCAAGTTGGTGCGTTTGGAGCAGTGGCTTGCAGGGCGCGAAGTCACAGAATCTTGGGCATATTCAGACTCAATTAATGACCGTTTCTTGTTGGAATATGCAGATCACGCCATTGCTGTAAATCCTGATGCACGTTTACAGGCTTTGGCTGAAGAGCAAGGTTGGGATGTGCAGGACTGGTCAATTTAAGTCTGAATTTTTTTGAGGTGTTGCTACTTTGGCTTTTACTAGCTTATTGATTTGTTTTTTGTTTTTATTTATTGCAATGTTGGATTATGTCATTCATTTTTAGAATAGGCATGCTAAGGTAAGACAAGAATTAAAAATGATCAGGAGTGAAAAAATGAGTGGTGTACGCCCAAGAATGACACATTTATTTGAACAACTGGGTTTGGATGCCAGTGAAGCTGCGATTCAGCAATTTATTGAAACGCATCAATTGAATGCAGAAACAACAATTGCCGAGGCAGAATTTTGGACGGAAGCACAGCGTCAGTTTATCGTCGAAAAAATGAAATCGGATGGTTCATGGGCAATTGTGGTAGATCAATTGAATGAATCTTTACATGAAGATTCGGTGAATCGTTAAGACCTCACTTGCACCTAAATTAAGCCAATAAAAAATACCCTCAATACAATCGTGTTTGAGGGTATTTTCATTCAAAAGAAACCATTAATCTTCTAGTGTTTCATCATCTCAATCAATTCTAAAACAGCGCGTGATTGCGTCCGCCCTGGATGCCATACCATGCCCAATTGACGGTTCATTTCTAAGTCAATATCTAACTGTTGTAAGTCCTGATTGACCAACGTTTTAGGTAAAACAGACCATCCCAAACCAATTGACACCAACATCCGAATTGATTCTAACGGATTGTTGCTCATGGTGACTTTAGGTTTAACACCTTGCTTTTCAAACTCTGCCAAAGTGATTTGACTGGTATAGGTTTGCGCGGCAGGCAACAAACTAGGGTAGGCGAGTAAATCGGTCAATTGCAGGTTTTTCTGATGTGCAAGCGGATGAAAAGATGCGACCACAAACACCAATGGATCATTCCAAATGGTGACATAAGACAGACGTTCATCTAATTTGGGCGGTAAGGTCAGAAAAGCCAGTTCTAAATCGCCTGCCAAAACTTGTTCATGTGCCTGTTCTGAGTCGACAAAATGCACATCTAACGTGACGTTGGGAAATTCCTGTACATATTCACGTAAATGATTGGGTAAATGGTGCAAACCAATATGGTGACTGGTGCCGATTTTCAGTTTGCCTTGAACCTGTCCTTGCTCATGACTGAGGGTGTGGTGAATATCGCCCAGTTCATTCAGCCAGTTTTTGACTTTGGGCAATAGTGAGTGTGCTGCATGTGTAGCTTGCACCCCACGACCTGCCGACTCAAACAGCTTTACACCAAAATAGCCTTCTAAGCTGTGAATGCGTTTGGTCACCGCGGGTTGGGTTATAAACAGTTGATCTGCTGCCAAAGAAATAGAACCTGTTTCCATGACTTTTACAAAGGCTTCAAAGGCTGCAAGATTCATTTGAACTACCTATAAGTATTTTTTATTACTGTGTGTATTATTTAGAAAAAATTAGAATTAATCAAAACAAATTCTACTTATTTTGAAACTGTAGGCAGAAACATCCTCAAGGGAGCGGATTGAAAAGGGCATAAAAAAAGATCATCGTCGCTTGCGCTACGATGATCTAAGAGGAAGAAATAGAACAGCAGTATTCACTTGAGAAGAGGGTAACTAGAGCATAACGATATGTTAACTACGCGATAATGTTGGACTCTTCAGCTTGTGCTTTCTTTTCCCAAATACGCTCGTGAATGAAATAAGCCACCGCTTGTACTGTCGGTTCGACCAAACTTAAGGTAATCGCCATCCAAATATTGCCTGTGACTACATAACCGACCACCATCGCCACGGTGATGTGCATGATGTAGTAGCTTAAAGTTTTTTTGAACATCCGTTGATTGTTGGCGACAAATTTTTGAATATGACTCATGTGAATACTCCTGTGCTGCTTTGACATTTCTCTGTGTGATAGCTAAAGGATAATCATTCATATTTAATTTGTAAAAGCGAATATTTTTGTGTTTTTAATTGGAAAATTAGATTTTAGTCTTGATTATTTTTTAGATGAAACGATGTTGATTGAACTTAACCTGAAAACAAAACAGGTTAAACCAATAAAAAATATTTTGCTTGGATGTAAATATTAATTCCTAAAAGTTTTTAAATTAATAAAAATGATAAATTAGATTTATATAAATTCGCGGTTATAATCGAAAGAATGAAAAAATTACCCAGTCCAGTGGAGTAGATCTGACATGGCAGGCGAAAACCAACAAGCACAAAATCCAACTGCAAAAACTTTGTATGATAAATTGTGGGATGATCACTTGGTCACTCAACGTGATGATGGCTCGGCTTTATTGTATATCGACCGTCATTTATTGCATGAAGTGACTTCGCCACAAGCCTTCGAAGGTTTGCAACTTGCAGGACGTAAACCGTGGCGTTTAAGTGCCAACGTGGCAACGCCTGACCATAACGTACCAACGTCTAAAAAAGAACGTGCGGACGGTATTGCAGGTATTGAAGATGATACTTCACGTATTCAGGTACAAACTTTAGATGACAACTGTAAAACCTTTAATGTGGTACAGTTTGATATCAACGATATCCGTCAGGGGATTGCGCACGTGGTTGGGCCTGAGCAGGGCTTAACTTTGCCAGGTATGACCGTGGTTTGTGGTGACTCACATACAGCGACTCACGGTGCATTTGGGTGTTTGGCGCACGGTATTGGCACATCTGAAGTTGAACACGTATTGGCAACCCAATGCTTAGTTCAAAAGAAAATGAAAAACATGCTAGTGCGTGTAGATGGCAAATTAGGTCAAGGTGTTACACCGAAAGATGTCGTTTTAGCGATCATTGGTAAAATTGGTACTGCAGGCGGTACAGGTCACGCGATTGAGTTTGGTGGTCAAGTATTCCGTGATATGTCGATTGAAGGACGTATGACAGTATGTAACATGGCGATTGAAGCAGGCGCGCGCGTAGGTATGGTCGCTGTGGATGATAAAACCATTAAATACGTGAAAGGTCGTAACTATGCACCGAAAGGCGAGCAATGGGATGCTGCAGTTGCCTACTGGAATACTTTACACTCAGATGAAGGCGCACACTTTGACACCGTCGTGGTATTGCAAGGTGAAGAAATTGAGCCGCAAGTGTCTTGGGGAACTTCACCTGAAATGGTCATTCCAGTGTCACAAGCCGTACCAACTTTAGAACAGGCGAAAGATGATGTACAGCGCAATGACTGGACGCGTGCTTATCAATATATGGGCTTAACTGCAGGTCAGTCTTTGGCAGATATTCAATTAGACCGTGTATTTATTGGCTCATGCACCAACTCGCGTATTGAAGATATTCGTGCAGCTGCTGAAGTGATTAAAGGACGTAAAGTTGCTGCAAGCATTAAACAGGCAATGGTGGTTCCGGGTTCTGGCTTAGTGAAGCAACAAGCGGAACAAGAAGGCTTAGACAAAGTATTTGTAGAAGCAGGCTTTGAATGGCGTGAACCAGGTTGCTCAATGTGTTTGGCAATGAACTCAGACAAATTGCAACCAGGTGAACACTGTGCATCGACTTCAAACCGTAACTTTGAAGGTCGTCAAGGTAACGGTGGTCGTACTCACTTGGTGAGTCCAGCAATGGCTGCTGCAGCTGCAATTGCAGGTCATTTTGTAGACGTACGTTCATTCTAAGTTATTCCCTCATCCCAACCTTCTCTCAGAGAGAAGGAGTTCTCTCTCATTATCGGAGAGGGCAAGGGAGAGGTTACGGATTCAGTGAGAATTAAACATGAAAAAATATACCGTTGAACAAGGTATCGTTGCACCATTAGACCGTGCCAATGTCGATACTGACTTAATCATTCCAAAACAGTTCTTGAAATCAATTAAGCGCACAGGCTTTGGTGATAACTTATTTGATGAATTACGTTATTTGGATGAAGGCTATCCAGGACAGGACAATTCAAAACGTCCGATTAATACTGAGTTCGTATTGAATCAGCCACGTTATCAAGGTGCTTCAATCTTAATTTCGCGTGCTAACTTTGGTTGTGGTTCAAGCCGTGAGCATGCACCTTGGGCATTGAATGAATATGGTTTCCGTACCGTTATTGCCCCAAGTTTTGCCGACATTTTCTTCAATAACTGCTTTAAAAACGGCATGCTACCTGTGATCTTGTCTGAAGAGCAGGTCGAGCAATTGTTTCAAGAATGTGCGGCAACAGAAGGTTATCAATTAACCATCGACTTGGAAGCGCAAGAAGTACGCACACCAAGCGGTACGGCATTTAAGTTTGAAGTAGATCCATTCCGTAAACACTGTTTATTGAATGGTTTGGATGATATTGGCTTAACATTACAAGCAGCCGATGACATTCGTGCTTATGAAGAGAAAACCAAGCAGTCGCGTCCGTGGGTTTTTGCCGAAATTCAGGCATAAATTCGCTGAAATTTGTCATAGCATCGCTGCCTAACTCTTGCTAACATCGGCACATAATAATTTTTATATTTTGTATCTAACAGGTGAGGTTAGGGGCGAATAATGACTAAAATTTTCGGTCGGCTTGCTGTCATTGGATTATGTATCACTACGCTAAGCGCATGCCAAACGTGGAATACAGCACGCATTAAACAGGTGAAAGAAACTGAACAAAGCAAATCCAATGCACTGATTTACTGTGCGGGTACAGATGATTGTGAGTTTGAGCGTTTAAATACCCTCACCATTGTCGATGCAGAAAAACATCGTGTTACACGTGCTGCCATTCAAGAGGGTTTGGTGCTTTTACAGGAATCATCCTTAAATAAATCCAACGCCTTGTATTTGTCTGTACCGCCTAATCAACATGAATTGGTGATTCGCTTTTATCCCATTTCTAAAGACCGTGCAGAAAAATTGCATGTGATTCATAAGTTTAATGCCAAGCAAAAATATATCTTTAGAATGTATCGTGACCGCAGTCGTAGTAAAGGCAGTTTGTTAAATGTGTCTGCGCCAGATCCTTTATGTGTAGATTTGGTGCAAAACAGCACAACTATTCGACGTTTTTGCAAACCCTACAATGTCTTAAATGGCTTGGGTGAGTTTGTAGAACAAAAAATTTAATCCCACAGTCTTTGACTGTCAAGAACAATGGAAACTCTCATGTCAAAACATATTTTGATTTTAGCTGGTGACGGCATTGGTCCAGAAATTGTGAAAGCTGCTGAACAAGTGCTGACACGTGTCAATGAAAAATTCAATTTGGGTTTGACTTGGGAACAAGGTTTATTAGGTGGTTCTGCAATTGATGCACATGGTGAACCGTACCCAGCAGTGACATCTGAGCAAGCGAAAAAAGCCGATGCAATTTTATTGGGTGCAGTCGGTGGTCCAAAATGGGACAACATTGAGCGTTCAATCCGTCCTGAGCGTGGCTTATTAAAATTGCGTTCAGAACTTAATTTGTTTGCTAACTTACGTCCTGCAATTTTGTATCCGCAATTGGCAGATGCTTCAAGCTTAAAACCTGAAATTGTATCAGGCTTAGATATCTTAATCGTGCGTGAATTGACAGGTGGTATCTATTTCGGTCAGCCACGCGGTATCCGTGAATTAGAAAACGGTGAAAAACAAGGTTTTAACACTGACGTTTATGCTGAGTCAGAAATCAAACGTATTGCAAAAGTCGCGTTTGAAATGGCGAAATTGCGTGGTGGTAAAGTATGTTCGGTGGATAAAGCCAATGTACTAGAAGTGACTGAATTGTGGAAGCAAACTGTGACTCAGTTACATGCAGAACAGTACCCAGAAATTAACTTGTCGCACATGTATGTCGATAACGCAGCGATGCAATTGGTACGTGCGCCAAAACAATTCGACGTCTTGGTGACAGGTAACTTGTTTGGCGACATCTTGTCAGATGAAGCGGCAATGTTGACAGGTTCTATTGGTATGTTGCCATCTGCGTCTTTAGATGAAAATGGTAAAGGCATGTATGAGCCTTGTCATGGTTCAGCGCCAGATATCGCAGGTCAGAACTTGGCAAACCCGTTGGCAACCATTCTTTCTGTGGCAATGATGCTACGTTACACTTTCCGTGAAGAAGCGGCAGCCAAAGCCATTGAGGATGCGGTAGGCAACGTATTGGATCAAAACGTGCGTACTGCCGACATTATGTCTGAAGGCATGAACAAAGTCGGTACAGTGGAAATGGGTCAGGCTGTGGTTGCGGCATTGAACTAATTTCAAAACTTCAGATATTTAAGCCAAATCGCATCTCTAAATGTGATTGGCTTAAAGCAAACGCAGTCTACGGACTGCGTTTTTTTGTGCAAAAAATTTCGTGCTGCTGTTTAATAGCGTGATGTTTATTTAGCAGTGTTGTCCACTATAAGACACAGAGGTCGCAATGTTGTGTTCTAAATGAAAAATAATATAGCAGGACAGCGCCAAATCATAACTTTCATGACTAGGGATGCCCGTGTTTAACGGAACTGCACCAATTCCTGTGGTTGGATGCTGCGCCATTGGAATTGGAATCCGTACAGGACGAATGACCTGGTAGCGTAAGGTTTGTTTGGTGTGTTCGATTGTACCCACTTGTTGATAGCCTATTTGGCTTAACTGCAAGTGTGTCAAAATATAAGTGCTAGATTGACCAACAAATTGTTGTAAATAGACGTCACGGCTTATGACTGATTGAGATGGATGGCTACTACAGGCAACTAAAGTAATGCCTAGAAACGAAGTAATAACCAAAGCAACGCAGGATCGAAATAACATGCTTTTTCTCCCTTGCTCAAAAGTTTATTGTAGAAGCCAATGCAAGAAAAGAATGTGGTGATTCGATAAGCTGCGGGGGCGAATGAAAGGCTAAACAGAATTTTTTGAAGTCAACGAAAAAAAGCCACTCCGAAAGTGGCTTTAGCTTACACTAAAACTTAGCGTGCGCGGTAAGTGATGCGACCCTTTGTTAAGTCGTAAGGGGTCATTTCAACTTTCACACTGTCACCCGTTAAAATACGAATATAGTGTTTACGCATTTTACCAGAAATGTGAGCAATCACTTCATGACCGTTTTCTAAACGTACACGAAACATAGTATTAGGAAGCGTTTCGGTGACAACGCCTTCGAACTCGATGAGTTCCTCTTTATTGGCCATAGCCTACCTGAGTATCAAATTGGAAAGGCGCAAATTATAGGCAATTTATCTGCAAAAATCAAGATGCTTAACCCTGTACACAGCGCATCTGTTAGTAAAATAAGCGAATCATCGGTTTATACTTTTTCTGTAAAAATAGGCTTGGGTAGGTTGTCAGTTCGGTCAATCGCAGTTAATCTAATTTCAATCTTTTTAAGTATAAATGAAGTACATACAAGGAAGGTTTTTGCGTGGGTCAGCTAACAGATGCATCGGTTGTATTGCGATTAGGCTACCAAGCGATTCGTCGTGCGGGGTTGCCAACCGAAGAAATTTTAACAAAAGCTGGTGTGGCCTTAAATCAGGTCGAAGCCAATGAGCGTACGCCTTTAAATGCACAATATGCGTTTTGGGTTGCGGCTGAGGAAGTCAGTAAAGACCCTGATATTGGTTTGCATCTGGGGGAACATTTGCCACTTTACCGTGGGCAAGTGATTGAACATTTGTTTATTTCTTCAGAAAACTTTGGTGAAGGTCTAAAACGCGCTTTGGCTTATCAACGCCTAATTAGTGATGCTTTTGATGCTAAATTGGTAGTGGAAGATGGTCGCTGCTATTTAACCAATGGTGTGCAGCCGTGGTCAGAAAATATCGTTAATCGTCATTTTTCTGAATGCGCCATGTCGGGTGTTTTACGATTCTTTAAATTTATTACTGAAGGTCGTTTTCAGCCCATTTATATCGACTTTAACTTTAGTCAAGGCGCTGCAGATGATGAATATTTCCGTGTCTTTGAATGTCCTGTGAGTTTGGGGCAGAAAGAAACGCGTTTGTATTTTGATCCGAGTATTTTGGATTATCCGCTATGGCAGGCAGAGCCAGAGTTATTGCAATTAAATGAACAGTTGGCATTGGAAAAGCTACAGGAACTGGCGCGTTATGACTTGGTTGGTGAAGTGCGCCGTGCTATTGGTTCAACCTTAGAAAGTGGTGAAACGACATTGGAAACAGTAGCAGCGCAATTGAATATCACACCACGCCGTTTGCGTACACAATTGAGCGAAGCCAATACCAGTTTTCAGCAAATTCTGTCAGATTACCGTTGTCGTTTGGCTAAACGATTATTATCGAATACCAATGAAAGTGTGGAGCGGATTGTATATTTAACGGGTTTTTCAGAGCCTAGTACTTTTTATCGTGCCTTTAAACGCTGGACCAATGAAACCCCAGTGGAATATAGAAAACGTAAACAGCGTTAAGTTTGAAAATTTAAAACCTTTCCTAAACAGAATCCCCCTAAATCCCCCTTTTTCAAAGGGGGACTTTCGTTTTAAAGCCTCGAAATGGAGCTCCTCTCTTTGGAAAAGGGAGGTCGGAAGGGATTAAATTATTCTGGCATGTTTAACCAATGTGGACCTAAAGGAACTTTCGGTAAATCAAACTGTTCAGGATAATGCGCCTGAATAAAATACAAGCCATCGGGCGGGGCGGTAATCCCTGCGGCTTTACGGTCTTGAGCTGCAAAAATTTGGTCAATATGCGCAATGTCATACAAACCTTGTCCAATCTCCAATAGGCAACCCATGATATTGCGTACCATGTGATGCAAAAAACCATCGGCTTGAATATCTAATACCAAATAATTGCCGTGACGAATTAAGCGGCAATGACTGACATGACGGACAGGCTGATTGGACTGACACGCTGCGGCGCGAAAGCTTTCAAAATTATGTGTCCCTTCAAATTTCTGCGCAGCTGCAATCATTTTATCGACATCTAAGGGATAATAAGCGTGGGTGACTTGTTTGTGCAGCAAGGCTGGGCGCTGTGGATTGTTATACACTACATAGCGATAACGCCGTGCCTGAGCCTTAAAACGAGCATGGAAGTCCATATCCATTGTTTTAATCCATTGAATTGCAATGTCTTTGGGGAGTTGGCTGTTGGCACCCATCAACCAACCGCGTTCAGGGCGAATGGCATGCGTATCAAAATGTGCCACCATGTTGGTTGCATGCACGCCTGCATCGGTACGTCCTGCACCATGTAAAATAATGGGCTCATCGGCAATTTTGCTCAGAACTTTTTCAATGGTTTCCTGCACACTGGGTACGCCTGCTTGCTGGGTTTGCCAACCCCGATACCGAATACCACAAAACTCTATTCCGATTGCAAAACGCTGCATAATCACCTCAAATCACACTGAAGACTGCCAATGCGCATACCACTGTGCAAGGCTGTCGTATTGTAAATACATTTTTAAGGCTTTGGCATAAAGATCCGCGTGACTTTGGCAATCACTGATTAAAATTTTACTGTCCTGTAACCACTGACTGATCGCATAGCGTTGCTGCATGTCACCAAAAGGGACTTGTGTGGTGAGAATCACGGCACATTGTTGAGCTTGCAAGGCCTGAATTAACGCAATCACTTCGTCATTGATTGCCATATTTCCAGTACCATAACTCTGTAAAATCAGGCAGTGTGGTGGCTGTTGCTGTAAGGCTTTTAAATTATCGACCAAAGCAGAAATGGCAATTGGCTGCAACATCCAATTCAGGCAGTTAAAGTGCTGGGCTTTTTCAATATGTTGAGTTCTAATCTTGAATGCTGGCTCATTCTGCGATTTGCTCTCCGTGCAAGCCAAAGCGGACTGACCTGTAAATGCATTTAACTCGGTGGTGTGTTGTTTCAGTGCCGTTGCGGCATGAATCAGTTGATGATGGAAAGCAAGATATACGCCCGGAGTCACTTGATGAATCTGTTGTAGAGCAAAATTTAGGTTGTCTAAGGCATCACTAAATTCACGGGTATCTGTACCTTGTGCATTGAGTAAGGGATATTGGCTACCCATGAGAATGACATGAGTACTTTGCGCTAAAAAACGTGCTAAGACTGCACTAGCATAGCTGAGCGTGTCTGTGCCATGTAAAATGACGAAATATTGAAAATTATCTTGTTGTAATTTTTGAATATATTGAATGAGCTGTAACCAGTCTGCTGCTGTACATGCGCTACTGTCTTTAATGACAGGGGCAACAAAGCATTCAATCTCTAAATTTAGTGGCAAAACCTGTGCCAAGCGTGGCAGAAATTGTTCGGCAGGCATTGGGCTTAGTGGTTCACCGACACAGCCAAAAGTGCCGCCCATGTAGATTAACGCAATTTTTTTCATCATAAAAAAAGCAGCCAAGAATGACTGCTTAATCTTAATCTGATTTGAATTAAGAAGCGATTTGATTCAGTAACTGATCGGCACGTTGGCGTTGTTCAGCAGAGTAATTTGCGCCTTGTTCGCTAAGCAAAGCTTTCGCAGCATCATAAGCGCCCAACTCTACATATTGACTTGCTAAGTCTAAGTTCAACTGAATTTCATCCAATTGAGATAAGTCTGGGAATGATTTCACCAATGGATCATTCAGATCAACATCTGTGCTGACCACAGCTGCAGCAGGTTCAAGTGTAATACTTGGTGCAGCAATGACTTCAGGCTCAATTGCAGGCTGAAGCTTGGTTTCTGCAGCAGGCGTACTGTCAAATGTGAAATTAAAATCAGGTGGTGCAGATTCAGCTTTTGCTTCAACAGTCGCAGGGGTTTCTGTTGTTGAAAAGTCAAAGTCTAAACTTGGGGCTTCAGTTGTAGCAGGTGCATTTGCTGGTGTTTCAGATGCTACTATTTCAGTTTTATTCGGTTCTAAATCAAAAGAAAACTCAAGCGGTTGGGCTGCTTCTGTAGCACTTGTACTTGGCTCAGGAGTAATTGCGGGTGTTTCAGTTTTCTCTGTTGCTGGTGCAGTATCTACAGAAAAATTAAAGTCTAAAGCAGCAGGTTCTGCTTTTACTTCAGGCTCAGCTGCTTTTTCTACAGGTGCAGCAGCAGGGCTGAAATTTAACGATGAGGTATCAAATTCTAAAGCTGCTTCAGGTGGTGCTGTTTTATTTGAGGTCAGTTCGTGCTGTAACTGGTCAAAAGAAGTGCTATCAGAAGAGATATCATCTTTTGATTGTATGAGGGCGTCAAAATCAACAGTTGATTTTTGTTCAAGAGGAGTCGATTCTAAAACCGTTGGAGTCGTTGGTTGAAAATCAATCCCATCAATTACTTTGTTGTTTTGCTCATCAAATGCTTGTTTTTGAGCTTCTGCTTGAACCAAAATATCATCAAGGCCTAAAGCGCGTATATGATTCAGCAATTGATCAATTGCAAATTCATCTTTTTGTTGCAAATGAATATCAAGCAATAACAAATACAAACCATGCAAAGAATTATCACGTTTTAATGCTTGGTTAATTTGCGCTTCTGCAGCAAAGAAATTACGTTCTTTGATCAGGTTTTCAATGTTGGTTTGGATTTTTACAGGGACAGGGGTAGAGTGTTGTGGTGTTGGAACAACCTCTTCAGCCACCACCGATTTCTGTGCAACTTTTTTGGTAGTTGTGGTTTTCTTGGCATTGGTTTTGGCTGGCGCTGCTGTTTTCTTGTTGCTCGGTTCGGCTTCTTTACTTGCTTCACGCTTTTTCAAGAAAATTGCGATCACCAATAATAAAATAAACGGAATCACATAAATCAGCATGTTTATACCCCTTGAGGATGTGGTACTTGTTTGACCTTATCCCAAAAAAATCATTGTGTGTAACATTTAGTGTTTTGGCTTATTTGCGGCTTGTTGTTTTTGCAATTGTTGTTGCAGTTCAGCAAGGCGCGCGTTGAGTAATTGAATTCTGTGATCCTTCTGACGTAATGCCAATTCTAATTCTGTTACGTTTCTCTGTAATTTAACGGTTTTCTCACGAGATGTCATAACTTTTAATGACAAGTCGCCCGAAGTTTGTGTGGATTGAGTGTTCTTCTTGGCAGAACCATGGGTAGAGTCCTGTTGATTTTCTGCTACAAGACTCATTTCTGCTTGATTTAAACGATATTTGGCTTTGCCTGATTGTGGTGCGCTGGCCGTTTCTGGTTGTGGAATTGCGACTTTTTTCTCTGGTTTAGAGTTAGCTTGTGCATGTAAATTTAAGGTTGCACCACGACGTAAACGATTGGCATCACCTTGAATAAAAGCATGTTCATTATTGGCTTTGATTTGCTGCATCACCTCAGCAACAGGGCGATTATTTTCTCCTGCAATGCGTGAGGCAATGGCCCATAATGATTCATTCGATTGTACTACATGTTGGGCATTGACCGTAGGCTTGGCTGTGGCAGAGCTTGGCTTAGCCTGTGTAGCCGCTGTTTGTGCAGGC
Source organism: Acinetobacter sp. SCLZS86 (assembly GCF_021560715.1). NCBI lineage: Bacteria > Pseudomonadati > Pseudomonadota > Gammaproteobacteria > Moraxellales > Moraxellaceae > Acinetobacter > Acinetobacter sp. SCLZS86. The sequence goes on from NZ_CP090864.1 coordinate 533,477, forward strand.
TTTTTCGTTGCAGCAGCAGGCTGAGTTTGTGCTAGTTGCTTCGTGCGTTGCTGTTCAGCAAATTTTTGCACTAGTGGATCAGCCGATTGTTGTGCGGTGACTGAGGTGGTGGCTGTAGATGTTGTCTGTGTTAGGTTGCTATTTGTCTGTGCTGGTGCTGCTTTTGGGGCAATCACAGTCGTATTTTCCCTTGCTGCGCTACGGCTTGGCGCAGTTTGAATTACTGTTACTGCTTGATGGTTTAATGCAGGTGGAGTATTACGTTGAATGGTTAAGGGTGCTTCGAAGGCTTGTTGTTCAATTGCTTTGGGTGTTTCAACTTGATAGGTCGCACTTACAGGTAAATTTAAAGCAATATCTTGCTCATTGACAATCATGATAGGCGTTAAAGCTTGTTCATTGCTGCGTTGCATCGCGGCCAATGGAGCAGGTGAACTGCGTTTTAAAGGTGTGCGAATATGTTGCAGGCGGGTTGCATTGCCTTCTTTAATTTTAACTACAATATTCAACTCAGACTCAGTTAACGGTCGGGATGAAGTAATGGTGATGACCCCTGTGCCGTTGCTGTTACGACGTGTAAAAAAGTTAAGATGACCTGGTGGGCGGTGACTCGCACCAATTGACATCAGATCTTCAGCCGTAGCTAAACTGACATCAATCGCTTCATTAACATTCGATTGACGAAAGTTGATTTCGGCATAGAGCAATTCCCCAGTGGTTGACTGAATTTGAATCGGGTCAACATTCATTGCATACATTTGCTGTGAAGCCAGAATAGATAAAATAGCGATCTTTAATTTGTTATATACAGTCATCTTAATTGTTAGCTCGGTCATTTATCGCAAGGCGAAAAGGATAGAGTAGCGAGTTGTAGGGCGATTGTAAAATATTAACACGTTGATTACATAAAAAAGCCAGTCTAATTTGACTGGCTTGTTAAGATCGATCACGGAATCGAAAATGATTCAGTGTTCACGACGAGGCTTAAGCATTTTTGTAATCAATTAAGATGCGTAACATACGACGTAATGGCTCTGCTGCACCCCAAAGTAATTGGTCACCTACAGTGAATGCACCGAGGTATTCTTTACCCATGTTCATTTTGCGTAAACGACCAACAGGTACTGTTAAAGTCCCTGTAACTGCAACTGGGGTAAGATCGGTCATTGATGCTTCGCGGGTATTTGGTACTACTTTTGCCCATTGGCTCGATTGACGAATCATATCTTCAATTTCGTTCAGTGGAACGTCTTTTTTCAGCTTCAACGTGATTGCCTGAGAGTGACAACGCATTGCACCAATACGCACACAGTGACCATCAATTGGAACGATTTGCTGATTGCCTAAAATCTTATTGGTTTCAACCTGACCTTTCCACTCTTCTTTTGACTGACCGCTTTCAAGCTGTTTGTCGATATATGGAATGAGAGAACCCGCTAAAGGCACACCAAAGTTTGCCGATGGGAAACCTTCGCCACGTTGTAATTCGGCAATTTTAGAGTCGATGTCTAAAATGGGTGAACGTGGATCATCTAACAAGTCTTTGGTGTTGTTGTACAAGTAGCCCATGCCTGTGATCAGCTCACGCATGTTTTGCGCACCTGCACCAGAAGCTGCTTGATAGGTCATTGACGTTGCCCACTCCACCAAATTGTTTTGGAATAATGAACCCAAGCCCATCAACATGAGTGAAACAGTACAGTTACCGCCCACAAATGTTTTGGTGCCATTTACCAAGCCATCTTTAATGACATTCATGTTGACTGGATCAAGTACGATAATCGCTTCATCATCCATACGTAGGGTAGATGCAGCATCAATCCAGTAACCATTCCAACCTTCTGCTTTAAGCTTTGGGAAAACGGCAGAAGTGTAATCACCACCTTGACAGGTAATAATGACATCCATTTGCTTCAGACTTTCAATATCTGTTGCATCCATAAGTGCTGGGGCAGTCTTACCACCAAACGCTGGTGCTTCACCGCCAGCATTACTGGTAGAGAAATAGAATGGCTCAAAATGAGCAAAATCATTTTCTTCAACCATACGTTGCATAAGGACGGAACCCACCATCCCGCGCCAACCGACCAGACCTACTTTCATGTCACTTTGCCTCGGTGCGTTAAAAACAATAAAGGAATGTAAGTCTATCAAAAGGGGACACAACTGCAAGCATTACATGAACAAAACATGAGTATTATTGAGAGAAATCTCGTGTTTGTGTTACATACAAAATTGATAACTTTGGTTTTCATGTAAAAACCAAAAAAAATACAAAAGAGTAAAGCAAGATGATTTGGGTAAAAGGGCTTGCAATATTAGTCATTTGGTTAAGTTTTTGGTCACTGATTCCACGCGATGAATGGTGGATTCGGGGCGCAGATTTTCCACGTTTACAGATCTTGGTTTTAGGCATCATTGCCTTTGTTTTGCTCCTGATTTGGGAGCAGACGTGGGATATGTCTAGCCAAGTGATTTTGATTGGACTGATTGCGGCTTTGGCTTATCAGCTCAAAATGGTTTTACCCTATACCTTGCTGTGGAAAAAACAGGTCAAACAAGTCCGCCCTGAACAGTTAAATCCTGAAAAACAGATTTCATTAATCGTGTCCAATGTCCTGACACCAAATCAGAAATATCATCTGTTGATTGAACATATTCAAGCCTTAAAACCAGACTTAGTATTGACTTTAGAAACTGATTTGGCATGGCAAAAAGCCCTGTCTGTGATTGAACCCGACTATCCTTATCGGGTCGCTGTGCCTTTAGATAATTTATATGGCATGCATTTGTATAGCCGTTTGCCGTTAAAAGACAGTGAGATCAAATTTATTCTGAGTGATGAAATTCCATCTATTCATACCAGTGTGATTTTGCCTTCTGGGCAACCTGTACAGTTATATTGTTTGCATCCCAAACCTCCGAGTCCGACTGAAGCCAAAGATTCAGTTTTAAGAGATGCCGAATTGTTAATTGTAGGCGATCAAATCAAAGATTTAGATGAAAGCTGTATCGTGATGGGAGATTTAAACGATGTAGCATGGTCGCGGACGACACGCTTGTTTCAAAGAATCAGTGGTTTGCTCGACCCGCGCGTTGGGCGGCACTATATCAATACCTTTCATGCCGATTATCCTTTATTGCGTTGGTCATTAGACCATGTTTTTCATAGTACCGATTTTGCATTGGTGGATATGCAGCGTTTAGCGCATATCGGTTCAGACCATTTTCCTGTGTATGTGGTATTGCAAACTGGACGTGTGTTTGATCGAATTCAAGATGAATTACCGCAAACCGATGCCGATGAGCAAGAAGCTCAACAGGCGATTCAGGAGGGGATTGAAAAAGCAGAGCGAGAAGAAAAACTGGTGACCGATGAAATTGCACAACCATATAAAGCGCAGAATAAATCAGTTTAGAAATTAAACGAAAAGCGTACGAAATGGCTTACACGGATTTAGGCGCATGACGCATGTTTTATTCTGACTGATCTGGTTAAGATTAATTCATCAGCACAAGGACTCGGGAACGGAATATCCCATTAAGGAAGACGACGCTGATGGATAAACATCAAGGATATGATGTAGGTAAGGAACGCCACACAACAAAATAACAATAAGTTTTGAAAGCACAACCTCATAAGCCCGAGTTTTACAGGATGTAGAACTCGGGCGATGATTTTTTAGGGTTTATTTTTTCACTCTCATTTTTTAAACAAATTAAATTTCAATCAGCTCGATTCAGTTTTAAGGCTTTAGGTATGTTTTGACTGCAAAACTTGCTGATATAAATCTATGGTTTGATGACACATATCTGCCAAGCTGAACAATTCAACAGGGGCGACACTTTGCGGTGTTTCCAGATGCAATTGCACTGCATTGAATAAAGCGACTTGGTCATCTACCGCGATGAGTCCTTGCGGATACAGTTGTGACAGAATTTCAGCGACACCACCACGGTTCCAGCCAATCACAGGTGTTCCTACCGATAAAGCTTCAAGCGCAGTGCGTCCAAAGGTTTCTGCCTGATTGGAAAGTGAAAGTACAATATCGCTAAACGCAAGCCACTCGCGAATGTCAGAACGGTGTCCAACAAAGGTTATCGCTTCGGTCAAATGTTTATCTCGAATATTGCGTTCCAGTTCCTGTAAATAAGCTGCTTTTTTAACATCTGCACCGCCTACAACAACAGCATGAATCTGTGGATACTGGGTTTTTAATTTCGCAATCAGATCAATCAATGTTTCATGACCTTTTAAGCGGGTGATACGTCCCGGCAAACAAATTAAAAACTTATGTTCAAGTTCTGGGAAATCTTGATAGGTTTGTTGAATCCATTGTACCGAAGGTTGATACCCATGCGGAAATGCAGTAGGGTCAATCCCACGATAAATGCGGACAATATCTTCTGGTGGGCAGTTTTGATAATGATCACGAATGTATTTGACCACACTGTCAGAAACTGCAATCACTTTTTCCGCTTGAGTCATAATTTGACTGTAACGGTTAATTGAATAAAAACCATGTACCGTTGAAATTAAGTGTGGGCGCTTTTCGGCTGGAATCCCTTTTAGGGCAAAATGAGTCAGCCATGCAGGTACGCGGGAACGTACATGCACAATATCAGGTTGATGTTGCATAATCAGTTGGCGTAAAGGACGGATTTGCCACAAGCTTGATAATGATTTTTTGTGGATGGCTAACCTTAAATGGGTGGAACCTTCAGCCTCAAGTTGGTTGACCATCCGTCCGCCATTCGACACCACCAATGACGTATGCCCTTGAGCGACTAAAGCTCGGGCGATTTCGAGCGTACCGCGTTCTACACCACCACTGTTTAATTCGGGTAATAACTGCATGACTTTCATGAGTCTTTCCTTCTGCCGTGCAGATTAGTAAATATTATCATAACCTTCGGGGCGACTCTTAAACCGACGATGAAACCACATATATTGGGTAGGGGCGATCCGTAATTGCTGCTCAATAATGAAATTGGTACGCGTTGCATCTGTAACTTCGTCTGCGCTTGGAAAATCTAGCAGTTCAGGTTCAATCAAGACTTTATATTGCGGGTTGGAAAGCTCACCTGTACGGTAAAAATATAACGGAATTGCTGCGGCCTTGGTCATTTTAAGTAAACGACGATGCGCCGTAACTGTCGCTGCAGGCACGCCAAAAAACGGTGCCATAACACCTTGTTTTAAACCAAAGTCCTGATCTGGACTATACCAAATGGCACGACCATTTTTTAAGTGACGGATTAAACCACGCATGTCATCGTGGTCAATTTGATGACCGTAAATGGTGGCGCGACAACGGTAAATCAGCATGTCCAGTAAAGGATTATTTTGTGGGCGATAGACCACATCGGGGTCAAAATATTGTGCACAGACATAGCCGCCTGCATCTAGCAGAGTAGAATGTGTGCCTAACAATAAAACTCCACGTCCAGCTGCTTGGGCTTGCTGAATATATTCTAAACCTTCAACCTGAGTGCGTCCTTTAAACCACTGTGGACAGTACCACGCATTTAAGGTTTCAAATACGCCCAGCATCTGATCGACAAAGACTTGGCGAGCATTCTCTTGAATTTCAGCCTCACTCCACTCAGGAAAACACACTTCCAAATTGCGTAACGTGGTTACACGACGTGATTTCATGCTGTTAAAGGCAAGATTGCCTAAAAACTGTGCCAGACGATACTGAATTGCCCACGGTAAAATGGCTAAAATCATTAGGCAGACAATACCAATCCAAATGCCCCAATATTTTGGCAACAGGAAAGACCATTGAAATTCGCCTGGTTGATATTCAGTGTGTTGACTCATAATGACCGTGTAAAGTGTTGTATCGTTGCAGTTTAGCACGAACCGATTTTAAAATTTAAAAGCATCCGTCCAATGGGAAAGATGCTTAAAACGGTTTTGCGAAGTCTTTCAGGACAAGCGTAGACGAAGTGTCAATAGACCCTAGTTACCATTCGCCAAGTTTTCCAGTTCGTCCCAACGCTCCAGTTTTTCCAGCAACTCTTCATCAATTTCTGCTAAACGCTGTGAAGCTTTGGTGGCTGCATCGGCATCTGTTACAAACCAAGAGCCATCCGCCAGTTTTTCAGCCAATTCGGTTTGTTCCTGTTCCAGTGCTTCAATTTCACCAGGCAGCTGTTCTAAAGCACGTTGATCTTTATAGCTCAATTTTACTTTTTTGGCTGTTGGCGCTGCTGCAGCCGCTTCGGCTTTGGCAACGGCCTTTTTAACATCACTTTTTTGATCAACCACAGTTTGGTCAGGGCGTTGCTGCAAGTAGTCCTGATAGCCGCCAATATATTCATCAATATTGCCTTTGCCATCAAATACCCAAGTCGAAGTCACCACGTTGTCCATAAAGGCACGGTCGTGTGAAATCAGCAATAAGGTGCCTTTATAGTCGCTGAGCATTTCCTCAAGCAATTCTAAAGTGACCATATCTAAGTCGTTGGTCGGCTCATCCATCACAATCAGGTTAGATGGTTTGAGTAATAATTTGGCCAGTAAAATACGGTTGCGTTCTCCGCCAGACAAGGCTTTAACTGGCGTGCGCGCACGTTCTGGTGAGAATAAAAAGTCTTGCAAATAACTATAAATATGACGACGTTGTCCGTTCACATCAACAAAATCTGAACCTTCAGATACGTTATCTTTTACTGACTTTTCCAAATCTAAGACGTTACGTAATTGGTCAAAATAGGCAATTTCCAGTTGTGTGCCTGTTTTGACAGAGCCACCATGTTCAATTTCACCTAAAATGGCTTTAATCAGAGTGGTTTTACCGACACCGTTATCGCCAACTAAACCAATACGGTCGCCACGTAATACCAGTGTAGAAAAGTCTTTAATAATTGGAGCTTGATTGCCAAAGGCCACTTGTAAATGTTCAATATCAAAGACCAGTTTACCTGAGCGATTGGCTTCTTGCGTTGCCATATTGACTTTGCCTTGTTGGAAGCGACGCGCTTTGGATTCTTCGCGTAAGGCTTTTAAGGCACGCACACGTCCTTCGTTACGTGTACGACGTGCTTTAATGCCTTGACGAATCCATGCTTCTTCTTCGGCCAGTTTTTTATCAAACAGCGCATTTTGTTTTTCTTCGGCTTCTAGTTGCTGTGCTTTTAAATCTAAATAACGTGAATAGTTACCTTCGTAGCTGCGTAATACACCACGATCTAACTCGACAATGCGGGTGGCGATACTATCGACAAAAGCACGGTCATGCGAAATAAACAGCAGCGTTAAATTATTTTGATCGAGTAAGAATTTTTCTAGCCATTCAATACTTTCCACATCTAAGTGGTTGGTCGGCTCATCCAGCAACAACACGTCAGGTTGGGTGAGCAGGGCACGTGCCAACAATACACGACGTTTACGTCCCCCGGATAAATCGGCTAAGTCGGCATTTGAGTCAAGTCCCATTTTGCTTAAAATGGCATTGACCTTATTTTCCAGTGCCCAGCCATCTAGCTGATCTAGCTTGTGTTGCAGGTTCCCCATACGGTCACAGGCATCCATATCACCTAATACACAGGCATCACTTGCTTCGTGATAGGCTTTTAATACTGCAGCAGCTTCACCTGCACCATCGGCCACAATATCGGCGACTTTGCCTGAATCCATGGGTACATCTTGCGCCAACATGGCTATGGTGATGCCATTTTGAATGGACACTTCACCTGCATCGGGCAGTAAACTTCCTTCAATCAGTTTAAGTAGAGTAGACTTACCTTCTCCGTTACGGCCAATCAAACACACTCGTTCGCCACGTTCTAGGTTAAAATTCGCGCCGTCGAGCAAGGCAGGTCCACCAAATGCAAGTTGGACATCCCTTAAAGTAATATAGGCCATAGTGTTTCCTAAAAAATCTCAAATGAGGATTTGAAATGACTAAACAAAGTATAGATGATCAGGCGTCATTTTCCGCACCCATTGAAGATTTGCAAGTGCGAATTGCATTTTTGGACGATTTAGTTGAGCAATTGAATGAACAAGTGGTTCATCAAAGCCTGGAAATTGCTGATTTAAAGAAACAAATGCAGTGGTTATATCAGCGGGTGGAGTCGGCAGATTTGTCGGATGGGATTGCACCGTTTGACCCGATGACCAATCGTCCGCCACACTATTAATCAACCGTACTTAATCAAAGATATTTGTTTCAGTACTGAATTTAATTTGACCTTTGCTGTACTTCCCGCTGTAATGCTCGGCTGCTGTGCCTGAATCTTTTAAACCTATTGTGTTCGCTAAAGTTTATGTCCTCTAAAGTTGTATTACTTGACCTTGAAAATAATCTGCCTACCGCGACTTTGTTGCGAGAAATTATTGAGCATCATCCGAGTGTGTATTTATTTAATTGTGCAGGAAAATTTGAATATAATTTGCAGGATCTAACTGAACTCGCTGGTTGGATCAGTACGGGTCAGCTTATGATTTTAGACAGTCCGCGCGCAGAGTTTAAAGAGTTTGAATATGCGGTGGTGGTGGGGCAACTGATGGCACTGCTAGAGCCAGAAACACAAGTTGAAGTGATTTCTGCGGCAGACAGTATTCAGGTTTTAATGGAAATGTTGCAAGCATCTGAAATTGCCTGTCACCTGATTCATATTCAGCCTGAAACGCAGTCTAGGAAAAACAAAAATCGTTTACCAAGCCCAACGGCAATCCGCAGCAAACCTGAATTGCTATTGGTAAAAAAGTATTGTGATGCGTTGGCAAAAATGTCAGGCAAGCCAACCAACTTAGAAGCTTTAAAAAACTCGATTGCCAATATTTTGCAACTTGAGGCAGACAAAGTGCAGCATGTGGTTGGCATGTTGATGAGCCTGAAAATTGTAAAGAGAGTGGATGAGCAAATTAGCTTTCGTAAAAAAGTACTGAAGCAGTGGGTGCAAATTGACTTAGATGCAGTGGAAGAATCTGCACAAGAGGCGACAGTCACTTCTACAATCGCGGCGAAAACTGAAACTGCAGAGGTACATCCTCAGCACAGTTTATTTAAAAACTTTAGCAAAATTGACCCTGTGCAATGGGAAGTCGCCAAAAAATTACGTGAGCTAAAAGGTGAAAAGCCGAAAGATATTTATGAATTGCGTGATTTGCTGGAACAGTTATTTCCAAAATCTGATATTCGTTTATTGCTAAAAGAACTGATAGAAAAAGGCTATATTTATTGGAATGGACATGAAGTTCTATATAGTCATGAAATGTTCTTGAGTTAAAAGATTGTGAGAGTGTATGAAAAAAGTCTTGTTGTTGGATATTGAAAATTTACATAAATCAGAAAAAGAACTTCTAAAATATTTATCTGAATATCAATTCGTGTATTTGGTATATGCAAAATCACCTATAAATTTAAGCTTAGATGGTTTGCAGATGCTTTCTGATTTTGTGAGCAAGAAAAAGCTTGTTCTTATTAAAATGCCTAAGATTGGCCCAGATGCTGCAGATTTTGGATTAGCTTTCTTAGCTGGTCAGTTATCTATTCAAATGGATAAATCAAATGTTGAATTTGATGTAATGTCTAATGACAAGAAAATTGAATATATTGTTGATTTATTGACAGTAATGGGTTTTAAGTCTCAACAGTTAAAAAGGGATCTCTTATCTTCACCTAGCAAAGAGTTCAAATTAATAAATCAAGAAACTGATTTAAGTTCTGATGAACTGAAACCTTTACTGTTTGCAATCCAATTACTTTTAAAAAATCAACCCAAACAATTTAATTCATTAAACAATGCTCTAAAGTCTTGGTTAAAAGGATATACAAGCAATACCAGAAAGATTATTGAGCAGTTAAAAGATTATCAATTGATCCAAATTAAAGATCAGACTGTAAGTTATGAGCTATCTCGGATGAAAGATGCTCTTAAATTTAGAGAAAAAGGTGAGGTACAGGCTTTGAGTAAAGCTTTACCGTCAGTTGATGAAATTCAGATTAAGCCGCACTTGCAAAGAGTGAAACAGTATTGTGATTATCTAAGTAAAATTAGCAAAAATAAACCTGCAAAATTAAATAGTTTACTGAATTCGATTCAATCTGTATTAAAGTTAAACGCTCAGCAATTGGCTCAAGACTTTATCAATATTTTAATAAAGCAAAATATTGTTAAGCAAGAAAGTACTAAACTAATATATAACGATTCCTTGATTGAGGCTTGGGCAAGTCTAGACAAAACTTGTTTGAATACAACAATAATTCAGACAAGTTTGATGGAACAACCTAATACGGAAGTTTTGTCATAAACAGTATAAGCTTCTGATAAAGCCAGTTGATTTTAGTCGGTGGTACTTGCGTTTTATATTGTGCTTATGCAACTCTAATATAAGAATAGAAAGGTTGTACTATGGAAAATACTGGAATTTGGGTTGCCGTTGCCATCATCATCTTTGTGATGGGCTCTATTTTTGGTTTGCGCGTTAGCCCAAGAGAAAAAGCTTTGGGATTGATGCGTGAAAAAGCCCGAAAAATGGGACTACATCCACGTTTGGTGGTTGCACCTGATTGGACAAAAATTCCGAAAGCTACGGAATCACGTGCCAGAATGGTGGCGTATTACAGCGTACTCATTGCCGATGCACGTTTACCATTAATGCGTGCTTTGGTGAAAGATCAAAAGCTAGAGCTGCTACATGGTGATGATAAATTCCAAGACTTACCCATTGCATTAAAGGGTATTTATGCTATTGATATGCAGGCAAACTGTGTAGGAGTCTATTGGGATGAAGAAGCCGATCTTCGCGCGACTCAATTAGATGAGATGAAAGCCTTTTTACATAGCTTGGCTGAACGTTAATTTTAAACCATTAAATAGGAAATACGGTTACTTATGGCGAACGCTCCTCGGTCCACATCCAAAAGCACTGCAGCCAAATCTGAAGCTGGTCACAAACGTGCCTTAGTGATTGTGGAGTCGCCTGCAAAAGCGAAAACAATCAATAAATATCTTGGTTCGGACTACATTGTGAAGTCTTCGGTTGGTCATGTTCGTGATTTACCAACCAGTGGTAGCGCAAAAACCACAGAAAAGAAAACCGCCACCCGAACCAAACTGACCGAGGCTCAGAAAGCTGAAAAAGCTCAACAAGCATTAGTCAACCGTATGGGGGTTGATCCTGAACATGACTGGAAAGCACATTATGAAGTGCTGCCAGGCAAGGAAAATGTTGTCGCGGAATTAAAAAAACTGGCATCGCAGGTCGATGAAGTCTATCTCGCAACGGACTTGGACCGTGAAGGGGAAGCGATTGCGTGGCACTTAAAAGAAGTCATTGGTGGAGATGACTCACGTTATCAACGTGTGGTGTTTAACGAAATTACCAAAAATGCGATTCAAGAAGCCTTTAAGCATCCTGCGCGTTTAGATACCAACAAAGTCAATGCCCAACAGGCGCGCCGTTTCTTAGACCGCGTGGTAGGTTTTATGATTTCGCCACTGCTCTGGGAAAAAATTGCCCGTGGTTTATCGGCAGGACGGGTGCAGTCAGTTGCAGTTAAGCTAGTAGTAGAACGTGAACGTGAAATTCGTGCCTTTGTACCTGAAGAATACTGGCAAGTCTTTGCAGATACTAAATCAGCAAAAGATGACATTCGCCTAGAAGCAGTTAAACAAGCGGGTAAAACCCTCAAGTTACGTAATAAAGCTGAAACTGATGCTTTACTGAACTTGATTAAAGATGCGCAATACACCGTATCTGCACGTGAAGATAAGCCGACCAAAGTCAACCCAAGTGCGCCGTATATCACGTCAACACTGCAACAGGCAGCGAGTACCCGTCTTGGTTTTTCAGTCAAGAAAACCATGATGCTGGCACAGCGTTTGTATGAAGCAGGTTTTATCACCTATATGCGTACTGACTCGACCTTCCTGAGTGATGACGCGGTCAATATGGTACGTACACATATTGAAGCGGAGTTTGGTCAAAAATACCTGCCTGCTAAACCAAATCGATATGGCAATAAAGCAGGTGCACAAGAAGCGCACGAAGCGATTCGTCCATCTAATGTTGCGCTTAAAGGCGACAATTTAGTGGGTGTAGAACGCGATGCACAGCGTTTATATGATCTGATTTGGCGTCAGTTCGTCGCTTGCCAAATGACACCAGCCGAATATTTGTCATCGACTATTTTAGTGGATGCCAATGGTGTTGAGTTAAAAGCCAAAGGTCGTACGCTGGTTTTTGATGGTTTTACTAAAGTGCGTGGGCAAAACAAATCGGATGATGATGTGTTACTGCCTGCAGTTAAAGTCGGTGAAATTCTTAAATTAGTAAAGCTTGATCCATCGCAACACTTTACCAAACCACCTGCGCGTTTTACTGAAGCTTCCTTGGTTAAAGAGCTGGAGAAAAAAGGCATTGGGCGTCCTTCGACCTATGCTGCGATTATTTCGACCATTCAAGACCGTGGTTATGTCAAACTAGAAAACCGTCGTCTTTATGCCGAAAAAATGGGCGAGATTGTTACAGACCGCCTGGATGAAAGTTTTAATAATCTGATGAACTACGACTTTACAGCAGACTTGGAAGGTCAGCTAGATAAGGTTGCAGATGGTGAACGTGACTGGAAAGACTTACTCAACAGTTTTTATGGTGACTTCAAACAGCGTTTGACAAATGCACAGGGCGAACAAGGCATGCGCCGTAATCTCCCTGTAGAAGTTGATGCAGTGCATTGTAAAGAATGTTCGCGTCCAATGCAGATTCGTACAGGTACAACAGGGGTATTCTTGGGATGTTCAGGTTATAACTTGCCACCAAAAGAACGTTGCAAGGGAACTTTGAACCTGACTCCTGTCGAGTCGCTTGCCGCATTGTCGGATGATGATGCCGCTGAAACTGCAGATTTGATGTCTAAAAAACGCTGCCCAATTTGCGAAACGGCTATGGATAGTTACGTGATTGATGGTGGTCGTAAACTGCATATTTGCGGGAATAACCCAGACTGTGTAGGTTTTGAGCTAGAAGAAGGCGAGTTCAAAATTAAAGGCTATGATGGCCCAACCATTCCGTGCGACAAGTGTGATGGCGAAATGCAGTTGAAAACAGGTCGCTTTGGCCCTTATTTTGCCTGCACCAGTTGTGAAAATACACGTAAAGTACTCAAGAATGGTCAGCCTGCGCCACCGCGTGTTGATCCAATTAAAATGGAACATTTACGCTCAACCAAACACGATGATTTCTTTGTGTTGCGTGATGGTGCAGCAGGTTTGTTCTTGGCAGCCAGCAAGTTTCCGAAAGTCCGTGAAACCCGTGCGCCGAAAGTCGCGGAATTGCGTACAGTTGCAGAACAGCTTGATCCGAAATATCAGTTTATTTTGCAAGCACCCGATACAGACCCAGAGGGTAATCCAACATTGGTGAAATTCAGCCGTAAGAATCAAGCGCAATATATTGGTTCGGAAACGCCTGAAGGCAAACAAACCAAATGGTCATTGGTTTACAAAGATGGTAAATGGGTTGAGGCTTAATTATCCAAATTACAAAATGCTGGCTTCGGTCAGCATTTTTTTAAATCATATAATTTGAAATGTGAAAAAATAAAAAACAGAGAGGTTTTGTGAATCTTAATCCGATGTGGGGGGCGAGTTTAAAGATAATAAGATTAAACTCGGTAAAGTGATTGCCTAAAGATATTTAAAGTATGTGGAAAAAAATCCGAATTTTATGCTTATTGCTGGTTTTACTGGTTGTTGCAGTCAATGCTTGGCGTGATCAGAACCAAGACTGGAATAAGCCCATCATCGTATTGTTACATCCAATCAATGCCGATGGACGATCAAATACCCAAAACTATATCAATACATTAAATATCACTAATTTAAATTCTGCTCAAGACTATCTAAAACAAGCTTCTTTGCAGTATCGTGGGCAACCTATTGCGCTTTATTTCAAACAGGGGCGAGAATTAAAGCAGTTGCCACCAAAAGTGCCTGAGCAAGCATCGCTACTGAGCACCGTACTATGGAGTTTAAAGTTCCGTTTTTACGCTTGGCAGCAACGACAAAGCAGTGATGGTGCGGCAACCGTGACGCTGTACCTGAATTATTATGATCCGAGTCAAACTCAAATTTTGAAACATTCCACCGCTTTGCAAAAAGGCAAAATTGGCTCGGTGAATTTATTTGCTTCTGCTGCGCACAGTGAGCGCAATACCATGGTGATGGTGCATGAATTACTGCATACTTTTGGCGCCACAGATAAATATGATTTGAGCACAGGTCAACCGATTTATCCGATTGGTTATGCAGACCCAAATCAGCAACCGTTATATCCACAACGACAGGCTGAACTAATGGCGGGTTATGTGCCACTTTCGCAAAGCAAAAGTAAAATGCCTGAATCGCTACAACAAACACGTATTAACGAAATCACTGCCATAGAGTTGGGTTGGAAATAATGTGGATAAGCATACACTTATCCACATCTCCACAATATAACCTGTGTAAAAGTATGTGCTTGAGCATGACTTGAGTATGAATTGAGCCATTTATATTCATGGGTTTATTCCTAAACCGATCTGTTAAACTATTCATCCACCCAGTACGATGAGTCACTATGAGTTTAGCCAGCCTAATTGATGAATTGAATCCCCAACAAAAACAAGCAGCCACGACAGCACATCAACATAGTCTGGTCTTGGCTGGCGCAGGCTGTGGCAAAACCAAAACCATTGTGGCACGTGCAGCGTACTTGATAGATCAAGGTATTCCAGCCAATCAAATTCAAATTTTGACTTTTACTCGTCGTGCGGCGAGTGAAATTGTCGCTCGGGTGGAGTTGGCATTGGGTGAGCAAGCCAAAGGCTTACGTGCTTCGACCTTTCATACTTTTTGTATGTATCTGTTACGACGTATTCCTAAAGCTTTTGGCTTAGAGCAGTTTTCTATTATTGATCGTGATGATCAGTTGATGATGTTTCGCCTCATTCGCGGAAAAGATGATAAGAAAAATCCAAGTCAGTTACCCAAGCCTCAAGAATTATGTGATTTATATTCTTTTGCGCGGAATACCCGTCAAAAACTGAGTGTGGCTTTAGAAAAACAGCAGCCTGAATATTTGGCATTAAAAGATCAAATTGCTGAAATTATGCAGGAATATGAAAGCCGTAAACGCGCACGAGGCTTTCTCGATTATGACGATATTTTGGCTGTGGTGGCATCGGCATTGGCACAGTCTGAAGGTCTGGTCGATTATGTCGCGTCAATTTGTCAGCATCTTTTGGTCGATGAAATGCAGGACACCAATCCTTTGCAATGGGCTTTGCTTGAACCCTTAAAAGATCGGGTTAGTCTGTTTTGTGTGGGCGATGATGCACAATCTATTTATGGTTTCCGTGGTGCAGATTTTGAAAATATTCATCATTTTACAGAGCGTGTACCCAACGCCCAAATTTTTAAATTAGAGCAAAATTACCGTTCTACACAGGAAATTTTAGACTTATCTAACTGGCTATTAGATCAAAGCGAGATTCGTTATAACAAGCGTTTGCAGGCGCATCGTGGTGATGGCATCAAACCCAAAATGCATATTTTCCCGAATGAATTTGATGAAGCCAAATGGATTGCGATTGATATTAAAGAGCGACATTTCTTGCAAGGCGCGCCGTGGTCAGATCACATGGTCTTGGTGCGTTCAAGTTTTGCAGCGCGACATATTGAAGCTGCCTGTATTGCGGCAAGTGTGCCGTATCGTTTTATTGGCGGCATGAAGCTCTTGGAAACTGCGCATGTAAAAGACTTGCTTAGTTTATTGCGCGTTATTGCCAATCCTTTAGATGATATTGCGTGGATGCGTTTTCTCACTTTATGGAATGGCGTGGGCGATATCGGTGCGAGTAAGTTGGCACAGCAATTGTTGCTTGAACCGACAATGGATCAGGTGATTGAAAAGCTGGAAAAATTTGGACGCTTGCCAGAAAAAACGTTATTGATCATGAAGCAAATGGATGTCTTACGACATGAAGTTGCAGCTTGCGTCGGTTTAGGCATTGAAGCTATTCAGGAACAATTGGCAGATAACTATAAAAAAGACTGGAATCGTCGTCAGGGTGATTTTCAGTTGGTGCAACAACTGGCGGGTAAGCATGCGCAGTTAAGTGAGTTTTTAGAAGAATATGTGCTCGATCCTGTGTCTATTTCTGAAATTGAACGCCAGTCTGATACCGATGTGGTCACTTTAATCACCATTCACTCTGCCAAAGGTACGGAGCAAAAAGTCTGTTATGTGGCGAATGTGACAGCAGGGCAGTACCCGCATGCACGGGCGCAGGGCAGTTTTGATGATATTGAAGAAGAACGTCGAGTGCTGTACGTGGCTTTGACCCGTGCCCAAAATGAACTGATTTTAACCAAGCAAAATTTTAATTTATGGGCGCGTGATACGGTAGATGAACAAGGGCGCAAACTGGACAGTTATTTTTTGAATGATCTGACACGGCAGTTGTGTGCGATGGAAACCCACCAGCATACCCGTCAGCAAACTGTGAAAAGTGCCTTGGTGGAACGCCAAGCGATTAATTTAGATTTTGGCATTGATCTCGATTAAACTATGCCACAAGGTTTCCTGCAAAAAGTAGAGTAGGCGAGTGCTTTTTGATGTTTTTTGCCTATTTTAAGGTTGTAAGATGAAAATTTTAGTTCGTAGTTTAGAGCGTACTGTTACTGAAGAAGAATTGTTAAAGCTTTTTCAGGAATATGGCACTGTAGAATCTTGTAATTTGGTGTTGGATGCTGCAACAGGAAAATCTAAAGGTTTTGCATTTGTGGAAATGCCACATGCACGTGAAGCAGTTAAAGCCATTAAAGCGTTGAACACTTTGCGCCTGCATGGACATGGAATACGTGTCAAAGCAGCAGAAGATAAGCCTGCATCAAAATAGTTCAAAGGGAGCAAAAGTGCTCCTTTTTTATGCGTAAATTTTAGAAAAAACACGAGATTGGCACTGCATCGGTGCGCGATTTTATCGCAGTAAAAATAGTGTATTTTTTATTGGGCGTTGTAGCAAAATCGGTTTAATCTAAGCTTCTTAGAACGCTAAATTGAGGAAAGGCTCATGTCCCGTGTTGCTCGCTTTCATGCAGATCGTACCAATCAGAAATTATATTTCGCCCGTCTTTCATGTCAGCAGGCAGAGCAAACCGAGCATGTTCAGCAAGCGCAGGCACATCGTGAAGCTGCGGTGTTTCATTTAAATGGTGCCGTACTGGCTTTTTTGCAGGAATTGGTACGGTATTATCGTTTAAATGACAGCAATCCAACTCTTAAATCAATTGAAGAACTGATGGCAGCCAAAGGACAGATTTCCCCTGAAGTGGCGATTTTGCAGCAACTGAGCAAATCGGGCTTTATTGCAGAGTTAAAACGCGCGTATCGTTTATGTCAGTACACACCTGAGCCGAGTGCACCAGAGCCTGAACATGAAACGTCATCTAATTTAATTATTAAAGTCACACAATCTCCGCAAGCATGGCTACCAGATACGAAAATTTTGCGCGAGTGGCATCGTGATTTAACCCAGTTGATTGATGGTTTTCGCAATGAAATGGTGGAATTTTAAGCCGACCAATAGCCCTTGAAAAATTTTTGATCAGCCCGATATAAATATTCTGAACGATGCAAAGAGCAAGCGCCTTTGCCACCATGTCCAGCATGGAGGATATATGTCTATAGAGCAATTGAAAGAATTATTTGGTAATCAGGAAGCAATTTTAGAGTTGGTTCAGCTTGAAGGTGGTGTGTTGGCATTGCGTAATGCAGGCTCTGAGAAAGAGCCATTGGTCAAAATCGAGTTCAATGAAGACGTCAAAGCCATATTGGGCGATCAGACGGCGGTTGTTGCACAGCACATGATTCAAGCGGCATTATTTGGCTTATTGGAAAAACAAGTCAACGAATGGCATGCCGAAATTGTAGATGAACAGCCGCAATTTATGAGTTAATCCCAAAAGGTCTTTCGGTGATGAGCTATCTTTAATGAATAGATTGTCTATCTGCTTTGGTTAAAATCATGGACATTATTAGATAGTTTTTCATCAACACAATGAAAGCCAAACTATACATCAACAAAAAAAGCGCAGCTCAAATAGTGCGCTTTTTGTGATTTTGTCTATGGGTTTTAGATGATTGATGCTTAATGCGTTGGTGGTTGATGATGGGCAATTTCAATTTGATTTAAAATATAATTGCTCATATTTTTCGCCATTTCTTCTTTGGCAAAATACACTTCACCAATGTTGTCCTTACGAATCACTTCTGCTTCAGCTTTGCTTTCTGCGCACACCAAAACCTGAATTTCTGGGTTTAGGGTTTTGGCAATATCCACAATTTTATGAATATCCAGAATATCCATAGGCGAGAGAACGAGCAGTCGAGCATGTTGAATATGTGCCTGAATCAGTACACCTGCTTCTGTGGCAATCCCGCTGACCGCAGCAATACCTTTTTCACGTAAGTCTTCGACAATTTCACGGTTCTCTTCTGCAATCACGACCTTAATATTCTCAGCCATGAGATTTTTGGTAATGCGGCGTCCGACTTCACCATGTCCAACAATCACCACCTGATCTCGTAAATAATCCTGTGAGACTTCATCGGGCAACATCGCTAAAGGGTCGCTGCTACGTTCGAGCAAACGCGCCAAATAAGAACGTTCCCGAATCCAGTTTTGCACAGGCTCAATCGCAGAAAAAACAAAGGAATTGAGGGTAATTGAAATGAGCGCACCTGCTAAAATTAGGTTTTGTCCTTCTAGTGACAGCAGTTGTAGCGATACGCCTAAGGTTGCCAAAATAAAGGAAAACTCACCAATTTGCGCTAAGCTTGCACCTACAGTTAAGGCCGTGTTGAGTGGGTAGCGGAAGAACAGCACCAACGCCATTGCCGCAATGGTTTTACCCACCATAATAATGGCGACCACAGCCAGTACGTGTATCGGTTCTTCAATTAAAATACGTGGATCAAACAGCATGCCCACGGCTACAAAGAACAGGATTGAGAAAATTTCACGTAGTGGAAGAGTTTCTTCTTCGGCACGATGGCTAAAGTCAGACTCTTTCACCACCATACCTGCAAAGAATGCACCGAGCGCCATCGATACGCCAAAGACTTTATAGGCACCAAAGGCAATTGATACCGCTGCTGCAACTACAGTTAGGGTAAACAGTTCCCTTGAGCCTAAACGTGCCACAATTTGCATGATAAAGGGCACAAGGCGTTTGCCCACAATGAGCATAAAGGCAATGAAGCCTGATACCTTAAGTAAGGTTAGCCCCAAAGTTAGCCAGATATTTTCATCATTTGCACCTTCAATGGCTTGTCCACCCAGTAATACGGCTGTTGCGGGAAGCAGTACCAAGGCCAAGACCATCACCAAGTCTTCAACCAAT
The DNA here is from genome assembly GCF_021560715.1 of Acinetobacter sp. SCLZS86. Classification (NCBI taxonomy): domain Bacteria; kingdom Pseudomonadati; phylum Pseudomonadota; class Gammaproteobacteria; order Moraxellales; family Moraxellaceae; genus Acinetobacter; species Acinetobacter sp. SCLZS86. The sequence goes on from NZ_CP090864.1 coordinate 552,887, forward strand.
AACCAACCTACGGCAATTTTACCGTTCACGGAGTCGAGCAAGCCGCGATCTCCTAAGGCTTTGAGCAAAACAACGGTACTGGCACAGGACAGGCTTAAGCCAAAGATGAGCGCAGGACCAAAGCTCCAGCCCCACATCATCGACACACTCACACCCAATAAAGTCGCCACTGCAATTTGTAGGATTGCACCGGGTAGGGCAATGCGTCGGACTTGCATGAGATCATTCAGGGAAAAGTGCATGCCCACGCCGAACATGAGGAACATGACCCCAAGTTCTGCTAATTGGTTGGCTAAATGGATATCTGCCACAATGCCCGGTGTGTTGGGACTAATGATGACACCTGCAATCAAATAGCCCATAAGTGGTGGAAGACGTAAGCGCGCAGCAATATAGCCAAATACCAGTGCTAAGCTAAAACCAACGGCAAGTAAGATGATGAGTTCTACATCATGAGGCACGAGAAACTCCTAAGCCATGGTGAAGGGGTGGTCATAAGATTGAAGTAAGACAAGCACAAACAGTGCCAAAAAAGAAAGCGAGGAAATTTTAACAAGTCAGGCAAAAAAAGTGCAAAAAAAACGACCTGAATAAGGTCGTTTTTTAAAAAAGCTAAAATTATTTGATTTTAGCTTCTTTGAAAACTACGTGTTGACGGATTTTTGGATCAAATTTTTTGATTTCCATTTTTTCCGGCATAGTACGTTTGTTTTTAGTCGTGGTATAGAAATAACCTGTACCAGCTGTAGAAACTAAGCGAATCTTATCACGCATTGTCCTGACTCCTTACTTAGATCTTTTGACCTTGAGCACGTAGGTCAGCAACAACCTTTTCAATGCCCAATTTGTCGATAATACGCATACCTTTAGTAGTTAAACGAAGACGTACGAAACGTTTTTCGCTTTCTAACCAGAAGCGGTGGTGGTGCAGGTTCGGCTCGAACCGGCGCTTAGTTTTGTTGTTGGCGTGTGAGACGTTGTTACCAACGACTGGACGCTTGCCGGTAACTTGGCAAACCTTAGACATGGTGTAACTCCATTGATTTAGCCAACAGCAAATCTGTATGGCCAGTCAAAAAAAACGGATGAATTCATTCAAGGGGCGTTTTATATCAAAAATACGCTTAAAAGACAAGCGATTTTCTTCAAAAACAGCATGAGCCTGTTTGATAGCTCATGCCTTGATCAGTTAACGAAGAAGCGTCTTCGAAATCAATCGATGAATCGGCTTATCAAATGGGGGGAGAATGAACTTTAAGCTGTATAGCTTAGGATTAGACATTACCGAACGTTCATGAGACAAGCTGAAAAAACCTTCTGGACCGTGATATTTCCCCATACCCGATGCACCAACACCCCCAAACGGTAAGTCATCTTGAGCAACGTGGGTCAATACAGTATTGAGTCCGAAATGCCCTGAATGGGTTCGCTGTGCGACATAGTCGGCACGCGCCTGATCAAAGTCGAAATAGTATAAAGCAAGAGGACGCGGTCGGCTATTAATAAACTCGATTACATCATCAATTTGTTCATATTCTAAGATTGGCAGGACTGGTCCAAAGATCTCATTTTGCATAATTTGCATGTCGGGACTGACATTAGTGAGTATCGTTGGTGCCATTTTGCGGGATGCAGCCACATTTTCACTTTGTGGATTAATTTCAATAATATTGGCACCTCGCTCACGTGCATCTTCTAAATAGCCCTGTAAGCGACGATATTGTTTGTCATTAATAATAGATGTGTAATCCTGGTTATCACGAATATGAGGATACATTTCGGTCACAAACTGCTCGAAATGCTCCATAAACTCGGCAGTTTTGCCTTTAGGCAAGAACATATAGTCGGGTGCAACACAGGTTTGTCCTGCATTCCAGAGTTTACCTACAGCAATACGCTGTGCTACATCGACCATATCGCTAGATGGATGCACCAAAACAGGGGATTTTCCACCCAATTCTAAAATGACAGGCACGAGGTTTTGTGACGCGGCAGCCATTACAGTTTTGCCAACTTCGGTAGAGCCTGTGAAAATAATTTTGTCAAAAGGCAAATGACAGAACGCATCGGAAATAATACCGCCACCATTGATTACCGCTACCAATTCTTGCGGAAATGCTTCACTCATTGCATTTTCCAATACCTTGCCAAAATGTGCAGAAGCACTGGAAATTTTGATCATGGCATGGTTGCCCGCAGCCAAAGCACAGATCAGAGGACCTAAAGACAACAGTAGAGGGTAGTTCCATGGCGTAATAATGCCAATCACCCCTAAAGGCTGATACTGTACCCATGCTTTTGCAGGTTGGTGAATGATTCCGACCTGACGTTTAGAGGGTTTCATCCAGTTGGCCAGGTTTTTGCTGTAATATTTGATATGTTCCAAGCAGGTAAGTACTTCGCCAATTTGAGTTTCGGCAATGGCACGGTTGCCATAGTCACGGTTAATGGCTTCAGCAAATTGATCCTGATATTTCACAATCACACGTTTTAAACGGGCTAAACGTTCAATGCGTTCTTTGGCACTAGGTACTGGATTGCGCTGATAAGCATATTTCTGCAATGCCAAAATATCATCCAGACGTTGTAAATCGGGTGAATGTGGGGTCATTGAAGTTGTTTTTGTCTGACTGTTCATGGCATGTTACCATTCAATAAAAGCAATATAAGTTAGTTTTTAGAGTATTTACTCTAATCAGTCAAGTGACTTTATGTTTTCATGCCCCCTCAAATTTAAAGAATGGTTGTTTTTAGGATGTCTCAAACCAAAACGTTGAAAACCAAAGAGCGTATTTTGCAATTGAGTTTGAAATTGTTTAATGAGCGTGGTGAGCGTTCAGTTACAACCAATCATATTGCGGCTGAGTTGGGCATGAGCCCAGGAAATTTGTACTACCATTTTCGCAATAAGAACGAAATCATTAAAGAGTTAATGGAGCAATATCAGCAGGAAACCTTGGAAATGCTAGCCCTGCCTGAAAGCCGCGCTTTGGATGCTAACGATAAAATTCGTTATTTTCAGGTGCTCAGCAGTCAGTTATGGGCCTATCGTTTTTTGCATCGCGATGTCTATCATTTGGTCGAAACCAATGAAGATTTCCGTAAGATGTATCCTCGTTTTGCAGGACAAGTTATGCAGCAGGGACAGAAAATTTATCAGGCTTTTGTGAATGCGGGTCTGATGCAAATGACCGAGTCCGAAATTGAAGCTTTGATTATCAATATTTGGATTGTACTGACCAACTGGACTAACTTCTTATATATGTCGGGACATATTACCGATTCAAACCACTTGGAAGAAAAATGGATTTGGCAGGCTTTACGTCAAATGCTGTTCCTTGAAGGGGCGTATTTACGTGGTGAAAGTCGTGCAACTTATGAGCGTTTACTTGAAACGCTAGGTACATCTGAACTGTTTGAGAGTTTATCATCCAGTAAAAATACTTAAGCCGGCTAAGTGACTGCGAATACCTATTTAGAATGTCTGAGAAACGCGCTAGAATACTCGGCTTGTTTTTCAATTTAACCAAGTAGTGACTAAAAACAACATGAATATGACGACTGCGAATACTGCACGTTTACTGATTACTTGTGAAGATAAGCCTGGTATTGTGCAGGCTGTATCGAGCTTTTTGTATCATCAAGGAGCCAACATTACCGCGCTTGATCAATACGCAACAGAAGCTCAGGGCGGGCGTTATTTCATGCGGGTTGAGTTTGAACTGGATCACTTGCAAAGTCGTAAAGAAAGCTTATTGCAAACCTTTGCTTCCAACGTAGCAGAGCGTTATGAAATGCAATGGCGTTTGGCTTTGGTCAGCGATGTGAAAAAAGTCGGCATTTTGGTGTCTAAAGTAGATCATGCTTTACTGGAGTTGTTATGGCGTCATGCACGTGGTGGTTTACCCTGTGAAATTACCAAAGTGGTGTCCAATCATGACACCTTGCGTGAAGCGGTAGAAAATTTTGGTATTCCGTTTGAAGTTGTACCTGTGAATAAAGAAAATAAGCGTGAAGCTTACGCTAAAATTGATGAATTGATGCAAGGCAATGATTTATTGGTATTGGCGCGTTATATGCAAATTCTAGATGAAGAGTTTGTATCTAAATGGGAAATGAAAGTGATCAATATTCACCATTCATTCCTGCCTGCTTTTGTCGGTGCAAACCCATATAAACAAGCTTATGAAAAAGGCGTAAAACTGATTGGTGCAACTGCGCACTATGTAACGGCAGACCTAGATCAAGGTCCGATTATTGAACAAGATGTTGAACGTGTAAACCACGACTTTACGGTAGATCAACTGCGTGAATTAGGGCAGGATGTGGAACGTAATGTACTGGCACGTGCAGTTAAATGGCATTTGGAAGACCGTATTATTGTAGATGGCAACAAAACTGTTGTATTTCAATAAGGTAAAAGCCATTTAAAACAATTAATACATGCCGTCATGGCATGTTTTTTTATGGTATGGTTGTAATGTTATAACATTTGATTTAGCTATTTCTTAATCGTAAATTTAATGGATAATTCACGGTTGTTATTAAAAAGTAGTTGCAAATGAAAACACTTCTCATTTATTATTGCGTTACTTTAATTGTGCTAACCGATCAGTTTGATCGTATAAGCTGTGATGGTTTGGCAATAGCTTTCCAAGGTCGCTGACTTTAATGAACCAATCTCCCAACGCTATGATGCATATATCCCACACTATGAAAAAGAAAGTTGTAACAGCTTTAGTCGTGGTTGCATTGGGGCACTTGGGCGCATTGTGGGCATTGGGACAGATGCAAACCCCAAGCTTAAAGCCAATAGAAAAAGAACCTTTAAAAGTCCGCTTTGTAAAAATTCAAGAACAGCCTAAACCGTTACCACCACAACCAAAAGCTGAACCACAACCTGAAAAAAATAAGCCACAGCCTGTAAAAGAAGTGGCTGTGGTAGAAAAACCATTGCCACCGCCACCGAAAAAAGTAGAAAAAGTGCAGCAGGTGAAAAAAGCTGAAGTGCCTAAGCCTGTGGCAAAACCCATTGAAAAACCTGTCGAGCGAGTGGTGCAACCTGCACCTGTAGCAACGGTGACTGAAACTAAAGTGGTACAGCCCACACCGAAACCGACAGTTGTACCTGTTGCGCCAGCACCTGCTCCTGTCGCACCTTCTGCTCCTAAAACAGTGTCGATTGGCGGTTCAGGGGTGCAATGGAGTCGTTCACCAAAACCAACTTATAGTAACCGTGATTTACAGGGAGAAACCCGTAACGTGGTGGTTCGGATTGAAGCCAATGAAAAAGGCGTGATTACCGATGCACAAATTACGCGTTCTAGTGGTTTACCTGCTTTAGATCAAAAGATTTTACGCGCAGTGCGTAGTGCAAAATTCAAACCGTACAAAGAAAATGGCGTGGCTTATCCAATTCGTGCTGAGCAGCCTTTTGAATTGACATTGAACCCTAACGGCTAACCTTCAACAGGAGTTCGAGTATGAACTTTTCCGTCTATTGGCAACATGCAGATGCAGTCAGCAAAACGCTGTATTTCGTGTTATTGGCGATGTCGATTGCGACATGGACCATCTTCGCATTGCGTTTGATGGGCACGCGTCAATTGAAGCAACAAGCTTATGCTCAACTGTCACAAGCTTTAAATCAACTGAAAGCAAAATTGGCACACTTAAATTTTGAGCAGCGTAAAGCGGTTGCTGAACAAGCCTTATTGCGTCAAATTTCGGTAGAAAAAGCATCGGCAGAAAAAGGCGTAGCGGTACTGGGTACAATTGCCTCATTAGCACCGTTTGTGGGTTTGTTTGGTACAGTTTGGGGTATTTTCCATGCGCTCGTTGCAGTTGGAAAAAGCGGTCAGGCGGGATTGGCCCAAGTGGCAACACCTGTTGGTGAAGCGTTAATTATGACAGGCTTCGGTTTGGCGGTCGCGATTCCTGCCGTGATTGCTTATAACATTTGCTCGCGTGTAAACCGTACCTTATCAACAAACTTGCAAGATCATGCACATAGTTTGCTGATTGACACCATGTTGCAACAAGATTCTTCTGTGCAAAAAACTGAAGTGAATGCGACACAGCAAAGCTTAGTCGGAGGTCAGGTTTAATGGCTTTTCAATTGGGTGAAGACAACGACTCAGGCATGAATGAGATGAACCTCATTCCCCTGATCGACATTATGTTGGTATTGATGATCATCTTTTTGGTGACAGCGACCGTTGCCAACCCATCTATACCATTGACCTTGCCGCAAACGACTGCAGAGATTGTCGATTTACCCCCTGAGCAAATTCAGGTCAGTATTAATGCCAAGGGTGAAGTGGCGTGGGATGATCAAATTATTAGCTTAGATGAATTGCAAACCCGCTTTAACAACGCTAGTCAGCAAGCACAGCAACCAACAGTGGTATTAAGAGCCGATAAAGAATCGCGTTATGATACTGTAGCGCAAGTGATGTCACGTGCGAGTGAAGCTGGACTCAGTGATATTGCTTTCGCAACAGACGATTAACTTAATATTTAAAATCAGCGATCTTTTTAGGTCGCTTTTTTTATGCAAAGTCGCGCATAATGCCAAAACGCCTCACGTACAGCAATGTTGACGATCTAAAAGATTTAGATTGAGTCCGCGGCTTACTTTCAACTCTATTTTTATCTCAGATCAGGTTCAGCCATGAGTTCACGCCAAGCACTTGATGCAAAAGCCAGCAGTATGATGCTGATTTTGTGTGTGTTTTGGGGGCTGCAACAAGTGGTGCTAAAAGTTGCTGCAGTAGATATTGCACCCTTGATGCAATTGGCACTCCGTTCAGGTTTGTCTGCTGTGATGGTGTTGCCTTTGTTGTTGCTTGCAAGAAATACACAATGGGCTTCGACTGAATATCTGCCTGCAGGCGTATTGGTGGGTATTTTATTTGCTGCAGAATTTTTTATGTTAGGGCAGGCGATTCAATATACATCTGCGTCGCATGTGGTGGTTTTACTGTATACCGCGCCTATTTTTGTGGCTTTAGCACTGCACTGGAAACTCCCTGCAGAGCGTTTATCTTGCTTGCAATGGGGCGGGATTCTGTTGTCTTTTGCTGGCATAGCAGTGACTTTTTTATGGCGTGATACTGTACAACAAGAGACTCACCAAAACTTTAGCCACATGCTTTTTGGCGACTTACTTGCGCTGAGTGCAGGCATACTTTGGGCAGCCACAACGGTGGCGGTACGTCTAAGTCGTTTATCGGAAGCACCTGCAACACAAACCTTGTTTTACCAATTGATGGGTGGTTTTTTGATTTTACTGCCGATGGCTTGGTGGATGGGGCAGGCCGAAATTCATTGGACAGCCTTAACCATAGGCAGTTTGATTTTTCATGCAGTATTGATTTCGTTTATGAGCTATCTCGCTTGGTTTTGGCTGCTGAAACAATATTTGGCATCCAGTTTAGGTGTGTTTTCATTTTTAACGCCATTATTTGGCGTATTATTTGGTGTGTGGTTGTTGAATGAAAGCTTGAGCCAAAGCTTTATGTTTGGGGCTGTTTTGGTCATGCTTGGTATGTTGATGGTGAATGCTCAAGGTTGGGTTAAAACAAAACTCAGATAAAGCAAAGCAATAAGCTTTGTGGCTTTCGCTTGAGTTTGCTTGGTTGTGGTTTATCGACTTTATCTGCAATCAAACACAAACCATCTTCAAGCGACTGAGGGGACTGCACACCTAAACTTGAAGAGGATTTGTGCCAAAAAATTGAAATGTTCTAGATGAGCAATTACTTCGTTTCAAAAATCTTAGAAAGCGGAATCGACAACTTGGCAGCTAAATATTCATCGGTTTCATTGAGTATGGGGCCGAGTTTTTGCATCCATTCATCATGAGTATAAACATTGGTCAAGTCCTTACGACGTGGCAACGAATACGGTAACTGTGAATAAAAGCTCCAAAAATCTACCTGAGATAGATTACGCACCAATACAAATTCATCATTTTCTGTACGTTTAATTAAGTTTTGTTGTTCTAGCATTCGCACATAAGACGGCCAGCGGCCGATTTCGTTATGTCCCAATACATGCAGCGCTTCAGCTTCAGAGACACTTTCTCCGCGCATTTGCTTTTTATAAAACAATTCCAGCAAGTCCAGTAACATGAGCAACGGGTGGCATTTTTTCTCGCGTCTGGCTTCAAAAGCGGTCAGGGCAAAACTAATTTCAACACCCAAAAGCACAATATTCCAAGACAGAAAAATCCACAGTAAGAAAATAGGTACGGCAGCAAATGCACCATAAATAATTTCATAACTGGTGAAGTTGGACATAATAAAACCAAACAGGTTTTTCAAACATTCAAATACAACAGCACTGAATATTCCTGCAATTAATGCTGCTTTAATGGGTACGCTGCGGTTGGGAATGGTCCAGTTCAGAATAAAAAAACCCAAAATGGTCAGTGCAAATGAAATCAGCCATAAAATAAATGCACCATTGAGTTCATAACCTGCAAAGTTATTACTCAGCACATTCATAGAAGCCAAAGTTGAGGAAATGACAAAAGCACTGCCCAGTAAAATAGGGCCTAATGAAATGATGGTCCAATAACGCATAAAACCCACAATGCCGCCACGAGTTTCCTTCACCCGCCATATTCGGTTAAACACAGTTTCAATACTAGTCAGCATCATCACCGTGGTCACAAATAAAAACAAAATCCCGATGATAGTTAAATTACTGGATTTGTCGGTAAAGGCATTTAGGGCTTTATCAAAGGCGATGGTGGTTTTAGGTAAAAAATTGCTGTAAATCAATTGTTGTAATTGTTGCCGTGCGGGTTCGAGTGCCTTAATGGATGAGATGATCACCAAAAACACAGTGAGCATGGGTACAACGGCAAACAGGGTAGTGTAGGTTAAAGAGCCTGCTTGTTCACGGCAGCGATCTGCTTCAAAGCGACGCAGCACAAATAAGACAAATTGAAACCATTGTTTGTCATAAAAAGGCAGTTTCTTTAAATATTCAACGATCATACAGTGGCTGTCTCAACTTTTTTAATCATCTTTATCTGTTTTCATGGTTAAGCTTAACCAAAAAAGCAGCAAAATACCGTATAGTTTTCATTTTTAGTCTGATTTCTTAGCATGATGCAAGCATATATTCTAGTTTTGTACTTTAGTAAATATGGTTCTACCAAAGAAATGGCACATTTAATTGCCAACGGGGTAGAAGCCAGTGGCATGCCCGTTAAAATTAGAACTGTGCCCAATATCTCTACAGTGGTGCAACAAGCCGAGCCAAGTATTCCTGCCGAAGGTGATATTTATTGCACTTTAGAAGACCTAGCAAATTGTGCAGGTTTGGCTTTGGGTTCGCCTACACGCTTTGGCAATATGGCATCAGAAATGAAATATTTCTGGGATCAAACCACCAGTCTTTGGCTGAATGGCGCCTTGCACAATAAACCTGCCTGTGTTTTCACCTCATCGGGTTCGATGCATGGGGGACAGGAAAGTACCTTATTGACCATGTTACCGCCATTGTTTCACCACGGGATGATGATTATGGGACTGCATAATGCACATCCTGCTTTATCGAATACGAAAACGGGCGGCACTCCGTATGGTGCTACGCATGTGAGCGGCCCACGCCACGATCAGGCTTTGAGTCAGGATGAAAAAATACTGTGTGAAGCCCAAGGACAACGTTTAGGCGAAATGGTAAAAAAATTACAGGGGATCTGAGATTCTTTCTTCAATCAAGATGAAGCGTAAAATGTGGATGTCATTTTACGCTTTTATCTTTTGTACTTGAATTTGATTGGCTTATGTAGCATTGAGCCTGCTAAAAAAGAAGTTCACTTTTCACCTAAAATCACCATTTGCAGTGATATTGAGTTTTTCTCTTTTCAGGTCTAATCACCGCTTTAAAAGCAGAGTTTTCTGTCACGGTTCACGCAGCATTTTTTTGCAGGCTAGGGTCTGTTGACATTTCATAAATGGCTTGCGCTGTAGGCTAAAACTGAGCAGATCAGGCATGAAACGCAAGGAATAGCGAGATTATTGCTAAGTTTCATAACGCAATCTGAGAAAGTTTTAGCCACAGCCTTTCGGGGCGAGCATATTTTTTGCTGCTATTGCGTTATGTGCCAGTCATTTAGAATGACTAAATTTCCTGTCCCATGCCTTATATCAGCTAAAAAACCTTGCGAGATATATCTCTCATGCCGCAAACATAGACGAATTGTCAACAGACCCTAATGTATTGAGCACAACGGACTGCTGTAAAAATGAGAGATTGAGGAAAAGTGAAAATGAATAAGTGGGTGCTGATTGGGTTAGCTCTATTGAGTTTAGGATATTCATGGTCGAGTGTTGCAGCGACTGAAATTGTGCATACTCTGAGCTTTCCAGAAGAACAACGTATTGAAAAACAAGCTGCGGAAGCACAGTATTTAGCGGCAGAAAAAACTGTGATGACTTCTGCAAGCAGTACTGCAAAATAAAAAGATGTAATCAAAAAGTGCTGCCATGTGCAGCATTTTTTTGAAATTGATTTAGGGCTATTTAGAGTGGCTTGGCTGTTTGAATTTTTTCTTTAAAGCGGTGTTTGCACTTGAGGCATTGAAAATCCAGAAAAATATTCTGATCGACAATTACACCTGCTTTTTTACCAAAGCGATGCCCAAGAAAACCGCCTGTGATTCCCACACTAATTGCCCCGACAAACGTGCCAATCGTGCCGCCCATAATTACGCCCAATGGTCCTGCGGCAGTACCGATTGCCGCACCAATAGAAGCTCCTGAAGCTGCGCCGCCTACTGTACCTGCTGCCGTACCTGCAGAGCCTAATAATACGCCACCAATTTTTTGTAAGTTTTGTTCATGGTTGCGTTTTTCAACTTGAGTTGAACCACATTTCGGACAGGTGATACTGTGTTGCATCAACGGATTGTCTTGTGTCATGACTGTAAATTGCCTTATGCTCATGCCGCATGCATCAATGCACGCAGACGATCTAAAAAGTGCTGTCTAGAGCAGCAATCAGAAAAACTAGACTGCTGAATCACTGTTATTTCAAGTGCAGAATGGCGTAGCACGGCTATTTTGTAAATAAAATATATGTAAATGAGTTGTTTAAGTTTAAAAAAAGCATAAAAAAAAGAGCGCCTAAGCACTCTTTGATCATCGGGTTTAAATGATGAACCAACATCAGTTTTCATCGACCTTAATCGCGTACAAATTCAACTGTACCGTTTGCCAAAGACTTTACTCGTGCCAATGATTCAACGCGATAGCCTTTTTCAAGCAATAATTCACGACCCGGCTGGAATGACTTTTCAATCACAATCCCAATACCCACGACTTGTGCATTGGCTTGATGGATTAAATCTGCTAAACCGAGTGCAGCTTGACCATTTGCCAAAAAGTCATCAATTACCAAGACTTTGTCGCTAGCGCTAATATGTTTGTTTGAAATGGCAATCGTACTCTCAGTTTGCTTGGTAAATGAAAATACTTTAGAGCGGTATAAATCATCTTTTAAGGTTAACGATTGATATTTACGTGCAAAAATGACAGGTACGCCAAGTTCTAAACCTGCCATTACTGCAGGCGCAATGCCAGAAGCTTCGATAGTAATAATTTTGGTGATGCCTGCATCTTTAAACAAGCGCGCAAATTCTTGACCAATTTGCTGCATCATCACTGGGTCAATTTGATGGTTTAAGAAAGAATCGACTTTTAGAACCGCTTCGGATAGAACGATACCTTCGGCTAAAATTTTCTGTTCTAGTGCATGCACGGGAGAATCCTCAAGGGCAGGTGCTTTTTAAAGCAAAAGCGTATTTTAAAAAGCACCTGAAAAAATGCAAGAAGAATTTACCAAAGGGTGAATAGCTGCCATGCTGTGCTCAGTAGTTATATTCTAAATTAGCTGGTTGGACCTTTATAGCCTGTGAGCAATAAGCCATAAGACTTGTCTTTGTCTTGGTGGGTGACTTTTACAGGCAAGTAGTCAAGTTTAGGTGCCAACCAGAAAATCGTATCACGGTTCGGTTTGTTGTGTTTTAGCACCACTTTAATCGTGTCAAAAGTACCGTAATTGGTTTTGATCTTTTCGGCACCTTGTTTAATAAAGCGACGTGATTCAACCTCGTTATTATCGGCAATATAGTAGCTCGATTTTAAACCGCCACTTTTTAAATCTTCACGGATTTGCAGCTCTGCATTCAACTCATCCAACACGCCCGCTTTCCACGCAAAAGAACGGGTATCGCCGTCCTTTTTGGTGTTAATAGTTTTTGCCGAAGGATTGAAATTAATACTCATGGTATTGTTATGAACTAAAATCTTACTGCTGCGGCTGAAGCTAGATGAGCCAATTTTGCCATCATTAAAACTAAAACGACTAGTTTCTGTGGCAGAAGCGATTACGCCAGCTTTAGCAGCAAACACATAACTCCATTGGTTACCTGTTTTGCTTAAAGTTCGTGTTGCAGAACCTAAGTTCTTACCATTGTAGTTAAATTGATAACTGGCTTGGAAAGGACTCATGGCAAATGTTTGGCTAGAGAAACCAGCCATGAACAGTGCTGTAGACACACTGGCTGCCATACCCATTTTTTTCAATACATGATTTGCCATTGCTGAGATATTTCCTCTGTAAATAGGGAGATGCAATTTACTTGCTTACTGCCATTATAGGTGTTGAATATGAAGAGAAGATTAGGAAATATGCGGCTTGTGTCGTTTTTCTGTACGAATTCTCTTCTAAAGTTTTAGCTTAGCTTTATTTTTGTTTCAGCGGTGTGACTTGGGTATCTGCAAGAGAGTCTTCCACATCTTCTAGTTTTTCTTCAGACATTTTGCGGAACAACGCCGTCAAATTGACGTTGCCAGTCAGGACCAATTCCGCTTCGCGTAATACCGCATGATTCACATGAACTTTACTGAGTGTATCAATGATAGAGCGGTTTTTACCTAACCAGCGATTTAAGTCTAAATGCAGTAAATCATCTTTGACTTTAATAACTTTGAGTTTTTCCAAAATCATGCCCAAAGGGTCATCATTGCGTATTTTTTGATAGTAAAATAAAGCACACTTAACCGCGATTTTATGTAAAAAGCTTGGATAACTCGCCTCAATGACCTGCGTGTCACTAATTTGTTCAAACACGATGAGCTGAGTATCTTTATTCAATTCCATCAGCACCAATTTTAAATCGACAGATAGAGTAATATTCAAACCGTTATAATCTAGGGTTGCGTAAAGACGTAACCAATCGTCGTGTAAGTCTGCATGCAGATCTTGCAACATTTTCACATTATCGGTCACAAAGCGCTGAAAAGTCGCATTTAAAAAGACCTGAGATAATGGAAATTCACGTTCATCCTCAATAAATCCTTCAGCTTTTTGGTACACTTGACGGATACGTTGAGAGATATTGGTGATCAGGGTTTGCATACGGCTGTCCAAGTCGGTCATTTATTCTTTACAGATACAAATATTTTGTCGAATTGTATTAAAAATACAGGAATAGAAGCTTGCAGTTTAACAAAATAAGTTGCACCATTTTTAAGATTTTAAGGCTCAGTAGTCAGCTTTTTGATGAACTTTGCAGTTTTGCAGAAAAGCAAAAACTGAGCAAAGTAATAATGCTCTTTAGTTTATACCGCATTTGGCGGCTTGGGGAATCAGACTTTTTGTCGGATTAATGTGATGCTAAAAAAAATTCAATTGATGCCTTCTGCGCAAAATTGGTGGAAAGATCCTATTTTTGCTGCAGCGTTGCTGGTGGCTGCTGTACTGCACGCATTAATTTTGGCAGTGCAGTTTGCTGCACCACAACAAAGCGATGCTGCGGTCAAGGAAATTGCGGTATCGGTACGCATGAGCGATGCAAAAGTTGAAGATGCAGATTTCTTAGCTCAAGCCGACCAGCAAGGTTCAGGTACATTCCGTGAACAACATCGCATCTCGAGTGACATGCCTGCGCCCATGACCGAACAAAGTGCAGGGGAGCAGGAATTAGAAAGTTTAGAGCGTATGCAGCAACAGCGTGAATTAAACTTTAAAGAAAAAGTGTTGATGACCACGCTCAGTTGGCAGAAACAGGCGGCAGAAAATCAGCGCAAAAAAGCCATGCAGGAGTTGAATAGTCAATTTCAAGCTAAGGCGGCCATGGTTGCCAGTATTGAAGCGCAATATTTACAACGCCAACAAAACTTTAGCCGTCAGCAAAAAATTAAAACCATTGATGGAATTCAGGCCAAGCAAGATAACACTGCGGGCTATATGGAAAAATTCCGTCAAAAAGTCGAGTTTTATGGCAACCGCTATTACCCCGAACAGGCCAAAGCACAGAATTTAGCGGGTGAGGTGCGTTTAATGGTGATTTTAAACAGCAATGGTGGGATTCGTGCCATTCGTTTAATTGAAAGTTCAGGTCATGCCATGTTAGATGAAGCAGCCAAAGCTTCGGTACGCAAAGCTGCACCTTTTGGTGCATTTGATGCGAAAATGAAAGATATTTCGGAATTGCGGATTGTGCGAACGTGGCGTTTTGACCCTGCCGAAGCTGAATTTGAAGTGCGCTAGTTTTTCGCTCTCTCTGGCTCTCTCCCAAAGGGAGAGAGGACTTTGTGGACAAGTAACAAGAATCTACTCTCTGCTTTACGCAGCAATGTTCTTCTGGTATTTAGCAATCATGGGACTCTAATGAATGTTCTCCCTCCCATTGGGAGGGAGTAGTTTTAAACAAAAAAGCGAGCCTTAGCCCGCTATTTTTATGATTTTCTAGAACTTCAAATTCAATCTCTTTCCACGTATGGATTATCCAAACCCAACTTGGCAAGAATCTCTATTTCCAAAGCTTCCATTTCTTCGGCATCCTCATCTGAGGTTTCATGATCATAGCCCATAAGGTGCAACGTGCCATGTACCAACATGTGAGTGAAATGCGCCAATGGTGTTTTAGCTTGTTCTGCAGCTTCCTGCAAAACCACAGGAATACAAATCACCAAATCACCAATAGGGAAACTCGGTAAAACTTGTGCCATTTCATCGGGTAAATCACTTGGAAAAGACAAGACGTTGGTAGATTTGTCTTTTTTGCGATATTCCAAATTGAGCTTGTGACTTTCGGCATGATCGACACAAGCAATTCCAATTTCACAATCACTTTGGGTGTCTATAAGTCTTAAAGTGGTTTCGACTACTTTTTTCAAATAGGCACGTTTTAACACTAGCTCAGGCGCTTGAATGTCCTGTTGCAGGCTCAAACTTAATTTCAAAATGAATCCTTAATTCTTCAGTAGGTTGCAGAACACATAGCAATTAATGCTGTGCATCTGCTGCGGCGTCATTTTCCGCAATTAATGCTTCTTGACGCGCTTTACGTTCTGCACGTGCTTCGGCACTTAATCGCTGTTGCTCACTGTCCCAGCCTTCATAGGCTTCAACAATTTTTTGCACCAACTGGTGACGTACCACATCGCGAGAGTGGAAACGGGTAATGTGAATTTCAGGGATTTTATCAATCACACGTAAGGCATGTGCCAGACCAGATTGCTGACCACGTGGTAAATCGACCTGAGTCACGTCACCTGTAATGACTGCACGTGAACCAAACCCTAAACGTGTCAGGAACATTTTCATTTGTTCAGGGGTGGTGTTTTGCGCTTCATCCAAAATCACAAAAGAGTGGTTGAGGGTGCGACCACGCATATATGCCAGTGGTGCAACTTCAATCACTTGACGTTCAATGAGTTTGGCGACTTTTTCAAAACCCAACATTTCATACAAGGCATCGTATAGGGGACGCAGATAAGGGTCAATTTTCTGAGTTAAATCACCTGGTAAAAAGCCCAGTTTTTCACCCGCTTCAACCGCAGGACGCACCAATAGAATCCGTTGGATTTCATTGCGTTCCAGCATATCTACGGCAGAGGCAACGGCTAAATAGGTTTTACCCGTACCTGCAGGGCCAATACCAAAGGAAATATCGCTTTGCAAAATACGCTGCACATAACGCTTTTGGTTGGCACCGCGTGGGTTAATACGCCCTTTGCGGGTTTGCAACCAAACAGCATCTAGTCCAGTATGCTCTTGCCCATCATCCGATTGTAATTCACGGTCAGTTTGACTGCCCTGAATCATCATGTGGAGCGTGTCTGCACTAATTTGTGCAGAGCTTTCCGCTTCTTCATGTAGGCGTTGCAAGAGCGTTTCGGCTCGCTCAACTGCATCAATGTCCCCATCTATAAAAAAGGCGTCACCACGATGGGAAATTTGCACGTCTAGACGTTGTTCGATTTGTTTCAAATGTCCGTTATAAGCACCGAGCATGCTTTTTAGACGTTCCATTGAAATGCCAGGAAAAGTTACTGTACGTCGAATCGCTGCAGTCAAGAGAATTCCTTAATCTGTTATTGGACTTTAGCTCCTACATTACGCCACGTCAGGTTCAAGATTCAAGAGTTCACCGTAAACTAAATTCAAAGTTTTAATCTCGGTAATCTCAATCTCCGCAAAGCGTCCGACCCAAGCAGGGTCACCAATAAATGTTACTAAACGTGTATTGTCGGCTGTGCCCACTAAAATATTCGGGTCTTTGTCGGAAACATTTTCAATTAGGACACGTTGTACTGTTCCGAGCATTGCATCGGTCTTATCAATACTTGATTGTTTGATCCATTGCTGAACTTTGGCCAAACGCTCTTTTTTAACATCTTCAGGTGTGGTGTCTTCAAGTTCAGATGCAGGTGTTCCCGGACGTTTTGAGTAGATAAAACTATAGGAATGGTCAAAATCCATATCTTGAATAAACTGATAAGTTTCTTCAAAGTTTTGATCAGTTTCACCCGGGAAGCCAATAATAAAGTCGCTAGATAAGTGCATGTCTGGGCGTACTTTACGTAATTTGGCAATCTTGTCGATATACACATCAATAGTGTGGTTACGTTTCATGGCTTGTAATACATCATTCGAGCCACTTTGCACAGGCAAGTGTAAATGCGACACCATTTGCGGTAAATCACGGTAGCATTGAATCAAATCATCATTAAATTCTAGCGGGTGTGATGTGGTGTAGCGAATTCGCCCAATACCAGGTACTTCGGCAACCAAACGCAGTAAGTCAGCGAAAGTACAAATTTTGCCGTCAAAAGTTTCACCACGGTAGCCATTCACGTTTTGACCGAGCAAGCTAATTTCACGTACACCTTTTTCAGCCAAAGTCGCAATTTCAGCCAAGACGTCATCTAAAGGACGTGACACTTCTTCACCGCGTGTGTAGGGAACTACACAGAAAGAACAGTATTTTGAACAGCCTTCCATAATCGACACAAAGGCTTTAAACCCTTCTACACGAGGTTCAGGTAAAAAGTCGAATTTTTCAATGTCTGGGAAAGAAATATCCACCAGTTTGATTTTTTCTTTTTTTGGTTTTTCAACCTGATCATGGTGCTGATCAAGCATTTGTGGCAAACGGTGCAAGGTTTGTGGGCCAAAAATCATATCCACATACGGCGCACGTTTTTGGATGTTATCGCCTTCCTGAGAAGCCACACAACCGCCTACACCAATGACCAAATCGGGATTTTTTTCTTTAAGCTTGCGCCAACGTCCTAATTCAGAAAATACTTTTTCTTGGGCTTTTTCACGAATTGAACAGGTATTCATGAGCAAAATATCGGCATCGGCAGGGTTGCTGGTCAGCACATAACCGTGCGAGTCACCCAAAAGGTCTGCCATACGGTGACTGTCATACTCATTCATCTGACACCCTTGCGTTTCGATATACAGTTTTTTAACTGAACCGTCGGCTGGGGTGTGCTGTGGCTGGGTAACAGTGTTTTCTGAGGCAGCTTGGGCACCATTGGGGATGAAGGTTTGAACCGTCATGTAGGCTCCTAAGAGATAATTCACGTGTTCGTTTAAAAAAATAAACGGAATAGATAAAACAAAGGGGCGTATTTTAGCAGGAATTCAAGATAAACTGACAGACTTTAATCCATGCATCACATACTTGAAATGTGAAGTAAAATTGTTGGCAGTTTGATTTCAAGATTAATAGTGTCTAATCAGAAGGTTACATAACAGAACACAACTTGGGTTCTAGAGTAATTAAACTAAGTTAAATGATTGGATGCGAACCTCGAGGCAAAAGTAAATGACTGAAGGCAAGCGAATGCTGCAAATGATGAATCAAAATAATAAATTAACGAAAAAGCTTGTATTAAGTCTGGTCTCGCTTGCCGTAATGACAGGTACGCATGCCGCAAATGAACAGTTTAATGATGCACTGCGCGCAGCCAATTCAGGCGATGTCGATTTATTGCAGCAGTATCAGCATGCCATGCAAAATGATGTCTTGGGCTACTATCCTGAATACTGGGCACTGAACACCAATTTGGGTATGCAACCTGCCAGTGCCATTGTGCAGTTTGCACAGCGTCATCCACAATCGGCGATGGCAGAAAAACTCGCAGCCGATTACATCGAAGAAAAAGTGAAACAGGCCGATTTTAGCAGTGCCCAACCTGTGCTTGCCTATGTGAGTAATGCAGATCAAGCCGAAAGCTGTGCCATAGCACAAGTCCGTACCCGTTCGGGTGATCCTTTGGTGGTCGCAGAGTTTAAGGATGTGTGGCTGAATACCAGTACACAACCTGAATCTTGTACAGGTTTGGGACGAATGATGCTGTCGAGTCCGTTAATGACTCAGCAAGATAAACAGCAACGCTTATGGGCACAATTGCGTGCAGGGCAGTCAGGACTCGCTTTAGCGACTGCGCAAAGTTTAGGTATGAATATCAGTTTGGCACAATTGAACAGCATTCAAGCCAATCCACTGAATTATTTGTGGTCTGCGCCTAAAGCAAGCAACGAAGACCATGCCTATCTTATTTATGCGATCGGACGTTTAGCCGATAGCGATTTAGACTCGGCACTTTCTTCACTAAAACGCAGTGCAGAAGGTACGCCAGAATCGGTACAAAAAGCCTTGTATCGTGCTGTGGGATATATTGGCGGCACTACAGTCATGAAAAACAATTTTAAGCGTGAAGTGTTAAGTGCCTTAGACGCCAGTTATGGCTTACCTTTTAGTCCCGAAGAAGCAGAAATTTATGCCCGTCAGGCGATTCGTTTTGGCGCATGGGAAAGTGTGATTCGTGCTGTAGACAGCATGAGTGTGACTCAAAAACAGGAAGATCGTTGGCAATATTGGTTGGCACGTGCTTCAGAACAACGCAATGATGCAGCGTCGAAACGTAGTGCACAAAATATTTATAAAAAACTGGCGCAGGGTGATGATTATCACAACTTGTTGGCAAAAGATCGTCTTGGGCAGCGTTACAATGCCATTCCAGTAAATAGCCAGCCGACAACCAATGACTTACAGCGTTTGAATCAGGATATTCACTTTAACCGTGCCTTTACTTTGCGTGAAATTAATGCACCTGCCAATTATGTCAACCGTGAATGGAACTGGGCGGTACGTCAGGCGTATTTAAGACAGGATGATGGTTTGATTTTAGCAGCGGCTAAGCGTGCGACCGATATGGGTTGGTATGATCGTGCCATTTATGCAGCAGATCGTACTGTGAATAAGCACAACTATAGTTATCGATATGCCATGCCACACCGTAATTATGTGGTGAGCCACAGTCAAAATGCAGGTATCGACCCCGCTTGGGCTTATGGACTGATGCGTCAGGAAAGCCGTTTTAATACTACTGCGCGTTCGCATGTCGGCGCAGGTGGACTGATGCAAATCATGCCCGATACAGCACGTTTGGTTGCACGACAAATGGGGGAAACTTATAATCCTGCCGCGCTGAGTGACATGAATACCAATATTCGTTATGGCACATTTTATTTGTCGACCATTCAGCGACAGTTAAGCAATAGTCCAGTACTCGCCACAGCAGGGTATAACGCGGGGCCGAACCGTGCGCGCCGTTGGCAGCCCGAGTTTCAAGCGATTGCTGCAGACCAATATACCGAGAGTATTCCATTGTTAGAAACACGTGACTATGTCAAGCATGTCATGACCAATGCCACACATTATGGTGTGTTGTTGGGGCAGGGTGGACAATCGATGAGTAGTCGTATGCAACATATTCCATCGCGGAATACACCTTAGGAAAATGTTACAAGTGATACAGTTAGATGATCATGCGTGTTGATATATAGATGCGTGAGTCATTGGGTGTATAAGAATTTAGGGGGCTGAAGCATTGAAAGTGTGGATGAGTACAGTTTTACAGCCAATTCAAGTGACACTGCTCGGTTTGTGTGGTGCAGCTTTGGTTTTGTGTACGCAAAATGCATTTTCTGCCCCCGTGCAAGGCTATGTGATGTCTGTGCAAATGACGCCCGCCGTGTGTTTAATCGATTCGAGTAAAAGCAAAAAGCGTAAATGTTTAGAAGGCTATTCACTGAATATTGAAGGCTTATATCCTGAAGTTGCTGCGCGTGAGTGCAGTACTCAGTCATCGGCGAAGTTGCCGCCTTTGCAAGCCAAAGTGGTGGCGCGGGTCATGCCTGATGAAGCTGCACGGGTACAATTGTGGCAAGCCATTGGTGGCTGTGTGCCCATGAATGCCAGCCAATATTTCCGGATGATCATTAACAATGCTGATCGGATTAACGTGCCTTCGGTATTGACAGGGCAAGACACGCAGACGGTGCAATTGTCACAACTGCGAAGTTTGTTTCTCAAGTCCAATTCAGGTATGTCATTTAAAAGCGTGCATTTTCAGTGCTCTAACCATCAAGGCAAAAGTTATTTAACTGAAATCAAAATTTGTTATAACACTGCAGGGCGCTACAAGCAGTGTAGTGCGGCGGTTGAATCCAATTGCCCGAATCAGTTTGTTATTAAAGGTTCTTACTAGTTTGCTAGGTGCCTGTATTTTTTGACTTTTAAGATTTTTGAGAAATTTTATTCATATTTTCTATCAGACTTTTGTGGAATTTGATGTGCTTTTGCATGCATCTGATGAATGATTGGAGTACAATCTTTCGCGTTTATGATTATTAAGATTAGATAGAACAGCTATTTAATCGCATTGACTATCCTCTCAATTGGAGATAATTACATGAAGCAACCTGTTCGCGTTGCCGTTACTGGCGCTGCTGGTCAAATTGGTTACAGCCTATTATTCCGTATCGCTAGCGGTGAAATGTTGGGTAAAGACCAACCAGTTATCCTTCAATTATTAGAAGTTCCTTTTGAGAAAGCTCAAGCTGCGCTTAAAGGCGTAATGATGGAACTTGACGACTGTGCTTTCCCATTATTGGCTGGCATGATCGGTACTGATGATCCTAAGGTTGCATTTAAAGATGCTGACTACGCGTTATTGGTTGGTTCTCGTCCACGTGGTCCTGGTATGGAACGTGCTGACCTTCTTAAAGTAAACGGCGAAATCTTTATTGGTCAAGGTCAAGCACTTAACGAAGTTGCTAGCCGTGACGTTAAAGTTCTAGTTGTTGGTAACCCAGCGAACACGAATGCTTATATCGCAATGAAATCTGCTCCAGATCTTCCAGCGAAAAACTTCACAGCAATGTTACGTCTTGACCACAACCGTGCGTTAACTCAACTTGCTCAAAAAGCTGGCGTTGCTGTTTCTGACATCAAAACAATGACAGTTTGGGGTAACCACTCTCCAACAATGTATGCTGACTACCGTTTTGCAACTGCAAATGGCGAAAGCTTAAAAGACAAAATCAACGATGCTGAATGGAATAAAGACGTATTCCTTCCTACAGTTGGTAAGCGTGGCGCTGCGATCATCGAAGCACGTGGTTTATCTTCTGCTGCATCTGCTGCAAACGCTGCAATTGACCACATGCGTGACTGGGCGCTTGGTACAAACGGCGAATGGGTAACGATGGGTATTCCTTCTGACGGTTCTTACGGTATCCCTGAAGGCGTAATGTTCGGTTTCCCTGTAACTTGCGAAAATGGCGAATACAAAATCGTTCAAGGTCTTGAAATTGACGAGTTCAGCCGTGAGCGTATCAACTTCACGTTAAACGAACTTGAAGAAGAACGTGCAGCAATTGCTGACATGATTAAATAATTTAATCTGCTAGATTAAGTTAAAAACTCGGTTACGAGTTAGGCCAGTCAATTTTATTGACTGGCCTTTTATTTTCTATGTTCATATTTCTGATAAAAATAAGACTTATGAATCAAATTACCTTATATTTTTTATCAAATGTAAGAATGAATTATCTGCGATAAAATAAGCAGTCAGCCCAACAGCGTAGGGGAAATTGCGTAGAATACGCGGGTTTCCTTTTTCAAATTCTCTCTTCCATGTCTGTTATTGTTGCTGCTTCCCAAAGATCGAATGTTTCGGTTTGGGTGGCTTTTATCTTATTAATTGTGGGTACCTTGGGTGCCTATCAAATTGTTGGTCTGAATCAAGCGCTGTTATTTTTGATTGGCGGTGCTTTGGGGATGACCTTGTATCATGCTTCTTTTGGCTTTACTTCTAGCTGGCGCGTATTTATTAAAGAAGGGCGCGGGCGTGGGTTACGTGCCCAAATGATTATGTTGGGTTTGGCGGTATTGCTATTTTTTCCTGCCTTAGGCGCAGGTGAATTATTTGGAAATCCTGTCAAAGGTAATGTAAATCCTGTTTCCATGTCAGTCATGATTGGTGCCTTTATTTTTGGTATTGGTATGCAATTGGGCGGCGGTTGTGCTTCAGGTACTTTGTACACCGTTGGCGGTGGTAGTGCCCGCATGTTGGTGACCTTATTCTTCTTTTGCTTAGGTTCGTTGATTGCAACATCACATTTGGATTGGTGGTTTAACCTACCACATTTAGCACCCATTTCTATTGTAGAAAGCTTTGGGGTGATTCCTGCGCTGCTGTTGAGTTTCGTTATTTTTGCGTTAATTGCAGCCGTGACAGTATGGGTTGAAAAGAAACGCCATGGCAGTTTAGAGGCAGAGCCACAAAGTCAGCAGCACGGCTGGAAGCGTTTCTTGAAAGGCCCTTGGCCGTTGATTTGGGGCGGCATTATTTTAACCCTGCTTAACTTTGCTACCTTGGCCTTGGCAGGTCGTCCGTGGGGTGTAACCTCTGCGCTTGCAGTTTGGGCAGCAAAAGTGGCGACCTTTGCAGGAATGGATGTGAGTGCTTGGGATTACTGGCAACAACCTGGTAATGCTAAAGCTCTGGCCAATTCACTTTGGCATGACATTACCTCGATGATGAATTTTGGCATCATGCTCGGTGCTTTGCTTGCAGCGAGTTTGGCAGGCAAGTTTGCGCCTAACTTTAATATTCCACGTCGCTCACTGGTTGCAGCAGTTGTTGGTGGCCTATTACTTGGCTATGGCGCACGTTTAGCATACGGTTGTAATATCGGTGCTTACTTCAGCGGTATAGCTTCAGGAAGTGTGCATGGTTGGTTGTGGTTGGTATTTGCTTTTATGGGGAATGCGATTGGTGTAAAACTGCGCCCAATTTTCTTTCCAAGTGAAAAGCCACAACCTGAAAAATTAACAGGTTGCTAAATTCAAAACTAAACCTATTCAGCCAGTCAGCGTAAATTTTGACTGGCTTTTTTATTTTGTAGTCTCTTTACAGCTTTAAGCTAAACATCCGACATGATTCTTATCAACAATTTTTGATTCATTCTTACTTGTATTGCATGCTTTGAAACTTGCACAGAAACAGTTGTGTTGTACAAAAAATAACATGCTGCAACTCGGCTGCTGCTGAATGCTTTTATAAAGCGAGTTACAGTCATCTTAATTACAGAAAGAGTTAAAGGAGGATGGCATGTTTGACCAACAACCGACCTTAGAACTGTTATTTGAACAATTGGGTTTAGATGCAGATGATGCAGCAATTGATCAATTTATTCGTGACCATCAACTACCTGCAGAAACGAAATTACATTGTGCCGAGTTTTGGACAGAGGGTCAGCGCCAATTTTTGCAAAGCCACTGGAAAAAAGATGATGATTGGGCCATTGTGATTGAAACTTTAAATGAGCAATTACATAGTGATCAGCATCCGAGTGTTTAATCGGTATTTAAGTTAAAAGTTTTTAAGTGAAATCAAATACTTTTCATCTGAAAAGAACCAGTAAATTGTGTGCTCACAAAAAGATACAACAAACCCAGTCGGAAGACTGGGTTTTTTATACAAATTGTTATAAGTTGGTTGAATAAGGAATTACAACGAAACTAATAAAAGGGGGCAAGGTGCTCATGCAAAATACTCCATCATTAGCCATGTTATTCAGCCAACTCGGTTTAGCCAGCAGCCCTGCAGCCATTGAATTGTATGTACGTACGCATCAATTACCTGCACATATTAATTTACATGAAGCGCCGTTTTGGAATAAATCACAACGTGAATTTTTAATCAGTCATTTGGTACAAGACGATGATTGGGCCATTTGGATTGATGAACTCAATCAACAATTACATTTAGATGCTTATCGTTTACAAGCTGTTTAGGTTCAAGTCATTATCATCTTTAATATTTTTAGTATAAAAAAACGCCTCAGAACGTTCTGAGGCGTTTTTTTAATGCATTCTGCTTTTGAGAATTTGTTTAAACCAGACTTCTGTTTGATAGGCGTTAAAAGCAGGGTGAATTTGTAAGAGTTCCAAATCAAATTCGGCAGTTTTACTGTACTTACCTAACCAGTGGCGACACAGTGCGCTTTCATTTTTACTGGCACTGGCATAGGCCAAGAAAAAGAAAATATCTCCATGTGCATAATGAGTCATGGCTTTTAAAATTTGTTGAGTAATTAAGGCGTATTTTGCATCGCGGGTCAGCTCAAAATACATCATATAGGCTTTGGCTAAATGCAAAGACAAGTTGATATACAGCGTCAACGGTATTTCTTCAAATTCAATCCGACCTTGTTCCAACAGCACAATGGCTTCTTG
The DNA here is from genome assembly GCF_021560715.1 of Acinetobacter sp. SCLZS86. NCBI lineage: Bacteria > Pseudomonadati > Pseudomonadota > Gammaproteobacteria > Moraxellales > Moraxellaceae > Acinetobacter > Acinetobacter sp. SCLZS86. The sequence continues at coordinate 577,803 of NZ_CP090864.1, forward strand.
CAAAAAGTAAATCTGTTCTTGGCGTAACTCGCTCAAACTCACCAATTGTAAGCGTAAATCGGCACGTTCTAATGCCAATTCAGGCGTATTGCCTTGTAAAAAAAGTTGGTCGGTTTCCCCAATACGTTGAATAAGCTGTTGAGTCGAGTTGCGCATGGGTGAATTCCTGATAGCAATATTTGCTCTACATCGGGGCAAATTTACAGTTTTAAAGCCAATAGTCTGAAAAATGCGGTCTGTTTTTACCAAAGTTGATTGCCGCTGCGTAGCCATGCGGTAATGGAAAGACGTTGCTGTGTCGCAGGCAAAACTTCGTGCAATAAATCACTTTGGAAAATTGCAATCCGATTTGGGCGTGGTTCTATAATTTGCCATGCTCCATGTTTGTCTTGTAAACGTAGTTGTCCACCCCAATCTGTCTGCCATTCAGGGTGTAAATAATAGACAGCAGAAATCACCCGATCATTTTTTTGTTGTGGATTATCGCGGTGCAAGGCATAAAAAGAACCTGCTTGGTAGCTGGCAAAATGCGCTTCGACCTCACGAATCCCTAAATAAAATGCCTGATTGAATTGTTCGGCCAAAGTCAAAAGGGTTTGGGTATGTTGTTGTGCAATGCTTAAATTTTCGTGAATCCATAAAATATGATCACTGCGAATTTTGCTGACCACACCATTTTGAATGGCTGCTTCACGAAATTGATCTAAATTTTGACTACACTCTGCGAGAACTTGTTGTTGATATTCAGGTGAATAGGCATCATCCAACATGGCAAAACCATGCAAATCTAAATCTTCAAGAATTTGATCAATATTCCAAGATTTTGGAAGCAGTGTGGCGTCCATAAAATAGATACTCAGACAAAATGCAAGACAAGCTGATTATTTTAGAGGAATACAAGCTCCTGAATGAAACTTTTTTTCATGCTAAAATGTCGGTTGATTTTAGGAATGAACCAAACATGAATTATCGTCACCATTTCCATGCGGGCAACTTTGCCGATGTCATGAAGCATGTTTTATTGCTGCAAATTCTGACACGTTTAAATGCCAAAGATAAACCTTATCGCTATGTCGATACACATGGCGGTGCGGGTAAATATGACTTATCTTTAGCACCTGCACAAAAATCGGGCGAATTTTTAAATGGTATTCATCGTTTAGTGAAACTAGATGATTCAATCAAACGTCAGGCACCAGAAGGCGTACAGCAGTATTTAAAACTGGTTGAAGCAATGCGTGAAACGGATGGGCAAGGTGCATATCCCGGTTCGCCGTGGTTTGCTTTACAAGGCATGCGTGACATCGATAAAGCGACCATTTTTGAAATGCAGCGCGATGTATTCCAGCAATTACGTCATAACATTCGTGACAAGCGCGCAGGTCTACATGAGCGTGATGCTTACGAAGGTTTATTGGGCGTCATTCCACCGAAAGAAAAACGCGGCTTGGTGATGATTGATCCACCGTATGAATTAGAACGTAAAGATTTCCCACAGTTGGTAGAATTATTGGCAGCTGCACATAAAAAATGGCCAACAGGCGTATTTGCGGTGTGGTATCCAATTAAAGACCGCGCCATGATTGAGCGTTTTGAAAAGAAAATGTTTAAAACAGGGATTCGCCGTCAACTCATTTGTGAAATTTGTGTATGGCCTGACGATACTCCTGTGGGTTTAAATGGTTGTGGTTTATTGGTGATTAATCCACCGTGGAAATTCTCTGAAGATGCAGATGAAGCCCTGCAATGGTTGTTCCCACACTTGCGTATGCAAGAACACGGTGGACACGCTGCAGTGCGTTGGTTAGTTGGCGAATAAAAAATTAAATAGACGTTCAGGTTACAGTTAGGACACAAAATAATGACAAACACATCTAAGCCCGAAGGAGAATATAGTTCCCGTGATCTTGAGCATGACGGAATTACATTTGAAGTGGTGGAAGAAGAACATACCCGTGAAGGGCAAAAGGTGAAACGTCGTGGTATCTATCTGTGGCCAAACCTGATTACCACGGCAGCCTTGTTGTCGGGTTTTTACTCCATTATTGCGAGTATGAATGGCGAATTTAGCCAAGCCATCTATGCCATATTTCTAGCAGCATTGTTTGATGGCTTAGATGGTCGTGTGGCACGTGCCATTGGTGCTCAAAGTCCATTTGGCGAACAGTTTGATTCATTATCCGATATGCTTGCTTTTGGCGTTGCACCTGCGATTTTGATGTATAGCTGGAGTTTGCACGATTTAGGTCGTATCGGCTTGGCAGCCTGCTTTGTGTATACGGCTTGTGCCGCATTCCGTTTGGCGCGTTTTAATGTGCAAATTGGTGTGGTCGATAAACGCTACTTTATTGGTGTGGCAAGTCCTTTGGCAGCACTGATTATCGTGTCTTTGGTTTGGGTAGGTCGGGACTTTCCTGAACTGTATGATATTCGTGAAACTGGACTACAAATCCTCAATGCTGTGATTATTATTGCAGTAGGATTATTGATGATTTCCAATATTAAATATTATTCATTTAAAACCTTTGACCGTAAGCGTGTGCCGTTTTTTGTATTGCCAATCGCAGTATTTATCCTTGCAGCCATGACGTACAATATCCCTGTAGGAATTTTAGTGATTTCAATTATTTATGCGCTTTCAGGTTTCGTGACCACTTTTATGGCAAGAAAAAATGCAGTGAGTTAATTAAGCTTTCATAAAAGCATCAACTCACAAGGAGTTTGATATGCAGCTGTTTCAAGATTTTCTCGATCGTTCCAAACAACTCAATCAAACTCCTGCGGCAACCGCCAAACTGCCTTATCACGCCCCGAAACATCATTATAAGTTTATCTATCAGGGCTTAATTCTTCCTAACTTGCCTGCACCTTTACATTATCTCAACTTTATCGGCTTATTGGGCAGTCTAAATACTGCAATGCTGCGCCCTGAAAATGTGATTACAACTTCAGCTTTAGATACGGCCAGTATTCTTTGTAGTAGTAGCCCACACATGGTGGGACAGTCCAATCATTATTCAATACAACACGATTGCGTATTTACCGCACAGTATTTTCAGTTTGCCAATAAAGAACGCATTACAGGACATTTTCCGCAATTTCATATTCAACGTGAAGATAGCGAACTCAGCTTTGATTTAAAGATCACCACAAGCTCTACAATTTCATATTTCACCAAATTGCGAATGAATTTGGCAGAACATTGGTCTTTGTTGTGTCAGTGTCAGGGAAGTGTGCGTTATAAAGATCAGCATTTCCAGATTGAGCAATTGGGCAGTTTTGAGTTTGCTCGTTCCATCCAGTTTCCTTATTTCGCTGTGGCATTTTTTTGCTATCAGGTGATTAATCTGAATCATCAGCGACAAATGATATTGCTACAAAGCCGTGATGTGTTGAATCGAATTTTGCAATCTCGAATCTATCTGCGAGATGCGAACACTGAGCAAACTCGGGTATTTGATGGGCAAGTACAATTTAATATTCAACGGGTTTATCCAAAAGTAAAAACGCCAACAGGTCAGTGTATGTATTTGCCACGTGAGTTTGAATGGCGCTATCAAGATGAAGATAGCACCTCAATTCATCTACAAGCGCAGAGTCGTGGTGATTTTAAATTTGGGGTTGCGGTAGGTTATGTCGGAAGTTTTCAATATCAGTTGGCTATAAATGGTGATCAACAACAAGGTGAAGGCGGTTATTGTGAATATATCGACTGCCGCGCACTGAAGTGGCAAGAATATGATCAGCCAGAAAAAATGCCAGATGTAGTCCTGAATCCTGAACCTTTTATGATCAAGAAAAAGAAATAAACAATATTTTGTAGAAAAGTGAAGTTTTTGCTGAATAAATAACCACTCGAACTGAAAAACGCATAAAACTTAAAAAGAGGGGTTGCAAGGCGAAATAATTGACCTATAATGCACATCCATCGGCGGTGATGAAGATTAAAACTTCTGATAAAACAATGACTTGATTGAAATTGATTGGGTTGGGTTTTAGAAAGTAAGTTTAAAATAATTTAAATTACCAGTTGACACTTTAGAAATAAAGCGTAATATAGCCGACCTAGCTTGATGCTGACGAAGCGTTGAGAAGATCATTAAGAGATTATGAAGAACAACTTGTGTGGATTTTTACTGATTGATTGATCGAACATATTTTCATTGATTGATTGGTTTAAATTACTCGAAGTTTATTTGAGCGAAATTTAAGTCAGAAATTGATGAGCCAGATTTGGAAGTTTAGATTAAAACTTCAAAATGATTTTAACTGAAGAGTTTGATCATGGCTCAGATTGAACGCTGGCGGCAGGCTTAACACATGCAAGTCGAGCGGGCGAGGTTGCTTCGGTAACTGAGCTAGCGGCGGACGGGTGAGTAAAGCTTAGGAATCTGCCTATTAGTGGGGGACAACATTCCGAAAGGGATGCTAATACCGCATACGTCCTACGGGAGAAAGCAGGGGCTCTTTATGACCTTGCGCTAATAGATGAGCCTAAGTCGGATTAGCTAGTTGGTGGGGTAAAGGCCTACCAAGGCGACGATCTGTAGCGGGTCTGAGAGGATGATCCGCCACACTGGGACTGAGACACGGCCCAGACTCCTACGGGAGGCAGCAGTGGGGAATATTGGACAATGGGGGGAACCCTGATCCAGCCATGCCGCGTGTGTGAAGAAGGCCTTTTGGTTGTAAAGCACTTTAAGCGAGGAGGAGGCTTACCTGGTTAATACCTGGGATAAGTGGACGTTACTCGCAGAATAAGCACCGGCTAACTCTGTGCCAGCAGCCGCGGTAATACAGAGGGTGCGAGCGTTAATCGGATTTACTGGGCGTAAAGCGCGCGTAGGTGGTTAATTAAGTCAAATGTGAAATCCCCGAGCTTAACTTGGGAATTGCATTCGATACTGGTTAGCTAGAGTATGGGAGAGGATGGTAGAATTCCAGGTGTAGCGGTGAAATGCGTAGAGATCTGGAGGAATACCGATGGCGAAGGCAGCCATCTGGCCTAATACTGACACTGAGGTGCGAAAGCATGGGGAGCAAACAGGATTAGATACCCTGGTAGTCCATGCCGTAAACGATGTCTACTAGCCGTTGGGGGATTTGATCCTTTAGTGGCGCAGCTAACGCGATAAGTAGACCGCCTGGGGAGTACGGTCGCAAGACTAAAACTCAAATGAATTGACGGGGGCCCGCACAAGCGGTGGAGCATGTGGTTTAATTCGATGCAACGCGAAGAACCTTACCTGGCCTTGACATAGTAGAAACTTTCCAGAGATGGATTGGTGCCTTCGGGAATCTACATACAGGTGCTGCATGGCTGTCGTCAGCTCGTGTCGTGAGATGTTGGGTTAAGTCCCGCAACGAGCGCAACCCTTTTCCTTACTTGCCAGCATTTCGGATGGGAACTTTAAGGATACTGCCAGTGACAAACTGGAGGAAGGCGGGGACGACGTCAAGTCATCATGGCCCTTACGGCCAGGGCTACACACGTGCTACAATGGTCGGTACAAAGGGTTGCTACCTCGCGAGAGGATGCTAATCTCAAAAAGCCGATCGTAGTCCGGATCGCAGTCTGCAACTCGACTGCGTGAAGTCGGAATCGCTAGTAATCGCGGATCAGAATGCCGCGGTGAATACGTTCCCGGGCCTTGTACACACCGCCCGTCACACCATGGGAGTTTGTTGCACCAGAAGTAGGTAGTCTAACCGCAAGGAGGACGCTTACCACGGTGTGGCCGATGACTGGGGTGAAGTCGTAACAAGGTAGCCGTAGGGGAACCTGCGGCTGGATCACCTCCTTAACGAAAGATTGACGATTGGTAAGAATCCACAACAAGTTGTTCTTCATTGATGTATCTGAGGGTCTGTAGCTCAGTTGGTTAGAGCACACGCTTGATAAGCGTGGGGTCACAAGTTCAAGTCTTGTCAGACCCACCACTACTGACGAAGCAATTATGCAGAAGAAGATACATCGAATCACAGATGATAAGCTGGGGACTTAGCTTAGTTGGTAGAGCGCCTGCTTTGCACGCAGGAGGTCAGGAGTTCGACTCTCCTAGTCTCCACCACGTACTTTTAAGTATAGGATAAGCTAAAGATTGCAGAATTTAGTAAGTATAAGCTTATTAAGTTCTGTGATTTAAATATCACAGTATTTAGTGCGATCTGACGAAGACGCATTAATTCATTAACAGATTGGCAAAAATTGAGTCTGAAATAAATTGTTCAACTCATTTAATTCAAGATTGACAATAATGCTTCGGTGTTACGGTTTAATTACGAATTGAAATGAGAACTAGCAAATTAACTGAATCAAGCGTTTTGGTATATGAATTTAGATTGAAGCTGTACAGTGTTTAAGTGCACGAGACTTTGAACTGTAGATTAAATAAATCATTGATTATTTATTTAATTGTCTTAATCCTACTTGTAGGGATTAACGACTGTTTGGGGTTGTATAGTCAAGTAATTAAGTGCATGTGGTGGATGCCTTGGCAGTCAGAGGCGAAGAAAGACGTGATAGCCTGCGAAAAGCTCCGGGGAGGCGGCAAATATCCTTTGATCCGGAGATTTCTGAATGGGGAAACCCACCTACCTTAAGGTAGGTATCGTATGATGAATACATAGTCATACGAAGCGAACGCGGGGAAGTGAAACATCTCAGTACCCGTAGGAAAAGAAATCAATTGAGATTCCCTCAGTAGCGGCGAGCGAAAGGGGAAAAGCCCATTAAGTTATGTGTGTTTTAGTGGAATGCTCTGGGAAGTGCAACCATAGTGGGTGATAGTCCTGTACACGAAAAGGCACACATAATGATGACGAGTAGGGCGAGGCACGTGAAACCTTGTCTGAATATGGGGGGACCATCCTCCAAGGCTAAATACTCCTGACTGACCGATAGTGAACCAGTACCGTGAGGGAAAGGCGAAAAGAACCCCTGTGAGGGGAGTGAAATAGATCCTGAAACCGCATGCATACAAGCAGTGGGAGCCAACTTGTTTGGTGACTGCGTACCTTTTGTATAATGGGTCAGCGACTTATATTCAGTAGCGAGGTTAACCGAATAGGGGAGCCGTAGAGAAATCGAGTCTTAATAGGGCGTCTAGTTGCTGGGTATAGACCCGAAACCGGGTGATCTATCCATGAGCAGGTTGAAGGTTGGGTAACACTAACTGGAGGACCGAACCCACTGTCGTTGAAAAGCCAGGGGATGACTTGTGGATAGGGGTGAAAGGCTAATCAAACTCGGTGATAGCTGGTTCTCCCCGAAAGCTATTTAGGTAGCGCCTCGGACGAATACCATTGGGGGTAGAGCACTGTTTCGGCTAGGGGGTCATCCCGACTTACCAAACCGATGCAAACTCCGAATACCAATGAGTACTATCCGGGAGACAGACTGCGGGTGCTAACGTCCGTAGTCAAGAGGAAAACAATCCAGACCGCCAGCTAAGGCCCCAAAATCATAGTTAAGTGGGAAACGATGTGGGAAGGCATAGACAGCTAGGAGGTTGGCTTAGAAGCAGCCACCCTTTAAAGAAAGCGTAATAGCTCACTAGTCGAGTCGGCCTGCGCGGAAGATGTAACGGGGCTAAAACTATGTGCCGAAGCTGCGGATGCATAATTTATTATGCGTGGTAGGGGAGCGTTCTGTAAGCCGAAGAAGGTGGATTGAGAAGTCTGCTGGAGGTATCAGAAGTGCGAATGCTGACGTGAGTAACGACAAAACGGGTGAAAAACCCGTTCGCTGAAAGACCAAGGGTTCCAGTCCAACGTTAATCGGGGCTGGGTGAGTCGACCCCTAAGGCGAGGCCGAGAGGCGTAGTCGATGGGAAATTGGTTAATATTCCAATACTTCAGTGTAATGCGATGAGAGGACGGAGAAGGTTAAGTCAGCCTGGCGTTGGTTGTCCAGGTGAAAGGAAGTAGGCATGCATCTTAGGCAAATCCGGGGTGCTCTATGCTGAGATCTGATAGCAAGCTGTACTTGTACAGTGAAGTGGCTGATACCCTGCTTCCAGGAAAAGTCTCTAAGCTTCAGTTACACTGGAATCGTACCCGAAACCGACACAGGTGGTCAGGTCGAGTAGACCAAAGCGCTTGAGAGAACTCTGCTGAAGGAACTAGGCAAAATGGTACCGTAACTTCGGGAGAAGGTACGCTGTTGATGGTGATAGGACTTGCTCCTTGAGCTGTCGACAGCCTCAGAAACCAGGCCGCTGCAACTGTTTATTAAAAACATAGCACTCTGCAAACACGAAAGTGGACGTATAGGGTGTGATGCCTGCCCGGTGCTGGAAGGTTAATTGATGGGGTTAGCGTAAGCGAAGCTCTTGATCGAAGCCCCAGTAAACGGCGGCCGTAACTATAACGGTCCTAAGGTAGCGAAATTCCTTGTCGGGTAAGTTCCGACCTGCACGAATGGCATAATGATGGCGGCGCTGTCTCCAGCAGAGGCTCAGTGAAATCGAATTCGCCGTGAAGATGCGGTGTACCCGCGGCTAGACGGAAAGACCCCGTGAACCTTTACTGCAGCTTGACATTGAACTTTGACCTTACTTGTGTAGGATAGGTGGGAGGCTTTGAAACTTGGACGCTAGTCCGAGTGGAGCCGTCCTTGAAATACCACCCTGGTAATGTTGAGGTTCTAACTCTGTCCCGTTATCCGGGACGAGGACCATGTCTGGTGGGTAGTTTGACTGGGGCGGTCTCCTCCTAAAGAGTAACGGAGGAGTACGAAGGTGCGCTCAGCGTGGTCGGAAATCACGCGTAGAGTATAAAGGCAAAAGCGCGCTTAACTGCGAGACCCACAAGTCGAGCAGGTACGAAAGTAGGTCTTAGTGATCCGGTGGTTCTGTATGGAAGGGCCATCGCTCAACGGATAAAAGGTACTCTGGGGATAACAGGCTGATACCGCCCAAGAGTTCATATCGACGGCGGTGTTTGGCACCTCGATGTCGGCTCATCTCATCCTGGGGCTGAAGCAGGTCCCAAGGGTATGGCTGTTCGCCATTTAAAGAGGTACGCGAGCTGGGTTTAGAACGTCGTGAGACAGTTCGGTCCCTATCTACCGTGGGCGCTGGAAATTTGAGAGGATCTGCTCCTAGTACGAGAGGACCAGAGTGGACGAACCTCTGGTGTACCGGTTGTGACGCCAGTCGCATCGCCGGGTAGCTATGTTCGGAAGGGATAACCGCTGAAAGCATCTAAGCGGGAAGCCTACCTCAAGATAAGATTTCCCCGAGGCTTTATGCCTCCTAAAGAGCCGTTGAAGACTACGACGTTGATAGGTTGGATGTGGAAGCATAGCGATATGTGAAGCTGACCAATACTAATTGCTCGTGAGGCTTGACTATACAACACCCAAACAGTTGTTGTATCACAAGCATCAATCGATTCATAAAAGATCACTTGAAACTGATCAGATCAAATATCTTGATTCAGCCCTTGCTGAACATGAAATTTCAGATACAATAGCCAACCTGTTAATAACTCATTTGGAACAAAGTAAGGCATTACATGCAAAAGCAGAGTAACTAAGACCCGAACAAGTCCATAACAGTTGTGCTGGCGACCATAGCAAGAGTGAACCACCTGATCCCTTCCCGAACTCAGAAGTGAAACCTCTTCGCGCTGATGGTAGTGTGGGGTTACCCATGTGAGAGTAAGTCATCGCCAGCTCATTATTCAAAACACCCTCAACTAACGTTGAGGGTGTTTTTTATGTGGGAAAGAAAATATTAAAAACTATAAAAAGTGAAGGCAAAATAAAACCATCAGGGGATGGTTTTAAAGAGTAAGCATACTTTCTAAATTTGATTAGATTTCACGTAGTTGTCGACGTGCATGTTTAAATGCTGTTCTTAAACCTTCTTCTAGTGTTGGATGGTAGAACGGTTTATCTAAAATATCTTCAAGTGTGAGTTCTTCATCAATCATCCAAGCCAATAAATGCGCCATGTGCTCAGCAGCATCTACAAATAATTCAGGACCTAATAATTTTTGACTTTTATTATCAATATAAACTTCAATAGCACCTTTATTTTTTCCGAGCACCAATGCTCGACCTTGCTTTTCATAAGAAACATAGCCTGTCGTAAATGCAATATTTTGATCTTTCAATTGTTTATGGTTTTGCCCTTCAGATGCCATTTCGGGTGAGCTAAACACAATGCCCATGGGTGTTAATGTTTTAATATTTTCATTGTTTGGAAAGTTTAAGCAATTATGCACGGCTTCACGTCCTTCATGTGCTGCTTCATGTTGAATGGGGGTGTTAGTGTGTGCATCACCCACAATAAAAATAGCATGCTGTCCGAGTTGTTTGGTATGAGGATCAATAGGGAGTTGTTTGATGTTGTTAAAACTTGTATCAATATTTTCAAGTTGAAGCTGATCTAAATAGCTACGTCTACCCGTAGCAACCAATACATAATCGGCAGTTAAGCTCTGTGTTTGTCCATCTTCTTGATATTCAATTTTCACACCTTGTGCTGTTTTTTGTAGTTGGGTTGGCAATGTTTCAAATTTGATATTCAACTCTTGACTGAGTGTATCTTGCGCAATAGTTTGCAGTTTTGGGATGCTGTGTGAACCAACTTTACAACTACGGGCAAAAATAGTGGTTTGTACGCCTAAGCGTTGCATAGTTTGAGCTAATTCGATTGCAATCACACCACGGCCAATGATGGCCAAAGATTGCGGTAAGTTTTCTAATTCAAAAATTTGATCTGAGGTAATTAAACGTTCACCTAAGTTTTCTTTCCATGCTTGGTCATAAGCAGGAGTAGAACCGACTGCAATAATAAAAGCTTTTGCATGATATTGCTGTTCTTTCACTTGAATTATATGGGCATCTATAAAAGTCGCAAAGCCTGAAATCTTATGTGATGCATCCCAACGATCTACATCTTTTTGTGTGGCACGGGTAAAACGATCACGTCATTGGCGTACGTGCGTAATGATTTGGGATGCATCAATTTTTACATCTACCGTGAGTGCATCTTCTTGTGCATGCTGAATGTCATTCATGCGATTGGCACTAGAGATGAGGACTTAGCTAGGAATACAATCAACGCGGGCACAGATGGTGTCCCATGGACCGTGATTGATGATGAGTAGGTTTTGGGTGTATTTAATCGCTTCTTTATAGGCGCTAATGCCTGCGGTGCCTGCACCAATAATAATGAGGTCGTACATTTGTGAGCTACTTCATGTAATAAATAAATTTAGGCTAACACAAGCAAAACATTTATCATGCTTTTATTTACATAAAGCAGTAACTATGGTTACATATCTGACAATATTAATTATGTATTTGATTAACTCATAGTTTTAGAGGGATTTGGGGAATAACTCAATGAAAAAGAAAGAAATTAGTTTGAAATTTTCGGCTGTGGCTTTAGCAGTTTTATTGGCTGGCTGTGGTGGCGGTGGAAGTGACGGGTATTATAACCAAAATGAAAATACTACTGGTGGAGGTTCGGGTACTGATAACGGTATTGAAACACCAGTAGTTGCTAAATTAAATATCACTAATGTTGAAGTTTTTGACAACAATAATCAAAAAACTACAGCTTTAACAATTCTTGGTGCAAGTGCGAGTGTAAAAGTAACTGACCAAAATGGTCAGCCAGTAAGTGGTGCATTAGTAACATTCACGGGCGAAAATATTAGTTTTGAAACTTCAAATGCTACAGTGCTCTCAAATGCTGATGGAATTGCAAAAATTGGAATTAAGCCTGTTGATGAAACTAAAACTGGTATTTTTAAAATTGCTGCAAATGCAGAAATTGGTGGTAATACTGCCAATACAAGCGATACCTTTGTATCTGTTGAAGCTCTAAAAACTAAGTTTGATAATCTTGTATTTGATAATTCAACTATTGATGCAGGTGGTTCTGTTAAAATTAGTCTAAAAACTGTCGATAGCTCGACAGATATTGCACAAAATAATGTGCAAGTAACTTTTAGCTCAGATTGTGGAACGTTTACGAATAACACAGTAAACTCAAATCAAGGTTTAGTTGAAACAACTTATACTGCCATATCTAACGGAGGCCAATTATGTAATGGCACTCAAGTTATTAGTATTAGTGCAAATAATGGTGCAACGACGACTACTAAGAACATTACAATTAATCCGATTAAAGCCAATTCACTTGTATATAGTTCAGGTGAAGTTAAGTTAGGTGCCGCTAATAGTGGTTCCAGTGCATCTGGTAAGGTTGAATTTACAGTATATTCAAATAATCTGCCTGCTAAGAACCAAGATGTATTGGTTGAGCTCATTTATGCGCCAAATGACCTTAGTTTTATTACATTGTATAACAAAAAAGAAAAAACAATTAAATCTAATGATGAAGGTAAGATTGTCGTAGATATCTTCCCTGGTAGCATACCAGGACCTGTGGAGCTTAAAGCCACCCTTGCTAGTGATACAAGTGTTACAGCATTGACAAAAGATGTTTCTGTTGCAACAGGACGTGTTACACAAAATGGTTTGAGTCTATCGGTAACTAAGAATGCATTACAATGGGATATTGATGGCGACAAAGCTACGATTGTTGCGCGTTTACGAGATCGTGTTGGTAATAAAGTTCCTGATGGTACAGTTGTAAGTTTTGTTACAGAGGGCGGAAGTATTACGCCGAATTGTTCAACAATTGATGGCGAATGTAGTGTTGTTTTACAGACTCAGAACCCACGTCCAGCTGATAATCGCGTAACCGTTTTAGCTTATGTTGAAGGCGATAAATCTTATATTGATAAGAACTCTGATAATTTATATACAGCGGGTATTGATGAGCTCACGAGCAATATTGGTGACTTCTTCCGTGATGATAATGAGAATACGATTTTTGAAGCAGCTTTAGGTGAGTTTTTATATAAACGTGGGGCAGTAGGGAATACCTGTGCAGTCAGTACTTTTGCTCAACCAAATATCTCAGGAACATGTAGTTCAGAACTTTCTGCAGTAATTCGTCAACAGTTAGTCTTCTCATTTAGTAATGATGTGCCAACAATTAAAGATGTAGCTGTGACTACAAGCAAAACAAACTTTACGTTCAAGCTGTTTGGTAATAGCGCGCAATCTGTTCCTATGCCGACTGGAACAACAGTAGCCGTACAAGCAGAAGATAATACTAAAGATAATGAAAAATCATGTTCAGCAGAGTTATGGAGTGGTAATGCAACCGTTCCATCTGTGTTTAATTTACTAACGCCTTCAACATTTGCGTCGAGTACACAAGTAAATTATTCATACCGCTTAAAAGAATGTGATTCGGGGGATAGTTTAATCTTGACTGTAACAGCTCCGACAGGACAAATTACAAAACAAGAATACACGATTCGTTAAAATAAAAAAACAGCGCTTCAGCGCTGTTTTTTTATGGGGATTTCAATTTAAAATTAAAGAGAAGTCCCCACACTCACACCCACCGTCGGGCGTACTTGCATAGAACTACAAGCACTCAGAAGCAAGACACACATCACCACCAATAAAACTTTATTCATGCAACAAACCTTGAGATTTTGCCTGATGAAATACCGCACTAGAACGAGTGCCACTACGACAAATCATCAGAATGGGTTTTGGAAGCTCATTATAATATTTAGCGAATTCAAGAATGTCTGTTTGAAAAATTTTACCGCTATTAACGGGCTGATAAAGCACACTGATCTGAGATTTTTCCGCGATATTACGTAATTCACTCACCTTGACTGCATTGCCCATTTCTTGATCAGGACGATTCACAATCACAGATTTAAAACCTTGTCGCATCAACTATGAAAAATTGTCAGCATTCATCTGACCTGCAACACTGACTTTGCTATTTAAAGCCTGAGCATCGTTTTGAGCGTGACTCAGCGAGATACTGCTACAGATCAGAACACAGCAAAATACATACTTGAGGATGGATTTAGTCATCCAACAAATCCATTTGTTTTGCTAACTGAAATAAGTTGTTTGAACGGTTACCCGTGCGGCAGAACATCAACACAGGTTTTGGCAATTCGTTATAGTGATTGGCAAAAGTACGCACATCTACTTCAGTAATTTGACCAGACAGCACTGGCTGATAGACATAATCTAAACCTGCTGCACGTGCAGCTTCTTCAATTTGCGCACTGGTTGGTTGCTCAGCACCACCTTCCATATCTGGGCGGTTATTAATAATTGATTTAAAGCCCTTCTCTACAACTTGGCTCACATGCTCAGGGCCAATTTGACCCGCAAAACCGACTTGTTCAGACATGGGAATACTCCATCATTTTATTCATGACAATATGCTTTATGATAGCATTAAGCAGATTCAAGAGCAGAATGTTCTGAAATATTTATAACGACGATAACGATAAAATAACGCAATGGAGCGCTTATGCATTCCTATATGGTTGAGCCTTTATATGTCAAAAGTGATCACGAGGTGATTGCTGCAGACTTTTATCGCCCTAAATCTATAGAAAAACCCGCGGTCATTCTGATGGCGCATGGTCTGGCGGCCTTGCGTCATTTTAAATTGGTGCAATATGCACAACACTTTGCTCAGGCAGGCTATGCTGTGGTGCTATTTGATTATCGTTATTGGGGCGCAAGTACAGGGCGTCCACGTGAATTGGTGTCCATAGAGGCACAGTTAGATGATTGGCGTAGCATGATTTCACACATTGCAGAACGTAAATCCATTGATGCCAAACGTATGATTCTGTGGGGGACTTCACTAAGTGGGGGATATGTACTGAGTTTGGCCTCGCGCTTACACAATATTGCCACAGTCATGGTACAAGTGCCTTTTGTAGATGGTGCTGAAAGTGCCAAGTTGTATCCTTTACAGCAACTTCCAAAAGCCCTAAAAATTTCCAGTCAGGACTATATGGGAGCAAAGGTGGGGATGTCGCCCAAAACCCTGGCAGTAGTGGCGCAAAAAGAACTGTGTTTTTTACCGACTGCAGACAGTTATGCAGGTTATATGTCAATTGTGAACCCCGATCATTACTGGAGTGGGGAAATTCCTGCTCGGGTATTTTTTAATTTGATTCGTTATCGTCCCATTCAAGAAGTGCGGCAAATCAACATTCCTGTGTTATTTATTGCCGCGCAGCGTGACAGCCTGATTCCAATTGAGTCGAGTCGTGAAGCGGCCACCAATATTGCACCTTATGTGCAATATGAGGAGTGGGATATGCAACATTTCGATATTTATCATGGAGAATGGTTTAAAAAAGCGATTCAGACCCAATTAGAGTTTTTACAGCAACTGTTTGGAGTCAGTAAATGATTATTGTATGCCCTGAATGCGGTGCAAAAAACCGTGTACCTGAAGATAAATTATCTGCAAATCCTGCATGTGGGCAGTGTCATCAAGCGCTGATTCCTCTTGCACCAATTGAATTAAATGAGCAAAACTTCAGTAATTTTATTCAAAATAGTGATTTACCTATTTTGATTGATCTTTGGGCGGACTGGTGTGGCCCTTGCAAGATGATGGCACCACATTTTGCCACAGTCGCTAAGCAAAATCCGCAGGTGGTGTTTGCCAAAATTGATACCGAAGCCAATCCACGTTTAAGCAGCGCGTTTCATGTGCGCAGTATTCCAACACTGGTATTGATGAATAAAAGCAATGAAATTGCTAGAATAAGCGGCGCGCTACGAGCGACTGAATTACAACAGTGGTTGGATCAGCAACTCAACGCCCAGTCTTAATGCACTGTTCGTGCTAATTTATTGCAAATGTCCGGAGTGAACGTGTCAGATTCTCATGCAAAACTAGAGGGAGTGCTTTCCCTACAAACAATTGCCATGCCAGCAGATACCAACTGGAGTGGAGATGTCTTTGGAGGCTGGATCGTTTCACAGATGGATTTGGCAGGTGCGATTCATGCAGAGCGCTTTAGTAAAGGACGTTGTGCCACGATTTCCATTAACCAAATGACTTTTTTGGTGCCTGTAAAAGTGGGCGATGTGATCAGTTGCTACACCAAAATTTTGAAAGTGGGGAATACTTCAATTCAAATGCAAATTGAAGTGTGGGATAGCCATGACGATTCACGTGAAGCCGTGCGTGTCACCGAAGGGGTATTTACCTTTGTTGCGGTTGATGTCAAAGGCTCAAAACGTCAGATTCCTGAAGAAGCCAAACAGAAGTTTTTAGAAGCTCAGGCTAGTCAAACATCGTAATGAAAAAAATCCCAGCACAGTAGCTGGGATTTTTTTATTGGAGAAGAAACAAGTATTAGGCTTGTTTTTGCTTTAAATGTGCTTTCGACACCCATGCCCATAACATTTCACACTGAATCGGGGCTTCCCCTGATTCATCAATCACACTGACATTGACCAGTGTTTCGCCTTTGTCGGTGCTGTGCATGCGTTGTTGCTGTTCTGGGCTGAGTGTGGCAATCGCTGTCATTGCACCTTGAGTCGGACGTTTAAAGTCTACTTTCAAGCTTTTAATCAGCACAATGGCACTATCTGGTACATTCATAGCCGTTACAAAACCTGTGGCAGTTTCGGCAAGCAGTGCCATAGCACAGGCATGCACCTGTCCAATATGGTTCTGCATGGCTTTATGATTGGCAAGACTGACCACCACTTGTGATGGAGTTACTTCGTGATAGCGAATTTTCGCAGTGCCCACCATTGGGACGACACGGCCAAAGGCTTGACTCAAAAGGCGGCTTTGAATGCCTTTCGGCAGTTTTGATGTTGCTTTGACCAGTCTGTTTAAGCGATTGGTTGGTGTCATGACATCCCCAAATTAATCTTTAAAGTTGTTAAATTGCAGCGGCAGACCAAATTGTTGTTCTTTCAAAAACGCCATGACTTGTTGCAATGTATCGCGTTTCTTGTCGGTTACTCGAATTTTGTCACCTTGAATAGAAGATTGCACTTTAATGCCACTGTCTTTAATGGCTTTGTTAATTTTTTTTGCGGTATCTGAGTCAAGACCATCTTTAAGTTTGATCACTTGAATCACATTTTTACCCGATGCGGTCATTTTTTGTGGGTCAAGTGCTTGAATGTCGACTTTACGCTTATAGAAGTGATTTTCGAGCATGGTATACACTTGCTCACATTGGAAATCACTTTCAGTGGTGATTTTAATCTCTTTGTTTTTTTCATTGAGGTCGATAGAAACATCTTGACCACGAAAATCGAAACGAGTACCGATTTCTTTTTGTGTGTTTTGAACCGCATGATTCACTTCAAAAAGTTCTAATTCAGAAACAATATCGAAAGAAGGCATAATGAAGACCTTTGCAAATGGAAACAATATCTGAGATGCTAGGGATGTTTTCTTCATTTGCCAAGTGTTGTTTTACATCAAAGGAGTGCGCAATGATCCGTAAACAAGAAATTACAACATTTGAGTTCCCAGCTGACGCGATTATCTGGGATGTACGTGATGCAAGTGCTTATGCCGAAGCTCATGTTAAAGGTGCTGTGAATCAGCCAATTAACGATCTATCAGCAGAGAGTCTCACTCAGGTGTCGGCGGATCAACCCATTTACATTTTATGTGGTGGCGGAAGTAAAGCCCCACGTGCAGCCGAAAAACTAGAAGGTTTGGACAGCTCACGTGAATATGTAGTTTTAATGGGTGGTACACGTGCTGCGCGCGACGCAGGCATGCCTTTGGAACAAGGTCACTAAGTATCATCAATATGAAGAAAGCGCCGTAAGGCGCTTTTTTGTTGGGTATCGTTTTATTTCTATTTTCTCTAAGCGAGCGTTAGCTTGAAGGTGGAGGAGCTTTAAAATAAGGCTTCTTGGTTTTCACCTTTTTCTGAAAACGTGTAGCTGCCAGTTTTTGTACTAAGTTTTTAGGTACAGGGCAGGCTTCTGCTAAAACTTGTGCTGCCAGTATTTCACTGCACAACGGAGCAAATAAAAAGCCTTTGGAACCCAATCCTGCAAAGCTGTAAATTTCCTGATCATCCCGCATTTTACCAAGTAGGGGAAAATAATCTTGACTTTGGGCGCGTAGCGAAGCACGACCTTGCCAAGTGTCTACGGGTGCTAAGTTTTCCGCATACGCAGGAAAGACACTGTGGATAAGTTCGTAGTTATGCACATGGTCTTCTGCCAAGACGTCACAATCTTCCCGATTTGGATAAAACGATGCACCTAAAATCAGTTGATCAGCATTGAGCTGCATACAATAGCCGCCATAGCTATAGGCTTGTGATAATGGCAAAGCCTGATCGGTATTATTTAACCAACTGACTTGCCCACGAATGGTTTTAAGCACAGGGTAATGCTGAAAAAAAGCACCGCTTTGCAGCGCTGCACAGACGATGACATGATCAAACACTCCAAGTTCAGCATCTAGGCTGTGTAAGATCAGTTGTTGTGCTGTCGTGGTGATTTGTTTAATTTGCGCTTGCTGAAACTGAATGTGTGGATGTGCAAGAATTTCATCACGAAGTTGATGTGGAGAAACCGCACCTGCCTGCAATAAGTTCAAACTGGCAAAATCACTTTGTGGCGTAAGTTTGGTTGCGTTCTGTGCTGCTAAAATACCTTTTGGGTATTGTGTGGCTAAATCCAGCAATTCATCGGCATGTTTGAGTGCCAGTTGATGAATCTGCAACGGACGAAATGCCTTGAATGCGGCATAGTGATTTAAAGCATATTGCCATGCCAAAGTCATTAAATGGTCCGCACTTTGATGAATCGGGCAAAGTTTTGGATTTAAGAGCGCCAAAGGATTGCCAGAACCGCCTGCAAGTGGCGCTGTTTGATCGTAGAGCGTGACTTGATGCCCACGTTGAGCAAATGCCCAAGCGCAGCTTAAACCCGCAATTCCTGCGCCGATTATCGCAATATGGCGCTGTTGGTTGCTTGTTGTGGTATTTGTTGCAGTTGGAGTTTTGTTCTGACCGGATATTGGCGCTATCTCAGGCGCTTGCCAGATGGCTTTCAGCATTTCCCGTTTATGCCCAAAACCACGCGGGCGGGTAATGTGAATACCGTGTTGTTTTAAGCCGCGTTTGAGTACGCCTGCCACACTAAAAGAGGCAAAAGTCGTGCCATAATCGGACAGTGCTACAATCGGGTTGAGCACGTTTTCCTGCCACATATCTGGGTTACAGGCGGGTGCAAAGCCATCTAAAAACCAAGCATTGACAGGAGCAGTTTTGGCAATGACAGGAAAAACTTCCTGAGCATCGCCCAGCCATAAATCTAGGCTAAAACGTTCATCTGGAAAGTTTAAACGATGACAGCCTGCAATAGCAGCAGGGTATTGCTGAATCAGCTGTTCAGACAGATGACTCAGTTCGGGCCAAGCCGCCAAGGCACGTATGAGATCGGCTTTACAAAGTGGAAACTTTTCGACAGAAATTGCGTGTAAATGGCTATGATTATTGGGGCGTACCTGTTGCCATAATTGCCAGAGCGCTAAAATATTTAAGCCTGTACCAAAGCCTGTTTCGCCTACACAAAAATATTCAAAATCATTTAGCGCTGCCAAACGGGTGGCTAAGTCATTGCCCTGTAAAAACACATGCCGTGTTTCTAATAAACCGTTATCTTTAGAGAAATACACATCGCCAAATTGTTTGGAAATAGGCACATCAATGCCATCGACCAGTTGCCAATCCAGCTCGGCAGTTTGAATAGGCTGAAACAAAACCAGAGTACCTTAAATCAAGAGGTGAGTGCGCACCTTACCATTGGCGACGACGTTTGGTGTAGACGTAGCTGGCAATTAAAAAGCCGAGCAATACGCCAACCGCGAGTGTTGCAGCACCGTATAAAAACATTTGCGCACTGCGTTCACTTTGCAGTACTTGAACTTGCACGCCTAAATTATCGTTTTTAAGTTGCAGTTCCTGATTCTGTGCCAAAGCATCGAGGTTCGCTTGTTCAAGTTGTTGCAAGCGTGTGCTTTGATCTTTAATCAAGGCTTTGGTTTTGGCTTCCTGAAGCGCTTTATTTTTGGCAATTTGTTCTGCAGCCAGGGGCTTATCTTGTGCAGGAGTAACCCCATTGGCTGTTGCTACAGCTGCCGTGTTGGTCACAGCAGCAGGAGCAGGTGCAGTAGGTGTGGTTGTGGCTGGCTCAACTGCATAAACAGAAGAACTGAGCAAAACAGCAACAACACTGGCAACAACGAAACGCATAGCGCTTATCCTTGAGGGAATGCTTTATTGAATGGCTTAACGTCAATGTGGCTATATACGCCTTCTTTTAAGAAAGGTTCATCTTGTAGCCATGCATCGAGTGCTTCACGACTGTCAAAATCGACAATCATGGTGCTGCCATAAAAGCCTGCTTGCGGATTGTTTGGGTCTTTTGGCATTGCCCCCGCCACAATCAAACGACCTTCTGCATCTAGCTGTTGCAAACGTGCAAGATGTAAAGGACGTGTCGCAAGACGTTTTTCCAGTGTACCTTCACGGTCAGTACAACTTAGAACAAATAAAGGCATAGCTACTCTCGAATATTGCAGATCAGAAATTATTCAGATGTTTTAAAGTATTTGCGCAATACAATAAACTGCACAATGATAAAGGAAAACATCACAATCATGTCACCAAAAGCGGTGAATTCACCCCAATATTTTCCATCCATAAATAAAAATGCAAAAAATACATGCAGGAAGGACATCACAGCAAACATCGCAGCCCAAGTATAATTGAGATTTTTCCAGCCTGCTTCGCTCAAGTTGAATACTGGGCCAAATAAACGTTGAATAAGGGGTTTACGGTCTTTGCTGAACCACGGTGATAGTAAAAAAGCACCTGCAAAGACAATATTTAAAATGGCTGCTTTGAGGCGGATATAAAAGTCATCACTCAGCATTAAGGTGACGCCACCAAAAATAACGGTCATAAACAGCACAATCCATTGTTGTTTATCTAGACGGAATTTTTGCATGATGAACAATGCGCCATACACCACCAACATGGACATGATTAGACCTGTGGTTGCCACCAAAATATGATTATTATCGACACCGCCTGCAGAGCCGATGAGTTGTAATAATTGATGGTCGGTGTCTTTTGGATCTACAGTTTTGTATAAATAAAAGAAAATAATGAGGGGCACAAAGTCTAAAAGTGCTTTCATGTTAGAGTATCTAAATCTGATCAAATAAATGACATAGTATAAGTGATGCACGGCGTAGATTTACATACACACAGTAATATTTCTGATGGAACTTTGTCACCTGCAGAATTGGTGTCTGCTGCAATTCAGCAGGGCATTCATACCTTGGCATTGACCGATCATGACACAATGGATGGGCTGGCATTGGCAGAGCAAGCCGCACAGGGTCAGGCTTTAAAGATTATTTCGGGTGTGGAAATTTCCAGTCAATGGTCACGTCCTGCCACTCAAAAAAGCTACAGTGTGCATGTAGTGGCGCTAAACATGCAAAATCCTGCACCTTTACAGGCGCTGCTGGAACAGCAAAAACAAATTCGTGCAGAACGTGCCAAGCAAATTTGTGATTTGCTAATTCCGTTGATTGGACAGGATATTTATAACGATGTACTCCTTAAAGTTGAAGGTGTGGCAGATCGGATTACCCGTACCCACATTGCCAAAACCTTACAGGAAAAAGGCATTGTAACGCGTGTACAGCAAGCCTTTGATAAATATATTAAAGAAGGCAAAAAGGCTTATGTGAAATTTGATGGCCTGAGTTTGGAAGATACCATTCGGGTAATTCATGACAGTCAGGGGTTTGCCGTGTTGGCGCATCCCACCCGTTATGATTTATCTGCCACCAATATTCGTTATTTGATTGAAATTTTTGCCAAATATGGGGGCGATGCGGTGGAATTGCCGCCTAATATTGACCCTGCATCGACCCGTCAAATGGTGGATCGCATGATTGCTGAACATGGTCTAAAAGTATCTGTTGGCAGCGATTTTCATGGTGAAAATATGCCGTGGATTAAATTGGGTAATATTCCACGGGTCAAAGAAGGGCAAGTGGGGATTTGGGAAAGTTTTGTTGAGTAATTCCCTCATCCCAATCTTCTCATATAAGCAGATGTGATATCCATTATTAAAATTTAGAAAGGATAAAAACTCCTTCTCCCTCTGGGCATAGGTATCTACACAATTTCCATGTTTTGCGTTAAATTGAAGAGCATGCTCTTTAATTTTAACATCTATCGCTTAGATCAGCGCCTTGTCAAACGTTACAACAACCTTGTTCAGTTCAATATGAATCCTCTTGCTTCACTTGCCCCTGCAATCAAAGATATTGCCTCTGCTCAAAAAAATAGTTTCGCAACGACGCAAGCTGTATGGCGGTTTTTAAATAATAATAAAATTTCATTTAAACAATTAAATGAACCTATTCAACAGCTTGCTTGTGATCAGATTAAGACATCGCTGCATCGCTATGCTTTAGTTATTCATGATTGGTCACAAATCCAATATGTGACACATCGTAATAAAACTCAAAAACTCCAAAGGACACATCAGTACGACTCAGGCTATGAATTACAAACGAGCTTACTTGTTGATGCTGCTTCTGGACTTCCTGTTGCTCCATTAGCTCAAACCCTTTCTAGTGCTTCAGGTTGCTATTCGACATTTAATGAGCAACAGACCGAACGTAAAACTCATTTAGACTCCCTTTCTGAACAAATACAAAAAGTTGAACAGTTTCCTCTTGAGAAAACCTGCGTACATATTATTGATCGTGAAGGAGATTCCATTGCTCATCTCAGGGAATTAAGCAGTCATGGTTTTCAATGGCTTATTCGAGCAAAGGAAGGCAATCGGATTGAGCATCAGGGTGAAATATGTAAAGTTGGAGAAGTTGCTGAACGTATCGAAATACAGCAAGTGAAACCCATTTCTTACAAGGGTAATCAACATATGCTTTATGTTGGAGAAACCAATGTTCGGCTTACCCGTGCTGCAAAATCAAATAAAAAAGATTCTTTAGGTCAAAGAGTTGCTCCTCAGAAAGGTGCTGCAATTGAGGCTAGACTGATTATTGCGGTGGTTAAAGATATTAATGATAAGACAGTTGCAAGATGGTCATTGATCAGCAATGTATCAACCGAGATTACCGCAGTGGAATTGACAACTTGGTATTACTGGCGTTGGTCAATCGAATGTTATTTCAAACTTCTCAAGCAAGCAGGTCATGATATTGAGTCATGGCTTCAGACTACCCCAGAAGCGATTTTAAGGCGTTTGCTGATCAGTTGTATGGCTTGTGTGTTGACGTGGAGAGTGCAGCGTTGTACAGATGAGCAAAATCAGAAAGTCCGTGCATTTTTGACTAGGCTTTCAGGTAGACAGCAGAAAAGAGGCAAGATAGAGAGTGCGCCTGCCATATTGGCAGGACTCTCGATTTTACTAAATACTCTTCAACTGCTCTCAGAATATTCAATAGATGAACTGAATGAAATCGCAACCATTGCACTAGGTACTTAAAGATGTGTAGATACCTATGCCCTCTGGGAGAAGATTGGGAAGAGGGTCTAAAGCAAATTATGGTCGTGTGCTTGAATTGGCGGGGGCGTTGGTTTGCCTAAAGTGCCCAATAATTCAATTTCAATGGTTCTTACCATCGCATCTAAAGGTAAGTCATTACTTTGTGTGCCAAAAGGTTCTTCAATTTCTGAACTGAGCGCATCCAGACCTAAAAAAGTATAAGCTAAAATACCGACTAAAAGCGGTGTCGCCAATCCGAGCGTAGACCCTAAACTAAACGGCAGCATAAAACAGAAAAAGTACACTGTTCGGTTAAGTAGGACTGAATACGCAAAAGGGAGCGGTGTGGTAGCAATACGGTCACAACCCGTGAGTACCAAACTCAGCTCTGTGACGTGTTGATTCATCTGCGTGTAAATAATATCGGAAATTTCACCTTCTTTTAGCGCTTGCATTAACTCCCATTGAATCAAACTGAGCGTATATTGTGGCGCATTGGCTTGTTGATACAGCTGGGTAATCGCTTGCTGACTCATGCCGCTGGTTTGAATCAATTCAGTTGGATTGGCGGTTTGTTGGCGCAAGCGGTCACGTAAGACGTTGGCAAAAACAATGACGTGTTGAATAACGCGTTCGCGTCGTGCTTGACTAAGTATACGGCAGTTGCGGTCAAAGTGGCGTGCATTGGCAATTAGCATGCCCCAGAGTTTGCGCGCTTCCCACCAACGGTCATAACAGGCAGAGTTTTTAAACCCCAAAAAAATGGAGAGCACCACGCCAATTAAAGTAAAACCAACCAAAGGCAATTCTGGAAAATGGAAATAGCCAATATAAGATAAACCACCAATAATGGCGGAGAGCAGCATCACCACCCCCAAAGGTGGTAAAATTTTAGGTAAAATCGTGCCCCGCCACGAAAATAATAAGTTAAATACACTGGGTTGATCGACTATCATTTTATTAGAATCATCACAATTTTTTGATGATCTTCTGTGCTTGAGCAAGCTTTGTCAATATACAAATTTTAAGTGTACTCAAATTTAAGCAGTTGATGTTCGGCAAAGGAGAAATTACCTTCACTTGAGATGATGCAGTGATCAATCAAACGCAGCTCTAGCAATTGACAGGCTTGCTGAATCTGCTGCGTCAGGACTAAATCTGCAGGTGAAGGTTGTGGTAAGCCGAAAGGATGATTGTGTGCAATCACAATCGCTGTGGCATGTTGACTAATCGCAAAACGCAACAATTGATTAATGGAAATTTCACAAGAATTCACTGCGCCATAAAATAACTTTTTAAAGCTAATTTTTCTTAAACAGGCATCAAGGCAAAGCACCGCAAACACTTCTTGTGTTTCGCCCAAAAGTTCAAAACGCAGATACTCCATCAAGCGTTTGGAATTGCTAAGCTCAAGTGCATCTTGTTTTAAATGTTCGGCTACATAGCGCCGTCCAAGTTCTTTGACTGCCATGAGTTGCGAGTATTTACTGCTGCCCATGCCATGAAACTGACACAACTCGGCAATGGGTGCATCGAGTAAAGTAGTGAGATTGCCAAAATGCTGAATTAGCAATCGTGCCAACTCCACCGCAGAATGTTGCTGTGAGCCTGAGCGCAAAAAAATAGCCAGTAGTTCGGCATCGGACAAACTTGCAGCACCATTTTGAATCAGACGTTCACGTGGCCGTTCTTGTTCAGGCCAATGTTTAATAGATAAATGCATTGTTATTTGACTTTGTTATTCTAAATTTGAAACTTAAATCCCAACAGATCTCTTGGGAATGACATTATTTAATGCTATTGTGAGCGCCACTGCAACAAAAAGGTGGCTTATTTGTGAGCTTCGATTTAAGCGTCCTCCCTCATAAAAACATTATTTTAGCTGTGACAGGCGGCATTGCGGCCTATAAAAGTGCGATTTTAGTGCGTCGTTTAAAGGATGCAGGGTTTAGTGTTCGCGTGGTCATGACCAAGGGAGCACAAGCTTTTATTACACCGCTGACCTTTCAAGCACTGTCGGGCAATCCTGTACATACCGAATTATTAGATACCGAAGCCGAAGCAGGCATGGGGCATATTGAATTGGCACGGTGGGCCGATTTAATTTTGGTTGCGCCCGCCAGTTGCGACACCTTAGCCAAATTTGCTGCAGGTCTGGCCGATGATTTGCTCAGTACTTTATATTTAGCCACCAATGCACCAGTGTGGGTTGCACCTGCCATGAATCAGCAAATGTGGGCCGCCAAAGCCACACAGCGTAATTTAACCACTTTGGTGGAAGATGGCGTGCATGTGATTATGCCCGATGCGGGCGAACAAGCCTGTGGAGATGTTGGTTTAGGGCGTATGCCAGAACCTGAAGATTTGGCGCATCAGGTGACGCAGTATTTTCATCAGGCACAGCGTGCTTTGGTGGAAAAATTTGGCATGTTGGCAGGTAAAAATGTCACCATTACGGCAGGTCCAACCCGCGAAGCTTTAGACCCTGTGCGTTATATTTCTAACCACAGTACAGGCAAAATGGGTTTTTCTTTGGCTGCAGCTTGTTATGCGGCAGGGGCAAAAGTAACGCTTATTGCAGGTCCAGTGAGTTTAGATACACCAAATGGAGTACAGCGTATTAATGTATCTTCTGCAATTCAGATGCTAGACACCAGTTTGCAAATGCTAGAACAAGGCTGTGATATTTTCATCGCGACAGCCGCAGTGGCAGATTACCGTGTGGCAGAAATTGCTGAACACAAAATTAAAAAGTCAGGCGATGAGCTGAATGTGGCCTTGGTGAAAAACCCAGATATTGTTGCGACTATTGCTCAGCAGGAAAAACGTCCATTTATGGTGGGTTTTGCGGCAGAAACCCGTAATGTTGAAGAATATGCAGCGGGTAAATTGGTGGCGAAAAAGCTAGATATGATTGCCTGCAATGATGTTTCCCGTGCCGATATTGGCTTTGCTTCAGATGAAAATGCCATGACCGTATTTTTTGCTGAAAGCTACCGTATGGAAAAACGTGATTTGGAAAAAGCCTCGAAGCAAGAAATTGCACAGCAATTGGTTGAAGCGATTCATGATGCTTTATATCGTGATCCATCACAGGATGATGAGTTTTAATTTTGATCGTCCATCAGCAAACGGATGACATAAAAAACCGCTGAAATTTCAGCAGTTTTTTATATCCAATCGCGAATTAAGCTTGGCCTTCTGCTGCAGCAGCTTGCGCACGTTGCATATTGGCTTCAAACTCGGCATCGAAGTTGATTGGGGTTAATAATAATTGCGGGAAGCTGCCTTTGGTTACCATATCATTTACAGATTCACGTAAGAATGGGAACAAAATGTTCGGGCAGTATGCGCCCAGAATATACGGTAAACGCTCTTCTTCAACGCCATCAATCAGGAAAATACCAGCTTGGGTAACATCAACAATAAATGCAGTATCGCCGCCGTTGTTGGCTTGAACCACAACTTTTAATGCCACTTCAAAGTGGGTTGGGTCTATTTTTTCTGCAGAAGATGACAGGTTAATGTTCAATTCAGGCTGCCATTCTTTGGTAAATACTTGTGCCCCAGGAACTTCAAAAGAAATGTCTTTGGTATAAATGCGCTCTAATGCCAATTGTGGTTGAGCTTGTTGTTCTTCACTCATGTTAAATCCTTACGAGTTGGTTATCTAGTGTTATGTTTATGCCAATAATTGATCGAGTTTGCCTTCGCGATCTAACGCATATAATTGGTCAAAGCCGCCAATAAACTGGTCATTGATGAAAATTTGTGGAACGGTACGATGATTGGTACGTTGCATTAATTCAACACGTACTTCAGGCGCTTCATTCGACAAATTAATTTCTTTATAGGCAACGCCTTTACGCTCAAGGAGTTGTTTTGCACGAATGCAGTATGGACACACAGTCGTTGAATAAATAGTGACTTCAGCCATGATCGTTCTCCTTGCGAAAAATATTGGGTAAAACTATTTGCTTTTTACTAAAGGTAAACCTTGTGCTTTCCAGTTGCTAATGCCACCATCTAAACGATAGGCGTCTGCATGAGCGACTTGTTGTAAAGCACTGCCTGCAACTTGACCTAAGTTACAGATAAAGACCAATGGACGATCTGAGGTTTTTAGCTCTTCAACATGCTTGGTAATTTGGCTATAGGGAATATTGCGGCTGCCACTGATATGACCTTCACGGAAATCTTTGGCATCACGTAAATCAATCAACATGGCATTTTTAGCTTTGACTAAAATACCCAAAGATTGTGGGGAAATTTTACGACCATTGCGTTGACCTTCTAACACAAAGAACAACACTACCAATACGGCCAGTGTCCCAAATAAGAAGGGATGATTCCCCATAAATTCGAACCAACGTTCCACAAGTCACCTAATTACAATTTCAAAATTGTTCAAGAGTATAGCGTATAAATATGGCGATCAAAAACACCGCTTCAAGGGCAGCGCCATAATAAAATTAATTTTTTTGTTGCGCTTCGGCAATTTCATCACAGAGTCTTAAATAACTGTCTAAACGACGCGATAATATTTCACCCTGTGCAGCAGCCTGTCGCAACGCACATTGCTTTTCATGTTTATGGGTACAGTTACGAAATTGGCAATGTCCCAGCAAATTTTCAATTTCAGGAAAACCGTGCTGAATTTTATCTTGGCTTAAATGCCACAAACCAAATTCACGAATACCAGGTGAGTCAATTAAGGCAGCGCCTTCGCCAAAGCCAATTAAGCGGGTAGAAGTGGTGGTGTGCTGCCCAAGGGCTGAGTTTTCCGAAATGATATTGGTCTTTTGTGCCGCTTCAGGCACGATGGCATTAATCAGCGAGCTTTTGCCTACGCCAGATTGCCCCACAAAGGCCACCGTTTCACCTGCTAAACGTGCGGCTAAATGGTCTAAATTCGCATCGGACTGGGTTTGCATAACTTCATAGCCCAAGGCCTGATATTCCTTAAGCAAGTCTAAAATTGGGTCATTTTCTTTGAGCAAATCAGATTTGTTTAAGACCAATAGGGCTGGAATGTCTGCATCGGCACAGGCAACCAAATAGCGGTCAATTAAGCCCGGTGCAGGTTCAGGCAAAGGCGCAAACACAATAACAATCAGGCTGATATTGGCGGCAACAGGTTTAACTTTGTGATAGCGATCTGGTCGGGTCAATAAAGACTGACGTGGATGAATCGCGCTAATAATCCCTAAACCTGTATTTGGGTCGGCCTGCCATTTCACTCGATCTCCCGTCACCAATAATTCTAAATTGGTACGGGTGTGACAGCGCCAAATGCTGCCAATTTCAATGGGTTTCCAAAAAGGCTCTGGTTCGCCTGCTTGGACTATAGGCTTTTCAGGATGAATTTCAGGAACAGATAAAGCCTGCACTTCTAATTGACGACCATAGTGTTGTACCACCAAGCCTTCTAAATCATGTGAAGTGTCAATGTCTGCCTGACGTGACTTGTGTTGTTTTTCAATTCGACGTTGCTGTTGTTCAGTCAATCGACGCTTACGAATTAAAGCCATTCATATCCTAAAAAACCATGAA
This sequence comes from Acinetobacter sp. SCLZS86, assembly GCF_021560715.1. NCBI lineage: Bacteria > Pseudomonadati > Pseudomonadota > Gammaproteobacteria > Moraxellales > Moraxellaceae > Acinetobacter > Acinetobacter sp. SCLZS86. The sequence continues at coordinate 606,775 of NZ_CP090864.1, forward strand.
CTCAGGATGGCAAAAATAGCATGAAGCGGGGGCACAGTTACAGCCAAGAAGCAAGAAATTTGCTACTATGTTATTTTTAAGCCGAATAAGATTGCACATTTATGAGCAGCACGCCTGATACTCGCCTCATTTGGATTGATTTGGAAATGACAGGTTTAGATACCGATAACGACCAAATTATTGAAGTGGCTACCATTGTGACCGATGATCATTTAAATATTTTGGCAGAAGGTCCTGTGCTGGCTGTGCATCAACCCGATCGTATTTTAAATGCCATGGATGAGTGGAATACACGTCAACATGGACAATCGGGCTTAATTGAGCGTGTGCGTCGCAGCAAACTCACTGCGCAGGATGCAGAACAGCAAACCATCGAGTTTCTAAAAAAATGGGTCAATCCTAAAACATCGCCAATGTGTGGCAACTCAATTTGCCAAGACCGCCGTTTTTTACACCGTTTAATGCCTGAATTGGAACAATATTTCCATTATCGTAATTTGGATGTTTCATCAGTGAAAGAGTTGGCAAAGCGTTGGCGTCCAGAAATTATGAGCGGTTTGAAAAAGAATGCGTCGCATTTGGCGATGGATGATATTCGTGATTCGATTGCCGAGCTGAAATATTATCGCCAGTACTTTTTTATTATGAATCAGGACTAAAACCTTTTTCTGCGTAGGAGATGGGGCTGTAACAGTAACAGCGATCTCTTGCGCCAAAACGGTATGAGTCACTCATAAATAAGAAATAATAAGATATGACTCAGCATTGCTTCGCACTACCTCCTGCGGTATATATCTGATCCTCAGCCATATATGGCGCAAGAGAAGAAAGTTTTATTATTCATTTAAATATGAATATAACGATCATTTCTTGATTTATGAAAGATATCTAATAGCTCTATATAAAGTAGGGCATAAGGCAATGCTGAGGTGTTTATTTGTTTAAAACCTAGCAATATAAAAGCTTTATTTTCCTGCCTGCCAAAATGCTTCTCCTGCCTGAATTGGATCACCTGTTTGCGCTAAAGTCTCAAGCCAGACATCATATTGCGCGATGATTGGATGTTGGCTAGGGTGAAAGTCAGGTTTAAACCAATCACGATATTGTGATTGCATTTTGCGTAATTTCCCTTGTTTGCCAAACAGCCATTGCAAGCCACGTACATTCATTTTAAGGCGCTGGATACGATTAAACCCATCGCATTTCAGCATGACATTGGCGCGGTACAGGGTAAATCCGAACATTAAACCTGTGGTCAGCACCAACGCCATTTTTCGGGTCACTTCAGGCACATTGCCCACCTGTTGCATCACATCAAACGCCACATCACGATGTTCCATTTCTTCAATCGCATGCCATGCGAATAAGGCGCGGACATAGGGATGTGCATCTTGTAGCGTGTCTTTTTCGCCATAAAAAGTTTCTGCCATAAGTGCAGTTAAATGTTCCGCAGCCGCTGTCATGGCGATGTTGTATTGGGGCGAGCGATATTTGAGTTCAAACTTAAACACTTTGTTTAGACGCTGAATAAACTGATCTACAGGCATGCCTTGATCTTTCATAACCTGATTCATTTTGTCGTGTGCAATGCCGTGCTGGGCCTCTTGTCGAATAAAATCGGCAACACGCTGTTTTAAGTCAGGATCTTGAATTTGATCGCGGAACAAACGAACTGATTGAATGAAATAACGCTCACCATCAGGAAAAGTCAGGCTTAAAGCGTCAAACATGCGGGTCAGAAACGGATCACCTGCAAACCAGTAACGCGGCACATCGGCTAATTTAAAATCGAGATTGGTGCGTACTATGGGCGTAGCATGATATTGGACAAGTGCATTCATTTTATTTTATTTCACTCTGGTCAATCCTGTTTGCAGTATGTCGGGCTTTGGCAGATTTGTTTTGACAGTATTTGCCAGTTTTTATACATTAAACGACAAAAGAAAATGATGCATGTCAAGATGAGCAAGCACATGGGCGAAATTCAAATTCCAAATGGCTATTATCAACTTTGGTTACGCTATTTATCTGCACAGGGTAGAGTTCCTGAGCAGCTTGGATTTTCGCCTGCACAATTGCAGCATTTACAGCATGTGTTGGCATTGCCTATGGATACCCAATCGTCTTATCAATTTTTTAATGAGATCATCCAACACAGTATTCAGTTTTTAGATTGTCCAACGCTTGTTTTTGAATTGGCGCGTTATATTCAGCCTGAACATTTTGGCGTGCTTGGCTATATGGCATCGCGTAGTAATAGTGTTTCAGAAGCCATTCAATATATGATGCGTTTTAGTCGTTTGGTGGTAGATGGTACGGCAGCAGTACCGATGCGGCTGGAACAACAACTAGATGCCTTATATTTATCATGGCCATTGGTGGATGAAAAATACAGCTTGATTCATGAAATGACGTTTGCCTGTATGACGCAATTGGCGATGCAAATTTTTAATTTTCGACACTCTCCGATACGGGAAATTCATTTTGCCCACGCACCGCGTATGGCGATGATGCATTATGAAAAATTCTATGCTTGTAAGGTTTTATTTAAACAACCGGAATATCAAATTGTTTTAAATTTAGAAAGCCTCAGTTTAAAACCACAGCAGGCCGATCCCTCTTTAATTCATTTACTGACCAAACAGGCCGAAGATGCGATTGCGTTAAAACCTCAATTAGAAACCGTGCGGCAACAAGTCCAAGAGCTGGTGGCACATTATTTACGTTATGAACAGCAAGTACCGAATATTGAATGGGTGGCACAGCGTTTATTTCGTTCAGGGCGTACGTTACAGCGTCAGCTTAAACAGGAAGGTACGGGTTTTAAACAGATTCTGGAAATAGAGAGAATGCAGCGCTGTGAACATTTTCTACAACAAAATGTGAGTCTAAGCGACATTGCACAGTTGTTGGGTTATTCAGACCAGTCGGCTTTGGCACGTGCTTATAAAGCCTGCACAGGACAGACGCTGCTAAAACGTAAACAGCAATTGCAGCAAGCAGAGAATGATGCATTTTCTATACAGCAAGGAACGCCATAAATCGGATCAATTGGCTCATGATCAACAGGTCATTTCGTTTTAACAGATTGAAGATAAGCGGTTTGCAGCCACAACTGAAATAGCTTTTGCAAGGTTGATACAGCTTATGATAAATCCTGAAGTTGTTTATTTTTATCAAAATTTTTAAATTTAAAAGCTCGATTGAACAAGTTTCAAAAACCGATAAGCAGGCAAAATTAGGCATCTTTGATCATTGAGAAAAAAGTGCAAATATCAGTAAATGTAGCCTCGCGGTTGTTCTGAATAATTCGTTTTGCAAACAGAAATGCAGTAACCCATGCCTGTACGCTATTCATTGAGTAAAAAATAGCGTTACAATGGGTCAATTTGTATTTCTACAATAGCAAATGTTTCAGTTTTAATCATTCAAGGAAAATACAACCCTATGTCACGTTTAGCCACACGATTTACACAGCTTGAATCTCAACAGCGTAAGGCCTTGGTTTCTTATGTTATGGCAGGTGACCCTCATCCAGAAGTCACAGTTCCGTTGTTACATCAAATGGTCGAGGCAGGGGTAGATATCGTTGAATTAGGTTTGCCGTTTTCAGACCCAATGGCTGATGGTCCAGTGATTGCCCTTGCCGCAGAGCGTGCGTTGGCAGGTGGAACTAATACGCTAGATGCTTTAAACATGGTCAAAGAATTCCGTCAAAAAGATCAGGAAACGCCTGTGGTATTGATGGGATATTTAAACCCTGTAGAAGTCATTGGTTATGAAAAGTTTGTTGAATATGCACATGACTGTGGTGTTGATGGTGTACTTTTGGTCGATTTACCGCCTGAAGAAGCCCAAGAGTTTGATGAAGTCCTGAATAAATACGGGATGAATCAAATTTTCTTGTTAGCGCCAACTTCTACACCAGAGCGTATTCAATTTGTGGCAAACCAAGCCAGTGGCTTTATTTACTATGTTTCTTTGAAAGGCGTGACGGGTGCAGCAACACTTGATGTTGCAGAAGCAGCGGCCCGCATCCAACAGATTAAAGCTGTAACTTCCGTGCCTGTAGGTGTGGGTTTTGGTATCAGTGATGCTGCATCTGCCAAAACAATGGGCGCGGCTGCCGATGCAGTTATTGTCGGAAGTGCTTTTGTAAAACAATTTGCGAGCTTAGCACCAGAACAAGCCGTCATTGCAACGGTTAATAAAGTGAAGGAGCTTCGAGCTGCGCTCGATGAGTTAGTATGAGTCAAGACGTGAAAACAGGGAAAATTCTAAGCCCATCGACGCCGTGGACTGAACGTGGTGTACCTGGTATTGAAACACCAGATGAGCAACAATCATTAAAAGCGATCTTTACTGAACCAACGATTGAATGTCCAGAATGTCATGCCTTGGTGACACGGACAGCAATGTCATTCAACGCTTATGTATGTCCACAATGTGATGAACATTTACGCATGAAAGCGCGTGAACGTTTAACTTGGTTCTTTGACCAAGTGCAAAATGAATTAGGTCAAGAATTCTCTGCTAAAGACCCACTTAAATTTGTAGATAGCAAAGCTTATCCTGAGCGTATGACGGAAGCGCAAAAGAAGACGGGTGAAACCGAAGCTTTAGTAGTGATGCAGGGCTTATTAAAAAATATGCCAGTCATTGCTTGCGCATTTGAGTTTGACTTTATGGGCGGCTCAATGGGTACTGTAGTTGGTGACCGTTTTGTGCAAGCCGCTGAACGTGCGATTCAGCAAAAACAACCATTAGTTTGCTTCGCAGCATCGGGTGGTGCGCGTATGCAAGAAGGCATGTTGTCTTTAATGCAAATGGCGCGAACCTCTGCTGCAATTCAACGCATGAAAGAAGCAGGCTTGCCGTACATCGTGGTATTAACTCATCCTGTTTACGGTGGTGTAACTGCATCATTGGCGATGTTGGGTGATGTACACATTGCAGAACCTAAAGCGATGATTGGTTTTGCGGGTAAACGTGTGATTGAGCAAACTGTACGAGAAAAACTCGAAGAGCCGTTCCAACGAGCAGAATACTTACTTGATCATGGTGTGGTCGATCAAATTGTCCATCGTCATGCATTACGTGATACAGTTTATCGTATTCTTGCGAAACTGATGAACTTGCCTTGAACACAGCGCCTCTTGCAACCGATGATTTAAACACATGGCTCAATTATTGGAGCCATGTTCACGTTACAGGTATTGATTTAGGTTTGGAACGGGTCATTCCTGTTGCAGAAAAACTGGGGGTAACCCATCCTAAGGCCAAAGTCATTACAGTTGCGGGAACCAATGGTAAAGGCTCAACCACAACCACTTTAGCGGCTATTCTAAATGCGCAGGGTTATCGGGTTGGGTTGTACCAATCGCCACATATTTACCGTTTTAATGAACGAGTCAAATTAGCAGGCGTCGAGGTCGATGACCAAAGTTTGATTGATGCTTTTGTTCAAGTCGATCAAGCGCGACGTGATTGCGATCTGAGTTTATCTTTCTTTGAAGCCACGACTTTGGCGGCCTTTGTGATTTTTAAAGCACGTGACTGCGATGTGTGGGTGCTTGAAGTCGGTTTAGGTGGGCGTTTAGATGTGGTTAACGTCGTCAATCCAGATGTGGCGGTTATTACCAATATTGGTTTAGACCATGTCGATTGGTTGGGCGATAGCATCGAAAAAATTGCCTATGAAAAAGCAGGCATTATTCGTCCTCACATTCCTGTTATTTTTGCAGGACAGCAAGATTTGCCTCAGGCTATTCAAGATAAGGCATTAGCCTGCAATGCCTCCTTATTTGTTTTGAATCGTGATTATTTTTATCGAGAAATGCAAGATGGTGAGTCGTGGATGTTTGCTGCATCGGGCTGCACCTTAAAACTTCCAACAGGCAGCTTGGCGCTCGATAATATTTCAACCGCGGTGGCAGCAGTCTTGCGTAGCGGTTTAGAAATCACCCAAGATGCGATTGCACAAGGTATTCAAACTGCTAAATTGGCAGGGCGTTTTGAAATTCGTCAAATTCAGGGCAAAACTGTGATTTTTGATGCAGGACATAACCCGCATGGCGTTGAATTTTTGTTAAAGCAATTGCGCAATTTCTTAAATTACAATAAACAGTACACTGAAGTAATCAGTGTTTTTTCAATGCTTGCAGATAAAGATATAAATTCTGTGGTTGAGTTATTGAAAGATAGTGTCGTAATGTGGAAAATTGCTACATTAAATGTGCCTCGTGCGGCAGAGATCACAATTTTAGATCAGGCTTTGCAAGGCGAAACAATACAACACTTCGACAGTATACAATTGGCTTTTAAATCAGCACTGGATGAAACTAAAAATAATCAGCTGATTTTGGTATGTGGATCATTTCATACCTTAGAAGCGGTATGGGAGTATTTGGAAGAATGTCAATGAATAACAAACAACGCTGGATGGGTGGCGTTGTTTTATTAGGTGGTGGTGTTTTATTGGCAGCATTGCTTTTAAAAGGGCAAGAAGAAATACATCAAAATAATGTGAAAACCCCAAGCCAAGCCGAACAAGTTCAAGATAAAAATGCCAATCAGCCAGAAATGGTGCAATTGCAACCTTTAACTGTCGATGTGCAAACCGAGCAGCGTCTGCTTGAAGAGCAGCGCCGTGCACGTGAAAAAGCAGTGGCAGAGCAAGAAGCACGTGCAGCTGAGTTTTTAGCAATGCAGCAACAGGCAGAAGCAGAAGCAGCACGTAAAGCTGCAGAAGAATATGCTGCCTTAAATGCCTTACGTTCTGGTCAGCAGCAAAGTTCTGACAATATTCCGCCTGAATTGGTCGAAGATGAACAAGCTAAGCAAAAGCGTTTGGCTGAAGAAAAAGCCGCTCAACAAAAGAAGTTAGAGCAGCTACAGGCAACGGATGCCAAAAAAGCTGCTGAGTTAAAAGCTGCGCAAGAGCTTACTGCTGCAGAGAAAAAAGCAGCAGATGAAAAGCGTTTAGCTGAAGAAAAACGCATTGCCGAAGAGAAGCGCAAAGCGGAAGACCAACGCCAAGCCGATGCGAAACGTAAAGCAGAGCAAGAGCGTAAAGCTGAACAAGAGCGTAAAGCAGCTGAAGCGAAAAAAGAAGCAGAACGTAAGGCTGCCGAAGAAAAGCGTAAAGCTGAGGAAAAACGCAAAGCTGAAGAAGCAGCTAAGAAAAAGGTTGAGGCTGAAAAAGCACGTAAGTTATTGGAAGAAGGTGATAAGCAGTGGATGGTACAGGTGGCTTTGGCTGCTAACCAAGCCAATGCCGATGCTTTGGCGGCAAAACTGAAAGCCAAAGGCTATAAAGTCACCCAAAGTCCAACGTCTAAAGGGGTTCGAATTATGGTTGGACCATCTAAAGACCGTGATGCTGCAGATGCAACCCGCAAGAAAATTACTGCAGATCAAAGTTTGAATATGAAATCTGCATGGGTGATTGACTGGGTGCCATTAGATAAACGTGACTAGACCATTCGATCAAGATGCGTATTAACAAAGGATTTAATCTTTCAGGTTAAATCCTTTTTTATTTAGGCTTTTGGTATTTGATATTGCGCTAAGGCAATTGGATCATGTGCGCAAATAATCTCAACTTGTGGTGCAGTTTGAGCCAAATGCTGAATATTCGCTAAAGTCTTTAAACGCATTAAATTATTTTCTGCAAACAAATACTCAACTGTATGTAGTGCTGGGAAGCATTGTTTAGGGTCTAGCTGTGCTTGCGCATAATAAGCATCGCCACAGAAAAATAACCAGCCCTGTGCCTGCCGAATGGCAATGCCACAATGACCAGCGGAGTGTCCAGGCAAAGGAATCAGTAAAATTTCATCCTTAAAAATTGTTAAACCTTGCACACGATTAAAATTAAACCAAGCTTCACCTCGGGTTGGTTCTAAAAAATCCCAATGAGTATGTTGCTGAAATTGCTTAGGTTTATAACGCATGCGATTTTTTAAAGACTTTAAATTGCAGGCTGCCTTGTATTCACTCGCGAAGATATGCACAGTCGCGTTTGGAAAATCAGCAATCCCACCCGCATGATCAAAGTCCAAATGCGATACCAAAATATGTTGCACATCACTGGCCTGATAACCAAGTTGCTGGATTTGCTTGAGTGCGGTCTGGCTTAAGTCGTGTTGAATCCGAGCGGTATGGGTCAGTAATGTGCCTAAACGCTGTTTGGGATGTAAATAATCCTCAACGCCTAAGCCTGTATCGACCAAGACCAAGCCTTGATCTGTTTCTAATAATAGACAATGGCAGACCAATTTTGCCTGCCAACCTTGTTGTCCAAATAAAGGCGCACAGATTGGGCAAAACGTGCCGCAATGTAAATGATGAATGTTGTAGATCACAAAATGACGTTTTTTTATGAATGTTATTTTGCTTATACCTGATCTGTTGTGTGTCGCCAATCACAATCGGATTAACGGAATTGGAGCATAAAAAAGCCTATCCGAAGATAGGCTTGCTCATGTAACACTTAATTAAGTGCGGTTCGGTTGTTTGGTCAAACGTAAATAAGGCTTGATGGCTTTATATCCACTTGGGAAGCGTTCTTTAAGTTCCGCTTCGTCCTGAATGGCAGGCACAATTACCACATCTTCACCATCTTGCCAGTTGGCAGGTGTTGCAACTTTATAATTGTCAGTCAGTTGTAGTGAATCAATCACACGTAAAATTTCATGGAAATTACGCCCTGTAGATGCAGGATATGTGATGATCAAACGTACTTTTTTATTCGGATCAATAATGATCAGTGAGCGTACAGTCAGTGTTTCACTGGCATTCGGGTGAATAAAATCATACAAAGTAGACACTTTACGGTCTTGGTCGGCAAGAATTGGGAAATTAACTGTCGTATTTTGAGTTTCGTTAATATCTTGAATCCAGCCTTTGTGAGATTCTGCATCGTCTACAGAAAGTGCAATCGCTTTAACATTACGTTTACTGAACTCATCTTTTAGTTTTGCAGTATAACCTAGCTCGGTGGTGCAGACAGGGGTGTAGTCGGCAGGATGCGAAAATAAAATGCCCCAGCTGTCACCTAAAAATTCATAAAAATCAATGGGGCCTTCATTTGAATCTTGCGTAAAGTTGGGTGCGATGTCACCTAAGCGAATTGTCATTGTGTACCTCTGTATTGTTTTGTTGTGTGATGTTTGTGTATTACTATGTGCCAATCCTTTTGCAAAATTAAATAGTGTTTTTGCATGTGCATATGAATAAATTGAATATAGCGTTTCATTTTTATTGCATTTTCAAAATAGTTTCATGTGTGATTGCTATATATCGTCCGCTCGAAATTTGTTACATTAACTGCTACTTAGCAGCGAGAAATGGCAAGTAGAGATTGGAATTTTTAATAGGTTTTTGTGCAAAACCCTTGTACTTCAAATTTCTAGTACCATAATAACCCCTAAGAAAAACCTATTTATTTGACAAGCAAGATTTAGAGAGTTTATTCATGTTGGCAAGTCTGATCGGAGGAATCTTCGGTACTAAAAATGAGCGCGAACTCAAACGCATGCGTAAAATCGTAGACAAGATTAATGCGCTCGAGCCGACGATATCTGCCTTAAGCGATGCAGACTTATCTGCAAAAACCGAAGAATTCAAACAACGTTATAACAAAGGTGAAAGTTTAGATAAGTTATTACCAGAAGCATTTGCAGTATGTCGTGAAGCTGCCAAACGTGTCATGAGTATGCGTCACTACGACGTGCAGTTGATTGGTGGTATTACCTTGCACGAAGGTAAAATTGCAGAAATGCGTACAGGTGAAGGTAAGACCCTAATGGGGACTTTGGCCTGTTATTTAAATGCTTTAAGTGGTCAGGGCGTGCACGTCATTACTGTGAACGACTACTTGGCGCAACGTGATGCTGAACTTAACCGCCCTTTATTTGAGTTTTTAGGTTTAAGCATTGGCATTATCTATTCCATGCAAGACCCGACTGAAAAAGCACAGGCTTATCGCGCAGACATCACTTACGGTACCAATAACGAATTTGGCTTCGACTACTTACGTGACAACATGGTGTTTTCGTTAAGCGAAAAAAAACAGCGTGGTCTGACTTATGCTATTATTGATGAAGTCGACTCGATCTTAATTGATGAAGCACGTACACCATTAATCATTTCTGGTCAAAGCGATGACTCATCCCAGTTATATGCAGCGATCAATACTATTCCGCCAAAATTGCATCCGCAAAAAGAAGAAAAAGTAGCTGATGGTGGACATTTCTGGATTGATGAAAAACAACGTACTGTAGAAATGACCGAAATTGGTTATGAAACGGTAGAAAATGAATTAATCCAAATGGGTTTATTGGCAGAAGGCGAAAGTCTGTATTCTGCATCTAACTTGAATTTAGTCCATCACGTATCTGCAGCTATTCGTGCCCACTTCCTGTATCAACGTAACGTGCACTACATCATCCATGATGGTGAAGTGATTATTGTTGATGAAAACACTGGTCGTACCATGCCTGGTCGTCGTTGGTCTGAAGGTTTACACCAAGCGGTAGAAGCCAAAGAAGGTTTGGAAATTCAGCCTGAAAACCAGACTTTAGCGACTACAACCTTCCAGAACTATTTCCGCTTATACAAAAAACTATCGGGAATGACGGGTACTGCAGACACTGAAGCTGCAGAAATGAAAGAAATTTATGGTCTAGATGTCGTCATTATTCCAACGCACCGACCAATGATTCGTAATGATCAAAACGATTTAATTTATTTAAACCGTACTGGCAAATACAACGCGATTATTCATGAAATTCAACGCGTGCATGAAGCAGGTGTCGCACCCATTCTAATTGGTACTGCGACCATTGAAGCTTCAGAAATTTTATCGGATAAATTACGCGAAGCGGGTATTCAGCACGAAGTGTTGAACGCGAAACAACACGAACGCGAAGCTGACATTATTGCGCAAGCAGGCTCACCACGTGCGGTGACCATTGCCACGAACATGGCAGGTCGTGGTACAGATATTTTGCTAGGTGGTAACTGGAAAGCACTGCTGGCTAAAATTGAAAATCCAACCCCTGAAGATGAAGCACGCTTAAAAGCGGAGTGGGAGCAAAACCATGACATGGTGTTAAGTTCAGGTGGCTTACACATTATTGGTTCAGAACGTCATGAATCGCGCCGTATTGACAACCAGTTGCGTGGTCGTGCAGGTCGTCAGGGTGACCCAGGCGTGTCGCGTTTCTATTTGTCACTTGAAGATGACTTAATGCGTATTTTCGCAGGTGATCGTGTGGTGGCAATGATGCGTGCCATGGGCTTGCAGGAAGATGAAGCAATTGAACACAAAATGGTGTCACGCTCTATCGAAAATGCGCAACGCAAAGTTGAGGCACGTAACTTCGACATCCGTAAAAACTTGTTGAAATACGACGACGTAAATAACGAACAACGTAAGATTATTTATTCACAACGTGATGATATTCTGGCAGAAAGCACGTTGCAAGACTACATTGAAGAAATGCACCGTGAAGTGGTCACAGGCATGATCGCCAATTATATTCCACCAGAATCCATTCATGATCAGTGGGATATTGATGGTTTAGAGCGTGCCTTGCGTGATGATTTAGGCATTGATTTACCCATTAACCAATGGCTTGAAGATGATCGTCGCTTAGATGAAGAAGCTTTGGTTGAGCGTATTGCCGATGAAATTGTGGCGCGTTACCGTGCACGTCGTGAGCAAATGGGTGATGAATCTGCCGCGATGTTAGAACGTCACTTTATGCTTAGTTCACTCGATCGTCACTGGAAAGATCATTTGGCGGCCATGGACTATTTGCGTCAAGGGATTCATTTACGTGGTTATGCACAAAAGAACCCTGAACAAGAGTACAAGAAAGAAGCCTTTAATTTGTTTGTGAATATGTTGAGTGTGATTAAAGCCGATGTTGTCACCGATCTTTCGCGTGTGCATGTACCAACACCTGAAGAATTGGCAGCGATGGAAGCACAACAGCAAGCCCAAGCAGAAGCGATGCAGCTTAATCTTTCACATGCCGATGTAGATGGTTTAACGGGCGAAACCTTTGAATCAGAACCACAGCATAGTGCTGCTGAGCAAACTGTTGTTCCGCCTGCGAGCCGTAACTCGCCATGCCCATGTGGTTCAGGACTAAAATATAAACAGTGTCACGGTAAAATCTAAACCTGACTTGTTGCAATTTAAGCAGAACTTCGGTTCTGCTTTTTGTGTTTTGGGGCGCAAAATCTTTGTGGTAATAGTTTTGCAAGATGTGTATAGCATTTGCAGATTGTGGAATTAAATGCTATTTAGTTGCACATGCAATATCCACGTGTGGAACAAAAAATGAAAAAAGTATTAAAACCTTTAATGATTGTTGCCTTGAGCTTGCCTACTTTCGCATTTGCAAATGCGGCAACAACGACAACTCCTGCAAAAGTTCAAGCTGCTGTGGGTGCGACCACTGCACAGGTACAAGTGGATAATGGTCACGTGACTGTGGCAAGCCCACGCACAGGTATTCGTTATACCTTTGCCAATCCAGATCAGCGTCCAATCGTGTTGCATACTGCAGCGATTGCACCTGCGAATGCTGCCAATGTAAATCGTATTGTGGCTGCAAATCCTGCTTTATCTGCAGCAAGTCAAGAACGTGCAAAACAGGCTTTATTGGGTGAAACCGTGGTTGCGACTACGCCATAATCCAAATAGGCTCAATCAGTATAATTTTAGTTGCTGATGCATTATATTGAAGATTAAAACCAGTCCATACGGGCTGGTTTTTTATATATGACCTTGTGTATTAACAAAAGTTGAATCAAGCAGGGTGGATGCTCGATTTTTTCTTCAATTTCCACTAAGCTGTGACATTCTCAAATTTGTACTGGAAATTTCAAAATGGCAGTTGGTGACGTCTCTATGCCACACATGCATGTGGTCAAAGGTGTAAAAATTGGTTCAGCTGAGGCTTATGTGCGTTATCAGAACCGACGTGACCTAGTTATTTTTGAATTTGCAACAGGCTCAAATGTGGTGGGTGTATTTACTCAAAATGCATTCTGCGCCGCGCCTGTGCATGTATCCAAAGCACATTTGGCTGAAGGCAATCCACGTTATTTGGTCATTAACACAGGCAATGCCAATGCGGGTACAGGCAAATTGGGGATGCAAAATGCAGAAATTACTTGTGCCAAATTGGCTGAGTTGACAGGTGTCTCTACCCAAGAAGTTTTGCCATTTTCTACAGGTGTGATTGGCGAACAATTACCCATTGAGCGTTTGGTTGCAGGCTTAGCGCCTGCATTGGCATCGTTACGTGAGGATGCTTGGCATGATGCTGCGACAGGTATTATGACCACAGATACCACACCAAAAGGTGCATCTGAGCAGTTTGAGTTAGATGGCATTACTTATAGCATGACAGGCATTTCTAAAGGTGCAGGTATGATTCGCCCGAATATGGCAACCATGCTTAGTTATGTTGCAACCGATGCCCCGATTCAACGTGACATCTTACAGCAATTGCTCAAACACAGCGTAGAACAATCGTTTAACCGTATTACTGTAGATGGCGATACCTCGACCAATGATTCATGTATTTTGGTGGCGACAGGTCAGGCGGGTGGCACTGAAATTTGTAGTGATAATGATCCGCGTTATGCTGTAGTGTTAGATGTTTTGAATCGTGTGATGTTGCGTTTGGCGCAACTGATTATTCGTGATGGTGAAGGTGCAACGAAATTCATCACGGTTCGTGTTGAAGGTGGTGCCAATACCCAAGAATGTTGTGATATTGCTTACAGCATTTCGCATTCGCCATTGGTAAAAACTGCTATTTTTGCCTCAGATCCAAACTGGGGACGTATTCTTGCTGCGATTGGCTATGCAGGCGTGCCAAATTTAGATGTTGAAAAAATTCAGGTTTGGTTAGATGATGTGCAAATTTGCAAAGATGGCGGTGCTGCTGCCGACTATACCGAAGCAGCAGGCGCACGTGTCATGGCGCAAACTGAAATGACCATTCGTGTAAATTTAGGACGTGGTCAAGCGACAGATACAGTCTATACTTGTGACTTATCTTACGATTATGTCAAGATTAACGCGGATTACCGTTCGTAAAAATTCAAATTGAGTGATAAAGCCTCCGTTGTGAGGCTTTTTTAGCATTCAATTGGCAAAGGGCTGGTGAATGAGCAAATTGCCTCCATATCATCAGTGACTTGAGTAAGCTTGTGTTCGGGCAAGCATGAAGATAGAGAAGACGTTGTTATGAATGATGCGACCAATTTAATTGCCAATGAAGCCAAATCAATTGTGCAGGCGCATTTAGATCGCTTGGGCGAAACCAAAGAACATCATTTGAGTGAGCAAGCCAAGCAGGAAAAATTTGCGCAAATTCAAGCAGAACTCGAAAAGCGCAATGCTGTCTTGGTCGCCCATTACTATTGCGATCCTGAAGTACAGGAACTGGCTGAATTAACAGGTGGCTGTGTTTCAGATTCATTGGAAATGGCACGTTTTGGTCGTGATCATGCGGCAACCACATTAGTCGTGGCTGGGGTAAAGTTTATGGGCGAAACTGCCAAAATTTTATCGCCAGAAAAAACCATTCTTATGCCAACTTTAGAAGCGACTTGTTCACTAGACTTAGGTTGCCCTGTCGATGAGTTTAGCCGCTTCTGTGATGCGCATCCTGATCATATAGTCGTTGTTTATGCCAACACATCAGCTGCGGTAAAAGCACGTGCGGATTGGGTCGTTACCTCAAGCTGTGCGGTTGAAATTATTGAACAACTCGATAGTTTAGGTGAAAAAATTATTTGGGCGCCAGATCAGCACTTAGGACGCTATATTCAAAAGAAAACTGGCGCAGATATGCTGCTTTGGGAGGGCTCGTGTATTGTGCATGAAGAATTCCGTTCACGCGGTATTGCCAATATGAAAGCCATATATCCTGATGCAGCAGTTTTGGTTCATCCAGAATCACCAGAATCTGTTGTTGATGTGGCTGATGCAGTCGGCAGTACCTCGCAACTTATTCAGGCGGCAAAAACTTTGCCACACGAGCGTTTAATTGTGGCAACTGACCGCGGTATTTTCTACAAGATGCAACAAGCTGTACCGAATAAAATTCTAATTGAAGCGCCCACTGCAGGTGAGGGTGCAACCTGTCGTTCATGCGCGCATTGCCCGTGGATGGCGATGAATGAATTAGATGGAATTTTGCATGTATTGCAAACGGGGGATCAAGAAGTATTCGTCGAACCTGCTTTGGCAGAACGCGCTAAATTACCACTAGATCGTATGTTGAATTTCAATGCGAGCTTAAAACGCTAAAATTGATTGAAAAATATCAAAAATGTTTGATAAATATACGGTTGAAGCTTTTTTTTATTTTTTTTTAAATATAGGTGTTGACGTCTCCGGGCGTCGCGCCTAGAATGCACACCGTACCGCACGATAGTGCGTTACATAAAAAGCTGAGATGAATCGGAGCATAGCACAGCCTGGTAGTGCACCTGGTTTGGGACCAGGGGGTCGTAGGTTCGAATCCTACTGCTCCGACCAATTCTTCAAGGCAACGTATCGCATGATATTATGTATCATCGGTCATGCGCCTGTAGCTCAGTTGGATAGAGCATCCGCCTTCTAAGCGGATGGTCACAGGTTCGAATCCTGTCAGGCGCGCCATTTTTGTTGGTGGCTTGGTATAAAAGAACCCAACTTGATGGTGGATGTAGCTCAGTTGGTAGAGCCCTGGATTGTGATTCCAGTTGTCGCGGGTTCGAATCCCGTCATTCACCCCAATCTCTTTAAGAGATCAACGGAGCATAGCACAGCCTGGTAGTGCACCTGGTTTGGGACCAGGGGGTCGTAGGTTCGAATCCTACTGCTCCGACCATTTTCTAAATAGAATAGCTGCTAAATAGAAATGGTCAAATAGATAAAGATACCGCGTTAAGCGGTTTTTTTATGCCTGAAATTTAGAAAAATACTTTTGTTGATTACATCTTTTAGTTGAAATAAAAAAGCCTCAATGACTGAGGTTTGATGATCCGTTGAAATTTCTGTAGGGCTTTAAGGTACTATCGTCACATTTACACGTCGGTTAATCGCGCGATTTGCTGGTGTATCGTTGCTCACCATCGGTTGAGATGCTCCACGACCAATCACCTGAATATTGTTTCGTTCAAAACCCTGATCTAAAAAGATCTGAGCCACATTTTGGGCGCGTTTTTCCGATAGGGTTTGATTGTAGCTGGCTAAACCTACGTTGTCTGTGTGACCAATAAACTTGAGTTTATCCAAGTCATATTTATGCAGCTGTTGTGCCAATTGGTTGAGGCGTTCTTTTTGGTTGTTTTGAATGGCGTATTCATCAAAACCAAATAACAAGCGTTCAGGCAGGGCTAAAGTCCAGCCATCATCACTTAAAATAAAACCTTCTTGTTTTAGCATGCGTGCCTGCTTATAGCTGACATTCCCTAAACTCATGCAAGCACTGAGTGAAACCATAACAAAAATAAGTGTACCGATCAGAACTTTTTTAAGCATAAGGAACCTGTTTGTTGTTTGATTGAGGTGAAATATACCATTTTGAATGATCACGTTTGGCTTTGAGCATCGCGCGATCGACATCGGCAATTAAATTTTCAGGAGTTTTGGCATATTCAATCAATGCTACGCCAATACTGACATTTAAGGAAACTTGTTGCTGTTCATACTTAAATGTAGAGGTATAGCAAGCATGAATCTTTTGACAATAATCCTCTAATTCTGCAGTGGAGTGTGAGCCAGTTAAGATTACTGCAAACTCATCGCCACCTAAACGCGCAACAAACGCATGTGAGGGCAAAATCTGAATTAGACAATGTGATGAATCACGTAAAATATTATCGCCCGTCAAATGCCCAAATTGGTTATTGATTTGGTTAAAGTTATTAATGTCTAAAAAAAATACTGCAGCCGTAGCAGAAGGCTGGGTAAATAGCTTAAACAGTGTTTCATAAAAATAATTACGATTTGGCAACTGCGTTAAATTGTCGTATTGCGACTGAAATTGCAGTTTATGATTTTCAACCAATAAATTCTTATGGGATTGTTCAATCTCATTGAGTAAGCCATTAAAGGCATAACTCAGTTCATGAAGTTCTTGAATATCTGAACTTGAAACGCGCAGCTTATAATTTTTTTGTGCACTGATCTCCTGTGCCGAGCTGACAATAGAACTTAAAGATTGCATGAGATATTGATAAATTGAATTAATTGACCAAAACACAGCAATTAAAAGCAAAATAAAACCGAAAATTAATCCTAAAACGATTTTATAAAAAAAACTGACCAAGTCACTAGAGTTTCCATACACCACCAACTCACCATAGTTTTGCTGATCATGGTCAATACTCAGCCGAACAGGATGATTAAAAAACAAATAATCCAATAAAGCTTGAATTGAGAAATGATCTAAGTCTTGCTGCTCAATAAAAGCAATACGCGTTTGTTTGGGTGATAGTACTTCAATCGACCGAATAGAATAACGCTGCGTATGTTCAGAGAGAATTTTGTTGAGCGTCATTTGATCATTAAAAACCACTGCAGGCTGAATGCGCTCATTTAACGCAGCAGATAAGTTTTGTAGACTATTTTTGGCATAAGCATTCATGGTGTAGGTTGAGATCACCAAAAAAATACCAGAGCAAATTGTAAAAGTTAAAACAAAAATAGTGAGTTGTGCGCGTGTGAATAATTGATGCAAAGTAATAGGGGAGTATAACTGCTTCATGAGTTTGACTCCGATGTTTTTGCAAGCAGTAATACACGCGGATCAATATGCACTTGAGATTGAGTCAAGCTTTCCATGTTGACTTTAAAAGCATAGTTATCATTTTTTTTATAAAGACAAAAAGCGCTGCCAGTTTCACATTCCAGATTGTTTAAACTAATAGATAGGGCTGGAAATCGAACTTGAGTATTTAAGGTATGTTGTTCTTGTGCAGCAGAAAGCGTAGAAAAAATTAATATTTGACAATTACTTTTAGATATTTCCTGGCTTTGAATGGGTTGAATGTCATATTTATTATGTAATGGGGCATGTTTTTTGAATTGTTGTGCAATATTATCTTGATTTACGACACAAAGTTTGGGCGTGCTAGCTTGCCATTTTGCATACGCTAAAATGGAGAATGTAGTGCTATAAAGATTCGATGTGGGTACAGCATACAAAAAAGTAGGCGTTAGCATTGCTACAAATGACAGCAAGTTTATTATTTTAAAATTTTGAGTCATTTCAACACAACACGAATGAACATAAAAATCGTGTAGCTAAAATTTTAAAATAAGCCTACTGTTAATTTTGAGCAAGAATGATACAGATTTAAAATATTTTGCTGAATAAACAACCGCTCGAACTCAAAAACTTATAAAACATAAAAAGAAGTGTTGCAAGGCGAAATAATTGACCTATAATGCACATCCATCGGCGGTGATGAAGATTAAAACTTCTGGTAAAACAATGACTTGATTGAAATTGATTGGGTTGGGTTTTAGAAAGTAAGTTTAAAATAATTTAAATTACCAGTTGACACTTTAGAAATAAAGCGTAATATAGCCGACCTAGCTTGATGCTGACGAAGCATTGAGAAGATCATTAAGAGATTATGAAGAACAACTTGTGTGGATTTTTACTGATTGATTAATCGAAATTATTATCATTGATTGATTGGTTTAAATTACTCGAAGTTTATTTGAGCGAATTTAAGTCAGAAAATTGATGAGCCAGATTTGGAAGTTTAGATTAAAACTTCAAAATGATTTTAACTGAAGAGTTTGATCATGGCTCAGATTGAACGCTGGCGGCAGGCTTAACACATGCAAGTCGAGCGGGCGAGGTTACTTCGGTAACTGAGCTAGCGGCGGACGGGTGAGTAAAGCTTAGGAATCTGCCTATTAGTGGGGGACAACATTCCGAAAGGGATGCTAATACCGCATACGTCCTACGGGAGAAAGCAGGGGCTCTTTATGACCTTGCGCTAATAGATGAGCCTAAGTCGGATTAGCTAGTTGGTGGGGTAAAGGCCTACCAAGGCGACGATCTGTAGCGGGTCTGAGAGGATGATCCGCCACACTGGGACTGAGACACGGCCCAGACTCCTACGGGAGGCAGCAGTGGGGAATATTGGACAATGGGGGGAACCCTGATCCAGCCATGCCGCGTGTGTGAAGAAGGCCTTTTGGTTGTAAAGCACTTTAAGCGAGGAGGAGGCTCTCTTGGTTAATACCTGAGAAGAGTGGACGTTACTCGCAGAATAAGCACCGGCTAACTCTGTGCCAGCAGCCGCGGTAATACAGAGGGTGCGAGCGTTAATCGGATTTACTGGGCGTAAAGCGCGCGTAGGTGGCTAATTAAGTCAAATGTGAAATCCCCGAGCTTAACTTGGGAATTGCATTCGATACTGGTTGGCTAGAGTATGGGAGAGGATGGTAGAATTCCAGGTGTAGCGGTGAAATGCGTAGAGATCTGGAGGAATACCGATGGCGAAGGCAGCCATCTGGCCTAATACTGACACTGAGGTGCGAAAGCATGGGGAGCAAACAGGATTAGATACCCTGGTAGTCCATGCCGTAAACGATGTCTACTAGCCGTTGGGGGATTTGATCCTTTAGTGGCGCAGCTAACGCGATAAGTAGACCGCCTGGGGAGTACGGTCGCAAGACTAAAACTCAAATGAATTGACGGGGGCCCGCACAAGCGGTGGAGCATGTGGTTTAATTCGATGCAACGCGAAGAACCTTACCTGGCCTTGACATAGTAGAAACTTTCCAGAGATGGATTGGTGCCTTCGGGAATCTACATACAGGTGCTGCATGGCTGTCGTCAGCTCGTGTCGTGAGATGTTGGGTTAAGTCCCGCAACGAGCGCAACCCTTTTCCTTACTTGCCAGCATTTCGGATGGGAACTTTAAGGATACTGCCAGTGACAAACTGGAGGAAGGCGGGGACGACGTCAAGTCATCATGGCCCTTACGGCCAGGGCTACACACGTGCTACAATGGTCGGTACAAAGGGTTGCTACCTCGCGAGAGGATGCTAATCTCAAAAAGCCGATCGTAGTCCGGATCGCAGTCTGCAACTCGACTGCGTGAAGTCGGAATCGCTAGTAATCGCGGATCAGAATGCCGCGGTGAATACGTTCCCGGGCCTTGTACACACCGCCCGTCACACCATGGGAGTTTGTTGCACCAGAAGTAGGTAGTCTAACCGCAAGGAGGACGCTTACCACGGTGTGGCCGATGACTGGGGTGAAGTCGTAACAAGGTAGCCGTAGGGGAACCTGCGGCTGGATCACCTCCTTAACGAAAGATTGACGATTGGTAAGAATCCACAACAAGTTGTTCTTCATTGATGTATCTGAGGGTCTGTAGCTCAGTTGGTTAGAGCACACGCTTGATAAGCGTGGGGTCACAAGTTCAAGTCTTGTCAGACCCACCACTACTGACGAAGCAATTATGCAGAAGAAGATACATCGAATCACAGATGATAAGCTGGGGACTTAGCTTAGTTGGTAGAGCGCCTGCTTTGCACGCAGGAGGTCAGGAGTTCGACTCTCCTAGTCTCCACCACGTACTTTTAAGTATAGGATAAGCTAAAGATTGCAGAATTTAGTAAGTATAAGCTTATTAAGTTCTGTGATTTAAATATCACAGTATTTAGTGCGATCTGACGAAGACGCATTAATTCATTAACAGATTGGCAAAAATTGAGTCTGAAATAAATTGTTCAACTCATTTAATTCAAGATTGACAATAATGCTTCGGTGTTACGGTTTAATTACGAATTGAAATGAGAACTAGCAAATTAACTGAATCAAGCGTTTTGGTATATGAATTTAGATTGAAGCTGTACAGTGTTTAAGTGCACGAGACTTTGAACTGTAGATTAAATAAATCATTGATTATTTATTTAATTGTCTTAATCCTACTTGTAGGGATTAACGACTGTTTGGGGTTGTATAGTCAAGTAATTAAGTGCATGTGGTGGATGCCTTGGCAGTCAGAGGCGAAGAAAGACGTGATAGCCTGCGAAAAGCTCCGGGGAGGCGGCAAATATCCTTTGATCCGGAGATTTCTGAATGGGGAAACCCACCTACCTTAAGGTAGGTATCGTATGATGAATACATAGTCATACGAAGCGAACGCGGGGAAGTGAAACATCTCAGTACCCGTAGGAAAAGAAATCAATTGAGATTCCCTCAGTAGCGGCGAGCGAAAGGGGAAAAGCCCATTAAGTTATGTGTGTTTTAGTGGAATGCTCTGGGAAGTGCAACCATAGTGGGTGATAGTCCTGTACACGAAAAGGCACACATAATGATGACGAGTAGGGCGAGGCACGTGAAACCTTGTCTGAATATGGGGGGACCATCCTCCAAGGCTAAATACTCCTGACTGACCGATAGTGAACCAGTACCGTGAGGGAAAGGCGAAAAGAACCCCTGTGAGGGGAGTGAAATAGATCCTGAAACCGCATGCATACAAGCAGTGGGAGCCAACTTGTTTGGTGACTGCGTACCTTTTGTATAATGGGTCAGCGACTTATATTCAGTAGCGAGGTTAACCGAATAGGGGAGCCGTAGAGAAATCGAGTCTTAATAGGGCGTCTAGTTGCTGGGTATAGACCCGAAACCGGGTGATCTATCCATGAGCAGGTTGAAGGTTGGGTAACACTAACTGGAGGACCGAACCCACTGTCGTTGAAAAGCCAGGGGATGACTTGTGGATAGGGGTGAAAGGCTAATCAAACTCGGTGATAGCTGGTTCTCCCCGAAAGCTATTTAGGTAGCGCCTCGGACGAATACCATTGGGGGTAGAGCACTGTTTCGGCTAGGGGGTCATCCCGACTTACCAAACCGATGCAAACTCCGAATACCAATGAGTACTATCCGGGAGACAGACTGCGGGTGCTAACGTCCGTAGTCAAGAGGAAAACAATCCAGACCGCCAGCTAAGGCCCCAAAATCATAGTTAAGTGGGAAACGATGTGGGAAGGCATAGACAGCTAGGAGGTTGGCTTAGAAGCAGCCACCCTTTAAAGAAAGCGTAATAGCTCACTAGTCGAGTCGGCCTGCGCGGAAGATGTAACGGGGCTAAAACTATGTGCCGAAGCTGCGGATGCATAATTTATTATGCGTGGTAGGGGAGCGTTCTGTAAGCCGAAGAAGGTGGATTGAGAAGTCTGCTGGAGGTATCAGAAGTGCGAATGCTGACGTGAGTAACGACAAAACGGGTGAAAAACCCGTTCGCTGAAAGACCAAGGGTTCCAGTCCAACGTTAATCGGGGCTGGGTGAGTCGACCCCTAAGGCGAGGCCGAGAGGCGTAGTCGATGGGAAATTGGTTAATATTCCAATACTTCAGTGTAATGCGATGAGAGGACGGAGAAGGTTAAGTCAGCCTGGCGTTGGTTGTCCAGGTGAAAGGAAGTAGGCATGCATCTTAGGCAAATCCGGGGTGCTCTATGCTGAGATCTGATAGCAAGCTGTACTTGTACAGTGAAGTGGCTGATACCCTGCTTCCAGGAAAAGTCTCTAAGCTTCAGTTACACTGGAATCGTACCCGAAACCGACACAGGTGGTCAGGTCGAGTAGACCAAAGCGCTTGAGAGAACTCTGCTGAAGGAACTAGGCAAAATGGTACCGTAACTTCGGGAGAAGGTACGCTGTTGATGGTGATAGGACTTGCTCCTTGAGCTGTCGACAGCCTCAGAAACCAGGCCGCTGCAACTGTTTATTAAAAACATAGCACTCTGCAAACACGAAAGTGGACGTATAGGGTGTGATGCCTGCCCGGTGCTGGAAGGTTAATTGATGGGGTTAGCGTAAGCGAAGCTCTTGATCGAAGCCCCAGTAAACGGCGGCCGTAACTATAACGGTCCTAAGGTAGCGAAATTCCTTGTCGGGTAAGTTCCGACCTGCACGAATGGCATAATGATGGCGGCGCTGTCTCCAGCAGAGGCTCAGTGAAATCGAATTCGCCGTGAAGATGCGGTGTACCCGCGGCTAGACGGAAAGACCCCGTGAACCTTTACTGCAGCTTGACATTGAACTTTGACCTTACTTGTGTAGGATAGGTGGGAGGCTTTGAAACTTGGACGCTAGTCCGAGTGGAGCCGTCCTTGAAATACCACCCTGGTAATGTTGAGGTTCTAACTCTGTCCCGTTATCCGGGACGAGGACCATGTCTGGTGGGTAGTTTGACTGGGGCGGTCTCCTCCTAAAGAGTAACGGAGGAGTACGAAGGTGCGCTCAGCGTGGTCGGAAATCACGCGTAGAGTATAAAGGCAAAAGCGCGCTTAACTGCGAGACCCACAAGTCGAGCAGGTACGAAAGTAGGTCTTAGTGATCCGGTGGTTCTGTATGGAAGGGCCATCGCTCAACGGATAAAAGGTACTCTGGGGATAACAGGCTGATACCGCCCAAGAGTTCATATCGACGGCGGTGTTTGGCACCTCGATGTCGGCTCATCTCATCCTGGGGCTGAAGCAGGTCCCAAGGGTATGGCTGTTCGCCATTTAAAGAGGTACGCGAGCTGGGTTTAGAACGTCGTGAGACAGTTCGGTCCCTATCTACCGTGGGCGCTGGAAATTTGAGAGGATCTGCTCCTAGTACGAGAGGACCAGAGTGGACGAACCTCTGGTGTACCGGTTGTGACGCCAGTCGCATCGCCGGGTAGCTATGTTCGGAAGGGATAACCGCTGAAAGCATCTAAGCGGGAAGCCTACCTCAAGATAAGATTTCCCCGAGGCTTTATGCCTCCTAAAGAGCCGTTGAAGACTACGACGTTGATAGGTTGGATGTGGAAGCATAGCGATATGTGAAGCTGACCAATACTAATTGCTCGTGAGGCTTGACTATACAACACCCAAACAGTTGGCGTTGTATGCTCAATCGATTCAAATCCAATCAGTCAATTCAGACTGATCTTGATTTAGTTAACGCTAAACAATAAAATTCAGACCCAATACAGCCCAATCTGTTACAGATTCGGAAAACGCAGTGCATCACAGTCGTGAGTAAGACCAATGCAAGTCTCCGTAAACAGTTGTGCTGGCGACCATAGCAAGAGTGAACCACCTGATCCCTTCCCGAACTCAGAAGTGAAACCTCTTCGCGCTGATGGTAGTGTGGGATTACCCATGTGAGAGTAAGTCATCGCCAGCTCATTATTCAAACACCCTCAACTAATGTTGAGGGTGTTTTTTATGTGGGAAAGAAAATATTAAAAACTATAAAAAGTGAAGGCAAAATAAAACCATCAGATGATGATGGTTTTATTAGGGCTTAGAGAGAAGATTTATTTAAGCGAATAATTGTGTAACGGAGCACCATAAAATTGCCAAAATCGAAATCGCAATGATAGGTTCTAGCACTTTGGACCAGGTTGGTACAATTGCTTGTACAGGCTCAATATTTTGATGATCATCGTGGGTATGTTGTTGAACCATTTGATTAAACTCCTTCATTGATGCCTCTAATGATAGCTCTTCTTGAGGAATTGGTTTAGAACCTTTTAACTCTATTAGATCGTTTGTTGACCAAACCCAATCATCAGCCTGACCAGATAAGTGTTCAATTTGACCCAGTAATAATTCCCCTAAACCTTTATTACCAAAATTACCGGTTTGATCTAATTGATTGAGTTCAGTAAGCTGTAAGGCTAAAACTTCACTAATATTCTGTTCAAGCTCAGTTTTGGAGAGAGGTCGACTGATTGTGTTGAGATGTGGTAAGTCGACGTGCAATTTCCTGAATATATAATTCATCTTGATGATCAATTTCTTGATACAGTTTTTGGTTGTCTTCTCGCCACAAACTGATCAGTTTTCCTAAGCTCAGTGCATTGATTTCTTGAATATATTGTTCGCGATCAACAGCATTATATTGTTTCAAAAGCGATGGCTTCTGAAGTTTAATCTGCGCTGCAAAATATTGTACTAAATCAAAAGCCATCCACTACTCCATTGTTTTAATCTAATAATCTAAGGCTTGGTTTTTTCTTACTTTGTTCGGTTTTTTCTTCAGTCTTTGATTCTAAAGCATCTTGATCATTTTGGATATGTTGATACTCACTTGGATCAAAGAATAAGCCTTGTCCATTCTCTCTTGCATAAATACCCAATACGGCATTCATGGGTACATATAAGTCGCGTGACACACCACCAAAGCGTGCAGAGAAGGTAATTGCTTCATTGCTCATGTGTAAGGCATGTACTGCATGTGGAACGATATTTAGGACAATTTGACCATCTTGAATAAATTGTTCAGGAACAAGCGTATTCGGCTGTGTGGCATCGACCAATAAATGTGGTGTGAGTTGGTTATCACAAATCCATTCATAAATTGCGCGGGCTAAATAAGGGCGAGTTGGAGTTAAATTGATTTCAGATTCAGACATAATATGCTCTTTAGGTTTGAATTAAAAATTCTTGATAGTGATTTTTTTCTTGTAAAGTCATTGCTTGACTGAATGCAGGACGTGAAAAAACCCGCTGACAATACAGGAAAATCGGACGACAGTGTTGTTTGGGTAGTTCTATACCCAAGGCTTTTAGTCGTATAAATAATGGTGCCAGCATGCAGTCTAAAATGCTGAAATTTTCCGACATGAAATAAGGATAATGCTGAAATAATGGTGTCAGTGAAATGAGTGTATCACGTAATTTTTGTTGTGCAGTGCGCTGTGCTGTGTGATCTAAGCTGTCAGGATGACGTAGCATCTGATCGGCAAGTTTGAACCAGTCTTGCTCAAAGCGCCAAATATATTGACGTTGTTCTGCACGTGGCATAGGTGCATCGGCATAGAGTTTGTTTTGTCGATAACGATCATCCAGATATTCGGAAATAATCGCAGTATTAAAGAGTTTTAAATCGTTTTCTAGCAGCATTGGAAGTTGATTATACGGATTTAAACTTGCGAGGTCTTCATCTTCATAATCGACCAAAATCAGTTGATATTTGATTTGTTTTTCGGCAAGAACGTAACGAATCCAATGTGAGCGAAAGTCGTCCGCATGACTATAGAGGGTAATGCCTTGTAAGGGTGCGTTCTCGACTGACATAATCCGAAATAAAACCAAATGAATAGAATAGGATACTAAACTTAGCCATTAAAATCACCCAGCAAAGCTGATAAAAGTGTATGAGATATTTGTTGATTGGTTTTCAATTTTTGGACTGTATTTAATTTTGATTTTTGGTGTATGTGAATCCGGATTGTCTATGTGGTTTAGAATGCTCAGTTGGTTGATCTGCATAAAAAAAGCCTTGGAAAATCCAAGGCTTTTTGTGTCCGATTCGGTAAACGAATTAACGTTTAGAGAATTGTGGACGTTTACGAGCTTTACGTAAACCAAGTTTCTTACGTTCAACTTCACGAGCGTCACGAGTAACGAAACCAGCTTGACGAAGAGCAGGTTTTAAAGTGTCGTCAGATGCGATCAATGCACGAGTAATACCGTGACGGATTGCACCAGCTTGACCACCAATACCACCACCAGCAACAGTGATGTAAAGGTCATATTTTTCAGTAGCTTCAAGAAGCTCTAATGGTTGACGTACGATCATACGAGCAGTTTCACGACCGAAATATTGCTCAAGCGTACGGTTGTTAATTACGAGTTTACCTGTACCAGCTGATAAGAAAACACGTGCAGTTGCGGTCTTACGGCGACCTGTACCATAATTAGTAGCCATGTGCTGTATCCCTTAGATGTCCAAAACTTGTGGCTGTTGAGCTGTGTGAGGATGCTCAGCACCAGCGTACACTTTCATTTTCTTGATCATAGCATAACCAAGAGGACCTTTTGGCAACATGCCTTTTACAGCACGTTGGAAGATTTCTTCTGGTTTGTGAGCAACTAATTTCTCGAAATTAGTTTCACGGATACCACCAGGGAAACCAGTGTGGCGATAGTATTTCTTGTCAAGTGATTTGTTACCTGTCACTTGAACTTGCTCAGCATTGATGACAACGATGTAGTCGCCAGTGTCAACGTGAGGAGTATAAGAAGTCTTGTGCTTACCGCGTAAACGGCGTGCGATTTCTGTCGCAAGGCGACCTAGAGTTTTGCCAGAAGCATCAACAACGTACCAGTCGTGTTGAACTTCAGCTGGCTTAGCGCTGAGAGTTTTCATTAAACCACTACCTATTATAGTTGGTTTGGACTATGGAAGCTGTCCAAACAAAAAGGAGTCCGAATTCTACCTGAAATTAACTAGAACTACAATGGAAAAGTCACATTTTAAGCGCTATATTTTAGCGAGCTTAAATACAAAAGAAAAGTTGAATAAATTTGTAACATTCAACATTAAAAGCCTAGATTTATGCTGTTTTAAATCGCCTTTATAGGGTTATAAGTAAAGTTTTTAGCAGACAATATTGAAACAAAAGGGGGGATAGGATGTCGCAAGATTTGCAATCAGAAATACAGCAGCAGTCTGATCTACCTACTTCAAAATTTATTAAATTTATTGCTGGATGTTTTATTACATTGCTCAGTGTCTATATGCTGGCTTTTGTAGTATTGGGTGCTGTATATGGTGTGGATGAGTTTAGCATCTTATTGCTGTATTCAATTTTTTTCCATTTAGCACTTTTCCCATTTTTATTGTATGGCGTTGGTGGAATCATTTTGCTGTGTTTAGCAGACACCCAATATCGGGAGGTGCTGAAAAAATCACAAAATATTGATGATGGGGCTGTTATTGGGTGTTGCTGTTACCGCTATTTCTGAATGGGCGCATGTGCAAGGGATTTTGCAGACTCGATTTATCTAAGACTGAAAATAAAACAATCAACTAAGTTGACGCTATACTTTCATCATCCTTTGATAAATCTTGATTGAGCATTTATGCGACCTTTATATGTCACCAGTGGTGAACCTGCAGGTATTGGACCTGATATTTGCCTAAGTTTGGCAGATCGAGTGGATGAACGTCCAATTGTGGTATTGGCTGATCATCAATTATTAGAACAACGTGCTGAAATTCTAAAACAAAAAGTTGAATTGATTAAATATTCAGGTCAGCAGCACGCAGCTGCAGTGGGGCAGTTGTATGTTGAACATGTGCCCTTGGCCGCAGAGGTACAACTTGGTCATTTAAATACACAAAATGCAGCTTATGTGTTGGAGCAATTACGTCGTTCGGCTTCTTATGCAATGACAGGTAAGAGTGTCGGTGTTGCGACTGCACCCGTGCAAAAATCTATTATTAATGAAGCAGGTATTTCTTTTAGCGGGCATACTGAATATTATCAGGAGTTTGCAGGTGTAGAACGTGTGGTGATGATGTTAGCCACTAAATCGCTACGTGTTGCCCTCGTAACCACGCATTTACCTTTACGTTCCGTAGCAGATGCCATTACCAAAACACGTTTGCAGCAAGTGATTGATATTTTGCTGCACGATCTCAAAAGCAAATTTAAAATTGAGTATCCTAAAGTGTTGGTCTGTGGTTTGAACCCACATGCGGGCGAAGATGGTTATTTAGGCATGGAAGAAATTGAGGTGATTAATCCTGTGCTGCAAAATTACCGTAATCGTGGTGAAAATATTAGTTTAAGTTTGCCTGCAGATACTTTATTTACCTCAGAAAATTTAAAAGATGCTGATGCAGTTTTAGCGATGTATCACGATCAGGGTTTACCTGTGTTAAAATCACAGGGCTTTGGTGAAGCAATTAACATTACTTTAGGCTTACCGTTTATTCGTACATCAGTCGATCACGGCACAGCGCTCTCCCTCGCAGGTACGGGACTTGCGAAAAGTTCTAGCTTGCATGTTGCTGTCGATTTAGCGCTAGATTTAGCACGTTCATAATTTCAGCTTGGAAATCTTTATGTATCAAATTAATGCCCTAAACCCAAAAGAAGAAGGGCATCAGGCTCGTAAACGCTTTGGTCAAAACTTTTTACATGATCAAGGTGTGATTGCCAAAATTGTACGCTCAGTGAACCCGCGTCCAGGCGATAATATTGTCGAGATTGGACCAGGTTTAGCAGCATTGACATCGCCTTTAATTGGTGAGTGTGATGCTTTGACGGTGGTGGAATTAGACCGTGATTTGGCTGCTGGCTTACCAGGACGTGTGCCACATCCTGAGCGTTTAACCATTGTGGAAAGTGATGCGCTGAAATATGACTTTACTGAGTTATTTCAGGAAGGGCGTCCGCTACGTGTAGTTGGAAACTTGCCGTATAACATTTCGACGCCGCTTTTGTTTCATCTCTTAGAGTTTGGCGACAAAGTCAAAGACATGCACTTTATGCTTCAAAAAGAAGTGGTAGATCGTATCACAGCTGAACCGAATACCAAAGAATATGGGCGTTTATCGGTGATGATGCAGTATTACTGTAAGCCAACATTTTTGTTTGAAGTGCCGCCTGGCGCATTTAATCCACCGCCTAAAGTCACTTCTGCGGTATTCCGTTTAGAACCATATGTGACTAAACCGATTATTGCCAAAGATGAAAAAGCATTGGCACGTTTGGTGTCGCATGTATTTACCCAACGTCGTAAAACATTACGCAATAGTTTAAAAGGCATGTTAGCTGAAGATGCATTTGAGCGAGCAGGGGTAGACCCAATGGCACGTCCTGAAACTTTAAGTTTGAGTGCATTTGTCGCATTGGCAGATCAGATGGTGAATTAATGACAGCAATTCGATACAACTATGTCATTGGTGATGTGCAGGGCTGCTTTGAAGCCTTAAAGCTTTTATTAAAAGAAATACAGTTCGATCCCGATCAAGATTTTATCTGGTTTGCTGGCGACTTGGTTGCGCGTGGTGAAAACTCGGTAGGTGCTTTGCGCTTTATTAAAAAACTTGTGGATCGTGGCGTTGCAGCAACAGTGTTAGGCAATCACGATTTAACGCTGTTGGCAGGCGCACGTGGCTTAAAGAAAATCAAAGCGCAAGACAATACTCGTGATGTGATTGATGCAATTGATAGTGATGATTTGATTGACTGGTTACGTAAACAACCTTTGTGTCTTTTTCCCAATGAAAACACCATTTTGACTCATGCAGGCATTCCACATATTTGGAATGCTGCACAAACAGCAGCCTATGCTAAAGAAGTTGAAGCAGTGATTGGGCATGAGGACTTTGCTGTGGTGGATGCATTTTTAAAGGAAATGTATGGGGCAGAACCTGCAGTTTGGTCGGATGATTTAACGAGACATGCGCGTTTACGTTGTATTACTAATTATTTGACTCGTATGCGTTTAGCCAATTTGCAGGGTGGCTTGGAATTCAGCTTTAAAGATGCCTTAGATGACCCGATGCCAGAAGGCTTTAAACCCTGGTTTGAATATCCATCTTTAGCTGCGCAAACACATCAAATCGTATTTGGTCATTGGGCGGCGTTGCAAGGGCAAACGGTAGCCGACAATATTCAAAATGTGGATGGCGGTTGTGTGTGGGGTAATCAGCTCATGGCGTATCGTTTGGAAGATCAGCAATTGTTTGCAGTGGATAATCCGCTGGAAGAATGGTAACAATACTTTATCTTTATAATTTAAAAATGAGATGTTGAAATGAAAACAGCCACCTATTAAAGTGGCTATTTTTTATCTTGAATTTTATTGAATTCGAATCCAAGTTTGGCTGCGACCTAGTGTAGATACACCCATGTAAGCACGTAAAGTCAAACGCTTACCTGTCGAGTTGAGGCGGATTTTTGCATCGTAAATACGACCTGCCAATGGATCAATCACGCGTCCTTTTTCGTAATTGTTGCTATCTTTGACTTGTTTTAAGCCTTTTAAAATATCCATTCCTAAAATAGGTTGATCAGTATAAGGTGCAGGGCATTTATTACAAAGTTCACGTGGGGTATAACCTGGACGTGGAGTTACTTTAATAATTTTACCCGTATAGGTTTGATTGGCTTCTTTACGAATTTCGATGACAGCTTTAGGTGAACCTGTTTTATCATCAATTTGTTGCCAAGTGCCCGCTAAATCTTGTGCCATCGCCAAAGTGCTTAGACTGCCGAAGATGACGGCTATTCCTAAAGCCAATTTCTGAATCATTTTATTTCCCTTACTCGGTCTTTGCACTAGTCTAATCTGTGAATAGGGCTTGAACAAAGCCCTGAGTATCTAGAAAAAATGACCGATGCGACACTATGCGTTAGATTTTGTTGGCGAATCCACGTTTGTGTCCGACCAATGGCTGAAATTCCGACGTAACCACGTAAAGTGAGACGTTTATTATTAGACGCTAAACGGCCTTTCAGGCTATACATTTTGCCTGTAAGTGGATCTAAAATACGTCCATTGGCATAGTTGTTATTTTCCACATGTTGTAAGCCTTTAAAAATTTCCAAACCCACAAGTGGTTTGTTGGTATAAGGTGCAGGACAATTCACACACATGGTTTTTGGGGTATAGCCTGCACGTGGTGTGACTTTAATAATTTTACCTGTAAACGTGCCATTTTCAGCTTTGGTAATTTCAATTAAAGCTTTAGGTGAGCCTGTTTTATCATCAATACTTTGCCAAGTTCCAGTTAAGTCTGCAGCAAATAAACTGCCACTGAAGATGAAGCTTGCAAATGCACCTATCAATACATTTTTCTTCATATCAGTTCCTTTGATTGTCGAAATTGATCACAGAGGTTAATTCAAGGTATAAAGCGAGTTGTGGAAGGAGTCAAGCGATTTGAGAAAAAATTAATCTTAAAGTTGCAACTAAGATGCAGGAAAACCAATAAAAAATGCCACGAACGTGTGGCATTTTATGTGAAAAGTAAATCGATTAATTATTCGCTTTTAATCCAAGTTTGGCTGCGTCCTAAGGCCGATACACCGACATAACCACGCATGGTCAAACGCTTACCGTTGCTGCTTAATTTAGCTTTGGTGCTGTAAATATGGCCGCTTAGTGGGTCAATGATTTTTCCACCAGAGTAGTTCATGCCACCTGTATGTTTTAAGCCTTTGAGTACATCCATCCCTAAAATAGGTTGGTTGGTATAAGGCGCAGGGCAGTTGACACAGGTTTCTTTAGGGGTGTAACCCGGACGTGGCGTTACTTTGACGATTTTAGCGGTGTAGCTACCATTGGCTTCCTGACGAATTTCTAAAATTGCTTTAGATGAACCCGTTTTATCGTCAATGTTTTTCCAAGTTCCTGTAATATCTTGGGCCAGCGCAAAACTGCCTAACGCTGAGCAGATTAAAGCAACGGTGAGTTTCATCTTGACCATGTTCAATGTTCCTTGTTTTTGGCTAACTGGATATTTCATAGTAAAAAGAAAGTTAAAACTCGACAAGTCTAAATAAGTGATTTCTCAGTCACATTTTTTGCAAATATAGTATAAATGTTGGCAGCCAAACTGCTGTAAACACCGCGTTGACTGCCATTCCAAAGGCAGCATAGCGTCCTGCAACACTACCTCGTTGCCACGCTTGGGCAGTACCGATGGCATGTGCAGCTAAGCCAAGTGCTAAGCCCGATGCACGTTCATCATTGATATGTTTTAAAATAAGCGGTGACAAAGCAGCACCCACGACACCCGATAAAATTACAATTAATACTGCCAATTGAATCGGTGCTTCTAATAAGGTTGCGATATTAATCGCAATCGGCGTGGTCACTGCACGGGTAGCAAAAGCCATAATATCGGCACTGGACATGTGTAGCGCATAAGCAAGTCCCATCGGCAGTGCCACAGCACTAAGACTGGCAAAGAGCAAAATACCTAAAATTGCTTTGAGGGGTAAATCATCATAACGCATTGCTGCTAAAGGAATAGCAAGTGCAACTGTCACATAACCCAACAATTGATTAAACAAAGGGTTAGTTTGTGTGACGTAAGTTTCGTATGGAATTCCGAAAAAGTACAACAGCAGCAACACAAAACACATGCCAAAGACAATGACGGGGATTTGCGGGAATTTTTGGTTGCAAGGTTTTGCCAATAAATACGCAACGAGAGTGATTAAAAAACCATATAGAATTGACAGCATTTTTAATCTCCTAAAGCCAGCGTTTTGCCATTTTGGCATACAGCCAAAGCGGTATTAGCGTACTGATGCACAATACAATCAAGAAGATTGGAATTTGTTTGCCCATGTGCGTGAGCATAATTAATGAGCCTGCGCTAATGGGTAAAAAGGCAAAGGCACTTTCTTTCATAATCTTGTTGTTGGTATCGACCAGACGAGCAGGAATTTTACTGAGTTTGCGCCATGTAAATAATACTGCTAGCAGACTAAGCAAACCGACTAAATTGCCTAATTCTGGGTGATTCAATTGGGTCATGATCCACACAGAGGCTTCACGAAACACAATAATCAAAAGGAGTGTGCCGATCCATGCTGGCCAATCGATATGTTTTATCCTGCTCATTTTTGATCTTTCGTTAAAATTTTACTTATCACGTTTTAACCGATTTGATCATCAATTTCAAATGCTTTAAGCAGACGTTTAAATTGTTCTGCCTGCGCACCTAAAACTTCATCTATCGGTAAATGCGCCTGTTTAATCAGTTGTTCCAGTTTATGGGGTGCCATGCTGACTTGTAGATGTAATTGACCCTCATCATCGTACTGTTCTGCTTGAATGACATTGAGCGTATACAGTTGATTGCGCAATTTGCCATAAGCAGGTTGTAATTTTAGATCAAACTTTTGAATTTGTCCCATTAAACATTCATGTACGGCTTGCTTTAACAAGTCTAAACCTTGCCCTGAATGTGCCGACACATAGACACGGTCGGGTTGATGTGGTTTGTCGTAGATAATCTTGGCTGTTTCGCCTGAAACATCAATTTTATTGTAAACCCGCAAAATGGGTACATCTGCACCAATTTCTTTCAGCACACCCTCGACAGCTTCAATTTGTTCCAACACATCAGGGCTGCTTGAATCAATCACATGCAGCAATAAACTGGCTTCTAAAGTTTCTTCCAAGGTTGCTTTAAATGATTCAACCAAAGAGTGGGACAGGTTTCTTACAAAGCCGACGGTGTCTGCCAATACCAGACGTCCAATACCATCCCATTCCAAACGCCGCAAAGTGGGGTCAAGCGTAGCGAACAGTTGGTCTGCAGCATACACATGACTTTGCGCCAGAATATTAAATAAAGTCGATTTGCCTGCGTTGGTATAACCGACCAATGATACGGTAGGAATAGCGGCTTTTTGTCGAGCCACACGACCTTGCGCACGCGTTTGACGAACTTTATCAAGTTTGGTTTTGAGTTGTCCCATGCGAATACGCAATAAGCGTCGGTCGGTTTCTAGCAAGGTTTCCCCAGGGCCACGTAAGCCAATACCACCTTTTTGACTGTCTAAGTTGCTACGACTACGCACCAAACGTGAAGATAAGTGCTGTAATTGTGCCAATTCGACTTGTAATTTACCTTCGTAAGTGCGGGCGCGTTGAGCAAAAATATCTAAAATAAGTTCGGTGCGATCCACCACGCGGCATTGCATCACTTTTTCTAAATTACGTGCCTGCGCAGGACTGAGCGCATGATCAAAAATGACCAAACTGGCTTCGTGTTCTTTGACCAATGCAGCAATTTCTTCGGCTTTGCCTGAGCCAATGAAGAGTTTGGCATCTGGTTTGCTACGTTGAGTGTGGACGTGTTGTAAAACTTCTGCACCCGCAGATTCAGCCAAGAGTTGAAATTCTCCGGCATCGAGGTCTTCTAAAATTTGGACAGTGACACTGACCAATACAACACGCTCGCCATCTTGATGTGGCACAAAATTTTCCACTCAGCGCAATCTCCTTGCTAAAGCTATATTCTAGTAGAAAAAATGTTTGTGCAGGGAATTAGATGACTGGATTTTTCCTGCACCTTGATTTGATGCTATATCAACGTATGTAAACTCAATTATAAGGATGACCCCAATATAGAATTTATCTATTTAGATTTTGCCAAAAGTCGCATGTCTGCATGCAGTTTTGGGTTTTTCTGATCTATGCAAGTTCAGATTGAACAGTATAGAATGAGCAAAATATAAACCTTTATACGTTGTTTTGCGTTTAACAATTAGTGATGACCCTATGAACCCAGCTGTTGAAACTCACACATCTCCAATTCATGGTTTGGCAAAGCTTGCTTTGTATAGCAAAAAAGTTCTGGCAACGGCTGGCGCGATTGGTGAAGGGTTTTATTTGGTCTATCGTCATCAATTGTATAAAGACACCAACAACCCGAATAATACGCGTTATGTACAATATTTTTGCCGTCAATTGTGCAAAGTTTTTAATATCGAAGTACAAATTCATGGTGAAATTCCGCATGATCCTGCACTATGGGTCAGTAATCATATTTCGTGGTTAGATGTGGCAGTATTGGGTTCTAGTGCGCGGGTGTTTTTTCTTGCCAAAGCTGAAATTGAAAAATGGCCGTTATTGGGTAAGTTAGCCAAAGGCGGTGGGACACTATTTATTAAGCGTGGCTCTGGCGATTCGGTCAAAATTCGTGAACAAATCACGCAATTTCTAAAACAAGATATTCCCGTATTATTTTTTCCTGAAGCGACCACGTCAGATGGAAGCAAAATTAAAAAAGTGCATGGTCGTATTTTAGGGGCAGCGATTGAAGCCAAACGACCTGTGCAAATTTGTCTGATTTGTTATGTGAATCAGCAAGGTGAGTTAGATACCGTTGCCCCGTTTATTAATGACATGACCTTTGTTGATCATGTGAAAGATGTTTTGGAAATGCCGAAAGTGACGGCGCATTTAATGGCTTTACCTGCAATTACGGTAGAAGGGCATGATATTGAATCTTTAACTGCTGTGGTTCAGGAACGCATGACGGAAGGCTTGGCTGAATTGCATCGGCAGGTATTAAAACCACAAACGCTGACATCATAAAACATGCTTAGGCGCATCTTCATGTTATACATAGCCTAAGCGCATCACATTGTTTTAAGAATAATGGTCACCATCTAATAGCTTCAATATTTTATTGCTACATAAAGCCTTCAATGGGCAGCCATGAGGTAATTTTCATTGCCGCACGCTGATACCATTTCATCCCTGGTTCTTTTTTTAGAATTTGAGTTTCGCCTTGTGGATTTTTCATCTGCCATTGAATGTTTTGCTGCGCATCTAAAACCAGTTTATAAGCATATTTGGACAAATTGACATTCATGGTCTGGTGAACTGCGCGAGCCAATGGTGGACTATTTAAAATTACTCCAATTTCAGTATTTAAATATGCCGAGCGCGGATCAAAATTAAACGAACCAATAAACACCTGTTTTTCATCTAGTGCCATGAGCTTGGCATGTAAACTAGAACGGCTTAAACCTTTCATACTGACTTTGGCTTTTTTGGAAATTTCTTGCGTATGTGTATTTAGGTTTTCCATTTCAGGTCGTGCCAAAAACTCATATAGCTGCACGTTATTTGCCAATAAATCTTCTCGATATTTGGCATAAAAAGCATGTACTACTGGGACATCGTTGGCTTTAAAGGAGTTGGTCAGTACGCGTACCTGAATGCCATCATTCGCTAAGTTTTTTAGTTTTTCTGCCCCTGATTGTTCAGGGACAAAATAAGCAGAAATAATATCGACACTACTACTTGGTTTTTCTAAATGCGTCAGCAATTGAAAGTTGAGATGTTCTTCTTTTGAGGCGCGGTCTTTAATTTTACTCGGCGCATCTTTGACCACTTCAGCACTGACCCAATCGAACTTAATATTATGCGTCATCCACTGTTCAATTGCTTTAGAACGAGTCACCAAATCTAAATAACTTTGTACAGTGGCTTCTTGATCGTGCTGTTCTAATTGCTGTTTTAAGCTTTCATAACGCAAGGTGTAATGTCGTGGATTGACCACTTGCTTGACTGAATAAGCATAGTCATCATTCCAGTATTCATCAAAAGAGTGAATGATTTCATCCGAAGCTGAGCCGACTAACATCACATCAAGATCAGAAAACTGATAATTGTCGCTGACGTTATAGTATTGATTGCTCATATTGCGCCCACCGATCAGAGAGATTTGGTTGTCGGCAATAAAGCTTTTGTTGTGCATGCGACGATTAATACGCTTCAAATCCAGAATCATGTCCATGGCACGATAATGTCGAAAGCGATACGGATTATATAGTTTGATGTCGATATTGACGTGTTGATCGAGCGCGAGATAAATGCCTTCCATTTTTTTGGCATTGTTATCATCGACCAATAAGCGGACTTTCACGCCACGATCTGCCGCGCGAATAATGGCATGAAGTGCAAGTGCGCCAATTTTATCGTTATCCCAAATATAATATTGTAAATCTAAAGATTTTTCTGCTTTATTAATCAGATAGATGCGTGCAGCTAGCGCTTCGAGCGGATCATATAGGACATGATAACCTGTAAGCTGTGGATATTTTTCGCGTAGCGGCAGTACGATTTTAGCCAAACTGGTTTGATCGGTTGGAGTTTCAAACGCCATTTGGATCGGATGTTCAATCTGTTTGGGCAGTGTGCTACAGCCTGAGAGTGTTAAAACGAAGGCGCAACTCAGCCACAAGAGGTTGTGCCGAATATTTTGAAATGGGGCTGATGAGCTGCGGTTTGCCAAATTAAATTCCTTTTTAGCACGGGGAGCAAATAAGTGAAAAATAGGGTTTGAGTATAATTGTCAGCTATGAAAAGATAAATACGACAATACAGATATATGACGTGTGTGGGCTAGATGGGACATCTGGGATTAGCGCAGCATTGAATAGCAGAAGTATGAAGTAATAGAGAATAAATATGTGGAATAACGATTTAGTCGTGTTGTATTTCTATATTGGTATGGCGATTTTGGCGTTGTGGGCGGTTTCGCAAGCATGGCGCAGTCAGGCCAATACAGAAACCATTCACCCGTTTAAGGCTTTTGTGCATTTACTGGCATTTTATTTGTCTTACCTGTTGCCGCCTTTGGTTTTTTTTAGTGTTTATGCGGGTATTCAGGGCTATTACTCCATCCACGAAGCAATTTTTGTATTTTTAGTCAGCGCAGTGTTGAGTTATGCACGTTTTATTGAGCCGCATTTGATTCAAGTCAAAACTACCAAATATCAAATTCATCCAGATCGCCGTTTATTGAAGCCCGTTAAAATTGCGTTAATTGCAGATTTACATATTGGTTTATTTTCTGGACATGAGCGTCAATTAAAGCAAATTGTGAAGAAACTCAATTTGCAAAATCCCGATATTGTGGTTGTGGCAGGCGACTGGACTTATGAGCCTGAAAATAAATTGGTCGAAGAATTGGCAGTTTTAAAAGAAATTTGTGCGCCTGTGTATTCGGTAAATGGCAATCATGATGAACAGTATCCAGGCCCGCCCATTCAGGAGCTGTTAAAAACGGCTTTAGAACAAAGTAACGTGATTGATATTGAAGGCAGAATTGTCGAGTTTGATGAGTTTCGTTTACTCGGTATTGGCGATTTATGGGCTGGTAAAACCGATATGCGTTATATGCCTGATTTACCTCAGGACAAGCCGTGGGTGTTGTTATCACATAACCCCGATACAGTTGATATGGTGCCGAAATTGCCGACACGCCCGTTGATGTTGGCAGGACATACTCATGGTGGGCAGGTTGAACTGCCATGGCTGACCGATTATGTGATGAAAAAAGTATCCATTTTAGGGCATAAAAAAGGTTTATATCGGCATGATCATGCCGATGTGTTTGTGACTGTGGGCACAGGAATGGTGGGTGTTCCTTTTCGTTTTGGTGTGCCACCCACGATTGATATTATTGAATTATTGTAGGCGCCTGCACCTTACCTACATGAAAAAAACCAGCCGAGGCTGGTTTTTTTGATGCAATTTTTACGCTTAAATTTGGTTGTTTACATCATCATGCTTGGTTTCTCGAATCATTAAGAATGCGATTAAAGACAAGATCGATGCCGCACTTAAATAATAACCTACTGCAGCCAAGCCATAAGTGGTGGCGAGTTTAGTGGCAATCAGTGGGGCAAACGATGCGCCAAAAATACCCGCTAAGTTAAAGGTAAGTGCCGAGCCTGTATAACGTACAGACGTTGGAAAAATTTCAGACAATACTGTACCAATGGGCCCGTAAGTGAGTCCCATAATCGCCAAGCCAATACACAGGAAAATAAAGACAATCCACGTGCTGCCTGAAGCAAGCATGTCGGCAAAGAATAAGCCAAAAATTGCAGAGATGATACATACCGCAATAGACGTAGTTTTACGTCCAAATTTTTCCGCTAAAACGGCTGAGAGGGGAATAAAAGCGGCAAAACACAATGTGGCTAAAAGTTGAAGTTTTAAAAACTCTTCACGTGAATAACCCAGTTGTTTAGTCCCCCATTGCAAGGCAAATACCGTAGTCAGATAAAACACCACAAAGGTACAAATTGCAGCAATTGTACCGAGCACTAGCATTTTAGCGTGTTTTTTAAAGACCTGAATAAAGGGCACATTGACTTCTTTTTGCTTATTCAACACTTTTTGGAAGGCAGGTGTTTCATGCAGTTTTAAGCGAATCCACAAACCGACAATCACCAATAAGGCACTGGAAATAAACGGAATCCGCCAGCCCCATGTCATAAAGTCTTGCTCAGACATCAGCGCACCTAAAATAAGGAATGAACCTGTGGCAAGAATAAAACCAATCGGAGCGCCCAATTGTGGGAACATGCCATACCAAGCACGTTTACCTTCAGGGGCATTTTCTGTGGCCAATAGTACCGCGCCTGACCATTCGCCGCCTAAACCTAAACCTTGTCCTAAACGACACAATGCCAATAATAATGGTGCGACAATCCCAATTTGTGCATATGTTGGCAGTAAACCAATACAGACTGTAGAAATCCCCATGGTCAATAATGCCGCGACCAAAGTGGCTTTGCGTCCAATCCGATCACCCAAATGTCCAAATAAAGCTGCACCAATTGGACGGGCAATAAAGGCAATGGCAAAAGTGGCTAGAGATTGAATAGTTGCCGTCATTGGGTCAGTACTGGTCGGAAAGAACAGATACGGGAAAATAATGACTGCCGCAGTGGCGTAGATATAAAAGTCAAAAAACTCGATGGTGGTACCGACCAAACTTGCAGTCAGTACTCGAAATTTAGAATTTTGAGTCGGCTGTTCAGCGGCAGCAGTAGATGAAGATGCCATACAGGACCTTATGTAAAATGAATTTTAAATGAAAGTGCAATTTGGCATAGACCGCACTGGCAGAAGAATAGTAGATACTTCTTGTAGTTATGCTTTTTTGAACAACAAGTTGGTCACAAAACTGCATCCATGAACACCATTCAAATCTGACCGTTTCATGTGTAAGACATGAACGAGACTCAGCGTTAAATAACATACAGATAAATTGCCAAAAAGTGTGCGCCCGCACCAATTAAGACAAATACATGCCAAATTGCGTGGGTATATCTTACGTGTTTTGAGGCATAAAACAATGCACCCACGGTGTAGGCAATCCCGCCAATCAACAAAAAGGTCAGGGCTTGGCTGCTTAAATAGGCTTGCATATCGTCCATGACCAGAACGGCTAACCAACCCATCACCAAGTAGGCAATTAAAGAAATTTTATGAAAACGGTTGATGAATACCAGTTTAAATAGGGTGCCAATCAAGGCAATAATCCACAGGGCAATTAACAAATATTGTGCTTTTTGCGTAGGAATCGCGATGGATAAAAACGGGGTATAAGTACCTGCAATTAAATAATAAATTGCGGTGTGATCTAGCTTTTTATAAAAATAACGACGGTCTGCTGCGGTTGACATGTGGTACAGCATAGAAGCAGAAAAAAGCAGTACTATGCTTATTGCATAGGCCCACAAACCTAGCCATTGTCCTTTACTTAAATATGCACCTTTAATGATTAAAAGAATGCCTGCAATAAATGCCAAAGCCGCACCGACACCATGACTCAGATAGTTAATCCGTTCTTCATGCAGGTCATAATCAGGGACTAAAGGGGCGTTTAATTTCATGGCAAATATACTTTAATTTCTTTAATTATACAACTGTATCGTAATTCAATTTTGCTTTTAGGGTAATAACAATTAAACTTGAATTGTAATTTTTTCAGGTTTTTATTATGTCGACTTTGGCTTCTCCCTCTGTTCAGGAACAACAATTCTTAGAGGCTTTTCAGCAAGCCATTGATACACAAAAGCTTGATCGTGTGGTACTGAGTCAATATAAAGGTGAACTGGAACAATTAGAAAAAATCACCTTGCGGGTGATTCAGCTGAATCAAGACACTGTTTTAACTTGTTTGTATCGCCATAAAACGCAGGATATCACCAAAAACTATCCTTTGGCAGAAGCGCAGATGCAATTGAGTCACTTATTGGCAGATTGTAAACAGGCCAATTTATTTATGACTGATCAGGAAATTCAGCTCAAAAAGAACAAAAAGAAAGCCATGCTCAGCATCAGTAAAACAGCACCGACTATCGCGAAATCGAAAGAACCGCAAGGACATGACCGAGAAAAGCAGCGTTATGTCGATCAATCCAGCCCATTCTTACAACACTTGGGTATTAGCGATGCTAAAGCGCAAATTATTCCGAGCATGGCGCGTAAATGGAAACAGATCAATAAATTCATTGAAATTTTTTCGGGTGCCTTGGCGCAAATCAAAATTTCGGAAAATACGTTGCGCGTGGTGGATTTTGGTTCAGGCAAAGGCTATTTAACTTTTGCGTTATATGACTATTTGCACAAGCAGCAATTTATTCCTTTTGTGACTGGGGTGGAACTAAACCCGAAAATGGTCGAGTTTTGTCAGTCAGTGGCGAGTGCTTCAGACTTTAAGCAATTAGACTTTTTTCAGGGCGATGTACGCACCTATCAGCCAGAACATTTAGATGTGATGATTGCTTTGCATGCCTGTGATGTCGCCACCGATTTTGCAATTCATACCGGTATTCGCCTGAATGCACAAATGATTATGTGCGCGCCGTGTTGCCATAAAGAGTTACGTCCACAATTACAAAGCCCAAGCGTTTTGCAACCGATGCTGCAATTTGGCATTCATGTAGGACAGCAGGCGGAAATGTTGACCGATACCATTCGTGCTTTATTGCTCAAAGCTTATGGTTATGACACCAAAGTTTTTGAGTTTGTTTCTTTGGAGCACACCAGTAAGAACAAAATGATTTTGGCAACCAAACGCCAAAATTGGAGTGAACCTGATCAAGTAGTTTTAGCACAAATTCGCGATTTAAAAACCATGTACGGTATTCAAAAACACTCTTTGGAGTTGTTGTTGAATGATCAATGGGATCAGCAGGGCATTGGTTCTAAGTGCTAAGCAAGACGGAACAGGATAAAAAGATGCAAGATTATGAAATTCAATCGGGCACTTGGGCACAGTTTGCTGCAGAGGCCAAATTTATTCGTGAGCAAGTCTTTATTCAGGAACAGCGAATTGCGCCTGAAGATGAGTGGGATGCACAAGATGCAGTTGCCTTGCATTTTGTGGTCTATGCAACTGGACAGGCGATTGCAACAGCACGTTTACTGGAAAATCACAGTATTGGACGGGTCGCAGTGTTGAAGTCACAGCGTGGTTTAGGTGTGGGACGTGTTCTAATGCAGCATATTATTCAGATGGCAAAGCAGCAGCAACGTCCGTGGGTCAAGTTGTCTGCGCAGGAACACGCGATTCCGTTTTATCAAAGCTTGGGTTTTCAGGTGGAGGGTGAGTCGTATTTAGATTGTGGTATTGCGCATGTAGATATGCGATTGATATTTTAAATGAATTGTCGATAGTCCTGATTTTAATCGTGCAAAATAAAAATCGCCATGATGGAATGTGATCATGGCGATTTCTTTTTATGAACTATATGAACTGAGCGGCTAGTGCATATTAATGTCCATGTGCGGGTGCTGGCTCATGGTTTTCAGGCATATTGGCATGTTCTGTTTCAGTCATACCGTGTGCATCTGCAGTTTCAGCAGCCAAAGCTTCACGTGCTTCACGATCTGCTTGTGCTTTTGCCAATGCTTCTTGTGACATAGCTGGCGCATTTTTAAAGGCGTGTTGCTGAGTATTCTGCTTTTGTTGCTGGCTAGGCATGTAGTCAGGTTCATTCGTGACCGCTAACCAGAAAATAAACATGAAAATTCCACCCAAAATACAGAAAATAAAGAGTGCTTTCCAACCCCAAGGTGATTTTTCAGGAGTAAGGCGTTCGGTCATGTGCATCTACCCAATTTGAATCTAAATCTTAAAATTATGTAACTTTATAACATAAAATGCATGAAAAACGGATTACATTCTATTTATGCAGGGATATTCATTGTAATTTTGAGCAAATAAAAAGAGGGATGATATATCCCTCCCAGATTGCTTTAAATTTAAAGTTTAGCTTTAAATGCTTTTAGCACCTGCAGCAACACGATCTTGCAAGATTTTAGGTGGGGTAAAACGCTCGCCATATTCAGCAGTAAGTTGCTGTGCTCGTGCCAAAGCCTGTGTTAAACCATATTGATTCAAAAATTGTAAAGCACCACCTGTCCATGCAGGGAAGCCAATGCCAAAAAT
This sequence comes from Acinetobacter sp. SCLZS86, assembly GCF_021560715.1. Classification (NCBI taxonomy): domain Bacteria; kingdom Pseudomonadati; phylum Pseudomonadota; class Gammaproteobacteria; order Moraxellales; family Moraxellaceae; genus Acinetobacter; species Acinetobacter sp. SCLZS86. Next base: position 650,350 of record NZ_CP090864.1, read on the forward strand.
TGAACCAACATTGGCATCAATGACAGATTCTAAAACACCTTCTTCCAAGCAACGTAAGCTGTCCAGTGCTTGTACAAATAAAAAGCGGTCTATCATCTCTTGTTCAGCGATTTCGGTATTTTTATACCAATGACTTAACCCCGACCAAAGCTGTTTTTTACCCTGCTCAGGGTAGTCATAAAAGCCTGCACCTGCAGCTTTGCCTTTACGTGAGAATTGATGAATCATGGTTTGAATGACTTCATCTGCACTCGACAGTGGTCGGTCTTTTCCTTCGGCTTGCAGCGCCTTACGTGCTTCCTGTGCCACGTGTTCAGATAAGGTTAAAGATACTTCATCCTGAATAGCAAGTGGGCCAACAGGCATACCTGCTTTTAAAGCTGCCATTTCAATTTTGGCAGGATGTACGCCTTCTGCCAGTAAGCGCAAGCCTTCCTGCACAAAAGTGCCAAACACCCGACTGGTAAAAAAGCCACGTCTGTCATTGACTACAATCGGTGTTTTACCAATGTGTTGCACAAAGTCATATGCTTTTGCCAAAGTATCGGCAGAGGTGTTTTTTCCTTTAATGATTTCTACCAACGGCATTTTATCGACAGGACTAAAGAAATGCAGTCCAACAAAGCGCTGTTGATCTTGCGCAGCTTGGGCAAGCCCGCTTATTGGCAAAGTTGAGGTATTGGATGCCATCACACCTTGTTCTGCCAGAAAAACTTCGGCTTCTTGTGTGACTTGCGCCTTGAGTTGAGGATTTTCAAATACCGCCTCAATAATCAAATCACAGCCTTGTAAATCGGCAGCCTGTGCCGTTGGATGAATATTGGCTAAGACTTGTGCTGCTCGCTCTGCACTTATACGACCTTGCGATACTTGTTTATCCAATAGTTTTTGACTGTAAGCTTTGCCTTTTTCAGCCTGTTCGATGGATACATCTTTAAGAACAACCGCAATGCCTTTGTTTGCTGTGGCATAAGCAATGCCTGCACCCATCATGCCTGCACCTAAAATGCCAACTTTTTGGGTTTGATTCGGTGCAATGCCTTGCGGACGGCCACTGCCCGATTTAATCGCATTCAGACCATGCCAAAAGGTGCCAATCATATTTTTAGAAATTTGACCTGTAGCGAGCTGGGTAAAATAGCGGGATTCAATGCGTAAGGCTGTATCGACATCAACCTGTGCACCTTCTACTGCTGCACTCAAAATTGCTTCAGGCGCAGGGTAACAGCCTTTGGTTTTGTCGCGTAGCATGGCAGGAGCAATGGAAAGCATTTGCGCGACAGCAGGTGTAGATGGTGTTCCCCCAGGGATTTTATAGCCTTTGACATCAAATACTTGTTGTGATTGAGGATGTGCAAGAATCCAGTCTTGGGCTTTGCTGAGTAATTCTGTTTCATTTTCAGCAAGATCATAGATTAAACCTAAACTTTGTGCTTTTTCCACACTCAGCTGTTTGCCTTCCATCAACAGCGGCAGGGCAGTTTGTAAACCCAATAAACGTACCATCCGCACAATACCACCGCCACCAGGCAATAAACCTAAAGTCACTTCGGGTAAACCAAACTTGGTTTTTGCATCACGAATTGCAATACGATGATGACAGCACAGAGCAAGTTCCCATCCGCCGCCGAGTGCCGTGCCATTTAAGGCAGCTACCACAGGAATACCACGGGTTTCAATATAACGCAGCTGTGCTTTTAGGTTTTCAATCATCTGAAAAAATGAGCTGGCATGCTCAGGCTGTACTTGAATCAACTCATCTAAGTCACCGCCTGCAAAAAAGGTTTTTTTCGCAGAGGCGAAAATGATTCCCGCCACCTGTTCGTCTGCTTGTAACTTTTGCACCACTTGCGCTAATGCATCTCTAAAGTCAGCATTCATGGTGTTGGCAGATTGATTTGGTGAGTCAAAGGTTAAAATGACAATGTTATCGGCATTTTTATAATAGTGAATGGCGCTCATTTTTATACTCCTTATACTCGCTCAATAATGGTGGCAATTCCCATCCCACCGCCTACACATAATGTAGCCATGCCGCGTTTTTTATCTTGTCGTTCTAGCTCGTCCAGTAAGGTGCCTAAAATCATGGCACCTGTAGCGCCAAGTGGATGACCCAAGGCAATAGCACCACCATTCACATTGACTTTTGCGGGATCAACCTGAAGTTCTGTAATAAAACGCAGAACCACGGCTGCAAAGGCTTCATTGACTTCAAACAGATCAATATCTTCAATGTTCAGTCCTGCTTTGGCTAAGGCTTTGCGTGCTGCAGGCGCGGGTCCTGTGAGCATAATGGCAGGGTCTGTGCCAACCAGTGCGGTAGCAAGCACTTTGGCGCGTGGTTTTAAGTTGTGTTGCTGTACGGCTTGTTCCGATGCAATCAAGACCAATGCCGCGCCATCAACAATACCTGATGAATTGCCTGCATGATGCACATGATTGACTTGTCCTGCTTCAGGATATTTTTGCAGGGCAATCGCATCAAAACCCATTTGTCCCATATTGGCAAAACTCGGCTTGAGCTGTGCCAAGCTTTCAGCCGTGGTCTGTGGTTTGATAAATTCATCTTGTGCCAAAATCACCACACCTGCCTGATCTTTCACAGGTACAATCGAGCGCTCGAAATGTCCCTGTGCTTGTGCTGCTGCGGCTTTGTGCTGTGATGCTGCTGCAAATTGATCGACTTCTGTACGGCTATAGCCATCGAGTGTGGCAATTAAGTCAGCGCCAATACCTTGTGGAATAAAGTCACAAGCCATATTGGTTTCAGGGTCGAATGCCCAAGCACCACCATCGGAACCCATTGCCACGCGTGACATAGATTCCACACCACCTGCAACGATTAAATCTTCCCAACCCGAACGAACTTTTTGCGCTGCGAGGTTCACGGCTTCTAAACCCGAGGCACAAAAGCGGTTGATTTGTACCCCAGCAACGTCATTGTCCCAACCTGCAGCAATCGCTGCGGTTTTGGCAATATCCGCACCCTGATCGCCAATTGGTGTGACACAACCCAAAACAATATCGTCCACTTGAGAAGTATCTAGGTTGTGTCGTTGTTGTAATTCATTCAATAAGGTTGTGAGTAGGCGAATGGGTTTAACTTCGTGTAATGCGCCATCTTTTTTTCCTTTGCCGCGCGGAGTGCGAATGGCATCAATGATGTAGGCCTCGCTCATAATCAATCCCTTGTCGATAGTTTTCTTTATGATTGCTTTTGAGTGTAATCTGAAAATTTTGAAGTGCAATGACAAGAACGGTACAGGTCAGTGAGGTTTTTTGCTAATTGGGATGACGCAGTAATTTGGCAGAAAGATTGAAACTATAATAGAGCGATAAAAAAAGCCCTTGCGGTGTGCAAGGGCAATCGATTGGAATTACGAGTTATTGTGAATTGTCGATTCTAAATTAATGATAACCATGCAACTGACGGTATAAACCAGGGGTGACGCCAGTCCACTTTTTGAAAGCACGGTGGAAAGTACTTGTTTCACTAAAGCCAACTTGTTGCGCTACATCTTCAAGGGTTAGTTCAGGATTCAGCAATAGATGAATCGCGGCATCACGACGTAGCGCATCTTTTACCCCTTGATAGCTTTTACCTTCTGCAGCCAAACGACGACGCAAGGTTTGTGGCGATAGGTAAAGCATGGATGCAACATCGTTCAAGGTTGGCATTTCTTCGCCAATCTGACTCTTTAACACATCACGAATACGCGAAGTTAAAGAATTGGTGTTTTTGAATTTCACCAATAATTGTGCAGGTGCAGTTTTTAAGAATTCGTCTAAGGTTTCTTGAGTTTGACGAATTGGTAAATCCAAGTAGTCTGCAGCAAAGGTAATTTCAGTGCGTGGCATGTCAAATTGCATAACAGGCGCAAAGAACAACGCATCATATTCATCTGCATGCGCAGGACGTGGATAGCCAAAATGCACGCGCTCTAAAGGCAGGCGACGTTCAATTAACCAAGACGCCAAGCCGTGCCAAATCATCAACATGCTTTCAGTAATAAAGTGATCAGGATCCATAGCTTGTGGAATAGAGGGCACCAAACGCGCTTCATGTTTATCACGTTCCAAGGTGACCGACCAATCATCACCAAACAGCTTATAAAATTGTGAGGAGAGTTCTAAGGCATCACCCAATGTTTTGGCGTGAATCACCAATTGGCACATGATTGCGAATGTACCCAAACGACGTGGTTGGCTGTCAAAACCGACGTGTTCGTCTTGGGTCACCATCCACAACATTTTAATAAAGCGGGTATATTGTTCAGGTGAAATACGTGCTTTCGGTTGGCGCAGAAGTTCTGCTTCAATACCGACATGAGATAATAAGGTTTCGACATCCATACCGAGTCGTTTGACACCTGTGAGCGCAGCATTGACAAAGTGGATACTAATGGTATCTCGGCTCATGTTAAATCCTTCAGTCTCTTTTGTATTCACGTAAGCTTGACCTAAATGACGCTAAAAAATTGAAATTGGCAATTTACAATACCAATTTTACTTATTTTACATAATAAATTGCCGAAATGATCAAGGTAAATGGCTGAACATGACATTGTGTTACAGTTTTAGTGTTTATAAGATAAACGGAAAATCAGAAAAAATGGCGTAATCACAACAATGACACATGCACTGAACGGTTTAAAAGTTTTAGATTTTTCCACCTTGTTGCCTGGCCCATTTGCAAGTTTATATTTGGCAGATATGGGTGCAGAGGTGATTCATATTGAGTCTGCGACAAGGCCTGACTTAATTCGTATGTTTCCACCCTATGCCAATGGACAGGCGACTTCGCATAGTTATTTGAATCGTAATAAACAGTCAATTACTTTGGATTTAAAATCGCCAGACAGCATTCAATTGATTTTGGACAAAATTGGTGAGTTCGATATTGTATTGGAGCAATTTAGGCCTGGTGTGATGCAGCGTTTAGGGCTGGACTATGCCAGCTTGGCAAAAATTAATCCACGACTGATCTATTGTTCCATTACAGGTTATGGACAAACAGGTGATTATCAACATCGGGCAGGGCATGACATTAATTATTTAGCCTTGGCGGGAATTGCAGGACATAGCGGACGTCAAGCAGGCGGGCCGCCACCGCTAGGTATTCAGGTGGCCGATGTAGCTGGCGGTTCATTACACGCTTTGGTGGCGATTTTGAGTGCGGTGATAGAACGTCAGCGCAGTGGCTTAGGGCAATATATTGATATTTCGATGACCGATTGTGCTGCCACATTAAATAATATGGCAGCTTCTGCTGTTTTGGCGGCACAGCTGCCTCAATATGCTGAGCAATCTTACTTAAATGGAGGCAGTTATTATGACTATTATGAAACGGCCGATGGTCGTTATCTTTCGGTGGGCAGCTTAGAGCCACAATTTATGCAAGGCTTGGCACAAATTTTAAACTTACCGATACTTTTGGAAAAAGGGGCATCTTTAGATCCGCAAGAGCGCTTGCAAGTCAAACACGCTATTCAAGATAAAATTAAAACACAAAGTTTTGCCACATGGCAGCAGGTATTCGCGCAATATGATGTCTGCGTTGAACCTGTATTCACTTTAGATGAAGCTTTACATTCCCCCTTGGCACAGCAACGCGGTTGGACTGTAGAAGTTCCAATCCAGCAGAATGCCGAAAAAACCGAAACTCAGTTGGCTTGTCCTATTAAATTTTCACGTTCTCAAATGCGTTACGATTATATCGGGCAGGCTTTGGGCGCAGGGCAGTGGTCATCTCAGACTAAAAATCAGGATGAAGATAAAGCCAAGTCGTAACCACAGGTAATCAATAATAGATCGAATAGATGCTATAGCAGAAAAAGTGCTAAAGCATGCACTATTTTGTGATAGCTCTATAAAAAGCCTGTAAATTTTGGCAAAGGCTTACAGGCTGTGATGTTGCAATGGCTTATCAATAAAATCGCTAATAAATATGTAAAAAACACATTTTGTTGATAGATTGAATCTCGCTATGCTGTCAGCCGTGATAATAGAAATGACTAGCTGTACGCCATGTATTTATATACTGATTTCGATCAGCAACTGATTAATGAACGTGTTGCACAGTTCCGCGACCAAACGGAACGTTATTTAGCAGGCAAATTGACCGAAGATGAATATCGTCCATTACGTCTGCAAAATGGTTTGTATGTACAACGCTATGCGCCAATGTTGCGTATTGCTGTGCCTTACGGTCTGATGAATTCTAAGCAATTGCGCAAAGTGGCGCAACTTGCCAAAGACTATGACCGTGGCTATGCGCACGTATCAACACGTCAAAATATTCAGTTTAACTGGCCTGCACTGGAAAATGTGCCTGATATGCTGGCAGAGCTTGCAACCGTGCAAATGCATGCCATTCAGACCTCGGGTAACTGTATTCGTAATACCACCACAGACCAGTATGCAGGTGTTGTGGCGGGCGAAATTGCCGATCCACGTCCAACTTGTGAATTAATTCGTCAGTGGTCGACTTTCCATCCTGAATTTGCCTTCTTACCACGTAAGTTTAAAATTGCTGTGTCTGCACTCGAAGAAATTGATCGTGCTGCAACTGCATTTCATGACATTGGCGTCTATATTGTTAAAAATGAAGCAGGCGAAATTGGCTATAAAATTAAAGTTGGTGGTGGCTTAGGTCGTACTCCAATTATTGGTAGCTTTATTCGTGAGTTCTTACCACGTGAGGATTTGATTGCTTACTTAGAAGCCATTTTACGTGTCTATAACTTGCATGGTCGTCGCGACAATAAATATAAAGCACGTATTAAAATTTTGGTAAAGGCCCTAACTCCAGCAGTATTTGCAGAAAAAGTTGAAGCTGAATTTGCACATACCGTGAAAACCTTAAAAATTGATGCTGAAACTTTGAAAAAAATGGATGAAAACTTCACGCCATTTGCTTATCAAAACTATGCCGATGAAGATTTTAGTGAGCTGTTTGCACAGTATCCAAAATTCAAACAATGGTTCAACATCAACACCAATGCGCACAAAGTTCAAGGCTACCGTATTGTCACTATTTCATTGAAACGTGCAGGTGTTGCACCAGGTGACATGACAACCGAAGAAATGAATCTAATTGCAGATTTAGCAGATCAATATACCTTTGGTGAATTGCGTACCACGCATGAACAAAATATTGCCTTGGTAGATGTGCCACAAAAAGACTTATTTGCATTGTGGCAAGTCCTAGATGCTAACAACTTGGCGCGCGCACATATTGGCTTTATTACCGATATTATTTGCTGTCCGGGGGGGGATTTCTGTTCACTTGCCAACGCTAAATCTATTCCTATTTCAGAAGCTATTTCACGCCGTTTTGATGATTTGGATACCATTTATAATCTTGGCAAACTGGATTTGAATATTTCAGGTTGTATGAATGCTTGTGGTCATCACCACGTTGGTAATATCGGGATTTTAGGTGTCGATAAAAAAGGCGCCGAATTTTACCAAATCACTTTAGGTGGTCATGCAGACCATGATGCTTCAATTGGTGATATTTTAGGGCCATCTTTTGCTGCCGAAGTGATTCCTGATGTCGTGGAAGAAATTTTAAATACCTACTTAGATTTGCGTAGTGAAGGTGAAAACTTCATCGACACTTATCGTCGTGTCGGCATTCAACCATTTAAGGAGCGCGCTTATGCTTAATACTGCACTCCCTGTGCTCGCGAAAGATGGCACGATTGCAGACAATACTTATCAAGTGATTGCTGAAGATGCAGCATTACCGCAAGGTGATGTGGTGCTTAGCGTTGAACAGCTTGATCTGTTGGCACAAATTTCAGGTAAAAAAGCCTTGTATTTAACGGTTGATGCTTCGCCTGAAAACCATGAATTTCCATTGGCAGAACTCGATGCGATTTTTATTGAATTCGCAGGTTTTAACGATGGTCGAGGTTATTCTTTTGCGGCATTGTTACGCCGTCAAGGCTTTCAGGGCGAACTTCGCGCAGTCGGTGATGTATTTAAAGATGTCTTGAACTATATGAAGCGTGCAGGTTTCGATACTTTCGTGATTAAAGAAGGTAAAGACGTGCAAGAAGCTGCGGCAGGTTTGGTGGATTTTACCCACCCTTATCAAGCGTCTACTGCAGTGCCAAAACCAAATTATCAAACTGGTGCGTAATATATTGATGATGGATTTCATCTAAATATAGATAGATTTCATTGAAATATAGCGGTTCATACATTTACAAACAGCCTGCCATGCGCAGGCTTTTTGTTTGCCTTAAAGTGATCAAAGGGTTTGTTTTATCTCACTTCTTAATGATTTAATTTGCGGCAAAGTTCTGTAGTATAAGCACACTGACGAAGCATCGTAGCCCTATATAGACTTTATTTTTACAGTATCAAAAAACAATCAACACGATAATTGGATGTGATTATCCTCTGATTTATTTTTCAATTTTTTCAATGAAGTGATTTGTCTTTATGCAAAATTCTATCCGTATTGGTATTGCTGGTTATGGCAACTTAGGTCGTGGCGTTGAAACGGCAATTCAGAAAAACCCAGATTTGCAATTGGTGGGTGTTTTTACCCGCCGTGCGCCTGAAAGCGTTTCACCATGTTTTGCTGAAACAGCAGTTTTTCACATAGATTCGTTGTCAGATTTTCAAGACAAAATTGACGTACTGATTTTATGTGGTGGTTCAAAAGACGACTTGCCACAACAAGGCCCTGTATTAGCCAGCCAATTTAATATTGTCGATAGTTTCGATACGCATGCACGTATTCCTGAATATTATGCATCTGTAGATGCACCAGCGACTGCGAACAAGAAAACTGCACTCATCTCAATTGGTTGGGATCCAGGCATGTTCTCTATCAATCGTTTATTTGGTGAAGCCTTATTACCCGATGGCGAAACTTATACATTTTGGGGTAAAGGTTTAAGTCAGGGACACTCAGATGCCATTCGTCGTGTAGAGGGTGTAAAAGCAGGTGTGCAATATACCATTCCATCTAATGATGCGATTGAGCAAGTACGTAGCGGTGCGCGCCCTCTATTAAGCACTAAAGACAAACATACTCGTGAATGTTATGTCGTACTTGCAGAAGGTGCCGATGCAGCTGCGGTAGAGCAAGCGATTGTGACCATGCCAGATTATTTCGCGGACTACAACACAACCGTAAATTTCATTGATGAAGCGACTTTAGCCAAAGATCACCAACGTATGCCACATGGCGGTTTTGTCATTCGTAGTGGCAATACTAGCGATGAACATAATCAAGTGCTTGAATTCTCTTTAAAATTAGACAGTAACCCTGAGTTTACCGCGAGTATTTTGGTGGCTTATGCACGTGCTTGTTATCGTTTAAACCAAATGCAGCAATATGGCGCAAAAACTGCTTACGATGTTGCGCCAGGTTTATTGTCAATGAAATCGCCTGAACAGTTGCGCGCTGAATTGCTCTAAACTTTTTCAAGCTACAAGCAAAAAGACGAATCAATGATTCGTCTTTTTGCTTTTTGAATAAAGAAGAGTTAGGGAATGACTTTATTTAATCTGCCTCAATCCCTCTTTACGAAATAGGGCTTGCAAGGCATTAAAGTAATTCAATCGCGACCGCGGTTGCTTCACCACCGCCAATACAGAGAGCGGCCACACCACGTTTGCCACCTTTACGTTTAAGCGCATGAATTAAAGTCAGGATAATACGTGAACCTGTAGAACCCACAGGATGTCCAAGCGCACATGCACCACCATTGATATTCACTTTTTCAGGATCAAGTTTAAACTCATCCATTGGGCACATGGTGACCATGGCAAAAGCTTCATTGATTTCCCATAAATCTACATCTGCAACTTGCCAACCCGCTTTATCTAATACTTTTTGAATTGCAGCAACAGGGGCGATAGTGAATTCTGATGGATGTTGTGAATTGGTGGCATAAGCCACAATTTTCGCCAATGGCTGTAAACCTTTGTTTGCTGCAATTTCTGCAGACGTCAGGACTAAAGCCGAAGCACCATCTGAAATTGAGCTGGCGTTGGCCGCGGTAATCGTACCATCTTTGGCAAAAGCAGGACGAAGAGTTGGAATTTTTTCAATATTGGCATTAAACGGTTGTTCGTCTTTATCGACAACCACGTCACCTTTACGCGTTGAAACATTTACAGGCACAATTTCATCGGCAAAATAGCCTTCATTTACGGCAGTTTGTGCGCGTTTGAGAGAGCGAATCGCAAAATCATCCATTTGTTCACGGGTATAGCCTTTACTATTAGCCATATCCTGCGCGAATGATCCCATTAAACGTCCTGTTTCTGCATCTTCTAAGCCATCTAAGAACATGTGATCTTTCATTTCACCGTGTCCCATGCGGTAACCTGCACGTGCTTTGGTCAAAATATAGGGTGCATTACTCATCGATTCCATCCCACCTGCCACAATGATAGAAGCGGAACCTGCTTTAATTGCATCGGCAGCTTGCATGACGGCTTTCATACCCGAACCACACAGTTTGTTGATGGTCACTGCGCCTGTTGAATCTGGCAAACCAGCTTGACGCATGGCTTGACGTGCAGGACCTTGTTTTAAGCCTGCAGGTAAAACACAACCCATAATGACTTCTTCGATATCTGTTGCTTGTACCCCCGCACGTTGAATGGCCGCTTGGATACTCGCCGCACCTAATTCTGGTGCAGTCACATTGGCTAAACTGCCCTGAAAACCACCCATAGCAGTACGAGCGCCATTCACAATCACGATATCCGTCATTTTATTCTCCCAGTTTTTTATATGTGGTTATGTCTAGATTGAATTCCAAGTAGGAATAGATCACTTCAGCAGTATAGGCAAAAAAAGAAGAGAATAAAGTGACAATGTAAAGATCGTTCAGACTGCTGAGTTAACATCCATTGATGTCTTCAGCTCGGGTTTGCCCCATTTTACTAAGCACCAGTCGTTTGCTCGCGACGTGAGTGGAACAGTAAAAGAAGCTACCATTAGAGCCGATCGGCAAACCTTGTTGAGCATTAAAAGTCACACTAGGAATGTTTAAAGTTCCACGCCAATCCAGGGTTCCGTATTTAAGTGCAGTTTTTTCTGTATAAAGAATGTATTCATTGTTGTCTATCTGACGATTTTTATTTCGATCCATAAAGATCAAAAAACCAGTATTCCAGTTTTGCTTGCTACATTGGCTAAAGTCATGTGTAGGACAAATCACCACATTGCTGTGATGAGTGAAGGCATGAGAACGTGCTATTTTCAGGCTGGACTGTAATGAATACTGAATTCGTTTGAGTTCTTGTTCTGCCATCAGCTGATGAAAATGGGGTAGCGCAATCATGACTAAAATCACACTAATTGCTAAGGTGACGATCAATTCAAACAGCGTGAAGCCGTTTTTTCTTATATTCGACATAAGTCTTTACCTGTTATTGTTATGTTTTTTTATGATTAATCTGAGTAATTTCTTGTTTTATAGCGCTTTATTTGTTGTATGATAATTACTAAACAACTTTCGCGAAAGCTGTTAGAATAAACCGCAAGAAAGATAGGCTATTCACAATAAAAAATTGAGTAGAAAGTTACCGAATTACAACGGAAATTGTAAGTAATTTTGTCAATAATTTACTTGATTAAAATTATCAAGCACTTGGAAAAATAAAAAAGTGTTTGTATGATTCAAAGTGACTAGCTTAAAAATAATACTGGGGTATAAAAAAGCCTATCTCAGGGTAGTCGAAAATTTAAGCTTGAGCTTGAACAACAATTGTTATCTCTGGAGGATAAATCCATGAAAATGAGTCGTATTGCATTAGCAATGCTCGTAGCTGCTCCTTTAGCTGCTGCAAACGCGGGCGTAACTGTTACCCCATTAATGCTTGGTTATACTTTTCAAGATACTGGTCATAATAACAGTACATTTGATAGCGACAATCGTCTATTATGGAGCGAAGGTGCGGAATCGCTTTCAATTCAAGATGATCTATTTGTTGGTGCTGCACTTGGTGTTGAATTAACTCCATGGTTAGGATTTGAAGTTGAATATAACCAAGTGAAAGGTGATGTTGACTACAAAGACGTTGGCGTAGCTGAAACTGCTGGCGAATATAAACAAACACAAATCAATGGTAACTTCTATGTTACCTCTGATTTGATCACGAAAAATTATGACAGCAAAATCAAACCCTATGTACTTTTAGGCGCTGGTCATTATAAATACGATTATTCAGGTGATGTGTCTGATCTTCCTGATGACGAAGGTACTTTAGGTAATGTAGGTTTAGGTGCTTTCTGGCGCTTAAACGATGCTTTGTCTCTACGTACAGAAGCGCGTGCTACACATAATTTTGACGAAAAATTCTGGAACTACACAGCTTTAGCTGGTCTTAACGTAGTTCTTGGCGGTCACTTGAAGCCAGCTGCTCCTGTAGTAGAAGTTGCTCCAGTTGAAACCGTTGCTCCAGTTCAACCTGCTCCACAAGAGTTGACTGAAGACTTGAACATGGAACTTCGTGTGTTCTTTGATACGAACAAATCAAACATCAAAGATCAGTACAAGCCAGAAATCGCTAAAGTTGCTGAGAAGTTAGTTGAATATCCAAACGCTACTGCTCGCATCGAAGGTCACACTGACAATACTGGTCCACGTGCATTGAACGAACGTTTATCTTTAGCTCGTGCGAACTCTGTTAAATCTTCACTTGTAAATGAATACAATGTAGATCCAGCTCGTTTGTCTACTCAAGGTTTCGCTTGGGATCAACCGATTGCTGACAACAACACTAAAGAAGGTCGTGCTATGAACCGTCGTGTATTCGCGACGATCACTGGCAGCCGTACAGTGACTGTTGAACAACAAGCTCAATAATTTGAGTTAAGTTGAAAAAAACGACTCTTCGGAGTCGTTTTTTTATGCTTATTTTTATGAAATATTGACTAAAGAGTGCCTGAAATGATTTACATTCAATACGTTTAAAAAATATTGTAAAAGTATGATTTTTAGAATAAAGAGTAAATAAGGTAGAGGCTGATGGTGCTTAATATTTCGGTCTGTTGACTCGTAAACTTAGTCGAATTTTTATACCAAGTTTATCGTTAATTCATTTAAAAACTCCAAAGCGTCGTCGCAGATCAAACTTTTAAAATATGGACTCGATGTCTATCAGTCGATCAAATCGTTGTTTAACGATTATAAAATCAACATTGAGCAGTTTGTGATGTGATCTCTCGCCGTATTATCAATAATGAAAGTGCTTTAAAAATAAAATTTGTCTTAAATTTACGCCATAAAAAAACAGCCAAATGTTGGCTGTTTTTAGAATCTTGGATTCTTATGAAGTGTAACAGAAGAAGATCTGCTTTAGTCATGATCAGGATGTAGTGGTTTCACATCCATCTCCTGATAGGCAATGAGCTTGGTTTTGTGTTTCCATTTATAGCCTAACCAAATGACCAAGAACAAAAGAATACCAATATAAGTCGATAAAACTGCGAGCCATTCACCTTCGAGAACTGCTTGGTAGTTCTGACCTAAGACCACAATCGCACATAGGATAAAGGCAAACCATGGCGCAAATGGAAAGAATTTGGCGCGGTAATCTAAATCTTCAAGTTTGTAGCCTTGTGCCAAATAGCCTTTACGGAAACGGTAATGTGATACAGCAATCCCGAGCCAAACGATAAAGCCACACATGCCTGACATATTCAGAAGCCAGTTAAATACTTGTTTTTCGCCAATAAATGTTGTTAAAAAACATAGTGCAGCGATTGCTGTTGTGGCATACAATGCATTCATTGGGACGCCACGAGCATCTAAGCGGGCAAAAGCTTTTGGTGCACTGCCTTTACGTGCCATATCAAATAGCATACGGGTCGATGAATACATACCCGAGTTACCAGCAGAAAGAATCGCAGTTAAAATTACTGCATTCATGACACTTGCGGCAAAGGCAAAGCCTGCCTGTTCATACAGTAAAGTAAACGGAGAGAGTGCAATGTTATCGGTGGCGGCTGCTTGAAGTAAACGTGGGTCATCATAGGCGATTAAAGTACCAATAATGAAAATACACACGATATAAAACAACAAAATACGCCAGAAGATTTGTTTAATTGCAATCGGAATTGTTTTCTTCGGATTTTTAGATTCACCCGCTGCAACCCCCACCATTTCAGTACCCTGAAATGAGAATCCTGCAATCATCGCCACACCAATTAAGGCAGATAATCCACCTACAAATGGCGCTTCTCCTTTGCTCCAATTGGCAAAAGTAGCAACATTAGGGTTGAGCATGATTTTGATAATCATAAAAATACCGATAATGATGAATGCCACAATCGCAAGGACTTTGACCAAAGAAAAGAAAAACTCAGATTCACCAAAACCTTTGACGGTTAAGGCATTAATTGCGAAAACAACCGCTAGAAATAAGGCACTCCAATAAAAGCCAGGAATATCGGGAAACCAGAATTTCATAATGAATTGTACAGCCACCAATTCAAATGCCACGGTAATGGCCCAGTTGTACCAATAGTTCCAGCCTAGCGCAAAACCAAAACCACCTTCGACATATTTACTGCCATAGGTAAAGAAAGCCCCAGACGTTGGATTGTGGGTGGCAAGTTCCCCTAGACTGGTCATCAAAAAATAAATCATGACGCCAATTAGGGCATACGCAAGCAAGGCGCCTCCAGGACCTGCGTTGGCAATGGTCGCACCTGAAGCAAGGAATAAACCTGTACCAATTGAGCCACCAATGGCGATCATGTTTAAATGACGCGCACCGAGCTTACGCTGCAGTTTTCTACTGTTGTGTGAGTCGCTCATCCTACTTCCTTTGTATTTTTCTGCGTGCTGGCAAACAGCACTTTAAAGCCTTGTTGATCTGCCTTGATTGTGCATTGACCGAAACTTTGTTCAATTAAGAGTGGATAATTCAAAAAGCGATTGGCCACAATCCAAAGTTCACCACCCGATTTCAGATGACGACGTGAGGTTTTACACAGATTTTCACTGGCATCGTAATGTGTTTGAATGCCTTGGTGGAACGGGGGATTACTCACTATGGCATGCAAAAATAGCGGTGCATCTTCAATGCCTGTCACGGCTTTAATTTCAAGTTGTTGTGGATTGAGCTGATTTTTTTCAAACGTCATTTGCGTTGACGCTAAAGCAAAGGCATCGACATCTAAAGCAAAAATACGATTTTCAGGGTTAAGTTTGGCTAAGTAAGCACTGATCACACCCGCGCCACAGCCAAAATCTGCAATTTTTCCAGCAGTCACCTGATTCAAATAAGGCAATAATACAGCCGTGCCAACATCCAAGTGTTTTTGGCTAAATACACCCGGCAAGGCACTAATTTGTAAATCACCTTTAGGTGTAGCAACTGTATAGTTTTTCGCCCAATCTGCTAAGGTTTTAGTTTGAACCTTGCAGTCTAAAATCAGCTGCCATAGTTGGCAGTGGCGGGCGCTATCTAGTTTGAGTGTTTTGCCATAAGGTTGTAATTGCTTTGCAGCCCGTTCAATTCCTGCTTTCTTTTCACCGACTAAAAATACGCTGCTGCCTTGTGGGAGTTGTGCGGCAATGGTGTGAATCAGGTAATTGAGCAGTTCCTTAGATTTCGGTACAAAAATAACAGCCTGATCAAATTCACCTGCAGGCAATTCTGCACCAAAATGCACTTGCGCCTGTTGATTTTGAAAGTATTGATAGTCGTTAAAATTCCATGTCCAAACAGAAGCTTGGATTGAGTCACCCAATTCTGCGAGGAGTTGATCGGTCGGGGCATTGATCAGTAGAACGCGACCAGACAAATAGTCGTATTGTCTGAGTAAAACTTCGCTTTGGGGGTTCATGGTTCTCTCTCCAATAGAAAAACACTGTCTAAGTTCAGCTCAGACAGTGTTTTTTGGACATGCAATTACTTTTTAGTTTCAGGAAGCACAATATTTAAAATGAGTGCTGCAATACCGCCTGTTGCAACGCCTGAACTGAAAATATTACGGAATAATTCAGGTAAGTGTTCCAGAATTTGTGGCACTTGTGCAACACCTAAACCTAAGCCCAATGAAATTGCAATAATCAGCAAGGCACGACGATCTAAAGCGACACCTGAAAGAATATTGATTCCCGAAGCGGCAACAGCACCAAACATCACCATCACAGCACCACCTAGTACGGCTTGAGGCACAGCCTGAATCACACCCGCGACTGCAGGAAGTAAACCTAAAATGATGAGCAGGGCAGCAATCCAGATACCGACATAACGGCTAGCAACACCTGTAAGTTGAATCACGCCATTGTTTTGGGCAAATACCGAACTTGGGAAAGTATTGAAAATACCTGCCAAGAATGAGTTGGCACCATTCACCAATACACCACCTTTGATGCGCTGCATCCATTGCGGGCCATCTACAGGTTGATTGGAAAGTTTGGATGTTGCGGTGATGTCACCAATTGCTTCCAGTGAAGTCACCAAATAAATAAAGGCCAAAGGAATGAATAAGCTCCAAGAGAAATCTAGTCCAAAATGCATAGGTGTAGGAACTTGTATCAGTGGCGCATCTTTCAGACCTGAAAAGTCTAAATGACCCATCATGCCTGCCATTGCATAACCAATCACCAAGGCAATTAAAATAGCAGAGCTTTTAATCCAGGTGATATTGATGCGGTTCAAAATAATAATAATTGCCAAGACGGTACACGACATAATCAGGTTGTCGGTATTGGCAAAGGTATTATTGCTCATGGCTTGGTAGCCACCGCCTATACTGATTAAACCTTCTTTAATTAAGGTCAAACCAATGAGAAGTACCACAATACCAGTGACCAATGGGGTAATCAGCTTTTTGACCCACGGCAAAATTTGGGACACGCCCATTTCAATAAATGAACCTGCAATGACCACGCCAAAAATTGCCGCCATGACTGACTCAACAGGTGTACCTGCTGCGACCATGGCAGAGCCGATCCCAATAATGGGGCCAATAAAGTTAAAACTGGTACCTTGCACAATGAGTAAGCCAGCACCAAAAGGGCCAACTTTTTTACATTGTAAAAAGGTCGCGATGCCTGAAATGACCAAAGACATCGACAAAATCATGTTGGTATCTTCTTTTGAAACACCCAAAGCCAAGCAAATTAAGAGACCAGGTGTAACAATCGGTACAATAATCGCCAATAAATGCTGGAATGCGGCTAAAAAAGCGATGAATGGTTTTGGACGGTCATTCAGACCATAGACCAGATCAAGTTGGTCTTTTGGGTGGGGAGATTGGTTAAAATCAGACATAAGTCGTAAAAAATTGCAAAAGTGGCGCTATTCTAATCGAGTTACACAGCTTTACAAAATCAAAAGCACGCTACTCATCAAAAAAAATTGTGTGTGTCAATAAAGTGTCACTATAAAACTTTAGTATTTTTCTGTATAATTTGCCCTCAAATTTATAGCGTATTGAATTTACATGTCAGATATTAAAACTCTCCGCAACATCGCAATTATTGCGCACGTTGACCACGGTAAAACAACTCTTGTGGATAAACTTTTACAACAATCGGGTGCACTCGGTGAACGAGCGGGCGAGATTGAGCGTGTCATGGATTCAGGCGCTATTGAAAGTGAACGTGGTATTACCATTCTTGCAAAAAACACAGCAATCAAATGGTTAGATAAACGTACTGATACTGAATACCGTATCAATATTGTCGACACCCCAGGACACGCCGACTTCGGTGGTGAAGTTGAACGTGTAATGTCGATGGTTGACTGCGTACTTCTTTTGGTAGACTCTCAAGAAGGCCCAATGCCACAAACTCGTTTCGTAACGCAAAAAGCGTTCGCACGTGGTTTAAAACCAATCGTGATCATCAACAAAGTCGACAAGCCAAGCGCGCGTCCAGACTGGGTAATTGATCAAGTATTCGACCTGTTCGATAACTTAGGTGCAACTGATGACCAATTAGACTTCCCAGTTGTTTATGCTTCAGGCTTACGTGGTGTTGCTGGTCCTTCTCCAGAAGAATTAGCTGAAGATATGACTCCGTTGTTCGAAACAATTGTCGATATCGTTGAGCCACCAGCGGTTGACGTTGATGGTCCATTCCAAATGCAAGTATCTTCACTTGACTATAACAGCTTCGTAGGCGTTATCGGTATTGGTCGTATCCAGCGCGGTTCGGTGAAGCTAAATACACAAGTAACTGTGATTGACCAAGATGGCAAAACACGTAACGGTCGTATCTTAAAAATCATGGGTTATCATGGTTTAGATCGCGTTGACGTTGAATCTGCTTCTGCAGGCGATATCGTTTGTGTAACAGGTATGGACGAACTCCATATTTCTGACACCATCTGTGATCCGAAAAATGTTGAAGCTTTACCGCCGCTTTCCGTAGATGAACCTACAGTATCGATGACATTCCAGGTAAACAACTCACCGTTTGCTGGTAAAGAAGGTAAGTTCGTAACTTCACGTAATATCCGTGAACGTCTAGACCGCGAATTGATTCACAACGTAGCACTTCGTGTTGAAGATACTGACAGTCCAGACCGTTTCAAAGTATCTGGTCGTGGTGAACTTCACCTTTCTGTATTGATTGAAAACATGCGTCGTGAAGGCTTCGAAATGGGCGTATCGCGTCCGCAAGTCATCTTGAAAGAAATTGATGGTGAAAAACAAGAGCCATACGAAAACGTGACTTTTGACGTTGAAGAACAGCACCAAGGCGCTGTAATGGAACAAATGGGTCACCGTAAAGGCGAAATGACCAATATGGAAGTTGACGGTAAAGGCCGTATCCGTATTGAAGCAACTGTGCCTTCACGTGGCTTAATTGGTTTCCGTTCTGAATTCCTGACCATGACTTCTGGTACAGGGATCATGACGTCTAGCTTCTCGCACTACGGTCCAATGAAAGCAGGTCAAGTAGCGAAACGTCAAAACGGTGTGTTGATTTCTATGGTTCAAGGTACGTGCTTGGGCTATGCATTGTTCAGCTTACAAGACCGTGGTCGTTTATTCGCTAAACCTCAGTTAGAAGTTTACGAAGGTATGATCGTCGGGATTAACTCTCGTTCAGACGACATGGTGGTTAACCCAACCAAAGCGAAACAGTTAACTAACGTACGTGCTTCTGGTACGGATGATGCGTTGACACTAGTGCCTGCAATTGAATTCACGCTTGAGCAAGCACTTGAATTTATTGAAGACGATGAGCTGGTTGAAGTAACACCAAAATCAATTCGTATCCGTAAGCGTTGGTTGACTGAAAACGAACGTAAACGTAACCGCGATAAATAATAGAATATCGTGATTCAAAAAACCGCTAAATACGTTTAGCGGTTTTTTTATGCCAATTAGGCGATTATTTTTGAACATAAAATCAATCTTGACCAAAGTGTAAAATTACATAATGCTATAAATACAAACTCAATTTGTAACATAATATAATGTATACTGCGTCACAAAATTAACTCATAAAAATACTGGAGAGCTGTATGAGTATTATTCAAGAATTTAAAGAGTTTGCCATTAAAGGCAACATGATCGACTTGGCTGTCGGTGTGATTATTGGTGGGGCATTTGGTAAAATTGTTGACTCATTAGTGAAAGATATCATCATGCCATTGATTACTGTGATCACTGGCGGTGGTGTGGATTTCACACAAAAGTTCTTTGTTTTGGGCGATAACCCAAACAATTTACAGTCTTTAGATGAGTTAACCAAAG
Organism: Acinetobacter sp. SCLZS86; assembly: GCF_021560715.1. Lineage (NCBI taxonomy): Bacteria > Pseudomonadati > Pseudomonadota > Gammaproteobacteria > Moraxellales > Moraxellaceae > Acinetobacter > Acinetobacter sp. SCLZS86. Next base: position 670,061 of record NZ_CP090864.1, read on the forward strand.
CAGGTGTAAATGTCCTGACCTATGGTAACTTCCTTACGATTTTAATTAACTTCATTATTTTGGCATGGGTGGTATTCTTAATGGTGAAAATGATTAATCGTATGCGCCGTAAACAAGAAGAAGCAGCGCCAGAACCAGCAGCAACGCCAGAAGATATCGCGTTGCTACGTGAAATTCGTGATGAATTGAAAAAACGTCAATAATTTTTAATACGCAATCAAAACAAACGGCGCTTTATGCGCCGTTTTGTTTGGGTAGAGTTTTAGTTGAATTAAGATTATTTCTGAATTTTATAAGGTTCGATAATTTCTTTGAATCTTTTAGTAATCTTAGTTTGAAAGTATGAGCCTTGCTGTAACCATTTTTTATCAGATATAAGATCCTCAACTTGACTTAACACGATGTCATGTGGGTAGATGAAAAGCTGTTTATCTTCAAAAAATGCAATATAGAGGTTTTTTCCACAATATTTTTTATCAAAAGATATATTACCTTTAAGTTGAATTTTGATATCAGAAACACCATCAATATGCATAGCAATACAATCTGCACCGTTCCAATCATCATTAAGCCAAATACAATTATAGCCATAATTAGAAAGTATTGCTGCCATTTGATGGAAGTTATAATTTTCTTTAGCTTTAGGGTTTAGTTTTAGATAATCAATTTTTTTAAATCGTATAGGGTTTTCTACAAACATTATAAATTACATCCGAAACTTTACTTCTACCAAATGAAAACCAAACTGACTTTTTACAGGGCCGTGTAGTACGCGTTCTGCTGCGGTAAACACTAATTTATCAATCACGGGTACCAATTGTCCTTTTTTGACCTCACCCAATTCCCCACCTTTTTTTCCTGAAGGGCAGGTCGAAAATTGTTTGGCAATTTTGGCAAAATCAGCACCTGATTGAATCCGCTTTTTCAGTTGTTCACAGGTTTCTTTATCTTTCACTAAGATATGACGCACAATAGCGGTTCTCATACTTTTTTACCTCGTTTGCTTGTTGCAGCTTTAGTCGAAGTGAGTACTTTTTTCAAAGGCTGACATTCAGGACAAAATACCGAGGCACGTTGGCCCAGTTTTAAATTTTCTAGTGTGGTTTCACAGTTCACACACATTTCACCTGCACGTCCATACGCCAACAAGGTTTGCTGAAAATAGCCATTTTCGCCCATCGCATTACTGTAATCACGCAAGGTCGAACCGCCTAAATCAATCGCTTGTTTTAAAATGCGTTTGATTTCGAGCACCAGTTTTTCAATCTGTTTCAAACTGAGTGATGATGCAGGTTGTGCAGGGTGAATACCTAAATTAAACAGACTTTCCGTGGCATAAATATTGCCCACACCCACCACGACATGGTTATCCATAATTGCAACTTTGATGCCAACATTTTTGTTTTTGAACTTCTGTGCAAGATAGTCGGGGTTAAAGGCATCACTCAACGGCTCAGGGCCAAGTGGATCTATCAGTTTGAGTTGAGAGCTTTCATTTAGCCATAAAATACAGCCAAAGCGACGTGGGTCATGGTAGCGCAATTGTATATCTTCAAACTGAATAATCAGATGGTCGTGTTTGCGTAAATCTTCCTGCGCATCGCAAAGACGAAAACTGCCCGACATGCCTAAATGCCACAACATGCTGTCCTGTTCAAATTGCGCCAGAATGTATTTGGATCTGCGGGTCAATTGCAGGAATTTTTGTCCTGTGAGTTTATGTAGGTTTTCTGGAATGGGCCAGCGTAAATTGGCTTGACGCACTTCTACATTCAGGACTTTTTGATCAAGTAGCGGCAATAGACTAGTTTTGGTAGTTTCAACTTCTGGTAATTCTGGCATGGTACAAATTCAATCCGCTTGTAGAAATTAAGCAGGCAAGGACATACAGTAATGCGCTTAATATTGGGCATTATCCATAGAATGCAAGCCATGGTGTGCTGTCGCAAAATTATTCTGTGTAAAACAAAAGCAGGCTTTTCAAAAACCATACAACACGTTATAAATAAATCATTTTTGAACATCTACTATAGGGAAAAACCATCTAAAACAGATGGCAGATTCTGAGTGATTACTTCTTTTTTATTTAATGATTCGCTTTTGGTGAATCGCACTGTATGAGGGCTTGCAGCGTGACATTACTTTTTCAGCCGATTCAATTTGGATCACTGCAACTTGCCAACAAAATTATTATCGCTCCGATGTGTCAATATTCTGCCAATGAACAAGGTGAGTTGAGCTATTGGCATGAGCAGCAATGGGCCAATTATGCCTTGTCGGGTGCAGGGATGTGCATTGTAGAAGCCACCGCAGTACAGGCTGAAGGGCGTATCAGCTATGCAGATTTAGGCTTATGGAATGACATGCAGCGTGCGCAGCTTAAAGCCTTATTGCATAAAGTTAAAAGTTTATCGCCTATGCCATTTGCTGTGCAGTTGGCACATGCGGGACGTAAAGCCTCAACCGACAAACCGTGGCAGGGCAAAGGACAGTTTAGCCCAAGTGATGCACATGGTTGGCAGACTGTATCGGCCAGTGAGTTACCATTTCAACCGCACGAACATCCTCCGCATGCTTTAACGCAAGATGAAATTCAACAGGTGATTGCAGACTTTGCCAGTGCCGCAGTACGAGCTGTGGATGCAGGTTTTGATTTAATCGAAATTCATGCTGCACATGGTTATTTGCTGCATCAATTTATGTCACCACTGTCTAATCACCGCCAAGATGAATATGGCGGCAGTTTGGAAAATCGGATTCGCCTTACATTGGAAGTATTTCAAGCGATTCAAAATGCTGTACCAAAAGGCTATCCAATTGGGGTGCGAATTTCTGCAACAGACTGGATGGATGATGCAGATGGCTGGAATGTGGAATCTTCTGTGGGTTTGGCAAAGGCACTAGAGCATTTAGGTGCGGCTTATATTCACGTGTCTAGCGGCGGTTTGCATGTCGATCAAAAAATTGATGTGCATGCGGGTTATCAAACGCCGTTTGCTCATGCAATTAAGCAAGCTGTAAAAATCCCTGTAATTGCGGTGGGTTTGATTACTGAAGCGATGCAGGCAGAAGGTATTTTGCAATATGAACAAGCCGATGCAATTGCGATAGCACGTGCCATTTTATATGACCCACGTTGGCCATGGCATGCTGCGGCAGAATTGGGCGAAAAAATTGAAATTGCCCCGCAATATTTACGATGTCAGCCGCATGGGTTCCGTACTTTATTTGCGCCGTTTAAATCAACAGATACGGAAGTGGAATCCTAATATTTTATCTGCTTAAAATAAGTGAAACTTACACTATTTTGCCGTGCTTTATCGGGAGCTTCGGTGTAAGCTAAATCAGTAAAACCATGTCGATCATGGGCAACACTGAAAAAGGATGTCAGGGTGTTACTGAGTATTTTATTTCCCATTTGTACTGTGGTGCTGTTGGGATATTTTGCCGTAAAAAGCCAGTTTATTGAGACCAGTGCGATTCAGGTTCTAGGGCAGTTTGTTATGAAAGTTGCCTTGCCTGCATTTTTATTACAGGCCTTGGCCAGTAAGAGTTTGGCAGAAATTTGGCATCCTGCCTACTTTTTAGGCTATGGTGTCGGCTCTATTCTGCTGTTTATCTTTGCTTTTTTATTGTATCGGCATTATTTTAATTCAAGTTTAACCCATGCCAGTGTTTTGGCAATGGGTGCATCAATGTCGAATACAGGATTTATTGGCACTGCTATTTTGACTTTGTTGATTGGCAGTCAATCTGCAATTTATTTGTCTTTAACTTTAATTGTCGAAAATTTAATTATTGTGGCATTGATGCTGATTTTGGCAGAACGAGGACTACAATCTTCAGCGAAATCAGGTGGGCAAGTGTATGCCGAAACTGTGCAGCGCTTACTGAAAAATCCAGTCATTTTATCTATTTTATTGGGCATGTTGTGTGTATTCTTGAATTTCAAACTGCCGCAAGCTATTGCACGAGTATTGGAAATGTTGGGAAAAACGGCTTCACCTTTGGCTTTATTTGTGATTGGTGGAAGTTTGGTCGGCATGCAAATCAAGTCGGTGAATTTGCAAAGTATTGTTTTGGTTGCATTCAAAGTATTGCTGATGCCACTCACGATTTTTGGAATTTTATGGGCATTAGATGTGAACCGAGAAATGCTATTTGTCGGGACTTTGCTTGCGGCTTTACCCATGCCAATTGCCTTTGGTATTTTCGGGCAGCACTATGGTTTACATGAAAAAGCCTTAGCCCCCTTGGTGTTGAGTACAATATTGGGTTTTGTGATGGTGGCGATTTTATTGACACAATCGGGTAAATATTTATAGCAACGGTATCGAAGTGCTCAAATCACAAAAAAGTCTGTATCACGCTGATACAGACTTTTTTTAAAATTTCTCTGATTAATAGCCTTTATAAAGAAACTCTCTTAACTTTTCTTTGCTGTCGCTTTGTTGGAAGCTTTTGCTTGATCTGCCATCATTTTTTCAACCACAGCCAATGATTCTTTGGCTTGTGGTATATTTTCCTGTGCCAGGGTGGCAAAAATCTTTTTCGCTTCAGGCAAGTTTTGTGGCACGATATTACCGTTCACAAATATATTGCCTACTGCCATCAGTGCAGGAATATAGCCCTTTTGTGCCAAGTTCTGAATGCTTTGCAACCCTTGTTTTATGGGTGCTTGATCTTTGTTTTTAAAGCCTGCGCTAATATCATACAAGGCTTTGGCATGTATGGCTTGAGAATGACCTTTAGCAATTAAGGGTTGTAATAGTTTTAAACCTTTTTGATCAGATGCTGCCGTATTTTCTGAGAAATATAAAACGGCTAAATCTACTGCGGCATCATTAAAACCTTGACTGGATGCAGTCTGTAAATATTGTTTGGCTTTGGCGGTATCCTGTTTTAAACCCAGTGCGCCAGTGAGATAGTTTTTACCTAAAACATAACTTGCAACAGGGTAGCCTTTTTGAGCAGCTTGCTCATACAACTGAATGGCTTTCTTTTCATTTTTTGCTGTGCCTTGTCCAGTTTGCGTCAAATAGCCTAAGTTATATATGGCTTGTGCATTGCCTGCTTTGGCAAGCTTTTCTAATTCCTGAAAAGCATCTTTAACTTTATTGGCTTGCATTAATTGTTCAATCTTGGCAAAAGCAGGATCGGTTGTAATGTTACTATTTGCCATGCTGATGCTGCTAGATAGGACGATTGCGCCCGCCATGAGTAGTTTTTTTATCATTTGAGTTTTACCTTGTTCTCTTTTGCACATCATTCCATTGATGTACGTTTTGTTTTTACAGTGGTGCATTCATCATAAGTTGAAATGTGTGAATGTAAATATAAAAAATGTGTACGAATGCTTTTTTTTCATTGTCATTTGAAGGGAATCTTGCGACTCCCTTAACCTGAGCGGGTGGAATCTATTTTATTGCGGACGTGCAACATCGCCATTTAAATGTTCAGGTAAATCTAACACTTGTACAGATAATTCTTGCAAAGCACTTGGTCTAGCAACCACTAACGCTTTAAAGCCATCTGCAGTTGCTACGCTATTCACCACTTCTACATCATTATTCAGTTTGGCGGCAGGTGCAGGTGCTTCGCCTGAACCCTGAATTAAATGCAACCAGCGTTTTGGTTTGGCTTTAAACCATAAACGTGCCACCACTTCCTGACCCAAATAACAGCCTTTGTCGTAATGCACGCCATCTCGTTGATGCAAACGCAATTCCTGTGGCTGAAACAATTCTGCTGTTGAGGCTTGAATCCACGCTTGACCTGCATCAATGGCTTGTAGCTGCCATGCATTTAAATCGGTGACTTCAGCTGAAAATGCAGTTTGATTGCCGTGAATGGTTGGGTAAACCGTACCGATGGTTTCAAGCTGCATTTTTGAAAATGCACCAAACTTTTTAATGTGTTTGGTTAAATCTTCTGCTTGGTCAGCTGTGCTGACGATTTCAAAGCATTCAGACGAGATTTTTTTCAGCCACAAACCAAACTGAACGCGTCCTTTCAAACTACAAATTGAGGTATAACACGTTGTATTTTCAGCTAATGTTTCGACATTGACTGTTACCTGTCCTTGCAGGAATTTTTGTGCATCGACACCGTTTAAACTTAAAGCACAGAAAGCTAAATCGCGCATGAATAACCTTTCAAAATGAAATCTAAGACTAAAGAATGAGGTCAATTTTGCGCTATTTTTCAAAAAAAAGCATTTTTAGGGCAAGAATTTTACTCGAAATGTAATTAAATATTTCAAAAATGCCTATTTTTATACTTAAGTTTATGAAATATATAAGATTTGGGAAATGGGTTTTTGGCAGCGTACAATGCTTTCGACGGGTGGAAACAATCATCCCATAAGATGTTGAGAACAATAGAGTAAGGGCGAATACCAGATGAATAACAACTACCGCAAACCACTGCAAGGCACTCAGCTCGATTTTTATGACGTACGACAAGCCGTTGAAGAGATCCAGCCAGGCGCCTATGCCAAACTTCCTTATACCTCAAAAGTACTTGCAGAGCAGTTGGTGCGCCGTTGTGATCCTGCAATTTTAGAACAATCTTTAAAACAGTTGATTGAACGTAAACAAGAGCATGATTTTCCGTGGTATCCAGCACGTGTGGTATGTCACGACATTTTAGGTCAAACTGCGCTGGTAGATTTGGCAGGCTTGCGTGATGCGATTGCCGATCAAGGTGGTGATCCTTCTAAAGTGAATCCTGTCGTACCTACCCAGTTAATTGTCGATCACTCTTTAGCTGTGGAGTATGGCGGTTTCGACCCAGATGCATTCCGTAAAAACCGTGAAGTGGAAGATCGTCGTAATGAAGACCGTTTCCACTTTATTGAATGGACGAAAACTGCGTTTGAAAATGTTGATGTGATTCCTGCGGGCAATGGCATCATGCACCAGATCAATCTGGAAAAAATGTCTCCAGTGATTCAAAACCGTGAAGGTCTGGCATTCCCAGATACTTGTGTCGGTACAGACTCACATACACCACATACCGATGCTTTAGGTGTCATTTCTGTGGGTGTAGGCGGTTTAGAAGCTGAAAACGTGATGTTGGGTCGTGCTTCTTGGATGCGTCTGCCAGATATTATTGGTGTTGAGTTGGTTGGTGAGCGTCAGGCAGGTATTACGGCAACAGACATCGTGTTGGCTTTAACCGAGTTTTTGCGTAAAGAGCGTGTCGTCGGTGCTTATTTAGAATTTTTTGGTGAAGGCGCAGATAGCATGTCGGTGGGTGATCGTGCCACGATTTCCAACATGACACCTGAATATGGTGCAACTGCTGCCATGTTCTATATCGATCAAAACACCATCGACTATTTAACCTTAACAGGTCGTGAAGCAGAACAGGTCAAACTGGTTGAAAACTATGCCAAAGAAATTGGTCTTTGGGCATCTGAAATGACTCAGGCAGAATATCCACGTGTATTACGTTTTGACCTTTCAACGGTAACTCGTAACATTGCAGGTCCTTCGAATCCGCATGCGCGTGTATCAACTGCTGACCTGAAAGAAAAAGGCATTGCAGGTGTGGTAGAAAACCGTACGGATGGCTTGATGCCAGATGGTGCGATCATCATCGCAGCAATTACTTCTTGTACCAATACTTCAAACCCACGTAATACTGTAGCAGCAGGCTTGTTGGCACGTAAGGCTAATGAGTTAGGTTTAGTACGCAAACCTTGGGTGAAATCATCTTTTGCGCCAGGTTCTAAAGCAGCAGCATTGTATTTAGAAGAAGCAGGCGTACTAAAAGACTTGGAAAAACTCGGCTTTGGTATTGTGGCTTATGCATGTACCACCTGTAACGGTATGTCTGGCGCATTAGACCCAGCGATTCAACAAGAAATTATTGACCGTGACTTGTATGCGACTGCGGTACTTTCGGGTAACCGCAACTTTGATGGTCGTATCCATCCGTATGCAAAACAAGCATTTTTGGCATCTCCACCGTTGGTTGTGGCTTACGCGATTGCGGGCACTATTCGTTTTGACATCGAAAAAGATGCTTTAGGTACAGATCAAAAGGGTAATCCAATTTATCTGAAAGATATTTGGCCGTCAGATGAAGAAATTGATGCTTTGGTAAAAGCGTCGGTTAAACCTGAACAATTCCGCCAAGTGTATATTCCAATGTTCGACTTGGGCGAGTCGAAAAAATCTGAAAGTCCACTTTACGACTGGCGCCCACAAAGTACTTATATCCGCCGTCCGCCATACTGGGAAGGTGCATTGGCGGCTCCACGTACATTGGCCAATATGCGTCCGTTGGCAATTTTGGGCGATAACATCACTACTGACCATTTATCTCCATCGAATGCGATTGTTTTAGATTCGGCAGCAGGGGAGTATTTGGCAAAAATGGGCTTACCAGAAGAAGATTTCAACTCTTATGCAACGCACCGCGGTGATCACTTGACTGCCCAACGCGCAACTTTGGCGAATCCGAAATTGTTTAATGAAATGGTGGTACGTTCAGACGGCACAATTAAGCAAGGTTCTAAAGCGCGTGTTGAGCCAGAAGGCGAAGTAATGCGTATGTGGGAAGCGATTGAAACTTATATGAACCGCAAGCAGCCGTTAATTATTATTGCGGGTGCAGATTATGGTCAGGGTTCAAGCCGTGACTGGGCTGCAAAAGGTGTGCGTCTTGCGGGCGTGGAAGCAATTGTCGCTGAAGGTTTTGAGCGGATCCACCGTACCAACTTGGTGGGTATGGGCGTATTGCCTCTTGAGTTTAAAGCAGGTGTAAACCGTAAAACTTTAGGTTTGGATGGTACGGAACTTTATAGCGTGATTGGTAACATTGCGCCACGTTCAACTTTGACTTTGGTGATTGAGCGTTCAACGGATGATGGTAAAAACCAAACGATTGAAGTGCCAGTAACTTGTCGTTTAGATACCGAAGAAGAGGTTTCGGTGTATGAAGCGGGCGGTGTATTGCAACGCTTTGCGCAGGACTTCTTGGAAGGGAATGTGGCTTGATGATGTTTTAAGAATCTTCTTTAATTTTTCTTCTTTAAAGAAATGTTAGAGAATGATTATTGTTGAGAAAAGACCTCATTGTTAAGTGAGGTCTTTTTTTTTTGGAAGATGAATATATTGTGAATTAAACAGCAAACTCCTTGTAAACCTAACTTAATTTTCTAAAAAGTATCTTTCATTCAAAAAATCAGCAGTTATCAAAAACAATAAAATTTAAAAGCACTAGTTTTTTGGTTAAAAATTATTCAATAAATACCTATCATAAGGTATGTATCAAAAATAATGGAGTAGACCAATGACTACCGCAAAAGTTTTTATGACAGGACGAAGTCAAGCCATTCGATTGCCTAAAGAATTTCGCTTTGAAGGCAAAGAAGTTGAAATCTTTCGTCGTGGTGATGAAGTGATTCTTCGTGAAAAACCAGTCACGGTAGATCGGTTATTTAAAGCGTTATCCCAAATGCCAAATGACTTTTATGCAGATGAAAGAGAAGATCTGCCGCCTCAAGAACGGGAAATGTTCTAATGCAAGTACAATATTTATTAGATACAAATATTTGTATTTACATTATTAAATACCAACCTGAAATTGTGCGTCAGTATTTTGAAAAACATCTTCCGCATCGAAATATATTAATTTCTGTCATTACGTTGGGAGAATTACGTTTTGGTGCAGAAAAAAGTCAACATAAAGAAAAGGCTTTAAAAGTCATAGATGAATTAACATCAATGATTCAAGTGGTTGAATTGGATGAAAATGTTGCACACCATTATGCAGAAATACGCCAGAACTTTGCATCTAAGGGGCAGATCATTGGCGCAAATGACTTATGGTTAGCAGCACATGCACGTGCAAATCATTGGGTCATGGTTACCAATAACGAAAAAGAATTTACTCGTGTCGATGGATTAAAAGTCGAAAACTGGGTATCTAATCCTTTGTAATTGAGTTAGATTTTTTATAAAAATCATCCTTCGCCCAACTGCCCTCATCACCTGTCAAAATGGACAATAGACAATCATCACAGAATAGATATACTGGATTGACCATTTCTAAACCACACGGAGAACAAAGATGGTAACTGCAGGTGATAAACCAGGAACAGGCTTCTATTTTTGTGTCCAATGCGGGCATCGCGTTTACTTAGAAATTGGTACAGACCGTCTACCACCGTGTACCAAATGCCATGGCACCCAATATAACAACAAGGTTGCCTAAGCTACACGACATAAAACAGCAGATCCTGTTTTAATCTAAAGCCCTATCACCCGATGGGGCTTTTTGCTATTTTACCTAAAGAAAACCCAAGGCAATGAGGTAAAACATGGAAACAATACTCGGTTTATGTGTCGGCATTGGGCTAAGTGCTGCCAGTGGTTTTCGGGTTTTTGTGCCTTTGCTGGTCATGAGTGTTGCGGCGCTCATGGGTTGGTTTGAACCTTTAAAAGGTTTTGAATGGTTGGCAATGCCTGCGGTTTGTCTGGCTTTGACTGTGGCAACAATCAGTGAAATTGCTGCGTATTATGTGCCGTGGGTCGATAATTTACTCGACACCGTCGCAACACCTGCTGCCATGATTGCAGGTACACTCACCACAATGGCTGTAAGCAGTGGTGAAATGTCGCAATTTACCAGTTGGGCTTCAGCCATTATTGTCGGTGGCGGTACAGCAGGTGTTGTGCAAATGAGCACAGTGGCGGTGCGTGGTGTATCAACCGCAACCACGGGCGGTGTTGCTAATCCTGTAATTTCAACAGGAGAGTGGATTGGGGCTGCCGTACTTTCAGTGTTGTCTTTCATTGTGCCTGTATTGGTGGTTTTTGTGGTGCTACTGACCTTAATTTGGGCAATTCGCTGGATTCGAGGCAAAAAGAAAGTTGTTGAATCCTCCACATAGATTTTTAGTCAGTTTGAAAATATTCGAAAATAAGCGTGGTAATAAATTTAATATTTAAGCTTTATTTGATAATTTAAATACATAAAAAATGTATATTTGGGAAATTTTTTAAAATATGACTTAAAAAGTGATAAAAATTTTAAAAATTAATCAAAATAAAATCATTTCGGGGAAACAATCCCATCTTCAAATCACTACTATATATCTCAAGGGTGTGATGGGGATCGAAAAGAGTAGATTGCTACCAGTTGCGTACAACGTGCGTGTAGTACTTACCCAAAAGGTCTCGATTCGGCTTAGGACGCTATAAACCAGAAGTTTATAGGCTATAAGATCATGGCTTATCCAGCATGATAGTTGAAGTAAACCACAGTTGTTTTCCCTAACACCCTAAAGAACATTGTTAAAAATATAAAAAACAAGATCAAGTAAATAAAATCAAGATAAAATAAAAACTTAAATGAATTTCAAACCATCTTTCAGCTACAAAACTCTCATCAAATTTTTCATTCAAATCTGTTAATTTGCAATAATCATCTACATCTAATTAGGTGGGATATGAGTGTTGATTACGATTTTTGGTGTCGTTTATTACTGACCTGCGCACTGATTAACTATGCCATTTTAATGCTGTGGTTTGTGGTGGTGATTTTCGCGCATGACTGGCTTCGACAGTTACATGGCAGATGGTTCAAACTGTCAGATGCAAGTTTTGATGCCATTCATTATGGCGGCATGGCAGTCTATAAAATTGGGGTATTACTATTGAATATCGCGCCACTTATCGCGCTATATATGATGCGACCTTAATTTAAAACTCTATAAACAAACATCGAAAAGCATAGAAACAACCGCTTTAAACAGTACATTAAAAACACACGGTCATCGAAATAGAGGCGAAAAGCCCGCAATTTAAGGAGTTGGTAAACATGAATCAATTTAAACCTGCACTGATTTTAGGCGGTCTAATTTGTTTGGGGATGGTGCTTGCGGGTTGGATTTTGGGCAATAGCGCACTTAAAATTAAACAGTATGAGCGTGTGGTTTCAGTCAAAGGTTTGTCTGAGCGTGAAGTAAAAGCCAATGTGGCGGTATGGCCAATTCGTTTTAGTACAGCCAGTCAAGACTTGGCAGCGTTATATGACACCATGCAAAGCCAAACCTCCCAAATTCAAAACTTTTTAAAAAATGAAGGTTTTAGCCCTGAAGAAATGACCATTGCTGCACCTGTAATTACCGATAAATACGCCCAACAATATGGTGGCGATGGCAATGTCGCTTTACGTTATACCGCACATCAAACCATTACGGTCTATACTAAAAATATTGATAAAGTGCGCAGCGCACAAAGTCGCTTGGTCGATTTAGGTAAAAATGGAATAGCCTTTGGTGGTGAAGATTATGGGCAACGCACCGAATATTTATATACCCAACTCAATGACATTAAACCTGCCATGATTGAGCAAGCCACACAAAATGCCCGCAGTGTTGCAGAAAAATTTGCTGCAGATTCTGACAGTCGTTTAGGCAAAATTAAATCGGCCAATCAGGGTGTATTTAGTATTGAAGACCGTGACAGCAATACCCCTTATTTGAAAAAAGTTCGTGTGGTGTCTACGGTGGAATACTATTTAGCAGACTAAGTTTGGAAGACTAAGTTTCGCAGACTAAGTTTGACAGATTGAGCTTGGCAGACTAAGCCAATTAAAAATCTAAATTTTTACACTAAAAAGCACATCGCCCGACTGAATTGACAGTTCGGGCTGTGCTTGATATTTTGCCCGCACCGCTTTGTATGCTGTATGTTCATGGCTTTAAACGACAACTTTATTTATGCACCTCCACAAGAGCCTTTAAAAATTGTCTATGAAGATGACGATTTATTGGTGATTGATAAGCCTGCAGGTTTATTGTCTGTGCCTGGACGTTTGCCTGAACATCACGACAGCGCATATTTAAGAGTGCTCGCAAATTATCCTCAGGCAAAAATTGCCCATCGTTTAGATATGGCGACCTCAGGTATTCTCATGTTTGCCAAGCACCGTGATGCAGAAGTCGCCTTGAGCAAAATGTTTCAGGCGCGAACAGTCGAAAAAAACTATAATGCGTTAATTCAAGGCAAACTTGAAGGTGAGGGCAGTGTCGATGTGCCTTTAATTACTGACTGGGAAAACCGTCCACGGCAAATTGTGCATTTTGATTTAGGTAAACCTGCGCAAACGCTGTATCAGGCTTTGGAATATTGTGCGGTTGAAGATGTTACCCGTGTGTTGCTCACCCCGATCACAGGGCGCTCGCATCAGTTACGAGTACACATGCAATATATTGGACATCCCATTACAGGCGATAAGTTATATCATCCTGAGCCTCAAAAAAGCACGTTAGGTCGGATGGCGCTGCATGCCAGTTATTTGGCTTTCACACAACCTTTAAGCCAAGTTCCTGTTGCAATTCGGGCACAGCCTCCTTTTTAGAGATTTTTGGATTCAATTTTCTAACAGGCGCATATTTTTCAATTTTTTTGTGAAAATACTCAAAAATTGGGATAGTCTTCGTGCCGTTAACTCGCTAACGTATCCTTAGAGCTGTCGTTATTCATTTGCCTTGGCATAAATGAAGGAGGTGAATGACTCGCTGTTTTAAAATTTTGTGTTTTTGAGTGTGGTGGGCTGTCAAAGCGGGTTAGAAAGCGTCTTTAAAACTGAAGATGACTTTTCAGCATCTGGCAGACCAATGCGGGGTAGAGTCATATGCTGTATATATTGGCTGCAATCATTATTGTATTGGTGGTGATTATTTTTTGGCAATCTCAGCGTAGCCGTGAGTTATCTGCCAGCATTCAATCGTTACAAAGCAATTTAGACCGCACTCGCTCCAATTTAGCGTCCGATGAGTTGGAAAGTAATGAATTAGAGCATCAGCTGGCTGTGCTACGCATTGAAATAGGCAGTTTAAAAGGTCGTTTAGAAACCTTGCAGAACTATCAACATATTTTAGACGTTGAGCAATATGTATTAGAACGTCGCCAACAAGTTGAAATGTTTGTAGAAATGGTTAAATCCGAAGCGGAAAATACGCGGGAGCAGTGCAAGCAACAAGTTGAAAAAGTCCGAGATTTTTTAGCCGAGCATGAGCAAAAAACCAAAGCCAAAATGCTTAAAACTGCACAAGATCAATTGGGTGCTTTTTATAACTTGGTTGAAGAACGTCAGCAACTCGAACAGATTATGACCGCGCTGTATCATAAAATTGAAAATCATACGCCTGATTTTCAGTTGCCTGCTCAGCAGCTATTGGATGATCTGATTGAAGGTTATGGCTACAGTGATGCAGCACAACACTTGCAGCAAGTACGACACAAGATTCAAGATGCAGTGAAAAATCAAGAAGTTGCGCATTGTGCTTTTGTCGATGAGCAACGCCGTCTAGCGGCAGTGACGTTACTGACTCAAGCATTTAATAGTAAGGCAGATTTATATTTGGCGCAGCTGACTGAACATAATTTGGCTGATTCGCTTCAAGCTTTGCAGGATGATTTTACTTTGCTGAATCATTATGCCGCTGCATTTGGACACGCAAAAATTCTGGACTCTTATTTAACACTTCGACAAGAAGAATTAAAGTTTGCCGCTTTGCTGTTGGCATTTAAACAGAAAAGCTCTTGTCAGATGCCACAAATTAACCTGGCTGCAAATGCTTAGAGCAATTGTAGTGTCATGTAAAAGCAAGCTTTTGGGTGTTTCAGACTAAAGTCAGTGTATAACGAAATGAAAATTGAGTCCTTAGGGCAAATTTGTGCTATGTTGAATTCACTATTTTGTCACTTGCCAGATATATATTGGCTAAAAAGATAACAAGGATATTCGCATGACACGTGACTATGAACAATTCCCTGATGATGATAATGGCAATGTACTTTGGCAAATGCATGAAGATGGGGATGACCTGACAGAGCCACATGAGATTGAGTACTCCATCGCATTTACCACACAAGAACAAGCTGAAAAATGTGCTTTGTATTTGTTGGCTGAAGAACAAAAAATTTCATTATTCCAAGATGAAGAATCTGACGCAGTTGAATGGATCATTACCATTTATGTTTACATGGAACCAGAGTATTCAGACATTGTTGATTTAGAACAATGGTTCAGCAAAATTGCTGAAGAACATGGCGGTGAATACGATGGTTGGGGCTGTATGGCTTACGTCTACGATGATGAAGACGAAGACGATTACGAAGATTAAATTGGCTAGCTAAAAAGCATGTGATGATCACATGCTTTTTTATTTGTAATACATAATCTGCTGCCTAAAACTCTGGCACTGATAAAGTCATCATGAAAGATGCAGAGGTGCAAATATGGATATTGCAATCAAACGCGCTTATCTTGAAGCGACTCAGGCAGATGGAACACGGGTATTGGTTGATCGTTTGTGGCCGCGCGGTGTGAGCAAAGAACGTGCTCGTATCGACTTATGGCCCAAAGAAATTACGCCCTCGACTGAACTGCGCAAATGGTATCATCAAAACCCTGAGCAACATTGGAATCAGTTTCAGCAGCGTTATACAGCTGAATTAGCAGAGCAAGAAGAGGCTTTACAGGCGTTGTGTGAACTGGCACAGCAGCAAAAAATCACTCTGGTCACAGCAGCTAAAGATGAGCAGCACAATCATGTGGTGGTGTTAAAACGCGTGATGCTGCAACGCTTAGCACAGTCCAATTAAAGAGTTTTATTTGATTATCCTTATGCTTTATAAGGTTTTTAAGTTTATGAAAATTCAGTAAAAAATGTTATAATAAAGTTTTTGAGGTTTTTTATGTCTTTGCCAAATTGCCCAAAATGCCAGTCGGAATATACTTATGAAGATGGTGACTTGCTTATTTGCCCAGAATGCTCACACGAGTGGAAAGAAGGGGAACAGCTAGAAGAAGCTGCTGCAGTAATTAAAGATGCAAATGGTAATGTGTTAGCAGATGGCGACACGGTAACCGTGATTAAAGACCTTAAAATTAAAGGTTCTTCTGCTGCTGTAAAAGTAGGAACTAAAGTGAAAAATATCCGTTTAATTCCAGATGCAGCAGATGGTCACGATATTGATTGTAAAATTGATGGTATGGGCGCAATGAAATTAAAATCTGAGTATGTGAAAAAAGCTTAAGTTTAAGCAGATTTCAACAGCGCAGGCGACTTGAGTTGCCTGCGCTTTTTTATGGAGTTTATAAAAGTATTTTAGTATTCAAATTGAGCAACAATAACTTTAAGAGTGTACAAAATTAATACTGTTTTCTTGTGCCTAAGTCCTTTATATTTTAAGTGAAAAGAATAATTTTTAGGCAGTTTAAAGCCTAGCATCATTCAACAACACACTTCACCACTCATAAGAAAACTGGGGGCAAGTATGTCAGGATGGTTTGAGATTTCACAAGCAAGCAATGGTCAGTACCGCTTTGTACTTAAAGCTGGGAATGGCGAAATTATCTTAACCAGTGAACAGTATAAGGCGAAAGCATCGGCAAAAAATGGCATCGCTTCGGTACAAAAGAACAGTCAGGATGATGGGCGTTATGATCGACTGACATCTAAGAATGATAAGCCGTATTTTAATTTAAAAGCTGCCAACCATCAGATTATTGGTACGAGTCAGCTCTATACTTCTGAACAATCACGTGACAAAGGCATTGAGTCAGTGAAAACCAATGGCGCAAGCACCACGGTCAAGGATTTAACACAGGAATCGTAATTTTTTACATTAAATCTTGATGTTCAATTGCATTAGAAAAGCATGCTCTGGCGTGCTTTTTTATTGAGCTGAGTAGGCAAGGTGCTAAATTTAGCTTTGATTGAGCCGTTGAATTATAGATGACCATTTCAGGAGTTGCGAAGATTATGAATTTCAGATGCAATCTAAAAATATTGCTGGCGATCAGTGGTTTATTCGGTAGTGTTGGTATTTTTGCAGCACCGATCACTGCTGAAAAAACGATTGCTTCAAGCCAGTCGACTGCTTTGCAAGGACTGTATTTTCAGCATCAAGATTGGGAGTTGGCCTGTGATAATACAGGAACCTGCCGTGCCGCAGGCTACCAAAGCGATGATGATTTTGAACAACCGATCAGTATGTTATTGACCCGTCAAGAAGGTGCAAAGAGTGCTGTACAAGGGCAATTGCAAATTCAAGAAGATATTGCTCAAGCGACTTTATTTTTAAATGGACGCACTTTGCAACAATTAAACTTTCATGAAAGTATCGCCAATTTATCTGCTGCCAGTGTGCAAAAGCTGTTGGCGCAGGCGCGTCAGCATGCAGTGATCGAGTTAAAACATGGTCAACAACGCTGGAAATTGTCTGATGCAGGCATGAGTGCAGTGTTGCTAAAAATGGATGAATTTCAAAAACGTGTGGGTACAGACTCCGCAATATTGGCAAAAGGCAATCAAGCATCCACGCAGGTCTTAAAAGCGCAAGCGATGCCTAAAATTAACATTCTCATGCAGCCTCAACACCGAACCGCCAAAGCACAGGTGCTTACCGCGGCCAGTGCAGAAAAGTTATATCCAATTTTACAAAAAACCGTAGATCGTGAAGATTGTTATATGCTGTTTGAACCTGAACAAGCAGAACAGCAAATTCATACTTATCCTTTAAATCAGGATAGGGTGTTAGTTGAGGCAAATTGTTGGCGTGGGGCTTATAATTGGGGTGTGGCTTATTGGGTCATGGATAAAAAATTGCAAAAAATACAGCAATTTGTAACGGATTCAGCTTCAGAATTTAGCAATGGGCAGATTTTTTCCTATCAAAAAGGTCGTGGTATTGGCGATTGTTTTAGTCAAATTGAATGGGCGTGGAATGGTCAGCAGTTTGTCAAAAGCTATCAGTTTGATGCAGGACAATGCAAAGGTTTTGCAGGCAGTGCGTGGGACATGCCAAGCTTTGTCAGCAAGGTTGAATAGATGACACTCACCAATAAAAGCTGAATTTTTAGATAAATTTTGAACTAGATGGATTCACTGTTTAAGTCGTGTGTGCGACTAACTTTTCCATTATTTCATCTAATTTTTTCAGTCGCTTGATGTCATCCCATAAAGTTTTAGCTTCAGGATAATGCTTCGACATCATGCCAAGCCATTGTTTATAACGCCCAATCATTCCGACTCCGGTCTTAAATTGACCATTTAAAAAGCGTTGTTGCAACTCAACCAAATCCTGCCATGACAAAACAGCTCGATCCTTATTCTGACGGATACATAAGGTTAAATCTGGTGTTGTGACTGCACCACGTCCAATCATCAAATCTTGACAATGTGATTGTTGCAAGCATGCTTTGGCATCTGCATTATTCCAGATTTCACCATTGGCAATGACATTGATTTTTAGTGCTTCAGTAATCGGCTGAATTTTTTCCCAGTAGGCGGGTGGGGTATAACCATCGGCTTTGGTTCGTGCATGCACTGTAAGCCAACTTGCGCCAGCATCTTCTATGGCATGCGCATTATCGAGGGTGTGGTTCTCGTCTAAATAACCAAGGCGCATTTTTGCTGAAATGGGAATATGTGCAGGAACAGCATCACGAACAGCTTTTACCAGTTGGTGTACTGTTTCTGGCTCATCCAGTAAGACAGAACCACCACGATGACGGTTGACCGTTTTGGCGGGGCAGCCAAAGTTTAGATCAATCGCTGGAGCGCCAAGTGCCACCACTTTGGCAGCATTGGCAGCGAGCATGTCAGGGTTATTGCCAAGGAATTGCACATGCACAGGCGTGCCTGCTGCGGTTTTGCCATCGGTTTTAAGTTCTGGGCAAAAACTATAGTAAATATGGTCGGGTAGTACACTTTCGGTAATACGGATAAACTCAGTGACACACCAATCAAAACTGCCAACATGAGTGAGCACATCACGCATAATTGGATCAGTTAAGCCTTCCATGGGTGCAAGAATGAGTTTCAATGTGTTAGACCTAAATAAGGAAAAAGCGGTTATACCCATTATTCAACCACTTGTCTAGCAAAAGCCGTTTGATGATGAAAACCCGATGCCATTGCTTATAAAGAGGCAAAAAATCATCTCATTAGGCCTCTTTCATAAGTCTTTTAAACCCCTCTTGCGGAGCATTGCTCCTCATCCCCCTTCTCAAGGGGGACTTAGGGGGTTATGAAAGAAGTCTATTAATTACAAGCTTGAGATAACTCATTTATACAAATATTATTCTACCTGCTCAGTTGCTTTTTGGCGGTTTTGAGAAAATTCAATTCCCCAGGCGACGCACCAGATGGCCAAAATAAACGGAAAAGTTAAGGCCGGTAATGACAGGATAAACATGAGTTTGGTAAAGCCCACGGAGAGAAAAATAGCCAATAAACAAAGCCATTTGTGTGGGGTGAGTAATAAAACAGCAAAAGCCGCCAAGACCGCATTATAGCTATACATGCCTGCAGCAATTTCTGTATTTGGCCACTGCAATAAAAAAGCCACTAGCATGCCTAAAGTTGCAGCAATAACGGCCCATAGCGCATGTTTGGCATTGTTCACCAAAATTGCCACTATAAAAATAAGACCCGACCAACTATTGGCTTGCAACATTACTTGTCCAAAACTTTGTAAAACACCATCTAGAGTAAATATTCCTAAACTCACAGCAGCTAAGTCAATCATTTGCTGGGGGATAACGGCAAAGATGAGCCATAATGTGAACACAAAAGGGAAGGTATAAGGCTTGAGTTGATAGCTTTGCATCATATGCATGATCAACGTAGCAAAAATACTGCCGCACAGGAGTAAGCCAAATGTCAGTATAGAAACTGGATAGAAGTAACTGACACCAATCGCAACCAAGGCGCTGTTAAAACCATATAGTCCTGCTGAAATAGACGCAATTGGATATTTACACAGTTTTGCCCAAAGTGTGCCAATTGCTGCCCCCAAAATTGCGACGCACGCTAGACGAAGTGAATGGACGGCGATACCTAAAAGAAATAATAGTCCAGTTGCAGCATTTTCTTGCAACATGATTTGTCCTAAACCACGAAAGACAGTTTGAGTATAGGATTTGATAGTATTCATTATGTACTTCACTGTATTTTAAAACTTTTTATTAGATGTGTATTTTACATGGCACATAATAAGTACACTTTCAGCGCAAAAGAAATCTGAGCTTTGGTTTGTTTATGCAAGAGGTCTAAGGTTGTATTCATTTTTTAGCATACACACGCATCATTAAGCTGGCGTTATCGTCCTAAAATCATTTCTAACACCAATTTACTGCCGATGAATCCAATTGCAAGCAACACAAAAGCGGTAATGGTAAAACGAATGGCTTTGCGTCCACGCCAGCCAAATTTGTAATGCCCAATTAAAAGTGCACCATATAAAAACCATGAAATAATACTAAAAGCGGTTTTATGCGCAAGGTGCTGTGCAAAGAAGTTGTCAATTGTAAAAAAGCCAAAGCCTAATGCGACAGTCAGTAGGGCAAAACCTGCGATTAGCATATCAAACAGCAAAGATTCCATATCTTGCAAAGAGGGCAGTAAATTGACCCAAACTCGACGCTTTTGTTTATTTTTCAGTTCGCGGTTCTGAAACCACATTAACACCGCATGAATGGTCGCCATGAGCAATACAGCATAGGCAGACAGCGACAAAATAATATGAATGTCTAAGCCAATCGAATTTTGGTTAATAAATAAATTATGCTGACTGAATGAAAAGCCTGCAATTAAACCCGCTGCAGCCACAGGAATACCAATCAAATTCAGTGCAATCACAGGACGGTAACTACTGAACAGCAAGCTCAATAACAACATTAAACCTGAAGTAAATGACATCAGATTAAACACGTTGTAATTGACACCCATTGGCGTCCACATATCGTTATATAACACCGCAGCATGCAGCACTAAGCCCAAACTGAGCAGAGAGCGAATAAACCAGTGATTTGGCGCACGTTTAGACATTAAATGAGAAAATAAATACCAAAAAGAGCTGGTATAAGCGATTAATGCTAAAATCGTATAAACCAAGGGGAGACTGATCATGTCAAACCTTTTTCAGGATGATGAATATTCATTTATATAAATTCGATGAGAACTACAGTATCCTATAGCATCTTGTGCATAAATTTTCTATTTTAAAGAAACATTTTTTTGCTAATGGCTATTTTAAGCGGAATTTGCAATGTTTGATACCTTAACAGAACGACTCACGCAGAGTTTAAGAAATGTTACTGGCTCAGGGCAGCTAACCGAAGACAATATTAAAGATACGTTACGTGAAGTACGTATGGCACTTCTTGAAGCCGATGTGGCGTTACCTGTAACTCGTGAATTCATCGCGAAAGTTAAGGAAGAGGCATTGGGTCAGGAAGTGATGACTCAGTTATCCCCTGGTCAGGCGTTCGTCAAAATTGTCTATGACGAACTCACAAAAATGATGGGCGAGGCCAATGAAAGCCTTGACCTAGCTGCCAAGCCACCAGTTGTAGTGTTGTTGGCAGGTTTGCAGGGTGCGGGTAAAACCACCACAGCTGCAAAATTGGCACGTTTTTTACAAGAACGTCAAAAGAAAAAAGTCGCCATGGTGTCTGCCGACGTTTACCGTCCTGCAGCGATTAAACAGCTACAAACAGTTGCTGGTGAAGTTGGTGCAATTTTCTTTGACTCGAATGCCAATGAAAACCCTGTAGATATTGCCAACCGTGCTATCGAACAGGCAAAAATTCAGTTTGCTGATGTTTTAATTGTCGATACCGCAGGTCGTTTGCATGTCGATGATGACATGATGGACGAAATTAAAGCATTACACTCAGCGATTAAACCGACTGAAACTTTGTTCGTGGTGGATGCCATGACGGGGCAGGATGCGGCAAATACCGCCAAAGCCTTTAATGATGCCTTGCCATTAACGGGTGTGATCCTGACCAAAACCGATGGTGATGCACGCGGTGGTGCAGCACTTTCAGTGCGTGCGATTACTGGTAAACCAATTAAATTCTTGGGGATGGGTGAAAAACTCGATGCCCTAGAGCCATTCCACCCAGAACGTGTTGCGCAACGTATTTTGGGTATGGGTGACGTGCTGTCTTTGGTCGAAGAAGTTGAACGTAAAATCGACAAAGAAAAAGCCGAAAAAATGGCGAAAAAACTGCAAAAAGGCGGTAGCTTCAACTTTGAAGATATGTTGATGCAGTTTGAGCAAATGAACAAAATGGGCGGCATGATGGGCTTCTTAGACAAGTTGCCTGGCATGAGTAACTCAGGTATTCAAGATGCGATTGCACAAGCCAATCCTGAAAAGCAAGTGAAAAAGATGGAAGCGATTATCCAGTCGATGACCATCAAAGAGCGTCGTAACCCAGACCTGATGAATCCAAGCCGTAAAAAACGTATTGCTGCGGGTTGTGGTATGGATGTGTCAGAAGTGAATAAGTTGATCAAGCAACATGCACAAATGGCAAAAATGATGAAAAAATTTGCCAATCCATCGGGCATGGCAAAAATGATGCGTTCACTGGGCGGTTTACAAAAGCAATTTAGTGGCGGCGGTATGGGCCCATTGTTTGGTGGCAACGACCCAACTAAGAAATAATTGTTATTAAAACATCTTAGAATCTAAGTGTTAAAAAAGCAGGCGCATAAAAATGCGCCTGCTTTTTTGTTGTTCTTTATTCGTAGATGACAGCTACACCGAAAGATTTATCAGCGTAGATGGAGCAATGTTTGGTTTTTAGTGCACTCCATGCGTTGCATACTGAATATAACGCTGCAAACCTTTGAGCAATAAATCTTGCTCGACTTGCGGTTGATATTGCTGCAAGAATTTGGCAAACAGCGGTGCATCGCCACCCGTTAAAATCAGTTTACGTGGTGACTGTCGAATTACATGCTCAATGGTGCTGAGCAAGCCGAGTAAAATACCATGATGAACAGCATCAATGGTGCTGCGTCCTGGGGTGAGTTCATCAAATGCAGCATCGGGAATTTTAATGCCTTTGGTGTTTTGAATCAGTGCATCACGTTGCAAATATAAGTTCGGTAAAATATAGCCGCCTAAATGCGTCAGTCCATCCGCCAAATCAATAGTCAGCGCCGTACCACAACTAATGACACAATAATTTTCTTGTGGGTCATTTGCCACGGCAAGCACTTGCAGCCAGCGATCTATCCCCAGTTGTTGAATATCATATTCACAATGCAAACCTGCATAATCTGCATGCACTTTGGCATAAATCACAGGCACATTCAGGGTTTTTAAAATCAAGTGAATGCGTTGATTATTCTTCTGATCTTGTACCGATGACACGCCTACTTTATGCACATTCAGACTTTTAAAGTGTTGAATCAAACCCAGCAACAAATCGGCAGGAGATTGCAAATGCAATTCTGCTTCATGTTCGATGATGCGGTCTTGTTCTGTGACCCAATATTTCAGGCGGGTGTTACCAATATCTAGCCATAAATTTTTCATGAAGATGACTCGGCATGATCGATAGGGCGTAAACGTCCCTGATAAAAAACTTCAAGCCCTTGTGCCGTTTCAATTTGCACTGCGCCATCATCCTGAATGCCTAAAAAAGTACCCTGACAAGTACCTTTAAAATGTTCAAATTCAACTTGTTGTTGCATAAATGCGGCATGATGATTGAAGCGAGATGCCAAATTATAGCAATCGTGATTAAACCAGTCGCAGGCTTGTTGAATGGCAAGATAAAGCTCTGCGATCAGGCGCACACGATCAATAGATACCAAACCCAGTTCGGTTAAAGATGTGGTTTTTTGATCAATAACTGCTGAGCTGACAGGTGCAAGATTAAGCCCAACCCCAACAATGACTTGCTGTGCAGAAATTGGCTCAATTAAGATGCCGCCCCATTTGCCTTGCGGGCTGTATAAGTCATTTGGCCATTTTACTTGTAGATTCAGCGCCTGTAGACTCGGCATTTGCAAGATATTTAACGCAATTTCTAAAGCCAAACGCCCATTTACAGGTGTTCGTAAATTTAGCAATGTGCTTAAATAGATGTTCCCTTCGGGTGATACCCATTGCCGTTGACGTTGTCCTCGACCATGCGTTTGTCTGGTACTGCATACCAAGACACTCTGCACACCTTTTTGTGCAATTTCCCGTACATCATCATTGGTGGAAGTGGTAATCGGCTTCAGGATGAGTACTTCTGGAAGCTGTCCTGCTTCTGTGAGTTGTTGTTGCAGTTGTCGGGTTTCTACATCCATACGAATTTACAAATAGTGGAATATATTTATGGAGTTAATCATATATTTATTGATTGGTGCAATTGCTGGATTTGCAGCAGGGCTGTTTGGCGTGGGCGGCGGCTTAATTATTGTGCCAATTTTATATATTGTGTTCACTCAACTCAATTATGACCCATCGGTGTTAATGCACATGGCGGTGGGGACATCATTGGCAACCATTATTGTAACTTCGATCAGCTCAGTTACGGCACACCACAAAAAAGGTGCGGTGATGTGGCCTGTATTTCGTAATCTTGCGCCTGGTTTAATTGTGGGTGCATTTGTTGGTGCAGGTATTGCCGATTTCCTTTCGGGTCAGGGTTTGCAGTTATTGATTGGTGGTTTTGCACTGTGGGTGGCTTTTAAGATGTTTAGAGGCGCAAATATTGCGGTTGATCCGTCACATCATTTGCCCTCAACAGCCAAGCAAGTCATGGCGGGCGGTGGAATTGGTATTGCCTCTGCAATTTTTGGGATTGGCGGTGGCAGTTTAACCGTGCCGTATTTAAACCGTTATGGCGTGGTCATGCAAAAAGCGGTGGCCACCTCAGCTGCTTGTGGTTTGCCAATTGCGGTGGCGGGCGCACTCGGCTTTATGTGGTTTGGTCAGCAAGCCGAAGTTGCAGTACCTAATACCATTGGCTATATCCACATTTATGCTTTTATAGGCATTAGTGTAATGAGCTTTATTACCGCCAAAGTGGGTGCAAAAGTGGCGCATTTGTTATCGCCTGCGATGTTGAAAAAATGTTTTGCCTGCTTGCTCACCACCGTTGGGTGTTATTTTGTTTATCAGGGCATGCGAGTATTTTTCTAAGTTGAGTCGCTATTTTCTTTGTTTTAAGCCATGTAAAATTGGCTCTAGCGCCATCAAATTGTCGGACAATGTCATGGCGTTGTGAGCTGTTTCGCAGTAAAAAGAAAGATGCTTGTATCGGAGCTATGCTTGCAGTCGAAGGATGATCTTGAGATGTCCTAAATGAGTGTGGCTCTGAATTCTCATCACTGCATCTTATAAAAACAAGATAGGAACAGTATGCAACAACAAGAATCAGAAAGTTTATCGGAACAAATTGCCCGCCACATCGCAGAACAGATTATTAGCGGCGATTTGGTTGAAGGTGAACGTATTCAGGAATTGCGTATTGCCAAAGAATTGGACGTCAGTCGTGGTTCGGTACGTGAAGCGCTGTTGTTATTGCAACGTACTCATCTGATTGAAATTTTTCCACGACGTGGTGCAATTGTGTCGGAAATGTCGGCACAGCAAGTCCGTGCTTTGTTTGACAGCAGCAGTTTGTTATTAGGTTATATTGTGCAGCGTATTGCGGACACATGGCGAATGCATGAAGCCGAAGCCTTACAACAACTTTTGCTGCAACTGGCAGAGCAATGTCGCTTGGGCAATACTGAAAAGTTTTATGATCTAATTTTTCAATATCTGGCGCAGCAGCCTGATATGGTGGGAAATTTATACTTAATGAAGTTCTATCAAGAGTTATTGCCATCGTTAAGACGCAGTTACTTTTTGACCTTAAATACTTCGCGTCGGGAGTTACAAGAATCTTTTGAATTATTTAAACTGGTGAGTGATGCAATTTTAAGCAGAAAATCACAACAAGCCACTTTATTTATGGAAGATTTTTGCCGACACTTGCGCAACTTGGTGTTGGAATCTCTGACCCGTATGAAACAGATCGAGCTTGCATGGGCAAGACGTTCACGCCGTTAATTGGGACATTATGCGTTTAAGCAGTTTAAAACTTTCTGGCTTCAAATCTTTTGCCGACAGTACGACCTTACATTTTAAAGCCAACCGTACCGCTGTAGTGGGGCCGAATGGCTGTGGTAAATCTAATGTGATTGATGCCATTCGTTGGGTGATGGGCGAATCTAGCGCGCGTCAATTGCGCGGTGGCAGTATGCAGGACGTGATTTTTACAGGAACAGCCAAACGTAAACCTGTAGGTTTAGCCAGTGTTGAACTGCGTTTTGACAATACCTATGGCAAATTGGGCGGTGCTTATAATGCCTATAACGAACTGTCGGTACGTCGGCAGGTGAACCGTGATGGTAAGTCTGAATATTTTTTAAATGGAACCAAGTGTCGTCGTCGTGACATCACCGATATTTTTCTGGGTACAGGTTTAGGCCCACGTTCTTATGCAATTATTGAACAGGGTATGATCAACCGTTTGGTCGATGCCAAACCTGAAGAAATGCGGGTGTTTATTGAAGAAGCGGCAGGTGTGTCACGTTATCAGGCGCGTCGTCGTGAAACTATGCTGCATTTGGATCACACCACGCAGAATCTGGCGCGTTTGGAAGATATTGCTTCAGAACTAAAATCGCAATTAAAAACCTTAAAACGTCAGTCAGAAACAGCAATTCAATACAAAGCGCTTGAGAGCGAAATTCGCACCATTAAAGTCGAAGTGTTGTCTTTTCAGTGTGAACAAAGTGCACGTTTACAGCAAGAATATACCCTGAGTATGAATGAGTTAGGGGAAAGTTTTAAATTGGTGCGCTCTGAGCTGACCACTTTGGAACATGACTTAACTGCGACCAGTGAGTTGTTTCAGCGTTTGATTCAGCAATCGACACCGCTACAGCAAGAATGGCAACAGGCAGAAAAGAAACTGGCTGAACTGAAAATGACTTTGGAACAAAAACAAAGTTTGTTTCAGCAAAATACCGCGACTTTATCGCAGCTTGAACAACAAAAAGCACAAACCAAAGAGCGTTTGCAGTTGATTGAATTGCAGCTAGAGAGTCTGGTCGATCAGCAAGAAAACCAACAGGAAAATCTACAGCAGCAAGAGCATTTGGCGCAGCAGCAGAGCCAGCAATTTCAGGATTTAAAAGCGCAGCAGCAAACCCAAGCTGAACAATATGCCCAAGTCAAAGCACAAGTAGAACAGCAACAACAAAAGCATGTGCACATGCAGGCACAAAGTGAGCAGTTAGCCAAAAACATCAGCCGTATTGAACAGCAAAAACAAATCTTGACACAGCAGTTTGCCCAAATTCAGCCGCAAGATCAGCAAGAGGGAATGCAACAACTGCAAGACGAAAAGACCCGCTTGCAGGCTGAAATGCTGACACTAGAACAGAATATTCAAGACAGCACTCAGCAACTCGCCACGTTGCAGGCGAGCTATAATGAGCACAAATCGCAGTGTGCGACCTTAAAATCTGAGATTCAGATTTTGCAGTCTGAACAGAAAAATCTAAATCAATTGCTCATTAAGCAAAGTCCAAAATCCCAAGCAAATGTAGTGCAGTTGATGCAAGTATTACAACTTGCCGATGTGGCGAAACCACATGCCAATTTAATTGAAAAGTTTTTGGCTAAATGGTTGTCTGCACAGGTGGTAGAAACAGATACCGAATTTCAGGACAGCCGCGCACGTCAGTTAAAAGTCCATGTGACGGTAGACTCGCAAACATCAAAAATACAGCTTTCGGGGTGTGAGTCGCTCAGTGATTGGATTTCATCACCGCAAAGTAGCTTGTGGCAAAGTGTCGCAATTACAGAAAGTTTATCGCAGGCTTTAGCATTGCAAACGCAATTACAAGCAGGGCAGTCTATCCTTAGTTTAGATGGTTATCATGTTGGAGCAGATTGGGTCATCGGGCTGTTTTACGATGAAGCTGCACAGGCAGGTCAAGGAGCGCTAAGTCATCGGATTCGCTTGGAGCAAATTGAACAGGTGTTGGCGTTGCAACTTCCACAATGTGAGCAAGCAGAACAGCAACTGCCTGAATTGCAGCAACAGGTACAACAGTTGCAGCAGCAATTGCAGCAGCAACAGCAACAGCTCAGACAGCAGCAGCAAGCTTTGCAAACGCTAGATGTACAAATGGCGAAAGCTGAAAGTGCTGCACAGGCTTTTGCGGTGCAGCAACAGCAATTACAGCATCAATTGGCACAATTAGATGAACAGCTCGAAGAAGATGCCATGCAAAAAGATGATCTGGAAATTGATTTGCATGCATTGGCTTTTAAACTTGAGCAAGCTTTGCCGCAGTATAAAACCTTGCAATTTCAGGTCGAGCAGCTGAATGAACAACTTGATAGTTCACAGCAGCAGTTTCAGCTGCAGCAACAAGAAGTGGAGCTGTTACGTCGTCAGGCGGTACAAACTCAGCAGCAAATTGAGCTGTTAGAAAAAGACGCTACTTTCTTAAAAACACAATATCAACAAATTGTGGCGCAAATGGAACAAGCCAAAAAGTTTGTCGATCCTGTTCAGTTGGAATTGCCTGCCTTAGAAACTCAGTTTTCAGAGCAACAGCAAGAGACTGAAAAGCTGCAAAAAACTTGGCAGGAATGGCAAGTGGAATTGCACAGCGTCCAATCCAAGCAGCAGCAACTGACCGAACAGCGGCAGCAGCAACAGCAACAAGACGAACAATTACGTGCCAAACTTGAAGAAAAACGCTTGGCATGGCAGTCGGCAAAGTCAGACTATCAGCATTATTCTGAACAGTTGAAAGATTTAAACAGCGAGATCATCACAGGTTTGCATATTGATGTTACCTCGCATCACCAAAAACTGGTGAAAGCACAGCAGCAGTTTGATAAATTGGGTGCGGTCAATTTGGCAGCTTCGGAAGAATATGAAGAAGTCACTGCTCGTTTTGCAGAATTAAGCCATCAAATTGAAGACTTGCAAAATACTGTTTCGCAGTTGCAGGCGGCAATGAAAAGTATCGATCAGGAAACTCGTAAACTGTTTATGAACACCTTTGATCAGATCAATACCGAATTGCAGGAGCTATTTCCTAAAGTCTTTAATGGCGGTGAAGCCAGTCTGAGTTTGGAAGATGATTGGCAATCTGGGGTCAAATTGATGGCGCGTCCACCAGGTAAGCGCAACAGTTCTTTGGCCTTACTTTCAGGGGGCGAAAAAGCCCTGACAGCTTTGGCTTTGGTTTTTGCAATCTTCCGTTTAAATCCAGCGCCATTTTGTGTGCTAGATGAAGTTGATGCGCCGTTGGATGATGCCAACGTGGGACGCTTTTGTAATTTAGTAAAAGAACTTTCTGAACAAGTGCAATTCATTTACATTACACATAATAAACTTGCTATGACGATGGCAACCGACCTCTTAGGTGTTACCATGCCTGAACCGGGAACCTCAAAATTAGTAACCGTAAATTTAGAAGAAGCCGCAGAATACGGCCTAGTCGCGGAGGCATAATATGGAAATCACCACAATCGTTGGAATTGTCATCGCTATTGTGATCATGGCGTTTGGTTTGAAAATGATTCTCAAAAAACCTACAAATTCAGCACCGTCATTGGATTCTGAATTGCAGTTCAATGAAGATTGTCAACAACCGATTATTCCACGCCATGTACGAGACCAATTGCAAAGCGACGCTAAGCCACCACGTGTGGAGCCGACTTTAACGGTAGATGAAGTTACGCAAGATGCGCCTGCCAAGTCGGAACCGCAGGCTTTAACAGATGATATCGTGGCTTCTTCAAGCACAGAAACCGACAAAGTTGAACCGAGTTTGCAGGCAGATACAGAAAATTCTGCGCTTGATCCATCCACAACGATATCGAAATCTGAAGTTGCACAAGATACGCCAAGCCCGACAGCGACAACTACAGAATATTCATTGTCGGATGAAATTCAGCAAGTGATTGCAGAAACTGAACCAAATGCGCAGACTGTCGAGCAAAACAAGGCTTCGACTGAATACAGACTGAATCAACACATTGAAACTGCCGAAATTTCTGACTTTAATGAAGAAAGTAGCATTTTAGATTCACACTTGCACGAACAAAAAATCATGGATGAAGAAAGTGCCTTAGCAACAGCTGAATCTTTTATTGCGCTGAATATCTTCCCTGAACGTCGCATACTTTCGGGCGATAAAGCCCTAAAAGTATTGATGAAATATGGTTTACGTTTTGGTGAAATGTCATGTTTTCATCGTTATAACGAAGATGGCACCAAATTATTATTCTCGGTTTTACAAATTAATGATGAAGGCGCAGATGGTTTTGATTTAGAAACCTTATCGAGCGAACAAGTCAAAGGTTTGGCGTTCTTCCTCGCTTTGCCACATAGCGATGTGCAAAATGCCTTTGACACCATGGTTAGTATTTCGGGACTTATTGCACGTGAAATTGATGGAACGGTCTACGACCAAAACCATTTAGAATTTACCCCACAATTACGTGAGCACTGGCGTCATCAGGCAATCGATTATCGTGCTGGTCAGGCAAGTCATGCTTAAAATTACGATCTCGGACTTGGTGCAAGCTACGTCAAGTGTTTGGCAATTAAACTGAGTGCAGCAGGATAAATTGCAACTTTACAGCCGCATTTTTATAATGTGCAGCAATACAAGCGGTAGCATACGCTACATAGAAAAATTGAAGGGCGGAACAAGACCGCCCTTTTTTATGGTGGATAATATGTCTGTAGATTTAACTGTCGTGGCGCAAATGCGTCAATTGATTCAACTACTTGCCAAGCACAATCATGCCTATTATGTGATGGATCAACCGACAATTGCAGACAGCGAATATGATCAGCTTTTCCATCAACTCAAAGCGTTAGAGCAACAGCATCCAGATTTAGTACAACCCGATACACCGACCAATAAAGTCGGTGGCACCCCTTTGGCGAAGTTCACTACGGTTAGGCATGCCGTACCCATGTTGTCTTTAGGCAATGTGTTTAATCAGGAAGAATTATTTGCTTTTGCAAGACGTGTCGAAGAGCGTTTGCCTAATCAAAATATTGAATACGATGTCGAACTTAAATTTGATGGTTTGGCGATTTCACTTTGGTATGAACACGGTATTTTAGTGCGTGGTGTGACCCGTGGTGATGGGGAAACAGGAGAAGACATTACCCACAACGTCAAAACCATCCGCAATTTACCTAAAGTCTTGAGTGCAACAGAAGCTGCCATTCCTGAACTTTTGGAAGTGCGCGGTGAAGTGTTGATGCCAAAACTTGGTTTTGAGAAACTCAATGCGGCCTATATAGCAAAAGGTGAAAAAACCTTTGCCAATCCACGTAATGCAGCAGCAGGAAGTTTGCGTCAGTTAGATCCAAATATAGCGGCATCACGTCCTTTGGCATTCTATGCTTATGGCATTGCGCAATGTGTGCCACCTCATGGACAAAGCACCATGTCCGACAGTTTGGCATGGTTGGAGCAGTTTGGCTTTGAAATTGGTGAACGTCATTTTGTCTGTAAGAGCATTCAAGAGGTTCAGGCAGTCTATGAGCAAATTAACCTTGAGCGTCCGAATTTAAGCGTTGAAATTGATGGCATGGTGGTTAAGGTCAATGATTTGAAGCAGCAACAGCAATTGGGTTTTTTAAGTCGTGAGCCGCGCTGGGCGACTGCCTATAAATTCCCTGCAGTAACAGCTTTAACCACCATTGAGAATATTGATTGGCAAGTGGGGCGCACAGGTACGCTGACCCCTGTGGCACGTTTAAACCCCGTTTCCGTAGGTGGTGTGACGGTATCCAATGTTACTTTGCATAATATTGGTGAAATTCATCGTTTGGATGTCCGTTTAGGCGATACGGTCAGTGTTTACCGTAGTGGTGATGTAATTCCTAAAGTGGAAAAAGTTTGGCCTGAATTTCGCCTTGCCGATGCACAAGAAGTGCATTTACCTAAACAATGCCCTGTGTGTGATTCACCTGTGGTGATGCCTGAAGGTGAGGCGTTGGCGCGTTGCTCAGGTGGTTTGTATTGTGCTGCGCAGCGTATTGAAGCGATTCGTCATTTTGTATCGCGTAAAGCCATGAATATTGAAGGTTTAGGTGATCGTTGGGTGGAGTCATTACTGCACCTGAACTTGCTGCAAAATGTGGCCGATATTTATCACTTACACGAACACCGCGCCACTTTGCTCGGCATTGAAAAAATGGGTGAGAAGTCGGTTCAGAACTTGATTGACTCGATTGAAAACAGCAAAAAAACCACGTTGGCTGCATTTATTTATGCTTTAGGGATTCGTGGTGTGGGCGAAACCACCGCGCGAATGCTTGCCAATACGTTTCAGACTTTAGAGGCTTTGCGTGACGCTGATTTAGAAGCATTAAAGAAAACTCCAGATGTGGGAGATATTACCGCAGAATGGATTTTGGACTTTTTCCAAGCGCCGCATAATTTAGAAGTGTTGGATCGTTTATTGGCGGCAGGCATTCACTGGGATGCTCCAATTGCACCGACACGTCAGCCTTTGAATGGCGAAAGCTGGGTGATTACAGGGACCTTGAGCCAAATGGGACGTGATGAAGCGACTCAGTTGTTGCAGGCCTTGGGCGCACGGGTGAGTGGCAGTGTTTCGGCTAAAACCAAATGTGTCGTGGCGGGTGAGAAAGCTGGCTCAAAGCTAGAAAAAGCCGAGAAGTTGGGTGTACAAGTTATGAATGAAGCAGAGTTTATTCAGCTGATGAAGGAATATGGTGTGCTTGAATAAGCAGCATGCTACATTTTTATCCAAGATAAGTACGAAGGCACTTCAACGATGAAGTGCCTTTGTTTTAACTGAGAGAAATCGAAGATTTAACGCTTCTTCACAATGCCATCATCAATGAGTTGCTGAAAATGTTCGATTAAACTGGTTTCAATATTACGGTAGCGCATCCCCAATTCGCGCTGACTTTTTTCTGCATTAAAATACATTGGGTAGCCCATATTCAGTTCCACAAATTTACGGGAAAAACCAAGTAAAGGACCAAAGGCTTTAAAGGCAAATTTAGGTAACTGATTACGTGGGAACGGATATTTACGTCCAAAATGCTGTGCCAAAATTTTGCCCATTTCCAGTAAGCTGAATGTACCACCACTAATAATATAGCGACCTTTAGCAGCAGGGTTAAAGGCGGCTTGAATGTGGGCATCGGCCACGTCACGTACATCTACAATACCATTCCACATGGCAGGGACGCCTGCCAAGGTCATGCCATTGGCAAACTGCAATAACACTTCCACGCTGCCCGATTGCGTGTTTTTGGTTAAGGATGGCCCGAGCACCAACGCAGGGTTGATGCAGACCAAATCCCAGCGGGTTTGTGCCTTTGCCATTTCCCATGCTTTGCGTTCTGCCGCCACTTTAGAATAAGGATAAGGCTGATGCTCAGGGCTACTGCTTGTATTCCAGTGACTTTCATCAAAGCGATTATTGGCCGTATTTAAAATATCAATCGCATCGCCGTAGGTTGCAGCAATACTTGAAGTCACCACCACACGCTTTACCGAAGCGGTACGATTAACGCTGTTTAACACATTTTTGGTACCAATTACGGCAGGCTCAATAATGTCTTTGATTGCATCTTTATAATTGGTGACTACAAAAGGTGAAGCCATGTGCAGCACGATTTCACAGCCTTGCATGGCAACATCAAAAGCGCCTTCTTCAAGTAAGTTGGCTTGGAATAATTCTAAGTTTCCTGTGCCTTTTGCGGCGATATCAGTCAGATGTTGAAAACTGTGGGTTTTATTCAGATCACGCACCGTTGCGTGTACGGTATGTCCTTGTTCAAGCAGGTTTTTAATGACCCAACTGGCAATATAGCCTGTTGCGCCTGTGACTAAAATGGGTGCTGATGTATTTAGATTTGTCATTATTTTAGGAAAGTGATGGAACTCGTGACTATCATATAGCAGCTGGGGTTTAAAATCTGCTTTTGAGGCATTTTTTACGATACCTGTGCGTCAAAGTACAGTTTCTTTCAATATTTACAAATTGAAGCAAAATCATTGTATTGTAATTTTTAAAGCTAAGTTTTGCCAAGCAGTTGTTTTATATATGGGAATTTTTAAGTTATATTGCAAATGCGTATGTTTCTCATTTTTATTCTATAAAAATCATGGGTTTACAGTAATTAACTTTTGCAATTTTGCCTGAATGTGTCCATAATGACTGGATTAAGAAAGGGAGTACAGCAAATGCGTGGCAATCCAGAAGTCGTAGACTATTTAAATATGTTGATTGGTGGCGAACTGGCTGCTCGCGATCAATACCTGATCCATTCACGTATGTATGAAGATTGGGGTTTAAGCAAAATTTTTGAACGCATTGACCATGAAATGCAGGAAGAAGCGCAGCATGCCGATGCTTTAATTCGTCGTGTATTGTTCCTTGAAGG
Source organism: Acinetobacter sp. SCLZS86 (assembly GCF_021560715.1). Classification (NCBI taxonomy): domain Bacteria; kingdom Pseudomonadati; phylum Pseudomonadota; class Gammaproteobacteria; order Moraxellales; family Moraxellaceae; genus Acinetobacter; species Acinetobacter sp. SCLZS86. The sequence goes on from NZ_CP090864.1 coordinate 704,369, forward strand.
CACACCAAATATGCAGCGCGATGACATCGACGTGGGTGAAGATGTAGTGTCTTGCTTAAAAGCCGATTTAAAACTCGAATATGAAGTGCGTGAAAAATTGGCGCAAGGCGTAAAATTGTGTGAAGAAAAAGGTGACTATGTCAGCCGTGATATGTTGCGTCAGCAAATGACCGACACCGAAGAAGACCACACTTATTGGTTAGAAAAACAATTGCGTTTAATTGAGCTGATTGGTTTGCAAAACTACATTCAATCGCAAATGTAATCTGATCAAAGCAAAATAGACCAAAACCCGATTTATGATAAGTCGGGTTTTTTTATAGATCGGTTTTTATAGATTGGCTTTTTTATATCAATTGGTTTTTTTAAGGATGTATCTTGGTGCTTTGCAGATGTCGATTGAGCCGATTCAGTATTATACTGAGGTGATTTTCTAACTTGAGAGCAAGCCACGTGCAACAACAAATTTTATTGATTACGGGCTGGGGCGGTGGTACTGCACTCTTAAACCCATTGCAGCAAGCCTTGATTGCACAAGGTTTTCGGGTTGAACTGATCAATATTTTTAACGCTACTGATGCTCAAGTCATGCAGCAACAGGTTGAATTTGCACGTCAGTTTGATGTAATTATGGGCTGGTCACTGGGTGGGCAATTGGCAACGCTACTGGTCGATGCGATTGCCAGCCAATATGCAGGATATAAAACCTTAATCACGATTGCGTCTAATCCGTGTTTTGTGGCACAAGCCGATTGGGATACCGCTATGCCACAAGCTACTTTTGCCCAGTTTAAACAATCTTTTGAACAAGACCCAATTCTGACCCTAAAGCGATTTGGTTTTATGGTGTGTCAGGGTGTCACTAGCAGTAAAACCGACCTATTACAATTGCAAAGTTTGGTGCAGGCACAGCCGCAATCTTTGCTTCAACACGGTTTAAATTTATTGGAAAACTTAAACTTGGTGACTAAGCTTAAAAGTTATACAGGTCAGCAGTATCATCTTTTTGCAGAGCAGGATGTTTTAGTTGATTGCAAAGTTGCAGCTAAACTTCAAAATTTAGCTGCAAAGTTTTTAAGCGTAGACGTTTTACCAGGTTCACATGGGCTGCCATTGTTCCATGCAGATGAGCTGACTAGCAAAATCTGCCAATATTTACAGAAAAATCCGTCAACAGGTCCATAAGTGACAAATCTCGCAATTTATTTTATCTGTAGACAGGTTTAAGATTTGGCACATCAAGTTTTTACAAGTTCAAGGGTGATGGTGGGATGACAGAACAGATGGATTTGGCTTTTGATCGTGAACATCTTTGGCATCCTTATACCTCTATGACTCAGCCTTTGCCAACCTTTAAAGTCAAGCGAGCATTTGGTAGCACCATCGAACTTGAAGATGGTCGTCAATTGATTGACGGCATGTCATCGTGGTGGTGCGCGATTCATGGTTATAACCATCCTGAGCTGAACCGTGCTGTGACTGAGCAACTCGACAGTATGGCGCATATCATGTTTGGTGGATTGACCCATCGTCCTGCTATTGAGTTAGGGCGTTTGTTGATCGAAATTACCCCACCGAGTTTAGATAAAATTTTTTATGCAGATTCAGGCTCCGTCGCCGTTGAAGTGGCGCTGAAAATGGCGGTGCAATACTGGACTGCACAAGGCAAAACTGAAAAAACCAATTTTATTACCACCCGTTCTGGCTATCATGGCGATACATGGAATGCCATGTCGGTTTGTGATCCTGTTACAGGGATGCATCAGGTTTTTGGCTCAAGTTTGGCGCGTCGTTATTTTGTATCTGCACCACAAACAGGTTTTGACCAAGAGTGGAATCCTGCCGATATTGCAGAATTGGCACAAAGTTTGGCCGAGCATCATCAACAGATTGCCGCCATGATTATTGAGCCGATTGTGCAAGGTGCAGGCGGCATGCGCTTTTATCATCCTGAATATTTGCGTCAAGCCAAATTGCTCTGTGAACAATATGATGTGTTGTTAATTTTTGATGAAATTGCCACAGGTTTTGGGCGTACAGGCAAGTTGTTTGCATGGGAACATGCTCAGGTCGAACCCGATATTATGTGTATCGGCAAAGGGCTGACAGGCGGTTATATGACTTTGTCTGCCACATTGACCACGAAGCATGTTGCAGAAATGATTTCGCAGGGTGAGGCAGGTGTGTTTATGCATGGCCCGACCTTTATGGCAAATCCACTGGCCTGCGCGGTTGCAGTAAAAAGTACCCAATTATTATTAGAACAAGACTGGCAAGCCAATATTCAACGCATTCAGCAGCAACTTGAACAGCATTTAACGCCATTGGCTAATTTGGCATGGGTGCAGGATGTGCGAGTTTTAGGTGCTATTGGCGTGGTAGAACTTAAACATGCGGTAGATATGCAATGTCTACAACAACAATTTGTGCAACGTGGTATTTGGGTACGTCCATTTGGTAAATTGGTTTATGTGATGCCGCCGTATGTGATTACAGCAGCAGAACTAAATACTTTATTGCAGCAATTGGCTGAGGTGGTGACAGGTATGCAAGGAGCGAGCGCATGAGTTTACTCGATCACTATGCAGAACAGCTTGATCAGCTTCGCCAACAGGGCAATTTTCGTCAATTTCGCAGCAATCAGCAGCAAGGTAAAACAATTGAAATTCAGCAACAGCAGATGCTGAATTTATCTTCCAATGATTATTTGGGTTTAGCCTCTGATTTGCGCTTACGTGAACAGTTTTTTGATGAAACGCCCAATGCACAGCGTTTAATGAGTGCATCTTCATCACGTTTGCTGACTGGAAATTTCCCTGCCTATGAACAGCTTGAAGCCACATTAACGCAATTATTTCATGGACGTGCCGCCTTGCTGTTTAACAGCGGTTATCACATGAATATTGGTATCTTACCCGCCTTAGCAGATGCAAAAACGCTCATTTTGGCCGATAAACTGGTACATGCCAGCATGATTGATGGGATTCGCTTGTCATCTGCCAAATATTTGCGTTATCGCCATAATGATTTGGCACATTTGCAGCAATTGCTGACGCAATATCATGCCGATGATAATTATGAACGCATTATTGTGGTGACCGAATCCATTTTTAGTATGGATGGCGATGAAACTGATTTAGCTGCTTTAGTGGCGCTTAAACAGCAATTTGCCAAAGTCATGTTATATGTAGATGAAGCACATGCCATTGGCGTACGTGGGCAGCAAGGTTTAGGTTGTGCTGAACAATATGGCGTGATTGATGCAATTGATTTTCTGGTCGGGACTTTTGGTAAAGCCGTTGCTTCAGTTGGGGGATATTTGATTTGTGATCCGATTATCCGTGATTACTTAATTAATCGGATGCGTCCACTAATTTTCAGTACCGCACAACCACCTGTTTGTATGGCATGGACGCAGTTTATGCTGAATCAGATTGTGCACATGCAGACACAGCGTCAGCATTTGGCGGCCTTGAGCCAATCTATACAGCAGGGGATTCAGGCCAAAGGTTTTGCTTGCCCATCAACTTCGCAAATTGTACCTGTGATTATTGGCGACTCTACTGCAACTGTAAGCAAAGCCCGACAGTTACAGACTGCAGGTTTTTATGTGATGCCTGTACGTCCGCCGACTGTACCGCAAGGCAGCTCACGACTGCGGATTTGTTTAAATACGCAATTTGAAACGGCAGATTTAACACAGTTACTGGATTTGCTTTGAGTGTGCGTATGCGTATAGATAAAGCACAGGTAGCACAGCGTTTTGCCCGAGCACATCAGAGTTATAAATCGCATGCGGTGGTACAACAGCAAATTTGTCAGCATTTAATGGCAAAAATGCAGCAATATATTGTGCAGCAAAAGTTGTCAGATCAACCTCAGCCTTGCTTTGAAAACGTCTTGGAAATCGGCTGTGGTTCAGGGAATTTAACCGACTTGCTACTGCGTGAATTTCAAATTCAACAGCTGACTTTAAATGATTTATATGCCGAAGTGTTGCATGCGTATCTGCATCATCCTCAAACAACTAGTACGCAAATTCATGGCTTAATTGGCGATATAGAACAGCTCGATTTTCCGCAGTCTTTGGATTTAATTTGTTCGAGTTCGGCTTTGCAATGGGTGGAAGATTTTGGAGCCTTATTGTGCAAGGCGAATCAAGCGTTAAAACCGCAAGGATATTTTTGCTTTTCGACATTTGGCCCTCAAAACCTGACTGAAATTAAGCAATTAACAGGTCAGGGCTTACATTATTTGAGTATGGATACGTTACAACAACAGCTTAAACAGCACGGCTTTGAGGTATTACATTGTTCAGAGCAGCTTGAATCATTAAGTTTTGAACATCCCAAACAGATTTTGCAGCACTTAAAAGCCACAGGTGTCACAGGTACTGCGCAAGGGCAGCGTTGGAACAAAACGACTTTAACCGAGTTTTATCAGGGCTATGAACAGTTTAGTCAGCAGCATAGCTCACAGCAAAAAAGTTATACGCTCACGTATCATCCTATTTATTGTCTTGCACGGAGAATGCCATGACAGCTCAAATCTATTTTGTGAGTGGTATTGATACAGGGATTGGCAAAACCTATGCCACAGGTTATTTGGCCAAAACTATGAATGAACAGGGTATTCAGACCATTACCCAAAAGTTGATTCAAACAGGCAATCAAGATGTTTCAGAAGATATTGAACAGCATCGTAAAATTATGGGCAGTGAATGGTTGCCTGAAGATGATGACAAACTCACCATGCCTGAAATTTTTAGTTATCCTGCTTCACCGCATTTGGCGACACAAATTGATGGTCGTGAAATTGACTTTGCTAAAATTGAGGCAGCGACTGCGCAACTGGCGGCAAAGTATGATGCGGTATTATTAGAAGGTGCAGGTGGGCTCATGGTGCCGCTGACCACAGACTTGCTCACCATCGACTATATTGAGCAAAAACAATATCCTGTTATTTTGGTGAGTTCTGGGCGTTTGGGCAGTATTAACCACACTTTGCTCAGTTTGGAAGCTTTAAAAACACGTGGTTTGAATTTACATGCATTGGCATATAATTTGAACGATGAATCACAAGACCCTTTAATTTCGCAGGATACTGCCAAATATTTAAAAAATTATTTGTCAAAAAGCTTTCCAAAAGCACAGTGGATTGAAATTCCTGTATTGCCAAATATTTAATCCTTATTATTTTTTTCCAACCAATTTGCCCAATAAAAAAGCCACACATGAACGTGTGGCTTTTTATCAATTTGGCGTATTTCAGCTTTTAGAATTTTTTAAAGCTTTTATTGCCAAACGGTTTGCGTGGTGCATTTTCGTCACGACGTTCACGGTTGCCGTAGCTGTTGCCATCCTGACGTGGTTCACGGTTGCCGTAGCTATTGTCATCCTGATGACGTTCGCGGTTGCCATAGCTGTTACCGTCTTGGCGACGCTCACGGTTGCCATAGCTATTGCCGTCTTGGCGACGTTCACGATTGCCATAGCTATTACCGTCTTGGCGACGTTCACGATTGCCATAGCTATTACCTTCTTGGCGTGGTTCACGCGGTGCAAAACCTGTGTTTTGTGCAGCTTCTTCGGTGTCACGACGTTGCTGACGCAAGAAACCACCACGACGAGCCGCCAATGGTTTTTCCTGCATACGCTCATTGCGACGTTTTGCCATGCCGTACAAACCTGTGCCTTGACGTGGTTTTAATTCAACTGCTTTGGCAAGGTTGTCGATGTCATTTTTATCCAACTCTATCCAGCGACCTGTTCGCAATTCACGTGGTAAAATCACTGTACCGTAACGGGTACGCAATAGACGGCTGACTTTCAGACCTTGTGATTCAAAAATACGACGAACTTCACGGTTACGACCTTCTTTTACTACCACTTGATACCAGCGGTTAATACCATCGCCGCCAATTTCAGAGAAAGATTCAAACTTGGCAGGGCCATCATCTAGCACTACACCGCGTAGCATGTTGTTTTTCAGTTGTGGTGTTACTTCGCCCATCACACGAACCGCATATTCACGTTCAATTTCGTTCGATGGGTGCATTAAACGGTTGGCTAATTCACCATCGTTGGTGAATAGTAATAAACCTGTCGAATTAATGTCTAGACGACCAACCATCACCCAACGATCATTGGCAATTGCAGGTAAGTTATCAAATACAGTCGGGCGTTGTTCAGGGTCGTTGCGTGAGCAAATTTCGCCTTCTGGTTTATAGTAAATCAGAACACGACGACGAATTTCGTCTTCAATTTGGAACTGAACTTTACGACCATCGATGCGAAGCTCATCACCTGGTTCGATACGTTCACCCACTTGGGCAACTTGGCCGTTGACACTCACACGACCAGCGGCAATGACTTCTTCCATATAACGGCGAGAACCCAAGCCTACTCGTGCGAGTACCTTTTGCAACTTTTCACTCATAACAGCACAACCTTAGAAATGATCATCAACAGTTTACCTATTCAAGACACAGATGCAGATGCATCGAGTGCCATGAAAGCTTCCTTGGCATCCTGTAGGGGAGGCAATTGACTTAAGGAATTCAAGCCAAATGCATTTAAAAATTGGGGCGTTGTAACTAACAACGCAGGTCTTCCTGGGAGTTCCCGGAAACCAGATTCTTTAATCCAGTTCCAGTCAAATAATGTACGTAAAATTTGACTATTGTTTGATACTCCACGAATTTGTTCAATATCTGCACGGGTCACAGGCTGGTGGTAGGCAATCACTGCCAGTATTTCTAGTAGTGAGGGCGAAAGTCTGGTCGGACGTTCAGGCCATACCTGTGTAATTATTGTACGATACTTTGCCCGTACCTGAAAACGAAAACCTTGTGCGGTTTCGATCAGTTCAATCGAGCGACCATGTTGTAACATGGCCAATTGTTGTAAAAAATGACGTAATTGGGCTTTGCTATATTTGTCCTGAAAGGCTTCTTTCAGACGCGCCAAAGATACGGCGCTATCACTGGCAAAAATAATGGCTTCAAGTTGCATTAGCAATTCATGCTGTTGTTCGCCATCGGACAGGTTTGAAACAATCTGTTCTGAATTCATGCTTGCGCCCCTTGAATGCTCAATGGTGCTTCAATACCACTGCTCACAATGCACACTTTTTGCTGGCGGGTCAGTTCTAAAATCGCCATAAAGGTCACCACCATACCCATTCGCCCCTGACTTGGTTTGAGTAGCGCATCGAAACTCAGAATTTCACCCGAGGCGAGTTTAGCTTCAATAAACGCAATTCGTTCTTCGAGCAAAACAGGTTCTTGCAAAATTTGATGGGTCACAGGTTCAGGACGGTTAAAAATGCAGAACAACGCATCACGTAATTGATCGGCCGCATAGCCGACATTATTCACAGCAGTGTGTCCTAAGCCAACATTGGTGGCAAAGGTATCACGTTCTAAAACTGGCATTTGCCCAAGGCGTTCCGCCGCTTGCTTGACTCTTAAATATGTTTCTAGGCGGTCAATCAGCTCTTGTTTCGGGTCTTTCTCAATTGCACTGGCGATTGGTGCTTTTGGCAATAACAGCCGTGATTTTAAATCGGCCAATAGTGCAGCCATCACCATATAGTCAGCAGTGAGCTCAATATTCAGTGATTTCATGGCATCCATATACGACAGATATTGCGATGCAATGGGGGCAATATCTAACTGGAGTAAATCGAAGCCATTTTTTTGAATCAGGTAAATTAGAAAGTCGAGTGGTCCTTCGAAATGCTCTAACAGAATTTCAAATGCTGCAGGAGGAATATATAAATCCTCTGGAATCGACTCTTGCCATTCATCTAACACACGAATGTGTTGGGCAGGTTCCATCGCATTGTGGAGGGATTGATTCATTACAGTATTGGGCCACGCGAATTTTCAAAAGCATGCAAACGCTATTTCCGCTTTAGATAGGAGGAGCGGTAGAGAAATAGCACAAAATTAATAGCGGCTAGTCTAAAGGATATCGTGGTTGAAATAAATCTGTTCTACAACCAAATGTCAAAAAAAGCCAAAAATAAATAGGGGTATTTTTTTGGGTGATGATGTTACAAAGATAACAAATACAGCGTGAATAAAAGGAGTGCTTATTCAAAAGCACTCACATCTCCCACACCACGACGCACAATTTGCGGGTTGTCACCCGACAAATCAACAATACTGGTGGTGCTGAGTGTGCCTAAGCCACCATCAATCAGTACATCTATGCGTTTGTTGAGTTGTAGATCAATCTCGTATGGATCATCTAAAGGGTCTTCCTGACCTGGTAAAATGAGGGTGCTGGTTAGTAAAGGTTCACCCAGTTCTTTCAGTAGCATGCGACAAATTGGGTTGCTTGGAATGCGCAAACCAATGGTTTTTTTATTGGGATGCATTAAGCGGCGTGGCACTTCACTGGTCGCAGGTAAAATAAAGGTCGTGACAGCAGGGGTATTGTTTTTCAGTAGACGATACATAGCATTGTCGACTTTGGCGTAAGTGGCAATATCTGATAAATCGGCACAAATAATGGCGTATTGATGTTTTGCGCCTAAACCACGAATTTGTGAAATGCGCTCCATCGCGTTTTTATTACCAATCTGGCAACCAATTGCATAGGCAGCATCGGTTGGATAAACCACCACATCGCCTGCGCGTATGCGTTCAACCGCTTGGCTGATGAGACGCGGCTGTGGATTTTCAGGATGTACTCTTAAATGCAACATATGAATTCCCTCAGTGCGTAAGTGTGTTCGTCGCTTCATTATGAAAGGGGATTGATGTCACTTGCAATGATTGCCCCATGCTTTATTGCATTTAATCTAGATTTTTACGTTCAAACTCTGCACTTTGTAATGTTTTGCCACCTCGGGTGCAGTAACAAATACATTCGATAAAGCGTTTTGCATCGCGCGGTAATTTGGTTTCGCCATTAAAATAACGCTGTACTTGGGCAAAGACATTGTCTTTAAATGTGCGGCCATCTCCACCTTCACCTGTTAGGTTATCTAAAGACACACGGAATTTACGCCCAAACGCTTGAGCAAATAGCCATTCTATTGCTTGTGGCTTAATTTCGACTTGTTCAAACAAGGCTTGTTGCTCTTGAGTACGACCATCGGGGGCATACCAATAGCCTAAGTCGGACAATAAGCGCCTTTGTTCACCTGCAATGGTCCAATGGCTAATTTCATGCAGTGCGCTATTAAAGAAGCCATGAGCAAATTGAATTCGTGCAGGTTGGTCTGGTGTTGCAGGAAAGTACTCAGGTTCAAAATCACCTTTGACCAAGTTCACATTTAGGTGGGAAAACCAGTGATTAAAGTGTAAGATGAGCCAGTCCACCTGTTCCGTTTCTGTATTGAGTTTTGCCCAGTCCGAGAGTTGCACTTGGGGGTGCGAAGTGTCAGAATTGGTGGTTGGAAGTGTGCTCACAAGTGATGAAAAATTCACTTCTGTTTGCGGCTGCAACAGATGCATGACTGTTTTACCCAAAATTGGTCTGTCTAAATAAGTACAAAATTGTATCTTAATCTTTGACAGAGTACTGATGAATTTGTAGAATTGCCGCCTTAATTATGTCAGCAAATACCTTTCCGGCACAGATTGAGCCGTTTAAATGGGCTGAACAGGGCTTTAGATGGTCAGGTAACCTGCCATCGTATCGCTTTGCTCGTATCGCCCGTGAAGCTGTTGGATCAATTGATGATCAATTGGTTAACATAGACTGTAAGCTATCAATGGATGCGTATCATCGCATTGTATGGCTAGATGGTCATATTGAAACGAAAGTTCCAATGGAATGCCAGCGCTGCTTGGGTTCTGTAGAAATAGACCTCGTTTTAGATTTTCATCTAGCTCTTGTGGATGATGAGTCACTGATAGAGCGCTTGGATGAGGATGCTGATTTCATTGTATTAGGTGAAAGTGAAGCCACCACCAAAGGCGATTATGATTCGCCTGCGACGGCTAACTTACTGTCACTTATAGAAGATGAATTGTTATTGTTGTTGCCTTTATCTCCTAAGCACGACGCTTGCGAGCATAAGCATCAACCTGCCATTCAGAACATTGCCGAAGAAAAACGTGATAATCCGTTTGATGTTTTGGCAAGTTTGAAAGGTAAACTTAACTGAAAATTATGTTATAATTTTTAGTTAAGACAACTCAATTTGTTCTGATCCATTTTTTCGATCTTTGTAAGGAGCCATCATGGCCGTTCAGCAAAACCGTAAAAGTCGCTCTCGCCGTGACATGCGCCGTTCACATGACGCTTTAACCGAGAATGCATTAACTGTAGACCAAACTACTGGTGAAACTCATCGTCGTCACCACGTAACTAAAGATGGTTTCTACCGTGGTCGTCAATTATTCGCTAAAGCAGATGCTGAATAATTGGTGATGTATTAAGCGTCAAGTTTAGTAGAAAAAATGGGAGCGTAAGCTCCCTTTTTTTGTGCCCGATTTTTGTTGTATTTGGCAATTACTAAATACAAAATTAAGTGTTAAATTTCCGCTCCATAACTGAGCTTACATGAGAAGGTGTGGATTGTAGCTGTAAAAAACTACAATTTGTGCATCTTAATTAAAGGATTTTTTATGTCTGCTAAACGACTCGAGCAAGCAGCTCAAGCCACTAAAACTGCATTTGTCTTTCCTGGTCAAGGCTCACAAAAAGCCGGTATGTTGGCTGAGCTTGCAGAACAGTTTAGCGGTGTGCGCGAAACATTTGCTGAAGCCTCTGAGGCGATTGGCTTTGATTTATGGCACATTGCACAAAGTGGTGAAGGTTTAGATCAAACAGAATTTACTCAGCCTGTATTACTCACTGCAAGTATTGCTTTATGGCGTGTGTGGTTAGAGTTGGGTGGTGTTGCACCAAAATACTTGGCAGGACACTCATTGGGCGAATATAGTGCATTAGTTGCTGCAGGCAGTTTGAGCTTGGGCGATGCCGTTAAACTGGTAAACTTGCGCGGCAAATTAATGCAAAACGCTGTGCCACAAGGTCAGGGCGCAATGGCTGCCATTTTAGGCCTTGAAGATGCCAAAGTGCTTGAGCTATGTGAACAAGTGAATGTGCAAGGTCGTGGCTCGGTAGAAGCAGCGAACTACAATGCCCAAGGGCAAGTGGTTATCGCAGGTGATAAAACTTTAGTCGAAGCACTAATGGCATTGGCCAAAGAAAATGGTGGTAAAGCCATTGCCCTGCCTGTATCTGTACCATCGCACTGTTCATTGATGAAACCTGCGGCAGAACAGTTTGCACAAGCTTTGGAACAAACTGCCATTGAGCTACCGCGTATTCCTGTAATACAAAATGTCAACGCTGGAATCGCGGCAGATGTTGCGCAATTAGGTCAGGCACTCACTGCGCAATTGTACCAATCGGTGCAGTGGACACAAACTATGCAATACCTACAAGATCAGGGTATTGAATATATAGTGGAATGTGGGCCGGGCAATGTATTGGCGAATCTTGCGAAGCGTTTACCGAATATCGAAAAAGCATTCCCACTCGACACACAAAGTCGTATGGAAGATGCACTAAATGCCATTTTGGTGGCAGAAGGGAAAATTGCATGACACAAGAACGTAAAGTTGCATTAGTCACAGGTGCAAGTCGAGGGATTGGTGCAGCCATCGCTCAGCAACTCATTCAAGACGGTTTTTTTGTGGTAGGTACTGCCACTTCTGAAGCGGGCGCAGAAAAATTATCGGCAAGTTTTGCAGAAAACGGTGCAGGTAAAGTATTGGATGTTCGTGATGGTGCTGCCATTGATGCCTTAGTTTCTGACATTGAACAAAGCTATGGTTCAGTTTTGGTATTGGTCAACAATGCGGGTATCACCAAAGATAATTTGTTACTGCGTATGTCAGAAGATGATTGGGATGACATTCTCAACATTCACTTAAAGGCAGTTTACCGTTTATCTAAACGTGTCTTGAAAGGCATGACCAAAGCACGTTTTGGACGCATTATTAATATTAGTTCTGTGGTGGCACATTTTGCGAACCCAGGACAAGCCAATTATTCTGCGGCAAAAGCCGGTATTGAAGCATTCAGCCGAAGCCTTGCCAAAGAAATGGGCAGTCGTCAAATTACAGTAAACTCGGTTGCGCCGGGCTTTATTGCAACTGAAATGACAGATCAGTTAAGTGAAGAAATTCGCAAAAAAATGAGTGAGCAAGTGGCATTAAACCGTTTAGGTGATCCACAAGATATCGCAAATGCAGTGAGTTTCTTGGCTTCTGACAAAGCTGGTTACATCACTGGTACAGTGTTACACGTAAATGGTGGTTTATACATGAGCTAAGCTCAAGTATAAACTTTCAAAATTTTATAGATTCAATTAAACTAACGGCATTAAAAACGCCACAAGCAATGAGGAGAATTCCTGTGAGCGATATCGAACAACGCGTTAAACAAGCGGTTGCAGAACAACTTGGTCTTAAAGCTGAAGAAATCAAAAACGAAGCATCTTTTATGGATGACTTAGGTGCTGATTCTTTAGACTTAGTAGAGCTTGTAATGTCTTTCGAAAACGATTTTGACATCACAATCCCAGACGAAGATTCTAACGAAATCACAACAGTTCAATCAGCAATTGACTACGTAACTAAAAAACTTGGTTAATTGTTGATTTCAGCACTGCTGAAATGAAAGCCACCGCAAGGTGGCTTTTTTATGCGCTATCATTTTTACAATCGAATATGAAAAAGGCGAATTTTGTTAAATGTGTGATGTAGCGTAAGCGTCCGCTGAACCCCATGCCTATTTTTTAATTTGAGTTGGATTTCCAGCGATGTGGCAGTAATTCTTCTATTTGGGTCGCTTTATGCGTCGGCAGCCTTTTCAGCACATCACTTAAATAGGCATACGGATCCAAGCCATTCAGCTTTGCTGACTGGATTAAAGTCATGATATTCGCCGCTCGCTGGCCGCTGCGCAGCGAGCCAGCAAACAGCCAGTTCTTGCGCCCTAAGGCCCAAGGTCGCATTTGATTGTCGGGTAGTCAGACGCAGTTACCTACGTCCAACCCCCTAAGAACCGTGCATGCGAGTTTCCCAGCACACGGCTCAAGCCTCTGCTAAGGCGCCATTCGGCACCCGGTTATACATCGTTGACATTGGCAAACTGAACACTCCTCGGACAATACAGATGGTAAATCTCAAGATTAGCAACTGCATCCGTTCCACCATGACTTAGCTTCACAATATGACGGCTGTGCCATGGTGTATCTTTGGTGACTGGTTTAAGACAGGCGCAGCAGCGACCACCTTGTTTTAGCCACACCCGATACAGCTTGGCTCGCCCCTTTGCGGAGACCAGCATTCTTTTACCCCATCGGGATTCGAAGTACTCATCCCATGCGGGGTCATGAGGGTTAGCAGCAGCCTTGATCTTGATATGTCGCACAATTGGCGTGTCCGAGGCAGACACTAATGTGTATTGTCGCTTCCGACCATCAGCGGACTGTTCATCACATGAGAACACCCATCGACGCGCTCCTTGTACTTTGAAATACCGATCTTTGACCCATCGGAGTGTCTTGCGAGGGTGGCGACGTACAGCCCATCGCCAGAGCATTTCCCACACTGCGTTGTCTACCTGGTTGAAAACCTTCTTGGCAACGACATGACTATGATAGTTGGCCCAACCCCTTAGAATCGGGTTGAGCAAACCGATCAAAGTGGCCTGTCGTGTCGCTTTGTTTGCATTGATTAATGCTCGCAGCTTGTCAAGATGAGCGCTGATGTTTGCCTTTGACGGCTTGATCAGTAGCTTGCCGTTGTACTTACGTACGTTCCAGCCAAGAAAATCGAACCCGTTCCCTATGTGCGTGATTTTGGTCTTTTCCTGAGAGAGCACGAGACCGCGCTCCGCCAGAAATTCAACCACGGCAGGGCGAACTTCATTTTCGAGCCACTCTTTAGAATACCCCGTGATGATGAAATCATCCGCATACCGTACCAGTTGCAGCTTTTTGCCTGTCCATTTGGCGTTAGGGAACCTCTTCGCCAGCATCGTTTCCAGTCCGTCCAAGGTCATGTTGGCCAACACCGGGGAGATAATACCTCCTTGCGGTGTTCCGGAAAGACTGGGAAACAGCTTGCTTTGGTAGACGTAACCGGCTTTGAGCCATTTCCGTAGAATCACCTTGTCCATTGGGAGGTTGGCGATCATCCAGTCATGGCTGATATTGTCGAAACAGCCTTGAATGTCACCCTCTAGCACCCACTCCGCACTTACTTTTCTTGACAGCACACCAAAGCACTGTGCTGCAGCATCCGCGGTTGAGCGTTGTGGTCTGAATCCATAAGAGTTCCGATCAGCGGTGGTCTCCGCGATGGGTTCCAAAGCCAGCAGATGGAGCGCCTGCATGGCCCGGCATTTCATCGTGGGTATCCCGAGAGGTCTCATCTTGCCATTTTTCTTCGGAATAAGGACTCTCCGAAGCGGAAGGGGCGTGTAACCTCGCCTCTTCAACGACATCATCGCACCGGTCTTGGCCTTGGGTGTATTCCAAGTCACCTTGTCGACCCCAGCCGTGTTTTTGCCTTTGTTTTCAGACACTCGTTTTACGGCCAATGCTTTGCCACTAAACGAGTGAGTCAGCAGCCATTGCAGAGCTTTCGCCTTGTTATACCTGCCGTCTTGTACCGCCTTCACAATACGCGCTTGCAGCCCTCTGACATGACGCTGTACAGCAATCCAATCGATGCTGTCCCACGATGTGCTGGAAGGCGCACACGCTGATACTGCTGCGTTCATTTGCTCTCCCTCCATTAAAAGGGTTCTACACACTCTCTTGTGATGAGAGACCATAAGGACGTCAGCCCGCTTTCGCGTGAGGTAATGTTTCAACCTCTATCCAACCCATTACAGACTGGCATTCGCTTTTTCCTCGTTCCTTCGCCCGCATCACCATGGGCAGTTTTTGCAAACTGCTTTCCCAATGGGGGTAATACGGGATTTCCACGTTCCGCTTACTGAAGTACATCGGCTTAGGTGCCTGCTATCGACCGGGAGGCGTATGGGTCACGAATGCGTAGTAGAAAGACGCGATTCCCACCTCCATTACCGTTTTGGTTCGAGCGTATTAGCCATTTCCGCTCGTTCAATTTAACGATCGTTGCGCAGATTCACATGTGTTCACCATACCGATTATCTAGCCCTTGTCCGGCTATGGCTGCCAGAAGAGTACGCCTCTCACGATTGATACCCCGCACCTTACGGTGCCTCGTTACATTGTCGAAGGCGCTCTTTATTCAGCCTTCTAGATTCACCCGGTGACACGGGTGGTTCCCGCAGGGGGAACAACTTCATTAAGCGACTTCGTGTCGCACCTCTACCCAATTGTTGCATATCGGTAGATTGCCATCATCCAGATAACGGCTTAAGGCTGGCCAACGCTTCAGAGTGTAATTGATAGCCTTGGCGGTAGGAGAACTCGATGGCACTGTCAGATGATGTTGGTTGAGCCATTCATATAGTTGTTGCATCACTGGTTGACTATGCTGTTGTCGGTATTCGCGGCGGTCTTCCGCTGTACCATCGGTCTTTTTCCTGAGTTCTGCTTCTATCGCATACAGTTTCTGAATCAGCACTAAGGCCTGTTCAGCAACCTGACTTTTCCCAGTTACATGCAGTTCATGGAATTTACGACGTGCATGGGCCATGCACCCCACCTCAATCACCTGGCCTGATTTAAAACGTGCTTTATAACCACTGTAATCATCACAGACTAGATAGCCCTGCCAGCCTTTCAAGAACTCTTCAGCATGCTGGCCTGAACGACTATCCTGAAAGTCATAGATCACCGCCTGAACTGGATTGTACTGTGTGGTGGCATAGGCCCAGACATAACCTTTCTTCGGTTTTTTATTATTCTCACCCATCCGCATGATGGTGACCGGTGTTTCATCTGCATGCAGCACCCGCTGTTGCAGCACCACCTCTTTTAAGGCATTGGCCAGAGGTTCCAGTTCTACACCGCAGCGACCTATCCAGTCAGATAAAGTTGATCTAGAAAGTTCGATTCCCGCCCGCTGATAGATCAGACGTTGACGGTACAGCGGCAAATGATCGGCATACTTCGATACCAGCACATGGCTGAGCAATTCAGGTGAAGCAATGCCTTTATCAATCACATAGGCGGGCATCGCTTGCTGAGTCAGAGTGTCACACTGATCACAGACCCATTTACCACGCACATGCTGTTCCTTATAGAACTGTGCCGGTCTGAAATGCAGTTTTTCACTGACATCTTCGCCGATACGACGGAGTTGGCAGCCACAAGCACATTGGGTTGATGCAGGTTCATGCTCAATACGGATGGTGTGTAGATGATCTGGCAGTGGTCGACGTTTAGGTTTATTGGTTTTGGCTTTCTGTGTCGCTGCATTGGTTTTATCTGCATTTAGCCGTTCCAGTTCTAGATCAACCGCGGCAATATCTTCTTCAACCGCTTCATCCCACAGATGGATTTGTTTTGCCGTTAAGTGTTCATTCTTTTGGGCGAATTTGTGCTTTTTAAACAGCGCCAGTTCATGCTCGTATTTTTGATTGAGAATAGAAAGATGTTGAACTTTAGAATCTAATTGCTGATTGGTGACTTCAAGATGTTGAACTCTGGCATCTAATTGCTGGTTTGATTGTGCTAGAGACTGATGCTGCATCGCCAACTGTCTGGTGAATTCCAGCAGTTGTTCATGGGTCAGTTGGCTTAAGTCAGGCAGCGTATTCATGACCACAGTATGCCTGAGGTCATGAAGAGAATGAAATAGAACGTTTGGAGGATGGCAGAATGGTCGAGCTTGGTTTAGAGCATATTCACCACTTGCTGCAATCCAATTCTCTGCCAGGGCAAACCTTGGATTAATGCCTGTAACTGTTCCGGGCTGAGGGCCACGGTTTCACCTTGGTGAACTTGGTGAACTTGAGCCCAGTGAAATTTACCCTGTTCCAAACGCCGGGCACACAGCCAGATGCCCAGTCCATCATGTACCAACACTTTCATACGATGACCACGTTTATTACAGAACAGGTAGGCGCAATGCGGTTTGATGTAGCCAAAGGCTCTCACCACCTGAGCCATGACAGTATCCATTCCTGCTCGCATATCCATGGGCTGGGTAGAGAGCCAAATTTCATTGATACGGATCATGTTGCCAGTGCCTTGAGTAATTCTGCCAAGGCAGGTATTTCTGATGTCTGCCATTTCAAGCCAATTTCTGCTTTTGAGTGGGGTAAAGTAATTTGAACTTTTAACATGTCAGTAGGAGTAGGATCTAATGGTGCAGAGCAAGATAAGGCAATAAATGCAGGTTTATTCGGTAGTGGTGAGCGATCACTCCCTGGCTTAGCATCAATTAAGCGAATCCATTTGGATACAAGATTTGTATTCAATCCATGTTGCAAAGCGACTGAAGCAATTGAAACGTCCGGTGCTTTACAAGCCTGAACGATCTGCTGTTTAAATTCAGCACTGTATGTTCTTCGTTTTTTCGCAAGAGATGCGATGGATGTCTGATTATTTGTAGTCATAAATTTAAGTCCCCACTTGTTTTTAGGTGGGAACTAAATTAAGGCTTATAGGATGAATTCAGAAGGTGTGTTCAGCGGACGCTTACGGATATTATCCTTTTTGATTTTTTAAAGTAAATAAAAAATAGAGCCATTAGGCTCTATTTTTTTATTTAGCATCATCTGTCATTCAAGTTTTGCTTTCAAGTGACACGGATGTGTCGCAAATGACATAAGATGTGTCGTTTTACGCCGCGGCATCATGCGACACATAAGTTGTCATCGAGAATATGAAAAATCAAGTAGTTAGACATCATTAGGGATAATTAATGACAACTTCTGCGACACAATTAGTGTCATTTTTCGAGTTTTGCGACACATAAGCTGTCATTTTCTGAAAAGCAGTTTTTAGATTATATTATTATGTCTAGAATATTATATTCTTTCGTGCTTCTTACGTGAGTTTTATGATCTGTTTGATTAGTAATGGATTTTTTGTATATGTTTAAGCCTTTGTCATCTTGGATCGAACGTAGACAGCCGATTCCTAAACGTTTTTATACGCCAGGATATATTGATGTACCGAAAGATGATTGGAGTGTTTGGCTTTCAATTGAGGAAGTTGCTCCTCTTCATCTCGCTAGAGAAATGCAGTGGCTAAGTTTAAGAGAGTCCAGAGAAAAGACAGCACAATATTTGGAAACAGCAAGTGAGTTGATATCTGGATTGGAAGGAGGGTCGTTGGATAGATGGGAACAGGAACAGATTTTAGAGCATCTTGGAATGCCACCTTTTCTGTAAATATCATTGATAGTAGTCCACTAGTTCCATTTAAGAGTAGTCCACTGGATACACTCAAAAACAAGCAAGTTAATCTTAGACATATTTACAAAGGTAGTCCAAATTCCTATCAACATGGATACAAAATATCAAAAATACTTTAATGGCTAGACGTATCTAACTTGGTAACTTCAACGTAACTAAAATCATCTCATACTGATCTGAAGGATTACTCTAAATTTATTAAAAATCTGACAGATTAAAGTTAAAAACTACTCATTAACAATCACTCTGAGATCGATATCTGCAACTTCTCTGAGATAGTTTTCTGTGACTCCAAGTAAAGTCATAATTGAACTTGTAGTTGCCTGCTTGGATAAACTAGGTTGAACAATGAATACTTCAAAATTCATAGGTTTATGGTTTTTTGCAATTCTCAATAATCTTTCAAGATCTTCTTTTGAACCTTTTTCAATACGACTTCTTGAAAACCCATTTTTCTTTTTCTCTTCTCGGCGTAACAAGTGTTGAAAAAACTCTAATCCACTTTTATGTTTCCAATGAATAGACTTTTGTGCCTGACCACAAACCTCATAAAAATTATCAACCCGGGCACTCACAAGTCCATCTTTTGCAAATTTTAAATGGTAAAACTGTACATCAATACTATCTGTAGTTTCTTTGATTGTAATAATATCAGCAATTTCTCCTGAAAAATCATCATCATAAATAATATCAAAATCTTGCTGCTCTAAAACTTGAAGAGTTTTATATTGAATGGAATCTGTTTGAATTGGATTAACACCTTGAGCTTCTTTACTTAAGTCAACACCAACCCAACTCCATGGAATTAGGGCTTCTATTGGATATGGACGAATAACAGATTTAATTTCAACAAATTCATTACCTTGTAGTGATGAACCATCTGCAAACCAAACAATAGGAGGGTTACTATTTAAATAGTCTTCTAAACTATAAATTTTATTTCCAATTTTTATTTGTGCATTTTCAGAGTCAGCTTTAGATATGTTGAAATCAGGAATACTATTACCATTTGGACTTGTAACGTCTAATAACAATTTATTGAACTTGTAACTCTTTGATGGCGTTGAAATTTCAAAGGAAATACCATTAATCAGATCATAGCTAATTAGTTTTAGCTCACAAAAAGCAATATTAGTTTCATCTTTTTCATCTCTGATATTCATTTTAAATTCTGTATTTAAATAAAAACTATCGCTCCAATCAATATAGATTGGTTGAATATCTGGAAGTTTGCTTATTGATTCTGGAATCAATGTATGTTTAAGGATTTGATTTGGATCAATAGAAGGATTAATTAATTTTCCACCAATTGCATTACACCATTTTATAAATTCCTTAATATCATTCTTTAAATAACTCCATATCCGTCCTTTATAAGAGCAACCTAAAGTAATTTTTTTCCCCTCAATGTATCCTGTGCCAAATACAAAAGCTTTTTCTCCCCTTTGTTGTTCTGCAATAGATAATGCATCTTGTATATCAGTTCCAACCTTCATTGAAAAACGAATTTTTCTATTTAAATATTCTTTAAGTCCAACATTCTGTAAAGAGACTCTTTTAATTTCATAAAAACTTTTAAAAACATCTAGTTTTTCGATTAAAGTTGCATTTTTATACAGAACAGCATTAGCTAACTCATGATATAGGCTACTTTTATCTGAACTATGAATAAAAAGTAGTTTATTTATTTCATCATAATAAATAACGTAAAGAGTCCAATCTAAACCATATACTTCCTTATAATTCACCCATTCTATTTCAGATTTTGAAGCTGTAATAATTACGGCTGTATTTGCATCATTATTGATATCATAAAATTTATATTCTAAATCATCATATCCTTTTATTCCTTTTTTAAATCGAGAAAGATTAAATGAGTTCCCAATATTTTTAAAAACAACAGTGCTCAGAGCAAATCTAATATTTTGAAAAGGTATTTTAGAATTTTCTAAATTTTGGAATCCTTTAATAAAATCTCCTAGATCAATCTGTTCATTAATTTGCCCGCTACTTAAGTTTGATAATAGTAAATTCCAATCAGAATCTTGAGCATATAATTCACTTAATTCCTCTTCAGTTTCTGCTATAGCAATGTTAGCAATGAAGGTCGCATTTCCTAAAGTTGAGTCTATTGATGTTCTTGTGAATCTACCTGCAAACTGTAAGGTTATGGGTAAACTTTTGCGAATATCATGAAAGGCTGCAATCTTTAATTGAGGAAGATCAAAACCTTCACCCAACATATTTACAGCAACAATGATTTTGTGCTCTTTTTTTACAATAGCTTCTAGAATTTCTTTTTTCTTTGGAATCCCTGAATAAACCAATACAGGATTTAATTCGGTAAACTGCTTATAATATTCAAAGACTTCATTAGCTCTAGTTTTATCTGCACATCTTGCCATTAAAATATGATCCAATCCTTTAGACAAATCTTCTTTTAAAATTTCAACTGCTTGATGTGCGATCAATTCGTCAGCTTTTTTTTGATCATATTCACGAATAGATTTGAAGTGAATCGGTTTAAAGTATCCTTGCTCTTGGGCTTTCTTTAAACTGAAACTATAGATAATTTTGCCATCTAATCGTTTTCTATCATTACGAAAAGGCGTTGCAGTAAATTGTAGAATTTTTTGTTTAGCGAAAGCATTACTAACTTTTTTCCATGTATCAGCTTCGACATGGTGTGCTTCATCAATAAAGATATTGCTTATTTTTTCATTAATTTCATCTAAAATTTCACCATGGTTGTTTGTTAGAACATTCATAGTGGTAACAATTACATCACTTGAATCAACGAAGTTGTTTAAGTCTTCCGACTTTTTAAAATTTTCATACCAAATGCCAACTCTAGGATATAGAACGTCATTACTTACAATACCAAATTTTTTTAACAGACCTAATTTAATAAACTTTTCATATATTTGTTCACGTAAAGCATCTGACGGAACAGCAATAATAATCTTATTTAGTTTATTTGCGATTAGTGTTGAAAGCATTGTTTCTGTTTTACCAGTTCCTGTAGGCATAACTACAGTTCCAATGACATCATCTTTACTTTTTAAGTGACTTAAAATGGAATATAGAGCTGCAATCTGAGGTTCACGCAGTCCATAAGAATTTGTAGCAGGGTTTTCTTCTTTGAAGTTGAAGTTATTAACCCAAGAGCCAATAATTTCACTATTACTATAATCTCTGAAGCTAGGATGTTTTATCCAGCCCTTTAGTTGAACCTTACCTTGTGAAAAATTACTTTGACTAAATTTAAGATTGGAGTGAATTACATAGTCGAATGCTGATGTTTCAAAATTTTTATTTGAGGTGATTAGTATATTTATACTTTGAACTTGGATTACATCATAGCTTCGATTTGACTCAACCCATGTAAAATCAACAGTATCGTTTTCTAAAATTAAGTGCTCAACTTTATTTTTACAGTCTACGTTCTTGAAAATTAATTTCTTTAATTCAGGTAATACAATGTGATTCATTTTTATCTCATTAATGCAAAATTATAAAAATTACGCGACCGCTTCATTAAACACTTCAACAACCCCAAATATGTTATCGACATCGCCATCACTAAATACACCATCAATCCCTTCAAAATGAACCTGATTGAATGGAGGCTCATAAAGTTGTGCAGCAGCCAATACACCGTTTTGAGTCAGATGATCTATAATCATTTCAACAAAACGGATTTGTTTTTCGTTATAGCTTGAGCCTTGTAAATATTTTGAAAAGGCTTGTTGTACTGCCTGACGATCTAAGCCGACTAAAGAACGAATAAATAGTGGTAAAGATTTCTCTGTACCAAAGCATTCTTCAAATTTTTCTTTGCTCTCAACTTCCTGAGCTTCGAATACGAAGCGTTCAAGTTCACTTAGATCGGTTGGAGTCAATGCTAAACCACGTTTGAGTTTGGCAATAGTTATGTGGTTCTCATTGGCTTTAATAAAGCTCTCAACACGCTTACGGTATTGAGCTAGGTTCACACCACTTGAAACGACGGGGATATCGACTGCTTGCATCACTCCAATTTCATCATCCAACATAGAATAGACAATCGTTGAGGTCGATTTCTCAATGAGTTTCACTAAACCGCGGATACATTTACGCATCGACTCAAGTATAGGGACTGTAATTCCTTCCCAATAGGCTTCGGTTTGTATGTCTTGTATCAACTTAATCTGCGCTACGACCACAGGAATATTCTCTTTACTTTCCAGTTTTGAAGCGATTTCAATCACTTTATTAGCATAGGCAAGTACTGCTTTGGCATCCTTATTCAGCACAGCAAGTTCGATGTTGTAGCACAACATATCAAACAGCTTGGCTTCTAGTGTTTCTGCTTCTAGTTCATTTGGAAGTTTAGAAATGTGTTCTCGCAACGTACCAATAGCAAGATCATCTAAATTGTTCCATGCCTCATCTTTTTGGAATTGCTCAACATACTCAAGCTCATCACGAACAATAAAATTATCTTTGTTCATTGATTTCACTTCAGTTTGTAGGCTTTGTTGTATGTCTTGACGGACGGCTGCCAATTCTTCAGTTTGATAGTCTTGAGCATTCAACAAACTCAAAAGATTTAAACGTGCCTTAAATAGTCGTTGCCCCAAGGGTTCAGCAGTAGATACAGGCGCACCATCAGGATTTTCGTTGAAATATTCAAAGTTTGAGCAGTAATCAAAAATATAGAATTCTTTTTTGTCCATTCCTGGGGCAAAGAGGTCTTTGCAAAGCCGTGTACCACGACCAATCATCTGCATAAACTTCACTTTAGAGCGTACAGCTTTGAAAAAGACTAGGTTGACCACTTCAGGCACATCAATGCCTGTATCGAGCATATCGACAGAAATAGCAATTTGTGGATCAGCCAGCTCTTTTTTACTAAAACTATCAATCAGGCTTTGTGCGTACTTGGTGGAGTGCGTGATCACACGGGCGAACTTACCATCATATTGTGGATAGTTTTTATCAAAGCGTTCTGCAATGAAATTGGCGTGGTTCTGATTGACTGCAAAGATGATGGTTTTACCCAACATATCTCCACCTTCAACCTTGATGCCATTTTCCATCAAGTGCTGCAGCATTTTGTCTACTGTGCCTGTATTAAACAGTTCCTTATTAATTTTTGATGCATTTACTTCTTCAGGTGCATCATCACCGCCCCAATCTAGCTCATTCCAGTGTTCTTTTTCTTGTTCGGACAACTCATTAAATTTCACACCTTCACGCATGAATTTTA
This sequence comes from Acinetobacter sp. SCLZS86, assembly GCF_021560715.1. Classification (NCBI taxonomy): domain Bacteria; kingdom Pseudomonadati; phylum Pseudomonadota; class Gammaproteobacteria; order Moraxellales; family Moraxellaceae; genus Acinetobacter; species Acinetobacter sp. SCLZS86. The sequence goes on from NZ_CP090864.1 coordinate 727,964, forward strand.
AGGGGACTGAAAAGGCTTTAGGTGGAACTAAATAACCATCGGCAATAGCTTGGTCTAAATCGTAATAATCTGTCGGAACGCCACTTTCCAAACCAAAAAGTGCATAAGTATCACGGTCTACTTCATCGCGTGGGGTAGCAGTTAAACCAACCAATAAGCTATCAAAGTATTTAAAAATCTCACCGAATTTTTGGTACACGCTACGATGGGCTTCATCGACAATAATCATGTCAAACATGCCTGTACCGTATTTACGTGTACCATCTGCATTCACTTCATCAATCAGCCCCATCATGGTTTGATAGGTAGATAAATACACCCGTCCATTTTGGTTTTTGCTGTCTACTAAATTAACAGGTGCAGAGTCAGGTAAATTGGCTTTAAAAGCATTGGTGGCTTGTACGACCAATGAGGTACGGTCAGCAAGGAATAAAACTTTCTGAACAGCATTGGCTTTCATCAGTACATCAACCAACGCAATTGCGGTACGGGTTTTGCCCGTACCAGTTGCCATAATTAGTAAACCTGCACGTTCTTTACGCTGAAATGCGGCCAAAATCGCTTTAATGGCACGGGTTTGATAATAACGCTCAACAATTTCCGCATTGATCGGAAAGCTCCCCAAATCTGGATTATTTTTGCGTCTTTCGATTAGGCGTTTTAGTTCAGTTTGCGTGTAAAAACCATGTACCAAACGAGGTGGGCCACCTTGCACATCATTCCAGATACGGGTTTTATAACCGTTCGTGTAGAACATCACAGGACGTTGACCTGTTTGCTGTTCTAGACAATCTGCATAGAGTTTTGCTTGTTGTTGTCCCACTTCAGGATCAACCGATGTACGTTTAGCCTCTACCAAGGCTAAAGGCAAGCCATTGGCATCATACAGTACATAATCGACAGCACCTTTACCTGATGGACTTGGCATGCCAGTAACTGGAACTTCCTCTCTTGCCGTTACACCAATTTCCCAACCCGCTTCTTCTAGTAAAAGATCAATTTTTAGTTTACGAGTTTCGTCTTCTTTGTAGTCGGTATGATCAGGAATCTGGCTATTGGCAAGTTTAGCCTGTTCAACTTCAGCACGTTTTTGAGCAAGTTCAGCGTCAATATTGGCAAGTAGTTTTTCACGTTCTTCTAGACTTGCAGATAATTCAAATAGCTGTTGTTCACGTTCACGCAATGCTTTGTGTTGTTCTGCAAATGCTTTTTCTTTGGCTTCAACTTCTTTTTGCAGTTGTTCCTGATTCGTTGCCATTTGCTGTGTGTGGTCAGCATTTGGAATTAGTCTAGGATTGAATAAAATGGTCTGAGAGCGATCTTTTGATGGTGAGCCATAATTACGCTCAAACCAGACATAGATCAGGAACAGATGGCTAATGTGTTTAACTGTTTCTTCAGTCGTCAGTTGTTTGAATTTTTTACCGTGTACCGCACTGTTTCCCACCATGCGGATGTTATCCATTTTGTCCCAAATGTAGGGTGGGATAATTTCCTTAAACTTTACATCGGTGATGAGGTTGTAGAGTGATGGGTCATAAGGCTGAGTGAGTTTTTTATCGTATTGATACAGCCACAGCACGAGATTTTCTAGTGATGTTCTTGCAGCAGCAAGGGCAAATTGTGGGGAAATATACACGAGCTTTTCAGCTTCTTTAGCAGTGTTTGCCAAGCTTTTAAATTCAGGCTCTAAAAACTGAAAGTTGCTCATGTATCCACCCTCTAATAATTTTATAAATTTCCGCTAAATGCTTGGTTTTGTAATGATTTAAATAAAATTTCAAAAACTTTCAATTGATTAGCAAGTAATTGTTTCTTCTCTCTGATTGCTAAAACTTTACTCTTGAAGTGAGCTTGTAAAGCTTCAGGTGGAATAGGTAAAACTATTGATTGAAATTCTTTGGCATTAATATTTGCCATCCCAACAATACTTTTACACATACTTTGCAATTTCTCTTTCCCCCAAGGAGAATTTAAAAAAGCAGAGATATATTCAGGTGTATAATTTGCTTTAGTTCTACCTCTTATAAGATAACCTGCATAAGCCATTGGTTCAGGGCCATTATAAACAGCAGTCTTGCCAACCAATTCTTTACTATTCGTTCGATTAAATAAAATATCACCTTCTTTTACAAGGTATTTTTCATCAGCTTGGACTTTAGTTATATATTTTAAATCGGTTAAATTCATTTCACCTGAATACGTCAAGTTATTCATGCGAAGAATAGGTATTTCGCCTTCCAATGTAGCTTTATCAGATGAACCATATTTTACTGATTCAAGCATGTCTCCAATGCACCCGATGTCCCATCCTTTAGGATTACTCACAGGATCGCCAAACATATCAATAAATGTAGCTTGTAAAAGCTGGTCTAACTTTTCAATCGCTTGCTGACGTTTTTGGCGTAATTCATCCGCTTGATCTAAAATTGACGCAATTCGGCGTTGTTCGGAAAGTGGTGGGAGTGGAACGTCTAAATCCTTAATTACACTTTGAGAAATATTTGGCTGACCACCACCAACTCGACGACTTAAAAGATATGGTTTTGATGCTTCTAAAAATCTGTATAAATAATTAACATCACAAACATTTTCATCAGGTTGAATATTACAAATAGCCTGATTAGTTGTTGCATCAAAAGTGAGCTGAGAAACTTCTCCAACTGTTGCACCATACATAGCAATTAGTAAAGAACCTTTTGACACTAATTTAGCTGAAGATTTTTCTACCGCTAAATCAGTTATGTATTCTTCAATCTCAGTGATATAACGGTTTTTTAATTCGCCTGATTTAACCCACGGAATTGTACCATTTTCAAAAAAAGCATTATTTGAACGAGAAGGTGTACCACCACTACCTGTTTTACAAAATGTACTTATTTTTTTAACAGGAATAGTCATTTCAACAACTCCTTAAGCTTAGTCATTCCTTTTAAAATATCCTGCTCAAGTACTTCTAAATCCGCCAAAATTTTACTTGGTGCTTCATATTCCACTTGCTCATACACCACTTCTTTATAACGGTTAATCGACAAGTCGTAACCATTGGCAGCAATATCCGCTTTATCCACCAAGAAACTTTGCTCAGTCGCTTTACGATCTGCTTCAGCATCCAAATTTTTAAAACGGGCAAGAATGTCAGGAATGTTATTATTTTCATGCTTTGAACTATCTAGCTCGTTACGCTTATCATCTAGCGAATAACCATCCGCCTGCATATCATAAAACCAAACTTTGTCCGTACCGCCCGACATGGTTTTGGTGAAAATCATAATCGCAGTCGAAACCCCTGCATAAGGCTTAAATACACCAGAAGGCATCGAAATAATCGCTTCAAGCTTTTGCTCTTCTACAATCTTTTTACGCAAATCCTTATGTGCTTTAGATGAGCCGAATAACACTCCATCAGGCACAATAATTGCTGTACGACCACCTGTTTTCAGTAATCGTAGGAACAAAGCTAAAAATAGCAATTCAGTCTTTTTGGTCTTAACAATCGCCTGAATATTTTTAGCACAGCTTTCATAGTCCAAACTGCCTGCAAATGGTGGATTGGCAAGAATCAAACTAAACTGACTTTCAATATGTGAATGTGCTTCGCTTAAAGAATCACGGTTTTCAATACTTGGATTTTCAACACCGTGCAGCATCATATTCATAGAACCAATACGAAGCATTGTGCTATCAAAGTCATAGCCAAAGAAAGTTTCTTCACTAAAACGCTTTGCTGCTTCAGGTGATGCAAAAATTTCTGTGCTGTGATGTTCATTTAAGTATTCACTTGCAGCAACGAGGAAGCCTGCTGTACCACAAGCAGGGTCGCAAATGGTATCGGTTGGTTTTGGCTGCATCAACTCCACAATCATCTTGATGATATGGCGAGGTGTACGGAATTGACCGTTCTGACCTGCAGATGCAATTTTACCAAGCATGTACTCGTAAATATCACCCTTAGTATCTTTATCATCCATCGGCACTTCAGCCAAGAGATCGACCACTTTCGTTAAAAGTGCAGGTGTAGGAATAGTGAAACGGGCATCCTTCATGTGATGACTGTATGTAGTATCACCTTCATTACCAAGATTTTTAATAAACGGAAAAACTTCATTGGCAATAATATTGTAAAGCTGAGTAGGATCACCCAAGGTAGTGAACTTTGACCAACGCAGATGATCTTGCTCTGGTTTGAACACTGGTTTTTCTATTGTTATTTTTAGACGATTGGCTTTGCGCTCTTTTGTAATCTGGATTTCATCAAGTCGGCGAATAAATAACAAATAGGTCATCTGCTCCATCACTTCGAGTGGGTTAGAAATACCCCCACTCCAAAATGCATTCCAGATTTGGTCAATTTTGCTTTTAATTTCGCCTGTAATCACACCGATGACTCTCAAATTTCTTTGAGGATATTGTGGTAGATATTAATAGAAAAAGCTATTGTAATTAAATGAGATGCGACATGGTTTGGCGTGAGAAATTTAAGGCAATAACTCTTTAGCATCAATCTGAAGCACAGAAGCAAGCTCATAGAGTTTTAAGACAGTGATGTTTACTTCACCACGTTCAATACGACCTAAATAACTACGATCAATTCCACATTGTAATGCTAATGCTTCTTGGGTAATTTTTTTCTCCGCTCTTTTTTTTCGTAATAATCGACCAATTTCAGTAGATAATTCTGACATTTGAAAAATTTCTCAAAAAACAGAAATATCACCAATTGAGGATTAAACATCCACGGCTTATAATCCTCATTTTCATTATGAAAGAGGTCTAAAATGTTGAAATTGAATATTCCCTTAGCCGAAGATTTCGTTGAAATAATAAAAAACAATGAAATTAAAAATTGGGAATCAAAATGCTTTTGGTTAATTATTAAACAATCAGATCGACCACGCATTTTAAGTATGAAGACATTACGTGAGCGCATGTACACAGCAATTCAAGTATTATTGAAAAATGATTTTTTGGTAGCACAAAGATCACTATGTAATAAAAGATTATATTTATATAGTGAAACGCCAAAATTAAAAGAACTGCGAAAAAAACTGATTGATATTGATGAAAACAACCCACTATTTACCCAAAAAAACACTATAAACAAAGAGTTAAGCTTTCTAAAAAATCAGGTAGATTTTATTAATGAATTGGCAGTTTCTTACCCTGAATTTTGTGATTCAATTCAAAAATATAAAGAAGAAATTGATTATCAGATTAATTTTTGTGAAGTAAAGATTAAAACAATAAATAGCATTATTAAAATATATAATGGATGATTATAAAAACCATTATATATAATATTAATATAATAAAAACAATAACTTACAATAAAAAAGTGATTGATTGATCCTGAAAAATATTCTATTTTTTCGTCAACATCATTCAAAATTTATCCGATATGATCAAATCGATTCAGCAAGTTAGAGAAGAGTTTTCAGCAAATGGAATTTCCATTGCTGAATGGGCAAGAGATAATCATTTTTCTCCAGACCTAGTTTATCGAATTTTAAAGAACAATAGAGTTCCGAAACGCGGTGAAAGTCATAAAATTGCAGTGAAATTGGGTATTAAGGAGCAAAAAAATATGAATTAATTTTAACTTTTAATTATTCTTTTTTAGTGCTAGATACAACTACCACTCTTTAAGAGTGTATTGAAATCAAATGACATCCAAATCAGCATGGATGGTAAAGGTCGATGGGTTGATAATGTGATGGTTGAACGATTATGGCGGAGCGTTAAATATGAAGAGGTGTATCTCAAAGCCTACAGCAATGTTTTGGATGCGAAGAAGCAATTAAACGCATATTTTGAATTTTATAATTTGAAACGACCTCATTCGAGTCTGGACAAAATGACTCCAGATGAGTTTTACTATGACCAGCTACCACAACAAAATAAGGTAGCTTAACTAGAGCAGAGTATCACTTATAAATAAGCTTTTAGTTGTTCAAACATGTGGGACCACCTCTATTTAAAAAAAGGAAAGAAGATGAAAATTAAGTTTTTAACAGTTTCATTGATGCTTATTCTGCCATTTTCTGTTTTTGCAGCAAATACTGTAGTAGAAAAAGCGGTCATTGAATCAAATAATACATATAAGGCGAAGTATAACTTAGAGGATATGACTGAGTTTAATCAGGCTCAAAAGGGCTTTATTGCCAAGCCAACAGGTCAAATTAAAAGTGAGAAAGGCAATGTTATCTGGGATTTTGATGCATTTAGTTTTTTACAAGATCAAGCACCAAATACCGTTAATCCCACTCTATGGCGACAAGCAAAATTAAACAACAATGTTGGGCTATTTAAAGTAACAGATCGAGTTTGGCAAATTCGTGGTTTTGATTTGGCAAATATGACCATCATTCAGGGTGATACTGGCTGGATTATTGTGGATACATTAACCTCTAAAGAAACGGCTGAAGCAGCACTTAAATTTGCTAGACAGCATTTAGGTGAGCAAAAAATTTCAGCCATTATCTTTACCCATAGCCATATCGATCATTTTGGTGGTGCATTAGGCGTTCTTTCTAGCGAAGAAATTAACGCTAGAAAAACTCCAATTATTGCGCCAAAAGGCTTTATGGAAGAAGCGACCAGTGAAAATGTGATGGCAGGTTCAGCCATGATACGTCGTGCGACTTATATGTATGGAACTTTTCTACCTAAAAATGCGGAAGGATTGGTGGATACAGGTTTAGGTAAGGCTGTTGCTGTGGGAAAAATGGGCATCCTTGAGCCTACACAACTGATCACTCAACCAGAACAGAAAATGACGGTTGATGGCTTGGATTTTGTGTTTTATAACGTGCCGGGTTCAGAAGCACCAGCAGAATTAACGTTCTCTATCCCATCATTGAAACTTTATAACGGCGCAGAAATTCTATCTCATACCATGCATAATCTTTATACCCTTCGGGGTGCTAAAGTCCGTGATGCCTTAAAATGGGTGGGCTATCTAGACCAAGCAATGCAGCATGCCAAAGCATCCGATGTATTGATTGCACAGCATCATTGGCCTGTCTGGGGCAATGACAATATTCAAGATTTTATTAAAACCCAGCGAGATGTTTATAAGTTCACGCATGATCAGACGGTGAGATATATGAACTCTGGTTTTAATGGCGCTGAAATTGCCGAAAAAATTAAGCTTCCAGCGGCACTTGATCAAAAACTATATGCTCATGGCTATTATGGAACCCTAAAACATAATGTAAAAGCAGTATACCAATATTATATGGGATGGTTCGATGCCCATCCTTCCAATTTAGATCCATTACCCCCTAAAGCTGTTGCAAAAAAATATATTGAGTTAGCAGGTGGGGAGAACAATGCATTGAAAAATGCGCGGGATGCCTACGCTCAAGCTGACTATAGATGGGCTGCCGAGATTTTAAAACATATTGTGTTGAATAACCCTCAAAACCAACAAGCAAAAGACTTATTGGCGAATACTTATCGTCAATTGGGCTATGCTGCTGAGGCTTCAACTTGGCGTAATTTCTTTTTGGTGGGCGCTCAAGAGCTACAAAATAATGTACCCCTACAAAATACTTCTGATCCGAGTGATTTATTGATTCATACACCAACTGAAAGATTTCTTGAAGCTATGGCGACAAATTTAGATGTGGAAAATTTAAAAAATGAAAACCAGTGTATCAATCTGGTTTTGTCGGATACCAAAGAGCATTTTTCATTATGGGTTGAAAACTCAGTCATGCAGTTTAAGCGTTATGATGAAAGTAAAGATTTGGCATTGGATTGCCCTACATTAACCTTAACCAAGCCCTTATATCTAAAAATGATTACAGGTCAAATAGAAGGGGTAAAAGTCCTGCTTTCTAAAGACAGTAAAGTCAAAGGTAATCCACTGAAAATTGGAAAATTCTTTGCAATGTTTAAACGTCCAGATTCAATTTTCCCGATTGTGACTCGACCAAATGGCTAAGCTCAAATAAGTAAAGTCGAAACTTAAATTAATAGATCCAAAGAAATGGGTGAAATTATCAACTTGGTTCTCCCAATCTTATAACAGGAATACAAGAAATTATTTCTTGTATTCCTCTTTAAAATTAAAAGTAAGCTATATGTATTTTAACTCTATTGATACTTTATTAAATGGTTTTTGAATTTTTATACTTTATTTTCGATGGAGATATTTTTATTAGTAGCTTGTTTAAAAAAGATTTGTTTATTTTTCTATTAATTGCTTCTAAATAATAACTTCAATATTTTTGTGGTTAAAAGGCAAGGGGGTATTATGATGTGTTTTTTATTGAAAATAAGCTTTTATATTAGGGCGAATTCAAACATGAGGTGCGACAGTTTGAAAAGTCTTATGATAATCAACAAGCTGAGCAAATTTCTCTAATGGTGTAAGCCAATCTAACGCTTTTCTAGGACGAGTATTCAGTGACATGGCAACTTGATTTAAATAATGCTGATCTGCCTGATTTAAATCAATCCCTTTAGGTAAATATTGCCTAATTAAACCATTCATATTTTCGCATGTGCCTTTTTGCCAGGGTGAATGTGGGTCACAGAAATATACATCTATGCCTAAATCTTCTTCAAGTATTTTATGTTCTGCCATCTCGCGTCCACGGTCATAGGTCAACGTTTTACGCAGTTCTGCAGGTAAATATTTCAGAGCTTCAGTTAAAGCCTTGCGCACTGATTCTGCCTTTGCATCAGGTAATGTTGCCAAGATACAGAGCCGTGTATTTCGTTCAATAAGTGTTGCTATCGAACTTTTATTGTCTTTACCTTTAATTAAATCAGCTTCCCAATGACCCGGTATTTTTCTTTCTTGAACTTCGGCTGGGCGCTCATGAATAGTTTTAATATCCTGTAATATAGAATCTTTTTTAGGTTCACCGTTAGCTTTTCGCTTTTTATTTTCATGACGCAGACAGGATAATAAGTCTTTTTTCAACTCACCCTTTGGTAATGCTCGTATCGTTGAATAAATCGTTGTATGGCTTACATTCATTGTTTGATCCAAATCAGGAAATGTCTTTAAACGCTTTGCTATTTGCTGAGGAGACCATAAACAACGGATCGCTTCAACAATAAATTTCCAGAGGATTGAATCGATTTTGAGTTTTCTGTGACCACGTCTACGTCTAGCAAAAGTGTTATCAGAAGCATATCGAGCTTGATAAACGTCATTGATGCTATTTCTTTTAAGCTCACGATAGATCGTACTAGGATGTCTTTTAATAAGTTCAGCAAATTTTCTGGCTGAAAAGCCTTCTTTTCTTGACTCAAGCATTAATGCAGTACGATCTTCAAAGTTAAGATGATGGTATGACAATTTTATATACTCCATAAACCCTTTAAATTAATTAGGTGGTTTATGTCGCACTTCAAGTTTTACTCTGCCTAGATTTTAAAGTGAAATGGGTGGCAGATTTTGGGTGTGATATACACCTTTTCCATCATTACCAATTTATTTAATTTCTTGTTTGGATGATTCTGGCGAAGAGCTCGTATATGTTGGAAAGACAAAGAATACGTCTCGATTTAATGGCGGACATTCTGCAGCCTTAAAACTCCATGCACCAGAATATAGTAATAAGCAAAAGAAAATATATAGAAGTACAGTTTGGTTTCATAATGATGAGGAATATATTTCTCTTGATTGGATTCAACCAGAAGCTTTGGCTCATGAACTTTTAGATAGTATTGAATCTCATCTTATATATCAATTTCAACCGAGTTTAAATATAGAAAAGAAGATAAAGCCAACAGCTAAATGGGAGTTTTATGTTCATATTCAGAATTTTTTAGAAGGGGGATTTTTAAATGACACCTTTATATGAAGAAATAAGGTCTGTTTGTAATATCTCGAGTTGAAGTATGCAGTAGCTAGCTTCTGTTGAGAATAGTCGCTCTAATCTATTATCATTGATTAGGTCATCTAACTTAGGAGACATTAATTATTCTTGAGCATTATTTTAATTTGAAAACCGCCATTAATGGCGGTTTTGTATCGTACCAGCTAAACAATCTTATAATCGTGATTTAGCTCACCGTTAAAATATTGTCAACGGCATTCTAAAATTGACCCCTTTCACCTTACAAATGGCAAAGTAAAATTGACCCCTTTGATCTCGTATTAAATTTCAACCTGGGGCTGAATCCCAATTCTTTTTTTATCCTTCAAACGATAACTCTCACCCGATATTTGTACCACATGACAGTGATGCAGCAACCGATCTAACATCGCAGCGGTCAACGTAACATCATCCGCAAACGACTTAGACCATTGGCTAAAGGGTAAGTTACTCGTCAATATCGTACTGCCTTTTTCATAACGCTTGGCAATCACGTTAAAGAACAGATTCGCTTCTTCACGTCCAAACGGTAAATAACCAATTTCATCGATAATCAGTAACTTTGGTCCCAGTACCGCACGTTGCATATAGGTTTTCAGTTTACCTTGCTGATAGGCTGTACTGAGTTGCAGCATGAGATCGGCGGCGGTAATAAACTTGGTTTTGACATTGTTCATGATGGCCTTATAGCCTAATGCCATAGATAAATGCGTTTTTCCTACTCCGCTAGCCCCGAGAAACACCACATTTTCTGTTCTAGCAATAAAGCTCAGATTGAACAGTTCAATCACCTGTGATTTAGGGGCCCCTAGGGCATAATTAAAATCATAGTCTTCCAGGGTTTTGACTTGAGGCAGGCCTGAGAGTTTCATCAGTACCTGCTGGCTGCGCTGTTGCCTGGCAGCATATTCATGCGTCAAGATCGCTTCAACAAAGTCGGCATAACTTCCATCCTGACCTAATGTTTGTTGTGCATGATGTGACCATTGTGATGCGATGGCAGGCAGATTGAGCTTTTGGCAAAGCTGCTCTATACGGTCGTATTGCAGATTCATCAGGAAACTCCCAGCAACTGGTCATATACAGATAAGGGATGCTGCAAACTCTCGTAGGGCATGACATGCTGTGCTGCTGCAACAGGTACAGTGCTGGAACCTGTATCTGATTGCGGTAATGGCGTAAATTTTTGCTGCTCCTGTTGCAGTCGAACAGCCGGTTTTTCTTGCGTGGTGGCATGAATCCGCTGATTGGCGGTTTCATGCAGCCACCGGCCAATGTGGGCATTGGCGACATCAACATCTAACAGTAAACCCGAAGTCTTCAGGCTTGCTTTCAATGGCACAATAAAGCTTGATTTGAGGTATCCATTAAAGCGTTCAACTTTGCCTTTGGTCTGTGCACGGTAGGGCTTACATACGCGAGGACGAAAGCTGTATTTCTTGGCGCAGTCGAGCAGTTTGGGGTTCCATTTATGCTGCCCCTCCTGATAGGCATCCCGTTCAATCATGATCGTTTTAGCGTTATCAAACAGGATTTCTTGAGGTACTCCTGCAAAAAACTGAAATGCATTTTCTAGACCATCGATCCATGCATCCGTACGTTCATGATCATAAAATTTCACGAAAGTCGCTCTGGAATACCCTAATGTTGCGACAAAAGCTTTTAAAGTCGTGTTGTTGCGTCGAATTGTCGTGAAATCCACCTGCATTTGTTGGCCAGGTTGGGTTTCAAAACGAATGATCGGTTCTGGTTTAGCAACTGGTTTTAATGTTGCAAGATATTCCCTCAATATCCTGATCTTTCCTGGATATCCCAACCTTAAAATTTCCTGGTAGAGCACAACAGCAGGAATCCATTCAGGATGAGCTGCGTTTACACGTTGGAGTAAATAGGGTTTGTATGGGTCAAGGATACTTATTCTAGGCTGTATACGCTGATACTGAGGTGTGGTGTTTTGCCGTAAATATTTACGTACGGTATTTCTGGACACCCCCAGTTCACGACTAATGGCTTTAATAGATTTACCTTGTTGATGAAGTATTTGGATTGTCACTGCTTGCTCCAAAGTTAACATGTTGAGCAGTCCAAAATGACCGCTATATTAACCAAGGGGGTCAGTTTTTAAATGCCATTAGGGGGTCATTTTTACACTGCCGCTAACAAAATATTTCAAATTATTAGTTTTAAAACGTCGGTCTTCTTGAAAAGCCTTACTCTTTTATCTGTTTTTCCAAAATAGTAAGGTTTTATAAAACCTTGAGTTTGTAAGTTGGTAATATGTGAGTGACGCATATTTAGAATTGCACTTGCTTCAGCACCAGTAACATATTCCTGTTTTAGCTCTAAAACAGCTGTTAGTTCCTTCTTACTTACAAGTTTCCAATAAACTAGATTTTCAATGTTTAAGAAACCTGTTTCACACCAATATTTTTGCATCCAATTGATAGGGCAATTTAATTGATTTGTTGCATCTAGATAGGAAATATAATCCTCGCTATCGAGCTTCTTCTTAAGATTTAATAGCGAGCAAGCTTGGATTTGAACTGATAAAGGGTTTTTCTTATCTTTGTTAAGAATTCCTTTTTGAACAAGTACTGCAACTTTATTTGGGCTAATTTTTAAAAGTGTAGCTGCATCTCTTAGCGAGTAATAATTCAAACTGGTAGTTAAAGATCCTAGCGTATCTTTTCGCCTACCAGTACGTGTGGGATAGTGTTGAATTGAGTTTAAATCATTTGAATTAATATCTTGAACATCGTTTTTTAAAAAAATATTAATTGGGGTCGAATCAATATGAGGTCCATGAACGGGCGTTATACCTATTGATTCTAATTTCTCCACAAGATTTGTAGGGTTTACTCTAAATTGTTTAGCCAACGTTGCAACTAGCATGTATTTGCTTTGGAATGTATGAACTTTTTTTTTGAGTACATTTGGGGCTTATCTGCAATTTGAACGTTTTTGTCTACATCAAACCATCCATTATTTGCCAGTTTCCTTGCTGTTTCATAATTGATTTCTAAAGTTTTAGAAATCTCTTTTAAGTCAATGCAATCATTACAGATAGTTACTGTATCTAGTATTTCGAATGTAGGTTGATCCACATTGTTTAAGCCCATAATAAAGCGCTCAATATCTAAACTTGAGATATTTCCATGATAAAGCTCTTTATTTCCAAACTTCAAATAGTCACTTTCTATCAATTTCTCAAGCTCGAAACGAGAAACCTTCAAAACACGTTTTATCTGATAATTGCTAAGTTTTCTAGAAATACTTTTTTCGCTAATTTTGTATTCGTAAGCATTTTCTTCTACAGTTTGAATGTGCTGTTTGAAAAATCGTTCATACTTTAAAAAAGGTAATAGTTGAATCCTTGGGTGAGAGTAATCACGACGTGAATGGATACATGAGCTTAGTTTGAGTACTGAAGTTTCAGGACTCTGAAAATATTCATAGACATAAAGAGAGACCTTTAAGTCTGTATTAGATCCATCAAATTCAAAAAATTCATTGAAGGCTTTCCAGCAAGCTGTGAACTCTTTAAACAGTTTATTGGAGTTATTATTTAGAACGTCAATAAACCAATAAATTGTTTCAAGAGACGTTGCTTCTCTGGTGGGAGCTTTATCCAGTTCATAACCACAGCACGAGCAGTTTTTTACACTCGCTTTTAATGTGATAGGATTGTCACAATTGGGACAAGAATCGATTAAAAAACAAGAATGAGTTGGGCATGCATAAATTGGTTTGAGCATCCATAATTTTTTTAAATACGCATTTTCAGCAAGGCAAATAGGACAGTAGCGTATGTTATCTAATACAAGCAATTCATGATCCACTTCAATAGCACCTATTATTCTAGGTGATCTATTTGTAGGACCTGATCTTTCAAATGCTAGGTATGAGTAATCACTATTTATATTTAAAGCATTTAAAACTAAGCTAAAGCGAACATCGTCTACAAGATGGTAATTGAGTGATTCCTTAATGATAGATTGATAATTAACTTTACCGACTAAATTAAAGATTGAACTATGTGCATTAAGTTTGGCGGTTCTTAGTAGGAAGCTGATTGGTGATTCATCTTCATAAGGAATTGCTTGGATTAAAAGAGTATTTTGCATAATTATATTTATTTCATGAGTGAGATAATTTGAGACATATTCATTTCGAAGGGATTTTTACTTTGTTTGCTAATGTATATCGTGATACCTAATTTCCAGGCATAACTGAAATCATTAGAGTTAATAACCTGCCGACCATCGTTTAAAGCATGCGTAATACTTTCTCTAATAAGGCTCATAATGTATGAGTGATAACCTTTCGTTGCTAATTGAATTTGCATGCCTACCAGTTGGCTATCTAAAGCTGGCATGAAGGTGATATTTTGCTTATCGAGAATTCTTGAAACTTCGGCAAGAAATGCAAACATACTTCCCCCCTGTGAGGGATCAACAGTTAATGGGTTTAGCTGGTAGATGAATTGAAATCTGCGTGCAATTTGGCTATCAATTTGAAGTAGTGGTACAAACTCAGGTAAACCAACTAAACAAAAACTGATTCCAGTTCTATTCACTAAGGTTTTAATCCAATTGCCTGTAGTTCGATTCATTCTTGTCGACGTCGGTTTACGCTCAAATAAATGGTGGAACTCATCTAAAAATATAAGCTTGGTTTCACATTGGGCAAGTAAATGAATAAGCCTACTTGTTAAGTATTCAGTCGTACCATATCCATTTTCACAAGTGATATCCCCCAGTTCTTTGAGCATCATTATGGCTAATGATTTCACTGTGGCAGGTGAGGGTACTTCTACATAACATGCTGGGATGATAGATTTTTTATGATCCTTTTCAGTTTTTTCTGAACGTGGCATCAAGCTTAAGATTGCTTTGCATAAAGTTGTTTTTCCTAATCCTCCTTCTGCCAGCAGCATGCTTCCAACTGGTTCACTATAAGAAATACTTCTTTTGACACAATCTTGTATACCAGTAAAAGCTGCCATAAATTCATTTGAGGTAATGACAATATTGTTAATAGATCGAATCCGTTCAAATCGGTTGTCAAATTTTTCCATGTTTCAATACCTCCAAAGAACCAAACTGATCAATTGAAGTAGGTGTATTTATAGTGGAAATAGATTGTTCAGAAATATCCTTTTCCTTCGAAAGAAGTTGTTCTTCAACTCTTTGTAGCTGCTTGGGAAGCTCTAGTGTAAGTGGTTTTAACCTTGGCTTTTTTCTGACAAGATTGGTTTGAATTTCGTGCATAAGTTTGTATAAATAATATAAATCGGACATTGGACCGATCTTTTTTATATCTAATTGTGACTGATTTTTCTTAAGTTTTTGAACTTCTAAATGGGTTACACGAGTCAATCCAAATGTATAGTCTTGATTAGTTGAGTCCGCTTGAATGACGACATCTTTATTGTTGGGATTAATGATAAAAACTTCATTCAAATTTAAGTCATCAACAAGCACAGTAACGGTCTTTATGCCTTGTGCTTGTAAAGTAGTAAGTGCATGAGAAAAATAACTGATATTGTCCACTCGGACTTGACCGTGATTAATACTTCTTTCAATAGGCCTACGACAGAGAATTTTGGCATCTATTTCTGTTAGAAAACTAGGCTGGATATCTTCAATAGCATCTTGCCACATGATGATGGGTGAGCGTCCTGTCGTGTGATGGATAGATTGGTGATAGACCTCATTAATCCATCTGCTTATATATTCTCTTAGTTGCTCCAAAGTTAATTGTGCATTTTTACTGGAATTATATTCACCTCTTTCTGTTGGGTTGGAGAAGGTTGTACCAGGTAGCTTTTGAAGAATTCCATGTGTCAGCGTGCTAAAAAAACGTTCAATGTGCGGTTTGTTATTAGGCGTACCAACTTGAGAAGGAGTTAGAGTAATTTTCAGTTGTTCACAAACTCTTGCGAGAGCATTATTTTTAAATTCCACACCATTATCTGGAATGATGATGCTTGGAATTCCTCCTGGTAGCTTTTGGTTCGGCCGAGTAATCATGTCTTTAATTACTTCTAATGTTGTTGCAGCACTAGGTGGGTACATATTGATATAAGATCCAACAATTGTTCTTGAGTAAACATCAATTGCACATGCTAGAAAAGGCCGCCCTAAAGCAGTTTTTGTTTTTGGGTCTATAACAATAATGTCGAGATAGTGCGTATCAATTTCGACCATGTACATAGCAAAAGGACTAATAATACTTTTACCCGCTGCTTGAAATTTTTTCTTTGCTATTCGAGAGCCTTTTTTTACTTTCAGTTCAATAAATGGATCTAATTTCTTGATATATCGTTGAATACATCTGCGTGTTGGTAAACTATCTAATGGGATGCCTTGCTCTATGAACTGACCAAGCATATGGGCTTGGACATCTTTACTACTTCTGTATTCTGGTTTTAGATATACCTCATTAATAGCTTGATTTAGAATTTGATAAATTTCTGGACTGAACCGCAAAGTGAAATTGCCTTTCGATTTATGTTTTAAGCTGAGCTTGTTATCCAAAGCAGACTTATATTGAGCTATCCATCTCGCAACAGTGCGGCTAGAAGGTGGGTTAGGGTCTTGGATTTCAGCAGATATGTGGTGTATTAATTGTGAAAGTAAATTATTACTCGTTGGGTATTGTAATAGCTGCAAGGCGCTTATTACATAACGTTCTCTTCGATGAATCGCAATACTATGTTTGGGGTTAATCATCAGTTTATCTGGTGCGAAGACACATAAAATTTCACCTGATGTATACCGGCTTTCAAACTCATTTGGGGATATCGAAAATGATTTACCCCCCGCAATAGCTGCATAACGTATAGCGTTATAGGTTACAGAACCGATTTCAAAAATATAATCAGGATGTTCTTTAAAATAAAAACGAAAACCTGGCTGGGGAATAAAAAGAGCATTATTCATGTTAATGAGCCTCTCTTATTTCTTTTTTGACTCCGCCAATCTTTATTCTTTGATGAAAAAATAGATAATCTGCTAGTTCTTGTTTAAGACCAATTGATTCAAGTGTTTTATAGGCTTGCGTTGAGTTATCAAATTCTTTGAGCTTTAACTGGTCTAAAGCGTAATTAATTTCGAAAGTATTCCAGTTGTATTGATGTCCTCTTTGATACCAATAAAGCAACTGAGAAATCTCTGATTCATTAGGTAAATTTCTGTGATCTATTAACTTAAAAGTAATATCAATTGAGTGGAGTAGATCGGAAAGTATTGCAAAGCGGTTTAAGTCATCAGTTGATAATGATGCTATGGATGGTTTGACTTCGTGAACTTCATAATCACCTTTTTGGGTTTGAACTAAAAAATCTGGAAAACAATACTGTTCATTGATCAGTAAAATTTTTAATGCTTGTGAGCGATATTTTAAGACATTTGGATCTTGTTCTAACGATAGTGCATGAGCAAGTTCAAGTCGGCTTTCTAATGGTATTGCTCCACAACACTTTTCACTAGGGAAGAGAGAGGTTCGACGACCAAATGCTCCTTGGTGGATCTTACGTTGCCCATGAAGTGTAGCTGCTACATTTGCTGTTGATTCAAAGGCAATCCTAATTTGTTTCAAGATATTGGTTTGAATATCAGTTTTTGAAAAAACTGTTTTATAAGACATATCGGTTCATCCATAAGTAATTCTATTCTCAATAGACATTTGAGAATGAGCTAATCTGTACTATTGCGATCGAATAGCACTTACTTGACTGGTGACGATACAGAGAAGATACTATGATTCTCACGTCTTTATATTCTTCTATATAAAGTCACCAACGGATCCTTTTAAGGTCCGTTTTTTATTGAATTTTTCTCTATTTTTTCATAATTACTCCAAGAGTATTTTTAAGTATGAGAAATTTGATGGTTCATGAAAAAGACGTATTAATAATTTCACACAACTATCAATCATCTTTAATTCTCAATTTAACTGCGATTTTGTGACTCTCTCCTCGAATAGGAAGTCTATTCATTTTCAAGACTCTATATACCAATTCTGTTGAAAAGTTATTCTCCTTAGCCCAATCCGAAAAGGATATTCCTTTCTTTTGAAATTCTGTCTTAACTTGCTCAATAGATTTAGCCATAGCGTTGAAATTTGTAAGATATAGGAGGAAATTTAGTTTCAAAAAAAAATTAAATCAAGTTATTTTTTTTAATTAATTTGTTGTTTTTTAAGTAAATATTTTTGAAAAATATTATCTTATTTATTTTCGTAATATTTTTAAAATATTATCTAAAATCTTTAATTTCTCTCTTTTTTCTTCTCCGTATAAATCAATTTTTTGATCTAAATTTATAAATTCTGAATTAAGTTCAGGATATTTTAATACGAGTTCATGCAAGTACTCTTTTTGAGTGTTTAAGCTAATTATGTTTTTGTTTATTAAACTTTTTTCAAGTTCTATAACCTTTTTTAAGCGGCTATTTAAAAAATGATTTCTATTCTGTTTCAGTTTTTCAGTTTCACTATAAAGGAATATACGACTGTTACTTTCTGACCTTTTAAAACTCAAGAATCCATGACGCAATAATGTTCTTAAAGATGCATATATATGCGATGCATGAATGGTAGAATTTTTTCCTTTAAGATTTTTTATTTTTTTTAAAAACATTTTCGCTTCCCATTCATGGATTTCATTTTGAAGAAAAACTTTTTCAAACTTTTCTGTATGTGGAAGATAAAATTGAAACATAGCTATTAAATCTTTTTGATAAAAAAGAGGATTATAGTCCGCGGATATATAGTCCTCAATTGATGATATTTCTCTTTTGAGCAATTAGTTACAAATGTCAGAATTATCAGTAGCAATCGGTCAATTAATCCGCAATAGACGAACACAACAAAAATTAACTCAGGAATCCCTTGCTCTTCAATGTGGGATAGATCGTAGTTATATGGGACGTATTGAACGTGGCGAGGTTAATCTCACTGTTGAAAAAATTTATGAAATTGCTTTTGTGTTGAAAATTAGTGCCAAAGATTTAGGGTGTGTTGACACTTTTAGCTTAAAAAAATAGCGAAGTAGTAAAATCAAATCGCCGAACCCAATTTTACTATTCGCTATGCCTCGTACCATGCTGACAGATCAACACTGGCAAAAGTTGAAAGTTATTCTGCGTAATTTATCCATTCACCACAACTCAAATTTACGCAATTTTATTGAAGCTATTCTCTATAGAATTAGAACAGGCTGTCCGTGGCGAGATATTCCTTCCTGTTTTGGTCATTCAAACTCTATTTTCAAACGTTTTAATCGTTGGTCAAGCAGCGGTAAGTTACTTAGATTATTCAAATTACTAGCCTCATGCCCCGATATGGAGTGGATTTTTATTGATGGCTCTCATGTACGTGCTCATCAACATTCTGCCGGCATAGCGAATCAATCTATTTCTAAAAGTGTAGGAGGAAATTCCTCAAAAATACATTTGATTGTTGATGCACATGGCAATCCTATTGATTTCATGATTACCGATGGAACCACACATGATGTTAAAGTTGCACCTGATTTAATATCAACATTAGATTTAAAAGAGACAAAAGTGTTATGCGCAGATAAAGGCTATGATTCAGAACCACTGCGTGAACAGATCAGGAAAACAGGGACTAAAGCGAATATACCAAAGAAAACGAATAGCCAATCGAACAATGACCATATGGACTGGTATTTATATAAAATCAGGCATTTAGTTGAAAATATGTTTTGTAGATTAAAGCAATTTAGAGGAATAGCTACTCGATATGACAAGCTAAAAAGAAATTATCAAAGTTCTGTTGCTTTAGCCTGTATATTTTTATGGCTACCTTTATAGGGTTAATTATGAACAGTAAATGTCAACAGACCCTAGTTACACTTATCCAAATAGTACGACGGTGGCATTGAATACTGAAACGACATATGACTGGAATGCAGAAGAAGCCACAGTTCCTGTCAACTTGACTGTGACCAAAGTGATTCGCCTAAATGGTCAGGCCATTAGTGTGGGCGGTGGTGCTCGATATTGGGTTGATGATACTGACGGCAGCCCGAAAGGTTGGGGGGCACGTTTGGTCGCATCCTTTGTTTTCCCGAAATAATCAATTGAGTCTGTATTGATTAGAGTGACATTCAATGGATTTAAACTATATGCTTGAATTCGTTGGGTACTTTTTATTTAACGAAGTAGCAAAACCAGAAGTCATACAATATGGCTTCGACTTTTGTCTCTTAACTCGGTTGGAGGAACGCCAAACCAGCTTTTAAAGTTGCGACTGAAAATAGATAATTCTGCATAGCCCAACTGTAGAGCAATATCTGTCAAATTCACATTGCCTGCATCAAGCATACGAAGCGCTTCTTTTTTTCGGACATTTTCGAGTATATCTCGATAGGTTGTTCCTTGCATTTTTAAAGCGCGCTGAAGCTTTTTCGGATGCATTCCCATACAGAGTGCGATATTTTCAATGCTGCAGTCTCCTGTCGCCATCAGCATGCGGACTGAACTCTCTATCAGTGCGGTATTGTCTTCAGTTTTGGTGCTGCTTTGTGTTTCAAGCTGCTGTACGATTAGTTGATTAATGGCATCTTCATTAAAATTATAGGGTTTATAGCTTAAAAAGCTTGCGGGAAAATAAAGCGCATCCTCATCGGTTTCAAATTCCACTGGACAGGAAAAATGTGCTTGGAAAGTTTGAGCTCCTTTTTGTGGTGCTTTTTGCTTGAAGCAAATTTTTTCTGCATGCCACTGTGGGCCAATCAAATCTTTTAAAATATTCGCGACAAGGCAAATGGCCAGTTGTGATTTTTGTGGTACATCGGTGTTGTATTCACTTAAACGCACAAAGTTCAGCTTACAGAACAGAGCATTATGTTGCGAGACGTGAAAGACAACGCCTTCAGCATGTAAATAGACATACTTTTGCGCCACGCTTAAGGCTTCAAGTATGCTCGTTTGTCGGGACATATAGACGCCAATCAAACCGATTGTGCTAATATTTTGGAGTGCGCCGAGTTTTAAACCGAAGCAGTCATCCTGACAGGCTAAGGCCGCTTTTTCCAATAAATTTAAATAATGATCATAATGAATAAATGAATCTGGATCGCGGAGTAAAGCAGGTAAAATCCCGATCTCTTTCAAGATTCCTATAGGGTTTATGCCATAACTACGGACTAAGTCTTCAAAACCGCCGAGGCTGGCTGCACGAATATAACTTCCCATTACAACATTCCGTGTTGTCCTAAAAGATCAATTTAGTGTCCTAAAAAGTCAAGCATAATTCAAGTCATTTGTTAAAGTAGGATAAGAGATTATCTCAACCAACATAGAAAAGAAGTATTGAATCACCATTTTTAGCCGTGAAAGGAAAAGCATATGCAACTTACGGTTCAGTCTCATATCGAGCAAACAGTGATAGAACAGACATTGCACGATTGTTTTCAATTACAGCGCAAAAGCTTTCATCAGCAAGGCATTGAAACGATTGAACAACGCAAGCAACATTTACTGAATTTAAAAGCATTGATTAACAATCACCGTGAAGCAATTATTGACGCCTTGAATCGTGATTATGGAAATCGTTCACGCCATGAAACCTTATTAGCAGAAATTATAACTGTCACGGATGACATAAACGGCAGCATCAAACACTTGAAACACTGGACCAAAGTACAAAAACGACATGTCGATCATAGCCTGTATTTTGGTGCAAAAAACCGTGTGATTCCGCAGCCGCTGGGGGTGATTGGAATTATTGTGCCGTGGAATTTCCCCATCAATTTGATGTTCTCGCAATTATCTGCTGTGTTTGCTGCGGGAAATACCGCTATGGTTAAAATGTCTGAAAATTCAAGACATTTGGCTGAATTACTGATTGAGTTAAGTCCCAAATACTTTAAAGCGGAAAAATTACAGATTTTCGATGAGACTGGTGAAGTAGGCATCGCATTTTCAAAATTGCCGTTTGACCACCTGATGTTTACTGGCTCTGGTGCGACAGGGCGTAAAGTCATGGCTGCTGCAGCACAGAACTTGACGCCAGTGACTTTGGAGTTGGGTGGTAAATCTCCTGCGGTGATTGATCCTGAATACCCTATTGAGAAAGCTGTAGAACGCATTATGTTTGTGAAACAGTTTAATGCGGGGCAAATTTGTACCAATGTCGATTATTTATTTGTACATGAGTCGAAGTTACAAGCTTTTATTCAAGCCGCGGCAGCGTGGGTTCAGGAACATGTGCCTGATATTCATAGCAAAGATTATACTTCTGTGATTGATGAGCGTGCATTTCAGCGCTTAGTGCATAGCTTGGCAGATGCTGAAGCCAAAGGGGCCAGTTTGATTAATTTAAATCAGCAAGAACCAGATGCTGCGACACGAAAATTTCCACTGACTTTGGTATTGAACAGTAATGATGAGATGGAAATTGATACGCGTGAAACCTTTGGTCCGATCTTGATGGTCAAAACCTACCAAAAGCCTGAAGAGGTAGTAGACTATATTGTGCAGCGTGATCGTCCATTGGCTTTTTATCCATTTAGTAATAACAAAAGTTTAATCGATTTTTATATCAGCAGAGTTATGTCGGGCGGGGTTTCGGTCAATGATGCCTTATTTCATGTCGGGCAGCATGACTTACCCTTTGGTGGAGTCGGTGCCAGCGGGATGGGGCACTATCATGGTTATGAAGGCTTTTTGACTTTTTCTAAAATGCGCCCTGTATTTTATCAGGCGGGTTTTTCGAGTTTGAAGTTTCTCGCGCCACCGTATGGAAAATTTGCCAATTGGCTGTTGAATTTATTGATTCGCATGAAGTCATAAGCGCTTAAATTTTAAAACCTCAACATCACTTTTCACTTCAAGATGGATATTTTGAAGTGAAGGAATTAGTGTATTTAAAAACAGAAAAATAAAACTATTAAAGGAGTTAATAGTATGAATAATAAAGATTTTGATTATGATCAAATCGTGATTGGCTCAGGCTTTGGTGGATCGGTCAGTGCTTTACGCCTCAGTGAAAAAGGCTATAAAGTCCTGATTTTGGAGAAAGGCTTACGCCGTGAAGACAAGGATTTTCCAACCACCAATTTAGACACAAAAAACTATTTGTGGCGACCTGAACTGGGATTCAGAGGTACGATGCAATTTACTTTCACCAGTAAAACCACCATTTTGCATGGGGTGGGCGTTGGTGGGGGCTCACAAATTTATGCCAATGTACATTTAATTCCACCTGATGCAGTTTTTGAGTCGGAGGCATGGACCAAGATTCGTAAAGACTGGAAAGACACCTTAAAGCCGTTTTATGGTCTCGCTCAACGTATGTTGGGTACAGCGAATAATACTTATACCAATATTGCAGACGACACGTTAAAAGAAGTTGCGAGTGAAATTGGATATGCAAATTCATTTAAAACGGTGAATACGGGGGTCTTCTTTTCGCAAGTAGCTGGTCAAGAAGGACAATTAGCGAAAGATCCGTATTTCAATGGAGATGGACCAGATCGTAACTCCTGTATTTATTGTGGCAGTTGTATGTTGGGCTGTCGTAATAATGCCAAAAACACCCTCATGAAGAATTACCTGTATTTTGCTGAACGTAATGGGGTAGAAATTCGTCCAAGTTCTGAAGTCCTCAAAATTATGCCATTGAGTGAGGATGGTGGTGAAGGCTATGAAATCATTATCAAAGAAACTTTAGGTAAGAATGTTCGTCAATATAGTTTGCGCAGTCGTGGGGTAGTGTTATCTGCAGGGGTGATGGGTACGGTACCGATGTTGTTAAAAATGCGGGATCAGTATAAGACTTTACCCAATATTTCTTCATTGCTGGGACAGGAAGTTCGGACGAACTCGGAAACTCTGACCACAGTGAACAACACAGATAAAAAACTGGATGATGGGGTAGCAATCAGCTCTTTTATTTCGGTCGATGCAGATACCAATATTGAGGTCACACGGTTCCCTGAAGGTGCGGATGCTTCATGGATTTATATTCCATACGTGCCGATGGTGACCGGTCAGGGCTTTATGCGCTTTATGAAGTTTGTGTTCAATACACTGTTACATCCCTTAAAAACCTTTAAAGTACTGCGTTATAAGGGTAAAGCCAAAGACTCTATCATTTTATTGGTGATGCAAAAGTCTGAAGCATTCATTCATTTTGAATGGCGTAGAAAGTGGTATCGACTGTTCAAAAATAGTATCACTGCTGTGCAAAAAGAAGGGGACACGCCACTCACCGTTTCATTCCCTGCGGCTGAAGAAGCCACTAAAATGATTGCACAAAAGTTAGGTGGAGAACCTGGTTCTGCACTTACTGAAATTCTACTGGGAACGCCAACGACAGCACATATTATGAGTGGTGTCGCGATGGGCAATGACAAGTCGAATGGCGTTGTGGACTTCACTGGTCAAGTCTTTGGTTATCAAAATTTACGCGTATTAGATGGTTCGATTGTACCTGGGAATTTAGGTGTGAATCCCTCACTAACCATTACCGCACTGTCTGAATTTGCGATGAGTCAAATCCCAGTGTTCTCCGCAGAGCGGGCAGCAAAGATTCAGCGTATTGAATTTAGTCAGCCTTTGGAGGGACAGGTGTCTGACTTGAAGGGTACTGGTGATTTAGCCAGTGCATTAAGCAATGCTTAAAAAAGTGGATATGGTTTGGGCTGGTGATGGTGATGGTGTCTAATACGGCAAATTAGACAGCCCAAGCAATACAATCTTGAGATCATTATCCCTCTAACGCTGTATGACAGCGTTAGAGGGCGTTGCTGATTTTATGGGCTATAATTCAGAAATTCCTAAGCTAAGAAGAGAGCGAAAAGCTGTCTTACCTTTTTTACCGATCAATGAGTAATTGGGGGGCATTATTGAGTCTATTCATAAACCCAAAAGCCATGGTTTATTTTTTCTTGTTATAAAATATGACTAGGGTCTGTTGACATTTACTGTTCATAATTAACCCTATAAAGGTAGCCATAAAAATATACAGGCTAAAGCAACAGAACTTTGATAATTTCTTTTGAGCTTGTCATATCGAGTAGCTATTCCTCTAAATTGCTTTAATCTACAAAACATATTTTCAACTAAATGCCTGATTTTATATAAATACCAGTCCATATGGTCATTGTTCGATTGGCTATTCGTTTTCTTTGGTATATTCGCTTTAGTCCCTGTTTTCCTGATCTGTTCACGCAGTGGTTCTGAATCATAGCCTTTATCTGCGCATACCACTTTTGTCTCTTTTAAATCTAATGTTGATATTAAATCAGGTGCAACTTTAACATCATGTGTGGTCCCATCGGTAATTATGAAATCAATAGGATTGCCATGTGCATCAACAATCAAATGTATTTTTGAGGAGTTTCCTCCTACACTTTTAGAAATAGATTGATTCGCTATGCCGGCAGAATGTTGATGAGCACGTACATGAGAGCCATCAATAAAAATCCACTCCATATCGGGGCATGAGGCTAGCAATTTGAATAATCTAAGTAACTTACCGCTGCTTGACCAACGATTAAAACGTTTGAAAATAGAGTTTGAATGACCAAAACAAGAAGGAATATCTCGCCACGGACAGCCTGTTCTAATTCTATAGAGAATAGCTTCAATAAAATTGCGTAAATTTGAGTTGTGGTGAATGGATAAATTACGCAGAATAACTTTCAACTTTTGCCAGTGTTGATCTGTCAGCATGGTACGAGGCATAGCGAATAGTAAAATTGGGTTTGGCGATTTGATTTTACTACTTCGCTATTTTTTTAAGCTAAAAGTGTCAACACACCCTACTACCTTAAAATTAAATTACCTATTACATCCAACAGTTTTTGGTATTTATGACGTTCGATGAGTCTTGTCGATATTCCTAAAGAAAGTGGTTTTTTTAATACATCTGCTTCATGATGCGATAAATACGCTTATGATTCACTTGCTTCAATAACATCTACTTGCCTTTAAGTGACAATTGAAATGTGACTCAGTTAGAGCTTGCTAGTCTTTTAATAAGCTACAGTCTTATGTATCTAAAGTTGAAATTTTACAAAGAAGATTGGCTTACTAATCTTAGATAAAGATATGAGAGTATGTATGAATCAATTCGATTTTTATGTTTAAAATACATTATCTGTATTAAGTTTATTAATTTACAATGAAAAAAAGAATAGGTCCAGATGGAGTTCATTTTTTTGATAGGGCTAATGGGAATAATATCCTAATAAATGAGCTTCTATTGCCAGAAGCAGACTGGACTGTAGCACCTAGACAAATTTCAGTAGCACTTACTAATATTTGTGATTTGCATTGTAAATTTTGCTATGCGCCCAAAATAAAAGCCTCTCTTCCATTTGATTACTTAAAAAAATGGTTAAAGGAAATTGATCAGCTTGGTACTTTTGGAGTGGGCTTTGGAGGCGGGGAACCAACTTTATATCCTAAATTTGCTGAGATATGTGAATTTACAGCTAACGAGACAGATTTAGCTGTAACATTCACTACTCACGGACATCGTTTAACTGATGATTTATTGTCTAATCTTAAAGGAAATGTAAATTTCATTAGAATAAGTATTGATGGTGTTGGGACTACTTATGAGAAATTTCGTGGTCGAAAATTTGATAAATTAATAGAACGTATTGAAAGAACAAGGGAAATTAGTTCTTTGGGTTTCAATGTTGTAATTAATGATTCAACTATACAGGACCTTGATCAGGTCACAGAAATTGCAGAGAAGTTTGATATATCCGA
Source organism: Acinetobacter sp. SCLZS86 (assembly GCF_021560715.1). Taxonomy (NCBI): domain Bacteria; kingdom Pseudomonadati; phylum Pseudomonadota; class Gammaproteobacteria; order Moraxellales; family Moraxellaceae; genus Acinetobacter; species Acinetobacter sp. SCLZS86. The sequence continues at coordinate 754,563 of NZ_CP090864.1, forward strand.
AGTTCTACTTTTACCCCAGCAAGCTACTCAAAACGTCAAAAGTTTATCAAAAGATTCTTATGAAAAAATGAAGAAGTGGATAGAAGGTTATAGTGGGGAAACTCGTTTAACTATAAGTGATATTGGGCTTGAATCAAATTTTATATGCAATCCACTTTTGATGGAAACTGGGCTTAATGCTTATGCTCATATAGATGCTCTAGGCTTTCTTAAAAGTAGTTCATATTCAAATATTGGTCAGGAAATTGGTGGAAAAAGTGTTTTAGAAGCACTTCAGTTATTAAAGAAATATAAATAAGGGTAAGACGTGAAAATTTGGAACAGAGAGATGGATCAGAACATTCTATGAATTTGGTATTAATAGGCTCATTTGTTCAAGCTAAAGATGCTGAAAATATAGAAAAGTTTGTTACAAAGTTGAAAAAAGCTTCTGAATATGAGGAATATTACTTATCTGGTGAACCTCCAGAAAATCATAGATTTTCTAAAGAAGTCTTAGAGGCTCTTCAAGAACACCACGTTAATCATTTATCTCCATTAGAAATAGATCAATTTAATTCTGATTATTATTTAGAGCGAGATGGGAATAAGATAACGATTGATACGGATGAGATTGATATATCTGCATTTATTAAAATATTTGTAGATGCTGGTGCTAAAGTAGAAGTTTACTCAAAACATTTCTATCCTGAGAATCCTGAGAATCCTGAGAATCCTGAGAATCCTGAGAATCCTGAGAATCCTGAGAATCCTGAGAATCCTGAGAATCCTGAGAATCCTGAGAATCCTGAGAATCCTGAGAATCCTGAGAATCCTGAGAATCCTGAGAATCCTGAGAATCCTGAGAATCCTGAGAATCCTGAGAATCCTGAGAATCCTGAGAAATTTGGGGAAGAATAATAGAATGTCTCATCTTGATTGGAGTAAATTTGAAAATTTATCTGGTGCAGCTGACGTAAATTTTGAAAAGCTTTGTAGATCATTAATAAGAAGACACTATGGTCAATATGGTTCTTTTAAAGAGCTTGCTAATCAGGCTGGGGTCGAGTTCCATCTAAAGTTAGACCAAGACTGTGCTTTGGGAGGTTCTACACGATGGTATGGATGGCAATGTAAATGGTATGACTTGCCTAGAGCACGAGCAATAGGAACAACTAGAAAAGATAAAATTGTTGATGGACTTAATAAGTCTAAGAAATATTTACCTCACTTAACGGATTGGGTTTTATGGACTAAATATATTCTTACAGAGGGCGATCAAGAGTGGTTTTATGGATTGCAAGCTAATTATCCATTTAAACTACATCTTCAAACTTGCGATGACATTGAGAGTTTATTGGTTGGACCAGCATTAGCTTTGCGAGAGGCTTATTTTGGTGAGTTGGTAATTGATGAACAAGTGTTAAATCAACATTATCAAATCATAGCATCTACTCATAGTAAGAAGTTTCAACCTGAAGTGCACCAAACGGTTAAAGCTGAAAAGATAATTGAAAAATGTTTAGGAAGACACTCCTCTTGGGACTCACTAGATAGCCTTGAGAAATCTATAAACAATAATTTAAAAATAGTCAAAGATGCACTTAATCTTGAGGATAGCTATGTCAAAACAACCTTGCCCGATTTTATAGCTGATGGGGAAAGATTGAGTGGTTTTTTAGATTGTTTATTTTCAGAGTTGGCAGCAGGAAATTTTGAAAAAGCAAAAGAGCTTTTGGTTGAAGATTTAAGTTGTGATTGGTCTAAATATAGGAAAACGATAGCTCGATTACGAGCTAATAGAAGCCATACTGCTATGTTTGCAGCAAATTTGTTAGCAGATTTTTATGCTTTTTCAGAAGAAATAAAAAAGGTAAGAAATGCTTTAAATGCCAAGGTCATTACTATCGTTGGTAAGGCTGGCGATGGTAAAACAGATCTTGCTTTAGAAATATGTAGACCAAGAGATGGCATTAATGCTGGAGTCCTTTTTTTAGGAAAAGAGTAAGCGTCCGCTGAACACACCTTCTGAATTCATCCTATAAGCCTTAATTTAGTCCCCACTTAGAAACAAGTGGGGACTTAATCCATGAACATGGATATATATTCAGCAACACCTCCTGTTGCTAAAAAACGCCGAAAATACAGCAAAGAATTCAAACTCAGTATTGTCAATGCCTGCAAAAATCCTAATACCTCGATCGCTTCGGTCGCACTGCAACATAGTATTAATGCCAACCTTGTCAGTCGTTGGATCAGGATCTTCAGCCATCATGATGGTGCCGTGCAGGATCCTACTCATGTGAATCCAGCATTTATTGCTTTGCCTTACACTGCTGCAATCAGCCAACCTATTGATGAGAGGATCACGTTGTGTATCACCGTGCCTCATACGAATAATGATATTCAGCTAAAATGGCAGACATCAGAAATACCTGTCTTGGCAGAATTACTCAAGGCACTTGCAACATGATCCGCATTGATGAAATCTGGTTGTCTACTCAGCCCATGGACATGCGTGCAGGTATGGATACGACCATGGCTCAGGTGGTGAGAGCCTTTGGCTACATCAAACCGCATTGCGCCTACCTGTTCTGTAATAAACGTGGCCATCGTATGAAAGTGCTGGTACATGATGGACTGGGCATCTGGCTGTGTGCCAGGCGGCTGGAACAGGGAAAATTCCACTGGGCTCAAGTTCACCAAGGTGAAACCGTGGTCCTCAACCCGGAACAGTTACAGGCATTAATCCAGGGTTTGCCCTGGCAGCGCATTGGACGACAGCAAGTGGTAACAATGCTCTAAACCAAGCTCGGCTATTCTGCTATTCTCCAAACGTTCTATTTCATTCTCTTCATGACCTCAGGCATACTGCGGTCATGAATACGCTGCCTGACTTAAGCCAACTGACCCATGAACAACTGCTGGAATTTACCCGGCAGTTGGCGATGCAGCATCAGTCTCTAGCACAATCAAACCAGCAATTAGATGCCAGAGTTCAACATCTTGAAGTCACCAATCAGCAATTAGATTCTAAAGTTCAACATCTTTCTATTCTCAATCAAAAATACGAGCATGAACTGGCGCTGTTTAAAAAGCACAAATTCGCCCAAAAGAATGAACACTTAACGGCAAAACAAATCCATCTGTGGGATGAAGCGGTTGAAGAAGATATTGCCGCGGTTGATCTAGAACTGGAACGGCTAAATGCAGATAAAACTAATGCAGCGACACAGAAAGCCAAAACCAATAAACCTAAACGTCGACCACTGCCAGATCATCTACACACCATCCGTATTGAGCATGAACCTGCATCAACCCAATGTGCTTGTGGATGCCAACTCCGGCGTATCGGCGAAGATGTCAGTGAAAAACTGCATTTCAGACCGGCACAGTTCTATAAGGAACAGCATGTGCGTGGTAAATGGGTCTGTGATCAGTGTGACACCCTGACTCAGCAAGCGATGCCCGCCTATGTGATTGATAAAGGCATTGCTTCACCTGAACTGCTCAGCCATGTTTTGGTATCGAAATATGCCGATCATTTGCCGCTGTACCGTCAACGTCTGATCTATCAGCGGGCTGGCATTGATCTGTCCAGATCCACTTTATCTGACTGGATTGGTCGCTGCGGTGTGGAACTGGAACCTCTGGCCAATGCCTTAAAACAGGTGGTGCTGCAACAGCGGGTGATCCATGCCGATGAAACGCCGGTCACCATTATGCGGATGGGTGAGAATGAGAAAAAACCGAAGAAAGGTTATGTCTGGGCCTATGCCACTACACAGTACAATCCAGTTCAAGCCGTGATCTATGACTTTCAGGATAGTCGTTCAGGTCAGCATGCTGAAGCGTTCCTGAAAGACTGGCAGGGCCATCTGGTCTGTGATGATTACAGCGGTTATAAAGCACGCTTTAAATCAGGTCAGGTCATAGAGGTGGGCTGCATGGCCCATGCACGTCGTAAATTCCATGAACTGCATGCGACCAAAAAAAGTCAGGTCGCTGAACAGGCATTAGTGCTGATTCAGAAACTGTATGCCATAGAAGCAGAACTCAGGAAAAAGACCGATGGTACAGCAGAACAGCGCCGCGAATACCGACAACAGCATAGTCAACCGGTGATGCAACAACTGTATGAATGGCTCAACCAACATCAACTGACTGTGCCATCGAGTTCTCCAACCGCCAAGGCGATCAATTACACTCTGAAGCGTTGGCCAGCTTTAAGCCGCTATCTGGATGATGGCAATCTACCGATTTGCAATAACTGGGTGGAAAACCAGATGCGCCCCTGGGCGTTGGGACGTAAGAACTGGTTATTTGCAGGTTCGCTGCGCAGCGGTCAGCGAGCAGCCAATATTATGACATTAATCCAGTCAGCAAAGCTGAATGGGCTGGATCCGTATGCCTATTTAAGTGATGTGCTGAAAAGGTTGCCGACACATAAAGTGACTCAGATTGAAGAATTGCTACCACACCGCTGGAAACCTGAACCGAATTAAAAAATAGGCATGGGGTTCAGCGGACGCTTACGGAAAAGATTTACATGCAGGCGAAAATTTAGATCATTTAGTCAAAAGTTTTAAGATATATGGACGACCTATTAATACATTTGAGGATCTTTTAGAAGCAGTAGATGCAGCAGGTCAACGCCTTTGTAAACGTATTCCAATTGTAATTGATGGGCTAAGTGAATCTGAAGACCCAAGAAATTGGAGAAATGAAGTAGCAAAAGCAAATGCATTACTAGAAAACTATCCAAATATATTACTAGTGCTAACTTTAAGAGGAGAGTTTTATAAAGATTGTATTCCAGAAACAATTCCAACTTTTGAGTTGAATGGGTTTGTAGATGATCCAATTGCGGCGATACATTGTTATTTTGAACATTACAAAATAGATGCTTTAGATGCAGATATACCAATCGAACTACTTACACATCCTTTAACATTAAGACTTTATTGTGAATCAGCAAATTCAGAAAGAAGAAGAGTTGTAGGTGTAGAAGCATTACCCCGTTCTCAAGTTGCTATATTTGAGAAATACTTTGAAAAAGCAATTGATCATATTGTAGATTTATCTCCGTCAAATCAAAGGTTATATCATGAAGATATTGAAGATACCTTATTGAAAATTGCTGAAGTGTTATGGACAGAAAATTATAGGACATTAGATTTTAATCAGGCTCGTAGTATTGCTAATGAAGTCGTGAGGTCAGGAAGCAGCTTAATAAAAAGCCTTGAATCCGAGGGTATATTATTAAAGTATAGATCACAAAATGGTAATCATGAGATAGGTTTTTCTTATGATTTAATGGCTGGGTTTAAAATAGCTGAATACCTTTTAAAAGGTGATTTTAATAGTTGGATTAGGCAAAATATTCATAAAATTCAGTATGGTCAACTACATTCAAATACCCTGGCTTATGATGTTTTTAACTCATTAGTTGGTCTATATCCTAAATATTATGTGAGAAAACATCTTTGGCAATTGTTAGAAGGTGATTTTAAAGAACGTGCTCTTTTACAAACAACTCAAGAGCAAGCAGCTCTTATCAATAGAGAAACAATAGAGGAATTCCAGAAATATTTATTATCCTCAGAGCAATTTGCTTCTAAAGCATTTACCAAGCTGAAAACTACTCGGTCGGCATATGCTCATCCCTTTGATGCAAGCTTCTTAGATAAAGCTTTAAGAGCTATGGGAAATACATACCGTGATTTAACATGGTCTGAATGGATAAGAAGAAATTATAGAGAACTTAAAAATGACCTAGAGGTTCTTGAAAAAAGATGGTCTCGAATAGAAATTGGTTCTAGTGAGAAAGGTCGAGCTTTATGGGTTCAATGGTTATTAACAACTAACCATAGAGATTTAAGGGATCAAGCAACAAAAGTACTTTCTATATATGCAAAAAAAGATCCAAAAACATTCTTTGAGATGGCAATTAATTCATTAGATATTACGGATCCATATGTGCCAGAAAGAACTTTTGCTGCAGCGTATGGGGCTATTTTAAGTGCAGATTTTATTGATGTAGAAAAAATAAATAGTAATGTTTGTGGTTTCGCCCAACAAATTATAGAAAATTGTTTTTTACCTAATTCTGAATACTCTACTACTCATACAATTTTGAGAGAATATTTACTAGGTACTATTAATTATGCTTTAACAGTAAATCGAAATTTTGTCAGTCAAGAATATTTAGATTATTGTCAAAAACCTTATCAACATTTACCTAATCTGTTTGATAGTCTCCCTGATATAAGTGAAGAGAAAATAATTGAAGTCAAAAAATTAGCCCTTCGTATGGATTTTAATAATTACACTATTGGAAGATTAATTCCGGATAGACGTAATTATGATGATTCACATCCTAACTATATTGAGACACGTAAGACTATTTTGAAAAGAATGATCCAGCTTGGATATCTACCTGAAAAATTTCAAGAGATTGATAGAGATATAGGTTCGAGTTCTTATTATGATCGTGATGTAAAAATAGATAGATATGGAAAAAAATATAGCTGGATTGCGTTCTATGAAATGTATGGATGGAAGGCTGATAGGGAGCTTTTAGATGATTGGCGTGGTAATGAAAGATGTAGTGATGTGAGTATCGATCCCACATTCCCTAAAGTAGAAAACTCTTGGAATCCAGAGACTACAGATATATTTACTAATTCTCCAAAGGATATTGGTGCGTGGATTTTAAATGGACCAATTCCTAACTACTTGGATATCTTAGAGACTCAGCAGTTTAACGAAACTGATAGCTGGATTTTACTGAATGGATTTATACAAGAGGATTCAAAAACGGATTATCGTGAAATCTTTACATTTATGAGAGGCTTTTTTGTTGCAAATGAACATGTCTCTACGATAAGTGAATTTTTTTGTAATAAGGATTATCTTGGTAATAATGCTCTGCCACGAATTCCTGAAAATCACTATAAATACGCAGGTGAAATGGTTTTGGGGAATTCATTTTTAGAACTAAATGAAAATGTAAATAGTCGGGTGAATTTGGATGAATGGGATGCATCTAGTTTTTTAATAGAAGTTCCTGTGCAATCTTATTCTTGGGAGTCTTATCACAGTTCTTTGAATCAAGCAGGAGGAATAGACTTTCCGAATCCTGAATTATGTCAGAGATTAGGTCTAAAATACCATAATGGTGATCCAGACTTATATGATTTTGACGGGGTAGCCTCTATTTTTAGAACATTGAAATCTTCTGATGAGAATTTGAAAGGTCATTTATTATATTTAAGAAAAGATCTTTTTCAAAAATATCTTATAGAAACTGGACAAACATTTGTATGGATATTATGGGGAGAAAGAGGGCAAAACTATAAAGGGGATGAAGAGATACATGAATATTTCAGAACTAATCAACACTTGCATAAACAAGTTTATGTTTGGAACGATGATCAAATAGTTAAATTAGATTAACTCATGTTACTAAAATCCAATTTAGATTAAAGAAAAAACCGCCATTAATGGCGGTTATTCAATGACAACTTATGTGTCGCTCAATGACATTTTATGTGTCGCAAATGACAACTTATGTGTCGCGTGACGCGCGGTAATTATTACCAGCTCAACGCACCGCCAGTCTGATAGTCCGTCACACGCGTTTCAAAGAAGTTCTTCTCTTTACGCAAGTCCATCATTTCAGACATCCATTGGAATGGGTTGTTTACGCCAGCAAACTGTTCAGGTAAACCTAACTGGCTTAAACGACGGTTACAGATGAATTTCAAATACTCTTCCATCATGCCTGCGTTCATGCCCAATACGCCACGTGGCATGGTGTCACGTGCATATTCAATTTCAAGCATAGTACCTTCAAGAATCATTTGAATCACTTCTTGCTGGAATTCTGAAGTCCATAGATGCGGGTTCTCAATCTTGATTTGGTTAATCATGTCGATACCAAAGTTCAAGTGCATAGATTCATCGCGTAAAATGTATTGGAATTGCTCTGCAACACCGTTCATTTTGTTACGACGACCCATCGACAAGATTTGGCTGAAACCGCAGTAGAAGAAAATACCTTCAAGTACACAATAGAATGCGATCAAGTTGCGTAGCAAAATTTGGTCGTTTTCAGGTGTACCTGTTTTGAAAGTAGGATCGCTTAAAGATTGCGTGTACTTCAAGCCCCATGCTGCTTTACGCGCAACCGATGGTACTTCGCGGTACATATTGAAGACTTCACCTTCATCCATACCTAACGATTCGATACAGTACTGGTAAGCGTGAGTGTGAATCGCTTCTTCAAAGGCTTGACGCAAAATGTACTGGCGGCATTCAGGGTTGGTAATGTGGCGATAAATAGCCAATACCAAGTTATTAGCAACCAATGAGTCTGCAGTTGAGAAGAAACCAAGTGAACGCATAACAATGGTGCGCTCATCTTCAGTTAAGCCATTTTCAGACTTCCACAACGCGATGTCGTGGTTCATGTTGACTTCTTGCGGCATCCAGTGGTTTGCACAACCATCTAGATATTTTTGCCATGCCCATTCGTATTTGAACGGTACAAGCTGGTTTAAGTCTGCACGACAGTTGATCATGGCTTTATCATCAACCTGTACGCGCGATGCACCCATTTCCAGTTCTTCAAGACCTGGTGCAACGTCCAACTGATCTAGAGCGTTAGATGCTCTTGCCAACGGATCGGTTGAATCTGTTGCTCCACTTCTAGGGGCTGTAGCGGGTTGTGCAGCTGCCACAGTCTTCTGTGGTTGCTCTGCATGAGATACCATCTGCGTATCATGCGCTTTTTGCGGCTCGACGGGCGCAGACTTGTGTTCAGGAGCAGCCGGTTTTTGCGAATCATCTTCGAAATCGTCCCAACTTAGGATAGACATATCAATTCTCTCTTCGTTGCTTTATATCTTTTATGGACATCCAGCTACGCTGAGATGTCTTAATATACGCTTAATTTGTGAAAGCAAAATTAAGTTTTGCTCATCTTGGTCTGAAAAATGTACATTCCGACCAGTTTGCTCACGACTTATTTTGCTTTCGCTGTTGTTTTGCCGCTTGTACCCAAAAGTAAGCAATTGGTGCGTAAAACAACACTACAAAGGAAACCAGCAAGACCGCGAGTCCTAACATATAGTTGTGGGTCATGTGTGGCATGCTGATTTCCTTTAATTTATTTTTTACTCTGCTCAGTGGTGTAATAGTGATTGTGGTGAATGTTATAGGTAACATTTTGAACAGAGGAGTGGTTCAAGTTACTTGAACCTTCTCCTGTACCTTGTGCAAGTGTATTACTTTGAACATTATTGGTTTGGGAGTTATATAAATAAGCCCCCGTACTACCACATACTATTGTTAACACACTGAAAATAAATGCGTTAATCTTATTCATCTGCTTTCTCTAAAGAAAGCATGCTGAAATCAGAAGATCTAAACTGATACAACTATTCAGATATCTGATCTACAACATGCTGACATGTTAGCAATCATCATTATCTCAATGTAGCTGTATAAGCTTAAATTACTGACAAGCTTCACAATCAGGATTATCAATTGAACATGCCATTGGCACTGGTGCTGCTTGAGCAAAATCTTCATCAACAGCTGCTGCCGCTTCTGGTGCAGGAGTTGCTACAGGCGCTGCTGTTACTGTTGCAGGTTTTACTGCGTTCAATGCGCCCGTGTTAATAGTCGATTTCTCTGCAGAAGTCGCACCTAATGCACGTAGGTAATAAGTCGTTTTCAGACCACGTAACCATGCCATTTTATAAGTCAGGTCAAGTTTCTTACCGTTTGCACCTGCAATATACAAGTTCAACGATTGCGCCTGATCAATCCATTTTTGACGACGTGATGCTGCATCTACAATCCAGCGTGGCTCAACTTCAAACGCAGTCGCGAAAATTGCTTTCAATTCTTCAGGAATACGTGAAATTTTTTGTACTGAACCTTCAAAGTGTTTCAGGTCATTGACCATTACAGAATCCCACAAATCACGCGCTTTCAATGCACGAACGAGGTAAGGGTTGATTACTGTAAATTCACCAGACAAGTTCGACTTCACATATAAGTTTTGGAATGTCGGCTCAATAGACTGAGAAACACCACAAATATTTGAAATGGTTGCAGTCGGTGCAATCGCCATCACGTTTGAGTTACGCATACCGTCTTTTTGAACTTTGGCACGTAAGCTGTCCCAATCTAAACGCTGTGTACGGTCTACTTCAAACATACGTTCTGGACGTGATTTCGCCACAATGTCTAAAGAGTCAATTGGTAAGATGCCTTGATCCCACAATGAACCTTTAAATGTTTCGTAAGTACCACGCTCAACCGCCAAATCGCTAGACGTTTGAATCGCGTAGTAGCTGATCACTTCCATAGATTCATCGGCAAACTCAACTGCAGCATCTGAACCATAAGCTAAGTTCATTTCATAAAGTGCATCTTGGAAGCCCATGATGCCCATACCCACAGGGCGATGCTTCAAGTTTGAATTGCGTGCTTGTGGCACTGCGTAGTAGTTGATGTCGATCACGTTGTCGAGCATACGTACTGCAGTTTTAATAGTACGTGCTAATTTTTCACGGTCTAACACACCACCTTGAACGTGTTGCACAAGGTTGATTGAACCCAAGTTACATACCGCAATTTCATCTTGATTGGTATTGAGGGTAATTTCAGTACACAAGTTAGATGAGTGCACTACTCCAACGTGTTGTTGTGGTGAACGTAAGTTACATACGTCTTTGAATGTGATCCACGGGTGACCAGTTTCAAACAACATCGACAGCATTTTGCGCCACAAATCTTTTGCACGAAGTTTTTTGTGCAGCATGTTTGTTTCTTTGGCAATGCTTTCGTAATACGCATAACGCTCAGCAAAGGCTTCGCCTGTTAAGTCGTGCAAGTCAGGCGTTTCAGACGGCGTGAACAGTGTCCATTCTGCATCTTCAAAAACACGTTGCATAAACAAGTCAGGAACCCAGTTTGCGGTGTTCATGTCATGCGTACGGCGACGGTCATCACCAGTGTTTTTACGTAGTTCTAGGAATTCTTCGATGTCTAAGTGCCAAGTTTCTAAGTACGCACATACCGCACCTTTACGCTTACCACCTTGATTGACCGCAACAGCAGTATCGTTTGCTACTTTTAGGAACGGAACAACACCTTGAGATTTACCGTTAGTTCCTTTGATGTATGAGTTCAAAGCACGTACTGGCGTCCAGTCATTGCCTAAACCACCTGCCCATTTAGACAGCATTGCGTTGTCACGCATCGCGCCATAAATGTTGTAAAGGTCATCGGAAATTGTAGTTAAGTAACAGCTTGATAACTGTGGGCGTAGCGTACCTGAGTTAAACAGCGTAGGCGTAGATGCCATGTAGTCAAAGCTAGACAATAAGTTATAGAACTCGATTGCACGTGCTTCACGGTCATCTTCATTGAGCGCTAGACCCATTGACACACGCATGAAGAACAATTGTGGAAGTTCAAAGCGTACGCCATCTGAGTGAATGAAGTAACGGTCAAATAAAGTTTGCAGACCTAAATAGGTAAACTGGTTGGAGCGTTCAGGCTGAATCGCTGCAGCAAGTTTGGCAAGGTCAAACTCAAGTAAGTCTGCAGAAAGCAAATCAAGCTCAACACCTTTTTTCAGGAAAGTTTCTAATGCTTCGCCTTCAGGTGTATCTGTTGCCAAACCTAAAAACTCTAAACCTGTTGCCACCAAGTCATTACGCAATAAACGCGCAGTCACATAAGTATAGTTCGGCTCTTGCTCAATACGGGTACGGGTCGCCATCATCATGGTGGTTGAGATGTCAGACTCTTTTACACCGTTGTAGAGGTTTTTCACGGTTTCATCAATGATGGCATCTACATCAATGCCTTCTAAACCTTCTGCCGCTTTATTCACGGTTGCTTTTAAAGCACCTAAATCTAGTGGTTTAAGCTGACCATTTGCGTCGGTCACTTGTAAAGTCGGGTGATGGTTTTCACCTGCCTGCTTACGTGCTTCTGAGCGTTGTTCACGGTAGATGACATAAGCACGAGCAACTTTTTGCTCGCCTGTACGCATAAGCGCAAGTTCAACTTGATCTTGAATTTCTTCAATATGAATGGTTCCGCCAGACGGTAAACGGCGGTTGAATGTGTTCAACACCATTTCAGTCAGTTGTTCGATCCGATCATGAATGCGGCTTGAATCGGCGCTTTGTTGACCTTCTACAGCCAGAAACGCTTTGCCAATTGCAACTGCAATTTTTTCAGCATCAAAAGCGGCAACATCACCAGTGCGTTTAATCACTTGTAATTGACCAGGGGTTGAGGTGATTACGCTCATGTCAGCATAGCTCCATTGTCATCTATTGTTATGTTTATGGACCATTAAACTGGGCAAAATTTAGGCCGCAGTGATTGAGGGATAAACACAAGACTTAGTGGTTTAAAATTGAATTGAACACAAGATACGGGAAAATTGAGGGTAGATCAATATTGACTTTTTCTTTTAAATTTTGACTGATTTGGAATTAAGATTTTTCTCAAAAATACCGTTTTTTGTCCTTTGGGCTATAAGCCTTATCGGGCAAGGGCATAGCATAGCAAAGCTCGGAAAAAACTGCTTATAGATAACCTTGTGGATAACTTGAAAAGTTAAGAGATAATTTTTCCAAAGGCGGCAAGGGCTTGATCTAGTGCAAAAAATACCCATTTTGTAACTTAATATTTCTTAAATATGTTCAAAAATCACTAAAACTAGAAAAATACTATAAATTCAATGCTTAATAAAAATATAACAAAATAATACGCAGATGTATCAGTTTGGTGAACGGCATCTTGTTTACAATGTAAACGTGTGTATATTGCAAATTATATCAAGACCTATCTGTCAGATTTTAAAAGTGATAGGTCGAATCCAATAAAGGGACAGGTTATGAGTCAAGAAGAAAAGTTACCAAAAATTTTAATTGTTGAAGATGATGAACGTCTTGCACGACTTACGCAGGAATACTTAATTCGCAATGGTTTAGAAGTTGGGGTAGAACCAGATGGCAACCGCGCGATTCGCCGTATTATTGCCGAGCAACCCGATCTTGTGGTGCTAGATGTGATGTTACCAGGTGCCGATGGTTTAACCATTTGTCGTGAGGTTCGTCCACATTATCATCAACCGATTTTAATGCTGACTGCGCGTACTGAAGATATGGATCAGGTGCTAGGTCTAGAAATGGGTGCAGATGACTATGTTGCAAAACCTGTGCAGCCGCGCGTATTGTTGGCGCGTATTCGTGCTTTATTACGCCGTACCGACAAAGTGACTGAAGATGAAGTCGCACAGCGCATTGAATTTGATGATTTAGTGATTGATAACGGCGGCCGTGCTGTGACTTTAAATGGTGAGTTGGTTGATTTCACCAGCGCAGAATATGACCTGTTATGGTTATTGGCTTCGAATGCGGGGCGTATTTTATCTCGTGAAGATATTTTTGAGCGTCTGCGCGGCATTGAATATGATGGTCAAGACCGTTCAATTGACGTGCGTATTTCACGTATTCGTCCAAAAATTGGCGATGATCCTGAAAATCCAAAACGTATTAAAACTGTGCGCAGTAAAGGTTATTTATTCGTTAAAGAAACCAACGGCATGTAATACGCTTTTTTTCTGAGTTAAATACCGACTCAAATATAAAATAAGTCACATAGGACGGGTTTTGTGCTTAAACACAGTATATTCTTGCGCATCTATGCAGGATTGGTGATCTTAGTTGCAGTAGTTGCCATTTTGGCTTACTTATTGGTGCAAATCATCAACTATCAGCGTGCGCAAGAATATCGTGAGTCTTTAACTGATGGTATGGCTTATATTATTAGTGAAGGGATTGCACGACAACAAAACGAACAGCAAAAGAAAGACTGGATTTCTGATGCATCCGATTTGCTAGAATTGCCCATCTATTATGTGCAGGCAGACAAAGTAGATTTGTCGCGCACAGAGCTTCGACGGATTAAAGAACGTAAAGCCGCTGTGCGCTATGATGCCGAAAATATGATTGCTTATATTATTTTGGGCATGAAAGATGATCCAAATCATTATTTATATATCAAGGCAGATAAAATCACAGAACGGCAAATGAAAGCATTGCCGATTTTTGTTCTAGATTATTTGGTGTATTACCCTGGTCAGGAAAAAGAATATCTGGCCAAAATTCAGCAGCACTTTTCTTATCCAGTCAATATTAAAAATATTCAGGAACTTCCACTCGATTCCGAACAGATTGGGCGTTTAAGACTCGATCACAGCATTATTTTGTATCGTGACAATGCCACCGTGCGTGGTACAACCATCTCGATTGTTTCACCGATGCCAAATTCACCTTCAGAAGTCTTGGTTTTAGGGCCTGTGCCGTTATTTAACTGGATGCCATTCCAGTTGGCAGCAGGTATTACCTTGCTCAGTATGTTTATGTTGAGCTTGGGGGTTTATGGTCTGATCTTGCCTATGCAGCGTAAGATTCGCCAAGTGAACTATGCCTTAAACCGCACCAAATCGGGCGATTTAAACATGCGTTTGCCTGTAGATGGCACAGATGAAATGGCAAGTTTGGCATCGAGCTATAACAGCATGTCCGACCATATTCAGCGATTGATTGAGGCGCAGCGTGAACTGATGCGCGCTGTATCGCATGAGCTGCGCACGCCTGTGGCACGTATCCGTTTTGGTATGGAAATGATGGCAGAAGAAGATGATTATGAATACCGCTTACAGCAAGTCGAAATGATTGATAAAGACATTGAGGCTTTAAATACCTTAATTGATGAGATCATGACCTATGCCAAGCTTGAACAGGGTATGCCATCTTTAGAGATTGAAAAGATTGTTTTGGTTGAAGTGCTAGAGCAGGTGGTTACGGAAACAGAAGCGTTGAAAACCCAAAAAGATATACAGTTGCTTGCACCACCTTTGACTTTGGAAGTGGAAGCTGAACGCCGTTACTTGCACCGTGTGGTACAGAATTTTGTGGGAAATGCAATCCGTTACTGTGAGCATAAAGTTTTGATCAGTGGCGGCATTAACGAGCAAGGCATGGCCTATGTTTGTGTGGAAGATGATGGGCCAGGGATTCCTGAGCAAGACCGTGCACGTGTATTTGAGGCTTTTGCTCGTTTAGATGATAGCCGCACCCGCGCTTCAGGTGGTTATGGTTTAGGATTATCTATTGTGAGCCGCATTGCTTATTGGTTTGGCGGGAAAGTTGAAGTCGATCAGAGTCCAACCTTGGGTGGTGCACGTTTTACGATGGTTTGGCCGGCCAAACGGTTTAGTAAGGCAAGAAAAAAAGCCGCAGCAGAGAAAGAAAAAACCACCGATTCATTGACTTGATTTGAGTGAACCAAAACTAATTTTAGACATAAAAAAACCAGTGCAATTCAAGGCACTGGTTTTTTTAATTGCTTTTTTATCTCTATGCAGATCAATCTACAGCTGAGTGCGATTCTTTATATTGCTGATCGGCCTGTTCAAAACGGTCTGTCACTTCATGACTTGGCGCTTTACCCAATAAACTCACCACGACAATCGCAATCCAAGAACACACAAAGCCCGGAATAATTTCATAAATACCTGTGTCTGCCCAAAGGTTTTTCCAAAGAATCACCATAAGTGCACCGACAACCATCCCCGCCAATGCACCATTTAAAGTCATGCGTTTCCAGAACAAAGACAGAATAATTAGTGGGCCAAATGCTGCACCGAAGCCTGCCCAAGCATAAGAAACCAATCCCAATACTTTTGATTCAGGATTGCCTGCCATAAAAATAGCAAGCAAAGCAATCATGAGAACCATGCCGCGTCCGACCCAGACCAATTCATTTTGTGAAGCATTTTTTCGCAGGAAAGATTTGTAAAAATCTTCAGTTAAAGTACTTGAGCAGACCAAAAGTTGACAGCTTAGGGTACTCATCACAGCAGCTAAAATTGCCGCCAGTACCACACCTGCTACCCACGGATTAAACAGAATTTTGGTAAGTTCCATAAATACTGTTTCAGGGTTGGCATTCACAACACCTGCCAGTTCAGGATGTTGTTGGAAGTAGGCGATACCAAAAAAGCCTGCAGCCACCGCACCGCCTAAACATAATGTCATCCATGTCATGCCAATCCGACGTGCATTCGGAATAGACTTGACTGAATCAACCGCCATAAAACGCACTAAAATATGTGGCTGTCCAAAATAGCCTAAGCCCCATGCCATGAGGGAAATGATCGCCACCCAGCTTAAATCACCGACTAAATTCAGCGCTTGTGGGCGAGCTGCTTCTAAAGCAAGTGTAACTTGGCTGAGGTCAGAAAAGCTGAGTAGGGTAATGATTGGGGTCAGCAAGAGCGCAAAAATCATCAAGCCAGCTTGAATGGTGTCCGTCCAGCTGACTGCCAAGAAACCACCAATAAACACATAGCTAATGGTCGCAATGGCACTAATCCACAATGCAGTGCTGTAAGGCAAATCAAACATACTTTCAAATAAGCGCGCCCCTGCGACCATGCCCGAAGCACAATAAATTGCAAAGAAAACTAGAATTACGCAGGCAGATACAATTCTTAAGATTTTTCTTTGATCATTAAAACGATTTGAAAAATAGTCAGGCAAAGTCAGAGCATTGTGCTGTACTTCGGTGTGTACCCGTAAACGACCTGCCACCAAAAGCCAGTTTAACCATGCGCCAATAATCAGACCAATTGCAATCCATATTTCAGATAAACCTGAAAGATAAATGGCACCAGGCAAGCCCATCAGCAACCAACCACTCATATCGGATGCGCCTGCAGAAAGTGCGGTAACAAAACTGCCAAGGCGACGACCACCTAAAATGTAGTCCGAGAAATTTCGAGTCGCACGATAAGCCAATAAACCAATGACAATCATGGCGACAATATAAAACAGGAAAGTAATAATGGTGGGGTTGAGTGCGCTCATACAGTATCCATTTGGGTTTTGGACAGTCGACTAAAATACAGACCGCTGCTAGATGTGAGTCACACAATTTGGTGAGTCCAGACATCTCATTTGCGGTGCTCATTTCATCAATAAACGCGAAATTTAAACATACATTAAAAAATATTTCAGATTTTTTTCTGAATACGCATAAAATAGGCAGCTTGAAAGCTGCCTATCTTCTTGCTCTTTTTCTGATTTGCTTATGGATTATTGCGACCCATAACACCACGAATGGTATTCAAGACATCTGCAGGTAAGACCACAGTTTTGGCATTGTTCGATTTCGCCATATCTTGCATGGCTTTCACGTATTGCTCACCCAATAAGTACGCCACAGGAATTTCTTTATCACCTACCGCAGAGCTGACCATTTCAATAGCGCGTTGTGAAGATTCTGCCAATACAACTTGTGCTTCAGCATCACGACGCGAAGCTTCTAAACGACCATCGGCTTCTAAAATAGCCGCTTGTTTTTCACCATCGGCTTTGGTTACGGTAGCACGACGCTGACGTTCTGCTGCAGCTTGTTCTTCCATAGCCGCCTGCATGGTATGTGATGGTTTAATATCCTGAATTTCAACAGTTTTAAGGGTAATCCCCCAGTCTGAAATATCATCAGAAATAGCTGCTTTGAGTTTGGCTTTAATGTGATCACGTGAAGACAAGGCATCATCCAAATCCATTTCACCTACAATAGAACGCAATGAGGTTTGAACCAGGTTTTGAATCGCCCAAGTATAGTTTTCAATGCCATACACTGCTTTTTCAGGAGTCGTGAGGTTAATGTACGCCACCGCATTCATAAGCAAAACTGCGTTGTCACGGGTAATGACTTCCTGAGATGGAATATCTAACACAATATCTTTGGTGGTGACTTTATAGGCCACTTCATCGACATAAGGAATGACGAAGTTGAGTCCTGGTGCAAGTGTGGTGTGGTATTTACCCAGACGTTGCACAATCCATTTATAACCTTGCGGAACAATTCGCACGCCTTTAAAAATCGTAATTCCTACAAAGGCTAAAATCGCTAAAACAATAATAGATCCACCAGACATTTTAATTTCTCACTTTTTCGTTGTCATGTGCGCTGTGATGCGGCTGCACCACTAAATCATTACCCAAAATATCAATCACGCGAATCCGATCTCCCACTTGTACAGGGCTCGTGGTACGGCAGTTCCATTCGTCTGAACCGAGCACAGGCATAGGGAAACGGACTTTAATTTGATCATGTTCCAAGTTGGTTTGAATGACCATGCCAATTTGTCCAATGGTGGCTTCGCGTGATAAACCTGCTTTAGTTTTATCGGTAGATAAGGGTTTGATAAACTTAAACCACGCCAAGGTACACAGTACCGACAAGATAATCCACATCACCAATTGGGTAGTAGTGCCCATCATGGGGAACATCCAGTATAAAATACCGACCATGATTGCCCCAACGCCAAACCATAAAGCGGCAAACGCAGGCAAGAGCAGTTCTGAAAGCATTAACAAAACGCCTAGTACAAACCAGTGCCAAGGTTCAAGAACGAATTCCATACATCTACTCGCGTATTTTTACGATTGGTTGATTCTAGTTGCTTAGATAAACGCATCGACTTAAAAAGATGCGCTCTCATCACTTTAACAGATCAATAAGTTTATGAATATTAAAAAAATCACTGAATCTTAAAATTTCGGACGCGGTGCAGGTTTCAGCGCGGCAGGTGATTTTTTAAAGTGAGTGATGGCTTGCTGAATTGCTTTAACCTGTAATTGCGCAGCTTTTTCACCTTCTAAAATGGTTTGGTTACTGGCTTTTAAATCCAGTGTGCCAATATGTCCAACTTTCGGTTGAATCACGATATTGGCCTGCGCCAATTCCTGATTGATACTTTGCTGCCCCATAATATTTAAAGTTTGATCGAGTAAGCCCCACATGCTGACAGGTTGATTGCCTGTTGGACGTGCAGAAATATCCACCGCAATGACTAAATCAGCTCCCATGGCTTTAGCCGTCTGTACGGGAATCGGGCTAACCAAGCCACCATCTACATATTGTGTTCCACCAATGGTGGCAGGCACAAAAACATTCGGAATACTGCAAGAGGCGCGTACAGCTTGACCTGCATTACCTTTAATAAAGTCGGCTTTACGGCCATTATCTAAACGTGTGGCAACGGCAGCAAAACGAATTGGAAATTTCTCAATCGGTTTATTCGCCACGTGTTGATTGACGAAGTCTTGTAACTTTTGACCTGCAATAAAACCCTGACGGTTTAAGGTTAAATCACGAATGTCGGATTCTTTAAAGCTTAGGGCAATATGTTGGAGCTGATAAGGACTTTTGCCGCTGGCATATAAACTGCCGACAAAGCTGCCTGCACTGGTGCCTGTGACAATTTTGGGTTTAATCCCGTGAGATTCTAAAACCTTAATGACGCCAATATGTGCAAAGCCTTTGGCACCGCCGCCACCTAGCGCCAGTGCAATCACAGGCTCACGTGCTTGGATGGGGGTGGTGCTTGGCGGTGTTTTTGTTGTTTTGTCGCAGCCAGCCAAAGTTAGAGCAAGTACGCCCACTAAAGAATAACGAATCAGTTGCATATCGAATCTAAATTTAGATCAAAGAATATTGCGCCCATATGAACAAAAAATAGAAACTTTGACTAGCCCTTTTTCAAAAGCTTTTGTAACGGTTTTGCCAACCAATGTGGATTTTTAGCCGAAAATTTGCCGTTATAGTGCGCATAAATTGCTTCTAAATCTTGAGCATAATTACCCGTAGGAACAAACACGCCCAAAATATGGATGGTTTTATGTGCATAATCAAAAGAGAACATCACAATTGGAATATTGGCACCGTAGGCAATATGGTAAAAGCCACTGCGAATATTTTCGGCTTGTTTGCGGGTACCTTCGGGCGCCATACCAATCCAGATTTTTTCTTTTTTTCGTACAATTTCAATAATATCTTGGGTATGTCCTTGTGGAGAATGTCGCACCACAGGAATCACCCCAATCCAGTTTAAAAGTGGTTTGAGCGGGGTTTTAAATAAAGTGTGCTTACCAAAAATAGTAATTTGAATACCTAAACCGAGTAGGGCGGTAAAACCATGCCACGCATCAATATTTGACGTATGCGGTGAGATAATAGCAACTGCTTTGGGTAAGTTAGGAAACTCGCCCACCATTTGCCAACCTTGTGCCAAAAAAATATTTTTAAATAAAGCACGACTACTGGCTGTTCCACGTTGTGGCACTTGGTCGGGTAACTGTGGAAATTGCCGTACACTGCGTGCAAAAGGATTGCTGAGTTTCATGAATACGATGTCATCCTGACGTGCGTGAATAACAACAAAAAAGATCCAATATCATGACGCATGAATCTAAATCTATTCAAGATATTAGACTTTCGCTTTGTCTGATTCATTGGCAAAATAGTCGAAATCTGAATGTGAAAGTGATGAAAAATAACAATCCATTATTCAAAATTTTAGTGTAGTACTGCGTTATTTTGATCTTTTGCCCATGTCTAAATTGAGATGCTATGCCCAATTTGCGCCAAACCTATTTGTTGTTATTTTCTCTGTATTGGGCGCAGGGCTTGCCTGTTGGCTTTATGACTCATGCCTTGCCTGTGATTTTACGTGCGCAAGGAGTGTCTTTGGCACACATTGGCGGTTTTGGTTTGTTAATGCTGCCGTGGTCAATCAAAGTATTTTGGGCGCCATTGGTAGATCGCTTTGGATATTCATATTTGGGGCATTATCGTAGCTGGATTTTGCCGTGCCAATGGCTGAGTGTTTTGGTGCTGATTGGGCTGTCTTTTTTACCGATTGAGTCCTTAAATCATCCTATATATTTGTGGGTATTTTTTGTGGCTTTGCTCAGCATGAATTTGGTCGGTGCAACCCAAGATATTGCCACCGATGGTTTGGCGGTCAATATTTTACAAGCCAAACAGCAACATTGGGGCAATACCTTTCAGGTGGTAGGTTCACGACTGGGCTTTATTGTCGGTGGTGGAGCAATTCTGTGGGCATTGGATTGGCTAGATTGGCAAAAAACTTTCTTAATTTTAGCGGCATTGGTGTTTTTAAATACCTTGCCAATTTTAATGTTTAAAGAGCCACGACATGCGGCTAATCAAGTGCTTGTTCAAGCTCAAAGCAAAATGTCATTTCCCGCACGCCTTGCTGCGATTCGTGAATATTTGCGCTATTTTGTTGAAACGCCTGTGCTGTACGCATGGCTATGGGTGTTACTCAGCTTTAAAATTGCCGATGGTTTGGCTGGCCCCTTATTAAAACCTTTTATGGTGGATTTAGGCTTAAGCTTTTCTCAAATTGGCATTTACGTGACCATGTTGGGGGCAATGGCCGCTTTGTTAGGTGCAGGCATCGCAGGGTTGATGCTGAAATGGTGGTCTAGAGCGCATGCCCTCATCATTTTTTCTGTGCTTAAAATTTTGAGTTTAGTGGCCTATGCTTATTTGGCTGAATTGTATGAACAACAAGTTGATGTTGCACACTGGCTGATTTATAGCATTAATGCGGCGGAAGATTTGTGCTCTGCCATGTTACTTGTAGTGATGCTAACCTTGATTATGCAGTACAGTCGTAAACAATACGCAGGGACTGACTTTACATTTCAGGTTGCGATTATGGCGACTGTGAGCGGGGTACTTTATACCCTGAGTGGAATGTTGGGCGATGCTTTAGGCTATGCGAATTACTTACTGTTGATTTGTATTGTTGCGATTTTTTGCCTTGTACCGATCTGGAAATGGGCAAAGCTTGCGAAAGGCGCTCGCTCGTCAGCACTTGAATAAGAAGGTAGATCATCAATGCATAATAATAGGCTTGAACCACATTAAAAATTCATTGAGTGGAAAAATAAAAGCGACCCTTAAAGAGTCGCTGGAGTATAAAAGGTATCCACATTGAAGCAGATACCGATGTCGTTTTTGTATTTTCAAAAATTATTATTTGCGCTTTGAGTGCTTCACTTCGGCAGCGCAGGCAGTATAACTTTAAATTATGACAATCCTGCGACAATTTAAGTCGCATAGAAATGTGTTGCAGCTAAAATCAACATATTCTAGCTGCGATATGCAGTATTGATTGCCAGTGTCCATTGTTGGTGATTACAACGCGGACAGGCTTCATTGGCGTGTTCAAGTAAACGGACATGCCCACAATACATGCAGGCATAATATGTGTTTGGAGTTGTGCGGTACACGGGTTGGCAAGCTTTAGGAAATAAGGGTAAACCATAGCGTGTGGCACCGTCATGAAAAAATAACATGCTGAATTTGCCATCAGTTTCTAGTAAACCGACACGTACTTGCCCTAAATGCTCCACACCTTGTTGGCGCATTTCGGCAAAGAATTCATCATGCGACATTTTGCCGTATTTAATTTTTTCTAAGACCAGTTCGCCATTTTCTACAATATACAGCGATTTACCTTCAATCAAATCTTCAAAGGGTTGGTATTTCATCATGAGCCATGTGGTCAGGCGATACATTCCAATCACCACTGTCATTACCACCAAGGCGTGTACCAAAGGTAAATCTTCAGTGAACATGGGGTCGCCCGCAATAGAACCGAGCGATAAAATAATGGCCAATTCAAAAATAGAAAGCTGGCGTACTCCACGTTTCCCTGTAAGGCGCAAAAATATAATAATCATGCTAAACATGAGTGCTGCCCGAATCATTAATTCGGCAACAAATGCCCATGTAGTATCGTGAATAAAGATGGTAAACCAATCCATAGACTGTCTATTTTGTTATTTTGATGCTTGATACTATGCTTAAATTGCGTGGGTAAAATAGTGGTTTTGAGTAAAGAACTGCAATTATTTGAGTGGTTTAGGAAAATAAAAATTTGTTATGATGGCTAAAAACTATAAATACAAAAAATAATGAATCAAAAGATGAATTCACAACTCTTACAATTTGCCAAATCTATGCGTCATGTTGCTACGGATGCTGAAAATTTGCTGTGGCAAATACTCCTTGCCAAGCGTTTTATGAATCTGAAATTTCGTCGTCAGTATGTGATTAAACCTTATATTGTGGATTTTTTTCTGTCATGAAATTGGTTTGGTGATTGAGTTGGATGGTGGTCAGCATGGAACAGATGATGCTGTCGAATATGATGCAGAACGGACGAAGTTTTTAGAGACTTTGGGTTTAAGCGTTGTGCGTTATTGGAATCATGATGTGTTGGGGCGGACGGATGTGGTTTTAGAAGATTTGTGGCAGAGGTGTTTTGAGTTAAAAATCAAAATCACCTCTCCCTGACCCTCTGCTGAGAGGAGAGGGAATATTCATTGAGTTTCAAACTACAGTGGAATTCACAAAGATTGCTCCCTCTCCCTATGGGAGAGGGCTGGGGTGAGGGAAAAGAGCTATCTGCGCATAGATTCAGTTATTCTTAATATGGCTGCTTGCTTTTGCTCAAAGGTAGCTGTTGATAAATCAATTTCGAGTAAATCATCAATAGTTTGTACTTGTTTTCCAGTCATGTCTTTATAACCTGCAAATTCCTGATAAAAACGATTTAGGTCACACATTTTTACAGTAGCTTTACCTTTAGGGGTGTGAGCTTTTAGGAAATAGTGATCAGGATAATCACAGTGATTTGCAGAGATACGTTCAATATGATTTTCATATATATCATATAAAGGATGAATGATTTTGAAGCGCCCACTCGTGCGCGGATAGGTAGGCTGTGAGCAAGCTCTATCTCCATTTACATGAGGATTTTGATCACCTTTTTCTCGGTTGCAGTCTGGACAGATGACAATTAAGTTTCTAGGTTCAAATAAGAATTGAGGAAATAATGATTTAGGTAAAATATGCTCTACTTGCCAATGGAATCCATTAGTTGAAAAAATATATTGCTTACAGTAAAAGCAAGTAAGTTTTTGATCAGATAAATAGTGAGCACGAATTAAAGATCGAAAAGCTTGTACATCTTTATTTGTCTCATTATTCCAAAGCTGATAGTTCTCTTTATCATAGTTATCAATAAAAGTTTGAAGTTCACTAGGTATTTGACACACTTGCATTTCAACCTCTGTAACTTTTGATAAGCTTGAAAAGAACGAACACTTTATCATCTTCATGAATTTTTTTATTATTGATTAAAATATCTAGATTTTTTAAAAGTTCTTGGCTTTCTAAGTCTAGATGAAAATTATCTTCTGTGTTTAACTTGTTTAAAATAACGATTAATTTTCTAATTAAATACTCATTATTATTACCAGGAAAGTTGAAAACCTCACTTAATTGAAAGTCGGAAGATCTATTTCTAAGATTATTAATATTTTGATTTATATTTTTTTCTAAATCATGAATATAAATATTTTCTCCATTAGCTCCCGAAATTATTTGTGGAGCATGAGTGGCTATAAAAAAATGACATTGTTTAAATTTTTGAAAGACATTATTTAGAAAGTTAATAACCTGACTTTGCCATTCAGGATGTAAGTTAATCTCAGGTTCATCTATACATATAATTGAATCATTTTCTAGAAATATTAGTAAGAATAAACCGAGAGTTAAAAATGATGTTTCACCAGAACTAAGATCTCGATATGAAATTTTTTCGCCTTTTTTTATAAAATTAATTTTTTTGATTTTCCACAGATCTAAAGCTATACCATAACCCACTGCTGAAAATGTTTTTAAATCTCTAGCCATAGGGAAATAATAATCAGTTAATTTATTATTATAAAGATTAATAGCAATTTCTTTAAGAATTTCATGATTTTCAGTTTTATTTTGAAAAGCTAACATTTTTTCATTAAAGGCATTAATGAAAATATCTGATGATTTTTTATTTCGATTAAAAGTAATATGGATGTTCTTTTCGAAACCTAAGAAATCTAAAACTTTATCTAATAAATAAGCACGGTGAGGGTCTTGTTTTAATTTTAGAATTAATAAAGGTATAAGATTTTGTATATTCCACTCTTTAAATTGCATTAGTGACATAGTATGAAATAATTGTTTTTCAATCGCTAAATGCACTAACTCTTGATCCATTAGTCCATGTAGAGCATTACAGTAAGCATAATTTTTTAATATATTCTTATTGTTTGCGTAGCATAAATAACCAAAAGTTTTATCGTTATTAAGCTGAGGGAATTTATGATACATGGAGTTAGAAAAAGCAAGAACATATTTTCTTTCCTCAATTCCTCGCATTACTAAACTATTTAGTAAGCGACTTTTTCCACTACCATTTTTTCCTACAAGAACAGTAAATATATTTTTTTCTGTTGAAATAATTTCATCACTATAAAAAGTATAAGTTTTTCCACTACTGTTATGTTTATGAATAAAAGCCATATCGTAAAAAATAAAGGGCTGAATAATCAGCCCTTTATACTATATAAAATATTTAATTGTAAATAGCTTAAAGCGCTGCAATCTGCTCCATATTCGCTTTAATCTTCGCTAATTGATCTGCAAATTCAGCAAGTTTGGCTTTCTCACCTTCAACCACAGCCGCAGGTGCTTTCGCTACAAAACCTTCATTGCCAAGTTTAGTCGCAATTTGGTCATGCTGTTTTTGAACTTTGTCTAAGTCTTTTTGTAGGCGACCTAATTCCGCTTTCGGGTCAATTAAGCCCTTCATTGGAACGAATACAGATACGTGACCCACTACAGAAGAAGAAGACAATGGCGGTTGTTCAGCATCCGCTAGGAAGGTAATGCTTTCAACTTTCGCCAATGCTTTAAACAACGGTTCAATACGTGCGATTTGTGCTTTTTCTGCTTCAGTCGTGTTCTGAAGCAGTACAGGCAATAAACGTGCATTACCTAGACCCATTTCACCACGAATGTTACGCACCGCACCAATCAAACCTTGTAGCCATTGCATATCTGCTTCGGCTTGTTCGTTGATTTTGGCTTCATCTGCAACAGGGTAGTTTGCCAACATAATGGTTTCACCACCCAAGCCAATCATTGGCGCAAGGGTTTGCCAAATTTCTTCAGTCAAGTAAGGCATGATTGGGTGAGCAAGACGTAAAGAAGCTTCCATCACCGCAAGTAATACACGACGAACTTCAGCTTTGCGTTCTTCAGAAACAGACTCATCATTCAGAACAGGTTTGGTCAGCTCTACATACCAATCGCAGTATTCATTCCAAATAAAGTCATAAATCGCTTGCGCAGCCAAGTCTAAACGGTAAGTTGCAAAGGCTTGATGAACAGCTTGTTCTGCCTTTTGTAAACGGCTCACAATCCACTGTTCAGGCAATTCCCAAAGGTCTTGACGTGCTTCTTGACCGACAGTCTGACCTTCAACATTCATCAATACAAAACGAGTTGCATTCCAAATTTTGTTGGCAAAGTTACGGTAACCTTCCACACGTTTCATATCAAACTTGATGTCACGACCTGTGTTTGCCAATGCACAGAAGGTAAAACGAACTGCATCTGTACCATACGCCTGAATCCCTTCTGGGAATTCTTTGCGGGTCGATTTTTCAATTTTTGCCGCTTGTTTCGGGTTCATCAAACCTGTGGTACGTTTTTGTACTAAAGTTTCAAGATCTACACCATCAATCAAGTCTAATGGGTCAAGTACGTTGCCCTTAGACTTCGACATTTTTTGACCTTCGCTGTCACGAACTAAACCATGTACATACACAGTTTTGAACGGCACTTGTGGCGTACCATCTTCATTTTTCATGAAGTGCATGGTCAGCATGATCATGCGAGCAACCCAAAAAAAGATGATGTCAAAACCTGTCACCAATACATCTGTGGAGTGGAAGGTGTTTAAGAAGTAGTTTTCTGCATCTTTCTTGGCATCACCCGTCCAACCTAAGGTCGAGAATGTCCAAAGTGCAGAGGAGAACCATGTATCGAGTACGTCTTCGTCTTGGTTCAATTCAACGTCAGCGGGGATGTTGTTTTTCGCACGAACTTCTGCTTCGTCACGACCAACGAATACATTGCCTTCAGCATCGTACCAAGCGGGAATACGATGCCCCCACCACAATTGACGCGAAATACACCAATCTTGAATGTTGTTCATCCACGCCATGTACATATTGCTGTACTGTTCAGGCACGAACTTGATGCGACCATCTTTCACTGCTTCAATTGCAGGCTGCGCCAACGGTGCAATTTTCACATACCATTGGTCCGTCAATAATGGCTCAACAATCACGCCCGAACGGTCACCGCGAGGTGGTTTCAAGGTGTACGGTTGGATCTGATCTAACCAGCCTTCGCTTTCCGCTTGCTCAACCAGTTTCTTACGTGCTTCAAAACGCTCTAAACCAATGTAGTCTGCAGGTGCAGGAATGGTTTTAGAAATTTGTTCGCCTGCTTTTGCGATATATTCAAATTCAGCCAATACTTCAGCATTTTTGTTGAAGATGTTGATGATTGGCAATTCGCAGCGTTTACCCACTTCATAGTCATTGAAGTCGTGGGCAGGGGTAATTTTCACACAGCCTGTACCGAATTCTTTATCGACATATTCATCTTTAACGATTGGAACCGCACGACCAGTAATTGGCAGGATGATGTTTTGACCAACAAGGTGCGAATAACGCTCATCATCAAGCGCAACCGCAACTGCAGTATCACCTAACAATGTTTCAGGACGAGTGGTTGCCACCACAATATGATCTTTACCATCGTGTGTGCGAAGCGATTTATCTTCAAAGAAATATTTGAAGTGCCAGAGTGAACCTTGTTCTTCTTTATCAGACTCAACTTCTAGGTCAGATAGGGCAGTTTGTAATTTTGGATCCCAGTTTACGAGGCGTTTACCACGGTAAATTAAACCTTCTTCGTGTAGTTTCACGAAAACTTCTTTCACCGCATTCGATAAGCCTTCATCCATGGTGAAGCGTTCACGTGACCAATCTACTGAAGAACCTAAACGACGGATTTGACGGGTAATGTTACCACCAGATTGTTCTTTCCATTCCCAGACTTTTTCGATGAATTTTTCACGGCCTAAGTCATGACGGCTGATATTTTGCGCGCCCAATTGACGCTCTACCACCATTTGTGTGGCAATACCCGCGTGGTCTGTACCTGGTTGCCATAAGGTATTTTTGCCTGACATACGGTTAAAGCGTGTAAGGGCATCCATAATGGCGTTGTTAAAACCATGACCCATGTGCAAGCTACCTGTGACGTTTGGCGGCGGAATCATGATACAGAATGATTCGCCTTTTTCTGACGGCTTAAAGTAGCCGTTTTCTTCCCAAGTCTTGTACCATTTTTTCTCGATCTCGGTAGGATCGTAGGTTGTAGCAATATTTTGCGCTGAATCAGTCATAGTAAGAACAGATTAAAAGTGAATAAAAAATTGCAACTATTGTAGCAAAAAAATGGCCCGCTAAGCGAGATTCAACTCAGCCAAACTTATCGCAATTGGCAGTTGGGCAAACTCATCGTATGATGGACGTCAAGTATGATAAAAACGGCAAGTTCTCCGTTGCCTGCAACACTGTTTTAAACTAGGTTTAAGCAACGGCTTTTAAAATAAATGAAAACACATCAATACGGTCAAAATAGGCAAATTCAGTTATGACTTATGCTGTTTCTTTAGAATTAAAACCAGACACATATCAAAGATTTCAACACATTCATCAACAACTCAATGCGGGTGAATTGGAAAGTTTATCTAAAGCTTTGGGAGCGGTACTGACCGATATTTCTTGTGAAATTATTGAGCAGCTTTTTGGTGAAATGTCACGTTCTAGCCATTCACTAGATGGTGAGTCTGAAAAAATTATTCAGCAAGTCATACAAACCATGCAAAAATATATGCCATGGTCGGTATCGTTTTTTGGCAATCAACGTTTAACGCCTATGGTGAATTATCTGGCAAGCATGATGGATCAGCAGGAAGAGCAAGCTTTTGTGACTTATCCTGTCGATAGTATTGTCATGAAAGAAACTTTGGGTTGCATTGAGCAAATTAGGCAGGGCAACAGTGCATGCATTGCGCCTGCATTTAAAGGGTTTGCTCAAATTATTGATCAGGGCGTAGGTTATTTAATTCGTGATCCGAAAAAAATGCTGAAATTTAATGTAGTGGTCGATAAAACTTTAAACGGTGTGATTCATTTGACTACACAACTGGGGTATAAACGCTTAGAAAAAATGGGTGCGCAATTCGATTTAGAAAGTGCAGAAATATATTTAAACCATTTTCTTGGGTTTTTACAGCATCCTGCAAAACCTAAGACTTAAATGTTGATGACATAAATTTTTCAATAACGCGGACAAACGGTATGGCAAAACGGGAAAACTTGGAACATAAAGTGGTGTGGATTACTGGTGCATCTTCTGGCATTGGTAAGGCATTGGCAAAAGAGTGTGCTTTACAAGGAGCCCAAGTGATTTTAACCGCACGTCGTTATGAAGAACTTGAAAAAGTACGCATGAGTTTGCTGAATCCTGAACGTCATCTTTCTATACGTGCAGACATTACCAATGAAAGTCAGGTGTTACATGCCTATGAGCAAGTTTTGGCACGTAAAGGACGCATTGACTGGCTAATCAATAATGCAGGTTTAAGTCAGCGCGCTTTAATTGCTGATACCTCTATGCAAACCGAACGCACCATTATGGAAGTGGACTATTTTTCTCAGGTCTTTCTGACCAAAACTGTATTGCCGACCTTTTTGCAGCAAAAACATGGCCGCATTATTTTTGTGTCTAGTGTTGCGGCCTTATTGGGCACGCAATATCGCGCGTCATATTCTGCAGCGAAAAGTGCCATTCACATGTGGGCGAATAGTTTGCGCGCAGAAGTAGCAGAGCAGGGCGTACAGGTTTCAGTTGTATTCCCTGGTTTTGTAAATACCAATGTGTCTTTTAATGCGTTGAATGGTGAAGGCAAACCACAAGGACATCAAGATGAAGCCATTGAAAATGGTTTAGATGCCGATGTTTTTGCTAAAAATACAGTTAAAGCACTCATGGCAGGCGATGAATATATTGTGGTCGGGGGCGCTAAAGAAAAATTGGGCGTGTGGGTGTCGCGTTTATCGCCAAGTGTTTTATATAAAATGATTCGTAAAACTAAAGTGAAGTAATTTTTAATCAAAGTGACTTCAAAATAAAATAATAAAAACAAAAAGAAGGATGAGCCATGCGTTTAATAATTAAAGGTTTTTTTTATCAGCGCGTGGCTTTTCGCTTTCTTAGGGATGACTCAAACGACATTTGCCAAATTACAAACAAACGATGATTCGTTGTGTAAACAACCTGAATATATTGAAAAGATTTTACGACAGCACACAAATACAACCACAGTGAATGAGGACTTTTTGGCTTGTGCAGATTTCCCCAATGTTACTGAACAAACTTTAATTGCTTATGCTGAAACTCAGACAAAAGATGATCAACCTGTAGATGATTATCAGCTGACTTTTTTAACCGTAAATAGTAAAACGCAAAAGCTTCATTCAATCTATCACGTGAAAGAGCTTTTGCCTTCAGATGCAATTGAACTGCGTTCTATCCATTTAGATTTGGCGCCGTATCAAGTTTCTGAAAGCTTAAGGGCAATTGGTTTAAGAAGGAATTATGCAGGACGTTCAAGTGCCAATCCTTTTTCGGTGCAAGTACTCGATTTATATGATTTACAACATAACAAGAAAATTTTAAACGGTTTAATCGTAGCGCGTTATCAGGCAGAAACCGATACACGTTGTAATGCCGAAGTAATAGAAAGTAAAGCTATTTTAATGATCTTGCGGAATACAACTCGACAATATTTTGATATGCAATTACGTGATCGTATTCAACATTATGAAATGTCGGGAGATTTAGAAAATTGTAAAGAAACTAAACGCGTGTCTACTCAACAGCGTTTCACTTTAAAATTTGATGGTCAGCAATATCAAATTCCTCAGCCTTATCGAGATCAGTATTTATACTAAATTCTTTACAAACGCTGAAAGATGTACTCAGCGTTTTGCAGAGAATTGACTAACGCTATTTTGAACCGCCGTTCCATAAGCAAAAACTTCGACCATACCGCCTTGCATACTCAATTCTGTGGTGCTTAAACGCAGCCCCATAATATGATTTGCGCCCTTTTTTTCAGCTTCTAATTTTAAACGGACGATTGCTTCTCGACGCGCACGCTCGACAATACTTTCATAACTGCTCAAACGCCCGCCAAAGAAGTTCTGAATATTGGCAATCACAAACTTAAAATAATCATGTGAAATGACCACATTACTATGTACTAATTGCCCAGTCTGTGTGCTGGTTTGAAAACGGCTGTTGTGTACCCGAATATAGCTTAAACGCAGTTCTTGTTCGGCTAAATATTTGAAATGCTTGCGTTCGTTGTGTCGGCCAAAACCAAAACCTACGGCAAATAAAACAGCAAAGACAACAATTTGCAGAATTAAATTATCCATGTGATGTTATCCCCATCAAATCAACTCAGCCTTAATTTTGCACAGGGAAAGGGTCTGGAAGTTTAGGGATGTCAGCTTCAACTACAACCGCAGTGCCGTAAACGAACAGTTCCGAAGCACCTTGGGCAATATTTGAGGTAGAAAAGCGAATCCCGACAATGGCATTGGCACCTAAACCACGTGCTTTTTCAATCATACGATCCATTGCTTCTTGGCGTGATTCTTCTAGTAATTCGGTATAAGCCGTTAATTCACCACCGACAATATTTTTGAGTCCTGCCAACAAGTCACGCCCCACATGCTTACTGCGTACGGTGCTGCCATAGACCACATCAATTTGCCGTGAAATACGATGACCCGGTACAGATTCAAGATTACTGAGCAACATAAGATTCTAATATTTAAAAACAAGACGTATTGAAGATATGAAATGTGCTTGCAAAAAGCAATAAAAAAAGCCCACCGAAGTGAGCTGATTTAGGTCTTTGTAGATGGTGTAGTTTCACCATCAAATTAAGTTTTGCTGTACAGAATTACTGCGCTTTACGCTCAGCCGATGATGCAGGTTGTAAAGTGGCATCTGAAGTATTGGCTTTTACACCGCCACCCAAAGATTTATACAACTCCACCTGATTGTTCAAATTGGCTTGCTCAAGTAGCAACAAACCTTGCTCTGCGGCATAAGCGGTACGCTGAGCGTCCAATACGGTTAGGTAGCTGTCAATCCCTGCGCGGAAACGTGCATTAGAAAGCTTATAAGTAGTATTGGTCGCATCAACCAAGCGTTTTTGTGCCGCTAAACGATCACCAATATTTTGACGAACTGCTAAGGCATCATTTACTTCACGGAACGCAGACTGAATTGATTTTTCATAGTCTGCCAAAGCAATTTGCTGATCCGTTTCAGAAATTTTGATGTTGGCTTGGCGTGTGCCCCAATCAAAAATTGGCAAGTCGATGCTCGGGCCCACTGCCCAAACAAAACTGCCTGATTTAAACAAATCACTCAAGTCAGTTGACGCATAGCCTGCATTGCCCGTAAGGCTAATGCTTGGGAATAAACGAGCTTTTGCTGCGCCGATATTGGCACCCGCAGCCGATAGTCGAT
Source organism: Acinetobacter sp. SCLZS86 (assembly GCF_021560715.1). Lineage (NCBI taxonomy): Bacteria > Pseudomonadati > Pseudomonadota > Gammaproteobacteria > Moraxellales > Moraxellaceae > Acinetobacter > Acinetobacter sp. SCLZS86. The sequence continues at coordinate 787,068 of NZ_CP090864.1, forward strand.
ATTCTGCAGTACGAATATCAGGACGGTTATTTAGCAAGTCACTAGGTAAGCCTGCGCCAATTGCGGTAGTTTTAGTAATGTGCGTTACACGCTGCGTTGGCAATAACGTACTTGGAACTTGTTCGCCCACCAACAAGTTTAGTAAGTTCTGTGCCTGAGCCACTTGGGTTTTATAGTTGGCAACGTCATTACGTGCTGTTTCTACCGAAATTTGTGCTTGGCGCACAGGTACTTCGCTGTCGATACCCACATCAAAACGCTTTTTGTTCAGATTGTAAGATTCAAGCTGAGCTTTTAAAGTTTGATCTGCCAGTTTCAAATTGGCATTGGCAAACGAGTAGTTGAGCCATGCTTGTGCGACCTGACCAATCAAGGCAATTTGTGTGGCATCACGCGAGCTTTGAGTTGCCAAGAAATTATCTAAGGCATTGTCTTTTAGGCTGCGTACACGACCCCAAAAATCCAGTTCGTAGGCAGTCACACCTAAACCAACGTTATAGCGTGTGTGAGTTCCTAAAGCAGTACCTTGATCTTGACGTAGTACGCCACCGCTAGCACCAATTGTGGGTAACTGGTTGTTTTCGGTAATTTGATAGGCTTGTTGGGCACGTTGGATATTCAGCGTCGCTGTGCGTAAATCACGGTTATTGTTTAATGCCATATCTAAGACTTGTAATAAGCGTTGATCGGCAAAGAAATCTTTATAACCTTGTTCAGCCACAGAAATACCCGATGCAGCAGCAGTATAGCTGCTTGGAATACTTGCCTGAGCGACGGGCTCTGGCCCACGCATACTTTGACAAGCTGTCAAAGCAAGCGCGAGGGCAGAAACCGCAATACCACGGCCTGTATGCGACCATAAGTTTTGCATCACGATACATGCTCCTGATGATTTTGTTGTTTTGGTTTGTATTTAAAGATACTTCTAATCCAGACATAGAATACAGGAATAAAGAAGATACCTAACAAGGTTGAGCTAATCACACCACCTAAAACACCATAACCGACCGAGTGTTGGCTACCTGCACCCGCACCTGATGAAAGTGCAAGCGGCAATACACCAAAACCAAAGGCCAACGTGGTCATAATGATTGGACGTAAACGCATTTTTGCAGCATGCAAAGTGGCTTCAAACAGGTCTTCACCTTTTTCTTGTAGCTCTTTGGCAAATTCCACAATCAAAATCGCGTTTTTAGCAGATAAACCAATCACGGCAATAATTGCCACTTGGAAGTAAATGTTGTTGGATAGGTTCGGGTTTTTGAACAAAATCATACCACTGAAGGTGAGCAATAATGCTCCGACAATACCCAACGGTACCACCAACAGCACCGAAAATGGAATAGACCAACTTTCATACAAGGCTGCCAAACATAAGAATACAATCAGTAATGACAGTGCATAGAGGAATGGTGCCTGATCGCCCGATTCACGTTCTTCAAGCGATAAACCTGTCCATTCATAATCAAAGCCGTTTAAGCCCATAGAAGGTAGTTTTGCGACAATTTCTTCCATTGCTTGCATGGCTTCACCAGAGCTGACACCTGGCGCAGGTGAACCCTGAATGTTCTTGGCAGATACGCCGTTATAGCGTTCCAAACGCGGTGAACCATAAGTCCATTCACCTGTTGCAAAGGCAGAGAATGGCACCATATCACCACTATTGTTGCGGACATACCACTTGTTCAGGTCTTCAGGCATCATGCGTGAGTCTGATTCAGCTTGAACATAGACTTTTTTCACACGACCACGGTCAATAAAATCATTGATGTACGAACCACCCCAAGCCATGCTCATGGTGCTGTTGATTTCAGCAATGCTGACACCTGCCGCACCTGCTTGCGCTTGGTCAATAATAATACGGTACTGTGGCGTATCTTCCTGACCATTTGGACGCACCCCCATTAAGCGTGGGTCTTTCGCTGCTTCACCCAAGACAATATTACGTGCCATGGTGAGTTTTTCGTGACCATTGCCCGCAGCATCTTTCAGTTGTAAGTTAAAGCCTGAGCTGACCCCTAATTCTGGCATCGCAGGAAGCTGTAATGGCATGATGTAAGTGGCATCTTTCACAATCATGTTCAGTGCCATACCACGCTGGATGATTGCACCGACTTGTGATTCAGGGCTCGTACGCTCACTCCAGTCTTTTAGCTTAATGAATGCCATACCTGCGTTTTGACCAATCCCTGTAAAAGAGAAGCCCGAAACACTAAATACCGACTCCACATGCTCTTTTTCATTTTCTCTGAAAAAGTTGCTCATGCTGGTCATGGTGGCTTCAGTACGTTCCAGAGTTGCATTTGGCGGGAGTTGTACCAATGTCATCACCACCCCCTGATCTTCATCAGGTAAGAATGATGATGGTAGTTTTTGGAACAATAACACAATAATGCCCAGTACCACTGCATATAAAACCCCCGAGAAGATTTTATGATGCGTCATGCGGTTAACACCGCCTTGATACTTAACCGAGAGCTTATCAAAACTGCGGTTAAACCAGCGGAAGAAACGCGCAAAAATACCGTTGCTTTCAGGTTTGTTTGGATCGTGCTGTTTGAGAATCGTGGCACACAGGGCAGGGGTAAAGGTCAACGCCACCACCAGTGACAACACCATTGCAGTCACAAGAGTAATAGAGAATTGACGATAAATAACGCCTGTTGTTCCACCAAAGAATGCCATAGGTATAAATACTGCAGACAATACCGATGTAATCCCGATCAGTGCGCCTGAAATCTGTTTCATTGACTTTTCAGTCGCCGCTACAGGGTCAAGATGTTCTTCGACCATGACACGTTCTACGTTTTCCACCACAACAATTGCGTCATCAACCAATAAACCAATCGCCAGTACCATGGCAAACATGGTCAGAGTGTTAATCGTGAAGCCAAACATATTGATCACGGCAAAAGTACCCAGTACCACCACAGGCACGGCCATAGTTGGAATAATGGTGGCACGCCAATTCTGTAAGAACAGGAACATCACAATAAAGACCAAAATGATCGCTTCAATTAATGTTTTAACAACACTCTTAATCGAAAGTTCAATGAATGGTGTGGTATCAAAGGCCAATTCATCCTTTAAACCTGTAGGGTAGTTTGGACGTAATTGTTTGAGGCGTTCTTCGACAGCTGCAGCAGTATCGAGGGCGTTAGCACCTGTAGACAATTTAATTGCGACACCGCCTGCAGGCTTACCGTTGTATTTAGAAATAAACTGATAGTTGTCTGCACCAAGTTCAATTCGTGCGACATCACCCAAGCGCACTTGAGCGCCCGAAGCGGTATTTTTTAGGAAAATATTGCTAAATTGTTCAGGTGTTTGCAGCAAGCTTTGCGCAGTAACCGTCGCATTCAAAGCTTGACCTTGAATTGAAGGTGCGCCGCCCAATTGACCTACCGCAACCTGTGCGTTTTGGGTGCGAATGGCTTGAGCAATATCACTTGGTGTGACTTGCAAACTTGCCATTTTGGCAGGATCCATCCAAATACGCATAGCGTATGAGCCACCAAAGACTTGCACTTCACCCACACCTGCAACACGGCTCAGCGGTTCAGAAATGTTAGAGTTAACATAGTCTTTAATGTCATCGGCAGAAAGGCTTTCATCAGGTGAGTAAAAAGCGAGAACCTGTAAGAAGCTTGCTCCTGATTTGGTGACTTTTACGCCCTGACGTTGCACATCATCAGGCAACAGCGCCGTAGCAGATTGTAATTTATTCTGTACTTGAACCTGTGCAATATCTGGGTCGATGCCTTGTTCAAAGTTTAATGTAATCGATGCAGAACCATTACCCGCACTGTTGGATGAAATATAGCGCAGTCCATCCAAGCCGTTCATTTGCTGTTCAATGATTTGTGTTACCGTGTTTTCCACAGTTTCAGCAGATGCACCCGGATAGGTTGCAGCAATGGTGACCGTTGGCGGTGCAATGGTCGGATATTGGGCAATTGGCATATTGGTGAGGGTAATAATCCCCGCCAACATGATCACCAATGAAATCACCCATGCAAAAATGGGGCGATGAATAAAAAAGTGAGCCATTAACGTCTACTCCTTATGTATTTGAAGTAGTTTTTGGTTCAGTGGCTTGGGCTTCTGAGGCTGGTTTTGCATCACCCGATTTTGCTGGTGCAGCAGGTGCGGCTTGTGGAGCAGCGCCTTGAGGTTGATACGGCTTAGCAACCACTTGCTGATCAGCTTTTACTTTAGCAACACCGTCTACAATCACTTTATCGCCGGTTTGCAGACCTTCAGTCACAATCCAGTTGCTGCCTTGCGTACCAACTGTGGTTACAGGGCGCGGTTCAACGATACCTTTAGCATTCACAATCATCGCCATTGCCTGACCAGTAGGTGTACGGCTAATCGCAGCTTGTGGAATTAAGATCGCGTTAGGAATTACACCTTGCACAATTTGCGCAGTGGCAAACATACCAGGCAACAATAAGTGATTTGAATTAGGGAACACGGCGCGTAATGTCACCGTGCCTGTTTCTGGGTTCACACTGGCATCAGAAAAAGCCAAACGACCTTCAACAGGGTAGTAGCTACCATCTTCAAGTTTTAACTTCACTTTGGTGTTGTTGCTGCTGTTTAAACTGCCCTGACTCAGTTGCTGACGTAAGCGAAGTAATTCTGCACTAGACTGATTGATGTCTACATAAATTGGATCTAAGCGCTGAATAGTCACTAAGGGTTCCGCTTGACTCGCCGTAACCAGTGCACCTGCAGTTACCGTAGAGCGGTTAGTTTGCCCTGAAATTGGTGCGCGTACAGTCGAATAACCTAAGTTAATTTCGGCATTTCGTACTTCTGCTTGAGTCGCAGCAACATCGGCTTCGGCAAGTTTGACCTGTGCCACAATGTCATCATATTCTTGTTTAGAAATGGCATTGCTACCCACCAGTTGGCGGTAACGACCTTCTTTAACCCGCAACACATTCAGTTGTGCTTGTTGACGGGTGAGTGCTGCACGGCTACTGTCTAAACTGGCACGGTTGGTGCGCGAGTCAATTTCATAAAGTGCCTGACCTTCGCGTACGTAGCTGCCTTCAGTAAATAAGCGTTTCAGAACCACACCACTCGTTTGTGGGCGAACTTCTGAAATTTCAAAGGCTGTGGTACGTCCTGACAGTTCTACAGACTGTTCCACACTTTGTGGCTGTGCCACTAGTACACCAACCTCAGTCGGTGGCATTTGCTGAGCTGCACCTGTTTGCTGTGCATCTTTTGGATCTTTGCTACAACCCACAAGCGCTAAACTTGTGGCTAATGCGCAAGCAGTCAGGGCGGGTGCCCAAAGCTTTGCAGACATCATTCTTTCACCTCTATTAGATTTTTATCTAAACTTATGTATGGGTTTGTCTTGCAAATAATGAGCGCAAAACAGATACCATAATGTGATCCAAATAAAACTTATGCTCCAACCGGAGAGGACATCTGAAGGATAGTGCACTCCCAAATACACACGGGAAATGCCCATCAGCAACATCCATAACCATGCACACACAGATAAATTTTTATGTGCTGGATGTTGCAAACTCAGGTAAATCACCAAACAACCTAAAGTTGCAGCATAAAAACTATGGCCACTAGGAAATGAATCGCCAAAAGTTTCCACCAAATGCAATGCTTCAGGCGGGCGGGGTCGCGCGAATAGGTATTTGAGCAGCCACGACAGCGCAATACTTACGACCAGTCCTACACTGATAAAAACAATTTTTGCGTATTTTTTATACCATGCCAAATAGAAAAAGCATAGGCATGTTAAAAATAATACAAATGGCAAGCCCCCTAATACAGAAAGTGTGATTGCCAATTGATTCAAATGTGCGGTGCGTTGAGTACTTACAAACTCCACACTGGCAACATCAAATTGTTGCCAACTTGGAATGTTTAGCACTAACACACTGATTATAAATAGTAAACTACCGAGATAAAGCAGTATTTTAGGCATGCTAAAAATCCCTGTAAGTTTAACCGATTTGAGCACGGTTGATGAATGGAATAAAGTGTACTAGTCAGTACACTTTATTTCAAGCCAATGTAAATGAGAAGAATTTCTTTTTTTGTTACTTTGTGCGCAATGTAAATGTGCACTAAATTTTAGCATTTCGTTCAGTATTTGAGGATGAATCGTCATCCACTGTAATTGGTTGTTTCGGTGGCCAAAAGAAATCACTTGGACGGGTTAAGAAGTGAGTCAGCACCAATTTTGCCAAAGGTTTCCACTGTTCAAAACGTACCCGACGCGCACGCAATGCCACAATAATGGTTAAAGTAAAGCTGACAAATAAGTTGGTTAAACCAATTAGCAGTACGCCTAAAAAGGACACAATAATCAGGCCAATTTCAGGTGAGCCATTAATATTCATTAAACCCTGAATAAAGTTGGCAGAAGCGAAGGCAATGTGGCGAATATCAATCGGTAAACCCAAAATATAACCCAGTGTGGCGGTACTACCGAGCATAATCCCGAACAGGAAGTTACCTGCCAAAGCCCCTAAGTTTCGTTCTATATAGGTGGCAAATGTATTGAGACGTTCTTGTCCGAGTAACTTTTTTAAATGCAGATGGGCTTTTAGGCGTGGCCCGACTTTACGGTATACGGCCATGTTATCAAAATAACCCGCAATCAAACCAGACAGAAATAAAAATACCCCGGCAATAGCGGCATGCGGAATGGCAAGTGACGTAAATGGATTCAAGTCGTGTAGCAAATGGGATGCTTTGGTGTGTGACATCAACGGTTCATGCAATATGGCATCCCAACTAAACGCAATTAAGGCCGCAACTGGAATCGCAATCGAAATATTGCCCAAAATGGCGACGAATTGCGTACGGATAATATTAATAATTAAGGCAGCAAGTTCGGCTATTTGCGCCATCTTAGAGCCTTTGCGGTGTTGAACCGTCGAGGCTAGTGCTGCTGCAGTCATCGCGGGTTGTTTAGTGGCAACGGTAAAGTGCAAGACATGAATTAGCATAAAACCAAATGAATAAATCATGCTGTTGATGATAGCCTGCATCATCGGGGCAAGGACTAAACGCGAGGCGAGAGTTTTTAAAGTCGCCATCATGGCGATTAAAACACCTGCACCTGCTGCAGCTTTATACATGCTCCAAAAGCCATCTTTATCGGTACTTACATAATGCTCACCCGTTTTACTAGCATTTTCAGTGACTTGTAAGGCAATTAACTCACTATTTTCTGCAAGCAATGAGCGTACACTGCGTTCGCTATACAACGCCGAAGTTACATCTACCAGTAATTGTCCTGCCGAAACATAAGCAACTTTGTCTTGCGCCACGATTAAATTTAGCAACAGTTCAATCCGCTCTAAACATTGTTCCAGTAAAGACAATAAATAGGTCAGGCTGATACTGACGCCAGTACGTTTAGTCGCACGACGAATTTTACTGCTGACATCATGACATTGGTCAATCATTACCAAAGCTTGAGAGGCATCGGGTGGTTGAATGGCACTGATTTGATCGTGTTGCTGATCGGCAACTTTATAAAGCTGAATAAATTCGTTGATTTCACGGTTTTGTGCCAAAAAAGGTGAATCATATTCACTCAGTTCAGGGTAGGCATTAATAAATTCAGGATACAAACCAATGCCACTGACCCGATACGACAACACTGTCAGGGCTTTAATAATTTCACTGCGGATCAGGCGTTTTTGCGTTTGTCCACCATGTCCGCGATTCAGCAAAGTAAACAATTGCTGCCATTCGGCATCTTCAATATTGTCGAGCCAGTATTTGTCACTGCGTAGTGGAAAAACCCGACGGACTAAATCTTGCAGTTGGCTTTCATCATGAATCAGCGGTAAAAAATGTGCGCCTAAACGTTGAAATAACTGATTCCAAAAGCCATCGAGCGATAAAATACCCGTGTCGGCAAATAAACTGGTTTGTTTGTATTGATTGATTAGACGTAAAACAAAATGTTGCAAGGTTGAGCTGGCATCAGGCGTTAGCAGAAGTGCTTGCAAAAAAGCCTGAAACTTTTCATGGGTTTCTTCTAAATCTTGAGTGTCACTTGGACGGATACGATTGACCAGTTCAATCAGCAGACTTTCATCCAGAACAGCTTTGGGTGTATCTAGCTGTTCTTGCATTTTTCTAAGTAAATCGTTGAGTTTTATATGCATAAGTTGCTTAAATTATTGAATGCGATGTAAAGCCATTAAGGCTAAATTCTTTAAAGCCTGACGAGACTCTGAATCTGGTAATGCTTCTAAAGCGTTAATTGCGGCTTTAGTTTCTTCTGTGGCACGTTGGCGGCAATAGTCGAGAGCGCCAGAGGACTGCACAATGGCAATGACCTGATCGAGGTCTGAAGTACCACCTGTCGCAATACTGCGACGAATAATTTGATGTTGTTCGCCAGTGGTATTTCTTAATGCAGAGATTAAAGGCAAAGTGGGTTTGCCTTCCATTAAATCATCACCAATATTTTTACCTAATGTTTCAGCGTCTGACGTGTAATCTAAAATATCATCAATAATTTGGAAGGCATTGCCAAAGTGTCCTGCAAATAAGCGCAACGGCTCACGGTACTGTGGCGTGCCTGTTAAAATTGCTGCACCTTCGGTGGCAAGTTCAAATAAACGTGAAGTTTTGCCGTGAATAATGTCTAAATAAATTTGTTCTGTTGTGTCAGGTTGATGCTGTGCCTGTAATTGTAAAACTTCACCTTCGGCAATTTCACAAGTGCCCGTTGAAAAGTCTTTCAGCAACACCAAATCGTTTAAGTCGACCAATAGGTCAAAGGCGCGGGAAATTAAAAAGTCACCGACTAAAACTGCTGTTTGGTTATTCCAAGTTGCATTGGCAGTAGGCCGACCACGACGTAAGCCAGACTCATCCACCACATCATCATGTACCAAAGTTGCTGTATGTAGCATTTCAATGATCGCAGCCAGTTTGCGTTGACGTTCTAAATCTTCTGCGCCACAAGCTTTTGCCGCAAGTAGACACATAATTGGACGCATCCGCTTACCGCCAGCTTCGACCACATGCTTGCTGACTGCCATCACCAACGCGACTTTAGAGGTAATCCCTTCATTAATAAATGTATCCATCGCAGCAAAATCAGAAGCAACAGGGGCGAGAATGTCTTGCTTAAAGTCGATGGTCATGTGAAGAGAAACCTCAATAATATTGAATGAAAACTTAGTTGAATCAGTTGTAACTTATGTTACAGCCAAGAAAACTGCTTAAGTCTGCGAAAATAACGCAATGAATGCAATAGTTAGGCAACTGCCAAATGCTGTAATTGTTAATTCTACTAGAAAATGAAGTCAATAACTTTGTGGGTAAATTCAGTTATTTGCTCAAGTTGGGCCTGATTTTAACAAGCACAGCAGTTTACGCCAACACAATCTGTCTATATTGATTGATCCATTGAATATGGATGAGGCTACAAAAGTCATTTACGCGGCTGGGTATTAAACAATCAACCTTGTTGTGCAATAATTGCCGTAAATGGCTTGTTGTTTGTGCGAATATCGCTTAAAATCCTTGCCCTTGAATAACCCCCAGTGGCGTTCGTTTTAAGATCGATATATCCCTTTATCGGCACGACGACACGGGTATGTTTGGAGTACATTATGTACGCAGTAATCCAAAGCGGTGGTAAACAGCACCGTGTTGTTGAGGGTGAAACCCTTAAAGTTGAATTATTGAAAGCTGAAACTGGCGCAACTATTACGTTTGATGACGTATTAATGGTTGTAAACGGTGACAACGTTCAAATCGGTGCTCCAGTTGTTGCTGGCGCTAAAGTAACTGCAGAAGTGGTTGGTCATGGTCGTCACGACAAAATCCGTATTGTTAAAATGCGTCGTCGTAAACACTACCGTAAGCAACAAGGTCACCGTCAATGGTTTACCGAGTTGAAAATTACTGGTATTGCAGGCTAATCACTAGGAGTAAATAGACATGGCAACTAAAAAAGCCGGTGGATCGACTAAGAACGGTCGTGATTCGAATCCTAAGATGTTAGGTGTTAAAGTTTACGGTGGTCAAACTGTAACTGCTGGTAACATCATCGTTCGTCAACGTGGTACAGAATTCCACGCTGGTGCAAACGTAGGTATGGGCCGCGACCATACTTTATTTGCTACTGCTGACGGCGTAGTAAAATTCGAAGTGAAAGGTCAATTTGGCCGTCGCTACGTATCTGTTGAAGCGTAAGCTGAAATAGTGAAAAAACCCACAAGTGATTGTGGGTTTTTTTATGCTTGTATGATGGAGAGTTAGGGTCAAAAGATAAATTTTAGTTCTTCATCATGATGGATAAATTTCTACATTTTATATTAATAAGCATACAAAACTTCTTATTTTCTATCATATTAGCGCCAGAAATTGGTTTAAGATGGGACATCCAAAACATTGCGATTGAGCAAATATAAAAAGGTGAATCTATGAATATGCTTCGTAAAACGATGTGTGCTGTGGCATTGGGTGCAACCACTTTAGCGCCAATCATGAGTACTACAGTGTTTGCTGCGCCAGTGGCAGCATCGGAGCAACAAGCGACAGCAAATCTTGTTAAACAATTGAATGGCATTAAAAGTTTTACTGCCAACTTTGAGCAAACTACAAAAGTTAGCAACAATGGTAAGGCTTTGCCAAACCGTGGTTTATCGGCACAACACATGAACCAGAATTTTAAAGGGGTTATGAAAGTTGAACGTCCGGGTAAATTCTTTTGGGAAACCACCAGTCCAGCCAAACAGACAATTGTGACCACAGGTAAAACCGTATGGATTTATGATCCAGACTTACAGCAAGCGGTACGTCAAAGCCTAGATGATCAAGTGGCAAATACACCTGCATTGTTGCTTTCGGGCAATACCAATCAAATCATGCAGTCGTATCGTGTGACCCAGCCGAATAAGTCAAAAACCTATTACACTTTATACCCAAAAAGTGATGATGGTGTATTTCAGAGTTTAACCATTAGTTTTGGTGCACGTAACGCGCCAACTTTAATGATTCTGCAGGATTCATTGGGTCAAACCACGCATGTGCGTTTTAACAATGTGAAAGTCAATGCGGCGATACCTGCATCGACCTTTAACTTCACGCCGCCAAAAGGCACGGACATTATTGATCAATAACTGAATGTTTTTATACGTTCTTTTAAAGCATAATTTGCTATCCCTTATCCTAGCCTTCTTCCACAGGGAGAAGGCTCTTTTAATCCCAATTTGGTTTATCGCTCATAATTTTTAGCTTATGAAAGGACTCTGATGTCAATTTTACATAATAAAAAGTTTGTAAATCAGCAAAACACCGCGAATGGTGAGGTATCTGGCTCAACAGTTTTTTACTATCAACAAGTAGGGGAAACAATTGAAGCTACTTATTCTGGCGGAAGTATTAGGCAAGGGCATCTGTTGGGAGTCATGACTTCAGTAGATACATTTAGTATGGTTTATCATCATGTCAATCAGTTAGATGAACTACGTATTGGTCAATGCAACTCAACTATCATTTTGGATGAAAACGGAAAAATCAAATTGCTTGAACGTTGGCAATGGTTAAATGGTGATTGTTCAACAGGTGAGTCTGTACTTGTAGAAATTTAATCCGATTATTTAGGTTTTAATCATAGATTTTTAGTTGAAGCATTTTCAATACAGCGGAAATTTATTTGAATATTCTTCCTGAGAAATCCACAATTTCTGTGGATAAATCTTGGGATAATTCACATTTTGCTGTAAGCAGGATATAGACTGAGTCATCAAAGATCATTATTTTATATTAAGGATTTGTTGTCAAAATTTTGATTTATAATGAAAAAATAAAAATAATTACGCAAAAATCTGAGTAGAAATTTTAAACAGTTTTATCCACCGATTATTCCGTTACACAACTGCTCTAGGATTGAACAGCGAGAGTTATCTATAGTCTTGACTAATTCAATTGAAGAAATTTTATCGTAAAATTTATGTATGTTTGCATTTCTAATCATTAGACTATGTGAATCGTGGCTGAGGGGGAATTTAATGCAATATTTAAAATCACAGGTGTTTTTGGGTGCTGTCACTTTAAGTTCAGTATTGTTGTTGACTGCATGTCAGCCAAAGAGTGAGGCAACTTCTAAAGCCGAAACAGAGCAAGCTGCGTCTGCATCTGTCACAGCCGATATTCCTCTGATTCAAGCTAAAGTGGTGGCACTAAAATTGCCACAGCAGCAAATTTGTGATGAAGAAGGTTGTACTGCTTACGATATTCAGACGGTAAAAACCAATGTAGCGTGGATTGATGAATATTTTATGCAGCGCCTGCAAAAGGCAGACCCAATTGCATTTTCTGAAGCTGCAGCATCAACTGAAACGCCAAAAGTAGAAGAAACTGATCCTATGCGGCTGAGTCAGAGTTCAAGCTATGTGCGTTATATCGGGCAACATGCCAATTTAGCGACGTTTAGTTTGCAAAGCTACAGTTACCCTGCGGGTGCAGCACATGGTATTCATCACCAAGAATTTGTGACTCTTGATTTAAAACAGAAAAAGCGTTTGGCGCTGCAAGATATTATGCTGCCCAATACGGAAGCTAAAATGACCGAAGAATTGTTTAACCATAATTATAACTGGCTAGACGAACATGATATTTCCCTTGAAAAATTTAAACTGAGCGATAATTTTTATTATGGTGCCAATGGTTTGGTCTTTGTCTACCCGTTGTATGAATTGGCATCTTATGCAGAAGGTATGCCTGAATTGATTCTGCCTTATTATGCGACGGAGAAATTAATTAAGCCTGAATATTTGCCAAGTTTGCCACAGTATCCGAGCCAATAAAATTGCACAAAAATACGCAGAGATTGCTGTAATAAGGTGCAGCTGTGAATCGGGTTACTGTATTTTTTAACTCGAAGCGCTTACACTATAGCCAGTTTTTTTCTTATTCCAAGATTGGCTATGATTGACCCGAAATTACTCAGAAATAATATTGAGGCTGTAAATTTAGCCTTGGCAAAACGTGGTGTGCAGTTAGATGTGGCAGAGTGGGCAGCACTTGAAGCACGTCGTAAAGAATTGCAATCTAAAACCGAAGCCTTACAGGCAGAACGTAATTCGGGTGCCAAACAAGTCGGTCAGATTAAAAAAGCAGGTGGCGATGCTTCTGAAATTATGGCACGTATGGCTGCCATTGGAGATGAAATTAAAACTGCTGAAGTGGCTTTGGCAGAATTGCAAGATGAGTTAGAAGCTAAATCATTGTCTATTCCAAACTTGCCCGATGAGTCCGTGCCAGAAGGTAAAGATGAAGCTGATAATGTAGAAGTATTGAAATGGGGTACACCACGCCAGTTTGATTTTGAAATTAAAGATCATACCGATCTTGGCGAAATGATGGGTGGTTTGGAATTTGAAACTGCAACCAAATTAACAGGTTCTCGTTTTAGTGTTCTGAAAGGACCATTGGCGCGTTTACAACGTGCGATTACACAGTTCATGTTAGATACGCATACTGTTCAGAATGGTTATACCGAAGCGTATGTACCGTATTTGGTTAATGCAGATTCATTGCGTGGTACAGGTCAACTGCCTAAATTTGAAGAAGATTTGTTCAAATTACAAGGTGAAAAAGAATATTATTTGATTCCAACTGCCGAAGTTCCTGTCACCAACTTTGTTCGAGATGAAATCATTGACCCTGAACGCTTGCCATTAAAATATGCCGCGCATACACCTTGTTTCCGCAGCGAAGCAGGTTCTTATGGTCGCGATACTCGTGGTTTGATTCGTCAACATCAGTTCGATAAGGTCGAAATGGTGCAAATTGTAAAACCAGAAACCTCAATGCAGGCTTTAGAAGAACTAACTGCACATGCAGAGGGCATTTTGCAGGCACTTGGCTTACCATATCGTAAAATTATTCTCTGTGGTGGTGATATGGGTTTTGGTGCAACCAAAACTTATGACTTAGAAGTATGGGTGCCAAGCCAAAATACCTATCGTGAAATCTCAAGTTGCTCAAACATGGGCGATTTCCAAGCACGACGTATGAAAGCACGCTACCGCGTAGATCAGAAGAAGATCGAATTGGTGCATACGTTGAATGGTTCAGGTTTAGCTGTAGGTCGTACTTTACTTGCAGTGATGGAAAACTATCAACGTGCTGATGGTTCAATCGAAATTCCTGCAGTATTACGTCCATATATGGGCGGTATTAGTCATATAGACTAAAATGCATCGAATTTGTGCATAGTTTTTGCTTTAGCTCAATCAGATCTAAAAAATATAGAGGCGTATCGTGGAAATTTTCCCAATCTCTTTAAAGTTGCAGCAGCAACGTTGCCTGATTGTGGGTGGTGGGCATATTGCTTATCGTAAAGCACTGTTACTGGCTAAAGCGGGCGCAAAAATTGATGTACTTGCTCCTGAAATTGATGACAATTTACTGCAACTGGTGCAGCAGAGTCAGGGGCAGTATGTGCAAGATGTTTTTAGTTCATCTACTGCGCTGCGTCACTATCGTTTGGTGATTGCTGCAACAGATAACAATTTGGTCAATCAGCAAGTTTTTGCAGCTTGCGAAGCCGAAAATGTGCTGGTCAATAGTGTTGATGATCCGCCACATTGTCGTTTTATGGTGCCTGCGATCATTGACCGTTCGCCTTTAGTGATTTCAGTTGCAAGTAATGGCACATCTCCCGTGTTATCACGTCAAATTCGTACTCAACTGGAAAGCAGTATTCCGCATGGTATGGGCAAACTGGCTGAGTTTTCAGGTCAGTGGCGTGCGGCGGTAAAACAGAAAATTATAAATCCAGAAGAGCGCCGTATTTTTTGGGAGGAGTTATATGCTAGCCCTCTTAAAGAACAGGTGTTCAATGACAATCTTGACGCTGCAAAACAAAGTATCCAACAGGCTTTAGCGGAATGGCAAACACCGAAAGGCGAGGTGTATTTGGTTGGTGCAGGGCCAGGTGATCCTGAGTTACTGACCTTAAAAGCCTTGCGTTTAATGCAGCAAGCCGATGTGGTGATTTATGATCGTTTGGTGTCTGCACCTATTTTAGAATTGTGTCGCCGTGATGCCGAAAAAGTCTATGTCGGAAAAGCACGTTCTAACCATGCTGTACCGCAAGAAGGCATCAATGCATTATTGGTGAAATATGCACAAGCAGGTAAGCGAGTTTGCCGTTTAAAAGGTGGCGATCCGTTTATTTTTGGGCGTGGCGGTGAAGAAATTCAAGAATTGTATGAAGCAGGTGTGTCATTTCAGGTCGTACCGGGCATCACCGCAGCCTCGGGCTGTTCGGCTTATGCAGGCATTCCACTGACTCATCGAGATTATGCGCAAAGTGTGCGTTTTTTGACTGGGCATTTAAAAGAAGGTTCGCCTGAATTGCCGTGGTCAGAATTGGTGTATGAACACCAGACTTTGGTGCTGTATATGGGCTTGGTTGGCTTAGAAAGCATTTGTGAAAAACTGATTGCACATGGACAACGGGAGGATATGCCTGTCGCCTTAATTTCTAAAGGCACGACCCCTGAACAAAAAGTGGTGGTGGGGACGTTGGCGGATATTGCCAGTAAAGTCGCACAGCACCACATTCAGGCGCCTACCTTGACCATTATTGGTGAAGTGGTCAATTTACGTGAACAGTTGAAATGGTAATGAATCTCCCCCAACCCTTCTTTTAAAAAGAGGGGAGTTCCCACATTTTCTAAAGGGAGCTGAGGAGGGATTGTGAAAAGTAGAGAAAATTTGTGATCCACGTTGTTTTATATGAGCCTGAAATTCCAGCCAATACAGGCAATATCATTCGTTTGTGTGCCAATACAGGTGCGCAATTGCATTTGATTAAGCCATTGGGTTTTGAATTGGATGATAAAAAGCTGAAACGTGCAGGTTTGGATTATCACGAATGGGCACGTATGCAAATTTGGGACAATCTTGAGCAATGTTTGGCTGATTTAGACAGTAAAGGTGTGGGCTTGGATGCGATTTATCCATTGACCACCAAAGGTACAGAAACACCACATACTTCAGATTTAAACCGACCTGTTGCCTTGTTGATGGGGCCTGAAACTCGCGGTTTGCCTGAAGCTGTACGCATGTTGTTTCCGCAGCAGCACTGGATTCGTTTACCAATGGCAGAAAACTCACGCAGTTTAAATTTGTCTAATGCAACGGCTGTGATTGTGTATGAAGCATGGCGTCAGCAAGGTTTTAAAGTATTGCTCTAATTTGACCATTAATTTATTTCAAATTTAGTGCGATCTTGAGTATCAATGCGTACAATTGATAGATAAAAAGCTGAGACAAAACTGTACTCAGCTTTTTTGTTTTCGCTATTTTGCTGATTTAACGCTGCAATCCATTTGAGGCATAAGAAAAGGCGCATAAAGCGCCTGATCTTAAAGTTGAGAAGCTATTTGTTTTAGCGATCATCAAACTCATTGTGCTGCGGAGCAGGGTATTTAAAGCCTTTGGTTTTATAACCGAGGTATAAAACCCCAAACATCGCCCACCATAAGCCATACTTCAATGAAGTTTCATCGACTTCGAGCCATAAAGCAAACACTGCAATAAAGCCACACAACGGTACGATCACAAAATTGAGAATGTCTTTAAAGCCTTTGGTGCGACCATCACGCAGCGCGTAACGTGAAATCACCGATAAATTCACAAAACTAAATGCGGTGAGAGCGCCAAAACTGATCAATGAAATGACAAAATCCAAGTCCATAAAACCAGCAGTTAGCGCCACAGCACCTACAATTAAAATATTGTATGAAGGTGTATAGTTGCGTGGACTGATATGACCAAAGATTTTTTTGTTGATCACGCCATCACGACCCATCACGTACATTAAACGTGATACGCCCGCATGTGCCGAAATACCCGATGCCATGACCGTTACAATTGCAAAGGCAAGTACATAAGATTGGAACAATGAGCCACCAACCAAGAGTAGAATTTCTGGCTGCGTTTCAGCAATATTTTTAAAGTAGCTGCCTGGTTCATTCGGGAAGAAAATCTGCATGAAATAGGTGCTAACAATGAAAATTACGCCTGCAATTAGTGCAGTTAAGAAAATCGCTTTTGGTAAGGTTTTTTCAGTGTCTTTGGTTTCTTCTGCAAGTGAGCTGAGTGAGTCAAAGCCTGTAAATGAGAAGCAGAGTAGGGTTGCACCTGTAATCAATGCGCCTACCGAAGTCAGTTCATTCCAGAAAGGCTCTAAGCTCCATAACTGATAGCGTTGTTCGGCAGTGATTGGGCCATCGGCATTAAAGCCAGCTTGAAGTTTGGTGAACATCATCCAAGTAAAGACACCAATCACCACCAGCTGTACCAAAACGATCATACTGTTAAAGTTGGCGACAAAGCGCGCACCACGCAAGTTAACACCTGTCATAAATGCCGTGAGTACCACTACCCAAATCCAGTGATTCACTTCAGGGAATAACGCTTCTAAATAAATCACCGCCAAAATAATGTTGACCATTGGCGAGAGTAAATAATCCAGCCAAGATGACCAACCCACCATAAAGCCGACATTGGGGTGAATGGATTTTTGTGCATAGGTATAGGCCGACCCTGAAGATGGGTAACGACGAATCATGTGACCATAACTCAAAGACGTGAAAAGAATGGCAACCAGTGCAAAAATATAAGATGTGGGTACGTGAAAATGACTTTCTTCCGATACTAAACCGAAAGTGTCGAATAACGTCATCGGTTGAATGTAGGCTAAACCAATAATAATAATGTGCCAGAGTCCTAGCGTTTTTTGCAGTTTAGCTGCCGATTGAGTCCCAGAGATATTTGTCAACGGCGTTATCCTCTTAATCGTTGATCAAGGATCAGTCATGTTTGTTCAGGATTGTTTGAGACGAACAATCCCCCTTATATAAAAAGTAAAAACGCGCCAATCTACTCTATAATGACGCGCTTTGTCAGTATCTTTGCTTTCTTTTTTAGCAGAAAAAAAGCCATATTGATGAAAAAACATCAGACGCAGCAGTCTACCAATGAAAAGCCCGATGTTTAGAAAAACATCAGGCTAGATTTTCGGTTATATTGGCCTATTTTGTAGGAATTACCAAGCCTTTTTTAAGATAGCTTTGAGTTCTTCTAAATTGGCCTCTTTCGGGTTATAAATAATTGAACCATCGTTCAGGGCTTTTTCAGCCACTTCATCTAATTGCGCTTCGCTGACTTTACCCGTTTCTTGTAAAGTTCGTGGTAATTTGGTCAGTGCGTATAAGCGGTCACGAATGGCTAAGAGTGTCGAAATGGTTTTATCGGCACGTAAATGTGCAGGGGTTTGTGCGTAAACATCTGCGCCAGCCAATGGTAATAGCAGCTCGGCAATTTTATCAGCATTGACGTCTTTGTTGTATTCCAACACGTATGGCAAAAATAAATTCATGCAGAGTCCATGTGGTAAATGCGCCACAGCACCCAACGCATGACCTAAGGAATGCACCAAACCCACCATAGAATTTGAAAATGCAATGCCCGCCATGGTTGATGCTTGTGCCAGTTCCAAACGGCCTTGTTCCTCACTTGGATTATCTAATACATTGAATAGGTTACTGCTGATTTTTTTAATTGCTGCTGTGGCATAAGCATCAGAAATTGGGTTTGCTGCCATGCAACTATAAGCTTCAATGGCGTGCGTCATGGCATCCATTGCTGTCATTGCTGTCAAATGTGGTGGCAAGGTTTGCGTCATACGTGGGTCTAAAATGGCTGCATGTGGCATTAAGTAATATGACGCAAACGGCATTTTGACATTCTTTTCGGTGTCAGATACCACCGCAACCATAGTGACTTCTGAACCTGTGCCTGATGTAGTAGGAATCACAAAAAATGGTTTTAGCGGGCGCGGTAAGTTATGTGCACCTGAATATTGCAATAAGTCATCACCGCCTTCACTGACTAAAATATTGGTGGCTTTAGAGGTGTCAATGACTGAGCCGCCACCCACCGCAATAATGGCATCACAGTTGTTTTCACGGTACAACTGCGCAGCACGACGAACTGTTGCCACACTTGAATCTTGCGGGACATCATCAAAAACATAGCCAATCACGGCATCGGTAGATTCAAAAGCTGCTTCAATCGGGGCAAGCAAATTGTTGGAACGCACGCCTTTGTCGGTAATGATCATTGGGCGTTGAGAACCGAGTGTCGCCAATTCAAACGGAATATGTTCAAGCGCTGCATGACCTGCAATGACTTTGACTGGGCAAAAAAATTCGTAATAAGGCTTCGCCATGTTATGCACTCCGTTTGAAATAAGATTGGGCAACTTTTAAATAAATATTGGCTGCACCTGATAGTTTTTCTTTTAAGCTGAGTTCAGTCGGATATTGTTTTACCGCCAGTTCTGCCAGTAATTTAGGCAAGATGAGCGCTTCCATTTTATTCAGGCAACGTACCAAGCGAATTGCATAAGATACATCACCATCGGCAATCATGCGGTCATGCGCAAAAGCCTGTGCGGTACTTTCCTGAAATGAAAACACTAAAAATGCATGATTTAAGTGTTTGAAGGTAATGGTTAAATCGGGTTTTTGTGCCGTATTCTGTAACAGTTCTAATTGATGATCCGCAGTGACTTTGGCAACAAAGGCTGGACCATTCGGAAAAACTTTCATAGACAACACAAAGTTGCTGGGAAATTTGGCAACTTCTTGTTTAATTTCTTCATCGACCTGACTTGCCATGACTAAGCCTCTGCCAATCACATCCATCATGAGTTTGACATAGGCCAGTTGCAAAGCGGGTTTCACAGATTTAGTTGAAATCACGCGCTGAATCCCTGTGTTATAAATCATTATTTAGAGTAAATACTCTATTTTATTTCTTATTGAAAAGAAAGCCATTTATACGTGAATGACTTGTACGTCATTAAAGTAACCGCTGTTTTGTAAAGTTGCAATGATATCTGCGCAGAAGTTTTCAAAATGTGGATAGTCATTGACTAAATCCATCACACGTACCATTTCCAAACCTGCATAGCCGCAAGGGTTTATACTTTGAAAACCTGTTAAATCACAATCAATATTAAGAGCTAAACCGTGATAACTACGACCTTTGCGAATTTTAAAACCGAGCGAGCCAATTTTTCGTTCATTGACATATACTCCTGGTGCATCGGCTTTGGCATAGGCATCAATACCGTATTTTTTTAGCAGTTCAATCATCAAATTTTCGGCATAAGATACCAAAGTACGGACATTCCAGCCTAAACGGTTCAGGTCAAACATGAAATAGGCAACCAATTGACCTGGGCCATGCCATGTAACTTGACCACCGCGATCCGTCTGTACTACAGGAATACCCGTTGCCATTAAGATATGTTCGGCTTTACCTGCTTGCCCCTGAGTGAGTACATTAGGATGTTGCAAAATCCAGAGTTGGTCAGGGCTGTCAGCATCACGTTGTTCAGTCCAGTGTTTCATTTCCTGAAAGCGTGCTTGATAGTCAGTCAGGTCATGATATTGACGAATAATCAGGTTTGGCCGTTGTGCAGTATCCACAGAGATGCAGTCCTATCCATAAAAGCAAGAAATTGATTTTATTATACGAAAATGTGGCGGCTGTAGGGGATTTGTGGATGGAATAAGATTTTAGCAGCATAGAAAAAAAAACACGCCCGAAAGCGTGTTATTTGAAAATCAATCTACAAAATTACAATGCAGTTTTAATCAAAGGGCAGGCTGCCAAATCTGCATAAATGGCATGCACTTGTTCCAATTCTTCAAAACGCAATTGTGCTGTAATTGAATGATACTTGCCTGTGCGTGATGGGGTAATGCTGATGCTTTGTGCATCAAACTCAGGGAAGTGTTTCACTAAAATTTCAACCACAGCAATACGCAGTTCATCACCCGCGTCACCAATGAGTTTAATTGGGTAATCCATTGGAAACACCCAAAGATGCTCTTGCAGTTCACGAGATGGGGTACGGTTGAATAACGTCATAAGCGTGTGTCTCTATCTCTATATCAAACGCCTGCTTAGGGCAGGCGTTTTTTGGTCTTGTTGAATAAATGAGGCTGAATTTTAAAATTTCAATAGCTCATTTATGCAGCAATTTTAGTCATTTTCTAAGAATGAACGTAAGTGTTCAGAACGAGAAGGATGACGAAGTTTACGTAAGGCTTTGGCTTCAATCTGACGGATACGTTCACGGGTCACATCAAACTGCTTCCCAACTTCTTCCAAAGTATGATCGGTTGGCATATCAATACCAAAACGCATTTTCAGAACTTTAGCTTCACGTTCAGTCAAATTTTCAAGCACTTCACGGGTCGCTTCTTTTAAGCCTTCAGAGGTTGCCGCATCAACTGGTGAGGTGATGTTGCTGTCCTCAATGAAGTCACCCAAATGAGAATCTTCATCATCACCAATTGGCGTTTCCATAGAAATCGGCTCTTTGGCAATTTTCAGTACTTTACGAACTTTAACTTCGTCCATTTCCAAACGTTCGCCTAATTCTTCTGGAGTCGGTTCACGACCCATTTCTTGAAGCAATTGACGCGATACACGGTTGATCTTGTTAATAGTTTCGATCATGTGTACTGGAATACGAATGGTACGCGCTTGGTCGGCAATAGAACGGGTAATCGCCTGACGAATCCACCATGTTGCATAAGTCGAGAACTTATAACCACGACGGTATTCAAACTTGTCTACCGCTTTCATCAAGCCGATGTTACCTTCTTGAATCAAGTCTAGGAATTGTAAACCACGGTTGGTGTATTTTTTCGCAATCGAAATAACCAGACGCAAGTTGGCTTCAACCATTTCTTTTTTCGCACGACGGGCTTTGGCTTCGCCTACTGCCATACGCTTAGAAATTTCTTTGATGCCTTTAACATCTAAGCCTAACTCTTTTTCAATGTCGGCAATTTTTTGTTGGAACGCCAAAATATCTGGACGTACTTTTTCCAAATAGCCTTTTTGGTCGGCAGGTGCTTTGGCAATGTGCTCGTCTAACCAAGCAAAGTTAGATTCCTGGCCTGGGAATGAGGTACGGAATTGAGTACGATCCATACGACCACGACGCACCGCATAACGCATCACTTCACGTTCAGCAGTACGAATTTGTTCATGTGTACCACGAATCATTTCCGAAATAATATCGAATAAACGTGGCGTAAATTTAAACATCATGAATACAGTCGCTAAAGCTTCTAAAGCCTCTTGAGCTTCGGCACTTTCACGACCATGTTTTTCAATGGCAGCAATTTTTGCAAGATAAGCCTGTTCCAATTCACCAAAACGCATTCTTGCAATTTCTGGGTCTGGACCTGAATCTGCTTCAGATTCTTCTTCGGCTTCAGCTTCTTCTTCCTCATCGTCATCATCAAGTTTGACGTCTTTGGTTGGTTTGTTGCTGGTGTCTTCTTCTTTGTCTAAATCGGCTTCGTCTTCTAAAACTTCTGGAATTTCTTCATCGGTTTCAGGGTCTAAATAACCTGATAAAATATCGGCAAGGCGGCGTTCACCTGCTTCATAATCTTTATATTCTTGCAGTACCACTTGCACTGCGTTTGGCCAGTAGGCAATCGAGTGAAGTACATCGCGAATCCCTTCTTCAATACGTTTCGCAATGCTAATTTCACCTTCACGCGTTAACAGCTCAACCGTACCCATTTCACGCATATACATACGCACAGGGTCTGTGGTGCGACCAGGCTCATTTTCTACAGAGGCAAGTACCGCTGCAGCTTCTTCTTCAGCAACTTCGTCGGCAGCTTCCGCATTATCCTCGAACATTGCATCATCAGATTCAGGCGCACGTTCATGCACAGGAATACCGACGTCTTGAAGCATTTGAATAATGTCTTCAATCTGCTCGCTTTCTGTGATTGAGTCCGGGAGATGATCGTTAACCTCAGCGTAAGTTAGGTAACCTTGCTCTTTGCCTCGGCTAATCAGAGCCGCTACTTGCGAAGTAGGGGAATTCATATCGCTCATCTTTGCTTACTCTTCGTTGAATCTGTGGCAGTGAAAAACCGTGCATGATAGCACAATTCGCTTTAAATAGGGGGTGAATTGATCAATCAAGCATGATTTTAAAATGATGTTTGAATGAAGAATTTGATAGGAATATGGGGCTTTAATACTGTTTTTCAAGTCAATTTCCTTTTTGCCCACAAAATATTTTTATGATTGGGGCGAATCTCAAATAATGATACTAACTTGTCCATAAATACACAAATTTCCCCCAAGGCTGCAAGCGGTTTATGTTGCAGTTATTTGAAAAAAATAAATAAAACTTGACAATATTTATAAAGGCAGATAAATAGCGGCTTGACCCTTCACATTTTTTCATTCTGAGGTAGTTTTAGTGTCTTCTACAGATTTTGAACTAGATGATAACTACGGTGATGATGATGTTAATTTCGATGAGGCATCAAACAAAATAAGCGCGAAAGAATCTTTAGAAAAGCGCCGTTTGATTGATGATTTACTCGCACAACGTCGTTTGGAGCGTGAGCTCAAAGATTTTGATTACGATTTTGACGATGATGACGATGAAGATGACTAAAATCAGGTACTGTATCGGGCATTGAAAATGTTATGCTACACCCCTAAATTGACACCGATGGATTTGAAATGACTGCTTTAGATTTAGACCTGTTAAGTGAATATCTAGATGGCGACCAAAACGAGCATGGTCTAGACTTCGCTGCAACGCATGGTTTCTTGTGCGCCATTGCAGTTGGACCTCAATTTGACCCATGGTTAAATGAATTGTTTGAAGGCAATCAAAAGAAAGTCCCTGCCGAAATTATTGCGCAAATTGAGGCTTGGTTAGAAAGCATTCGCCAAAGTTTAGCCAATGAAGAAGGCATTGAGTTTCCATTTGAAATTGAAGAAGCAGAAGTTGATTCAAGTTTAGGTGATTGGAGCGTTGGCTTTGTCGATGCGATGTTCTTAAACGAAGAAGCGTGGTTTACGCCTGAATTTGAAGAACAATTGGTTGATTTAACTTTGCCAATGATGGTGTTCAGTGGCATTGATGAAGAAGATCCACAGATGGAAGCTTTCCGTCGAAACGGTCAGTTAATGGACGAAATAGCAGAAGAAATTCCTGAGAATCTGAATGAGTTGTATTTAATGTATCACACGCCTGATTAATGGCTTGGTTTACATATTGTGTAATATGTAATCCTCATAAAAAAAACGCACTGCGCAAATCGCAGTGCGTTTTTTATTATGGCGCTTCAATGATCATGTTACCAATTAGCGTGTCGCACGATCCCAAGCATCTTTTACCGCAAATTTGGCTTGTTCCCACGTTAAGCGAGAACTCCCTTTAATTTGCCCCCATTTGCTTCTTAAATCGTGTTCCACATCTTCGAAACGTGTGTGCGTATCATAGTGTGGGCGGTTTTCATAACCAACACGGTAGGCATTTTGATAGTCACGTTCATATTCTAAATCGGGGTAATGACTACGTGTTTCTGCATAATAGTCTGTATTGAGACTATTGGCACGCCAGTACGCTTCTTCTTCTGTAGGGTTTACTGCTTCTGCAGCGCCTTTACCAGCCAAGCCACCCACTACAGCACCTACAGCACCACCCACCACAGCACCTACTGGACCACCTAGCGCACCTACGGTTGCACCTGTTGCCGCACCCCCAACTGCGCCTAAACCTGTACCAACAGGGTGTGCACCAGGTTCTCCTGTAATTGGGTCGGCATTTAAACGATCACGCTCTTCTTTGGGTAAGTTTTTAACCACATCACGGTCAATCTTATCATTGCGTTCAAAATCTGACATCCGAATCACCTTTTTCTCTTTGTATGCGTTATTGCGTTCCTATATTCATAAACCGCTATGAATAGGTTTAATTTACGCTGCTACAATGTAGGCTTATAGCCTATTCAGAATGCATTTCAGTTACAGCGCATGTCCGACGTAAATTTATGTGTCATATATCAGCCTGATGTTAATTTTAAGTGTTTGATGTTGCGGTTCAATGTAAAATACGTACTTTAGGTAAGCTTATAAGTACGTTTTGTGATAATAACGATTCGCATACCAACCATAAGCAACATGAAAAATTGCGCCATGAATTGCAATCAAACACAGCATCACCACCGCAGACAAAGCCAGTCCTGCTTTATCTGCAGCTTGTAAAATGGCCTCAGCATTCGGGTTCATGAGCACTAAGAAAAACACAAAGAAGCTGCCAATAATAATCGCGACTGCACTTGAGCCCCAGACCAGTTGAATTTTTTCATCACTGCTCGGTAAGCGTTGTTCTTTTTTGACAAAATGTCCTGCGCTAATGAATGCTGCGGCAATTAATGCAGGGAGTAAGGTTAAGCCACCTAAGTTCAGACCAAAAATCAATACGCTAATGAGTAAGACCAGCGCAATACTGTAAACCGCAGCAAAAAATAATAAATATGGTTTCATGTCTGATTTTCCCCAAAAAATTGATTCAATTACGCAGCAACACAAGCATTAGTCACGCATTTTACGGCGATGCCTACGGTATAAAAGCATGGCGATGACTAAGAGCACCAAGCCGATAATGACATGACTGACCTGACTGAAAATTTGCTGCATCAATTGTTGGTTTTCACCAAAATAATAACCCAGGCAGGCTAAAAAAGTGGTCCAGATGATTGTGCCTAAACCACTATAAAACATAAATTTCCAAAATGGCATGTGACTCATGCCTGCAGGAATACTAATCAGAGAACGAATGGCGGGAATCATGCGCCCAAAAAATACAATCCGATGTCCATATTGTTCAAACCAATGTAGGGAGTTTCGGACATCTTGTTCTTTAATCCATAGATATTTACCGTAGCGATTCACCCAGTGGTAAATACTTTCGTGTTTACAGCGATAACCCACCCAATACAACACTGCCGCCGCGACCAATGAGCCGATACAGCCCGCAATAATGACACCCAATAGCAATAATTGCCCTTGCGATGCAGAGTAGCCTGCAGAGGGCATAATAATTTCAGAGGGAACAGGTGGAAAGACATTATCCAGAAACATCAACAGGGCAATACCTAGGTAGCCCAGTTGTTCCATAATGGAAATAATCCATTCAGTTAAGTTCATGCAAGTCGTGCTTTAGAAAAGTGCTTCTATCCTAAGCAGTATTGGTCAAACAGTAAAGTCTTGCGCAATCTGGACTTAATCAAGCTCTGCATGGGTCAGGGTATAGATATATACACGTCTTAAGCTATACGCCACGAGGATAGGGATGGCACAGAGCAGGGCGTAATTCAAGAAATGCGCTTGCAGATGGTAGCCTACAAATGCCGCAATAATACCGCCTAAAATTGCACCTAAAGCTACAATAAAAGTATGTGATTTATGTTCCAAACAATCTTGCATTGTTGCACTATGCGCAGCAGTCACCGCTTTTACAGGCGTAAAACGTAGTGTGTGCATTGAATTTGAAATTGTTGTTTTAGGCATAGCGTCACTCCTGATTGCGGCATATAAATTTAGGAATACATAACGATCCTTGAATTTTGGGTCACGGAATATGTTGAGTTTGTGCTGAACATCCGCACGAATAGAGCCACAAATTTTGTGGCTTATTTTGATTGAATGCTATCACCTAATCAGGGGATATTGCGCAATGCTTGGTAAACATGCGTTGTAATTTTATGTTCTATGTAATCTTGCATGAAGCATATATGTAGACATAAAAAATCCCCATACAGGATGAGGACTTTTTCAATATGATTAGAGTGGTCGATACAACATTAACATGGCTTTAATTAGACCTTATTGATGTGTATGAGCCTGTATTGATTACAGACGTTTACGTTTAGCTGCGGCAATTTGTGATTGGCGCATACGGAAACCTTCTTTTTGTTTCTCGCTGGTTTTATCAATACAGTACACGCAAGATACGCCGTGTTCATAGCTTGGTAATTCAACTTCTTTAGGCAGTAATGGCCAACCGCAAGCATGACATTTGGTGTTTTGACCTTCTTGCATGCCATGTGTTACCGCTGTACGACCATCAAATACGAAACATTCGCCTTCCCATAAGCTTTCATCGGCTGGTGTTTCTTCTAAGTATTTGAGTACGCCACCTTTTAAGTGATAGACCTCGGTAAAACCTTCTTGTAACAATAAAGAGGTCGATTTTTCACAACGAATCCCGCCTGTGCAGAACATCGCAATTTTTTTGTCTTTATGCTGTTCTAGGTTTTTTTTCACATATTCTGGAAATTCACGGAACGTTTCAGTTTTTGGGTCAATTGCGCCCTTAAACGTTCCTGCTTTGTATTCATAGTCATTACGGGTATCAATCAGAATAACATCGTCACGGGCAATCAGTTCATTCCATTCTTTCGGGTCTAGGTAGTGACCGACTAAATCACGTGGTTTTACTTCTACACCCAAAGTCACAATTTCTTTTTTGAGCTTGATTTTCATTTTACGGAATGGCTTTTCAGAGCTATGTGACTCTTTGTATTCCATTGATGTAAAACCTTCATCCCACAGAAATTGATGAACTTGATCAATGGCGGCACGATCACCCGCCACAGTTCCATTAATGCCTTCACCTGCCACAATAAGAGTACCGCAAAGGTTGATTGAATTTACCAAATCTAATAAGCGTTGTTGAAGATCGGCAGGATCTGAAACTTCTTTGAATTGATAAAGTGCGGCAACAACCCAAGTCGTGGTCGCTGGCTGTTCTACAGGTGCAAGCTGTTCTACAGTAGCGTTCATGGAGTACTCCAATAGATGAAAGACAAAAATTTAAGGCGCATATTCTAACCTGCTTTGTGTGAATATGCGAGAAAACCGAGCGCGGTACATGGTTTGTAAAGCACGACACAACATTTTAAAAATGGAGCAGAACGGAGTATGATGCCACTCGTTTCAAAGAAGAATGTTGTGTTCATATTGATGCGTCAACAGGTGTTGTTAAATATTGGAGTGTTGTGTTGAGTAAGGATCGTCAAATTGCCACTTTAACCCCGTGTGCAGGTCGTTGTTCTACGGTGTTTGGTGATGCTGTCTGTCGAGGTTGCCGTCGTTTTAACCATGAAGTGATTCAATGGAATAGTTATACGCCTGAACAACACACTGCCGTTTGGCGTCGCTTAGATGCACAGCTTGATCAGATTTTAGTGCCTATGCTGCCTTTTGCCGACCTGTGTCATGTCGAAGAGTTTATCCGCTCTAAGCGTGTGCGTTTACGTGATGATGCTTCAAAAGGGCGTAAGCTGTATCATGCATTGAAAATTTGTGAAAAAAATCGACATTTTACCGATGAAAGCGGCTTGGGCATTCACGACAAAGAAGTGCGACCTTTGTGGCAAGAGTTTGAACGTCGTGTGTTGGCGCTTGCAACCGCAAGTTATGATTTTGCATTCTTACGTGCCGATGGCATCAGTCATAGCTTATTGCATAGCTTGCAAGATGACTAATTTGTAAGTCTTGCGATTAAAGAGTAGACAGACTTTTATTGAGCCATAAAAAAAACTCGCAAAATTTGCGAGTTTTTTATTTTTATACAGGAATGGCTTAAGCCACTTGTACAGGAATACAGTTTGCAGTGTGGCTCACGGTATTGTCTGGGTTTGCATAGACCAAACGTGGTTCGTGCGCATTGGCTTCTGCTTCAGTGAAGTCACCAAAGGTTGCAATAATAATAATATCGCCTACATCGGCTTGGTGTGCAGCACCACCATTGACTGAAATGATGCCTGAGTTGTCTTCACCACGAATTGCATAAGTTGTGAAGCGCTTACCATTGGTCACGTTCCATACGTGGATTTCTTCATATTCACGAATGCCAGCCAAATCCATGAGTGTTCCGTCAATTGCACATGAACCTTCGTAGTGAAGTTCTGCATGAGTTACAAAAGCACGGTGGATTTTGCATTTTAATAAACGAGATAGCATGGTGAGCGTCTCCTTAGTGGACCTAAGATTTTATCTTATGGTTGAATTCAAACACTGCTTGCTGGATGTCAGTTCCGAGCAGAAAGCGCATTTTGCTCTGAAAATTGCGACATGGCAAGTGTGATTGTTCAACAATTGTGGATTCATCAGTTCGGTTTATAGGCATTGATTTGATTCATGGCTTGTTGTACTTCGCCATTGACCAGTAACTTGATACGACCTAATGCATGTGCAAGTGCATCATCCATAAGGGTTTGCTCGCTACTCGGTGCTTTGCTCAGTACATGACCAGACACGCGTTCTTTTGAACCCGGATGCCCAATACCAATGCGTAAACGATGGAAGTTTGGACCTGTGTGCGGCACGATGTCACGTAAACCATTATGTCCACCATGACCACCACCCGTTTTTAGGCGAATGATCCCTGGGCTCATATCCAGTTCATCATGAGCAATCAGCATTGCCTCAGGTGCAATTTGATAGAATTTGGCGAAGGGAACAACACTTTGACCAGAACGGTTCATAAAGGTTGTGGGTAATAACAGACGAACGTCTTGACCTTCGATATTACCACGTCCGCTGATCCCATGAAATTTAGGATCGACTTTTAACGTAATGCCATATTGATCTGCAAGCTGTTCTACAAACCAGAAGCCTGCATTATGGCGGGTTTGGGCATACTCTTTACCAGGGTTGCCCAAACCAACAATCAGTGAAATATTAGCCACTAATTACACCATAAACACTTATGCGCGTTTGAAGTCAGCGTGCATAGGTGTGTTTTTAGCAGGGTGACGTTGTAACGCTTGAATTTTCACGTTTTCAACTTTGTCACCGACTTTGATTTCTACAACTTCTTCAAAGAAAGCATTGCTTTCTAAAACTTTTACAAGCTCACGAAGTTCTAAAGTAACAGCTACTGGTTCAGCGTCGCCACCATAAATGATAGCTGGAACTAATGCAGCGTGACGAAGGCGGCGGCTCGCACCTTTCCCTTGGTTAGCTGCTTCTCGCGCTTGAGCGTTTAATACGAAGTTTGCCATGATAGACATCCTTATTTTGAGTTTAAATAAACTAGATCTGCGACCAATCTAGTGATAGAAAACCCTGCCAATGTGGCAGGGCTTTGAAAATTCAGCGCTCTATTATAGATAAGAATCGAACATTGCGCTAATAGATTCTTCGTTGTTAATGCGACGAATTGTTTCTGCAACCATGCTTGCTACAGATACTTGGCGAATTTTACCAAGTGCTTGTGCTTCTTCTGAAAGAGGAATGGTGTCGGTAACAACCAGTTCATCAATCACAGAATTTTTCAGGTTTTCAATCGCTTTGCCTGAAAGTACAGGGTGGGTCGCATAAGCAACTACGCGGCGAGCACCAAAAGTTTTGAGCGCATCGGCAGCTTTGCATAATGTACCTGCAGTATCTACCATGTCATCTACAATGACACAGTCACGATCTTTTACATCACCAATCAAATGCATCACTTGTGATTCATTCGCTTTTTGACGACGTTTATCGATAATTGCAAGATCGATATCACCCATTTGTTTTGCAACAGCGCGTGCACGAACCACACCACCAACGTCTGGTGAAACTACCATGAGGTTGTCGTGTGACTGTTGACGCAGGTCAGCCAATAGCGCAGGCGTACCATAAATGTTGTCTACAGGGATGTCGAAGAAACCTTGAATTTGGTCTGCGTGCAAGTCAATCATCACCACACGGTCAATACCTACAGTGGTGAGCATATCTGCAACCACTTTAGCGGTAATTGGAACACGCGTAGAACGAGGACGACGGTCTTGGCGGGCATAACCGAAGTAAGGAATCACGGCGGTAATACGACCTGCACTTGCACGACGCAACGCGTCAGCCATCACCAAGATTTCCATGAGGTTGTCATTGGTTGGCGCACAAGTAGGTTGTACGATAAATACGTCTTTACCACGGACATTCTCGGTAATCTCTACAGCAATCTCACCATCAGAGAAGGTAGAAACTGATGCAGCACCTAAAGGAATGTGCAAGTGGCTTACGACTTTTTGAGCGAATTGTGGATGCGCGGTTCCACTAAAAACGACAAGATTGGGCATGAAGCACCCTTGGCGGTTGGTGTATGTAGGAATAGATGGCAGGGGTAGCTGGATTCGAACCAACGGATGCCGATATCAAAAACCGGTGCCTTACCACTTGGCGATACCCCTAATGCGGCAGAACTTTAATATTTTTACGGCACTCTGTCAAGGTGAGTTAACAGGATAGCGGTAATAAAGGGTGTTCTGTCTAATGCGAGAAAATGGCAGGGGTAGCTGGATTCGAACCAACGGATGCCGATATCAAAAACCGGTGCCTTACCACTTGGCGATACCCCTAGATTTGATCACTGTAAGATGGCAGGGGTAGCTGGATTCGAACCAACGGATGCCGATATCAAAAACCGGTGCCTTACCACTTGGCGATACCCCTAATACAGTAATCTACAGGTGAATGAGATGGCAGGGGTAGCTGGATTCGAACCAACGGATGCCGATATCAAAAACCGGTGCCTTACCACTTGGCGATACCCCTATTGTACTGTGAAATGTCGTAATGGAGATTCATTTAAGCTATACACTCAGTACGCAGTACATGGTGAGTTCGCCAAAATGTAGTCTACATTCATTTCTGTAGTCACTTCAGTAAAGACACAAGCACCTGTACCTGTAAGCTTTGCTTGACCAAACTGGTCTAAATAACGCATTGCTTCATCTACTTCAGGATATAAATTTCGCGCCACAGGCTCAAAATTATTTCCAAAGTCAGATGGCTTTATCTGATAGCCGCAGAATTTAGTGGGCTTCGTGTTTCTTGTCAATGTTTTTTGTGAAAAAAGTAGTTGAGTGCTGATAAAACAGTCAGGTTTTAACACAATATATTGTTTTGGGGCTAAGTCTATGAATGTTAACTGTTCACCAATGCCTTCTGCCCATGCATTAAGCCCATGTACAAAAATGGGAACATCTGCACCTAGTTGCAAACCCAATTCCGCCAATTGGTCAATTTCTAAGCCACATTGCCAAAGTTGATTGACCACAATTAAAGTGGTTGCGGCATTGGATGAACCGCCGCCAAGCCCTGCACCCATAGGGATGTGCTTCTCAATTGCTATATTTAAACCTGTGGTTTGTTTCGCGTAAGGCATTAAAATTTGCGTGGCTTTGTAAATCAGATTTTGTTCTAAATCGACGCTGTTTAAACCCTGAATGTGAATGTCAGTTGTGTCATTGATTTCAAATTCTAGCCAGTCATATAAATCAATCAGTTGAAAAATACTTTGCAATTCATGGTAGCCGTCTTCACGACGACCCGTAATGTGCAAAAACAGATTTAATTTGGCAGGTGAGGGTACACGAATCATGACTAAACTTGGCAAGTGATTAACGATTTTGGATGAGCATTGTAATACGGTTTTCTTGCCCTGATTCAAGTCCCTGTTTCAAAATCAGGCGGTTTGGCAAACTGGCACTGTCGTTATAGCTCAAATCGACTGTCCAACCATCTTCAATAAATTGAGTTGGGCGCTGTTGACTGTCTTTTTGAATTTGGGCATCTACCGTTGCAGGTCGGGCTTGTACCCAATCGACCAAGTGGGTGATAGGCGCTTGCCAGCCCGTGGCTTGTTCTAACAGTTCTTCAGGACTTTCTGCATAAATTAACCCTGTTTTGGCACTATTGAGGGTGACTTGTCCAGGTTTTCCGCTAATTTGTGTTTTACCCACACCCAAAATGCCGCTCAGTTCAATGTCAAACTGCTGTTGCTGCTGTACCCAAGTAAAAAAGGCACTGCCAGACTGTTGCGGAGTGCGCACGCCAATTTTGCCTTGCAAGTTAAATTGATTTTCAGCTTCAACTTGCTGTGAAACATGGGCGGGAGATTGCACAAAAGGCTGACAACCTGTAATGAGCAGACTGCTACTGACAAACAGGGTAAGACCTAATTTTGAAAATAAACGCATAAAATCATTTAACTCTTTTTAACTGGCTGCGGTAACAATAGCGAATTTAATTGTTGCAATTGCGGATCATTCGGATGATTTTGTTGTAATTGTTGTAACACTTGGCTGAATTTTTGAATATTACCTTGCATATACAGTGATTTTGCATAACGTGCACCAATCGCGGCACTATGACTCAGTAAATAGGCTTTTTCCAACGCTTGAGCCGAAGCGGTATAGTCATTTTGTAAATAGCTGACATAACCTAAGGTATCTAAAATAGAGGCCTGTTCAGGAGCAAACTCAAGTGCTTGCTCAACATAGCGACGCGCTTCGTCTAAACGGCGATTTTGAAGCGCAAGGGTATAGGCGTACGCATTTAAATAGGTTGGGCTGTTCGGCTCAATTTCCAGTAACTTGGTGAGCAGTTGATCCAGTTTGTCTTTTTCCTGATGTGCATCGAGTAGTAAGACTTCTGAATAGATCAGATCAGGATCATCGGGTAGGTTTTTGATGGCTTCATCCAGCAAACGCAGAGCCGCTTTTTTATTGTCCATACGTTTTAAAATATCGGCCTGTGCCTGATATAAAAAACTGGCATGCTGTGGATAATTGACCCGTTCCTGCGTTAAAAAGCGCAGTGCATCGTTTAGTTTATCTTGCTGGGCAAAAATACTGATCATGTTGCGACGTGAAACGGTATAGAGGCTACCATCGACCAAACGATAATAGGCTTTGGCTGTTTCAAAATGCTGTTTACGTTCGGCATTGACCGCCAAATAGAAATAGGCTTCGTTTTGATATTGTGCCGAATAGCGCAGCTCTACCAAATACTTTTCAGCTTTTTCGTATTGTTGTAAGTCAATACTGGTCAAACCTGCAATAAATAAGGCTTCATCTTCCGTAGGCCATTTTTTTAAAATGGCTTCCAGCTTTGTTAGCGCCAAAGTTGCTTCATTTTTTTTGACCAGATATTTGGCTTCGGCTAAACGGACTTCAAAATTATTTTTGTGTTTACGGCTAGATTTGGCATACCAAGCTGCTGTTTCTTCTTCATTGCCGAGCGCGCTCAATAAATTGGCTTTCATTAAAATATAGCCAGTGACTTTCGGGCGTTTACGCAACGCTTGGTTAATGGTATCGAGGGCAGCTTGATATTGTCCATTTTGCGCTTTTAAACCTGCAATTAATACCAAAATCGATGGATTGAATTTGGCTTTGCTGGTGCGCAGAGCTTGAATCAAAAACTCACGGTCTTCCACAGATTCAGGAGAAATGCCTGCCAAAATTTGTTCTAAGTCAGCCGTTGCATCAATATTTAGAATTTTGTCTAAGGTTTCTGCGGCTAAGTCGTACTCATGTGCTTTTAGCGCAATGTGCGCCAAATAAAACAGCGCAGGCACATCGGATGGTTCTTGTACTACCCAATGTGTTGCAATGTCTAGTGCGGCGCTTAGGTCGTTTTGTTCAATCGCAACATTTAGGGCGCGTTGCTTAATAGAGGTCGAGTTATTCTTAATTGCCAAGACAGTATAGTTGTGTAATGCCGTTGGAATATCACCATAAGCCAAGGCAAACTCTGCGACCATGGTTTGTTTTACCGCATTATAATTTGAATTTGCATGATAAATTTCTTCAGATGCTCTAAGATGAGCAACTGAAGCCATGCTACCGACCAGTAAGAATGTGGTAGAATATTGCTTAATTGTAGCGCCGTATGGTCGGCTATTTGTTTGACGCAATTTTTTCTTGATCCAAGTAATGCTTTTTATGACACCGTTATTGCACAATAGCATAAATTTAGCGAAATGATGATCTGATATGTCTTTCTTTGCATTGGGTGTCAACCATCAAACCGCCTCTGTAGAGTTGCGTGAGCAAATTGCATTTAACCCAGAAAAATTAAGTGCCTTACTTGCTGAGCAAAGCCAACATCCCGAACTGAATGATTTGGTGGTGGTGTCTACCTGCAACCGTACCGAAGTCTACGCCATGTCTGAACATCCAGAACAGGTGTTGGATTGGCTTGCACAAGTGAATGGTATCGATGCGAAGCAATTGAGTCGTCATGTTTATCGTTATGAGAATGCACAGGCGGTGTCGCATTTAATGCGTGTAGCCAGTGGGCTAGATTCTCTCATGTTGGGTGAGCCGCAAATTTTAGGTCAGGTCAAAACTGCCCTGTCTTTAGCTAAAGACGCGCATACGGTTTCGCAACAACTCAACCGAATTTTTGAATATGCTTTTTATGCTGCCAAACGGGTACGTTCAGAAACTGCCGTAGGTAGCCATGCTGTGTCGATGGGTTATGCGGTTGCGCAACTGGCGTTACAAGTTTTTAGTCACCCTGCAAAACTGACGGTGATGGTGGTGGCTGCAGGCGAAATGAATAGCCTTGTGGCAAAGCATTTAGCAGAAATGGGCGTCGCTAAAATATTAATTTGTAACCGTACCCGTGCCCGTGCCGAAACATTGGCGCAGGAAATTGCGCATCAGGTAGAAGTTGAAATTATTGAGTTTGATCAGTTAGCGGCTAATTTACATCGTGCCGATGTGATTTCAAGTTGTTCGGGAAGCTTGCATCAGGTGATTGCTTATCATGAGGTGAAAGCAGCTTTAAAGAAACGTCGCTATCAGCAAATGTTGTTAGTCGATTTGGCCGTACCACGTGATATAGATCCTAAAATAGAAAACTTGGATGGCGTGTATTTGTACGGGGTCGATGACTTGCAAAGCGTGATCGATGAAAACTTGGCACAGCGTCGTCAAGCTGCTGTGGAAGCAGAGCTAATGGTTAATCAGCTTGTGACTGAGTTGGTAACCCATCAAAAAGTTCAGCAAGCGGGTGCGACCATTCATGCTTACCGTGAACATGGCGAAAGCTTACGTCAGGAAGAATTAAACTTGGCGATGGCGCGTATTGCCAAAGGTGAAGATGCTGCACGGGTTATGCAAGAATTTTCTTATCGTTTAACTCAAAAATTACTCCATCCAACTTCTATTTTATTACGTGAAGCAGCCAAAGGCGATGAGCCTGAATGTTTTGAGTTTATGCAGGAAAATTTGGCAGCGACTGCCAAACATCGTCGCAAATAAGCAAGATTAACGTGATTCACAAAAAAGATTTTTGATGATACAAACTTAATCTAATCAGATCGCTTATTCCTCTAGCAAAGTTAGCGATCTTTTTTTATCAATTTCATAAATTTGATGTTTCAAACGCTTCATTTCTTCAATGCTGCTGAATTTTTTAGAGCGAATTTTTTGCTGTAAACAGTCGTATTGCAATTTAGTTGAAAAATCTTGAGCCAATTTATCAACATGCTCGGGAGAGGTTGTGTAATCACTGACATTGGCTTGTTGTAAAATACGCTGTAATTCATAGTGATACGCCGAACATGCACCCAAAATATAATATTTGGCTTGTTCAGGATCATCGGGTAGATCATCAAAAATAGTATTTAAAATATTTAAGATTTGATGCAGCAGGTGATCACTTGGAATCAGTGCACGTAACGGTTCAAAGTGAATATACAAATACGGATGATTGATTAGAATCGCAATCACATATTCTTCAGCATCAACTTTGGTGCTAAAACTCAAAGATGCATCGTTATTGGTCTGTGCCTGCCATTTACGGTTAAAGCCTAACTTTTCACGAAAAAACTGTTGCAGCAAATAACGATAAGAACCCGTTTTGGGCAAAAGTTCGGTCAATTGCCGGAGTTCGCCCATGACCTGACTTTTGCCTTCAGGGGTACTGATATTATGGCCTTGGGTGAGATGTGCAAAAACAAAATCTGACAGTAAAGGCGCCTGATCTAATAAACGTCGGAAATTTTCGATGCCCTCACGACGAATAAGTGAGTCAGGGTCGTGTTCATTGGGCAAAACAAAGAATTTCAGTTCACGTCCATCATTTAACAAAGGTAGTGCAATCTCCAATGTGCGACGTGCGGCTTTTTGACCTGCGGCATCTCCATCAAAAGCGATGGTAATGCGGTTATTTTGACGGAACAGAATATTTAAATGATCGGTATTGCTTGCTGTACCCAAAGTTGCTACAGCACCATAAATGCCGTATTGCTGCAAGGCAATCACATCCATATAGCCTTCAACCATTAAATAGTCTTGGGCTTTTTGCTTACGTCCTTCATATAAACCATAGAGCAATTGGTTTTTATGAAACACCTCCGAGTCGGGCGAGTTGATGTATTTGGGTTTGATTTCATCATTGAGTGCACGGCCACCAAAGCCAACCACACGACCTTTGCTGTCACGGATTGGGAAAATCACCCGATCACGCAGTAAATCGAAGTCACGTCCCTTGTCACTGGTACGAATCAAGCCCAGGAGTTTTAAACCTGCAATATCTTGCGGAAAGGCTTTTTCTAAATGCTGCCAATCTTCAGGTGCATAACCCAAACGCCAAAACTGCAAGGTTTGTGCGGTTAAACCACGTTTTTGAAAATACTGTTGTGCGGCAGGGCTGTGCGGCAATTGCTGCTCATAATATTGCGCTACATTTTCTAGCAAGTCGTATAAGTTGCCTTCCTGTGCAGGTGTTTCCTGCATGCTGTCCCATTGTTCAAAACCCGCAAACGGGTCGGCACTGTTTTGAAATTCCGAGTTCTGAAATTCCGAGTTTGCGTATTCAGCACTTTGAAATTCGGCAAAAGGATCAAAGTCGATGCCAGAAGCTTCAAAAGTATGTTCGCTTGATGTGGTTTGAGCCGCAGCAGTTTCGTGCTGATCTTTTACAGGCGCTTTTGGCTTTGCAATTGTTGCTGGCTTTTTGGCTTCGCGTTTATAAGAAAGTTTTTTATTGTCGTGCTGATCTTTCGGGAGTTCGATGCCTGTTTGACTGGCCAAGTCTTTCATGACATCTATAAAATTACGGTTATCAATATCCATTAAAAAACGGATGGCGTTACCATTGGCCTGACAACCAAAGCAATGATAATACTGCTTGTCACGGTAAACGTGAAAAGACGGGGTTTTTTCCTGATGGAACGGGCAGCAGCCCGAATAGGTACGACCAGTTTTTTTTAATTTCACGCGCTGACCAATCAGATCGACAATATCAGTGCGATCTAGAATTTGATCAATTGTGTGCTGTGGAATGGCCATACGTTTCGGTCTTTTATCTCTTAATTGGTTTGAAAGCAGTTTTTGCCGAACAGGTCGGAAACTGAAGTCAGTGCTGGCAGAATTATTCTCTTTTGTAGCTGTTTCTGCTGTTTGAAACAAGCCCCAGTAAAACAAAAGGCAAGTATCATAACTTGCCTTTGGTATTTTTCAAGATTGTCAAATCAGCTTGTGCTTATTTTATTCAGCACTGTCGTTTTCAGATTTTGGACGATCTAGCAAACCAAAACTCAAACGGTTGGTGAGGCTGCGTGACGGTGCTGCTTGTATATTGGCTTCAGACTGCTGTGCTTCGGTGCTGCTTTGCGCTTCACGTCCGAAAATACCCAAAGTTGCACGATTAAGCCAGCTGGCATCATGGCGGGCAGCACGTAAATTCACGCTACCATCTGCTTTAACTAAGTTGGGATAGTTTAGTTTCAATACATCAATATATTGTTGAGCCGTAGCTTGATCGCCCAATTTACCATAACCGTAAGCCACCGTTGCCAATGCTTCAGGAATTTGCGGTGTTTGCGGATAGTGTTCAATTACCCACAATGAGCGCTCAACTGCAGCCACCCATGCTTTACGTTTAATGTTATAACGTGCTGCATTCATTTCGGCTTCAGCCAGTTCCTGACCAATAAACTGCATACGCTGTGCCGCATCTACTGCATAAGTGCTTGATGGATAGCGACGGATAAAATCGACAAAGTTTTGATACGCCAGTTTTAAATAACTAACATCGCGGTGCGATTGCTTGAGCGAGGTATAACGCAACAAGCCATCATAGTTTTGTTCCATATTCGCCACGCCGCGTACATAGTAGGCATAATCGGCTTTAGGATGCTGCGGGTTCATGCGAATAAAACGATCTGCAACAGCTATTGCGCCCTCATAATCTTTTTGCTGGAATTTTGCATACAACAATTCAAGCTGTGCCTGCTGCGCATAATCACCCGTTGGGTAATAGGTTTCTAAAGCTTCGAGATGCTTAACGGCATCGGTGTATTGACCACGATCCAGTGCTTTTTCTGCTTTTTCAATATAAACCTGTTCGCTAGATTGCGGACCAGTATCGACCACTTCTTTTTTTGGATTGCTGCTACAGCCCACTATTGCAGACGCAACGCCGAGTGAAAAAGCAAGCATTGTTATTTTATAACGTGGTAGCGACATAAAAATTCCTCTGTTAATACGGGCAATGAGCTACAATTGCGCTATTAAACCACTTTTGTCTGAATGAGCAAATGAGTCAAGCACAATCTACCCATTCCAATTTACCTGAAACTGAGTTCAATTTACTTGAAGATGCTGAGGATGCAGATAACCATACTTCAGGCTCAACTGCAACACGTTTATCGTTGCAATTTCAATTGGATGACAGCCATTTAGGACTACGCATCGACCAAGTTGCAGCCATCATTTGGAGTGAATTTTCACGTGAAAAGCTAAAACAGTGGCTCAAAGACGGTCATTTGTTGGTAAATGGTAACACGGTCAAACCCAAATATAAGTGTGAAGGTGATGAGCTTCTCACTCTAGAAGTCGAGCTAGAAGCGCAAACCCGTAGCCTGCCTGAAGATATTCCATTGGATATTATTTATGAAGATGATGACATCATTGTGATTAATAAACCTGTGGGTATGGTGGTGCATCCGGGGGCAGGCAATAGCTCTGGAACGTTGGTAAATGCTTTGCTGCAGCATTATCCAAAATCGGCTGAGTTGACTCGTGCAGGTTTGGTGCATCGTATTGATAAAGACACTTCAGGCTTGTTGGTCGTAGCGAAGAACTTAGAATCACAGTTTGCTTTAACCAAACAACTGGCGAAGAAATCAGTTTATCGTTTATACGACTTGGTGGTGTACGGCAACATGATTGCGGGCGGTACAGTTGATGAGCCGATTAAACGCCATCCTGTAGATCGAATTAAAATGGCGGTCTTACCAGGCGGTAA
This sequence comes from Acinetobacter sp. SCLZS86, assembly GCF_021560715.1. Classification (NCBI taxonomy): domain Bacteria; kingdom Pseudomonadati; phylum Pseudomonadota; class Gammaproteobacteria; order Moraxellales; family Moraxellaceae; genus Acinetobacter; species Acinetobacter sp. SCLZS86. The sequence continues at coordinate 827,067 of NZ_CP090864.1, forward strand.
AGATGCCGTCACACATTACAATGTTAAAGAACGCTTTCAGCACTTCACTCGTGTCCAGGCACGTTTGGAAACAGGGCGAACTCATCAAATTCGTGTGCATCTAAGTTATATTGGTTATGGTTTGGTCGGCGATCCTGTTTATACGCCACGTGTACGTGTCCCTGCAGGTGCATCTGCATTATTAAACGATACCCTGCGTAAATTTAAACGTCAGGCCTTACATGCCGTCAAACTCGGTTTGGTGCATCCGAGAACTCAAGAAGAAATGATGTTTGAAGCGCCGTGGCCTGAAGACTTTAAACAATTGGTAGACGTATTACGCAGTGAAAATGCAGCGTACTGATGCCATTCAACATCTGTCAGCTCAGATGGGGCTTTATATGCAGTTAAAAGGATAGAGGCATGCAATTTGTTCAAGGACTCCCTGCAGGGGTATATGTCGGGCAAACCCGCATACAACATGCGCAGGCACTGGAAACAAGTTCTACAGAACTGTCTGGTTTTAATCTGGCACTGCATGTGCAGGACGATGCGTGGCGTGTGCAGCAGCATCGCATGAGTTTGCTGGCAGAATTTGCTGAATATGGGGTCGATAAACTGACGTGGATGACGCAAACACATAGTGTGTTGTGTCAGACCATTAATGAGCAAATCACTTGTGAAGCCTTAGAAGGTGATGGTTTGGTCACTCAGCGTAAAGCGCATGCTTTAATGATGATGACTGCAGACTGTTTACCAGTGGTTTTGGGTAATGCATTAGGCACTGAAGTTGCGAACTTGCATGCGGGCTGGCGTGGTTTAGCCAACGGTATTATTGAAAACACCATTGCCGAAATGCAAAGTTCTCCAACATGGGCGTGGTTGGGTGCAGCGATTAGTCAGCCGTGTTTTGAGGTTGGCGCAGAAGTGAAACAGGCGTTTTGCGATAAATATCCTGAATTGGAAACGGCCTTTATAGATGGGCAACAATCTGGTAAATACTTCGCCGACTTGTATGCTATTGCCCGCTATATTTTGCAGCAGCATGGCGTTACAACGGTGTTGGGCGGTGATCAGTGCTCGTATTCGCAAGCCGATCAGTACTATTCGTACCGCCGTCAGCCACGTACAGGACGTATGGCAACATTCGTGTTTATGCAGGCTTAGTGTTAAACTTGACTTAATTATTTGGTTTTAAACATTCTCATGTTAGTGACTCATTCAACATCTTCTTGTGCTGCTATTCGTGTGGCAGTGGTTTATCACAGTCCTTATGGTCATACTGCAAAGGTGGCACAGCATATTGCACAAGGTGCTGCGCAAATGGATGCTCAGGTGACTTTGATGGATGTGGGTGAAATTGAATGGGACAGTCTAGACCAAGCCGATATTATCATAATGGGCTGTCCAACTTATATGGGCAGCATTACTTCGGCTTTAAAACAGTTTATGGAGCAATCGTCTAAGCGTTGGTTGGCTAGAACTTGGCAGGGCAAACTGGCGGCAGGTTTTACCAATGGCGGGGGGTTAAGCGGCGATAAACTGGCAGTGCTGCAACAAATTAACTTATTTGCGATGCAGCATGGCATGTTGTGGTCAGGTTTACCGTTTATGCCTACAGGGCGTAGTCCACATGATATTAACCGCATGTCGAGCTTTTTAGGTTTAATGACGCAGTCTGACAATGCCAGTGTTGAAGTTACGCCACCCGAAGGTGATTTGGAAACTGCAGTCAAATTTGGTAAATACTTGGTGGAATTAAAACTTAAAGCCTAAGAATTTTTACTTTTACAACCTCCATAAAAAATGCTCGATGTTGATCTCGAGCATTTTTTATGAGCGGAATGTGCAGAATTATTTGTGCATCAAACGTGCTTTATCACGCTGCCAATCACGGTCTTTTTCAGAAGCGCGTTTATCGTGCAATTGTTTACCTTTTACCAAAGCAATTTCAAGCTTCGCTAAAGGACCTTTCCAATAACAAGCTAAAGGTACACAAGAATAACCTTTTTGATTGACTGCACCCATCAACTTTTCAATTTCACGTCGTGACAGTAAAAGTTTGCGGGTGCGGGTTGCTTCAGGCACTACATGCGTTGAAGCCGACAAAAGGGGTTGTATTTGTGCGCCAAATAAAAAAGCTTCATTATCACGAAACAGGATATAACTTTCAGTAATAGTCATACGTCCTGCGCGCAAAGATTTGACTTCCCAACCTTGCAAAGAAAGTCCTGCTTCAAATTTTTCTTCAATAAAATAATCGTGGCGTGCACGTTTATTCTGTGCAATTGTTCCGCCCGTATTTTTTTTAACTACAGTTAGCTTCGCCATAATCAATTACTTCCAAACTTATGACTATTGTGCCTCAAACCAAGGCTTGCTGACAAATCAAAATCATCACAACTGCTGGCGAAACTGCTTTGATATTTCATAATTTGGTAGACTTTGTTCACTAAAATTTTTTGAATTTGTTAAACTAACTTTGACAAAACCAACTAGAGCATAATGGATGTCTAAATCTCGCGTAATTTATCCGGGCACCTTTGACCCAATTACTAATGGTCATATTGACTTGGTGACACGTGCCGCAAAAATGTTTGAAGAGGTTGTGGTCGCAATTGCTATAGGACATCATAAAAATCCAATTTTTACTCTGGAAGAGCGTGTAGAATTGGCACAGGCATCTTTAAAGCATTTGCCTAATGTTGAATTTGTAGGCTTTGATGGTTTGTTGGTTAATTTTTTTCGTGAGCAAAATGCGACTGCAGTTTTGCGTGGTTTGCGCGCTGTTTCAGATTTTGAGTATGAATTTCAGTTGGCAAATATGAACCGTCAGTTAGATGCGAAATATGAAGCTGTATTTTTAACCCCGTCAGAGCAATATTCGTTTATTTCATCTACATTAGTTCGTGAAATTGCACGCTTAAAAGGTGATGTGACTAAATTTGTTGCACCTGTTGTGGTCGAAGCCTTTGAGCGTAAATTACGACAAGGTTGGTAGCGTGTCTTTATATATTACCGATGAATGCATTAACTGCGATGTCTGTGAACCTGTGTGCCCGAATGAGGCCATTTATATGGGTGAGCTGATTTATGAGATTAATCCAGCATTATGTACTGAATGTGTAGGACATCACGAGCAGCCGCAGTGCCAGTTATTCTGCCCGGTGGACTGTATTCCGCTCGATCCAGACCATGTCGAAACACAGGAGCAATTGCTAGAAAAATATCAAAAACTGATTGATCAAAAAAGCGCGAGCAATTAACTTATAATTTTGTTAATATGCGCCCTCGAAGTGAACCAGACGATCGCTGCTGTGGAGGTCTCCGTGACTGAAGCAGGGGAGGAAAGTCCGGGCTTCAAAGGGCAGGGTGCCAGGTAACGCCTGGGCGGCGTGAGTCGACGGAAAGTGCAGCAGAGAGTAGACCGCCTTCATATGGTTTCTTTTTCGGAAGAAATTGAAGGTAAGGGTGAAAGGGTGCGGTAAGAGCGCACCGCATGGCTGGTAACAGTTCATGGCATGGTAAACCCCACCAGAAGCAAGACCAAATAGGAATCCTGAGGTACGGCCCGTACTGGATTCGGGTAGGTCGCTTGAGCGTATGAGTGATTGTACGCCTAGAGGAATGATCGTTCTCGACAGAACCCGGCTTATCGGTTCACTTCACCAAATTTTAGGCAATTGATGCGTGATAAGGCTTGACGTTGCCTAGATTACAGCAGATAATTCCCGCACAGTTTTTGGCTATGTAGCTCAGTTGGTTAGAGCATCGCACTCATAATGCGGGGGTCACAGGTTCAAGTCCCGTCATAGCCACCATTTTCAGACCACGTTCACTAACGTGGTCTTTTTTTGTTTAAAATTTGTCTGTGCAATCTATTTGAGCTGTATCCAGTTGAATCTGCATTTGTAGGTTTTGAATCTGTTGCCAATTGGCTTGTTGATCAGAGTGAGCAAAAATTTTGGCATCGACCTGATTTAATTTTTTTAGCGAAATGTGTTGTGATGCACAATAACGCCCTACAGCACGCTCATAAGCCAGTTGTTGCTGCGCTGCAGCATTGAGTTGATGTGCCGTTAAAATCTTTTGCTGCCCTTTGGCATAAGCAACCAAGACACGTCGGTCTGCGATGCTATAACTCATTTTAGAATTAATAAATTGCGCAACATCACGCCGTACACCGTTGTAATCTACAAAAATAGGTGAAACCAAAGCGCAGGAACTTAAGCCAACAACAAGGCTACTCAGTATTATAGACTTCAAGATCATGGTTGAATTTATTCTCTTTTTTCTGTGTGACTTAATATAAATTTTGCTGAAAATATTTAACAATTTCCATAAGAAAATACTAATTTGATTAAAATTAAACAAATTGCACTGTTTTTGCTTAAACTGTGAGCGTTTGTAAATTAAAATGCTTGACGATGCAGAGCTAAGTTTAGATAATGCGCACACAGTTTACGGCTATGTAGCTCAGTTGGTTAGAGCACCGCACTCATAATGCGGGGGTCACAGGTTCAAGTCCCGTCATAGCCACCATTTTAATAGACCAAGCTCTCAGCTTGGTCTTTTTTTATGTCAAAATTTTAGGCTACTTTTTGCAGCATTGGTTTAATGGCAGGTACAAAAAAACCAAGCCATAGCTTGGTTTTTTGGTATCTTTGTTTAAGCTATGCTTTAGCTTTAAATTCCTGCTTTCCAACCATTGACTAGCGGATAGCGACGTTCACGACCAAAAGCGCGTGAGCTTATACGTGGACCTAATGCACCTTGACGACGTTTGTATTCATTCCGATCAACCAATTGAATGACTTTCTCAACCATTGCACGTTCAAAGCCTTTGCTAATAATGTCTTCTTGGCTTTGATCTTCTTCAATATACGCATACAAAATTGCATCGAGCACTTCGTATGGTGGTAGAGAATCTTGGTCTTTTTGGTCAGGACGCAATTCGGCTGAAGGTGGACGAGTAATGACACGTTCAGGAATTACAGGAGTATCGGCAATGCTGTTACGGTATTTTGCTAGTTCAAACACAATGGTTTTGTACACATCTTTCAATACAGCAAAACCACCGACCATATCGCCATAAAGCGTGCAGTAACCAACTGCTAGCTCAGATTTGTTGCCTGTAGAAAGTACGAGGTTGCCAAACTTATTCGATAGTCCCATTAAAATCGTACCACGGGCACGGGCTTGTAGATTTTCTTCTGTAGTGTCGCTTGGGCTGTTGCCAAAGAAAGGATAAAGCGTTTGCATAAAGCTATTGACGATAGGGTGAATTTCGGCAATACCAAAAGTCACGCCTAAGGTTTTGGCTTGCTCTGCAGCATCTTCAACGCTAATTTGCGCGGTATAGGTGTACGGCATCATCACTGCTTGTACTTTGTCTGCACCAATTGCATCAACCGCTATAGCAAGGGTGAGCGCTGAATCAATTCCGCCTGACAAGCCTAGAATCACACCTGGAAAGCCAGAGCGTTGCACATAGTCTCGGGTTGCGAGTACCAAACCTTGATAGATTTCTGCAAGGGTGTCTAAAGCGGGGCTAATTTCGGCAGTTTTAAAGTGCTTCTGCGCAGCGTCATATTCAGCGTAGAACAAACCTTCTTGGTAGGTTGGGGCTTGTAGCGCAACATTGCCTGCTTGGTTAATCACAAAGCTCGTACCATCGAAGATTAAATCATCTTGACCGCCAACTTGGTTGACATACACCACATTGAGATGTAATTGCTTTGCCAGTTTGGTCATGGTCTGTATACGATGCTGCGGTTTACCCACTTCATACGGCGAAGCGTTTAAGACCAGTGCAGTTTCAACATTCAACTGCGCTAATTGTTGTACCGTTGGCAAAGACCATAAATCTTCACAAATCAAAACGCCAAACTTATGACCAAGATATTCAAATACCAAATGTTGATGACCTTCGTCAAAATAGCGTTTTTCATCGAACACAGCGTAATTTGGTAAATTTTGTTTATTGTAAATGCCTAAGATGTTGCCATCTTTCATGACGGCTGCTGAGTTAAAGCGCTGACCATCTTCAGTTTCGTTCACAAAGCCGAAAACTAAAACAATATCTTTAATTTCGCGTAATTGTTCAAATGCTTGTTGTGTGCGTTGATTCAAGCTTGGGCGCAGTAATAAATCTTCTGCAGGGTAGCCCAAAGTTGAAAGTTCAGGAAAAATAATCAAATCTGCATGTTGTTTTTTCGCTTCATTTGCTTGTTCAAGCATTTTTTGCGCGTTTGCTTCGAGATTGCCAATGTGTGGAGAGAACTGTGCAAGGGCAATTTTAAAAGATTTCATTTAAATTAAGTCCTATTCCTATAGGTGTAAAATACACGTAAGTGGCTGATGATTATTGTTATAAAAATTTCAGCGCAGTGTATTGTGGATTAAACGACTGCCGAAAGGCACAAATAAAAACCATTTATTATCTAACAGATAAAGATCTTATTTTGCAGTGCAAAAATGGAGACTTTTGCTATTTTATCTTAATTTAGAATAGATGCTAGCATCGAATACACTTTATTGTCTTGTCTGCAAGAATATCATGGAAATGTGTCAGCATTTTTATGCTATTTGTTTGAAAAGCATTATATTTTTAGGTTGTATGATGCATGTGTTTTTCGTGAAATAAGCATGTACCAAGATGAGTGAGCTAAGTCGAGCGGTGCGGGCTGTTTAAAATGATATTGTCTATTTTTTTAAGGAAAATATCTTTGGCAATCTCACCTTGTTGCTCAATGTTGTACGCAGAAAAAGGTTTTGCTGCAATTAAACGATAATGATAGGGATTGTAGCGCTTAAAACTCAAAAAATACGCCGTTTGTAATATCGCACCACGCAGTAAGACGTTAATGTGATGTTGATGCTGTAAAATATGCGTCATCTCATGAATAAAGATCGCCTGATAGCCACGGTGTGCTTGGCTGTAGTCGGCTAGATAATGCCGATTTCGCACATGAATGTAGCCACATGGCGCCATAAAAATATGCTGTGGCTGCCAAGGCAAATAAGGATGGTTCATGACTTTGACTTGGTTGTAGTCAATCAGATTGCCAAATACAGACTGGCACAACTGTATTTCCATTGCAGTTAAGCTACGACATCTAAACTGATCGAGTTTGAGCAGTCGCATAAATAAGCTGAGAATGAATAAATGCAGTTGTAGCATGGTAATGAGTCGTAAGTGGCTGACATCAAAAATATAGCCTAAATTCGCAATGATCCAAATTTTATTTTACGTTTTGGTTGTGGTTTAGGACAAACAAAACAGAAATGAGTTTGGTGAGCTAAACAAAAGCAATAAAAAACCACCCGAAGGTGGTTTTTTGAGTCGTACTCGTTTTACACGCTACAACGCGAACCGAATTAACGGTTAATGTCGCGTTGAGTGTAACCTGTGTAAAGCTGACGAGGACGACCGATCTTGTAAGGGCCGCTGTGCATTTCTAACCAGTGGCTGATCCAACCAACTGTACGTGCAAGCGCGAAGATCACAGTAAACATTTCTGTTGGGATACCAATCGCTTTAAGGATGATACCTGAGTAGAAGTCTACGTTAGGGTATAAGTTACGTTTAATGAAGTATTCGTCAGATAACGCGATACGTTCAAGTTCCATAGCAAGAGCAAGCTGTGGATCGTTGATACCTAAGTCGTTAAGTACTTCGTCGCAAGTTTGCTTCATTACTGTTGCACGTGGATCGAAGTTTTTGTACACACGGTGACCGAAGCCCATGAGTTTAACTTCTTTGGTTTTCACTTTTTCCATGAAGCCAGCAACGTTTTCTACAGTGCCGATTTCATCCAGCATCTTAAGAACAGCTTCGTTCGCACCACCGTGAGCAGGACCCCAAAGTGCAGAGATACCAGCAGCGATACATGCATATGGGTTAGCGCCAGTAGAGCCAGCTAAACGTACTGTAGACGTAGAAGCATTTTGTTCGTGGTCAGCGTGAAGCGTGAAAATACGATCCATAGCGCGTGCATGAACAGGGTTAACTTTGTAGTCACGGTCTGCTGGAGTTGCAAACATCATGTACAGGAAGTTTTCAGCGTAGCTTAAATCGTTACGTGGGTAAACAAATGGTTGACCAACAGTGTACTTGTAGCTCCAAGCCGCTAAAGTAGGAATCTTCGCGATTAAACGAATCGCTGTGATTTCACGATGGTTAACATCTTCGATATCTAAGTTGTTGTGATAGAACGCAGATAACGCACCAACGACACCCACCATGATTGCCATAGGGTGAGCATCACGACGGAAACCGTTATAGAAGCGTTTTACTTGGTCATGAACCATAGTGTGGTTGCGAACTTTAGCATCAAAATCAGCTTTTTGTTCTGCAGTTGGAAGCTCGCCATTTAATAATAAGTAGCAAGTTTCTAAGTAGTCAGCTTTAGTCGCTAATTGGTCAATTGGGTAACCACGGTGTAAAAGAATACCTTTGTTACCATCAATGAACGTAATTTTAGACTCGCAAGACGCTGTTGCCATAAAACCAGGATCAAAAGTAAAGTGACCTGCCGCCAACACATCCTTAACGTCAATTACATCTGGGCCTAATGTGCCGCTGTAAATTGGTAATTCAATTTCTTTTCCATCAAGCTGTAATACGGCTTTTTTGCCAGTTGCTTCAGACATTCAATAGATCTCCTGTCCTGGTGAATGTTGATCTGACTCGAAGTATCAATCTTTTAATGCGCAAGTCAGACGGATTAAAAATTAGCTCTAAGATTAGAGAGTACTGAAATTTTGTCAATTATACTTATGGATTAAGCAGACGACTGTTTGCAGAGACAGTCGAAAAAATTCCAGTAAAAAAATCAATAAAATCACAGCACAGCCGCCGTATCATAAGTCAAAATTTGTCAGATGTGCATAAAAAAATCAACAATAAGGATTTATTGTAAGCAATTTTAAATAATGGTTTTGCTGTGGTGATTCTGCGGTGGGTTGCAGCCCAAAACTTAAAATTATCTAATTCTCATAACTTACACGTTTTTAAATACACTGTAGGGTGGTCAGATTGTTTGTAATAGGCAGTGAGTCTGGTATTTAAACTCGATATTGATTGATCAAAAAATGACTGATTGAACTCCTGAAAATAGCCATAACCCATCATATTTTGAATGGGAAATGATGAAATCTTTGTGAATAAAGCGCGGTTATTTATCCATACAGATACAAAAAATACTGGATAAGTCATTCATTCGCATGATGATTGTTATTTTAAATATTTATTTATCTAAAGTGTTTCAAGTAAATATAAATTGAATAAATAGATTGATGTCTGTGTCGTCATCAACGTTTGATTTACGATCAGGCGCAGCATAATCAAACAAAGTGATGGAGCTGTCTGGGCTTAAGTGTCTCACACTCTAGTTTTAAATTACGGCAAGAAGTGGAGTACACACATATATAGTGCTGCTACTTATATATAAGTATGTGAAAACCCGAAGAACATCTGAAAAACAAAGTACAAATTTATCTTTAGTCTAAATATTCTAAAGCCACTGATTGTGTCATCAAGAGTTTTTACTTTAATAATTTATTTAAAAACATAGATTTATGTTTGATTGTGTGGTTGTGTGTGGTAATTGGTTTGTCTTTACACTTGTTAATGATTCTTATTTAAGGGTTTTTTAGCCAAAAAGCCGAGTTGAGTTGTTTGTATTTTGACAGTTGACGTTTTATAATTCAGTGTCGTTTTAAGGTTGGGCATGTATTTGCCTGACTATGCCAGCTTTCCTTCGAATTTATTCCAACAAACTCCGGATGGAGTTTTTACTTACAGGATGCCCGCTGTGAAAAGCAACAGACCTGTCAATTTGTCCATGGGTCAAGTTTTAGAAGTAAACTTAAAATCACCCGTGGCTATTGCATCAATTCTACACCGTCTTTCTGGTGTCATCGTATTTTTACTCGTACCGGTACTTTTATGGTTGTTAGACAAGTCTTTGTCTTCACCTGAAGGTTTTGCTCAAGTTCAAGAAATTTTTAACGGTTTCTTTGTGCGCTTTATCGTATGGGTATTTGTAGCCGGCTTAATCTATCACTTCATTGCTGGTGTTAAGCATTTACTTGCTGACCTTGGTTTTGCAGAAGAACTGCAAAGTGGTCGCATTGCAGCTACTATTTCATTGATCTTGTCTGCTATCGGTATCGTTGCAGCATTTGTATGGATTGTAATCTAATGAAAAGTGCTACAGGTTTAACGGGGTCAGGTTCTCGCGATTGGTTTATCCAACGTATTAGTGCTGTTGTTCTTGCTATTTATACCGTTGTGGTATTTGGTTGGATTCTTCTTAACGGTGGATTCAACTTTGAACAGTGGTACGGCTTTATGATGACATTACCAATGAAGATTATGTCTTTATTGGCAGTCTTATCTCTTGTTGCACATGCTTGGATCGGTATGTGGCAAGTATTCACTGACTATGTGACTACTCGCCAAATGGGTCCTTCAGCTTCAGGTTTACGCCTAGTGCTGACTTCAGCAGTGATTATTGCTGTTTTTGCATACGCAATCTGGGCAATCCAGATTTTCTGGGCGAATTGATAGGAAAATATCATGGGCGCGATTAACCCTAAAGAAGATTATACAAATATTCCACACCAATTCTTTGACGCAGTCATCGTTGGTGGTGGTGGTTCAGGTATGCGTGCATCTTACCAACTTGCTCAAGCAGGTTTGAAAGTTGCGGTATTGACCAAAGTATTCCCTACACGTTCACACACTGTTGCAGCGCAGGGTGGTATTGGTGCATCTCTTGGTAACATGCAAGAAGATAACTGGCACTACCACTTTTACGACACAGTAAAAGGTTCTGACTGGTTGGGCGACCAAGACGCGATTGAATTCATGACGCGTGAAGCGCCACAAGTGGTTTATGAATTAGAACACTTGGGTATGCCATTTGACCGTAACGCAGACGGTACAATTTACCAACGTCCATTCGGTGGTCACTCTGCAAACTACGGTGAAAAAGCGGTTCCACGTGCATGTGCTGCAGCTGACCGTACAGGTCACGCACTTCTTCACACGCTTTATCAAAGCAACGTGAAAATGGGTACTCAATTCTTCGTAGAATGGATTGCTCTTGATTTGATCCGTAACGAAGCTGGCGATGTACTAGGTGTGACTGCAATTGACCAAGAAACAGGTAAAATTGCAGTATTCCAAGCGAAAGCGACATTGTTTGCTACAGGTGGTGCAGGTCGTGTGTACCGTGCATCTACAAACGCATATATCAATACTGGTGACGGTCTTGGTATGGCTGCGCGTGCAGGTATTCCATTACAAGATATGGAATTCTGGCAGTTCCACCCAACAGGTGTTGCGGGCGCGGGCGTATTGTTAACGGAAGGCTGTCGTGGTGAGGGTGGTATCCTTCGTAACGATTCAGGCGAGCCGTTCATGGAGCGTTATGCACCAACTTTGAAAGACTTGGCGCCACGTGACTTCGTATCACGTTCTATGGACCAAGAAATTAAAGAAGGTCGTGGTTGTGGTCCAAACAAAGACTACATCTTGCTTGATATGACGCACTTGGGTGCAGACACAATCATGAAGCGTCTTCCATCTGTATTTGAGATTGGTAAGAAATTCGCGAACGTTGACTGTACTAAAGAGCCAATTCCTGTTGTTCCTACAATCCATTACCAAATGGGTGGTATTCCAACCAATATTCATGGGCAAGTGGTTGTTCCAGAAAGCCGTGAAACTCAAGAGTTGGTTGCGAACTACAACGCAGAAACTGATACATATACAACCAACGCGGGCGACCGTGACTTTGCTAAACCAGTAAAAGGTTTCTATGCAATTGGTGAGTGTTCATGTGTATCTGTACACGGTGCTAACCGTTTAGGTACAAACTCATTGCTTGACTTGGTTGTATTTGGTAAAGCTGCGGGTCAACACATCATTGAGTATGTGACTAAGCAACACGATGGTGAGTACGAACCACTTCCAACAACTGTACTTGAAAACACTGTGAACCGTATTCGTAAACTTGACGAATCGACTTCAGGTGAAAACGCTCAAGAAGTTGCTGATGCAATTCGTAACATCGTTCAAGACCACGCAGGTGTATTCCGTACTTCAGCATTGCTTGATGAAGGTGTGAAACAAATTCTTGCGCTTGAGCCACGTGTTCGTAACATTCATTTGAAAGACAAATCTAAAGTATTCAACACTGCACGTGTAGAAGCATTAGAAGTTGAAAACTTGTATGAAGTTGCTAAAGCGACACTGATCTCAGCTGCTGCACGTAAAGAATGTCGTGGTGCGCATACGGTTGTAGACTTTGAGTTACCACCAGATCACCCAACTTATTCTTACGGTCGTCGTGATGATGAGTGGATGAAGCATACTTTATGGTTCTCTACAGATAACCGTCTTGAGTACAAACCAGTACGTTACAAGCCGCTTACTGTAGCTGCTATTCCACCTAAACCACGTACATTCTAATTGGGAGAAGTAAGATGAGTAGAGGTACTCGTACATTTAATATCTACCGCTACGATCCTGATAAGGATAAAGCACCGTACATGCAAACTTTTAAGCTTGAATTGACTGATAAGCACCGTATGTTGCTTGATGCACTTCTTGAATTGAAAGTACAAGACGAATCTTTGACATTCCGTCGTTCATGTCGTGAAGGTATTTGTGGTTCTGATGGTGTAAACATCAATGGTAAAAACGGTTTAGCGTGTCTTTGGAACCTAAACGATTTACCAGAAGTGATCACAATTCGTCCGCTTCCAGGTCTTCCTGTAATTAAAGACTTGGTTGTAGACATGAATCAGTTCTACGATCAGTACAACAAGATTCATCCGTTCTTGATCAACAACCAACCTGCGCCACCAAAAGAGCGTTTGCAGTCTCAAGAAGATCGTGAACATCTTGATGGTTTGTATGAATGTATTCTTTGTGCATGTTGTTCAACTTCATGCCCATCATTCTGGTGGAACCCTGACAAGTTCTTGGGTCCTTCAGCTTTGTTAAATGCATATCGTTTCATTATCGATTCGCGTGATACCGCAACTCAAGAGCGTTTGGCTCGTCTTGACGACCCATTCTCTTTGTTCCGTTGTAAAGGCATTATGAACTGTGTATCTGTATGTCCTAAAGGCTTGAACCCAACTAAAGCAATTGGTCACATCCGTAACATGTTATTAGACCAAGCTGGCTAAGCGAGCTAAGGTTGAAAAAAAAGCACATCTTTGGATGTGCTTTTTTTATGGCTTAATATTGCTGTAAAAGTAAAATAATAACGAGGTGTGTTTTTTAATATCGAACATATAAACGTAGTATGCAAAGAAGTGATTAAAAAATGAGTGCTTGATATTTTTTAGGTATAACTGCTGGATTAATAGACAAAAACCGATAAAAGGCGACTAAAGTTGCACACAATTGTAATCCAGTGCTGCTATTTTGTTGTAATGCATGGGTAAATGCTAAGTTTAGCTGCAATATTTATTTATAGATGTTATCATATAACGTGTAAGTGAGAGGGCAGATTGAGAGATGTGCTCTCTTTTATTTTATCTGAAATAGTGGTGTTGGACTTTGGTCTAAATTGCATCTGTTTTTTAAATAAAGCACCATATATTAGATGAAAATAGAATCAATGTATTTCGCCAATTTATAGGAGGTATGTGTCAAAAAAATCAATTGGATTTATGAGATCATGTTACGATTAATGAACCGCTACATTTGAAAAATGTTGAATTTTTATACATTTTATCAACATTTTAACGCTGTTTAGTGTGCTATTTAATCAGACTAAAAGTATAAAAGTCGGGTTAGAAAAGCGAAGTGAGTGAACTTCATTTTTCTAAAACGATTTTGCAAAAAATTGCTCGGCTTAGGTCGAGTATATAGATGAGTGATGATGCCAGTGAGGGCGTTATGATTCATAAATGACATTGGGTTTTCCTAATGTAGTGATAACGCCTCATGACATTTGTCGATTGGGGGCTAATGTCATGTTACCAATTTGACATTATCAATCATGGGTTTGCTTAAAAAGCATCCTGGAAAATGTTTTTGCAATAGGAAATGGGTCCACAAATGCAAGAAGTTGCTGACGCACTGCGTCTTGACACTGAACTTTCCGCTGATAGTGCAGCGTATATTGAAGAACTTTACGAGCATTATTTAACGTCACCGGAATCAGTCGGTGCTGATTGGCGCGAATATTTCGATAAATTCCCGAAGGGTGATCAACCACACAGTAATGTACGTGAGCAATTCCTTTTATTAGGTCGTAATTCTAATCGCGTTCAAGCGATTGTTCAGGGTTCAGTGAGTTCTGAACATGAACAACGTCAAATTGGCGTGTTGCAACTGATTGCTGCTTACCGTAACCGTGGTCACCAAAAAGCAAAATTAGATCCACTAGGTTTGGCAAAACGTGAAGACGTGCCTGATTTAGATCTTGCTGCGCATGGCTTAACTAAGTCCGATTTAGATACTGTTTTCCATACAGGTAACTTGGCGATTGATAAAGCTGAAGCGACCCTAGGTGAAATGGTTGAAGCCATGCAGTCAATCTACTGCGGTTCAATCGGTGCAGAATACATGCACATTGTTGATACCAAAGAAAAACGCTGGATTCAACAACGCTTAGAGAGCGCACGTGGTAAGTTAACATTTACTGCAGATCAAAAGAAACACGTTCTTGAGCGTTTAACTGCCGCTGAAGGCCTAGAAAAATTTCTAGGTAATAAATACGTGGGCGCTAAACGCTTTGGTGTAGAGGGTGGTGAATCATTTATCCCAATGGTCAATGAAATCATTCAACGTGCAGGTACTGTTGGATGTAAAGAAGTCGTGATCGGTATGCCACACCGTGGTCGTTTAAACCTGCTTGTGAACATTATGGGTAAAAACCCAGCAGACTTGTTTGGTGAGTTCGAAGGTAAGAGCTTACATAAAAAAGGTTCAGGTGACGTAAAATATCACCAAGGTTTCTCATCGAACGTGATGACTCCAGGTGGTGAAGTGCACTTGGCACTTGCATTTAACCCATCGCACTTAGAAATTGTTGGACCTGTGGTTGAAGGTTCTGTACGTGCGCGTCAAGTACGTCGTAAAGACATTGGTGGTGATGATGTATTGCCATTAATCGTTCACGGTGATGCAGCATTTGCAGGTCAAGGTGTTAACCAAGAAACCTTCCAAATGTCACAAACTCGCGGTTATACCGTAGGTGGTACAGTTCACATTGTGATTAACAACCAAGTTGGTTTCACAACATCTGACCCACGTGACGCACGTTCTACTGAATACTGTACTGACATTGCAAAAATGATTCAGGCGCCAATTTTCCACGTGAATGGCGATGATCCTGAAGCAGTGATTTTTGTATCTCAATTGGCACACGATTTCCGTCATACATTCCGTAAAGACGTTGTGATTGATTTGTTCTGCTACCGTCGTCGTGGTCATAACGAAGCGGATGAGCCTGCAGCAACTCAGCCAATGATGTATCAAGTGATCAACAAAAAGGCCACGACACGTACTTTGTATGCTGACCAATTGGTACAAGAAGGTGTGTTGGATCGTGCAGCAGCAGATCAAATGATTGAAGATTACCGTGCAGATTTAGAAGCGGGTAATCACGTTGCGAACGCATTGGTACTTGAGCCAAATACCAAAATGTTTGTAGATTGGTCGCCATACTTGGGTCACGACTATACAGACGATTGGGATACAACTTTCCCAATCGAGCGTTTAAAAGAACTTGGTCAAACCATGCGTAAACTTCCAGAAGGTTTCGTGATGCAGCGCCAAGTTGCTAAAGTGATTGATGATCGCTTGAAAATGCAAACAGGTGAAATGCCACTGAACTGGGGTGCAGCTGAAACTTTAGCTTACGCAACTTTGTTGGATGATGGTTATTTAGTTCGTTTGACTGGTGAAGACGTGGGTCGTGGTACTTTCTCACACCGTCATGCAAAACTGCATAACCAAGTCGATGGTAAGACTTATATTCCGTTATGCCACATCAAAGAGAACCAACCGCGTGTTGCAATCTATGACTCATTATTGTCTGAAATGGCAGTATTGGCATTTGAATATGGTTATGCGACGACTCTTCCAAAGAGCTTGATTATTTGGGAAGCGCAGTTCGGTGACTTTGCAAACTGTGCTCAAGTGGTAATCGACCAGTTCATTTCATCTGGCGAAACCAAGTGGGAGCGTGTGTGTGGTTTAACCATGCTTCTTCCACACGGCTTTGAAGGTCAAGGTCCTGAGCACTCATCTGCACGTTTAGAGCGTTTCTTGCAGCTTTGTGCGGAAGAAAACATGCAAGTGATGACACCAACCACACCTGCACAGATTTTCCACGCTTTACGTCGTCAGGCAATTCGTCCTATCCGTAAGCCAATGATCATCATGTCGCCGAAGTCTTTACTTCGTCACAAGTTAGCCGTGTCTAGCTTGGATGAGCTTGCAACTGGTACATTCCAGACTGTGATTGATGAAATTGACAACATCAATAAGTCAGACGTGACTCGTCTAGTGCTATGTGGCGGTAAAGTGTATTACGACTTGCTTGAAAAACGTCGTGAATTAGAATTGAACAATACTGCAATTGTTCGTATAGAACAGTTGTACCCATACCCAGAACAACGTCTTGCTGAAGTTCTTGCTTCTTATCCAAACGTAAAAGAACTGGTCTGGACTCAAGAAGAACCGAAGAACCAAGGTGCTTGGTTATTCATCGCGCCACGTTTATATGATGACGTAATGAAAACTGGTAAACAGATTCGCATTAGTTATGCGGGCCGTGAAGCATCTGCAGCACCAGCGTGTGGTTCACCATATTTGCATGCAAAACAACAAGCTCAGCTCATCAATGACGCGCTTGCGATCGTAGCTGAATAACAGGAGATTCGAAATAATGGCAACCGAAATTAAAGCACCGGTATTTCCAGAGTCAGTTGCAGACGGTACGATTGCAACTTGGCACAAACAACCTGGTGAAGCAGTTTCACGTGATGAAGTGATCTGTGATATTGAAACCGATAAAGTTGTTTTGGAAGTAGTCGCTCCTGCGGATGGCACAATCGCTGCAATCATCAAAAATGAAGGTGATACTGTTTTTTCAGACGAAGTAATTGCTCAATTTGAAGCGGGTGCTGTATCTGGCGCGGCTCAAACTCAAGCTGTTCAGTCTGAAGCACAAGTAGAGCAAGCTGCAGCGAAAACTGAAGCGGGCGCTGCGCCAGTTGTTGAGCGTGCACAACCTGTTGCTGACCAAGCACCAGCAGTACGTAAAGCATTGACTGAAACAGGTATCAATGCTGCAGACGTGTCTGGTACAGGTCGTGGTGGTCGTATCACTAAAGAAGATGTTGCAAATCATCAAGCTAAACCTGCTGCTGCAGCTGCGCCATTAAGCGTTGCGGTAGGTGAGCGTATCGAGAAACGTGTTCCTATGACACGTTTACGTAAGCGTGTTGCAGAGCGTTTACTTGCAGCGACTCAAGAAACTGCAATGTTGACCACATTCAACGAAGTGAACATGAAGCCAATCATGGAAATGCGTGCACAATACAAAGATGCATTTGAAAAACGTCATGGTGCACGTCTAGGTTTTATGTCTTTCTTCGTAAAAGCAGCAACTGAAGCATTGAAGCGTTACCCAGCAGTAAACGCTTCTATTGATGGCGATGACATCGTATATCACGGTTACTACGACATCGGTGTTGCGGTTTCTTCTGACCGTGGTTTAGTGGTTCCTGTATTACGTGATACAGACCGCATGAACTACGCTGAAGTAGAAAACGGTATTCGTGACTATGCTTATAAAGCACGTGACGGTAAGCTTGGTATTGAAGATATGACTGGCGGTACATTCACTATTACTAACGGTGGTACTTTCGGTTCATTGTTATCTACACCAATTTTAAACACCCCACAAACTGCTATTTTGGGCATGCATAAAATCCAAGAGCGTCCTATGGCGGTAAATGGTCAAGTTGAAATCTTGCCAATGATGTACTTAGCGCTTTCTTATGACCACCGTTTAATCGATGGTAAAGAAGCTGTAGGTTTCCTTGTAACAATCAAAGAATTGTTAGAAGAGCCAGCTAAACTCATCCTTGACCTTTAATTCTAAAGAATAAATCAGTGGGCTTGGAGCGATCCTCTAAGCCCATTTTTGGAGATAAAAATGTCTCAACAATTTGATCTTGTTGTTATTGGCGGTGGCCCAGGTGGCTACGAAGCGGCAATTCGTGCGGCTCAACTTGGCTTTAAAGTTGCGTGTATCGAAAAACGTATTCACAAAGGTAAAGCATCTTTGGGTGGTACATGCTTAAACGTGGGTTGTATCCCATCTAAAGCATTACTTGATTCTTCACATCGTTATGAAGATACGGTTCTTCACTTGGCTGATCATGGTATCACCACAGGTGAAGTACAATTTGACCTTGCAAAGCTTTTGGCACGTAAAGACAAAATCGTTGACCAATTAACTGGCGGTATTGATCAGTTATTAAAAGGTAACGGTGTTGAGTGGTTAAAAGGTACAGGTAAATTACTTGCTGGTAAAAAAGTTGAGTTTGTTTCTCATGAAGGCGAAACTCAAGTTTTAGAACCTAAGTATGTGATCCTTGCGACTGGTTCGGTTCCTGTAAATATTCCTGTTGCTCCTGTAGATCAAGACATTATTGTTGATTCTACTGGTGCTTTAGAATTCCCGGAAGTGCCTAAGCGTTTAGGTGTGATTGGTGCAGGCGTAATCGGTCTCGAACTAGGCTCAGTATGGCGTCGTCTAGGCGCAGAAGTTGTTGTATTTGAAGCAATGGATGCGTTCTTACCAATGGCTGACAAAGCTTTAGCGAAAGACTACCAAAAATTATTGACCAAGCAAGGCATGGATATCCGTATCGGTGCGAAAGTTTCAGGTACTGAAGTTAATGGTCGTGAAGTGACTGTTAAATATAACCAAGGCGGCGAAGACAAAGAACAAACTTTCGATAAATTGATCGTTTGTGTAGGTCGTCGTGCTTATGCTGAAGGTTTATTGGCAGATGATTGCGGTATTAAACTGACTGAACGTGGCTTGGTTGAAGTGAACGATTGGTGTGCAACTTCTGTTGAAGGTGTATATGCAATTGGTGACTTGGTACGTGGTCCAATGCTTGCACACAAAGCAATGGAAGAAGGCGTAATGGCAGTTGAACGTATTCACGGTCATGCTGCACAAGTTAACTACGACACAATCATTTCAGTCATCTACACACACCCTGAAGCGGCGTGGGTTGGTTTAACTGAAGAGCAAGCGAAAGAAAAAGGCCACGAAGTGAAAACTGGTCAATTCGGTTTCGCGGTCAATGGTCGTGCTTTAGCTGCAGGCGAAGGTGCTGGTTTCGTGAAGTTTGTTGCAGATGCAAAAACTGACCGTCTATTGGGTATGCACGTGATTGGACCTGCTGCGTCTGACATCGTTCACCAAGGTATGATTGCACTTGAATTTGTATCTTCAGTTGAAGATTTACAATTAATGACATTTGGTCACCCAACCTTCTCTGAAGTGGTGCATGAAGCCGCTTTAGCGGTAGATGGGCGTGCGATTCACGCGATTCAGCGTAAACGTAAATAATACCAAAAAGAGCGGCTTAGGCCGCTCTTTTTGCATTTGATGGTTGTATTTATGGGAATAATCATCTAAAAGTAAAGAGCATAGGATAAACACCACACAAGGAAAGCAATATTAAAACTTCGGTTTGATATTGGTGGTGATAACTGAATAAAAGAAGTAGTAAAAGGTTAGTCAATGAATCTACATGAGTATCAAGCAAAAGCGCTATTAAAAAAATATGGTATGCCAGTACAAGAAGGCATTTTGGCAACTACAGCCGTAGAAGCCGTGCAAGCTTTCGAGCAACTGGGTGGTAAATTTGCGGTGATGAAAGCTCAGGTGCATGCAGGTGGTCGCGGTAAAGCAGGCGGCGTGAAGGTCGTAAAATCTGCACAAGAAGCAGCAGACTATGCCAACCAAATTCTTGGAACGCGCTTGGTTACCTATCAAACCGATACCTATGGTCAGCCTGTAAACAGTATTTTAGTGGCTGAAGATGTTTATCCTGTAGAGCGTGAACTGTATTTGGGTGCAGTGGTAGATCGTTCTAGCCGTCGCGTCACTTTTATGGCATCTACCGAAGGTGGTGTTGAAATTGAGAAAGTGGCTGAAGAAACCCCAGAAAAAATTATTAAATTAGAAGTTGATCCTTTGGTGGGTTTATTGCCATTTCAAGCACGTGAAGTTGCTTTCGCATTAAAACTCAAAGACAGTCAAATCACTCAGTTTGTGAAGATTATGACAGCGGCTTATCAGGCATTTATCGACAATGATTTTGCCTTATTTGAAATTAACCCACTTTCAGTGCGTGAAAATGGCGACATTTTATGTGTCGATGCTAAAGTTGGTATTGATTCTAATGCGCTGTATCGTTTGCCTGAAGTCTTGGCACTGCGCGATAAGTCACAAGAAAACGAACGTGAATTACGAGCATCAGAATTTGACCTGAACTATGTTGCCTTAGAAGGTAATATCGGTTGTATGGTGAATGGTGCAGGTTTAGCAATGGCAACTATGGATATTATTAAACTCTATGGTGGTCAGCCTGCGAACTTCTTGGATGTCGGTGGTGGTGCAACCAAAGAACGTGTGATTGAAGCCTTTAAAATTATTTTGGCAGATCACTCGGTCAAAGGCGTGTTAATTAATATTTTTGGTGGAATTGTACGTTGTGACATGATTGCAGAAGCAATTATTGCAGCGGTTCAGGAAGTAAATGTGACAGTACCTGTGGTGGTTCGCCTAGAAGGGAACAACTCAGAACTCGGTGCAAAATTACTAGATGAATCAGGCTTAAAACTTATTTCTGCAAACGGCTTGTCTGATGCCGCAGAAAAAATTGTTGCTGCAGTGAAAGCTTAAGGAGAATCAGGATGAGCGTATTAATTAATAAAGACACCAAAGTATTGGTACAAGGTTTCACGGGTAAAAATGGTACTTTTCACTCAGCACAAGCACTTGATTATGGAACCAAAGTGGTGGGTGGAGTAACGCCAGGCAAAGGGGGTCAAACCCATTTGGAATTACCCGTGTTTAACACCATGAAAGAAGCCGTACGTGAAACAGCTGCAGATGCATCAGTGATTTATGTCCCTGCACCGTTTGTTTTGGATTCGATTGTAGAAGCAGTTGATTCTGGCGTAGGTTTGATTGTGGTGATTACTGAAGGTGTGCCAACCATCGACATGCTTAAAGCCAAGCGTTATTTAGAAACCAATGGCAATGGAACACGTTTAGTTGGGCCAAACTGCCCAGGTGTGATTACGCCAGGTGAATGTAAAATTGGCATCATGCCAGGGCATATTCATCAACCAGGACGAATTGGCATTATTTCACGCTCAGGTACTTTGACCTATGAAGCTGTGGCACAAACCACTAAGTTGGGCTTAGGACAATCGACTTGTATCGGGATTGGTGGCGACCCAATTCCAGGGATGAACCAAATTGATGCTTTAAAATTATTCCAAGACGACCCTGATACTGATGCGATTATTATGATTGGTGAAATTGGGGGGACAGCAGAAGAAGAAGCTGCGGAATATATACAGTCGAATGTTAGCAAACCTGTGGTGGGATATATTGCTGGAGTGACAGCACCTAAAGGGAAACGTATGGGACATGCGGGTGCAATTATTTCAGGCGGTAAAGGCACTGCAGAAGAAAAATTTGCAGCCTTTGAACGTGCTGGAATTGCTTATACCCGTAGCCCTGCAGAATTGGGTTCTACCATGTGGCAAGTATTAAAAGATCAAGGTTTGCTTAAATAAGTCAAATTTTGAAACGCTTGATTTTATTCAGTAATCAATCCCCAATTTTGGGGATTTTTTTTATGCTGTTAAGTTAGCCATACTTGAAAGGTAAAGTATCTGTTGTGAGTTGATTTGGTATGAGTTGTGTGAGCAGGTAACATTTTGCCAAAAATGTTGCTATCAAAGGTGGGCATAATATTGCGAAATATTTCACATTAATTACATTTTGTGTGCGGAGTGGCGCGTGTTAACAAGAAGAAAGAAATTTTCAATCTATTATGTGTCTGCATTATCTTGCATGTCACTGTTTCCAACGGTTTATGCGCAAGAGAGTGTGGATCAACTGCGTGAACAAAGCATTCTTGCGATACGTTCAGGGCAAATTGATGCTGGCTTTCAGCAACTTGAGTCCTTGCTGCAGCAATATCCACAAAATCAAAAGCTTTTAGCAGATTATATTGTAACTGCGTATAGTCACAATAAAATTGGTCTGCATCAGCTGCCATACTTGAACGCTGTTCAGGCAGCACAATTTCCTGAATATGGGCAAGGGAGCGCGATTAAAACTTTGCGTGATTTAAAACAATATCCTGCCGCTTTGGCGTTGGTGCAACAGTTTCAACAGTTGAAACCTGCTGAGTCTTGACAAGTTTGGCGTGCAGTATTACATGCTGAATCAGGTCAAATTGAACAAGCACGTCAAGATGTAAAAAACATTCGTCCAGCTACGCTAAGTGCAGATTATTTAGCACAATTGTCTTATGTTTACAGACTCTTAGAAATGCCAGTCGAAGCCTTGCAAGCA
Organism: Acinetobacter sp. SCLZS86; assembly: GCF_021560715.1. Classification (NCBI taxonomy): domain Bacteria; kingdom Pseudomonadati; phylum Pseudomonadota; class Gammaproteobacteria; order Moraxellales; family Moraxellaceae; genus Acinetobacter; species Acinetobacter sp. SCLZS86. Next base: position 849,716 of record NZ_CP090864.1, read on the forward strand.
GCTGAGACGTCTTTGGCGAAACAGGTGACCAGTAACGCGCAAGAACAATATGTTTTAGCGCTTATGCTGAATGGGGACTCCCCACGTGCTGAAGCTTATATGCAGGCACATCAGTTGAACCAAAGTAATTTAGTATTTACTGCAAAATTACAAGAACTTTCACAGAAAATTTTAAATGCAGTACAGTTCTATAAATCTGCCAGTTATCGGAATGAGGGCGAAAAAGCCTTTTATCCTTTAGATGCTGTATTGACAGAAATGAAAGATTTATCGGCAGAATTGCCAGAACAAGCAGATTTACAACGCCGCTTTTATTATGAATATATCTATGCGCTAAATCAGCGTAATCGTTCTAAAGACGTGTTGCTTGCCGTTCAACAGCTCAACATGAATCCGCAAGAGATGCCAGCTTATGTACGTCATGCCATTGCCGATGCATATTTGAAACTGCAACAACCTGCTAAGGCTGAACCGCTGTATTTGAGTTTGTTTAAAGAAAAGAATTATGTCGATTATTCGGTATATGCAGGTTTGTATTATGCCTATATCGAGCAGGAAAAATTTAAACAGGCCAATCAGCTGATTCAAGAGATGGATAAAACGCTGCCGACCTTTAGTTATAGTGATGCCAAAGGTGTAGAGCGAACCACACATTCAGATCGTTTGGAATATTTGAGTTTGAAAGGTTTGAATTATGCCTATCGAAATCACCATGCCAAGGCCGAGCAGTATTTTCAAGATTTGGTTGAACATGCACCTAGCAATGTCGCTTTCCAAAATAATTTGGCGCTCATTCAGCGTTGGCGTGAAAAACCTTTAGATGCCGAATACACGGTTTCTCAATGGAACGGCATGACGCCAATTAGTCAAACCACGCAAATCAATCAGATGCAAAATGCGCAGATGTTGGGTGAAATTGAGCGTTGGCGTGCCATCAATCAGTATTTATATCAAACCGTGCCTGATGATACTGCGGTGCAACGTAGCCGCAAAGAATTGAATGATCGGGAACATTTTTCGATTCAGCATTAAAGTACTTGGTCGGAAAGTAAGTCTGATCAACAGCAACTTTTAAATCAGCTCAAAGGCAGTAATGAACAGAATCATTGGACGCGTCTTAATAGTCCGTGGATGAATGATCATTATCGTCTGTTTGCCGATCATGCTTACCGTTGGTCAAAATACCAAGAAGGGAAAATAGATGATCAGCGGGTCGGTTTGGGTTTAGAGTGGAACAAACAACGTAAAGCAGCCAGTATTTTGTTGTCAGATAGTGTGGACGATAGCCGTTTTGGCGTTGAACTCGATTGGACGCATGCCTTAAATGATCATTGGCAATATCGTCTTAATTTTAATACGCAGGCAAATATTCCCTTACAAGCTATTCGGGATGGTTACGAGGGCGAGTCGTATTTGGTTGGTTTGAACTGGCAACAGAATGAATCACGCAAAGCAGGCTGGCAATACCAATTGACGGATATTGATGATGGCAATACACGCCATGAAACATCGGCATTTTTTAGCCAGCGAATTTATTCAGCTCCGCATCATTTAACCACAGCAACTGTTGCAGGTTATTACGGTCAAAACGATAACATTGCGACCAATTATTTTAACCCTGAACGAAGCCACAGTCTTGAATTGCGCTTAGCGCACGATTGGATGACGTGGCGTAATTATGAGCATCATTTGAATCAGCGTTTTGAAGCGACTGTCGGTACCTATCAACAAAAAGGTTATTCAAATGATCCGATTTATAACTTTTTTTATGGACATGAATGGCAACTTTCCAGAACTTGGAAGTTGAATTATGGAGTGGGGTGGGGAGTACATCCTTACGATGGTGAGGATGAAGAAAAAACCTATGCAGTTTTAGGTTTTGAGGGACGCTTCTAATGAAAAAACAAATCAGTATTTTAAGTGCAATGTGTCTGGCATTGCTCAGTGGTGGCGCAGCTTCGGCATTTGCTAATAGTGCAACACAGCCTCAACCCAATGCAACTGACGCAGCTGCAACCAATATAGACAACCAACAAGCTTATTCGTTTGTCACCCTGACTTTTCACGATGTCCGTGATGATGTCAAAAAAAGAGGTGATCGTGATGTGTATGCGGTAAGCACCAAAAATTTTGCCCAATTTTTAGCGTGGATTAAGAAAAATGGCTGGCAGCCAATTCGTTTAGAAGATGTATGGCAAGCGCGTCAGTTTAAAAAACCGTTGCCTGAAAAAGCCGTATTAATTACGGTAGATGACGGTGCGCTCAGCAGCTATACCAAAATTTTCCCATTGCTCAAGCTGTACCAAGTGCCTGCGGTTTTTGCCATTCCAACCAGTTGGATTAATGGTAATACCCAAGCTGCCTATGAGGCTTATGGTTCTGGCAACTTAATGAACTGGGATCAGATGCGTGAAATTTAGCGCTCTGGTTTGGTCGAGTTTGTGTCGCACAGTGACAACTTACACTATGGTATTTTGTCGAATCCGCAACAAAATAAGCAGCCTGCGGCAATTGCGCGTTTGTATGATGAAAAAACCCAAAGCTATGAAAGCGACGCAGCATATAAGCAACGTATTCTGGCAGATTTAAAACGCTCTAAACAGGTACTGGAAAAAGAATTAGGTGTAGAAAGCCGAGCAATTTTCTGGCCTTATGGTGCAGCGAGTAAAGAAACCGAAGATATTGCAATAGAAGCTGGTTTTCCAATGTCATTCAGTTTGGGGAGTGTTTTGACCCTCGCTGATGCAGAAAAGACCTATCAACGCGCCTTGATTATGGATAACCCAACGCCAGAAGTGATTCATGAAGGCATGCGTGAATTTTTAACTTATACCCGTGCGCCGTATAAGCAACGCAAAAGTATTTTACGCTATGACTTGGCCGATATGGCTGCTGTAAATTATGACCAAGCTGACCAAAAACTGGGGCAGCTTTTAAATCAGGTCAATGCACTTAAAACCAATACCTTGTTATTAAAAGTGGTAGCAGACAGCAATGCCGATGGCAAGGTGGATGTTGCGTATTTTCCAAACCGCCAACTGAAAATGCAGCAGGATTTACTCAACCGTACCGTGTGGCAAGCACGCACACGGGTTGGGCATCGCGTATATGCCGAGTTACCGCTCAGTTTGCAAACCCAACAGGGCTATAGCTTGGCAGACTTCACTACAGATTTGGTGAAAAATAATAGCTCGATTGAAGGTTTAATGTTAGATACAGGCTCTAGTCTGAATTGTGCTTTGGCGCAAGAGGAATGGACAGCAGAATGCCAAGCCGCTGTGCAGCAGATTATCGACATTAAAAACCAGACTAAAAAAGCGGCTAAATATTACACCAATATCAGTAACAACTACCAAACAGCTTTAAAAGTAGATGGTAACCAAACCTCATTTAAAGGCTTAAAACAAGTGGTTCAGCTGATTCCAGATCATGCCGATTTTATCTATATCAGCATTGATCCTGTTCAAGCTGCATCGCATTTTTCAGACCTCAAACATGCAATTGCGCATTTGAATGAACAAGAAAGACAGCATTTGATGGTGACTTTTGAAGTGAATCCTCAAGCGACTGCGCATCAATGGCAGCATTATCAAAATGCTTATGCTGCGCTCAGACAGTTGTCTATACAGAAATTAGGAGTAGAAAATTACCATTTGAATATGGGAGAGCAGGTTCATCAACACCTTTATGCGCCGCTCAGTTTAAACGAAAGCCCTTTGGAATATCGCGACCTATTCCAGACCAGAACAGGACGTTGATATTATGATGAACTTTGCACAATTTGATCTGAGTGATTTATATTTTGGCTTTGCATTTTTCTATCCGCTGTTTATGGCGTGGTTATGGATTGCAGGCGGAATCTGGTTTTATTTTAAGCGCGAATATCGTCAAAATGATTTGCCTGAACCTAGTCAGGAAGGCTGTAGTATCATTATTCCTTGTTTTAATGAAGAAGAACAAGTCCGTGCGACTATTCGTTACGCCATGCAGACGCAATATCCACTATTTGAAGTGATTGCAGTCAATGATGGCAGTAGCGATAGAACAGCCGAAATTTTAGATGAACTGGCAGCACAATATCCAAAACTTCGTGTAGTCCATTTGGCTGAAAATCAGGGCAAAGCCTATGCCTTGCGGGCAGGAACGATGGTCAGCCAATATGAGTTTTTGGTGTGTATTGATAGTGATGCCTTACTGCATCCGCATGCAGTATTCTGGATGATGCACCAATTGACCAGTTATCCGCGTGTGGGGGCTGTGACAGGAAATCCACGTATTATTAACCGTTCTAGTATTTTAGGTAAGTTACAAGTTGGTGAGTTTTCATCAATTATTGGTCTAATTAAACGTGCTCAACGTACCTATGGACGTATTTTTACTGTGTCGGGCGTGATCGCAGGTTTTCGTAAAACCGCTTTAGACCGCATTGGCTATTGGCGCGATGACATGATCACTGAAGATATTGATGTATCTTGGCGTTTGCAGTTTGACCACTGGGATTTGCAATACGTGCCGAAAGCTTTGTGCTACATCTATATGCCCGAAACCTTTAAAGGTTTGTGGAAGCAGCGTCTGCGCTGGTCGCAAGGTGGGGTAGAAGTCCTGTTTGCCTATGTGCGTAAGATGTTTAAATGGCGTTTGCGCCGTATGTGGCCGATTGCGATTGAAGCCATAATCAGTATTACTTGGGCATACGTAATTTTCGGGATATTCCTGTTATATCTGTATGGCTTATTTTTTCCTGTACCAACAGAATGGTACATCCAGACTATTTTTCCACAGTGGTATGGTGTAGTTTTGGGTCTGACTTGTTTGATTCAGTTCTTTGTCAGCCTCTGTATTGACCATCAATACGATAAAAGCCGTACATTCAGAACCCACTTTTGGGTCATTTGGTATCCATTATTTTTCTGGATTTTAATGATGCTGACGACAGTGGTGGCATTGCCTAAAACCATTCTGAAAAAGAATAAACGTGCGCGTTGGGTCAGCCCAGACCGTGGTTTTAGAGGAGAAGATGAACATGCCTAAATATGAAATGATTCAGGATGAATCTCAGCTCGAAATTCCGCAGTATATCGATGAACCAAAATATGTACGCAATAAAAGTGCGGGCTATGGTTTGTTTTTCTTGGGCTGGTTGGTGTGGATTTGGTTGTTTTTACCACTGATCACGTTGTTGTTGTGGTGGTATGAAGGCTATACCGTCTATCATCATTTGATTATTGGCAATGGCCCCGATGGACCAATCAGTTTATTGCACATGGCTTTAGCCATCGATATTTTTATTCTGTTTTTACTGGTCTGGGCAAGCTACAACTGGATTCGTTTTCGGAATAAAGAGCGCCGTCATGCACCCGTACCTGTAGGTGTGGAGCAAATGGCAGAAAGTTTTAACTTGCCTGTGGCCGATGTAGAGAGCATGAAGCAAGCTAAAAATATCACACTGCATTATGATGAAGACGGTGTTTTGCAACAGTACGCCATCAACCAAACTTTGCCAGTAGCGTCTGTCGCTACTGGGCTGAATCAGGTTCAGCCTCAAGCTGAAAACTAAGCTGCATGGGTTTGACTTGTGGATGCTGTGCAACAAAGTCATCAGGATAATAACCAATATGTTTCACACCATGTTGCTCTAAAAGTTGAATGGTATGTTGTAACTCTTCGGTGGATATTTTTTGCTGATTGCGCCAATTCACCGTTTGTAATTCAAAAATAGTACGATCCAAATTTGGGTCGTATTTTTTTGCATGTCGAATTAAATCTAAATAGAATTTTTTGTGATCTTTGGCTTGTTCCATATAGGGCATGGCCATGATGGCATTGTAGTCATAATAACGATAGGTACTTGGCATGGACTGTGCAAACCATTGTTCACTTTGGGGTTGCGTGACCACGGGTGCATACATATTGCGCGCCACCAATAAATTGGGTTGGTATTGTTTGAGTACTTGAGTAATACCTGCTGCCAATTGATCTAAATAAGCAGTTTTATATTTGGCTAAGCGTGCCTGTTTGGGATGTCTGAGGTCTTTAATAATACGATGTGAAAACCCCCATTGCTGATAATATTTACGTGCCAAAGCCGAAGAATCTTCATAATCTGACAAGGTCACATCATCATGGTATAACACACCATCGACAGGATTGTGTTGAATGAAATCACGGTAAATATCCACAATAATTTCTAGGTTTTTCTGCTCAAAAGGTGAGAGGCGAATATAACCTTTTTGCCCGCCTTGACGATGTTGTACATAATTGAATTGCTGATTTTTCGGCAATTCCCACGCCAAAACAGGCAGCCATGCATAGACGTGCTGCACTTGTGTGTTTTGACGAATTTGCTGCAGTAGCTGTGGAAATAAGTTGTCACGCACAGGCACATAACGGTTTTCGAAATACACCTGATCTGCAGAGCCGTTGGCATCTGGGTCGGCAAAGGCCTGTAAAAAAATCGTATTTGGTCGAATGTTTTGAATGCGTTGAATCAAGGCTTGAATATTACGTTGTTGCTGGGCTTTGTCTGTATCGAAAACATAATCTAAATCAATATGCATAATCCGCATTTGCGCAATAGGCTTAATCTGTTTTGCTTTTTGTTGAGTCTGTTGTGTAGCGGGTTGTTCCAAGTTTTTTAGGACATTTTCAATAGGATGTTGAGTAATCACGGGTAAGCTTTGTGCATGTACCGCCATAGGCAGGGTTAGGCTGAATAGTCCAATTTGACATACTCGGTTCAAGGCTTGGCTAAATTTTTTTGGAAATACAGACATAAGACATTCATCAAGCAGCACAGAATAGATTTACTCTAATCACAATAGCGGATAGTTCAAGTAGTTTTTTGCATCTAGGGAAATTATTTTTATGGTTGAACAAGCTTTATAAACAGCTGATTCAAATAAAAAAATACGCAATGATTGGGGTGATCATTGCGTATGAAAAACGAATCTGCTTTCACAGCTTCGATAACGGAGAAATGTTATGAAATTAGGATTACTCCTAAAGCATGTAAGTATACTAAACTGAGAATAAATACTATTCCGCAGTATTCAGGTTACGTCATGTTAAATCACGTAAGTAATAAGTGTTTTTTGTGAATCGAGTCATCCTATGTTGATTTTTCACTCAAATATAAAGTCTCTTATTCATGTGAATAAAAGACTTTAAAATATTTGTATCTACAAAATGCTTAGAAGCGGAATACACCTAAGCCAGCTTTCACTTCATCTAAAGTTTGCTGTGTAATATCGCGGCATTTATCGGTACCTGTTTTCAAAATATCCATAATGTAATCAGGATCTTTGGCAAGTTCGATACGACGTTCACGGATCGGGCCAATCAATTCTTTTAAAATGCCTTCTAAACGCTTTTTCACCGTGCCATCACCCAATCCACCACGACGATAATGCGCTTTCAGTTCTTCAAGTTCTTCTTTGTTGCTATCAAAAGCATCTAAATAAGTAAATACCACGTTGCCTTCAACCTGACCTGGATCTTCAATGCGCAGGTGATTCGGATCGGTGTACATCGCATTGACGGTTTTTTTAATGTCTTTGTCTGTGGCATCTAATACAATGGTATTGCCCAGTGATTTTGACATTTTGGCTTTACCATCAAAACCAGGCAAACGCCCAACATTTGACAACAGCGCCTGACATTCAGGCAACAAATCATGACCAATTTGACGATTCACACGACGCACAATTTCATTGGTCTGCTCTATCATTGGAATTTGGTCTTCACCCACAGGGACAACTGTTGCTTTAAACGCAGTAATGTCAGCTGCTTGCGCCACAGGGTAACACAGGAAACCTGCAGGAATATCACGTTCAAAACCACGCATCTGAATTTCAGATTTAATGGTTGGATTTCGCTCCAAACGTGCCACAGTCACGAAGTTTAAATACAACATGGTGAGTTCGTTTAACGCTGGTAGGCAAGATTGCACGCAAATGGTAGTTTTTGTTGGATCAATGCCCACCGCTAAATAATCGGTTGCTACCTCAATAATATTACGACGTACTTTTTCAAAGTTATCGGCATTATCGGTCAGGGCTTGAGCATCGGCAAGTAACAGATGTTGATGATGTGAGTCTTGTAAACCTACACGTGAACGTAAAGAACCCACAAAGTGACCTAAATGTAATTGTCCAGTTGGACGATCGCCTGTCAAAATCACAGGACGATTATCTTGATTACTCATTTTTTATTCCAAGTCGTATCTACGACATCTCTGTACCGATGAATTGCTACATTGTAAGGCATAACAATTTTCAATGTCACTTTCTTAAACAGATTGAATTGAATTCGTTTAAAAAATTAATGAAGTAAATACAGAGTTTATTTGCGTACAGTTTTAAAATAGATAGAAAATCGCATAAGGATAACAACGCAATGGCGAGCAGCTTATTACTTTTATTAGATGACATTGCAACCGTTTTAGATGATGTGGCAGTTATGAGCAAAATGGCTGCAAAAAAAACCGCAGGGGTTTTGGGCGATGATTTGGCGTTGAATGCGCAGCAAGTCAGTGGTGTACGTGCAGAGCGTGAGTTAGCTGTGGTATGGCGTGTGGCTAAAGGCTCTTTTGTTAATAAATTGATTTTAGTGCCGTTGGCACTGCTCATTAGCGTGGTTGCTGCATGGTTGATTAATCCATTATTGGTTATTGGTGGGTTGTTCTTAAGCTACGAAGGTGTGGAAAAAATCATGCACACCTTACAGCACAAAAAAGCAAAAACTGCCGCAGAAGCGCAATTAGAATTGATTCAGACTGAGCAAGACCTTGCGGCTTATGAAAATGAAAAAATTAAAGGTGCAGTGCGTACTGACTTTATTCTATCGGCTGAAATTGTGGTGATTTCATTGGGGACTGTGGCTGCGGCAGGCTTTCTAACCAAAGTGACAGTATTAAGTTTAATTGCGATTGCCATGACGGTGGGTGTCTATGGGTTCGTTGCGTTAATTGTCAAAATTGATGACATTGGTTTATACCTCACTGAACAAGCTGCCAATTTTAAACAACGTATTGGTCGTGGCTTATTGGCATTCGCCCCAATATTAATGAAGACATTATCTGTAGTGGGCACTGCAGCGATGTTCTTGGTTGGTGGGGGAATTATCAATCATGCTATTCCATTTGTGCACCATTTCACAGAAGATACAGTAGAGTATGTTCAAGACATCCCAACTATGGGCAGCATTGTAGGTTCAGTCACGCCAATGTTGATGAACCTTGTCGTGGGTATTTTGGCAGGCATCTTGGTGGTGATTGTGGTCGCACTTGTTCAAAAAGTGTGGTCAAAGTCTAAATCGGCTTAATCTATTATCAGAGTTTAAGAGAAGGATAAGAATAATGCGTTGGAAAGGTCGTCGAGTTAGCACAAATGTAGAGGACCGCCGTGGTGGCGGTGGAGCAAAAGCGGGCGGTATCAGTATCTTGGGCTTGGTGGTCGCCTTTGTTGCGTGGAAATTTTTTGGCATCGATCCTCAATCTGCTTATCAAGCGACCAAGCAAGTCACCTCGCATGCACAAAGTGCTGAAACCAAAGGTCTAGATAATCCAAGTCCTGAACAACAAGAGGCAATTGAGTTTGTGGGTACTGTTTTGGCCGATACGGAAGATACATGGTCACAAGTGTTTCAGCAGCAGCTAGATAGCCAATATGTGCCGCCTAAACTGGTGTTATTTACAGGTGTGGTTAATTCTGGCTGTGGTACGGCACAATCGGCAATGGGGCCGTTTTATTGTCCAGCCGATCAAAAAGTATATATTGATACTTCATTCTTCCAAGCCATGCGTCAGCAAATGGGTATTGGTGGTGAGCAAAATCAGACTGAATTAAGCCGAGATGATCAGGCAGGTGATTTTGCCCAAGCCTACGTGGTGGCACATGAAGTTGGGCATCATATTCAGACCATTTTAGGAATTTCAGAGCAAGTGCATAAAGCACGTCAGCAAGTTAGTGAAGTGCAGGGCAATCAGCTTTCGGTGCGTCAGGAACTGCAAGCGGACTGTTTATCGGGGGTGTGGGCGCATCATAACCACCAGCGTACTCAATTCCTTGAACAAGGCGATATTGAAGAAGCGATGGATGCAGCACATAAAATTGGCGATGATTATTTGCAAAAACGTGCACGTGGGCAAGTCGTACCTGATAGCTTTACCCATGGCACCAGTGCTCAGCGCGTACAATGGTTCCAGACTGGCTTAAAATCAGGCTTGATTAATGATTGTGATACATTCAATGCCGCAATTTAACTGACTCAAAAATCAAGTTTTACAAACAAAAGGAGTGCTGTCAGTCGCTCCTTTTTTATCGGCTAAATCAACGCGAGTGGGTAGATGCAAAAAACTTTAAGCCATAAACCGAGTGATGAATTAGCTCACATGATTTTGAACGTGGTGTGTTTGATTCCAGCAGGTCAGGTTGCGACCTATGTGCAAGTGGCACGTCTAGCGGGCCTGCCCAAACATGCACGTTTGGTCGGTTATGTCCTTAAGCATTTATCGGCAGAACATACAGTGCCGTGGCATCGGGTGATTAATGTGCAAGGAGAAATTAGCCTAAGCAAGCTGAATGCCCAAGGAGAAAATATACAAATTTTAAAATTGCAGGCAGAAGGGATTTTGGTTATTGCAGAGAAGGTGAATTTAAAACAATACCAATGGCAGAATTAAACTGAGCTGATAAATCGAGCGTTTAATATTGAGATGTGATGATACTGAGAAAATTTGCTGAATAGAGTGCTGCAAATAAAAATTTTAGAACAAACAAAGAAATTTAAATGAGAGGGGGGAAAGTTCCTCGCTTCCGTAGAAATGAGGAACACGCAATCTTATTGACGTACAACCAATACAGGTGTAGTGCCTTCGCTTAGGATGCTTTGCGCAACACTACCTAAGAATAATTTTTTCAAGCCAGTACGACCATGTGAACCAATCACAATAAGGTCAGCATTTAACTCTTTCGCAGCGTTGGTAATTTCGCGTGCAATCACTTGACCTTCAAGTAGTTTAGTTTCAGCTTCAACACCTTGTTCAGTGAATTTTTGCTTTGCTTCTTCTAAAGTTTTCACGATAGAAGCACGCGCGCGTTCAATCAAGTCATTGGTTTGGTTTGCAGTAATGTATTCTGCAGCAATATACGGGTCAAGTGTAAGTACTTGTACCACAGTGATTTTACTACCAAATGCTTTTGCAAGTTCAACAGCCTTTGCAACAGCAGCAAAAGAAGTTTCAGAACCGTCCACTGGTACGAGGATGTTTTGGTAAGCCATGAGTGTTTCTCCTTATTGTAATTTCAATACTTTAATAAAATATTCGCTCTGAGTGCTGTCTTATCTTACGCTGAATTTATATAGAATAAAACCCAGTAATTTCATAAAGATAATTGAGTGCTGTAAGTCCTTATTTCACCATAATTTAGCATGAAATTATGAAGCTGTGCTTTCAATTCAACTAAAGTTTTAATCAATTTTTGTTTGTGTGTTTTTCAAAAAATCGATCAGTTGATTGACATCATCACTCTGCAATTGTTCGCGGATTTTCAGTAAATATTTTTCATCAAAATCATACAGTTTTAACGCCAAAAGTTGAGCAATCTCTACTTCACTAAAACGGTATTTGATGACTTTGGCGGGCACACCTGCCACGATGGCATAAGGCGGTACATCTTGTGTGACCACTGCACCTGTCGCCACAATTGCACCTTCACCTAGTTCAACGCCTTGCATAATCATGGCACGACTACCAATCCAGCATCCATCCCCAATTGTGGTATCACCTGCAGCTACAAAACTACGGGTGTCAAATGGAAAAGCAGAAATCCAATCACTGCGATGCAATTGATTGCCTCCCATCATAATCACACATTCCGCACCAAAGCAGACAAAATTGCCAATATGTAATTGATCAATAGGTTTTTCTGCTGTGGCGGGTTTGTCATGTAAATAGCGCACTACACAACGCTCGAAGCCCTGATCCCAATAAGCCGAATAATACGAGTAATTACCTTTGATATGGATATTGGGGTTTTTTACAGTTTTGGAGATAAACTCAAATTCACACCAGTGTTTAACAGGGGAATTAATCAGCGCTTCTGACATGGTTTTTTCGTGTGGAGAGATGAGGGGATTATATCTGAAATTTTGAACCTCTCCCTAGCCCTTTCCTAGAAGGAGAGGGAATGTTCAAAATATTAGTTGACCACTACACTTTAGTGATTTGAAAGCTTAAAGTATCTATCTTAAAAAATTCCACACATACATAAAAACATTTTTAACACTGTTTGGAAAAAAGAATCCCCAAATAGCAAAAAAGAGTGATGATGCCAATACGATACTGACGGGACCGGTTTGTGTATTGATGAAGAGTCCCCAGACTGGAATCAAAATAAGTCCTAACACAGCCCCAGAAAGCGCATAAACAAATGCATGAATGATGCGATTTTCCATCTTATTTTCCTAAATTTTTTTCGCAGTATAATCTATGCATCATTCATTGTGATTTATAGTCAATAAAAAACCCCTCAAAGAGGGGCATCGTGTGCAGTTATCTTTGATTCTTAAAGATATTCTACACTCACAATTTCGTATTCCACTTCGCCTTGTGGAGTCACAATCTTGGCTTCATCGCCTTCATTTTTACCCAACAATCCGCGTGCAATTGGTGAGTTCACTGAAATTTTATTGATTTTAAAATCAGCTTCGTCATCACCTACAATTTTGTAAGTTTTTTGCTCTTCAGTGTCCAGATTTTCAATAGTCACAGTGACGCCAAAAACTACACGACCGTTTTGTTCAAGCTCTTTAACATCAATCACCTGGCAAGCACCCAGTTTACCTTCGATGTCCTGAATGCGGCCTTCACAGAAACCTTGCTGCTCACGCGCAGCATGATATTCGGCATTTTCTTTTAAGTCGCCATGTTCACGCGCTTCAGCAATCGCTGCAATAATACGTGGACGTTCAACCGATTTAAGTTGTTGTAATTCCTGCTCTAAAGCCTGTTTACCTTCAGGCGTCATAGGATAACGTTGCATGTTGTCCCTCTTTAAAAAATTGAAGTCTATAAATGAAAAAAAGCCCGCCACCCGAAAGGTGACGGGACTTTTCATAAATATATTAACCTACAGTAAGATCTTGTAGGCGATATACATCCATTGGTAATTTAATCGCTAAGGCTTGGCATACAGCATCTGCACCATTCAAGGTCGTGGTGTAATACACTTTACCTTGCAATGCAGAACGACGGATTGAGAATGAATCCTGCTGCGCTTGTTTGCCTTCAGAAGTATTGATGATGAGGTGAATCTCACCATTTTTCAAGCGGTCTACAATGTGTGGGCGACCTTCAGTCACTTTATTCACACGTTCACACTCAATACCTGCATCGGTGATGACTTTGTGCGTACCACCTGTTGCAACAAGTTTGAAGCCAAAATCAGCCAATTGTTTTGCAATACGCGCTACATGCGGTTTATCTGACTCACGTACAGACAAGAATGCATGTTTCACTTCGCCTTCAGTTGGGATTCCTGGTAAGCGATCATTCGAGCCTAGCACAGCTTTATAGAATGCTTCACCAAAAGTTTTGCCCACGCCCATGACTTCACCTGTAGATTTCATCTCAGGCCCAAGCACTGGGTCTACACCAGGGAACTTGTTGAATGGAAACACAGCTTCTTTCACAGAGAAGTGTTGCGGAATAATTTCTTTAGTAAAGCCTTGAGCTTCTAAAGATTGACCCGCCATACAACGTGCTGCAACTTTAGCCAATGATTCGCCAATACACTTAGAAACGAACGGAACAGTACGTGATGCACGTGGGTTCACTTCTAAGATATAAACGTCATTGCCTTTCACTGCAAACTGTACGTTCATTAGACCAATAACGCCCAACTCTTTTGCCATGGCAACAGTTTGACGACGCATTTCGTCCTGTACTTCATCTGACAATGAGTAAGGTGGAATTGAACATGCTGAGTCACCAGAGTGAATACCCGCTTGTTCGATGTGCTGCATAATACCGCCAATCACCACATCTTTACCGTCAGATACGCAGTCTACGTCAACTTCAATCGCATCATCCAAGAAACGGTCTAACAGTACAGGTGCATCGTTAGAAGCTTGAACTGCATCACGCAGGTAACGTTTCAATTCTTCTTCGTTATACACAATTTCCATTGCACGACCACCCAATACATAAGATGGACGAACAACCAGCGGATAACCCACTTTCGCTGCTTCTGCGATACCTTCTTCAGCAGATTTAACAATGCTGTTGTTTGGCTGACGCAATTGCAGACGTTGAATCATTTGCTGGAAACGCTCACGGTCTTCTGCGCGGTCAATTGCATCTGGTGATGTACCAATAATTGGCGCACCTGCTTCTTCTAAAGCACGTGCCAATTTCAATGGAGTTTGACCACCGTACTGCACAATAATGCCTTTTGGCTTTTCCGTACGAACGATTTCAAGCACATCTTCCAAAGTAATTGGTTCAAAGTACAAACGGTCTGAAGTGTCATAATCGGTAGATACTGTTTCAGGGTTACAGTTCACCATGATGGTTTCATAACCATCTTCACGCATTGCAAGCGCAGCGTGTACACAGCAGTAATCGAATTCGATACCTTGACCAATACGGTTTGGACCACCGCCAATTACCATGATCTTGTCTTTCGCTGAAGGATTTGATTCACACTCTTCATCGTAAGTTGAATACATATATGCTGTGTCAGATTCAAACTCTGCAGCACAGGTATCCACACGTTTGTAAACTGGGGTTACGCCCAAGTTCCAACGGTGTTTACGGAATTGCTTTTGTGAAATTCCCATCAAATTCGCAATACGCAAGTCAGATAAACCTTTACGTTTGAACGAACGGATGTTGTCAGCGTTTAGATCACCAAAACCTAAAGTTTTGATTTCATTTTCAGTGTTAACGATGTCTTGAATTTGAATTAAGAACCAACGGTCAATTTTGGTCGCTTCAAAAACTTCGTCCAAGCTAAAGCCATGACGGAATGCGTCAGCCACGTACCAAATACGCTCAGGGCCTGGAACTTTTAATTCAACTAAAATTTTGTCGCGTGCGCCTTCAGCACCCACTTCAATTTTTTCGTCAAAACCACATGCACCAGTTTCTAAACCACGAAGGGCTTTGTTTACAGACTCTTGGAAATTACGACCAATTGCCATGACTTCACCTACAGATTTCATCTGTGTGGTTAAAGTCGCGTCAGCTTGCGGGAACTTTTCAAAGTTAAAACGTGGAACTTTAGTGACAACGTAGTCAATTGATGGTTCAAATGATGCAGGTGTTGTGCCACCTGTGATGTCATTTTTCAATTCATCAAGGGTGTAGCCTACAGCCAGTTTTGCTGCAACTTTTGCAATAGGGAAACCAGTAGCTTTAGATGCAAGTGCAGATGAACGAGATACACGCGGGTTCATCTCAATCACAACCATACGGCCAGTATTCGGGCAAATACCGAACTGAACGTTAGAACCACCTGTTTCTACACCAATTTCACGAAGTACCGCTAAAGATGCATTACGCATCAATTGGTATTCTTTATCCGTTAAGGTTTGCGCAGGAGCAACGGTAATTGAGTCACCTGTGTGCACGCCCATTGGGTCAAAGTTTTCAATTGAACATACAATGATACAGTTGTCGTTTTTGTCACGCACAACTTCCATCTCGTATTCTTTCCAACCAATGAGTGATTCATCAATCAATAACTGTTTAGTTGGAGAAAGATCGAAACCGCGTTCACAGATTTCAAGGAATTCTTCTTTGTTGTATGCGATACCGCCACCAGAACCACCCATAGTGAATGATGGACGAATAATCACAGGGAAGCCAAAGCGAGATTGAATCTCAAGGGCTTCTTCCATAGACTCAGCAATCGCAGCTTTTGGACACTCAAGACCAATTTTGCGCATTGCTTCATCAAACAATTTACGGTCTTCGGCTTTTTCAATCGCGTCTTTGGTTGCACCAATTAATTCAACATTGTATTTGGCTAAAATACCGTTGGCATCTAATGCAAGCGCGCAGTTCAACGCAGTTTGACCGCCCATGGTCGGAAGTACTGCATCTGGACGTTCTTTTTCAATTATTGCTGCAACAGTCTGCCAAGTGATTGGCTCGATATAAGTTGCATCTGCCATTGCAGGGTCAGTCATGATGGTCGCAGGGTTCGAGTTTACCAAAATAACGCGGTAACCTTCTTCACGCAGTGCTTTACATGCTTGAGCACCAGAATAGTCAAACTCACAAGCCTGACCAATAACAATAGGACCAGCACCAATAATTAAGATGCTTTTAATATCCGTACGTTTAGGCATTATTTCGCTCCTTAATTACTTCTTAGCGGCTTCAATAAGCTCGATGAAATGATCGAACAAGAGTGCGCAGTCATGTGGACCTGGACTTGCTTCTGGGTGACCTTGGAAGCTAAATGCAGGCTTGTCTGTACGATGAATACCTTGGTTTGTGCCATCGAACAATGAGCGATGCGTTGAACGTACATTGCTTGGTAAGGTGTTTTCATCTACCGCGAAACCGTGGTTCTGAGAAGTAATCATCACTGTACCAGTTTCTAAGTTCTGTACAGGATGGTTTGCGCCGTGGTGTCCGTTCGGCATTTTCATTGTTTTTGCACCTGATGCAAGTGCAAGAATTTGGTGACCTAAACAGATACCAAATACAGGAGTATTCGTGGTTTCTACAATTGTTTTTACAGCTTCAATTGCGTAGTCACATGCAGCAGGGTCGCCAGGGCCATTTGACAAGAAAATGCCATCTGGGTTTAACGCAAGGACTTGTTCAGCAGGGGTTTGTGCAGGAACAACGGTTAATTTACAACCGCGGTCTGCCAGCATACGCAGGATGTTGGTTTTGACACCGTAATCGTATGCAACCACATGATATTTAAGTTCAGGTTGAGTAAAGCCATTCCCAAGTTCCCATGAACCTTCAGTCCATTCAAAACCTTCAGGGTCGCAGCATACTTTTGCAAGATCTAAGCCGTTTAAGCCGCCAAATGCACGTGCTTTTGCAATTGCTTCTTCTTCAGTGATATTTTCACCAGCAAGAATACAACCGTTTTGCGCACCTTTGGCACGTAAAATACGGGTCAATTTACGGGTGTCAATATCGGCAATTGCAACAACATTGTGTTGTTGTAAGTATTCGCCTAAAGATTGAGTAGAACGGAAGTTACTGTGTAATAAAGGCAAATCACGGATAATTAAACCGTTTGCCCATACTTTATGAATTCGACCTGACTCAACATCTTCATCATTGCAACCAGTGTTCCCAATATGTGGGTAAGTTAAAGTCACAAGTTGTTGTGCATAACTCGGGTCGGTCAAAATTTCTTGATAGCCAGTCATGGCAGTGTTAAAAACGACTTCACCAGTCGTGCTTCCCGTCGCACCGATAGACGTACCTTTAAAGATTGTACCGTCGGCGAGGGCTAAAATGGCGGGGGTGCTCAAACCAAAGCTCCTGAACTAAAACCACAAAAATAGGGCTGTAAAAAAGCGAGTAGACGAAAAAAAAGGAAGGTCAATATTTAAACCTACCCTCCTATGTCTGCTCGCTTGAACTTAACATTGCATTATACGCATGAACTCGCCAAAAGTCCATTGTGAAACTGACGAATATGTAAGATAAAAGACTTGCTTTTTTTGCTAGGATTATGTTCTAACGTGTAGTCCAAATGTAAGCAATATACGATTGTTAGACAATTCAAAACCCATTTTAGTCTAAATTGCCTTATGCTTAATTTATAAACAACAACGACCTTGGGTAAAAGCGAATGACTGAACAAGATAAATCAGCCACTGAACCACAAAACAGTGCAATCAAAGCAGTAAGTGAAGGCGCTGAAAAGCTTGAAAAAGTAACGCATGATGCCAAAGAGCAGGTGCTTGATGTGGTTGCGGAAACGCAAGAAAAACTTCAAGCCGAAGCGAAACAACTCAATGCTAGCGTGCAAGAGCAATTGGGTCAGTTAAAGCAAGATGTGTTGCAAAAAATTGAAGCTTTAAAAGCACAATTTGGCAGTTCACCTAAAGATTTGGGTGAATTAAAAGATTTTGTAAAAACTGAATTTAGCGCAATCATTGAAGATCTTTCTAAACTTGGTAAAGAGTTGAAAGAAGATGTCAGCAGCATTTCAGTGAAACATAAAGACCAATTGGCTGAAACTTTTAAGCGTTCTAAAGAGCACACATTAGAAGCGTGGAAAAAAGTAAATCCATCAAAAACTGAAACGAAAGATGAAGCTGATCAAGCATAATCCAGTTTAAACTGTTGCTGATTCTGCCATAAAAAAGTGAGGTCATGCACCTCACTTTTTTATTTAAATTTCTTGCTCAAAACAAAAACAAGTTGTTTCTATCTAAACTACTATTAATCACAGTTAGAACTGATGTAGCCAATCGCGCTTATTGTGAAAATCGGCGGCAGGGCTGCTGTGTTGCATGGCATAAAACTGTTCACCTTGACTGGTTTTGAGCACAGCCGTCAGCCCAATAAACAAATCTGTCCATTTCAGTTTATGTTTCAGCATAAATTCGGTTAAATCCAAACTGACATTTAAACCGTAATGTGTACGTTTTAGCTGATTTAACTCTATATCATACGCGGCTACAGGTGGCATTTGCTCAGGATAACGATATTCTTCAAAGGCATAGGCTTGCCAAGCTTGAGAAGGGGAGAGATTGATTTCACGATAAAAATCTTCGCCCTGAACGCCAATGAAAATTTCAAAGCAGGTCTGTTCCCACAAAAAGTCCTGACGTGGATGTGAAGCCACCAATGCAGGCCATTCGACCCACTGATTTGGATCACGCAGCCAATAACCTACATTTAAGCTAAACTGACTTTGTTGCTCAATTGCACCGACCAAAGAAATCGCTTGAAACTGACGGTCAAAGGCGCTGAGTTCGTAACTTGCCATATAAGCTTAATTAGACAAATGCGCGTGACGAACTAAATTTGACAACTTGGCATTTTGTTTTACCGCTTTTTTATAAAGCAAAGCAATTTTACCAATGGTTTGTACCACTTCAGAACCTGTTGCTGCAGCAATTTCAGTAATTACAGCTGCACGTACTTCACGGTCTTCACCACCAATTTTGACTTTAATTAATTCGTGATCATTTAAAGCACGGTTGGTTTCTTCAATTACATTTTCAGTCAAACCTTGACCGCCAACCATCACTACGGGGTTAAGTGCATGACCAATTTGACGTAAACGCTTGCGTTCCTGAATAGAGAGAGCCGCCATAAAGATAACCTAATTTTAAAAACGGCCTAGTATAACAAAAGCCAATTTGAAACGCTGTAAATTCTATGCAAATAATCCGCGAACGTGCAGCAGTGCAAAAATATCAAAATTGAACATTTGCTTAGCTTTATCTATCTGTGATGAGTGTGGTTTTTTATGCCACAGTACAGAAATAAGCGATGGATTTAATAGAAAAAACTTGTCAGTTGTTGGCATTTAGATACAGATGTCTACTGCAAGCTTGCTAATTTTCACGTACAATCGCAATTTAGATGGCTATTCGTTACTAAGAGAGTTATGGCAACACGCATTACCAACCAAAAGTTATCCAAAAGTAGTCGTGCGTGGATGAGAGAGCACCTAGATGATCCCTTTGTGAAAAGAGCGCAAAAAGAAGGGTATCGTGCACGTGCTGCATACAAACTACTTGAGATTCAAGAAAAATATAAACTGATCAAACCGGGCATGACGGTGGTGGACTTAGGTGCAGCACCAGGTAGTTGGTCGCAAATCGCAGGGAAACTTGTCGGCGACAAAGGTTTGGTGATCGCTTCCGATATTTTGGAAATGGACGCATTACCAGATGTGACCTTTTTACAAGGTGACTTCCGCGAAGAAGAAGTGTTCGAAAAATTGTTAAATATTTTAAACGGACGCACGGTAGACGTTGTAATTTCCGATATGGCCCCCAATACATCAGGTAATAAAGCTGTAGATCAACCGCGTCAAATTTACTTATGTGAGTTGGCTCTCGATTTTGCCAACCGTGTATTGGGACCTAATGGTCAGTTTGTGGTCAAAGTGTTCCAAGGTTCGGGATTTGACGAATTTCGTAAACAGGTCGTGGACGGTTTTGATGTGTTAAAGACAGCAAAACCCGCTGCTTCACGCGCGCGTTCCAAAGAAGTATTCCTTATTGGACAAGGACGTAAAAAAGCGTCTAAATAAAGTTTACTTGCCAAGCCGTTAAAAATTGTGCATTTTGTACGTTTTTAATGAATTGTCTAGCTGATCTTCAGCTTTTTGAATGAAAGGTCACCCAGTAACGGGCATGATCAAATTAGATTGATATGGGAATAAAGCTTTGAGCGATCTCTTCAAGAATGCCGTATTGTGGCTGATTATACTTGGTGTGCTGATTCTAATTTTCAGCAACATCAATAACAGTGAAAAGCCAACTGCAATGAACTATTCAGAGTTCGTTACAGCGGTGAATGCTGGTCAAATTAAGCAAGTCACAATTGATGGCGAAAGAATTAGTGGCGAAAAAGTCAACGGCTCGTCCTTTGAAAGCATTCGTCCAGCAGTTCAAGACCCTGAACTGATGCCGAATCTGATTAAAAACAACGTTGTTGTTGAAGGTACTGCACCTCAACGTCAAGGTTTGTTAATGCAACTATTGATCGCAAGTTTCCCTGTACTTTTAATCATTTTGTTATTCATGTTCTTTATGCGCAACATGGGTGGCGGTGCAGGTGGTAAAAACGGCCCGATGAGCTTTGGTAAATCTAAAGCCAAAATGTTGTCTGAAGACCAAATTAAAGTCACATTTGCCGATGTTGCAGGTTGTGACGAAGCAAAACAAGAAGTAGTTGAAATTGTAGATTTCTTAAAAGACCCTGCTAAATTCAAGCGTTTAGGTGCAACTATTCCTAAAGGTGTGTTGATGGTGGGTCCACCGGGTACAGGTAAAACCTTATTGGCGAAAGCCATTGCAGGCGAAGCCAAAGTACCATTCTTTAGCATTTCTGGTTCTGACTTCGTTGAAATGTTCGTGGGTGTAGGTGCTTCTCGTGTCCGTGATATGTTTGAGCAAGCTAAACGCCATGCACCATGTATCATCTTTATTGATGAGATTGATGCAGTGGGTCGTCACCGTGGTTCAGGTACAGGTGGTGGTCACGATGAACGTGAGCAAACACTTAACCAAATGCTTGTTGAAATGGACGGTTTTGAAGGCAATGAAGGCATTATTGTCATCGCTGCGACAAACCGTGCTGATGTACTAGATAAAGCTTTATTGCGCCCAGGTCGTTTTGACCGTCAAGTAATGGTTGGCTTGCCAGACATTAAAGGTCGTGAGCAAATTCTGAATGTTCACTTGAAAAAACTGCCTTCAGTTACAGGTGTAGATGTCAAAGTCTTGGCACGTGGTACACCAGGCTTCTCTGGTGCGCAATTGGCAAACCTTGTGAATGAAGCTGCATTGTTTGCTGCCCGTCGTAATAAAAATACGGTGGATATGCACGACTTTGAAGATGCTAAAGATAAGTTGTATATGGGCCCTGAACGTAAGTCGATGGTGCTGCGTGAAGAAGAACGTCGTGCAACGGCTTATCATGAAGCAGGTCATGCGATTGTTGCTGAAATGCTGCCGGGTACAGACCCTGTGCATAAAGTAACGATTATGCCGCGTGGCTGGGCATTGGGTGTGACATGGCAATTGCCTGAACATGACCAAACTAGCCATTATAAAGACAAAATGCTGAACGACTTGTCTATCTTGTTTGGTGGTCGTATTGCAGAAGAAGTCTTTATTAATCAAATGTCGACAGGTGCATCGAATGACTTTGAGCGTGCGACTAAATTAGCACGTGCGATGGTGACCAAATACGGTATGTCTGACAAGTTAGGCGTAATGGTCTATGAAGACGATACACAACAATCATTCATGGGTAGTTTAGGCAGCCGTACCATTTCTGAAGCCACCCAGCAACAAGTGGATGCTGAAGTTCGTCGTATTATTGATGAGCAATATAAAGTTGCCCGCGATATTTTGGAAAATAACCAAGACATTGCCCACGCAATGGTAAAAGCATTGTTGGAATGGGAAACCATTGATCGTGACCAAATCCGTGACATTATGGAAGGTCGTGAGCCACAGCCACCGAAGGTGTATATTGCAGACAATCCTGTGATTGATGTAACACCAACCGATGGTCCAAGCACACCGCCACCATTACCAGCGAGCTAATCAGTTCACATAATGTTAAAAAGAGTCTTTGTATAAAGGCTCTTTTTTTATTCGTGTGGTTTATGCGCCGTTGCAACAGGAATATTGGTAATGTTGAAGCGCACTGAAAAGAATTCAACATCTTCAAAATTACCCTTGTTAAAATAAGCTTTTCAAATTGAAAGGAAGACCAGCATGCAGCTGATGCCATTACCCAAGCGCGTATTGCAATGTGGACGTTTAAGTTTAGATTTATCTCAACCGCATGTGATGGGAATTCTAAATGTGACGCCAGACTCATTTAGTGATGGTGGGCGACATAACGAAAAAGATGCGGCTGTAGCACGCGCTTTGGAAATGATGGCCGAAGGTGCAACCGTGATTGATATTGGCGGTGAGTCTACACGTCCGGGAGCCAGTCCTGTGAGTGTGGAAGAAGAAATTCGTCGTGTCGTGCCTGTGGTAGAAGCCTTATCTGCTTATGATGTGGTACTTTCGATTGATACGTCACAGCCTGAAGTGATTCGTGCTGCCGTAGCTGCAGGGGCGCACATCTGGAATGATGTACGTGCACTGACCCGTCCAAATGCGTTGCAAACAGCCGCTGAGTTAAATATCCCCGTGATTATTATGCACATGCGTGGTGAACCGACCACCATGAACAATTTAGATCAATATGATGATGTCACTATAGATGTAATTGCAGAATTGCAGCAGCGTGTCGCCGATGCTTTGGCGGTAGGGGTTAAGCCTGAAAATATCATGATTGATCCGGGTTTTGGTTTACCTAAAAATGCACAGCAGAATCTGAAATTGTTAAATGAGTTGCATCAACTCAATGGTATGGGGTATCCCATTTTATCGGCATTGTCTCGTAAAAGTTTTATTGGTGAAGCTTTAGGTGGGGCAGAGCCAACACAGCGTGCAGTCGGTTCAGTAGCGGCTCATTTACTCAGTATTCAGCAAGGTGCTTGTATGGTGCGTGCGCATGATGTGAAAGCCATGTCTGATGCCATTAAAGTTTGGCAAGCAATGCAGTTGGCAAATTAATCGCTGTTTGTAGATTTGGGTGAAGCTAGAATTAAAGCCCTGCTTATGCTATATAGGCACGCTTGAATCTCTGTATTTTTGAGTGCCTGTATGTTTGCAGATTTACTTCTCCCTATGTTTGATGATGAGTTTTATCCTGATATTTTGGTTGCTGAGTTAAAACAACTGATTCAACAGTTTGCAAAACATGTGTCTAAATCCAATTTATCTGAAACGGATATTTATCATTTTGCTGACCAGACCGTGCAAGCCATCAATAAAATGAAACCACAATTTGAAGATCTAGATTCAGATTTGGATGATACCGCAGCAGATTATATTGCTGAGGCGATGATGATGGTGCTGCAAGAGCAAGGCTATTTTGAGATTGAAATGGAAGAGTTGATTGCAACGAGAGAGTGGTGATAGACACTCTCTTTCAGCTTTCACTTATAGATGATTTAACAAATCATCCAAAACATCATTCAAATGGCAACTTTGTTGTGTATGTAGTTCTGCAATTTCCCGAACATTCAACGTATATAGCCCATTATGTTCATTCGGCTGTGCAATTAAATTCACCCAAAACTTTGTATTTTGTTGCAGCAAAGTTTTGAGTTGCTTTGCTTCTTCAGGATTTTGGAAATCTAATAAATATAAATCGTTGCCTAAGCTGCAACGACGTAGTTGTAACTCTTGGTTTTTATATTGCACTGTTCCCGCAAAAACATCATAAAATTCTGCATCAGTTTCAATTGGGCTTACGGACTCGGTTGCTGACTCAAGGCTGGGATTTTGTGCATGGCTTGCAAAACTGAGCAAGCAGCATAAACAGGTCATCCACTTGAAACAGAAGATAAAGCGTTGTAGAAACATTTCAAATCATCGGCACATAAATATTATTGTTTTCAATATTATATTTTTTAGGCATAAAAAAACCAGCGTAATGCTGGAGTTCTTTATTTGCACCATTTGAATGATTTGATTCATTAAATGGTGCCCGAGGCCAGACTCGAACTGGCACGCTTTGAGGGCGGGGGATTTTAAATCCCCTGTGTCTACCGATTTCACCACTCGGGCATGTGCGCAATAATAGAGGACGAAATAAAACTTGGCAAGTAAATTTATTTACAATTGCGTTCTTTTCAATCAATTCAAATTATTAGCTTGAAAAAAGTTCGGTTTGAAGCATATTTCTGTTGTTTGTCATCAATATTTCATGAATTTGAGATCAAAGCGAAATCATAAATTTCTATGTTGAGCGCTCAAGAAAAATAAAAGGAATATTCATGAACATTCGCTTAACTCGCCGCGAGTTGATTCAAAAAAGTTTGGCTGGTTTTGGGGCATTGTCATTGCCAGTGGCATTAACTGCATGTGGAGATGATAATGAATCTACAGCAGGAAATGCATTAAAAGTGCAGTTTTTGCATGGTGTCGCCAGTGGTGATCCGCTGCATGATCGTGTGATTTTATGGACACGTGTAACGCCAAGTGACATGGCAGCATGCATTGAAGTGGTTTGGGAAATTGCCAGCGATGAGGCGTTTAAGCAATTGGTAAATACTGGCAAAGTACAAACCAACGCAGCGCAAGATTTTACAGTGAAAGTGGACGCAGATCGTTTGCAGGCAGGGACGGAATATTATTACCGTTTCCGCTTTGGCAATACAGTTTCAGCTGTAGGACAGACCAAAACCTTGCCACAACGCAGCGATCAGGTGAAATTTGCAGTTTGCTCTTGCTCGAACTATCCCGCAGGATATTTCCATGTCTATAAAGAAATGGCACAGGAAAGCAATCTGGATGTGATTATTCACTTGGGGGATTACATTTATGAATATGGACAAGGTGGATACGCAACTGATGATGCACAACAGTTAGGACGTACCTTTGCAGCAGACAATGATAAAGAAATTATCAAGTTAGATGATTATCGTAAACGCTATGCTTTATATCGCACCGATGCCGATTTGCAGACTGCACACCAACGCTATCCATTTATTGTCATTTGGGATGACCATGAACTCAGTAATGATACTTGGGAGGCGGGCGCAGATAATCATCAAGAAGGCGAAGGTAGTTTTATAGAACGTAAAATTGCAGCATTACAGGCTTATTTTGAATGGATGCCAATTCGTCCAGTCGCAGCAAATGATCATTTAAATATTTATCGCCAGTTTGATTTTGGCGGTTTGGTGAATCTGATTATGCTAGATACGCGCATTTTGGCGCGTCATAAGCAATTAGATTATGCCAATTATATGACGGCAGAAGGTATTGATGCTGCCAAATTTCAGGCGGATTTATTTAGTGATCAACGCACATTGATGGGTGTCGTTCAACGCGAATGGTTGCAAAAGCAGTTGGGGCAGTCTCAGGCTACTTGGAATGTTTTGGGTCAACAAGTGTTGATGGCGAAAATGCTGATTCCACAAGAACTGTTATTGCCTTTAGCGCAAATTACCAATGGTGATCAACGACCTGAAACACTTGCAGAAATGAAGCAGAAAATTACGGAATTGGTCACGCTAAAAATGCGTTTAAAAGCGAATGATCCAACTTTGACACCAGAAGAGAAGGCACGTTCGAATGCGGTTGCACCTTATAACCTTGATGCTTGGGATGGTTATGCTTACGATCGTGAAGTTGTGTATGGGACATTGCAGCAGCTCGGGAAAAAAGCAGTGGTGTTGGCAGGTGATACTCATAATGCTTGGGCTGCAAGCTTGCATGCACATGAAACCAATCATGAGGTTGGGGTGGAGTTTGCGACCAGTTCGGTATCATCGCCAGGCATTGAGTATTACTTAAATGTGCCTGCAGACGAAATGGCAGCGTTGGAATATGCCTTTCAAGAACTGATTGATGAGCTGGATTATTGCAACCTAAATCAGCGCGGTTATTTAACAGTGACTTTTGATCATGCGCAAGTCGTTGCCGATTGGAAGTTTGTAGATACGGTGAAGGCACGTGAATACAAACTCGATGATACGCGTGGTCATCAACAGAAGTATGGTGTAGACTTAAAACCAATCATTGATGTCGCTAAAACTGCTTAAAATCAGTCTGATATTTACAGAAAACCGAGTCTAAGTTGCTCGGTTTTTTTTGATGATTAAGCGGAGGTTTTTATTCGAGTTTATCTTGAATATAACTGTCTAAATCTATGTATTTAATGCTTTTGCATAAATTATGCTCAGCTTGCATCAGTTGTTGATGTAACTGAATTGCATGTTCATATTGCTGATTCAATTGGGCAAAACGAGGGCTATTTTTATTGGAAAAATACATCCGATAATGAATTTTAGCAGCCTGACGATATGACCAATACGCAGCACGGCGAAATTGGGTTAAGCAATATTTTTGTTCAAGGCTAATTTGGTCACGGAACATATTCTCTTTATAGAAACGTACAAAACCAAAACTGATGCAGAAAAAGAATAAAATCCCTTGTAGAATTGCACTCTGAAAATAGGCGAAATTTGCTGCTTGCAGCAGAATCAATACTGCTATTTTTAAAGTGGCATGCTGCTGTAGTTGATACCACGATGCCGAACTGTGTTTAATTTGATACAACACATAAGGCAGAAGCAGCATAAATCCTAACATGATGCCTAAAATCGCCAATGCTTTGGCTTGAAAGACATCGTACTGTGGTGCAAAGTTTTGAATTCCATGCGCCAGACTGATTGAAACAGGAATAAAAATCAGGCAGGCCAAGACCCATGGAATCATTTCTTTCCAATCATCCAACATGCCTTAGCTTTGAATAAAACCATAAAACAAAATATTTCTTTTAAATGCAGCTGGGTATTGTTGTTGCAATTGCTGCAAATCAAGAAGTGCTTGTTTTGGGTTCATAAAGACATCATTGAATATTGAATGAAGAGGGGAAAACCTAAAATTTAGGCATAAAAAAACCAGCAAAATGCTGGGTTCTTTATTTGCACCATTTTAATTATTTTAAAATGGTGCCCGAGGCCAGACTCGAACTGGCACGCTTTGAGGGCGGGGGATTTTAAATCCCCTGTGTCTACCGATTTCACCACTCGGGCATCGTTTTACAAGATTGGAGGCGGAGGTCGGAATCGAACCGGCGTCCACGGAGTTGCAGTCCGCTGCATGACCACTCTGCCACCCCGCCGCGTCTTGTTGATGCGTATATTAGCAAGCTCTGAAAAAAAAACAATACTAATAAATGAGCAGATGCACATTAATTCGGCATATAAAATAAAATAGTCTAAATAATCATGTATTATTTGCGAAATTGATTCATATCAACATTGGGAGATGTGCCGTGGCATTAATTTTAGACGGTCGTGCGTTGGCGAAACAAATTGAAGCTGATCTGTTAACACGTGTAGAAGCGTTAAAAGAAAAATCAGGTCGCACCCCAATTCTAGCGACTATTTTGGTCGGTGATGACGGTGCGTCTGCAACTTATGTACGCATGAAGGGTAATGCTTGCCGTCGTGTGGGCATGGATTCTTTAAAAGTAGAATTGCCAACAGAAACCACCACAGAACAACTGTTGGCAGAAATTGAAAAATTGAATGCCAATCCTGATGTGCATGGTATTTTGTTGCAACACCCAGTGCCTGCACAAATTGATGAGCGTGCTTGTTTTGATGCTATCTCGCTTGCTAAGGACGTCGATGGTGTGACTTGTTTAGGTTATGGTCGTATGGCAATGGGCGAAGCCGCATACGGTTCTGCAACACCTGCAGGCATTATGACCATCCTTAAAGAAAATAACATTGAAATTGCAGGCAAACATGCTGTTGTTGTGGGGCGTTCTGCAATTTTAGGTAAACCAATGGCTGCAATGCTTCTTGAAGCAAATGCAACAGTGACCATTTGCCATTCACGTACCCAAGATCTTGCAAGTTTTTTGAGACAAGCGGACATTATTGTCGGTGCGGTTGGTAAAGCAGAATTGATTCAAAAAGATTGGATTAAACAAGGTGCTGTAGTTGTTGATGCAGGCTTCCATCCACGTGATGGCGGTGGTGTTGGTGATATCCAATTGCAAGGCATTGAAGAGATTGCTTCTGCATATACGCCTGTTCCAGGTGGGGTTGGCCCAATGACGATTACAACGTTGATTCGTCAAACGGTTGAAGCGGCTGAAAAAGCGTTAGGTTGATGAAGACCTCTCCCTAACCCTCTCTTGCGCTTCAATTTAAAAGCAGTGCTTTAAATTTTGCTCAGGAGAGGGGAAATTCATTGTGAAAATAATGGATGCTCCTTCTCTTGCGCCGTATACGGCTCAGGGAGAAGGCTGGGATGAGGGCTTAAAAATTCTCTCCCTAACTCTCCTAAAAAAGAGTGGGGAATTCATTGTAAAAATAATGAATGCTCCCTCTCCTTTAAAAAAGCAGAGGGAACTTTTTAAATTAAAACGAATAAAAATCCAATGAGCTGTACCTTTCAATTTCCTCAAGCCCCTGAACATCTCTTAGATGCTTTGCATGATGTGATTCCAAATTGTGAATTACTGGCACAGCAATTGCCTGAAACGCCTATTTCACTGTGGCTTATTCCGCCTGTATTTCCGACCGACAAGCTAGATGATGAAGTCATTCGTCGTATTTGGAATGATACGCCGTACTGGATTTTCTGTTGGGCTTCGGGACTTGCAATGGCGCAATGGTTATTGGCAGAACCTCAGCAAGTTAAAGATAAAGTTGTTTTAGACTTCGGTGCGGGTTCAGGCGTGGTGGCGATTGCTGCAAAAATGGCCGGTGCCAAACGGGTAATTTGCTGTGATATTGATCCTATTAGTCTTGCAGCCTGTCGAGCCAATGCTGAATTGAATGATGTGGTGCTTGAATATTTAGATGATCTATACAAAGCAGAACAAGTGGATGTATTGCTGGCTGCCGATGTGCTTTATGATCAATGCAATCGCTTCTTTCTAGATGAGTTCTTAAAATTCGCCCCAGAGGTTTGGGTGGCAGACAGCCGAGTGAAAAACTTTAGTCATCCACAATATATAAAAATAGATGAACGCAGCGCGACCACATGGCCTGATTTAGATGAAGCCAAAGAGTTTCGTAATGTAAGTTTTTATAAGACGCGATAAATCATCACGTCTTATAGGAAGTAAGTTTTGTGGCGCGAATTAATTGCAGCTATAACGCACAATGCGCAGTGTGCTTGGACGAGCATCTAAGGCCTGACGTGTAGCATAATTTTCACTGCTATGTAGCTCAGGTGTGTTCGATAAGCCAATAGAGGTGCGGCTTTGTCCAAGTTGGCGACCATAAGGGTCTTGCTGGTTCGCTGCAGGATTCACCACTTCATTAATATTTAAAATACGCAATTGATAAGTTTTATGCGTACCAAGTTCTTTTTGGCAAGCACGCTGTAATTTACTTTCATCGCGCTGTTGGTTTTGACGTCCTGCAAGCGTATAAGCCAATACTGCGGTGTGATCGGTTTTACTTTCAACTTTATAGCCGACAAAACTATTCTCATTTTGCTCTGGCAAAGTTTGACAAGCGGATAAACCTAACCCAAGTCCCGTCATTGCTAAAATAATCATTGTATTCTTCATGGATTTATTCATAATCATGTCTCATGTTTTGATGTCATTTGATTGTTGTTTTAAGTATGCCATAGCTCAGAGGACAAAGCAGGGCTTTGTTGGTGGTGTGGCAGGCTGTCTATATTGGGGGTGATAAGTGTGTTTTGATGATGTCATGTTTTTACCTTGAATCTTCGTATTATTTAGTATTTACACATCAGCTGGGGATGTTGAAGCTGGAATGTTGATGTTTTTAGCAACTAAAATATTAGGGCAATAAAAAGGTCACCGAAGTGACCTTTTCTTAGCAATCTGCGTTGAATTACGCAGATTTAACCGCTTCAAGTAAGGCAGCTTGACGTGCTTTCAATGCAGCAGGTAAGCGCTCACCAAGCTTGTTAAATAACTCAGTGTGGCTTTCTAATTCTTTGATCCATTGTTCTTTATCTTGCGCTGTTACAGTTTCAAATTGCTCTTTAGAGAAATCTAAACCAGACCAGTTCAATTGCTCATACGTTGGAACGAAACCAATTGGAGTTTCAACAGCTTCTGCACGACCTTCGCAACGATCGATGATCCACTCAAGTACGCGCATGTTTTGACCAAAACCAGGCCATACGAAGTTGCCTTCTGCGTCACGACGGAACCAGTTTACGTTGTAGATGCCTGGTAATTTGTTACCTGCAGCTTTTGCTTTTTCACCAACTTTCTCACCCATTTCTAACCAGTGAGAGAAGTAGTCTGCCATGTTGTAGCCCGCAAATGGCAGCATTGCAAATGGGTCACGACGAACGACACCTTGTTGACCAACCGCAGCAGCAGTGGTTTCAGAACCCATAGTTGCTGCTTTATATACGCCATCGACCCAGTCAAATGCTTCTGAAATTAGAGGCACGGTGTCTGCACGACGACCACCGAAGATGAATGCTGAAATTGGAACACCTGCTGGATTTTCCCAGTCAGCATCAATAGAAGGACATTGACCTGCTGCAACAGTGAAGCGCGCATTTGGATGAGCTGCTTTTTCTGCGCCAGTGTGTGGTTGACCTTTCCAGTTAGTCAAGTTAGCAGGCGCTTCTTTAGTTAGACCTTCCCACCAAACTTCACCGTTGTCAGTCACAGCAACGTTGGTATAGATCACGTCTTTGTGCAGAGTTGCCATACAGTTCGGGTTTGTCTTGGTGTTGGTACCAGGTGCTACACCGAAGAAACCAGCTTCAGGGTTAATTGCATATAAGCGACCATCTTCACCTGGTTTGATCCAAGCAATATCGTCACCTACAGTTTCAATTTTCCAGCCTTCATAACCTGCAGGTGGAATTAACATCGCAAAGTTGGTTTTACCACATGCAGAAGGGAATGCTGCTGCGATGTAGTGTTTTTCGCCTTGTGGGTTGGTCACGCCTAAAATTAGCATGTGTTCTGCTAACCAGCCTTGTTCACGGCCCATTGCAGAAGCAATACGAAGCGCTAAGCACTTTTTACCCAATAATGCGTTACCGCCGTAACCAGAACCATACGACCAGATTTCACGAGTTTCTGGATAATGTACGATGTATTTTTCTTTGTTACATGGCCAAGCTACGTCTTTCTCGCCTTCAGCCAATGGTGCGCCCACAGTGTGTACGCAAGGAATAAATTCGCCATCTGTGCCCAATACGTCATAAACAGCTTTACCCATACGAGCCATTTTAGACATGCTGACAGCAACATAAGGAGAGTCAGTTAATTCAATACCGATGTGCGCAATATGGCTACCTAATGGGCCCATAGAGAAGGGAACCACATACATGGTACGGCCAGCCATTGAGCCGTCGAATAAACCGTTTAATTTAGCGCGCATTTCAGCTGGCGCTTCCCAGTTGTTTGTCGCACCAGCATCTTCTTTGTTTTCAGAGCAGATGTAAGTACGGTCTTCAACACGAGCAACGTCAGAAGGATCAGAATTTGCAAGGTACGAACCAGGGTGTTTTTCTTGGTTTAATGCTTGCATGGTGCCGTTAGCGATCATCAAGTCGATTAGACGTTGATATTCTTCTGCGCTACCGTCACACCATTCAATTTTTGCTGGTTTTGTTAACTTTGCAATTTCTTCAACCCATGCAATAAGCTTTGGGTGACGAACGAATTCTGGTGCGTTCACTTGGGTCATGGTGAGGCCTATCTTAAATGTGTACAAGTTGTGTACAAAGTACAATCTGAACAATGGGGTACATGGTTCAGATGAAATATGAAAAAAAAGTGGCTGTATTAAAGCACAAAAACTTAAAAAAAATAAGACATAGGCTTGAATTAGCTTTATGTGAAAAATACCCATATAAATTATGAATAACATATATGAAACATAGGCTTACAACTTTTTTGTGTTCTACTTATTATTATTTAAAAAAATTATGGGCGTTATTTATTTTAATTATTTTTAATTAAAACATATATTTATAGTTTAAATTTTATAAAGAATGATTATTGATTTAATGAATGGTCATCATTCGCTTTTTACATAAAGCTGCTTTTCATCCTGCATAAATTAGTGGAATTTAGAGCAAATGCCTTAAAATGGTTGAAGAAAATGTCGACAACTTTGCAGCCATTATCTCTTATTTATAATCAACAATCTGGATTTCATTCCACACACCACGAAGGTGTCTATGAAGAATTGTTGCATGTTTTGTCACAGCATGGTTTCGAAATCCAATTGTTTGAAATGGGTGAAATCGGTAACTTTGATCAGCTGATGCAACAGGTATTAGCACGGCATCAAGCAGCGCATTTAAGCGGTGTTGTGGTTGCGGCAGGTGGTGATGGTACTTTAAATGCTGTGGCGGGTAAACTGATTGGCACTCAGATTCCGATGGGAATTTTACCTTTGGGCACGTTTAATTATGTGGCACGCTTATTGAATATCCCGCTAGATTTAATTGAAGCTGCACAGGTTATTGCTACAGGCACGACGCGCGCTGTGCATGTGGCACAAATCAATCAACATATTTATTTAAACAATGCCAGTTTGGGTTTATACCCTTTATTTATTCAAAAACGTGAGCGTTATAACCAATATTTAGGTCGCTTTCCTTTACATGCTTACACCTCGGCTTTAGATGTACTACTGCGTGACCGTAAAGAACTAAAACTAGAACTAGAGATCGATACAAAGCGCTATCCCCTGAAAACTCCGCTCATTTTCTTTGGGAATAATCAATTGCAACTGTCTGAAATGAATTTACGGATTGCTAAAGCGGCTGCAGCGGGCAAAGTTGCAGGTGTCGCAGTGGCAAAGTCTGATAAATTGACTTTGTTTAAAATTCTGTGGCAATTCATTCAGGGGAAGGCTGAGCAAGCCAATGATATTTACAGTTTTGCAGCAGAGCAGGTGGTCATTCATAGTAAACGCCAACAACTGACCGTGGCGCTAGATGGAGAAATTGTTAAAATGCGCCCGCCACTACGTATTTCTGTATTGAAAAACGCACTAAACATTAAGGTGCCGCATGCTGCTGCATCTGTCTGATTTGCACTTTGGCACTGAAAATGTAGCTTGTATGCAGGCAGTTCAACAGCTGTGTGAAAGTATGCGTCCTGAAGCCGTAGTGGTGAGTGGCGATTTAACTCAACGCGCACGCTATACACAGTTTTATGCCTGTAAGCATTTTTTAGACAGTTTGAATTTACCGTATTTGGTTGTGCCAGGTAATCACGATATACCGCTATATCATCTTTGGAATCGTTTTTTTAGCCCATTTGCACGGTATCAACTGTTTTTTGGGCGTATGGAAAGTGTGTTGGAAACGCAACATTTTTATCTGATAGGCGTAAATAGTATTCGACGCCGTTTTCATACTCGCGGGCATATTTCTTTAAGTCAAATTCAGGAAGTAGATGCTTTGCTACAAACTGCGCCAAGAAATAAGTTAAAAATTCTAGTGGCGCATCAACCATTTTATACACCACCAGATGATCGTCACAGCATTAAAGATTGTCCAGTGTTAGGGCGAATTGCATTAGAACAGTGGAGCAAAAATGGTTTATATGCCTTGCTGCATGGACATTTACATCAACCTGCAGTGTATGACTTAAATCAAATTTATGCCTTAGGTGCAACGCATCCTGTGCTGGATATTCATGCGGGTACTGTAATTTCGTATCGTTTGCATCAGGGTATGCCGAATAGCTTGAATGTATTGTGTCACAATGGTGATGTGCAGCATTACGTTTTTGATGCTGAACAAAAGCAATTTGTATTGTGGCAACAAAGTGCAGAATAAGTCACCGATCAAGCCAACTTGTTTAAAAAAACAACAAAAACTGAAATATTTTTATCTTTCCCCCTTGAAGCGTTTATTTCCATCCCCACAACAGTGTCATCTAAAACTTATTTTGATGATGACCAAAGGAATAATTAAGTCGTCATCAGGAATCTATACATTGACCTAGTCTAATGGAGTTATTTATGAGCAACATTCGTCCATTACATGACCGTGTAGTTATTCGTCGTGTTGAAGAAGAAACAAAAACAGCTGGCGGTATCTTGCTTCCAGGTTCTGCTGCAGAAAAACCAGCCCAAGGTGAAGTGATTGCAGTAGGGAATGGTCAAATCACAGACAATGGCGTACGCGCTTTAGACGTAAAAGTGGGCGACAAAGTCTTGTTTGGTACTTATGCAGGCACCACAGTTAAAGTAGACGGTGAAGAACTTCTAATTATGAAAGAGTCTGATATTTTAGCGGTACTTGAAGGCTAAGTTCAGAACTCATATTCAAAGCAAATTTGAACATTATTTAAAAATATTTGGAGTTAAACATGTCAGCTAAAGACGTAAAATTTGGTGATTCAGCTCGCACAAAAATGATCGCAGGTGTAAACGTACTTGCAGACGCAGTTAAAGTAACTTTAGGCCCTAAAGGTCGTAACGTAGTGATTGACCGTTCTTTCGGTGCGCCACACATCACTAAAGATGGTGTATCTGTTGCGAAAGAAATCACGTTAAAAGACAAGTTTGAAAACATGGGTGCTCAGCTTGTACGAGAAGTGTCTAGCAAAACCAATGATATCGCAGGTGACGGTACGACCACTGCAACAGTACTTGCACAAGCCATTTTAAATGAAGGCATCAAATCTGTAACTGCGGGTATGAACCCAATGGATTTGAAACGTGGTATCGACCTTGCTGTTAAGGCAGTCGTTGCAGACATTAAAGCAACGGCTAAACCAGCATCTGATACTAAAGCGATTGAGCAAGTGGGTTCGATCTCTGCAAACTCGGACACGACTGTGGGCAAGTTAATTGCACAAGCAATGGAACGCGTTGGTAAAGAAGGCGTAATCACTGTTGAAGAAGGTTCAGGCTTTGAAGACGCGCTTGACGTTGTAGAAGGTATGCAGTTTGACCGCGGTTATATCTCGCCATACTTCGCGAACAAACAAGATACTTTGACTGCAGAACTTGAAAACCCGTTCATCCTTCTTGTTGATAAAAAAATCGGCAACATTCGTGAACTGATTACTGTCCTAGAAGCAGTTGCGAAAACAGGCAAGCCTCTTCTGATCATCGCTGAAGATGTTGAAGGCGAAGCGCTGGCAACGCTTGTTGTGAATAACATGCGTGGCATTATTAAAGTATGTGCGGTGAAAGCGCCTGGTTTTGGTGATCGTCGTAAAGCAATGTTACAAGATATTGCAATCTTGACAGGCGGTACGGTTATTTCTGAAGAAATTGGTATGTCTTTGGAGCAAACATCACTAGAGCATTTGGGTAGTGCGCACAAAGTTACAGTCTCTAAAGAAAACACCGTAATTGTGGATGGTGCGGGCAATGCAGGTCAGATTTCTGAGCGTGTTCAGCAAATCCGTGCGCAAATCGAAGAATCTACTTCTGAATATGACAAAGAAAAACTTCAAGAACGTGTTGCTAAATTAGCAGGCGGTGTAGCAGTCATCAAAATTGGTGCTGCAACTGAAGTTGAAATGAAAGAGAAGAAAGACCGTGTGGATGATGCGCTTCACGCAACTCGTGCTGCGGTTGAAGAAGGTGTTGTTGCGGGTGGTGGTGTTGCACTGGTACGTGCTGCATCTGCACTTGATGGTCTGACTGGTGCTAACGATGACCAAAACGTAGGTATCAACATTCTTCGTCGTGCAATCGAAGCTCCGCTTCGTCAAATCGTAGCCAATGCTGGTGATGAGCCATCTGTAGTAATCAATGCTGTGAAGAACGGTGAAGGTAACTATGGTTATAATGCTGCGACTGGTGAATATGGCGACATGCTGGAAATGGGTATTCTTGACCCTGCAAAAGTAACTCGTTCTGCACTTGAGCATGCAGCGTCTGTTGCTGGCTTGATGTTAACCACAGAATGTATGATTACTGAAATTCCAGAAGACAAGCCAGCAATGCCAGATATGGGTGGCATGGGTGGTATGGGCGGTATGATGTAAACCTCAGCGTACCCAAACTTCAAAAACCTCGTATCGTAAGATACGGGGTTTTTTTTATGGCGCAGTTTTTGTAATTTAGAGATTGCACACATGAAAAGACAAAATCACCTAGCTATTTTTTTATTTACACATTAAATGTGTGATATGTATCTAAACTCCTTTTTTTTGTGAATAAAACTCATTATTCTTGTTTATAACAATAATAAAAACAAATGATTAAATAAATGTAATGCAGGCTGGAGTAAGCATAAAGGGGATAAAAATGGATAACCGAGAACACGAAATTATAGGCAGTATTTATGATGCCGCTGTAGATGTGAGTTTATGGCCGCAAGTAATTGAAAAAATTGTTCAATATACAGACAGTAAAACCGCCATTTTTACTGCCTTAGATCAATTTAGTCCAAGTTACGATTTTTTATTTAGTCACAATATTCCAGCTGAAGCTTTGCATGCCTATCGTGATGAGCGGATTCGCGTGATTGACATGCAGTTACACCGAGTATTGTGGGAAAATTTAGGTGTGGGGCAAGTAGCGAGCTCGGATTTATCTCATTATGGGGAAAACCCTGAAAGTGATGAATATATCTTTTATGAACGGTGTTTGAATCCGACGGGAATTAGTTATATCTCGGCTGTTTTGCTCGATCAGGGTTCACATCGTTGGGCGGTTTTGGGACTACACCGTGCGCCAGATGTAGCGCCGTATCAACAAAAAGAGTTGGATTTTTTAAAGCATTTGGGTGTGCATTTGCGCCGTGCTTTACAAATCCATCGTCAGTTTAGTTTGGTTAAACAAGAAAATTTAAGTTTGTATAGCGTGCTCGATCATTTAAAAACAGGTGTGATTTTGCTTGATCATAAGCTGAGTTTGACTTATTCAAACCCTTTAGCTCAAAGCATGCTGGAACACGATTCATGTTTAGATTTGGACTTGTATAATCGTTTAAAAACCCATGCTTATGATCAAAGTCGTTTAGATCAATTATTACATTCAGCCTTGTTGGGACAGTCGGCATTAAGCGCAGATGTAGGTGGAGTATTGTCTTTGTCAGATGCGAAAGGACAACAATTAATGCTGACTATCGTACCTTGTTCTAAATTAAAAAATATGCAGCATCAAAATGCAGGACAACATCAAATTGCGGTATTTCTGACCGATAAGCATCAGCACTATGCCTTGTCAAAAGCCTATTTGCAGCAAGCTTATCAATTGTCTAAACGTGAGTTTGAGCTGTGTGAGTTGTTGTTGAATGGTCGTAAGTTAGAAGAAATTGCGGAACATTGTGGAGTTACGCTCAGTTCGGTGCGCACTTATTTTAAAAATATTTATGAAAAAACCCAATGCAACTCGCAAATTGAACTCATGCATTTATTAATGGGCTGTACCATTCATTTTGAGCATATTGGTTAAAGCTGCCTAAGTCGGGCTTAGGCAGCTTCTGAGTATTTTAGTTACTACGTTGTAGGGTAATAGTGTCTTCGCCTTGTGGATGCAAGGTTAGACTTGTTCCGGAGATGCTATAAGTTGCATTAACTTTAGCGCTATCCGAAGTGTCATGTAATCCACCGCAACCGTTGGTGTCATATAACACTTCTGTTACGGCAAGTGCATTGGATGTTATTGAATATTTACCATATTCAATTCCTGGGTTATCGCAATCACCTTCGGTGTCTAACAAGAAATAGAATCCTGTGTCAAAGAAAGCAAACAAGTGAGTTTGATTAAATTGCCAAGTGCCGACTAGACTTGATGATTGTTTTACTTTAGTTAAAATATAGATGCTATTACTTCCTACATCAGTCAGCACTAGCTCTGTACCGTTATAACTTAAGCGGTGATGACCATCATTGTCAGGATGTGAAAGCCCGTAGTCACCATTTGTATCGATGGAAATTACAGGACTCAGCGCTGAAGTTAAAGCATTCCAATTTAGTCGTCCTATTTCAATACCAGGCTTCCCCGTTACATCAGCTTCATCTGCTTCACCTAGCGCGTAACGTCCGTCTGGTAAAATATGTAATACAACAGCAGTTGTATTGGTGCGTCCAATTTCCCAAGTTCCAGCAATATCTTTATAGAATTGGCTTGCGCTACTTGTGGTAGCACCTTCTGTATTGGGTCTTGTGAGTATAAATGTACCTTCATTTGGTTCGTGGAGTGTAAGTGATGTCGAATTAACCGTGACTGGTAGACCTGAGCTTGAGTTTGCACTATTGTCAGATAAGCCTGCACAGCCATTTGTATCGATCAGGATATTATCTACGAATAACTTTCCATCTTGAACACGATATTTACCATATTCGATACCTGGTCCACCACAAGGCATTTCTCCAACTTCCACTTGATCGTCCCCAACAGCATCAACCATGATATAGGTATTATTATCTGGATTGAAAACAAATAGTTGCTTGCCTGAACTTGAGTTCCAAGCACCGGCAATGCTCGAATTGTTTTGAGGGACTTTAGTAAATGTTGCACTTTCATTAGGGTTTTGAGCTTCAGAAATTTTTAACTGCGTACCATCAAATGATATTTTCATATCACGTGTTTTTCCAGAATCAGTTAAGCCCCAATCTTCATTTGTATCAATTGAAGATTGCGCCCATAAATCTCCAGCAACAGCATTTACCGATAATTCACCATACTCCATGCCATTTGCACTATCAGATGGTGAGCTAACAATAGGTTCGCCAATCAGGTATTTCCCGTCTGAGGTTACTTGAAGTACGATTTCTGAGTCAGCATTTTTCGCATACCAAACCCCAACGATATCTTTGAGTAGTGTTTGGTTAAAGTTAGCTTGTGCTTCTGTTGCGCTAACTACGACTTTATCTTTAAAATCTTCTATTGTTTGTAGAACAGGTTGAAAGCTTGTAATAAATTCTGTTGTTGGTTTAGAGAAGTCAATTGAGTTTGCAGGGAGTTGACTCACTGAGTCAGGGATTTGAATACCATCGTCATGATCACCCTCAGAATCTAAAGATTGTAAAAAAATAAGTAAATTTGTTCGTGTTGTTACATCATCGGCTAACTCCACAGGGGTAATACGATCAGCACCAGTTACTGTGCCAATTTCAATATTTCCGATATGGAAAGTGATTTCATCACCTTCTTGATATTCAAACTCCCCTTGAGCATTTGTACGTTTAGAAACGCCATTAATTGTATACGTTGCGCCACTCACAGGTCCATCGGTAAGTATCCCAGTTTTTAGAGAGCTTGAAGGTGGGGGACCAGAACTACCAGAATCATTGTCGGAACCGCCACATGCACTGAGTAAGCCTGCTAAAGTTAAGCATAATAAAGTTTTTTTCATCACGAATTCCTTGTTATTCAAATTGTCATGTCTGCAGTATAGAAATTAGATGAGTTTAGGTGCTATCCCAAAATTGGGAGGGTGTACACAAAAATCTGTGAGAAAAATGAAGACCAATCAAGATTTTTGTGACAAAAGCACATTTTTTAATATGTAGTCACAGAAGTTCTATTTAGCTGTGTTAATTTGAACTACGGTTTAAAAAGTTTTGTTGCATGCAAAAACTTGATGATTCCGCGATTTGAAATTCAACACTGCCACCTAAAAGTGACCCTGTTTTATGCTGTCTAAATTTTTTATTGAACGTCCAATTTTTGCAGGTGTGCTCGCTATTATGGTGATGGCACTCGGGATTTTTTCAGTATTAAATTTACCAGTAGAACGCTATCCAGACATTGCACCACCTCGTATCACTGTCAGTGCGACCTATACGGGAGCTTCGGCAGAAACCGTTGAAGAAAGCGTAACGCAAATTTTAGAACAGCAAATTAAAGGGCTTAGATCACTTACTGTATTTCAGTTCTAGCAGTGATTCTTCAGGACGAAGTCGCATCAGCATTAGCTTTGAAAATGGTACCAACCCCGATACCGCACAAGTCCAGGTACAAAATGCGATTAATGGCGCAATTAACCGCTTACCTGAAGATGTGCAGCGTCAGGGGGTAAATGTCTTTAAATCATTGGGTGATACCCACATGGTCATTGGGCTGTACGATGCCACAGGCAAAAGCAGCAATATTGCCTTGTCTGACTATATGATGAGTCATTTAGAGCAAGAGCTGGCACGCATTGAAGGTGTGGGTGAGGTCGATGTTTTTGGTGCGCAATATGCAATGCGGATTTGGCTGAATCCGTTAAAGTTAAAACAATATGCGCTCATGCCAAGTGATATACGTGCTGCAGTATTAGCGCAAAATACCCAAGTCGCAGCAGGTGCAATTGGTGAATTACCCACAGCACAAGAACAATATCTCAACGCCAAAGTCACCTCAGGTTCACGCTTAAAAACGGTAGAAGAATTTGAAAATATTATTTTAAAAGCAGATCAGACAGGTGGCTTTGTTTATTTAAAAGATGTGGCACGTATTGAACTTGGTGCAGAAAATTATCAAAGCTTTAATACCATTAATGGTTTTCCATCGGCAGGGATGGGGATTTCATTATCGTCTGGTGCCAATGCGTTACAAACTTCAGCCTTAATTCAAAAACAAATTGAGCATTTAAAACATCAATTGCCCGAAGGTTACCAAATTGTCTATCCACGCGATAACACACCTTTCGTGCAGGAATCAATTAAAGAATTCGTGAAAACTTTAATTGAAGCGGTCATTTTAGTTGTCATAGTCATGTTCCTATTTTTACAGAATTGGCGTGCCACGCTTATTCCCACCGTGACTGTGCCTGTGGTGATTTTAGGCACTATGGCCGTGTTGCAACTCTTTGGCCTAAGTATTAACACGCTGACCTTATTCGCTTTGGTTTTAGCGATTGGTTTATTGGTGGATGATGCGATTGTGGTGGTGGAGAACGTAGAGCGCTTAATGCATGAACAGCAGCTCTCGGCTAAACAGGCATCTATCGCATCCATGCAGGAAATTAGTGGTGCTTTGGTCGGTATTACCTTGGTTTTGACCGCAGTATTTATTCCTATGGCATTTTTTGGTGGTTCGACTGGGGTAATTTATCGCCAGTTTTCCATCACCTTGGTCACTGCGATGGCGCTATCTTTAGGTGTGGCCTTAATTTTAACCCCTGCTTTGTGTGCCTTGATTTTAAAACCTAACCCACAACCAGCCCAATGGGCGATTTGGTTTAATCAAAAACTGGAAAGCTTAAAACAACACTATCTCAAATTATCAGGCTGGACGATTCAGCATAAAGCGGTTTGTCTGGTTATTTTTGCAGGCTTACTGACGGTTTTTGCTTTGTTTTACCGTGCCTTACCTACCAGTTTTATCCCGAATGAAGATCAGGGCATGTTGTCGGTGCAATTTAAATTACAGGAAGGTGCGCCGTTGTCTAAAAGTCGTGAAGTGGGCGAAAGCATACGAGAATACTTTATGCAGCATGAAGCCCATAATGTCGATTTGGTGATGATTCGTTATGGACGGAATTTTTCAGGAACGGGGCAGAATTTAGGGCAGGGTTTTATTGCGCTAAAACATTGGCATGAACGTCAAGGGCAGCAACATACTGCACAAGCCATTCGTGAACGTGCCATGCAGCATTTTCGACAGCATCCCAATGCACAAATTACCATTGGCATGCCCGCAGCAGTCCGTGGTTTGGGGCAAACCGATGGCTTAGAGTTTTGGATGCGCGATGTGAATGGTACAGGACGTGATTTTTTAATCCAGCAATTTCACAATTTGCAGCAGCAAGCCACTCAATATCAAAGCTTTAAAAATTTAGATCAACGCGCTAATCCTGAAAAAGCCGAGCTAAACGTCACGATTGATCAGAAACAGGCGATGGCAGCAGGTTTAAATCAAACGGCGATTAACAGCACTTTAGCGGCAGCTTGGGGAGGCAGTTATATCAACGATTTTATTGACCGTGGTCGAATTAAACGCGTGATTATGCAGGGTGATGCCGAGTTTCGTGCCCAACCTGAAGATTTATATCAATGGTCGGTACGTAGTCAGCAAAATCAAATGGTACCTTTTAGCCAGTTTGCCCAACTCAGTTGGAGTGGTGGGCCAGAAGTCGTCAATCGTTTTATGGGTTATAGCGCTTTGCAAATGGAAGCCGATACGACAGAAGGTAAAAGTTCTGGTCAGGCTATGCGTGATTTGGAACAATTAGTTGCACAGCAACAAGGAATAGATTTGGCATGGAGTGGATTGTCTTATGAAGAAAATCAGTCCAGCGCTCAAGCCTTAATTTTATATTTGGTTTCAATTGGTTTTATTTTTCTGTGTTTGGCTGCCTTGTATGAAAGTTGGAGTATTCCTACAGCGGTCATGAGTGCTATTCCTTTAGGAATTGGTGGAAATATTATTTTCAGCTATTTGGCTGGTTTCCCAAACGATATTTATTTCCAAATAGCCTTGCTGACCACCATTGGTTTGTCATGTAAAAATGCCATCCTAATTGTGGAATTTGCCTCTGCTGCGCAGCAGCAGGGAAAACAAGTGGTGCAAGCTGCTTTAGAAGGTGCAAGTTTGCGGCTTAGACCTATATTAATGACCTCATTGGCATTTGGTGCAGGTATTTTACCGCTAGTATTTGCATTTGGTGCAGGTGCAGCAAGTCGTCAGGAAATTGGGGTGAGTGTTTTGGGTGGGGTAATTTTTGGCACAATTTTAGTGCTTGTTTTTATTCCATTTATGTACGTGCTGATTCGTTCTGTATTTCAAGTCAATCGTTCCTCATCCATAAATTAAAGATGTTTTTTATTAAACACTTAGCAAGATTATAGGCTATGATATGAAACGCTAAAAATCTTGCATAAATCTACAGATTTTCGGTTTTTTAAGGGTTGGTTTGGGCCGAGACACTGCGCCCATTCTTCATTTTACGTTTTGGAATGATGGAGTGGGTGAGATTAATGATCAATCTGCACGCTGAACAGTTAGAACAAGCCTTGCAATTACATCAGCCAAGTACAGTGCGCAGCTTGATCGACAGTATCAACCCTGCTGATTTAGCCGACTTAATGCAGCATTTAAGTCTGAAAGCACAGCTGAGTTTAATTGAACAAATTGACAGTGCTGCCTTGGTGATGGAGTTTTTACCACTGCATTTGCAACATCAAATTGCAGAGGCCATGGCACCGCAGCAATTGGTCAAACTAATTTCAGCGATGCATTCAGATGACCGCACCGACTTATTTAAGTTACTGTCACCACATTTACAGCACTTTGTCAGCTTACACATTACGGAAGAAAAACGCGCACAGATTCAGTCTTTGGCGCGGTATCCTGAAGAATCTGCGGGCGCGATTATGAGTTCGGATTTCGTGGTGCTCTCACCAGAACTGAACATGCAGCAAGCCATAGATGAATTGCGCAGAATGACCGCAGATCGGGAAACTTTATACCTGATTTATATTGTAGATGAACTGATGAAACTATTGGGGGTGATTTCTTTAAGAGAAATAATTCAAAACCCGCCTGAACAGAAAATTAAAAATGTGATGCGCACAGATTTAGTCACTGGTTTGGTCACTGAAGATCAGGAAAGTATTGCGCAAAAACTCAGCCATTATGATTTTTTGGCTTTGCCGATTGTAGATAACGCACAGCATTTACTTGGCATTGTGACTTATGATGATGCGATGGACGTGGTACAGGCAGAAACCACGGAAGACTTTTTAAAATCTAGTGCGGTCGCGTCTTCACCAGGTATGAGCATAAAAACTGCGCCAATTTTGTTTTTATATCGTAAACGTGTGTCGTGGTTGGTGATTTTGGTATTTGGTAGTTTGTTGTCAGGAATCGGCATTGCCCATTATGAAGAAATTATTGCAGCACATATTGTGCTGGTGTTTTTCATGCCACTTTTAGTCGGGAGTGGTGGTAATGCGGGCTCTCAGTCTGCAACTTTAATGGTGCGGGCACTGGCTACAGGTGATGTGCAAGTCAAAGATTGGTTGCATTTACTCGGACGCGAAAGTTTGGTAGCGCTGTGTTTGGGGGGTACGATGGCTTTTGCAGTCTCAATTTTAGGCTATTACCGTGGCGATATTATGGTGTCAGTGGTTTTAGCACTCAGTATGTTGGGCATTGTGCTGATGGGCTGTTTAATTGGCATGAGTCTACCTTTTATTTTGCATCGCATGAAACTAGACCCTGCTAGTGCCTCTGCGCCTTTGGTAACGTCGATTTGTGATGCAAC
Organism: Acinetobacter sp. SCLZS86; assembly: GCF_021560715.1. NCBI lineage: Bacteria > Pseudomonadati > Pseudomonadota > Gammaproteobacteria > Moraxellales > Moraxellaceae > Acinetobacter > Acinetobacter sp. SCLZS86. The sequence goes on from NZ_CP090864.1 coordinate 894,131, forward strand.
TGGCGTGGTAGTGTACTTATTTATCGCCTCTCAGTTTTTACTTTAAACACTGTCGGTGATGATGACTTATTCAAGACCTCATCTTAAACTTTTTCCAATGATCAAAATTCTATTTATAAAATCATAACAGACCTGAGCAAAAAACAGCTTTATTCTCAAGTAGATTGCATTTGCCTAATGATAATTTTTCTATGCCAGAGTCTGCATCTACAAAAAAACTCAGCCAGCAAGAGGTGGTTCGCCTAGAACGCGATTTAGCCAAGTTTGCCAATATGATGGATTCTGTGGTGCGTATTCCATTTACCAAGCAGGGTGTAGGAGCAGATGCCGCATTAGGCACTGTACCTGTCGCGGGGGATGTCGCTGGTTTTGCACTGACCTGTTATGCGATTTATAAAGCCAAACAAATTGGTGTACCGCAAACTAAACTCACTCCCGTGATTAAACTTGCTGTGGTAGATGCAGTAGTTGGTTTTGTACCCATTGTCGGTACAGTATTTGATGTATTTATTCGCCCAAGCCGTAAAGCTTTAGATGTAGTGCATACGCATATCCGCGAAGAATATCAGATTCACAGCGAACATCATGTGGTGCATCCGTTTTTACATGAGCGATTGGAGCGCAAACAGCAGCAGTCGGCATTTTGGCGTAATCCAGTGGTGGCATGGCTGTGGTTACATTTGCCTGATTTGCTTGGCGTGATTTTTCTTATTTTCTTTATTTGGGCAGCATGGCTCGGTGCAAGTTGGTTGTGGCACTGGTCACAAAGTTTTGCTGTTTAAAAGAATCTGTTTAATGTCCAAAACCATCTGGCAGATCTCATTTACAGACATAAAAAAAGCTTCCCAGAGGAAGCTTTTTGGTGTCGCTGTTACAATATGTTGCTAGCAGTATTAAGGTAAATTTAATTGCTGTAAGGCTGCAACACGTTGTTCAATACTTGGGTGAGTTTGGAATAACGCTGCCAAGCTAAAACCTTCTTCTTTACCGGCAGAAATCGCAAAAGCTTTCATTTCTTTTGGCATAGCATCTGGCATTTCAGACTCTGCTTGTAAACGTAATAACGCAGAAATCATAGCTTGTTTACCTGCCAAACGTGCACCTGCTTCATCTGCACGGTATTCACGTTGACGCGAGAACCACATCACAATTGAAGACGCCAAAATACCAAAGACAATATCTAATACAATGGTAATTGCAAAGTAAGCCAAGCCTGGGGCTTCGCCATCTTCACGACCAAAGACATTACGGTCAATAAAGTCACCTGCAACACGAGCAAAGAACATAACAAATGCGTTCACAACACCTTGAATCAGTGCCAAGGTAACCATGTCACCATTGGCAACGTGACCAATTTCGTGTGCCAGTACCGCGCGTAATTCATCTTTATTCATGCGCTCAAGCAGCCCTGTAGATACAGCCACTAAAGCATCATTTTTGTTCCAACCCGTTGCAAAAGCATTAGATTGATAAGAAGGGAAAATACCCACTTCTGGCATTTTAATACCAGCACGTTGCGACAATTGTGCAACTTCATTTAATAACCACGCTTCAGCTTGGTTACGAGGGGCATTCGGGTCAATTAATTCAGTCCCAGTTGTTTTTTTCGCCATCCATTTAGACATGAATAGAGAAATTAAAGAGCCAACCATACCAAAGACAAAACAGATGACCAACAGGTTGCCTAGGTTTAAGCCTCCCGCGCCATGGTAACTACCGACACCGAAGAGTGACAAAATTATGCCAGCTACAACCAGTACCGCGAGGTTGGTTAGCAAGAACAAACCAATCCGCATCATTGAGTAAATCCTCTTATATTGAAAATGTAATCTGATTTATTAATAAACCATGCCGTAAATATGCGGTGTATGTATTAAAAATTCAAGAAAAAATAATAAAACTGTACTAAAAATATTTTGGCTGATATTGCAGTTGGCATTTCAAAAAGGCTTGCTTTGCCGCAAGCACAGATGAAGCGCTTTAGCTTTTATTCTGAAATAAAAATACGTGCCGAAGCTGTAGCATTCCCTGTCGCGTATGAACCTGCAGGTGCATCGGTAAAGCGACCATCGGCAGCCATAATAATTTGACGTTGTGGGCGTTTGTTTGCTGCGACTTGATGATTACTGGCAGTGTAATTGTCTGACTGCGCAATCACTTGGGCATTTTGACTCTGAGTATTGCTAGTATTATTTGCCGTGATCGCATTGTTGTTAGCACTTGCACTAATGCCGCTGGCATACAGGTTGCTATAACGACTGGTCACACGACGTACATAGTCCTGTGTTTCACGAAAAGGTGGTACGCCACCATATTTTGCCACATTCCCTTCGCCTGCATTATAACCCGCCAAAGCTAAAGTGGTGTTGCCGTTAAAGCGTTTGAGTAACCAAGCTAAATATTTTGCACCCGCCATAATGTTTTCTTGCGGGTCATAAGCATTGCTGACATTAAAACGCCGTGCTGTCGCAGGCATGAGCTGCATTAAACCTTGCGCACCCACTGGCGAGCGGGCGTTGACATTAAAACCTGATTCAGTATGCATCACGGCTTTAATTAGACCTTCTGAAACACCGTGTTGCTGTGCTGCTTGCTGAATAATGTGGTCAAAGGCATTTTTATTGCGGCTATAACTTGGCAATACTGATGCTTCGGAATTGCCCCAGTTGCGATAACTGTGAATATTACTGTCTGGATAATAGGTGACTTTTACTTTAGTCAGTGAACGATCTGCACTTTTACGGTTGGTCAGCAAGGTACTCCCATTGCTGTCTTTATACATATAAATTTGACCTGCGTGCGTAGTCGTTGCCAAAGGCATGATGCTGGCAGTCCCCAAAATATACAGTAAAAAGGCATTAATTTTATTGTTCATGCTGTGAATACACTAAAAGCTGTCCCTAAACAGTTAATAGGAGTTTAACAAAAATCTCACAGATGAAAAGGCTTTGTACAAATTCATTTACAGTAGTGTTGAAAAAAATCAAGCTCAATTGCTGACAGAGTAATCAAAAAAAAATATTTATTTTTTTTTAATTGGTTCAGCTTGACATGCTTAAATGCATGATTTTAAATAAAAATAAAATCGATCAAAAAACAACCAACTTAAAGAGAAGCCTTAGAATATCGGCAAGAGGGGTTGTCAAGTTGTTTTAAATCCACAAAGTTATCCACAACTTTTGTGGAAAACTGTGGAAAAGTCCAAAAGATAAGCATCTTGGCGAAAAACTGAACCTGAGGGTTCAAACTTGCCACAGAAAAAAACGATCTGCGCAGATAGAAATAAAGTGTGTAAACAGAAATGAACGCGCAGTCAGAAATTAAGTTCTTTGACGAAAAGGAAGATTGCGATGAATTTACATTCTTTTGATGCGGGATGGGTCTGAATCGGCTAAAATTGCGCGGTAATTTTTTTCATGGGTTAATCGCGTCTATGTTCTCACCAGTTGAGTCCGATCAAGGCTTTAATTTCAAACCAGAACTCCCAACCAGCTCTGCGTATTATCGTTTGTTGAAAAAGCTGCGTCGCCAAGTCGGGCATGCGATTCGTGACTTCAACATGATTGAAGATGGCGATAAAGTCATGGTGTGTATTTCTGGTGGTAAAGACAGTTATACCTTGTTGGACATTATGTTGCAGTTCAAGCGCATCGCACCCATCAATTTTGATGTGGTGGCTGTGAACTTAGACCAAAAACAACCGGGCTTCCCTGAAGATGTATTGCCGCGTTATTTAGAAGAAAATAACATCCCTTATTACATTTTAGAAAAAGATACCTATAGCATCACCAAGCGTTTAACCCCTGAAGGTAAAACTTACTGTGCAGTGTGTTCGCGTTTGCGTCGTGGTTCTTTGTATGGCTTTGCGCAGGAAATAGGGGCAACCAAAGTGGCGCTTGGGCATCACCGTGATGATATTTTGGCAACTTTTTTCTTAAACTTGTTCCATGGCGGTAGCTTGAAAGCTATGCCACCGAAGTTGTTGTCATCAGACAAGAAAAATATGCTGATTCGCCCATTGGCTTATGTGGAAGAAAAAGACATCATTAAATATGCAGAAATGCGTAAATTCCCAATTATTCCGTGTAATTTGTGTGGTTCACAGGAAAACTTACAGCGTGCGATTATTAACGACATGCTACGTGAGTGGGATAAAGCACATCCTAAGCGTTTACATAGTATTTTTGGTGCAATACAGAATGTATCGCCATCGCAGTTGGCAGACCGTGAATTGTTCGACTTTGAAGCGTTAGACAGCCAGCGCGTATTTGATTTTGCCGATCAAGCCGAACAAAACGCAGCAGAGCAAAACAAACGCATCAATATGGTCAATTTAGGCTACGCGGCAGACTAAGCGATAACATCCTGTCAATCCCTTTAAAATGTAATTAACACCAAGCCACTGCTTGGTGTTTTTTATGAATTTGATTTATTTGAGAAAGTCGTCATTTCGAATAAAAATACAAAAACTGAACGTCCCGTACAAAATTTCTTAGCCTTTCGCGAAAGGTTCATGCTATAACAATCAGCAAGCAAAAAGCTTAATAATGATGGTGTCTGGATAGACAACACACATGCACAAATATATTGAGGAAAAATCATGCCTGCTTTTTTAACTGATGATTGGTTTGCAACTGTAGAAAATTTAACGGCTCAAGCTGGTGATTTAAACCTACCTCCAGCACTTGCAAATCTGGCAATTAACTTAGTGGTGACTGATGCTGCAGGCAACACAGAGTTGTCTTTAGAGGGCGGTAAAATCCAAAAAGGTTTGGCGGACAACGCAAAAACAACTTTAAATATGGATGCGGAGACTTTACGTAAAGTATTCCTAGAGTTTGACATGGCGGCTGCTATGCAAGCATTTATGACTGGTAAAATTAAAGTTCAGGGCGATATGTCACAATTAATGGCATTACAAACTGCAAAACCAAGCCAAGAACAAAAGGATTTATTTAAGAAGATTCTTGAGCAATCTACTTAATTCAAGCGATTTGCGCTATAGCAGGCGCATTGCCCGCTATAGTACAAAAAAAGCCTAGCTGAAGTATCAACTAGGCTTTTTTATGCGCTGCAGCTTTAACAGCGCATTATTCATGTTTGAATTGCAGCTGATAAACACTGCAATTCAATTACGCTAGGCAAGTTTTAGATATTCACCAACTGCGGTGTGGTCTTAATATGCTCAAGGTAAGCGCGAATACGAGTCACGTATTGCACTGCTTGACGATAACGACCATTGCTGGCTTTGTTACTGTCTAAATATGCATACAGGTTCACCCAATTGTTCGGGTTTTTGCCTTGTGAGCGAATACGCTTCTGAATTTGACTGACTGCACCAGGACCCATGTTATAAGCGACAAGGGCATACCAGTTACGATCAGGAAACGGGATATGTTCGTAACGGCTGAGCATTTGGTCATAATACTTGGCACCGCCCTGAATACTCTGCGCAGGGTCGGTACGGTTGCTAACACCCATTGCTTTGGCTGTGTTATTGGTCAGCATCATAATACCGCGCACACCTGTTGGCGAAACTGAGTTGGGCTTAAGGTAAGATTCCTGATAACCAATTGCCGCCAAAAGATGCCAATCTAAATCATACTGCGTGGCCGTCTTTTTAAAGTTGGCTTTATATAAAGGTAAGCGATTACGCAAATCGCGCTGGATGATATCCCACGATTCTTGTTTGACCACATTACGATTATAAAATGAAGCCAATTGGCTAATGGCGCCGTTTTGCTTGCCACGACACACAAAGTTGCTTGCGGTTTGACTCAGTGGATCATCTGCGTGTTTAAATACCCAGTTCAGCTCAGTATTTAAACCATTGCGCTTTAAAGTATTTAAATCGCCGCAACTGGCTGAAAATGCCGTGAGTTGCTGCTTTTCAATGCTTTGGATACTCGAGGTGGTCATAGCAAAGTTCGCTTTACCAGAAGACACCCATTTTAATGCGGTCGCATTGTCGCTTACCGTTTTAAATTCGAGTTTCACATTCATGCTGTCGGCATAGTTACGCACTAGGTCATAACCAAAGCCATGTAAATGTTGTCCATCTTTAAACACTGTGGTTGGATTTACCACAGACACAACGGTCAATTTGTTCTGATTGACGACGCTGTCAAATTGATGAACGGCTTTGCCTGCGTTAATACTGTGAAATGGGAGAAGAGCAGTACTGAAAGCGAGGACTTTGAATGGGAGGTGATTAAAAAATGAGTGAAGGCTAAGCCTAGACCCAGACGTTGAACTACTGTGCATGTTGGCTCCGCTACAAGTAATTTATGCCCTAAAAAGCAAAGGCAACACACCTTAAACTTTTTCAAGTTTGATAAATTCAATAAGGGTTGGGCAGTCATGACGTCATTCAAAATGACTTGGGATTAAAGGGAAAATGTGTAAAATTTCTACACAGGTTAAAAAGTGATCAAAACTAAAAGATGTGCGAATAATAAAGATGAAAATTTTGGATGTCAAATTTTGTACATAAGTTTTTTGAAAAATATAACATAAGATATTAATTTTATTGAGAAATAAATTTTATAAATTTTTATTGTGTATAAAAATGCAATAAAATATACGATTGATGTTAACCAAATGTAAAAAACTGGCTGCAAAAACACCATGAAATCTAATTTAATTACACGTTCTGGACACGATAAACTCGTGGCTGAGTTACAGCATTTGTGGCATGAAGAACGCCCTGAAATCACCAAAAAAGTAAACTGGGCGGCAAGTCTCGGCGATCGCTCTGAAAATGCTGATTACCAATATAACAAACAGCTTTTGCGTAAAATTGACCGTCGGGTGCGTTATTTGGGCAAGCGTTTAGAAGAACTGCGCATTGTCGATTTTGCACCTGAACAAGAGGGTAAAGTATATTTTGGCGCATGGGTCGAAATTGAAAATGAACAAGGCGAGCAAAAGACCTTGAGAATTGTGGGCGTGGATGAAATTTATGATCATCATCCACAACATATTTCGATTGATTCACCTATGGCTCGGGCTTTGTTGTCTAAACAGGTGGATGATGAGGTGGAAGTGCAGACACCGCTGGGCAAAAAGAGCTGGTTTATTAATTCGATACGCTATGAAAAGCCTGAAATTGCAGAAAATGACTGATTTTTGATTTTATTTTGAACATTTGGATCATAATTTTTAGAAAATATTTGCCAAGCTGATTTTTTCTTTATATGATAGCCGCCATTGGAAGCGTGGCAGAGCGGTTTAATGCACCGGTCTTGAAAACCGACGAGGGTGTGAGTCCTCCGTGAGTTCGAATCTCACCGCTTCCGCCAAATATTACCAACAAAGCCCTGACATTGTCAGGGCTTTGTTGTTTTTTGGGTTTATGCAAGGTAAGCCTATAGTAAGCATAAAAATAAAACCACATAGCCTTATTGAAATTAAAAATTTTAGCTCTATTAAACTTTAAATATTAGTAAAAAGTTTTGGAATAATGAGCTTAGAATCAGAACAACAAGATTATGAAGAAAGATTAAGGTATAGACTTAAAATTCTTTCAGAACAGTTAAAAGCCGATAAAGTAAAAATCGCTTCACACCTAGCTGAAGGTTTCGAAGAGAGTTTTCGAAATATCAAATATGATGAAAGTGGCGAGATCATTTTAGAGTCTGTTGATGGGCGAATTCGTTCAATGGCTTTGGCTATAGAACATTTCGACACAAGGGAAAAATTAAAAAAAGAAATTTCTTTAGTTGAAATTCAAAAATTATATTTTGACCTGATAGAGCATAATTTTGATTTTATCTATCAACAAATGCTTAAGGCGAACTCTACGCCTCACCATATTGCGGAATTTTTATCAACAAAAGCCGATTTTGTTGACAATATGTTTGAACAAATTCCTGGTTTTATGGATGCAATTATATCATTTTGGAAACAAGTAGGTGATATAGGTTATTGGCATTTAGAAGACAATCACTCAAATCTTACTGGTGTATATGGAGGAGATTTATTTCCTACCCACGATGAAAATATTGCTTCAAAATGTGGTATTTACACGGACACAATTGTTCTACCAGATCCTTATGTACGATCACAGCATATATTTGAATTTTATCCAAAAGAGAAAGCTGTCTTTTTCTTAATAAAGCATGCTATGAATATTCTCAAATATAAAAATTTAGCATGTGTTGAAGATGGAATGCCAGTGGTTGTAATACTCCCTGATTTATCAAATTTGGAAGAGGGTGGTAAAGATTTTATCTATAACTTTTCCCAAAATGATGCATTAATTCATGGTAGTAAATTATTCGGTCAAAATTTTGAGAGTATTGAGGAATTTAATGAGTTTTGTTTAAGCCTTAATACTGTAGAAAAAACAATTCGAGCAATTAAAGATAAGAATAGGGTCTTATTTGATACAAATTGGAAAGGTTCTTTAGAGGAACAAATAAATAGGGCTTTAAATGGAGATGAGCTAAAAGCTCTTAATAGAACAGAGCCAGGTTTGTTACTCCAAATGCAAGCTGTTGGCAGAATGTCGGTGAGTAATGAATTATTACTCAAAGCACGACAGCTTTCAGGAACCCCAATTATTGAAGCTGAAACATCGTGGCAATATTTTAACTGGAAATTAGAATATGATGCCGATAAGGCTCAAGAATATTACGGTTCTGAAAATTTGCACATAATGAAAGGACTAACAGATTTATCTCAAACGGATTTACCTTGGTTAGGCAATATTCCTCCAGAATCATTGTTGGAGCTTAGAAAGCAAGGAGCTTTAGAAGAAATCCGCAATATTTTAGGAAATAATATCAAGGAATTAGTAGAAACTAATCCTACTAATTGTTTTAGAACTAGAGATCAAATATTAGAAAATATTGAGCAAAGTTTTGATAAACATCGTAAAAAACTTGATGAGTTGAAAGCTAAAAATTGGAAATTTGCTGGATTCGATATTGGATCTTGGATTGTTTCTGGAGGAATAGAAATAGGGGCAGCTTTAACTGGAACACCTACATGGGGATTAGCAGTATTAGCAGCTGATCAATTACTTGATGCTCCTAAATTGAGAGAAATACCTGAAAGATTTCGTGATTTGGTTGATCAGAATAAACAAGTTAAGCAATCTCCAGTTGGAATGCTTTTCAAGGTAAGTAAAAAGTTGATTAATTAATTCCTAGTATCGTCAATTAATTGTTGTTGATGTAATACAGCAATCGCTTCCCATTCATCATAAGACAAAATAGGCGGAAAAGCGGCTACTAACAACTAAATAGTAGTCGCTTTGTTCTTTCTATGGGTTTCGTTTAGCTGAATACCTTTCCCATAGAGGTGAGAAAACACCTTTAACAGTCAAATTACTCAACAAATTTAGATTAAGTAACGAACTGTCCCATTAAACAAAAAGCCAGTGAATTTTACAATTCACTGGCTTTTGCAATGACATTATATAGCGCATGGGCCGATGAACTACCCATGCAGCGCAAAGCAATTAATTAATCGAATCATCCAAGTTTGGAGCTAACCAACGCTTCGCTTCATCTAAACTCCAGCCTTTACGCTGTGCGTAATCTTCAAGCTGATCTAACGAGATTTTACCTGCGTTAAAGTACTCAGAAGCAGGGTTAGCATAGTAGAAGCCGCTCACAGATGAAGGCGGCCACATCGCAAAGCTGCTGGTCAGCTGTGTGCCAATCTTTTCAGTTGAACCTAACCAGTTAAACAGTGTCGCTTTTTCAGAGTGTTCAGGGCAAGCAGGGTAGCCTGGTGCAGGACGAATCCCCACATATTTCTCTTTAATTAGCTCTTCATTGCTCAGTTGCTCATTCGGTTGATAGCCCCAGAATTCTTTACGAATACGCTCATGCAAATGCTCTGCAAACGCTTCTGCAAAACGGTCACCCAATGACTGCACCAAAATGGCAGAATAATCATCCCCTTTGGCTTTAAACTCATTGGCCATTTCCTCTGCACCAAAAATCGACACGGTAAAGCCGCCCAAGTAATCTTGCCCTTGCTCTGCAGTTGCAACAAAGTCTGCCAAAGACAAGTTTGGTTTGCCTGTGACTTTGTCTGATTGTTGACGAATATGATGGAAAGTGTGTGTTACTTGATTACGTGCTGCATCATATACTTGTACTGAATCTGCCGCAGAACGGTTGGCAGGGTAAATCCCAAAGACTGCACGTGCATCAAAGCGATTGTTTTCAATAATATCTTTGAGCATGGCTTGCGCTTGGTTATATAAGTCGGTTGCAGCTTCGCCCACCACTTCATCTTCCAGAATTTTCGGAAATTTGCCCGCCAAACTCCAAGAAATAAAGAATGGTGTCCAATCAAAGTATGGCAACAAGGTTTCAAGTGGATAATTAGTCAGCACTTGAGTCCCAATTAAGTTTGGTACTGCGGGCGTATAGTTGTCCCAATCAATTTTCAAACCATTGTCGATGGCTTCCGCATACGACAATTTCGCGGCTTTAGGCTGTTTATTGGCAATACGTTCACGAATTTTAGCGTATTCCTCACGGTGCTCTGCAACAAAAGCAGGTTTCATTTCAGGAGAGAGTAAGGTTGTCGCAACACCAACGGCACGCGAAGCGTCGGCAACGTAAATGACGGCATCGTTTGAGAACTGTGGATCAATTTTAACCGCAGTATGTGCTTTAGATGTGGTTGCGCCACCAATCAACAATGGAATGTTAAAGCCTTTACGCTGCATTTCTTTAGCAACAAAAACCATTTCGTCTAATGATGGGGTAATCAGACCAGACAAGCCAATAATATCGACTTTTTCATCAATAGCCGTTTGCAAGATTTTCTCTGCAGGTACCATCACGCCTAAATCGACAATATCATAACCATTACAGCCCAAGACCACGCCAACAATGTTTTTACCAATGTCATGTACATCGCCTTTCACCGTTGCCATTAAGACTTTACCTTTAGACTGACCTGCGGTTTTTTCAGCTTCGATGTACGGGTTGAGCCATGCAACGGCTTGTTTCATTACACGCGCAGATTTCACCACTTGTGGCAGGAACATTTTACCTGCACCAAACAAATCACCGACCACGTTCATGCCATCCATTAACGGGCCTTCAATCACATCTAATGGACGTTTGGCTTTTAAGCGTGCTTCTTCGGTGTCTTCATTAATAAAGGTGGTGATGCCTTTCACTAAAGCGTATTCAAGACGCTTTTCAACAGATTCGTTTCGCCATTCCAAGTTTTCTTCGGCTTTTTGTGCACCTGACTGACCACGGTATTTTTCTGCTACTTCGAGTAGTTTTTCTGTGGCATCCTGACCGCTTTCGCCTTGGTTTTGGTTCAGAATAACTGCTTCAACCGCATCTTTTAATTCTTTCGGGATGTCATCGTAAATGGCTAGCTGACCGGCATTCACAATGCCCATGGTCAGGCCTTGCTGAATAGCGTGATATAGGAATACCGCGTGAATGGCTTCACGTACAGGTTCGTTACCACGGAAGGAGAACGACACGTTAGATACACCGCCAGAAATCATGGCATGTGGCAGGTTTTGTTTAATCCAGCCCGTAGCTTCAATAAAATCGACGGCGTAGTTATTGTGTTCTTCAATACCTGTCGCAACAGCAAACACGTTCGGGTCAAAAATAATGTCTTCGGCAGGGAAACCAACATCATTGACCAAGACATCATAAGAGCGTTTACAAATTTCGCGTTTACGTGCTGCAGTGTCGGCTTGTCCGACTTCGTCAAAGGCCATAACAATAACTGCTGCGCCGTATTGGCGGCAGAGGCGGGCTTTTTCGACAAACTCGTCATAGCCTTCTTTTAGGGAAATAGAGTTGACAATGGCTTTGCCTTGTACACATTTCAAGCCTGCTTCAATGATTTCCCATTTAGAGGAGTCAATCATGATGGGTACGCGAGAAATATCTGGCTCAGATGCTACCAAGTTCAAAAAGTGCACCATTGCACCTTCTGAATCGAGCATGCCTTCATCCATGTTGATGTCGATGATTTGTGCGCCGCTTTCTACCTGTTGACGTGCGACATCTAAGGCTTCGGCAAAGTTTTCTTCACGAATTAAACGCAGGAATTTTTTAGAACCTGTAACGTTGGTACGTTCGCCCACGTTTACAAATAAAGAATCATCATAAATGTTAAATGGTTCTAAACCACTTAAACGGCAAGCAGGTTTAATCTCTGGAATTTTACGTGGTGGAATGTCTTTTACTGCATTGTAAATCGCGCGAATATGATCAGGCGTTGTACCACAGCAACCGCCTGTAATATTGATCAAGCCACTTTCAGCAAACTCTTTGAGGAACGCTGCAGTTTCTTCAGGCGTTTCGTCATAGCCACCAAATGCGTTGGGTAAGCCTGCGTTCGGGTGCGCAGAAACAAATACATCGGCAACGTCTGAAACGGTTTTGACGTGTGGACGCATGGCATCTGCACCCAAGGCACAGTTAAAACCAATTGAAAGTAAATCGCCATGACGTACCGAGTTCCAGAAAGCTTCTGCAGTTTGACCCGTTAAGGTACGTCCTGAAGCATCGGTAATGGTACCTGAAATCATTAACGGCAATTCACGCCCGAGCTGTTTAAACACTTCTTTCACTGCAAAAATCGCGGCTTTACAGTTTAAGGTGTCAAATACAGTTTCAATGAGCAGAATATCTGCGCCACCTTCAATTAAGGCAAGCGCAGCTTCAATATAGTTTTCTTTGAGCGCATCAAATGTAATGTTACGAAATGCAGGGTCGTTTACATTCGGTGAAATTGAACAGGTACGTGATGTAGGCCCAAGTACACCTGCCACAAAACGTGGTTTGTCTGGCGTTGAATATTTTTTGCAGGCTGCTTTGGCTAAACGGGCTGCTTCACGGTTAATTTCTGGAACCAAATCTTCCATGTGATAGTCAGACATGGAAACGCGCGTGCCGTTAAAGCTATTGGTTTCGATAATATCTGCGCCCGCATCTAAATAGGCTTCATGAATGTCTTGAATAATTTGCGGTTGAGTCAGTACCAATAAATCGTTGTTGCCTTTGAGGTCATGTGCCCAATCTGCAAAACGTTCACCACGATAATCGGCTTCTTCCAATTGATGGCGTTGAATCATAGTACCCATAGCACCATCGATAATTAAAATTCTTTGGGCAAGAAGCGCTTTCAGGGTGGTAAGCGTGGACATAAAAAACCCTTTATGACTGAATCCGAAATGAGCGCTATTTTAGCAGAATTCGCAAGGCTTTCGTGCACTTGAAGCGACCAGAGCGAGTGTAAGTCGTAAAAATAGTGCATAAAGCGGTATTTTTAGAATTTTGCTGTAGGTTTTGATCCCAAATAAAAGCAGTGATGAGGAACATTCTAATTTTAATTTTCTTTGATGCGTCATCGCTTTGTCATATAGCTCAGGCAAAATTGGCTCACGGTAAATTTTGTCTGAACTTTTAGACAAATATGACAACCGTGTAACAATCTAAATTTGAGAGAATGGCGTAAGGAAAGTAGGTTTGTTTATTCTAAGTGTTTAAATTTAAATATTTATTTTATTTTTATGCACAAAAAACACAGCTTAAAGTATGAAAATAAAGTATGAAAGTTGCTTTATATAGCAGCTCTTTGTCATATAATTGTCACAATTTAATTGAACAATAAGGGGATTTTAAATCCTCTTTTCTGCTTGCATGAATTCTAAACCAACTCCTGTAGATTCAGCGCACAAGTCGACCACTAAATCGACCAATGTTCATGTGCCTACACCGAAATTTTTTATGCCGGTGTTTTTAACGATCATCGTTTCTACCCTTATTTATATTGGTTTCCAATTGTCTGCGGACTTATCCCACGTACCTGCGTTAAGCATGTACTCGGTGATTTTATTGGCTACTGCTTTATTCATTGCCTTAGGCTTTGAATTTGTGAATGGTTTCCATGACACAGCCAACGCTGTGGCAACGGTCATTTATACCAATGCCTTGTCTGCACCTGTGGCAGTAATGTGGGCGGGTTTCTGTAACTTCCTTGGGGTGATGGTCGCCAGTGGCGCAGTTGCCTACGGTATTATTGCCTTGCTTCCAGTCGAACTGATTATGAATGTCGGTTCAGGCGCAGGCTTTGCCATGGTGTTTGCCATGTTGATAGCCGCAATTGTCTGGAACTTGGGAACGTGGTTCTTCGGTATTCCTGCTTCAAGTTCACACACTTTAATCGGTTCGATTTTAGGTGTGGGGATTATGAACTACTTGCTTAACTCAGGTGCAGGTGCTAGTGGCGTAGACATGGAACAAGTCATGAAAGTCGGTAAGGCTTTATTGTTCTCGCCATTAATTGGTTTTGCCTTTGCTGCGATTTTGTTCCTCTTGGTGAAAAAAATCTTCAAGAAACAAATGGAGTTATTCCAGCCACCTGAAGGTAATAAACCTCCACCACCACTGATTCGTGCCATTCTCATTTTTACCTGTACTGGGGTAAGCTTTGCGCACGGTTCAAATGATGGTCAAAAAGGCATGGGTTTAATCATGTTGATTTTGATCGGGATTGTGCCGTTGGCGTACTCATTAAATAAAGAGTTAGGTCAAAACCACATTCAATCGTTCCAGCAGCTTTCAACGCAAACGGCTGATGTGATTTATCCACAACATGCCGATATGCCAGATGAAAAAGCGCGTCAGATTATTACTAGTTATATTCAGACCAAAGAAATTACTCCTGAAGTCGTACCTGCTTTGGCAAGCTTAACCGACCATTTGGGTGAGCGTGTGGGGCAATATGGCAACTTAAAAGACGTCCCTGAAGCTGAAGTGGCAGAAATGCGTAACGATATGTATTTAAGCACCACCTCGTTCAAGCGTTTAGACAAAGCCAATGCCTTGCCTGAAATGTCGGAAGAACAGAAGAAAGTGGTTAAAAGCTACCGTAGCCATTTAGATTCGTTCTTACAATACATTCCAACTTGGGTCAAAGTTGCCGTTGCCTTAGCACTAGGCTTGGGTACGATGGTCGGCTGGAAACGTATTGTGGTGACCGTTGGCGAACGTATTGGTAAGCAGCACATGACTTATGGTCAGGGTATGTCTGCCGAGCTTGTGGCCATGTCAACGATTGCTGCTGCAGATGGTTTAGGGATGCCAGTTTCGACTACGCATGTACTGAACAGCGCGGTGGCAGGTACGATGGTGGCAAATAAATCAGGTCTGAATTTCCAGATGGTTCGTACAATTCTTTCTGCTTGGATTTTCACTCTACCTGCAACAATTTGTTTATCGGGTAGCTTGTTCTGGTTGTTCTTAAAAGTGTTTTAATCCATTCAGAACTTTTTGAGTGGTTGAAAAAAGCGCTGTGATGATACAGCGCTTTTTTATACCTGCAGATCAGTCTAGAGAAATATTTGCAGGCAAGTTTTTGAATAGATAGATTAGCGGTTTACATTACTTTTTAAATTTTTGGATGACTTTGTCCAGCGGTAATTTCTCTGCAGCAAAGCCATAGAGTGCAGCAAAAGGCAAGGCAGTTCGTGCCAAATACGCCACGCGCCATAATCCACCGTGGTTTGCACCTTTCATCATTAATTCGAGCGGATGATCAAGTTTCACTTCGGGATTGGCTGCCGAGTCTGGATTTCGTAGGTCATGAATCCATAACGCAGCCATAATCGCATTGGTGGTTTCAGGGCTAAATGCGTCAACATCAAACAAACTTGCGCCACTAAATGCTGCTTTGAGTAATGGATTTTTGGTCACAGAGTGTGTGGTGGTCGAAGGTGCAATATTGATGCTGACATGCTGTCCTTGATGACGGGCTAAAATTGCACGCCATTGCTGGATGCGTTTTGCCAAAGCATAGTTTGGTCCTTGTTCAACCACTAAACAGTCGGCAATACCATAATGTTGACCATTGTCTGAAGCAATCAAATGGTGCAGATTCTTTTGAAAAAAATGGCTGCGTGAAAGGGTTTCAATACTTTTGGTGAGTAGCTTTTGCCCTTGCGAACGCTGCTGAAATTTCTCTGCTGATGCACTAATCACTTCTTCAGGAACAGCATAAACATCGGTTGGGGTACACATAAACATAAGGCTGCTGTCAGCTTTATGTTCGCTGACATATTGCATAATGGCATCCATCGCCATCGCAACACGCACGTGTTTTTCACCATCTAAATAGGCAATGGCTGCTAAATCTAGCGTTTCAGATTTTTGGGCTAACCAATGTGCAATTTCTGGGGTTTGTGTGAGCAGATTTGCACCCAATTGTTCTGTTAAAATATCAAATGGAGTATCTGCCGCGAGTTGTGTTGTACTTGGTGCGTATAAGGTAGCATTGCCTTGTTGCACAGTGTTTAGAATTTTATTCCACACACGGCTGTTTGGTAAATCGACTGCAATAATATTGCCTTTCCATTTGGCTAGCCATGTGAGTGGACCTGCTTCTGATGCTGCACCAAATAGCACCATATTACGGTCAGACAAATCAAACCATTCGGGATGCGCTACTGCTGCATTTAACGCTTCGGCATGACTAGGTTCAATAATGCCTGCTGCGAGCCAAATTGCAATTTGATCTAGCAGAGCTTGACCTTGTAACTTTTTCCCACGATACGGTACATACCATTCGGGTGCTGCTTGGCTGCTGCCTTGTAATTTAAAGGTATGTAAAGTTTCAGTAGGCAAGTGCATGACATCTTTCAGCACATATTTTTGCTCATGACGATAAAACTCAAAACTTTGATGGGCTTTTCTTAAACCATCTTCTGCAATTTGAATGGCGTTACCTTGTTCACGAATACCGTTTGTTACGAGGGCTTTAAAGTATTTTGGATAGTGCTTACGCCAGTTTTTTTCTGCCAAAGCATCAACTGAGCTTTGATGATCGACTGTGGCTAAGGCTTCGGCAATAATTTGCTTGCCCATGCTTGAGGTGCTGGGTTTATGTTTTTTTGGATGAATTGGGAACTGTAAGCCATCGTAAGAAGTGGACATGCAAAAACTCGCAAAATAAAATGAAATTAATATACAGATGTATACATTATCTATGCCAAGTTACGATATGGGGTAGCAAAAACTACCAAAATTGAGTGAAATTTGAATAAAAAAACCTTTACGCAGCGTAAAGGTTTTTAATATGAATGAGATGTTATAGAGGTTTAAAGATCAGTGTTTTAATGTCTATGTTTGAATCATAAATGAGTCTGATGCTGTATCAGTAATGTTTTATTCACTCAGACAGACCAACAGCTTAACAGCGTCCTTTTTTCGCCTGACCTGGAGGACAAAAATCACCATCACCATGCGGATGTTGGTGTGGATAATAACCTTTCGGATAAATTGTGCGGTCAGGATCAATCACCACACTGCCTTCAGGGGTATGTACGGCACAGGCGCTTAATCCTAAACTAAATAACAGGGCGCTTAGAAGTGCAAATTTTTTCATGGCTGACTCCTGATTGCTTGATAGTTTTAGTCTTTATATTTTTAGTATAAGTGCTTGTCGAGTAACAGCATGTTATTTGTTGTGTGTTTTATGCTGTATTGAATCATTCAGATGCTTTCATCAATCAAAAATACGTATCAGCAGTTCATAAAATGGTGATTGAAAGTCGCTTTTCCCAATGAGAGAGGCTGAAGATAAGAAGCTATAAATGATGGTTTTAAGAGGATTTATGAAAGCAGTCTATTGAAGGATTTGAAAATTATTAAAAGTAGCAACGACTTAGTTGTATATGTACTAAGCCGTTATAGTTTGAAAAGTTAAAACGGCAGTTGCGCAAGTTTATTCAGGAAGTGAGGTAAGATGCGCGGTTCAATTAAAATAGTCACAATCACACCATACGCCGCACCCCATAAATGCGCACTATGATTAATATTGGAATTACCACGTTTACCCGACCAAATGCTATACGCCACATACAGCACCGCAAAAATAATGGCAGGCACAGGAATAAAGAACACAAAAATCAGCTTCCATGGCTCAAACAAAATATAGGCAAACAACACTGCAGATACAGCGCCTGATGCACCTAAGCTAGCCCAACGATGGTCATTTTTATGCTTTAAATAACTTGGAATAATCGCGGCAATCAAACCACCCAAATAAAATAAAACAAAACCTAAATCATAGATGTATTGGCGATAAAAACTTTCAATAATGCTACCAAAGAAAAACAGGGTAATCATATTGAACAGCAAATGAGCACCATCGGCATGCACAAAACCATGGGTAATGAAGCGGTCATATTGTCCGCGTTGCATTGCAGGCGGCCAAAAGATCAGGCGATTCATTAATTCTTGTTTAGAAAATGCCAACATAGACACGATGACCGTAATAATGATAATGGTCACGGTATGATTAAAAGGTAAATCGAGCATAAACGCCTATTCTTTTACTTGAATTCTGCTGTAATAATGCATCAAAACTGAGTTTGAGTCGAACTTTAGGAATAAATCCGACAATTTTGGTTGATTTTTTTTTATTCCCCCGCATCTTAAGTTAAAATAGCCACTTCAGCTTGAGGAAATTATTGTTATGTCGACTGAGAACAGCAGCACAGCAGTTGTAGATGAAATTCCAAACTTATTGATTACGCCAACTGCTCAAGAGTATTTAAAGGATTTATTGGCAAAGCAAAATACACCAGGTATTGGTGTGCGTGTTTTTGTAGAAAATCCTGGTACACCGCGTGCTGAATGTTGCATGGCTTATAGTGCGCCCGATGAAGTTGTGCCTACAGACTACAAACAGGAATATCCAGACTTTCCTGCATTTATTGATACGCCGTCTATTCCGTATTTATTGGATGCCGTAATTGACTACAATAAAGACCGATTTGGTGGTCAATTGACTTTCCGTGCACCTAACTCAAAAGTGCCACGAGTAGGTCCAGATGCTTCGTTAGAAGAACGCATTACTTATGTTTTACAGTCTGAAATTAACCCAGGTTTAGCAGGGCATGGCGGAAACTGTGCTTTGGTTGAAGTGGTGGAAGATGAAGAACATGGCTTAACTGCAGTATTGAAATTTGGTGGCGGTTGCCAAGGATGTTCAGCGATTGATGTGACTTTAAAGCAAGGTGTTGAAACGACCTTAAAACAACACGTACCTGAATTGATGCGTGTGGTGGATCAGACTGACCACAGTCAATCTGAAGGTGCCTATTTTAAATAAGTTCTAAGCTTGGCTTAAAAATAACCTCCTAAATTTTAGGAGGTTATTTTTTATCTGAAATCGTCAGTAGACCCTACTCATTTGTTTGCAGATTTAAAATTTGTTGTGTTTTTTCAGAATAATAAAATTTCTCTAAATAATGACGTGCACGTTGTTTTAAATAGCCTTCAGCAATCATTTTCTGAATGACTGGATTTAATAATTGTTGTAATTCTTGCTGGACTAGCGCTTCATCAATATTTAAGTCGTGCAATAGCAAATCAAAAGGGCGCGCTTGATTGCGCACATACCACGCATGCACCCCATCATGAACTTGCTGTTTCAAATACTCACTTTGGCGCAAGTGATCCCAAATTTCATGTCCTAAATTGACAGTTTGAGATAGGTCTTGCACTTCAATATAATTTTTTAAAACAGAAAGCGGTAAGTCTTTAATTTTGTGCCATAAATTAGCTTGGAAGTGATACAGTTTTTCATCATCAAAATGTTGATTGAGCACCGATTCGCTCATTTGAGTTAGCTTCTGCACATTTTTTTGCAAATAATGCTGAATGGTCTGGTCTAAATTGGTATCGGTAACGCTTTCCAAAACCGATTTACCCATTTTCATAAAACGTGATACACCAGGCACACTTTTGGCGATCACCGAATTATCCATATAATCCTGAATGGAATGTTGAATGAGTTGGGTAATCATGGCGGCAAAGGCAGGATTATTCACCACGGTTTTAATCAAACGCTGACGATGTCCACTTTTACTTGCAACATATTGTGCAATTTTGTCGATGGTTAGCACAGGTATCACGTCGGCAATTTTACTGCTGTCATTAACAGGGTGTACCAGTGCAAAACGAATATGCTCGGCAAGTTGTTCCACTAAAAAAGAACTGGCAGGTGTATTTAAAATTTGTTGTTGAATCAGTTTATGAATGGCTTCCGATGTCCATAGATCTTGTAAGCTTTGTTTGCGAAACCAGTGGTAAAACTGCACAAACTCAGTTTGTACCGTTTCACTTTGGTTAAATTCTTGATCTAAAAAATCAAGCTGAGCGTCAATCAGATGCTCAATGATGGGATGTTTCTGCATGAAGGTTTTATATAATAATTAATTTAGAGGAATCAGTTTATCAGCAAGTGGGTTTTTTAGGTTCTGTGTTTTAGAAAGAAACGGCAAATAATATTGTGCGACTTGTTTTTCGGCTTCCAATAAAGGCATGTGTCCAACATTATTGAGAATCACGGGTTTTTCGGCGCGTTTGAGTAAAGACTGTAACTCATTCGCCACTTCAACATTTATAATGCGATCTTGTTTACCCCACAAAATCAGGGTTGGTGCTTCAATTGACCCTGCTAAACGTGCAAATGAGTCAGGAGTATAAATGCGATTGAGTTTGACAATTTGCTCAATGGCTTTACGGGTTTGTTCCGAGCGTGAAATTAGGGCTTCTTCTTGCGCATGTTGAATTTGTGAGGTGATAGCAGGCGGGTTTTGCATGATTTGTTTAGCAATGTTGGCTAAATCACCATGTTTGCTCACAATTAAGTCATTTAAAGATAATGGGTTTTTGGTGTAAGGCGTATTGGCAAGTTTATAAATGCCTGCACTATTGAGTAAAAATAAACTTTGCGTATCAAAGGGGTATTGCGAGGCATACAATGTTGCAATTGGGCCGCCTAAAGAATGTCCTGCCACATGTAAGTTTTCTTCACAGTCAATTGCTTCAATAAATTGACGCAGTTGTGAAGTTACGTTCGGTACTGAATTATCAAAATTGCTTGGTGTTTTGGTGTCACCGCTATTGGGTAAATCTGGAATAATCACATGATAATGCGGTGTTAAAAATTCTGCGACACGGTTCCAATTATCACGTGTGCCTGCTAAACCATGAATCAATAAAATTGTGGGTTTGCTTTGCGAGCCACCTTCATTATAGCTCCAAACGACATCTCCAACACGAATTCTTTTAGAGGTGAGTCCTGCCTGTTTGCGCTGTTGCTGCAAGTGATGTTGTAATAATTTAAGTTCAGTCGCGTTATTGCTATTAATATTATTGTTTTTTGTGAAAGTATATTGATTAGGCGCAGCACTATGCACAAGGCAAGATGTACTTAGTCCCAAAGCCAAAAAAATCGTATGTAGATAACGTGATCGAATACATTTCATCATCAAAACGTCTTCCCCTGACGAACCAAAAACAGGCTCCAATAATGATCGGCATTAGCTCTTAGATCTAATTGCACATCTGTAATCTGTCTATTGTATGCGATTAAAAATGAAAGTCATCCATTGCTTTTTGACCAAAGCTTTGAAATTGGTAGAAAATGTGACATATCTCTATAAAAAGTGAAAAAATTTATAACAAAAATGAATAAAGAAAAGCGCGGTTGTATATTTTTTTGCAAGTGACATTCATAAAGACTGGCTTTAGAATATTGCAACTTCAAAGATCGGTGGTAAATCAAGAATGCTAACAGCTCAAGAAGCTTTAGAACGTCTTAAACAAGGAAACCAACGTTTTGTTTCTGGTGATACCAAACATCCGAAGCAATTGTCGCACCAACAACGTGCAGAAATGGCAGAAGACCAAAATCCATTTGCCATTATTTTAGGATGTTCAGATTCACGTGTTCCTGCAGAAATGGTATTTGACCAAGGATTGGGTGATCTTTTTGTAATTCGTGTTGCGGGCAACGTGGTTGCGCCATCACAGGTAGGTAGTGTTGAATTTGCGGCAGAGCGTTATGACTGTGCTGTGGTTGTTGTCTTAGGACACAGTCACTGTGGTGCAATTCAAGCGACAATTGATACTTTAATGTGCCCAGACTGTCCACCATCGGCAAATTTAATGTCGATTGTGAACCGTGTTCGCCCTTCAGTTGAAACCTTAATGCAGACTGAACTGAAAAATGATTTGGCGAAATTGTCTAAGCATGCAGTACGTTCCAATGTATTTGCATCGGTAAATCAATTGCGTCATGGTTCAGCAGTTTTAGAAAACCTGATTGAACAAGGTCAGTTGAAAGTAGTCGGTGCAGAATATTCGCTAGAAACAGGTGAAGTGGTTTTTTTTGATTTTTAATCCGAACCGCACAGCAATTAGATTTTCCTCAAAGGCGCTTTATAAAGCGCCTTTGATATATGGATAAGCATTATTTAGCAAAATAGGCTGAGCTTTGGCATTTGGATGAATTAAATCTTTTTGCATCAATTGCTTATTGCCCGCAATACCTTCCATAAAAAATGGCAGTAATTTGACTTTATATTGCTGACTCACCACTTTATAGTTATTTTCAAATGCTTTGCTATACGCCGAGCCGTAATTTGGCGGCATTTTCATCCCAAAAATCACCACTTTCGCTTTGGCTTTTTGGCTATGCTGAATTAAGTTCGCTAAATTTTTTTGAATCATTTGTGGCGGTTGTCCACGCAAGCCATCATTTCCGCCTAACTCAATGACTACAACGTCTGGACGATGGGTCTGTAGCAATTTAGGCAGACGCGCCAAAGCACCACTGGTGGTTTCGCCACTGACACTTGCATTGACCACTTTATGCTGTTTCGGATACTGTTGTTCTAAACGTTTTTGCAATAAGTGAACCCAACCTTGTTGTGGTTGTATGCCGTAACCTGCACTCAAGCTGTCACCTACAATCATAATGGTTTTTGCAGATACCACGAATGGGCTGAAACATAGTCCAAGCAGCAACACACGCGGGAAGACACGATTAGTTAGATTGCGATTTTGCATAATGGGAAATATATGACTCAAAACACTAAAGAATCTAATATCATGCCACAAACGATTATTTCTGCCCAAAATTTGACACAAAAGATACAACTTGCACAAAAACAATTGACCATTTTTGAGAATTTAAACCTAGATATTCAAGCAGGTGAACAAGTCGCCATTACAGGTCGTTCGGGTTCGGGAAAATCGACCTTATTGGGTATTTTGGCAACTTTAGATCAAGCCAGCAGTGGAAAATTACTGGTTTGTAGTGAGTCAATTGCAGAATTAAATGAAGAACAACGTGCAGAAGTTCGTTTAAAGCATATTGGTTTTGTGTTTCAGTCTTTTCAGTTGTTGCCGCATTTAACTGCGCTAGAAAATGTGATGTTGCCCCTGCGTTTGCAGGAAAAATTTAAATATGCAGAGGCAGAACAAAAAGCGCTGAATTTGCTGAAACGTGTCGGTTTAGAGCGTCAGGCACAGCAAACGCCGAAAGTGCTTTCGGGAGGTGAGCAACAACGTGTCGCCATTGCACGCGCTTTAATTCGTGAACCTAAAATTATTTTTGCCGATGAACCGACAGGAAATTTAGATGGTGAAACTGCAAATGAAATTGAGCAATTGCTATTTGAGTTGAACCGCGAGTTGGGCACAACCTTGGTGTTGGTCACGCATGACCCGAAATTAGCAGCACAATGTCAGCGCCATTACGCCTTAATTGATGGACAATTGGTTGAGCAATTTGCAGCTAAGCCTACTGCTGTCATAACAGGAGGATGAAATGAACGCATTATTTCATCCACTGTTAAAGCAGAGTTTTAAAAGCAGTGGTGTCTACTTATTGATTATTGCGCTGACTTTGGCGATTAGCGCGACTACAGCCTTAAAGTTTAGCAATGAGCAAATTCAAAATGCAGTGGCATTGCAAGCGGCAGAAATGCTGGCGGGTGATTTAGTACTGAGTGACAATGAACCCATTGCACAAGACTGGCAGGATCAGGCGACTGCACATCAATTACAACAGTCGAATGTGACTGTATTTAGTTCGATGGCACATACTCAAGCGCAATTTGTGATGGTGAATGTCAAAGCGATTGAGCATAATTTTCCGCTACGCGGTGAGTTGCGGGTCAGTCCTGCAGCGGACAAGATTCAGTCTGGCGAAATTTGGCTGAGCCAACGTGCTATGGATTTACTTCACGTTAAACTGGGTGAAACGGTGAATATTGCCGATGCAGCATTTACCGTGACTGCCAAAATCGAACACGATTCTAATCAGGAACTCGGTTTTTCAGGTTTTTCGCCGACAGTGATAATTTCACAGGCCGATGTAGCACGTACCCACGCCATTCAAGTGGGTAGCCGTATAGATTACCGTTTGTTGTTGGCAGGCAGCGCCAAAGATACGCAAAATTTTGAGCAGTATTTTAAAACGCATACACAACAGTCTACACAGGCGCAGCAAACAGTCAACCCTGAACAAAACTTTGAAGAACAAAGCAGTTTAAGACTACGCAATGCCAGTGAAGGCAATACGCGCTTAATGCGCCCAATTGCCAATTTAGATACCTTTTTACAGTTGGCTAACATCCTGACCATTTTATTGTGCGGGATTGCGATTGGTTTGACCAGTCAGCGTTATGTGCAACAAAATCAGGATCATATCGCCTTGTTGCGTTGTATTGGTGCGAGTAAGCGTCAAATTTTAGCCGCTTATTTAGCGTTGCTGGCTTTGGTCTTAATTATTGCTATGGGCATTGGCAGTATATTGGGCGTGACCTTGGGCTATGCTTTGTTGCAAATCATGCTGCAACTGATTCCGCATTTGGAAATTCAATTTTCAGCCATAGAAATGTTGCTTGGGCCATTGCCAATCGCCATGCTCACCAGTGCTGTGGTGTTGTTGGGTTTTGTACTGCCTAATTTATTGCAATTGCTGAATACCGCACCAATCCGAGTCATTCGCCAGCAAGACAAAAACATGCGGGCTTGGTGGTGGATGTTGCTTACAGGAATGCTAAGTCTGATTGTGTTTTGTGTGGTCTTGACCGAAAGTGTAGTGCTCAGTGCGTGGGTGATTGGCGCGATTATTGCGTTGTGTGTGTTGCTGTATGGGGTGGTGTGGGGTGTATTAAAATTAATACGTCATTCTAAAGGTAGAGTCGCAGCGTATATTCGTGCGCCTGCTGTCACGGCATTTCAAATTACCGCATTGGCTTTAGGATTAAGTTTGATTACGGTACTTGCAGTGTTGCGTACTGACTTGTTAGATCGTTGGCAACAACAATTGCCCGAAGGAACACCCAATCAGTTTGTATACGGCTTACCCCCGTTTGATATGCCTGAATTTCAACAACAACTCGCGCAGCAGCAGTGGAATAGTACGCCACTTTATCCAAATATACGTGGGCGTTTGGTTGCCAAAAATGATCAACCTTTTGCCGAAGCCTTAATTCAGCAAAGCAATACGTTAAGACGCGAACTCAACCTGACACAGTCTGACCGTTATCCTGCCGATAATATCATTGTAAATGGGCAAGCCAATTTTAATGCAGTGGGGCAAGTCTCAGTAGAAGCTGATACGGCTGCCGAGTTGGGTATTCAAATTGGAGATCGTCTCAGTTTTAGTTTGCCTGAAGGCATACTTGAAGCCGAAGTGATTAATCTGCGTACGGTGGAGTGGGAAAGCTTTAGTCCGAATTTTTTCTTTATTTTTTCACCGCAAACTATGGATGAAAATGCAGGCAGTTATTTGGGTAGTTTCTATGTACCTGAGGCAGATAAACCGAAACTGATTCAATTGATTCAGCAATTTGCCAATACAGTGTTTATAGATGTCAGCCTGATTTTGGATGAAATTAAACGTATTGTGAATGTGTTGGTGCAGATCATCACCATCTTAGCCATTTTGGTGAGTGTGTCTGGGTTGTTGGTTTTGGTCGCGTGTTTAAACTTGTTGATGGATGAGCGCAAACGCGAAGTGGCATTGCTGCGTTCTTTTGGCAGTTCTAAACAAAAGCTCAAACGTATGTTAAGTCTAGAAATTGGTTTTATGGGGTTTATGGCGGGAATTATGGCGTGTTTATTTGCCGAAGTGATTAGTGCTGTTGCCAGTTACCGCATGAATTTAATGCTGCAACCGCATTGGGAAATCTGGCTGATTTTGCCTGTATTTATGACAGTGTTGTGTGCCTTGATAGGACGTTATCGTTTAAGTTATTTGTGCGATATTCCTCCACTACAAAGTTTAAGAGAGATGAATCAGTCCTGATTCATCTCTCGTTTATGGTGTTCTGCTAGTTGTAAGGTTGTTTGTTCAACCCAGACTGCGTTGCATCATGCTAAGCAGTTCTTGCCAAAGGGGTTGAATTGGAGTAAGCAGTTGATGGCAATACCAGTAAAAGGCAGCACAACCCAGTGGTGCAAGGAGCATCGCAAAACCGTTCACTAAGTTACTGTGTTTACTGCGCTGTCCAATGTACCAAATGAGTGTCATGGCTGCGCCCATGAGCATGCCGCCAATATGTGCAGCGTTATTAATGCCACTGATCATAAAGCCCATGCCCAAGTTCAGCGCCATCACTATCACTAAAGTTTTGCCATCCAACAGAAATTTTTGGCGCGATAATTGGGGCAATAACGCCAATACCGTCAGTGCAGCCCCAAGTCCCATCACCGCTCCTGAAGCACCTGCACCCACGCTAGGTAACAGCTTTGGATTGGCGACGCCTTGCTCGAGTAGGGTATAGCTGTCTTGAATGCTGACATAGCCACTGAGCAGGCTGCCCATTAAACCTACACAAACATATAACACTATAAAATAGACACGCCCAAACAACTGCTCACTGACGCTGCCAAAAATATACAAAGCCCACATATTTAACATTAAATGTACTAAACCGAAATGAAAAAACATGCTGCTGAACAGGCGAATGGGTTCCGCCAAAAAGGTTAAAGGTGCATAATCAGCACCCCAGCGTATTGCATCTTGCGGGCTAGGATTGCTAATGTTCATACCGTTGAGCACTTGCCATGCAAACAAAGCCACATTGATTGCAATCAGGGTTGCGGTAATCCACCACAGGTGAATTTCAACTTTATTGTTGCGCAAATTTGGGGGATGTTGGGACATATATTTAAATATTGTGTCGTAGTGATCAATCTAAGCTTAACACGAAAAAATAACGCTTCAGGAGCCATGCACCAAGATGAAAGCTTTTTTTATACGAACTTTGTTAATTCTTGTCAGTGTGGTGCTTTTGGTTCAATTGTGGATTTTTAGCAGCTTGGTGTGGTGGCGTACGCAGCCTGTGCAATCGACCATGATGATGCGTTTAGATTATTGGGCTGAACCGAGCAAGCCAATTCAACATCAATGGCGTGACTATGACCAACTCAGCGACAACTTAAAACGTGCGGTGGTGACTGCAGAAGATGGTAAATTTATGCAGCATCATGGCTTTGACTGGGAAAGTATCCAAACTGCGCTGGAACGCAACAAAGATGAAGGTAGGGTTGTTGCAGGAGGTTCCACAATTTCTCAGCAACTTGTCAAAAATTTGTTTTTATACAATAAGAGATCTTTTTTGCGTAAAGGGCAAGAAGTTATGGCAACATGGATGATGGAACGCATGTGGTCAAAGCAGCGCATTTTAGAGGTTTATCTTAACTCGGTAGAATTTGGCGATAATATTTATGGTGCCGAAGCTGCGGCACAGCATTATTTTGGCAAAAGTGCAAAAAGTTTAAGCCGTGACCAAGCGATTTTCTTGGCTGCAATTTTAACTAATCCCAAATATTTTCAGGAACACCGTAATGCGGGGGCGTTAAAAGCCCGTAAACGGATGGTACAGCGTTATATGCGTTATGCGGAAATACCCTGAATCGAGGGAAAACATACTATAAAATCTGAAAATATTCACAAAGCCTAATTTTTTAGGCTTTTTTTATGAAAATGTCACAAAATTGAAGCATACTTGTAGCAGTGCCAAACATTTAAAAAAGCATAGGTGGGTATGAATACGGCAACAGGCGCGACTCCTGCGCAACCAGAATATACATATAATGATCGCTACATTAACCGCGAACTGTCTATTTTAGATTTCCATTTGCGCGTGCTTGAGCAAGCTGTAGATCCGTTGCATCCTTTGTTGGAACGTATGAACTTCCTGCTAATTTTTTCACGTAATTTGGATGAGTTTTTTGAAATTCGTGTTGCGGGCATGATGGAACAATTGGACTTGGGCAATGAAAGCCGAACTCCAGATGGTTTAACGCCTAAACAGGTGTTAGATCAAATTTCTAAAACAGCACATGCTGCCATTGAACGTCAGTACCGTATTTTAAATCAGGAAATTTTGCCAAAATTACGTGAAGAAGACATTTGTTTCTTACGTCGCGGTGAATTAACTCCTGCACAATCGGCATGGGTGAAAAAATATTTCCAAGAGCAAGTTGCCCCTGTATTAACTCCAATTAGCCTAGACCCTGCACATCCATTCCCACGGTTGGTCAACAAAAGCCTGAACTTTATTGTGACGTTGGAAGGAAAAGATGCTTTTGGTCGTCAAATTGATTTGGCGGTTGTTCCCGCACCACGTTCATTACCACGTGTAGTTCGTTTACCCGATGAACTTACAGGTGGTAAAGAGCATCACGTCATGCTTTCTGCGATTATTCACGAGCATGTGTCAGACTTATTCCCGGGCATGACCGCAACAGGTTGTTATCAATTCCGTGTGACCCGTAATGCAGATTTGGCGTTGAATGAAGATGTAGAAGATTTAGCCAAAGCCCTGAAAGGCGAATTAAATTCACGCCGTTTTGGTCGTGCTGTTCGTTTGGAAGTCACGCAGAACTGCCCTAAAGCCATTTATGATTATTTATTAGATGAATTTGATCTTGAAGAAGAACAACTTTATAAAGTCGATGGTCCAGTCAACTTGGCACGTTTATTGTCAAATTTTAAGCGTCCGCATTTACGTTATGATTCACATACACCCGCCATTCCAAAGGTGTTGAAAAAGTCTGAAAATATTTTTTCAGCAATGCAAAAACAAGACATTTTATTGCACCATCCGTTTGAATCTTTTGCTCCTGTAATTAACTTGCTGCGTGAAGCTGCACGTGATCCACAAGTCTTGGCAATAAAACAAACTTTGTATCGCAGTGGCGCAGATTCTGAAATTGTGCAAGTGCTTGCAGAAGCTGCACGCAACGGTAAAGAAGTGACTGCGGTAATTGAACTGCGCGCACGTTTTGATGAAGAATCTAACATTGCTGTGGCTAACGTGTTGCAAGAAGCGGGCGCTGTAGTGGTGTACGGTATTGTGGGTTACAAAACCCACGCCAAAATGATTTTGGTGGTGCGCCGTGAAAATAATAAATTGGTGCGTTATGTGCATTTAGGCACAGGTAACTACCACGCCGGCAATGCGCGTATTTACACCGACTATGGTTTACTAACCACAGATAAAGAGCTATGTGAAGATGTGCATCGTATTTTCCAAGAGCTGACAGGCATGGGCAAAATGGCAAAACTGAAAAAGTTATTGCATGCGCCATTTACCCTGCACGCGCAGTTGGTCAATTATATTGATGAAGAAATTGCCAATGCCAAAGCAGGCAAGCCAGCGCAAATTATTGTGAAAGTGAATGCACTGACTGAGATGCAATTGATCAATAAATTGTATGAGGCTTCTCAGGCAGGTGTGCAAATTGATCTTATTATCCGTTCAATTTGCTGTTTACGTCCAGGCTTGCCAGGCTTATCGGAAAATATTCGTGTGCGTTCGATTGTTGGACGTTTCCTTGAGCATACCCGTGTCTATTATTTCTCTAATAATGGCAATCCGCGTATTTATTGTTCAAGTGCAGACTGGATGGATCGTAACCTATTTAACCGCGTTGAAGCCTGTTTCCCAATTGAAGATCCAGCCTTGAAAAAGCGGATTTATGAGCAGGGCTTATTGACCTATATGCAAGATAATCAACAGGCATGGCTGTTGCAGGGCGATGGATCTTGGGTGCGTGTAAAAGCGGCTGACGGTGAAGAGCCGCATAATGCGCAGCGAATCCTTACCGAGAGTATTGTTTAGTTTCAAACATTTATAGCAGGTAAAAAGAGCGATGCTAGACATCGCTCTTTTTTCGTTTCTAATATTTATTTAATACTTATGTTTTTGATTTATATTTTATATTGATCAATAATTTAAGAAAAACAGCACATCGCATCATCCGCATTCATAATTTTTCGATAAATACTTTTTACATAAGCATGCACCAGTTGTTCGGAAGCATTCAGGTTGGCAGCAACCTGCTGTGAGGGTAAACCTTGTCCTGAAAGCGCCAATATTTCATGTTCAGTTTTAGAGAGTGCCAAAGAATGACCATGTGCGACAATGGATTGTTCGCAGGCTAAAATTTCATTGGCTAAGTTACCATCTAGCGGTGATCCGCCACGTAAAATGGTGCGAATCTGGTTTTGCATGCCTGTCGCAGATTGGTCGCTAAAGACATAGGCTGAAATGCCTAAATGAATAGCTTGTAGCAATTGTTTGGGCATACTTGAAGGCAGCACCGCCACAATTAAGGTGTCTTTACGGAAATGTTTGAGATTTTGAATAAAGTCAATTTGTGCTTTTGACCAAGACTGTAAATTGATAAATACCAAATTAGGTAAATGTTGCTGCACCATCAACACTGCATTTGTGAGCGATGGGCTGCAAAGTAGAACCTCTTTTGGATAGCCAAAATTTTGTAAAATATGGCTTAAATTTTCTGATGCTTCCACCTGATCATCAATCAGCAGAACGGGTACAGGTAAAATGAGATCTCTGTGAATCATGTCAAATACTCCTGTGCTGTTCTATAAATAATTCTGATAAATAGATTGTGCGTGTTATTACTGTAACTGAATACCCTTAAATATAGTGATTATTATATAAAAAGAGTAAATCTAAGTATTTGTTGCTGAATATTTTTTTTGAAATGTGTTGAAAACGTGAGTAATGTAACTCGATACCGTTCTTTCGTTCAGTGGTAAGAGTGGATTGTTGAATTTGTGATGAATCTCACATTTTAAAAACTTGTTCATATTTATAAGTCACTTAAATCATCCTGAACTGCAAAAACAATACACATTTTTGAACGAAAAATAAAAAAGGAGCCAGATTGGCTCCTTAATGAAAAGTTGGTTGGTGTGTCTAAATTTAGTCTGTGTTTTGAGTGATTTTTTGTAAAATCTGTAGCAAAACATCAAATTCACTTTGTAGTGGCGTGCTTTTACGCGTCACCAAAGCCAGAGTACGGCTTGGTGCAGCCTCAATACTTTTGATCTGTATGTCTGGATTCGATTTGATCATGGCATTATGAATTGCAATTTCAGGCAATAGAGTAAAGCCCAAATTTGCAGAGACCATTTCAACCAAGGTTGGCAAAGAGCTGGCTTTTAAACGTTGATCGTTTTTACGTTCACCAATTGGGCAGGCACTTAAAGTGTGGTCGCGTAAGCAATGACCTTCTTCAAGCAGCATTAAACGCGATAAATCCAAATCATCTAAAGAATTGGCCTGCGCCGATTTTTGATCGCCTTTGTGAAAAACCAAGAACAAATCTTCTTTAGAAATCTCTGCGACTTTCAAGCCACGCGTATCGAATGGCAGGGCTAACACAACCATATCTAAACTGCCGTGTTCCAATTTTTCGACAATTTTTTCACTTTGAGCTTCGTGTAAATGCAAGTGAATTTTAGGTAGCTGCTTATGCACTTCATCTAACAGTTGCGCCAAAATAAATGGGGCAATGGTTGGAATCACGCCTAAGTGTAAATCACCTGTGAGAGGCTCACTCATTTCACGGCTTAAACGCATTAAGTCCTGTGCATCTGCTAACAGAACACGGGCGCGTGCTACGACTTGTTCACCCAATGGGGTTAAACGTACATTCTGTCGATCACGTTCTACCAGTACGCCGCCAAGCAGGCGCTCCAGTTCCATGATCCCGCCAGACAAAGTCGACTGAGTTACAAAAGAGCGGCGAGCCGCTTCTGTAAAATGTAACGTTTCAGACAGTGTAACGAGGTATGACAGCTGTCTTAAAGATGGTAATGCAGCCATAGTGTCCTAATGATTATGATTTAAAGTGGTGAGCAAACAGTTCGCTAAGATGAGGAATAAAGTGTGGAGGAATATCATGCCCCATTCCTTTGATTAATTCAAACTTAGCGCCCGGAATCGCTTTCGCAACAGCCTTACCATGCCCTGGTGGGAGCAAACGATCTTGCGAACCATGTACCACAAGGGTAGGTTGCTGAATTTGTTTGTCCAGTTGTAGCAACGAGCCTGTACATAATATTGCTAAAAACTGTTGAAGTACACCCGCAGGGTAATAACTTCGCTGATATAATTTGCGTGCAGTTTGCATCGTTTCGAGTTGATTCACATAGCCAGGTGAGCCTATCACCTTAAATAGTTTTAAACTATGATCAACAATGCCATTTTCATCTTGTGATTTTGGTCTTTCTAGCAGACTGAACAGTTGTTTCGGAAATGGTGGTGGTAAAAAAGGCTGGTTATTACTGGTAAATAATAAGCCTAAATTATTCACTTTATCTGCATATTTGGCTGCAAGGATTTGTGCAATCATGCCGCCCATAGAAGCACCAATGACATCGGTCTTTTCAATGCCTAAGCGCTCTAAAAGTAGCGCAGCATCATCCGCCATATCAAATAAGTTATAAGGCGCACCGTGGTTTTGCAGACCTAAGCTAAAACGCCCCATCATTTTATAGGTGTTCAGACGTGGACCTTTGTGGCGAATTTTGGATGACAAACCAATATCGCGGTTGTCATAGCGGATCACCCGATAGCCCTGATCAATTAAAGATTTACAAAAGAAATCGGGCCAGTACAACATTTGCGCACCCAGCCCCATAATCAGCAAAATAGGTGGATCTTCAGTTTTGCCGCCCACTTCGACATGCAGCTGAATTCCGTTGCCTAAATCGACTTTGGTTTCGTGCATAAATGCCGTATAGGGCGAAGTATTGAACTGAAGTGCACTATTCATGTTGTTGTCCTCATTCAAGGCAAAGCCGAAGCCTTGCCCTTATTATTATTTTATTCTGTTATTGGCAATAAGTCTGGCACTAATTTAGTCAAACTCAAGCGTTGTTTAGCCGCAGTTGCTCCTAAAAGTACAAAGCCACGCAGGGTGTCAGTTTGGTCATAAGCTCTAGCAATCATGCCATCATCAAACTCTTCAGTATGCCAGTTCACATCTACCCCAAGTGGTGCAGGTAAAACAGTGAGTGGTGCAGCTGGTGTTTTAACCGCAACAGGCATGGCAGGGTAGTGCACCTGTGTGGTTTCACCATTTAAGGTTTTAGCTAAGGCACGTGCCTGCTGCATAATTGGCATTACATATGGCAAAAGAATTCCATTCACTTCGGCACAGTCACCCACTGCATAGATATCAGCTTGGCTGGTTTCAAGTTGCGCATTGGTTAAGACCCCACGACTGGTTTCGATGCCTGCTGTTTTAGCCAGTGCAATGTTTGGTTGTAAACCAATGGCAGACAGTACCACATCGGCAATTAAAGACTGACCACTGGTAATGGTCACTAAATAGTCGTCATTTTTAATTTTCGAAACTTTTTCAACGGTTGTGCCAAGTACAAAATGGATACCCGTTTCTTCTAAATTTTGTTTAAAAGCACTGGCTACATAATCCGGCAATAAACGACCTAGTGGTTGTGGTGCAAGGTCAATCACCGTGACTTGGTGTCCTGTTTGCTGCAAGTCATTGGCAAATTCACAACCAATTAAACCTGCACCTAAAATCACCACACGTTTGTCTTGACGTTGTTCAAGCTGTTGGCGAAATGCGGTGTAATCACTTAAATTATTTACCACATGAATGTCATCACTGCCATCGCCTGCAATTGCTAAACGCATAGGACTCGCACCCACTGCCAAAACCAATTTAGAATAAGGTTGTTGACTGCTCACTCCCTCTTTTTCTAATTCAAGTACATGAGCCTCTGCATCAATTGCTTTCACCCAAGTGTGGGTTTCAATACGCATATTGAGTTGGCTTGCCATTTTTGCGGCATCGCCCAATGCAATTTGAGCTGGTGCTTTATTGCCCGCCAAGGCGTTAGATAAAGTTGGTTTGGCATAATTGGCAGCATCATCTGCACTAATCATGATTAAGGCTTGTTCTGCATTTAGCTTACGAAACTCGCGTGCAACTGTATAACCTGCCATGCCTGAACCAATAATAACGATGGGATGCATTAAGGTGTACTCCAAATGATAAGGGCATAGAAGTTGGCGTTAAAAAAAGACCATCGGACATGGTCTTTTCGTGGTCTTAGATTTCAATCATTTCAAAATCAGCTTTTGAAACGCCGCAGTCTGGGCAAGTCCAATCATCAGGAATATCTTCCCATAATGTACCTGCCACAATACCGTCTTGAGGCCAGCCTTCTGCTTCGTCATAAATCCATCCACAAACGATGCATTGATACTTTTTCATTCCATTCTCCATAAACCGACCTATAAATTTCCAGATCAGCAAAAAACTTATCTACAACTAGTTGTATGATATCTCTATTTGATTAAGTTTTTACGCAGTTATAAGGCTAAAGTAAAGTCAATAAGCGATTTTAATCTTTGCTTTTATAGAATGAATAGCTGCATGGGACATAACCGCGCAGAAAAAACCTGTTTTGAGAGAGATACGGCACTGTAATGAGAGAAAGACTGCAGGAAAAATCACGTTTTTATACGTATAAATGCCATTTAAGACCTTGGTCGTAGAGTAAAAGTCTTATATTTTTGCTATTTTATGATCGAACAAATATATTAATATTTTTAAGTATTTTTTAAGTATATTAAAGTTTATATAAATCAAAACCTTGTAGTGTTTTGATGCGTGATTGAAGGCGGTCTTGCCGATTCGATCACTAGCCTTGTGTGAAAATAAACGGTAAAATTCAACCATTCTTTAGTCACATTTCTGATCTTCCATGAGCAATTTGTCTACTTTTTTGTGGTCGCATATTCGTACAGTTCCTCATTTCCCAAAACCAGGCGTAGATTTTTATGATTTAACGCCTTTGTTTATGAATAATTTGGATTCATTAACAGATGCTTTAATTGCCAACATTCCTGCAGAAAAATTAGCTGAAGTTGAAAGCTTTATTGCAGTAGAAGCGCGTGGTTTTGTATTGGCGAGCCTTTTAGCACAGCGTACAGGCAAAGGTTTGGTACTTGTACGTAAAGCAGGTAAATTGCCACCACCAGTTGTGGGTGTGGGGTATAGCTTAGAATACGGTTTAGATCGTTTAGAAATGGCTGCCGATGTGCAAGCGCAAAAAGTCATTATTGTTGATGATGTATTGGCGACTGGCGGCACGTTAAAAGCAGTCAAACAATTGGCTGAAAAATGTAATCATCAAGTTTTGGGTGCCAGCATTTTTCTAGACTTGCCAGATTTACACAAAAACTTAGGTTTAGATATTTGGTCGGTGTTGGACAATAAGTCTAAACCAGAACAAGCAGTGGCTTAATCCTTTTAAGTTGTTGTCACTGCTGTAAAAAAGCCTGATCTCCATGGTTGTGAGCAGGCTTTTTTCATGGGTAATGTTTAATGGATTATTTTTAATGGATCGCTTTGGCTTTATTTGGCAAGATAAACTTGTTCGATTTGTTGAATACAAGAATTAATATTTTCTGGATGTAATAAGCGATGATGTCCGGACTCAAAAGTAGAGGTTTGCATATAGTTTTCTAAAAATGCTTGTGCGGCATGCATATCCAAAATTTCATCGCCCAACTCTAAATAAGCCAATTGTGGAATATCGTGCTGCAAGTCAACATCTGAAATTGCAGGATAATCATTGCGAAATGTGGGAGCTAAACTTGGATTTGCCACCACGCACGGAATATGATGCGACAATGACATTTTAAGCGCCCAATACCCACCTAGACTATGTCCCACCAAAATTTCAGGCTTAATTTTTTGGATGATATTGTGATAAAAATCGGCAACGGTTTGATAATTTAAGTTGCGATAATCGACATCGATACAAAATTTTTGTTTTGCATCTATGGCATGGAATTTAGTCGACTCACGTGAGGAATCTAATCCATGTAAAAACAAGACTTTTAAAGCGCATGTATTCATTGCCAGATTCACGAAGTTAAGCATCTTGAGTCAAACTGAGCCTAAAGATAAAGAGGATAGAAAATAAGATATTTAGACTGTTACATCGGGAAGTTTAAAAACAGCAAAATACTGTCTTTTTCATCTATTTTCTGAACAATATTGTAGTGCGCTTAGCCTGAGAAAGAAGTTAGCTTTTGGTCTAAGTCTACAAAAAATCACAAAAGCAAGGGGCAATTGAAAAAATAAATTGCCCGAGTCAGAGAAGGCATACGAAATCGTGTCTAAATCTGCTATTCTATTGAACTTCTTTTTTTAGTAATTATTCGAGGCAGAGATGACGCAACATAACGCTCAATCGACTTCTGAACCCACTATTTCCGAAAACGATTTAATTGCGCAGCGTCATGCCAAGTTAAAGCAAATTCAAGAACAAGCGAAGGCGAAGGGAACTAGCCCTTGGCCAAATACTTTTAAGCGTGAAAACTACGCAGGAGATTTGCAGACACAATTCGCAGAAGTTTCTAAAGAAGAAATTGAAGCAGGCGAAAAAGTGTATGTATCTGTGGCTGGTCGTGTGATGTTGAATCGTGGTTCATTCATCGTCATTCAAGACATGACAGGTCGTATTCAGTTGTACGTGGCGCGTAAAGAACTTAGTGCTGAAACTTTAGAGACGATCAAGAGCCTCGACTTGGGCGATATTATTGCAGTGAAAGGCTATATTGGTCGTTCAGGCAAAGGCGATTTATACGTTCATATTGAACATTTTGAATTGTTGACCAAATCTCTACGTCCATTACCAGACAAATATCATGGTTTAAGCGATACCGAAGCGAAATACCGCAAGCGTTATTTAGACTTGATCGTAAATGAAGACACCCGTAAAACCTTTGAAATTCGTGCTAAAGTCATATCGGGTATTCGTGCATTTTTGACCGAACAGCGTTTTATGGAAGTTGAAACGCCAATGATGCATGTGATTCCTGGTGGTGCATCTGCGCGTCCATTTGAAACGCATCATAATGCTTTAGATATGCCGTTATTCTTGCGTATTGCACCTGAATTATATTTAAAGCGTTTAGTGGTGGGTGGTTTTGAACGTGTGTTTGAAATTAACCGTAACTTCCGTAATGAAGGGGTGTCTACACGTCATAACCCTGAATTTACCATGATCGAATTCTACCAAGCTTATGCCGACTATAAAGATTTAATGGCATTGACAGAGCAAATGCTAGAAAAATTGGCTTTGGATATTTTGGGCACTACCGATGTACCGTATGGCGATGAAGTGTATAGCTTCAAAGGTCCATTCAAGAAAATTTCGATGTTTGATGCTATTCTTGAGCATAATCCACAATTCATGCCAGAAAATGTCAATGACCGCGATTTCTTGGCTAAATTTGTGCAGGAAGAATTGAAAGAACAGGTGAAACCAGGTTTTGGTTTGGGCAAATTACAAACGATTGTGTTTGAAGAAACCGTAGAAACTCAATTGCGTCAGCCGACTTTCATTACAGAATATCCTGCAGAAACGTCGCCTTTGGCACGCCGTAATGACGATAATCCACACATTACTGACCGTTTTGAGTTCTTTATTGGTGGTCGTGAATTGGCGAATGGTTTCTCGGAATTAAATGACCCGATTGACCAAGCTGAGCGTTTCCAAGCACAGGTTGCAGAAAAAGACGCAGGCGATGATGAAGCGATGCATTACGATGCAGACTTTGTTGAAGCTTTGGAATACGGCTTACCTCCAACTGCTGGTGAAGGCATCGGGATTGACCGTTTGGTCATGTTGTTTGCCAATGCTGCAAGTATCCGTGATGTGATTTTATTCCCACACATGCGTCATAAAAACTAAGTTTTAGCGCATCGTTGGCGACATAAAAAACAACCTGCAGAAATGCAGGTTGTTTTTTTGTTGTAACTTAAAGTTAAACACTTGCCACCAATTTTTTGATCATAGGTCGCTGGCGTTGACTGGCAAGCCATAAATCATGCTGCATTTGTAAATTCAACCAAAACTCTGGTGAGGTTTCTAAGGCTTCACTCAAACGAATCGCCATATCTGCAGAAATTCCAGTATGACCATTCAAAATGCGAGATAGGTTTGCACGTGTCACTCCAAGTGCTTGAGCCACTTCAGTCACAGAAGTTTCACCAATATATTCGCGCAACATTTCGCCCGGATGAGGTGCATTAAACATCATATTCATCTTTGTACTCCTGCGCTAGAAGCTATGTGATAATCCAAATAATCTACAATGTAGACATCACCATCTTCAAATTTAAAAATTACACGCCAATTACCATTTACTGTTAGTGACCATTGATCTTGTAGATTTCCACTCAATTTATGTAAACGCCAATTGGGTGGAGTTCGCAAATCATTCACCGTAGATGCAGCATGTAGTGCTGCAAGTATTAAACGTAATTTTGTAGAATGCGCTGCTTGAATACCTGCTGTTGAACCAGTTTGGAAAAAAGCCTGAAGACCTTTATGTTTAAAACTCTTAATCAAGCCTTAGTATCCAAGTGTATTGTGTATATGTGCAGTATACGATAATTTCGAGTTTAATCAATCAACCAGTTTTGGCGGGGGTTAAGTGCATCTTGCGTAATCCGCAGAAACTTAAAGTGATGATGCTTATAACAACGCCGTTTGAATCCGTACTTTCATCTCTAAAGCTTGCTGCAAAATATGCGCTTTCATCCAAGTTACTTGTGTACCCATGGGGTTGGTTTTAATAGCAGTGTTTAAGAAATCCAGTTTTTCTTGCGAAAATAATTGCGTTTCAATCGCTTGATGCAGTTCTGCCGTGGTTGCATTTAAAGGCACATCTACCAAATAAAAACCTTTAGGATAATTATAAAATGCATACATTAAGTTAAAGGCTTTTTGTTCGGCCTTTAAATTGCCCGCACCAATTTCATAGCTGCGGTCTTGATTGCTATGCGTCACGCCTATTAAAAAGGAGAGTTGATGATCACGACAACGCAAACCAAATGGCAGCCGAATTTGATCTGTAATGAGTTGATGCTGCACAAAAATATTCAGCATTGAAGTATAATCGTTTAAAGGCTCTTGCAAGACGAGTAGTTCAGGACTGTGCTGATACAAAAACCAGCCAGTTGCGCCTGTTCAAGTTTGGATTTGATCTGT
Source organism: Acinetobacter sp. SCLZS86 (assembly GCF_021560715.1). NCBI lineage: Bacteria > Pseudomonadati > Pseudomonadota > Gammaproteobacteria > Moraxellales > Moraxellaceae > Acinetobacter > Acinetobacter sp. SCLZS86. The sequence continues at coordinate 933,323 of NZ_CP090864.1, forward strand.
TCAATCTGTGACATGGGAGCATCTTAAAAAAAAAATATGTTTTTACTTTAAGCATTTCTTGTTCATGCTTGAAGCACTGAATTAGATGAATAATCTATGAAGTTATTCAAAAAAGAGCAACTTTTAAGCGCGATTTGTATGTATCAAACGTAGCGAGAATGACGTTAAATTTCAATATATGATGGAATAAGCTATTGATTAAATAAAGCTTATATTACTTATTGGTTTTCTTTTATATGAGCTTTTTGCATATAAATATAATAAAACAAGCAATAGTTTGCATAACTAAGTCACTATAATGAAAATCAAATTCTATCTGTGTTATCCGTACACAAGTTTAAGTATACCCGGTGTGATCAATGTCAATAAATCAGGAAAGACTTACTCATCTTAAGCAGCTTGAAGCTGAGAGTATTCATATTATCCGTGAAGTTGCAGCCGAATTTGAAAATCCAGTCATGTTGTATTCGATTGGTAAAGATTCAGCGGTAATGTTGCATTTGGCTTTAAAAGCATTCTATCCAGCGAAACTGCCATTTCCACTGCTACATGTGGATACGGGCTGGAAGTTCAAAGATATGATCACTTTCCGTGACAACATGGCAAAACAACACGGTTTTGACTTGATTGTTCATCAGAATAAAGAAGGGGTAGATGCCAACATTAACCCGTTCGACCACGGTAGTTCTAAATATACCGACATCATGAAAACCCAAGCCTTAAAACAAGCTTTAGACAAATACGGTTTTGATGCGGCATTTGGTGGTGCACGTCGTGATGAAGAAAAATCACGTGCCAAAGAGCGTGTTTATTCTTTCCGTGATGCAAAACACCGTTGGGACCCGAAAAATCAGCGTCCTGAATTGTGGAATTTGTATAACGGTAAGGTCAATAAAGGCGAAAGCATCCGCGTGTTTCCATTGTCTAACTGGACTGAATTGGATATTTGGCAATACATTTATCTCGAAAGTATTCCATTAGTACCGTTGTATTTGGCTGCAAAACGTCCTGTCGTTGAACGTAGCGGCACTTTAATTATGGTCGATGACGAACGTATGCCACTGCTAGAAGGTGAAGTTCCTCAAATGAAATCTGTACGTTTCCGTACTTTAGGTTGTTATCCGCTTACGGGTGCAGTCGAGTCAGAAGCGAATACCTTGCCTGAAATTATTCAGGAAATGCTATTGGCAACCAGTTCAGAACGTCAGGGTCGTATGATTGACCACGATGAAGCTGGCTCAATGGAAAAGAAAAAGCAAGAAGGTTACTTCTAATCTCTCCTGAAAAATCTCCCCAAACCCCTCTTTATAAAGAGGGATTTATAAAAAGCGGAGCCAAGCCTCCCTTTATAAAAGGGAGATTTAGAGAGATTAAAGATTAAAAACCGATTTCTAAAGAATATGCGGAGCTTTGAGCAATGTCTCATCAATCGAATTTAATTAGCCAAGATATTTTGGCGTATTTAAAACAGCACGAAAACAAAGATCTACTGCGCTTTTTAACTTGCGGAAACGTAGATGATGGTAAATCGACATTAATTGGTCGTTTATTGTATGACTCAAAATTGATTTATGAAGATCAGTTACAAGCGGTGACTCGTGACTCGAAAAAAGTCGGCACTACGGGCGATGCACCTGACTTGGCTTTATTGGTGGATGGTTTGCAAGCCGAGCGTGAGCAGGGCATTACCATTGATGTGGCTTATCGTTATTTCTCTACCGAAAAGCGTAAGTTCATCATTGCCGATACGCCAGGGCATGAGCAATATACACGTAACATGGCCACAGGTGCATCGACCTGTGACTTGGCGATTATTTTGATTGATGCACGTTATGGTGTACAAACGCAAACCCGTCGTCATACCTATATTTCTAGTTTATTGGGCATAAACAATATTGTGGTGGCCATCAATAAAATGGATTTGGTGGATTATTCCGAAGCACGATTCAACGAAATTCAGGCGGAATATGCGAACTTTGTGAATCAATTGGGTGATCGTAAACCAGCGAATATTATTTTCACTCCAATTTCAGCCTTAAACGGCGATAACGTAGTGAACAAGTCTGAGCATACGCCTTGGTACACTGGCGATACGTTAATGGGAACATTGGAGTCGGTAGAAATTAACCGTAAATCGGCTCAAAATGATTTCCGTTTCCCAGTGCAGTATGTCAACCGTCCAAACCTCGACTTCCGTGGTTTTTGCGGTACGATTGCTTTGGGTGATATTCATGTGGGTGACCGCATTGTGGCATTGCCCTCGGATAAAAGCTCGACAGTTAAAGAGATTGTGACTTTTGATGGCAATCTTCAACATGCAATTGCAGGTCAAGCCGTTACCCTAACACTGAACGATGAAATTGATATTTCACGTGGTAATGTGTTGGTGCGTGAAGATCAAGTGCGCCCTGAAATTTCACGAGCTGTAAATGCCACTGTGGTGTGGATGGCTGATCAGCCACTATCTATTGGCAAGTTATATAACTTAAAAGTGGGTACACAAACCGTTCCTGCGAAAGTCACAGCCATTCATTACCGCACCAATGTAAATACTTTGGAACAGGTACAGGTTGAACAGCTTGAACTGAATGCAATTGCCAATGTCACCATCGAATTTGATGCGCCTGTAGTATTTGACCGTTATCAAGATAGTCGTTATACAGGTTCGTTTATTTTCATTGACCGTTTAAATAACGTGACCATTGGCGCAGGTATGGTTGAAGCTTGTGTAGAATGGTCTGCACACAATGCAGCAGTCACAGCAGAAGACCGTGCTGCACGTTTAGGTCAAAAACCTGCAGCGGTATGTGTACCAAGCCAAGCACTTGAACAGGCGCAAGCGCTTGAAAGTTTGCTGATTCAGCAGGGTATTGTTGCCATTGCCAAAGCAGGTTTAGATGCTGCGCAGGTTGCACTACTACGCGAAACAGGCATTGTGGTGATTAGCGATGTAAACAGTGGCGCAGATGCAGAGTTGACTGCGACAGCTACAGAAGAACTGGCAGAAAAAATAATTGCCTTAGTTCGTTTATAAAATCGAATCCGCATACAATAAAAAACCGCTTTCATCTGAAAGCGGTTTTTTTATGCGCGTTCATTATATTGGAAAGTTTGTTTTTAAGTGTGCTCTAAGGGTTCGCCATTGAGATGTTTGAGCATGGGCGTGAAGTGCCCATAGCTAATTTTTTGTGGTTGTACTTCAAAACCATTTTTTTCATAAAAACTTAAAGCGGTCTGCGTGCTAAATACACTCATGTGCGATACATTTTTGCGCTGTAATTCGCTTATTGCTTCAAGTAATAAGGCTTGACCAATACCGCGTTGCTGCATTTCGGGTGCAATGGCATGTTGTAAAATTTGCCCGTGATCACTCATCATAATAAAGCCGACTACCACATGCTGTAAGACATAGACCCAACAATTGTTGTAATGCAGCAGCATTAAAATATTTTCGTAGCTTTTCTTTTCTAGCCATGCCTGAATTTTGGCTTCATTACGTTGATGATCTTGAATACAAGAGCGAATACTGGCATGTAATACCGCAACCAAATTGGTGACATCTTGAATTTGTGCAGCTCTAATCATCTAGGCTTAGGGTGATAGATAAAACAAGGCTCTATTGGAAGTGAAAAGCGTTTAAAGAAATAGCAGAAAATTGTTGTGTTTTGCTGCGTTATAAAGCAGTACAAGTCCTAATTTTGAGGCAATCGGTATCATTATGTAATTAAGCATTGCACTTTTTGGCGATGCACGGATGGAATCATCTGTTAAAGCTTAAACGTTGAATCGTGTAGCAGTGAATAGACGCTAAGTTCTGAGATGGTTATACTTTATTGAAACGCCTGAAATAAGAGCGAAGACCAAGATGGCAAAACTATTGTTATGGATTTTGTTGTTGATTGCTGTTTATGCAGTCTGGAAAGTCTGGTTCAAAATAAAAATTAATCGTACTTTTCAGAAAAGCTGTCAAGATATTGCCAATATTGTCCAAGACCCGATTACCCACAAAGCACCGCGCCCTGTAGAAGAGGTGGTGGAAGAAGTTGTAGAATACGAACAGCAATTATTTGATGATATCGCAGAAATATTTTTAAGCTTAAAAGTATCTAGTCATGACCCTGAAGATGCCGAAACCATTCAACAAGAAGTGCTGAATAAAATGCCTGCCAAAGCGTATACGCAAATTCGTCAGTTAGACTTGGGTGAATGGTCGATTTACTGGAGCTTTTGCGAGCAATCCCTTGAATATTATGTCGGCAAATACGGAATTTTTATTACCCATGTAGACCGTTTTGGACAAGAGCATAAATACAATAATTCAGAGCAATTTCAAACAGATTAATTTTCATACCTGATTTTCTATTTAAGGTTTTAGAGAAGTTTTTTGAAAATTGATTGCAGCATCTTCACGTCAGTTAAGCGTTTGGTAAAATGTTGAGTTTTGCGCTATTTTCCCGAAAAGAGGTATCATGCCTTTTTCTTTTACATAGGCAGCATCAATGTCGGTTTTAGAAATCATTGCTGTGTTGATTAGTGTTTTAGGCGTGACATTAACCATTAAGCGACATATTGCTTGCTGGGTGGTGAATTTTATTGCCTGTTTGCTGTATGCCTATTTGTTCTTTGAATATCAATTGTATGGCGAAACGGTATTACAAACCCTATTTATGGGCATGGCTGTTTATGGTTTTTTGCAGTGGAAAACTGCACAGCAGCAAAAACAACATATCGTCATTCAGAGCTTGCCACTCTCTAAAATGTGGCTGCAAATTGCACTGTGTAGCTTACTTGGTTTATTGTTTGGGCTGATTTTAAAGTGGTGGACGCAAGCTTCACTGCCTTTATTGGATGCACAACTGGCCGCCATGAGTCTATTGGCAACCTATTGGAGCAGTCGTAAATACTTGGCAACATGGGTGTTATGGATTGTGGTCGATCTGGTGTATATCGGCATGTTTATTTACAAAGAGTTGCTGCTAACAGCTGTGTTATATGCAGGCTTTGTGGTGCTGGCTTATTTGGGCTGGCGCGAATGGTATAAAATCCGCCAACAACATACGGCAGATTCTACGCTGTGATGGTGTGTCGCGATGAGCAATCTGATTGATTTTAAACAGGTGCAGCTTAAACAATTTGATTTATTGGCAATGGATATTTTGGCGTATCCTGAGCGTTATTTACAATTTGATTCGATTGCAGATTTTTACCAAGCCCAATGGTTAGATGATTTTCCCAAAGGGACGACATGGTGTGCCACAGGACTAGATGATGGCGCAGAACATTTTTATGCCAAAATTGAATTTTATGGGCATTATTTGATTATTTATAGCCATGAAACCTATGCCGCTGAATTTGGCATCATTCACACTGAATAGACAAAATAGAGTCAATGACAGTAGAAGGAACAAACGCTTTAATAACCTGAAAATAAAGTTGTATGTAGGATATAAAACAACTTATACCTGTTGGGCATCAGCTAAATTATATTGCACGATGATGCTAGACCTACTCCATCAATAAACAACATAAAAGGAACTCAAATGGCACATCAATTTACTGTGAACGCGACGATTCATGGCGTTTCAATTGACGAATTTAAGCGTTTAGTGGCAGATGTTGCTTTGCATGAAGCAGTTTGCAAACGTATTCCTGGTGAAAATTTGGAAATTTTAGAATCTAAAAAAAACGGTGATATTTACACTTTACGCCGTGCCTATAATTTGGATGTGAATATTCCTGATTTGGCTAAAAAATTATTAAAAGATGCATTTCGTTTAAAACGAAATGATGTGACCAATTTAACGTCGCTAACTTCTACCGTGGAACTTGGTGCAAACTTGCCTTTAGAAGCCAAAGGTGAGCGTAGCGTGACTGGCAATCATGAAAAAATTGATATTCAATTAAACTGGACAATTAAGGTTAAAGTGCCATTGATTGGCGGTATGTTGGAAAAACATGCAGAAGGGGAAATCCGCCGTTTCAGTGAGTTGGAAATTGGCATTGTGGAAGATGAGCTTAAGAAAAATTTAGCAGTTTAACCCTTCAATTCTGCTAGAAAAGATTGCTCTTAAATACATGCTTGGCGCTGCCGTTTTCGGTGGCGCTTTGTTTGGACGTATAGAATTGTGATTGTTGATGCTGAGGTCATTTTACAGTGATTAATTTTTGATTTTCGACAAAGTTTAGTGCTTGGCTTTATTGCATACTGACTATTGTCTTAATTTATTATTTAAATATAGCATATTTATTATGCTAATATTTTGACCAAATTTAAATTCAGTATGAGTTCTGCCATGAAATTGATTCATTTGTTATGTTTATCGGTCTTACTGACCTTTGCCAGTCTATCTCCAGCAATGGCAGAGAGCGAAAAAGATCCACTTTTTGTCTTGCTTACTAGCAGTGATGCACACCGCACCAAAATGGCTATTGGCATGAGCAATAAGCAATTTGGCAAAGGTCATCCATTGACGATTTATTTGGTCGATCAAGGCGTAATATCGGCATCCAACCGTTTTGAATATAAATATGCAGAGCATCAAAACAAGCTGAAAAGTATTATCGCCAAAGGTGGTGATGTCTATATCTGCAAAATGTGTATGGATCAGTAAGGTGTTGTTGAAGGTGACTTAATGAAAGGTCTCAAATTTGCCAATCCAGATGCCATGGGTGACGCAATTTTCCGTCCAGGCACTCAAACATTGAGCTGGTAATTCGGCTGCTTGAAATGCAAAAGCCTTGTTGAAAAACAGGGCTTTTTTATTGCGGAATTTCTAGCGCATGGCGTATTTTTTTAAACGATAATCCAGTGCAGCGCGGGAAATTCCCAATAAGCGTGCCGCTTCAGATACATTGTGTTTGGCTTTTTGCATCGCGGTGATAATCAGTTGTTGCTCATGCTGTTCTAAATCAAAACCTTCGGTTAAAAGCGTGTCTAAATCTACGCTGTCTTGCTCATCTACAGTATGGTCGCTGTGCATTTGCGGAAACAGGGCATTCAGTTTAATCAGTTGTTGATCTTACGTCAACAGTACTGCACGTTCCAACAGGTTTTCCAGTTCACGAATATTGCCAGGCCAAGCATAGCTTTGCATAAAATCAGTGGCTTTTTCACTGATGCCATGAATCTGTTTGTCATACATTTTTTCAAAGCGTATTAAGAAATGTGCAACCAATAATGGTAAATCTTCACGGCGTTCACGCAGTGGTGGAATTTGCACAGGAAAAATATTTAAACGGTAATATAGATCGGCACGGAAACGCCCAGTTTTAACCGATTGTTCTAAATCTTCATTGTGCAGCAATCACGCGAACATCAATATGATGGGTTTGTGAATCTCCGACACGTTCCACTTCACCTTCTTTTAGCACACGCAGCAAAGCCGCTTGAGCGCGTGGTGAAAGTTCAATCACTTCATCTAAAAATAGTACCGCCATGGGTGCGTTCAAATTCACCTACACGTGATTGATGTACACCTGTAAATGCACCTTTTTCGATACCAAATAGCTCAGATTCAATCAGTTCAGGTGGAATAGCCCCACAGTTGACTGCGACAAAAACATGTTCTTTGCGTTGACTGAGTTCATGCACACCAGGAGCAAAGGCTTTTTTTCCGACACCTGTTTCACCTTGCAGCAAAGTGGAAACTTTGGCACCTGCCGCTTTTTTGAGTAAGTCACAAACCTGTTGATAAGCTGCTGATTGTCCGACTGAGCTGAACATACTGTAGTCATTTTACTGATGGTATAAATCGACTTTTTTAGTTCATACAATTCGGCTTGCAGTGCAATGAGTTCCTATTCCATCGGTTAGGGCGACACGAACTGAATTAGCTCATCGGCAGGGCGTTTTAACACCTGAACCTGATTCTACAGCTTTGCACATCAAGTTATCTTACAAAAAAAAGCCAAGTTGAAGGACTTGGCTTTTTTGCAGCCTCATTTTCCAAGATTGCTTGCTTCTAATTAGGTGCTTGCATAAGTTGAGTTCGATGGACTGAATTTTTAATCTCTCACGTGTTGCACTTATGCGCTAAGATTAGGCATAGCAACAGGATGCGTATTGCGAGCAGGAGAGCCATTTTGAATCAAATAATGGATGCCGATGTAATTATTATTGGTGGCGGACAAGCAGGATTAGCCACGGCTTACTTTTTAAAACGGCAAAAAATCAATTTTCTGATCTTGGATAATCAAACGAAGTCGGGTGGTGCATGGCAACATGCGTGGGATTCTTTGCAGCTATTCTCTCCCAATACATGGAGTTCTTTGTCTGGTTGGTTAATGCCAAAAACTGATCAGGAATATCCGAAACGATTAGAAGTGATTGACTATTTAACAGCGTATGAAACACGCTATCAATTTTCTGTGTTGCGTCCTGTGCAGGTCGAAAAAGTCCTGAAGGACGGCAATGATTTAATTGTTTGTTCTGCACAGCAAAGCTGGCGTGCCAAAGCCGTTGTGAGCGCCACTGGAACGTGGAGTCAGCCTTTTATTCCTGCTTATACAGGATGCGAACGCTTTGTAGGCTCACAAATTCATTCAGCTCATTACCGCAATGCTGATGCATTTCAGGGCAAAAAAGTCATGATTGTCGGTGGGGGTAACTCAGGCGCACAAATTTTGGCAGAAGTGTCTAAAGTGGCTGAAACCTTTTGGGTTACACAGCAGCCGCCAAGTTTTTTAGCCGATGATGTAGATGGTCGAGTTTTATTTTTACGTGCCACGGAGCGCTTAAAAGCCCAACAGGAAGGTCGCAGTATTGAACAACCAATGGGTGGTTTGGGCGATATTGTGATGATTCCAAGTGTTAAAGAAGCACGGCAACGTGATGTCTTACATGGTATGCCGCCATTTGATTATTTAACCGAACATACTGCAGTTTGGGCAGATGGCCGCGAACAAGAAATTGATGCCATTATTTGGTGTACAGGTTTTAAGGCAGCATTGTCGCATTTACAAAGTTTGAATGTGGTCAATGCACACGGCACAGTCGATGTGTTAGAAAATCGAGCGCTGCAACAGCAAAATTTATGGTTGGTCGGTTATGGCGATTGGACAGGCGCAGCTTCGGCAACTTTAATTGGTGTTTCCCGAACCGCACGGAATGTGGCGGAGCAAATTGCTGTGTATTTACAGACAACAGCGTAAAGTCATCATCGTGACAAAAACTGTGTTTAAAAAATGAATCATGCAATTTCAGCCATAAAAAAGCCCTCTGTAAAAGAGGGCGAGAGGGCAGCTCAAAAAATTAAAGATGCTCAATCATAATAAGGTGACAGTCAGGACTTACTGTTTTGGTAAATCAAACCAAATGAACTGGCTGTCTTCTTTGGCTTCAATTACAGCATTATCAGCAAATAACAAGGCATCGCCAGCCTTAACTGTTTGGTCGCCAATGCTGATTTCACCACGAATTACATGCACATAGTTCACTGCTTGCGTTGCCGTAACTTCTAAACGATGTCCAGTTTCTAAAACAGCTGCTTTTACTTCTGCCTGTTGGCGAATGTGCATTGGGGCATTGTCATTCGGGCCGACAATTAAATGCCACTGGTTGGGTGCTGTGTTTGGATCACGTTGAATTTGCTGATAAGTCGGCTCTGCATCGCGTACATTTGGCTGAATCCAAATTTGCAGCATGTGCACTTCTTCATTACCATTGTTAATCTCGCTGTGCTGAATGCCCGTACCTGCGCTCATTAACTGCCATTCACCCGCAGTAATATGGCGTTCGTTGCCCATGCTGTCGCGGTGGGAAATCGTACCACTTAATACACAGGTCAAAATTTCCATGTTGTCGTGCGGGTGAGTACCAAAACCATTATGTGCAGCAATACGGTCATCGTTAATGACACGTAAGGCACTAACACCCATGTATTTTGGGTTGTACCAACTACCAAAAGAGAAACTGTGTTTGGTGTCTAACCAACCCATTTTTACATGACCACGATCTTCACTACGGTGTAAATAAGCATTCATGATAATGCTCCTATCATTTTTTTAACTTGAACTAATCTTAATCTTTTCACCGCAGCCGACCTAGAGGCGAACTGCAACATGCCGTTCTAAAATTGCAACATGTGTAGATTTTTTGCAGAACCTAGACATTTTAGAGTTTTATCGCGGCATTAAAAAACCCACGTAAAAACGTGGGTCTTTTGCGGTTTAAAGCGATCACTGATTATTCAAGGAATTTTACAGTCACGCCAGAACGTACTTTACGACCTAAATCGTTTGCATCCCAGTTGGTTAAACGGATACAACCATGCGACGCCGTTTTTGAAATGGTCGATGGGTTTGGTGTGCCGTGAATACCGAATGATTTTTTACTTAAACCAATCCAGATATTCCCCACAGGGCCGTTAGGGCCTGGTGGTAAAGACAGCGGTTTTAAGTTTTTGCCCTGAATAAAGTTACTTGGTGAATAGCTGTACCATGGGTTTGGTGCAACACCTGTCACTTTATAAGTACCTGTTGGCGATGGTGTATCTGCACTACCAATGGTTGCTGGAAATGAGCCGACCATTTGGTTTTGTTTGTTGAACAAATACAGTTGTTTTGCACCTTTGTGCGCCACAATCAGGTGAATGTCTTCAGGCAAGTCATTGCGAACATTGGTCACCAATAACTTTTCACCCACTTTGTTAAATGTCGCATTCGGATTTAATTTCTTTAAGAAATTTTCATCCATGTGAAATTTTTCACCCAACATTTCACTCACGCGGGTATAGTACAAGCCTTTCATTTTGGCTTGTTCAGCGTAGTCATGCGGAATAGATTTCGCATAAGGACCTTTTAAGTCCGCTTCAGTAACCGTGTATTCTACAAATGCAGGACGTGAACCTTGACGTGCAACCAACGCATCCCAAGTTTCTTTGGTTAAAATACCCGTTGGGCTAATGCCATTCATTTGCTGGAAAGATGCAATCGCTTTTAGGGTGTTCTTACCACTGGTACCATCAATTGCACCTGGAGAAGCGTGTGAATTGTTCAGCATCACGTGTGCACGTGCATACACAGGGAACTGACCTTTACCAATATTTTCATACCAAGTGGCATTATTTAAGGCATCTAAAGTCCATGAAGCTTTTGGTGCTACTGTGTTGGATGTAGCAGTTTGGCTTGCTGAACTTGTTGTTGGTGCAGTGCCAACATCGGCAGTAGTATCTTCAGTTTTGTGCAGATCATCTAAGGTTTTTGAAGCCTTATTTAAATCATTTTGTTCTTGTTGCGTAATAGCAGTGTCTGTTGCATTTAGATTATTTTGTGCAGCCGATGCTTCTGTCGCTAAAGGATCAATCGGATCTTCAATAGCGTTATTGTTAATCACTTGTGGATTTAACGGTTGTTCAGCAGTAGATGCAGCAAAAGTAGTTCCTGCAAAAATGCAACTTAAACTCATTGCGAGTATTGTGCGAACCAACATGTAATTCAACCTTGAGAATTGTTTATTTACATAGATAAAAACTAGCCAAGTATTGCAGAAAAACTAAGGAGATGCAGTAGTTGTTTTGTGTAAATATTCAAGATAACCCCAATTTTACCGTAATTTTTGTTTCTGTGATGTATTTCACATAAACGTAAGCTGAATTTGAACACTTAGAATAGGCTGAAAAGGCGAGCCAGAAATGAAGTTATTAAAACCTCAACCTTTTTGATATGATGGCTGCAAGATTGAAAATGAGTTGGGAAAGTAAATGACGACCTTAAAAAATGATCGTTTTCTTCGTGCCTTATTACGTGAGCCAGTAGATTGCACGCCCGTATGGATGATGCGTCAAGCAGGACGTTATTTACCAGAATATCGTGCAACACGTGCGCAGGCAGGAGATTTTCTTTCTCTATGCAAAAATACCGAATTTGCTTGTGAAGTGACTTTACAGCCTTTGCGTCGTTACGAATTAGATGCTGCGATTTTATTTTCAGATATTTTAACTGTGCCCGATGCACTAGGCTTAGGTCTGTATTTTGAAGCAGGCGAAGGGCCAAAGTTTCATAAAACGGTGCGTACTGAGCAAGACGTTGCCAATTTACCAAAATTTAACGCCAAGTCAGACCTAGACTACGTCATGAATGCGGTGTCGACCATTCGTTCTGCTTTGGGTGGACAAGTGCCTTTGATTGGTTTTTCAGGCAGCCCGTGGACTTTGGCAACGTATATGGTGGAAGGTGGTTCAAGCAAAGATTTCCGCTTCACCAAAAACATGATGTACGCACAGCCTGAAGTTTTACATGCACTATTAGACCGTTTGGCCGATGCAGTGACCGAATACTTAAATGCACAAATTGATGCAGGCGCGCAGGCAGTACAAATTTTTGACAGTTGGGGCGGTGCATTGGCCCATCGTGAGTATCTTGAATTTTCACTCCACTATATGCAGAAAATTGTCTCGGGTCTGCAACGTGAAAAAGATGGACGTAAAATCCCTGTTATTTTATTTACCAAAGGTGGCGGTCAATGGCTTGAGCCTATGATTGCAACAGGTGCAAATGCTTTTGGTCTAGACTGGACAACACCGTTAAATGTTGCACGTCAAACGGTGAATGGTCGAGCCGCATTGCAAGGTAACTTAGATCCAGCAACTTTATATGGTTCACCTGAAGCAATTGCCAAAGCGACACGTGCGATGCTAGATGATGCCTATGCCAATGGTGAAAAAACAGGTTATGTGGCCAACTTAGGTCACGGCATTACCCAATGGGTAGACCCTGAACGTCCTAAAGTATTTATCGACACGGTTCATGAATACAGTGCCAAATATCTATAATCGCACAATGATATAGATGGATCATTTTTAGATGTATAGGTGTAATTTCAGCTTCGGTCAGGTTGTCAGATCATGTGGATAACATGGTTAAAGTCAGGACTTGAGTTTTCGACTAAGGCAGCTTCGGCTGCCTTATTTGGAATTTTATTGCTGATTGCATTTGCATTTACAGCACCTATGGGTAGTCAGGAATATTTTGGCTTTTTTCGTTATGACTATTTGCTGTTTTATGCCTTAATCATTCAGGTTTGTCTTTTATATTTAAAACTAGAATCTTGGGCTGAAGCCAAGGTGATTGCTTTATTTCACATTTTAGCGATGATCATGGAAATTTTTTTAACCCATCCACAAATTGCATCTTGGCAATATCCTCAACCTGCTGTCTTTAAAATTATGACCGTACCGCTTTTTGCAGGCTTTATGTATTCTGCAGTTGGCAGTTTCTTTGCGCGTTCTTTGCGTTTGTATCGCGTATCTTTACGGAATTTGCCGACTTTTGGCAATATGATGGCCTTGGCAGTGTTGTCGTACATCAACTTCATGAGCAAGTTTTTTATCCCTGATATTCGTTATGGCTTGTTTGCGTGGAGCGTTGTGATTTTCTGGAAAACCAAAATTCGTTTTCAATTACAACAGCATCTATTACAACTGCCGATGTTGCCTGTATTGCTGCTTTTAGCTTTTATTATTTGGGTGGCAGAAAACATTAGCACCTTTTATCAAATATGGTTGTATCCAAGTCAGGTCGATGCATGGCACATGGTCGGCTGGGGCAAACTCGGTTCTTGGTATTTATTGCTGTTACTAAGTCTGGTTTTGGTCATGAAAATTTTGGGTTATCGCGATTCCCAAGGTCAGTGGAGACTGAAAGCTGAAAATCAGCAGCACTAAATCTTAATACGACCTCGAACATAGAGAATCTATCTTTAAACTTAAATCCAAATTTGAAGATAAAATCAATCATCGCTACAAAATGCACAAAAATAATGCCTGATTTTGTGATAAATGTTTTGCCTTCTGAGTGACATCTCGCTATCTTAAAGCGGTGTAATAAAAATTACACATAGCAATAAAGAATAACGATTCGAAGCATAATTTTTCGAATAATAAATCTCTGGAGTAAGGCAATGATTAAAAAATTAGCATTGGCTGCTGTCTTGGCAGTGGGTTCTACAGCAGCATTTGCAGACCGTGATGCAGGTTGTGGTATTGGTTCTCAAGTTTGGGCAGGTCAGTCTGGCAAAGTTGCAAAAATTTTAGCAGCAACTACAAACGGTATTTTTGCGAACCAATTGTTTGGTATCACATTTGGTACTTTAGGTTGTAGCGGTACAGGTACAGTAACTGCACAAGTTGTGACATTTACCAATGAAAATGCTGAAACATTGGCACGCGATATGGCTGTTGGTGAAGGCGAAAGCTTAAACGTATTGGCTGAATTATTAAGCATTAAATCGGAAGATAAAGCACATTTCTTTGCGGTTTCTAAGCAAAACTTTGCATCTATTTATTCTGCAGAAAACCAGACTTCTTTAGAAGTATTGGCATCTTTACAGAACGTGATGGCGAATGACGACGTATTAAAAGCATACGTTTAAGTTTGAATAAAAGCCCTGCATTATTCGCAGGGCTTTTTTTATAGCACAAGAATACGTTTAAACCCGAATATGTATATAAAATTTATAAAATGTCCATGAAATCCATTATTTTAAGTAGTTTAGTTTTTTTATCTCCTACGGTTTTTGCGCTATCTCCTCAAGCATCTCCAATACAGATTCAGCCACTTTCAGTGACTTCTGCAGCACAAAATACAAATAAATTTGCAATGTTTTCCGCACATTATGTGCTAAAAGCCAAAGACTTACACTTGGCAGAACAGGTGACTTGGAAGCGTTTAATGTATGCGCAGCAAAGCAAAAGTGAAGTGCAATATGCAGGCTATTTTGTGTCGGAACAAGGTGGAAGCAATTTAGACCAAGAGTTACTTCGCAATGTGCAGGCATTATTTGAAACAGCACCTGCCAATCAATCGGTGCAGTGCAAATTTCCTGCACGTAGTCGCTGGTTGGTTGAACAATTACAAATTCCTCAGCAAGATTTGGCGCAGGTGCAATGTCCTGAATTGGATGAATGGATTGGACAAATTAAACCTTATAAAGCGGTGCTAATTTACGCCACAGACTTTATGGGCAATCCAAGTTCTATGTTTGGGCATACTTTATTGCGCTTAGACCCGAAAGATCAAAAACAATTGAACTTAATTTCCTATGCGGTCAATTATGCGGCAACCGTGACTGGTAGTGAAGGTTGGTCTTATGCGTGGAAAGGGCTTACAGGGCAGTATCCAGGTGAATATACACTGATGCCGTATTACCGAAAAGTAAAAGAATATGGTGATTTAGAAAGCCGTGATTTATGGGAATATGAACTGGCACTGAATGAGCAAGAAACCACATTTTTAGTGCAGCACATTTGGGAAATGAAGCATGTGCAATTTCCGTATTATTTTATCAGTGACAACTGTGCCTATCGCTTATTGGGTTTAATGGATTTGGTGCGCCCTGAACTCAATTTACAGCAACAGTTTAAAGTCGCATCTATTCCAATCGAAACACTAAAAGCCATAGAGCAGGAAAATTTAGTGGCCGATGTGGTCTATCGTCCTGCTTTGGAAACGCAGTTATTGGCGCAAGCCAGACAACATGGTACAGCGTTGGCAAAAACTGCCCATCAAGTAGCCGAAGCAGAACCTGAAAATGTGGCGGCAATTTTGCAAAATCATAGCCAAATCGATCAGGCTAAAATTCTAGAAATGGCCTATGATGATTTATATCTAAAACTAATTGGGCGCAAAATTGAAGCCAAAGCTGCTCAACCGCGACTCAGACAAATTTTAAATTTAAGAAGTCAGATCAATTTAGAAAAGCAGCGTCAGGATGTAGCACGCCCTCAGGTTGATCCTGTGCAGGGGCATTATGCACGAAGCTATGCTGTGCGTACTGGCGAGGTTCAAGGCAAGCATTTTGTAGAGTTGAGTCTTCGGCAGGCTTACCATGATTTACTTGATCCGCAGGGTGGTTTTCGTACTGGTACACAGCTCAATTTTTTAGAAGCTTCGGTGCAATACCGCGAAGATCGCTTAAAACTGAATCAGTTAGATTTACTTTCAGTAAATTCTTATAACCCATTGACCGCATTTAAAACACCACTCAGTTGGGGCTTTAATTTGGGTTGGCAGCAAGAAGCCTTAAATTCGCATGGTGCTTTTAGCGAAACAGAACAGCACGGTGTTTTGAGTTTAAAAACACAGTTTGGTTATAGCGTGGCTAATCAAGCGCGTGAGCATTTGTGTTATGCGCAAATTCAAAATCATGTGCAAGCGGGTAAGGCTTTAGACAAAGGTTGGCGTGTTGGAATTGGCCCAACACTGGGTTGTCAAAATATTTGGTCAGCACGCATGAATAGTTTGGTTCAGGTTGAATTGCCATATTGGGAAGATCGTCATCAATGGCAATTTAAGCTGAACAGCCAATTGCAATATGTACTCAACCCGCAGCATGTATTGCGATTAGGTTGGGAATATCAACAACAGGATAAACAGGACTGGAACAAGACCAGTTTAGGCTATGTTCATTTTTTTTAAAGAGCTGTTGAATTTATACTGAATTGTAAAAAACCAGCTAAACAAGTTGAGTTGCTGGTGAAACCCGTTAAAATTTAGCAGTTTCTTTTGGCTGGGTTGTTGTGGATGTATCAAGAGTGTACGCATGAGCTTGCAGAGCAATGGAAGTCAATTTGCGAGCAATTTAAGCCAGAAGATTTGCAAGCGACATTCCAGTTTATTCAAGCACATGCAGAAGATTTTGTGATCGAGTTCTATCAGCAAATGTTGCTTGAAGAACATGCGACAGAATTTTTGTCTGCAGAGATGGTGAAGAATCGCTTAAAAAACTCTTTATATCAGTGGCTAATTTCCAGTTTTGAAGTTCCGTTTCAACACAATTATAACGAGATTGTAGAAAAACAATTTAAAGTAGGCGATGTGCATGCACGTGTACAAATTCCATCATGGATGATTATTCGTGGTGTGCGCGTTATTATAAAAAAGGCTTTTAGTTTTTTGCAACAGAAGCCAATAGCAACTTAAATCAGTTTAATTATTTATGCCAAATTCTGTGTTTTGCCACAGAAATTATGTGCCGATCTTATGAAATGAAGGTCGAAGTTCATAATGATATGAAACATACCTATCGCTTATTTTCTGCCATGCAAGATGTTGCAGTGCACAAAGACCGACAACGCGGGACTTTGCTGGATTGGGAAAATGAGTTGATGTTTCAGGTGGTGTCCGATCACACCAAAATGACGCAACCGATTTTATCTAAAACTGAATTTGGTTTGTGGTTTATTCATAAAGCGGCTTATGCTTTTTCAAGTTCGGAACAAGTACAAACTATTACTGAATTTATTTATCAGGTGGATGAATTAATTCAGAAAATTGGTCAATGTGAAAGTCAGGCACAGGCAATTGAAATGATTCAATCCATTCGTGCTAAGAATCGTGAGATTTTGCATTTAATTGATCAGATTTTTCAGGTGTCTGAATATATCAGTTCGGGCAATGATGCCTTAACTCAACTGCTCAACCGCCGTTATTTAAATACCATCGTGTCCCGTGAAATTAATTTTTCACGAAAAAATAATTCGCCTTTAACATTGTTGGCGATAGATGCCGATCATTTTAAATCAATCAATGACCGTTATGGACATGCAGCAGGAGATGATGCATTACAGTTTTTAGCTGATGTGATTTTGCAATATGCAAAAGGCAGTGACTATGCCTTCCGAATTGGCGGCGAAGAATTTTTACTGTTACAGATTGATACCACCATTGATCGTGCCTTGGTAGTCGCTGAAAATATTCGTAAACGTGTCGAAAAAGCCACATTAAAAACATCAACAGGTGAAGAATTTAACTTTACCATTAGTATAGGTGTGCATGAATATGATGGGCATCCAGACTATCAACGTTTTTTTGAAGAAGTGGATAAAGCCTTGTATATGGCAAAAAATAATGGACGCAACAATGTGTCTGTAGGTTGAATCTGAAGATGTATCGAGCTAATTTTTTAATCTAAAAGCCAAAAATCCCGAACATAAATTTCGGGATTTTTTGTTTGATTGTGGAACTTAGCCACAATTTAAAAACTTTCAGGCACCGCACTTAAAAACTCACGACGGGCTTCTTTATCAGTTTTAAAGTCACCTAAAAAAGACACGGTACGTGTGGTCGATTCCTGTTTGCCGACACCGCGCATCATCATGCACATGTGGGCCGAATCAATCACCACAGCAACACCACGTGCTTGAGTTACTTCAGCTACAGCTTCCGCAATTTGCTGAGTCAGATTTTCTTGAATTTGCAAACGACGCGCAAACATTTCGGTAATGCGAGCAAATTTAGACAAACCTAAAACCTTGCCTTCAGGTAAATAGGCAATATGCACACGACCATAAAATGGCAATAAATGATGCTCACACAGTGAGTAGAACTCAATATTTTTCACCAAAACCATTTCATGGTTGTCGGATGGAAATACGGCATTATTGGTCACTTCGGCTAAGGTTTGGCTATAGCCCGAAGTTAAATACGAAAAAGCTTTAGCAGCACGCATCGGCGTATCTTTTAGACCTGGACGATTAAGATCTTCACCAACGGCGGTTAGGATATTTGCGTAGGATTGCTGCATAGACATAAGACGTGTTCACTTACACTGATATTGAACAAGGACGGCATTGTAACAGAAAACTATTGTAATGCCTTGTTTAAAAGATGAAACCGATTACTGTTTAAACTTTGGGTTTTTTTCGCTGCGTTTGAGCAACACTAAAACTGCACCAGTGCCACCTTGTTTTTCAGGCGCACTCACAAAAGCCAAAACATCACGATGCTGACGCAGCCAACCATTTACATAAGTTTTTAAAATGGCTTCAGGGCCTTTACCATGTACAATTTTAATCACGTTCTGGTTTTCATCTTTGGCCATTTGAATGATTTGCAAAACTGCAACTCGTGCTTCTTCTACGGTACAGCCGTGTAAATCTACAGCTTCAAACCAGCGTAAGTTACCTGCTTTTAAATCTTCAAAGACTTTATGTTGCAAAGTTGCGATCCGATAACTCAGCGAAGCTTGACTGCCAACTGGATTCAGCATGGCTTGTGTATCGGACAGCAAAGTTTCATCTGTTTCCATTGGTCCCATCGCTGCAGCACGTTTGGCCAGTGTTTGTGCATCAGGTTTTTTCTTGGCAGTGTGTTCGATTTTTGCAATATTGCCAGCATCCATTTTTTGGACACCTTGCATTTGCTGACGAAACAAAGCGAGATCATCTTCCTGTTGTTGCTCAGGCGTCTGAACTTTGGGTTCAAACGGCTTGGCAATACTTGAAGTATGAGGCTGAGTGATTTGCTTTTTAAAAGATTTTAGTAACTTGTACTGTTCTTTAGAAAGAGAGGAGTCGTGTCTACTCATAATCAAACAAAAATAGAAATGATGATTTATACTATATGATTTTGGCTTTTATTTTTACAAAATTTATTTTTGATTGAGGGAATCTATGAAACGACAAATTTCTGAGCAAGATAAGAAGTTAGTCCAAGAACAACAACGTAATCAAAATGGTTCCTTGAGTTGTTTTATTTCTGGGGAAATTATCGATTTAATCAATGATGAGATAGAGTACGATCACATTTTACCTTATGCGAAACAGGGAGATACTGATTTAGCCAATATCCGTATTGTTAAAAAAATATATAATCGAAGAAAGTCTGATCAGTCTTTATATGAGGTTAGAGATAATCTTAAACTTGAGCAATTGTTTATTGAAAAAAAGAATAAAATAAAGTTGCAAGATATTTTTAAGCTAAAAGATATTGAACAAAAGTCCCTTATTTTTACGAAAAAAGAGCATTCTATTATTATTGATGATGGTGTCGATAAAAAAGAATTTTATTTATTGTTTGATAATATTTTAGAAGTTGAATACTTCTACGGTAGAATCCCGGTCAAATGGCTTGAAAACGATGATCAAGAAGGTTTGCAACCGAGAGTTATTGATTATAAGAGATTAATTTCTCTGAGAAATCATCTTAAATTTCATCCACAATTAGCACCATCTATTGCGCGTTTAATTGATCGTAAATTTAAATTGTTTGATGGTCAGCATAAACTGGCAGCACAAGTCCTCAATAACAATACAGAAGTAGATATTAAGGTTTATGTATCGCCTGATGATACAGAAAAAGCTAAAAAATTGTTTGATGACTTGATGATCACTAATTTAGAAGCACATTCAAAGCACAAACAAATTCCATTTTATACCTCTACATTGTTAGATCGTTTATCTGTTATTTATAAAGAGATGCTAGATGAATTTACGGCGAAAAAAGCGGTCGGGCAGCATTCAGAAGAGAATTTCATTAAGTTTTTAGTGGCTGAAAAACAACAGAATAAAAAAGATGCGAAGGAAATGCTTAAAAGTGCAATTATGGATAACGCAATTGAACTTTCTGCATTAAGACCTTTTATTGCGGAAGCATCTAAGGATGCGGCATATCCTTTGTCGATTGATTTGCTCAAAAAAACAATTTTTAGCAATACCCTATATTTGGAGCCATCTTCTGCAAATTTTAAAGCGGTCAATGATTATAGAGATACAGAGCTTGAAAATTTTAAAGAACTTGCACAATTGCTAGTGCAACATGGTTATTTGAATAGTTGGGTACAAAATATCAGAGGGAAAGAGTTAACTGATCTTGAGCTCAAATCACGCCGTATTTGGCATAAAGGTGCTGTATCAACCTGGTCACCTTATTTAGAAAGTATTTTAGGTATGGCTTTTAATTTTATGACGCATGATGAGCGCAAAAAGCTATTGTATCGCGATCTCATGACGAGTGACCAAAAAGAAAGAATTAAAGCTTGTTTGCAAAGATTATTTAATCATCCTTTATGGGATGAACCTAAAGGTGAAATTGATAGTTTACTAGTTTCATCAACTAAACAGAACGAGTTGTTTGATCGTAAAGGTTTAACAGAAATCTATGTTTTAACAGGACAAAGTAAATAAAAATGAAGCATAACCAAGCGATTTTCATATCGCTTGGCTAGATCGATTTTAAGCATCAATATGCCCAAATAAATCACGGAAAGCATGGTCAGGACGTGCTTGTTTCATAAAACTTTCGCCGACCAAGAAACTGTGAATATCATGCTCTTGCATCATGCGTACATCTTCAGGAGTCGCAATACCACTTTCTGTAACCAAAAGGCGAGAAGGAGGTAAAAGATTTTTTAAACGCAATGAGTTATTTAAATCAACTTCAAATGTTTTTAAATTTCGGTTATTGACGCCTAAAATACAACGTTCTGAAAGATTTAAAGCACGTTCCAATTCTTTTTCATCATGCACTTCAACCAACACATCTAAGTGATGTTCAAAAGCCGTTTTCGACATTTCTTGCAACTGTTGGTCAGATAAGCAAGACACAATCAATAACACACAGTCTGCGTTTAAAGCACGTGCTTCCACTACACCATATGGATCAATCAAGAAATCTTTACGCAGTGCAGGCAAGTTACAATGTGATCGGGCAATCTGAATATTTTCATCTGCACCCTGAAAGAAATCGACATCAGTCAGTACAGATAAACAGGCTGCACCTGCTGCTTCATATTGCTGTGCAATTTCGGCAGGGTCAAAGTTTTCTCGAATGATGCCCTTAGACGGCGATGCTTTTTTAATTTCCGCAATTACCGCTGGGCGTTTGTTATCCAAGGCTTGCGCAAAGCCACGTGTAGGTGTCGCTGCACGTGCCAATTGTTCTAAGTCTGCATAACTGCGTTGTTTTAAACGCTCTGCAAACTCTTCTTTTTTACGTTCTACAATTTTACCTAAAATGGTATTGCGAATATCCACTATGATGCATCTTCCTGTTTTGTTTTATGCTTCGTACTGTTTGAGCGTTTTGGTAAATTCAGATAACACGCCCATTTTTTCCAAAGCTTGTCCACCATAAATAATGTCATGTGCCAAAGCGACACCTTGTTTGTAGCTTGTAGTTAGACCAGAAACATAAATACCCGCGCCCGCATTGAGTGCAATCATGTTGGCCGCTTTTTCGCCTTTGTCGGATTTGTTTTTGCCTAAAGCATCTTTAATCAAATTTAAACTTTCAGCCGAGTTGTCTACAGTCAGTCCTGTTAAAGTTTGAGATTCAATTCCCACGCTTTCAGGAGTAAGTTCCCATTCAGTAATCTCACCATTTTTGAGCTCTGCAACATGAGTGCTTGAAGCAAGGCTAATTTCGTCTAAACCATCTTTTGAATGCACCACCATGACATGCTCAGCCCCCAGCAGTTTCATCACTTCTGCAATAGGGCGGCACAATTCATCGCTAAATACACCAATGACAAAACGCTTTACACCTGCCGGGTTGGTTAATGGCCCCAGTAAGTTGAAAATACTGCGAATACCCAACTCTTTACGTGGTGCAACCGCATATTTCATGGCTTTGTGATGATTCGGTGCAAACAAGAAACCTAAGCCAATTTCACGAATACAGCGTTCAGTTTGTTGCATATTTAAATCAAGATTAATGCCTGCTTGCTCTAGCAAGTCCGATGAACCCGATTTAGTTGAAACCCCACGGTTACCGTGTTTGGCAATGGTTGCACCTGCAGCTGCAATCACAAAAGCAGAGGCGGTAGAAACGTTAAATAGGTTTTGACCATCGCCGCCTGTACCTACAATATCCACAAGGTGCGGAATATCGCTCACATCAATTTTAATGGCAAATTCACGCATTACACGTGCAGCTGCAGTAATTTCATCAATGCTTTCGCCTTTTAAGCGTAAGCCCATCATCAATGCACCAATTTGAGCTTCTGTTGCTTCACCCGACATAATCGCGCGCATTACATCTTCCATTTGAGGCTGAGTCAGGTGAATTTGTTTTGTAATATGGTTGAGTGCTTGTTGAATATTCATGGGAGTTGACTCGCTCATTATGCGTAAATTTCCAAAAAGTTTTTAAAAATTTGATGGCCGTGTTGGCTAAGGATCGATTCAGGGTGAAATTGCACGCCTTCAACTGGCAAAGTTTTGTGCTTCACACCCATAATTTCTTCCATCGAACCATCTGCTTCTTTGGTCCAGCATGTCACTTCTAGGCAATCTGGTAAGGTTGCTTGATCAATCACCAAAGAGTGGTAACGGGTTGCAGAAAATGGAGAAGGCAGATTGCTAAAAATACCTGTATTGCTGTGGTACATATCCGATAAACGACCATGCATCACGGTTTTAGCGCGTACAATGTTTCCGCCAAAAGCTTGTCCGATACTTTGGTGTCCTAAACACACGCCAAGTAACGGAATTTTGCCTGCAAAATGCTGAATTGCAGGAATGGAAATCCCTGCTTCAGATGGGGAACAAGGGCCAGGACCAATCACTAAATACTTAGGTTGCCATCGCTCAATATCTTCTAATGTCACGGCATCATTACGAACGACTTTTACTTCCTGATTTAACTCGCCAAAATACTGGACGATGTTGTAGGTAAAAGAGTCATAGTTATCTATCATTAAAAGCATGAGCTAACCTATTGAAAATTAAAAACTTTAAGTGCTAAAGAGTCTGAAATAATTTGCTTTATTCCTGCGCCTATAATGAGAAAGGGCTTTATTTTTCTTATCGAAAAGAAAATGGAATAAGGAAGCACTTATCATCATAGCAAATAATAAGTATTTTCTGCGGACTATTTATATGATAATCACTGTTAAAGCTTATCAGCGCATTCACCAATTTATAGATTTTCAAAGCTTGCTGCGCAATGTTCAGGTTTGATTTGAAAGAAATGACCACTTAATCAAGCAGGGTCATTCTGCCGTCATATTTTAGCTTCACACTTAAGACAGCATAAAAAATGCGCCAAAAGTAGCATCCTGGCGCATGTTATTAGCGGTTCACGTCAGGCAGTTTGAGTGCAGCGTTTCGATAGAAAATACAAATGTGTAGTAAAGGTATTTTCAATCGGTTTGCTCGAAAAGAATACAGATTTAGGATTTTTAAACGATCTTATTATTTTTGCTCAATAAAAAATAAAAGGTTGTTTAAGATTGGTCGGACAATTTGCATTGCTCAATGCAAGCTTGGCACAGCAAAATGCTTGCATAGATACAGTTTGAGCTATTTTTTGATCTAAAATTCAACAGAAATAAAACATTAATGCACTAAAATGGTGCTATATTTTGCAGTTTTAAATCTAATCACATCAACAATGTTTGAATATGGTGCAAATCGTATTTCTGACAGTATAATAACGATAAAGTAATTTTTTTAAATGATGTATTCTCATGCGGAATTCATAGTTTTATCTTTGCTTTTAAAAGTTGGTACGCTAATTGCTTAATAACTGCCAACTACTAACACGCACTTTCGGGTGCAACAAAAAAACATCGGAGCAAATTGAGCATGGCGAACAAGGTCCTTCAACTCATCCAAGAAAGTGGCGCAAAATGGGTAGACTTCCGTTTTACAGACACTAAAGGTAAAGAGCAACACGTGACTTACCCAGCAGACACTATTGATGAAGATACATTTGAAGACGGTAAAATGTTCGATGGTTCTTCAATTGCTGGCTGGAAAGGTATTGAAGCGTCAGATATGATTTTACGCCCAGATGCTGAAACAGGTTTTATCGACCCGTTCTTCGCTGAGCCTACAGTAGTGGTGACTTGTGATGTCATTGAACCTTCAACTGGTCAAGGTTATGACCGTGATCCACGTTCAATCGCTCGCCGTGCAGAAGAATATTTAAAATCGACAGGTATTGGTGATACTGCATTCTTCGGTCCTGAACCAGAATTCTTCGTATTTGACGAAGTAAAATGGGAAATCGACATGTCTGGCGCGCGCCATACATTGATCGCTGAAGAAGCTGCATGGTCAACTGGTAAAGACTATGAATCTGGTAACTCTGGTCACCGTCCACGTGTGAAAGGTGGTTACTTCCCAGTTCCTCCTGTAGATTCTTCTCAAGATATGCGTGCAGACATGTGTGCAAAAATCGAAGAGATCATGGGCCCAGGTCGTGTAGAAGTACATCACCACGAAGTTGCATCTTGCCAATTAGAAATTGGTGTAAGCTTCAATACCATGGTGCGTAAAGCGGATGAAGTACAACAGTTCAAATATGCAGTGTGGAACGTAGCGCACCAATACGCGAAAACTGCAACCTTTATGCCTAAACCAATGGTAGGCGACAACGGTTCTGGTATGCACGTTCACATGTCAATCTCTAAAGATGGCAAAAACCTGTTCGCGGGTGATGAATACGCTGGTTTGTCAGAAACGGCGTTGTACTTCATTGGTGGTATCATCAAGCATGCCCGTTCATTGAATGCGATCACGAATCCATCTACAAACTCGTACAAGCGTTTAGTACCGCACTTTGAAGCACCAATTATGTTGGCTTACTCTGCGCGTAACCGTTCTGCATCTATTCGTATTCCTTATGTTTCTAGCCCGAAAGGCAAACGTATTGAAGCACGTTTCCCTGATCCAATGATGAACCCGTACCTAGGTTTCGCAGCTTTGTTGATGGCGGGTCTTGACGGTATTCAAAACAAGATTCACCCAGGTGAAGCAGCAGACAAGAACTTGTATGACCTTCCGCCTGAAGAAGAAGCAAAAATCCCAACTGTGGCACACAACCTAGAAATGGCGCTTGATGCTTTGAAAGAAGATCACGACTATTTATTAAAAGGTGGTGTATTCACCAAAGACATGCTTGATGCTTATATTGAATTGAAAACTGAAGATGTACGTCGTTTGAACACGACTACTCACCCAGTTGAATTTGATATGTACTACAGCTTGTAATACATCGAAAATCTTAAATTTGAAAAACCCGCTTCGGCGGGTTTTTTGTTTTAGATGGTGCAATCATGGTTTTGAATTGGCATGGATTTTATCAAAATATAAGAATTCACTTAATTTTTTTGGATAATTGCACAGAATTGCGCCATCGGTCACAAAACTTTGCCTAAATTTGGGCTACACTAGGCTATCTTGTTAAGGTGGCGGAACATGCGAACACAGCCTATTTTTCCCAAGCAGGCAAATCTGCCTTCTGAATTAAAAACATGGCTATATGCAGCAGGTTCTTTGACCCAACAACTGACTCAGCTCGCAGGCGGACAATTTAAAGTTGAGCCGCTGCAACAATCTTTTCAGCGTTTAAATTTACAAGATGCCCAGTGGATGCAAATGCCACATTGGCACACCTCATGGGTGCGTGAAAGCTATTTATATGGCTGTGATGAACAGCCATGGGTCAAAGCCAAAAGTATTTTTCCGATTCTAAGTTTACAAAGCAAAGCCCGTTTATTTCAGCACATTGGCAATAAACCGATTGGCTGGTTTTTGTTTCATCGCACCAATCCACTATGTCAAAGACGTGTGGTTTTGCTCGAAGAAGGCTGGACACGGCAGAGTTGCTATACTTGGCATGGATGTAAGTTTATTGTGCAAGAAACTTTTTTACCGCATTTTGAGCAATTTATTCAACAATATTAAGATACGAGATTGGTATGGCATTGGCACAGCAGATCACGTGGCGTGAGCGTTTAGAAGCGTATTATTATTTGTGTCGTTTCGATAAACCGATTGGCACAGAACTGGTATTTTGGCCAACGATGTGGGCTTTGTGGATTGCCAATCAGGGTATGCCATCTATCGGGATATTAATCCCTATGATTCTAGGCACAATTTTTATGCGCGCCGCAGGTTGTGCTATTAATGACTTTGCTGACCGTAAGGTAGATGGTCATGTAGAACGTACCAAAACACGTCCTTTAGCCACGGGTGTGATTAGTGCCAAAGAAGCTATTTATGTATTCTTAGGTTTGGTTGCACTTAGCGCAGCCATGTTGTTGTTCTTACCGATTGAAACGTTTTATTGGTCTTTTGGGGCATTGTTTTTAGCGTTTATTTATCCGTTTATGAAGCGTTACACCCATTTGCCGCAAGTGTTCTTAGGAGCGGCATTTTCATGGTCTATCCCCATGGCTTATACCGCTGTTGGTGCAACGCCTGATCTCACTTGCTGGTTATTGTATTTCGGCAATTTAGCATGGACTGTGGCGTATGACACCCAATACGCAATTACAGACCGTGAATATGATTTAAAAATTGGGGTGAAATCGACTGCAATTTTATTTGGTCGCTATGACATTCTAATTATTTCCTTATTGCAAGCGGCCAGTGTGCTTTTGATTGGTACGGCTTTGTGGTTAGAAAATTTACTGATTCCATTTGGTTTAGTGGCATTATTGGTGGTAGTGGCAGACTTTATATATCAATGGGGTAAAACCAAAGATAAAGACCCGCAACGCTGTTTTTGGGCATTTCGTCATAACCGTTGGGTAGGGCTGATTATTTTTTTAGGAATCGTATTGGCTTTAATGTAAATATTTCTGTGCGAAAAAAAACTGAGCAAAGTATCCAATGGTAGTGTGGTTAGGTGCTTTTTTGTTCGATCTCTGATCAATTTTTGCTGTTAAAAATTAAACTGAGCATTAGAACGTGCGTACTTATGCACAAAGCACAATCAGCATTATTCTGATATATTGAGCTTCATTTAGAAGTTTGAATTAGGAATAGATGATGTCACAGTCTGAACAGCAAAGTCCTGCAAAAAAGCCAAGCCTAAAAAAGATGATTTTCTTGGCAAGCTTAGGTTTGTTGATTCCTATCTTTTTGGTCAGCATGGCATTTTTAGCAGTCAATAGTGATGCTAAAAATCAGGAAAAATATAAACAACAACAGGCAGAAATTATTGCGCGTATTGAAGCGCGTGAAGCTGCAGAACAGCAAGCGAAGCTGGCGGGTCAGATACAAGCCGCTTCAGAAGCTACACCTTAATATCGAGTTGATGATTTCAGCTCAAATCTGATTGCAATTGTCTGATACTCGGAATTTCGGTGTATCGGACAACGCGATAACCCGCCTCGTGAAACATTGCGTCACGTTCTGCATCTTCTTGTTCTTTACCAATATGTGAGGTTTTCCTAATTTCATAAATTTAGTTGTCAAATAAAAACAGTCATTTCATATGAAATTACATAGTAGAAAAGAGAGCAAATTTAATGAATAAATTTCACTCATTAAAGTCTTAATTTTGATAGGCTTTGTGGCACATATACTCAAAAGCTAAATTTTCCCCAAGTTATCTAAATTTAAGTGACAACTTGGGTGTGTGGACGACCTAATTCCTTAAGCCTATTTAACACTGCCACACGTGCATGAATCATATTTACCTGACTAGGAAAACTTATTGCTGTTAATTTATTGCAATACATCTTGGTTTCCACCAAGATCCGATGATGATAGCCTGATCATTTTTTCTATAATGTTCTGCCTAGACTTTTAATTATTCGAAGTAATTCATTTCGCTCCTGAGAATGAAATTTTTTATCTTTCCTAATCTTCATCTTTTTCTAGGTGGAACCAATGCATGCGGCCGCTCCGCAATGACCTGGCGGCATTGTTTCATATCATATGCTCCGTCTGTATAGACGGAATCTATTTGCTCACCCAACGGAATTTGATTAAGTAAATATCCAAGGACTTGCGAATCACTCACGTTGTTGGTTGTAAGCTGAACTTTTTTTATTTGCAGGGTTTTAGCATCTATACCAATATGCAGTTTACGCCACTGGCGACGATATCCAGGTTGGTGTTTCTTATGTTTCCATTCTCCTTCATCTAAAAACTTTAGACCTGTTGAGTCAACGAGTAGATAAAGCCCACTACTGCTTTTTTGATAGCGAAATGCAATATCAATTTACTTTTTTCTTCTACAAATAGTGGAACAATCTGGAGCTGACCGATCTAGACCACACAGTTTAATGAGACTTTTAATAAAGCCAGTGGCCATATGTAAAGACAGACGAAATAAGGATTTAACCATTAAGCAAACTGGATAGCTGCATCAGAGTAAGTTTGATTTCGACCTTGTTTACTATTGGTTAGTGCATACCACTGAATCTTGGGATCAAACCAAATGGCAAAATTTTCGCGATTAATAAGAGCTCTGTTGTATGAAGACTAATTGGTTGTACGGTAAATTTTAGGTGTAGGCTTATGCATTTGAAAATTATATTGTGGAATAAGCCTTTAGAGATAGGTTTGTGCAACAATACCTCTTAAAATTGATAAATCTTCACTCAATGGAACTTCCCTTGTTCCAATCGCCAGTCACACAACCAAATACCTAGCCCATCATGCACCACACGTTCATATGATGACCACGTTATTACAGAACAGGTAGGCGTAATGCGGTTTTATATAGCCAAAGGCTATCAGCACTTGAACCATAGCCGTATCCATACTCGCACGCATGTCCATCGGCTGGGTAGAGAGCCAGATTTCATCAATACGGATCATGTCGCTATGGGAATAAGAATGAAAATTAATCGAATTGACCAATACTAAAACTAAACTAGTGCATTGAACAGCTTGTAATTAGTCATATAATATCCCAGTTAATGGATTGATATGTCTTAACCATGATTTTTGTCATCGTGGTAACTCTGGGCAACATGGCTTGCCGCCATAATATTTGAAATTGAACATTCAATAGATGTCCGCAAGCCATCGAAGAGTTGAACCTCGTTAGAGGTTTGAAGATAGTCCAATATATTTTCGCTCAAGAATTCTATAATTGCTTTGGGATTTCTGATTCTAAATTGGTCACTTTCAGCCAATTTGATGAGATGTGACAGGTCTGGAAATGCTTTACTACCCGCCAGTTTGAGTGCCATCTGATTATCAATTGATTCATAGATCAGGGTATGGGTAAGATCAAAGGGTGGTTAAACAAAAATGTTCTTCATATCTGAGGAATATTGCAAAGCAAAGTTTTTAAGATGTGCGTCGCCATTACCGATTAAACAGTTGAATACGATGTATTTATACATTTTTTCAACTTCAGCTACGCTACCCGTATATAGATAAGTTGCTTTCAGAAGAGTTTCATAGCTACTTGTATATTTTGCACATGGATCATTTGATTTTTTCATGAGCGTCGTAAAGTCTTCATAGCCTAGTTTTGTACCATCACTGGTTTTATCAAAACGTTCTACCACATAGGTTTCTAAATTTTCAGACAAGTAAGTCTTTGGTGGCTCAAGCCCACAATGCCGTGCAGCCTGCATACAGACAAACTCATTGACGGTAAGTAATGGAAATTCGGAATCAAAGGACTTAACAATCAAATCCCTTTGCTGAACTTTGTTATCCGATTGAACAGTATATGCATCCGGAATGCTTACCTTGGGCTGCATCCCAGCCAATGAAGTCCTGAGATAGTATTTTTCTAAGAGTTGTGGGAAAAGGGGCTCTTTACTACGATAGGATAGAATTTCACTTAAGTTCAAAGATTCTACCTCGGGAAAATTTAACTCACTTTTGTATGAGAGTATGCCGATGCCTTGATCACCTTGCAGTGCCAATAAGTACATGTCATTGACCTTGGTATATCTTGAAAGCTTTTCAACTATTAATCTACGATTGAACCCTTCAGGAATATTCTGCGCAAATATTGGATGGAGCGGGCCTGAAGAATAACCATCCATACGTTTCCGGGTCATGGTAAGTGACACATGCTGTTTTTCTTGTAATGGCTGATAATGGTGAACTGAACCATAGGTTAAGACACCTAATTCAGTTTGATTGGCACGCACCATGATATTGGTGATTTTTGCAGGAAGATTGGTTTGAGAATTCATTCATCCTCCTCAGCAAACATATTTTCAATCTCATCCCAATGGGGCAGGGAATGTTGCTTTGGAGATACATCAAACTGCAAACCAACCGCATCAAGTACACGTTCAAATATGTCAAATGAACCCGTAAAACGTCCATTCTCGATCTCAGAGATTGTAGTTTTATTGATTCGGATCAATTCGGATAGTTTTTGCTGTGTATAGCCAAGGTCTCTTCGTTCTATACGAACTTTTTTTCCAATTTCTACTCTACTCGCCATAGTAATTCGGCCACAATATGTTAGCTATATAGCTAATATAATATATTTAGTATATGAAGTTATCTAATTAGCTAACAAATTAACGTAATATTATTCTGCTTTTTGATTACTTAGATCTAAAAATAAAGTATTACAGAGATTAAATCATAGGAAGGAGGCAAGATGAGCTAGCATTTTGCCTCCGCCAGACCGAAGTCAAAGTTGCATCATGAACTATACTCATCTTATTCAAGAAGAAAGATATAAGATTCAAAACTTTTGTAAGTCTTTAATAAATCGTAGAACTTCTAACTTCTGCTCATTACTTAAAGTATGACTAACTTGTATTATTTCTGCCAATAAATCGTTTTCTACATAAAAATATGCTGTTGGTAAATCTAAAATTTCTGCAATTTTGGAAGCCATTAAAAAATCAGGAACATGTTTTCCACGTTCATACTGATTCATACGCGCACTAGCAGAAGATTCATCAATTCCAGCCAAGATCCCCAAGCGCTCTTGTGAAAGTTTTTTTGCTTTTCGCGCTATACGAAGTCGTAAGGCAAAAACATTTAAATTATGTGTTGGCATTAAACATAAGCACCCACCTTAAAACTAAGATTTTCTTAGTTTCAACTTGAGTTATTACTAAGGATTCCTTAGTATTGTGAAATCAAGAAGTCGACATTACATTGCCCGATGGTAACTTTTGAACAAGCTTGCCAGATCTGCGTTGATCTCAAGAGCCTATTTTTGATCCTCTACCAATTGTTAAAGTTATGATTCTATATACAGTTCAACACTAAGGTCATCAACTCTCTTTTGCTTTAATTGTGCTTATCCATGTCAAAATATACTCTACCTTTTTACAGTGATTTTTTTCACATTTTACTGAATCATGAAATCATCGAATGGCGAGCGAATGACTTTATAAAGGCTATTTTTAATGATAGACAATTTATTGAACTCTCTGAAAAGCAAAGTATTTATAGAGGCTTAAATATACTAGTAAAATGCAATTTTCTTTTAACAGTGAGAGACAAGGATAACCGTAATATTTTTAGATACAGCGAATCTTCTTATTTAAAATCCTATCGAAATGTTGAGAAAGTAAAGAAAGTCAAAGAAGCATTAATTGAGGAACAAAAGAGTTTGGAAAATGCACTCGAAAGACGTAAAATCGAAAAAGTTTTCATTGAAAATATCATTACTAAAAACCCAGATCTACAAGGTTTTTTCGACAAATATGAGAATGTTATATCTAAAGAGTTAAAGGAATTAGAAAATAAGAATAGTTTTATAGTGAATATTTTCAACGATATTGAAAATGATCAACATGAATCCTTCTAAAGAAGGAGAACTACAAGTTATATAATGCAGTAATTCACTGCCGCATAAACCCAACCAGAATTGGTTCGAATATATGCGAAGTCAGCAACCGACAAGTGATTTAGGATGATCTGCTCTAAAATTCCGTTTCACCAAGTCAGGTACACGTTTTTGTTCATCTCAGCTCGGCACTGTTGCAAATAGGCTGACATGATAAGCTAAATATCTTATTTATTTCGAGATACAGCAGATGAATCCCTTCCACGGTCGGCACTTTCAAGGTGAAATCATTCTTTGGGCTGTTCGTTGGTATTGTAAATATGGCATCAGCTATCGTGAACTTCAAGAAATGCTCGCTGAACGAGGTGTGAATGTTGACCACACCACAATTTATCGTTGGGTTCAGCGTTATGCTCCAGAAATGGAAAAACGCTTACGCTGGTATTGGCGTAATCCTACAGATTTACATTCATGGCATATGGATGAGACTTATATCAAAGTGAAGGGGCGATGGACTTACCTGTATCGTGCAGTTGATCAACGTGGTCATACGATTGACTTTTACCTTTCCGCTAGACGGAACAGTAAATCAGCCTATTGTTTTTTAGGAAAGATCTTCAATACGGTGAAAAAATGGCAAATTCCACGGGTCATCAATACAGATAAAGCAGCGACCTATGGCCATGCTTTATCACGGTTAAAGCGAGAAGGAAAATGTCCAGTAGATATTGAGCACAGGCAGATTAAGTATAAAAATAATGTCATTGAATGTGATCATGGTAAGTTAAAGCGGATCATCAGGGCCACATTAGGATTCAAATCTATGAAGACGGCTTATGCCACAATTAAAGGTATTGAAGTCATGCGTGCACTACGTAAAGGACAAGCATGGTCATTTTATTATGGTCAGCCTCAGGGTGAAGTGTGTCTAATCAACAGGGTTTTCGGTCTCTAAGCACTTTTAAAAAGGAACTTCATCGACTCAAATCTCTATTTGCAACAGTGCCCAGCAGAATGCGTATATTGAACGCTATAATCGGACCATACGTTATAGTTGGCTGAGCAAGCATTTATTTGATACTTTGGATGAAGTACAAGATTATGCAACAAACTGGTTGTGGCATTACAACCATGAAAGACCACATCAAGCTAACAAAGGAAAGCCACCTCTAATGGCTGCTTAACCTCTACTTTTAACTTCGGTTATTTATGGGAGGATTACCCTCTGATTTCAGGGGTATATTTTAATTTTGTCATCGGGGTAGTCTCTCAGAATATTGACTCTCCGACAAACCCGGTACGGTTCACTATCTATTGTTATTCTTACCTGAAATTGATGTGAGCTTATAGAGACAAGGTAAATTTGCAAAAGTGCCGGCTATTCAGTGTTCATTGAATGTTTAATTTAATTTATTAAGCTTGACCTTGGAGTGGCTCTAAGCCTTATACTTGGTACAAATTTTTCGATTGTTATGATGATGCGTTCTACTACATGGATTACAGTCTTGGTTGGATTGTTCATGTTCCAAA
The DNA here is from genome assembly GCF_021560715.1 of Acinetobacter sp. SCLZS86. Taxonomy (NCBI): domain Bacteria; kingdom Pseudomonadati; phylum Pseudomonadota; class Gammaproteobacteria; order Moraxellales; family Moraxellaceae; genus Acinetobacter; species Acinetobacter sp. SCLZS86. The sequence goes on from NZ_CP090864.1 coordinate 967,040, forward strand.
GCTTTTGGAATGTGGCGGCGGCCTTTTGTGTCCATGAACAACAGCCTCAATCACAGCAGAGTTATCATTTTGGTCATCACCAAAATACCTTGTGTGCCAGCGATAGTCGTCAACACGATCATAATGGACAGTCAGAAAACATAAAAACATTCAGTAGCGATTTAGAAATCGGTGAAGATCATCAAGATCATCTACCATCGATGACGCATTTGATTGTACAAAATGAAAAAGTAGATGTGTTTCATCCAAGCTCTGAAGTTAAAGTGAATCCACAATTTCATTGGAAAAACAGCTATCAGGCTCCTGACTTGTTTCAACAAAGCCCACCTCCCAAATTTTCCCCGCTCATGGTGGGGTAGCCTAAAACATTCCCACCACTTTTATTATTTAAATAAGTGGGAAAAATCATGTCTTCACAATCAATTATACTCTTGCGTCATAGCTTGGTTGCTTGTATATGTGCAGCGGCTATGCAATATAGCTATGCTGAAAACGTTACCAGCTTTGAATCCGCTTTAGCAAAAGTACAAAGTTACCAGACTCAAGACAAGCTGTGGCAACAAGTTCAGCAAATATCTGAATTGAATATTCAGCAAAGTCGGTTATGGCAGAATCCAAGTATAAGTTTAGAACAGTCTGGCTTTGGCTCAGGTCAAGAACAGGAATTCAATGTTGGCGTTAGTCAACCTCTAGATCTATTTGGTCAGCGTAAGCTGAACCGGGTGATTGCCAATACCTCGAATCAACAAATCCAATTGCAACAGCAATTATGGAAGGCACAAAGCCAACTGATTGTTAAATTTGCATGGTCGCAATTTGCACTTGCTGAGGTTGAGCAGTCTGCTTATTCAGTACAGTTAAAAACAAGTAAAGCCAATCTGGACAGTGCCCAGAAACGCTATCAGGCAGGCAGTATTGCCCTGGTTGATTTTGAGCGTACCCAAATTGAAGCGCTAGAAATCCAACGACTTTATCAGCAAGCGATGCTGAATAAACAAGCTGCCGGTCGTCAGCTGTCTAATTTGTGGGGGGGAGAAACATCTTCACATCTTCAATTGAATAAAACCGCTATCCCTTGGCCAGAGCAAAGTCTCCAAACTGTGCAACGGTATATTGCTGAAGGGTGGCTAGAAAAATTCTATGCCTTGAACATTCAGCAATCGGATCATCAAATTGAAAATTTAAGAATTCAGGCACGTCCCAATCCGACTTTAAATGTAGGCATGAAACGTAGCAAAACCCCTAATGAAAGCAACGATACGACTTTGGCAATCGGCGTGGCTATTCCACTGAATATTTTCAACCGCCAGCAATATGCGATCCCGATGGTCCAGCAACAGCAAATATTGCTGAACCAACAGCAGCAGCGTGAGCTGAAGCAACAAATACTCAATATTGCCAACAGCATGCATCAGCTCAAAGGTTTACGTAGCCAGTTCGATGCCACAACAGCACAAGTTACTTTGGCGACCAAAGTTCAGAGCCGTACTTTACAAGGGTTTCAGGCAGGGAAACTGTCCATTACCGACGTTCAGCAAGCAACCACCCAACTGCAGAATCTTCGATTGGGTCAATTACAAATTCTACGTCAAGCTTGGCAAACTGCCCTCGCAGCTGAGGCACTCAGTATTGGCACAAGTTATGAAGAAATTAGCCGTTCGGATGCCTATACACAACTGAATAAAAAGGCAGTCGAAGCATCGCAAAATTTAATCAATGGGGGAGCACGATAAAATGAACGCCAAGCAAAACGGAAAAATATCCCAGTCTCTCATGATTGCAATTTTGATTCTGATTACGGTCTTGGTCAGTCTGGTTATTTGGTTAAGTTCAAAAAAAACTGAATCTGAGGGGCATGGTCATGATGAGGGAAATGCCGAACATTCTGATGAAGATAGTTCTGAAGAAGGACATGCTGAAGAAGGCGAAATACAACTGACCAGCCAACAAATGGTTGAACAAGGTTTAAAAGTTGCTGTTGCATCCACAGGATTGGTTGAAAAGCTGACAACCCTGCCAGGTAAATTGGTGGTGAATACCGATCAACAAGCGCATATATCGCCTAATTTTAGTGGTCATGTCGAGCAGGTCAATGTGGCTTTAGGACAGAGCGTGCAAAAAGGACAAACGCTGGCTGTACTAATCGTGCCTGAACTGATCGACCAACAGGCAAATCTGCGTATGGCACAGGTGAATCTGGATTTGGCCCGTAAAGATTACCAGCGCGAACAGCAACTCTGGTCACAGGGGATTTCTGCCAAACAGGATTACCAGCGTGCCGAAAATGCCTACCGTCAAGCGCAGATTACTGTCCAGTCCTCACAAGCACGTTTAAATGCATTAGGTGCAAGTGGCAATAACAATGGGCGTTTTCTGATTAAAGCACCGATCTCTGGGGTGATCAGTCAAAAAGATATTGTGGTCGGTGAAAATGTGCAACTGGCTAATCAGCTCTTTGTCATTGAACAGCTGAAAGATTTATGGCTTGAGTTTAATTTGCCGAATCAATTCTCAGGTCAACTGCAAGCCGGGCAAAAAATTGACTTTAAAGTGAATGATTCAGATCAAATCTATAAAGCTACTGTACAAAGCCTAACCTCTCAGGCAGATGTACAAACAGGGCGTCTGGTGGTGCGCGCAAAACTCGATGCGCAAGCTACTGAGTTGCGTTCTAATGTGTTAGTGAGAGTGTTGATTCCGGAAGCTACAGCAAAATCAGCCCTTCGGATTCAAAAGTCTGCGCTGCAAAGTATTGAAGGTGAAGACAGTATTTTCATCGTAGATTCAGAACAAAAAGGTCAAGTCCACTTAAAAGCACAGAAAGTGCAATTGGGGCAGGCTTCAAGTGATGGACAATGGCTTGAAGTGATTTCTGGGCTGACTGAAGGGCAGAAGTATATCGCTCAAGGCAGTTTCTTGTTGAAATCTGAATTAGAAAAAGACGAGGCAGGCCATGAACATTAATTCTGATCTGCCAAAACCAGAAGGTTTATTCGAACGAATCATTCAGTTTTCCATACAAAATGCGATTTGGGTGTTGCTCTTTGTCTGTACCTGGATTGCGGTCGGGGTGTATAGCTATCAGAAACTCCCGATTGATGCTGTACCCGATATTACCAATACCCAAGTCCAGATTAATACTCAAGCCAAGGGTTTTACTGCGCTTGAAGTCGAACAGCGGATTACCTATCCCATTGAAAATGCCATGGCTGGCATTCCGGATCTGGAGCTTACCCGTTCCATATCCCGTTATGGACTCTCTCAAGTCACCATTGTCTTTAAAGATGGGACTGATATTTATTGGGCCCGTCAGCAGATTAACCAACGGATACAGGAGGCGCAATCTGAGTTGCCTGCACAAATCGCACCGACGATGTCCCCCGTTTCTACGGGTCTCGGTGAGATTTATCAATGGGTACTGAAGGCAGATCCGAATGCGAAAAAGCCGGATGGAACTGCATACACGCCGATGGATTTGCGTGAGATTCAGGACTGGATTGTGCGTCCTCAACTGCAACGTGTTAAGGGAGTTGCAGAGGTCAACAGTATTGGTGGTTTTGAAAAAACCTATGTGGTCTCTCCCGATTTAAACCGGATGCAGCAACTGAATATCTCATTAGAACAACTGCAACAGGCTTTAGCGCAAAATAATGAGAACCGAGGTGCAGGTTATATTGAAGACAATGGTCAGCAACTGACGGTACGTGTACCGGGTGCATTCAATGGGCTTTCTGATATTGAGAACACCATGCTGGGTAGCCCAAATGGCAGCCCAATTCGGGTTGGTGATATTGCGCAAGTCTCTATTGGGCATGATTTAAGAACCGGTGGGGCAACCTATAACGGCAAAGAAACCGTTTTAGGGGTTGCCATGATGGCGATGGGTGGAAATAGCCGGACTGTTTCTAAAGCTGTGGATGCCAAGCTTCAAGATATTCAGAATAGTTTGCCTAAAGGGGTAGTGATTGAAACGGTGTACGACCGTACTACCTTGGTTGAGAAGGCGATTAAAACCGTTCAGAAAAACTTGGTAGAGGGAGCAATCCTGGTCATCATCATTCTGTTCCTGTTTTTAGGGAATATCCGTGCTGCCTTGATTACTGCCTGTGTCATTCCACTCTCTATGCTGTTTACCTTAACCGGGATGGCACAGAAAAATATCAGTGCCAATCTGATGAGTTTAGGTGCACTCGATTTCGGCATCATTGTCGATGGTGCTGTGGTGATTGTCGAAAACTGTATCCGGCGTTTAGCCCATACACAGCAACTGTTAAAACGACCTCTCACACAAAGTGAACGCTTTAAGGAAGTTTTTCTGGCTGCCCGCCAAGCACGTCGTCCTCTTATTTTTGGTCAGCTTATTATTTTGGTGGTGTATTTGCCGATTTTTGCTTTAAGTGGTGTGGAAGCAAAAATGTTCCATCCGATGGCATTGACAGTGGTACTCGCCCTTGTTGCAGCCATTATTTTATCGATCACCTTTGTGCCTGCTGCTGTGGCATTGTGGGTCAAAGGCGATATTCAAGAAAAAGAAAGTCGTTGGATGTTATGGCTAAAAGCTAAATATCAGCAAACTCTTGATATTTCGTATCAATACAAAGCAGTTGTGCTGACTTTTGCACTGTGTGTATTAGTGATTACGGGATTTATCAGTACCAAACTCGGCAGTGAATTTGCACCACAGCTCAGTGAAGGAGACTTTGCGGTACAACAGTTACGTTCACCAAGTACAGGCTTAGTAGAGTCTTTACGTATTCAGGAGAATACTGAAAAACTTCTTTTAAAGAGTTTCCCTGAAATTAAGGCAGTATTTGCCAGAACGGGTACAGCCGAGGTTGCAACAGATGTCATGCCACCCAATATTTCAGATGGCTATATCATGTTAAAGCCTCGTTCAGAATGGCCAAATCCTAAAGAAAGTTTAGATGAATTACGTGGCCGTATGGTGACGTATTTAGCCACGATTCCAGGCAATAATAGTGAATTTTCACAACCGATTGAACTCCGATTTAATGAATTGATCTCAGGTGTGCGTAGTGATGTTGGTGTGAAAATCTTCGGTGATGATATGAATGTCCTCAATACTGAGGCGACTAAAATCTCCAAAATCATTCAGCAAATATCGGGTAGCAGTGCCGTGAAAGTTGAGCAGACCTCAGGTTTGCCATTACTGAATGTCGAGGTAAATAAAACTTTGGCTGCACAATATGGTTTGAGTGTGCGTTCAATTCAAGACCTTGTGGCAACCAGTATTGGTGGACAAAGCGTGGGAGAGATTTTAGAAGGCGATCGTCGTTTTGATTTTGTTATCCGTCTTGGAGAGCAAGACCGTAGTGTCGCATCTGTTTCCCAGTTACCTATTCAGCTTCCAAATGGTGGCAGTATTTTATTGTCGGATGTCGCGCAAGTCTCGACCATTGAAGGAATCAACCAAGTCAGTCGAGAAAATGGTAAACGCCGAGTTGTGGTTACAACGAATGTTGAAGGGCGTGATTTAGGGTCTTTTGTTTCTGATGTACAGACACAGCTCAAAGCATACACTTTGCCAAGTGGTTATTGGATAGAATATGGCGGTCAGTTTGAAAATTTGGCTTCAGCCAAAGCACGGATGCAAATCGTGATTCCACTGGCTTTAATCACTATCTTTATTTTACTGATGGCGGTCTTTCACAATGTCAAAGAAAGTCTATTGGTCTTTACCGGGGTACCCTTTGCCTTGACCGGTGGTGTGCTGTTCCTTTGGCTAAGGGATATTCCATTATCGATGTCAGCTGGAATTGGCTTTATTGCCTTATCTGGTGTTGCAGTCCTCAATGGACTGGTAATGCTGACCTTTATTAAGGAATTAAGGGACAAATATCCAGTGCATAAAGCCGTGTGGCAAGGGGCTATTTTGCGCTTAAGACCAGTGTTGATGACAGCTTGTGTGGCTTCACTGGGTTTTGTACCAATGGCGCTGGCAACCGGAACAGGGGCTGAGGTTCAACGGCCACTGGCAACCGTAGTGATTGGCGGGATTATCTCTTCAACATTACTAACTTTGGTGCTGTTACCCGTGCTTTATCGTTGGATGAATGAAAAGAAAGTTTCTTAATCCAATAGATTAGTCGATTTACAGCAGAGATATTGGCTGTTATCCAATATCTCTGCTCATCATAAATAGAATAAGGAAAATATTTTATGTCAGAACATCATGATCATAGCCATGCGGTTGTTACTGAAGAAAATAGTAAGAAGTTAATGGTTGCCTTAGGTTTAACGACTACTTTTTTAATAGTAGAAGTTGTCGCTGCTTTTATTACCCAAAGTTTGGCTTTGTTATCTGATGCAGCTCATATGTTTACTGATGTAGCCGCTTTAGCTATTGCTCTTGCCGCTATCAAAATTGGTAAAAAAGCCGCAGATGATAAAAGAACTTTTGGCTATCAGCGATTTGAAATTTTAGCGGCTCTGTTTAATGCGGTGATGCTTTTTGTGGTAGCAATATATATTGTATATGAAGCTTATCAACGTTTTACGAACCCTGCTGAAATTCAAAGTGTTGAAATGATGATTGTCGCGGTCATTGGTTTGGTCGTAAATTTGATTTCAATGAAAATCCTTTCTGCTAGTGCTGAAGGAAGTCTAAATATAAAAGGTGCATATTTAGAAGTTCTTAGTGATGCTCTAGGATCGATAGGCGTGATTATCGGAGGAATAGTTATTTATTTTACCCAGTGGATGTGGGTTGATACCGTAATCGCTGTGTTAATTGGCTTCTGGGTCTTACCTCGAACTTGGATTTTATTAAAACAAAGTATTAATATTCTGCTTGAAGGGGTTCCTGATGAGATTGATATTGAGTCGTTAAGAAATGATTTATTGATGCTAGAGGGTGTTGAAGGGATTCATCAGTTGAAAGTCTGGGCTATATCTTCAAAAAACATTCATTTAACTGCTCATTTAGTTGCTCCTAATAGCAATCCAGATCAGCTCTATCAAAAGGCCTTAGACGTTCTAAAACATAATCATAGTATTACTGAAATTACGTTACAAATAGAAAGTACGGAATGTAATACATTGAACCAACATAAACACTAATTTGGACTTTAGTCTTCATATAGATGTTTTGTGTAACTTTAAAGTATACTCTATAGTTACATAAATTTAGATATTAAAAACTTCTCTCCGATAAACCCAGTACGGTTCAATGATAAGATTAACCCGTTAGGTCAGGTGGCCTAACTTAAATAAAAAAGTCTCCGACAAACCCGGTACGGTTCAAAATCATTCCAGTCTAGTATTGGCTGTAGAAAAAGATTCTTCTGTTGCCTTATTCGAATTTTTAAAGACTTTACCTCTCTCTAGTGTATCCAGTCTGGTTGCTACCCTCCTGATCTTCCTGTTTTTTGTTACTTCGGCTGATTCAGGAGCCTTGATCACAGATTACCTTACGGCTAAAACGGAGCACTCCCCTGTTTGGCAACGTTTGTTCTGGACAGCTGTGATTGCTGTTCTTTCTATTATCTTGCTGATCGTTGGTGGTTTAAGTGCCTTGCAATCTGCAGTGATCATGAGTGCCTTGCCTTTTACTTTCATTATGCTGTTATTGTGCTGGGGGTTAATCAAGGCACTACGTTTAGATGTCTTAAAAGTACAGGCCCTACAAAGTGCTAGGATCACACCACGAGCTATACAAAACCCAAGAAGCTGGCAACAGCGTCTAGGTTTAATTATGCATTACCCACATTCTAAAGCCGAAGTAACAGCCTATATTCATCAGAATGTTCATCAGGCTTTTCAGAACATAAAACATGAATTTCAGCGCCGGAATCTGGATGTTTCAATCCGTGAGGTTGATGGGGGGCTATTACTGAAAGTAGATCATCAAAATGAAATCAACTTCATCTATCAAGTCGTGGCTACTGAAACACGAGCTCCGAGTTTTATGCTCGATGACGAAAGTAGCCTCTCTCTGAAATATTACAAAGCGGAAGTTTTTCTAAAAGAAGGGGGGAAAAACTACAATGTCATGGAATGGACACAAGAAGATTTACTCCAGGACATTATTGATCAATACGAACGCCACTTGTATTTTTTAAATGTAGTCCGTAATTAAACAATCTACATAGCAGTTCAAATTAACAAGTATTAGTTTGAACTGCTATCTTTTTGATTAACAATATCTTGATTTACCAAAAAATCTAATAGTACAGCATCCGTCTTCATTCTAACCTTGAACCAATTTTCAATGCGAATTTGATCTTCACTCGATAGTGGTTCAGATGTTCTCACACTAAGTTGCAGTATTTGCTTTTGATTGGGATCAGTCGGTAAATCAATGCCTTGTCCTAGAAAAATAGAGCTTACAGTGGGATGCTGTGCACGTAGCTCTGCAAAAACATCATTTGCATTGGCAAATAAAGCATTTTTCACCCTTAATTCTTGCTGTAATTGTTTTACCTGTTCATCCTTTTGGCGCAGGGCTTCTTGTCCATTCAGATACAAATCACTCAATACCCCAGATTTTAAGGCAGTCACATCAACCTTATCATCATTGGTTTGATGCACAATAATTTTAGTTCCTTCGAGATTTGCAACAGCAAGTCTCCCTTCAATATTCTGCAACGTCGCCTGACTTAAGGGCAAACCGACTAAAGCCAACTCAATGGTCCGTGTCTTGCTATCAATTTTTGAACTGGCGACTTGTGTTTCTTTAAAGGTAAATTCTTGTGTAATGAATTTGTTGGCAGTTGATTTAAAAACTTCTTCATTAACTAATTTAGTCGCCAGATAGGCACTTGGAATTGCGGTCACCATTGCGATCATCAGCAAAGATATTTTTACACGTCTTTCTACTTTTTCGTCAGCAAAACTATGTGGCTTTAACCTTAAAATCCGGATACCGATAATAGTTGCCAAACTGATGAACACACAATTAATGGTATATAAATACAGTGCACCACCAACAAAGCTCCACTGTCCAGTTGCAATACCAAATCCAGCAGTACAGACAGGTGGCATCAATGCTGTAGCAATCGCCACCCCTGGAATAACATTTGATTTTTCTTCTCGAGTGATCCCAATGATTCCTGCCAATCCACCAAATAATGCGATGAGCACATCCCAAACGGTTGGGCTAGTTCGTGATAAAAGTTCAGATTGTGCATTATCGAGGGGTGATATCGAGAAATATAGAGTGGATACGACCAAGCTGATCAGTGTTGCAATACCTAGGTTGAAGAGTGCCCGTTTTACCAGTTTAAAGTCATAAACTGCTACACCCAGCCCCACCCCCATGATCGGTCCCATAAGTGGAGAAATTAGCATTGCTCCAATAACCACGGCTGTTGAATTGATATTTAATCCGACTGATGCAATAAAAATAGCGAATATTAAAATCCAGGGAATGGCTCCTGATAGCTCAATCCCATCACGAATACGACGCTCGATTTCATCATCTTCTGCCTTATCTGCCAGCAGACTAAAGCGATGGCGTGCACGTCTTAATCTACTTGTATAATTAAAGGAGGAGTTGTGTTTATTAGAGGTGTTGGTCAATTTAACATCCTACTTTTTATCCATCTGTGGAAAGACTGATGTGTGCTGAATTAGCAGGAGACTTTCACTTGGGAGATTCTAGGCAGCTAACCGATAAAAGTCTTCTGCCATTTGATTTGGTGTCTTAAAATCCAAGCCTTTTTGAATTCTTCGCTGATTATAAAATAACTCTATATATTTTGTAATATCCGCTTTGGCTTCTTCCCTTGTTTTGTAGTTGCGATGATGGACTAGTGCATTTGAAGCCATGTTAAGCTCCTATGATTAACATTGTTAATCACACTATATTCTTAGATGAAGAAAAGTTCAATTCGTATAACAGCCATTATGTTAAATTGTAGTAAGAACTTTAATGCGATAGAGCAGAATGTATATGCAAAATAAGCTTGATAACATTATTCAAGAATTAAAAGAACTATCTGGGAATAGTCGTCTAAACATAGAACTACCTGATGATATTTTCATATCTGCTTATGAACGAAAAATAGGTTTTATTTTTCCAAAAGATTATAAAAAAGTTTTGAAAGAGATTAGCAATATCTTTTATGGAACAATTGAATTAGCGTCTCTTACAGATGAGAAAGAATGCTATCGAGGGCTATCTCAGATATTAAATGATGCTAGGGAGCAAGGTCTGCCAGAAGATTGGCTACCTATTTGTGAAGATAATGGTAGTTATTATTGCCTATCTCCTAATCATAAAATTAGATATTGGACAGCAGATGGATATAGCGATGAGCAGTGGGAAGATTTAGCAGATTGGATCAAGCAAGTTTGGATAGATGGAAATTAAGAATCTCTAAAATTAACATAATACACCTTATACGAAATGCGTTATAATTCTCTTTAGAAATCAATGCTGTAGTTTCTAGTTGATAGCCCATCTTCCCCAAGGTGGGCTTTTTTTATGATTTTTCACGTTCCACGCTTATTATTTAATCAAAAGACCTCTTGCGAAAGTATAGTTTATCTAATTTTTGAATTGGCTAAAACCTCATAAAATATAGCTTTTGGCTGCTTAAAATTTGACTAACGCAAGAATTCTAAAGTTTCTCAACTTTGATTAGCTCAAATAAATACCATTTCTCTTTTTCTAGGTCTCTTTAAATCACGAATTATGTAACTATAGAGTATACCCTAAAGTTACAATCTGAAAGTTCATGAAATTATGTATCATTTAAATGATTTTTAATCATAAGTAACATGTAACTTTAGTGTTAAAGAATTATAATTTACGAAATTGTTCATTTTTATCCAATTGGGGCGTGAAAAAGTGAAAGGCCAAAAAGTAGGGTATGTCCGGGTAAGTTCTGTCGAGCAAAACACTGGACGTCAACTTGAAGGAATTGAGGTCGACCGGATTTTTGTTGACCGTGCTTCAGGTAAAAATACTGACCGACCTAAATTTCAGGAAATGTTGAACTATGTCCGGGAAGGGGACAGGGTGATTGTACATTCAATGGATCGTTTTGCGCGAAGCCTAAAAGATTTGGTCACTGAAGTAGATAAACTGGTCAAACGAGGGATCGCCATCCAGTTTGTAAAAGAAAATATTACTTTTACAGCCGAATCCACCCCGATGGATAATTTGATGCTGCAATTGATGGGTGCTTTTGCACAGTTCGAACGTGAGATCATTTTAGAGCGGCAAAAGGAAGGAATAAAACTCGCCTCTGCTCAGGGGAAGTACAAAGGTCGGGTGCATAAACTAAAGCCTGACCAAGCTGAAGCTTTACGACAAGCATGGAAGGAGGGGAAGTATCCATCGAAAATGGCATTAGGGAAAGCTTTTGGGATTAGTCGTCAGGCGGTATACCGATATTTACAAGTTAGTGAATAGCTTATTGGGATTAGCAACTAAATTTAGTTTAACTTATAAAAATCATGAAACACTGTTCGAATTTTAAGCGTGGAACATGAATAATCAATAAAAAGCCGCTCTGGTGCCCTATATTCCAGAACGGCTTGCTTTAATATAATGATATTTAAAGAGAAATATCAAGCATTTCGTATAAGGTGTATTATGTTAATTTTAGATTTTTTAAAAAATTAGGGCATCCATGAATCCTTTAGAATTCTACTGTTTAATATTGAAAAATATGGATAAAAACCTGGCTAAGAAACTAGGTAAAATTGAGAAAAAATATACTAATGTTCCATTTAAAAATGATGAAATAGCTAAAGTTAAAATTAAATCCGAATTTGCTTCAGAAATGGGGTTTTTCGTACTTAATTCAGCAACTTCTTTAGCTGTAGATGAAGAAAACTATAATTTTGCATACTGCTTAAAAATCTTAGAACTATATCCAATTAAGAATAACGATTTTTTTATTGGAATGAGCATATAAAGCTATTTTCAGAATTAGAAAAAAATAATTTTTTATATGAAGATGTCTGCAAACTACATGATTTTCTGGTAAATAACTTTAGCTTTAACGGTGATTTAAAGAATATTATTAGTCATGAGATGCTTAGAAATTCTGGCGTCAATATACTGCTAATTTTAATTCACTTAGATCATTTAATTTCTAAGAAGTGGGGATTCCAATCAATCTCACTAAACCAAGCATTAAAGTTTAAGTTTAAAAATAAACGACCATACTTCCCATCAAAAACTTTTACAGATTTTCTTTTATTTATCTTAAAGATAAATGCAAAGTTTGAAGCAACAAAAGGACATAAAGTCGAGATTCTGAAGACTATTCCTCCAACTAATGGTTTTGAGCAATGGTTAGATCCTTCTCTCGAAGATGAACAAATTAAAGAATTTATACAACTAATTAAAAAAGTTAGAGAAAACAGAAGACTATGCTACTTGAATGAAGTCTATGAGTTCCTAGGTCTACCTTATGGTGAGTTTAAAAATGATGAAATTTATGAACAAGTCTCAGAAGAGAATTATTTATTCCTGAAAAATGAACTTCCAGAAGATAAGTGGTTTGAAAGTATTAATGCCATAGCTGGCCTATGGTTAATATATTTTTGGCAAGACTTTTATTATAAACATTTTCAAAAACAGCCAGCGTTTCTACGTTAGCTACATCAGAAGATTTTATCGTGATATGGGAAGCCTTCCTGAAGAAATATCCTTCAGAAGGCCAATATCTTTGGCCTTCTGAATTGATATTACAAGATAAATAAATTTTTATTTACGAGGTGGATTATTGTCTCGGCCACCACCTGATGGATTTCCAGTAGTACTAGGCCAACCTGCTGTGCTCATAGTTTTCATCCTTATTTAGATTTCGTAGGTTTATGATTAGGATTCAATTGTCGGCTACGGTTGTCCTGATTCTGCGCATGTTGAATATTATTAGGATTTTTTACTGTAGCACGTTGATCATTCGCTGTTTGTGTCATTGCTTTCTCCTTAAAATGTTTGAACATCTGACAAGGAAAGTATGGCTTCAAAAAAATATGCATCTTGCCTGAAAAACACTAAAAAAGTTTAAATTTTAACCAAAAAAATTATGTATTTAACATAATGGTGTTATACGAAATTAATGGATGTTCGTATAAATTACTTGCATATTGTATTCGATCGAATACAATATAGTGAGAAGATAAGGAATCCTCATGATTGAAATTAAACGTCTTCCAGAATTTGATGAATGGTTGGATGGCATTAAAGACAATATGACCCGTATCCGCCTGAATCGTCGATTAGATAAGGTTCAACGTGGAAACTGGGGAGACATTAAACCTCTCCAAGATGGCGTTTGGGAAATGAGAGAATTCTTCGGTTCTGGATGGAGGATGTATTACATCCAACATGGTGACGTTGTGATTGTAATGCTTGGTGGTGGAGATAAATCAACTCAACAACAAGACATCGATCGGGCAGTCAAACTATCGAAAACATTGGAGGATTAAAATGGTTAAAGTCGCTGATTTACCAAGTTTTGATATGGCTGAGTCGCTCAAAACTGAAGAAGACATTGTGATGTATCTCAATATGGTTCTTGAAGAAAATGATCCAGCTGAATTAGCCCATGCACTTGGTGTTATTGCTAAAGCTCGTGGCATGACTCAAATCGCTAAAGAAGCAGGGATTGGGCGTGAAGCACTCTACAAAGCCCTACGTCAGGATTCAGCACCACGTTTTGATACGATTAATCGTGTAGTAAATGCTTTAGGATTAAAACTCACAGTACAACACGCTTAAAACTTTAAAAATATAGTAAAAATGGGAGCTAAAGGCTCCCATTTTTAGATTCGTATAAGGTGTATTATGTTAATTTTAGAGATTCTACATAAATATAGAATTTTTAAAACTTAGATTCTGGCATGTGTTCCATACTTATCAATCATGATAGAGCTGGCTTCATTTAGACCACGCACAGTGACATTCACACTATTCTTTTGGAATTTATTTACAACAGAATCAAGCATGGCGACTGATGTTACATCCCAAATGTGAGAATGGGTCAAATCAATAATCACATCCTTTACATTCTCTTTAAAGTCAAACCCTTGCATGAATTTTTCAGAAGAACTAAAGAAGATCTGACCTCTCAAATCATATAAACGGGCCATTCCTTCAAAAGATGCTATTACTTGGATATCATTTTCAAGTTTATTCGCTAGGAACAAAGCTGAAAGTAATACGCCTGTTAACACACCCAAAGCCAGGTTATGCGTAGCAACAACTACAATCACAGTCGCAATCATGACGATATTACTGCTCTTAGGATTATCTTTTAACTGAGTGACAGAACTCCATTCAAAGGTACTGATAGAGACCATGATCATTACCGCTACCAATGCAGCCATTGGAATCACTTTGAGCCAATCGCTGATAAATACAACCAGAATAAGAAGAAAAATACCCGCAGAGAATGTTGATAAGCGTGTAAGACCACCCGATTTCACGTTAATCATGGATTGACCAATCATGGCACAACCGGCCATCCCCCCCATAAAGCCAGAAGCAATATTCGCGATACCTTGTCCTTTACATTCCTGATATTTATCACTTGGTGTATCTGTCATTTCATCCACGATGGTTGCTGTCATCATCGATTCAAGTAAACCTACAGCCGCCAGTGCGACTGAATAAGGCAAAATAATCATCAATGTTTCAATATTCAAAGGAATATTTGGAATCAAGAACATTGGAAGTGTGTCAGGTAACGATCCCATATCACCCACAGTTCTTACATCAATTCCTAGAGCAATTGCCAGTAATGTGATTGCAATGATGCAGACAAGTGGAGAAGGCAATAATTTTCCTAATTTGGGAATCATAGGGAAGAGATAAATAATCGCCAAACCTAAAGCAACTAAAGCATATACATGCCAGGTCACATTAATCAGTTCAGGCAGCTGAGCCATAAAAATTAAAATTGCTAACGCATTTACGAATCCAATAACCACAGATTTAGATACAAATCGCATTAACTTGGCGAGCTTTAAATAGCCAGCCATTATTTGAATCACGCCTGTCAAAATTGTTGCTGCAAGCAGGTATTCAAGCCCATGCTCTTTGACCAAAGTAACCATGAGCAGTGCCATAGCCCCTGTAGCTGCTGAAATCATAGCTGGACGACCGCCTACGAAAGAAATCACGACGGCTATACAGAAAGATGCGTATAGACCGACTTTAGGATCTACACCTGCAATAATTGAAAATGCGATGGCTTCAGGGATGAGTGCAAGACCGACGACTAATCCAGCAAGTACATCCCCACGGATGTTAGAGAACCACTGTTCTCGGACATTAGACAACATAAACATAGCCTGTTTTTTAATTTTTCAGATAGGCTAGTGATGTGATATATACAACACACAAGCGACTACACCACATCACTAGACAGTGATGAGTTATTTACAGATTTAAGACGGTAAATAAACTTAAGGTGGCGTAAGTGTCATAAGATGAAAGAACGTTTTAGAGTAAAAAAATCAGGACAAGGGTAACAGCTAGGTACTTTTTTATAAAGCCTGAATGTTATATCCAAGCTTTGTTTAATCGGTATTTTATGAAGCTTTTGGCTCCCCAAGTAATTGACCTATTTCCAAACGTGTATAGCCACGTTCTTTAAAAATCAAAACAATAGCCTGTTTATAATCTTCAGAAGTAGAAGTCTTATACTTAGTTATCAGTTGATTTTCAGAATTCAGCTCAAGATCATTTTTGATGGTCAATACTTCGCTAGAGATCTTGTTAAAGATATTTAGGTTAAACATACAGGCACTCGTCATCCGTATTATAGCGGCCCGACTATAACGAATACCTGTCTTAGCTACGCTAGACACCCTTGGCCGCAAGGATTACAAATTAAGAAAAATTCCGCAAGTTTTTGTCTATTGAAAGAATAAATAATCTCCCAACTGCTATCTATTTAACATAATGGCGATTATACGAAATAAAAAAACCTAGGCACTGGCCTAGGTCTTAAATTTTAAAAAATACATAAAAATTAAGGCTATAGTCTCATTTTTTCAACTTCGTATAACGGCCATTATGTTAAATGGGCTGTAAATTGGTGGATTATTCACTTATATTGAATTTCGAATAAAGATTTTCTGTTAGACAGAAAATTATCATATCAATAGTAGTACATTACATAAGCATAGATTTTAGGCTTAAGGTTCTATAAAGTGTTGAGCCTCTTAATTTGGAAGATATTTGGGGGGAATATGCAAATAAGAAGTGATTTTCAACCAGCTACTTTAATACTTAGTCGATTGGTAGAGTACGCAAAAGTTTTTGATAATTATAATATTTATGATTGGCCGAATTTAAAAAATAAGGAAGATTTTAAAAATGTTTATGATCTCCCGTTTAAAGATCGCAATCCTTTAGAAGATATTTATGCTGATGGTCGAAATCTTGCAGGCTTTATGTCATTTCGTCTCGTTGAATTTAACGATGCTAGATATTTCCCAACATTAAAATCATTTGTTGATTCATTTCATGGTGGTTGGGTTTATCAAATAGATCAACTTAGAGATGTTTCTCAGGCTGCAAAAGATAAGGCTCAACAGCTTGCTAATTGTCCTTGGGCTGTGGATCAAATGATAGGATTATTTGACCGACAAGTAGATATTTTAGTTTCTATTAAACAGTGCTTGGACTCTTTAAAGGAAAATGATCTATATCGTTGGGAAATTGGGCAACAGCAATCCTCATTTCAAGTTCCTGAATATAATAAAATTCTAGAGTGTATTCATTCTGTTGGGAGAATGTTTGAGAGATTGCCAAGGACCTATGCTGACAAGGATGAAGAAGCTTTACGAGATCATATCTTAGTATCTCTTGAAAGTATTGTCTCTGGTTCTGCAACTGGTGAAACATTTAATAAACGAGGGAAAACCGACCTTTTAGTTCGAAATAATAAATCTAATGAGTTTGTTGGAGAATGTAAGTTTTGGAGAGGCAAAGAAGTTTTTTTAGAAACAATTTCTCAACTTCTTAGTTACCTATCTTGGCGTGATAATAAGGCAGCTGTAATTTTATTTGTTGAAAATAAAGACTTCACATCTGTAATAGAAAAAGTTCGTGAATATATAAGTGAACATCCTAATTATCTTAGATACTCATCAGAACGTGATGAAACATGGCAAAACTATGAGTTTCGTATGAATGATGATTCAAGTAAGATTGTCCAAGTTGCTGTAATGCTTTATCACTTACCATGATTTGTTAAGTTATTTTAAATTAACATAATACGTAAGCGTCCGCTGAATCCCATACCTATTTTTTAATTCGATTTAGGTTTCCAGCAGTGTGGCAGTAACTCTTCAATCTGGGTCACTTTATGTGTCGGCAGCCTTTTCAGCACATCACTTAAATAGGCATACGGATCCAAGCCATTCAGCTTTGCTGACTGGATTAAAGTCATGATGTTTGCCGCTCGCTGACCACTGCGCAGCGAACCTGCAAACAGCCAGTTCTTGCGCCCCAACGCCCAGGGACGCATCTGATTCTCGACCCAATTATTGCAAATAGGTAGATTGCCATCATCCAGATAGCGGCTTAAAGCTGGCCAACGCTTCAGAGTGTAATTGATGGCCTTGGCGGTGGGAGAACTCGATGGCACTGTCAGATGATGTTGGTTGAGCCATTCATATAGTTGTTGCATCACTGGTTGACTATGCTGTTGTCGGTATTCGCGGCGGTCTTCCGCTGTACCATCGGTCTTTTTCCTGAGCTCTGCTTCTATCGCATACAGTTTCTGAATCAGCACTAATGCCTGTTCAGCGACCTGACTTTTTTTGGTCACATGCAGTTCATGGAATTTACGACGCGCATGCGCCATGCAGCCCACCTCAATGACCTGACCTGATTTAAAACGTGCTTTATAACCACTGTAATCATCACAGACTAGATAACCCTGCCAGCCTTTCAAGAACTCTTCAGCATGCTGGCCTGAACGACTATCCTGAAAGTCATAGATCACCGCCTGAACTGGATTGTACTGTGTAGTGGCATAGGCCCAGACATAACCTTTCTTCGGTTTTTTATTATTCTCACCCATCCGCATGATGGTGACCGGTGTTTCATCTGCATGCAGCACCCGCTGTTGCAGCACCACCTCTTTTAAGGCATTGGCCAGAGGTTCCAGTTCTACACCGCAGCGACCTATCCAGTCAGATAACGTGGATCTGGACAGATCAATGCCAGCCCGCTGATAGATCAGGCGCTGACGGTACAGCGGCAAATGATCGGCATATTTCGATACCAAAACATGGCTGAGCAGTTCAGGTGAAGCAATGCCTTTATCAATCACATAGGCGGGCATCGCTTGCTGAGTCAGAGTGTCACACTGATCACAGACCCATTTACCACGCACATGCTGTTCCTTATAGAACTGTGCCGGTCTGAAATGTAGTTTTTCACTGACATCTTCGCCGATACGACGGAGTTGGCAGCCACAAGCACATTGGGTTGATGCAGGTTCATGCTCAATACGGATGGTGTGTAGATGATCTGGCAGTGGTCGACGTTTAGGTTTATTGGTTTTGGCTTTCTGTGTCGCTGCATTGGTTTTATCTGCATTTAGCCGTTCCAGTTCTAGATCAACCGCGGCAATATCTTCTTCAACCGCTTCATCCCACAGATGGATTTGTTTTGCCGTTAAGTGTTCATTCTTTTGGGCGAATTTGTGCTTTTTAAACAGCGCCAGTTCATGCTCGTATTTTTGATTGAGAATAGAAAGATGTTGAACTTTAGAATCTAATTGCTGGTTTGATTTTTCTAATTCTTGATTTGATTGTGCCAGAGACTGATGCTGCATCGCCAACTGTCTGGTGAATTCCAGCAGTTGTTCATGGGTCAGTTGGCTTAAGTCAGGCAGCGTATTCATGACCGCAGTATGCCTGAGGTCATGAAGAGAATGAAATAGAACGTTTGGAGGATGGCAGAATGGTCGAGCTTGGTTTAGAGCATATTCACCACTTGCTGCAATCCAATTCTCTGCCAGGGCAAACCTTGGATTAATGCCTGTAACTGTTCCGGGCTGAGGGCCACGGTTTCACCTTGGTGAACTTGAGCCCAGTGAAATTTACCCTGTTCCAAACGCCGGGCACACAGCCAGATGCCCAGTCCATCATGTACCAACACTTTCATACGATGACCACGTTTATTACAGAACAGGTAGGCGCAATGCGGTTTGATGTAGCCAAAGGCTCTCACCACCTGAGCCATGACAGTATCCATTCCTGCTCGCATATCCATGGGCTGGGTAGAGAGCCAAATTTCATTGATACGGATCATGTTGCAAGTACCTTGAGTAATTCTGCTAAAGCAGATATTTTCGATACTTGCCATTTCAAGCCAATTTCTGCTTTTGAGTGGGGTAAAGTAATTTGAACTTTTAACATGTCAGTAGGAGTAGGATCTAATGGTGCAGAGCAAGATAAGGCAATAAATGCAGGTTTATTCGGTAGTGGTGAGCGATCACTCCCTGGCTTAGCATCAATTAAGCGAATCCATTTGGATACAAGATTTGTATTCAATCCATGTTGCAAAGCGACTGAAGCAATTGAAACGTCTGGTGCTTTACAAGCCTGAACGATCTGCTGTTTAAATTCAGCACTGTATGTTCTTCGTTTTTTCGCAAGAGATGCGATGGATGTCTGATTATTTGTAGTCATAAATTTAAGTCCCCACTTGTTTCTAAGTGGGGACTAAATTAAGGCTTATAGGATGAATTCAGAAGGTGTGTTCAGCGGACGCTTACCATAATACACGTTATACGAATCTAAAAATGGGAGCCTATAGCTCCCATTTTTATTGTTAAACTTTGAATCCTATATGTTTTCCTGTTGGAAGCTCTACATCAATACGGAGTTTCCCACCCATTGCCTCAACATACTTTTTCATGGTTGAAATCTTAAGATCATTGCCACGATTTTCTATTGCTGAAAGCGATGGCTGTTTTATTCCCAAAGTTTCAGCAAGCTCTTTTTGAGAAATTTCGAGTTCTTCACGAATAAGATGAAGCTGATTTTCTAGCAGTAATTCATCTGCCATTTTTTGAATACGGGCTTGGCTCTCTGGAGAGCGGCTAGCTAACAATTCTTGCAGAGTCTTAGCCATTAGATTTATCTCCTAGGGTGGCGAGATGAAGTTGGTATTGTTCATCTGCAATATCCAGCATGTCTTTATAAAAACGCTTTTTACCGCCTTTATCAGCAATACATAGAACAATAGCCTGTCGTAAGGGATCAAATGCGAAGAAAGCTCTTAAGGGTCTACCGCGATGTTGAACGCGCAGTTCTTTCATATTGGTAAATTTAGACTCATACACAGTATCTACTAAAGGGCGGCCTAAACTCGGTCCCTGCTGCTGTAGAACAACCAGTGCAGCTAGGACCTTCTCTTGTGTAGATTCATCTTGCTGTTCAAGCCACTGATTAAATAGATCTGTCGTAATGACTGTCCACATACCACAACCAAAATATAGATTATAGTCTATATTTTAGGGGCATTATGCTTGTTTTGCAAATGAGAAATGATAGGCAATAAAAAAGCCCGACATCCTGTCGGGCTTTTTCATATTGGTTTGCTTGGTATAACTCCTGTCGTACCTGCCAATCCTTGTGCGATTTTCTTTATTCTTATTGTTCGGAACATCCTGTTCTCTATGTCCCCATCATATGAAAAAATTCACGGGTGACATAGACGCAATGCTCCTTAATTCATGTCAGCCTGAGCTTACAAGATTGCTCAAAACTTACCCCAAGGTTTATCCGCAAAAATTGGGGATTATTTCTGAACTGTGACCCTTGAGAAATCAGGAAAAAATGTAAAAACGAATGTTTTTTGATCAATTTTATTGGCTAAAAGTTACAGTTTTGCTTAAAAAGAAACCGACTTGTTTCCAAGTCGGTTGAACGAGAACGTTCCAGAGGGTATTACCCACCTCTGTATTAGTTATCAGGTAAATTACTTTAGGTTCTTAACAATATGTTGGGACAAATTGATCTAAAGCCATCAATATAGTTTAACTAAGGCTATTCAATGCGGAGTTCGATGAAGTATGAAATACTGCTCAAATTCATCAATCGGCATCGGTCTACCAAACAGATAGCCCTGGTAATGATAACAACCCTGTTTTTCTAATACATCCCGTTGAGCTTCGGTTTCTACACCTTCAGCCAGCACAGAAATTCCCAAAGTTTTTGCCAAAACAATGATCATTTTGGTAATTTCAGCATCATTGGCACTCACCATAATATCCCGAACAAAACCTTGATCAATTTTTAATTGATCAATCGGAATCCGCTGTAAATAAGTTAAAGAAGAATATCCTGTACCAAAATCATCTAGAGAGAACATCACCCCGTAACGTTTAAGAACCGTCATTTTTTCAATAATGTCTTCTACCCGCATCACTAAGGCGCTTTCGGTAAGTTCAAGTTTGAGTAAGTGTGCGGGAGCTTGTGTACGTTCCAGAATTTCGAGTACGTCTTGAACAAATTCATCGCGAGCAAATTGGCTAGCACTGACATTTACAGCCATGCTGAGGTGAGCAGTTTGCGGATACTTGGCCCAGTCACTCAATTGTTGGCAGGCACTTTCCAGTACCCATTGACCCAGAGTAATAATGAAACCATTTTCTTCTGCGACGGGTATAAAACGAGCAGGGGAAATCATTCCTTTAACTGGATGCAGCCAACGTAACAAGGCTTCTACTCCTGTCACCTGTTGTGCACCATTCACTTGTGGCTGGTAATATAATACCAGCTGGTTTTTTTCTAGTGCTTGTCGTAATCCGGTATCAATCTCAGCACGCTCCTGAACCTGAGATTGAATCTCAGGATCAAAAAAGCGATAAGTATTTCGACCATAATTCTTTGCGTCAGACAGTGCCATATCAGCACGTTTAATTGGATCTTGGATATTTTCACATGCTTCTATCCCAAATAGGCTGATCCCAATACTGGCTGAATTATGATATTCAGAGTCGGCCAAAAAGTAAGGTTGAGTGAGTGTCTGTAAAATATATTTTGCGGTTTTTTCTAGTTGTGGGATAGCTTCCATCTCTGAGCTTCCAAGATGATCAAGCAGAACCACAAATTCATCACTTCCCAGTCGTGCAACCATTTGATTGGCTTCTACGCATTCTAGCAGGCGAGTTGCGACTTGCTGTAATAAGTAGTCTCCGGTTTCATGGCCTGCAGTGTCATTTATAGCTTTAAAATTATCCAGATCTATTAACAGAACAGCGCCGAGCTGTTTTTTATTTTTTGTATCTCTCATGCTCTGTTCAAGGTGTTCCAAAAATAGGCTACGGTTTGGCAGTTTAGTCAGAGAGTCATAAAACGCTAGCAAGTGTACTTTTTCTTCTGCAGCTTTATAGGCAGAAATATCGTTAATCGTTGCAACATAATGTGTGGTTTGGCCATGCTCATCACGTACAGCAGCAATCAAGATGTGTTGTGGATACAGTCCGCCATTTTTGCGCTTATTCCAGATTTCACCCTGCCAAGATCCTGTCGTGCGAATATGGTTCCACATGCTGGTATAGAAGTTTTTGTCATGCAGGCCTGATTGTAAGATTTTAGGTGTATAACCAATCAACTCTTGTTCACTATAGCCAGTAATTTCTGTAAAAGCATGATTAGTGCGTAAAATAACCAAATGAGGATCTGTAATCATCATCCCGACTTGAGAGTTAAATGCGGTCGCTGCAATACGCAGGTTTTCTTCTGCTTTTTTACGTTCGGTAATATCACGTGCCGAGCAGAAGAATACCTCATCATCAAGATGCACCAGGATTGAACTGACTTCTACCGGATAACACTCACCTTGGGCGTTTAGATAACAGGTTTCAAAGCGAATACCTCCAGGTGTAGAAATCCCTCTATTGATCAGCTCTTGCAACTCAGCCTTATTATAGTCGTTATCCCAGTAACACAGGGTTTTGCCCAAGGCTGCCTGCGGAGTACTACCAATCATGCGAAAAAAGGAATCACTACCTTGAAGAAGCTTGCCTTGGCGATCTAGAACATGAATACCATCTTGTGCATTACGTAACAGCATCCGACTACGACGATTGGTCAACATATTTGCCCGAATTTGCCGCCAAAGTAACCATCCAGCAATCGTGGTCACCGCAATGAAGAGTAATCCCAGCAAAACGGCTTTAATAACATCTTCATACCATTGGGCCAGATAGTCTTTTTCACCGAAGGCAACAACAACAAAAATAGGCATGCTACTTAGCTTGCGAAAGTTACCAATACGCGGGATTTTATCTGTAGTTCGTCGAGTATAAATAGTGCCAGACTGTGCGCCGGAGTGAACCAGTTGTGACAGTTCCGGTGGCCCCCCCACAAAACCCACCTTTCCGTTCGGTGTTTTAAGCATGGGATTACGTGCAATAACTCGCATATCCAGGTCTTGTAACAGTACCACTCCTTTAGGGCCTACATCCAGTTCTGCAATCAGATGATTAAAGTAGCTAGCAGGTAAAGCAGTGATAATCATGCCTGCAAAAGTTCCATCACCCTGATTGTAACGTCGTGCAAATAGATGAACCCAGCCTTGGCCATTTGGATCTCTCATCAGCTTGGTGACAAACAGTTGATCCGTACTTTTTTGTTGGGCCTCTTTAAAAAAACTATAATTTGCATAATTAGACCTCTGACCGTCCATATCATGATCAGCGAATTGGACTTGACCTTTTTCATCGGTAATGTGTATTCGAGCAACAGAACCGATCCAATTTTTTTCTTTTTGAATAAAGATATTCATCTCTTTATGATTTATTTGTTTTTTTTCACGTAATTCTTTTTCGATATAGGTTTGTAAGGTATATAAAGACAAATTGATTTCTTGAGTACTGCTGCTCACGCTTTTTTCAAGCAGTGAGGTTAAATTTTCTACACTGGTCCGAGCTTCAGCTTCTTCGCGCTCACGTGAAGTATGTAAGGTATAGACTAGTAAGCTGATCATGAACATATTCATGATCACTACAGTCAGGACAAGAAGTTTAAAAATAGATTTTTTTTTTGCAGCATATTTGCTCTGTGAGATAGAGAGATGGACCCGGAAATTTGAACAACTTCTATAAGTGATATTCCGCTCTAGTTAAGCCACCTTGTTTTGTTGGGGTAGCTGATCATAGTAAAACTCATTTGGTGTCATTTTGTCTAGACTCGAATGAGGTCGTTTCAAATTATAAAACTCAAAATATGCACTCAATTGCTTTTTCGCATCTGTGACACTGCTATAAGCTTTGAGATACACCTCTTCATATTTAACGCTCCGCCATAATCGTTCAACCATCACATTATCAATCTATGAGCAGTATACTGCGCAAGTTTACCATCCATACTGATTTGAATGCCATTTGATTTCAATACATCAATAAATGCATCACTGGTAAACTGACTGCCTTGGTCTGTATTAAATATTTCAGGTGATCGGTAATCCTCCCATAAATAACCGAAGTTAAAAGTAGAGGTTAAGCAGCCATTAGAGGTGGCTTTCCTTTGTTAGCTTGATGTGGTCTTTCATGGTTGTAATGCCACAACCAGTTTGTTGCATAATCTTGTACTTCATCCAAAGTATCAAATAAATGCTTGCTCAGCCAACTATAACGTATAGTCCGATTATAGCGTTCAATATACGCATTCTGCTGTGGCTTACCCGGTTGAATATATTCAATACGAATACCGTGCTCAGTAGCCCAGCGCACAAATTCGTGACTGATAAATTCGGGACCATTATCGCATCGGATCACTAACGGTTTTTCTCTCCACTCCAGCAATTGATTCAACGTACGAATAACCCTGATTGTGGGCAATGAGAACCCTGCTTCAATGGCTAGGCCTTCGCGGCGGTAATCATCAATCACATTCAATAATCGAAACTTGCGACCATCGGAAAGCTGATCATGCATAAAATCTAATGACCAAACCTGATTTTCTCGGATTGGTTCTTTCAATGGTTCAGGCGCATGCCGTTTTAGTCTTCTTCTCGGTTTAATACGCAGATTCAGTGCCAACTCACAGTAAATGCGGTAAACCCGCTTGTGATTCCAGCAGCAACTCTCAACATGCCGTAAATACGAGAAGCACAAACCAAAGCCCCAATCGGAATTTTCCTCAGTGAGTTCAATGAGCTGTTCAGCAATGAGTGCATTGTCATCGCTGAGATTGGCTTGATAGCGGTAGCAGGTTTCACTAATGCCAAATGCTTTACAAGCCAAACGAATACTAATGGCATGCTGGGCAACTGCCTGTTGTGCCATCTTACGCCGGCAAGATGGCTTTACCACTTTTTTGCCATCGCTTCCTGGATGATTTCGGCCTTTAATCGCTCTTCCGCATACATCTTTTTAAGTCTGGTATTTTCGGCTTCTAGCTCTTTCAGTCGAGCCATTAATGATGTATCCATACCACCATATTTGGCACGCCATTTATAAAAGGTAGCATTACTCATGCCGTGTTCACGGCAAAGGGTCGCTACAGGTGTGCCAGATTCTGCCTGTTTCAAGATGGACATGATCTGACTGTCAGTAAATTTAGATGTTTTCATGCAGAATCTCCTGCTCGTATCTTAAGAGAAAATTCTACTTTTAGATCCTATTATTTTTAGGGGGGATTACCATATCTATGAAATTTGTAAATTCATCTTTAAATAAAATAATTTAAATAAAACTAAACCTCTTGCGAAAGTAAAAACCACCTCAATCTAAGTTTCATGAGATATCAGAACTTAAACCGTTTTTCAGATTCTGAATTTAAACGCTTGGTTGGCGTACCTCGACCAGTTTTTACCGAAATGGTAGAGGTTTTAGAAAAAGCAGAATCACTCAAAAAGAAATCAGGTCGTCCTCATACTTTAGCTATAGAGGATCAGTTGTTATTAACGCTCAATTACTTACGCAACTACAGTACTCAACTGGAATTGGCGGCACACTACCATATCGCTGAAAGTAATGTGAATCGAACCATTAAAAAGGTTGAAGATGCATTGATGAAATCAAGACGTTTTACTCTGCCAAAACGAAGCATTACCACAGCAGACGAACACTTTAACTGGGTCATTATTGATGCGACAGAATGTTCAATAGAACGTCCGAAAAAAAAATCAGAGTAAGTTCTACAGTGGTAAAAAGAAGAAACATACGCTAAAAGCACAAGTGATCTATCATCCGAACAGCAAACAAATCATAGGGCTAGATATATCGAATGGCAGTCAGCATGATATTAAATTGGCAAGAAAAACGGTTAAGAAATTCAAACATTGTGAATATGTTATGACCGATTTAGGGTACTACGGATTAGAGCAAGATGACTTTAAATTATTGATGCCAATAAAGAAAAAGAAGAATTCCCCCTTATTTGATGTTGAGAAAAAGTACAATAAAATGATTGGAAAAATACGAGTTGTGATCGAACACATCAATAGTCAATTGAAGACATTTAGAATATTAAGTGAACGCTATCGAAATAGACGGAAAAGATTCGGTTTACGCATTAACTTAATCGCTGCACTGGTAAACCGGATAAATTTTCAATAATGACTTTCGCAAGAGATCTACTATTGTTAAAATAAAGTTATATAAATTTTTAAAGTATTGATAGTGAGTAGTTATGAGTCTTTTTTATGAAAACTTTAAAGATTTTAAAGATGCTGGTAAAGCCATTTTAGAGTATTTACATAATCACTTAGGCTTTGCTTTATGGATGATTACTCGTACTGAAAGTAATGATTGGATAGTTCTTCAAGCTAAAGACAGTGGATATGGAGTACAGGCAGGACAAGTTTTTAATTGGACTGATTCATATTGTTCTAAGATGGTACTAGGCAAGGGGCCACGTATAGCACATGATTCAAAAAAAATTCCATTATATGAAGAGGCTGGAATTAATAAGGTAGTGGATATAAATGCCTATATTGGGCAACCTTTATTCAATGAGGATGGTTCTATTTTCGGCACATTATGTGCTATTGATCCATCAGTACAGCCTCAAAGTATAGAACAATATAGTGATCTATTAGAATTGTTTAGCTTATTACTTAGTCGAATTTTACAAAATGAACTTAAAATTAATGAACAAAAAAGAGTTAGTGAAAAGCTTGAAATGGATTCGCTAACCGATCATTTAACGGGTGTTTTTAATCGTCGTGCTTGGGATAAACTTTTAGATTTAGAAGAAAGTCGGTGTAAAATTTACGGACACTCAACAACAATTATTGTCATAGATTTAAATGATTTAAAATATATAAATGATAAATTTGGTCATTTAAAAGGTGATCAGATGATTCAAGAAACAGTCCAAATTATCAAAAGAACTGTGCGCTCTAATGATTTAGTTGCACGTTTAGGAGGAGATGAGTTTGGTATTTTAAATATTGAAACTAACTTAGAAAATACTCAAAAACTAGCAAATCGAATTTCAGAATCCTTAAAACAGGCTGGAATTAATGCTGCTATTGGTGTTGCAGCACGTCAACCAGGGACGGATTTACAACAAACAGTAGTTGAAGCAGATAAGCAAATGTATAGACATAAACGTCAAATCAAAGATATGTCTCAATAAGGTAATAAAATTAAGTTTTCCTACAATTAACATAATGGTGGTTATACGCAATACACTTGTATATTAATATAAATATCAGATACTTAATAAAACCTTAAAAAGCCAAAAATGCAAAAAAAGCCGATTTTGAAACAAATCGGCTTTTTTATGAGCAGTTTTGATATTTTTTGCCAATAAAAATTGGCTAAATTTTGCAAAATTTACAATTTTGTATTAACATTTTTATATTAACAAAAAGCGATACAACTATGGAAATTGAGTTTTCATGGGATGAGCATAAAGCAGAAACAAACCTCAAAAAACATGGTGTAGCTTTTGAAGATGCAACCTTGGTTTTTTACGATGCCTATGCCGTATTCAAACAGGATCGCTTTGAAAATGGTGAATATCGTTGGCAAGCGATAGGTATGGTACATGGGCAAGCTGTTTTATTGGTGGCCCACACAGTACAAGACCATAATGGGATGGATCATATCCGCATTATTTCGGCACGACAGGCAGAGAAAAAAGAGAGGAAACAGTATGAGCAAAACCGTTACTTACAAAATGGATTTGAATAATCCTCCTGTTTTGTCTGAAGAACAAAAGGCAAGACTTGAAGCATTAGATAAACGTCCAGACAGTGAAATCGATTTTTCAGATATTCCTGAACTTGATGACAGCTTCTGGAAAAATGCAGTGCAAAATCCATTTTACAAGCCGACTAAACAAGTAACTACGGTTCGCATCGATGCAGATGTCATGCAGTGGCTAAAAGCCCAAGGCAAAGGCTATCAAACACGAATGAATAAAATTTTACGGGATGCCATGCTTAAAGAATTAAAAAATCATCAATAAAAATGGGAGCTTAGGCTCCCATTTTTGTGTTATTCCTAAGTAGAAATGTCCTACCTAATAACCAAATAGAAATGTCCTATATGGACAATTCCAAGTCAAGCACAGGATTTAGATTTCGTTCTTTGATTGCTATTTTCTGTGCACGTCTGCTTGGCATCTTTTGAGAACGATTGCGTTTGTTTTGTTGTTCCAGTTCTTCATGCTGTTGTTGGATATGATTCAGAACAGCACCCAACCGTTTATTCTCAACAATCTCTCGCTGATTCAGCTGACTTAATTTATCGAAGAGGCTGTAATTGATCTTTCGGCCATCATGCATGAGGGCTACAGTACCATCCGGGTATTCCAGGAACTCAAGATACTTACCGATCAACCTTTGATTTTCTTCGGTGTTTTCCAGGAGATATACGCATTTATCATAAGTAATCGTCAGGCTATTCGTGACTCTGCGGGGTTCACGCCAAGTAAAAATATCATCTAATTCTTCGGCTGTTTCAGTGATAGGCCGATGTAGATCCTTAGGATTAAAAGCCATCTTGGCGAACTTCTGATTGAACTGCTCAATGAAGCAGGGTAGCCAGGCATTAGCTTGCTCAATCGAGCTGATACCTTCCAGACGCATCTCCTTGATCAGACGGTCCTGAAGGGTTCTGTTGGCACGTTCCACACGGCCTTTGGCCTGTGGTGAATTGGCGAAGATGATATCGATATTCAGGGTACTGAGTACGCGTCCAAACTGGGTAATCTTGGTGTCTTTCTTGCTGCTTTGATTCACTCTTAAGACTGAATGTTTGTCGCTGTAAAATGCTAAAGGCTTACCGTGCTGTTCGACATATAAGCGTGTTGAAATCATATAGTCAAAGGTTGATTCTGACTCACAGAAGCGTAAATGCTGCAATTTTCCTGTAGCATCATCGATAAACACCAGCAGACAGCATTTAGCAGCGCGTCCTTCAAACCAGTCATGGTGTGAGCCATCAATTTGGATCAGTTCACCAAAGCAATCCCGGTTGTAACGAGGCTGATACGGGCGTTTCAGGCGCTTGGATCGAGGCATCCATAAGTCAGCTGCAATCATCCAAGAACGCAGAGTTTCTACTGAAAGATCGAATCCATGTACAGTGGTGAGCTTTTCATGCGCTAAAGTGGGTCCGAAACCATGGAGTTGGTCAGAAACAATATTGAGGCATTTGAGGCTGTTCTGCAAGACGTTCGAGATCAACGTATTACCCAAGTCCGTGGTGCTGAAATCCTCAATCTTTCAACCCGTCAAATTACCCGGTTATTACAAAAGCTCAATCAAGATGGTGTCTCAGGTATGGCACATGCCAGTCGTGGTCAACCAGGTCATCGTCGCCATGATGATTTATTAAAATCAAAATGTCTTTCCATTATTTCTGAACATCTGCTGGGATTTGGACCCACCTTGGCCCATGAGAAGCTCAGCAGCATATTTGACCTGAATATCCCGGTAGAAACGCTTCGGCGCTGGATGACTGCAAATGACCTCTGGATTCCGCGATCCAAGCGCCTTAAACGTCCATATCAGCCACGTTATAATCGGGATTGCTTCGGTGAGCTGATCCAGATTGATGGCTCATATCATGACTGGTTCGAAGGACGCGCTGCTAAGTGCTGTTTATTGGTGTATATCGATGATGCCACTGGAAAGCTGTTACATCTGCGCTTCTGTGAGGCGGAAACGACCTTCGACTATATGCTTTCAACCCGAGCCTACATTGAACAATACGGTAAGCCTCTGGCCTTTTATAGCGATAAACATTCGGTCTTCCGAGTGAACCAGAAATCGAGCCAGGACAGCAAGATCACGCAATTTGGCCGGATTCTGAATGAGTTAAACATTGATATTATCTTTGCCAACTCACCACAGGCCAAAGGTCGCGTAGAACGCGCGAATAGAACCATTCAAGACCGTCTGATCAAAGAGATGCGTCTGGAAGGCATCAGTTCAATTGCCGAAGCCAATGCCTGGCTACCCTGCTTTATTGAGCATTTCAACCAGAAGTTCACCAAGTGTGCGAGAAACCCAAAGAACTTGCATCGATCTTTAACGGAATCTGATGCTGAGCTGGAGGATATATTCACCTGGCAGGAACCGCGTAAGGTCACGAAGAACCTAACCATCACGTATGACAAGTGTATTTATCTGCTTGAACCGATAGAGCTGAATCATAAGCTTGTTGGGCAATACATTTCATTTCTGGAGTACCCGGATGGCACTGTGGCCATCATGCATGAAGGCCGAAAGCTCAACTACAGCATCTTTAATAAATTGGCTGGGCTACAGCAAAATGAGATTGTTGAGAATAAACGGTTAGGTGCAGTTCTGGCACATATTCAACAGCAGCATGAAGAATTGGAAAAACAGAATAAATGTTCAAGAACAAATAAAAATATGCCAAGCCGTAAAGCTCAGAAAGCCGATATTGAACAAAGAAAGTTAAATCCTGTGCTTGACTCTTTTGGTTAAAAACAGGACATTTTAAATGGTTTATCGCATAGACATTTTAATTGGTGAATAACAGTAAAATAAATAGTGTTATATTTCAAAAAGTTATGCTATAAGAGAACGGGGACGCAAACCCGAAAAGCCGACTTGGAAACAAGTCGGCTTTTTTGTGATCATTTTTGATAGTTCTTGCCAATAAATTTGTTTAAAAAGTAGTCGGTTTTGCGATTTTCCCTGATTACATAAGATACCCAGGGAAAAAATTATCCCCAATTTCTGCGGATAAAACCGGGACAACTTTTATCCTGGTTTGTACGCTCTGGCGCACAGATATTTAGGGATTTTGCGGCTAGGGGATCTGTGTTTTTTTACTTATGATGAAGTCATACAGGAACAGGATGTTCCGGAACAAAAAACAATAATGATAAGTTCTAACACTAGGATAGTGAGGTAGAATAGCAGAGCTACCAAAGATCGCACTATAAAAAACCCTGACAGGATGTCAGGGTTTTTTATTGCCTCTCATTTCTCATTTGCAAAACAAACATAATGGCCCTAAAATATAGACTATAATCTATATTTAGGTTGTAGTATGTGGACAGTCATTACGACAGATCTATTTAATCAGTGGCTTGAACAGCAAGATGAATCGACACAAGAGAAGGTTCTGGCTGCCCTGGTTGTTCTACAGCAGCAGGGACCGAATTTAGGCCGTCCTTTAGTAGATGCTGTGTATGAGTCTAAATTTACCAATATGAAAGAATTGCGCGTTCAACATCGCGGTAGACCACTAAGAGCGTTCTTCGCATTTGATCCCTTACGACAGGCTATTGTTCTATGTATTGCTGATAAAGGCGGTAAAAAGCGTTTTTATAAAGACATGCTAGATATTGCAGATGAACAATACCAACTTAATCTCACCACCCTAGGAGATAAATCTAATGGCTAAGACTCTACAAGAATTGTTAGCTAGCCGCTCTCCAGAGAGCCAAGCCCGTATTCAAAAAATGGCAGATGAATTACTGCTAGAAAATCGGCTTCATCTTATTCGCGAAGAACTCGAAAT
Organism: Acinetobacter sp. SCLZS86; assembly: GCF_021560715.1. Classification (NCBI taxonomy): domain Bacteria; kingdom Pseudomonadati; phylum Pseudomonadota; class Gammaproteobacteria; order Moraxellales; family Moraxellaceae; genus Acinetobacter; species Acinetobacter sp. SCLZS86. Next base: position 998,962 of record NZ_CP090864.1, read on the forward strand.
TTCTCAAAAAGAGCTTGCTGAAACTTTGGGAATAAAACAGCCATCGCTTTCAGCAATAGAAAATCGTGGTAATGATTTAAAGATTTCAACCATGAAAAAGTATGTTGAGGCAATGGGTGGGAAGCTCCGTATTGATGTAGAGCTTCCAACAGGAAAACATATAGGATTCAATGTTTAACGATAAAAATGGGAGCTTATATCTCCCATTTTTACTATATTTTTTAAAGCCTTAAGCGTGCTGTACTGTGAGCTTTAAACCTAAATCATTCACTACACGATTAATTGTATCAAAACGGTGGTGCATAGTCCTGACTAGACTCTCTTTCATCAATTAAAATTTTTATTTTTTATCAATTCCAATGGTAGCTGTAATTCTCCACACTCTTCTTCTGGTTCATCAGATGGGATAGTAATTTTGACTTGATTATTTAACTGCCATACTCCTTTTACAGGTTCAAATAACTTGTATTTTAGCTGAAAAATACGCTCTTCATCTGGCATTAATTCAACTTTTCTAATAATGGAACACTGCATCTCAGGAAATAATTGATCTTTTGTTTCAGTATTATAAAAATCTAAAGGCACATTGCAATCAGGATATTCTAATATCACTTTATCCGAATAATTATTAAGAAAAGATAATTTAATCTCTATAGGAATACCTTTATCTTTATCAACTTTCAGATCATATGATGCATCTTTACGTAAATCTGTTTTTTGGTTTAAATCCAAAAATTGAATTTCGCGAACGACTAGACCACACAAATCAGTTGCAGCCCCAGATAGTCTTAACGTATATTGATCCTGATTAAAGACATCATCAGTATTGCTGTCGTTAGCATTCCCAAGACCAGGTGAAGGTGGAAGCCCATTACCTGTACCTTCTAAACTAGCTCCCCCTACACTAAAATCCTGTCCGCAACCAATCATTGTTAAAAATAAAATATTAAAGCAAAATAGCTTAACCATTTTCTTCACGGTCATGTTGATAAACCCCAAATATAAAAGTTTTAGTAGCATCTAGCTTGCCTTCATCCTCTGTACATTTTTCAGAAGCTAGCTTGAGTAGTTGTAGTGAATATTCGTGCCACAATTTTAGACTTTGATCACGTAAAAACTGAACAGATGCTTCTGTTAATCCATCCGCACACACAGCTTGTTCTAAAAAGTTTTGCTCATTATTTTCAAATAAATTATGTAAACCTGCAGCCAGATGGGATTGTAAATTTTTAACTAAAATTTTACGAGCTTCTTGTAAAGAAGGATCAGGAATAAACTGTCCTTTTTGCAAGAAAATATTACCGTCTTTTTCAAGTACTATGCCTAATCGGATCAACTCATTTAACACAGACCTAGGATGGCGTTCAGTAGATACTCTTTTTACCAGAATTTCGAAATTATTTTCTTCATCACTACTGAATGGTAAACACTCTCCCCAGCCTTCTGCTAACCACAAACCTATAACCCGAGAAGGAACACTAATTGGTTCAGAGATATTTGCTTCAGTCAAAGGCTTACCCGCCAGCTTTGTCTCTTTATATGCACTGACATCCTTACGGTGTAGACCAGATAATAAACTAATAGCAGAAATAGTAGGCTTTTGATCAATCCTTTCTAATTCTTGAAGAGCCTGTTGATAAAAAATTGGTTTTAAAGCAGCTGAAAATTCTGTATATCCAACACCAGAACGAATTAACCATTGGCTAAGATAATCCATGAGTGCAAGCACTTGCTTTAAATTAAACTCAGCATCATTAGTAGGAAGTTTAGTCATTACACCAACAGCAATAGAACTTTAATTGAAATTTTCTCACTATTTTTAGTACCTCACAAATTATATCAGATGAATTTTCGTATTCCTTGTGAAATAAAAATACTCTCAACCTGGCTCTCAATCTATGACTTTTTAATTTTTTACTATTTAACGTTCATCTATTTACAACTGTTAATTAAATATTCTATCATAAAAAATGCGAAGTTTTCGCATTTTTTGATAAAGTATTAAATTTAAATAATCATCGTTAAGGTGTAAGTATGATGAAAATTTCACCCCTGATTCTTCTGTTAACCATCTTTGCTAGTTCAACGTCTTCTTATGCTGGCTTTGCAGACAGTTTAAGAGATCTAAGAGGAACCTTAAGTCAAATTAATGAAACGACCAAAGAAGTAGCAGGTACAGCCAAAGAAATGACTAAGTTTCGTGGTAATAATGAAACATCTACAAATATTGAACGTACTATAGGACAAAAATTAACCCCAAAACTAAACAACTTACCGCTTTATGAAACGTCTAATAAATCAAGCAAAGTAAAAACTAGGCTTTCTAAAAATTCTGACATTATTTATGCAGGTAATGTCAGCTCAAATGGATTAATCGAAGTAACAACAGAATATGGAAATGGATGGGTAGAGTCTCATTTAATTCATTAATTCTTAAAATGGAGCCATAGTGATAACATAGCTATCAGAATTTTGATGGCTATCTCTGTGAAAAATATATCTAGTGAGTAGCTTATTATGAACAAGATAATTATAAGTGGCTTTGTGACTGTAATAATTACTGCTTTGGTTGGTTGTAACAGTGACAGCTCAGATAATTCCAATACACCAACACCAACACCAACACCAACTCCAACTCCAACTCCAACTCCAACTCCAACTCCAACAACAGTAGCGGATAAATTGGCTGGAGAGTGGATTCAAGGCTCATCTAATTTAGGTATTTCTGATTGTAGTTTAGCTCAGATTGAAATTCTTAAAACTGGGGATAATTCTGTAGAAGGTAGTAATGAAGGGATCCAATATTCTCAATATAATTCAGCATTAAAAACGTGTGGAGGTGAATTAGTTAGCAAGCGTTATCAATTACTTGGAGATCTAATACTAAAAGACATTCAAACTGGTATCAAATATGATAACTTCTTTTACTATCCTATTAAATATCAAAAATATAGCACAACCTCAGAAGAGAATAGAGTCTTAACTTTTTTAGATGATGACTCATTTTGTATTATTAATTCAACTAGTAATAATCCTGCTTACATTAAGTTAGAAAGGAATTCCATATCTAACCCCTACAAGGATAATCGCTGTTATGTAAAAAGTAATATCGGATTATTTACTGCAGAAAAACCTAAGATCCTTATTACAACAGCAAATTTTTTAAATGTAGATGCGGTTAATTCAACCAGTAGTACTGCATTCCTATCTCAGCTTAATGAAATGGGGCAAAAAGGATATAAAATTGTCGCATACAATAATAAGGTGTATGGAAATCAAACTGTAAATAGCTATATGAAGTTAGCTAATCAGAATACTCGCTACTCCGCTATTGTGTCTGATCGAACTGCAAGCTCTATTAGCAATATCTATTTTTCATGGTTAAGTAAGCTTAATGAGAATGGAAAATCTGGATACCAATTTCTTCATTCTGTAAGGCCTTCTACTGACTTAAATTTTAAAGACTATTTTTTAAAAAATGAAAATGATAATGCATCATACACTTACGATAGTGGTTATCTTTCCCCACTTGTTGACACTAATCAATTAATAAATGTACTTAATAAATTAGGTCAAGAAGGTTGTCGCATTATTCAATTTAAACAATACTTTACAGGAAATCATGTAGAAATTTTAGATAATAAAGAAAATCAACCTAAGATAGCAACTTGTATAAATAGTAGTAAACATAATGGTACCTACACATATCGATACAAAGACTATCCAACAGAGAGTACAAAACTTGAACGCGCTTTAGCATTGCAAAATATGATAAATGCTCAGGCTAAAGATGGGTATCGTTTAGTTAGTAGCTCTTTAGATATATCTGCCACTAAAAAAAATGGCTTATTATTTATGAAAGATAGTGAAGCGCTAGATGTAGGAGAATTTAAAGTATTTTCAGAAGAGATTTTCTCAAATACTCCTATCCTTAAATATTTGAATAAACGCTTTAATCAGCAAGGTCAAATAGGCTGGTTGTATACAAATGCAGAATTTGTAAATGCAAATAATCCAAAATCTATTCAGGCAGATCTCAATGATTTTCAAATAATTGAATAATTTTAGATGGGCATCATTGGTAAGCGTCCGCTGAACACACCTTCTGAATTCATCCTATAAGCCTTAATTTAGTCCCCACTTAGAAACAAGTGGGGACTTAAATTTATGACTACAAATCATCAGACATCCATCGCATCTCTTGCGAAAAAACGAAGAACATACTGTGCTGAATTTAAACAGCAGATCGTTCAGGCTTGTAAAGCACCGGACGTTTCAGGCTGTACCAAAAGATCTTGCTGAAGTTGACGATATTCCTCATCAGATACAAGGTCTTTAATTTGCTTGGTAAAGATGCTGGTTTCAATAAATAACATGGACTCTTTATACGTCAATGGCGTATTTGAATTTTAGCAGTTTCCATAACAAAAAACGAGAGCTGGTAGCTCTCTGTCGTTTCGCATAACAGCCATTATGTTAAATAATAGGGGCTTCTAAGTACGCGATTAGAAAATTTAGTCTTTAAGAGGAGAAATTTGTTCTAGCTTATCTTCAGGATTATTTTCTCTAATATGTATAATTCGATCATAATTTTCTACTCCTCGTAAGTGAGGTGGTGCAAATGCTGGATACTTGTTGAAAAAGTGCATTTTAATATTTAGTGCATGGTCTAAAATAAAAGCACATTCAATTCCATAGTACTTATCATTAATAAAAAAATTGTCTGTAGTTTCTATTAGTTCTTGGATAGCTAAATCCAATTTTTGAATTTTTTCATTAATATCTTTAGTTTTCTCTTCTATCTTTTTATCCATTGGTATCACCTATAGAATTAAGTTTCCCTAAAATTAACATACTACACGTTATACGAATTCCCAAGGCATGGCTTTTAGTCATGCTTTTTTATTAAAAGACTATAGTTTTTTCTTTCTGCGGTCAGCTCTGCTATAGCTTCGATAGCTCTAACGGATCGTTAAAAATAAAATCGCGTCTATCAATAAAAATTATGCCTTTGTTGTGTCGCTTGATAGAACGCTTTGCTTTGTCAAAGTCATGAGCATCCCAAAAACCATCGCCAGCACATAGAATCAATGGGTGCTGCCATTCCGCCATCTGTGCCAGTGCTACGACTTTTTGAGTCCCGCTGTCTGCTTGCCAGCGAACAAAAATAATGGACTGCGCGGCTTTTATTAATCTACACGCATTTTTTGATAATCTCGATTGAACGCTCATTAAAATATCCATATCCTAAACTTTAGGATATTATATCAACTAAATAGCAACTAATCAGCAATTAAATAGCAACTAAATTAAAATGATGGTCCCTCAAGGTCATCCTTTGTTGAAGTAACAACTGTTTCAAATTGGTTATAAAAGTGGGGCAAAGTTCCCGCTCTGCCCCTACAACCATGACTAGTGTTCTATCATTGGACTATACCCGAATGATAAGGAAACAGTTAGTTACAACGAAATATCATTAGAGTTGTTATGTTGATTAAATGATAGCTGTATCATTGTAGTATAGTCAATAATCTCAAATGATAAACCATGACGACTAGAATCTACTTAAGAGCTTCAACCAAAGATCAAGATGCACAGAGAGCACTAAACCAATTAGATGACTTAAACCAAAGGCTCGAGTTAGGTGAATCGGTTACCTATATTGAGAATTTCTCAGGGACGAAGTTGGATCGTCCTGAACTAAACAGGTTGCTCACAGAAGCAAACCAAGGCGACACGCTGTTGGTAGAAAGTGTTGATCGTCTGTCCCGTCTAAGCCAAGCAGACTTCCAAGAACTTAAGCGTCGAATCAAAGACAAGGGACTACGCTTAGTAGTTGCTGATCTTCCAACTACTCATCAACTAATCCAAACCAATGACAGCATTACAAGCTCGATCCTAGATCTCATTAACAACATGCTGATCGACCTACTGGCGACTATGGCTCGCTTGGACAATGAGAAGCGTATTGAACGTATTAAGCAGGGTTTAGAGCGTTCAGGGTACAAACCATCAGGTAAGAAACCAAATGAAGCCAAGCACAAAAGAATCAAGGAGTTGCTTGCTACAAATAACATGACTAAGCAGGAAATTGCGAAAGCTGTTGGTTGTGGGGTAGCTACTGTGTATCGAGTAATGAACCAAGGAGAAGATGCAGAGCTGAATCAGCTTGTCGAATCTCGTGCACAACAAGGCAGGATTCGAGTAGCCATTGAAGACCTTTAGTTGAAATGTTAGCCACTTTTTTGGTTTCTATCGTCACTGCCCTAACCGGCATGACTTGCGATACATGAAGTGGCATTATTACTTCATAACCTATAGGTGTTTGCCTATAAGCCAAACTTTCTATAGTCTTTGACAATTACAATTCATAAAAACTAAGTATGCCTGATCAACAGCTTTCCCTCAGTGAATACCTCGAAACAGTCCAAGAGATCGTAAAGATTGCCTTTGGTGATCCTGTATGGGTTAAAGCTGAAATTAGAAGCCTGAACACCAAGAGTGGTCACTGCTACCTAGAACTTGCTGAAAAAGAAGAGGGCACTGATAAAGTCATTGCATCTTGTAAAGGAACCATTTGGAAGTCCACTGCAGCTAAGCTTCTGTACAAGTTTCAGAACGAAAGTGGAATGGAGCTGTCAAAGGACCTGAATATTCTGATTAAAGTCAAAGCCAGCTTTAGCCCACAATATGGGTTCTCAGTAAACATTGAAGACATTGATTCAAGCTTTACGCTCGGTGATCTTGCGAGACGTTACCAACAGATCGTAAAGCAACTCACAGAAGATGGCTTGATTGACAAGAATAAGAAACTCCCTACACCATTTGACATTAACAAGGTTCTCGTCATTGCACCTGAACAAGCTGCAGGATTAGGAGACTTTAGAAAGGATGCTGATATTCTGTATAAAGCAGGGGTCTGTGAATTCATCTATCACTCAGCAACATTTCAAGGTAATACAGCAGCAGCAAGTATAATTGCTTCTTTAAGCCAAGGATTAAGACAGTGGGCCAATGAATACAAAACACCTCCTGACTTGATTGTCATCATTCGTGGTGGTGGTGCTGTCAATGATTTGGCTTACTTGAATGATTACGATCTAGCTGCTTTGCTTTGCAAACGATCAGTACCTATTTGGGTTGGTATTGGACATGAACGAGATAAGACCATTCTCGATGAAATTGCACATCGATCTTTTGATACACCAAGTAAAGTGATTGGCGGTATTAGAAACCATATTGCTGAACGTGTAGATGAGGTCAAGGTTTTCATTCAATCCATCCAACTGTACTCTCAGCAGCAGATCCAAGCGTACCAAAGCCAAAATGATCAGTTAATGCAAATCACCAAATCTATGGCTCAGGCACAACTTAATCAAACCAGCAAACAAGCTGACCAAGTGAAGACGAATGTCCATTACTTTGCTCAGCAACAATTGAAACGAGCAACGCTTAATGTGGAAACGCTGATGCGAATGACGCTGATCCAAAACCCTACAAATGTATTGGCTAGAGGTTATGCCATCGTTCGTAGTGGAGGGAAGGCTATAACATCCATTCATCAAGCCAAGGATCAAACTTTGGCGATTCAATTACATGATGGTTTAATCAATACACAAGTTTTACAGGTGAAACCAAATGAGTGAACAACAACTAACATTTAAAGAAGGCTATGACATCTTAAAGAAGAATGCTGAGCTTCTAGAGTCTCAAGAGGAGCCGGACATTGATAACCTGATGAAAGTTGTTGAAGAATCCATGGCAGCTTATAAAAGCTGTAAGCAACGCATTGATGCAGTACAACAAGCATTGAATGAAAGCTTTAAGGATTAATCTTTAATTGTTAGCAGTTGATCCCATTTAAAGTAGTTCTGTGTTAGCCGATTTCGTGACATATTCCATGTTCTGTTCGGCATTAAACTTGCGCCCAAGGCAATCTTGGTTTTGCCATACTTAAGATGAATCGCTTCAAGGGAATCCATCAAAGCGTCACTGATCTCGATATGCTTCATGTCGGTAAACATATCATATACATGGCTTGCCTTTGGTTCGAGACACGTTAGAATCACGCCACATTTCTTGAAGGCAATGTCCTTGGCATACAGGCCATCAATCATCGCTGTAGCGAGTTTAGATAGCAGCAATAAGTTGTCGGTAGGTTCTGGTAAAGCCAAGGATAAAGACTTGTTGTAGAAGGGCTTTGAGCTATCAAATGGGTTTGATTGTACGAAACCAATCAGACAACCACACAACAGATTATCATCTCTCAGTCTGCTAACCGCATCCATGACATATAGCGACATAGCCTCCTTGAGATCATCAATATGGTAGATGCGTTGACCAAAAGAGCGACTCGCAATAATTTGCTTCTTGGCTGGTGGCGTATGTTCCAGTTCAATGCAAGCAATTCCATGGAGTTCCAATAAGGTTCTGTGCATCACTACAGAAAATTGGTCCCTGATCATCACAGGGGAAGTCAAGACAAAATCCATAACTGAATGAATCCCCAGGCTGTTGAGCTTCTTGGAATGCTTTCGGCCTACGCCCCAGATTTCACCAACATCTATGGCTTGATGCAGAGTTTCAGCAGAGCATGGATCCATTGAAACCAAGTTGCAAACACCATTGAAGTAAGCGTTCTTCTTGGCAATATGGTTCACAGGCAGTTGCCCAGCATGCCATTAGTATTCGTTTGGCTTGTAAAGCATTTGGCATTAGTGAAACCTGCTACCGCTATCAAGCCAAACTCAGCGATGACAATGCACTCATTGCTGAACAGCTCATTGAACTCACTGAGGAAAATTCCGATTGGGGCTTTGATTTGTGCTTCTCGTATTTACAGCATGTTGAGAGTTGCTGCTGGAATCACAAGCGGGTTTACCGCATTTACTGTGAGTTGGCACTGAATCTGCGTATTAAACCGAGAAGAAGACTAAAACGGCATGCGCCTGAACCATTGAAAGAACCAATCCGAGAAAATTAGGTTTGGTCATTAGATTTTATGCATGATCAGCTTTCCGATGGTCGCAAGTTTCGATTATTGAATGTGATTGATGATTACCGCCGCGAAGGCCTAGCCATTGAAGCAGGGTTCTCATTGCCCACAATCAGGGTTATTCGTACGTTGAATCAATTGCTGGAGTGGAGAGAAAAACCGTTAGTGATCCGATGCGATAATGGTCCCGAATTTATCAGTCACGAATTTGTGCGCTGGGCTACTGAGCACGGTATTCGTATTGAATATATTCAACCGGGTAAGCCACAGCAGAATGCGTATATTGAACGCTATAATCGGACCATACGTTATAGTTGGCTGAGCAAGCATTTATTTGATACTTTGTATGAAGTACAAGATTATGCAACAAACTGGTTGTGGCATTACAACCATGAAAGACCACATCAAGCTAACAAAGGAAAGCCACCTCTAATGGCTGCTTAACCTCTACTTTTAACTTCGGTTATTTATGGGAGGATTACCAGTTTAGGTATAGGCCAATTCATTTGAGAAAGCTATTGTAAAATAAAGGTATATTGGCAGGTTTGTACAAGAATAGTTTATATATAATGAACCTGTTATGTAATATTAAATTAAGTAATTAACTTTATTTAAGAGTTTGTTTTATTTTTTAAGTTGATCAATAAGTTCGCGTAATATAATAGGATCAATCGGAAGATTATTATTTAAAGAGTTTTCTAAAAAATTGATGTGTGTGTTAATCACATGATTAGAAGGGGTTGAAAGAATTCTTTCTTTTAATTCATCGATTTCAGAAAGCTCATCAAAAGCTAAATTTATATATGTATCTAAAGATGTAATAGATCTGTGACCAGTCCATTCAAGCATAATTTGTTTTAATCGATAAGTATTTAATAGCAGTTTACGAAATTCATCGCTATTCGATAATTCATGTTCTAAAATTAAAGATTTAAATTTTTCTGTAATAAATCTATGACGGAACATGTGGGCACAGACTTTTGAGGAAAGATTGGCATCTTTGGACCAATTATTCATATAAGTAGTTAATGTATCTGGTTGTAAGGGATGACCAGTTGTGTGGGAAATAAAAATATAATCATGATTAATGCCTTTTTTTTGAAGTATCGGATTTCTATAGTATTGAACATAAAAGCGTAAATTCAGTAAAAAAGTTCTTGAAACAGGAATTTCCCGTGTCTTTGTTAAACGATTATTTTTTAAATTTATAATTTCTAGCAAAGGTGAGATTGAATCAGTTTTTAAAGCTGATCTTAAAGAATTCATGGATATAGAGCAGACTTCAGATCTTCTACCACCTGTATTTTCAAGTGCTTGGAGAAGACATAAGTTTCTATGTCTTAGGGGCTCAATGTCAGAGTTATTTATATGATTCAGAAGCTTATTGTAATCATCGAGGGAAACAGGATAGCGTTTTCGTTTAGGTGAAGGAGGAGGAAATGAATAATGAAAATAATTAGGGTTAGAGTTTTTTTTGTTATTATCTCTATAAACATTCTTATTTTTATTACTTAAATTTATATTATTATTTTTACCAATTCCAATAAAATTATTAATATTATAAAGCTCCCCAATAAAAAAAAGAAAATCTATAATTTGATAAGCAATGTTTATAATTTGATTATTCGAACGAACAAGAGGATCATCTTGTAAATAATCCATAAAATCAGAAAATAAATTATCATCAAATTGAGAGAAATTTTCAATTTCCTTACAATAAAAAGTAAATCTGATAAAATGACTCAAATGATTGGCAAATATTCTATATGTGCCGCCATTATAGTTTTCAGAATAACCAAATTTTAATTTATAAATAAGATATGAATTAGCTTCATAGCATGGGATTCCATTAGGGAATAATAAAAAGGGTAAGGCATCAAGATTGTAAAATTTTATATCTTGTTTGGATGTGGAGATATAATTTGGTAGTGAAAAATTAATAACCATTGAATATAGTTTTTTATTCTTCATGAAAATAAACCTCATTAGCATGGTTTAATAATTTTTCAAATTGTTTTAGTTTATTATTTATTTCATCAATTGTATATTTGCTATTGGTTTTTAAAGCTAAATTTGAAATTGTTGACTTTAGATCATATATGATCTTTATAAGGATTAAGTTATTGATTTTTAAGTTGTTATTCTCTGCTTTTAATTCTTCAATTTTATTCTTTTTGGTTGCAGGGATTTTACTGATTGAAAATAATGCTTTTATTCTCAATTCATTAAACTGATTATAAGTCATATTAGCATACTTGTTTACATAAAGTTTGTGTGAGTTTAGTGATAGAGAGATAATGCCATAGTCATTATTAGAGTATTTAGCCATATTTTTTTGAGATGAAATAGCATATTTTATTGTATTGTCATTAATATAATTGTTTGGTTTTTTTACTATAAGTTGAAGTAAGTCAATTTCAGATTGAATTGAATTTTCAACTTCAAGAGAATCAATTTTTTTCATAAATCATCCTTAATTATTAATATTAGCTCAAATTCTTGGATTGTATTATTTTTTTTGTCTTTGGTGGTAAAAAATCTAGGTTGAAGGTCAATTATATGTTCATCTATAAGATAGTTTATTTTGCTTGATAAATTATTTGTCAGCTTAAAGTTGTTTGCGCTTATTATTTCCAAGTCATCAACATTGAAATGACTTATTAATACTGCACGCAAATTTTCAATGTTTTTAACAATTGGGCCTGATTTTCCTAAATAAGCTTCAGAAATTGTATGAGATTTTACGCCATTTAGAACGCTACCTGTTAAAGGTTCAGTAATATAATGATATAAATGTTCAATATCTGTATGACCAAGGAAGTAGCGTAATGTATCTAAACCATCAAAGCTTTTTGACCAGAAAAACATCATTGCAAAAAAACGTCTAAGTTGATGCTGTCGTATATAATATCTTCTATATTCATTTGGGGTAAATTCTATTACTTTTGTTTGAAAATAATCACAAAATAAATTTAGTAAGTTACCATAAGTTGAATGAGATAACTTTGACCATGTGTTTCTAGCATAAGAATATCTATTAACCAAATTAATATCTGATAATTTAGATAAATTATTATCTAAAATTACTGAATTGAACTTTTCAAGTTTATAAATTATTTTTGCTATTATGCTTGGTATAGGTCTTGCCATCTTTTCACGATGAAAATTAATGCCACCAACACCACTTTTTCGATTATCAAATATAACCTCAAACTCTTTATGTTCTGTTGTAAATGGATCAACATTTTTAGGCAATAAGCAATCTAATGATTGTAGATCAATAATTTCAGAGATGCGTCTAGCGGTGATTGCACCTAATGCAACTAATATGGACCCTAAAAGAATATTGTAAAAATCTATAAATCCATGATTCATTCGTAAATTTATAAAAAAATTTTCATCATCAGGTATTTTTAACTCTTTAATACCTATGCTCTTTAATGTGTCAGGAAAATCTGGAGAGTTATAGAAATCTTTGAAATCTCCTTCTTTATTCTTTATGAATAAAGAATATCTAATAATAGTATCAAGTAATATATCTAAATATTTATGAATAAATTCAAATGAATCATGTATTGCTTTAAAAGTTACCTCAGCAGGTAGTGTTGCAAATCGCCCCAGATCTCTTAAAGGGGTTATTTTACTTATTCGTTTTACACCTATAGTATTAAAGTTTGAAATATTTATTTGGGCACAATCATTTTGAGAGTGGATAAATACAATTTTCTTTAAGTTCTTTATTTGAGATTGAATATCTTGATATGAAAAGTTTTCTTCATCTGTAGTCTTACAAGGAAGAGATAAATACTCTGTATTAGATTTATCCTTAATTAAGTTTAATTGATGTAAAGTAATGGGGTGCTGGTTAAAAACAATGATTTTATTCTCAAAGCATTTAATGAAAAAATTAGTTAACACTTTGTTGGGATTATATGTAGAGTAACCTTTATTAAAATAAAGCCAATATTTAGACTTTCTTAGCTCTTCTAATGTCAAGTCAAGTTCATCATTATGGTTGTGATTATTAACAAAAGGAAATTCTTTTTCAAATTCTAATATATCATTTAAATTTATTTCCTTAATCTTTTCTCTTAGGAACTCTGCAACTAAATTATAATAATTTATTGATGCATTTATTTTACCATAGTTTGCTATATTGACTAAATAGTCAACAATATAGTCTTCATTGACTTTTTCTAAATTGTACTTGCTTAATTTTAAATATTTTGAGTTAATTAAAATAGAGTTTATGAAGTGTATTATATTACTTAAGTTGGTGCTTATTGTTTGATTTTTGAGTAAAAAACCATTATTGTAAATAGGGTGGCTTTGAATGCAAAGCCAGTATTTGAAGGTATTTAGAATTTTTGGTCTTTCTGTTAGTTTAATATTATTATCAATCTTTATTTTATTGAAGTTGATCGTTGTTATTTTTTTATTTATTTTTATCATCCATATATTTGATTCAAATTTAGTATTATTATAAAACCAATCTGGATTTCTTACATCTGATAGTTTTAAATTGTGTATGGTCGATGTTTTTTCAAAAGATTTTTCAATTAATTCATAGTTATTAGGGTTTTTTATCATCTCATTCTTTAATAGCATAAGTTCATTTATTGACATATTTTCAATATTTTTATTAATGTCGGATATAATTTCTTTTAATGCATTATCCACGATCATTTGTAAATATTCCTTCAATTATTTGATGCTTTATTGGGTTGTTTTTCGCTATTTTATACATTTCTATTATGTCTTTAGTCAAATACAAGCATTGTTGTAAATTATTTTGTGATTCTTCAATCTGAGATATTACATAATTCGCACTTGTGTACCCATACGCGCCAACTTAAGCCATGTTGATGATATTTCATACACTCTGGTGCCTCCTAAATAACATTGAAATATCATCTGTAAATCGTTGTAATTTCCTCTTCCTAGGCCGCTCCGACATACTTTTAATACTGCTTGCTAGATTGGCTTCAAAGCTTGGATATTCTGCTAACAAACTGTATTTAATCTGATCATTCAAGTCTTGAATTAGCCGCCAAGGACTTAAGTTTCGGTTTTTATCGAGTAAACTAACACCATGATTAAAATAATGTTGTTTATAGATTTTCTCTACTAAAACTGCGTAAAGTAGCTTTCCGAGTAAATAAACCTCAGCTAATTTACCGTCTTTTTTAGCCCTTAGTAAATCTATGTTAAGCAAGCTTTTTAATCGTTTTATATATAGTTCGATTTGCCACCTGGCTTTATAAATATTTTGAACTTGAAGCGTACTAAGAACCTGCGGCGGAATCGTTGTAAATACCAGCATCCAGTTCGTTAAGTAAAGTGTTTGAGCTCTGACTTTTCGCCCATTTTTCTTAGCAAAGGTCATCATTTCTCGACGTTCATTCTCTGCAACTTTTGTGTTTTTAGCTATCGCATGGACATAACCCTTGATCCTCTTATCGCCTAAAATCATATAACACTCAATCACCTGATTTTTCTCAGACCGTGATATAAGTTGCTGATGCCAATCAATCTTAAGCTTTTGATTATTCGAATTAAATGTATAGAGAGGCATGGAGTTCGGTGTATATCTGACAATGACATCAGCGCCTTGATCGACTGTCGGCATAATGGTTTGAACTCGACTATAGCCACGGTCAGCCACAAAGACATAACCCTCACGAAGCTGATAATGCTGAAGTTTTTCGCCAACTTTGTCTGTTGTAACAACAGCATCAGTGAGCGTTAAATCCATCAAATCTATGCCGAGATGTAGTCTATAGCTCGTTTGTGTCGCACCTGGTTCCTGAACGGTAGAGCCATCTACAGCTATAAATTTTAAATCGCCTTCTGTATGGTTATGATCTGTGGTAAGAGTTTCTTTTAAAAGTGATTTAATCCAGTCAGCACAAGATATTAATCTCTTTTTTACGGCTTCGTCGCTGATTGCGGAATAAGTTTCAGTGAATTTTCCAGCGCATGCTCTTAAAGACAAATCGAGGCCACAATACAGCATAAGTAATTTAAACAGTTCTAAAGGCGATTTAATTTTTCTAGCCCGTTGAAAAGCATTACAATTTATCGCCATTTGTTCAATATTTGAAGGAAGTACTTGTAATAACTGTTGAAAATGAATCATGATACGCCACGGTGGTTGTGTTTTGTGTTAGCGCATTAATAAATACAACCACCTTTTTTATTTTTCAAGCGATAATTATAATATATTTCAACAGTTTAAGCCTTAAGTTGGCGCGTATGACTTGTGTACCACCATTTTAAATGTTTCTTTATGTCTTTTTCATTGTGAGAAGTCTCCTCAAATAAGTATTTAACTGCCAGAAAAATTTGTAGAAGAGGAACTGTTATTAAATAAATACCTATATAACTATTTTTATCGTTGTTATTTTTTTTTTCAATATTTATTTCATGAAATCCTTTTTCAATATGATGAGGCATGTCTTTGAATGCATGATTATTTATGAATTTATCAAGTTCATCTTTAGTGAAGTCTACTGATTCAAATAAATAAATAGACTCTTTCATAGATTCATAAATTAGAGCATTTTGAAATATTCGTATCCATCTATTTGTGTAAAATTTCCATAGAGCATCTGGTAAATATGAATCTATCAAACTAGGGTTATATTCCTCATGACCTAGTGCTATACTCATTTTATTGACAGACATTGTTTCATAGTAAACACGTACACCACAACTTGCTCTAAACCTTGTTAAGGTTAAATTTTGAAAGATATGTTTACTTTCGTTATTATTAAGTAATATCTCACTATTTCTATAACTTGTTATTTCATATGAATTTTTTAAGCAATTAATTAGTGTGGTACATGTACCATTTTCAATCTTTTTTACTCTTTTTGGTTCTGTAAATGCAGTTCTTGAAGCTAATAGCATGTATTCATAATCTTTATTATTTTCTGATTTTAAATAATTTCTTGCTATGCTAGTAATTCTTATGATGTCTTCAATTATTTTTACCGATTGAGAATTTAACTTAATTAATTGTTCAGCATGATTCACTCCTTTTCTTTTTTTGAAAGACTTGCTATACCAAGATTCCCCAATTTTAAAAAGACCTACATTACTCTTATTGTCATACAATTTCCAACTCAGTAGCCATGATTCAGTAATCGCGGGATGTTGATTAATTAATAGTATAAGTAAAGGATATAATGTATTATAACTTGAATAAAAAATTTCATCCTTAATGATATCTTTTTCCTTGCTAAAACCTGATATACCTAGAAAGTTTGAATAATTCTTAATGTCTTTGTGTTTAAAGGGAGTTTCATAAAAAGTACGAAATGTGTTATTTTTACTTATAGTTCCTATCGGTACAGGGTTTCTTAAATTATTATTTTGGTTTACTTTAATAGTTCCTTTGTTGCTGCATTCAATAAAATAATCATATTTTTCATTTACTTTTTGTCTAAGTAATTCTGAACAGTAGACTATATGGTCAATTTCATTAATTATTTTAATAAAAATTAATTCTTTAGCCTCACTATCTGTATAGCTTAGTGGAATTTGTGTTACTAATTTATTATGTAATAATTGTTGTTTATTGTTTTTTATCACATTTGTTGTAGTATTTTTATTTGTACAATTTTTATAGATTGGCCTAAGTATTTCTGTGAGAGGTTCTTGAAATATTCCATAGTTGACTAATAAGCTGTACATATCGACCATACGACTCCATCTTCCGTGAAAATGACCAATATTATAGTTTTTTATTTTTGCATCAATTAAGCATAAATTATAAATAATAAGCATGCTTTCAAATGCATACTCTGAAGACATTGCCCTCTGTAAGTTTTTAATATTTGGATAAACTAGAACTAAAATTCTAAATAAGCTAACTAGATATCCAATTTTTTTTGACAATGTGGTTGATATTATTTTTTTTCCATAAGTTATCATTATTTGATGTAATTTATGTGTGAACTCTTTTCCATATGCATCGTAAATAATACTGATATTTAGATTCATAATTTTCTTATCATTGCTGCAAATGCTCCAACCTTGATAATATTCAATTTTTTCTATATTTTTTTCAGTATTTTTATATAGAAATATACAATGTTCTACGTCTTCACTTATTGTATTAAATGAAAGGAAAATTGTAGTTTTCCTTTTATTTAGAAATAAAGCTAGATTATTGAATACTAACTGAACTTCATAGCTATAGTGGTATTTGTTGTAATTACTTGTATCTATTTCAGTGTAGATAAATCCTATAAAGCACTCTACATGATCCTCCAGTGCAGCAGACGATGTTAAATTGAATATTGAGTGTTGACTCGATGTACCCTTCAAACATTCGATATACGCGCAATAGAGGGCTACTAGTGCAGTAAGCTTATTAAGCTTCTGTTCTTCTTGTTTTAGCCAGTAACGGCTAGCAATATCTAAAGTGTCTGAGTGATCATAATCCTTAAGGTATTTAACTTTCACAGAATGTTCCATCCATGACGATTGTCAAATAAATTAAAGGTTAAAAAATGTACTATGTCAATGAAAAATCTATAAAGAATCAATTTGACAACTTTGGTCAATTAGGAAAAGACTGCGGTCATCTAGCTCTACAATTGCGATGACTTGCATTTCTGCATTTAAGATTACAAAATCAGTCACCTTACGATTAAACAGCGCACGAATTTTATAGTGGCTGTTAGTAATTAATGCGCTAAATGCCACTTGCGCCAAGATGTGATGCTCAGGAAAAGCCTGTTTTAAACGCATAAACATTTTGCGTTCAAAAGCAGTCATAATCGGTTTGGGATAAAAACTTTTATTGGGGAAAAATAATGGCTTAAAAATTAAGATAAACAGGGCAAGGCTAGCCAAGCTGCCAATAAGCAAGAAAGTCGATTGACTGGATTCAAACATAGATGATGCGGTGCCGTTAGACCCAAATAAACAGCAGGAATAAAAAAACCCACGTCATGCTGCGTGGGTTTTTTAAGAATTTTGGCTCTCCCACCTGGGCTCGAACCAGGGACCTGCGGATTAACAGTCCGTCGCTCTACCGACTGAGCTATGGGAGAATCTGACACGCATTCTATGTGTCTATCTGTTTTTGGTCAAGTCAGAATTGAAAAAAAACCGTAATTATAGATTAACTGCTTTAAAAATAATCATCTAGCTTTGTTTTAACGCAGTTTTTAGAGTGCTTGAATGGCTTTTATATAATCTTCGCGTGTTTGTGGAGGGCTAGTTTTGCGACATAAATTAATTAATTCCAGCATCTCTTGCTGGGTCATTTCTGCTTTCACTTGGTTTTGAATTTGTTTTAAAGTGGCTTGTTGTTGTGCGTTCAGATCTCGACTGCATTGATATAGACGTTCGTACATGAGTGTCGCAGCAGTTTTATTGCTTTCAGATTTTTGTGTGCATTGAAAAATTGAAAAAATCACCACAATTAGAATTGTCCAAAAAATCAGGGATTTTAACCAAGGCGCTTGCATGGGCTTTCAAGTTTTATTGTTGTTGATGCACCTATTAAGTTAGCGAAAAAATAGAGGCATCACAAGAGGGGATAGCCCGATCTTCACTGTATGGTTTTAATTTTAATTTATGGGGAGAGTGAGGCCTGTTCAATTCGATTAGAACATCTTATTCACTATAAAAACGATAAAAATTGCAAAAAAATCCCACGTCATGCTGCGTGGGATTTTTAAAATCTTGGCTCTCCCACCTGGGCTCGAACCAGGGACCTGCGGATTAACAGTCCGTCGCTCTACCGACTGAGCTATGGGAGAATAGATTGGCTCTCCAACCTGGGCTCGAACCAGGGACCTGCGGATTAACAGTCCGTCGCTCTACCGACTGAGCTATTGGAGAATCTGTGGGGCATTTTAGGGATGAAAGTTTAAGTCGTCAACACGTTCATCATTAGAAATGGATTGTTTGCGTTATAAATATTCATTTCATCTGCAAAAATAAAAAAACTGCCCATAACGAGCAGTTTTTCTACAGAAAAAATAGAAATTATTTTTCTACACCAGCTTCTTGACCTGCGTATTTCGCATTTGCGTAATCCCAGTTTACAAGGCTTTCTAAGAAAGTTTTGATGTAAGCAGGACGTGCGTTACGGAAGTCGATGTAGTAAGCGTGTTCCCAAACGTCAATTGTCAATACTGCAACTTTGCCGTGTGCCATTGGTGTGTCGGCATTTGAAGTTTTCATAATAGAAAGTTTGCCATTCACTTCGTCAGCCACTAACCAAGCCCAACCTGAACCGAATTGAGTGGTTGCTGCAGCAGCAAATTCTTCAGCGAATTTTTCGTAAGAACCGAAAGCTTCATCAATTTTAGCAGCCAAAGCACCAGTTGCTTTACCGCCACCGTTTTTCGCCATACAGTTCCAGTAGAACGTGTGGTTCCAAACTTGCGCTGCGTTGTTGAATACGCCAGCTTTAGCTGCATCACCTGCAGTTGCTTTGATAATTTCGTCTAAAGTTTTACCTTCAAGCTCTGTACCCGCGATCAAGTTATTTAAGTTCACAACATAAGTGTTGTGGTGTTTGTCGTGGTGGTATTCTAAAGTTTCTTTGCTGATGTGTGGAGCAAGATCTTCGTAACCGTATGGTAAAGCTGGTAAAGTAATGGTTGTCATGTTTTCAATTCCTTGCATTTTGCTGGGTTTTAACATTAAGTGGCTCTATTGTAATAGATTTCGAGATAAATTGCGCATTAGGTTTAAATAACCATACAGAATTAGACTCGAATGTATACATCTAAAGACGATGTTAAAAACAGCTGTCATTTGAGTGAAATGTTGGGTGAAACAGTGTATTAAATTGGGTTATTTAATTCAAAATAACTATACTCAATATTAAACTGTTCTGAAATAGCTTTTGCGAGTCTTTGTACACCATAGCGCTCAGTCGCATGATGTCCGCAGGCATAATAATGCACACCTAATTCTTTGGCTTCATAATAGGTGCGTTCACTGACTTCGCCCGAAATAAAGGCATCACAACCTTGTTCAGCCGCTTTGCCAATAAAATCTTGTGCTGCACCAGTACAAAAACCTATTTTTTGAATCTGACTTTTTTCGGCAGGAAGATGAATGGTATTAAAGCCTAAACGTGCTGTAAGATAATCACGAAATTCAGTTGCACTCATGGCTTGCTTTAAAAAACCAATATTGCCAATAGGATGACGTTCACTAGGGTCCAAGGCTTGCAAATTTTCTAACGCTAAACATTCAGCAATCGCTGCGTTATTGCCTAGACTTGGATGTGAATCGAGCGGTAAGTGATAACCGACCAAAGAAATATCGTGTTGGATTAAACTTTTGATGCGTTTACCGCGCATGCCTGTAATTGGGTAAGGTTCGCCTTTCCAAAAATAGCCATGATGCACCAACAATAAGTCTGCATTTTGCGCAATTGCAGCATCGATAGCTTCTTGAGAGGCAGTCACTGCACATAAAATTTTTTGAACGTCAGACTTGCCTTCAATTTGTAAACCGTTTGGCGCATAATCTTTAAATTCATGTGTATTTAAAGTTTGATCACACCATTGAATAATTTCTTTTAATTGCGCCATAACTCTCTCAAATTGCTCATATTTAGCGAATATCAAAATATATTTTGTATTGTAACTAAAGCAAGACAAAACTCTTGGGCTTTTTTATGTTTCTATTTGTATTTCGTTTTACAATAGCTCATTCAATGACTTAATCATCAAAAAAATTTATTTAGAGGTATAAAACGTGCGCCGGACCTTTACCTGGTTACCTTGGGTGTTACTCATTCTAGTCATTATTGGCTTTGTGACTTGGCAACAACTGCAAAAACCGAAAGCGCCTGTAGCTGCCGATGGGGTCAAAATGCCTGCCGAAAAAGTTGAACCATTAATTGATACAACACGGACAGGTGGGGTGGTGTCGTATAGTGCTGCGGTTAAAGTGGCAGCGCCTGCGGTGGTGAATATTTTTACCACACAAAAAGTTAAACAATTGGATCATCCATTGTTAAATGATCCTGCGTTTCGTGAATTTTTTGGTAACCAGTTGCCAGATCAATTTAAGCAAGGCCCAAATGAAAATAGTTTGGGTTCTGGGGTAATTGTTCGTCCAGATGGTTATATTTTAACAAATAATCACGTGATTGCGCAGGCTGAACAAATTGTGGTGGCTTTGCATGATGGTCGCCGTGCGATTGCAAAAGTCGTTGGAACTGACCCAGACACAGACTTGGCGGTAATTAAAATTGACCTAGAAAAACTGCCTGTATTGCCATTTAAACTCAGTGGCAATGAAGTGGGCGATGTCGTGCTTGCGATTGGTAACCCATTTGGTGTGGGACAAACCGTGACGCAAGGTATTATTTCTGCGACAGGACGTTCTGACTTGGGCATTAATACCTATGAAGATTTCATTCAAACCGATGCAGCAATTAACCCAGGTAACTCAGGCGGTGCATTGATTGATGTGGCAGGAAATTTGATTGGGGTAAATACCGCAATTTTCTCGCAATCGGGTGGTTCATTGGGCATTGGCTTTGCAATTCCTGCACAAGTCTGTCAGCAGGTTTTAAACTCGATTTTAAAAGATGGACGTGTGGTTCGTGGCTGGTTAGGCATTAGTTTATTGCCTGTGCAACAAGACAATATTTTAGAACCTACACAAGGCGGTGTAGTGGTGGCCGATGTACTACCCGGCGGCCCTGCAGCAGAGGCTGGTTTAAAACGTGGCGATAAAATTTTAAAAGTGAATAATGAAGCGATTACTTCAACCTCGCATTTAATTAATTATGTTGCTGCACAAGCACCGCATACGACGGTGACTGTTTCAGTGGAACGTGGTGAAGAAGCCTTAGATTTGCAAGTCGTAGTTGGTGAGCGCAAAGTTCAAAATACTGATAAGCAATTTATCCCATTGCCTGAATAATAGATTTAACAGTAACAATTTAGCCCTGCCCGTTTGCAGGGCTTTTTTGTTGGTTAAGTCAATGAAGATCGACTGTAAATAATCAAAGTGATACGGATAAGGTGAATTGATTTATCTCTGGGTAGATACAAAGAGAAGGTGGGCTAAATAAACTGTATTGATGAATGAGGATACTTTTTGATAGATCTAATCAATCGAGGGTTTGCTTTTGTGTGGCAAGTGTGGATGAATTCGGTGTTGATGTCTTAGAAGAGTTAAACGTGCTGTTTATACATGATGGGTCTCAACTTAAATAAAGAAAGGCATAAAAAACAGCAACCGAAGTCACTGTTTTTCTAGATCCATTGAAATTATTGCTCTTGTTGAATGCCTGCTACCAACCAGTCTTGATTAGAACCTGCAGGTTTTACAAAGTGCCAAATTTCTGTAAATGGTTGCGGTAGGCTGTTCAGGTCTTCGCTGACTGTACCAGTAAAACGTACACTTACGACATATTGACCATTTTCAGTTGCAGAATCGACCACCATGGCATTCAAGTTAGAAAACTCAGCCACATCTTGGTCTTGGTTCGCCATAATGTCTTGATACATCGACTGATATAGATCAGGACTTAAATAACGCTGAATTTCTGCGATATTACTGGCGGTGTTCATAGACTGAATATGGTTAAAACGCTGACGTGCTACACGTAAAAAGCTTGCAGGCTCTGAGCCATCAGGCAATTGATTGCCACTGTTGGTATAAGCTGCACCAAATGGCGCGTTATTATTGGTAGTTTGACCAAAAGGCGCTTGAGTAGAAGCTGCAGAACCCCCAACAGATTGACCAAAAATATTGGTATTGTCATTACGTGGTGCAGCAGCAGGTGGTGTTTGCGCAAACGGTGCCTGATTGGCACCGCTATTTGGCGCATACGGATTAGGCGTTAGTTTTTTTTTTGCGCCCATCTTACGGAAAATGAAGAAGGCAACGGCAGCAGCAAGTAAAATCCAAATCCAACTTGGAATACCACCTTTTTCCTCTTGCGCTTCGGCAGCACTTGCAGCTTGATCATCAGCCAAGGCATTGGCAGCAACCGCACCAATTGCCGCACCTGCAACACCTGCAGCAACCATACCACCTACGCCTGGACCAGATTTTTGCTGTGCTGGTGCAGTTGTTGGTTGTTGTGCTGGTGTTGTTTGACGAGGTTGTTGGTAAGACTGAGTTGGAGCAGCCGAACGACTCATGCCATGGCTTTTACCACCACCTGCACGTTTTGCTTCTGCTGCTAACGGCGCTACCAATAAAGTCGCTGTGAGCATTGCTGCGATCAAACCACGCTGTCGAACTTCCATCAAATTTTCCTATATTAAAATAAAGTTAAGCTGTGTATTTATGCAGGCATTTGCTGCGAATTTCAATATAAATATGATATTTTTCTTGAAACACAAAAAATATTATCCAAGGATTTAGCCTAAGTTTTCACTTAAATTCATAGCTTCAGTTAAGGCTTCATGCAAACGCGCCACCGCAATAATTTGCACACCTGCAATGGCTTTTTGTGGAGCATTGCCACGCGGCACAATAATGTATTTAAATCCGTGTTTAATCGCTTCTTTTAAGCGTTCTTGACCATTCGGCACTGGGCGAATTTCACCCGATAAACCGACCTCACCAAATACGGCCAATTGTTGTGGTAGCGCTTTGCCACGCAAGCTAGAGGCACAGGCAAGCAATACAGCAAGGTCTGAACCTGTTTCGGTAATTTTTAAACCACCGACCACATTTACATACACATCTTGCCCTGACGTTTGTACGCCACCATGCCGATGCATCACCGCCAATAGCATATTCAGACGGTTTTGTTCCAGACCTAAAGCCACACGTCTAGGCTGACCATGTGCATCATCCACCAAAGCTTGTACTTCAACTAAAAGTGGTCGCGTTCCTTCGCGGCTAATCATGACAATAGAACCTGGAATTGCCTCATCATAACGGCTCAAAAATATCGCCGATGGATTGGCAACCTCGCGTAAGCCTTTATCGGTCATGCCAAAAACGCCCAGTTCATTCACTGCACCGAAACGGTTTTTGACTGCTCGAATCATACGGTAGCGTGAGTCTGACTGTCCTTCAAAATACAAGACGCAATCGACCATGTGTTCAAGGACGCGCGGCCCAGCCAAAGCCCCTTCTTTGGTCACATGACCGACAATAAACAGCGCAGTGCCACTATTTTTTGCAAAACGGGTCAGCAAGGCAGCTGATTCACGAATTTGTGAAACACCACCTGGAGCAGACTGCAATGTTTCGGTATATAAAGTTTGAATCGAGTCCAAAATGGCTACCGCAGGGCGTTCATGCGCCAAAACTTCACAAATCCGTTCGACACAGGTTTCTGCCATGACTTTCAGTTGATCGGTGGGTAAGTCTAAGCGTTGAGCGCGTAACGCCACTTGAGAAAGAGATTCTTCACCTGTGATATATAAAGCGGTGTTATTGGCAGCCGCCATGTGTGTCGCAGTTTGTAGCAAAATGGTCGATTTTCCGATACCAGGATCACCACCAATCAGTACTACAGAGCCCGTAACCAAACCGCCACCCAAAACACGGTCAAATTCCCCAATGCCTGTTGTTAAACGGGTTTCATGCGATACAGACACTTTATTGAGGGTGGTAATGGCGGCCGCTTGTCCTGCATAGCCACCGCCCATTTTAGGTTGGGCGCGATGCGTCACCGCAGGGGCAATACTGACCTCATGAAGTGAGTTCCATTCCCCACATTCTGAACATTGACCTGCCCATTTAGGATGATCTGCACCACATTGTTCACAACGATAGACACTTTTTACTTTTGCCATAACCCAGTCATTGCATCAATTAAAAACTGACTACAGCATACAGAGGAATGTTCGCGAAATGAATGTTATCTAGATTTTTCATGGAAAATCATACAACCACGTGGGTGATTGTATGATTTATGATTTGAAGGGAATAATTCAATGAATTGGGCTTATCTAATACAACTCGCCAGATTTGCGTTTCGCAATAAAGTCTTTGGATTCTTTGGCAATCACACCAGACAGTAACAACAAGGCAATTAAGTTTGGTACAGCCATTAAACCATTAAAGGTATCGGCAAATAACCAGACTAAATCTAGGGTGGCGATGGTGCCAATGAACACTGAAGCAATATAAATTAAGCGGTAAATCAACACGTATTTTTCGCCGAATAAATAAGTACAGCATTTTTCACCATAATAGCTCCAACCGAGAATGGTGGAATAGGCGAAGAAGATGATCCCGAAAGTGACGACCCAACCACCAAAGCCTGGCAATAACTGGTCAAAAACCTGTGTGGTGAGTACAGCACCTGTTGCACCACCAAAGCTATTACCTGCCATAATGAAGCCCATTACCAAAACAATCCCCGTGATGCTACAGACAATAATGGTATCGATAAAGGTACCTGTCATAGACACCAAACCTTGACGCGCAGGGTGGTCGGTTTTGGCGGCCGCCGCAGCAATAGGGGCAGAACCCATCCCTGCTTCGTTAGAGAATACGCCACGTGCCACCCCGTAACGAATTACTGCACCAATTGCACCTCCAGCAACCGCTTCGCCAGTAAAGGCATCACGGAAAATTAGCTCAAACGCAGGCACGACAAGGTGCAAATTATTCAGGATGATAATTAAACCGCCTGTAACATATAGAATGGCCATAATTGGAACAATCACCGAAGATGCTTTGGAAATTGAGCTAATTCCGCCCAAAATCACCAATGCAGAAAATACGGTAATTACCACGCCTGTAATCCAAGTTTCTAAACCTAAGCTATTTTCAACCGCTAAAGCTACGGTGTTGGATTGTACTGAGCTGCCAATCCCAAACGAGGCGACTGTACCAAAAAAAGCAAAGATAATCGCGAGCCATTTCCATTTTAGTCCGCGTTCAATGTAGTACATTGGGCCGCCTGACATTTGCCCTTTTTCGTTTTTAATACGGTATTTAACCGCCAAAACACCTTCACCATATTTGGTGGCCATACCAAACAGAGCAGTCATCCACATCCAAAATACGGCGCCCGGACCACCGAGTACGCAAGCCGTTGCAACACCTGCAATATTTCCCGTACCAATCGTGGCAGAGAGTGCAGTCATGAGTGATGCGAAATGTGAAATATCACCCGGTTCTTTTTGCGCTTTGTCGTGTTTGCAAAAGACTTGTTTAAAAGCCAGTGGCAACATGCGGAATTGCCAGAACAATAAGCGGAAGGTGAGGAAGACACCTGTGCCTACAATGAGCACCAACATGTATGGGCCCCAGACCCAACCGCTTAGGGTTTCCATCATCGATTGTAAATTTTGCATAAATTTCTTCTTATAAACGCAGTGTATAAATGCTTAGTTTGTGACTGTAGTTGAACAGTTGTAAAAATTAAGCAAGTGATATGCCAGTCTTTAAAACTTCCTGTTAAAAGAACTTGGTTTTAAGCACGTTATATTTTTTGCATAGTTTTTAGATTTTGACAATTGATGCCTTGAAATAAAATTGACTTTATCTGTGTCAGAAGTCGCAATTTTTCAGACCTGATAAGGTCAATCTATGCCAGCAGAATAGTAAGTAAGCTAGAATTTTTACTAAGCTCAATATAATCTCTCTGCATTAGCACTTTGGTCGCGGCAGTGATCGCGTTATACTTCATCGAAAATATTTTATAGGTGGTCAGATGCGTACCGTCATTTGCTGCATGAGTGTTTTGCTTACAACAGTGGTTTTGGTCGGTTGTGGTCAGTCAGGTACATTACAGTTACCCAATGACCCAAATTACGACAAACGCGCAAAATATTTGTTATATCCAGATGCTGCGCCTAAACGTGCAACGCAATCGGCAACATCGTCAGACACAGCCGTACCTGTGCAACAGCAGTTTGCTGCACCTGCTGCATCTACATCGACTACACCTTAACGCTTTCTAGATAAAGGATACCTCCATGAGTTTCACCCGTATTCAAGGGGTATTGCATGCAGAGCAATGTTCGCTACAACAACTCGCACAGCAATTTGGCACACCGCTATATGTTTATTCAAAAGCGACTTTTGAAAAGCATTATTTAGATATGGATCGTGCTTTTCACTTTATCGATCATCAAATTTGTTTTGCGGTAAAGTCAAACTCTAATCTTGCGGTATTGAATGTATTGGCTAAGTTGGGTGCAGGTTTTGATATTGTGACAGGCGGTGAATTGGCGCGTGTTCTCAAAGCAGGCGGTGATGCCTCGAAAATAGTCTTTTCAGGTTTAGGTAAAACTGAAGCCGATATTCAAACAGCTTTGGAAGTTGGGATTGCCTGCTTTAACGTAGAATCACATGCAGAATTAGACCGTATCCAAAAAGTTGCGGCAAGCATGAATGTCAAAGCACCAATTTCATTACGGGTTAATCCAGATGTTGATGCCAAAACCCATCCTTATATTTCGACAGGTTTGAAAGAAAATAAATTCGGTATTCCGTCAGATTCGGTGTACAGCACATATGAATATGCTGCATCTTTACCGAACTTAGATATCGTCGGCATCGACTGTCACATCGGTTCACAATTGACCGAAACACAACCGTTTGTAGATGCTTTAGATCGCGTGATTGTGATGATTGATACCTTAAAAGAAATGGGTATTCAGCTCAAACACATTGATATTGGCGGTGGTTTAGGGGTGACTTATAAAGACGAAACCCCACCAACGGTTGAAGAATATGCCAATGCTTTACGTCCCGCTTTAGAAAAGTTAGGTCTTAAAGTGTATATGGAACCGGGGCGTAGTATCTCTGCAAATGCAGGTGTGCTGCTAACGAAAGTTGATTTACTCAAACCGACCAATCATCGTAACTTCGCGATTATTGACGCTGCCATGAATGACTTAATCCGTCCTGCGTTATATGAAGCATGGATGGACATTCAGCCCGTAACCCCGCGTACGGATGTTGAAACGCTAGAGTGGGATGTGGTTGGTGCAATTTGTGAAACAGGCGACTTCTTGGGTAAAGAACGTCAGCTTGCGATCAAAGAAAATGATGTTTTGGCTGTGATGGGTGCGGGTGCATACGGTTTTGTGATGAGCTCTAACTACAACAGCCGTGGCCGTGCAGCCGAAGTCATGGTCGATGCAAATCAAGCACATTTAATTCGTGAACGTGAAAGCATTGAATCGTTGTGGGAAAGAGAGCGTTTATTGCCATAAGGGGAATTCGAGATGTTATTAGAATTTACCAAAATGCATGGTCTGGGCAACGATTTCATAGTGGTTGATCTCATCAGCCAACGTGCTTATTTGGATGCATTGACCATTCAGCGCCTTGCAGACCGTCACTTTGGGGTTGGCTTTGACCAACTCCTGATCGTGGAACCGCCCGATTTGCCAAATGTTGATTTTAAATATCGCATTTTCAATGCCGATGGTTCTGAAGTGGAGCAGTGCGGCAATGGTGTGCGTTGTTTTGCGCGTTTTGTGCATGAACGTCAGCTTACGACTAAAACCAAAATCAAGGTGCAAACTAAGGCAGGCATTGTAGAGCCTGAGCTGGGGCAAAACGGTTGGGTGCGAGTGAATATGGGGTATCCAAAATTCTTGCCGCATGAGATTCCATTCATTGCCGATCAGCCTGATAATTTATATGACATCGCGCTGAAAAATGGTGCTGCATTGACCATTGATGTGGTGAATATGGGCAATCCGCATGCTGTGACCATTGTGCCTGATGTATTGACTGCCGATGTTGCAGGAATTGGCCCACAAGTCGAATCACATGAGCGTTTCCCGCAGCGTGTCAATGCAGGTTTTATGCAAATCATTGATGAAAAACATGCGCGTTTGCGTGTGTTTGAACGTGGCGTGGGTGAAACCTTGGCTTGTGGTACAGGTGCATGTGCTGCAGCCGTTTCGGGTATGCGTCGTGGCTTATTGTCTAATTCAGTTGAAATTGAACTGGCAGGTGGTAAGTTGCAAATCGAATGGCGTGAAGGTGATGTGGTGTGGATGACAGGGCCAACTGCTAACGTCTATCACGGTCGTTTGGATTTAAATTATTTTCAGGGTTGAAGCTTCGTTCTAACATAAACAGCCCTTATCTTACTTAAAAGCACGATTCAAAACGAATGGTGCTTTTTTGTATCTTGCGGCACGGATCAGGTATGCTGTACCGAACGTCATTCTAAAAACTTCTACTCATTATGCCGCAACTGATTTTTTTACCTGGCGCTTCAGGCAATACCGCATTTTTTCATCCTCTAATCGAAAAGATTGAAAAATTGCCGTGGCAGCTTGCTGTAAAAATTGTGGCTTATCCTGAGTTTAATCATCAACCTGCACATTCACAGGTACATGATTTTGCAAGTTTGCAGGCTTATGTGTTGGCGAATATCCCAGATGATTGCATTATCATTGCACAGTCGATGGGCGGTATTTTTGCAGTTGCTGCCGCGTTGCAATATCCAGAAAAAGTGAAAGGATTGGTATTGGCTGCAACATCTGGTGGCATGGATTTAAGCAGTTTTCAGGCGCAAGATTGGCGACAAGACTATAAAGCAAGTGATTTAAATTATCCTGACTGGTTTGTTGAGGCAAAAGTCGATTACACAGCAGACTTCGCTAAAATCCACATGCCTATTTTGTTGTTATGGGGCGATCAAGACCCGATAAGTCCACTGGCTGTAGGTGAGTTTTTGCAGCAACAATTTCCACACGCTGTATTAAGAGTTGTGCATGGTGGTGATCATTTGTTTTTAGAAACACATGCAGATCAGGCAGCTGAATACATTGCTGCTTATTTATCTCAGTTTGCCTCAGTTCAGCAATCGGAGTGTGACTAATGTACGATTCGCAGCAATTAATAAAGATGTGGCTCAAAGAGCGCGAAATACAACAGCAGTCACCACATACATTAAAAGCCTACGCACGTGATTTAAATGATTTTTTTAGCTTTTGTGAGCAACAACAACTTGCCTTATATGATGTAGAAGCTGCAGATTTGCGCCATTATTTAGCGCAAAAAGTAGAACAGCAGCAATTAAATAGCAGCAGTTTGCAGCGCATGTTGTCAGCGATTCGTCAGTTTATGAAATGGGCTGAGTATGGACAATATTTACAATTTAATCCAATTGATAATTTTCAGCTAAAACGTCAGCCAAGACCTTTGCCAGGTTTGATTGATATTGAAACGATTCATCAAATTTTGGATCAGCCAGAACCTGAAACTGAAGTACAACAACAAATGTGGCGACGCGATAAAGCGATTTTAGAATTGTTATATTCGAGTGGTTTGCGCCTAGCAGAAGTACAAAGTTTGCGTATCCGCGATTTAGATTTTAACCGTCAATTGCTGCGCATAACAGGTAAAGGCAATAAAACCCGCATTGTGCCTTTTGGTCGTAAAGCCAAAGATGCAGTGATGCAATGGTTACAGATTTATCCTCTGTGGCAGGGCGATTTTGTACCTGATGCAGCATTGTTTATTACCCAAAAAGGCGAACCTTTAAAAGCACGCCAAATAGAAAATCGGGTGAAGTTTCAGGCACAGCGTGCGGGCGTGAATGTCGATTTACATCCGCACTTATTGCGACATTGTTTTGCCAGTCACATGCTGTCGAATAGTGGGGATATACGTGCAGTCCAAGAAATGCTTGGGCATAGCAATTTAAGCACCACGCAAATTTATACACATGTCGATTTTGATCAGTTAGCACGAGTTTATGATCAGGCACATCCACGTGCGAGTAAAAAGTAAAGCTTTACCTTAAAGTAGGCATTATTTTTGCTAGTTAAAATCTAGGGTCTGTTGACATTTCATAAATGGCTTGCGCTGTAGGCTAAAACTGAGCAGATTAGGCATGAAACGCAGGGAATAGCGAGACTATTGTCAAGTTTCATAACGCAATCTGAGATAGTTTTAGCCACAGCCTTTCAGGGCGAGCATATTTTTTGCTGCTATTGCGTTATGTGCCAG
This sequence comes from Acinetobacter sp. SCLZS86, assembly GCF_021560715.1. NCBI lineage: Bacteria > Pseudomonadati > Pseudomonadota > Gammaproteobacteria > Moraxellales > Moraxellaceae > Acinetobacter > Acinetobacter sp. SCLZS86. The sequence continues at coordinate 1,029,860 of NZ_CP090864.1, forward strand.
TCATTTAGAATGACTAAATTTCCTGTCCCATGCCTTATAACAGCTAAAAAATATGCGTCGCCGCAAACATAGACGAAGTGTCATCAGACCCTATAAGTTTCATACTGCAAATATTTTTCTCACAGTCAGTTGCAAAGTCTTAGTGCTGTACTCAATATTTTAAGTAAAAGCGCTTTCACCTAGATGTCATTGCAACTATTGTAGAATAATAAAAAAGTGAGTTATGAAGTATAAAAGAAGCAGAAAGAGTGGGTCACATGAATAATAGACATGGATGACATTATTTTTTGTTCCACTGTATAACACTTTGGATATCAAATGATAGGCAAAACCATGATTTCAAATCTTCAAGAAAAGTATGAACAATTGAGTCCAAGCCAAAAAGAAATTTTTTCAGGTTATGGCTTGCGTCAAGTGAAACATTTTGTCGAAATAAGTTTGCCGATGATTGAGCAAGAATTACCTGCCGATTGTGTAGTGCGGGGCATTAATGCCGAAGGTAAAATGCAAGCGATTCATCCACAAACACAACAAAGCTATGTGTGGATTTCAGATCAACAGTGGCAAGCAGGCCCAAATGTAAGCAGTAAAATAGATGTAAAACAAGATTTTATTGCAGTCTGGAAAATTTTTAATTTACAGGCGTATGAATTGATTGATCTGAGTCATATCCACCGTGACTTCTTGGAAACTCAGCAAGTTTAAGCTGAGTTTTTTTATCTCCCTTATCAGGAAGCTGGCGTGGTGAAAGCGCATAAATATCCATCAAAATAAAATAGATTGTTTAATTCATACCCATTCAATTGCTAAATACAGTTTTGTGAACCAGCAGTCACAGTTTAAAAGCGCATTTATATCTGAAAAAATACTGTAAAAAATAAAGTTTTCTATCTTAAATGACAGTCAGGTTATAGGGTTTTATGTAAGGAACTTTGCTTAAATTGTAGGCGGAACTCAATTTGAATTGCATTTCAATCAATTTTGTTGATGAGGGGAATAAATAAAAAACATAATATAAATCAAAGTTTAAAATTGCTTATATAATCGTCGCTTGGTTTGTTTATTTTTAGAAATAAAAAAGTATGAACGCATCGTTCAGTTAATTTTCGGCATTTTTAGCCTTGTTTAGACAATTCTGACTTGACCGAAATGCCGATCACATAGCAAGATAGGACACCTAAAAAATTTAAAGCGAAGAGTTATTATTAACTTTTCTCAATATTTACTTTTGCTAAAACAGCCGAGGATTACATGAAGGCTCTTGTTGCTGTAAAACGTGTGGTAGATGCCAACGTTAAAGTTCGCGTTAAGCCGGATAATAGTGGAGTTGACCTGACTAACGTTAAGATGTCAATTAACCCATTCTGTGAAATCGCAGTGGAAGAGGCGGTTCGTTTAAAAGAAAAAGGAACTGTTTCAGAAATCGTGGTGGTATCCATTGGTCCTAAAGAAGCGCAGGAACAAATCCGTTCTGCAATGGCGCTTGGTGCAGACCGTGGTATTTTGGTTGAAACAGCCGATGAGATTGGTGCACTTGAAGTGGCTAAAATCTTAAAAGGTGTTGTTGAACAAGAACAACCACAACTTATTTTATTGGGTAAACAAGCCATTGATGACGACTCTAACCAAGTTGGTCAAATGCTCGGCGCTTTACTGGGTGCAGGTCAGGGTACTTTTGCTTCAGAAGTAAAAGTAGATGGCGACAAAGTTCAGGTAACACGTGAAATTGACGGTGGTTTACAAACTGTTGAGCTTGCACTTCCTGCAATCATTACCACTGACTTACGTTTGAATGAGCCACGTTATGCGGCACTTCCAAACATCATGAAAGCACGTAAAAAACCGCTAGACACCAAATCTCCTGCAGATTATGGCGTTGCAACAGGTTCTAAGCTGAAAACTGTAAAAGTTGAAGCACCTGCCGAGCGTAAAGCGGGCGTACAAGTGAAATCTGTAGACGAACTTGTAGATAAATTGAAAAACGAAGCGAAAGTGATCTAATACAGAAGGATAAAAATCATGAGTATTTTAGTTATCGCTGAGCACGACAATAAAGCACTAAATGGTGCAACATTAAACGTTGTTGCTGCAGCTCAAAAAATCGGTGGTGATATCACTGTATTGGTTGCGGGTTCTGGTGCACAAGCAGTTGCAGACCAAGCAGCCAAAGTTGCAGGCGTAAGCAAAGTATTACTTGCTGACGATGCGGCTTATGCAAACCAATTGGCTGAAAACGTAGCAAAACTTGTTGCAGAATTAGGCAAAGGTTATAGCCATATCCTTGCTGCTTCTACAACAACAGGTAAAAACATTTTACCGCGTGCGGCTGCACTTCTTGATGTTAGCATGATCACAGACATCGTCGCTGTAGATTCTGCAAAGACATTCAAACGTCCAATTTATGCAGGTAACGCGATTGCAACTGTAGAATCTTCAGAAGCGATTGTGGTAGGTACTGTACGTGGTACAGCATTTGACCCAGTGGCTGCAGAAGGTGGTTCGGCTGCGGTTGAAGCTGCGACTGTGACAGGTGATGCTGGTATTTCTAAATTTGTTTCTGAAGAAATTGTGAAATCAGAGCGTCCAGAATTAACTGCAGCTCGTATTGTAGTTTCTGGTGGTCGTGGTGTAGGTTCTGGTGAGAACTATCACAAAGTACTTGATCCATTAGCAGACAAACTTGGTGCAGCACAAGGTGCTTCACGTGCAGCAGTAGATGCAGGCTTCGTACCAAACGACATGCAAGTAGGTCAAACAGGTAAAATCGTTGCACCTGATTTGTACATCGCTGTAGGTATCTCTGGTGCGATTCAGCACTTGGCAGGTATGAAAGATTCTAAAGTGATCGTTGCGATCAACAAAGACGAAGAAGCGCCAATCAACGCAGTAGCTGACTACTGGTTAGTGGGTGACTTGAACACTGTTGTTCCAGAGTTAGTATCTAAAATCTAATTACTGAACACAGTCAAAAACGCCTCTATGTGAATAGCATAGGGGCGTTTTTTATTGTCTTTTTTTAATTAAGATGCAGTGATTGGTTTTAAGTACATTATGTGAACTTAGCGTATATGTGGGTACATATCGAGCAAGTATATGTTGAAGATATTTTGACGTGACTCTTAAAAATATGAAGCACTTTTGTTTCTTGAGTGTGAATATTTTTTGTCTAAAAAATCACCGTTAAATTTAAGTAAATTAACAAGATTAAGATCATCTCTAAAGCACAAAAACACAGGCGTATATGCTATAATTTTTCGCTAGTTTTTATTTTTAGCCTGCATTTCAGGCTAATCATTTGCAAGTTTTACGACATATAAAATGCAAGCAAAATTTGTTTGCAGAATAAGGAGTATGCATGAGCGTATCGGAAATTAGACCGATTGCCATTGAGGATGAACTCAAGCACTCGTATTTAGACTATGCGATGAGCGTGATTGTGTCACGTGCGCTGCCAGATGTACGAGATGGTCTAAAACCTGTGCATCGTCGTGTGCTATTCGCAATGCACGAATTGGGCAATGACTACAACAAAGCTTACAAAAAGTCTGCCCGTGTAGTCGGTGACGTCATCGGTAAATATCACCCTCACGGTGATTATGCAGTTTACGAAACAATTGTTCGTATGGCGCAAGATTTCAGTTTGCGTTATCAATTGGTCGATGGTCAGGGTAACTTCGGTTCGATTGATGGCGATAGTGCCGCAGCCATGCGTTATACCGAAGTCCGTATGCGCAAACTTACTCATGAACTGTTGGCCGATTTAGAAAAGGACACTGTCGATTGGGAAGATAACTACGACGGCTCTGAGCGTATTCCTCAAGTGATGCCTACTCGTATTCCAAACCTATTGGTCAATGGTGCTGCAGGTATTGCTGTAGGTATGGCGACCAATATGGCACCGCACAACATGACTGAAGTGGTGCATGCATGTTTGGCTTATGCAGACAACCCAAATATTTCAATTGAAGGGTTGATGGAACATATCACAGGTCCAGACTTCCCTACAGGCGGTATTATTTACGGTAAATCAGGCATTGTTGATGCTTACCGTACAGGTAAAGGCCGTTTGCATATTCGTGGTAAGTACCATTTTGAAGAAGATCAAAAATCTGGTCGTACCACCATCGTCTTTACTGAAATCCCTTATCAGGTCAACAAAGCCAAAACCATTGAGCGTATTGCTGAACTGGTGAAAGAGAAGAAACTCGAAGGTATTTCAGAATTACGTGATGAGTCTGATAAAGAAGGGATGCGTATTGCAATTGATCTGAAGCGTGGTGAAAACGCTGAAGTGATTGTGAATAACCTGTTCTTAAATACGCAGTTAGAAAACTCATTCAGCATCAACATGGTCTGCCTAGACAATGGTCAGCCAAAATTGATGAACCTGAAAGATATTATTGCGGCATTTATTCGTCACCGCCAAGAAGTAGTGACCCGCCGTACCATGTTCGAGTTGCGTAAAGCACGTGAACGTGGGCACATTTTAGAAGGCTTAACCGTCGCGTTGGCCAATATTGATGCCATCATCGAAACCATTAAATCTTCTGCCAACCCAGCCGAAGCGCGTGAGCGTTTACAGGTAGGCGAATGGGCAGCAGGCGGTGTAGTCGCATTATTAGAAAAAGCTGGTTCAGTTTCTGTACGTCCAGACGAAATTGAAGGTGAAGATCCTAACCGCCCATTTGGTTTAGATGGTCAGGTTTATCGTTTATCGCCTGCGCAAGTGACCGCAATTTTAGAATTACGTTTGCATCGTTTAACAGGTCTAGAACAAGACAAGTTACATGCGGAATATTCTGAAATTTTGGCACAAATTGCTGAATTAACTGCAATTCTGAATGACTTTAATTTGTTGATGGGCGTGATTCGTGAAGAGTTGGCGCAAGTTTTACAACAATATGGCGATGCACGTCGTACTGAAATTGTAGAATCGCGTATTGATTTCTCGCGTGAAGATTTAATTCCAGAAGAACAAGTGGTACTGACTGTTTCACAAACAGGTTATGCAAAAACTCAACCATTGTCAGATTACGCAGCACAGCGTCGTGGTGGTCGTGGTAAATCTGCAACGTCGATGAAAGAAGATGATTATGTGCAGCATTTAATTGTGACGTCCAACCACGCAACGGTGCTGTGCTTTACCGATGTGGGTAAAGTGTACCGTCTGAAAGTGTTTGAAGTCCCGCAAGCATCGCGTGGTGCTAAAGGTCGTCCAATGGTGAACTTATTGCCGTTAGATGCCAATGAAACCATCACTGCGATTTTACCGGTCATTGATGCACCGAAGAAATTTACCGAGCGGTTAGCGGACTTCCGTAGCTATGTGAAAGCCAATGCGGCACATCTGCAAACCAACGCTATCATTGCTGCACATTATGCAGAATTAGAAGCAGCATTTGCTGAATTAGCAGATGGTGATGATTTATCTGACGCATTACGTGTGCAATTGAAACAATTGGGTGTAGAGCTTTCTGCAACCGATTTAGATGATGAGATTATTGCGGAATTTGCATCACAAGCAGAATCCTTGCGTAAAAACTTCTATGTATTTATGGCAACGGCATCAGGTACAGTGAAACGTGTTGAATTGGAACAATTCAGTAACGTGCGTTCGAATGGTTTACGTGCCATTGAATTGAATGAAGAAGACACTTTAATTGGTGTTGCAATTACCGATGGCGAACAGCAAATTATGTTGTTCTCTAATGAAGGTAAAGCCATTCGTTTTGCTGAAACTGATGTGCGGTCAATGGGTCGTGCGGCCAAAGGTGTACGTGGTATGCGCGTCAGCTTTGGTTCTGCGCAAGTTGAAGATGTCGAAGATGCAGAAGTAGATAGCGATGATGAAGATAATTCAGATTCAGCACTCATCAGTCGTATTGTATCGCTAGTTGTAGTACCAGAAACAGGCGAAGTTTTGTGTGCTTCGGCGAATGGTTATGGTAAGCGTACACCTGTAGATGACTTCCCAACCAAAAAACGTGGCGGTAAAGGCGTGATTGCCATTAAGACCTCTGAACGTAATGGTGAATTGGTCGGTGCAGTTGCGATTGATGAAAGTAAAGAGCTGATGCTGATTTCTGATGGCGGTACATTAGTGCGTACTCGCGCTTCTGAAGTGGCACAAACAGGTCGTAATGCACAAGGTGTGCGTTTAATCCGCTTAGGTGAAAACGAAACATTGGTGGGTGTAGAGGCGATTGAAGCTGTGGAAGAAGACGAGTTTGTTGAAGCGATTGAAGGTGCAGAATCTTTAGTGGCTGAAACGGATGCAGTTGCTGAAACTGAGCAAGTGGAAAAAGACGGTGAAAATTCAGTAGAAGAATAAGTTTTTTACTGATAAAAAGGGCGCTTCGGCGTCCTTTTTTATAAACGTTGACTGCATAAGGGTAAGCGATGAAAACCAAATTAATGTTGTTGGCAGCAGCGGTTGCATTGAGTGGCTGTAATTCAATGGACAATATTCCAGATCCGAGTCCTGAACAGGAAAAGGCGGCACAGCTAGCCTATGAGGAGTTGCGTGATGGGAAGTATGACGAGTTTTTGGATCAGTTAGAGCCGCAGTTGCAAACCCAGTTTAAGGACAATGAAAAGCTGATGAAACGCTTTTCACGTTCAATTCCTCAAGGTGAATACAAGTCTAAGACTTTAATGACCAAAGAGATTGAAGAAGCAACCGATCAGCTTGGGCAATATAAGGTCAGCTATGAAATTGCCTATCCAGAAAATCTGGTTCAGTATGATGTTAGTTTTGACAAGCCGAATGGTAGCAACAAGATTCATAATTTCAATATTCAAGTCTTTGGCGAATCGGGTAAATAAGTGGAATAGGAGCATTGCTATAATGCTCTATCTGCTTTGATGACCAGAAATTAAACGTCGATAAGCCAAAAAAAAGCACAAGCTACCGATCATTCCAAGATAGAGCAATTTAGGCAAGATCAGTGTTGTAGGCACACCCATCTGATTGAGTTGAATAAACATCTGCACAATTTGGGTAGAGGGCAGGATTTCGCCAACGACTTGCATCCAGGTGGGCATGGCAGCATGCGGCTAGGCCGCACCAGATAAAAAGAACAGTGGAATAGAAGTGAATACAATGACATGCCCCGCACGTTCCGGCAGATCCAGAAAACTAGCAAATAAGCAGGTCATGCCAATTATCGTGTAGATAAAAACCGCAACAGCCAGCAGCATCCCGAGCAGGTTGCCACCGCGCGGATAATCAAATAGCCAGAAGCTAAAGCCGAATAAATAGAAACATCCCAGACAACCAATGGTGAAGACCGCTAAACACATCCCAATCAATGCATTTGTGTTTAATTCTATTTTTCTTTCCCGATATACCAAAATCAGCATACTCAAACCCAAAAGAATGGTTTGGTGGATAATTAAAGGTGCAACCGCAGGAAAGACATAGCTGCCATAGCCGGACAGCGGATTAAATAAAGGAATTTGATGCACAGAAAGGGCAGGTGAAAAATCCGAGACCTTGCCAAAGCGTTCAGTATAATCTGCCAAAGTTTGCTCAACTGATGTGGCTAAGCCCAGACCAATTTGTTTGGTTACTAAAAAGTTGGCTGTACTTAAATACAGGCCAATGCCACCTGTTTCACCATGCCTTAAGCTTTGCGATAAATTGTCTGGCAGAAGTAAAATACCATCGGCTTTTTGTGATTCCACCCATTGTTTGGCCTCGGAAAAATTGCCGGTAATCGCCTCAATCTCCACATTGGGGCTTTGTGCCACTTGACCAATAATACGGGTGCTTAAGTTACTTTGTTCTTCATCGACAATAATAATCGGTAAGGCTTCAGCCTGCTGTGCCTGATAAGCGGTTGGATAAAAAAAGCTGTAAAACAAGACGGATAGAATAAGCGTGGTAAAGATCGTGCCGTGACTGACAATATCCTTAAAGCTTTGCAGATAGTAAAACCAGAGGGATTTCATTGGACTGCTCCTTTAACTATTTTTTTAAGAAACAGATAAGCCAGCAGAGCGTAAACTAGGGCATAGATCAGCAGCATGAATCCAGCTTGCAGTGAAATATGCAATGGACTACCAATCACCCATTGTTCAGTTTGTAATTTGGCATAGGGCGTAAACGGAATAATATTGGACCAGAGCTGGGTGAATAGGGGCGCATTATTTAAAGGTAAAGTCACACCGGCAAAACTTAAAGATGAACCACCATAGACCGCAATGATGCCAAAAGATTTACTTAAATCTTTGGTTGCCAGAACCACTGCACTGCTTAAAAATGCATAAGCGCTATATAGCAGAAATTGTGCCGATAGAATCAGAGCGAGCGAGCCGGCAACAAACCAGCCGCGAATTTCAATCAGCCAGAACATCCAGATCCAGGTCCATAGACTAAAAATAGCCACATAGATCAGGTTCTTAGACAGCAATGCCATCCAGATGGATGAGTTGCTAATCCAGCTTGTTAAGGTCTGCCGCTTCAGTTCCTGACCGACGGAAAATGCCACACAACAACACAGCAGTAAATGCAGAATTGCCGGAATGACATAGGGTTCCAGATAGAATTCATAATTCAGCTGCGGATTATACAGCGGAGATATTTTAATATGCGGTGACGGTGCTTCGAGAGAGGGGAGTCGGTTGCCCAGATATTGCTGTCCGCTAAATTCAGCGAGTGCTTGTAGGGTACTGACCAGCATGGCTGAGGAAATGGTATTTCCAATACTGAAATAACTCTGGTTAAAAGCAATACTGATGTCAGCATCCTGGGCACGAACCAGACGTTGCTCGGCACCGCTTGGAATATGGATATAACCCCAAATTTTATTTTGATTTAACAGGCGCTCAATTTCAGCTGTTTGTTCCGACACCGTAGCAATTTTAAGAGTATGATTCAGCGCCACATGTTGATAAATGCTTTGACTCAGCGCACTCTGGTCTTGATCAATAATCGCAATCGGTAAATGATCCGATTTCCCTTGAGCAAACATGCTGCTGAATAAAATAATCACCAGTGCAGGTGCCAGCGTGACCAGACACAGATCCCATTTTTCGCTGAGCAGATAGCGCAGTTCGCGCCATATACCCGTCCACATTATCGGGTCTCTTTCAGTTTAAATAACACGCTCATCCCGACTTTCAGTTCAGAAATCGCTGGTGTGGGTACAAGATGCAGCTTAAAACTGCGCACATCATAACCGCCGGTTTGACGTGTGGTCTTAATGGTGGCAAATTCACCTTCAGCACTGATCTGTCTAATTTGAAAAGTGGCGGTTTTATCTAGGGCGGGAATATAACCTTCAATACTGCTCATTTTCTGAAATGGGGCATATTGGTCTTCACGAATATTCAGGCTCACCCACATTTGATCTTCAATCAGGCTGACCACAGGGACTGCGGTGGCTACCAGCTCCGAGACTTTGCCATAGGTTTTAGACACCGTTCCGTTTACAGGTGCTACTAATTGGGTTTCTGCTTCTAAAGCATTGGCTTCATCCAGCGCAGCCTGGGCAATATCTACTTGTGCATCGGCAGAACTCTTTTGCTGCGAGGTGCTGCCACGTTTGGCACGTGCGTATTGCTGATACGCTGCTTCTGTCATTTGCGCCGCTGATTGACTGGCTGCATACAATTCATCACGGCGCTGGCGTGAAATCACACCTTCCTTCAATAAATTTGCACCACGCTCATAAGAAACTTTGGCTAAATTTTGCTGTGCTTTCAGCGATTGCCAGTTGGCATACAGACTGGCGATATTTTCTTCCTGCGAGCCACGTTCAGCAGTCGATTGTAAGGCCAGCGCAGATTGTAAAGCCGCTGCGGCTTGCTGTTTTTTGGCCTGAATTTCCGGGCTGTTTAAGCGCACCAGTACATCGCCTTTTTTGACCCGCTGACCTTCTTCTACATAGATTTCTTCAATACGGCTTGGCACTTTGGTCGCCACCTGAACTGTTTCAGCTTCTACACGACCCTGCAATTCAAGCGGAGCCGGTTGGTAGCTTTTCCACAATCCAAAAGCGATGACTGCCAGCAGAACTGGAATCAGGGCGAGCAATAAATATTTTTTCTTTTTAGCGATTTCAGGAGCTTGTTGTTGCTCGGTCGAAGTCGTCGCGTTGTTTTCTATTTCAGTTTTTGTTTCTACCTGTTGCGCAGGCGATTTTTCTGTATCGCTGGATGAAGCCACTTCATTCACAGGATCATTAGGTTTTTGATCTTCGTTCATGTTCGGCTCCATTAGCGAATATAGTGGGTGTTGGCATGTTGAATGTAGGTTGGAAATTCTGCAATCGAGCCATGGCTTTGTAATAGTGTGGCCAGTGACATCACATATTTGTAAGCATTCAAGGCAGTTTCAGCTCGTAGTCCGCTCAGCATATTTTGTGCATCGATGACCTGTGTGGCGGTGCCCGTATCTTCTTTAAAAGACAATTCTTGGATGCGTAAATTTTCCTGTGCGGCTTTCAAGTTTTGTGCCAGAAGTACATCACTTTGCTGTGCACTAAGTGCTTCGCTATAAGATTTATAAATCAGATTTTCAATTTCCTGCTGGGTGCGTGCAGTAAGCAGTTCTGTTGCAGAGCGTTTGAGTTCGGCAGCCTGAATATTCTTGTTTTTATCGATCCCGGAAAACAGGTTATAGCGTGCGGCAACCCCGACAATCCAGTTTTCATTTTGATCCAGACTATATTCGCCAAAAGCAAATACATTTGGTTTTTTCGCTGCTTGCTGGGCTTTCACATTGGCTTGGGCCAATTGGGTATCCAGCTGCATTTTTTGAATCAGCGCAGAGTTCTGACTAAAAGTTTTTAGCAGATGATTTAAGGCCTGTGGCTCGGTTTTATTGACAAATAAAGGCATCGAAAGCTCAGTGATGCTACTTTCCTGAAGCAGATTATTCAGCTGGAACAGCGCTGCATTCAAATTGGCCTGCGTATTTTGCTGGCTGCGCTCGGCATTATTACGTGCCACTTCAAATTGCATACGCTGGCCTTTACTGATAAAACCTTGCTGTTCCATTTTTAAGGCATTGCGATAATGCTGCTGCATGGCATTCAGATTAAACAGCGCAGCTGCATGCAATTGCTTTTGGAGCTGCACATTAAAATAACTTTGAATCAGTTCAAAACGCTGCGTATCTTGCTGCTGTTTGTTGCTGAGCTGACTACGACCGACCTGAATATTGGCAATTTCTTTGGCACTACGGGTGAGGCCTCCAGTATATATTGGCATAATCACGGAAACAGTGGGGCGAATCACCTGATCTTCAAGGATGACATTAGACGTATCCGGAATCAGACCAACTCCGCTATGAATAGTATTGTTAAGTCCATCACGCAGTGGATCAGTAATACCTGCAGGTAGATCCACGCCATTACTGGCCTCCCACTCATTAAGCCGGCCATTCACGCCTTGAGAGAGTGAATTCTCCAGATTATTTTTAAATTGCTTTAATGGAATATCGACTTCACTGTGAAAGGCATAGGCACGAACATTCAGGTCGACACGTGGCAGACCTACGCCTTTTACTGCTTCAGCTTCAAGTTTTGAAGCCTGTTCCAGACTTTGATAGGCTTGGCTGCTATAAGAATTTTGCAACAACTGACGTTCAGCATCCTGAAAGCTGATGCTCTGTGCATGAGCAAAGCTGCCATACATCATAGATGCAAGCAGATTTAAACCCCAGACAAGCTGTCTTTTATTTTTCTTTAAGTTCATAAAGTCGCTAAACTGATATAAAGCCGGTAATGTTATCCCGCTAGTATAAATCAAAGGTTCGCAGATAGAACTAGTGTAAAGTTATAGTATTGTTTCTTGTACATTTGTCTATAAAAAGCACGCTTATGCGTCCTCTAATCTTCTTTTTTTACCTTTTCTTTTTAAATAGCGTTTTTTAGCTACTTTTTCTCTATATTCTTTTAAAAGTCTTGGATTTTTTGCGATTAATTCATCCATATTGCTTTTTCCCCCCTCGAAATTCAGGATGTTGCTCTCGCATTTTTTTACATTCACTCTTTTCTCGCCAGATTTTAAAGAATAAATAAAGCTTGCTGAAGCATCTCTACGTAAAACTTCTTCTTTAAATAAAGGGGTGGCAATAGATCTCTTGCGAAAGTTAATTTAAGAGCATCCAATTCACCATTCCAGCAATTAAATTCATTCTTAGACCAAATCGTTTCCGTCTATTTCTATGGCGTTCTGTTAATATCCGAAAATGTTTAAGTTTGCCGTTGATATGTTCAATTGTGATCCTACGCCGACTGATTTCTTGGTTGATCTGTTTTGCTATTTGGGGTAATGATAAATTGTTAGGTTTCTTGATTGGAATGAGTAACTTACTCTTAATCTGATGAAATCCTTTATAGGCTAAATCTGCCATGATATAAGGATAAATAATCATCTCCTTCAAATGCTTACGCGCAATGTTCAGATCGTGTTTTCTGCCATCTTCAATCTGTATACTTACAATTTGCTTTAATTGGGGGTTAAAAATGACCTGTGTTTTTAGCGTATGTTTCTTCTTTTTACCACTATAGAATTTTCTTTGTTTTTTTGGGACGCTCAATCTGTGACTCAGTAACATCAACGATTACATAATCCCCCTCATTAAACTTTTGATTCCTTTTCGGCAATGCGAAAATCCGTGATTGAATCAGAGCATTTTCAACTTTCTGAATCGTACGATTCACATTACTTTCAGCTAGGTTATAGTCGGCGGATAACTCAATTTGAGTTCTATAACAGCGTAAGTAATTTAAAGTTAACAACAATTGATACTCTAAACACAACGAATGAGGTCTTCCAGATTTTTTCTTGGCAAGTTCAGCATGTTGTAACACTGATACCATTTTTAAGAATAATGGACGAGGAACTCCAACAAGTCGTTTAAATTCTTCATCATTAAATCTTGTTAAATTTTCATATTTCATGAGATGAGTATAAACAATTTTTTACTTTCGCAAGAGGTCTAATATTAGTGAAAAAATAATTAGTTTTATAGCTAATCATAGATTCCAAGATATTTTGAGGTAACAAAATTACAGGTCCAACAACTTTATTAGGCCCCCAAGGAGCGTGAGGAAGTGAAAATTTTGATTTTTTCCATTCGTTATCGATTGCACAAAAGAAATGAATAGCCTCTTTTGTTTCAGTCGTTTCTATACCTAATTTTTCACATTGTTCTAATGTATATTCTGCAAAATGTTTAAAGCAAATATTAGGGTTTGTTGACAATTCGTCTATGTTTGCGGCATGAGAGATATATCTCGCAAGGTTTTTTAGCTGCTATAAGGCATGGGACAGGAAATTTAGTCATTTTAAATGACTGGCACATAACGCAATAGCAGCAAAAAATATGCTCGCCCTGAAAGGCTGTGGCTAAAACTTTCTCAGATTGCGTTATGAAACTTAGCAATAATCTCGCTATTCCTTGCGTTTCATGCCTGATCTGCTCAGTTTTAGCCTACAGCACAAGCCATTTATGAAATGTCAACAGACCCTAGTCGTTATATCTGAAATAGTGTCCGGACCTATACCATCTGCAACTAATATTAATTCTTCAAGATCTTCTAATAAGCCTGTCTGAGCTGCCTGAGAAGACTTTAAGCATGTGAGTATATATTCAACTTTAATATCGTGTGATCCTTTGCCATTTACTCCTTCTTTAGTTGCACCAATGCCAGTATATTTGGGCTCAGGAAAATGGGAGCATAATTTTCTTGCTTTAATTTCATCTTTTTCTTTAAGAGCTTCCATTAAACATTTCATAAAATTTTGCTGAGTAGTCAGAGCAGACTTGGAATGTATGTTCTCACAACGAGTTAAATAATAACTATCAATGTATAAGCGAGTATCTGTTTCCAGATTAGGGTCAAAGAAGTCAACTTCAAGTAAATTTTTATCTACCTTAAAGTGATTGAGGAATGTTGTCATTGTTTATTTTTCCTTTAATATTTATTTAAAATATCATTTAATTAGGAGTAGTGGGTGGTTTTTTTGATCAATTTGCGACAGATATTGTCGCACACATTTCAACCTCTTTTTTTGATTTAGTAAATTTATCCCTCGAATCTACATTGATTTTTTGACTCTATCTTGGCTCATAGATTGAAATAATTTTGTGCAAGACCCTGCCAGATATGGTTAAATGCCATCATTTTATTGTGTTTCACTCTGAAAGGAAAAATCATGCGCGCGTACAATTTCTGTGCTGGTCCTGCTGCATTACCTACAGCCGTACTTGAAAAAGCCCAAGCTGAAATGCTAGATTGGCATGGCAAGGGACTTTCCATTATGGAAATGAGCCATCGTAGTGCCGACTATGTTGCCATGGCTGAAAAAGCGGAAGCAGACCTGCGCAAACTCATGAATATTCCTGAGAACTACAAAGTATTGTTCTTGCAAGGTGGTGCATCGCTACAATTTTCTGCAATTCCATTGAATTTGTTGGGTAAAAATAATAAGGCAGATTATATCCATACGGGTATTTGGTCTGAAAAAGCTTTAAAAGAAGCGCAGCGCTATGGCGATATTCATGTCGTTGAAGCAGGCATTCAGATTGAAGGTAAGCATGCTATTAGCGAACAAAGCCAATGGAACTTATCTGCCGATGCTGCCTATGTGCATTATGCAGATAATGAAACCATTGGTGGTTTACAGTTTGCCAATATTCCTGAAACGGACAAGCCGTTGGTATGTGATTTCTCATCAAGCATTTTATCTGCACCTTTAGATATCTCTAAATTTGGTCTGATTTATGCGGGTGCGCAAAAAAATATTGGCCCAGCAGGCTTAACCATCGTGATTGTACGCGAAGATTTACTTGATCAAGCCAAGCCTGAAACTCCGAGCATTTTGGAATATTCTGCACAGGCAAAAAATGATTCCATGGTGAATACACCAGCAACTTATGCTTGGTATTTATCTGGTTTAGTATTTGAGTGGCTATTGCAAAACGGTGGAGTAGATGCGATTCATCAAGCTAACCTAGAAAAAGCGAAACTGTTATACGGTTATATCGATTCAAGCGATTTCTACGCGAATCCAATTTATAGCGCAAACCGTTCAATTATGAACGTTCCGTTTACTTTGGCTGATGCCGCACTAGAAAAACAATTCTTGCAAGAAGCTGAAGACAACCGTTTGTTGAACCTGGCAGGTCACCGTTCTGTAGGTGGTATGCGCGCAAGTATTTATAATGCAGTGCCATTAGAAGGCGTACAAGCTTTGGTTAACTTTATGGATGACTTTGCAAAACGTCATGGTTAATAGAAAGTGGTAAAAAGCAAAAACCCAGCTGTATTAGCTGGGTTTTTTTATAGAAATAGGTGAAAAGTCATAGTGGCTTGTTGATGAGTGAAACTTAGAACACAAAAAAGTGTAAGCCGTAGGCGGAGAGCAGCATGCCTAATGCAAAAAATAGACAAGACATCGGGTCGAGCTGAAAGCGTTGCTCAAGTTGATGTTCAACATGCTGTAAGTTTTCTTCTTGCACGATTTTCATAGATATTATTTTCCGATGATCTATTTATCGTTAAATATTTAAATACGGCTATATTTTTAGCATAAAAAATTGATTAAATAAAGTACTAATTTTATTTTAAATATAATATCTAACAATAATAAATTAATTCTATGCTGATTTTCAAAATCTGCACCATTCAAAGCTTTCAGATTATCTACGGTGTTTGGTGCAGATGTTTGGTTTTTAAAAAAACTTACCCACATATTCGATTTAAAATATGGCTGATTTTGAATTTATAATAAATTTCTCTGTACACGACAAAAATAGATAACTCATTGAAATAATGTCATAATAATTGTTTTCTAACGACGAATACTATGACACATCTCAATGAGTTATATCTTATCTTAAACAAATATCTAAAATGGAACAAGTCACATTTAAAGTGCTTTGCGCTCATCATGCTTGTGATTATTTTAAAGCAAACATGTAATCTTTCTTCTGCATCTAAAGCCTTGCCCATCAAGTGCTTACC
Source organism: Acinetobacter sp. SCLZS86 (assembly GCF_021560715.1). Classification (NCBI taxonomy): domain Bacteria; kingdom Pseudomonadati; phylum Pseudomonadota; class Gammaproteobacteria; order Moraxellales; family Moraxellaceae; genus Acinetobacter; species Acinetobacter sp. SCLZS86. The sequence continues at coordinate 1,045,843 of NZ_CP090864.1, forward strand.
ACAATCATTTTATCGACGTATGCAGCGCTTCTTTGCAGGTCAGTATTTTGATTATCGTCAAATTTCTCAGTTGATTTTCAATATGTTTTCATTCGACCAAGTGCAACTGACTTTAGATAGAACCAATTGGAAATGGGGAAAACGAAATATTAATATCCTGATGCTCGCAATCGTTTATCGTGGAATAGCGATACCTATCCTTTGGACATTGCTTAATAAACGTGGAAATTCAGATACGAAAGAGCGTATTGCTTTGATTCAACGCTTTATAGCCATTTTTGGTAAAGACCGTATTGTGAATGTGTTCGCAGACAGAGAGTTTATCGGTGAGCAGTGGTTTACATGGTTAATTGAACAAGACATCAACTTCTGCATTCGTGTTAAAAAAACTTCATTGTCACCAATCATTTAGGAAAGAATCATAAAATTAGTGATTTATTTCGCCATCTTAAAGTTGGTCAAATTGAATGTCGTAAACGACGGATTTTGGTTGGTCGGGTGAAACTATATATAAGTGCACTACAGTTAGAAAATGGAGAGCTTTTACTCGTCGTTTCTCCTCAGTTTAATGCCAATGCTATTCAGGATTATGCATTACGCTGGGAAATTGAAACCTTATTCAGTTGTCTCAAAGGACGCGGGTTTAATCTTGAAAATACGCGCTTGACAGACCCTAGACGAGTGAAAAAATTGATTGCGGTGTTAGCTATAAGCTTCTGTTGGTGTTACTTAACGGGTGAATGGCAACATGATCAAAAAAAAGCGATAAAAATAAAGAAGCATGGACGACTCTCAATGAGTTTATTTCGCTATGGTTTAGACTATGTTCAAATGGCGATTCAGCGTTTAATTGGTTTTGGGAAAAAAGAAGAGTTTAAGGAAATTTTGGCAATTTTAAGAAGGCAGAACCCTGATAGGATAAGGGTTCTGTGAAATTTGTCGTGTACAGAGAATAAATTTAAAACTGTGGATAACTGTGTTTTTTTGAATTTAAAATGCTTAAATAAGCATCAATATATTCACACCATCAATAGCACTTTTTCATAAATCAAAAAATAATCATAAGCCATCAGTGAAATAAGTATTGAAAGTTCCTTCTCCCTGAGGAGAAGGCGAGGATGGGGGGATGGTGAATATAAGTTTATTATTTAGACAATCGACTTGATGTTTGTGGTTAATAACCTACTGTTTTATATTATGAATGTTGGCTTGAACCCAAATATTGCCACGAATGTATTGTCCAATTTCGAAGTTTTGATGCGCAGGATTTTTAGTTGCAAGACGAATTAAAATTGCAGGCTGATTTTCATCATGAATTAGAGTGACATCATAAACAGTATAGGTTTGATTCATGAATTCAAAACTGCTTTTACCAACAACATTGCCTTGAAACCATGCTTCATCTTCTTGACCGATATTTTCGCCATATAAATATGCGACCATTTTAGAAAAATCCACCGTTACAGGTGCTTTATCATCTTCAGACTTAGGTTGCCATGCGTCAATTTGTTCTTGCAGATTGGCAGGAGCAACACCATCATTTGCCGCTAAAATATCATTCAGCGCACGGTGATGTTTAATCGAAGCAGGATCATCAACTACTAATTGTTCACCTTCAGCAACAGCCTCTAGTTCATATGCCCAGGCGTTTAAGTGCACCCAATAGCTTTGATCTTTTAGGTATTGTTGATGGTTAACACTGTATAAACTATCAAAAGCATAGACAATGCTATTGTTACCTAAATTGAGTCGAAGTACCGCTTGAGTATTAGATTTGCAACTAATGATACGTTCAATTTTAGCTTCAACTTTGTAAGGGCTTTCAAAGCAAGGGAAGGCAGTTTTTACAGCTTGTGGTTTGTTATTTTCAACCGCAATGACTTGCATCAATTGAATTGCCTCTTTGCTTGGGCCTTGAATTAGCCACGTGCTTTGATCCATTTCTGCTTCATGACGGCATAAACCCATTGGCATAATTGGTGCATCTAGAGCCAGCCCTAACCATTTTGGAACTTCGGTGCAGGGTTCATCCGTGAGTAAATTCCAATGTTCAACATGGCTGCCGAAGTTCTGATCTTCAATGCGGATGATTTCTGGTCTATTTTGATTGTTCATAAGCACTTTGAGATGTTAGGTTCTTTTGTTTACTCTTAGATCGAGGGTTATTTCGATTTTTCAAGTCTTTGGCTAAAATTTCATGTTTTGCAACTGCATTTGTACAGATTGTGCATAGCTATGCAGCAGTAACAAAATCACATCCATCTACACTTTAACATGCAATTCTGAGCATTTTAAACATAGTGCAATTTAATGAGTTTGATACACTAGTCGCATATTATTATCAGGGTTGCACAGTGCTGCCATTTAAACTTTGGGTTGATGCAGATGCATTGCCTAAAATTCTAAGAGAAGTCATTTTACGTGCTTCAGATCGTTACCAGCTTGAAGTCACTTTTGTTGCCAATCAATCGGTGGGGATTACACCTTCGGTACGGATTAACTCTATTCAAGTTATGCATGGTGCTGATGCTGCCGATCAGGAAATTGTAGATCGCATGAAGGAACACGATATTGTGATCACGCAGGATATTCCATTGGCGGCACAAGTGATTGAAAAGGGTGGAATTGCAATTCATCCAAGGGGTGAAATTTATACCGTTGCCAATGTGAAAGCGCGCCTGCATTTGCGTGATTTTATGGATACGTTGCGTGGCGCAGGTGTTCAAACAGGCGGGCCAGCGCCTATTTCAGAACGTGATAAACGCGAATTTTCAAGTAGTTTAGACCAAACCATCCAAAAGCAAAAACGTAAAACCGCTTAACACGAGTCACGCATGCCTTCTAAAACCAATATTATGATGACTTATGCCTTATTGGTTTTTATTTGGGCAACGACGCCTTTAGCAATTGTTTGGAGCGTGTCAGATTTACACATGCTTTGGGCTTTGGTGCTGCGTTTTTTCATTGCTTTGCCTTTAGCTATTATTTTACTGCTGCTGTTAAAAGTGAAATTTCCAAATCATCTACAAGCGTGGCATAGTTATCTGGCAGGCTCATTTAGTCTGATCGGTTCTCAAATTTTTACCTACCTTGCCACCGCTTATTTAAGTTCAGGTATTATTGCTCTGATGTTTGGTCTAACACCTATCATAGCGGGGTTGATTGGTCGGTTTGTGTTTCAGTTGCATTTGGCACGTATTCAATGGATTGGGATGACTGTGTCCATTTTAGGGCTTGGTATTATCTGCTTTGGTGGCGAAACACAGCATGTGCACCCTCTGGGTATTGTTTTAATGTTGTTTAGTGTACTGACCTACACCATGTCTATTTTTTGGGTGAAAAAAATCAATGCGCAGGTTGAACCTGTAGCACAGGCAACAGGTTCCATCTTGGTATCGACCATTGCGGCTTTATGTATTGTGCCCTTTATTTGGCCATTTATACCGACTAGCTTGCCAAGTCTTAAATCTATTGTAGCTTTGCTTTATACCGTGATCATGGCTTCTTTGATTGCGATGTTTTGTTATTTTAAATTGGTACAGAATATTCAGGCGACCACTTTATCTTTAACCACCGTTATGACGCCAATGATTGCCTTGTTAATTGGTGCGCTACTCAATCAAGAAGCTTTGTCGGTTATGGTTTTTTTGGGCGCTTTGATTTTATTGTCAGGCTTGGTGCTGTATTTTTATCGTGATCTTAAAGCGAGTCGGGCATTGGCTCAGAAAATTAAAACACCATCTTAAAGATATGCAAAGATGGTGTCATCCACCTAATTTTGTATACGCGAAGATGCAGAAATGATTTATTTTATTTCTTAGATTATGCTTGTTGTAAAGCAATGGCTTCAGCAAGCTTGACGCGGTCCTGAGGGTATAAAGTAATAAAATACGCCCCGGTACGATACTGCCCATTTTCTTCTTCACGGCTGTAAACCACTTGCGCCGTTGCGGCTATGTGGAAAAAGTTTTCAGGATGGCTGAGCGTGACATGAATATAACTGCCAGTGTTTAATTCACGTTCACTATAAAAACTTAAACCGCTTTCTGAAAAATTGATCTGTTCAGGTACAGGTAACATGCTTTGTACAATTGTATCGTATAAAGACCCTGTAATAAGGTTTAATTTTTGGTTGAATAAGGATAAGATTCGTGCAATTTGTTGATCTTTTTCAGTTAATTGTTCTAATTCGTAGTTTAATGCATGATCAAATTGATCTAATTCTGCGAGTAGTAGAAAATAACGCGGTAAAACAAAATTAGCATCATAAGGGTCATTTAGCGCAACATCTTCAGAAATGATCTGGTAATTGATTCTCAGGGCAGCATCAATTCGTGACAGGACTCGACGATCAGACGCGACGCTTTGATGCTGTAAATTTTCCATAATGTATTACCTCGGACTTTGATGGTATGTTTAAACCAATCTCGTTATATATAGGGTTGAGATATACGCGCGCTCGGCGCAGTAACCACTTTATTTCTTTTATTGCCTTAGTTTCGATGATCGGTCTAACTTTAGGTGTTGCCGTCCTCATTACCGTACTTTCGGTGATGAATGGTTTTGATCGTGAGTTAAAAAATCGTGTCTTAGGTATGATACCTCAAGCCACTGTTTCATCAACGCAAATTTTAACAAATTGGCCAGAACTTGCAACGAAAGTTGAGCAGCATAAGCATGTTGTTGGTGCTGCGCCATTCACGCAATTGCAAGGCATGTTGACCGCACAGGGGCAAGTGTCGGGCATTATGGTCACGGGAATTGAACCTGAATACGAAAAGAAAGTATCCATCATTCAAAACCATATGGTTGCAGGCAGTATCGATAACCTGAAAAAGGGTGAATTTGGTATTGTTTTGGGTAAACAAATGACTGATGCCTTAGGCTTGGGCTTAAATGACAGCATCACCTTGGTTTTACCTGAAGCGACGCCGTCACCCGCAGGAGTTGTACCGCGTTTTAAACGCTTTAAGGTGGTGGGTATTTTTAGTATTGGTGCAGAAGTTGATTCAATGATGGGATATATCGCCCTGAATGATGCTTCGACTTTGCTGCGTTTACCCGATGGTGCGCAAGGTGTACGTCTAAAACTGGATGATATTTTTGCTGCACCACAAGTATCTCGAGATATTGTGCAAGAGTTACCTGCTAACTTTTATGCTTCAGACTGGACGTATACTCACGGCAACTTGTTTAGCGCCATTCAAATGGAAAAGGCCATGGTAAGCCTATTGTTATTCCTGATTGTTTTGGTGGCTGCATTTAATATTGTGTCGTCTTTAGTGATGGTCGTGACTGATAAAAAATCGGATATTGCGATTTTAAGAACCTTGGGCGCATCACCAAGCACGATAACCAAAATTTTTATGGTGCAAGGTACGGTCATTGGGGTTATTGGCACAGTTTCAGGTGCGATCTTGGGGATTATTTTTGCGTCTAGTATTAGTGGTTTTATTGCATGGCTGAACAATGCATTAGGGCTAAATTTATTTGATGCCTACTTTATCAACTACTTACCTTCCTATTTAAGATGGCAGGATGTGGTGGTGATTGTAAGTTTGTCGTTAATTTTAAGTTTCTTGGCGACGATTTATCCTGCGTTACGTGCCGCGAAAATTCAACCAGCAGAGGCATTGCGTTATGAGTAATATTGTTCTGGAAGCCAAGCAAGTTTCTAAACACTTTACCGATGGCAAAACCACTGTTGAAGTGATTCGTGGTTTAGATTTAAAAGTTCAGCAAGGACAGTTTGTGTCGATTGTTGGAGCAAGTGGTTCGGGTAAAAGTACTTTGTTGCATGTTTTGGGTGGCTTAGACCGACCAAGTACAGGCGAAGTATTTTTAAATGGGCAGCGTTTTGACAATTTAGGCGAAGCTGAGCGTGGTTATTTGCGTAATCAATACCTCGGTTTTGTTTATCAGTTTCACCATTTGCTACCTGAGTTTAGTGCGCTTGAAAATGTCGCGATGCCGTTAATGTTACGTGCGGGCACGAATTATAAAGAGGTGAAGGCACAAGCAGAGTATCTGCTTGAGCGTGTCGGTTTATCGCATCGTTTAACCCATAAACCCGGTGAGCTTTCTGGGGGGGAACGTCAGCGTGTCGCATTGGCACGTGCATTGGTGGCGAAACCCGCACTCATGCTTGCCGATGAGCCGACTGGAAACTTGGACCGTAAAACTGCAGTTAAAATTTTTGAATTGCTGCGTGAATTACGCAGTGAATTTAACATGGCAATGCTGATTGTGACCCATGATGAGGAGCTGGCAAAATCTGCCGATACAATTTTGCACATGCAAGATGGTATTTGGGTAGATACTTAAGGGCATAGCTGGTAAAGCCGCTCAAAAGTGATTGCGTTTAAAACAGTAATTGCTTGAATAAGATTGTTTTGTTGAAGCCCACTTCGGTGGGCTTTATGATGCATGTTAATAAAAATAATAAGTCTAATATTCATGCTGCAATTGATTGGTCTGGCTTGGGTGATTGGGATCGCCTGTGTCGGAATACGTTCTTCTTCTTTTCCAATACATTCATTGACTGCGATGCCCAGCGCAATGGTTTTACTGATTCTATGCTGTATCGTTGTGCAATACTTGTTGCAAGTTCGCTTATCTTCAATTTATTGGAAATGTTTGAATGTAGGAGTGGCAGGGGTTTTGAGTCTTGTTCTCGGCTTGATCTATGCCGATACTCAGATGCAGCAGCGATTACAATGGCGCGAGCTACAACCTGAATTTACCGAAGTTGTAGTTTATGTCAGAGAGTTAAATCAACTGAATGACAACGGCATTTCACAAGTGGTAGAAGTGTTAAACCGACATCCTCAAACCGTGACATGGTTAGCGACTTTAGCTCAGACCCAAGTAGATCATGGGCATAATTTAGAACTTGGACACTATTACAAATTAAGTGGAAAAATTCGCCCAGCACATAGTTATGCCACCGCAGGGGCATTTGATGTAGAGCGATGGTATTTACAACAAAATATCATGAGTGGTTTTCGGGTGGAGCAGGTTCAGCTCATTCCGCCAGAACAAATCTATGCCATGGGCTTTACACAACATTGGCGTGCACAACAAACGTTATGGGCAAAATTTCGTTTATGGATTGAGCAGCAGCGTTATCAAATTCGTTTGTTTATTCAGCAGCAACCTTTGCAGCACCCAGGTCTCATTCTTGCATTACTTACAGGAGATAAAAGCTTATTAGATGCAGAAACTGAAGCGCAATTTCAGCGTTTTGGAATTAGTCACTTATTGGCAATTTCAGGACCGCATGTGCTGATTTTTGCAGGCATGCTCTGTTGGGCGTTGCATCAGCTTATTCGGTGTTATCGTCCGCATTGGTATTTGTGGATGCCTAAACAATATTTGCTCATGTTGCCATTTTTAAGTTGTGTATTGCTGTATACCGCCTTTGTTGGTTTTGAAATTCCTGCCTTAAGAACCTTGCTCATGTGCAGTCTCGTTACAGTAATGCTGGTGATGAAGCAGAAGCTTCAAGGTTTTGCCTTACTTATTTATAGTGCTGCCTTATTATTATGGTTTGATCCTTTAAGTGTGCTGTCTGCTGCTTTTTGGTTGTCATACGGTGCGTGTTTTATTCTGCTGCGTATTTATCAAAGCCTGAGTGAGCAACCTCGTATAGACCTGAATCGTTGGCAGCAACTGAAACATGCCAGCAAAATTTTAATTGAATCACAATGGAAAATTTTTATTGCCTTATTTCCTTTGGTGATTGTGTTTTTTAAACAAGTGGCGTGGATTGCACCGCTTATTAATATCATCGCAATTCCATTGATTGGTATGCTGATTGTGCCTTTAGATATTTTGGCAGGAATTTTCTTTTTTATTTTTCAACCTTTGGCGTCAATGCTGTTCCAATTAAATGATCTAGCTATGGCTTTATTGCGCTTGATTTTTCAGGGAATGGAAACCGTTTTTGCACCACGGTTACACACTTTGTCGATGTCTGTAGCGGTATATGTCTGTCTCTGTCTAGGCTTATTTCTGCTGTTTTTACCACAAGCGGTATTGCCTAAAGCTTGGGCAATCTTGTGTTTTGTTCCACTGATTATAGTCGAAAGCCAACGGCAACCATTTGAATTGACCGTACTAGATGTAGGGCAGGGGCAAGCTTTATTTTTACGTTCAGGTCATTACAACATGATGATTGATGTGGGTGGTTCTTATGATGAAAGTAAGTTTAGTATTGGACAGCAAATTTTACGTCCGTTTTTAGCAGTGCATGGTGTCAAGCAACTGGACTTGGTGGTTTTAAGCCATTTAGACCAAGACCATAGCGGTGCTTTTCCTTATCTACAAAATGAAATCAAGATTCAGCATGTCTTTGCCAATCAGACCGTAGATGTGGCAGTAAATACCAAATTTAATTTGTGTCAGCAAGGGCAGCGGTGGACTTTACCGCATCAGGTACAGATACAGGTTTTGTCTCCCAAATTGAGTCAATTACCCTATGCCGCACAGCAACAAAATGAGTTGTCATGTGTGCTGTATATTTCAGTGCCATCCGCACAGCCTTATCAGCATTTTTTAGTGATGGGCGATGCAGGCTGGGCAACTGAATATCAGTTATTGCAGGAATATCCTGATTTAAAAGTGGATGTGTTAATTTTGGGGCATCATGGGAGTAAGCACAGCTCTGCCTACGATTTTTTAGCACATTTTAAACCTAAATTAGCCGTGGCATCTGCGGGTTTTGATAATCGTTATGGACATCCTAGTCCTTTAGTTCAGCAACGCTTGGCTGCGCTCAATATTCCGTTCATCAACACCATACAACAGGGCAGCATACGTTTTTCTGTAGATGCTCAACAGCGTATGCTTATACAGCCGTATCGGCAGCAGAAGTTGTGGCTGCAGCGTTAGCTTGGTGCTGTGTCTGGGTACGTATAGCCTGCACATCGGCCAAAGCTTCTTGTATAGGTTTATGATAGACCCCGCGTAAATCTGGATGGGCTTTGTAGCGTTTATAACTCCAGTGATAATGCGCAGGATAACGACGAATCAAATCTTCGATGGCATGGTGAATGATTGCCGTTCCTGCATTGGGATCACAATCATATATGTGCTCATCTACCGCTTCGATAAACATATCAAAGCCTTGATCTGCATTTCTTAACGCATATAAGAACAAAGCCTTTGCTTTGGTTTTTTGAATCAGTTTTGCGCTTAAATTACTCGATTCCAACGGAATACCAAAAAAAGGAATCATCTCACCACCAATATTGGGGGTATGGTCTGGCAAAATGACAGTGGTTCCGCCTTGTTTAAGTGCTTTAAAAATCTGTCTTACCCCAGATTCATCTGTCGGAACCAAATGTGCCCGTTCACGACTGCGTGCCTGGCGCACAAAATCATCAGCCGCAGGATTTTTGACAGGTTTATACATGATGGTCATTTGCGTAAATTGAGCGACCCACGCATTCATAATTTCCCAAGTACCAAAATGCGGCACAATCAAGACCAAACCCTTTTGCGCAGCCAGTGCTTCTTGTAATAGTTCTAAACCATGTACCTGATGAATTCTTTGAATATTTTTTTGATTGCTTGATCCCCAAATATGAAAAAACTCAAAATAAGACGTCAGTTCGTTACGAATTGCTTGCTGGGTAATTTGTTGGCGTTGCTGTGAACTCAGCTCAGGAAGTGCTATTTGTAGATTAAGCTCAATGGTTTGAGAGGTCTTACTCAAACGCATTGTATTGACCAAAAAAGCTAAAGATTTTGCAAAAAGACGCGCAACAGTTAAAGGTTGTCGACTGACAAAATTAAGCAAGCGCGATAAAGCCGTTGTTGGTGCGGGTTCGGTCATAACGACAGCATCAATGGATAGAAAAGATAAAGATATAAAATATTATAGGAGAAAATACAGGCTTTAGACAGTTTTTGCCAATTCCGTGTATATAATGGAGCAAATTTACTATTTTTTGGATTGTTTCATGTCCGATTGGCCACCAAAACCACAAAATGAATCACATCAAATATCTCCACAAGCACAGCAGCCAACAGGCAATGAGTGGAAACTATTAGAAAAAGCTGTTTTGGCTTCAGTTGAAGAACAACGTCGTGCACGTCGTTGGGGAATTTTCTTTAAGTTTTTAACTTTTGCTTATGTCTTTTTACTGTTGGTGATTATGGGCAAAGGGTGTAGTACTACAACCACGAATACATCGGCAGCGAGTCCACATATCGCGGTGGTGGATATTGTCGGAACAATTGCATCTGACAAGCAAAGTGTCAATAGTAATGACACCATCAAGTCACTGAAAAAAGCCTATGAAAACAGCAACAGTCAGGCGGTCGTGCTAAATATTAGCTCTCCGGGTGGTTCACCTGTACAGTCCGATGAAATCTGGCAAGAAATTCAATATTTGAAAAAACAGCATCAAGGTAAAAAACTTTATGCCGTGATTGGCGATACTGGCGCTTCTGGTGCGTATTATATTGCTTCCGCTGCAGATGAAATTATTGTCAATCCATCAAGTTTGGTGGGTTCGATTGGCGTAATTATGCCAAATTATGGTCTGAGCGGTTTAATGCAGAAGATGGGGGTAGAAGATCGCACCATGACCTCTGGAGAAAATAAAGCTTTATTGTCGATGACGCAACCTGTTGATCCTGAACAGAAAAAACATGTACAAGCTGTATTGGATAATGTGCATGGTCACTTTATTCAAGCAGTGAAAGATGGACGTGGCGCGAAACTAAAATCACAAGATCCTGCGATTTTCTCAGGTCTGTTCTGGACAGGTGAGCAAGCTGTGACTTTAGGCATTGCCGATAAGATTGGCAGTTTAAATAGCCTGAAACGTGATTTAAACCTAGATAAAACAGTGAACTATACCATTGAACACAGTCCTTTAGATTCTGTGTTGGGACGTATGGGCGCGGCAGTGGGAGAGGGCTTTGCCACTTCCTTATCTCAACATATTCAGACTGAGCAAAACGCGAAATTAAAATGAAACCACTGATTCATTTTGCGCATGCCAATGGCGTGCCATCGAAGGTTTATCAAAAACTGTTTGATTTACTTAAAGATGACTACGATGTGATTTATGTCCCTTTATTGGGTCCAGATAAGCGTTATCCGATTGATAATCATTGGCATAGCTTAACTCAACAAGTGATTGACAGTATTGTACGTCAAGCTCAGGGGCGTAAAGTAATTGCATTGGGACATTCTTTAGGTGCAGTGTTGTCGTTTCAAGCCTCTTTACAACGCCCTGAATTATTTGAACAAGTGATCATGCTTGATCCACCTTTAATTATGGGCAAAGTATCGGTGTTTTTACATTTTGCTAAAATGTTTAAGCTCAAAGCAGTAGATCAAATGTCGCCTGCATCTTTGTCTTTGCGCCGTCGTGATCATTGGGAAAGTCGTGAGCAAGCTGCTGATTTATTGCGTCCGAAAGGTTTTTATCAAGATTTCGATGCCGATTGTTTTCAGGCTTATATTGAGCATGCTTTAACTGACGACCATGTTCGAGGCGGAGTACAATTGACGATTCCAAAAATGGACGAAGTAAATATTTTTAGAACCAATCCCTCGCTTTGGTGGTTGCCGCAAGCAAAACTGCAAGTGCCGACAGAATTGATAATTGCAAAACAAGGGCCTTTCCTAAAAGCAGGTTTCCCACAAATAACCGCCAAGAAATTTAAAATTGCTTATCAAGTGGTTGAAGGTGGACATATGTTCCCTTTAGAAAAACCTGAAGCTTCGGTGCAGCTAATTAAAGACTTAATTAAAGCACAGCAGAGCAAAACTACTTCTGTTTGATTCAGTCTGAACCAAGTACGAGCCATAAAAAACGCCTGATCAACAGGCGTTTTTTCGTATATTGTAAAAGCTACAGACTTAAAGAATATTTAAAAATGGCAAAACTGCACAGGTTGTTGTAAAAGTTGCTGGCGGTAGATCACGCCTTGTGCAGTGTGCTGAATCGTTCCGTTACAAATCCATTCAACCACTTGCGGGTAAATTAAATGCTCTAACACATGCACACGATTAGCCAAGCTTTCGGCATCATCATGGATATTTACTTGCAACACACCTTGTGCAATTGCCTGGCCTGCGTCTAATTCAGCACTAACATAATGCACCGTACAGCCATGTAAGATATCGCCAGTATTGAGTACACGTTGATGAGTGCGCATGCCTTTATAATGCGGCAAGAGTGAAGGATGAATGTTGAGCATTTTACCTTCCCAAGCTTGCACAAATTGGGCACTTAAAATACGCATAAAGCCCGCAAGCACGACCAAATCGACATCCCATGCAAGTAATTGTTGATGCATGACATCATCAAATAATTCACGACTCGGATAGTGTTTGTGCTCAATCACGGCAGTTTGAATCCCTGCTTGTTGAGCGCGTAGTAAAGCATAGGCATCAGGCTTATTGGAAATAACCCCAACAATTTGCCCTGAAAGATTGGCATCTATCAGGGCTTGTAAGTTACTTCCGCTGCCTGAAACAAGGACAGCTATTTTGATCATGTGAGTCAAATCACGCAAAAATTACGCGAATTTTTTCATCTGCGCCTTCAACAGATTCGGCGTTGTCTTGAATATGACCCATCGCCCACGCTTTTTCGCCAAGGCTGTTGAGAAGTTCAACTGTTTTGTCAACATCGTTGGCATCGATAGCGACAACCATACCAACACCACAGTTAAAGGTACGATACATTTCAAACTGTTCTACACCACCTTCACGTTGTAATAATTTGAACAGTTCTGGCCACTCCCAAGATGATTCGTCAATCACTGCTTGCGCACCATTTGGTAATACACGTGGTAAGTTACCTGGTAAACCGCCACCTGTAATGTGCGCCATAGCATGTACATCAACTTGTTTGCACAGTTCAAGCATCGATTTGACATAAATGCGAGTTGGTTCCATGGCAACGTCAGCCAGAGGACGACCATCAACCAGTTGAGTTAAATCAACATTTTTTACGTCTAAAATTTTACGAAGTAAAGAGTAACCATTTGAGTGTGCGCCTGAAGATGCAACACCAATTAAAACGTCACCCGCTTTTACTTTAGAGCCATCAATAATTTTGCTTTGCTCAACCACGCCTACACAGAAGCCTGCAAGATCGTAATCTTCACCTTCATACATGCCTGGCATTTCTGCTGTTTCACCACCTACAAGCGCACAACCTGCAAGCTCACAGCCTTTACCAATACCTGTCACAACATTGGCAGCAACGTCTACATTTAAGTGACCTGTTGCATAGTAGTCGAGGAAGAATAAAGGTTCAGCACCACATACCAGCAAATCGTTTACACACATTGCGACTAAGTCTTGACCAATGGTGTCGTGGCGGTTTAGGTTCAACGCTAAACGTAATTTAGTCCCTACACCATCTGTGCCAGATACGAGGACAGGTTCTTCATAACCTTTCGGAATTTTACAAAGTGCGCCAAAGCCACCTAATCCACCCATCACTTCAGGACGAGTAGTACGCTTAGCGACAGATTTGATACGATCGACTAACGCGTCGCCCGCTTCAATATCGACACCAGCATCTTTATAGCTTAAACCAGTGGTAGGGTTAGAAGTTGAGTTGCTCATAATGAAGTCTCCGCATTCGCGGGGCCGATTATACCTGAATATACGAAACTCTTATGTTATTTATGCGCCAAAATGCTATCTTTATTCAAATATTTTAGCTTCTATAACGAATAAACTGAAAAAAGGCGAATTTCTATGGTCGATCGTACCTTGCGTCGCATTTTTATCCTGTCTGGGATAGTTCTGCTCCTTTGGGTGCTGTACTTATTAAAACCGGTTGTCATTCCTTTTGTGGTCGCATTTTTCATGGCCTATTTATTTAGCCCATTGGTGGAACAATTTTGCAAAGTCGGTTTGCCGCGCTGGTTGTCAATCAGTTTGGTTTTTATTGGAATTGGTATCGCGCTGACTTTGGCTGTTTGGTACATCATTCCATTGGTTTGGAAACAGTTGATTATTGCGCGTGACAGTATTCCTGTAGGTATTAACTGGATTAATTCGACCTTTTTGCCTTGGGTGTCGTCCACCTTCAATATTGAAGAAATGGAAATTGATACCACGCACATGACCAGCATTGTGATGGATTATGTGCAGACCAATTATAGTGCTGATAGCATTCAAGCAATGTTATTGCGTGTTGCACAGTCTGGACTGAATTTTATCCAGATTGGGGGAACGGTCGTGCTCATTCCAATTATTGCTTTCTATTTCCTACTCGACTGGCAGCGTATGCTCGACAGTCTACACCGCTTAATTCCGCGTCCTTATGAGCAAAGTACTTTGGCTGTGGTAAAAGAATGTCACAGTGTGTTAGGTGCTTTTGTTAAAGGTCAGTTTTTGGTGATGATCTTGTTGGGCGTGGTTTATGCGACTGGATTGCAACTGATTGGTTTAGAAGTCGGCTTGATTATTGGTATGATTGCTGGACTTGCCAGTATTATTCCGTACTTAGGTTTCGCTGTAGGGATTGTTGCAGCCATCATCGCCACTTTCCTACAATTTGGCATTGACTGGATGCAATTGGTTTTAGTCCTCGTGGTCTTTATGATTGGACAGGCAGTCGAAGGCTATATTCTACAGCCATTTTTACTGGGCGATAAAATCGGACTTTCTCCAGTCGCGGTGGTGTTTGCTGTTTTAGCGGGTGCACAACTGGCTGGATTCATGGGTATGCTAATCGCTTTACCTGTGGCGGCGGTCATTGTGGTGTTGCTGCGTCATTTACGTGATTATTACGAAAAAAGTTACTTGTATGGACAGCCAGTGGTGGTGTCTGAAGATGGTGCATCGGGTGACATCAGTATTGATACAGCACAAGTCCATCTTGATATTGAGCTTGATCCGCATTCAGCAAATTCACTGCAACACACTGAAAAATCAAGTAAGATAAAACCCTCAGATCAGCAAAACTCCTAGGTGATTACAATTCTATGCGTCAACTGCAGTTAGATATCGAGCCTCAATTAGATGCACGGATCAGTGATTTTTCTGGTCCGGGTTGGGGGCATGTGATTGATGCAGTTCGACAGCTTCATGCAGGATTGGTCAATCGCTTTTATGTCTATGGTGGTGCGGGCACAGGCAAAAGTCATTTGTTGTCTGCAATTTGCGATTCCTATTTAGAAATTGGCAAATCTGCCATTAAAGTATCCTTACTTGAGTTATTGGATGCCCCCACTGAAGCAATTACCTCTTTAGATCGTTATGATTTGGTCGCCTTAGATGATATTGAAGCGATTAGTGGTGTCCCGCATTGGCAACGTGCGGTGTTTCACTTAATCAATTACAGCAATGAAGTTGGTGGTCAGTTGGTGTTTTCATCACGTTTTGCACCCATTGAATTAAAGCTCGAATTGCCCGATTTGCAATCACGTTTGACGCAAGCGGTGAGTGTTAAAGTGCCTTCAGGTAGTTTGTATGCAGATCGACAAGCTTTAGTGAGTTCGGTGTTAGAGCGTCGTGGTATTATCATCGACCCACAAATTATTGATTATTTATTGATACATGGCCCACAGCAGACCTCGATTTTACTGCAAAGCCTTGAGCAGTTGGTGCAATTACTTAAAGGAGAGAAAACAAAATTAAGTGGCGCAAACCTGCGTCAGATTTATGCTTTAATTGACGAATATCGGTAAAAGTTAAAATTACTTGAGAATTTGCGCAAGCTATGCCAAATTACTCGGAAAATAATTCGAAGTTGCAGGGAATTTGCAGCTAAAGAACAAAAAAAACAAAGAAAATTACAAGGAGTACGCTTATGCTCAAGCAGAGCATCGGCATTGGTATGCTGTTTATCGCAGGTCATGCATATAGTAGTAATATCATTGTCACCACCACTGCTGACACCAAAGCAGATGATCAACAATGTTCTTTGCGTGAAGCTATCGAGTATATAAATTTAGGCATGCCCGAAGAAGGTTATTTGGGCTGTGGTGGCAAAAATGCCTCAAGTGTGATTTTATTAGAAAAGAAAGCCGTCTATCAAATTGATACTCAACTTAAAATTACAGAAAACCTTGAAATTAAAACTACCTATGACAGTAGTCTGAATGATAAAACAGCACCAGGTTTGAATAACGCCACGATTCAGATGCGCGGTAATCAGCGCATTTTCCACATTGAAGACAGCAAAGATCGTTTCTTAAAAGTTTCTTTAAAAGAATTGACTTTGCAGGGCTGCGGTGAAGAACGCTGTCGTCAGCAACAGGGTGGCCTGATTTATAATAATGAACATTTAATTTTAGATTATGTAAAATTGAGTAAGGGGCTAGCCAATCAAGGTGGGGCAATTTATAACTTTGCACAAGTGACTGGCGAAAAGATTCCAGCAGGTTTTATTGAGATCAAAAATAGCTTGCTTGAAGCCAACCAAGCGCAGGAAGGAGGTGTCATTTATACGCAATTTCCGCGCTTTGTCATTACAACATCAGTATTTAAAGGCAACAAGACCATACCAGTTGCTTCAGCCAATCTCTATTCTGCAGCAAGTTTGGCAGATGAAGAAATCAAAGCTTTTCCTAGCATGGGGAATATGATCGTGAGCAGTACTTTTACTGCAAATGAAGGCTATGTCATGAATGTGCTAGACGATATTGGTGTCAATAATATTAGCTTGATTGGCAATAGTCGTGGTGTGTATCTCAATGCACCTCTAGGAAAAGCCTATATTGCCAATAGTGTGATTTTAGGCAATCCGCATCCTGTTAGTGTGAGTACTGCAGCGAACTGTGTGCAAGCAGGTTCAGATGCAACAAGATTACAAAATAATTTAGTCGGTGCTGGCTGTGGAGTAGGCGATAGCAACTATCCAAATACGCTATGGACTGCGAATTCGGTACTTGCTGGCAATCTGCTTGAAGGCGCATGCCAAACCCTCAGTCAAGATAAAACAGCACTGTTTTGTCCATATGAAGTGCCTGAAAACTCATTCTTGGGCATTATGCGTCCACGTGTATTGCTCAGTTACAACAGCCTGAAAGATTCTGTGGTGTTGAATCAGGGGCAATTACAACTGGCGGATCATAAAGTGGTCGGTTGTACTGCTTCAGATCAACGCGGTAAAAACCGTCAGTCAGATATTACCTTATGTGATCGTGGGGCCATTGAGGTGGTGGTTCCTGAAACTATGAGCCTCATTGGTCAAAATATTTTGGCAGGTCAAATTGCTAAGATGTCGGTGAGAGATTTGTTGGGTGATAGTGATTTGGTGCCTAAAGAGTTTTGTGATCAAGTTTATCCAAATAATCCGACAGGCCAAGCATGGCAAGCAGGTTGTGTGCAAATTGAGCAACTTGATACTCGCTCAAAAGGAAAATTGATTGTAGATGAGTTGGGGAATTTGGTGTATACCCCAGATTCTGCTTGGCATGGTGCAGATGTCTTTAAAATTAAATTAGTCACCAGCACCACACGTTTTAATAGCACGACACCTTATATGGAAGTGAAAGTCCAAGTTATTCAAGAACATGAAAATCGTATGGAAAGCGATAAAATAAATGTTTCAGGCGGTGCATGGAGCGCTTATGGATTAATGACTTTATTGGGCTTGTTGGGTATACGCCGTAGAAAAGCATAAAGGATGAATATGAAAAATAATAAAAAAACACTATTAGGGATAATGGTGTTGTCTGCTATGTCCCTCATGGCAGCAGATAATCCTATAATTCAGGTGACGACCTTTGAAGATCAAAATGGTGAAGACTTAAGCAAATGTTCATTACGTGAAGCTTTGGTTGCAGCTAAGCAGAATATGGCGTTTGGTGGTTGTAGTGCAGGTAACACCAACCGTGGTGTAACAGATATGATTCAGTTGCAGTCTGGGGAATATATCTTAAACTCAGAATTACGTCCGCAATCTATGGTGCGTATTTATGGGGCGACAGCGGTTGACTATAACCAGGTAGATCCAATTACGCATCGTTATCCTTCAATTGCACCCTTAAAAACCAGTATTAATGCACAGGGTAATAGCCGCATTATCAATACTTCAGATACCCAAGCCAGCGTAGCACTATACGATGTCATCCTAAAAAATGGGAATGCCAATGGCGGTGGTAATGCGAACCCTGCAGATGCAGGCAAAGGTGGTGCATTATTTGTGGCAGGCCCATTGGCTGCGAACAATGTCGATATTCAAAACTCCCATGCAGAGCAAGGTGGCGCAATTTATGTTGTTGCCCATCAAGCGGAGCGTCAAGTCAATTTAGAAAATGCTTATATCCATGAGAACCAAGCCAAAGTAGGCAGTGTGTTGGCAATGGATTGTAGTGCCAACTTGGTCAATACACGCACTATGGTGAAAATTGACCGCAGTAGTATTGTGAAAAATGGTGCTGCAAATAGTCTTAGTACTTTTGATCTTTGTGGTCAACCTGATCTTGAGTTGACCGCCAGTACTATTGCACAAAACCAAGCTGATGCAAGCAAAGGTCATATCTTTAACTTGAGCAATGCTGAAAATCATCCGCTTAGCACTTTGTCACAAGTGTATTTGCAAAGTAATACCATTGTTGAAAATAAAGCATGGAGTACTTTGTTTTATGACAATTATCCACGCATTGTCCTCGCTTTTAATATGTTGGCTTTTAACCAAGGTAAATCTTGTCGTTATGCGTTACCTGCAAGCTTAGAGCAGGCGCACAACATCAACACGATTCGCAATGCCTTATTCGCAATGGGATCAGCGACAGAGCAAGGCGAGTGTGATTTGCCTGAAACAGCAAATAGTTCTTATGATGGTGCTAAAAATTTGGATTTGACAGGGCTTAGCTTTGATCAAGTATTGCAGCCCTTGCAAGAACCATCTGCTTATAATTTATTCCTGCCGTTGTATTATCCAAAACTTGGTTCAGACCCTGCGAAAGATTTGATTGATGTAAACAGCATGGGGTGTAGTGATTATGAACAACGTGGTTTAGCGCGGGTGAGTAATGCAACTTTAACTTTAAATCCTGATGCAAAAAATACCTGTGAAATTGGCTCTGTAGAAGTGATGCGCTTAAATGCAGCCGATATTCAAAGCTTGCGTAATGTCTCTTATGAAAGTTTATTTGCCAATTATCAGCAACAAATTGACCGTATTCAGTCTGCGATAGATCAAAGTAAAGATGCTGCATCTTCGGTCGTTTCTCAATCGCGTTCTGATTTGAAAACAATGCAGGATTTGTTGGCCAATACCAAAGCCAAGCAGCAATATCGTGCCATATATGTTGATCCATTTGCCATGGCATTAAAGCATGATGAACCAACTGCAGATGGGAAATTTGTTCAGTTAAGACAGCTTAATTCTGACAACTTTAGCATTAGCACTGAAGTATTGGGGATTGGTGCAATTTCGGGTTCAGGTACCACATTTAGTACCGATAAATTGACCCAAGATCCACTATTCAAATGTGAATGGGATGCACAGTTGCAACGGATTGTGATGTATCGACTGAATGATAAAGTCACGGAAGCAACCGATTCAGCGTATTGTAAATACACCATTACCTCAAAATTAGACAGCAATTTGCATTCATCGGGCTTGCTTGAAGGCAAATTTAGCAATATTGCCCCAATTGCAAAAGATGATCGTGTACGACTTGAATATGGTACAGACCTTAAAGTGAGTTTTAATCCATTGCTGAATGATAGCGATGCAGGCGATGGTTCTATCAGCACTTTGAAAGAAAATATCAATAAGCCCATACGCGCCAACTTAAGCCATGTTGATGATATTTCATACACTCTGGTGCCTCCTAAATAACATTGAAATATCATCTGTAAATCGTTGTAATTTCCTCTTCCTAGGCCGCTCCGACATACTTTTAATACTGCTTGCTAGATTGGCTTCAAAGCTTGGATATTCTGCTAACAAACTGTATTTAATCTGATCATTCAAGTCTTGAATTAGCCGCCAAGGACTTAAGTTTCGGTTTTTATCGAGTAAACTAACACCATGATTAAAATAATGTTGTTTATAGATTTTCTCTACTAAAACTGCGTAAAGTAGCTTTCCGAGTAAATAAACCTCAGCTAATTTACCGTCTTTTTTAGCCCTTAGTAAATCTATGTTAAGCAAGCTTTTTAATCGTTTTATATATAGTTCGATTTGCCACCTGGCTTTATAAATATTTTGAACTTGAAGCGTACTAAGAACCTGCGGCGGAATCGTTGTAAATACCAGCATCCAGTTCGTTAAGTAAAGTGTTTGAGCTCTGACTTTTCGCCCATTTTTCTTAGCAAAGGTCATCATTTCTCGACGTTCATTCTCTGCAACTTTTGTGTTTTTAGCTATCGCATGGACATAACCCTTGATCCTCTTATCGCCTAAAATCATATAACACTCAATCACCTGATTTTTCTCAGACCGTGATATAAGTTGCTGATGCCAATCAATCTTAAGCTTTTGATTATTCGAATTAAATGTATAGAGAGGCATGGAGTTCGGTGTATATCTGACAATGACATCAGCGCCTTGATCGACTGTCGGCATAATGGTTTGAACTCGACTATAGCCACGGTCAGCCACAAAGACATAACCCTCACGAAGCTGATAATGCTGAAGTTTTTCGCCAACTTTGTCTGTTGTAACAACAGCATCAGTGAGCGTTAAATCCATCAAATCTATGCCGAGATGTAGTCTATAGCTCGTTTGTGTCGCACCTGGTTCCTGAACGGTAGAGCCATCTACAGCTATAAATTTTAAATCGCCTTCTGTATGGTTATGATCTGTGGTAAGAGTTTCTTTTAAAAGTGATTTAATCCAGTCAGCACAAGATATTAATCTCTTTTTTACGGCTTCGTCGCTGATTGCGGAATAAGTTTCAGTGAATTTTCCAGCGCATGCTCTTAAAGACAAATCGAGGCCACAATACAGCATAAGTAATTTAAACAGTTCTAAAGGCGATTTAATTTTTCTAGCCCGTTGAAAAGCATTACAATTTATCGCCATTTGTTCAATATTTGAAGGAAGTACTTGTAATAACTGTTGAAAATGAATCATGATACGCCACGGTGGTTGTGTTTTGTGTTAGCGCATTAATAAATACAACCACCTTTTTTATTTTTCAAGCGATAATTATAATATATTTCAACAGTTTAAGCCTTAAGTTGGCGCGTATGACCAATAAGCCTGCATTCTATAAAGATAGTACAGGACAAGAACTGGCAATTCTTTTTACCCAAGTACCTTCAGGTATGGAACCTACGGCAGATCGTAAAGCACCTTGTCCAGGTGATTATGCACGTGAAATTTGCTATGGAGGCAATATTCAGGTACAAGTACGTAATAGCTTTAGCCCATTTGATTATGAGCTGAAGTACAAAATTTTCGATCATGAACTGGAATTATCGCCTGAAGCGACCATTACTTTAGAAAATACAGCGAAAAATACCAATTATGAAGCTAGTGGTGGTGGCGGAGGAAGCTTAGGTTTCTGGGGTGTGTTTGGTTTAATCGGATTGGCGTTCTATCGTCAACGTCCAAGAAAATCGTAATCTTTTACCGAGTCTTTATTGCAAAAGCCTCATCTGTTTTACATGATGAGGCCTTTGTTATTGGTGACTTCAAGTACTTTCTATTATCCATGAACAGATAAAATTAGTGGCTCATTGCAGGCTGCTGATATTTAAGAATGTATTCCTGACGAATTAGAGGTCGTTGCTCAGGTGTTGCTCGTTGCAAGCGTTGTCCTAATTCACGACGTTCCTGTGTACTCATTTTTTGCCAAGTTTCACGCATTTTTTGCTTTTCACTATCAGGCAGTTGAGTAAACCAATCCATTCGCTGCTGCAAAGCCAAGCTTTTCTCAGCAGGAATTTCTTTTAAGTTTTGATAGCGCTTAATTAAGGCCAATTGTTCTTCTTCAGAAAGAGTTTCCCAGGTTTCTGAAATTTGCGTATCTGCATCTTTGGAAAAAATCCAAAAACGCTCAAACCCTGCAAAACTGGTTTGTAAAAAACTGAGCGCACAACACGCAATCACAATTCGTTTAGCTGCCATGTGGAACTTTGTCCTCACCCAACACCATTAACATTTCTAAATCTTCCACCATTTGTGGAGAAAGTTTAGGAACAGATACAGCTTGATTCTGCGGCTGTGTGGTCATTTCCATTGAATTTGGCAAGACCACAAAACCTGCAATTGCCGCAGCCAATGCAAAACCTGACATTTTCCAAAGCCCATAGCGCGATGTTTTCTTGTCTTGAATATTGTCCAAGACATGATTCATGATCGCGGCTTTGTCTTGATGGTGGCGAGCCAATCCATCAAGTTTAGATGTCACTTGTTTTAAGAAATCATCTTGTTTCATTCTGATGATCCTCCCAGATACGGATTCATATGTGCCAAACTGTTGCGTAAAGCTTGAATAGCACGGTGATAATGCGTTTTTACACTGCCTTCAGTGCAGTTCATAATTTGTGCGGTGGTTTGCGTATCAAAACCTTCCCAAGCACGTAACATAAAAGCTTGTTGTTGCCGCACAGGAAGCCCCGCAATTGCTGCCTGAATTTCTTCTACAGTCACAGCTTGATCTAAAAACTCTGCAGGATTGAGTGCTTGCTCATCGACAATATCTAGTTGTTCAACATCGTCATCATCTAAGCTGACTTTTTTAAACAATGAAAACGGTTGCGCGCGACGAGCCTCTTTACGACGCCAATCTTGTAATTTGTTATTTAAAATGGTGTAAAACAGGGGATACCACTCATCTGTGGCTTTGTCGGCATAAGATTTATGCAAGGAAATAAAGGCCTCTTGCACCAAATCCATCGCTATGCCGTGCTGGCCTTGCGTCGCACTTTCCATCATCACTAAGGCACGCCCCGTTACGTCTTGCATGAAATTCTTCAGACGTTGCTCTGCCGTACTCTTAAGAGCACTCAAATTTTCCGAGTGTGACGACTTTGGGTTTAAATCCATAGAGATGGAAAATCCTGTCATTGGATACCCACCATTATTTTTAACATCATAATTCTATAACGCTAAAAACAATGGTTTGGTTGACATTGCAAATTATTATTTTCAGTCTAATCTATTTTTTTTGCAGGGCTAGTCTTTTTAAAATAAATTAACTATTTACAGACGCTGGCGTACCATTTCAAAGAAACAGATTGAGCCTGCAATTGCCACATTCAAAGATTCCTGTCCACCCGGTTGCGGAATGCTTACCGCTTCTGCATGTTGTAGGGCATAGTCGGACACACCTTGTCCTTCATTGCCTAGAATCCAGACGCAAGCCTTGCGTAGATTTTTGGAATAGAGGCTTTCTGCATGATGTGAACTGGTCACATATACAGGAATTTGGAATTGTGCCAAGACATCTTCAAGTTCAATATTTTCAAAGGTATGCAAGCTAAAGTGTGCGCCCATTCCTGCACGTAACACGCGTGGTGACCAAAGCGAGGCAGAACCTTTGGTACAAATAATTTGTTCAATACCTGCTGCTGCTGCAGAGCGCAATAATGTGCCGACATTACCCGGATCTTGCACATTTTCTAAAATCAGCGTGTCTGCTTTAAAGTCTAAAGCTTGGCTTGAACTTGGCACATCGACAATGGCTAAACAAGCAAGGGAAGTGCCTAAAGTGCTTAAATCTTTATATAACGATTCACCAATGACAAAGACCACGCCTGTGTATTTAGCCAAAATACGTTCATAGTCAGGATGACTCAGTGCATGTTCAGTGGTAAAAATCGAATTGATTTTTTTATTTTCATGTAACCATGCCAGACACAAATGTGTGCCTTCAAGTACCGTTTGTCCCTGTTTTTTGCGATAGGTATTTTGTTCAATTAAACCACGTAAGTGTTTAATTTTCGGGTTATCTTTTGATTCTAAAAAAATCGTAGGCATGCGATAAAATCCACAGCAGTCGGCGAATGGCCGACTGCTGTTGTTAAAAATTATTGATGGTAGCTGCTGACCAAATCGATTTCATTTTTTGAGCCAATGATGACAGGCACACGTTGATGCAGGTCTGTAGGTTGGATATCTAAAATACGCTCACGACCAGTGGTTGCCGCACCGCCTGCTTGCTCCATGAGCATACTCATTGGGTTGGCTTCATACATTAAACGTAAACGACCTGCTTTTTTAGGGTCTTTTAAATCGTACGGATACATGAAAATTCCGCTACGGCAAAGGATACGGTGAATATCGCCCACCATACATGCAACCCAGCGCATGTTAAAGTCTTTTTCACGTGGACCAGTTTTACCAGCCAAAAGCTCATCAATATAGCGTTTTACAGGTGCTTCCCAGTGACGTTGATTTGAAGCATTGATCGCGTATTCTTTTGTATCGACAGCAACTTGAATATTGTCTGCAGTCACTAAAAACTCTTGGCTTTCTGGATCAAAGGTAAAGAACACCACACCTGCACCAACAGTGAGCGCCATCATGGTAGATGGGCCATACAGGACATAACCTGCAGCAACCTGTTGTGTACCTGCTTGCATAAAGTCTGCAGCCTGAGTCACTGCATTTTTTGCAGGTAAAATTGAGAAAATGGTACCCACACACATATTGATGTCGATGTTGCTTGAACCATCTAGTGGGTCAAATAACACTAAATATTGACCATTTTCCTGGGCAGGGGTGAATTCGTCCAATTCTTCCGATGCCAAACCACCCACATTTGGGTGTTTTTGTAACGCATCAATTAAATAATCATTTGAAATTACATCTAATTTCTTTTGTTCTTCGCCTTGTACGTTTTCATTTTGTGCACTGCCTAATACGCCCGCCAATGCACCTTTTTGTAATGTTTGGTCAATTGTTTTGCAAGTATTGGCTATGGTTTCAATCACTTGAGCAAGTTCGGGTGTTAAATTTCCAGTTTGTTGTTGTAGAAATTGGGAAAGGGTGCGGTATGACATGACTGGAAAACTCCGAATGACTGCAAAAATGAGGATAACAATATGCTGCAATAGTTTAGATGAGAACGCGTTAAAAGAAAAATTAAACTCGACTATTTGCTGTGATTTTACCCTTGCAAGTCCTGCAGAAAGTGCTATGTTGATGTGAAGGATTTAATTTGAGATAGGAGCACAGATATGACAACGTTAAAGTTTGATGCGACTCCAACGCCAAGCGAAGGGATTAGTTTAGACGATATTTCTGAGGACAAGATGAAAGCCGCTTGGAAAGATTACGAGTCTAAACCTGAATATAAAAAGTTTAACAAGCATGATTTGATTGAATCTATGCAAACTGCAAAAGCTGATGCCGAGTCGGAATAACTGAAGCAAAGCTGTATTTCTGCACTTATCTGTTAGTTTTTAAAATATTCGTTCGCCCAGTTTTTTATGTCATAAAAAAGCGCCCTTGTAATAAAGAGCGCTTTTTTTGTATTGGGGAAACACGTTCTAAACGAGTTTTTCCCAAACAGCAAATTATTATTTCAATAATGGTGGAACAGCTTCGTAGTTAATTTCTACGCGACGGTTTTCTTTCCATGCATTTTCATCATGTCCAGGGTTGACTGGCATTTCTTTACCATAGCTCACTGCTTCAAGCTGACCTGCGTTAACGCCGCTAGTGATTAAGAAGCTCTCAACCGCTTTGGCACGACGCTCGCCTAAAGCCATGTTGTATTCGCGTGTACCGCGTTCATCGGTATGACCTGTAAGCGCTACTTTAGAGTTGGCATTCGCCATTAGAAACTGTGCATGTGCTTGTAGGGTCTGGTAATCATCATTAGATAATTCGCTGCTGTCGTAGTCAAAATGCACCACGCGCTTTGCCAAGAAAGCTTTGTTGGCTTCGGTTACACCTTTGGCAGATGCACCTGCAAGGTTTTGTGCATTTAAAGCTGCATCTTCACTCAAACCTTGGGTGTTGACTGTAGTTGCACCACTTGGTGTTTGACCTGCTTGTGAGTCAGTCGTTGGTTTGCGGTTTGCACAACCTGTCATCACTAAAGCCGATGCCAAAACAGGGAGTACCAATAATTTAACTGCGTTCATCCTCATCTCCATGAAGCTTGATTTTTGGTTTTAAAACAGAACTGAAAAGTGTTTACCTTGCGGGTACTCATTATTTTGGTGCCCACGCAGGTTCACGCACTTCACCTTGTTCACTAGGTAAGTTCATGCGGAAGCGACCGTCTAAAGACATAATTGACAATAAGCCACGTGCGCCTTCGCGCGTTGCATACACCACCATTTGCCCATTTGGTGAGAAGCTTGGCGACTCATCCAAACTGGTTGGGGTTAAAATATTGGTGATATTGGTGTTGATGTCTTGAATTGCGACTTTGTAATTACTGCCACTTGGGCGATGCACCAATGCCAGTTTACGACCATCGGCACTTAGCGTACCACGTGCGTTAAATGCACCGCGGAAGGTTAGGCGTTTGCTGCTGCCTGTGGCAAAGTCATAACGATAAATTTGTGCGGAACCACCACGATCTGAAGTGTAAATAAATGATTTACCATCTGGTGCATAACGTGCTTCGGTATCAATCGCACTGTCATTGGTCATGCGTCGCAGTTCACGGGTGCTTAAATTCATTTGATAAATTTCTGGATTGCCATGCATGGATGCGGTAAACAACATACTTTGACCATCTGGTGAGAAGCTTGGAGCACCATTTAAACCACGGAAACTGGCTAATTTTTCACGCTGACCTGTCGCCAAATCTTGCACATAAATAGCAGGGCGTTTGGTTTCAAACGACACATAGGCAATTTTTTTGGCATCTGGTGTCCACGCAGGCGATAAAATAGGATCACGCGAAGTCAAAATGGTTTTAGGCTGTTCACCATCAGTATCGGCAATTTGCAGGGTATAGCGTTGTTCAGGTGTTGCAGGGTTGCGCAGTACATAAGCAATGCGTCCGCTAAAGTCACCTTTAATGCCCGTGAGTGCTTCATAAATGGCATCACTGATCATGTGTGCAGCAGAACGTACGCGTGACGCAGGCACGCTTAATAATTCATTCAATAAGTATTGCTGTTTTTGCACATCATAAAGTTGGTAATGAACTTCATAACCGCCTTCTGCAGTGGCTTTGACATTTCCCGTCACCACATAAGGTACACCTGCGGCTTGCCATGCAGCTGCATTTGGATTGTTCATGCTTGCAGTTGCAGCAAGGTTTTTAGATGAACTGGTGAATTTGCCTGAACGGTTTAAATCGTTTTCTACAATAGGATAAATACTTTGATCATTGCCAAACGGCACAATCGCAATTTTAGGTGCTTCTTCTGGTGCTTTGGCAATTTCTAAATGCAGTTGTGCAAAAGATTGTGTGCTTAAAACTGGGCTAAGCGCAGTTAAAATAGCAAGACAAAGTAGGTGTTTACGCGTTGTTTCCATCATTCGCTATTTTCTCAAATCAACATAACTTTTTTGGATGTAATTGTGGTACATAATGGCATGCTTTGGTAGGAATGAAAGCATGAATTTATAATAAAACTGTTATAACACTGTGAAAATTTAAATTTATTTATACTCGTAAATATTTTGAGAAGGAGTTAGCCAAATAGATGTTATTCGGCTAACTGGTAACTTATTGCGCTGTAAAGGTAGAGGTGAAGCTACGTGCTTCGCGTCGTGCATCTGGGTCTGATGGCATCGGATAAGGTGCGGCAGCACGAACAGCAGCTTCTACACTGGCTTTCATGTCAGGGTCGCTAGAATTAACCACGACAGACTGAACTGCGCCACTGTCACTTAAAGTCACGCGGGCAGTTGCACGTTGACCCGAAGAACCAGCTGGGGTATCCCACGCTCGTCTGATTTTATTTTCGAAATCGCGTTTAGCAGTGGATGCAATACGTCGTACTTCTGCCTTTTTCTGAGCGGCTTCTTCTGCAGCTTGTTTGGCAGCTGAAGCTTTGGCTTCAGCGTCGGCACGCGCCTTCGCTTCGGCATCAGCTTTGGCTTTTGCATCTGCGTCAGCTTTACGTTTTGCATCGGCATCAGCTTTGGCTTTTGCATCTGCAGCAGCTTTACGTTTTGCATCGGCATCAGCTTTGGCTTTTGCATCTGCGTCAGCCTTACGTTTTGCATCGGCATCAGCTTTGGCTTTTGCATCTGCGTCAGCTTTGCGTTTTGCTTCGGCATCAGCTTTGGCTTTTGCATCTGCAGCAGCTTTACGTTTTGCCTCGGCATCTGCCTTGGCTTTTGCATCTGCGTCAGCTTTGCGTTTTGCTGCTGCATTGGCTTCGAGTTGACGTCTTTCTGCCGCTTCTGCTTTTTTCAGGGCTTCAGCTTCTTTACGACGTACAGCATCTGCTTCAGCACGTGCTTTGGCATCGGCTTGGGCTTTTGCTTTAGCATCGGCTTCTCGTTGAGCACGTTCTTCAGCGCGTGCTTGTTGTGCTTTTAAGCGTTCAGCTTCTAATTTTTGTCGCTCGGCAATTTGTTTGGCTTCAGCAGCTTGTCGTTCTGCACGTGCTTGAGCCTCTGCCGCTTGTGCTGCTTTTTGTGTATCAACTTGAGGAGCGGGTGGCGTAGGAGCCGCTGCAGGTGTTGGAATGACAGGGGCAGGTTCAAGAGCAGGCTCGGCTGTTTGAGTAATTTGCTCTGCTACATTTTCATGTGTGGTTTCAGCAGATTTAGTTTCTAATAAGGGTTTTAAATCTTCTGGTTTTATTAATACCGTTTTAATGGGTTTAGGCGGCTCAGGTGCTTTACTCATGCCCAAATAAAGCAAGCCAACCACTGCGATAAGGTGGACACCTACGGTGAACCCAATCGCGATGGCTTTTTGTTGAAAAGGTGGCTTTTTAAAATCTTTCATAAATTACTTTAAAGGCTCGGTCAGCAATCCAACTTGGGTTAAACCCGCATCTTGTAAGTCAGACATTAACGCAATCACATCACCATAAGGGCGTGTATTATGACCGCGAATAACAACCTGAAACTCTTTGTTTTCAGCTTTGGCTTGAATTTGAGCATCGGTCAAAATTTGTTTCAGTTGGGCTAATTCCAAAGGTTCGGCTTTGTGTTCTTTGTATTCTAAAAAATATTGCCCATCTTTATTTAAAGTCACCCGAGCAAAGGCACTTTTTGATTCAATTGGATTACCATTGGCTTGAGGTAAATCGACTTGAATCCCACTGGTAATCATCGGTGCAGTAACCATAAAAATCACCAATAACACCAACATGACATCAATATAGGGCACTACATTCATGTCACTTTTGAGTGGTTTCTTAATGCGCTCGAAGCGTCCTGAGCGTTGAATGGCCATTAGTCGTGATCCTTAGTATTGCCTAAAGATTGACGTTGTAATAAAGCCACCATTTCTTCGGCAAATAAAGCACGATCAGAATAAATCGCTTCGCCTTTGGCGGTGTAATGGTTAAAGGCAAGTACCGCAGGAATGGCGGCAAATAAACCAATGGCTGTGGCAATGAGGGCTTCGGCAATCCCTGGTGCGACTGTTGCCAGTGTGACTTGATCGACATCTGCCAGTCCAATAAAGGCATTCATAATACCCCAGACGGTACCAAATAAACCCACGTATGGCGCAACCGAACCAATGCTGGCCAATGCACCTAAGCCTTGTTCAAGTTGGGCTTGGTCGCGACTTAAACCGACACGTAAGATACGCTCTGTGCCTTCAATGGTTTGTGAAGCATGCGCTTGGCGCTTTTTCAGTTTTAAAAACTCACCTAAGCCTTGATAAAAAATATCTTCTAAACCGACACGTTTTGAATTGAGCTGTGCGTTGTTGTAAAGCGTATTCAGTTCTGCACCAGACCAGAAGATTTTCTGGAAATGCTGATCCTCTGCCTGTGCTTTTTTATAGCTCATGTGTAACTTGGCAATCAGATACCAACTGTATAATGATGCTAAAAGCAGCGAGAGCATTACCAGCTGAACAACAGGACTTGCTTGTAATATAAGATCTGATACTTGAAGAGATGATTCGAGTTGTGTTGCCATAGTTACTACATGTGCCAATTCATTTTTTTAATCTTGTCCTAATTCTTTCAGAATAAGGCTACGAATTTCATCTGGCAGACGACGTGGTTTCATATCTGAACCCAGACAGGCCAATTCAACCTCGCCAGATGCAAGCATGATTTCACCACGATAAATATTTTGTTGCAATACAAATGATGACGCTTTACACGAAACTACACTTGCTGTAACAGTAATTAGGTCATCCATTAAGATTGGACGTGAATATTTCACATTAATTTTATGCACAACAAAGTTATAATCTTGTTGATGCCAATAATGATCAACACCCGACGCACGAAGCCATTCGGTACGGGTACGTTCCATAAAGCGAATATGGTTGGCGTGGTAAACAATGCCGCCTGCATCAGTATCTTCCATATAGATACGAATTTTAAATTCAAATTTATTCGCCATGATGATGTTCCGCTTCAATGTTGCAAAGTTGTTTGATAAGCAATACTTATAGCTTAAGCCATGTCTATGAAATTGACGTGAATCGGGGCCATAAGTCAAGCTGTGTATAGCGTGGCAGTTTATCATTCTCAACGCTCGGTCCAATGGCACAAGATTTCAAACATGCTTTTAAGTTAAAATTAGCTGCTTGCCTTACATATGCAGATGATTCCTCCCAATGAGCAGGACATGAGTCGTTTAGTTAAATTTTTTGTAGTGATTGCCATGTTGTATTTGTTGTGGATGATGCTGCTCCAGTCAGATGGAGGAATTGCGGATAGCACAACCTATCAGTCCTCGCAGCAAGTGCATCAGTTTAAAGACTATACCATTCAAGTTTTGGAAAGCTATGAAGGTGAGTTTCGGGTATTGTCACGTGAAAATTATAAATTTGGACGTGAAGCCGAACTTAGCCCTGTCGATTTTGCCTTGGGATGGGGCGAAATGGCCAAACCTGAAGTGTATAAACAGTTGTCTATTCGTCAAAGCAACCGTTGGTATCATTGGCGTTATGAACAAGAACCACCAATTCCTGTGGAAGAGATTGCAAGTTTGAGTGCCAATACGCATTTAATTCCTGCAACGCCCGCGATTGCGACACAGTTAAAACAGATTGATGAAGATGATTTGATTTATTTGAAAGGTAAATTGGTTGAAGTTACTGCCGCAGATGGTTGGCTGTGGCGCAGTTCTTTAAGCCGTCATGACACAGGGGCGGGCGCGTGTGAATTAATGCTCGTTGAAGATGTGCGTGTCATCGAAAATTAAGGTCTATCTTCAGACTCAATTAACCTAATTATTTAAGAGTTTAAAGGGAGATACCTCCCTTTGATCTATTTTTTCCTTTGACCTACTTTTATTTCGGCTCAGGTGGTGTCATCCCAAATTGTAAATACGCCATATTGGTCGCGATACGCCCGCGCGCAGTTCGCATCACATAACCTTGCTGAATTAAGTATGGTTCAATTACATCTTCCAGTGTGCCAGAATCTTCCGCCATAGCAGCAGCCAGTGCTTCCACACCTGCAGGGCCACCATCAAAACGCTGTAATAACATAGACAAATATCGACGGTCCAAAGTATCTAAACCATCTTTATCGACATTCAGCATATCTAATGCACGTTGTGCCATCTCTTGTGTGACTTCACCTGTGCCTCTGACCTGTGCATAGTCACGTACGCGACGTAACAAACGGTTGGCAATACGTGGTGTACCGCGTGAACGACGAGCGACTTCATTGGCTCCTGCATCGGTCATTGGCACATCCATCAGACTCGCCGAGCGTTTGACAATATGGGTCAAATCTTCAACCGAGTAAAATTCTAAACGCTGCACAATCCCAAAACGGTCACGTAACGGTGAGGTGAGCAAACCTGCGCGAGTGGTGGCGGCGACAAGGGTAAATGGGGGTAAATCCAGTTTAATGGAGCGTGCTGCAGGTCCTTCACCAATCATGATATCCAGTTGATAATCTTCCATCGCTGGATACAAAATCTCTTCAATCACAGGTGAAAGACGATGGATTTCATCAATAAATAACACATCACCTTCTTCAAGATTGGTCAGCATGGCGGCTAAATCGCCTGCGCGTTCTAAGACAGGCCCTGAAGTAGATTTAAGGTTGCCGCCCATTTCACGGGCAATAATATTGGCGAGTGTGGTTTTGCCTAAACCTGGTGGTCCAAAAATCAGGGTGTGGTCCAATGCTTCTGCGCGTCCACGGGCTGCACCAATGAAAATTTCCATTTGTTCACGCACTACAGGTTGCCCAATATAGTCATCGAGTGAAGTGGGGCGAATGGCGCGATCAATTTGATCTTCGGGTTTTTCAGAACCACTGATTAGACGGTCTTGCATATCGTGTTAACTAATCTCTTGAGCTGGGCATTTTGATGCTGCATGCACAGCCTCAAAGTATGAGTTGCGTTTAAATGCCTTTGCGAAGGCATGATTTTACTTTTGAAAGATCAAAAGTAACAAAAATCTTATGTTGAGTTGAGGGTATATCCCTATACCCCAACTCAACGGGCGACATCCATGTCGCCAGTCATGTATCCAATATTGGAAAGATGAACTTACGCTAGGTTTGTTGGCATCTTTTATTTATTCATCGACTTTAATGCTGCACGGATAATATCACTGGCTTCAGTAAAATCGCCCTTGACTGCGTTAATCAGTTTTTGTGCTTCGGCAGGTTTATAACCTAAAGATTGTAAAGCGGCTTCGGCTTCGGCAACAGCAGAATTGCCTGTAAACTGGATTTGAGTCATTGTGGAATTGCTGCTGCTCACTTCGTTAGACATGGCTTTAAAGCGATCACGTAATTCAATCATTAAGCGTTCAGCAGTTTTTTTGCCCACACCTGGCACTTTAATCAAGGTATTAATATCTTCATGTTCTACGGTGTGAATCAGTAGCTCGACGCTTAAGGTTGATAAAATACCTAGCGCCATTTTTGGGCCGACACCATTAACTTTCAGTAAGGTTCGGAAAATGATTTTTTCTTGGGCTTCTAAAAAACCATATAACAATTGAGCATCTTCACGCACGGCTAAATGCGTCCATAGGGTAATTTTCTGCCCTTTTTGTAATTGGCAAAATGTAGTGAGCGGCGTGTCAATTTCATAGCCGACACCATTCACATTCAGCAACACGGTTGGTGCTTCTAAAGCCAATACTTCGCCAACAAGACATCCGATCATATTTGTGATTCACTGATTAATTTAAAATAATTTGCTGTTCGCATAGTAGAGCGCATTTTCACAAAAGGCAAAATCCGTGCTTAAATTCTACGTCAATTTTATATAAGTTATTGATATACAGGTGAGTCGTTATAGCAGGCCAACCTTGTTGCCTTGTAATTCTTGCGATAAGTTATAGGCTTGGTGATCTGAAAACTTAGAGATAATGTCCAACACTTGCATGATATTGTCATAATGATTATGCGCAAAATCTGCCCCTGAGCGTTGCAAGATGGACATTAAACGCTGCTCTTTAAAACTTAGGGTTTTATGGGGTGTGGTGAGCGGAATAAACGCATCCAAAATATTTTGTAAACTTTGATGCGCAATAATTTCCAGCCCTGCCTTATGTGGATGCTCGAAAATTTTCTCACGCGCTAAGTCTTTGGCGCGATTAATACCAATTTCAATATCTGCCGAGCAATACTGTAAAAGGCTGCCTTTGAGCTGACCCATCAGAATTTCAAAATGGTGTTTGGCAAACGCCGTGGTGACTTCATCGACCAAACGCTTCATGACCCGACCACGCAAAGCGGCAATTTTTTGTTGCCATGTGGTCCGTGCCATCGCCAGTTCTGCAGGAATACCGTAGTCACCAATTAAGTTTAAAAAGATCGGTTCCACTTCTTCATAGCTGAGCATGTTTAAAATAATGCCATCTTCCAAATCAATTAAGGCATAGCAAATATCATCCGCCGCTTCCAATAAATATGTCAGTGGATGACGGCAATAGTGATAATCGCCCAATTGAATCAGTCCAAGCTGTTCTGCAATTTGTTTGAGAATTTCTTTTTCAGCTTGGTAACAACCAAATTTATCACGTTGATTGGCAGGTCGGTTGCCTTGTTCAGCAATGGTTTTGGAGAGCCACGGATATTTTAAATAAGCGCCTAAAGTGGCATAGGTTAAACGCATGCCGCCATCATTTGGATGATAGTCAATTTTGGTGAGTAGCCGTAAACCTTGCGCATTGCCTTCAAACTGACGCACGTCAGCTTCTTCTTCATCACTCAGTTTGGCGAGAAAATTGCCGTGTGAAGCATCGTCAAACCATTCACGAATGGCATATTCACCTGCATGTCCGAAAGGTGGATTACCAATATCATGTGCCAAGCATGCGGCTTGAATAATCGCACCGACATCGGCAGGAGAAATCCACATTGGCAAGTGGTCTTTGATTTTTTCTGCAGCCAACATCCCTAATGAACGTCCAATACAAGACACTTCTAAAGAATGGGTCAGGCGAGTATGAATACCATCGTGTTGAGTGAGTGGATGGACTTGGGTTTTACGGTTAAGCTGTCTGAAACTTTGCGAAAAAATAATACGGTCATAATCTTTGTGAAAAGGGCTGCGCGCCTGTTCTGTACTTTGTTTTTTACTACCAATTCGAACTGTGGAAAGCAGTTCTAACCAACGCATTTGAGTCATTTATCATTATTCACTATGTGCTTGTTTTGCATCATGCCAAAAAAATGACAAAAGCTCTAGGGGCGGGCGACATGGCTTGTCTTTTTAAATCTAAAATCATACAAAATGGGAGATACGTTTGTGGCGAAGCGTACTTTAAATTTTTTTTGGGGGCTATATAAATCGAGGATTGGATGATGCGTATAGGTTGCCAAAATAGCAACAATGCTCAAATTTTTATGATAATTTCTAGTCAATCGTGAAATGGATAGCGAAGTTTAAATATGCTTAAACTGATTTACTATGTGCCTCAATCTCATCTTGAAGAAACCAAACAGGCTGTTTTTGCAGCAGGTGCAGGGGGGATTGGCAATTATGAACAATGTGCATGGCAGGTTTTAGGCGCAGGGCAATTTAAACCTGTAAAAGGAGCAAATCCTTTTATTGGTGAGTTAGATGCTTTGGAACACGTTGCTGAGTGGCGAGTGGAAACCATTGTGCCTGAGCAAAATGCTCAGGCAGTCGCAAAAGCACTCAAGGAAAGCCATCCTTACGAAGAGCCTGCCTTTGAGTTTATGCAACTTTTAGATATTAATTTTTAAAGACTTAAATACCAATTTTTAAAGAAAAATAGAATTGCACGATCACTCATATATGGATTGGGGCAAATATAAGTTGCGTAGATAGAGTTTACTTTTCACGGGCGAAAAGTAACAAAAGCCCTCTGTTAGACTGATGGTACGTCCTGTACCACAGTCTAACGGGCGACATCCTTGTCGCCTTATCACGAGTCAAAATGTGGCTAGGTTTTAAAAATACAGTTGAAATATTAGGGTCTGTTGACACTTCATCTATGTTTGCGACGTGAGAGATATATCTCGCAAGGTTTTTTAGCTGCTATAAGGCATGGGGCAGGAAATTTAGTTATTCTAAATGACTGACTCATAACGCAATAGCAGCAAAAAATATGCTCGTCTCCTTGCGCAGCAAACAAAGCAGCGCTTTGTTCTTGCTCATGTGGCTAAAACTTTCTCAGATTACGTTATGAAACTTGGCAATAGTCCCGCTATTCCTTGCGTTTCATGCCTAATCTGCTCAGTTTTAGCCTACAGCGCAAGCCATTTATGAAATGTTAACAGCCCCTAGACTTTCTGAATAAACAAGTCACGGTCAAAACGGTATTGTGGGAAAAAGACACCATCTTCGGCACGTTCACCTGCAGCGATCACCATGACTGGAAATTGTTGATCATTCAGTTTTAAGAGTTTGCGTACCATCGGCTCATCAAAACCTTCCATCATACAGCTATCAAAACCGTGTGCGCGAAGGGCCAAAACCATATTTTCACAGGCGAGTGCTGTGGTTTTACTGGCCCAAAGTTTGGCATCGGCAGGATTAAATGCCGTTACAGGTAATTGTTTATCTAAACTACGTGCAATTTTGAAAGCGACTTTCTTAAAGTTACCTAATGTATTTAAGTAACCAGTCTTGTAGTTATAAGGAATAAACTTGTAATATTTTTTTACTGCAGCGGGTGCTTCAGGAAAAGGAAACTCGCTGATATTCTTTTTTGCCATTTCATCAACGCGGTCTGTCCGCGCAATACATACAATTAGCTCTGCTGCAGTACGGGCAGCAAGCTGTCCTAAGCAGGCTTTAACCAGTTGTTTTTTTTTGGCAGGGTTTTGCACCACCACAAAAGTCCAGGGTTGTAAATTAGATGAGTTTGGCGCCAATAAAGCCATATCTAAACAATCATCCAACACTTCAGCAGGAATGGCTTTGTCGGTAAATTTTCGCACCGAACGACGGCTTTGAATGACTTTTTTAAAGTTTTCTACATCAATATCTTTTGGTGCGGGTTCAAAATAACGTTCTTTTTTTTCAACTTGAACATCGGCTAGATTTGAATTAGAAATTACAATTTTCCTCAATTTTTAATGATTGACAGCACATCTTAGAATATGGGGGCGAATAAAGAAAAAACCACATTCAGCCAATATGAATGTGGTTTTAAAAACGGCTAGTACACTTGAAATAAGTGCATTTCAGTTCAACAGTACTTAATTAAATTGGCTGAAATCAGGTTTACGTTTTTGCATAAAGGCTTGCACTGCTTCCATCATTTCTGCTGAGCCGACACGTTGCATAAAAATTTCTGCTTCATGGTCAATCCACGCCACAATTTCATCGACATTATGTTTCATGAGGGCTTTAGATTGTTTGAGTGAAGCCAATGGCAAAGCCGCCAATTGCGCTGCTTTTTGTTGTGCTGTTGCATAGACATCGGTTTCAATACTATTAACTAGATTTGCCGATAATGCCGTTTCGCTATTGAATTTCTGCGCAGTCAACAACAGTTCAGCAGCTTTGTGATAGCCAGCTTGCTCTACCAAAAGTTTGCTTGATGCGCCTTCTGGCGATAAGCCCAAGCTCACAAATGGAATCTGGAATAGGGCAGTATTGTCGCTATACACCAAATCTGCATGCAATAAAATGGTGACACCAATGCCAATCGCCACCCCACGTACAGCTACAATTAGCGGTTTAGAAAACTTGGCAGCAGATTTTAATAAGATGAACGGAGGACCTTCGGCAGCAGGTAGTTGTCCTTTAAGTGCGGCAGACTTCATAAAGTCCTGCATGTCATTGCCTGCGCTAAAGTCTGCATCTGCGCCGCGTAAAATTACGCAACGTACTTCATTGGCTTGATCGGCCTCATCTAAGGCTTGTGCAATCCACAAATATAATTCACCATACAGCGCGTTTTTTGCTTCTGGTCGGTTGATGGCTAAAGTCAGTACGCCATTGTCTAAATTCGCATTCAAATGTGGGTGAGGTTGTTGAATACAGCTCAGTGTCATCGTACTATCCTTGCTTTGATTGGTTAGAATTTATGGCTCATTATGTCGCAAATTCGCAGCGCTGGCACAACTCATGAGTTCATAAAAAGTTAGTGAATGATGAGATTTGCGTTCCTAATTCAATGTGAAATTTATTTAGAATTTGGGGTTGTTCATTTAAAAAATGAATAAGCAAGGCGGAATCTTAACGTCTATTAATTCTATTTTAGGATTAACCTTCGGTTCGACCTACTTTTGTTTTGGCAAAAGTAGGCAAAACCATTTGTCATCCACGAAACCTGCCCAATTATTGTTTTTGATTTATTATCTTGCAAAAACAATAATGAGTTGATACCACGCAGGTTGTGGATGACATTTCCGCGTATCAGATAGCATCATGTTGTTATCAAAATTAGGATTGGCGTATTTATTATGCAATATACGTTTGATTATTTGGTTTTCATTGGTCGTTTTCAGCCATTTCATTTGGCACATTTGCAAACCATTCAAATTGCGTTAGCACGTAGTCATTATGTGATTTTGGCATTAGGTTCTGCACAAAATGAGCGCAATTTAAAAAATCCGTTTTTAGCCAAAGAACGTGAGCAGATGATTTTGTCTAACTTTTCACCTGAGATGCAAGAACGGATTAAATTTGTGCATGTTGTCGATGTCTACAATGATGAAAAATGGCAAAAACTGGTCAAATCTTTAGTAGGTGAACTGATTCAACCTCAAGATCGTGTTGGTTTAATAGGGCATTTTAAAGATGACTCATCTTATTATTTAAAGTTTTTCCCTGAATGGGAAATGGTAGAGTTAGACAGCTTGCAAAATGCGATGTCTGCCACGCCTGCACGAGAAGCTTATTATCGTGGCGAAATTCAGCCCAATTTTTTCCCGCAAGGGACAATTAATTTCTTAACCGCATTTCAAAACACGGAAATTTATCGTCAATTACAAGATAAATACCAGCAGCAGGACAGCAGTAATTTGACGGAGTAATCCAGTTTTTAAATGAAAAAGGATGATTGAAAAAGCTTTCAATCATCCAGAACATTGTGTTTTTTTAGAGGCTGAAAATTAAGCCTGTAAAGCGGTTAAATCCGCAAGCACTTGCTCAGCATGTCCTGCAGCTTTGACTTTACGATATTCTTTCAGTAATTGACCTTGATGGAAAATAAAAGTAGAGCGTTCAATGCCCATAACTTTTTTGCCATACATATTTTTTTCTTTAATCACATCAAACAATTGACATAATACTTCATCTTTATCGCTAATCAGGTTAATGCCTAAAGATTGCTTTTCGGTAAAGTTTTGATGCGCTTTGACCGAGTCGCGTGAAATACCAATAATGGTAGTGTTGAGTGCATCAAATTGTGGCTTTAGCGCAGTAAAATCGACAGCTTGTGTGGTGCAGCCTGGGGTAGAATCTTTCGGGTAAAAATACACCACTAACCAATCTGCACCAAGTTCGGTTAAATTGACTTCGCCTGTAGTTGCAGGAAAAGCTTGATTTGGTAATTGAATTGTCGTGCTCATATTTTTCTCCAAAATCATGCACATAAAAAACTAGCCACATAAAGTGGCTAGTTGAAATTGTTAAGAAAAATTATTTTTTCTCACCCGCTTTCATTGCTTCTTCAGTTAAGGTTTTTAATTTACCTGTAAGCTGAGGACCAAAACAAGCTTGCAAATCTTTATTTTGCTTTTGTACAAAAGCTAAAGTCGCAGGGCTCTTTTTCTGGTTAATTGCGCTTTGAATTTCCCATTTTTGAGCGTTGGTTAATTTACCATCTGCTTCTACTGCACAAGTACAATATTTGCTTACTTCAGCTGTAGTTAGTTTTTTGCCTTTTGCAGTTTCTTCTTTACAAACATTAATTAAAGCTGCTTTTACATTGGTGCTTTTGTATGCTTGTTGCAACTTGTCATTATTTGCGTGCGTCGTTGTAGCGAATAATGCAGCAACAGACATAATCGCAGAAACCATAATGTTTGATTTTAAATTTTTCATATACTTTACCTTGTTATGACGGTATATAACGTGTTGGGTCTGCAACACCTGCATCGGCAAAACCTTGTTTGCGTAAGCGACAGCTGTCACATTTACCACAAGCACGTCCTTGGTCATCTGCTTGGTAGCAAGAAACCGTTTGACTGTAGTCTACGCCATGTTCAATACCTAAGCGAATAATATTTGCTTTGGATAAATGTAACAAAGGTGTTTCAAATTTTAACGGTTTGCCTTCTACGCCAACTTTGGTTGCCAAGCGTGCCATATTGGCAAATGCATCAATAAATTCAGGACGACAGTCAGGATAACCCGAATAATCTACCGCATTAATGCCAATCACAATGGCTTCTGCATCAAAAACTTCGGCTGCTGCCAAAGCATAAGATAGGAAGATGGTATTACGTGCAGGCACATAAGTCACAGGAATACCTTCTTGCTCATGATCAGGTACTTCAATGCTGTGATCGGTCAGGGCAGAACCGCCCAAGTTGCCTAAATCAATATTAATCACACGATGCTCAATGCCTGCATTTTTAGTCAAGGCACGTGCAGCATCTAGCTCTGTTGTCGAGCGTTGACCATACATAAAACTTAGTGCAATACATTCATAACGCGCTTGTGCCCATGCCAAACACGTGGTTGAGTCTAATCCACCAGATAACAATACAATGGCACGAGGGCGCATAATTGAACTCCAAATTTTAAAATATTGCGATAGAACTTGAGCAAAACTGTGATGATTGACCTCAGTACGAATGTGTATTCGTGAGGAGATTAACGACCTGTTTCATCATTCCAAAGCAATTTATGTAGTTGCAATTGGAAACGAACAGGGAGATGGTCGGCTAAAATCCACTGTGCTAAATCACGTGCAAGTTGTGGCAAGGCGACTGCACCTTTTTCGACAGCAAATGCTGGGGAGAACCACACGGTATCGACTTTTTTATGCAACTGATATTGCTCAACTTGCTGCTTCGCCCAAAGATAATCATCATGATTACAAATCACAAATTTGATTTGATCATGTGGGTTTAAAAAATCTAAATTTGATAATAAGTTGCGTGACATTTCACCCGATGCAGGGGTTTTTAAATCTAGCACTTTAGATACACGGTTATCCACTTTAGAGATATCTAAAGCGCCACTGGTTTCCAAAGACACTTCACAACCTAAATCTGCCAAGCGTTGCATCAGTGGCAGTGCATTCGGTTGAGCCAGAGGTTCACCGCCCGTCACACATACATACGGTGTTTTAAAATCTAGTGTGGTTTGGATGATGTCATCTAAAGATTGACGTTCGCCACCTTCAAAAGAATAGGTGGTATCGCAGTAATGGCAACGCAATGGACAACCCGTTAAACGAATAAATACGGTTGGCAAGCCTGATGTATTGGCTTCGCCCTGCAATGAATAGAAAATCTCCGTAATGCGTAAACCCGCAGACGGATCAGAAACAGGAATAGCGGAAGATCGGAGGGTACTCATAAAATTCATCACAGTATGTAAAAAACAAAAATCCCTACGGTCATTGCTGGCCGTAGAGATGGGAAAAACTAAAAAAGTTTAGTCTTCGCGTAATAAGTCGTTCAAGCTGGTTTTTGCACGGGTTTTCGCATCTACTTTCTTCACAATGATAGCAGCATACAAGCTATAAGTGCCACATTTAGAAGGCAGATTGCCAGAAACGACCACCGAACCTGCAGGTACACGACCATAATGGATTTCGCCAGTTTCACGGTCATAAATTTTGGTCGATTGACCAATATAAACGCCCATAGAAATAACAGAACCTTCTTCTACAATCACGCCTTCAACAATTTCAGAACGTGCGCCAATGAAGCAGTTGTCTTCAATAATCGTTGGGTTTGCTTGAAGTGGCTCAAGTACACCACCAATGCCTACACCACCCGATAAATGCACATTTTTACCAATTTGTGCACATGAACCTACAGTTGCCCATGTATCGACCATGGTGCCTTCATCTACATAAGCGCCAATATTGACATAAGATGGCATTAACACCACATTTTTGGCTTGGAATGAACCTTTACGTGCAACAGCAGGCGGAACTACACGTACGCCCGCTTGTTTAAATTGCTCGTCAGTCCAGCCTGTAAATTTCGTGTCTACTTTGTCGTAGAAACGCAAATCGCAAGATTCAATTGGCTTGTTATCATTGAGTTTAAAAGATAACAACACTGCCTTTTTTAACCATTGATGAACGATCCACTCACCATTAATTTTTTCAGCAACGCGCAATGTGCCGTTATCTAATCCTGCAATCGCTTGTTCAACTGCCTGACGAATTTCAGTGGGACAATCTGCAGCGCTGAAATTAGCGCGGTCTTCAAATGCTTGTTCAATGATTGTGGAAAGTTGAGACATCGATGTTCTTACCAGAAAAAAATTTTCCAAAGATTTTACACTATATTGAGTGAGGAATAGATAAAAATTGGAACAGATTGGAATTTATCCTTGGCAAAATAAACAAGTCAAATTGAGCACTAAATTGTTGAAGTTTTGAAAATAATTGCTTTGCAATAAACAATAAAAATAAATTTGTATCAAAAGATAACAAAAACGGGGTGAATCTTGCATAAAAGCTGAGCGCAACATGCTCTATAGTTTTCACATGACAAAACGAATGAAAATTCAAAAAGCTTTATTTTGAGGAGAAACACAATAAAAACTTTACATACAATTTTAGCCGCGTCGGTGTTGGCAGCAGTTGCAGGTTCTGCAATGGCAGATACAGCTGTGGTTCAAGATGGTTATGCATTTGACCGTAACCAACTCATTCCAACAGGTGTGCGTGCTGAAGTAGGTACAACAGGTTATGGCGGTGCCTTACTTTGGACTGCAAACCCGTATGTTGGTTTAGCGCTTGGGTATAACGGTGGTGACATTTCATGGTCAGATGATTTATCAGTCAATGGCTCAAAGTATGACTTAGACATGGACAATAACTTGACCTATTTGAACGCTGAAATTCGTCCATGGGGTGCAAGTCCAAGTAAATGGGCTCAAGGCGTTTATGTCGCTGCTGGTGTAGGCTACGTAGATAATGAATATGGTTTAGAGCGTCGTATTTCTCAGGGTCGTAATTTCTCTGTGAATAATACTGACTTTAATGCTACATCAGATGTTCAGATAAAAGGTGAGCAAAAATACGATAACCAATTTGCACCATATGTAGGTTTTGGTTTTGCTCCA
This sequence comes from Acinetobacter sp. SCLZS86, assembly GCF_021560715.1. Classification (NCBI taxonomy): domain Bacteria; kingdom Pseudomonadati; phylum Pseudomonadota; class Gammaproteobacteria; order Moraxellales; family Moraxellaceae; genus Acinetobacter; species Acinetobacter sp. SCLZS86. The sequence continues at coordinate 1,088,469 of NZ_CP090864.1, forward strand.
AAAATCAACAAGAACTTCGGTGTATTTGGTGAAGTAGGTGCATACTATACTGGTAATCCTACTGTTTCACTGCAACAAGTGAGTGGTACAGACCAAGTCAACGGTAATGGCGATCGATTAAGTGATGCTATCCGTGGTGAAGAGCGAAAAATTGCCAATGATGACAAATACGAATGGATGCCAGTTGCTAAACTAGGTGTAAGTTACCACTGGTAATATCTATTAGCTTGAGCTAAACCAAAAAACGAGCTTCGGCTCGTTTTTTCGTGTTTTAAAAGCGGTGTGCCAATTTCAAGTGATAAACCCAAGCCTCACGTTGTTCGAGTGAAGAAAAACTTGAGATTTGCGTGATGAATGACTGCGGCTGTACCGTGTCTGGCTTAGTAAAGTGCAAATAATGCAGACCCGCAATCATAAACGTTTTGGGGGTGAAGTGATAAACCGCGCCCGTACCCACACCAACATAGCCGTCTACGGGATTTAAGCTTGAGGCAGGATTACCCGCACCAGAATCCCATAATCCTTCCACCGCAGTGATCCACTTGGGTGACCATTGATGGGCAAAACCCAAACGCGTAGACCATTGATTTTTTTGGTAATCAATCAGGTTGAACTGATTACCTAGTCCTTCAGATTGCAGAATTGCAGCAAATTGAGTGGGTTGAATTTTAAAATCTTGCCAATTGACCCATCGCAATGATCCGTACAGAAAATTTTGTGCAGGTAAACCGGTGTGAAAATCTAAATTCACCGATTCAGGGGTCTGAATTTCAGTTGCTTGTTGTGGTGCAATCTCTAAAGGAAATCCCCAAATACTTTCGCTTGCATTGGTCCTGTGTTTGATTTTAGAGCGATAAGTGATTGCTGTATTAAATGCATATTCAGGAATTTGGTAGCTTACACCTGCCAACCAACCCCACGCATGGTCTTTTGGAAAATGTACGTGATAATCAAAAAAGGTATAGTCAACTTGTGTACCAATTTTCAGATCACCTGAAAATGACTGGTAACTCAGACCTGTAAAGAGGTTCCAATGTTGTGTGGGTTGATAGCCAATAAGCGCTGTAATATTTCTTGAGTCAAACTTAATATCTGCATTTTCTATAGGTAAAGGTTCGCCTGAAAGAATAGGACTATAGTGATAATCCACATCAACAAAATAAGGTTGGTCAAATAATAACGCCACAGAAATTTGTGGATGTGGTTGTAATTTTAATGCAGCTTGGATGAAGTGTTGATTATTGACTAAATTGCCTGTTGAAAAATCTTGAACGCCTAATTCGGCAATATTTTGTTGATGCTGTACCTGACCTGAAATATTGGTATCCACGTGTAGCAAAGCGACTTCCGCATAATTTCCTTTTTCAAATAATGCATGTACCGATTGACCGCTACGTTCTAAAGCGGCAGCAGAGGCATAACCTAGCGGCAGGACACACAGCAATCCAACAAAAATGTGATATTTCATGTTACGCCCTTGGTCTAAATTATAGAATCGTGTTTAAAATCAAATTACGTTTTTTATTATTGATTATATTTTATTCACGTTTCTGATAAATTAAAATCATTATTTTGATTATTTCTAGGCATTTAGATAAGCAAGAGTTTTGCTAAAGAACTAAAAGAGAGCCTAGGCTCTCTTATGCATTATTGTTTTATTCTTCGGGATAGGCGATACGTTTTAAAGCTTTAATATCAGCATTTGGTGCACATAAAGAAATAAACTCATAGCCATAACCACGCAGTAAATGTCCTTTGCGAACCGCAATCCATGTGGTGTTAAGCCCAAAAATATCGGTCTGGATTTGTTTTAGGCGGTAATCACGTTCTGCATCGTATGCTACATTGTTCACCACACCTACACCCATGCCTAATTCAACATAGGTTTTAATGACATCGGCATCAAGTGCAGACATCACGATATTGACATCGACGCCTGCATCGGTAAATGCTTTGTCAATTTTAGAACGACCCGTAAAGCCACCGTGGTAAGTAATAATTGGATATTCAGCCAAATCGGACAGGCTAATCTCAGCTTTACTGGCTAAAGGATGGTTTTGTGGAGTAATAATGCTGTGACGCCACTCATAATAAGGCACACTTGCCAAGTTTTCTTCAGTGGTGAGAGATTCGGTTGCAATACCAATATCGGCTTCACCTTGTAGCAGCATTTCAGCAATTTCTACAGGGCTGGCTTGTTGTAAAATCAGATGTACTTTAGGAAATTCTTTTTTAAACAAATTCACAATGGGCGGTAGCACATAACGCGCTTGGGTATGTGTAGTCGCAATGGTGAGCGTGCCTTCATCAACTTTATTAAAGTCATCAGCAAGGCGTTTAATGTTATCTGCATCAATCAACATGCGTTCGACAATACACAGCAAGGATTGTCCTGGCTCGGTTAAACCTAGTAGACGTTTACCTTTGCGGACAAAAAGCTGCACACCTAGCTCATCTTCAAGGTCTTTAATGTGCTTACTCACGCCCGATTGAGAGGTATATAGTGCCGCAGACGCTTCAGTTAAATTAAAGTTTTGCCGAACGGTTTCTCTAATAATTCTAAGTTGTTGGAAATTCATAGTGGTGCAACCCTAAAAAGGATGGAGCGGGTTAGGCTCCATATTAATGTCCTTATGCGACTTGATTTTCAAATAAATGTAAAATGGTTACACTTAACCAAACCGTTTGATTTGGACGGAATTGGTGCAGCTTAGCTTCATCTGCAGTGAGTGCAATTTCAATTAAATTCCCTTGGCGATCTTGCAATTCTGCAACTACTTTACCAGCAATCCAAACTTCACGTAAGAAGGTCGCTTGAATGGTATTTTCTTGTGGTTGGGCATGAATATGCAACTCATCTGGACGTGCAAATGCAATGACTTTGCCTTGTGGCGCATTCGGTTGATTAAGAAGTTGTACACGATCTTCACCAATTTGCACAATTCCTTGATGATGTTGTCCTTCAAAACGGTTGGCTTGACCTAAGAAGTCAAATACAAATGGAGTGGCAGGCTGTTCATACACTTCACGTGGTGAACCAATTTGTTCGACATTACCTTTGTTCATCACAATAATTTGATCGGCAACTTCGAGCGCTTCTTCCTGATCGTGGGTCACAAAAATTGAAGTGATGTGTAATTCATCATGCAAAGTTCTTAACCAACGACGTAATTCTTTACGCACTTTGGCATCGAGCGCACCAAAAGGTTCATCCAATAACAATACGCGTGGTTCAACCGCTAAGGCACGTGCCAAAGCGATACGTTGACGTTGTCCACCTGATAACTGCGCAGGATAACGGTCTGCTAAAAAGCTTAACTGTACTAAGTCAAGTAAACGCATAACGCGTTTTTTAATCTCGGCTTCTGATGGTCGGGTTGCACGCGGACGTACCCGTAAACCAAACGCGATATTGTCAAATACAGTCATGTGGCGGAATAGGGCATAGTGCTGGAAAACGAAACCGACTTGACGTTCACGCACATGCACATCGGTTGCGTCCTGACCTTCTAAAATGACTTGTCCACGATCTGCCGATTCTAAACCTGCAATGATACGCAGCAAGGTGGTTTTACCACAGCCTGAAGGTCCAAGCAGTGCCACCAATTGACCATCTGGAAAATCGAGGGAGATGTCTTTCAGTGCATGGAATGCACCAAAATTTTTTTCAATATTTTTAACTTGAATACTCATGCGGTCATTCCTTAAGAAACAGTTGAATCTTCATTGCGTTGGTTTTGCTTTTCTTGGCGAATTTCAACCCAAGTTTTTAAAATCAGGGTCACAATTGCAAGAAGTGCCAAGAGAGAGGACACCGCAAACGCAGCACTAAAGGTGTATTCGTTGTAGAGAATTTCGACGTGTAGCGGCAGGGTATTGGTTTCTCCGCGAATATGCCCCGATACCACAGATACTGCGCCAAACTCACCCATCGCGCGGGCATTACACAGAATTACGCCGTAAATTAAACCCCATTTAATATTAGGCAAAGTGACTTTCCAGAAGGTTTGCCAACCAGATGCACCTAATACAATCGCAGCTTCTTCTTCCTCTGTGCCTTGTGCTTCCATTAAAGGAATCAATTCACGTGCCACAAAAGGTACGGTAATGAAGATCGTGGCAATCACAATTGCAGGTACGGCATATAAAACTTTGATGTCGTTTTCCATCAACCAGCCACCCAACCAGCCTTGTGTACCAAAAATCAGGACTAACATTAAACCTGCTATGACAGGGGAAACTGAAAAAGGCATATCAATTAAGGTGGTGAGAATTGCCTTACCACGGAAATTAAATTTCGCCACTGCCCACGCTGCTGCAATACCAAATACAACGTTCAAAGGCACGGCAATCGCTGCTGTGAGTAAGGTTAATTTCACTGCCGATAAAGTATCAGGATGCACTAAAGCTTGGGCATAGACACCGACGCCTTGTTTAAGCGCTTCTACAAAAACCAAAATCAGCGGCAAAATCAGACAGCTTAAAAAGAAAATCAAAGCAATCGCAATCAGGGTATAGCGTACCCAAGTCGGCTCACGTGTTGCATCGCGTGATTGCAGTTTTTCAGCCAAAGCATTGCTGTTGGTATTTAAACTCATCGTGCTGTTCTCCCTGTGCGACGACTTGCCCATGCTTGTAATAAGTTAATCAGGAACAGCATGACAAAAGAAATCAGCAACATCACCACAGCAATTGTGGTTGCACCCGCATAGTCATATTCTTCCAAACGGGAAATAATCATTAAGGGTGCAATTTCAGTTTTAAATGGTTGGTTACCCGCAATGAATATCACCGAGCCATATTCACCCACGCCACGCGCAAATGCGAGGGCAAAACCTGTAATCAGTGCAGGCAGTAAAATGGGAAAATCACTTTGCTGACAATTTGAAAGCGGTTCGCCCCTAGCGCAGATGCTGCTTCTTCTAACTCGGTTTCTAAGTCACTGAGTACAGGTTGCACGGTACGCACAACAAATGGAATACCAATAAAAATCAGGGCAAGCGTAATCCCGATAGGGGTATAGGCGACTTTAATACCCAGTGGTTCTAAATATTGTCCAATCCAGCCTGTAGGTGCATATAAAGAAGTCAGGGCAATACCAGCCACTGCGGTAGGTAAGGCGAAAGGTAAATCGACCAACGCATCTATAATACGTTTGCCCGGAAAGCTGTATCGTACCAAACACCACGCCAATAATAAGCCGAATACGACATTAATAAAGGCTGCAATGAGCGCAGCGCTAAAACTGAGTTGCAAAGATTTTTGGATACGTTCTGAACTTAAAATTTCCCATAAACCATCCCAACCGATACCTAGCGATTTAATAAATACAGCCGATAAGGGAATAAGAACAATTAAAGATAAATACGCTAGGGTAAAGCCTAGAGAAAGACCAAATCCTGGCAGCACTTTGGATCGCTGCGACATGTTGACTCCTCAAAAGAGAGAATGAGTGTTTAAAAACAAACAGATAAAAATAAATTCGGCACAAGCATAAGTTGCGAAGATCAAATTACAAATTTGAATAGATACTTGTTGTTATCAGATATATTGATATGTGATTGCATATTTTCTGCAATCAAATAATCATAAATTTCTGGAAATGCCCCAAAGCCTGAGGCAACATTTATATGCCCCACTTGCCCTAAATTAATAGGTGTGACTTGCCATGCTTGTGCAAGTGACTGTGCATCTGTAAAACTGAGCCACGGGTCATTTTCACTAATCAATAAGCGTGTCGGTACAGCTAATTTAAGTTGCTGAAAATAAGCCGAATAATTGCTTTGACTGTGTTCTGCAAAACCAGACTCACCAAAACGGGCAGGGTTGGCAGGCGCAACCAAAACCAAATTTTTAATTTTCGCCTGAAGCTCAGTGTGCTGAGCTAATGCCGCCAAGGTGGTTAGACAACCAAAACTGTGTGCCACAATTTGAATATCGTCCTGAATCGGGGCTACCGTTTTGACAAACTCGGTAACCCAGTTCTGTAAAATGGGGCTATTCCAGTCTGACTGTTCTACACGCGAGCAAGACATGATTTGTCGTTGTAACCAAGATTGCCAGTGTGCATATTCACTGCCACCTACACCCGGAACAATTACGGTATGAATCATGTCGATGCTCCTTCGCATATTTCAAACTGAAATAATGATCTGAATAACGCTTAAATGTGAATTGAACCCAGCATTTTCAGCTTTGGATGTAATCACTTGGATTCAAAATTCAGTAAGATAATGCTGTAGAATTCATGTTTTAAATCATCTGCGACAAGGATAACGAGAGTTTATTTGCAAAAAAAATAATTAAAAATGAATTTTATATGAATAAAAAAGATATATGTGAATCAGGTAAAAATGCGTTTGTGAAAACACCCGCATTTTTCAATTTGGGTGTTTTCAGCTAGAGCTTTGGTATGATTTACCTTTCGGAGTATTATTTGGTTTGGTTGGCTTTGACAATCTGATCGAAAATACCGCCATTTTCAAAGTGTTGTTTTTGGACTTTGTTCCATCCACCAAAGGCTTGATTAATGGTCACCAACTTCAATGGTTTAAATTGCGACTTATATTGTGCCAATACCTTAGCATTACGTGGTCGATAATAATGCTTTGCAGCAATATTTTGACCCGCAGGTGAATAGAGGTAGTTTAAATAGGCTTTGGCTAAGTGTTGATTACCATCTTTTTGCACATTTTTCTCTACAATTGCCACAGGTGGTTCAGCCAAAATGGATAGAGAAGGGGTAATGATTTTAAATTTGCCTGGTTGTTCACGCACGGCTAAATAGGCTTCATTTTCCCAAGCCAACAAAACATCACCAATGCCACGTTCTGCAAAAGTGGTGGTTGCGCCACGTGCGCCTGAATCCAACACTTTGGTTTGTTTATAAATTTGGCGCACAAATTCTTGTGCTTTGGTATCACTGCCCGCAGGTTGATGTTTTGCCCATGCCCACGCTGCCAAATAGTTCCAGCGTGCACCACCAGATGTTTTTGGATTTGGGGTAATGATTTCTACCCCTGGTTTGATCAAATCACCCCAATCTTGAATACCTTTCGGATTGCCTTTACGCACTAAAAATACAATTGTGGATGTATAAGGAGTCGAGTTGTGCGGAAATTTCTTTTGCCAGTCTTTGGGCAATAGCCCACGTTTGGCAATTTCATCAATATCGGCAGCTAGCGCCAAAGTCACGACATCGGCACCCAAACCATCAATTACCGCACGTGCCTGTTTGCCCGAACCACCATGTGATTGTTTAAAGTTAATGTTTTGCCCAGTGGCTTTTTTCCAGTACGCACCAAAATCTTTGTTAAAGTTATCGTATAATTCACGGGTTGGATCATAAGACACATTCAGAAAGTCTTTTGCAGAAACGCTCAAGGTTGTTGCCGAAAGTACGGCTGCCAGTAGTCCAATTTTCAGTTTTGTAAAGTTCATTTTTGACCTCATGTATTAAATATGTTGTTGAATGAGGCAAGCATATCGGTAGTCTATTTGCTGAAAAAATAATTTAAAATGCGGTGAATATGAGTAAATGATAAATATAAATTTCTTCATTGTTTTCTATATTTAGAGATAAATAACGAGTACTTTTCCATGCATTGTTATAAAAATGCCATGCCAACTGGGCAGATTGATGTGTTAGATCGCGCGTTTCATTATGGCGACGGATGCTTTAGCACTGCACGTATTCGCCAAAATCAAATTGAATTATTTGACCGCCATTTGGCGCGTTTGCAATATGCCAATTGCAAACTTTATTTAAATGCTAACCTTGAGTTAATCACTGAAACATTGACGCTTTTAAAACAGGCGCATGGCGAATTAAATGGCACTTTAAAGATTATTATAAGTCGTGGTGTGGGGCAGCGTGGTTACAGTTTGCCTGATCATCCTGCTGATGTTTGGGTGTTTTTCTATCCACAAGTGCAAGCATCTTTAGAAACAGCATATCATTATGACATCATTCAAAGTGGCGTCTTGACACAAGCGATAGGACTGAGCATGCCGAATTTAATTGGGCTGAAAAGTCTAAACAGACTTGAACAGGTATTGCTCAAACAAGAAGCCGATCATAAAGGCTGGGCAGAAGCTTTGGTTACTGATGTACAGGGCAGTGTGGTTGAAGGTGTGAGTAGTAATTGTTTCATTCGTATAAACAATACATGGATTACCCCGCAACTTGGTTATAATGGCGTGCACGGTGTCATGCGGGCAGAAATTTTATCGCGCATGCAACAACAGAATTTACATTGTGAACAGCGTGATGTTCATGTTTCGGAAATTGCGCAGATTCAAAGTCTGTTTTTCTGTAACGCTTTAACGCCTATGAAAATTGTTAGCCATTTAGGGCAGCAGGTTTTAGATGTGCAGCCGTGTGTGGAACTATTTAAGCAACTTCAACTGAATCAGATTCATTCTTATGTCTAAGCGTCCATCAAAATCTAAAAAGAAAACCAAAACTATGCGGTCTAAGCGTGCTATTCAGGGCACGCTTATTTTTATACTCGGACTATTTTTGGTCGTTGGCATGATCTTATGGTCCAGCTTATTTAAAGATTATCCAGTTGAAGGAAAAAAACAATTATTGGCGATTAATGATGGTGATACTTACTCACGTTTTATTGATCGTTTGGCAGAACAAGATCATGTGAATTTTCCAATTGTTTTAAAACTCTATCAACGGGTGATGATTCACGACAGCATGAAAAAAGGCGTGTATGAAGTCCGTCAGGGCATGAGTGTACGTCAGGTTTTGGAAATGATCGCCAATGCTGAAAATGCACAAATGAACCGTATTTTGGTGATCGAAGGTACGACCTTTAAACAATTGATTGATGCGTTAAAGAAAGATGAGCTGGTCACAAAAGAAGTGTCGCATTTGCCGTATGATCAAATGCTCAAAGCTTTAAATATTCCTTTTACACATCCCGAAGGTTTATTTGCGCCGAATACCTATTTCTTTGCCAAAGGTGAAACTGACCGTAAAATTTTAACCGATTTGTATCAGCGTCAAATGAAATCATTGGATGATGCTTGGAATAATCGTGCAGCAGATTTGCCCTATAAAAATAAATATGAAGCTTTAATCATGGCATCTATTATTGAAAAAGAAACTAATGTTGATGCGGAATTAGAGCAAGTTTCAGGTGTGTTTGTACGTCGTTTAAAACTGGGTATGCGTTTACAGACTGACCCAACCGTCATTTATGGTATGGGAGATCGTTATCAGGGTAATATCACCCGTAAGGATTTACGCACTCCAACGCCATACAACACCTATACCATGAGTGGCTTAACGCCAACACCAATTGCTTTGCCAAGTCAAAAAGCCATTGAAGCGGCGATGCATCCAGACCAATCTGACAACATTTATTTTGTGGCGACAGGTAACGGTGGACATAAATTTAGCACCAATTTGCAAGATCATAACCGTGCCGTGCAGGAATATTTAAATGTACTGCGCGCGAAAAAATCAGGGGAATAAGCATGTTTATCAGTTTTGAAGGCACCGAAGGGGTAGGCAAAACGACGCTTATTCGCCGTATTCATGATTATTTTACTGCACAAGGTCAGTCGGTGGTTTTAACCCGTGAGCCAGGTGGAACCCCTATGGCAGAGCAAATTCGTGCTTTGTTACTCGCGGTCAACCATGAAGAAAAAATGTGTTCAGACACTGAGTTATTGTTGATGTATGCAGCGCGTGCTCAGCATTTAGATCAGGTGATTTTACCTGCGTTGGCTGCAGGAAAAACCGTGCTATGTGATCGTTTTAGTGATGCCAGTTTTGCTTATCAATGTGCGGGACGTGGATTGAGTGAAAACAAGTTGCAGACTTTAAATAATAACTTTGTCGCACGTATGCCTGACTTAACTTTTTGGCTCGATGCACCGATTGAACTGGGTATGACCCGTGCACGAGCGCGTGGAGAGCTTGACCGTTTTGAGCAAGAGAAAGCAACTTTCTTTGAGAAGGTAAGGGGTGGCTATCAAACTTTATGGGAGCGGCATCCTGAGCGAGTGAAGCGTTTAGATGCAACACAAAGTCCAGATCAAGTATTTGCACAAGCAATGAGCTATCTACAAGCGAAGGTATAACAAACAAATGCATAACAAGCCAACGGGTCATATTAGGGTCTGTTGACGATTCGTCTATGTTTGCGACGACGCATATTTTTTAGCTGATATAAGGCATGGGACAGGAAATTTAGTCATTCTAAATCACTGGCACATAACGCAATAGCAGCAAAAAATATGCTCGTTCCGAAGGACTGTGGCTAAAACTTTCTCAGATTGCGTTATGAAGCTTGGTAATAGTCTCGCTATTCCCTGCGTTTCATGCCTGATCTGCTTAGTTTTAGCCTACAGCGCAAGCCATTTATGAAATGTCAACAGACCCTAGACATTTGATTGAATGGAAAAATCTTCTATAGTGGAAATGCTTAGAAGATTTTTTTAAATAGTGAATATTAAGTATGACCAAAGAAGAAATTATTGAATTTTTAAAAGTAGAGTTTCCGCAAAGTCTGGAAAAATGTGAAATTGTGTCCATCACGCCACGTGGCGCATTGGTAAATTATCACATCGATGAACGTGATTTACGCCCAGGTGGTACGGTATCAGGGCCGACTATGATGACTGTTGCAGACTATGCACTTTATATCGCCATTCTAGGAGAGTTGGGGTTGGTGGCTTTAGCGGTGACCAGTAATTTAAACATCAACTTTTTACGCAAGCCCGCAGCAGGGCGTAATTTACGTGGTGAATGTCGCTTAATGAAAGTAGGGAAAAACCTTGTAGTCGGTGAGGTTTGGGTATATTCCGAAGGTGTAGATGATGCCGTGGCGCATGTCACAGGGACGTATTCGATTCCACAAGTGTAAGTGTTTAAAGCTACAATATGAAAAATAATAGATCAACATTTCGCTTAAAGTTTACAGTTCAATCGCCTAAGTAAATTTGGTTGATCTTTTATTCTTATTTTGTCATTGATCGTTTTCATCCATGCCATTGAATTGAAAAATAGCCTAAGCAAAACTAATATTTGGCAGCTTAAAAATGATCAACGAGATATTATTTTTATAAAAGTGCAGGGGATGTTCAGGAAACTTTTGTAGAAATGATGGTCAAAAAAGAGAAGTAAAACGAAATAGATAACTGCAAAATAAAAATAACGATGATTGAAAATATCAAACTTTCAATCACCGCTATTCAACCGACTTTATTCATTCACCAATGGAGTTTCCACTTGGAAATTAGGTGGAATGAGCACAGTTTTACGCAATTCAGGCGCAAGCTCAGGATAATCCAGCGTGAAGTGTAAACCACGTGATTCTTTGCGTTGCATGGCACAGCGCACAATCATTTCAGAAACCAGAACCAAATTACGCAGCTCAATCAAGTTTTTACTGACTTGATAATCCTGATAATACTCGGTAATTTCACGTTTCAGCATTTCAATACGGTGCAAGGCACGCTCTAAACGCTTAGTGGTGCGTACAATCCCAACATAGTTCCACATGGTTGCACGTAGCTCATCCCAGTTTTGTAAAATCACCACATCTTCATCAGGGTTAGTGACTTGAGAATCATCCCAAGCAGGGACTTCAGGCGAGCTATAATCTGCGGTGTAATGGGCTTCAATATGTTTGGCGGCTGCCATTCCATAGACAAAACATTCTAAAAGAGAGTTACTTGCCATACGGTTAGCGCCATGCAAACCTGTATAAGAAGTTTCACCAATCGCATATAAACCTGCAATATCGGTTTGGCTATGTTCATCCACCATCACACCACCACAAGTGTAGTGGGCAGCAGGTACAACAGGAATCATATCTGTAGTGATATCAATGCCTAATTCCAGCAAACGTGCATACAGTGTAGGGAAGTGTTCCTTGACAAATTCTGCAGGCTTGTGGGTAATATCTAGCCATACATGACGAATACCCAAACGCTTGATTTCATAGTCAATTGCACGTGCCACAATGTCACGTGGTGCCAACTCTGCACGCTCATCAAAACGCAGCATAAAACGCTCACCATCGGGTAAACGCAAATATGCGCCTTCGCCACGCATGGCTTCAGTAATTAAAAACGAACGCGCCTGAGGATGATACAAACAGGTCGGATGAAATTGGTTAAATTCCATATTTGCCACACGACAACCTGCACGGTATGCCATGGCCATACCATCACCTGTGGCAATGTCTGGGTTAGATGTATATAGATAGGCTTTCATTGCACCACCGCAGGCAAGTGCGGTAAATGGCGCAAGGAAACTATGCACTTTTTGTGTTTTTTCATCTAGTACATATAAGCCCAAAGCGCGATTGCTTTCATTTAAACCTAATTTTTGCGAGGTAATTAAGTCAATCGCAATATAATTTTCAAAAATGGTGATGTTTTGCTGTTCTTGGGCACGTTGTACCAAAGTGGTCGAAATTGCGCGCCCCGTTGCATCGGCAGCGTGAATAATACGTCGCTGTGAGTGACCACCTTCACGGGTTAAGTGCAACTGTTCTTGTTCATCTAAAGTAAATTGCACACCTTGTTTCAGCAGAAAATCTACCGAAGGTTTGCCGCCTTCGACTGTTTGTTTGACGGCATCCATTTCACATAAATGTGCACCTGCAATCATGGTGTCATCTATATGTTGTTCAATTGAATCAGTTTCATCAAGCACTGCTGCGACACCGCCTTGCGCATAGAAAGTGCTGGCTTCAGTGAGGGTAGATTTCGCCAAAACGGCAATATTGAAATGCTGGGGTAATGAGAGCGCTAAACTCAAACCTGCACCACCACTTCCCACAATAATCACATCAAATTGATGTGTTGTGTTTAAATTAGGCATGTCCATCAGCTAATTTGAAAAAAGTTGGATAATGACACCGCTTTTTACACAAAAAGGCAAGTGAGAAGTGGATTTGAATAATGAAAAAAAAGAATAAAATAGCAACTTTTATGGAATATCCTGCTTTTATTGGGAATGGATCCAATGCATTTCATTTATAGCACTTTGACGCATCATTTTTGATGGGTCAAATATAAGATGCTATCTCAGCTATCCTCCACAGTGCCTGCCAAACCGTAATTGAAAAAGATTCAACATTTTATTACGCAAAAGTCTATTATTTTGTGATAAATAAGATGTGTTCAAAGTCATAATTATTATTGAGTGAATGCTATTTATGAAAAATCGCAACTTAAAAAAAGGTTTATATGCGGCTGTTTTTACTATGGCAACAGTGCAGACTCAAGCAGCACCACCAGTAGACTTTTCAAATTTGGTTGAGCAGGTTAGCCCTGCGGTAGTGAGTGTCAATGTTGTCAAAAAAATGAGTCAGGAAGAACTCTTACAACAACAAGTTCCCGAAATTTTACGCCGTTTTTTTGGCAATCAAGTGATCATTCCTCAACAACAGATTCCTCAAGAAAAAACAGGCTATGGCAGTGCCTTTTTTATTAGTAAAGATGGGTACCTTTTAACCAATCACCACGTTGTTGAAGATGCTTCGAAAGTTACCATTGTATTCAATGATCGTCGTGAACTTGATGCAACTGTTGTGGGCAGTGATGAGCGTACCGATGTCGCGTTATTAAAAGTTCAGGGTACAAGTTTCCCAGAACTGCGTACAGGTAATGTCGATCAATTGCGTGTAGGTGAGCCGGTACTTGCGATTGGGTCTCCATTTGGCTTTGACTATTCTGCATCGGCAGGAATCGTAAGTGCCAAAATGCGTAATATGATGGGTGAAACTTCCGTTCCATTTATTCAGACCGATGTAGCTTTAAACCCAGGTAACTCAGGCGGGCCATTGTTCAACCAGCGTGGTGAAGTGGTTGGCGTGAACTCTCGCATTTTTAGTGGTACGGGCGGTTATATGGGGCTGTCATTCTCTATTCCTATTGATGTTGCCATGGATGTTGCCGATCAGCTAAAGCGTAATGGTAAAGTGACTCGCTCTTATTTAGGGGTGAGTTTGCAAGATATTGACCGCAATCTGGCAGAATCTTATAAACTCAGTAAACCTGAAGGGTCATTAATTACTCAAGTAGCACCAAATTCACCTGCGGCGCGTGCAGGTTTACGTGCGGGTGATGTGATTCTTAAATACAACGGCACACCTATTTCCAGAACGTCTGAATTGTTGAACTATTTAAACCGCTCAGTGCCCAATCAAAGTATTCAGCTTGAAGTGTTACGTGATGATAAACGCCGTAATATTACCGCTACGGTAAGCACTGCACCTGATGACACTCCTGCCAAAAATAACCCTGACACAGCAGCTAAAGGTCCTGTTTTAGGGGTATCGATTCGCGATTTAAGTGTTGCAGAACAACGCCAATTAGATATTAAAGGCGGTGTGCTCATTCAGGAAGTGCGTCGTGGTGGTTCGGCTGCGCAGGCGCGTATTATGCCAGGCGATGTGGTGGTACAATTGAATAATACGCCAATCCAAAATGCTAACCAATTTGTTGAAACAGTATCTACCCTGAAACAAGGTACAGTTGCACGTGTGGTGATTATTCGTCAAGGACAACGTGCAATTATTGGCATGCGTATTCAATAAGTTGATGTGGCATAAAATCGTGAATCAATCTAAAATTTAGAATCTTACTAAACTTTAGATAGTCACTTATTTTAAGAAAGTCGCTCTCGAATTAGGGCGACTTTTTTATGTAACTCGGTATTTTTGTTAGACTAGACCGTCATGGCAGTTTTAGTTAAAAGGATGACATGAGCAGCATATTTGATGTAAAAATCACCGTACAGCCAGAACATATTGATATTTTAGGGCATGTCAATAATGTGGTGTACGTGCAATGGATGCAGGATGTGGCATCGGCACATATCGAAACATTAGGTTTAGGGGTGCAGGAATACTTAAAATTAAAACATGCGATGGTGGCGGTGGAACAACATGTGCAATATCGTAAAGCGGCACTCGAAGGTGAGGAGCTGATTTTGCGTACATGGTTAAGCGACTTGAATGCGTTGTATTCTTTTCGCCAATATGCGTTTTATCGCCCTCAAGATAAAAGTCTGCTGTTTATGGGCAATACGCAATGGGCTTGTGTGGAAATTGCTACAGGTCGTCCAAAACGCATGTCACCGACATTTACGCAGGCCTATCAACCGCTTACTGCTGATGTAAATCCTTTAGATTTTAGTGAGTATGATTCATTAAGATGAGTGGAATCACCAAGTGTAGCATCATTGAAAGTTGCTGCATATTATTGCTGTCGATGTTGTTAAAGAAGGTATTCACCTGTTTCAAATAGCATGAAGTATTCTTCAATCCTCACTTTAATCACGACATAAATCTCTGCATAAAAAGCCTGAAACTCTCGAATAAAAAGAAAAATGCGTGAGGCTGCAAAAGGAAGTCATTATTATGGATACATTGAAAAATCCATCTGCTATAATCCTTCGCAATTTCTATTCGGCTTTTGCTCTGCATGAATTTTTAGGTGCAGAGCGTGTTATTTTTCAAGGTAACCCATGGCGCAAGCTAAAAAAACTGTTGATATTAAAAACATCCGTAACTTTTCGATCATTGCCCATATTGACCATGGTAAATCGACTCTAGCAGATCGTTTCATTCAAACCTGTGGTGGCTTACAAGATCGTGAGATGCAAGCTCAGGTGTTGGATTCTATGGAGCTTGAGCGTGAGCGTGGGATTACCATTAAAGCCACCTCGGTGACTTTATACTACAACCATCCAAATGGTCAGGAATACCAATTAAACTTCATTGACACCCCAGGACACGTTGACTTTTCCTATGAAGTCTCACGTTCTTTGGCAGCCTGTGAAGGTGCGTTATTGGTGGTTGATGCGGCACAAGGGGTGGAAGCGCAATCTGTTGCAAACTGCTATACCGCAATCGAGCAAGGCTTAGAGGTTTTACCTGTACTGAATAAAATTGATTTACCACAGGCAGAACCTGAGCGTGTGATTCATGAAATTGAAGAAATTATTGGTATCGAAGCGCAAGATGCACCTACCTGTTCGGCTAAAACAGGTTTAGGCATCGACAATGTATTAGAAACCTTGGTGAGTGTCATTCCTGCACCACAAGGTGATCGTGATGCGCCCTTGCAAGCCTTAATTATTGATTCATGGTTTGATAACTATCTAGGCGTTGTGTCGTTAGTACGTATCAAGCAAGGTCGTGTGCGTAAAGGCGATAAAATGTTGATGAAATCGACAGGTCAAACGCACATTATTACCTCAGTTGGTATTTTTAATCCAAAACATACCGAAACAGGTATTTTGGAAGCAGGTGAGGTGGGCTTTGTTATTGCGGGTATTAAAGACATTTTTGGTGCACCAGTGGGCGATACCATTACACTCGCAACAACACCAGAAGTAGAAACCTTGCCTGGCTTTAAAAAAGTTAAGCCGCAGGTCTATGCAGGTTTATTCCCAATTGATGCCAGCGACTTTGAACCGTTCCGTGAAGCATTGCACAAACTACAAATTAACGACTCAGCTTTGTTCTTTGAACCTGAAAGTTCAGATGCTTTAGGCTTTGGTTTCCGTTGTGGTTTCTTGGGCATGTTGCACATGGAAATCGTACAAGAGCGTTTAGAGCGTGAGTACGACTTAGACCTGATTTCATCGGCACCAACGGTTATTTATGAAGCCGTGATGAAAAATGGCGAAACAATTTATATCGACAGTCCTTCTAAAATGCCTGATGGTTCAACTGTAGAAGATTTGCGTGAACCGATTGCAGAATGTCATATTTTAGTGCCACAAGAATACTTGGGTAATGTCATGACCTTATGTATTGAGCGTCGTGGTGTGCAAAAAGACATGAAATTCTTGGGTAACCAAGTGTCCATTACTTTTGAAATTCCGATGGCAGAAGTCGTGATGGACTTCTTTGATAAATTGAAGTCATGTTCACGTGGTTTTGCATCGTTAGATTATAACTTTGTCCGTTTTGAAAGCTCATCTTTGGTTAAAGTCGATGTACTGATTAACGGTGAAAAAGTCGATGCCTTAGCTATGATTTGCCACCGTCAAGATGCACGTCACCGTGGTATTGCCTTGGTTGAAAAAATGAAAGACTTGATTCCGCGTCAAATGTTTGATGTGGCTATTCAGGCTGCGATTGGTGCGCAAATTATTGCGCGCTCAACCGTGAAAGCGATGCGTAAAAACGTACTTGCGAAGTGCTATGGCGGTGACGTTTCTCGTAAAAAGAAACTACTTGCCAAGCAAAAAGAAGGTAAGAAACGTATGAAGCAAGTGGGAAGTGTTGAAATCCCGCAAGAAGCTTTCTTAGCTGTACTTAAAGTCGAACGCTAAAATTATAAGGATAATAAACCCATGGATTTTGATTTTAATTTGATTCTCGTTCCTGCCACATTATTTTTTATTGCGGTGTGGCTGCTCGATAAATTTGTATTTAAGCAAAGAGCAACGAAAGGGCGAGGCAATGAAAACTTCATTATCACATGGGCTTATGATTTTTGGCCTGTTTTGGCAGTGGTGATGGTACTGCGTTCATTCCTGTATGAACCATTTAATATTCCGTCAGATTCTATGGTGCCAACTTTAGAAACGGGGGATTTTATTTTGGTGAACAAGTTTGAATACGGTGTGCGTTTGCCAATTATCAACAGCAAAATTATAGATGTGGGTTCGCCTGAACGTGGTGAGGTTGCGGTGTTCCGTTATCCACCACAACCAAGCATTAGCTATATTAAGCGTATTGTCGGTTTACCAGGTGATCATATTGTTTATGACCATGGTCAGTTAAGCATCAATGGTAAAAAAGTAACAAAAACTCCAATCCAATTTAGCCGTGAAAAAGACAGTTTAGATACACCTACATCAATTTACCATCAGGAAACTTTAGGTGCGCATACATTTACCATGCGCGAACTTGAAGGTGTCAACGTGGCACGTCAGGCACCATTCCTGAACTATGTAGACAATGGTAAATATTCAGCAGAAAATGGTTTATATTGGGAAGTTAAAGTACCTGACGGTCATTACTTCGCGATGGGGGATAACCGCGATCAAAGTGCTGACAGTCGTTTCTGGGGCTTTGTACCAGAGGAAAACCTAACAGGTCGTGCGTTCTATGTGTGGATGCATAAAGAGCCTGGGTTTAATTTGCCGTCATTTAGTCGTAACGGCAAAATTGATTAATAGAGCAGATTAGGAAAATAAAAAATGCGTCATCAACAAGGGGCATCTTATATTGCAATTTTAATTGCAATTATTGGTTTTGCATTTATGGCAAAAGTAGCAGTTGCAGTTTGGGGACCATATTTCGATGATCGAATGTTGGACAATCAAATTGAAGAGCAATTGTTGAATGGGCCAAAAAATCTATCACCACAACAGTTTATTGGTGAAATGGACAAACGTTTAAGCATGAACAACATTCGCGATATTAAATTTGCAGATGTGGCTCAAGTGACCAACGTAGATGGTTTAGAAGTGAAAAAAGAATATGAAATAAGAAAACCTTTCTTATTGAATATTGATATTGTAATGAAGTTCGAGAAAAGTTTTGATCAAAGCTCAGTCCAAGCTAAATGAGACCCGTCTAGCCAGCCGAGTCGGTTATCAGTTTAAGCAACCTGAATTGCTTAAACTGGCTTTGACTCACCGCTCGGTGAGTCATAAACACAATTATGAACGCCTAGAATTTCTAGGCGATTCGTTGTTGGGAATGATTGTTGCCAATTATTTATATGAGGCCTATCCTCACGAAAATGAAGGGCGTTTAACGCGTATGCGGGCAACACTGGTACGTCAAGAAGCCTTAGGCAAAATCGCCAATGATTTAAAGCTTAGCCAAAATTTAATTCTCAGTACTGGTGAATTGAAATCTGGCGGTCATCATCGTGAGTCTATACTGGCAGATACCGTAGAAGCGATTATTGGCGCCATATATGTCGATAGCGGTGATTTGAATTTGCTGCAAACGATTGTGCTAAAATGGTACAGCCCTTATTTAGATCATATTGAGCCAACCGATCAACTCAAAGACCCTAAATCACGTTTACAAGAATATTTACAAGCACGTAAAAAACCTCTCCCAGTTTACGAGGTTGTAGATATTCAGGGTGATGCCCCGAATCAGCATTTCATTGTCGAATGCCGAGTCGATAGCTTGCCTGTAATGAAGGGTGAAGGTTCAAGCCGTCGCTTTGCCGAACAGGCAGTTGCGGCAGATATTTTAAAATTTTTGGAGCAAAAGTCTGAATGACCATCCATTCCGATCACGTAGATGCTGATCACGAGTCGAATAACGACGCCAATGAGCTGATTAACCAATTCTTTAGCGGTCAGGGAACTGAAATTCCATCTGATTTCCGCAGTGGTTTTGTTGCGATTGTGGGTCGCCCGAATGTGGGTAAATCGACCCTCATGAACCATTTATTGGGTCAAAAACTTTCCATTACTTCACGTAAACCGCAAACTACACGTCATAAAATTGTGGGAATTGATTCACGTGAAAAATCTCAGGCTGTATTTGTAGACACGCCAGGGATGCATAAAAAAGAAGTTCGTGCCATCAATAAAATGATGAATCGTGCTGCATCATCTGCTTTGCGCGATGTGAACTTGGTTTTGTTTGTCGTAGATGCCCAAAAATGGACACAAAATGATGAGTTAGTCCTAGAAAAGCTGAAAAATGCTGAAATGCCAGTGATTTTGGTGATTAACAAACTCGACACCTTTGAAAATAAAAATCAGGCTTTGCCGATTATTCAAGAACGTGCCAAGTTAATGAACTTTGCCGAAATTGTTCCTGTATCGGCATTGCGCGGTGCGAACCTAGATCATTTGCGTGACACGATCGAACGCTATTTGCCATTTCAGCCGCCGTTGTATTCGCTAGATCAAATCACAGATCGTTCAGAGCGTTTCTTGGCATCTGAAGTTATTCGTGAAAAGATCATGCGCCAATTGGGCGAAGAATTGCCTTACGATTTAACCGTGCAAATCGAATCTTTTAAAACTGAAGATGCGGTTTTAAATGAAAAAACAGGTCGTATGAAAGCGCCTTGTACCTATATTGATGCCACTATTTTTGTCGATCGTCCAGGTCAAAAAGCCATTGTGATTGGTGAAAAAGGCGCAAAGCTGAAAAAAATTGGTATGGATGCGCGGGTTGACATGGAAAAAATGTTCGAGCAAAAAATCATGCTGACGCTTTGGGTGAAAGTCAAAGGTGGTTGGTCTGATGATGAACGTGCATTAAAAAGCTTAGGATATAGTGATATCTAAGTTTGACGAAAAGGGAACTGTGATGATGAAAGTCTTGGCCATTGTGGCATGTATGTTGGTCTTGCAAGGTTGTATTCACAAAGTTGTGACAGTTCCCGTAAAAGTCGCCTACAAAACTACAAAAGGCGTGGTGAAAGGCACTGCTGCTGTGGTCGGCGCGGTCATTCCAGATGGGGATGACGAAGAACAATCAAAACAAAAATCCTCTAAAGAACAGGATTAATTAACGTAATCATGCGTAATGAAATCTTGCATGGTTATTTAATACATCATCGAAAATACCGTGAACGTAGCTATATTGTGCATTTGTTTACCCGTGAGCATGGGCGGGTCGATGGTATTTTAAGACAAATGCCACCACCACAATATCAACCGATTCGCATACAAGCTTCGGGAAAATCGGATCTTAAAAATTTCACTAAACTCGAAATTGTTAATCAACCCGTTTTTTTCTTTGGTGATGCATTTTTTTCGGGCTTTTATTTAAATGAAATCGTGTTGCGCTTGTGTTCTGCAGAAGTGGAAATGCCTGAAACTTTTGTGCAATATCACCAGACTTTAGCGCACTTACAACACTTATCTAGTCAAGAAAATCCCAATCTATTCTTAAGACAAATTTTGCGTCAGTTTGAACATGCTTTATTGGAAGAATTAGGCTATGCCATTGATTTTTCAGTTGATGCGAACCAAGAGCCGATTCAGCCAAATATGCATTATCATTTTCAACTGAATGATGGTTTTATCCCCACCGCGCAAGCATCACGAACAAATTTGCTTGGCGTACAGATCCTGAGTATGTGCGACTATGAAAAAGGTAGGGATTTTAATCCAGAGCAGTTACAATTACTGTCTCGGCTGTATCGACAAATGATTAGTTCACTGTTGGGTGATCGACCCTTAAAAAGTCGCCAATTGTGGATTCAGAATTCTCAAACCCAAGCGTAATTTAGGAACCTATTATGGCTTTACTCGGTGTCAATATTGACCATGTGGCAACTTTAAGACAAGCGCGTGGCACGAACTATCCAGACCCTGTAAAGGCCGCATTAGTTTGTGAACAGGCAGGTGCAGAGGGAATTACTTTGCATTTGCGTGAAGACCGTCGTCATATTCAGGATGATGATGTGCGTCGCATGCGTCCGTTGTTAAAAACCCGCATGAATTTGGAAATGGCAGTCACTGAAGAAATGATCGAGTTTGCCAAGGAAATTCGTCCACAGAATGTGTGTTTAGTACCTGAACGCCGTGAAGAAGTGACCACTGAAGGTGGTTTGGATGTAGTAGGAAATTTTGCAGCAGTTAAGGCCGCTACCCAGGAATTAACAGCGATTGGTTGTGATGTATCACTCTTTATTGATGCAGAACTAGCACAAATTGATGCGGCTGTTGCGTGTGGTGCACCGACCATTGAAATCCATACAGGCGCGTATGCCAATGCAGAAAATGAAGCTGCACAGCAAGCTGAATTGACCCGTATTGTTCAGGGCGTAGAATACGCAACTAGCCGTGGTTTGGTGATTAATGCAGGACATGGCTTGAACTTGGATAATGTGGGTGCAATTGCCGCTATTCAACACATCCATGAGTTAAATATTGGTCACGCGTTAATTGGTGATGCTGTATTTGTTGGCTTAGAACAGGCTGTTAAACGCATGAAAGCCGCGATTGATGCAGCGCGTTAATCTGTATATTTGAAATTGAAAGATAAAATTTGAAACCTTATGTCCAGCATAAATTATGATGAATTGATGCAGCCTGTAATGGCATTTTTAGGCTGTGAAACACCCAAAGAATGGTTGAATGAAGCATTAAATAATTTAGATATTTTGATGCAAGATCACGCCAACTGTGAGAAAAAAGCAGCAGGCACAGCCATGAATCTGATGTTTCGTTACAGCTTTTTTATCGATTTGCAGGTCAAACTGGCACAGTTGGTACGCGAAGAAATGTTGCATTATGAACAGGTGCTAGAGTTGATGGCAAAGCGTGGGCAAACGTGGCAAGGTTTAAGTGCAGGGCGTTATGCAGGTGGTTTACGTAAAGAAATCCGCACCTATGAACCCGAAGCATTGATTGATGTTTTGGTGATTGGTGCCTTTGTAGAAGCACGTTCATGCGAGCGTTTTTATGCGCTTGCGCCACTGGTGGATGAAGAATTAGGAAAGTATTACCGTTATTTGCTTAAATCAGAATCACGTCATTATGAAGATTATTTGGCGCTGGCTTTGGATGTGGCAAAAACGGCAAAACTGAAAAACCCAGAAGAAGATATTCAGGGGCGAATTCAACATATGCGTGAAGTGGAAAAGAATCTTATTTTAAGTCCAGATCATCTGTTTCGTTTTCATAGTGGTGTGCCAGTGCAAGCAGCTTAAAACTTGTAGATGATCTAAGATAGAAAACGGAACTTCGGTTCCGTTTTTTTATCAATCAAGTTATTGCTTAGGTATTTTGATTGTGGATTGTTGCCTAAGTCACTTAGAAATGATCAAGGCTAAGATTAGGAATTACATTAAGCTGAATTGCCCAAAACAGTTACATTCATCTTTTTGAATGATTGAGGGATGAATCGCTGCTTAGATATTTACAGACCATATCATCCATAAATTTTAGGCAATAAAAAACCCAAGTCGTTATGCTTGGGTTTTTTAGAATTTGGCTCTCCCACCTGGGCTCGAACCAGGGACCTGCGGATTAACAGTCCGTCGCTCTACCGACTGAGCTATGGGAGAATCTGAATGCGATTATAAGCAGATTTAAGCAAGGGTCAAGCATAAATTGTCATGTTTCGTTCATTTTGACTTTATATGCTTTTTATTTGAACAAAAAACAAAATTTTATAAAAAAATCACCCATAAAACTTGCGTTACACAAAATCGGTCGTTAGTCTGAGTAACAGAACAAGGCGTTTAAGTAGATCTTAAACAGTGTGGATTTAACCCAACTTGCCAGCACTAAAATGGCTAAATCGGAGTAAGCGAATGAATACGCTCAGCATTTCTGATATTTTTTCTCAATTTTCTTATTATCAAGAACATTATCTTTCTATCCTGTCTGCGCCTGAACAATACTATACTGCTGTAAAAGGTGCATATATTCACGTCTGGCCTTTTGCACCTCAAGATTTGTATCTGGGCGATTTATTGCAATTGTGGTTTAGTGAAAAATGGCTCATTCAATCAACCTGTCAATTGCTTTCAGACCATCCAGACAACGGCACCAAAAAACCATTGCCGCGTGATCATGATTTATATTTGTACCAACTAGCAGGCAGCGCACTTTCGGGGAGCAACCGTTCACGTGTATGGTCTGTGTCTGAACAAAAACAATTGCGTGTAGAATTAGACTCTGCTTTTCGCTATTTATGTGAATATAAAGCGACATCACAACCTGCAGTGTCTAAATCAGAACTGATTGCTGCGTTGAAAAACGGTGTTTAATCTAAATAGTGTTTAATCTATGATGATTTATCATTTCAGCCAAATAGATTTGCATTGAATCGAGCTAAATGACTTGCACTAAAATAGTGTTATTAACTGCGATAAAGATTTGCGAACAGCTTGAAAAGGATATTCAGCCGTGTGGATTAAAATATGTATTGCCATGCTCGCATTTGCTGCAAATTCTTTGCTGTGTCGTTTGGCATTGGCTCAACAGCAAATTGATCCTATGAGTTTTAGTTTGCTCCGAGTTGGCAGCGGGGCGGTGTGCTTAGGCATATTCTATGTTGTTTTGCAGGTTCAACAACCAATTCAATTCCAATGGAAATCTGCCCTAAGCCTTGCTGTATATCTACTTGGTTTTTCGTTGGCATATTTGCATATTGATGCAGGCATAGGTGCATTAATTCTATTTGGCGCAGTGCAAATCACCATGATCAGCTATGCGATTTTGCATGGTGAGCGCATGACTTTACCGCGTTGGGTCGGGTTGGGCTGCGCTATATTAGGGATGGGCTTGTTGTTATTGCCTGAAGCTAGTACACCAACGCTCAAATACGCATTAATGATGTTGCTGGCAGGTATTGCATGGGGTTTTTATAGCATTGCTGCAAAGACGATGCAGCATGCTTTAACCAATACGCTGTCTAATTTTATTTTGGCCACACCAGTTGTTGCTGTATTTTTTCTTTGGCATTTACCTGCAAGTTTTATCACTTGGCAGGGTGTGGTTTTGGCTGTGTTGTCGGGTGCATTGGCTTCGGCTGGGGCGTATGTGTTGTGGTATAGCATTGTGAAAAAAATTGATCACATTACCGCAAGTACTGTGCAACTTTCTGTTCCGTGTTTGGCGATTTTAGGCGGTGTGATTTTTTTAGGTGAACAACTCACCCTGTTGATGGTCGTGGCAACCTTGATTGTGTTATGTGGTATTTTGATGGTGATTTTAACTAAACCACGTGTATAAAACCGTTTAGATTGCAGCGGGTTTGGTCTTTTATTGAATTTCTTATATCTATCAAGAAATGATTGTGAGGCTTTTTTAAAGCGTTGTTTGTGATCTCTCTCCTCAGAAAGAAGGGGAAATAGTGAGTGAAAAAACGCAATTAAAAACAAAAACCCACGATTCAATCGTGGGTTTTGTTCATCTAAACAGGTTTAGATTATTTTGCAGCTTTTTCAGCTTCGATTGAAGCAATCGCTTCATCTACACCTTCAATTGATTCAGCAGCTTTTTTGATACGTGCAAGCGCATCTACAAGTACTTCGTCTGCAGTTGCATAAGAAATACGCATGAAACCACCTAAACCGAACGCATCACCAGGAACAACGGCAACACCAGTTTCTTCCAATAACCAAGCAGAGAATTCTGTGCAAGATTTTAAGCCTTTCGCACGAATTAATGGTTTGATGTTTGCATACGCATAGAACGCGCCATCTGCAGGTAAGCAAGAAATACCTTTGATGTCATTCAAGCCATTTACAACTAAGTCATGACGGCGTTTGAATGCTTCAACCATTGGCTCAAGTACGTCTTGTGGGCCGTTCAATGCAGCTTCTGCAGCAACTTGCGAAATAGAAGTTGGGTTAGAAGTCGATTGAGATTGAATTTTCTTCATCGCACCAATTAGTTTAGCAGGGCCCGCTGCATAGCCAATACGCCAGCCAGTCATTGCATAAGCTTTAGACACACCGTTTAACACGATTGTGCGGTCATAAAGGTCTGGTGCAACTGTCGCGATGTTATAGAACTCATCATCCCAACGGATTGGTTCGTACATATCGTCAGATGCAATGAATACTTCAGGGTATTTGCGTAGTACAGCAGCCAAAGCTTCTAATTCAGCTTTAGTGTAGATCATACCTGTAGGGTTAGATGGGCTGTTTAACACCACTAAACGTGTTTTGTCAGTGATCGCAGCTTCTAATTGTTCAGGTGAGATTTTGAAGCGTTGTTCTTCACCACATTCCACAATAACTGGCACGCCTTCAGCAATAATCACCATATCTGGATAGCTTACCCAGAACGGTGCAGGGATAATCACTTCATCACCCTTGTTTAACAAAGCCAACGCCAAGTTAAAGAATGATTGCTTACCACCACAAGAAACCAAAATTTGGTTCGCTTGGTAGTCAAGATTATTGTCACGTTTTAATTTTGCGATAATGGCTTTTTTAAGACCAGGCGTACCGTCAACAGCAGTATATTTTGTAAAACCGTTATTAATTGCTGCAATAGCTGCATCTTTGATGTGTTGTGGTGTATCGAAATCCGGTTCACCTGCACCCAAACCAATAACGTTATGACCCGCAGCTTTAAGTTCAGCGGCTTTATTGGTTACTGCAAGTGTTGGGGACGGTTTGATGGCATTGACACGATCAGAGAGACGTACGTCCACGGCATATTCCTTCTTATAGGGATAAAAAAATAAAAAGCATATTATCTTAGCCTAAATTCGATGTCTGCGTCGTTTAAAATTGCATCAAATTAATAAAAAATCACCAAATTAGACCAATTTCCTATGAAATCGTGATTAAAACTGCTGTGAGGTGGAAGTTTCTCGCATCGGGCGGCAAAAAACTTTAAAATAGTCCAAATTTTATAAGAGTGATGGTCATGAGTAAGCAGCAGCCTACTTCAAAAAAACCATTGGTGAATCTCCCATTCCCAATGCCAAACACAGCGCAGGATAATGATCAGGCGGTACATAATTCGGTGCGTCCTAAACCTGAGCAATATGCGGATAAGACTTGGCCACCGCCACGTGGTACTCGTCGTTCGATGGGTAAGCGCTAAAAAAAATGCCACAATTACGTGGCATTTTTATTGATGGGGATTTAAAAGTATTGAAATTAACGAACATGCTTACGCGCTTTGTTGGCAGGTTTTGGCGGCGAGATTTCACGTACGCCATGCCATACATCGCTAAAATCTTGCTCGTTGATATTATACAATTCCAATAAAGCCAAAATCGCTGCACCAAATAGCATTGGGCCTTCTGAATTAATTTGGAACTCGAATACCTTACCATTTAAGTTGTGCAAAATATCCTGAATTTCAAAGACCCGATCACGCCCATTGCTGTCAGTTGGGTACATTTGTGTATTCAATATGATTTTAGCCAAGGCTTTTTCATTATCGCTCAATGCCAAGACTTCAATTAATTCATCGGTGGCAGGGGTAAAAATCACAGAATCACGGTAAATGGTGTGTAGTAATTTTTGCGTTAGTTTAGGCAATGCTTTTTCGACAAAAGGACGAAACGACGCAGGAAAAATCACATTATGGGCAATGCCTTTAAACATAGGGGCAATTTCTTCAACCGTATAACCTGCAATACCACAACCAATTGAAGTTAAAAAATACTTCATTTTAGGATGGTTTTTGGCATAGATTTTAAAGTCATCCACATAGTGCTGAATTTGCGATAGTGGCATTTGTTGTAAATGTTCATTCATGGTTGGAATGGCAAAACTTTGTCCTGCCCAACCGCGCCCGACGCCTTCAACGGCACCAAAAAATTCTTTGGCTGTTCGTGCTGCACCACCTGCATGTTGTCCTGCCATGTTACTGCCAAATACGAAAACAGTATCTTCAGGGAGGCTTTTGATAATTGATTCGTCGTGATATTGGTAAGTCATGAATGTGTGCTTTTATGGTTGTCGTCCTGAAATTTCATGTTGCCTTTGAATAGCCAGTGGGTCAAGTCTTAAAGCAGTTTCCCCGTGCTCAATTTAGTCGTAGCACATCTTCGTTCTAACAGCGTCCACTACAGAATTAAAACCGAGCAATGGCTTTGTAGCTACGCAACATCGCCACAACATATTCGGATGTCCTGAGTGTAGGCAAATCTGCTAAAATATCAGGTCGCATCAAACCTGAGAGCTGCATTTGTGAGTGATAAGCAACCTTTCGATTTAGTCACCAACTATCAACCTGCGGGTGACCAACCACAAGCCATTGAAAAATTGGTTCAAGGGATAGAACAGGGCTATCATGATCAGCTATTACTTGGGGTTACAGGCTCAGGTAAGACTTATACCATGGCCAATGTGATTGCCAGAACACAGCGTCCGACCATTGTCATGGCACATAACAAAACGCTGGCAGCGCAGTTGTATGGTGAGTTTAAAGCGTTCTTTCCGAACAACGCAGTCGAATATTTTGTCAGTTATTATGACTATTATCAGCCTGAAGCCTATGTACCATCTTCCGATACTTTTATTGAAAAAGATGCGGCTATTAATGATCATATTGACCAAATGCGACTCTCGGCCACACGTGCTTTGCTAGAGCGTCGTGATGCCATTATTGTCGCATCGGTATCTGCAATTTACGGTTTGGGTGACCCCAATGCTTATATGAGCATGTTGCTGCATGTGGTGCAAGGTGATCGGGTGAATCGTGATGATTTGATCCGTCGTTTGGTCGAAATGCAATACAGCCGTAATGAGCTGGAGTTTTTGCGTGGTACTTACCGTATTCGGGGTGAAATTTTAGATATTTTCCCAGCCGAATCTGATCAATATGCTATTCGCATAGAACTGTTTGATGATGAAGTTGATTCGATTCGTTGGTTTGATCCACTCACAGGTAAACTGATACGTAAAGTGCCGCGCGTGACCATTTATCCTAAAAGTCACTATGTTACCCCAAAAGATCATTTGGAACGTGCAATTGGCACCATTAAAGAAGAGCTGAAAGAGCGTTTGGTGTTTTTCCGTGAACATGACAAATTGCTCGAAGCGCAGCGCATAGAACAACGTACCCGCTATGATTTAGAAATGATGCAGCAATTGGGCTATACCAATGGCATCGAAAACTATTCACGCCATTTGTCTGGGCGACCTGCAGGTGAAGCACCGCCCACTTTGTTTGACTATGTACCTGATGATGCCTTGCTGATTATTGATGAATCGCACGTGACCGTTCCGCAAATTGGCGCAATGTATAAAGGTGACCGTTCACGTAAAGAAAACTTGGTGAATTACGGGTTCCGTTTGCCAAGTGCGTTAGACAACCGCCCGATGAAATTTGAAGAATGGGAGCGCATTGTCCCATCCACAATTTATGTGAGTGCCACACCTGCACAATATGAATTGGAAAAATCGCAGCAAATTGTAGAGCAAGTGGTGCGTCCAACTGGGTTGATTGACCCTGAAATTGAAATTCGTCCGGTATTAACTCAGGTGGATGATGTGCTGTCTGAAATCTATCTGCGTAAAGAATTGAATGAGCGGGTGTTGGTCACCACATTAACCAAACGCATGGCCGAAGATTTGACCTCATATTTAAAAGAATACGGCATTCAAGTGGCTTATTTACACTCCGATATTGATACTGTAGAACGCGTTAAAATTATTCATGAATTACGTACAGGCGTACATGATGTGTTGGTCGGCATCAACTTGTTGCGTGAAGGCTTGGATATGCCAGAAGTGTCTTTGGTGGCTATTTTAGATGCCGATAAAGAAGGCTTTTTACGTTCAGAGCGTTCGTTGATTCAAACCATTGGACGTGCGGCGCGTAACTTGAAAGGTAAAGCAATTTTATATGCAGATCGCATTACTGACTCAATGCAAAAGGCGATAGATGAAACGGAACGTCGTCGTGCAAAACAAATTGAATTTAATGAATTACATGGCATTACCCCACGCAGTGCGGTACGTCAAGTGATTAAAGAAATTGACACAGGTGAAGTGCTGAATGATGAGCATATTGAGGAAAAAATCAATGCACAAAGCCGTGCGTTGAGTGACGATGAACAACACATTTTGGCTGACCCTAAACTGTATGCCAAACATATTGCCAAACTTGAAAAACAGATGTTGAAAGCATCTAAAGAACTGCAATTTGAACAAGCGGCTCGTTTACGTGATGAAATTTTGCGTTTAAAAGCGCAAATGTTGCAATCTGGCTAAATTGGGGCGAATTGCACTGTCAGTGTAAGTGCGAGTTTGCATACTAAACTTGCTATGTAAAATTTGAGTTGCAAAAATTACATATCCATACAGTAAATTGAAATGCTTGCGGTTATTTTTGAAGAAGATAAACAAAATTGACTGAACATTAGAGTTTAGAGGTTGGGACAATGGCTAAAAAACTTCCGTTTGCAGGTGCGCGACTTGCCAAAATTGCCCTTGGTGGTGTGGTGCTGATTGGTTTGGGTGCTGCGACTATGGCATATTCCAAAACCAATGAACCGATGAAAACGGTAGAAAAAGTCGAGTTAGATAAATATTTAGGCGTTTGGTATGAGGTTGCAAGAAAGCCTTTATATTTCCAAAACAAATGCGGTTCAAATGTAACAGCAGCATATACATTGAATGAAAATGGCAATGTGCAGGTGGATAACCGTTGTATTGCAAAAGATGGCAAACAAATGCGTGCTTTGGGCGAAGCTTTTGTACAAAATGCGCCTTTTAACAGCAAACTCAAAGTTAGCTTTTTACCTGAAGTCATTCGTTGGTTGCCTGTAGGGCGTGGTGATTATTGGGTGTTAAAGCTAGATGATGACTATCAAACTGCCTTGGTGGGTGAACCACGCCGTAAATATTTATGGGTACTTTCACGTACGCCGCATCCTGATCAGGCTGTCGTGACTGAATATCTGAACTATGCCAAATCACTCGGTTATGACTTAAGTGATGTGATTTATACCAGACATACGCAAACTAAAAAGTCAGACTAAGTTGCAGCAGCTCCAGAGCTACTTATAGATATAAGCAGACAAACGTATGCAGACCAATTGACCACGCAAAAGCTGCGTGGTTTTTTATATCCTGTCATTATAAATTTTGAACATTCGATCAATCTCTAAAACAACGTATATATGAGTATAATGCCGACTGATATAGGGGAGAGTCGGATGTATAAAGGCATTGCACTATCGGTTTTAGCATCGGTCACTTTTGGGGTGCAGTATTTTTATACCCAATTACTCAAACCTTTAGACAGCGAAGAAACTTTTGCGTGGCGTATGTTGGCAACTTTGCCATTCCTAACTTTGTTTATGTGGTGGTCGGGAGATTTAAAACATATTTCCGCGATTTTTCAGCGGCTCAAACAACAACCACAATTCATACTTTGGCTGATTTTTAGTTCTTTTTTATGCACTACGCAATTGTGGTTATTTTTGTGGGGACCGATTAACGGGCGTGGTTTGCAAGTTTCATTGGGTTATTTCCTCTTGCCTTTGGTTATGGTTCTGCTTGGATGTGTGCTGTATAAGGAAAAATTATCGACTTGGCAGAGGGCAGCAGTTGCCTTAGCTGTGCTAGGTGTCAGTCATGAAATCTGGCGCATTGGCACGGTGGCATGGGAAACTTTATATGTCGCATGTGCCTATCCTTTATACTTCTTTTTACGTCGGGTCTTCCGAACCGATCACTTGGGCGGATTTTGGTGGGATTTACTGCTAGTCATTCCTATCGCGGTATATCTAGGCTTTTATTATAGTGACAGTGTAAATGTCATCGCAGCTTTTCCATATTTAATTTGGTCGGTACTTGGGCTAGGCTTTTTAAGTGCATTGGGACTTGGCAGTTATATTTTGGCCAGTCGCTATTTGCCTTTTGTGATTTTTGGTTTATTGAGCTATTTAGAACCTGTGCTGTTGGCTTTTGCATCTATGTTGTTAGGTGAACGAGTTGAAGCAGGGGAATGGCTGACTTATATTCCAATTTGGTTGGCAGTTGCATTATTGGTGGTTGAAGGGTGCTTGCATTTAAGAAAGCAAAAAATAAATCAACAGGATTTACAGCGGAAAATTCGACAGTCATCTGGACAATAAAAACCGTCGTTATGGTGAGATATTCAAATTTCGAAGAAGATAAGGAGGTTTTGCATCATCCTCCTTTTCGTCTAAAAAATTGAACTTTTGTTGAAAAAACTAAAATCACAAAAATAATTACCACTATTTTATGAATTTATAGTGAATATATAAGAAAATAGTCGGGTCAATGCCAGCTTTTGATTCAATCTTGACGACAATTCCATTACAATTATCGGGTTTTGAAATTCATGCCTAGATATACAATTAATTAGAGGACGTATCTGTGAGCAAAGAGACTATCATCGCCCTACACGCAGAGCACCAAGGTCGCTGGAAAAACCGTGAAGAAATCGCGGAACGTATGATTGCTTTACTCGGTCAGTTGTACCGTGAAAAAAATATCATGGTTTCAGTATTTGGTCGTTCTTTAGTTAACCGTTCTGTGATCCAAATTTTGAAAGCACACCGTCGTACTCGTATGATGGATGTAGAACTTTCAGTTGTTCACACATTCCCATTGCTTGAAGCTTTAACCAAAGTAGAGAACATTGGTTCAGCAGAAGTTGACTTGGGTAAACTTGCTGTTGAATATAAAGAAAAAGGCGGCGATGTAGATGCATTTGTTGCAGACGCTGTGAAATCTTTAGCAGGTAACCCAACAACAGTAGAAAGCAAAGATGTTGTTCTTTACGGTTTTGGTCGTATCGGTCGTATTCTTGCACGTTTAATCATTGGTCAATCAGGTCTTGGTCGTGGCTTAAACCTTAAAGCTATTGTGGTACGTAAATCATCTGACGGTGATTTAGAAAAACGTGCATCTTTATTGCGTCGTGACTCTATTCACGGTCCGTTTGCAGGCACTATTTCTGTAGATGAAGAAAATGAAGCCATTATCGCAAATGGTAACTTCATTAAAGTGATTTATGCGTCAAACCCATCTGAAGTAGACTATACGGCTTATGGCATCAACAATGCATTGGTGATTGATAACACTGGTAAATGGCGTGATGCAGATGGTCTTGCACAACACCTTCAATGCCCAGGCGCTGCACGCGTAATTTTAACTGCACCTGGTAAAGGTGACATGAAAAACGTGGTGTACGGTGTTAACCAA
This sequence comes from Acinetobacter sp. SCLZS86, assembly GCF_021560715.1. Classification (NCBI taxonomy): domain Bacteria; kingdom Pseudomonadati; phylum Pseudomonadota; class Gammaproteobacteria; order Moraxellales; family Moraxellaceae; genus Acinetobacter; species Acinetobacter sp. SCLZS86. The sequence goes on from NZ_CP090864.1 coordinate 1,121,064, forward strand.
GCTGACATTCTTGATGAAGATAAAATTATTTCTGCAGCAAGCTGTACAACGAATGCAATCACACCAACTTTAAAAGTGTTGCATGACAAGTACACCGTTGTGAATGGTCACGTTGAAACTGTTCACTCATTCACTAACGACCAAAACTTGATTGATAACTATCACAAGGCTGATCGTCGTGGTCGCGCAGCAACTTTGAACATGGTTATTACCGAAACAGGTGCAGCAAAAGCAGTGGCGAAAGCATTGCCTGCATTACAAGGTAAATTAACAGGTAACTCTGTACGTGTTCCTACGCCAAACGTATCACTTGCAATCTTGAACTTAACGCTTGAGAAAGAAGTAGATCGTGAAGAAGTGAACGAATACATTCGTCAAATTTCAATTCACTCTAATCTTCAAGGTCAAATTGGTTATACCAACTCGACTGAAGTGGTTTCAAGCGACTTCATTGGTTCGCGTACTGCAGGTGTATTCGATGCGCAAGCAACCATTACTTCAGGCAACCGTTTAACTGCTTACGTTTGGTATGACAACGAAGTGGGTTATAGCTGCCAAGTATTGCGTATTGCTGAACAAATGGGCGGCGTAAGCTATCCTAAAGTTCCTGCTGAAACAAATGCATAATTTGTAGATACAGAACTTTAAAATTAAAAAGAGCTTCAAAGGAAGCTCTTTTTTTGCATTTATTTCATTCTTAAATATAAGGATGAGTGTTGAAATTTTCACCCAATACGCTATTCTAAACTTACCAAAATAAAGTCTCTACTAAAAAGTAAGTAGATTTGATTTTGCTTTCAAGCTTTCAAAGCCTGAACAATAGAAATAACAGAAGGATGCCGTTATGCCATACGCCACTAGTCACTTACTTGGACAAGTCCTTGCTAAAGATTGTCCCTCTCGGATTCGTTTGGAGCATCTAGCCAATAAATGGTCAATGTTGGTGTTGCATTGTTTGAGCGAAGGTTTGCACCGTTTTAGTGAGCTAAGACAGCGCATTGAAGGGGTGAGTGAAAAAATGTTGGCGCAAACCCTTAAAATTCTAGAACAAGATGGGTTAATTTTGCGCACAGTTTACCCAACGATACCGCCTAAAGTGGAATATCAACTCACTTTTGAAGGCTCACAAATTGCAATAAGAGTGAATCAACTCATTGAGTATTTAGAACAGCATTTGCCTGAAAATTCACAACAATCTTCCCACTAATGGATTACTCATCTTTTAGGGAAGTCGCTGTAGATGTTCCTACTCCAAAGCACATTCTGGATGATTAAATAGTGCGTTGATGTGAAAAATCATAACGATCAATCAGCAAAATCCTTAAGGCAAACAACAATATACTGGCAAAATCATCCATTCAGCCCCCCTAATGCCATGTGTAGAGCGCCGTCAATCAACCAAGTGCCGCACCTGAAAAATAAATGGTCATGTATACCGCATTGATGCGGGAACGTGCGGTGGCATCAATTCGGTACACTAAGTTGTGATTTAATACGTGAAAAGCCGTTAAACCCAAATAAATCATCAACACGCCAACGGCATAAGCCACGATATTATGCTGTGCAAAAAGTGGAATGCAAGAAAATATCATCAAGCCAATACATAACATTGCGACACAATTTCACGCCTTTTGCCCACCGTCTAAACAGACCCACTTGACGAGAAAATTCCGCTGCCACCCAATAAACCCAAAAGCCTAATTTGAGAAATCACTAAAACAACAAGGCAGAATGACATAAACAAAAGTTATGGGAGTAAAAACCAAGAACAAAATGGCAAAGCCCAAAGCACCTGCGCACGCTATGAATTAAATATGGTTGGGTCACAGCCAATTAAATTAAAGAACGATATATGCCTGCTATAGTCTAGTCTGTGTTGACAGTCGTAGATGGAAGTTTTGTCCATAACAAGCCTGCAAAAAGTAGGGTCATGATGCCGCTACCGAAATAGACTGCTTCCCAAGATCAAAAGATCGATACAAAACCTGTATAAGAAAAAAATGATCTTCTCATTGCTAAAAGCAATGAGTGTTTTGAACAACCAAGGATAAAAAGCAGTTCTGTATACGATTGCATAAATATAATTCGAGAAATTCTCTAAAATATGGCAGAATATACGGCTTTTAAAGTTTTTAGAGGATTGGCAAGATGCGCTTTGTTGATGAAGCAGTCATTACCGTAGAGGCTGGCGACGGTGGCAATGGCGTAGCCAGTTTTCGCCGAGAGAAATTTGTACCATTTGGTGGACCAGATGGCGGTGATGGTGGTCGTGGCGGCAGCATTTTCATTCAAGCCGACGACAACGCAAGCACCCTTGTAGATTATCGTTATACCCGTAAATTTCGTGCTGAACGTGGTAAAAACGGTTCGGGCGCAAACTGTGCAGGCCGTGGTGGTGAATCTGTCATTTTGACCGTTCCAGTGGGCACAACCATTGTAGATACAGACTCTGGCGATATTATTGCAGATTTAGTCGAAAGTGGTCAGAAAGTATTGGTCGCTCAAGGTGGTGATGGTGGTTTAGGGAATACTCACTTTAAATCATCTACCAACCGTACACCGCGTAAATTCACGCATGGTACCAAAGGTGAATTCCGTGAAATCCGTCTGGAGTTGAAAGTCCTTGCCGATGTAGGCTTACTAGGCATGCCTAATGCAGGTAAATCGACCTTTATTCGTGCCGTATCTGCGGCAAAACCAAAAGTTGCTGACTATCCATTTACCACCATGGTGCCAAATTTAGGCGTGGTGGATGCAGATCGTCATCGTTCTTTTGTCATGGCGGATATTCCAGGACTAATTGAAGGTGCAGCAGAAGGCGCAGGCCTTGGTATTCGTTTTTTGAAACACTTGGCGCGTTCTCGTATTTTGTTACACATTGTGGATGTTCAACCTATTGATGGTTCTGATCCTGCGTACAATGCCAAAACGATTCTGCAAGAGTTGGAAAAATTCTCTCCAACTTTGGCCAAATTACCAATCGTATTGGTGTTGAATAAACTTGATCAAATCCCTGAAGATTCACGTGAAGAATGGTGTAAACACATTCTTGAAGAATTGCAGTGGGATGGTCCTGTGTTCAAAACTTCAGGCTTAATGTCTGAAGGTACACAGCAAGTGGTGTATTACTTGATGGATCAAATTGAGCAACAACGTGAACGCGAAGTTGAAGATCCTGAGTACGCAGCAGAAATGAAAGCATTCCGTGATCAGCTGGAAGCTGAAACACGTGAACAAACCATTGCCGCGAAAGAAGCGTATCGTGAGATGCGCCGTCAGCAACGTCTTGCAGGTATGTTGGGCGATGACGACGAAGACGATGATGGTGAAGATGGCGAAGTAGAAGTGTACTACGTACGCTAAGCGCTACAAAAAGTGACTGAGGACAAGATGATAGAAGTGGTAGATGGGCAACGTCAGCTCAAGGGTTGTAAACGAATCGTTGTTAAAATCGGATCATCTTTACTCACAGCCAATGGGCAAGGTTTAGATTTGGATGCAATCTCGCATTGGGCGGGACAAATTGCAGATCTACACAATGCTGGACACGAAATTATTTTAGTGTCATCGGGAGCTGTGGCTGAAGGTATGGTGCGAATGAAACTTGAGCATCGACCCACCGATCTACCCAGTCTTCAGGCATGCGCTGCCATTGGTCAAATGGGACTAATTCAAACTTGGTCAAGTGTGCTGGAAAAACACCAGATTCAAACTGCACAAGTCCTATTAACCCATGATGATTTGGCAGATCGTCGTCGTTATTTAAACTCATGTGATGCATTGCAAAACCTGATTGAATGGCGCGTGATACCAGTCATTAATGAAAATGACACAGTGTCTACTGACGAAATTCGCTTTGGTGATAACGACACTTTGGCTGCGATGGTGGCAGGGCAGGTACATGCAGACTTACTGATTATTTTGACCGATCAGCAAGGCATGTTTGACTCCGACCCACGTTCTAATCCAAACGCAAAACTGTTCTATACTGTACGCGCTTTGGATGAAAGCTTGTTTGATATGGCGGGTGGTGGCGGCAAGTTTGGGCGTGGCGGTATGCTGACCAAAGTCCGTGCAGCGCGTTTGGCGGCTAAATCGGGTTGTCCAACTTTAATTGCCAGTGGTGAAAGTGACAATGTGCTTGCGCGTTTAATGGCGGGCGAAATGTTGGGTACTTTATTTATTACTGACAATGACCGTATTGCCGCACATCAACAGTGGTTGGCGGCACATTTACAAACGGCAGGACGTTTGGTGATTGATGATGGCGCAGTCAAAGCCATTAAAGAAAATCATCGCAGTTTATTGCCTGTGGGTGTAAAAGCGGTAGAAGGGCATTTTGAACGTGGCGATGTGGTGGAGTGTGTAGATACACAAGGTCATCGTGTCGCTGTGGGACGTGTTAATTTTAGTTCACGTTCTGCAGATTTGGTCAAAGGCTTGGCTTCTGACAAAGTGTATCAAGTCTTAGGTGAAGCACGTTCACTGGAGATGATTCACCGCAATCACATGGCAATCTACTAAATTTGGCTTGCATTTTAAGCTTTGAATTAAGTTTAAGTTTTAAAAAATCCCGCTTGGTTTGCCTCGCGGGATTTTTATATGCTCAGATGATTCGAGTAAATGAATCTTGATGAGCTGTTTTAGGTAAATTCAGATTTTTATTTAAACTGAATCGTTCCATTTGCATTGACTGTAATTTTAGATTCACCCGCCGCCATATCTTGATCAGCTACTGCCGATTCCGTGACTGCAAATTTAGCCATACTCGCGCGCATAACAGGCTGCGGGAAATAAGAATTAGTATTCAGATTTAAATTCACTAAGTTATAGCCCGATTTATTCCAAGCCTGACTGAGCATTTGCGCACGTTGCTGGAAGTTTTTAGACGCTTCGACCATCAGCTCATTTTCAACTTTTTTACGTTGTGCATCCGACACGCTAAAATTAATTGATTGGGTTTGGAAGTTTTGTTGTAGCTCACTCACCAATTGGCTTGCCGCTTTAAAATCGGTGCTTTGCACACGCACTTCTGCACGACCACGCCATTCTTTTAACTTACGACTGTCATTGTCGTAAATTGGATAGGTGGTTTGCGAACCGGTTTCAACTTTCACTTGTGGATACTTACGTGCAGTTGCAATGGCTTGGCTCATTAACTGATTAATTTGTGATGCAAGTTCGGCAGGCTGTTTGTGACTTTTTTCAATATATAACACAGCGTGCATTTGATCATTTGAAACTTCGCGTGTAGCTTCGGCTTGAACATTGACAATATTGTAATTTAAAGATTCATTTTGTTGGGCAAAAGCAGTGCTTGCAGCACCAACAGCCCACAGGGTAGCAGCGAGAGAAAGTAAGCGCATATTCTGACCTATTATTCAGGGGATCAGGATTTATGAAAAGCGTTTGAATTGATTTAAATAGTAACTTTGCTTTGTGAGGATATTTAGCTGAATTTGTGGTGGCTTTGTAAAATATGCGTTAAAAATTGCAGCAAAAAAGCATTTATAAAATTCAATAAAAATAATGATCTATACTGTTTTGAAAATAAATGCCGCATGACTTGAGAGATTGTGCAAAAAAACGTATAAAGGAAGTGGAAAGAGTTATATTTTCTTTCCTTTGTCACAATCTAAGATGATAATTCAATCGAAGCATTTGCAAGATATGTTTTTTCGATGAAATTAGGCATTATTTGGGTTAAACCTGTTTATTTTCTATAAAAATTAGGTATTATCCCGCTTCCTAGTCTTGAAGAGCAAAACTCTATCTCGCTAGATCAAAAAAGCACCGAGTCAAAGGACCGCAAGTCACCAGACTTATTTCTTTCAACCCATATCAGAGATGGTAATTCGATATGAGCGTTACTTCTGTAAACCCTGCCAACCATTCCACAAACGAATACTACTTGACTCGCCAAAGTCAGATGGAATCGAATGTGCGTAGTTATCCTCGTAAATTACCGTTAGCGATAGCGAAAGCACTAGGTTGTTGGGTTACCGATGTTGAAGGTACTGAGTACCTAGATTGTTTGGCTGGGGCAGGAACCTTGGCATTGGGCCATAATCATCCTGCGGTGGTTCAAAGCATCCAAGACACTTTAGCGAGTGGCTTACCATTACATACCCTAGATTTAACGACACCTTTGAAAGATGCTTTTACTGAAGCGTTGCTTTCACACATGCCTGGCGGCCAAGAAGAGTACTGCTTACAGTTCTGTGGTCCTACAGGTGCAGATGGCACTGAAGCTGCAATTAAACTGGCAAAAACCTACACAGGTCGTAGCTCAGTTATTAGTTTCTCAGGTGGCTATCATGGTATGACACATGGCTCATTGGCCATGACAGGTAACCTGTCTGCAAAAAATGCAGTAAATGGTTTAATGCCTGGTGTTCAATTTATGCCGTATCCGCATGAATACCGTTGCCCACTTGGCATTGGTGGCGAAGCGGGTGTAGATGCGTTAACGTATTATTTTGAAAACTTCATTGAAGATGTAGAAAGCGGTGTCACTAAGCCTGCAGCTGTAATTCTTGAAGCAATTCAGGGTGAAGGCGGTGTTGTGACTGCACCAGTAAAATGGTTGAAGAAAATCCGTGAAGTGACTGAAAAGCACAACATCGTTTTAATTCTAGACGAAGTACAAGCGGGCTTTGCACGTTCAGGCAAAATGTTTGCATTTGAACATGCAGGTATTGAGCCAGACGTGATTGTTATGTCTAAAGCTGTTGGTGGTGGCTTGCCATTAGCTGTACTTGCTATTAAACGTAAGTTTGACGCATGGCAGCCTGCAGGTCACACGGGTACTTTCCGTGGTAACCAATTGGCAATGGGTACTGGTCTTGTGGTGCTTAAAACCATTAAAGAACAAAACCTTGCACAAAACGCGCAAGAGCGTGGTGAGTTCTTACAAGCTGAATTGAAAAAATTAGCTGTTGAATTCCCATGTATTGGTAACGTGCGTGGTCGCGGTTTAATGATTGGTATCGAAATTGTAGATGAACGCCAAGAAAAAGACCGTTTAGGTGCTTATCCAGCAGATTCTCAATTGGCTGCTGCTGTTCAAGCTGCATGTTTTGACAACAAATTGTTGCTTGAGAAAGGTGGTCGTGGTGGTACGGTAATCCGTTTACTTTGCCCACTAATCATTACTCAAGAAGAGTGTGTAGAAGTCATCGCTCGCTTCAAGAAAGCAGTTGCTGAAGCGTTAGTCGCAGTTCGAGGCGCATAAGTTTATGGTAGATTTTGCAGAACATCGTAAAGCGTTACTCTGCAATGATGCTCAATCCATTGCTGACTACAGTGCAGCAATGGAACAAGCGACTCAAGCAGTCGCGGCATGGTTGCAAAATGACAAAATGTACACAGGCGGCAGCATTAAAGAATTGCGTGAAGCGATTGCTTTCCAGCCTGCAAAACAGGGTTTAGGTGTACAAAAGTCATTGGAACGCATGGTAGAGCTTTTCTTAAACAAAAGTTTAAAAGTTCATCATCCACATTCTTTGGCACATTTGCATTGCCCAACCATGGTGGCAAGCCAAATTGCAGAAGTTCTAATTAATGCAACCAACCAATCTATGGATTCATGGGATCAAAGCCCTGCAGGTTCATTGATGGAAGTACAGCTAATTGACTGGTTACGTCAAAAAGTTGGCTATGGCGCAGGTCAGGCAGGTGTGTTCACATCAGGTGGTACACAGTCCAACCTAATGGGTGTGTTGTTGGCACGTGACGCTTGTATTGCAAAGAACTGGAAAGATGAAAACGGTAATCCGTGGTCTGTTCAGCGTGATGGTGTACCAAGCGATGCAATGCGCAACGTAAAAGTCATTTGTTCTGAAAATGCACACTTCTCTGTGCAAAAGAACATGGCGATGATGGGTATGGGCTTCCAGTCGGTTGTTACTGTACCTGTGAATGAAAATGCACAAATGGATGTGGTTGCACTTGAGCAAACCATGGCACATTTAAAAGCAGAAGGTAAGATTGTTGCCTGTGTGGTTGCAACTGCGGGTACAACCGATGCTGGTGCGATTGATCCACTTAGAAAGATTCGTGACATCACCAATCAATATGGCGCATGGATGCACATTGACGCGGCTTGGGGTGGGGCATTAATTCTTTCTAACAGTCATCGTGACATGCTTGATGGTATTGAGTTATCAGACTCTGTAACACTGGATTTCCATAAGCATTATTTCCAAACAATCTCGTGTGGTGCGTTTTTGCTAAAAGATGAAGCGAACTATCGTTTCATGCACTATGAAGCAGAATATTTGAACTCTGCGTATGATGAAGAACATGGTGTACCAAACTTGGTGTCTAAGTCATTACAAACGACACGTCGTTTTGATGCATTGAAGCTTTGGATGACTATTGAAGCTTTAGGTGAAGAGCTTTACGGTTCAATGATTGACCATGGTGTGAAGCTAACTCGTGATGTTGCTGACTATATTAAAGCAACGGCAGGTTTAGAGTTATTGGTTGAGCCTCAGTTTGCTTCAGTGTTGTTCCGTGTTGTGCCTGAGGGTTACCCTGCAGAGTTCTTAGATAGCCTAAACCAAAACGTGGCAGATGAATTATTTGCGCGTGGTGAGGCCAATATTGGTGTAACGAAAGTAGGCAATATCCAATCATTGAAAATGACGACTTTAAGTCCAGTGGCAACACTTGAAAACGTGAAAAACTTGTTAGGCCTAGTATTGGCAGAAGCAGATCGCATTAAAGATGCGATTGTCGCGGGTACTTATACGCCACCAATCGACTAATGCTTTCATTATTCAGATTGTTATGAAATACAACAAAAGAAGTCACTACGGTGGCTTTTTTTGTGCCTGATTAAAATATTGCAGTGAAGTGTTGTACCGTTCTTGCTTGAATTTTGTGATGGATTGGGTGTTTTGGGCTCAAATAATGCACTGCGGATGTCATAAAAATTACGCAATTGGCGAATAAACCATCAATTTTGGTAGAAAAAACCATAAATAATGATGACATTGGCATGAATTATTACAATTTGAAATTTAAATACTGAAAAAAATAAGCACTCTAGTGTTTTATTAGTTATTGATTTTAAATAATTTAAAAATTATTTCAGATACGAAAAGCAAATATAACCAAAGCGTAACAAAGTTGTAACATGGCTGTCATATTATAAAACCACAATGCAGTTATCGAAATAAGTACAAAACTTAATAACAAGTGACGTACTCCGAACTTGCATACTATGAGAGAGAACAGAATGCGCTTTACAAACATCGCCATTGCTTTAGCCGTATCTGCAGCAGCTGTAACAACAACTGCTAACGCAGCTCGTGACACCATCCAAATCGCGGGTTCTTCAACCGTTCTACCATACGCAAGTATTGTAGCAGAAGAATTTGGTAATACTTTCCCACAATTCAAAACTCCAGTTGTTGGTTCAGGCGGTTCTTCAGGTGGTTTGAAGCAGTTCTGTACAGGTGTAGGTGATAACACAATCGACATCGCGAACTCTTCTCGTAAAATTAAAGATTCAGAATTAGCAGCTTGTAAAAAAGCTGGTGTTAACCAAGTTTTAGAAATTAAAATTGGTTACGACGGTATCGTATTTGCATCAAATACAAACAAAGCAGCTTATAAATTAAAACCTTACCATGTATATGCAGCAATTGCAGCTGAATTACCATCTAAAGGTAAAATGGTTGCTAACCCATATACTCGTTGGAACCAAATTGACAAAACACTTCCAAATGAGCCTATCACTTTAGTTATTCCAGCATCTAACCACGGTACACGTGAAGTGTTCCAAGAAAAAATGGTTGATGCAGGCTGTGAAGCTTACTCAGCAATTAAAGCTTTAGACAAAGATGCGAAGAAAAAAGCATGTACATCTTTCCGTAAGGATGGTCGTGTGATCGAAATCGCGGGTGACTACACAGAAACACTGGCACGTTTGAAAACTTCTCCAAGCGCAGTAGGTGTATTCGGTTTAGGCTTCTATGACCAAAACCGTGACCGTTTACGTGTTGCAACTGTAAACAACGTAGCACCATCTGAAAACACAATTTTAAATGGTTCTTACCCTGTATCACGTCCATTGTTCTTCTACGTGAAAGGTGAGCACCTTAAATCAATCAAAGGCTTACCAGAATTTACTGAATACTTCTTGAGCAAAAAAGTATCTGGTAAAGGTTCTAAGTTAGACAAAGCAGGCTTAATTTCTATGTCTGATAAAGAACGTGCACAAGTTCTTGCAAACTTCAAAGCTGGTAAAGCGGTTAAGTAATTTGAGTTAAAACAGCTGATGGCAGGGATGACCTGCCATCGGCTTTTTGCTAAGAAATGTTTTTTCAATAACGAAATTGAAAAAACAGTGGAGAATACATGAATCTGCTACTCATAGGTGTGTTATTGGCCATTATCGCCATAGCCTATCAAATCGGGTTAAGCAAGAGCCGTAACCTAGCAGGTAAGGGAAATAACTCTGCAATGTTACATTCACGCCCAGGATATTATGGTGCGTTGGTAGCATTATGGTGTGGTATCCCTGCTTTTTTAATTTTGATTGTTTGGAACTTGGTTGAACCAAGTATTCTAGAGCAAGTGGTAATTAATAATGTGCCTGCGCACATTGCTGCTGGTCTAGATCCTGCAAGTACCAGTGTTTTGGTTGATCGTGTACAAGCGATTGCTTCTGGTTTTGGTGTAAGTGATACACCAGCTGCATACGAAATTGCAGCAGCAGAGCAATTAGCGAAAATTGAAACGATTGGTTCTTATGCTAAACTTGCGGTTGTTATTTGTGCGGCTTTATTTGGTCTGGTGTGGGCAAAGAAACGTGTTTCACAACAATTCCGCGCACGTAACCAAGTTGAAAAAATCATCAACATTTCTTTGGCATTATGTTCTGGTGTTGCGATTCTAACTACGGTTGGTATTGTGATGTCTATGTTCAGTGAAGCGATGCGATTCTTTAGTTTCGTTAGCCCACTGGATTTCTTCTTTGGTACAGTCTGGAATCCTGGTTTTAGCACCTCGGGTAGTGCAGATGGCAGTTATGGTTTACTTCCATTACTGTGGGGTACATTGATGGTGAGTGGTATTGCTTTATTAGTTGCAGTACCTATTGGTTTAATGATCGCCATTTATCTTGCAGAATATGCATCGCCTAAATTCCGTGCATGGGCAAAGCCAACCATTGAGGTTTTAGCAGGTATTCCGACCATTGTGTACGGTGTATTTGCCATGATGATCATCGGTCCGTTCCTTAAAACAGCGGGCGCAATCATTGGACTAGATATTAATGCCACGAGTGCATTAACCGCTGGTTTAGTGATGGGTATCATGATCATTCCTTTTGTATCTTCATTGTCTGATGACATTATTACGCAAGTGCCGCGTGCGCTACGTGATGGTTCTTTAGGCTTAGGTGCAACCAAATCTGAAACCATTCGTCGCGTGGTGATGCCAGCTGCATTACCAGGGGTGATTGGTGCATTCTTACTTGCTGCGTCACGTGCAATTGGTGAAACCATGATTGTGGTGTTGGCTGCAGGTAATAGTCCTTTACTACACGCAAACCCATTAGAAGCGGTATCTACGGTTACGATTACGATTGTAAACCAATTAACAGGTGATACAGATTTCGCAAGTCCGCAGGCATTGGTTGCTTTCGCACTTGGTTTGACCCTGTTCGTGATTACCTTAGGTTTGAACATTGTTGCACTATACATCGTGCGTAAATATCGTGAGCAATACGACTAATGAGTACTTCAAATACATCGTCTTTGGATCAGTTAGATCCACAAGTTGCTGCCGAATTACGTGAACAGCGTAAAAAAACCATCGCCAGTTCATTGGGTAAGCGTCATCGTAAGGAAAAAACTTTCCGTTTGATGGGGTTCTCGGCAGTTATCGCAGGTTTATTCTTTGTCGTGTTGTTATTCGGCAGTATCTTATCTAAAGGCTTGCCAGCATTTTGGCAAAGCAGCATGAGCCTTCCAATTTATTTCGATCCAGCGATTGTGAATGTAGGTCCAAAACCGAAAGCAATTGCAGGTGAGTCACCAGCTCAGTACGAAGAACGTATGATTGCGTGGCAAACTGAAATGGGTATGGTCGATTGGGATGCTTTAATCGTGAACGGTATTGTGGCGAAAGATAAAGCGCTAGAAGCTAAGCGTGATGATCTTGGCTATTTATATACCAGTTCTGAAGCGTACCGTATTCGTGATATGGTGTTGGCTGATCCATCTTTAATTGGTCAAACTAAAGAAGTGAAAGTACTTACAGATGCTAACGTAGATGTATGGTTAGAAGGTAATATTGACCGTAGCTTGCCAGATGAGCAGCAACAATTAAGCCCTGAAGTACGTCAATTGGCGGATCAGTTAGAGTCACAAGGCATTATTGAAAGTACATTCAATACCAACATTTTTGTTAGCCCAGACTCACGCAGTTCTCCTGCAACATCTGGTTTGGCAGGTGCATTCATGGGTTCATTATTCATGATGCTCATTGTGATCTTTATTTCGATTCCAATTGGTGTGGCATCGGCAATTTACTTAGAAGAATTTGCGCCCAAAAATGCCATTACTGATATTATTGAAGTGAACATTAACAACTTGGCCGCTGTACCTTCTATTGTATTTGGTTTGTTGGGTGCCGCGATCTTTATTGGTTGGATGCATTTACCATTGTCTGCACCATTGGTCGGTGGTTTGGTACTGAGTTTAATGACTTTACCAACAGTGATTATTACCACGCGTGCATCATTAAAAGCAGTGCCGCCGTCTATTCGTCAAGCTGCTTTAGGTTTGGGTGCTTCTCGTTTACAAACAGTGTTCCACCACGTACTCCCACTTGCATTGCCGGGTATTTTAACGGGTGCAATTATTGGTGTCGCACAAGCTTTAGGTGAAACCGCACCATTGTTATTAATTGGTATGAGTGCTTTCGTTGCCAGTGTACCAGCAACTCCACTTGATCAATCTACTGCGTTACCTGTGCAAATTTTCTTATGGCAGGGTAATGAATTGCGTAACTTCTTCGAGGGACGTACCGCTGCAGCCATTATCGTACTACTTGCGCTAATGATTGGCTTAAACAGCCTTGCAATTTGGTTACGTAAGAAGTTTGAAGTACGCTGGTAATTGAGGGCAGAGAATATGAATGCTGTAGCAAGCACAGAAAAACAGAATTCCTTAGAACAGGATAAGCAAGTGAATCCACAACAAAGCCAATTTACATCTACCGATGTAGAACAGAAGCAATCAACGACTTCGTTTGTTTCAAAATTTGATACGCAAACTTCGAGCAAAAAAGAAGCGAAATCATCAAATGTAAAGTTAAGTACCAATGACGTGCATGTGTACTATGGTGAATCTGAAGCGATTAAAGGTATTGATTTAAATATCTATGAAAATGAAGTTATTGCTTTCATTGGTCCATCAGGTTGTGGTAAATCGACTTTCTTGCGTACTTTAAACCGTATGAACGACACGATTGATAGCTGTCGTGTAACGGGTAAAGTAATGTTGGATAACCAAGACATTTATGACCCGAACCTTGACGTGGTGTTATTACGTGCGCAAGTGGGCATGGTGTTCCAGAAGCCAAACCCATTCCCTAAATCAATTTTTGAAAACGTGGCTTATGGTCCTAAACTACATGGTTTAGCACGTGATAAGTACGATTTAGAAGAAATTGTTGAAAACAGCTTACGTAAAGCAGGTTTGTGGGATGAAGTGAAAGATCGTTTGAATCAACCAGGCACAGGTCTTTCTGGTGGTCAGCAACAACGTCTTTGTATTGCGCGTACCATTGCGGTAAGTCCAGAAGTAATTTTGATGGATGAACCATGTTCGGCACTTGACCCAATTGCAACGGCAAAAGTAGAAGAGCTAATTTCTGAACTTTCTACTCAATATACGATTGCTATTGTAACGCACTCAATGCAACAGGCAGCGCGTGTATCTGACCGTACCGCATACTTCCATTTAGGTGATTTGATTGAAGTGAATGCAACTGAAAAAGTATTTACTCAGCCAGACCATCAATTAACAGAAGCATATATTACAGGTCGTTTTGGTTAATCTGCTTAAGTCCTGAAAGCTATTAAAACAGAATCTTAGGATTCTGTTTTTTTGTTATAGTATTGATTGTTTTGTACGCGTAGCGAAAATAAAAAATGCAGTTTCCTTCACAAGAAGAGCGACAACAGGCAAAACCAGCACGCCAAGCCACGAAAAAAATGATCGATGCCTTGTTTGGATTTCAACATAGTGCAGAGACGATAGCAGCAGTTTTGGTTTTGCTGAGTATTTTATTGGCAACTTTTTTTAACCATGATGGGTGGTTTCCAACCTCTCAAAGCCCCAATATGAGCAATTATCATCGTTGGTTGTATGATCAATTTGTGATAGTTTCAGGTGTGATAGTGCTAGTTGTTTATTTTAGGGTACAGCAGCAAGTAAGTGATCCCGATTTTCGGCAGGCTTGGCGAGACTATATTGATGCCAATGCTAAATTTAAGTTTTATCGCTATGTAAAAGCACAACAAAAAAATAAGTTGCCGCTCTTGCACAGTGCAGTAGGTGAATTTCTTTGCGTAATGTGTTTCTGCGTAGGTTTAGTGTGTTTCTATTCAATGCTTACACCTTCAGATCATGAGCGTAGAGGTAGTTTTCTACTGTTTGGTTGGTGGCCGATCAACGCACTTATTATTGGGATTTGCTATCAGGGGCAAATTTGGTTTGCTGTACGTTTAATGGCTGTTCGGCAGATTTCTAAACGATATTTACGATTGATTCAAAAAGAAGCTGCTTTAAGATAGAAAAAGTATTGAAAAAGTCGAAATTGACCTAATGTAGTCCTAATAAACCGAATTAAATTGAGAACTCATTTTTATGTTATTTCATTTACCTAAACTACCTGCCGAAATTCGGATTAGTCATTTGAATGCGCGAATTAATGAACAACGAAAAAAAATTGCGCAAACCACGGCATCTAAACTCGAGCTATTACAACTTTCACAACAAATGGCACGTGAAGCGCGCGCCCGTAAAAAGAACAATCAAAAAATTTATGTGTTGGATTTTAAAGGTGATACTGCTGCGTCTGCTGTAGAGCAATTGCGTGAAGAAATCACCCTAATTTTGGCAACGGCCAAAGCTGGACGTGACCGTGTTGTGGTACGTTTGGAAAGTCCAGGCGGTATGGTGCATGGTTATGGGCTTGCAGCTGCACAATTGGTACGTTTGCGTGATGCAGGTTTCCATCTCACGATTTGCGTCGATAAAGTCGCAGCAAGTGGTGGCTATATGATGGCATGTATTGGTTCAGAAATTGTGTCAGCGCCATTTGCGATTTTGGGTTCTATTGGCGTAGTGGCACAAGTGCCAAACTTTAATCGTTTGCTCAAAGAAAAAAATATAGATTTTGAGATGTACACTGCAGGTGAATATAAACGCACTGTGACCATGTTCGGTGAAAATACCGAAGCAGGCAAGGCTAAGTTTGAAGAAGAATTGCAACAAACTCACGTGCTATTTAAACACTTTGTTGAAAAATACCGTCCACAACTGAATGTTGAAAAAGTGGCAACAGGTGAGCATTGGTATGGTCAGGATGCGTTGGAGTTAAACTTGATAGACAAGTTACAAACCTCAGATGAATATTTGCTGAGTTTGTTGCCACAGCATGATATCTATGTGATTCAAACTCGTAAAAAGCCAACTTTGGGTGAAAAGCTGGGTTTACAAGCTGCACAAATGGCAGACAATTTGATTCCTGCAGTGATGAATAAACTGGTTGATAGCCTAAGCAAAGCCAACAGCAGTTTGTTGCAAATCCGTGATCCTAAACTGTAATAGTGATGATCTAACTTCTAAAATTTATCTAAAAATTGCGCTCAATTGAGCGCAATTTTTTTATTCACTTTTATTCAAAAATATAGGGTCTTTGATTTAAGCATCTTAATTTTCAATTCAGCTTGATGTTATATCTTTGTGATAAGAACAAAACCACCTTGATAGATTGAATATGCAAACAAATAGTGTGCCCGCGAAGCAATCAACATCTACAGATTTAATGATTCGCTTTTTGCATGTGGTGATGCTGCTAAGTTTTACAGGGGCTTACTTAACAGGTGATGCGGAAGAATGGCATCAGTTACATATGGCTTTTGGCTATACGTTGGGGATTAGTTTAGCTTTACGAATCGTATGGCAGGTGTTGAGTATGTTGAACAGCACACAGCCGACAGGAATTTCTAAACGTTTAGGCATGATTCAACAATTTGTAAAACGCGATTGGAAACAGCCACAGCAGTTTTTTTCATTACCGTTTTTAAAGTCAGGCAGTTCCAGTGCGTTTCAATTCAGTATTTTGTTGATTTGGTTGGCATTGCCTTTAACTGTGTTGGTTGGATTTTTCACCGATTATACCCAAAGTCATACTTTAAAAGAGCTACATGAATTTGCAGCAAATTTATTCTTAGCTGCGGTATTGGTGCATTTAGCGAGCTTAACTTTAAGCAGCGTATTGTTTAAAAAATGGCTTGCCAAAACCATGTTTTGGGGGTCGGATAAACCTGCAGTATTAACGGTGTTGATCTGGATGATTTCAGTCGCAAGTTTAGCTGGCTTCTGGTGGTGGTATTGGCAATAAATTTGGATTTAGTACGAAAGAGGCATCCTGTTAGGGTTTCTTGATCAAGTAGAAGCATCCCATCAGCATTGCTCCTATCGTTGCTAAAAGCATATCCATGTGTGCATCCCAAATATCACCTTGCTGACCATTATAATTTTCAGCATCTTCTGGCGATAAGCCAAGCGCAATGAGCCATTCCACCCATTCATAAATTAAACTGCTTGCCATGATAAATTGAATGACCAAAAGATATAAAACGATAGGTTTGTTTTTTGGAAACCAGACTTCAAACAAGCGCAATAAAACAGGATAGAGCAAAATACCATAAGCCAAATGCACAAAACGGTCATACATATTGCGTGACCAACCCATGCTCTGATCTAAATTGAAGCCAAAGCTGTGCAAAATCCAATCATTATAGGGCACATAAGAATACAGATAATGTGCTCCGACAATATGAATCAGTAAAAATATTAAATACAGCACAAAGCTAGAAAAACTCAGTCCTACTTTTTTAAACGCAATCAATAAAGCCGCGAGCATAAAAACTGTGCCTGCCTGATGCAGTAGATACGATTCAAATTCCAGTGGTTGAATACTGGCAGCAAGCATGGCGAGTATGACCAAGCCTAAAGCACAGTAATGTTGAATGCGGAATTGATTTTGCATGTGATGTTTAAGTTGGAAGATTTGTTTTATTCTAATAAAAATGCGAAGCCGAAGCTTCGCATTTTTGTATTGTGATGAATGCTTTTACAAATTAGATTTTAGCAATTAAATCTTGAATTTGTTTAGCTTGTTCAGCAGCATTACCTATATAAGTTGCAGGAGTCATTGTCGCTAAACGTGCACGGTCTGCTGCAGGAACGCCTTCTAACTCGTTACCATTCACGAAATCGACCATCATGTCACGTGTCATGGCTTGACCACGAGTCAGGGCTTTTAGTTTTTCGTATGGTTTTTCGATGTTATAGCGACGCATAACGGTTTGAATTGGTTCAGCCAATACTTCTTGAGCATTGTCTAAATCTTCAAGAATACGTTGTGCGTTCAATTCAAGTTTGCCAATACCTTTAGAGCAAGCTTCAAATGCGATCAAGCTTTGTGCAAAACCAACACCCATATTACGCAATACAGTCGAGTCAGTTAAGTCACGTTGCCAGCGAGAGATTGGTAATTTTTCGCCTAAGTGAGCCAAGACTGCATTGGCGATACCCAAGTTACCTTCAGAGTTTTCAAAGTCAATTGGGTTTACTTTGTGCGGCATGGTTGAAGAACCAACTTCACCTTCTTTCAGTTTTTGCTTGAAGAAACCAAGTGAGATGTAGCCCCAAACGTCACGGTTGAAGTCGATTAGAATGGTGTTGAAACGACGTAGCGCATCAAACAATTCTGCCATATAGTCGTGTGGCTCAATTTGAGTCGTGTATGGGTTAAAGCTTAAACCTAAAGATTCTACAAATGCTTGAGAATGTGCAGGCCAGTTGATTTCTGGGTATGCAGAAAGGTGCGCGTTATAGTTACCTACTGCACCATTGATTTTGCCCAAAAGCTCAACTTGCTTGAACTGTTTGATTTGACGTGCTAGACGATATGCCACGTTTGCCATTTCTTTACCCAACGTTGTCGGGCTTGCAGTTTGACCGTGAGTACGTGACAACATGGGTTGATCTGCGTGTTTTTCTGCCAATGCAACAATCGAATCAATGATTTGCTGCATCGCTGCAACCAATACTTCACGACCATTTTTGAGCATTAACGCATGTGACAAGTTGTTGATATCTTCTGAAGTACAAGCAAAGTGTATAAATTCACCTGCATTTTTCAATTCATCAATGTTGGCAATCTTTTCTTTTAAGAAATATTCAACGGCTTTTACGTCATGGTTGGTGGTACGTTCAATTTCTTTAATACGATTGGCATCATCTTCAGAGAAATTTGCAACAATAGCATCTAATGCAGCATTGGTTGCCGCACTGAAAGCGGGCACTTCGGTAATTTCAGGACGATTGGCAAGCGCTTGTAACCAACGCACTTCAACAGTCACACGAGCATGGATTAAACCAAACTCAGAGAGGAAAGGGCGGAGTGCATCACATTTGCTTGCATAGCGCCCATCTAATGGCGAAAGTGCGGTTAAAGCGTTCATATCGATTCCTTAAACTTTGGAATTAAACCTAAAACAAAAGCGTGTTCAGCATGGTTTAAACCACCTGATACTGTAAACGCGCCAGATCTTGAATATCACGTAATAATTTACGTTTGCTAAATACCATGCCCCATGAACTGCCACCAAGTTGACGCCAAAGGTGTGCCATTTGTAAGCCTGTAAAAAGCGAAGCTCGAATTCGGTTGGTATGTGCAGAATCCTTAAATGCTTCTGCATTGCCGCGTACCATAATGCGCGGGTTAATCTGTCCCGCAGTATCGACATAGGTTTGGGCTAAATTGGCAATAATACTGGGATGCAAATAGTTATGATCAAAAAATGAAAGTTGTTTTAAAATTTTTTGCTGGGATTGCTCAATAATTTCGACGTATTTAGGATTGCTATACACTTTTTTTTCTAATTGTAAGAGAGCCATCGCATATGACATAGGTAATTTAGTATTGGATAATTTAGGTAAACGCGATTTAGGGGCTGTATTAAAAGGCTGGTTGATACTGCTTTCTAGCGTTTTTAAACCCAAAGAAATATCGGCCAAATGATTAAAAAAATCCAAAGTTTGTGAACTGTGATTGCTACTTGGACGGATATTTAAACTGGCTTTAATTAATTGCTCAAAATAAAAGTTACCGCTTTCACCAATACTTTGTCTGCCTGTGAGTGCAGTCATGTGCGTGAGCTGGGTCGCTTGAAACACACCCGCTAACGCCAAGGCACGATTTTGGCGAACATTCAGAGTTGGTGACTGTTGAAACGGTAACTCTGTCATCCAAAACAATCCTTAAATAAAATCGGGTTTAGGTGCATTGGTGTGGTGAATCACACCACCGCCTAAACACATTTCGCCTGAATAGAATACGACACTTTGACCAGGAGTGACTGCACGTTGTGGTTCATCAAATTCCACACGTACACCGCCAGGCATGCTGTCATCATTGAAAATTACACAATCTTGATCATCTTGGCGATAGCGAGTGCGGCAAGTACAACGGAAGCCCGAGGCTGGAATTTCTTGTTCACCTGCAACCCAATCAATTGCTTCGCTCCATAAAATAGTGCTTTGCATGAGTGGATGTTCGTGACCTTGACCAATCACTAATCGATTGTTTTCAATATCTTTATGCAGGACGAACCATGCGCCTTCGGCAACACCTTTTAAGCCGCCAATGCCAATCCCACCACGCTGACCGAGCGTATAGTACATTAAGCCGTGATGTTCACCAACCTCTTTGCCGTTGTCTAAAATAATTTTTCCAGCTTGTGCAGGTAAATATTGTTTTAAGAAATCATTAAAGCGGCGTTCACCAATAAAACAAATACCAGTCGAGTCTTTTTTCTTGGCGGTGACTAAATCTAGTTCTTCGGCAATTTTTCGGACTTGTGGTTTTTCAATTTCACCTACTGGGAATAAGGTTTTGTTAATTTCACGACCATGCACTGCATGTAAGAAATAAGTCTGATCTTTATTTTTATCTAAACCACGTAATAGTGGGGCGTAGGCTTCGCCTTTAGAGTTGTACTGCGTTTCACCACGACGAGCGTAGTGACCAGTGGCAATAAAATCTGCACCCAAATTCATGGCGTGATCTAAAAAGGCACGGAATTTAATTTCTTTATTGCATAAAATATCGGGGTTTGGCGTGCGTCCTGCCGCATATTCGGCAAGAAAATGCTCAAAAACTCGGTCCCAATATTCCATCGCAAAGTTAGCTGTATGCAATTTAATGCCGAGCTTGTCACATACCGCTTGCGCATCGGCAAGGTCTTCCATTGCCGTACAATATTCAGTGCCGTCATCTTCTTCCCAGTTTTTCATGAAAAGCCCTTCAACCTGATAACCTTGTTGAAGTAGAAGTGCAGCAGAAACAGATGAATCAACACCACCTGACATACCGACGATGACACGTTGTTGCATAGGATTAGGCATCCAAATTAGAAATAAGGGGAGAATTTTGGTGCTCGTAAATGAGCGATAAAGGATAAGACTGACCGCTGAGCGCATCTTGCACTGCTTTCAGTACCAACGGACTTCGGGCACGTGCCGATTCAGCCAGTTCATCTGCAGACATCCACACAGTACCGATTATATCGGAATCAAGCTGGGCTTGAACATCGTGTTGCAAAGATTTGGCTAGAAAGCAGAAACGGTAATAGGTGCGGTCAGGAAACATGGGCGGAGTATAGCTATAAATGCCAAGTAAGGCATTAATTTGAACCCGATGCCCGGTTTCTTCCATGGTTTCACGTACTGCGGCTTCAATTAAGCTTTCGCCTGCTTCAACATGCCCTGCAGGCTGATTAAACACGCTATGCGTCACACCCTCTGTATGTTCTTCAACAAACAGGAATTTTCCGTTTTTTTCGATAACGGTGGCGACGGTAACGTGAGCAGTCCAAGCGGTCATTGAAAAGCACCATGGGGTAAAACGCATATTCTACAAAATTTAGGGGGATGTGGCTATGTTGAAAGGGGATTTCTTTAAAACTGTAAATCTAGGTTTGTGTAGTTGTGGGAAGATGTGAGGGGTACTTTGTTCTTTGATTCATTTGGTGATGCTGGATGTGATCTCATTTGCGCTAGGTGTTGTTGCCAAAGTCAAAGCTATTGCACAAATAGAAAAAGAGGCAGATATTGACCGTAAAGCTTTGTATAAAACTCTAAGTCAAGATTCAGCCTCTCGATTTGATAAGATTAATCATGTCATTCATACACTGAGTTTAAAATTAACGGTGCAGAACGTGTAATCCTTCAAATTACAACAATCAAAAAGAACTTTGAGGGGGGTTGTTGATAATTCCCTGCAACCTTCACATAGTGCCGTGCAGAATAAGGTAAAAACTCTTTTTCCTTATCAGTTAAAGGACGAACTTTTTGCACAGGACTACCCACGTACAAATAACCACTTTCTAAACGCTTACGCGGTGGCACTAAAGACCCTGCGCCAATCATCACATCATCTTCAATAATGACATCATCCAAAACAATTGTATTGATGCCCAATAATACCCGATTACCAATGGTGCAGCCGTGCAAGGTCACACCATGCCCAACCGTGACATCTTCGCCAATAATCAGAGGTGAACCTTCAGGTTTTTCGGCTTTTTTATGGCTGACATGGAGCATAGCATGATCTTGCACATTGGAATTTTGACCAATTCGAATATGATTAACATCGCCACGAATCACGGCAAAAGGCCAAACCGATACATTGGCAGCCAAATGCACATCACCAATTACCACCGATAATTCATCTACATAACAACTTGCGTCAACTTTTGGGGTGTGGTCTAAATAGGCACGAATATTTTTTTTCATGATTGACACATCTATAGCTTATAAATTCAGGATTAAGGACAGTATAAAATAAAAAAGCACACATTCGGACATGTGTGCTTTGCGCTTTAGTCTAAGCTTATGAATCTTAGAATAAATTACTAAAGAACTGTTTGATATGGTCTAACATACGTGCAAAGAAGCCTGCTTGTTCCACTTCCTGCAAAGCAACCAATGGTTTTTCTGCAATCACTTTACCGTCTAAAGTTGCCACATATTTACCAATGACTTGACCTTTTTTCAAAGGTGCAGTCAATTTAGGTTGAACCACCAATTGGGTTTTTATTTGGTTGGCTTTGCCTTTTGGCATGGTCACGTTAAAGTTTTCTGGTAAACCAATTTGAGCTTCTTTGCTTTTACCGTACCATACTTTGGCTTTGGCCAAGACTTGGTTGGCAGGCTGTACACGAACAGTTTCGTAGTTTGCATAACCCCAAGCTAACAATTCACGGGTTTGAGTTGCACGAGCCTGCATGGTAGGCGCACCAAAAATTACCGAAATTAAACGCATTGGGCCACGTTTAGCTGAAGTGGTTAAACAATAACCTGCTTCATTGGTGTGACCTGTTTTCAAACCATCCACGCTTGGGTCGGTATATAACAGGGCATTACGGTTGCCTTGTTTAATTCCATTAAAAGTAAATTCTTTTTCAGAATAAATGGGGTAGTATTTTGAGCTGTCATGGATGATGTGCTGTGCCAAAGTCGCCATATCTTTTGCAGTAGATAAGTGGCCTTCGGCAGGCATACCCGTGGAGTTCATAAATTGGGTGTTGCTCATGCCTATACGTTTGGCTTCTTCATTCATCATGTGAACGAACGTGCCTTCATTACCTGCAATGTGTTCAGCCATGGCTTTAGATGCATCGTTGCCCGATTGCACAATAATCCCGCGCAGCATTTCAAGTACGGTTGCAGTGCCATTTAAAGGAACATACATACATGATTCTGTGCTACTTCCACGACACCATGCAGACTCATTCATGCGGACTTGTTCATCTTCCGTGAGTTCGCCTTTTAATAACTTTTGTTCAATGATGAAGCTGGTCATCATTTTAGTCATAGAGGCAGGGGCGAGTTTTTCGTTTTCATTTTTTGAAGCTAAAATTTGTCCCGTCTCATAATCCATCAAAACGTATGATTTGTTATTGAGTTCTGGTGGCGTAGCTAAGACAGTTGCTGCATAAGAAAAGCTTGGTAATAGTAATAATGCAGCAAGGGCGCTTTTTGGGGTCATTCTAAGAGGTTCCAATACTTGAGGTATTCACAAAAGAGCTAGCATTTTAGGGCAAAGCTCAGCCGACTTCTATGGGAGAAATCGGCTTATTGATAAAAGTATTGTAACCAAATTGTATTATCTGCTATATGCTGTCAATTCTTGGCAAATTGCTTGGTTTTTGGCTGTTCCAGCAGCTTTGGCATCGGCACGGGCTTCTTTTAAAATTGGCTGGAAGCTTTTTTGTTTGCTGAGTTTACTTAAGGCAGTAACAGCGTCTTTTTCTTTAGGCATATATTCTTGGGCAAGTTTTGTATAACCCTGATGAAATTGATCTTGTTCTTTGACTAGTGAAGGGCAAACTTCAGATAACACATAAATAGCGGCTAATTCTTGCTGAGTCACTTGTTGTAATGGCGTCACTTCAATATTTTCTTCTTGCGCAATTGCGGCTTGACTTAAACCCAAACTGAGCGCAACTGCGCCAAAAAAATGAACTGCACGTGAATTTTTTAAGCCAGAAAATTGCATATCAAGTACCTTAAATATTGTTTGAACTGAATCTACCGATTCATTTAAGTGCTTATAAGATGAATCATTTATTTGCGAATTGAAAGAGTGAAAATGTATTAAAGCTGTGTGATCTGAGCGCAAATCATGTATAAAAAGTGAAGATTAAAGTCTGAAATTTGAAAATCAGTGGCTTGATATAAAGCGTAAAATAATAGTGGAAAAATACCAGATATAAAAACTAAGCATAAAATTTAAGGCAAACTTTGAAAGTTTGCCTTAAAGGGTGAGTATGCAAAATTATTTACAGGCTCAAAATAGTATTTAAATCATGTGATTTAAAGTGCTAATTCTAAAGCTTCCTGACACACTACTTTTTGCTCTTCTTTGGCTGTATCTTTTGCTGCTTCACGCGCTTCAGCTAAAACGGATTGATATTCTGCGTCGGCCTGTAATTTTGCAAGTGTCATGTTGGATTCAGAATAATCTTGTAAATAGGTTTGAATCAGTGCTTGAATATTGGCATCTAATTTTGCATTTTTGCCAATCAGCGCAGGGCACATTTCAGTCATGACTTGTGCTGCAGCAACATCTTCTTTCACAATGGTATTGGCTTCTGCTGCAGTCAAATCTTCTGCAATTACAGACTGCGTTAATACAGCAGCGAAACCTAGACCCAATAAACGACGAAATGACAAAGATAAAATCATGAGAATCACATATATTTTCGGATGGATGTTACGCGCTAAATATATATAATCTTTTGTATATTTCAATGAAATGTGCTGATCAGTCATTTTGTTGTCGTGTGCTTATGAAATGTGCTTAGGTATGAATCAGGCACAAACAACTTTAAGATTGAAACGACATTGCTATATTTTCGTAAATAACCTTTATATTTGTTTTATTTGAGATTTTCCTGTGAATATTTTAATAGCCAATGATGATGGCGTGTTTGCACCTGGTATTCAAGCTTTGGCGCAAGCCCTAAAACCTTTGGGTCGTGTGGTGATGGTCGCACCCGAAAGTGAACGCAGTGGTTATTCGAGTGCGCTGACTTTAGATCGACCATTACGCCCTGTGCAAATTGCTGAAGATATCTGGGCAGTCAATGGTACACCTGCAGACTGTGTCTATTTGTCAATGAATGGATTGTTCGATTTTGAGTTTGATTTAGTGGTCAGCGGCATTAACAGTGGTGCAAATTTGGGGGATGATGTGCTCTACTCAGGCACAGTTGGTGCGGCTTTTGAAGGACGTTTGATGAAACAGCCTGCGATTGCGGTATCACTTGCAGGGCATAATGTACGTGCTTATCAGCATCCACAAGATTATATGCAGGCAGCGCAGTGGGTGCATGACTTTATTGCTCAAGGTTTGCCAAGTTTACCAGCTCGTCATATTTTTAATGTCAATATTCCGGATGTGCCTGTTTTGCAGGGCACAAAAATTACGTATCAAGGGCAGCGTACCCAGTCCAAACCTATTACCAGTCAGGTCGATCCACGTGGACGTCAGGTATATTGGATTGGTTTATCGGGCGAGGCAGTGGCGGCACCGAAAAAAGGCTTAACAGAAATTGAGTCCGATTTTTTTGCGGTAGCGAATGGCTATGTCAGCGTGACGCCAATTCAGATGGACGCCACTAATTATGACATTTTGAAATCATTGCACAGTCAATTTTCCCCAATTGGCTAACTAATGTTATAACTTTGTGAAAAAGTAGCTTGTAAACCTCATTTCAAGGACTTTTTTGCTACTCTTAGCGCAATAGAAAGTATTTAGTATTTGTAGAGAGGAAAGAATGCCCGTGGTGTTTCAATATCGTTTATTTAGCACACCAACAGCATTGTTGAAAACCTTAGTGTTATCCAGTGCTATTGTTGCTACCGTTGTGTTGAGTGGTTGTGCCTCTAAACCTCAAGTAAATAATTCTGCACGTTTTGCCACAGCGCCGAATTTTTATACTGTACGTTCGGGTGATACTTTAAGTGGTATTGCCGCGCGTTATGGTTTGAGCTATCTCAGCATTGCAGAGATGAACGATATTGCACCGCCGTATCGTATTTATGTCGGGCAGTCTATTCGTTTGAAAGCGGGCAATGCACCACGTACCACAACCACACGCCCTGTAACACAGGCGGCACCAATTCAGCGTCAAACAGTCACTTTGCCGACGACACCTGCACCGGTAACATCAACTACAACCACGTCCACTAGCTCAACAACACCAAGTACACCTGTGCGTAGCAGCACATTACGTTGGGTGAAACCATCGCAAGGTGCTGTGATTGCACAGTTTAATTTAGCAAGTAATGTTAAAGGTATTCGTTATGGTGGCAATGCCGGTGATCCAATTTATGCCGCAGCAGATGGGCAGGTGGTTTATGCTGCAGATGGCTTAAAAGAATATGGAAACTTGATTTTAATCAAGCACATTGATGGTTATATCACCGCTTATGCGCATAACAGTAAGATGAATGTGAGCAGTGGTCAGAATGTGACTGCAGGTCAAAAGATTGCCGAAATGGGTTCTTCAGGTGCAACACGTACCATGTTGGAGTTTCAGGTACGTCTAGATGGCAAGCCAATTAATCCGACTCAGGTTTTACCAATAAATTAAATTTTGCAAATACAAAACATAAATTTCACCGTATAATACAATAGGTTGCTTTTATCGAAAGATAAGAGCACCTGTATAATTTTAGAGGGAATTTATGTTAGATCAACTACGAGCAATGGATCTATTTGCTTGTGTTGTTGAAAAAAGCTCGTTTAGCGGTGCAGCGCGTGATCTAGGGATCACCACAAGTGCCGTCAGTCAACAAATCCGTTCATTAGAACAAGAAATGGAAGTCACACTTCTGCATCGTTCTACTAGAAAACTGAGTTTGACTGAAGCAGGACAAGCTTTTTTCCACAGCTGTCAAGAAATGCTCGCCGCTACTGAGCGCGGAAAAATCCGCATTAATGAATTAAGAGATGATTTGGTGGGTGATTTAAGCATTGCCACCACGCCAGAATTAGGCGCGAATCATGTGATTGCCGTACTTTCTCATTAGCTATCTGCCCATCGAGGTTTATCTGTGCATTTAGAAACCGACAATCAACACATTGATCTGATTGATGGTCGTATTGATATTGCGCTGCATATGAGTCCAAAAAATGAAGATCAAAACCAGCATGTGATTCCAATTGCACATATTGACCAAGTTTTAGTCGCATCACCTAGCTATTTAAATCAAACTGCACTTATTTCACGACCTGAAGATTTAAAACATCATGAGTTTATTGCATTAACCATTATGAAAAATTTTCAGCAACTCAATTTTAAGCATATCAGCACTGCAGAAAGTGTGGATGTAGAGTTGGGCTCGCGTCTATCGACCAATAATGTGTTGGTGTCTAAATCTTTGTGTATGCAAGGGCATGGGCTTGCGCGAATTTTGCATTTGGATATTCAAAAAGATTTGCTTAATGGCAGTTTGGTTGAAATTTTGCCTGAGTGGAAATTACCCGCATTTACCTTGTATGCAATCATTTCCAAACATGAGCAACAACCGATGAAAGTACATCGTTGTTTGGAAGCCTTAAAACAATATTTTTCTCAATTGCCGGGTGGGCGAGTGTTTCAAGAAGCATCTTAATTGAATGTTGATAATATACTGATCGACCATTTAGTTAGCAAAAAGCCGCAGTTCAAACTGCGGCTTTTTGTTAGGGATTTATTTAAGCCAAGAATTTTTTAATCATTGCTACAAGGCGTTCAATCAATTGATCTGCCTGGGCTTGAGTAATATTTAATGTTGGCAATAAACGCACCACAGAACCTGCAGTTACGTTAATAATCATTTTGTATTCATCGCGGGCAATATCGACCAACTCTGCACATGGTTTTGGTAATTCAATACCAATCATCAAGCCAAAACCACGCACGCTTACATTTTGGTCTGCGAGTTGTTGACGCAATTGTTCCACAATGTAGCCACCCATTTTTGCTGCATTTTCTACCAAGTTTTCTTTCTGGATGGTGTCAATCACAGTGTAAACGACACGTGAACCAAGCGCAGTACCACTGTAGGTTGAGCCATGATTACCAGCAGTAAGAACGCCCACACCACGACCTTGAGTCATGACTGCACCAATTGGGAAGCCATTGCCCAAACCTTTCGCTGTAGTCAGAACATCAGGCACAATATTGGTGTGCTGATAAGCAAAGAATTTACCTGTACGACCATTTCCTGTTTGTACTTCATCCAGCATCATCAGCCAGTTGTGTTGATTACAAATACGGCGGATGTCTTCTAGGTAGCTAAAGCCTTGTGGTGCAGTATTCACACCGCCTTCACCCTGAATCGGCTCGACTAAAATAGCCACAATATCAGGATGCTGAATCGCAGCTTCTTCAATGGCTTCGACATCACCAAAAGGCACACGAATAAAGCCTTCAACCAAAGGTGCAAAACCTTCCTGAACTTTTTTATTGCCAGTTGCAGACAGGGTAGCCAAAGTACGACCGTGGAAAGAGTGATCTGCAACAATAATTTTAGGATTGGCTACGCCTTGCATATGACCGAATTTACGTGCAATTTTAATTGCACCTTCGTTAGACTCTGCGCCACTGTTTGAAAAAAACACTTCTTCCATGCCAGCAACTTGCGCCAATTTTTGTGCAGCAGCAGTCTGCCACGGCACTTCAAACAAGTTACTGGTGTGAATTAAGGTAGCCGCCTGATCTGCAATGGCTTCGGTAATTGCAGGGTGTGCGTGACCTAAACCACATACGGCAATGCCTGTAAGTGCATCTAAATATTCTGTGCCATCTTCAGTATAAAGATAAGAACCTCGACCGCGGACAAAGCTGATCGGCTGACGGCCAAATACAGGCATCAAATGTGATGGTTGATCAGTTTGCACAGGAGCAAGGGTAATGTTATTCATGACTAACTCTTATCTGTTAGGTTGGAGGGAAAAACTTATATAAGCAAAATCTACTGCAGATGAAAAGCCTAATTGTAAATAAAATTGGATTTATTGCTTTAGACGTACTGTTTTGCTCGGTTTTGGGTATAATGCCACACAGATGAGTTGAGGATTTACCAATGACTGAACAAGTACGCGATACCGAAGCGTTAATTCGTGAACAAATTGCTAAACATGCTGTTCTTCTTTACATGAAAGGCACACCACAATTTCCACAATGCGGTTTTTCTGCGCGCGCAGTAGAAGCACTCAGTCAAATTGGTCGTCCTTTTGCCTATGTGAATATCTTAGAAAACCAAGATATTCGTACCACTTTGCCAAAAATTGCCAACTGGCCAACTTTCCCACAATTGTGGATTAACGGTGAGTTGATTGGTGGTAGCGATATTATGTTGGATATGTTCCAGAAAGGTGAGTTAAAGCCTTTAGTTGAGCAATACAGCCCAGCACCTGAAGCTTAAAGTATTGGACTTGGGTCACACTAGACCAAAGTCATCCATACAAAAAAGTTGATATAAAAAAAGCGCCTTGGCGCTTTTTTTATATCTGGAATCCACTTGAATAGCTGATTTGAATCACTGCACTTAGTTTACCGCAGTACTTTCAGTTGCAAGTTCAGCAGTTTCAGCCGACTCAGCAGTGACTTCATCAGAAGTTGCCGCATCAGATGGTTCAGCCGATTTCTGTTTTTTCTTGGCTTTTTGCGCTTTGTCCTTTTTCTCTGGGTCTTTTTTGTCCTTTTCTTTCTTGGACTTTTTCATTTTCTTTGGCTCTTCTTCAATTTCAGCACCATCTTCAATGGCTTGCCAATACTCAAGTTGTTCCATCACTGCAGCGTAAATTGAACCTTTACTGTAACGTCCTTTTTTAGTGAGTTTACCCACAGGACGCGCCATTAAAATTTCTAAGGCTTGGTCAATGGTATCAATGGCGTGAATGTGGAACTGACCTTGTTCTACCGCTTCAATCACATCTTTACGCAACATAAGGTGCTGCATATTTTGACGTGGAATAATCACGCCTTGCTTGCCAGTTAAACCTTGCAGTTTGCAGGCATCAAAGAAACCTTCAATTTTTGCATTCACGCCACCAATTGGCTGTACTTGACCAAGTTGGTTCATGGAGCCTGTAATGGCCCAAGATTGGTCAATAGGTAGTTGGCTGATTGCAGAAATCAAAGCAGAAAGCTCTGCCACTGTTGCACTGTCACCATCAACCTGACCATAATTTTGCTCAAAGGCAAGGGCAGCAGAAAAATGTAAAATTTGCTCACGGCCAAAATGTGCTTTGAGGAAACTGGCCATCAACAACACGCCTTTGGCATGTAAAGAACCGCCAAGTTCAACACTGCGTTCAATATCTAAAATATCGCCGCCGCCTTGATAGACTGAGGCGGTTAAGCGCGAAGGTAAGCCAAACTCGACATCGGCATAGTGAATGACCGACAGGGCATTAATTTGACCTAAACGATGTCCGCGAGTTTCTATTAACTGCGTACCGCGTGATAAATCTTGCCAGTACAGTTCTCTTAAATAGCCTAAGCGATATTTGCGATGATCCAGTGCGGTATTGATATGCTGTTCGGAAACCGTTTTATCGCCCGCCTGTGCCGCATGGTGATGCGATTCACGAATTAAATCCCCCAAGGTGAGGGCATGTAAGGAGAGTGAGCTTTGATCTTCAGCTTGACGGCTTGAGTCAGTAAGTAAAGCCGCCAAAGCAGAACGGTCAAATGGTAATAATTTGTCAGATTGCACATAGTCGGCAATCAGCTGCATATATGCCTGCTCGTTTTCGTCATTACGTTGTAATGTATCGGTAAAGTCGGCACGGATTTTAAACACGCTGCCAAGTTCGGGTTCTAGCTCTAATATTTCATAATAAATTTCAGGCTCTGCCAGTAAAATCACTTTAATATTTAGTGGAATGGCTTGTGGTTCAATTGAAATGCTGCCTGTTAAAGTTAGCATGTGTTCCAAAGATGAAAGTTTCAATTGCCCCGATTTTAAAGCGCGTTTCAGTCCTTGCCATGCATAAGGCTGTTCCAGTAACTGCTCTGCTTCGAGCATCAAAAAGCCGCCATTGGCTTTATGTAAGCTACCTGCACGAATTAAGGTAAAGTCAGTGGTGATGGTGCCATTTTGCGTGAGTTGTTCTACATGCCCCAATAAATTGTAATGGGTTGGAAAATCTTCAAAAATAACAGGTACACCGCTGTTGGGTTTGTGCGTCACAATAATATTGGCTTGGTAGCGCGCAGGAATACGGCTAAAGGTGCCAGGACGGAAATCATCTTCTTCCTGTTCTAAAACAAACTCGACATTATTAATAATATCTTCGGCATAGTATTGTAAATATTCAGTCAAACCTTCGACACTAGGATATTTATTTTGAATAATATCAATGCGTGGCATTACCACTTGTTTGGCAATATCACGGTTCAGGTCTTGTACTTTGTCACGTGCGTCATCTTCTAAATCGCCTAAATGCAAACCCAAACGCTCCAGTTTTTTATTCATATAACGAATATTGGACGCAATTTCTGCACGGGTTTTGCTGTCCAAGGCGTTAATATCTTCCTTAGACATTTCCTGCATTTTGTCATATTTCAGATGCATGGGTACAAAGCAATGTTCATCTTCCTGCGCAATCAGTTTTAAATCGAGTTCTTCACCTTCACTGGTCAGCTCAATTAAGGCTTGTTGCTGTTCATCACCTGCTTGCTGACGAATCATTTCAATGCGGTTGTGATAGGTTTCTGCGGTAAAGCGACGTTCGAGTTGCTTTAAAATAGTTTGCCAAGTTTGATGTAACAAACTTTGAAATTTAGGCGCTTGACCTGCAGGCAGTTGCAAGGCAATCGGTTGGCGCGGGTGTTTGAAATTATTGACATAAACCCAGTCATTCGGTGTGGGCATGCTCTTGGCATGTTGCTGCAGCAAACGCTTGACCATGGTACGTTTGCCCAATCCCGCCGTACCCACTGCAAAAATATTGTAGCCAGAATATGGCAGGGAAATACCTGCTTCCACCGAAGCGCGTGCCCGATCTTGTCCTAAAAAATTATTCAGCGGTTTAATGCGTCGGGTCGAAGCGGGAATGTTATCGTAATTTGGAATATGGGTTAGTTGTGTTGCTTTGAGTCGTGTATTTTCTAAAGTCGTTTGTATTTCGCTTTGTTCAAAGGCAGAGCTGAGAAGCGGTTGTTGTTCATCTTGCGCTGCTGTTGTTGTGTTGGTTGTCATTGATGGGGTGATTTGATCAAGTCTTTGGGTCACTGTAGAAATCCAAAACGAAATATTGCAGTTAGAAGTTTAAAGGTATACAGGTTTAAGCGGAAAATTCAAGCTAAGCCGTAATTTTTACTACAAAATGACAAGGCTGTTGTGGATAATTTCATAAATACTGTTGAAACAGAAGCTATTCCGCGATTGAATAACAACAATTTGACTTGATAGAAAATAATAATCGAATGACCACACAACAGACTGGGCAAACTTCAGCACAAAATACAGGGTGGAAAGCAGCATTTACGGCATTTTTAGACCGTCGTGCGCTGATCATGCTGTTTTTGGGCTTCTCTGCAGGTATTCCAATTTTACTGATTTTTTCCAGTCTATCTTTGTGGTTGGGCGAAGCAGGCATTGACAAAAGTGCGGTCACTTTCTTTAGTTGGGCTGCTCTAGGTTATTCCTTTAAATTTGTTTGGGCACCATTGATTGATGAATTACCCGTACCCTATTTAACCAAAAAACTAGGGCGACGTCGGGCATGGCTGCTCATTGCTCAATGTTTAATAGTCTGTGCAATTGCAGTCATGGCATTTTCTGACCCAGCTTTGGGGCAGGCACATTTATATCAAATGGCATTGGGTGCAGTATTACTAGGCTTTTCTGCAGCCACGCAAGACATTGTGATTGATGCTTACCGTATCGAATTGGCTGAAACTCAAATGCAAACCGTGTTGGCATCGACTTATAACGCGGGCTATCGCATTGGGATGATTGTTGCAGGGGCAGGTGCTTTATTTTTGGCTGCATCTTTAGGTACTGCTAAAGGCAACTATATTTATAGTGCATGGAAAATTACTTATTTGGCGATGGCTGCGGTGATGCTGATTGGCATTATCACGACTTTGGTGATTCGTGAACCGCAAGTGAATCGGGTCAGCAAGCATTATCAACGACGCGACTATTTTCGTCTGGTTACGGTGTTTTTTGTTGCGGTATTCAGTTTTGTATTGTGCTACGTCTTTTCGGGTAATTTTACCGAAGCCTTAAAACAACAATTCCAACTCAAAGATGCATTTTTATTATTTTCTATAGAAGCTTTACGTTTTATTGCATCGGGTGCGGCTGCTGTAGGCATGGGCACAATTTTGGTCAAATTGGGCGCAGTCAATAAACAGATGGCATTTGAAACATGGGTGCATCCTGTTGCAGATTTCTTTAAACGCTACGGCATGAAACTGGCACTGGTGTTATTACTCTTGATTGGTTTTTATCGAGTTTCAGACATTATTGCAGGTGTAATTTCCAATGTGTTCTATCAGGATTTGAACTTTAGCAAAGAACAAATTGCCGAAGCGGTTAAGGTTTATGGGGTCATTTTCAGTTTAGTGGGTGGCTTCTTGGGCGGTTTACTGGCACAGCGTATGAACATTATGAAATTAATGTTTGTTGGCGCGGTGTTGGCATCATCCACCAATCTTATTTTTATTGGTCTGGTGAAGTCAGGACAGCAACTGAGCGATGTGCAAGTTTCTGTGGGGCAGCAACAATATCAAACCCAGGCCGATGAAGTTGGATATTGGAAAGTGGCTGTGCCTAGTCAGGTTTTAGCAACACAGGATGAAATTCAGGTACGTGCGCAATACCAAACGGGCGATACGCCGTCACGTTTAGTGTCGATGCCGTATTTGCACCAAACTGAGATTGAAACTGCACAACTCCAGTTTTTACCACTGACTTCGGATAATCGTATTAGCGAAAATGAAGCCAGCAACAGTATTGTCGTACGTGGGCAATATGCAGGGCCTGCCTTAACCGAACAGCAAAAAATTGTACTGCAGCTAGATGGTCAAAATTTTGATGCAAAACTAGATGCACAAGGAATTTTTACGGCAGCGATTGCAGGGCAGCTTTTGGCAGACTCACCAAGTAAACAACTGCAAGCCGTATTATTGAATAGACAGCAAACAGTACAACAACACAGCCAAACCTATCAGGTCGATTTAAACACACATGAAGCCAATGCTTTGGATGTAGATATACAACCTTTGCCGATCGTTCAATCATCTTCAAACAATATGGTTGAAATTCAGGGCAAGGTGATTAAGCCATATAGCACAGCATGGTTATATTTTGCGATTATTGTCGATAACTTGGCTTCAGGTTTGGCAGGTGCAGCTTTTATTGCTTTTTTATCGAGTTTAACCAGTGTATCATTTACAGCAGTGCAATATGCAATTTTTAGCTCACTTATGACCCTGACCCCTAAGATTTTAGGCGGCTATTCGGGTACTATTGTGACGAATATTGGTTATCCAAACTTTTTCCTTATGACCACTTTAATCGGAATACCTATTCTAATTTTAGTGGTGTGGGTAGCGAAACTGTTACGTGAGCATCAACACATACAAGCAAAACCGATTGAATAAAAGGATGAATGTCATGCGCATGCTGCATACCATGCTACGTGTTGGTAATTTAGAGCAATCATTAAAATTTTATACAGAAGTTTTAGGTATGACTTTGCTCCGTAAGCGTGATTACGAAGAAGGTCGTTTTACGCTTGCTTTTGTAGGTTATGGCGATGAAGAAAATCATACCGTTTTGGAGTTGACCCATAACTGGGATACAGAAAGTTATGATTTGGGTAATGGCTATGGTCATATTGCAATTGGGGTAGACGATGCCTACAAAGCATGTGAAGAAATTAAAGCACGTGGTGGTAAGGTGGTACGTGAAGCAGGACCAATGAAAGGTGGTGTAACGGTCATTGCCTTTGTTGAAGACCCAGATGGTTATAAAGTTGAACTGATTCAGCAAGATCAGAACGCACGCAATAATTAAGTCTTTATCTGTGAAGCAGTAAAAACCAAACGTTTATTACACAATAAACTGCATATTGTTCAGTATTCATTTTAAAAATATTGAACATCACCTTAAAATGCTCGCTTTTTGAATAGAGCTCAGTAATATACCTTTATCGAAAGGTAAAAATTACTGGGCTTTTTTTGCAACAGTAAAAGATACAGGATGTGTTTATGTTGAAGTTATTGGCATTGGACCGTTTTACCATTCTTTTGTTTGTGATGGTGATCCTCGCCAGTGTCGTGCCTGTGTCAGGGCAGGCTGCCGAAGTTTTTAGTGTGATTACAACGGTTGCCATTGCAATTTTGTTCTTTTTGCATGGGGCGAAATTATCACGTGAAGCCGTAATTCAAGGCATGATGCATTGGAAATTGCATGCGTTGGTGTTTACTTTTACTTTTGCGTTATTTCCGATTTTAGGTTTGCTAGCTAAGCCAATTTTAGTGCCAATTCTTGGGCAGGAGTTGTATTGGGGCTTTTTGTTCATGTGTTTTTTGCCTTCAACCGTGCAATCTTCAATTGCCTTTACTTCAGTGGCAAAAGGCAATGTTGCCAGCGCAGTCTGCAGTGCGTCTTTTTCTAATTTAATTGGGATGTTTATTACCCCGGTTTTAGTAGGAATCTTTATTTTAGGGCAGTCTGAGCACGGTTTTGACCCGACAAACTCGATTATTCAAATTACGTTATTGTTATTGGTGCCATTTATCTTGGGGCAATTATTACGTCCTTATGTTTTTCCACAGATGCTGAAATTGCCAAAATTGGTCAAGGTGTTTGATCAGGGTTCGATTTTGATGGTGGTTTATGGCGCATTTAGTGGGGCAGTGGTAGCAGGATTGTGGCATCAAGTCAGTGGCATGACTTTATTGCTGTTGATTATTGCCTGTTCCGTGTTATTGACCCTTGTGATGTGGTTGGCGTGGGTTGTACCGCAATGGTTGGGTTTTGCACGTGAAGATCAAATTGCCGCATTTTTTTGTAGCTCCAAAAAAACCTTGGCCAGTGGTGTACCAATGGCACAAATTTTATTTATTGGTCAGCCTTTGGGGATGATTGTTTTACCTATCATGATTTTCCATCAAATTCAGTTAATGGTGTGTGGCGTGATTGCCAATTATCTTGAGAAGCAACCAGATTCGACTGACCCGCAAGAATTAAATTCCTAAGAATAATTAGCTTTAAAATATTTTATTCCGTATAATATTGCCCAACTTGTTGTGCTTAGCTCTGACGGTATCCGTCTCGGTGGGCCAAAAGAATGGTCTGTTGTGGTGTTGGTCTGCTTTAAAGCATTTCCTCATTTTTGTTAATGAGAGTGACCAATTGCGATGACAGCTTAAGCCTTCTTAAATCTTAGGAGTAATCGACGATGCGCGCCGATATTCACCCAAAATATGAAAAATTAGTTGCAACTTGTTCTTGCGGTAACGTAATCGAAACTCGTTCAGCAGTTGGTAAAGAAACTCTTTATCTTGACGTATGTTCTGCATGCCACCCGTTCTACACTGGTAAGCAAAAGAATGTTGACACTGGCGGTCGTATCGACAAGTTCAAACAACGTTTTGCTGGTATGTCACGTTCTATCAAACGTTAATCTCCAGTACAAAAAAACGGGCAATTGCCCGTTTTTTTGTGCCTTAAATTTTAGGATCTACAAATAGACCCTAATGCACAAGACCTTATTGGTCTTGCACATCAATTAAATGATCGAGTTTTTTCTGGAAATAATCACCCTGAATAAAGCGTGCATCGACATTCCATGCATTTGCAAACAGATTCATATCATTTAAGTCACGTAATAACACTTCAATAGGTTTAATTTCACTATAAATGCTCAATTGTTCCTGCAATTCTTGAGTAGAGTTATCTGAAGCCAGTTTTTCAGTCAGTGCGCTGTGTAAGGTTAAATAGTGAATATCAACTTGTTTCAAGATGGATTCACTATAAATGGAATGACCAAAATCACGCAGAGAAATTTCAGCACCGTGTTGACCTAATAAACTGATTTGTTTCTGTGCATCACCTAAGTTTTGACTGATATCTTCTTCTGAGAATTGCAAAATTAATGGATGGCTGATGCGGCTACCAATAATCGTAATCAGTTTAGACACAAACTCAGGGAAGCTACGGTCTTGTAATAAAACAAATTTGTTTAAATTGACAATCAACTTTGCTTCAGGGTATTGGGTAATGAAATTGTGTAATTGTTTACAGGCTTCAACCAAAATCCAACGATCCAGTTTAATGGCTAATTCTGGGTCTTCTGCCAAGTCAATTAAGCCAGTCAGTGGTTGCCATTCACTATTGAAAATAAAGCCGCTGGTTACTTCGTAGGTATATAAGTTAGTATCTTGCTTGTCGTAAAGTTGTTGATACTTCAGATGAATTTCACCTCGATCTAGGCTTTGACGTATAGCAGCAATAATTGCTGATTCACTGTAGGATTGTGGTACAGCTGCAGCAGGTTCAATTACATTTAAATTAGATTCACCAAAGGATAATTCTAAGGCTAAACCTGAGTTATGTTGTTCTTGTGGTTTTGGTAATGCGTTTGCAAAACCTTGGCTAATCAGTTGTTCAAAATTGCTTTCATTTTGAATATCTTGAGTGAATGGCACATAACCAATACGTAAATTAAGCGGGTAAGTGTGTTGATCTACCGTGAGTAATTGGGGTTTCGTGAGTGAGTTTAAGCCAATCAGTTTTGATTCTAAAATTGTAGGCGATTCTGCTTGGAACAAACCAACGACTAAACCATTACTCACATTAAATAAAGGTACATTGGTCTGTTCTTTTAAAAAGTTTTTAATGTTGGCAAAGTAATTTTTTGTAGTTTGCCAGTCTGATTGGAAAATTGAATCTGGGCAGTTCGCCAACGAAAACACCACCAAAGCATTGGCACTAGAAGGCTGTTTGGCTAAAGTACGATTCACCAATTGGTAGGCGCTAGGCTTTGCCGCTGCTTTGTCTGCTGTAGTTTGAGTAGGGGCTGTATTATGCGCAGTATTTTCAATATCTATGGTGATTTGTATGGCGTCGTCAGCTGCTGCAACAAATTCAATTTTGAGTGGGTTTTGTTGTGCCAGAAGCGGGTTTTGGCTATGAATATCAAAATGGCCGTGTTCAAACTGTCCTTGACTGACTTTCTTAAAGCGGAATTTAAAATCTGTAATATCTTGGGGTTGCAATAAATCTAATAATGGCAAGCCAATAATGTCATCTTCACTTTTTAAACCAAATAGCTGTAAATATTCAGCATTGGCTTGTGCATGAATTCCTTCCTGAATAATTGCCACAGCTTTGCTACTGTCTTCGACTAGCGCCTGTGCTTGTGATTGCGCATTATCAAGTTCAGTCATAAGTTGTTCTTGTGACTGTTGTAAGCGACTAAAAGACAATGCGCGAATTAAGCCAAAATAGAAGCGTTCAGGATAATCTAAATTGATAATGTCATAGATGCCTTTGCGCACATAACTGGTATATTGTGTGGCATCGTAATCATCTGGTTTGAGTAACAGTAGCGGTAAATTCGGTTGCTGTGATGCACGAATTAAAGTAAGGGCCTGATCGACTTTTATGTCATAAGCACGACCAAAAATCACCAAATCCCAAGTTAAATGTAATTGTTTTTCAAAATTTTTTATGTCATCTAAGAGATAAGCCTGAACACGGTGCTCATTTGCAGTGAGTTGCTCACAAATTTGATTAAAACGTATTTGGTTGTCATCGATTATGAGTAAACGTGTTTCGGTACGTTTGAGCTTTTTAGATAATAATGGATTTCTCACTTTAATGCTTCCCATATATCGTGATTTTTAACTTCATTCACTTGTTTCTGAATAAAACCATCAATTAAAGGCTGTTGTTGATCATTTAACAACTCAAAATCAAAGCGAATAAAGCTTTGGGTAATCAGTAACGGTTTAATTAAGAACACTTTAAGTTCTTCTTCACCTAAACGTAATTGTATGGTTTTTTTATCACGTAATAATTGCAGATTTGGCAAAATCAACGTGTTATTGACTTCATCAACCTGTGTACTTTGTACCAATAATGTTGGATGATAATTTCCCGTATGTCGATCTGTTTTAATAAAAACAGAACAAGGATAAATATCTTGAGTTAAAATTTCTAAACCAACTTCTAAACTTTTTTCAGCTGATTGTTTAATCCAACGGATTACACCAGCACGCCACGGACTTTGGCTATTTTCCTGAACGAGAATAAATTCACCAGTTTTAAGGTTTTTTGGTGTTTCACCCGTCCATTTAATACGATAGCCATTGACACTAATATCTAAAACATCGGCATTGTGAATTTGTTTGGCTTGACGGTCTAAAGTTTTAACAGCGCTAATATCTACCGTAGAATTGGTATGCATGGCGTTGACAAACTGGCTTTCATTCTGGAATTGGTAGTTATCTCTCAAAGCCAATGTTTCATTGAAGTTTTTACCATTAGAGAGATAAAAATGTGCCACAGTTAACCCAAAGCAAATTTTAATTCGTGCCGAATATTCATAACGCTCATGCACACGTTCTGCCGTATTGGTCAAAATATTATGTAAGTGGAAATGTAAGGCAGGAGTTAAGAACAGTTTTTCATTGCGTGATAAATGTTCACCTTTACGACCTTGAGCTTCATTTAAATGATCAAGCAGGGATTGAGTTGCAATAAAAATGTTGGCATGAAAGCCTTGGCTTTGGTGCGTATTGTAAATAGGGGGATGATCTTTACTTGCATCGACCACGTAACGTGAAAATGTTGTTTCTTTGGGTAAAACTTGAATCAGTTTTGCCCAGTCAAAGCTACAAAGATATAAACCTTGAATTTCAGTAGGTCGAATTTGATGGGTATTGAAAATTTCCAATAAAATCAGCTGTGCATATGCTTGTGCAATATTAATCAGTTGATGTTGTGTACCTTGTAACTGATTAATATTGTTTAAATAATAATGTTGTTGAATTGCAGTATCTAAAAGTTGATGTGCAATCAACCACTGATTTGGCAAGGCGGGGCTATAAAGCATGTGTTGTTGATAGCGCAGTAGAGCCAATTGCTGTAAAGCATAATAGCTAGATAGAACTCGTGCAGTTTGTAAATTCTTCTTTAAATTAAAGGCAAATAAAGAAAACTTTTGTTGAGAGAGTTGTTGGTGACTGCGTCGGGAAATATCAATATACACTTTGGCGAAGTGACTGCGTAATAACAGCGCGAGTTCAACAATATGATCGTTGCGGTCATTACTAATTAAGGCCTGATTGAAAAAATGCTTTTCTAGGCTGGTGAGTACATTTTCAAGTGTTGGATGAATAGCTTGAATTAAGTCAAAACGTAATGTTTCCTGACATTTCAGTTGTGAAATTTCTAACAGTGCATTAAACAGGGCTTGGGAAGAGTCACCCAATTGTAAAATGGATAAATCCGTTGCCCATGCTTGAATGCTTTTAACCGTATTTTGACAAAAACTCAATTGCTCCAGCTTTAGTTCGCTGCGAACTAGAAAAAGATCTGAAGTATTTATATTCATGATTATTATTTAACTCAATAAGTTGAAACCCCAAAAAGCGGTGTCTTGTTTTTTTCGCCCGCAATTTCCCTAACGAGTTTAGGAACTAAATAGCCAGGTAAGTTCGCTAAAAGCTCTTTATAGATGTGATCAATGTCTTGCGGCATTAAATCAAAATGATGCGCTCCTTTTACTTTATCTAACACGTGTAAATAATAAGGCATCACCCCCGCATCAAAAAGACGATAGCTTAAATCGACCAAGACCTGAGCAGAATTATTGACCCCATTTAATAAAACTGCTTGATTCAGAACGGTGAAATTTTGCTCGACTAACTTGGTGAGTTGCGAACACGTAAAGTCATCTAATTCTGATGCGTGATTCGAGTGTACCACTAGAATAATACGCAGCCTACTGTTTTTTAGTAAGGAAATCAGCGATTCATCGATACGGTTGGGAATAACAATCGGAACTCGTGAGTGAATTCTCAAAAATTTTAATTGCGGAATAGATGCTAAGCGTTCAATCCAGATATTCAATTTACGATTTGACAAAGTGAGTGGGTCACCACCACTTAAAATCACTTCATTAATATCGGGCTGACTTTCAATATAATTACGGATATTGTCCCAATCTTCAGTTTTTGGCAGGTTTTCTTGATAAGGAAAGTGTCTTCGGAAACAATAACGGCAATGCACGGCGCAAGCACCAGTCAGGGTGAGCAAAAAGCGTGATTTATATTTGTGTAAGACTCCAGGTTGTTGATTGGCTTGTTCCTCACCCAAAGGGTCGGTGACAAATCCGGGATGATCTTCAAGTTCTAAATGATGCGGCAAAACTTGTAATAGCAAGGGATCGAGCGGATTGCCTTTTTGCATTTTGGCAACAAATGCTCGCGGGGTACGCAATTTAAACTGATTTGATGCCAGTAATGCACCTGACAGCAACTGCTGTTCAGACAACTCTAAAAGATTTAACAATTCGCGTGGGTCGGTGATCAAGTCACTGAGTTGAGATTGCCAGTTTTGTTCTTGGTACAGGTAATTGATCATGCCAGAAAAGTTTTAAATATAAGGTGAAATGAACCAAGCACACATCTGTATAGCCTAGAAGAATTCTGTGTTTATTGAGCGTGAATGCCGTGAATGATTAGATCGCTTTGAATCAGAATCATTATAAAACAGCTGATTTTACCGATATCTTGAGGCGATCGGTAGTGGATTTTCATTGCTTCGTTATGGCTTGCTCATTTACAATACGTCCGATGAAAAAAAAGATGTTGCAAGATGGCGAGCATCGCAAAGCTGCGTTGGTCATTTGCTTGTAACATATATAGTTAAGTTAGTCAGTTTGGAGTGTGCCAGTCATGGCCTATTATTCTACGAATGATTTCAAGTCAGGCCTTAAGGTTATGCTT
The DNA here is from genome assembly GCF_021560715.1 of Acinetobacter sp. SCLZS86. Lineage (NCBI taxonomy): Bacteria > Pseudomonadati > Pseudomonadota > Gammaproteobacteria > Moraxellales > Moraxellaceae > Acinetobacter > Acinetobacter sp. SCLZS86. The sequence goes on from NZ_CP090864.1 coordinate 1,162,930, forward strand.
GATGGTAACCCATGTTCAATCATGGAAAATGAATATGTAAAGCCAGGTAAAGGTCAAGCGTTTAACCGCGTAAAACTTCGTAACCTTCGTTCTGGTAAAGTTTTAGAAAAAACATTTAAGTCTGGTGATTCATTAGAAGCAGCTGACATTGTAGAAGTAGAAATGGAATATCTCTACAACGATGGCGAAATGTGGAACTTTATGGATCCTGTATCTTTTGAGCAAATAGCTGCTGATAAAACCGCAATGGGTGATGCTGCAAAATGGTTAAAAGATGATTCAAACGAAAAATGTACCATTATGTTGTTTAATGGCGTACCTTTAACAGTAAACGCACCAAACTTCGTAGTATTAAAAATCGTTGAAACTGATCCGGGTGTACGTGGTGATACTTCTGGCGGTGGCGGTAAACCAGCGAAATTAGAAACAGGTGCAGTAGTACGTGTTCCATTATTCGTTCAGCAAGAAGAAAGCGTTCGTGTAGATACTCGTACAGGTGAATACCTAGAACGCGCATAATGATTTATTGATAAATCATAAGTAAAAGAGGGGGATGATTCGCGTCATCCCCCTTTTTTGTTGATTTGATTATGTGGTAAAAGAATAGGTGAAAAGTATAGGAAACTGTTGGTGCTCCATTTAAGTGTACGGTAGCGCACACTATGGATGTAAGGGCAGCAGACATCAAAATAAAAGGAGCAGGATCAACCAAGGATTTAGGAATTAAAGCAAGGGTCTGTAGACATTTCATAAATGGCTTGCGCTGTAGGCTAAAACTGAGCAGATCAGGCATGAAACGCAGGGAATAGCGAGACTATTGCCAAGTTTCATAACGCAATCTGAGAAAGTTTTAGCCACAGCCTTAGCAAAAACAAGCACTGCTTTGTTTGCAGTGCAAGGCGCAGCGAAGGACAAGCATATTTTTTTGCTGCTATTTCGTTATGAGTCAGTCATTTAGAATGACTAAATTTCCTGCCTCATGCCTTATATCAGTTAAAAAATATGCGTAGTCGCAAACATAGACGAAGTGTCTACAGCCCCTAAATCTCGACAATAAAAGTAACGCTTAAAAAATGTAACAAGAAGAGAGATTGAAATGGAATCTGTTCAGCCGAAGTCAACTCTGACTTCAAAAATTATATGGCTTTTGGTCGCCATATTGGGTGCAGTATCTTTTGGGATATTGGCAGTCAGTAGAGGCGAACACGTCAATGCAGTCTGGTTAGTTTTAGCTGCGGTCTGTGTCTATAGCATTGCATACCGCTTCTACAGTTTATTTATTGCCACCAAAGTATTCGAGTTAAATGAGCGACGCTTAACACCCGCACATCGTCTAGCAGATGGTCTAGATTATGTTCCCACCAATAAAAGTGTATTGTTTGGTCATCACTTTGCCGCAATTGCAGGCGCAGGCCCTTTAGTTGGACCTATTCTTGCAGCACAAATGGGCTATTTACCCGGCACCATCTGGCTTTTGGTTGGAGTGGTGTTGGCTGGTGCAGTGCAAGACTTTTTGGTTTTGTTTATTTCTACACGTCGTGATGGGCGTTCTCTGGGAGAAATGGCAAAGCAAGAGCTGGGTTCATTTGCTGGCGTGATTGTCATGCTAGGTGCGCTGGGCGTGATGGTGATCATTCTCGCTGTACTCGCCTTGGTTGTTGTGAAAGCTTTAACCAATAGTCCGTGGGGCGTATTTAGTATCGCGGCCACTATCCCAATTGCGATTTTCATGGGCATTTACATGCGTTTTATTCGCCCAGGGAAAATTGCTGAGGTTTCCATTATCGGTTTTGTACTGATGATGTTAGGTATTATTTATGGTGAAAATGTTGCGCAGCATCCAACCTGGGGACCTTTGTTTACATTAAGTGGCACAGAATTAACGTGGTGTTTAATTGCCTACGGTTTTATTGCTTCAGTTTTGCCAGTGTGGTTGTTATTGGCGCCACGTGATTATTTATCGACCTTCTTAAAAATTGGTGTTATTGCAGGTTTGGCTGTGGGGATTGTGTTTGCAATGCCTGAAATGAAGATGCCTGCGGTGACCCATTTTATTGATGGTACAGGACCAGTATTTGCGGGTTCAATGTTCCCATTCTTATTTATTACCATTGCCTGCGGTGCGATTTCAGGCTTCCACGCCTTAGTTTCTTCAGGTACGACGCCAAAACTGGTCAATAACGAAAAAGACATTCGGATGATTGGCTATGGCGGCATGTTGATGGAGTCTTTCGTGGCAATCATGGCGATGATTTGTGCCACGGTGCTAGACCCAGGCGTGTACTTTGCTATTAACGCACCCACTGCAGTTTTAGGTACAACGGTGGAAAGTGCGGCAGAAGCGGTACGAAATTTAGGCTTTGTGGTGACTCCTGAAACTTTAACCATTTTGGCAAAAGAAGTGGGCGAAAGCTCGATTCTGTCACGTACGGGCGGTGCGCCAACTTTTGCGATTGGTATGGCACATATCATCACCGAGATTTTTAATAACCGCTCGATGATGGCGTTCTGGTATCACTTTGCCATTCTATTTGAAGCTTTATTTATTTTAACTGCGGTAGATGCAGGTACACGTGCTTGCCGTTTCATGGTGCAAGATACTGTGGGGATTGTTATTCCTGTGGTGAAAAATTCTCATAACTTCTTTGGTAACTTGCTTGGCACGGCAGTCGCAGTGGCAGGTTGGGGCTTTTTCGTCTATCAAGGGGTGGTCGATCCTTTAGGCGGTATTAACAGTTTATGGCCGCTGTTTGGTATTGGTAACCAAATTTTGGCAGCAATGGCGCTCATTTTAGGTACAGTGATTTTGTTTAAAATGAAAAAAGAAAAATATGTTTGGGTGACGATTATCCCAACCGTATTCTTGTTCATTACTTCCATGACCGCAGGCTGGCAAAAGATTTTCCACGAAAATCCAAAAATTGGTTTCTTGGCGCAAGCAGATCGTTTCAGTGCCGCAATTCAACGCAATGAAATTTTAGCACCTGCTAAAACAGTCACCGAAATGCAAACCATTGTGATGTCGAATCAAATTAACGCCGTGTTATGTGCATTCTTTATGATTGTGGCATTTGTGATGTTGTTCGCTGCTATTAGGGTAATTCGCCGTGCATTGGCAAGCCCAACGCCAACTGTACATGAAGCCGAAGCGATTTATCGTGATCCTGAAACTATTCAGCCAAATAGCAGTCATTAGGAGTCAGCACATGATTAAGCTGAAATTTGCCCAACAGGGCAAAACAGTGATTTACAACATCATTAAAATGACCATCATGTCGCAAAAGGATTTGATTTTGAATCCGAAAAACTGGTCGCGTATCGCTACTTTGTGGCAGCGTTTGCAACAAAGTTTTCGTTTAATGGTTGGTGTACCGGATTATCAGAACTATTTGGAACACATGCGTAAGCATCATCCAGATTTAGAAGCCATGGATGCGAAGACTTTTTATCGTTACTGTGTCGATGCGCGTTATCCATCGGCAAAAGGTGGTTTGAAAAAGTGTCCGTGTTAATCCCGCATCAGGATGGAAATGTATAGAGATATGGGCTGTTTAAAACTTACTTTTTTAGGCAGCTTAGAATATCTTTAGGATTTCTTTGGAAATTTAGAAAAACGGTGTATGTTTAAACATGCGCCGTTTTTTTGGGGATAAGGGGATTTACTGTGATTTGGGGTACAGAAAAAGTTCAAAAACAACAACTGACGCAAGCGCATCAACAGCTCAATGCACAGATTGAATCTTATGCGGGTAAAATTCAGGCTTTTTTGACTGAAATTAACACCATTATTTTAGATAAAGAACAGCAGACCAAATTGGCGTTAAGTTGTTTGTTGGCGGGCGGGCATGTGCTTTTTGAAGATTTACCCGGATTAGGCAAAACCACCTTATCGAGTGCTTTATCGCACTTGGCGGGTCTGCAATTTCAGCGCATTCAGTTTACCAATGACATGCTGGCCAGTGATGTGATTGGCGTGAATATGTTTAATCAAAAAGAACATCAATTTGAGTTTAAGCAAGGCCCTATTTTTACCCAAATTTTATTGGCAGATGAAATTAACCGTTGTTCGCCTAAAACCCAAAGTGCCTTGTTGGAAGCGATGGAAGAAGGCGCGGTTACGGTGGATGGTGTGCGTTATAGCTTGCCGCAACCTTTTTGGGTGATTGCCACACAAAATCCACTGTTTCAAAGTGGTACTTATGCGCTGCCAGAATCACAGCTTGATCGTTTTTTAATGCGTCTGTCTTTGGGTTATCCATCGCGTTTTGCTGAAAAAATGTTGCTGCAACAAAACTCCAGACATGCGCTGATTGCCAGTTTGGCCCATATTTTTACTGAAACAGAAATTTTAAATTTACAGCAATTGGTCACAGAAATTTATGTGTCAGATACCGCGCTAGACTACTTACTCGACTTAGCCGCAGAAACCCGTAAAGCGCGTCACGGATTATCTACCCGTGGTGTTTTGGCACTAAAAAAAGCAGCGCAAGCACATGCTCTAATTGAGCAACGCAGTTTTGTCACTGCCGATGATATTCAAGCGGTATTTGTGGCAGTTGCCGCACATCGTATTGGATTGAGTGAGGCAGAAACTTTGCATGTGATGCAACAGGTTAAAGTGAGTTAGTACACGCATGTTTAAGCAGGCATGGCAAAACTGGATCAAGACACGTTTTAAGTTTGATCGACACAAAACCTTAAAACAAAAAGATATTTTGGTTTTTATTTACCAACAGGGTTATCTGTATTTAGTGCTGATTTTAATCACGTTTATTGCAGGTGTGAATTATGGCAATAACCTGATTTTAGGCTTTTGCTTTTTGATCAGTGCCATTTTATGTATCAGTTTTTATTTGACCTTTAAGCAGTTGCATGAATTAGAAATTGAAATTGTGACCACCGAAGTTGGGCAAGTAGGTGAAGTGTTGCAATTACAATTGCATTTCAAACAAGAGGTCGCGCAGGCACGTTATTTATGGATTAAAGCCAATCATCAATTAGAAAAGGTTCTCATCCAAGACACCCAGCAGCAGTATGTATTGACATTTTTTGCGGAGCAACGTGGGCAGTTTAATTTCCCTCATTTACACATTTATTCGGTTTATCCTTTTGGCTTGGTACGTGCGTGGACTTATTTGAATTTGACACGTACCGCGTGGGTTGCGCCCAAAGCCGCCATGTATAGCGCAGAGAATAAACAGCATCAACACAGCTTTCAACCTGATTTAGACGAGTTTCGTGAGCTGCGTGATTTTCAATTGGGCGATTCTTTGCAAGCTGTGTCGTGGAAGCAAGCGGCACGAGGGCAAGGCTTATATGTGAAAGTTTTTGAACAATATCAGGATCAACAGAGTATCGACATTCACTATGAACACATGCCTGCACCGACCCACGAAGAAAAACTAAGTTTGATGATGGGTTTGGCCGAACAATGTGAACAACAACAGTTGAATTATGCGATGTTTTTGCCGCATGCGACCCTTGAAAAAGGCGTAGGCGAGCGGCAGTTGAAACAGGCAAAAATTCTTTTGGCACAGGCTTGATGATCATGCACAATTCGATTCAGCAATCTATTCTGCTTAGCCTGATTTTAATTTTGGCTGCTCACATGCTGTTTAGTCCTGTGGCATTGAGTGTTATTATCGCCATCATGTTGTTGCTGTTGTATCGTCACTATAAAAAGAAGACAGTGCATATTTCTAAAATTTTGACTTATGGATTGACCTGCTGTGCCTTAGTCAGCATTTATCTGAGTTATCAAAGCCTGATAGGCATAGAGGCAGGGGTTGCCTTATTAAGCACCTTTTTGTTTGCCAAAGCTTTAGAAAGTCATACCCAACGCGACCTGATTATTTTATTTAATTTTGCACTCTTTGTGAGTGCGAGTTCATTTTTATACAGCCAAAGCATGTGGATGACCGTGTTGGTCATTCTATGTTTGATCAGCTGTTTAATTGGATTATATCGAATTCAAAAAAGCGCATTTGCACATTATGCGTTGCGTCATTCGAGCAGGCAAGATGCAAAGCATGACCTTAAAAATGTCGCCAAGTTTATCGCATACGCTTTGCCATTCTTTTTATTATTGTTTTTATTCTTTCCACGTTTACCGCCATTGTGGCATGTACCTATTCCTGATGCCAAAGGCGTGACAGGTATTAGTGACACAATGTCACCGGGCGATATTGCTGAATTATCACAATCTTCTGCTTTGGCATTTCGTATTGTGGGGGATATGCAGCAACTGCCGCCACGCTCAAAACTATATTGGCGGGCGATGGTACTAGATCAATATGATGGTCGTACATGGACAAGCAATTTTAGCAATCAACAACCCGTTCAGGCAGCACAATTACAGCCAGAGCAAGTCGATTTTCAGTATCAATACATTGCAGCAGATCCACGTGTCCAATGGATTATGGCATTGGAAAAATCTGTACCAAATCAGCAGGGATATATATTGCGCCGTGATTGGAGTATGGTGCCGCAGCGTCAAAATGGTCGGATTCAACCCATTGCTTTGCAGTGGGTTGGGGAATCCGCACATATTCAAGGGGATGATGCACAGAACGAGCGTTATCGACGCTTTAGCCAACGTTTAAATGTTCAGGTGCAGACGCAATCTGACCCAAAAGCTCAGCAATTTGCCCTGCAGATGTTTGCCCAAAGTCAGCAACAACCCGAACGCTACGTGAAGAATATATTGCAGTGGTATCGCAATAATGGCTTTAGTTATACCTTAAAACCTGGAACGCTCGGACAAAATCGAGTCGATGAGTTTTTGTTTCAGAGTAAGCAAGGTTTTTGTGAACATTATGCCTCAAGTTTTGCCTTACTGATGCGCTATGTTGGGATTCCAGCGCGTGTAGTCGTGGGATATCAGGGTGGGGAACTTGCACCCGATGGACAAAGCTGGGAAGTACGACAGCAAGATGCACATGCTTGGACAGAAGTGTTGCTCAATCAACAATGGGTGCGTATAGATCCGACAGCCATCATTGCGCCTCAACGTATAGATGATGGCATGCAAAACCTAATGGCAGATGATCGAGCCGTTTTAGGTACTAACACACAAATGTGGCAATACCAACATTCTAATTTTATTCGCTCTTTACGGGTGTGGAGTGATTATGCGAGTTATCAATGGCAAAGTAAGGTCGTGGGTTATGATGCCGAGTCACAGCGTCACTGGTTTGGACGCTTAGGGTTACATTCTAACTATGCTTTAGCAGCAGTATTGGTTTCAAGTATTCTCATGATCTTAGCAGGTTATTTTGGCTGGATTTTTTGGAAAAAACGTCAGCAAGGTTTTCGTGTGAATCGTGCCTTAAACAAATTTTCTAAAAGATTGCCCGCTCAGTTGCAAAAACAAGATGCAGAAACAGTGAGTGTGTGGATGCAGCGTTTAGCAGCGCAGGTAGATGCAAATGAGCAAGAGGCATTTAAGCGTTTAGGCGTGTGTTATCAACAATATACTTATGCGCCTGAACATGACCGTGTTTCAGAGCAGGTGTTTTTTGATTTGCTTAAAACTTGCGCGGATGTGCTGAAAAAACACAGAAAGGGCTTGTCTTAAAAACCAAAACTGAATATGATGCGAAACACTTTAGGCGTATAGCTCAGTTGGTTAGAGCGCTACGTTGACATCGTAGAGGTCTCCAGTTCGAGTCTGGATATGCCTACCAATACATTAAAATTATATGTTGTTACATAACTTCATATAAGTAATAAAGCTCTGAATTATAACGATTTAGGGCTTTTTTATTGCTTTTCTTAAAGATACATAAATTCGCTTATAGTTTAAAAATATGTACACAGTGGTATACACATGTAAGTTTTCGGCTTATTTTGCACTAATTGGTTTTTATTTTGCACTAGAGCTTTGAAGCCTCTTTCCACATTTCATTTGTGCACTGATTCGTGAGCGAGAACATGGCACCATTAAGCATTTAACGGTTATGCTAGTCACGGTTTTTGAAATTATGCTGGCAAAGGTTTTATCGATGAGCCTTGTGGTGCTTTTAGCAGCTTTTTTAGGCTTAAAAGTAGTGGTGCAGGGGGCATTACAGGTACCCATAGAAGGAAGTTTGCTGTTATTTTTCTTTGGAGCCTTGCTGACCTTATTTGCAACAACCTCAATGGGTATATATATGGCAACCGTGTCTAAATCGATGCCGCAATTCGGTTTGCTGATGATGCTTATTCTGATTCCCTTGCAAATGTTGTCTGGGGCAAGTACACCACGAGAAAGCATGCCAGAAATTATTCAAAATATCATGTTGATTGCAACGACAATGCATTTTGTAACATTGGCGCAAGCAATTTTATACCGAAATGCAGGATTGAATGTGGGCTGGTCTTCGTTTCTATGGTTAATCGCAATTGCAACAACATTTTTCTATGTATCTTGGAAACGTTTTAAAAATACCATTCATACAATGGCTTAATGTAATAGATTGAGTTTGATCGCTGAAGCACAAATTTTGACTGGGGCGTATTAAGAGTTACACCGCGCATAATTTTTGATACTATGTATTAAAATTGTTCACTAAAAGTAAATGACATGAAACACAATCTTGTACTAATTTTGGTGGTGTTGGTCGTTTTATTAGGTTATCTTGTTTACTTGGAAGAGCAAACGAGAAAGCAGGCAGAACTGAACCAAGTTTTGACAGAATCTGCAAATTTATCGCTAGAAAAAACAGAAGCGGCTACACCACAGATTTTGCAAGTCACAGAATAAACGAAGAAATTTCTAACATGCTGTCTGGTAATTGTTTTATTCATCACTCTTTTGTGTGGTTCACTTTATCGTAAAATTTTATCTTTAATTCAAAAAACTAGAATTTTTAAAAAATCCCTATGATATAATTTGCCAATTGAAACTGCTTCATCACAACTCAATCGTATTGCTTTTGAGTGTGATTGAAGTAAAAAAGATGAACAAAGCTGCATAAAATTTATGCGGCTTTTTTATTTAGCATTCTGAAATTTTGATTTTGATAAAATCAAATGCTTGATTGTGAATTAAGTTTATCTTTTTTGTGTAATTTTACATGCTTATTGGGCAAATCCATTGTTGCAACAAACACAGGCTTTTAAGTGCTGACTTAAAATTGCGTCATGCTGCAAATTCAGTTTATTTACAGGGGCTAGGTCATGACGACTCCTAATCCATCCTCAGCGGGAATGCTTGAGCGCTTATTCAAATTAAGCGAAAACAAGACTACATTCCGTACCGAGATTTTGGCGGGTGTAACCACCTTCTTAACTATGTGTTACATCATTATTGTCAATCCAATGATTTTATCTGAAACAGGAATGGATCATGGAGCTGTCTTTGTCGCCACCTGCTTAGCCGCAGCAATTGGCTGTTTGGTGATGGGGATTGTTGCTAATTACCCAATCGCACTGGCACCGGGCATGGGGCTAAATGCTTATTTCACTTACTCGGTGTGTTTAGGTATGGGAGTGCCTTGGCAAACGGCTTTGGCTGCAGTTTTTGTATCAGGGATTATCTTCATTGCCATTAGCATGTTTAAAATCCGTGAAGCAATAGTCAATGCCATTCCCATGTCATTAAAATTAGCCATTGGCGGTGGTATTGGTTTATTCCTTGCTTTAATCGCACTTAAAAATGCAGGTGTTATTGTCGATAATCCTGCGACTTTGGTGGGCTTAGGTGACTTAAAACAACCCACTGTACTTTTAGCGCTATTGGGGTTTTTAATGGTGGTGGTGATGCATCACTTTAAAGTGCGTGGTGCAATTATCATCAGTATTTTGGTGCTAACTGCGATTTCAACAGCTTTAGGTCTAAGCGAATTTAAAGGAGTGGTTGGTGAAATTCCATCTATTGCACCTACTTTTATGCAGATGGACTTTGAAGGTCTATTTACAGCAAGTTTAATTGGTGTAATTTTCGTATTTTTCTTGGTCGATTTATTTGACTCTACAGGCACTTTAGTGGGTGTTTCACACCGCGCAGGCTTGTTACAAGATGGTAAATTACCTCGTTTGAAAAAAGCGCTTTTTGCCGACTCTTCTGCCATTGTAGCAGGTGCGGCATTGGGTACATCTTCAACAACGCCGTATATTGAATCATCTGCAGGTGTTGCTGCGGGTGGTCGTACTGGTTTAACCGCAGTGATTGTTGGCTTGTTGTTTATTGCCTGTTTATTTCTGGCGCCGCTCGCGCAATCGGTACCTGGTTTTGCAACAGCACCTGCCTTGTTATTTGTGGGTGTATTGATGATTCAGGGCATTGTGCATATTGATTGGGATGACATTACCGAAGCAGTACCTGCCTTCTTAACCCTCGTGTTCATGCCATTTACCTATTCTATTGCCGATGGCATCGCCATGGGCTTTATTAGCTATGCGCTGATTAAACTACTCACAGGCAAAGCGAAATCTGTACCTTATATGGTTTGGATTATTGCTGCACTTTGGGCATTAAAATTTGCCATGTTTGGCGGTTAATATTTTAAACGGAAAAGGGGTGTAAACTCAGTTTGCACCCTTTTTTATTTTGATCAATTTTGAAACTCTCCCATTCAATAGCAAAAAGGACAGAACATGAATCAACTTGAGCTTATCCGAGCATTACCTAAAGCAGAACTGCATGTGCATATTGAAGGTACTTTTGAACCAGAATTGATGTTTGCTATTGCGCAGCGCAATCAAATTGACATCCCTTATCAGTCTGTAGAAGAAGTCAAACAAGCCTATAATTTTCATAACTTGCAGTCTTTTTTAGATATTTATTATGCAGGCGCACAAGTGTTGGTGCATGAGCAAGATTTTTACGATTTGGCTTGGGCGTATTTTGAAAAATGTGCTGAAGACCGTGTGGTACATACCGAAATATTTTTTGACCCGCAAACCCATACCGAGCGTGGTGTGGCATTTGCAACCGTGATTAATGGTTTACAACGTGCTTGCGATGATGCGCAAACACAATTAGGCATCAGTTCACATTTAATTATGTGTTTCTTGCGTCATTTAAGTGAAGATGCTGCATTTGTTACGCTAGAAGAGGCTTTACCTTATAAAGATCAAATTATTGCAGTAGGTTTAGATTCAAGCGAAGTCGGGCATCCACCTTCAAAGTTTGAGCGTGTCTTTGCTAAAGCGCGTGAAGCAGGATTTTTGGTCGTTGCTCATGCGGGCGAAGAAGGGCCTGCTGAATATGTATGGGAAGCATTAGATTTACTGGAAGTAAACCGTATTGATCACGGTGTGCGTTCTGAAGAAGACCCTGTGTTAATGCAGCGTTTAATTACAGAAAAAATTTCGCTCACGGTCTGCCCATTGAGTAATTTAAAGCTGTGTGTGGTGGATGACATGGCACAGCACAATATTCGTCGTCTGTTGCAGCAGGGTGTTAAAGTGACCGTCAATTCAGATGACCCAGCTTATTTTGGTGGCTATATGAATGATAACTTTGTTGCAATTAGCCAAGCTTTAGATTTAAGCAATGCTGAATTAAAACAATTGGCGATCAATTCTTTTGAAGCATCATTTATTTCGGTTGAAGAAAAACAAAAATGGATTGATAAAATTCAGACATTGCAGGCAAGCATCCACTAAACACATCTTATGCACTTGTCTTCTAAGCCTAAATTTAATCCTCACTTAAATACCCAAGTGAGGATTTAAATATATGTCTACAAATAACCAGACAGCTATTATTTTTCATGCGAAAAACGAAGGCCATACCCTGCTGAATTTAAACAGCTAATTGTTCAGGCTTGTAAAGCAGTGAACGTTTCAATTGCTTCAGTCGCTTTGCAACATGGATAGAATGCAAATCTTATATATTAATGTAACGTTCAATTGATGCTAAGCCAGAAAATGATCGCTCCCATTACTTGATAAACCTGCATTTATTAGCAAACCTTGCTCTGCATGATTAAATTCTTGTTCTATATGTTTCAACGGCATTCTAAATTTGCCCCCCTTTGATCTTGTTTTAAGTTTCAATCTGTGGCTGAACCCCACTATGACCTTAAGCCTAAGCACACGAATGTAGAAATTGCAAAAAGCTATTCCTTCGCCAAACAACTTTAGGCACAATAGCGACATTGTTTCATCCAAATGACTTGAATATTAAATACAGGAAATATCCATGAAAAAACTACTCGCTGTATTTGCACCTATCGCTTTGGCTTTATCTGCATGTACCACAACTACAGGTACTAATACAGGAACGACAACTGCACCGACAGCAACTCAACAATTGGGTATGGCGGCGATTAAAGTTGCCATCAACGCGAAATGTGTCACTGAACTGAATAACATTCCTGCATGGCACACTGCGACACGTATGATGACAACAACGCAAAAGCAAAATGTTCAAGCTGAAATTTGTGGCTGTGTTAGCGAAAAAGCTCCACAAAACGTGACAGCAGTAGATTTAGCCACTGCAGCAATTGACCCTGCTGCACGTGCAACCATTGTGAGCAATGCAGTATCTCGAACCATTAATGCATGTGTGGCAGAAGCAGTAAAATAAGTTTTACCGATTCTGTAAAATTAAAAATGGTGCGTTGTGACTCGCACCGTAAGATAGGCTGAATATTTCAGCCTATTTTTTATGGAAAAAGATGATGAAAATTGCAGGTGTAGATGAAGCAGGGCGTGGGCCTTTAGTGGGTTCTGTTGTCGCTGCGGCAGTTATTTTAGATCCGAATAACCCGATTGAAGGTTTAAATGATTCTAAAAAGTTGACTGAAAAAAAGCGTGAAAAGTTGTTTGTTGAAATTCAGGAAAAAGCTTTAGCTTGGGCAATTGCAGAAGCATCAGCAGCCGAAATTGATGAACTGAATATTTTGCAAGCGTCGTTATTGGCAATGCGTCGAGCGGTAGAAGCCTTGTCTATTCAACCTGAGCATGTCTTGGTCGATGGCAATAAAATTCCGCAAGGTTTAGCAATGTCGTGTGATGCAGTTGTTGGGGGCGATGCATTACATGCAGAGATTTCGGCAGCCAGTATTTTAGCCAAAGTGGCGCGTGATCGTGAAATGGTGTTGCTTGACCAAGCATTTCCGCAATTTGGTTTTGCTCAACACAAAGGGTACCCAACCAAAGCCCATTTTGAAGCAATTGCGCAGCATGGCGTAATTGCGGCACATCGACGAAGTTTTGCACCTGTGCGTAAGGCTTTAGAGTTAATGGAAAACTCACAGTAATTTTCATGCAAAACTTGTGCTGAGTTGCCTGTAAAATAGCTTTTACATGATTTGAATCAGGGCAAGTTTTTAAAAAGCATTCAGCAGAAAAATTTAAAGCGGCAAATGAGCCGCTTTATATTCAATAAACTTCATCGTTTAACGTTAAAGTCATTATGCGAGTAGTTATCTTCTTCAAATGAAGGTTGATAATCTTGATCTAAGTGTTGCAAATGCTCATGCATGGCACGCTCGTGTTGAATACGTTGATAGATTTCTTCACGATGTACCGATACTTCTTTTGGCGCATTTACCCCAATACGAACCTGGTTACCTTTGACGCCCAGCACAGTCACGCTGACTTGGTCCCCAATCATTAATGTTTCTCCGACACGTCGGGTGAGAATCAGCATGTTTATCTCCTTGCAAAATGCTAAACCTGCATTGATTTTTAAAGCAATTTAAAAGTCACAACCAAATAAAAAACCAGTAAATTTTAACGGAACGTATCATTATTTATTTTATAAGATACAGCGCTGCCAAAATTTATGAAAGCATGTTGCTCAATATAACAGAGCCACTATAAAAAAAACTATAGTGGCTCTATTTTTTTGTACTTTTTCGCAAAATTTGTCAGACAATTACATCTTCTGACAGGGGCGTATTAAGCGCGTGCGCTAGACTCACCGCTTTCACGATCTAGACCAAATACAGTGTGTAAACTACGAACTGCAAGCTCTAAATAATTTTCTTCAATGATGACTGAAATTTTAATTTCAGAGGTAGAAATCATGAGAATGTTAATGCCTTCATCAGCAAGGGCAGTAAACATTTTGCTTGCAACGCCCGCATGTGAACGCATACCTACACCTACGATAGATACTTTGACAATGTCGCTACGTGTCGCGACTTCACGCGCACCAATTTCTTTTGCAGTAGCTTCAAGAATTGATTTTGCTTTGGCAAGTTCACCGCGGTTTACGGTAAAGGTAAAGTCAGTAGTACCATCTTCTTCTACGTTTTGGATGATCATGTCGACTTCAACATTGGCAGCGCCAATAGGTGACAAGATTTTAGATGCAATACCTGGTTCGTCAGGCACACCTAAAATAGTTAATTTTGCTTCGTCACGGTTAAACGCGATACCTGAGATGATAGGTTGTTCCATGTTGTCTTCCAATTCAGTAGTAATGAGTGTGCCGACATTTTGTTTAAAATCTTCGTCGAATGCGCCATCATCGTCATTATCAAAACTTGATAATACACGCAAAGGAACTTGGTATTTACCTGCAAATTCAACCGCACGAATTTGCAATACTTTAGAACCTAAAGATGCCATTTCTAGCATTTCTTCAAAAGAAATACGATCTACTTTTTTAGCTTTTGGCGCAACGCGTGGGTCTGTGGTGTAAACCCCATCTACGTCAGTATAAATTTGACACTCATCAGCTTTCAATGCAGCAGCAAGTGCAACGCCAGAAGTATCAGAACCACCACGGCCTAAAGTAGTGGTGTTACCTTCGGCATCAAAACCTTGGAAACCAGCAACCACAATCACACGACCTGCGTCTAGGTTTTCAGTCAATACATCGGTATTGATTGATTCAATACGTGCTTTGGTAAATGCGCTGTCAGTTTGAATACCAACTTGGCGACCTGTTAGTGATTTTGCTGCAACACCAATAGAATTCAGCGCCATCGCTAACATCGAAATCGTCACCTGTTCGCCTGTAGACACCATTTGGTCTAATTCACGTGGATCAGGGGTTTCGGTAATGGCTTTCGCGAGAGCGAGTAGGCGATTGGTTTCGCCACTCATGGCAGAAACGACAACCACTACTTTGTGGCCATGATCATGCCAGCGCTTCACACGACGTGCAACATTTAAAATGCGCTCGGGAGTACCCATTGAGGTACCGCCATATTTTTGAACGATTAGTGCCATAGTTGTTCCATATAAGCCATGACCCTGAATTACCTGTTCAGGGTCAGTTACACAAAAAGTGAGATTATTTTGCCGCAAGCCAAGCAGTTAAACCTGCCATCACCGATGCAAAGTTCTCGTTAAGTGGCGCGCCACCTTGTGCCAAATCAGGTTTACCACCACCTTTACCACCTAGTTCTGTCGCTAAGTGTTTGATGATGTCTCCTGCTTTAATCGTAGCAGTAAAGTCTGGTGCAACAGAAGCGATTAAGCTGACTTTATCGCCTTCTACACCTGCAAGTACAATCACTGCTTGGTCGAGTTTGGATTTTACACCGTCGTGCAAGTTACGCAGTGATTTTGCATCCATATTTTGTACAGTCGTAATGAGCGTAGTACGTCCAGCAAGTTCTTGTACTTGACTTAAAAGTTCATTTGCTTGGAAGTGCGCTAATTTTTGATTGAGCTGTTCAATCTGCTTTTGAAGGCTAGAAGCAGTATCGACCAAACTAGTGACCTTTTCTAAAGTCTGGTCTTTTTGTGCTTTCAACAAGGCATTGATGCTGTTGATGTCACGTTCAGTCTTTTGAACAGCTTCAATGGCTTTGCTACCTGTAATTGCTTCAATACGACGTACGCCAGCTGCAACACCACCTTCAGAAATGATTTTGAACAGACCAATATCACCCGTACGTTTTACGTGAATACCACCACAAAGTTCAATGGAGAAGTTTTTATCTTCAATAATAGAACCCATAGAAAGTACGCGAACTTCATCGCCATACTTTTCACCAAACAGCATCATTGCGCCTTTGGCTTTCGCTGCTTCAATATCCAGTAATTCAGTAGAAACTGCGGTATTGGCAATAACTTCTGCATTCACTAAACGCTCGATTTCTTGTAATTGTTCAAATGACACAGGTTGGTCATTGGCAAAGTCAAAACGTAAAATATCAGAAGCAACTAATGAACCTTTTTGCTGTACGTGTGCGCCTAAAACTTGACGTAGGGCAGCGTGTAATAGGTGTGTTGCAGAGTGGTTGCGTGCAGTTGCTTCGCGGATGTCTGCTTTTACAATGGCTTCGACGGTTTGCGCAGCTTTTAGGCTGCCCATGGTGACAATACCTTGATGGACAAAGGCACCGCCAGATTTTTTGGTGTCTTGAACTTCAAAAATCCCTGTTTCGTTTTTGAAGATACCTGTATCGCCAATTTGACCACCGCTTTCTGCATAGAAAGGAGTTTGATTCAGTACGATTAAAGCTTCATCACCTTCAACGACTTCATCAACTTGCTCACCATCTTTATAAATAGCCACAATTTGACCCTGACCAGTCGTTGCGTCATAGCCATCAAATTGGGTGTCACCCTCAACTTTTACAATTGAGTTGTAGTCAACCGCAAACTTACCTGCGTCGCGTGCACGTTGGCGTTGTGCTGCCATTTCAACTTCAAAGCCTGCTTCGTCAATGGTCAATTCACGTTCACGTGCGATGTCTGCTGTTAAGTCAGTCGGGAAGCCGTAAGTGTCATATAGTTTAAATACTACTTCACCAGGAATGACAGAGCCTTTAAGCTGTGCCAATTCACCTTCAAGCAATTTCAAACCTTGCTCAAGCGTTTTGGCAAACTGTTCTTCTTCTTTTAAAAGCTGTGCTTCAATACGCGCTTGTTGTGCTGCAAGTTCAGGATAGGCATCACCCATGACTTCAATGAGTGGCTTCAACATTTTATGGAAGAATGAACCTGTTGCGCCTAATTTGTTGCCATGACGTACTGCACGACGAATAATACGACGTAAAACATAACCACGACCTTCGTTAGAAGGGTTTACACCATCAGCAATCAGGAAGCAGCAAGAGCGAGCGTGATCAGCGACTACTTTGAGCGAAGCAGGGTAGTCTACAGGTTTGCCAGTTTGCTGTGCCGTTGCCTCAAGCTCAGTAGTATCTAAACCAATAATTTCTGCAGCATTTTTGAGTAAGTGCTGGAACAGATCAATTTCGTAGTTAGAGTTGACGTGTTGCAATACTGCGGAAATACGTTCCAAACCCATGCCTGTATCGACAGACGGTGCTGGAAGTGGGTGCAGTACACCATCCGCAGTACGGTTGAACTGCATGAATACATTGTTCCAGATTTCAATGAAACGATCACCATCTTCTTCAGGCGTGCCTGGTAAGCCACCCCAGATATGATCGCCATGATCATAGAAAATTTCAGAACAAGGACCACAAGGACCTGTATCACCCATTGCCCAGAAATTATCTGAAGCATATTGACCGCCTTTGTTGTCGCCAATACGGATAATACGAGAAGCATCTAAACCAATTTCTTTGTTCCAGATGTCAAACGCTTCATTATCGGTATGATAAACCGTGGCATATAAACGGTCTTTCGGTAGCGCCAACCATTGTTCGCCTGTTAGAAACTCCCAAGCAAATTTAATTGCATCACGTTTGAAATAATCACCAAACGAGAAGTTACCTAGCATTTCAAAGAATGTATGGTGACGAGCAGTATAACCGACATTGTCTAAATCGTTGTGTTTACCGCCTGCGCGTACACATTTTTGTGACGATACAGCCCGCACATAATCACGTTTTTCCAGCCCTAGGAAACAGTCTTTAAACTGGTTCATACCCGCATTGGTAAATAATAAGGTTGGGTCGTTGGCAGGAACTAGAGAACTCGATGTGACACGTGTATGCCCTTGCGATTCAAAGTAACGCAAAAATGCTTCACGAATTTCAGCTGATGTCATAAAACGAGTACTCACAACCAAGTCACTCCATAAATTCTGATTTGGCTAAATGCAAGACAGTCTGACAAAAAATAATTCTTTTGCTGTCATGCAGGCTTAAAATTTTAAAAACGCCAAATTATAACGGAAAAAGCCACTATCACCAATCATTTTAGTGTGAATAGATGACAATTCTGACGCAAACTTTGTTGTGATTACACAGAATAAATCTTTGCATTAGAAGATGATGAACATTTACATTCAAAGTAAGCGCTTACTGCAGGTCACGGAGTATGCCGAACTGCCATAAAGCGGAATGCAGAAAAGTTAATAAAATGTAGATGTGCGTTAGAAAGCCAAAGCTGATATTTCAATTTGCCGAATTAAACAACAAATTGCGTGAAAATTCGTAGAATTGATCTGATTTTTTTCAGTAGTAGAGCAAAATCTATTAACATAGCACTGCTTCAATTTTGATTTCATTATGAAAGGATCAGTCATGCAACGAGTGGCAATCAATGGCTTTGGTAGAATCGGGCGCAATGTGCTGCGGGCTTGGTTTGAAAATCCCAAAGATTTTCATTTTGAAATCGTGGCGATTAACGATATTGCCGATGTAGAAACTTTGGTGCATTTATTTAAATACGACAGTACCCATGGTCGTTTTAAAGGGCAGGTGGAAATTAGTCTTGAAGATGAACAGGTTTTTCTGAATATTTCTGCGGGCTTGGCACAACTCAAAGTTCAGGTGCTGAATCAGGCGCAACCTGCACAGTTACCGTGGCAATCACTTAATGTCGATGTGGTTTTGGAATGTACAGGTCTGTTTCGTTCCCGTGAGGCAGCAACGCAGCATATTACGGCGGGTGCAAAACGTGTTATTATTGGTGCCGCGCCATTCGATACTGTAGATGCTGCGATTGTTTATGGTGTGAACCATCACGAAGTCAAAAGTACCGATCAAATTATTTCTAGTGTGTCTTGTACTACGCAGGCTTTAGTGCCACTGGTTAAAATTATTGATGATGCTTTTGGAATAGATACCGCATTAATGACTGAAATTCATGCAGTTACAGCCGATCAAACTGTATTGGATCAGGCGCATCGCGATTTACGTCGTGCGCGCGCATCAGGACAAAATATTATTCCGACAACTTCATCTGCCCTGGGTGCTTTAAAACAAGTCATGCCAAAAATGGAAGATCGGATTGATGGTTATTCGATTCGTGTGCCAACCATTAATGTTGCAGCTATTGATTTAACTTTTATTTCGCAGTCACCAATTACGGTGCACAAATTGAATCAGGTGTTATGTGCTGCGGCTGCGCATGATTATGACGAAATAATGCAAGTGACCGATGAGCCTTTGGTATCGAGTGACTTTAACCATTCACCTTATTCATTAATTGTCGATTTAAGCCAAACCATGGTGGTAGGACATCAAGCCAAAGTTTTTGCCTGGTATGACAACGAGTGGGGTTATGCCAATCGGTTACTTGATTTATGCGAATCTTTTAGTCAGCGGGTAGTGTAAGCGGCTACTTTTAAAGACATATACAAAGTGTGAAAAGCATGTAATAGTGTTGACAGATTTTATAATTCGTATTCACGGTTAATTCGCTAATTGATAAAACAAAGTTTGCATAGAAAATTTGAATAGAGTAGTAGCATGATGATTATTTTGTTGTGGGGATTTATTTTTTTGCTCGCACTTGCCGTCATTTTTCTGATTTGGTTGCAGTTTAAAAATCAGGCAGACAGCAGCAGCGACGTGCAGCATCAACAGCAAGTCGAGCAAAAAGTATTACATTTAGAAGAGCACCTGAAAAAGACTTTAGAGATTATGCAAGACTTGGCAAAAAAGATGCAGGTTCAGCAAGATGCGCTGGATAAAACCGTGCAAAAAACAGCACAGCTTGAAATGCAAAACGCCGAGTTGGTCAGTTTATTGGCAAAGGCAGTCAAATCAAATCAGGACTTTTGAATGATGGCTTTGAAAGATGTGGTGTATTCATATTTTTTACCGCATATTTCAGAAAAAGTCAGGTGCATGCGCAAAAGTATCATGCTAAACTAGGAGAAATCGGGTGTGCTCCCGATTTTTTTATGCGGATTCGTTCCGCGCAAACAAGAATTTAGGTTTACAACATGCCCATTTCAGAGACATGGTTATTACCTGATGGTGTAGCTGATGTATTACCAGAACAAGCGCAAGTGATTGAAAACTTGCGTCGTAAGTCACTGGATTTCCTCGCATCTCGAGGTTATCAGTTGGTGTACACGCCATTCATAGAATACATTGAATCTCTATCTTCTCTTTCAGAATCGAATCAAGATTTAGACCTTGCCACATTTAAAGTGATTGACCAACTTTCAGGTCGTTTGCTGGGTGTTCGTGCCGATATGACACCCCAAGTAGCGCGTATCGATGCGCATGTACATCCTGTAGATGGTATTGCACGTTACTGCTATGCAGGTACGGTTTTACATACTAAACCACAAGGTTTTAATTCCACACGTGCACCATTGCAATTGGGTGCAGAGTTATTTGGTTCAGATAGCATTGATGCCGATGTAGAAATGGTTGATCTGATGATCAGCTTGCTCAAAGAAGCAGGTCTGTCAGAAGGTGTGCATTTAGACTTGGGTCATGTCGGCTTGTTCCGGAGCTTGGTTAAACAAGCAGAATTAAGTAAAGCTATTGAACGTCAATTATCAGATTTATATCAGCGTAAAGCCTTGCCTGAACTGGCAGAATTTACCCGAGATTTAAAATTCGGTTCAGATTTTTATGCGTTAGGTCGCTATGCCAGTGATTTAAATGCTTTGCAGGCTCATTTAAGTGTTGAAGTGTTGGCAAATAGCGAATTTAATCAAGCGTTTGAAGCCGTTAAAGCAACACAAGCTGAAATTCAGGCACGTTGGCCAAATTTGCATATTGGTATAGATGTGGTTGAGCTGCGTTCTTATCACTATCACACTGGCTTAATGTACGCGGTATATGCACCCAATCGTGCTGCGCCATTGGCACAAGGCGGCCGTTATGATGGCATTGGTCAGCATTTCGGACGTGCGCGCCCTGCAACAGGTTTCTCTTGTGACTTGTTTGTATTAAGTGCAGGCCGTTTTGAATCATCGTCTGTTGTTGTTGCGCCTAAAGGTTCACAACCAGATTTAATCGCTGCGATTCAAAATACACGTGCGCAAGGCTTTAGTGTAATTCAATTGTTGGGCAATGATGATTTAAACTCGGTTCCATACGCAACACACCAATTGGTTCTTGCAAATGGTGAGTGGACTGTCGAAAAAATTTAATCGCCAAGGCATGTTTCATGTTACAAGTCTTGGTTTTCAATTTTAACAGCATGATGTAATGAGGCTATTATGGGCAAGAATGTTGTGGTACTTGGTACCCAATGGGGCGACGAAGGTAAAGGTAAGATCGTCGACCTGCTCACCGATCAGGCGGCGGCAGTCGTTCGTTATCAAGGCGGACACAACGCAGGTCATACTCTCGTGGTTGGTGGTAAGAAAACTGTATTACACCTCATTCCATCAGGTATTTTACGTGAAAACGTACTGTGCTTAATTGGTAATGGTGTTGTTCTTTCTCCTGAAGCACTTATTAAAGAAATGGGTATTTTGGAGCAAGAAGGCGTGCCAGTGAAAGAGCGTTTACGTATTTCACCAAACTGTCCGCTTATTTTGCCGAACCACATTGCACTTGACCAAGCACGTGAGAAAAAACGTGGTAATGCCAAAATTGGTACAACAGGTCGTGGTATTGGCCCAGCTTATGAAGACAAGGTTGCACGTCGTGCGATTCGTGTTGCTGACTTGGTTCGTGGCGGTGAAGCATTACGCGCTCAATTGACTGAATTATTGGACTATCACAACTTCCAATTGACACAATACTACGGTGTTGAAGCAGTTCAGTTAGATGAAGTTTTAGCGCTATGTGACCAATGGCGTGAAGTGATTGCACCATTAGTGGTTGATGTAACGACTGAAATTCATAATTACCGTAAAAACGGTGACAACATTATGTTTGAAGGTGCGCAAGGCTCATTGCTTGATGTTGACCACGGTACTTATCCGTATGTGACTTCATCGAACACGACTGCGGGCGGTGTAAGCTCAGGTTCAGGCTTAGGGCCATTACATTTAGACTACGTTTTAGGTATTACCAAAGCTTATACCACACGTGTTGGTGCAGGGCCATTCCCAACAGAGTTGGTGTATGACGCAGCAAATGACGTGGGTGATGCGATTGGTAAACACTTAGGTACTGTGGGTCATGAGTTCGGTGCCTCTACAGGTCGTCAACGTCGTTGTGGTTGGTTTGATACCGAAATTTTACGTCGTTCAGTCGATGTAAACTCACTTTCTGGTATTTGCTTGACCAAGTTAGATGTGTTGGATGGTTTAGAAGAAATCAAAATCTGTGTAGGTTATGAAAATGCCGATTCAGGTTGTGTAGGTTCTTCTGATGCGCTTGCATACGAAAACTTAAAGCCAATTTACGAAACTATGCCAGGTTGGTCTGAATCAACTGTGGGCGCGAC
Source organism: Acinetobacter sp. SCLZS86 (assembly GCF_021560715.1). Classification (NCBI taxonomy): domain Bacteria; kingdom Pseudomonadati; phylum Pseudomonadota; class Gammaproteobacteria; order Moraxellales; family Moraxellaceae; genus Acinetobacter; species Acinetobacter sp. SCLZS86. Next base: position 1,185,334 of record NZ_CP090864.1, read on the forward strand.
CAGTGTAGAGCAATTGCCTGAAAATGCAGTGAACTACATCAAACGTCTTGAGCAGTTAATTGAATGTCCAATCGATATTATTTCTACAGGCCCAGACCGCGCAGAAACGATAGTATTGCGTCATCCATTTGATGCTTAAGTGGTTGTGCTTTGACATAACACTCAAGTTCAGATGATGTACTCAGCCCTGTCTAAATGATGGGGCTTTTTATTGATGTTGTTTCAGTTTCAATAGCGACTCATTTTGGGAAAAATTGCAGATGATGCTGAGTGAGTTGTTTTTTCAAGACTAAAGTTGCAGATGACTGGCACTGTGCAGCGCAGGGTGGCTTGTTACAATGGCTTTAGAAAATTAAATTTAATTAAGGTTATGCAGGATGCATAAAAATATTACCAGTACGATTTTTTATTCTTTGTTGTTCGCGATGGGCGGAGCACCGACCATTGCCATGATGCTGATTTTATCGCAAAAGCATGATCCGAATATTATGTATCAGGCATTTATTGGTTTGAGCGTTATTTTTGCCTGTATTTTGGTGCCACTGATTCTGATTCAAAATGCTTACCTACTCTACAAACGCAAAAATCCAGCAATCGAAGAAAAAGTAGAAGTAGTGTCTAAAATTTACTTGGGTTTAAATATCTTCTGTTTAGTGTTTTGGTTGTCTTATCAATTTCTTTACTAAGGCAGTTATTGATCGCTTAGACATACAATCTGTACACAGCTTGGGCGTTGTTTACATAAATGATATGATTATGAAGTGATTATAGATTTAAAGCCTTGAATTGATTTCATATAATTGATTGGTATGAAGATAGCTCGCAAGGCGGAGATTATTATAATGAACAAAAAACTGATGTTAAGTTTATGTGCCGCAGGCGCAATCACAGTTTCAGGGTGTACCACTGTTGCAGACATGGCGGGTGCAGATACTGCGACCCTAAATGCAACTGCAACCAAAAGCTATAACGAAATGGTGCAAGATGCACGCAATAAAAATCAGTTAGACACGAGTTCAACCACGTATAAACGTATCAATACTGTGTTTCAGCGTTTGATTCCACATGCCAACCAAATGAACCAAACTGGTCAGCCTTTCCAGTGGCAATTGGCGGTACTCAAATCTGATCAAGTCAATGCTTTTGTCGCACCAGGCGGTAAAGTAGTGTTCTACACAGGTATTGTGAATAAACTGAATTTAACCGATGCTGAAATTGCCGCAATTATGGGGCATGAAATGGTGCATGCCTTAGAAGAACACGCGAAAAGTAAAATTGGTGCACAGGCCTTAACCAATATTGCCTTGAACGTAGGTTTAAGTGCAGCAGGTAATAACGTTGGTCAATTGGGTGCAGCAGCAGCACAATTGGGTACGCAAATTGGGATTGGCTTGCCCTATTCGCGTAATTTGGAAGGTCGTGCCGATCAGGGCGGTTTAATGCTGATGGCGCGTGCAGGTTATAACCCGCAAGCTGCAATTACCCTTTGGGAGAAAATGAACAAGCTTGAAGGTGGTGGCGGTGCGTCATTCTTATCGACTCACCCATCGAACAGTCAGCGTATTGAAGCAATGCGTAAAAACTTGCCAGCAGCACAAGCGGTATATAACCAAAACCGTCGTTAAGATGACATCAGTCAGTTCAACTGGTTAAGATAAAACACAAAAAAGATGCGCATGGTTTTATGCGCATCTTTTTTTATGAAGACTTTTTGACTTTAAACAGCATAAAAATGATGAGTTATTGCTGAGTTTATATTTTTAATTTCATTTTAAAACAGGGTTTAAAATAAAATTAAGGTGCCGGGTTGGGCTGCTGACGGTGAATCGCTTCAATGTCTTGTAAAATTTCATCAGATAAGTTGATCTCAAAAGCATCAATATTTTGTTTGAGTTGTGCCATATTGGTCGCGCCAATAATGGTACTGGTCACAAAAAATTGCTGCTTGATAAAGGCCAGCGCCAGTTGCGTCAAACTCAAGCCGTGTTGTGCTGCAAGTTGGGCATATTGTTCGGTCGCCCATTCGCTTTGTGGATTGCTGTAACGGCTAAAACGTGAATATAGCGTGACACGGGCATTGGCAGGGCGTGCACCATGACGGAATTTACCAGTTAAATAACCAAAAGCCAAAGGTGAGTAGGCGAGTAGTCCAATACCTTCATAATGGGCAATTTCAGACATGCCGATTTCGTAAGTGCGGTTCAGTAAGTTATAAGGATTTTGTACGCTGACAAATTTGCTTAATCCTAGCTGTTCTGCCAAGTGTAGAAACTTCATGGTGCCCCAGGGGGTTTCGTTTGACAGGCCAATATAGCGAATCCGTCCTTTTTGAATTTCTTGTTGCAACGCGGTTAAGGTTTCAGCAAGGTCGGTTACTTCTTGCGTATTTTGTGCTTCTTGGTTGCCATAACCGAGTTTGCCAAAAAAATTGGTCGGGCGCTGCGGCCAGTGCAGTTGGTATAAGTCAATATAGTCGGTTTGAAGGCGTTTTAAGTTGCCATCTAGCGCAGATTGAATATCCTGTGCGTTAAAGCGAGTTTTGCCATCTCGAATATGACTGCCGCCTTGCGATGGGCCTGCAATTTTAGAGGCTAAAAATAATTTATCACGTCCGCCACGTTGCTGTAACCAATTACCAATGATAGTTTCAGTTGCACCTTGAGTTTCTACTTTTGGCGGTACGGGATACATTTCTGCGGTATCCCAAAAATACACGCCACGCTCTAGCGCATAATCCAGTTGCTCAAAGGCATCTTGCTGGGTATTTTGTTCACCAAAGGTCATGGTGCCCAAGCAGATTTCTGGAACTAAAATCCCCGTCTTTGCCAATGGTTTAAATTGCATATTGTCTCTCGCTCAAGATTATATGTATATATTGATGTTACAAGAGCTGAAACCATTTTGCGCCACTTGTGGCTGCGAAAATTGCTACTTCATTGTAGTGACAGCAATAATAGTATTTTGATAATTGTAAATGGTAAAAAGTTAACAGCTGGTAATAAAAAAGCAAATCCGAAGATTTGCTTTTTTTAATGAGCATATAGATGGTTTACTCGTCATCAAAGTTGCCATCAGTGGATTCATTTTGCTCCAATGAAGCATCAAAAATAAGAATGGCTTTACCATCAGTTTCAATCATGCCTTGCTCTTCAAGTGTTTTTAGAACACGCCCGACCATTTCACGTGAACAGCCGACAATACGACCAATTTCTTGGCGTGTAATACGAATTTGACGACCGTTTGGCAAAATCATGGCTTCTGGCTGCGCAGAAAGATCAATCAAGCAACGTGCAATACGACCAGACACATCTATAAAGGCAAGGTCAGTCACTTTACGTGTAGTATTTTTTAAACGACGTACCAGCTGTGCAAAAACGGCATAGCTTAAATCGGGATATTGTTTGCTGAGTTCGTGGAAATTTTCATAAGTAATTTCTGCGATTTCACAGACATCACGAGTACGAACCTCTGCAGTACGTTGCGGATTCGATTCAAACAGACCCATTTCCCCAAAAAAGTCGCCTGGATTCAAATATGCCACAACAATTTCGCGATCATCATCTTCGCGAAGAATAATTGATACTGAACCTTTTAGAATCAAATATAATGATTTTGATTCAGTCCCTGCATCAACAATAGTTGTCCGTTTTGGATAACGGTTGATGTATGCACGTTTTAATAATGCTTTGACTGATTCAGGCAGTTGTCCTGGGGACAATGCATCAGTACTCAGCTGTGAAAAGTTGGAAGTCATGCTAACGGTTCCGAAAATGGATAAATAATAGATCGCACAAGACCTAGTCTGAACTTGTCACACAGTAGAGATGAAATTCCTTATCAACTCAAGTTATGTTAGTGTACAAATACCCGTGTCAATTTATAGTTTTTTTTAGGTAGTTGCAATGCAAACAAGTGTTCAATGGTTAGAGAACGTTGCTTTTGAAGCCAAATCAGAAAGTGGTCATTCTGTAGTGATGGATGGATCCGCAGAATATGGCGGTGAAAACCGTGGTCCACGTCCTATGGAGTTAATCTTAATGGGACTTGGTGGTTGTGCTTCATTCGATATTGTGACTATTTTAAAGAAATCACGCCAAGAAGTGACGCATGTTGAATGTCAGTTAACAGCAGAACGTGCCGATAGCATCCCTGCAGTGTTCACCAAAATTCATTTGCATTTTGTGGTCAAAGGCAAGGCTGTCAAGGAAAAGCAGGTCGCGAAGGCGGTTGAACTTTCAGCAGAAAAATACTGTTCTGCCAGTAAAATGCTATCTGATGGTGGTGTTGAAATTAGCCATGATTTTGAAATTATTGAACAAGATTAAGCGTTGACTGATAGGTCATACAATGGTTGGTATATTTGCCAATCATTGTAACTAAATATTTCTATTTACATGAATAATAATCAAAAGCCTTTAATTTATTGATATACAAGTGTATGGCAATTATTCAACTCACCATAAAAAAATTACCAGAATAAACTTGAAATTTACTTTAATAAGTCCAATATTATAATTGAAATCCAACTGTTAATTTTAATTAAGATTTTGAAAAATATATAAAAAATTAATTGAAATTTACGCCTGCGTTCCCATATATCCATCAAGTACACAATTTGTTGTGAGGAATAACAAGAATGCGTTTTGAAAAGTTTACCAACCGACTACAGCAAGCTTTATCCGATGCCCAATCTCTCGCGATAGGGAAAGATCATACTGCCATTGAAGGCATTCACTTATTGGCGACTTTGCTCGAAGAAGCCTCCAATGTCAGTTTATTACAACAAGCAGGCGCCAACCTACGTGATTTGCAAAGTAAATTACAGCAAGCGATTGCAGATGCACCGACTTTGGCCAATCCAACAGGCGATATCAACTTAAGTCCAGATGCAGTTAAAGCCCTGAATTTGGCTGACAGTTTTGCCCAAAAAGCAGGTGATGAGTTCTTGTCAACCGATTGGTTGATGCTTGGCTTGGCCGAAGTGGGCGCGACCAAAACACTACTGAACAGTGTAGGCGTGACTTCAGCCAGTTTGCGTAGCGTGATTGACAAAATTAGAGGGGATGAAAAAGTCATGAGCAATAATCACGAAGATCAACGTGACTCACTCAATAAATATACCATTGATTTAACCGAACGTGCGTTGGCGGGCAAGCTAGACCCTGTAATTGGTCGTGATGATGAAATTCGCCGTACCGTTCAGGTGTTGTCACGCCGTACCAAAAACAACCCAGTACTCATTGGTGAACCTGGTGTGGGTAAAACTGCGATTGTTGAAGGTTTGGCGCAGCGTATTGTGAATGGTGAAGTGCCTGAAAGTTTAAAAGGTAAACGTGTTTTATCTTTAGATTTGGGTTCATTGTTGGCAGGTGCGAAATATCGGGGTGAGTTTGAAGAACGCCTAAAAGCGGTCTTAAAAGACTTGGCGAAACAAGAAGGTGAAGTCATCTTATTTATTGATGAATTACACACACTTGTGGGTGCAGGTAAAGGCGATGGTGCCATGGATGCAGGCAATATGTTGAAACCTGCATTGGCGCGTGGCGAATTGCGCTGCGTCGGTGCCACTACTTTAGATGAGTATCGTCAATATATTGAAAAAGATGCGGCTTTAGAACGTCGTTTCCAAAAAGTATTGGTCGATGAGCCAAGTGTAGAAGACACCATTGCAATTTTACGAGGTCTGAAAGAACGCTACGAAGTACACCACGGGGTTAAAATTTTAGACTCTGCGATTATTGCCGCGGCTAAAATGTCGCACCGTTATATCACCGACCGTCAACTTCCCGACAAGGCAATTGACTTGGTGGATGAGGCCGCGTCACGGATTAAAATGGAGCTAGATTCTAAGCCTGAAGCCTTAGATAAATTAGAGCGCCGTTTAATTCAATTGAAACTGCAACTTGAAGCCGTGAAGAAAGATGAAGATGCAGGCAGCCGTGCCGAAGTTGCGCATCTAGAAAAACAAATTATTGAAGTTCAGAATGAATACAATGATTTGGAAGAAGTCTGGAAAGCGGAAAAAACCTTGGTTGAAGGCACTAAGCAAATACAGACTCAGCTTGATCAGGCACGTATGGCATTGCAAAAGGCGCAGCGTGAGAACGACTTGGCAGAAATGTCACGTTTGCAATACGGCGTGATTCCTGAGTTGGAAAAACAACTGGCACAAGATGAGTTGGTTGAAGAGAAAGAAGAACCAAAATTATTGCGTAACAAAGTTACGGACAATGAAATTGCAGAAGTCGTCAGTGCTGCAACGGGTATTCCTGTATCGAAAATGCTGCAGGGTGAGCGTGAAAAACTGCTGCACATGGAAGATTTCTTGCATAACCGTGTGGTGGGACAAGACGAAGCTGTGGTAGCGGTATCGAATGCGGTACGTCGTTCACGCGCAGGTTTGTCTGATCCTAACCGTCCAAGTGGTTCGTTCCTGTTCCTTGGCCCAACAGGGGTAGGTAAAACAGAGTTGACAAAAGCATTAGCAAACTTCTTGTTTGACAGTGATGATGCCATGATTCGGATTGATATGTCTGAATTTATGGAAAAACACTCGGTTAGCCGTTTAGTCGGTGCGCCTCCGGGCTATGTTGGTTATGAAGAAGGTGGTGTGTTAACCGAAGCAGTGCGTCGTAAACCGTACAGTGTGGTGTTGTTTGATGAGGTGGAAAAAGCCCATCCGGACGTATTTAACATCTTATTGCAAGTGTTGGATGATGGTCGCCTGACCGATTCACAAGGTCGCGTGGTGGACTTTAAAAACACTGTAATTGTGATGACTTCTAACTTGGGTTCTCACGATGTACGTGAACTAGGTGACAATCCAACACGTGAAGAAGTACGTGCCGTGGTCATGGCAGCAGTGTCGCAACATTTCCGCCCTGAATTTATTAACCGTATTGATGAATTGGTGGTGTTCCATTCATTGGAAAAAGCACAAATTCGTGGCATTGCCGATATTCAATTGGATCGTTTACGTGCACGTTTAAGCGAACGCGATTTGCGCTTGTCGATAGACGATACTGCATTTGATCAATTGATTGAAGCAGGTTTTGACCCAGTCTACGGTGCGCGTCCATTGAAACGTGCGATTCAGCAACAAGTGGAAAACACGTTGGCGCAAAAAATCTTAGCAGGCGACTTTGTTGCAGGCGATACGATTTTAATTAAAGCTGAAAATGGTCATTTGCTGTTTGAAAAAATGAAACTCAGCTAATTGGCTATATGTTAGCAACTTTCAAGAAACCCAGCTTCGGCTGGGTTTTTTATGACTGACAATTCAGGTCACATTAGTAAAATTTTTGGTCAAAAGTGACAGCTATTTTAAATATTTTGTGATAAATATTTTATTTAAGTGATTTATTTGCAAAACAATTATCTTTTTTAAAGAAGATTAATTATAATTTATTTTCAATAAAAATAGATAAATTCTGAGCAGAATCTATGTCAAAAATAGTATGGGGTGGAATGGGGGTTGCAGTGTTAGCAGGAGCTGCCGCTGCGGGAAATTTATATGCAGATAAGAGCCTGCGTGAGCATTATCAACAAAATTCAAATCCTGCACCTAATATTAGCGTGCAATATACAGACTACGACATGGGGACTTTAAAAGGTACTGCCAAATGGAAAATGACCATTATTTCAGACCCGTGTAATGCTAAAGAAAAATTGGTGTTTCACGGACAAGATCAAATTCAGCGGACATGGAAAGGTTACCAAATTGATTCTAAAATGAATCTGGAACAAGGGCAGGGCCAATTTTCCGAGTTCTTTCAGCAGCCTTTAAATATGACAACACAAGTAAATTGGTTGGGCGTATCAACCACGAAATTGAGCATACCTGCCATAGAGAAAAAAGAAGCAGGACTTGAAGCTAAATTTTCGCCTATGCAGATTGAGTTTCAGGGGAAACAAAGTCAAGGGCAGCAGCAAATTGTAAATATGAGTTTTGATGTGCCTCAATTGACGGTGCTGGATCAATTTGGACATCTTCAAGTAAAAGGTATGCAGTTTAAAACCAATCAGGCTTTGAATGTGCAGTCTTTAGAGCCGGGCTATTTCCAATTCAGTATTGCAGAAATGCAGCGTCAAGACCCAAAAGCAGTGGGTTCAGGCAAAATGAAGGACTTCAGTTGGCGTATGGATACTCAACTGCATGAGCGTACGGTTGATATTCATTCAAAATTTAAAATTGCCGAGTTAGGTTTAAATAATGTGCCTGCCATGCAAGATTTGCAAGTGAATTGGGATGTTAAAGATTTGCAACGCACAAAAATGCAGACCTTTTTTGATATTATTCAAAAACAAAGCAATTCCTGCTTAGAAGCAGAAAACTTTAAGAAGGAAGTTCAACAAGCCTTGTTGGCGGTGATTAATGAGGGTTTTCAGTTTGAATCGAAGAAGAATCAGTTGAAGTTAGGCACAGGCAGTATTCGGGCAGATTTGGTCGGTAAAGTGATGCCAGGGCATCAAACCACTGTAGAAGGCTTAGCAAAAATGTTCCCAAGTTTATTGGAAGTGCAAACCGATGTGAGCTTTAACAAGCAAGTGGTCAAAACTATTATGAATAATTATATGAATGCTGCGGGTAAAAGCATGTCTGATCAAGAATTAGAGCAGATGCTCAGTGCGATGCAAGGCAATCAGCAAATTGAACGTGATGGTGATGAATTTAAACTGTCGATGCATTATCAATATGGTGAAAAGAAGTTTTTAACTGGTCAATAATCTAGATACTGACCTACGAAAAAACTGAGCCTGTTCAATTGAACAGGCTTTGTTGTATTACCATATCGTTTAATTAAACAGGCGGATGCTGAATTTTCCAAGCACGGTGGATTTTGGTATTGCGTTTGAAATCTGGCCCAATAGTTTCATGGCTAATTTCCTGCACATCAAACATGGCTTCAATTTCTTCATCCATTTCAAAACCACGGTAGTTGTTGGAGAAGTACAGCGTACCGCCTGTGGTTAAGCGGTTCATGGCACGTTTAATTAAAGAAACGTGGTCGCGTTGTACATCAAATGTTCCGTAGAATTTTTTAGAGTTTGAGAAAGTTGGCGGGTCAATAAAGATTAGATCATATTGTTCATGACCTTCTTTGAGCCATTCAAAACAATCACTGGCAAAGAATTGATGTTGCTCATCGGCATGGTCTACCGTTAAACCATTCAATACAAAGTTTTCTTTAGACCAGTTTAAATAAGTATTAGACAAATCGACACTGGTGGTGCTTGCTGCACCGCCAAGCGCGGCATGTAAACTTGCAGTTGAGGTATAACTGTATAAATTCAGGAAGTGCTTGCCACGGGCTTCTTTGGCAATGCGTAAACGCATTTGACGATGGTCAAGGAATAAGCCTGTATCAAGGTAGTCGGTGAGGTTGACCAAAATTTTAGCCTGACTTTCCTGCACAATAAAACGCTTCGAGGCTGTACTTTGTTTGGTGTACTGGTTTTTACCTTCTTGACGGGCTCGGGTTTTAATAAATACCGCATCGCGCCCTAAACCTGTAACGGCGCGAATGGCTTGTAAGGCAAGGTTAAAACGCTTTTTGGCTTTTTCAGGGTCAATTTTTTTCGGTGGTGCATATTCCTGCACGTGCAAACGGTCGCCGTATAAATCGACTGCGACATTAAAGTCAGGTAAGTCGGCATCGTATAAACGCAGACAATGCACATTTTCTTTCACGGCCCATTTTTTCAGACTTTGCATATTTTTTTGCAAACGGTTGGTGAAGTCTTCTGCACCTTCAATGGGTTCAAATTGTTGCGGTTGCCAATCTGCCAAGAATGGACGTGCGACTGCTGCAGGTTTGATCGTACCAAAACGGACATAAATTGGTAGTTTACCGTTCATCAAACGTAAAATTTGTGGGTCATTGAAAGCCAACACATCGGCTTGTTCAACTTGGGCTGCAATGACGGCTGCTTTTTGATTTGGGAAATGCTTTTGCAAGAGTGCAGACAGACCCAAATATAAGGCACGGTTTGAGGCTTTATCACCTAAACGCTCACCATAAGGCGGGTTGGTTACAATAAAGTCCTTTTTGCCTTCGGCTTGAAAGTCGGGCCAGTCAGCCAAAGTACGTTCTTCAATTTGAATCTGATCGAGCAGACTTTCAAAGCCTGCCGCAATAATATTTTGCTTGGTGGCTTTGACTGCTTCCCAGTCAGCATCGAAAGCATAAAGTTTTGGCAAGGGTTGTTGTAATGCAGTTTGATGGCGTTCTGCCGCTTCTGCTTTAATACTCATCCATAATTCATGGTCATGACCTTGCCAACCATTAAAACCAAAACGACGTACTAGACCTGGCGCACGGTCAGTCAGCATCATTAATGCTTCAATAATAAAAGTACCCGAACCACACATTGGGTCTAGAATAATGTCGGGTTGAATTTGTTGTAATTGACCTTTTTGCAGAATAGCTGCGGCAAGGTTTTCTTTAATTGGAGCATCGGTCATAAAACGACGATAGCCGCGCTTATGCAATGAATCGCCCGATAAATCAAGGCAGTATGTATGTTCTTTTTTGCCTGCCAACACGTATAAGGTAATTTCTGGCTGTTTGATGTCGATGCTTGGACGTTTGCCCACTGCATCCATAAATGAATCGACCACACCATCTTTAACGCGCAAGGTCGCAAACTGGCTATTTACTTTGATGTCACGTTCAATGTGTAAACGCACTGCAAATGTACTTTGTGGGGCAAAAATGAGTGACCAGTCAAAGCTAAGCGCACCTTCATAAAGCTCTTCGGCTACATCGCGCGCGTCGTGACTGAATTCAATTTCGTGTGTGTGAATTGGCGTAAGGACACGTGAGGCTAAACGTGACCACATGCAGACACGATAGGCATTTTCGAGTGTGCCTTTGAAAATTAAACGACCCGGTAAACGTTCGATATTTTGAATACCTAAACCTTGCATTTCTTCTTGCAATAAGGTTTCAAGTCCATCTGCACAGGTGACCCAATATGTAGAAAGACGGGGTTTCGAATTCATGAAAATTTCCAAAAGCAATTCAGCAATCGGCTATTTTACCGTATTTTGTGCTAGAAAACTTAGTGATTTAGCGTGAATCGTGCAGAATTTTAAAGGTCTTGGTTTGAAGAGTTTCAGGGCATTTTTTACTGTTTTTTTCTAAAAATGCAGTGAGGATGCAATGACATCTCTAAAAAATTTTGAGTGATTGTATTGCGCAAGAATAAAAACCTGAATATTCACATGATTGGTATGTAACCTGAGTTCGATGAAATCCATTTAGCCTTTTAGCATATTTTGGAAAGTTGGCTTATTGGGATTCAAACAATAAGCCACTACAGCAGCCATGATATTCACCATGAAGTTATTTACCGAACGATGACGTGAATGTTCAAGTTGATGTAAATTTTTTAATTGATCATTCACTGTTTCGATCAATCCTCTTCTGCAAAGCAATTGTTTTTCTTCTTCTGTTTGGATAGGTTTGTTTTTCATATTTCGACGTGATGGGGTCAATATTTTCAGTCCTCTTGCTGCTAAAGCTTCGGCTTTGGCTTTGCTCAAATAGCCTTTGTCTCCGAGTAGGATCCCTTTTAAATCTTGAGTTAAAGAGTCCAATAGAGCAACATCATGAACATTTCCAGATGTCAGTTTGAGTTTAATAATTTCCCCCAAATTATTGATAACCAAATGTAATTTAAAACCATAAAACCACCCCGTACTACTTTTTCCTCGACCAGCCAAACCTTTAAATACACGATGTCTTTTAATCCGAAGATTATGGCAAACCACCAATTTAGTGGAGTCAATGATACTGATTCCCGTATCTTTTCCTTTCACTTGATGGAAGAAACTACTCAGCGCTTGCAAACAACGGGGCATGATTTCAATAAATCGGTTGTAGCTAAGCAGTTTAGGAAAAGCAGATTTCCAGAATGGAACGATCATTTGGCAATAAAAATATTTAAAGAATCTAAACCCAGATTGATGAAATAAAATGACAATGGTCATTGCTTCAGACAAGCTTAAAGCTGACTTTTTCAACCTAGTTTTTTGATCAGAAATTAAAGCTTTCTCTAAAGATTCATTAAATTTTTTGCAGAAATCATCCAAAATACAAAATAATTCGGTAATATGATCCATTGAAAAGCCTTGTTTTATAACATTTTGTCTTGAGAACCAATATGTTACAAATACAGGGCTTTTTTTCTACTCTTTTTTTATATCGAACTCAGGTTATGTATTTTGCTCATACATTGTTGTGATGGTGAACATTTTGCAGATGAGCATCAAACACTGCAAAACAACAATGAAGCGATAAGGGGAATATTTAAATGACCACGGCTACTTTAAACACGGCACAGGCTTTAGCGGCAAATAACGAGATTTTTTCAGTTGCAACTTTAATTTATACGCGATTAAGACGGGTCAGTGGACGTGTGATTGATGTCATGTATCTGGTGGAAAATTCTGACTATGCACGTGCAGTGCTGCAATTAGCGCTCGCTACACACGATGAGGAATTGTGCCGTTATGCGCTGCGCTTAAACAGTATATTGGCTAACTTAATGGATGCTGATGCAGAAATAACGTCGCCGCAGACTGAAGTGCAGCAATTAGATGCAGTAGAAAATATAGATGACTTGACTGAACCGACAGCTGAAGAAATTTATCGGGCGCAGGTGTCGCATCATTATATAGGGGCATTGCGTTAAACGGGGAATAGTACAGACTTTGCCTACATAGCCTGAAGGTTGCGTAGGCTGTTGTAGGCGAAGATTGACCCACCAGATGTTCATCAAGCTCATATCAAGATGATTGGCTAGCAGAGCAGTTAAATATAAATGCCATCCTTTCACATCGCTTTGTAGAGTATTAAGCATGAAAGAAAGTGTAGATGAGTCTGCATGACTTAATTTTTAAAATCATAAGTTTCTTTTGACTAAATCACGCCAAGTTGCACTGCTTTGCCAAATCAATTTCTGTATAATGCGTTAACTTAACGTATAAGGAATCTCTCATGCATTTGGCGGCATTGCATACTCCGAGCCAGATTCAATTGAATAAAGATGGGCATTTAAAACACTTTTTAACCATCGAAGGTCTTTCCAAAGAAACCCTCACCCAAATTCTGGACACAGCACAGTCCTTTTTCAATGAACAAAACCAACTGATCACCAATAATTTGCTCGAAGGGCGCACGGTGATGAATTTGTTCTTCGAAAACTCTACTCGTACCCGCACCACATTTGAAGCCGCAGCCAAGCGTCTTTCTGCCAATGTACTCAATATTGATATTGCCCGTTCAAGTACCTCTAAAGGTGAAACTTTGCGTGACACTTTGTGGAACTTAGAGGCGATGGCTGCTGACATTTTTGTGGTGCGTCATTCATCTTCAGGTGCAGCACATTTTATTGCTAAAACGGTTTGCCCAAAGGTTGCCATTATTAATGCGGGTGATGGCCGTCATGCACATCCAACGCAAGCGATGTTGGATATGCTGACCATTCGCCGTGAAACCCAACGACCTTATGAAGAATTAAGTGTTGCGATTATTGGTGATATCAAACATTCACGCGTGGCGCGTTCCGATGTGGCTGCCTTGCAAACACTGGGCTGTAAAGACATTCGCGTGATTGCACCGAACACCTTGTTGCCCTACGGTTTTGATGAATATGGCGCAGGCGTGCGCTTATTTAACAAAATGGAAGAAGGCATTAAAGATTGCGACGTGATTATCACCCTGCGTATTCAAAATGAACGTATTGATTCGCCAGCACTTGCCTCACAAGCCGAATTCTACAAAATGTACGGTTTAAACAAAGAGCGTTTGGCGCTTGCAAAACCAAACTGTATTGTGATGCATCCTGGTCCAATGAACCGTGGTGTCGAAATTGATTCAAGCATTGCCGATGGGCCTCAATCGGTGATTTTAAATCAAGTAACCAACGGTATTGCGGTACGTATGGCGGTATTGGCTTTGGCGATGCAAGGTCAATTGCAAGAACAAGGTTTGATTGACGCGATTGCGGTATAAGGAAAAAGTCATGGCGATTGTAAAAATTGAAAATGTACGTGTGCTTGACCCAATCCAGCAAATTGACCGCGTGCAAACGGTATATCTTGAAAATGGCAAATTGGTTGCAGAAAGTGCTGAGATTAGCGAAAGTATTGATGCTCAAGGCCAATGGCTCATGCCAACCATGGTGGATTTATGCGCACGTTTACGTGAACCGGGTCAGCAACAACACGGCACGCTCAAATCTGAAGGCAAGGCCGCACGTGAAAACGGCATTTTGCACTTATTTACCCCACCTGATTCTAAACCGATTGTGCAAGATAACGGTGCGCTTATTCATGGTTTGGTCGAAAAAGCCATGCTAGATGGTGGCATTTATTTAGAAGTAATTGGCGCACAAACTCAAGGTTTAAATGGCAAACAACCTGCCAATATGGCGGGTTTGAAAAAGGGCGGTTGTAGTGCAGTGTCCAATGCCAATGCGCCTTTTGAAAATGATGATGTGGTAATTCGGACACTGGAATATGCAGCAGGTTTAGACATGACTGTGGTGTTCTATGCCGAAGAACCGCAAATTGCCAAAGATGGCTGTGTGCATGAAGGTTTTATTGCTTCGCGTCAAGGCTTACCCATGATTCCGACTTTGGCTGAAACCGTGGCGATTGCTAAATATTTGTTAATGATTGAAGCAACAGGTGTACGCGCACATTTTGGTTTATTGTCTTGTGGTGCCTCAGTTGAGTTGATTCAACAAGCCAAAGCTAAAGGTCTGCCTGTTACTTGTGATGTGGCGATGCATCAACTGCATTTAACCGATCAAATTATTGATGGTTTTAACTCCTTAGCGCACGTACGTCCGCCCCTGCGCTCAGAGCAAGACAAAGCTTTGCTACGTCAAGGTGTAAAAGATGGCGTGATTGATGCGATTTGTACTCATCACGAGCCTTTAAACAGTTCTGCAAAAATGGCACCATTTGCGGATACTTTGTCAGGTTTTACTGCATTTGATACTTATATTCCATTTGGGATTCAACTGATTCAGGAAGGTCTCCTCAGTCCATTGGAATGGGTAGAAAAAGTGACCCTTGCACCTGCACGTGTAGCAAAAATGCAAAGTCGTTGGGAACAGGAAGCGGGTTGGGTCTTGGTTGATCCAGAAGTGGAATGGACGCTGAACAAAGAAACGATTGTGTCACAAGGTAAAAATACGCCTTTAATTAATCAAATGGTAAAAGGCAAAGCAGTACGCGTCTTTACTGTCTAATCGCTCTGATTGATATTTTATTTTCAAGTTGTAATAAGAGTCAGCTTCGGCTGGCTTTTTTGTGACTCAATTGTTATTAATTGTTAATTTAGTATATAATTAATTAAATAAAAGAGGGGTTATTAATGAAACTTAACAATAAAATACTTATTGCTTTTACATCCAGTTTGGTATTAACAGGTTGTGATAAACTTTTTTCAAATCATGTTCAATGTGATGATGAGTCTGCTACATCATTGGTAACACAGGTGTTAAATGATAATTTGGAAAAATCTTTAGAACGCGAACTGAAATTGTTAATCAAAGATGGTTCGATTAAAGATTTAGATCCTGCAAAACTTAAATTATCTGCAAATAATATCCAATTTAGTTTGGCAGATAGCAGAACAGATTTTATTGATCCGAATAGTCCTAAAACTTCATGCTCAATTGATTTAACAGTTACAGTTCCATCGGATTTAATAAAAAAATCTGATGAAGCAAGATCTAAAGTTGATGCTCTAAGTGTTGAAGCACAAGCAAATAATTTAGGTGTGAATTATGAAAATAATAAAATTAATTTAACTTTAGAATATGTTTTACAACCAACTGATAAAGGTGACAAGGTTTTAGCACAAATAAAAAATTCATCTGACATGCAAACTTTAGTTTCAGATACTTTGACTTATGCTTTCTTAAAACCACAAATTGAAAAGAATCAGGTCCAAAATTTGGAAACTACCAAAGCTAATATGCGAAGAAATAATACTGATTATTTAGCAAACGAAGCTGCTTTAGAAGCTGCAGAAGCCGCTAATGCAGCAGCGGATGAAGTGCTCGCAGAAAGTTATGAAGAATATTAATAATCTGTTTCTGTAATAAAGATAAATTGATAATAGGGTAATTATGAAATTTAAATTATTAGCACTAATCGGTAGTATGTTCTTTATATCTGGCTGTGATAAAGTACAATCAATTACAGGTAGCTCAGTTAAATGTGATCTCTGTACACGACAAAAATAGATAACTCATTGAAATAATGTCATAATAATTGTTTTCTAACGACGAATACTATGACACATCTCAATGAGTTATATCTTATCTTAAACAAATATCTAAAATGGAACAAGTCACATTTAAAGTGCTTTGCGCTCATCATGCTTGTGATTATTTTAAAGCAAACATGTAATCTTTCTTCTGCATCTAAAGCCTTGCCCATCAAGTGCTTACCACAATCATTTTATCGACGTATGCAGCGCTTCTTTGCAGGTCAGTATTTTGATTATCGTCAAATTTCTCAGTTGATTTTCAATATGTTTTCATTCGACCAAGTGCAACTGACTTTAGATAGAACCAATTGGAAATGGGGAAAACGAAATATTAATATCCTGATGCTCGCAATCGTTTATCGTGGAATAGCGATACCTATCCTTTGGACATTGCTTAATAAACGTGGAAATTCAGATACGAAAGAGCGTATTGCTTTGATTCAACGCTTTATAGCCATTTTTGGTAAAGACCGTATTGTGAATGTGTTCGCAGACAGAGAGTTTATCGGTGAGCAGTGGTTTACATGGTTAATTGAACAAGACATCAACTTCTGCATTCGTGTTAAAAAAACTTCATTGTCACCAATCATTTAGGAAAGAATCATAAAATTAGTGATTTATTTCGCCATCTTAAAGTTGGTCAAATTGAATGTCGTAAACGACGGATTTTGGTTGGTCGGGTGAAACTATATATAAGTGCACTACAGTTAGAAAATGGAGAGCTTTTACTCGTCGTTTCTCCTCAGTTTAATGCCAATGCTATTCAGGATTATGCATTACGCTGGGAAATTGAAACCTTATTCAGTTGTCTCAAAGGACGCGGGTTTAATCTTGAAAATACGCGCTTGACAGACCCTAGACGAGTGAAAAAATTGATTGCGGTGTTAGCTATAAGCTTCTGTTGGTGTTACTTAACGGGTGAATGGCAACATGATCAAAAAAAAGCGATAAAAATAAAGAAGCATGGACGACTCTCAATGAGTTTATTTCGCTATGGTTTAGACTATGTTCAAATGGCGATTCAGCGTTTAATTGGTTTTGGGAAAAAAGAAGAGTTTAAGGAAATTTTGGCAATTTTAAGAAGGCAGAACCCTGATAGGATAAGGGTTCTGTGAAATTTGTCGTGTACAGAGAAATGTGATAATGAAACTGCCAAACAGTTGGTTGTTGAAAGTTTTAGTAAAACAGTAGGTGATGTTGCAGCATTGCGTGTGAAAGAGTTAGTTGATAGTGAAAATATCACAATTGATATGGGTAAATTAAGAAGCACCCTTCAGCAAATTACATTTAATGTGAATGACGTTCGTACAAATAACTCTGATCCAAATAGTAATAAGCAGTATTGTGTAACGGAATTTGTCGTTAAAATCCCAGATCAAATGATTAAAGATGCAGATGCAGCCCGAGCTATTTATGATGAAAATAATATTGCTCAGTCTGCGATTTTGTCTGATTTATCCTTTGAATCAAATCAATTGAAAAAAGAAATTGAATACTTAGTGCAACCAACAGATGACGGTAAAAAAGTTTATGTGACTTTAGAAAATCCAGATGCTCTTGCATATTTTGTCAGAGATATTGCTGTTGATTCTTTAGTCAAAACTGCACGACAAAATGCGGCTGAGGTTGCTAAACAAGAAGAAATAAAAAGGATAGCTGAAGAGTCAGCTGTCGCTGAAGAGTATCAATCAGTTTTATTGTCAGAAGCTCAATCAAATTTAGATAAAGCTAATGCGAATTTGAATTTAGTATGGAATGCTACCACCAAAGACGTACGTGATCAGCTGCTTGCTGAACAAAAAATTTGGTTAAAGAAGCGTGATTTAGAGTGCAAATTGGAAAGTTCAAATACAGAAAATCCAGAAGTTTTTCGTTTAAACTGTGAAACAAGTATGACCAACGAACGTACCAATGAATTACGCCAAAAAATTTATTATTTAGAACCTTGATTTCAAGTTTAAATAAGAGTCAGCTTCGGCTGGCTTTTTTATTGAATTCTTAAAAAAATCAAAAATAGAAAATCGAAGAATAGACTCTACATTCCGTTGACTCAAATTTCACAACAAAATCAAAACACCACAATTTATTACATTTGTTTAAATTTTAAGCATATACACTAAAAAACAACTTGAAAACAAAGACAAAAAAGAGGGCATATATATGCAAACAGATTTTATAGACTTGCTCAAACAAAGTGTGTCATCCATTGTATTGGAAGGGGAAACCCAGCATTTGCTTGAAAAAAATCAGGCATTAAATAGTTTTTATCCCATTTTATTGTCTATTTTAAATTCACGACCTGAACTGATTGACAATCTGCTGCGACAACTGAATCCACGTGTGGGCGATGTATTTGGTTCAAATCTATCTTTAAAACAGCAGTTTTTAGATTTGGTCAGCGGCACAGCACCGCAAACCGAAATTGAAAACACCCTGAATCGTTCAATTGCACCAAGTTTAAACTTTTTGGAAAATCAGGCAGGTTCATCTGACCCAGTTGCAATTCAGCATTTACTGCAAAACAATTTAGATTCAATTCAGGCAGCTTTGCCGCAGTGGGCAACAGCATTATTGGCTGCTTTGGGGGTAAATAATGCTGCGAGCCAAACCGTACATCAAGCACCTGAAGTCATTGTGACTGAGCCAGTAGAAGAACGCCGTTCGTGGTTATTGCCAATTTTAGCTTTAATTATTTTAATTGGTTTATTGGCATTTTTATTCCGTGCATGTAGTGACCGCAACCAAGCGCCTGCAACCACACAGACCCAAGTGGCAGCAAATCAGGCTGCAATGTTGCAAGTCAGTACAGGCAGTGATGGTAATTTGGTGACCTGTCAAATTTTGCTGAATAATCCAAGCTATATGGAAATTCTGCAGAATGAAGTGAAGCAAATTTTCAATCATCCAACAGGTTGTGGTGCAGAAAATTTTGCCAACTATCATTCGGAATTTATTGATCAGGACGTGATTCCAAGCGTTTTAAAAATGCTGAAAGGTGTACCGAATGTCAATTTAAACTGGGTGGGTAATCAACTGTCTATTCAAGCCCCGAACCCTGCCGATGCAGAGCGTTTAGCCAGTCAAATTCGTCCATTGGCTAAAAACATGACTGTAGTGACTCAGCAACCTGCAGAAACTACAGTAACTGATGTGAATCAGGCTGTAACCAGCAGTATTAGCAATGCCGAGCAGGCTTTGGCTGCAATTAATCCTGACAATATTCAAGCTTTGGATATTGCGACGGCACTCAATATGCAAATCATTAATTTTGATTCTGCATCGACTGAAATTCCAGCAGCCAATAAGTCTATTTTAGATCAGGCTGCGGTATTGATGCAGCGCGCGCCACAAGTGCAATTAACCGTGAAAGGGCATACCGATGCCGTAGGTGATGCCAATGCCAACAAAACTTTGTCACAACAACGTGCGCAAGCAGTGGTCGATTATTTAGTATCACGTGGTGTAAATCCGGGTCAATTGCAAGCCATTGGTTTTGGTTCAGAGCAGCCGATTGCGGCAAATGCAACGCCAGAAGGTCAATTTAAAAACCGCCGTATTGAGTTTGAAGTCTTGAATGTAGATACAGGCACGGTGCGTAGTGTGGAAGATGCTGGCGTGGTAGAGCAAAAGGCGCCTTAATCTTAAAATAGGTTTATTTTCTTGTAAGCCTTCACTTTACACAGTGAGGGCTTTTTTATTGTGGATCAATCCCGAAGCACTGTACAAATATCGAAATTGAAAGTAATTTTTGGATGCTCTTTGGTTTGAGGAATAGTTTTATAAATTAGTGATTTGTTGAGTAGATTGAATAAGTTGAGTGGGAAAGTATGAAAGTCAAAACAAACCCTCTCCCTTGTATTAGGTTTTAAAGCAGTGCATCAAAACTTGCAAAGGAGAGGGTTATTCACTCGAGATAAATTCATCAAGCTGCGACTTTTTGTAAGGCAACACCTGTGACTTTTTGAATTTCATCAAAACTGACATCGGGTGCAAGTTCAATCAACTTTACGCCTTGTGGAGTAATATCAAGCACGCCTAAGTCGGTAATGATACGATGCACCACCGCTTTACCTGTGAGTGGCAAACTGCACTGCGATACAATTTTAGGCGTACCATCTTTGGCACAATGTTCCATCAGCACTACAACTTTTTGTACGCCTGCAACCAAATCCATTGCACCGCCCATACCTTTAACTTTCTTGCCGGGAATCATCCAGTTGGCAAGATCGCCTTGTTCAGAAACTTCCATTGCCCCTAAAATAGCGATATTGACATGCCCGCCACGAATCATGGCAAAGGAATCTGCGCTAGAGAAAAAAGCCGCACCTTTACGCGCTGTCACAGTTTGTTTACCTGCATTGATCAGGTCGGCATCTACAGTTTCGGCAGTTGGGAACTCACCAATGCCAAGCAAGCCATTTTCGGACTGTAACCAGACATTGATATGTTCAGGAATATAATTGGCGACCAGTGTGGGTAAGCCAATGCCTAAATTAACATAAAAACTATCTTCTAATTCTTGTGCAGCGCGCTGCGCCATTTGATTACGCGTCCAAGCCATGTCTTAAGCCTCCGCCTTTAAAGTCATTTGTTCAATCCGTTTTTCTGGGCTTGCATTGAGGACAATGCGGTTCACATAAATACCAGCTAAGTGGATTTCGTCGGGGTCTAAATCGCCAATTTCAACGATTTGTTCAACTTCGGCAATGGTGATTTTGCCTGCCATAGCACAAACAGGATTAAAGTTTTGTGCTGTTTTACGGAAAATAAGATTACCCGCTTTATCTGCTTTGTAGGCTTTGACCAAAGCGACATCTGCAGTCAAAGATTCTTCTAAAATATAATCTTTGCCGTTAAATTCACGGACTTCTTTGCCTTCTGCAATGACAGTGCCTACACCTGTTGGGGTGAAAAATGCAGGAATACCTGCACCGCCTGCGCGTAGTTTTTCTGCCAGTGTGCCTTGCGGGGTGAGTTCAACTTCCAATTCACCGCTTAAAAACTGGCGTTCAAATTCTTTATTTTCGCCGACATAAGATGAAATCATTTTTTTGATTTGTTTGGTTTCAAGCAATAAGCCTAAACCAAAACCATCGACGCCAGCGTTATTAGAAATACAAGTCAGTTGTTTGACGCCTGTATCTTTTAACGCAGCAATCAAGGCTTCAGGAATACCGCATAAACCAAAACCGCCCACCGCCAAGGTATGCCCATCTTGAACCACGCCATTTAATGCAGCTTGTGCGCTGTCATATACTTTATTGGACATTTGTCACCTCTATTTATTCTCTGCACGGCATTCACTTGCCATGTTGTGTTGTTGCCATCCTTATTGCTTATGTTCCAATGCTATTGAGGATGAAATGGGTTTTAAGCACAAACCTTTTGCCAGTAGGCATTGGCATAGTGAGATGGATTATCACGCTGTAAGATATTGCTGATGTTACGACTAGCTGTCATCAGCGGTTCTAACCGCACACCTGTTTCAAAACCCATCTTGGACAGTAAATAGTACAAGTCTTCGGTAGACACATTGCCCGATGCACCTTTGGCATACGGACAGCCACCCAAACCAGCAATGGATGAATCAAATACACGAATGCCTTGTAAGAGCGATTGATAAATATTGGCAATCGCCATGCCGTAAGTATTGTGAAAATGACCTGCTAAAACTTTGGCATCGACCTCTGCCAAACATGCATCCCAGACTTTTTGCACACGGTCAGGGGTTGCTGTACCAATGGTTTCACCCAAAGACACTTCATAGCAGCCCATGTCCAATAATTGCTGTATGACTTTTGCGACTTGTTTCGGGTCAATTGCGCCTTCATAAGGACAGTCCACCATACAAGATACATAACCACGCACGCGAATGTTGTGCGCTTTGGCTTGACGCATGACATCGCTAAATTTTTCCAAACTTTCTTCAATTGAGCAGTTGATATTTTTTCGGGTAAAGCTTTCAGAAGCGGCGGTAAACACGGCAACTTCTTTGCAACCCACCGCCAAAGCCGACTCAAAACCTTTTGAGTTTGGGGTCAGTAAACTGAATTGAATGTTTGGGTTTTGTGGCAGGCTGGCAAACAGCACATCGCTGTCTGCCATTTGCGGTACCCATTTGGCCGATACGCAAGAACCGACTTCAATGCTGCTTAAACCTGTTTGCATTAAATCCAAAATCAGGTTTTTACGATCTGCCAAAGTGAGTGGTGTTTTCTCATTTTGCAGACCATCTCGTGGGCCAACCTCTACAATTTTGACAAATTCAGTCATGCAACTTCCTCCGTCAAGGCTTCAAATTCAACCAGTTCATCGCCTGCTTTGACCTGATCGCCCGCTTGGAAGTACGAACTTGCCACAATGCCATCGAAAGGCGCACGAATTGAATATTCAATTTTCATGGCTTCCAGTGTCATCAGTACATCATCTTTTTTCACACGGGCATTGGCTGCCACCAAAACTTGGGTGATTACACCCGGCATTGGTGCAGTCAGATTGTTGGCATTGTCTTGTTGATCATCGCTGTTAAAGTTTGCTTGTACATAGCTAAACACATGACGCTGACCGTTTTGGAACAGGGTGATGCCTTGCGCATGTTGGTTAAATGCTATTTTTTGTTGCTGACCATTGATACAAACCTGTAGACGATGTGCATCCAAAAGCTCGCCTTGAACGCTCAGCGTTTGCCCATTGTAGTGAGCCTCAAAACCAGAAGTGCATGGTTTTAACTGGATTTTGAGTGTTTGGTCATTGCACTGTAATTGCACTGTGTGGGCGCTTTGCTGATTTAAGCGCCAGAAGTGGTCTTTTTGCCAAACCGCGTTGTTTGCCGCTTTGTTGTTTTGAATACGAGAAAGTACATCAATTAACGCAGCTGCAATGACAGTTTCTGTAGCGACTTCAGGTTTTGCGTTAAGTAAAAATGCTTCCTCACGTTGAATAAGCCCTGTATCCAAATTGGCATGTTTAAAGGAATCACACAGCACCAAACGATCCAAGAATGCAATGTTGTTGCCTAAACCATCGACGTGGAACTGACCTAAAGCATGGTGCATTTGCGTTAATGCTGCTTCACGGTTTTTACCCCAAACAATCAGTTTGGCAATCATTGGGTCGTAGTAGGTGCTGATTTCATCACCTTCGACAATCCCGCTATCGACACGTACGGCATCATTTTGCTCTGGATAATGCAGATAGCTGATTTGACCAATGGCAGGAATAAAGCCTTTTTCTGGTTCTTCGGCATACACACGCGCTTCAAGGGCATGACCATGAATTTGCAATTCATGTTGCTGTTTTGGCAATGGCTCACCAAAAGCAACTCGCAATTGCCACTCAACCAAGTCTTGCCCTGTAATCATTTCTGTGACGGGGTGTTCGACCTGCAAGCGGGTATTCATTTCCATGAAATAAGCAGTACCGTCTTGCTCGACAATAAACTCTACCGTACCTGCGCCCACGTAATTTACAGCACGTGCGGCATCAATTGCGGCTTGGCGCATAGTTTCGAGTTTATCTTCTGGCATTTTTGGTGCAGGTGCTTCTTCAAGCACTTTTTGGTGGCGACGTTGTACCGAGCAATCACGTTCAAACAAATGCACGTAGTTGCCGTGAGTATCGCCAAAAACCTGTACTTCAATATGACGTGGTTGAATCACATAGCGTTCAATCAGCACGTCTTCGTTGCCAAAGCTAGAACGTGCTTCACTTTTACATGAAGCGAGTGAGCTGAGAAAGTCTTCACTGCGTTCTACTAAACGCATGCCTTTACCGCCACCGCCTGCACTGGCTTTAATGAGCACAGGATAACCAATGCTGTCGGCTTGTTGCTTTAAAAATGCCGCATCTTGATTGCTGCCGTGGTAGCCCGGAGTTAGTGGCACACCTGCTTTTTCCATCAAGGCTTTAGAGGTTGCTTTTAGACCCATCGCCAAAATGGCTTCAACTGGCGGGCCAATAAAAACAATATTGTTGTCTTTACAGGCAAGTGCGAATTGGTCATTTTCAGATAAGAAACCATAACCCGGGTGAATCGCTTGTGCACCTGTGCTTTTGGCTGCCTGAATAATACGTTCAACTTGCAAATAACTTTGTGCCGCAGGCGATTCACCAATATAAATGGCTTCGTCTGCCAGTTTAACGTGTTGTGATTGCGCATCGGCATCTGAATACACCGCGACAGTCGCAATCCCAAGTTTTTTTGCGGTACGAATTACACGGCAGGCAATTTCACCACGGTTGGCAATTAAAATCTTTTCAAACATCGTGCGATCCTTCTTTTATTCTGCCGTGGTCTTGATCCAAGCCGGGCTTTGTTTATTTAAAAAAGCATTTAAGCCATTTTTCGCCTCAGTTCCTTGGCGAACATGTGCAATATGCTGTGCAGTTTGTTGGAGTAAATCTTCGGTCAAAACTTGATGATTAACCATCTGAATCAGTTGTTTAGAAGCATGTTGCGCTTCTGGGCCACCAAGCAATAAGGCTTGCACAATTTCATCAATTTTGCTGTCTAAGTCTTCGGCTGAAGTGACTTCATGCGCTAAACCAATTTGCTGTGCCTGTTCTGCAGAAATACGCTCTGCCGTTAAAAAGTAACGTGATGCCTGACGTGCGCCAATTGCACGAATGACATAAGGGCTAATGGTCGAAGGGGCTAGTCCTAAACGTACTTCAGAGGTTGCAAACTTGGCATCGGTGCTAGCAATGCAAATATCACAGGCAGCTGCCAAACCCATACCACCACCAAAGGCAATACCATGCACACGGGCAATAGTCGGTTGTTTTAACGTCGCTAAACTTTGCAGCATTTTTGCCAGTTTTAGGGCATCGGCTTGATTTTCTGCTGTAGAAGCTTGACCTGCCTGTTTCATCCAGTTCAAATCTGCACCTGCAGAAAAGCTTTTGCCGCGTCCTGCCAAAATCACCACTCGAATATCATCACGGCTATTCAGTGTCTGAAAGCAGGCGTGTAATTCTTCAATCACCTCTGTATTGAAAGCGTTATGCAATTCCGCACGATTAATCCAAACCGTAGCCACTTGGTTGTTCTGTTCGAGCTGTAAAAACTGATAATCCATTTTGTCACCTCTTACATGCGGAACACGCCAAATTTGGTCGGTTGGATGGGTGCATTGAGGGCAGCGGCTAAACTTAATGCCAAAACTTCACGCGACTGTGCTGGATCAATCACACCATCATCCCATAAGCGTGCAGACGCATAATATGGATGACCCTGACGTTCGTATTGTTCACGAATTGGCTGTTTGAACTGATCTTCTTCTTCTGCAGACCAGCTACCACCTTTGGCTTCAATCTGATCACGCTTTAAGGTAGACAATACGCTCGATGCTTGTTCGCCACCCATCACTGAAATACGTGAGTTTGGCCATGTCCACATAAAACGTGGTGAATAAGCACGACCACACATCCCGTAGTTACCTGCACCAAAAGAACCGCCAATCACCAAAGTCAGTTTAGGCACATTGGCTGTGGCAACCGCCATCACCAGTTTGGCACCATTTTTGGCAATGCCTTCATTTTCATATTGGCGTCCAACCATGAAGCCTGTGATATTTTGAATAAATAACAGGGGAATGTTGCGTTGGGTGCATAGTTCAATAAAGTGTGCGCCTTTTTGTGCCGACTCGGAAAATAAAATACCGTTGTTGGCAATAATCCCGACAGGCATACCATATAGTTTGGCAAAACCTGTAATTAATGTGGTGCCAAAGCGCGCTTTAAATTCATCAAAACGTGAACCATCGACAATACGGGCAATCACTTCACGTACATCAAACGGTTTACGCGCGTCAGTCGGAACAATGCCATACAGTTCAGAGGCATCGAATAATGGTGCTTCTATATGCTCAGGCTGCGGGTTTGGCTTTTTATTTAAATTGGCAACGATGTTGCGGGCAATTGCCAAGGCATGTTCATCATTTTCTGCCAAATGATCGGCTACACCTGAAAGGCGAGTGTGTACATCGCCACCACCCAAGTCTTCGCTGCTAACCACTTCACCTGTTGCGGCTTTAACCAGCGGTGGGCCGCCCAAGAAAATTGTCCCCTGATTACGCACAATGATGGTTTCATCTGACATGGCAGGGACATACGCACCGCCTGCGGTACAACTTCCCATCACAACGGCAATTTGGGCAATGCCCATGCTCGACATACGCGCTTGGTTATAGAAAATGCGTCCGAAATGATCACGGTCTGGAAAGACTTCATCTTGTAGCGGCAAATATGCACCGCCAGAATCGACCAAATAAATACAAGTCAGGTGATTCTGTTCGGCAATTTCCTGTGCGCGTAAATGCTTTTTCACAGTCAGTGGATAGTACGTTCCACCTTTTACTGTGGCATCGTTGGCAATGATCATGCAGGTCACGCCATTCACTTGACCGACACCCGCCACTACACCCGCAGCAGGGACATCATCCTGATAGACCTGATAAGCGGCCAACTGACCAATTTCAATAAATGCAGTACCCGGATCGATCAGGTGGTCAATCCGTTCACGTGGCAGTAATTTGCCACGGTCTAAATGTTTTTGGCGTGCAGTTTCGCCACCACCCAAAGCAATTTTTTGGACTTTTTCTCTGAGGTCATCGACTAGGCTTTGCATCGCAGCTTGGTTGTTTTTAAACTCGTCGCTGCGAATATTAATTTTGCTCTGTAATTGATTCATGCCAACATCCTTGTCTATTCTTGTGATTTATTTTTAGGCAGTTTCGTTAAACAATTCACGGCCAATCAACATACGGCGAATTTCTGAAGTACCCGCACCAATTTCATAGAGTTTGGCATCACGCCATAAACGTCCTGCAGAGAACTCATTGATATAGCCATTACCGCCCAAGGTTTGAATGGTTTCACCTGCCATCCATGTGGCTTTTTCGGCAGCGTATAAAATGGCACTGGCTGCATCTTTACGTAAACTACGGCTGTGTTCAGCTTTGTCACATTCTGCGCCAACGGCATAGACCAGTGCTTTACATGCCAACCAAGTCGAATACATATCGGCAATTTTGCCTTGCATAAGCTGGAATTCACCCAATGCCTGACCAAACTGTTTACGCTCATGAATATAAGGAATCACGGTATCCATGCAGGCATCCATAATGCCTAGCGGCCCTGCACTTAAAACTGCACGTTCATAGTCCAGTCCACTCATTAGTACTTTTGTACCATTGCCCACACCGCCCAAGACGTTTTCTTTTGGTACTTCAACATTGTCAAAGAACAATGGATAGGTATTTGAGCCGCGCATCCCGAGTTTGTCTAAATGGCTGCCATGACTAAAACCAGGCATATTTTTTTCAATCAGGAATGCGGTCATGCCTTTGGCACCTGCTTGTAAATCAGTTTTAGCGTACACCACTAAAACATCGGCATCACCACCATTGGTGATCCACATTTTTGCGCCGTTAAGTAAGTAATGATCGCCTTTATTTTCTGCTTTTAGCTTCATGCTAACCACGTCTGAGCCTGCATTCGGTTCGGACATGGCCAATGCACCAACATAATCACCTGAAACTAATTTTGGTAAATAGCGTTGCTTCTGTTCTTCTGTCCCATTTCGCTTAATTTGGTTCACACATAGGTTAGAATGAGCACCGTAAGACAAACCAATGGATGCTGATGCACGAGAAATTTCTTGCATGGCAATGATGTGAGCTAAATAGCCTAAGTTAGTGCCGCCGTATTCTTCACTGACGGTTAAGCCAAGTAAGCCCATATCGCCAAATTTTTTCCAAAGCTGGGCAGGGAATTCGTTATCACGATCAACCTGTTGAGCAATGGGTGCAATTTCCTTTGCACAAAAAGCAGCGATTGAATCGCGCAGGGCGATTAAGGTTTCATCTAAGCCGAAGTCTAAGCTTTGTAAAATCATGTGTTCATCCATCCTGTGGTTATATTTGTTGTTCCTAAAACAAGCATTGTTGTTGTGCTTAGGTTCTAACATACATCGAAAATTTAAAAAAGTGAACTAAAATTCACAAAATGATTTACAATTCATTTTATCTGGTTGAGAATAAGATATGAGTTATAAAAGATCATCATTGATGCAGGAACGTATGGAACAAAATCGCATGGCGATTTTAGATTCTGCTCGTGAACTTATTGCTCATGGGGGCTTTAAAGAAGCGTCTATCCAAGCCATTGCAGAACGCGCAGGCGTATCTACAGGTTTGGTGTATCGCTACTTTGAAAATAAAAGTCAGATTTTGATTGAAGTTTTATCGGATGCGATTCGTCGTGAGGTCGAAATTTTGGACCACATTGCGAAGTCAGATTTAAGTGCAAAACAAAAATTGCAAAAATCTGTCACCACTTTTGTGAAGCGTGCGATGAACAGCCCTCAATTGGCGTATTCGTTAATGTTCGAGCCTGTAGACCCAGAAATGGAACATGAGCGTTTTCGCAGTAAACAACTGATCAAACAGAGCATCAAGGAAATTTTGGCTGAAGGAAAAGTCAATGGTGAGTTTGATTTTGAAGATTTGAACACTGCTGCTTTAGGTGTGGTTGGCTCCATGACCTTTGTAGTGATTGAACCTTTAAACCCGTCTCGCAATGTGATGTTTGATCAAAATTATAAAGATTACTTTGTCAAACAAATTGCCGACTTTTGTGTAAATGCAGTGCGAAAACAGCAGGGAGGGTAGTAAAAACAACGCACAAAACAGGCAAAAAGTAATCGTCGTCATAATGGAAAACAGAATTACAAAGAATCAAGGAGATCGATTCAATGACACAAGTACGGTTAAGTTATGCCTATGGCACCAGTAATCAGCCTTTGTTAGGCATGACCATTGGTGAAAAGTTTGATCAGGCTTGCCAGCAATATGCAGATCAGGATGTTTTGGTAAGCGTGCATCAAAATGTGCGTCTGACCTATAAGCAACTCCAGCAACAGGTCAATGCCTTTGCCTGTAGTTTGTTAAAACTCGGTTTTAAAAAAGGTGACCGCCTTGCCATTTGGTCTCCGAATTGTGTGGAATGGACGATCACTCAATTCGCAGCCTTTAAGGCAGGGGTGATTTTGGTGAATTTAAACCCAGCCTATAAAAGCAATGAACTGGAATTTGTGCTCAACAAAGTTTCCTGTAAAGGTTTGGTAATTGCATCGCAGTTTAAAAGTACCAACTATCAGGACATCTTAACGAAAATTGCCCCAGAGCTGTGTCAGGCATACAATAAAGTCCTCAACGCCAAGCGTTTACCGCATTTAAAGCATGTGATTAAAATTGATGATCAAGCACATACAGGAATGCATCGTTTTCAGGATTTATTGACAGCTCCAACCACACACATGCTGAAAAAACTGCAACACATTGCTAGTGAGTTGCAGTTCGATGAAACCATTAATATTCAATTTACCTCAGGCACGACGGGCAATCCGAAAGGCACTATGCTGACCCACAACAACATTTTAAATAATGGTTACTTTGTAGGAGAAGCAATTCATTTAAGTCCACAAGACCGTGTTTGTATTTCCGTGCCGCTGTTTCACTGCTTTGGTATGGTGATGGGCAATTTAGCTTGTATCACACATGGTTCAACCATGGTCTATCCATCGGCAGTGTTTAACCCGCTCGATACCTTAAAAGCCATTCAGCAAGAAAAATGTACAGCTGCTTACGGCGTACCGACCATGTTTATTGCCATTTTAGAGCATGAACAGTTTGATGAATTTAATTTATCTAGCTTGCGCACAGGCATTATGGCAGGCAGTCCATGCCCGCAAGAAATTATGCAACGTGTGATAGACCGCATGCACATGTCACAAATCACCATTTGTTATGGCATGACCGAAACAGCGCCTGTGAGCGCACAAAGTTCGACGGATGATTCGGTGGAACGCCGTGTCAGTACAGTCGGTCGAGTGCATCCACACTTGGAAGTTAAAATTGTGGATGAAGATGGCAAAGTTGTACCCCGTGGGCAATTAGGTGAATTATGTGTGCGCGGCTATTCGGTAATGCTAGGCTATTGGGATGAACATGACAAAACCCAGGAAGTCATTGATGTTGCACGTTGGATGCACACAGGCGACATTGCAGAAATGGACAATGAAGGCTTTGTGAAAATCAAAGGTCGCATTAAAGATGTGGTGATTCGTGGTGGAGAAAACTTATTCCCGAAAGAAATTGAAGATTTCTTATATACCCACGATGCAGTTTGTGATGTGCAAGTGATTGGTGTGCCAGATCATCGTTATGGCGAAGAGCTGTGTGCCTGTATTATTTTGCATGAACACCATGAATGTACCGAAGAAGCGATTCGTAAATATTGTGCAGAACACATTTCTCACAATAAAGTCCCACGTTATGTGCGCTTCTTTAGTGAATTTCCAATGACCGCTTCAGGCAAGGCACAGAAATTTAAATTACGTGAATTTATGCGTGAAGAATTAAATTTAAAGGAAATTGCTTAAGGCATTATTTCAGCTATTTACTGCTGCAAGATCGACCTTTTAATTTTGTCAGCACACACCCTTTATTTCTCACGCAGAGATAAAGGGATACTCTATACAGGAATAATCACACTAAAAATATATCGCATGCTCGGCTTAATAAAAGATGGCACAAGTTTAAGCATGATGCGTGATAATCAAGGATGAA
This sequence comes from Acinetobacter sp. SCLZS86, assembly GCF_021560715.1. Classification (NCBI taxonomy): domain Bacteria; kingdom Pseudomonadati; phylum Pseudomonadota; class Gammaproteobacteria; order Moraxellales; family Moraxellaceae; genus Acinetobacter; species Acinetobacter sp. SCLZS86. The sequence continues at coordinate 1,216,259 of NZ_CP090864.1, forward strand.
AATAATGACCGTACGCAATGATTGGACTCGAGAAGAAATTCAGCAGTTATATGAACAACCTTTTCTGGATTTAGTCTTTGAAGCACAGCGTGTGCATCGCCAACATTTTGCTGCCAATACCGTACAAGTCAGTACCTTATTGTCTATTAAAACAGGCAAATGCCCTGAAGACTGTAAATATTGCTCGCAATCTGCGCATTATGATTCACAGCTTGAAGCTGAAAAACGTATTGCAGTTGATAAAGTCATTCAGGAAGCCAAAGAAGCATTAGCCTCAGGCTCTTCACGTTTTTGTATGGGCGCTGCTTGGCGTAATCCGCATGAACGCGATATGCCGTATGTTCTAGAAATGGTACGTGAAGTCAAAGCATTGGGCTTAGAAACTTGCATGACTTTAGGGATGTTGAATCAATCTCAAGCAGAACGCTTAAAAGATGCAGGCTTAGATTATTACAACCATAACCTAGACACATCGCGTGAGTATTATCCTAATGTGATTAGTACCCGCTGTTTTGATGATCGCTTAAACACTTTGGATATTGTCCGTCAAACAGGTATGAAAGTATGTAGTGGCGGTATTGTTGGTTTAGGTGAAGACACTCAAGACCGTATTGGTTTATTGCATGAATTGGCAACTTTGCCGTTACATCCTGAATCTGTGCCAATCAATATGTTGGTTCCAATTGAAGGCACACCACTGGCTAAAGTCGAAAAACTCGATGTCATTGAGTGGATTCGTACCACTGCAGTTGCACGTATTATCATGCCAAACAGTTATATTCGTTTATCTGCAGGACGTGAATCGTTGTCTGACTCAGATCAGGCGTTGGCATTTATGGCAGGTGCGAACTCATTATTCTCAGGTGAAAAACTGTTGACCACACCAAACGCAGGCGAAGGCAAAGACAAACAATTGTTCCAAAAACTAGGTTTAGTTCCTGAACGTGCCAAGCCAACGGTTTCGGAATTGTCGGTAGATGCAATGGCTGTGGCTTAAGCAGATCTTGAAAAAGACTCAGATATTTAATGTCAGTAAATTAAAGAAGAATCATGTGATATGGCAAAAGATTTTCACAGTGCAACTGTGGTTGCAGGCTATGACAGTCATATTCGGAAACTCATTCCCGGATATGAATTGGTACATCAACACATCAATGCAATTTTAAGTAGTCATTTGCCCGAAACAGCACAAGTTTTAGTGGTGGGGTGTGGCACAGGCTATGAGTTGCAGTATTTACTGCAGCAACATCCACAGTGGCAATTTACGGCCATCGACCCATCTTTAAGCATGTTACAGCAGGCAGAAAAAAACATTCAGTCTGTGGCAGGGCATGAGCGAGTAAGTTTTATACAAGCAGATACCCACCAATTTGCCCAGCAAGCGCAGCTAGAAAACTTGCAGTTTGATGCGGCATTGGCGATTTTGGTGGCGCATTATGTACCAGTCGCAGAAAAAACATTTTTTTTTCAAGATATTTACCAAACATTAAAACTTGCAGCGATCTTATTAAGCTATTATCTGATGCAGCAGACTGAAAATATAGAATTGCGGTGGATGCAGAATTTGGCTTTGGATTGTGGTTTAACTACGACTCAAGCAGAAAAAATGCTTGCACGACTGGCCGATGATTTTCATTTAATTATGGCAGATGCGCAGGCAGCATTGCTTACTCAAGTGGGTTTTCGTCAGTGTAAAACATATTGTCAACTTATGAATTATTATGGTTTTTTTGCAGAGAAATAGTTGATAAATAACATTATTTAGTCAGTAATCTTTGTAGTAAAAGTATCAGCACAAGAAAAGTCAGATGAGGGAAAGAGAAAGAATGTCAGCATATTACACTTTACTTAAACGTGAACAACATGCCAATGGTAGCTGTACTGCGTACTATCGTTGCAACATTCATGCACAAGGTGCGTGGAACCCGCATGAACAACACATGGCACCTGCAACGGGTATATTATGTGCAGAACTTGAGCAATTTATGCTGCGTGATGATATGCGCATTGGTCGAGTTGGTTTAGATATTTTTGGCTTAATTGCCTTTGGCGAGTTTAGTATCACTACCCGTATGATCCGACCAGGTAAAACCATTGAGTTGATTGAAGCGGAAATGTGCGCTGAACGAAAAACCTGTATTGTGGCGCGCGCATGGAAAATGAAGACCTCAGATACACGCGCAATTGCAGGACTGGAAGATTTACCCATAGAAAACCCTGAATATTTGTCCGATTGGGATGGCATGCTTTGTTGGCCAGGCGGCTATATTCAAAGTATTGAAACACGTGCGCATTCGGATCGTCGTGCAGGTAAGGGCATCGTTTGGTTAAGAAACCAATTGGATATGGTCGAAAATCAAAGCACCTCCAGTTTTGTGCGTTTATTGGGGATGGTGGATACCGCTAATGGCGTAGTGCCACGTTTAGACCCAAATGCGGGCTGGGGTTTTCCAAATTTAGATTTGCAAATCCATTTACACCGTTTACCGCAAGGCGAATGGTTAGGCTTAGAAGTGACACAACAATATGGTGAAGATGGTATAGGCTTAACGAGTGCAGTTTTACATGATACTCAAGGGCCATTTGGGCGCAGTGAGCAGATTTTAACTTTGCGCCAATTCTAAATCTATTCAACATCAAACAAAAAACATCAGGACGAATTGCTTCGTCCTTTTTTTATTGGCATGCTGTGTGCAGATTATTTCATCTTATTTTATCTGAAAATATTATGCGAATTAGTTTGATTGGTGCAGGGCGCGTTGCACATCATTTGGCTCATGTTTTAAACGCACAGCATCAAATTGTGCAAATTTATAGCCGTAGTCTGGACAAGGCACAGCATTTGGCTGCACAGGTTGGCGCAGAAGCGATTGCAGAAGTAGAACAGCTTTATTCAGACCTAGATTTAGTGATTATCGCAGTGAGTGATCAGGCCATTGCACAGGTGATTCAGGAAGTTCATCGTGACTTAAATCATGTGTTGATTGTACATACCTCTGGCAGTACTAAACTAGATGTATTGCAACAGCATCATGCACGTTCAGGGGTATTTTATCCCTTGCAAACCTTCAGTTTAGAGCGTGAAATTGATTGGTCAGAAACGCCTTTATTGATAGAAGCTGCCCTTGCTGAAGATCAGCAGCTTTTAATGACTTTGGCAAATAGCCTAAGCAAAAGAGTCTATGCTTATACTTCAGAACAGCGTTTAAGTTTGCATTTGGCTGCGGTATTTGCCTGTAATTTTAGTAATTATTGCTATGACATGGCCAAGCAACTGGTCGATGCTCAGCAAGTAGATTTCAGTTTGCTGTATCCTCTTATTTTGGAAACTGCGCATAAAGCAACCCAGAATGATCCGCGTCAAATGCAAACAGGGCCTGCTATGCGGGGCGATCACAATATTTTAAACATGCATCAGGACGTATTGGCAGCAGGGCAGCAACATGAACTTGCCGAAGTTTATGCGCTCATGAGCCAACAGATTTTAAAGCGGCATCAATCTTAGTCATTTAATGCGATAAAACAAGTTCACATAAAAAATGCTTCCTTGTGGAAGCATTTTTTCTAGCAGAAATTAGTTAATTTTCTTGAAGATAAAGTCATTAATCTTATGACCAGCTTCAATTCCACGACGTTCAAACTTGGTTTGTGGACGCCATTCAGGACGCGGGTAGCTATTGCCTTTACCCGCCAAGTTTTCTAAACGTGGACGATTGTCCAATACATCTAGCATCCATTCTGCATATGGTTCCCAGTCGGTTGCAGCATGGAACGTCCCGCCCAACGCTAATTTTTGCTCTACCAATTTCATACGTTCATGGGCAACGAAACGGCGTTTGAAGTGACGTTTTTTCTGCCATGGGTCTGGGAAATAGAGTTGAACCGTATCAATGCTGTTGTCTGGCATTTCACGTAGCACTTGAATTGCATCGGCATCTAAAACACGTAAATTGCTTAAACCTGCTGTGCCTGCTTCATAAACACATTGTGCAATCCCTGGAATATGCACTTCAATCCCGACAAAGTTACGTTCAGGATTGGCCTGCGCCATAAGTACCAAAGAACGCCCCATCCCAAAACCAATTTCTACGGTGAGCGGGCGTTCAGGGTGTTCAAAATGCTGACGTAAATCACCAACAGGATATTCCAAAATTAAGTCGCCGTATTGTTCCAAGGCACTACGTTGTGACGTATTCAATGGTGAAGAACGGCGCATGAACGTTACAATTTCACGATGCTCGTTGAGGTTGTCCAGCTCGACAACGTGCTGGTCTAATTGATCGTTCGACATAATTTTGGCAAATCTAATAAATTCGAATGCGGTATTTTAAGTCCTGAGCCTTTGAAGTCAAATTTTTTCGCTGTTTTTCGCAGCGCCGTGCAAGATTGCGATCCATCTGCATCGTTTGAGTATAAAAAAATGCCGAATCATTAAGATTTAGCATTCAGGGTCTTCGTCGGTACTTTAACTTTTCTCAGTAATTACGGATTGGTACTGTATTGATCAATTAAGGTGTGACTGGCCTCATTTAATCCAATAATATGCACTTTAATTTGTTGCGCTTTAAATTTGTTCACCACGGTATTTAGCATATTTACAGAGGTAATATCCCAAATATGTGCATGCGTTAAGTCGATGGTGACATTGCTAATATCTTCTGAAAAATCAAAAAACTGATAAAACTTTTCCGAACTACTAAAGAAAATTTGCCCAGAAATCACATATTGGCGAGTATGTTCGCCCAATAAAAATGAGCCGACTTTAACTTCACTTTCCAGTTTATTCACCAAAAATAGAGCAGAAAGCAGTACGCCAACAAAAACACCCAAAGCAAGGTTGTGGGTAGCTAACACCACAATCACCACAGCTAACATAACAATATTGCTTTGTTTAGGATGCTTTTTAAAGTTACGGATGGAATCCCAGTTAAAAGTCGTGAAAGACACCATAATCATAATTGCGACCAGTGCTGCCATAGGAATATATGCCAACCAATCTTTTAGAAACACCACCAAGCACAGCAAAAATACGCCTGCAGTAAGTGTAGATAGACGTGTGCGCGCCCCAGAACTGACGTTGATAATAGATTGCCCAATCATGGCACAGCCTGCCATACCGCCCATAAAGCCACTAACAATATTGGCATAGCCTTGACCGCGACATTCCTGATGCCGATCTGCTTCTGTGCCTGTGACTTCATTGACAATCGTGGTGGTCATCATGGTTTCAAGCAAACCGACTGTGGCTAAAGTCATGGCATAAGGAAAAATAATTGATAAAGTTTCAAAATTCAGCGGAATATCGGGTACGAGGAAAATGGGCAGCGTATCTGGAAATTGTCCCAAATCGCTTACGGTGCGCATATCTGAACCAAGTAATAAAGCAACCACACTTAGTACAATAATACAGACCAAAGGTGAGGGGATGCTTTTACCAATTTTAGGGATGTAAGGAAATAGATAGACCACCGCCAAACCTAATCCTACAAACAAATAGCCTAAGCCATCCATTTGCGATAACTCAGGCAGTTGCGCCACAAAAATTAAAATCGCCAAAGCATTTACAAAGCCATAAACTACCGATTGCGAAACAAAACGCATCAGTTTGGCAACTTTAAAATAGCCTGCTATAACCTGAATCAGCCCTGTGAGCACCGTGGCTGCCAATAAATATTGCAAACCATGTTCTTTGACTAGGGTAATCATCAGCAATGCCATAGCGCCTGTTGCGGCAGAAATCATGGCAGTACGCCCACCAAAAAAAGCAATCGTGACCGCAATACAGAACGAGGCATATAAGCCGACTTGCGGATCGACGCCTGCAATAGCCGAAAAGGCAATTGATTCAGGAATTAATGCCAAACCTACGACTAAACCCGCCAAAACATCGGTACGGATATTGGAAAACCACTCTTCTTTTTTCAGGCTAATCACTATCTCAATTTCATGAAACTTTAAAGGGCTGTATGATAAAACATCTTGAGATAAAAAAAGCAGCTAAAACAGACTTGAAAAAGCCTGACTTTTGCAGGATAGTCAAACCGTAAGGGCTTTTTAAGACATTTACGTTTTTTGCAATTCATAGGTTCAATCACTTGCAAGTTTGTGACAGGCGATTTAGAACAGAGATAGTTATATAACAAGGATCAAATATGAAGCTTTATTATTCACCAGGCGCATGTTCTTTAGCAGCACATATTATTTTAAATGAAGTGAATGTCGATTTTGATATTGAACGTGTGGATTTAAAAACCCATAAAACAGAAAAGGGTGTCAATTATTACGAAATTAACCCTAAAGGCTATGTACCTGCTTTAGAAATTAACCCAGGTTTGATTTTGACGGAAAACGTAGCAATATTGCCATTTTTAGCGCAGCAAGACCCTAAACAAGACTTAATTCCGCCATCTGGTTTAGGTCGTGCTAAAGTTTTGGAATGGTTAGGTTATTTAAACTCAGAATTACATGATGCTTATGCGGTATTTTTTGCTGGACCATTAGATGCAGAAGCTAAAGAAAAAGCGTATGCAGAAATTGATCGTTTGTTGACATATATTGATCAAGCAATTGCGTCATCAGACCATGAATATTTGGTGGATGATAACTTCGGCCCAGCCGATGCGTATTTGTTTGTCATCACCAATTGGTCAAACCATATTGAGCATGATTTAACCCCTTATAGTCATGTAGTTGAAATCCGTAATAAAGTCGCTGCGCGGCAGTCGGTACAAATTGCGATGCGTGATGAAGGCTTAATCCCTTAATCGGCTTTTATTTGCCAGAATCAGGTAGTAAAAAAAGACGTTGAGTTGATACTGAACGTCTTTTTATTTGAGTTGTCGAACTTGGAAAAGACCCTACAACTTTTTTATGATTACTTAAAGAAATAACCCGTTTCAGGTGAGCTGGCATTCGCCATACGCTTACGTGGCATACGTCCTGCCAAATAAGCTTCTCGCCCTGCTTCTACAGCTTTACGCATCGCAGATGCCATGAGTACAGGGTTTTGTGCTGCTGCAATTGCAGTATTCATGAGCACACCATCACACCCCAATTCCATGGCAATCGCAGCATCACTAGCGGTACCTACTCCTGCATCTACCAATATAGGTACTTTGGCATTTTCTTTAATAATCGAAATGGTATGCGGGTTAAGAATTCCTAAGCCTGAACCAATCAAGCTACCCAATGGCATAATCGCCACGCAGCCCATACTTTCCAATTCTTGCGCCACAATTGGGTCATCTGAAGTATAAACCATGATTTCAAAACCATCGTCAATTAGCGTACGCGCAGCTTTCAAAGTTTCGGTGATATTTGGGTATAGGGTTTTTTCATCGCCCAAAACTTCCAGTTTGACGAGGTTGTGACCATCGAGCAATTCACGTGCCAGCATGCAGGTACGTACGGCACTGTTGGCATCAAAACAGCCTGCGGTATTCGGCAAAATAGTGTATTTTTCTGGTGGAATCACGGAAAGTAAGTTGGGTTGATCTGGATGTTGCCCAATGTTTACACGACGAATGGCAACCGTGACAATTTCTGCGCCACTGGCTTGAATCGCCAAATCTGTTTCGGTTAAATCTTTATATTTGCCCGTACCCACCAATAAACGTGAATTAAAGGTACGTGAACCGATTTTAAAGGTATCTTGCATGGGTGCTCCGAGTTTAGCCGCCACCAACGGCATGAATAATTTCAATGCGGTCTTGATCGCAAATAGGGGTTTCGGCAAGTTTACTTTTGGCAATAATTTTTTCGTTCTGCTCCACGGCAAAACGTTTGCCTTCTAAATCTAATGCCTGAATCAGTTGTAACAGGGTCGTGTGAGTGGTCTGTTGTGCTTCGCCATTCAGATAAATTTGCATGACCGAGAATCCATCTTAAAATTACAAAATACTATTGAGCTTTATTTGGCATGTTTCATGGCTTGCCATGCTAAGGTCAGCCAACCCGCAATCATGAGCGCACCACCAATTGGGGTAATCATGCCCAAACCGCGTACAATGTCCAATGCCATGATATAAAGTGAACCGCAGAAAAATAAAATACCCAGTTGAATCAGAATAAAACTGGCTTTAATGGGAAGTTGTGGAATCACTTTAGCCAAGATGCCTAATGCCAAAAGTCCAAGAGCATGATAGAAAAAATAATCTGTTGCAGTTTGCCACCAACCCAATTGAATTTCAGTCGCACGGGCTTTTAAACCATGTGCACCAAATGCACCGAGTAACACCGCAGCGGCTAAATTCAAGGCAGAAATTGCAATCCACATACTCAAATTGACCTATTTAATTTTGCGCTTAACCTTAGCACATTTTTAAGCTTGGGAAAATCTGAGAATTGCCTGCCTGTATGTGGGCTGTACGAATCCAAGACAATAAAAAAGGGCGGTTTGCCCAATTTTATTTTTCGAGGTGTTTGCATTCATCTTGAGAATGTCAGTTTAGTTTGATGACATCGCCGCTTTAATTTTTTCCATGGCATTTTTTTCTAGCTGACGAATACGTTCCGCCGAAACATTATATTCTGCTGCCAATTCATGCAAGGTCGATTTATCATCATCTAACCAGCGACGCTGCAAAATATTTCGTGAGCGATCATCTAACTGCTCCATAGCTTCATGTAGGGCAGAAGTGCTTTGTTCTTCGTAGTCTTCGTTTTCGACTAAACGTGCAGGGTCGTAACGGTTATCTTCCAAATACAGTGCAGGTGCAACATAAGTTGAACCTTCATCGTCATCATCGCCCTGTGCTTCAAAAGCAGCATCATAAGCAGTTAAACGACCTTCCATTTCCAAAACTTGTTCTGCAGTCACGTTTAAATCATTGGCAATGGATTGTGCTTCTTCAAGCGTCAGTTTTTTGCTCGATTTTTTGAGGCTACGCAAATTAAAGAACAATTTACGCTGTGCTTTGGTCGTGGCAATTTTAACAATACGCCAGTTACGAATAACATATTCGTGAATTTCAGCTTTAATCCAGTGCACGGCAAATGACACCAAACGCACGCCCATATTCGGGTCAAAGCGTTTCACGGCTTTCATTAAGCCCAAGTTGCCTTCCTGAATTAAATCGCCCTGCGGTAAACCATAACCCGCATAACTTCGTGCAATATGCACTACAAAACGTAAATGCGACATGACCAACATTTTGGCCGCGTCTAAATCTTGATCGTAATAATAACGCTCGGCTAACTCTTTTTCTTGTTCAGCCGTTAAAATAGGAATTTGGTTAACAGTACTAATATAAGCCCCGAGGTTTACCCCTGGTGCAGATAATGACAGGGGCATCAACTGATTGCTGCTGTCACTCATGAGATCTCCTTATAGGATTGGGTAGGTAAAATAACCGATGTCTTTATCTTAATGCCAATATTCTACTTAAATAAGTAAAATTGGTGTAGATATGTAAATCTTTATAGCAACAAGTGGCGAATATTAAGTCATTAAAACAAATGAACCATCAAACAGATGCGCTTATTGCGATACTTTGGGCTTGGCAACATCAATCACATAATGAAACTCTGTCGCCGAAATTTGGCTGGCTTCACAGCTGTATTGATGTAACTGACAATAACGCGCCACATCTTGCTGGCTGTGCGGATCAGATGACTTCAATAAAAACCGAGCAGAATCTGAATATTTAAGGGCACGTTTTAGCATCAATAAAGGCATAGGACAAGGTTGTCCCATGGCATCAATCACTATGATAGGTTGTTCAGCATCACACAGCATTGAAGTAAAAATTTGCCTTAAAAAACAGAATGTCATACTAGCAAATTCGCTCACAAATCCCAAATAAATTTCATCTGAAGCATAGGGGCTATTCATTGCACGGCTTACTGCACATAAGGGCAAGAGAATTGGTTTATTCTCTAAGAAATTTGCAATAAAATTTATAGCTCAAAATTCTGCTAAGTCACTTAACAGAAATAAAATTTTTCTATTTGTTCAAATCGTTTCAAACTGAACAAGATAAATCAAAAAAAATCTATTAATTGTCATAAAGCCGTGTTAAGCTCGATGCGTATTTAGGATTATAGATAGACAATCGTTGTTTGTCGCCCTATTACAAATGGATGTAACCGGGATTTTGTTAATAGTTATACAGAATGATTACAAGCTTAGAAATAAAAATATTTTTAAACTTTGTTTGCTCTGCTGTTTGCAACACCGGGTGGTCCTTCTTTTTAATCAATGAGGATTAACTTATGACAGCTCGTGAACAAGGCGTAGTTAAATGGTTCAACGACACTAAAGGCTTTGGCTTTATCCAACGCAATGGCGGCGACGATGTATTCGTTCACTTCCGTGCGATCCAAGGTGACGGCCACCGTTCACTTCGTGACGGCCAACGTGTTGAATTCAGCGTAGTAAAAGGCCAAAAAGGCTTCCAAGCTGAAGAAGTACAGCCACTAGACTAATCTCTCGATTATTCTAAAAAAACGCTCCAATCATGATTGGGGCGTTTTTTATTTGTATTTCTGTTTATAATAGGTCAGTTTTTTGTCTGTATAAGTTCGAGCATATATTTATGTCTTCTGGTTTTGAAACCTTAAATTTACATCCGCAATTGAAACAGGCTATTGATGCTTTGGGTTTCAAGGAAATGACGCCAATTCAGCAAAAGGTTTTAAAATTTACTTTGGCTGGACATGATGCTATTGGTCGTGCGCAAACAGGTACAGGAAAAACTGCTGCCTTTTTAATTAGTGTCATCAACGATTTATTGAATAACCCAATTCAAGGGCAGCGTTATCGTGGTGAACCGCGTGCTTTGATTTTGGCACCTACACGTGAATTGGCTTTGCAAATTGAAAGTGACGCAAAAGACTTAACCAAATATACCGACTTAAATGTGGTGACTTTGTTGGGTGGTGTAGATTTTGATAAGCAAAAGTCACAACTCAATAAAAAATTTGTTGATATTATTGTTGCAACACCAGGGCGCTTAATTGATTTTGTAGAACAAAAAGAAGTTTGGCTCGATCAGATTGAATTTTTAGTGATTGATGAAGCAGACCGTTTACTAGATATGGGCTTTATTCCGGCGGTAAAACGTATTGTGCGTTATTCACCACGTAAAGAGCAGCGTCAGACGTTAATGTTCTCGGCAACTTTTAGTTATGATGTATTGAATTTGGCTCAACAATGGTTATTTGAACCCGTTACAGTAGAAATTGAACCTGAAAAGAAAACCAATGCCGATGTTGAGCAACGGGTGTATATGGTTGCTAAAACTGATAAATATAAATTGCTTGAAGAAATTTTACGTGATGAGCCTATTGAAAAAGTCATGATTTTTGCTAATCGTCGTGATCAGGTGCGTAAGCTTTATGATCATTTAAAGCGAGATGGCTATAAAGTAGTGATGTTGTCGGGTGAGATTGCACAAGACAAACGCTTAAAAATGCTGGATCAATTCAAAAACGGTAAACATAACATCATGATTGCAACTGACGTTGCAGGGCGTGGTATTCACGTCGATGGTGTGTCGCATGTCGTGAATTTTACTTTGCCTGAACAGTCTGATGATTACGTCCATCGTATTGGTCGTACTGGTCGTGCAGGTACACGGGGTGTGAGTATTAGCTTCTTGTCTGAAGATGATGCGTTCTATTTGCCAGAAATTGAAAAGGCGATTGGTCAAAAATTACCTTTAACACGTTTAGATGGTTATTGCTAATTACTCATTTAAGCTATTTTTTAGTTTAAATCCTGCTGTTCTTAGCTCAAAAGTCGCTCTCAGTGGAGCGACTTTTTTGTATTTGCTTCTTATGTCGTGCTGTAATAATTTACTTTGCCTGACATCTAAAGGTCAGCACAGTTTGATAATCATCATCACGAGCAATATCAGTATTGCGTCCTGCAATCGTACCTAAAACATTTGCAGCTGCTTGAATCATTTGTCCCGTTTGTTCATCTACCACACCTTTGAGTGCGCCGTTATAAGATGTTTTTTCATCGACCAAGACTGGAGTGGCACGCGTACCACAGGTTTTATTGGCAGCTGTAATTGCATTGTTTTTAGAAATAATATTACTTTTACCTAAACCTGTGACTTCATACAGGTTGTTTTCTTTTTGAATAGCAAGAGAATTATTCGGTGTGGTGGCACATGCTGTTAAAAGTGCAAAAACGGCAAGGCTAGAAAAGGTGACTATTTTATTCATATCTACCTCAGGGTTAAAACGCAGTCGCGTGTATTGTTTGTTGATGATATTTCAATTCAAATGTGTAGAGGTTGAAAATAACAATTTGATCTAGTTGAACATAATCTGGCTGTTTTTAAATGTAGACACTGTATATGCTGTGTTGATAATTCGTCATTGATTTATACGCTTCAAACCCAATCCATAATGTATTTTCATGCTCTTAAACTATAGATGAATGCGTCAAAGCATCATTGTTTAGATGTGCTGAGCAGATTCATCTTAAAAGTGCAGACATATAGACCCTAATCAGAATCTTGCAAATAAGCATACGGAAATAGCGCAATTTTTTGAGTTTATGCTAATCTTAACTGAGCTTTTTGAAATAGTTATATAAGTTAATGACGGATACAGCGATAGAAATCGTTCATCAGAATATTCATCAACGCCAGTCTATGGGGCAGTTAGTTGATCCTGCACCAAATGCTGTGCAGCTAGAAATGGCTTTTCAGGCCGCTTTAACCGCGCCAGATCATCATCGTTTAAAACCTACGCGCTTTGTGGTAATTACTGCTGAACAGCGTGCAGCATTTGGTGAGTTACTTTTTCAGGCTTTGACAGACATGGGCGAAACTGATGCAGTCCAGTTAGAGCGAGTGAAACAACATCCGTTTCGTGCGCCACTTTTGGTGTTGGCGTTAACGCAATTTCAGGATTATCCCAAAGTACCACGTTTTGAGCAGACTTTAAGTACAGGTGCTGCGGTACAGAACTTTTTATTGTCTTTGCAGGCACAGGGTTTTGCCAGTATGTGGCGCAGTGGAGCAGTCGTTGAATCGAACTTGCTAAAACAAGCTTTAAACTTAAATGCAGATGATTTTATTTCAGGCATTATTTATGTGGGAACAGCAGCCAAAGCCATTCCTGCGCGCGCTGAGTTAAATACGCAAGCTTATGTTCGTTATTGGAACGGATAAGTCTTTATTTTTAGGATATAACAATAATGTCAGAGTTAAACTTTACAGATTTGGTTGAACCTGTTGCAGTAGATCGCAAAACTGCGTTACGCATTACAGTGCTAGGTGGTGGCAGTTTTGGCACCGCAATGGCCAATACGGCAGTCCGTAATGGCTGTGACACGATGATTTGGATTCGTGATGAAGCGACTGCCAAAGAAATTAATGAAACGCATATTAATCGACGTTATTTACCAGATTTTCAGTTGGAACAAGACTTAAGAGCCGTTTCAGACTTAGAAACTGCAGTCCGTGACCGTGACATTATTTTAGTGGCTATTCCAAGTCATTCGTTCCGTGATGTGTTGCGTCAAATTAAGCCTTTTATTAGTGCCCAAGCAGTGGTGTCTTTAACTAAGGGGATTGAAGCCAAAACTTTTAGTTTTATGAGTGATATTATCCGCGAAGAATTACCAGAAGTGCCGTATGGCGTATTGTCTGGCCCGAACCTTGCTAAAGAAATTGTGGCGGGGCAGCCTGCAGGTACGGTCATTGCCAGTCATTCTGAATTGGTGCGTTATGCGGTGCAACAAGCTTTGCACAGTGCCTTATTCCGTGTTTTTGCCAGTGACGATGTGAATGGTGTGGAATTAGGCGGTGCACTGAAAAATATTTATGCAGTAGCAATGGGGATGGCAGCCGCTTATAACGTGGGTGAAAACACTAAAAGTATGATTTTAACCCGTGCATTGGCAGAAATGAGCCGTTTTGCGGTGAAACTTGGCGCAAATCCATTGACCTTTTTAGGTTTGTCCGGTGTTGGTGACTTGTTTGCAACCTGTAGCAGTCCATTGAGTCGTAACTATCAAGTAGGTTATGCATTGGGTAAAGGCAAAACGTTGCAACAAGCCACAGAAGAATTGGGGCAAACAGCTGAAGGAATTAATACCATCGTGCAAGTGCGTGCGCGGTCGAATGAATTAGATGTGTATATGCCAATCACTTGTGCGCTTTATGAAGTGATTTTTGAAGGTGCGCCGCCCATGAACATTGCACTGTCTTTAATGAGAAATGGGCATCGTAGTGATGTGGAATTTGTCTTGCCACATCATCTAGTTTAGTTTTACATCCATAAAACAGCGCCACAGCAGGTAAAAACTTGCTTGAAATATGACAGTTTAGTGAACTGAATTGTCATAATCTCAGGTTATACTGAGCGCATAATTTGAGTTAAATTGACACAACTTAATCTGTTTCATCCTATAAGGAAATTCTATGCAACTGACTCTTGTTCGTCATGGTGAAGCCGCTCCTGCGATTATGGGTAATGATCATCAGCGTCCATTGACTGAGCGTGGTCATATACAAGCACAAGAAACAGCGGATTATGTAAAGAATATTATTCAGCCCGATGTATTTGTGGTCAGTCCTTTACTACGTGCACAAGAAACTTTGGTACATTTACAGCAATATTTTAAAGATGTGCCTGTGGTGGTATGCAATGCCATTAAACCTGAAGATGATGCAAAAGTAGCAGTAGAATGGTTGTCGCAATTACCGTATGAGTCAATTGCAGTGGTATGTCACATGAATGTGGTGGCGCATATGGCTGAGATTTTAACATCAGAATCGTTTAATCCGTATCAATTGGCAGAAGCACGGATTTATGAACAGGCTGTGATTGCTGCGGGACTTTCAACCCAACTCAAAAGTTTTATTCCAAACGCATAAAATAAATGTATAAAGTTAAATACAATTCAACGGTAGAACGATAATAATGCTGTATTTATGGATGCCAGAAGCCAATGGGGTTTGGCAATGGTCAAATGGGGAACATTGGACAGAGGCAGATAATCTTGATGCCTTGATTCAGTCATTGCAGCCTTTTCAAGGGAAAGATGCTGTGGTGTTTTTTCCAAGCCGTGATGTACAAATCATGCAACAAACTTTGCCTAAAGCCCAATATAAACAATTGGGTGCAGATGGCGTGAAGTATTTATTAGAAGAATATACCGTATTGCCAATTGATGCGATGAAGGTGGTTCATCATTTTGTGCCACCTGAGCGAATAACCGTGCTGGGAATGGCTAAGCATAGTATTGAAACCTATTTGCATGTATTCAGTTTGTTACCTGTTAAAATTAGTGCATTGTTACCTGACTTTTTAATTTTGCCGCAACCTGAAGCAGGACAAACGGTGATTGGAAATATTTGCGGACGTTTGCTGGTACGTGAAAGTGAATTTTTAGGTTATTCAGTTGATGATTTGGCGCTTTATTTAGATTATCAAACTGCAGAACGCAATTATAAAATCACCAACTTTAGTGCAGAGCAGATGCAAAGTATTGAAGCATTTGTAACCCAAGAGCAGTTAGAAAGTTTTCATTATGTTGTACCTACATTGGCGAAAGCCAAGCAGCATCCATTCAATATGCTACCAAAAGCCAAGCACGACACGGGTGTTTCAGGTTATTGGAAAGCCTGTGCTGCGGTGTTTCTTGGGATTTTAATTGTACAATTTAGCTATGATGCACTGCGCTGGAGCAAACTTAAAAAAGTAGCTGATCAAACAGCGATTCAAGCCATAGAACAGTATCAATATTGGTTTGGCGCAAACAGCCGTATTACCGAACAAAATATTCAAAGTCAGTTTCAAAGTCAGGTACGCATGAGTAAAAATGCAGATACTCAAGCGCTGCAATTGCTTAGTCGCGTTGGCCCTGTGTTGATGCAAAATCAAATTGTGGCTAATCGTGTGAGTTATGATGCGAATATGTTGAACATGGAGTTGAATGCCAACTCGGCAGCAACCTTGCAAGCACTCACCCAACAATTAAATCAGCAAGGTTTTAAGGTCGAGCTAGGTAATATTCAGCCGAGTGCATCAGGCGCAGTAGGATTGGTGAAAATACAATAATGAAAGCCATGGAAAAAATGTCCACTTTGATGGATCGACGTATTGAACTGATACAAGATTATTTAGATCGTTTAAATCCACGTGAACGTGTTTTGGTGGTCTTTACCACAATTTTTGTGATTGTTGCTGCTGTAGGTTCGGCGTTGTGGTATATGCATGCTGCGGCCGAAAAACAGCAAAAACGGGTGAATGACCTTAAAGACTTGGTGGTGGTGATGCAAAGTCAAGCGGTCACCATGAAACCTGCTAATGATGCACAACTCAGTGCAGCCGATAAGATTCAGCGTGTGGCTCAGCAACAGGGCTTATCGGTCGCTTCGCAGCAAAGTGGCGACAAGATGCAACTGGTGGCTAGTCACGCCAATTATGCTGTATTGGCAAATTTTTTAACCCAATTGGCGCAAATGGGTTTAAGTATCGAAAAAATGGAATTAATTTCTGAAGCAGGGCAGATTAAATTAACTGCGACAGTCCAGTAAAGGCTAAAAATAAAGTCCGAAACTCGGAAAATAAACTCATGTCAAGCATAGCGTTTTGAATGGGCTAAGCCTATAATATGGCGACTTAGAAAGCAGTAGACTTTTGCAGATATGTTGTATTCTCTAGCCCGCCCGCTGTTATTTTCTTTAGCACCAGAGCGTGCACATGAGCTGACACTATCACTGTTGAAATCGAGCCATAAAATGGGCTTGATGCGTCAAAAGACTGTAGCGAAACCTCTGACTTGTATGGGAATTGAATTCCCTAATCCAGTAGGTTTGGCAGCGGGTCTAGACAAAAATGGTGCGTATATTGATGCCTTAGCTGGTTTGGGCTTTGGGTTTATTGAAATTGGCACCATTACGCCACGTCCTCAAGCGGGCAATCCGCATCCACGTTTATTCCGTATTCCACAGGCCAAAGCCATTATTAACCGTATGGGTTTTAATAATGATGGGGTCGATCAGCTGATTGAAAACGTCAAAGCGGCAAAATTTAAAGGCATTTTAGGGATTAATATTGGCAAAAATGCCGATACACCAGTTGAAAATGCAGTAGATGATTATCTGATTTGTTTGGAAAAAGTCTATAACTATGCCTCTTATATTACTGTAAATATTTCATCACCGAATACCAAAAACTTGCGTAGTTTACAAAGTGGTGATGCGCTGACTGAATTATTGCAAACCCTTAAACAGCGTCAGTTGGAGTTGGCAGAAGAACATCAACATTATGTGCCGCTAGTCTTAAAAGTTGCTCCAGATTTAGACCCAGAAGATATTCAGTTTATTGCTAAACAATTGTTGCAATTCAAAATTGATGGTCTGATTGTGACCAATACCACTTTGTCTCGTGAAGGTGTAGAAAATTTGCCGCATGGCGATGAAGCAGGTGGTTTGTCGGGTGCGCCTGTGTTTGAAAAAAGTACAGCATGTTTGGCGGCATTTTCAGCAGCACTGAAAGGTGAAATTCCTTTAATTGGTGTAGGTGGCATTTTGTCGGGCGAACAAGCCGTTGCCAAAAAAAATGCAGGTGCAAGCTTGGTTCAGGTGTATAGTGGTTTAATCTATGTAGGTCCTGAGCTAGTTCAAGATTGTGTGAACGCCTTGTAACTTATGAATACCATTGATATCGTTATTCTGATTCTCTTGCTGATTGGAGGGTTGAACGGTTTGCGACAAGGATTTATTAAAGCCTTTGCGAACTTGGTAGGATGGATTTTTGCCCTAATTGTTGCGGCAAAATATGCAGTTGTCCTAGCACCTTCGATGACAGCACTCAGTAGCGATCCTGTGGTACAAAAAATTGCAGCCTTTGCATTTATTGTCTTGGTAATTGTGGTCCTGACTTGGATTGTAACCGCTGTTCTAAATGGTGTTTTAAAGAGCTTGAAGCTTGGCCCATTAAATCGTTTGGCAGGCGGTGCATTTGGTACCTTGAAAGGCTTACTCATTGTCCTTATTACCATTCAAGGCATTGGTCCTTGGGTCGAAAGCTCGCCTTATTGGAAACAGTCTAAATTTGTACAAACTTTATTGCCGTATGCACCGTGGGCAACAGAACTGTCCAAAGACGCTGCCAATGAGGCTTTACAGCACATCAAGTCGAAAGATGCCGCGCCATCTTCCGACATCGCATCTGACGCAAAAGAAAATCGCTCTGGCGCAGATGGCTCAACGAATAATCCTTTTTATTAATCCCTAGCTGGTCTGCGAGGTTGCTATGTGTGGAGTTGTTGGTATAGCTGGTAAATCACCTGTTAACCAAATGTTGTTTGATGCATTAACGATGTTACAACATCGTGGACAGGATGCAGCTGGGATCGTAACTTGCCACAATGGGCGTTTGTTCTTGCGTAAAGATAACGGTATGGTGCGTGATGTATTCCATACACGTCACATGCGTGCGTTGCAAGGTAATTATGGTATTGGGCACGTGCGTTATCCAACTGCAGGTTCATCAAGCAGTGCCGAAGCGCAGCCATTTTATGTGAACTCGCCGTACGGGATTACTTTGGCACACAATGGTAATTTGACCAATGCCGAAGAAATTCACGAAGATCTGTTTAAAACAGATTTACGTCACATGAACACCGATTCTGACTCAGAAGTGTTATTGAACGTATTTGCACATGAATTGCAAAAACGTGGCAAATTAAACCCAACTTCAGAAGATATTTTTCATGTGATCAGCCGTGTGCATGAGCGTTGTAAGGGTGCTTATGGCGTTGTTGCTATGATTACAGGTCAAGGCTTGGTTGGCTTCCGTGATCCAAATGGTATCCGTCCATTGATTTACGGTTCACGTGAAACTGAACAGGGCATGGAATATATTATTGCATCAGAATCTGTGGCAATTACTGCACTTGGCTTTAAAGTTGAACGTGATATTGCGCCGGGTGAAGCGATCTTTATTAATGACGCAGGTGAATTATTTACCCAGCAATGTGCCGCTAAACCTGAATATCGCCCATGTATTTTTGAATATGTATATTTTGCTCGTCCAGATGCGACCATTGATGGTATTTCAGTGTATAAAGCGCGTTTGAAAATGGGTGAAAAACTGGCGCATAAAATTACCCAAGAGTGGGGCGAGCAGCACGATATTGATGTAGTGATTCCCATTCCTGATACATCCCGTACCTCGGCTTTAGAGTTGGCAAATATTTTAGGGGTTAAATTCCGTGAAGGTTTTATGAAAAACCGCTATATCGGACGTACCTTTATTATGCCAGGTCAGCAATTGCGTAAAAAATCAGTGCGCCAAAAACTGAACCCTGTAGAGCTTGAGTTTAAAGGCAAAAATGTACTGTTGGTGGATGACTCGATTGTCCGTGGTACGACCTGTAACGAAATTATTCAAATGGCACGTGATGCTGGGGCGAAAAAAGTATTCTTTGCTTCTGCAGCGCCAATGGTGAAATATCCAAACGTGTATGGTATTGATATGCCAGCCAAAGATGAATTAATCGCGTCTAACCGTAATGTCGAAGAAATTCGTGAAATTATTGGTGCAGACCGTTTAATTTTCCAAGATTTAGAAGATTTAAAACAAGCCGTTCGTACCCATAAAGTACCGCATTTAACTGAATTCGAATGTTCAGTATTTGATGGCGTGTATGTAGCTGGCGGAATTGACGAAGCTTATCTGAATGATCTTGAGCAAAAGCGCAACGACTTGGCTAAAAAAGGCAAAGATGGTTATATTGATGTCAATATTGATGCCGCGTCAGTAGACTTAACTGGTGTAAAAGAGAGTTAATTTTTTTCTGATCAGCTCAGTGAGAAAAGCGGGAAATTCCCGCTTTTTTCATTTATGATGGTGGCTCAAATACAATGTAATTCAGGATGTTTACATTGAGGTCTGTGAGTAGTTACTTGATTAAAAACAAAAATATGATTTGGTCTGCAATTTTATGTTTGGTTGCAGTCGCTTTGACCCTGTTTATCTTAAACACAGTTTTGGGTCTGTTGGTTTATTATGTGGATTCAAGCCAGTCCATCTATTGGCACAGTCTAAGCCCATACTGGATTACAGTTTTAGTGCTGATTATGACGGTATCCGTCATTTTGGAATTTTATGTTTTTCGTTCAGGCGGTCACTCCTTGGCAAAACAATTGGGTGCGCGTCGTTTAACCCAGTTTGAAAGTACCCCAGAAGAAAGTACCGCACTTAAACTGAGCGAACAATTGGCAGATACTTTTCAAATTCAAGCACCCACCGTATATGTATTGCCCGATGAAATTGGGGTAAATGCCTTAACTGCAGGTTTTAGTCATAAAGATATTGTGATTATTTTGACTTGGGGTGCTTTACAAAACTTGGATGAACAAGAGCTATATGGACTACTTAGCCATGAGTTTAACCATATTTTGAGCGGTGAAACCATTGATAATACTAAGCTTAAAATCCTCTACAGTAGTCTAACCACGTTGAGTAAGTGGGGCAGTAGCATCGCCAAACTTGGCTTTGGACAGCATCGTGATGCACCGCCACATAAGCTGGCAACTTTTTTTGTTGCTGTCGGTGGTGGCATTTGGTTATTGGGTAGTTTGGGGGTGTTGATTACTCGCTTCATTAAATACATTAGTCTAAGCGGACGTACTTTTAAAAATGATTTAAAAACTAAGCGCTTGATTCAAAACAATGCCAATATTCAAACTTTGCTGCGAATTTATGTGCATCATGCAGGGTCGCAAATTCATAGTGAATATTCTGAATCTATCTCCCACATGTGTTTTGCCAATTCGCTTAGCCCGCAAAGTTGGATGAATATTCATCCTAGTATCGAAGCACGTATTTTTGAACTTGATCCAACCTTGGTACAAGATTTGCAGTTGGAAAATCTGAAGCGTTTACGCAATCAACCTTTATTTAGCCTATTTCGCTCGTTAGAAGAAATGAATGCGGAATATTATGCACCGTGGAGCTCTCCACAACCTTTACCTTTGCTGCGCTTATCACCAATTAGCTTTGCAATTAATGATGCAATGAAGCCTCTCAAGCCTGAAATTCGCAATAACATGCCGCGTCCAGAATTGATTCAGCGTGCCTTACAAACGGCAACGGGTTCGCGTGAAGTGATTGTCGCCATTTTGATGATTCGTCAATATCGTGAATTTATTCCTGCTGAAGCAGAAGTCAGCCGTGCAATTGTAGATGCTTTATTAAATTTGGATGGGCGAGTACATATCTCGATTTTCCATGAAGCATGTAAAAATATTGGTGGTATGCCGCTGAGTATCGCACGGCAGTTTTTAACCAAACTGGCAAAAATCATTCAGGAAGATGGTGAGATTGGTTTATTAGATGCTTTGCTGCTAGAGCGAGTTAAGTTTGAATTAAATTTGCTGCCCTTACATACGCCTGCAGCATTACATGAAGTGAAACCGCAAATTGTACGTTTAATTGATGCTTTATTGCATGTGCAGCAGATTAATAGCGTCAATCAGTTAGATGTACGAGAACGTATTTTAGAGCGTATTTTAACTGCAGATGAATTGATTGCTTATGAAGAAATCTCAGATGAACCGATTGATTTATCAGAAATTTTAAATGATATGGCAGGTTTGTTACTGCGTGATCGACTGATGGTGTTGGGCATTGCTGAAATTTGTTTGTGGAATGACCGTATTATCACCCAAGATGAATTGGATGTTTTGGAGTTGCTCTATTGGCGTTTAGATTTTAAAACCGAAGAAATTGTCGAGCAAATGCAAAAACAAAACAGTTTGATGATTGTGTGACACTGATTGATTAGGTGTGTTAAAGCAGATTTTGAGAAAATACGAATAGGTCAGATTGGGTGAAAGAAAGCACAGCATTGTGCGGCCTTTCTAGGTAGAATAGGTGTTATCTTGTATATTCTTCTGTGATAAATACGTGCAGCGAAAAATTAGCTAGGTGATGATAAACATGATGGCGCATCAGCGTGAGATTTTAGCCAGTTTGGGAATCGATATTTGGGTTTCTAGAACGGCTGTGCCTCAAACTTTGCCACAATCATCGCTTTGGCGCGACCAAGCTGCCCCTGAATTACACAGTGAAATTATTGTTCCAGCTGCAGTACCTCAACAATCCAAACAACAACAGCCAACTATTCTCGAAGAGCCTAAGCAAGAACCATCTCCTCAACATACGACAGTGGAAGTGGTTGCGCCAGAAGTTATTCCTGAAGCGCGTGTCATACTGCAAATCGAAGCTTTTAGCATTGAAGCTTTACAGTTACCGCATTGTGTTATTTTGGTAGAAAGCACTACCTTGAGTCAGAAACAGCAACAATTGTGGCGTAATATTCAGCATGCGCTGCAGGCCGAATATCATGTATTACAATGGCCTTTTGCCTTAGAAGTATTACAAGATGGCATAGGGGTAGAAAATTATGTACAAGGTTTTGTTGATGTTTTAAGCGCTGATAAAAACATGCTGATTTTAGGTCATTTACCGCATTTTAAATCTGAACAATGTTTGCATTTAGCCAGTTTGCAAGAAATGCTAGAACAGCCACTGTTGAAAAAAAGCCTGTGGGATGCGATACAAATCACATCGTTACAGCCTAAAGCCTAAGTCAATTCAGATATTTAAAACTCTACATATACAAGCTATTGTAGACACGAAACAGGGATAATCATGCGTAAAAAAGTGGTGGTGTTTAGTCAAATTGATGCAGAAATATTAAGTAAGCTAGAGCAAGATTATCAGGTGGTGCAGGTCAGCCCTAAATTGGGTGATGTGAATCAACAGTTGCTAGAGCATGTGCAAGATGCCGATGGCATGATTGGTGCAGGGCGTTTGCTTAATCAAAGCAACTTGCATACTGCGACTAAACTCAAAGTGATTTCGAGTGTCAGTGTCGGTTATGACAATTGTGATGTAGATTATTTAACCCAACAAAAGATTAGCCTCTGCCATACACCGCATGTCTTGACTGAAACCACAGCAGATTTAGCCTTTACCTTATTGATGAGTGCAGCACGACAAGTGCCATATTTAGATCGGTGGACTAAACAAGGACAATGGAAACGTACCGTTGGCGCAGCGCAGTTTGGACAGGACATCTATGGTAAAACCATCGGTATTGTAGGTTTAGGGCATATTGGTGCTGCTATCGCGCGTTGTGCATTTCATGGTTTTAATATGAACGTGGTGTACCATAATCGTCGTGAAAAAATGGAAGTGGCGCAGGCATTTAATGCAGAATATTTGAGTCTGGATGAATTGCTACAACAGTCTGATTTTGTGGTGCTGGTAGTCGATTTAAATGTGGATTCTAAAGCCTTAATTGGTCAGCGTGAACTTGATTTAATGCAGTCACATGCAATTTTGGTCAATATTTCGCGTGGTTCGGTCATTGATGAACAGGCACTGATTCAGACCTTGCAAGCAGGCAAAATTTTTGCCGCAGCTTTGGATGTCTATGACAAAGAACCCCTGCAAGAATCACCATTATTTGAGTTAGACAATGTCGTCACTTTGCCGCATATTGGTTCTGCAACTGCAGCAACTCGTCGACAAATGGCAAATTTAGCTTATAAAAATTTGGTTGATGCTCTGGAAGGACGTCGTCCACAATATGTGGTTAATCCTGCTTGCTATACGCCCTAAAGTTAAAGATGATTTGGTAAAAATTGATAACACATCATTGCAAATGCGTTCATTTTTCAATGTTATAGTGAATCATAATGCAAGATATGTATTTGAGATCATCCATTGAAACGTATATTACTGATCTGCGGTTTGAGTTTTGCCAGTATTGCGACAACCCAAAGTGCTAATTTATCCACCACAGCACAATTTAATGTGCCTGAAATAGGCAGTGGTGTGGGTTTAATTGATCAGCAAAAAGAACGCAGTATAGGTGAAAAAGTCTATCGGGAAGTGCAGCGTAAAATGCCTGTCACACAAAACCCGTGGCTAGAAGATCAATTAATCAATACGTTTTCGCATCTACTCAGCCAAACTCAACTGGGGCAACCTATTGGGCTACTCATTATCAATGATCCACAAATCAATGCCTTTGCCGTGCCAGGCGGTTTATTTGCGTTAAATACAGGGCTTATTAATTCTGCCCGTAATATGAATGAAGTTGCTGGTGTAATGGCGCATGAAATTGCCCATGTATCGCAACGTCATTACAGCCGATCTCAAGAGGCATTTAAAGGACAGGGCTTGTTGGCCCTGGCTGGAGTTGTGGTTGGAGCATTGGTTGCCTCACAAGCTGATGGTGATGCTGGCGCAGCAGTGATGATGGGTTCTCAAGCCGCTTTAATGGATCAGCAATTGACCTATAGCCGTAATCAGGAACGTGAAGCAGACCGTATAGGCATGCAATATATGTATAGCGCAGGCTATAACCCGCAAAGCATGGCAGATTTTTTTGAAGTGATGCACCGTACCACCAGTCGAGTCAGCTTCTTACCAGACTTTTGGTTTACCCATCCCTTAACCTCAGAGCGGATGAGTGAGGCGCGTTTACGTGCCAATCAATTACCACCTGTGCCAACCTCGCTGCGTGATGAAGACTTTGAAATTTTAAAGTTATATAGCTTGGTGGTTTCTCAGCAGGCGACAGAACAACAGCTCAAAGCACTTGCAACCCGTAACCATTTTGCTGCGAATTTGGCTTTGGCTTATTTTTATAGCCAGCAAGGCGATTATGTATTAGCCCAGCAAAGTATAGATCAGGCTAAAAATCACAATCTTTTACATAATTTATTGACACTTATTCAAACTGACATTTATTTAGGGCAAAATAAAATTGATTTGGCACTCAAAACAATTAGCTCACCTGCGCGAATTATGCCTGAAAATCGTGCACTGAATTATAAATGGGCAGAGGTTTTGATTCGTCAAAATCAAACTACGCAAGCAGAAAATATTTTGAAGGATTTCTTGCAAAAAAATCCGCGTGATTTATCGGCCTGGAATTTAATGCAGCAAGCGGCAAATGCAGACCGAAGTTCTGCATTACGTACGGTAAATGTGTTACGGTATCGTGCAGAAGTACAGTATTGGTCAGGTTGGGAAGAAGAGGCAATTAAATCACTACTGCACGCGCAGCGTTTAGCCAAAGACAATCAGGCGATGTCGGCAAATATAAAAAACCGTGTGACTGAAATGCAAAGAGAGCGACAGTTAAAAATATAAGTCGGGCGTATAAACGGTGGAATAACAATAAAGAAAAGGAGTTTAAAAATGATTGAGGGACAATGTTTATGTGGTGCGGTGTATTACCGTTACCATGCCGAAATTGAAAAAACAATCTTATGTTTTTGCCAGCATTGCCGCCGTGCGCAAGGTGGTATTATGGGATGGAATAGTCCAGTTGCACGTGAACATTTTGAAGTGGTACGTGGCTTAAAATACCTAAAAGAATATTTTCATAGTCCCAATAAAGCACGGGTATTTTGTCAGGAGTGTGGCAGCCCGATTTATTCATATCGGCTAGATTTACCCGATATTATTCGTTTGCGTTTAGGAACTGTGACACAAGGCAAAGTTCCCGAACCATATGAGCAAGCTTTTGCGCAATACAAACCGAACTTTTTGGTAATTGAGTCGTATAAATAGTCATTCACTAAATATACAATGCTAAAATAGAACTCGAAATTGAGTTGAAATGACCCTGAATTGAAAATGAAAAAATATATTTATTTATGCCTTATTTTGGGGATGAGCTTGCCAAATGTTTATGCTGCGAGTGCAGAGCAGTATGTGTTGGCTGTCGAAGAAATTAATACGCAATATAAACAAGATACCCGACAGTTTTTACGGGGGTTAAATCCACAACAGCAGGGTTTTAATCCGCAGCAACAGCAGCAGTTTTGCGGCATTGTTAGTCGTTATGTCGATCGTTTATATCAGGCAGCTGATGAAAACCGTGCCTATTTGGATCGTCGTTATCAAAATATTAATAAACAGGATGTGATTCAGCAGGTCAGTACATCTAAAGAAATGCAATTGCTGAAAAAGTATCAAGTGAACTGCGATTTAAAGTAAAAGGTTAAAGCAAAAGTGTCTAAGGGTGAATAGATAATCTATCTCATCCTAGGTTTAGCATTTTACTGAATAGTATTAGAGAGAAAGATTAAAGCAGGTTTAATCTGACTTTTAAATCAGTGTTCGGATAAACACAAATTTGGGGTGAGCTGATTAGCTTAATTTGGCTTTAATTTTTGCAGATACTTGTGCAGGATCGGCGCGCCCGGCTATGAGCGGACGCAGAGAGTTCATCACCTTACCCATATCTTTCATGCTAGTAGCTTGTTGCGCTTGAATGGTTTGCGCAATCATGGAATCAAGTTCTTCCTCAGTCATAGCTTCTGGTAGAAACTGAGATAACACCTCAATTTCGGCTTGTTCCTTACTAGCTAAATCTTCTCGGCCAGCGCCTTCAAAGGCTTTAACCGATTCTTTACGTTGTTTAATTTGCTTTTCAATGACCGCAAGAACCTGAGCATCGTCAAGCTCTTTGCGCTCATCGACTTCGATTTGCTTAATTGCTGCCTGTAGACTACGAATTACCGTTAACTTATGCATTTCTTTAGCGCGCATAGTCGCTTTTAAAACGTCAGTGATTTGGTTTTTTAAAGTCGTCATCATTTAATCCAGACAGGCAATCACAAATTAATTAGTAAAGGCGAGTAGTACGTACTGATTCACGCGCCAATTTCTTTTGGTAGCGTTTAACAGCAGCAGCTTTTTTGCGCTTACGTTCTTGAGTTGGTTTTTCGTAGAATTCACGCTTACGTACGTCAGCTAAAACACCTGCTTTTTCGCAAGAACGTTTGAAACGACGGATAGCTACGTCTACTGGTTCGCCTTCTTTCAATTTAACTTGTGGCATGAAGAATCCTCATTAAGTTATGGATAAGATCTGGGCGAAATTGCCCACGATCACAAGTGAAGGTCAGTATTTTACTCATTTACATCTTATATCACAAGTCTATAATAGGTTTCGCAATAGAATTGATACAGGTTATAGGCAATTTAATGATCGTTTTAGGCTTAGAAACATCTTGTGATGAAACAGGACTTGCACTGTATGACAGTGAGTTAGGTTTGCGCGGGCAAGTACTGTATAGCCAAATTAAATTGCATGCAGAATATGGTGGTGTGGTACCTGAATTGGCATCACGCGACCATGTGCGTAAACTTATTCCTTTAATCAATCAATTACTTGAGCAGAGTCAAGTCAAAAAATCTGAAATTGATGCCGTGGCCTATACCCGTGGACCAGGGCTAATGGGCGCACTCATGACAGGCGCATTATTTGGGCGAACTTTGGCATTTGCCTTAAATAAACCTGCAATTGGGGTGCATCACATGGAAGGGCACATGCTTGCACCGTTATTGTCTGCGACACCACCAGAATTTCCGTTTGTCGCTTTATTGGTTTCGGGTGGTCATACACAGCTCATGGCAGCTTATGGCATTGGCCAATATGAATTGTTAGGTGAGTCGATTGATGATGCTGCGGGCGAGGCTTTTGACAAGGTTGCTAAAATGATGGGTTTACCGTACCCGGGTGGGCCAAATATTGCCAAATTGGCCGAACAAGGCGATGCCACAGCCTTTGAATTTCCACGTCCAATGTTGCACCAAGGCTTAGAATTTTCATTTAGTGGTTTAAAAACTGCGGTTTCAGTACAAATGAAAAAGTTGGGTGATGCAAACCGTGATGCAGACATTGCGGCAAGTTTCCAAGAAGCGATTGTTGATACTTTGGTGAAAAAATCGGTAAAAGCTTTAAAACAAACGGGTTTAAAACGCTTGGTGATCGCTGGTGGTGTGAGCGCAAATACTCGTTTACGTGAGCGTTTAGAAGCGGATTTAGCTAAAATTCGTGCAACGGTTTATTATGCAGAACCTGCATTGTGCACCGACAATGGAGCAATGATTGCTTTTGCGGGTTATCAGCGTTTAAAAGCAGGGCAACAAGATGGTTTATCGGTTACGACTACACCACGTTGGCCGATGACGGAGCTTACCAATCCAACTGCGGGTTAAGTTGTTCGTAGCATAAAATCAATCAGAGGCAATAATCTGCCTCTGACTTTTATGCTAAGTTTTTACATTAATATTAGAAACGAATACTTAAGACTTAGCGAACTGCGTCCATTAAACCTTTGGTAAGATCTTTCATCATGCCTTGCATCACAGCATTCCCTGCATTTGTACAGTTTTCTAATTTTTTACCTTCTAGTGATTTACCTTGATTGGCCATTTCTTCGCACTTCTGCAAAACTTTTTTAGCTTCATCTAAGTTCTCGGCATAATACTCTTGCGTTTTCACTTGTGTACATGCTGTAAGCGTTGTAATTAAACTTACTGTAATTAACAAATTTTTAAATTTAAACATTATTTTTTAACCGTTGTTTGTTTTAAAGAGATTGCATCTTAAGCGAATAATGGGTTCATAAAATAATACAATGGACTAAAGTTGATCTTATTAAGTAAAATTAAATAATTGCAATATAAATATTTTTAATTTTTTTGAAGTTTTATAGTCATATTCTATCCCAAACTTTATTTCACGTATTGGTTTCAAATAGAACTTCTTTATTTTTTTTGTGCACTCATCCTACAATTTATAGAAATCCATAAAGTAGCTGACAGCAGTATTTAAATCTGTGAATCCTGTCCAATTGTTGTGTTTTCAACTTTAAACTATGATTTTTGGTAGATATTTAATATAAAACCAATTGAGATAAACATGCGATTTAAAAATACATTTTGCATTATTTGTGTGATGGGGATGATGGTATTGACCGCTTGCGAAGGGGCTGAGTCAATACAGCAAAATATAAATAGTACAGAAAATCAGCCGAGTTCAGTGACAGCCCAACAGGTCGAAGTACCGACTCGTTTGACTACTGTAGCAACTCATCCTTCGGCTATCACACCTGAAGCGACAGTACCGCAAGAAGTATATGTAGGAGAGCTGACTGTGGCAGAAATGCAGGCGCATGGCGAAGAATTTTATAAAGACACATTGGCACGGATTGCTGCAGAACAAGGTCAGTAGTCGCTCAGTCATTTAGCGCGTTTAAATAGAGTGGGTTGCTGACTATCTTCTATATGCAAACAACCCATTAAAATATTTAAAGTGCTTTAAGTTGCTGCGAGCCAATCCAGTGTTTAGAAAATTGATAGGCAGCACGCCCTGAACGCTGTCCACGTGCCTGACACCATCTTAATGCTTCTGCACGTACTTCGGCAGTCATTGGCATTTCGGCTTTGTGTAAATAATGCTCCACAATTTCTAAATATAGATTTTGATCCATTGGATAAAACGATAGCCACAGACCAAAGCGATCAGACAATGAAATTTTTTCCTCAATCGCTTCTTGGGGATGCAATTCAGTATATTGTGGTACATCTACACGAGTGACAGGTGTGTTTTCGTGCATAAATTCAGGCAGCAGATGACGTCTGTTACTGGTCGCATAGATAATAAAATTACTGGAACCTGATTGTAATGAACCATCTAAAACACTTTTTAAACTACGATAATTTTCATCTTCTGCGTTAAAAGCTAAATCATCGCAATAGACAATAAATTTCTCAGGGCGATGCTGAATGATTTTTTGAATTTCTGGTAATTCAGACAAATCATCACGTTCAATTTCAATTAAACGTAATCCTTGATTGGCATACTCAGTCAATAGGGCTCGTACAATAGATGATTTGCCCGTACCGCGAGAACCTGTAAGTAACACATCATTTGCAGGTAAGCCATTTAAAAACTGCAATGTGTTTTGAATGACTTTTTCTTTTTGCTTTTCGATCCCTTTTAAATCATCTAAATCTATTTTTCTTGGTTGTTGAATCGCCATCAATTGTTGATCTTGCCATTTGAATGCAATAGCAGAAAAGTCGGTTTCTTGTTTTAAAGCAGGTAAACTTTGCTGTAGTTGTTGGAGTACATGCGAAAGTGATAATAAAATGTTGTCGGGTAAATCTAGGTTTGCCATGATAATTCAGCTTAAAAAATTCAGATCATATTGCTACACTTTAAGACTAGCGCAATTGACCTAGAGTTGACAATCAAAGTGTGTCGAGTCATTGACGCGTACGACAAATTTTTAGATATTGTTGTGTATAGTAGGCATAGGCAAGCGTAGTGCTGCGAATAAACTAAAGGATCGAGGAAGGCTATGTTATTTAAAGGTTTTACCGAAGATGTTAATCCGCATCAAGCCTATCGCATAAAAAAGCTCAAGCGCCAAATACAAAATGCCGAATCTTATGAAGAATGGAAAAGTATTGCCATTCGTATAGATGAAGAAACTGGTGCACAAGAATGGAAATATGACAACAGTTCACCATATTTTGACGCGGAAATTATTTCGCATCGTTTAAATTTATTACGCCGCTACCGCACTACCGACCGCAGTCGCGATTTAATTTATATATTGCGTGAAGGTTTAACTTTTGACATCGCCAATATTGCCCATCCAATGTTGTTCACTGCAACTTATGTGGGTACAAAAAAAATTATTGAAGATTATGTTGATGAGGTCAGCAAAAGTTTGGCTTTTGTCGCTTCAGATGAATGTCAGGCTTTCACCAAAGTAGAAAAAATAGATTTTTTTCAGCAATGCCAAACGGCATACGGACAACCTGCATTGATGTTCTCTGGTGGTGCAACGCTAGGTTTATTTCACACAGGTGTTTGTAAGGCATTGTTTGAACAAGATTTAATGCCTAAAGTGCTATCGGGTTCGAGTGCAGGTGCAATAATGACTGCAATGTTAGGCATTTCAAAACCTGAAGAAGTACAACATATATTGGGGGGGGAGTCATTTTTCCACGAAGCATTTCAATTTAGACAAATGCGGGAAATTATTAAAGACAATGGGGGAATTGCCGATGTGCATTATTTAAAAAAATTCCTCATCAAGAACTTAGGCGATACAACATTTCAAGAAGCTTTTCAAAAATCAGGTTTACATATTAATGTGGCGGTTGCGCCTTATGATGCATCGCAAGACTCACGCATTATGAATAGCTTTACTGCGCCAGATTTATTGGTTTGGAGTGCGGTGTTGGCCTCGTGTGCTGTGCCAATTTTATTCCCACCAGTACGTTTAACCAACAAGCGCTATGATGGAGAACACACCCCATATATGGGCAAAACCCGCTGGGTGGATGGCAGTGTGCGTAGCGATTTCCCGCAGGAAAAAATGGCACGTTTGTATAATATTAATTACACTATTGCCAGTCAGGTCAATCCACATGTAGTGCCGTTTATGCAGGATGATATTAAGCGTTATCGCAAAGATATGCTGAGTTGGCCAGAACGGATTATTCGTCGTCAGGGCAAAGTGATTAGCCGTGGGGTAATGGATTTTGTACGTGAGCGTGCAGGTGCTGTACCGCCAGTGCGTCGTTTGCTAGATCATGGTTATGGCATTGTCGATCAGCGCTATTATGGTGATGTGAATATTGTAGGAAGCTACAACCTGCGCCATTACACATATATGCTGCAAAACCCGAAACCACAATTGTTTAAAATTTTACAGCGTGAGGGCGAACGCGCGACTTGGCCCAAAATTTCATCAATTGAAACGCATGCACGTGTTGGTAAAACTTTGCAACATTGCTTAGAGTTACTAACTGCACCTCAAAGAGCAGTATCTAATGAAGTCGCAGCAGAAATTCGCCCTAGCGTAAGTGTTGTTTAAAGTTTTGAATTTGGATATTGAACAGTTAGATTCTGCGCAGTTCGAGTTGCGTAGTAAAGCAAAAAGTTTGCAACATGGCCGGCATATCTATCGTTTTGAACATCAAGGGCAGTTTTATTGGCTTAAAGCCCAACAACCAGGTGTTCATAGGACAGTTGAGCAGGGCCTTGCACAAGAATGGAACTTTTATAAACAGTACGCGCAATCATCGCATTTATCTTTTTTATTGCCATGTCAATTGATGGATGCTGTACCCATTCATATTCAGTCGCGTGGTAATTCACATGACATTTCATTTCATTATTCACAGGTCTATTCACGTGCATTGATTTTGCCTGAAGCAAAAGCCGTTCTTGAGATGGGTAATTTACCTGAGCATACAGAAGAGATTAAACACATTTTTTGGCGTGTCTTTGAAGCAGTAGAAGCATTGCATCAATTAGATTGGATTCATGCCGACTTAAAAGCTGAACATCTTGTACAGTTAGATGGACAAATCAAGTTATTAGATTTTGAGCAAGTGCAGAAAGTTACAGATATTCAATGTCATGAGATAACCGCTACACCGCGTTATATGGCGCCAGAGTTATTTCACGGGCAGCTCAAAACTGCACAAAGTGATATTTATGCTTTAGGCATTATTTTTTATGAATGGTTAACGCAACAACGCTTACAGGCAAACAGTTACCATGATTGGGCGTATTTACATTGTCAAAGATTGCATATTCAACTTCCTGCGCATCTACAAGCATTTTTACCACTATTGAATCACATGTTAGCAAAGCCCTATTCACAGCGTGCGTCGAGTATTGCTGAGTTGAAATTATGGCTTAGTGGCTGAATATGCAGAAGAAAAAATCAAAAAATAGGTTTTTGTTTTTTATTTAAACAGTCATTGCGCTTTTTTATAAAAAAGGCTTGTCATCAGGAAGTGATCTCTATAATATACACAGCCATCGGGGACGTGGCGAAATTGGTAGACGCACTGGATTTAGGTTCCAGCGCCGCGAGGTGTGAGAGTTCGAGTCTCTCCGTCCCCACCACTTAAACATCAAGCTAGCTTGATTTTAAGTTATAGAGGATTGGTGTAATGGTAGCATGACGGTCTCCAAAACCGTTCGTCAAGGTTCGAATCCTTGATCCTCTGCCAAATCAAAATCCAACAACTGAGTTGGTACCCAATGTTGGGGACGTGGCGAAATTGGTAGACGCACTGGATTTAGGTTCCAGCGCCGCGAGGTGTGAGAGTTCGAGTCTCTCCGTCCCCACCATACATTAAAGAGCAAGGCAATGACCTTGCTTTTTTATTGCCTGTTATTTTAGCTTTAAATCATTGCATCTCTTTGACAAGGCTTAGATGTATTTCAAGATTTAAAATTCGGCATAAAAAAAAGCCCATAAACAGGTTATAGGCAATATCATCTTTAAATGTTGATGAAATACGATTTGAATTTTTATTTTTGCATCCTATCGAGTTCAACCGTTATCGCATACTTATCGGTATTGTATAAGTATTTATGCTTTTAAATGGTCTTCAAATTCCTCGCCTAATTTCATTGCTAAAGCGTTACCTGAAAGTTCACACGTAACCAAACCATACTCTTTTTGAAAGCTAAAAGTGAAACCGTGACCATCCGCCAAATTTTTGACTGAATAGCCTAATTTTTCTAACCAAATACGAAACGCGATTAAATTTTTTGCTTTAACAACTTTTTTCACGAGAGAACTCCCATCCATTCATTTAAATATTAATAGGGATATTTCTTGAATTTTTAAAGGGCAGCAATGTATATCTTTGATATTTTTTTCACTGATTTTTCGAAATCTAAAGTTCTTTTAAGAAAATAGAATATTTGAAAAGAATTATTAATTTTTAAGTTATTGATATATATTCTTTTAACTGAGGTGGCGTAATTTATTTTAAGGTCTTAAATGTATTGCCTAAAGATGACTTGGAAATATTTTGTTAATAATTTTTAATTTTAGACTGTATTTATTTTCAGCATGAACACATGAAGATTTTCCATTGTTTTCATGCAAAGCTTTAATTTAGCGCAATGCATATCAGTGTGGAGCATGTCGGTACCAAATAGACATTAGCTTATACTATGGTTGAGTTTGAAGGTTTGGAAAATAGACATGACTGCACAAACAATCCAACAGCAGGTTGAGCACATAGTGAAGCAGATGCAAAATCAAGGGCTAGAGCCTGTTGCCGTGATGCTTGGGCATGAAGATTGGTTGCTATTTTCTTCACAATCCAATGTGGCTTATACGCCTTTTGGCAGTGCACGCCGTTATCGGCCTGCATTATCCAATTTGCTTTTGGTGCGGGTCGATGAAATAAACGCTGTGCGTGTGGTGACACAAACTCAATTAGACGAGTTTGCTGCCACTAATCAAATTTTATAAGCCGAGAAAATATGAAATATCATGCACTTTCTTATCCAAATTTCAATTTAAAAATTATCTTTAAGTTCACGTAATTTCTGAAATTCTTCGACACTTTCGGCTCTTAAAAATGGATTGGTTGCCAGTTCTAGTTCGATGCTGCTCGGTAAAGTGGGTTGATTAAGCATGCGTAAACTTTCAATCTGTTGATAACGCTCTTGAATGGAAACATTGTCTGGTTCTACATGCAGTGCAAATTGAGCATTTGCCAATGTATATTCATGAGTGCAATATACTTGAGTACGCGGAGGCAGGGCAGCCAAGCGATTTAAAGATTGATACATTTGCAAATGTGTACCTTCAAAAACGCGGCCACAGCCCATCGCAAATAAAGTATCGCCACAGAACAATACATCCAACGCATCTATAAAATACACTATATGACCCAAGGTATGTCCCGGAACGGCAATAACATCAACCTGTAAATCATGAAAATTGATATGGTCTTGGTTTAGTAATGGATGCGTGATAAATGAAATTTTGCTTAATTCTTCACGTGGCCCATAAACGGGTAAATTGCGTTTTGCAATGAGTTCAGGCACACCGCCAATATGGTCTTGATGCCAATGCGTCAACCAAATTTGTGCAATATCTAAACCATGATTTTGACAAAAACTTTCAACAGGTTTGGCATCGGTCGGGTCAACGACCACCACTTGTTTGCTGGCACAATGTTCAAGCAACCAAATATAGTTTTGTGATGGTTTCTGCGCATCAATAAGATGGACTTGGTAGTGCATGCTCAATTCCTGAAACTTAATCGCTTGTGACTATTACAGCATGCTTTTACTGGTGTGTAAAAGTGTATCCCCAAGTGTCTGAGTATCGCTTTGCTATGTGACCACTTGATGATGAACAAGAGATGTAAAGATAAAATAGAGATAAAAATCAAATCCATAAAAAATGCCGTGTTTAACACGGCATTTTACAACAGAGATTCGGTTTGATCTTAGCGGATTTTTGCCAAGAAACGACCTAAACGTGTCATTGCTTCACGTAATTCATTTTCTGCTGGCAAGAACACCACACGGAAATGATCAGGCGTTGGCCAGTTAAAACCTGTACCTTGAACCAACAAAACTTTTTCTGCTTTGAGTAAATCGAGCATTAACTTTTCGTCATCTTCAATTGGATAGACATTTGGATCAAGTTTAGGGAAGCAATACATTGCACCTTCTGGTTTAACACAAGACACACCAGGAATGTCGTTCAGCATTTCCCATGCAATGTTACGTTGCTCGTATAAACGACCACCTGGACGAATCAAGTCATTAATAGACTGATAACCACCCAATGCCGTTTGAATCGCGTATTGCGCCTGATGGTTAGCGCACAAACGCATAGACGCCAGCATGTCTAGACCTTCAATGTAGTCTGCAGCACGTGATTTATCGCCTGTAATTGCCATCCAGCCCGAACGGAAGCCTGCGATGCGATACGATTTAGACAAGCCATTGAATGAAATACAGAGCTGATCACCTGCTAAAGCTGCAACTGCAACATGCTCTATACCGTCATAAATAATTTTGTCATAAATTTCATCGGCAAATAAAATTAAGTCATATTTTTTTGCCAACGCTACAATTTGTTCCAACACATGACGTGGATAAACCGCACCGGTTGGGTTGTTGGGGTTAATAATGACAATACCACGCGTATTTGGCGTGATTTTACTTTCCATATCAGCAATGTCTGGATACCAAAAGTTTTCTTCATCACATTTGTAATGAATGGCAGTACCGCCCGATAAATTTACTGCTGCAGTCCAAAGCGGGTAGTCAGGCATAGGCACCAGCATTTCATCGCCATCGTCCAACAAGCCTTGCATTGCCATAACAATCAGTTCAGATACGCCGTTGCCAATATACACATCATTGACATGCATATCGAAAATGCCTTTTTGCTGATAGTATTGACAAATTGCTTTTCGTGCAGGAAAAATCCCTTTGGAGTCGGTATAACCAATTGCATTGGGTAAGTTCAATGCAACATCATTAATAATTTCCTGTGGCGCTTCAAAACCGAATGGGGCAGGGTTGCCAATATTCAGTTTAATAATTTTATGACCGGCCTCTTCCATTTCATTGGCCGCTCGTAACACAGGTCCGCGAATGTCGTAGCATACATGCTCAAGTTTTGATGATTTTTTTATTTCGCGTGGAGTCGTGTTACCTAGTACGGACATAGTTGCATCCAATGATAAGAAGATAAATAAATTATAGATTACTGAAATATCACAATCTATGCTGAAATTTAGCTAGATATTTTGCAAGCTCTAGCGTAAATATAGAAGTACTGAAGCATGACACTGAATGTCAAAGATTTAAAGGAGTTAGTGATGGGAAAACTCAATAAAACAGACCGAGAATGGCAAAGAGAGTTATCACCAGAGGAATTTCGGATTACACGTCAAAAAGGTACAGAGCCTGCTTTTACGGGGAGATATTGGAATACTCAACAAGAGGGTATTTATACCTGTCGTTGTTGCGGTACAGCGCTATTCTCATCAGAAACAAAATATGACAGCGGTTGCGGTTGGCCAAGTTTCTTTCGTCCAATCCAGCCAGGGGTGATTGAAGAGCATCAGGATGACTCGCATGGTATGCAGCGTACCGAGATTGTTTGTCATCATTGTGACGCACATTTAGGGCATGTTTTTAATGACGGCCCACAGCCAACGGGATTACGCTATTGTGTCAATTCGGCTTCTTTAGAACTCAAAACAGAAGAAAAAAATGATGAGGAAAATTATCCATGACTAACATTTATCAATTTGAAGCCGAGTTGTTAGATGGACAAAATAAAGCCTTTAGTGATTATGAAGGGAAGGTTTTGTTGATTGTAAATACAGCCAGTAAATGTGGTTTTACGCCTCAATTTGCAGGTTTAGAAAAGTTATATCAACAATATAAAGATCAGGGGCTAGAAATATTAGGCTTCCCGTGCAATCAGTTTGGTGGGCAAGATCCAGGCTCCAATGAGCAAATTGGGAGCTTCTGCCAAAAAAACTATGGTGTCAGTTTTCCGATGTTTAGTAAAATTGATGTAAAAGGTCCTGAAGCACATGCGATTTTCCGTTACCTGACCAACAACAGTAAAGGTATTTTGGGCAACGGAATTAAATGGAATTTCACCAAGTTTTTAATTGGCAAAGATGGCAAGGTGTTGAACCGTTTTGCTCCGACCACAAAACCTGAAGATTTGCAGGCGGAAATTGAAAAGGCTTTAGGATAAAGGCTTGCGCTTGTGCAAATAAGATAATTAAGGCGATCAGATAATCGCCTTAAATTTAATTCAAATCATTAACTTATAAAATTTCTTTAAGACGTTGAATCACTTGTTCACATTGTGCTAAATCTGCAACTAAAGCCAAGCGAACATGGTTTTCACCTGGATTACCTTGTGCAGTTTCACGAGATAAATATCGCCCTGGAAGCACTTTAATATGCGCTTTTTCCATCAACATTTTCGCAAAGTTTTCATCATGATCGACTTTGAGCCAGTAATAAAAACCTGCATCTGGTTTTTTTAATGGCAGTAAATGCCCAAGCTCTGTTTGAAATAATTCAAATTTGGCGCGATATTGTATACGGTTATCTTCAACGTGCTGTTCATCATCCCAAGCTGCAATAGAGGCTAATTGGTGTTGTACAGGCATTGCCGCACCATGATAGGTACGATATTGCAAATAAGGTTTTAATAAGTTGGCATCGCCCGCAACAAAGCCTGAGCGCATACCAGGTAAGTTTGAGCGTTTAGACAAAGAATGGAATACGATACAGTTTTTGTAGTCATCGCGTCCAAGTTCGGCACAGACTTCCAGTAAACCTGTAGGCGCTTGGTCAAACCATAATTCTGAATAACATTCATCGGATGCAATGACAAAATTATATTGATCTGAAAGGGCAATCAGCTTTTTAAATTGTGCTTTTGAAAGGACTGCACCCGTTGGATTTCCCGGTGTACAGACAAACAATAATGCGGTTTTCTCCCAGACTTCTGCAGGTACGGCATCAAAATCACCCAAGTAATTATTGTCTTCGGTGCAATTGATGAAATAGGGTTGAGCGCCTGCCAATAAAGTTGCCCCTTCATAAATTTGATAAAATGGATTGGGCATCACTACATAAGGTGCATCTTCACGTCGAATCAAGGCTTGTACGAAGGAAAAAATCGCTTCACGTGTGCCTGAAACTGGGAGAACTTGTGTGTCTGGATTAACTTGATTTAAATGAAAGCGTTGTGTCAGCCAATTGGTAATGCTGTGACGTAATTCAGGCAGACCTTTGCTGTTCGGATACGTCGATAAATGCTGAAAATTATCAATAATAGCTTGTTTGACAAATTCAGGTGCAGGATGTTTAGGTTCGCCAATAGATAGTGGAATTAACGGAAAATTTGCAGGTTGTACGTCCTGAAATAGTTTGTTTAGCTTTTCAAAAGGGTAAGGATGTAATAAGGACAAACTTGAGTTCATGGATGTTCCGTAAATTGAAGTTAATGTTGACCACAGACCTGATTAGAGGCCTCATCTAAAGCAGCTTTGAGCTGGATTGCAAAGGTATCTGCTTCAGACTTTGTCATTGGTTTGCCATCTTTTTTGGTGACAAAGAAAATATCTTCGGCACGTTCGCCCAAGGTGGCAATTTTGGCGGAGTGAATATCTAAGCCTTGCATCATAAACAAGCCACCAATTTTGGCGAGTAAACCTGGATGATCTAGTGTGGCTATTTCAACCATATTTTGATTCAGTGCTGCATTGAACGTCACTTCTACTGTGTTTTCAATGTCAAAATGACGTAATTGACGCGGAATACGACGTTGCATTAGACCTGGATATTTATCTGACTGGCTCAAGGCATTGACCAAAGCCTCAATCACCATTTCTTCACGTTCAGGGTCTGTTAAGAGTGTGCCAAAACGGTCTAAGACCACATAAGTATCCAAACTAAAGGCTTTGGTCGCAGTAATAATTCGTGCATCCTGAACATCAAGGTTCATGCGGTCTAAAATGGCGACAGTCGTGGCAAATAAGTTGGGTTGGTCTTGAGTGTAAATAAAGATTTGTACCGCATCTTGCGCTGATTTTCGGTGCGCGCGCATGAGCACTAATGGTGCAGGATTATCACCATGCTCCAAAATCGCGCGGGTATGCCATGCAATTTCATCGGCAGATTCTTTAATAAAGTATTCATCGCCCAGTTCTTGCCAGACTTTTTCAACAGCACTCAGTTCAAAATCATTGACCAGTAATTCACTAGCCGCAAATTTGGTGTCTTCAATCAGCATTTGATAATCGACTGGACGCCCAAGCCCTGAACGAATGACATCACGCGCTTGTGTGTAAAGTTGGCGCATTAAGGATGCGCGCCATGAGTTCCAAAGCGTTGGATTAGTCGCGTTAATATCGGCAACGGTTAAGGTATAGAGATAATCTAAATGCTCCATATCTCCCATTTTTTCGGCAAATTCTTTGACTACATCGGGGTCGGAAATGTCTTTCTTCTGTGCTGTAACTGACATCAATAAGTGATTTTTGACTAACCAAGCCACAAGATTACATTCACGCTCGGTAAATCCATGTTTACGGCAAAACTCGATGGCATCTACAGCACCAAGCTCACTATGATCACCACGACGACCTTTGGCAATATCATGAAAAATCGCAGCCAAATAAATAATGTCACGACGGGCGAGACGTTGAAATACCGAGCTGACCACAGGAAAATCTTTCGCAAATTCAGGTTCTTTGAAGCGGCTTAAATTGCGCAGCAATAGTAGAGTGTGGGCATCGACTGTATAAATATGGAATAAGTCATATTGCATTAAGCCTGTAATTTGTCCAAAAGCAGGGATGTAATTGCCCAAAACGCCTAAGCGTTTCATAGTCACCAAGGTATTATACAAACGGTGCGGCGAGCGCAAAATTGCCATAAATAGCGCTTGATGCGTTGGATCATCACGGAAACTTTGGTCAATTCGCTTGGCTGCAAGTGTCAGTAGACGTAGCGTTCGTGCGCGAATTCCTTCAATTTCAGGGCGATTGGCCAATAAATAGAAAATTTCTAAAATCGCACTTGGTTTTTCTGAGAAAATTTTGTGGTGCTGCACGGCAAGTTTGCCATCAACCAGTTTAAAATTTTCATTAATTTCTTCAATGTTGCGTTCATAATTAGGTAAACGCGGGGTAATGACCGACTCATTAAAATAGGCCAGCAACATTTCATTTAAAGTGGAAACTTGCTGTGCAGAGCGATAATAACGTTTCATAAATTGTTCAATTGGGTAGTTTTGTGGTTTACCTTCCTCTCGAACATAGCCAAAAGTTGCTGCAATATCTCTTTGATAATCAAACAATAAACGGTTTTCATCACGTTTGGTCAAACGGTGGAGATGATGACGTATTTCCCATAAAAAGCTTTCAGCTTCTTCGAGTACACCTAATTCAAACTCTGAAATAAAACCTAAATGCACCAAGTCGTAAATACGATTGACCCGAAAATGGCGTTTGGCAATCCAGCCAATCTGATTGATGTCACGAATACCGCCGGGAGCATTTTTAATATCGGGTTCTAAATTACTTTCGGTGTCATTGTGCTGCGCGTAACGTTTGCTTTGTTCCTCCATTTTGGCATCAAAGAATGTTTTATCTGTCCAAGTTTGCGAAACAATACGACGCGGCCATTTGGTAAGTTGTTGATTTCCCGTAATTAAACGTGCTTCAATCAAGGCGGTTGCAACAGTCAAATCACTGGTTGCCTGAATCACACAGTCTTGAATAGTCCGTACGCTGATGGCAGGTTTGAAATTGCCAACATCCCATAAAGACGAAATAAAAGTCGAAATAAGTTGTTCTTGTTCTGCTGTAATTACATCTTCCGACAACACCATAATATCGACATCGGAATAGGGCAGCATTTCTTTGCGTCCATAGCCACCCACCGCAAATAGGCTTAAATCGGTTTTGTCTAATTCGGCATATTGCCATAAGAAAGTGAGCGCTTCATCAATCAGGTTAGAACGCGCCAAAATCACTTCACGAATGGATTGTCCATTTTCAAAACATTGTTGTAGCTGATTTTCGACATCGGTGCGCCATTGGTTAATGGCCTGAATGTCATGGTTGCTTTTTACATAATTCAGCAAGGGTAATGTAATGATCATGGACAATTCCGTTATGCAATGACGAGCTTAATTTTGATTTTCGTTTAAATGTACGCGAACATTCTCCGCAGTATGCTGAGCTAGCTCACGCGCTTTCTCTGTGGTTTCTGCACGCGCAGTCGCAACACCCATACGACGACGTTCAAAACCTTGAGGCTTGCCAAATAAACGTAAATCTGTATCGGGATGTGCTAATGCAAGATTCAAGCCAGAAAATGAAAGATTTGTTGCATCAACACCTGCATAAATCACCGCACTGGCTGCAACGCTATGGCGTGTGGTATTGACAGGTAAGCCTAAAATTGCGCGGGCATGTAATTCAAATTCACTTTGGAATTGTGATGCCAATGTCACCAAACCTGTGTCGTGTGGACGTGGAGATACTTCACTGAACCAGACTTTATCGCCTTTCACAAATAGTTCTACACCAAAAATACCGCAACCACCTAATGCAGTAGTCACTTTGTGTGCAATTCTTTTGGCTTCAGTCAAGGCAGCATCACTCATAGCTTGAGGTTGCCAGCTTTCTACATAGTCGCCTGCATCTTGACGGTGACCAATTGGCTCGCAATATGAAGTTTCGATCGCACCAGTTTCTGGGTTTTTAGAACGTACGGTTAATAAGGTAATTTCAAAATCGAAGTCAATTTGTGATTCCACAATTACTGTGCCTTGATTGACGCGTCCGCCTGTTTGGGCATATTCCCAAGCGGTATCAACTTCATCAAAACATGTCACACGTGATTGCCCCTTGCCTGAAGATGACATTACCGGTTTCACAAAGTTGGGATAACCAATGTCATCACACGCAGCACGGAAAGATTCGAGTGAATTGGCAAAGCGATAAGCTGATGTTGGTAAACCTAATTCTTCGGCAGCTAAACGACGAATACCTTCACGGTTCATGGTCAAATTTACTGCTTTGGCAGATGGAATGACGGTTGCAATATTCTGCGCTTCAATTTCAAGTAAAACGGATGTCGCAATGGCTTCAATTTCAGGCACAATTAAATTGGGTTGAACTTTTGCAATCAGTTGTTTTAATTCTGTGGCATCTGCCATGTTTAAAGTATAAGCATAATGTGCGACTTGCATGGCTGGTGCATGGTCGTAGCGATCGGCAGCATGTACTTCTACGCCTAAGCGTTGCAGTGAAATTACCACCTCTTTACCGAGTTCCCCTGAACCCAATAGCAAAACTTTAAAAGCAGAAGATTGAAGGGGAGTACCAATGGTCACGCTCATGTGAATCGTCCTTGCTAAAGTGGGCTTTTAGCATAGCAGAACTGTTCCGTGAGTTAAGCCCTATTTGCAATAAAATCATGATTTTGTCATCTCGTTGTTTTGCATTCAGTGCTTTAAAGTAGTTAGGGCTGAATCTTGAAACAGATCACTTGGGCGATTCAAGCTCTAAATTTCAGCAACATTAGAATGAAAATGGCACATAGGTATAAATTAAACCATAGGTGATGGCTGCGGTAAGTGTGGCAGGTACGATTTTCTTAAACTTAAAATACAAACTTGTGAGTACTAAAAAGCCAATTAACATCGCAAAACTTTTATTGGGTGTTTCAAGCAAAGGTGGCAAGGTTGCAACTACGAGCATAGAGCTAATTGCGGCAATGCCAATACTGCTCAAAGCGATTTTGAGCCATAACGCACCACGTTGCCGTGAGCCTTGTTGAAACTTTTGAATCACAAAAAATGGCCCAAAACGTGAGGCGAAATTTGCGATACCAACTACAATCCCGACCAAAATAATTTCCAAACTCATGATTTTGCTCCTGTATGTTCAGGGTCGGGCTGTTTTAATACATAGTGTTTAAATAATCCCGCCAAAATACCTGAAGAAATCCCAATAAAAATTGCAGCAGATAAGTCAATGAAATAACAAGCCACGGCAGACACTAAAATGGTGATTCCCACAACAAAGGTGTGTTTCTTTTCAAAAGCTGCCAATAAGAAGCTAAGGAATAACGCGGGTAATAAAAAGTCGAGTGCCGCTTGCAAAAACTGTGGCATTTTAGTGACTTGGTCAGCAAATAATCCACCTAACAAGGAGCCTAATGCCCAAGACAACCAACTAAATAAACTCAGTCCAAGCATCCATGATTCAGACCATTCCTGACGGCGTTGTGACAGTTTAATCATGCCTGAGGCAAAGACTTCATCAGTCAGACCCCATGACCAAATTGCGGTTTTTTTGAGATTTAAACGATCTTGAATCAGGTTTTTTAAGGCAGGGCCGTAAAGTAAATGTCGAATATCCAAGGCGATTACCGTTAAGGCGGTCATCCAAATTGAGGTTCCACTGCCTAATAATGCAACGACTAAAAATTGACTTGCACCTGCATACATCGAGCAAGATAAAAATAAGGCTTCCCATGCGCTAAAGCCGAATTGAGTAGCAGAAACACCAAAAGCAAAAGAAACAGGTAGATAGGTGAAAATAATCGCCTGACTATCTTTTGCACCTTGCCAAAAACTTGCTGCGGGCGCATTTTGAATATTGTGTACGGACACGACACACCTTGTGGGAGAAAGTTGAACGATGGGTCAAATGAAGATTGTGTATTATACTTGAAATCATTAGCATGATGCCGAATTGTTTGTATGGGCGAACCGATATGTTGAAATTGAAAACACCTGTAATCCTGCTTGCTTCAATGTTATGCAGTAGCCTCTTATTGCAAGCGTGTAGCAATGACAACAACCCGAAAAAAACAGTAGAAATTAAGCCTGCGCCAAAACTCACGAATGATGCAACTGTATATGCGCAAGCCGCGTGGCAATTGATGAATGAAGTTGAGCCGTACGTGTATCGTAAACAGCGTAATTTAATTGAAGATAAAGTCCGCAAACCTGCCCGTAAATTAAGTACCGACTGGCGTATTAATGTCAAAATGACCGACTCTGTAACTGAAGGGAAATATGCGCTGTGTCGTAAAGCCCTGACTAGCTTGGAAATTTGGGCGCGTGCGACGATTGACAGTTCAAGTAGCCTTGCACAAAAACAAGCTGATTATGAACGTGATAAAAAACAATGTGCTGATGCTTTGGCGCACCCTGAGTTGGGTAATACCGACCCGAAACAAAAGGGTAATGTGGTGCAGTCTTAGTTGAATTGAGGTTACTTTGTATTGATGTGATGCAGAATCTTCCATAAAAAACCTCGATGCTTACATCGAGGTTTTTTTGTTGAATCAATGCTTTGCTGCAAGGATTGTTCTAAAATTAAGCATTAAAACAAGTTAGACATTAAAGCGGAAGTGTAAAACGTCACCGTCTTGAACGATATAAGTTTTACCTTCCAAGCGCCATTTACCTGCTTCTTTTGCACCTGCTTCACCGTTGTATTGTACGAAATCCTCATAAGCAATACATTCTGCGCGGATAAAGCCTTTTTCAAAGTCAGTGTGAATTACACCTGCCGCTTGTGGTGCAGTTGCACCTACTTTCACTGTCCACGCGCGGACTTCTTGTACGCCTGCAGTAAAGTAAGTTTGCAAACCTAAAAGTGCATAACCTGCACGAATCACCACGTTCAGACCCGGTTCTTCCATTCCAAGAGCTTCTAGGAATTCTGCACGGTCTTCATCTTCAAGCAATGAAATTTCGGCTTCAATTTGGTTGC
Source organism: Acinetobacter sp. SCLZS86 (assembly GCF_021560715.1). Classification (NCBI taxonomy): domain Bacteria; kingdom Pseudomonadati; phylum Pseudomonadota; class Gammaproteobacteria; order Moraxellales; family Moraxellaceae; genus Acinetobacter; species Acinetobacter sp. SCLZS86. Next base: position 1,261,202 of record NZ_CP090864.1, read on the forward strand.
ATAAAGGCACAACAATCGCATTTTCTTCTGCAGCAAGTTTTTTAACTGCATCTAAGTGCGGATTGTTTTCAAAGCCATCTTCTGCCACGTTGGCAATATACATGGTTGGTTTTAAGGTTAATAAACCAAAACCACGAACTAATTTGCGTTCATCGTCATCTAAATTGGCTGCACGTGCAGGCTTGCCATCATCCAGTAAAGGTTGGATTTTTTCTAAAACGGCTTTGGTCGCTACAGCTTCTTTATCGCCACCTTTGGCAGATTTTGCTAAGCGTGTAATGGCTTTGCTTACCGTTTCTAAATCGGCCAAAGCAAGTTCGGTATTGATGGTTGCAATGTCATCTAATGGGTCAATTTTACCATTTACGTGAATCACGTTTTCATCTTCAAAGCAACGAACCACATGCGCAATTGCATCGGTTTCACGAATGTTGGCAAGGAATTGGTTACCTAAACCTTCACCTTTAGATGCACCTGCAACCAAACCTGCAATATCCACAAATTCCATAGTGGTGGGTAATACACGTTGCGGATTTACGATTTCCGCCAATTTGTCCAAACGTGAATCTGGCACAGGTACAATGCCTGTATTTGGCTCAATGGTACAGAACGGGAAGTTTTCCGCTGCAATTGCAGCTTTGGTTAAAGCATTAAAAAGCGTAGATTTACCAACGTTTGGCAGGCCCACAATTCCACAATTAAAACCCATGAATAACTCACAACGTGTTATTTAAAAATTAGGCACGATTTTACATGAAAGGGCCGATAAAGTCAGGTCATCGAACAGATGTTTCTCCAATCCAGTTTGCTTGGCGTTGTTTGTTGAATTTCTAGCAGGAATTGATTTTGTAGTGTTGACTGTCTCGCCTGTATTTTGAATAAAAAGTACATTGTAATTATAAGAAGCTATGACTAAAGTATGACAACACAGTATTGATACTGCTTTGGATATCAAAATTTAAATATGGAGATTTTATGCGCATCTTATACCAGTTTCCTTTGTCTCATTTTTGTGAGAAAGCTCGCTGGTTATTGGATCATAAAGAGTTATATTATGAAGCGCAAAACTTAATTCCAGGTGTGCATCGCGCTTTTGCCCAATTAAAAACAGGGCAAAATAAATTACCTATTTTACGTGATCAAGAGCGCTGGATAGCAGATTCGACTCAAATTGCGTTATATTTGGACGATATTTATCCCGAACATGCCTTGTTACGCAGTGATGCTGAGCAATATAAACATGCCTTAGCCATAAATACTTTGGCTGATGAATTGGGGCAGCATGTGCGTCGTTGGGGTTTGGCGCATGCACTATCTGAAAGTGAAGAACCTCTGGAAATTTTAATTGGTGAAAAAGGCTATTTGCGTCAATTTTCTAAATATTCCAAGCCAATTATTAAAGCTTTGGTATCTAAGGGTTATCAGCTTGATCAAGATAAAGTCGCAGAATCTAAACAGCGAATGGATGAATTAATTGTCATTTTAAATCAACATTTAATTGATAATTATGGACGTTATTTTGTAGGTGAGCGTTTAGGGTTAGCCGATATTTCAGTGTGTTCGATGCTTGCACCTATTTTAGAAATTTCAGGTACGCCGTGGGAAAAAGAACACGATGAAGTCATTTCTGTAGAATTTAAAGATTATAAAAAGTATTTGCTGGATTTGCCTTTAGGGCAATATGTTTCTCGTATTTATCAAACTGAGCGTAACGCACGTGTAGATTGGCGCGGTATTTGAATGTTATTGCCTTAAATAAACCTACGCGCAATCTGTGCCTATTTTTGTATGCTGATGGCTAAAACCCTAGAGCCAAGAATTAGAACAAAGAATTTTAGTGATTCTAATTAAAATTCTGTACTGAGTTTGGCAGCGCATTGTACTTATTGTTGAGCACATCTGTTTTTAATACATTTCTTAAACTTGAAAAAAATAGACGGCTAGGATTGTGACAATTTATGAACGAAGCCGTTATTTATTGGATTGTTGAAAATTTAAATTTTTTAAAACAATAAGTTCAATGAAATCCCCTTTGTCAATGTAGTTGCTCTAGCGATCAGCGGTTATTTCTAAAACATAAAGATTTTGCTTTACTAATGGAAAGAATTTTCATAAAAAACGCTTAGTCTGCAAAACAATTCAAGTATAATGGTGGTATGTGTTTAATTTTTATCTGATTAAATTGAGTGCTTAAAATGGAATTGGATCGTTACGATAAGCATATTTTAGAAATTTTAAGCTATGAAGATGTCAATTTAAATGAGCTTTCCGAGCGGGTTAATCTGTCGGTAAGTTCAGTGCATCGACGTATTAAAAGTCTGATCGATCATAAAATTATTTCAGGTTTAAAGCGTGAAATTAATTATCAAAAACTGGGTTTTAGTTTACATGTGTTGTTGCAGGTATCTTTGAGCAAACACGATACTGATATTTTTGCCAAATTTTTGGAAGAATTAGAAAGTATTCCTGAAGTGATACGCGCATTTTTGGTGACAGGACAGGCTGCAGATTTTATTGTAGAGGTTGTGGCACGAGATATGGAAAATTACAGTGAAATTTTACTAAAAAGGATTGGTAAAATTGAGCATGTGGCAGGTTTGCATTCTAGCTTTGTGATTAAAGAATATGATGTTTTAAACTGTCATGGTTTATTAAATAAAGTTTAATTTATTAGAATTGTTTTGTGTGATCTATTAAAAAACGCACGATAACGTGCGTTTTTAGGAAGTACAGTTAGACAGATTATGCGTCTAATTGTGCTAAAACCTCATCGGAGAATTCAACGTTGGTGTACACGTTTTGAACATCGTCTAAATCTTCAAGCATATCAATCATTTTCATGATTTTTTTGGCTTGGTCGATGTCTGTAATTTCTGCTTTGGTCGATGGACTCATGACCACTTCAGCATTGTCAGATTTCAAACCTGCTGCTGTTAGCGCATCTTGAACTGTACCAAAAGCTTCTGGCGTGGTAATAACCAAAATGCCATCTTCAGATACTTCGATATCTTCTGCGCCAGCCTCTAAAGCAACCTCCATGACTTGATCTTCTAAAGAGGAATCTTCAAATGAAATTTCACCACGTTTTGTGAATAGAAACGCAACAGAACCATTGGTGCCTAAGTTACCGTCAGTCTTAGAGAAACAGTGACGTACATCTGGCACGGTACGGTTTAAGTTGTCTGTCATGGTTTCTACAATAACAGCAACACCACCTACACCATAACCTTCATAGGTTACTTCTTTAAGATCGTCGTTATCTTCACCGCCTGCACCACGCTGGATGGCACGGTTAATGACGTCACGTGTCATGTTAACTGAAAGTGCTTTTTCCACAACAGCACGTAAACGAGGGTTACTTGCCGCATCTGGACCGCCGAGCTTTGCAGCAGTTGTTAATTCACGAATAAATTTGGTAAACAACTTACCACGACTAGCATCTTGTTTGGCTTTACGATGCTTAATGTTGGCCCACTTGGAATGACCCGCCATGCGAACTTTGCTCCTTACAGATTGGCAGTATGCCTATCAAAATTGCGCCCATTCTAACATAAGCCCTTTTTTTAGATAAAGGGCAGAGTTTTAGGTTTTTAACCATTGCTTGGCGATGTTTTTTGCTCAGGGATAATAATGTCTAAGCCCACTTGTTCTTTATATAATTGTTGGATAAGTGCCATATCGTGATCTAAATCTGTCGGATAGATTTTGCCAAAAATCCCACCTTGTTTGGTTTGTGAGTTGGCATACATTAAAACGATAGGCTCATTGGCTGCTTTGGCAATATGCCAAAAACCTGTACGAATTGGCTTGCGGGCTTCACCTGTTTTTGCGCGAGTTGCTTCGGGTGCGATGACCAAATTGAAATGTTCATTTTGATCAAAAAGTTCAACCATTTGCGAAACTATATCTTTGCTAGATTTACGGTCGACTGGAATGCCGCCGATTTTTTCCAAAATAGGTTTAAGCGGCCCTTTAAAAAAGCTCTTTTTTAATTAATCGGAATCCTGCTTAGGCCGATGATTCCATAATTTGAATTATTGGCTTATTCCGATGTGTTAATTGATATGCACATAACGAAGCATATATTCCACTAAGAAATCCATGAATACTACGTGCTTTACTCGTTACTAAATTGTATTGGTAATCCCCCCTAAAAATAATAGGATCTAAAAGTAGAATTTTCTCTTAAGATACGAGCAGGAGATTCTGCATGAAAACATCTAAATTTACTGACAGTCAGATCATGTCCATCTTGAAACAGGCAGAATCTGGCACACCTGTAGCGACCCTTTGCCGTGAACACGGCATGAGTAATGCTACCTTTTATAAATGGCGTGCCAAATATGGTGGTATGGATACATCATTAATGGCTCGACTGAAAGAGCTAGAAGCCGAAAATACCAGACTTAAAAAGATGTATGCGGAAGAGCGATTAAAGGCCGAAATCATCCAGGAAGCGATGGCAATGAGCAGCACTGCTGCGCAAGGGTAAAGCCATCTTGCCGGCGTAAGATGGCACAACAGGCAGTTGCCCAGCATGCCATTAGTATTCGTTTGGCTTGTAAAGCATTTGGCATTAGTGAAACCTGCTACCGCTATCAAGCCAAACTCAGCGATGACAATGCACTCATTGCTGAACAGCTCATTGAACTCACTGAGGAAAATTCCGATTGGGGCTTTGGTTTGTGCTTCTCGTATTTACGGCATGTTGAGAGTTGCTGCTGGAATCACAAGCGGGTTTACCGCATTTACTGTGAGTTGGCACTGAATCTGCGTATTAAACCGAGAAGAAGACTAAAACGGCATGCGCCTGAACCATTGAAAGAACCAATCCGAGAAAATCAGGTTTGGTCATTAGATTTTATGCATGATCAGCTTTCCGATGGTCGCAAGTTTCGATTATTGAATGTGATTGATGATTACCGCCGCGAAGGCCTAGCCATTGAAGCAGGGTTCTCATTGCCCACAATCAGGGTTATTCGTACGTTGAATCAATTGCTGGAGTGGAGAGAAAAACCGTTAGTGATCCGATGCGATAATGGTCCCGAATTTATCAGTCACGAATTTGTGCGCTGGGCTACTGAGCACGGTATTCGTATTGAATATATTCAACCGGGTAAGCCACAGCAGAATGCGTATATTGAACGCTATAATCGGACCATACGTTATAGTTGGCTGAGCAAGCATTTATTTGATACTTTGGATGAAGTACAAGATTATGCAACAAACTGGTTGTGGCATTACAACCATGAAAGACCACATCGAGCTAACAAAGGAAAGCCACCTCTAATGGCTGCTTAACCTCTACTTTTAACTTCGGTTATTTATGGGAGGATTACCTATTGATCTTTCAATAAGCTAAATAATGTTTCTATCTTATTGCGTTGCCGTAGGTGATATTCATCTGGTCAATGTTTGAGTTGTTTTTGGAAGTGAGTAAAGAGAAGCGTTTAAAATTGCATCGGGCAAATTTTCGGAAAGTGAAGGTGTATTTTTTTATTTCAATAATAATCAAATTTGTCTGATGATTATATATACTACAATTTCTGAAAATAGCTTGTTTTTTTAAAAAATCTTCGCTAGTATTCTTTGCGCTTGAACTTGTTGAATTATAACAAATTCAATTTTAGGGCCTATAGCTCAGTCGGTTAGAGCAGCGGACTCATAATCCGTTGGTCGACAGTTCAAGTCTGTCTGGGCCCACCAAATTTTTGTAATGATATGCACAACTTTGCAATGATTTCATATATAAACCCATGAATTATAATGATTCATGGGTTTTTTATTTCTGCTTTTTGCGCAACTATGTTTGGCTATGCACAGCTTTATTTGGCCCTCTTGTGTATCCAATCTTGTATCCGCTACTCTTTCTGCATTATTCGGATACAAGAGATTTTGCTATGAAAAGAGCGGCTTTAGATAACATCAAACAAATCAAAGATACCCATCTTCTTAATCTTGAACCTGAGGATAAGGAATATCGTATTTCATGTGATGCTGGGCTTTATTTTCGTGTATCACCAAAAGGGAAAAAAACTTGGCAAGTCCGCTTTAAGGATGAGGCGGGGAAGTGGAAATGGCACAGTATTGGAAGTTATCCCCAATTATCGCTTGTAGCAGCTAAACTTGAAGCTTCAACTATTTTTCTTAAGTTACAGCAAAATGAAAAAGTATTAACAAAAAAAGAAATTGAATCGCAAAGAATAGAGGCACAACAACTTAATTTAAAAAGCTTAATGTATGATTGGCTTGATACTAAGAAAACAACTTGGGCTGCAATAACAATAAAGAAAGAAACTCAATCGATTGAAAAACGTATCTTATCTGTTTTTGGTGAATTGGATTTCACCAAAATTTCACCTCAACAATGGCTGACATTTTTTCAAGATATGCTTAGAAGTGAAAGTATTTACAATCGTGTAGAGAAATTAGTTTCACATTGTCGCAATGCCTATGATCTTGCAAAGTTTCATGGACAAATAGAGTCTAACCCTTTAGATGGCATTTTGAAGTATCTTGATAAAGGTAGCAAAGGGAATATGAAGCATGTCAGCCTTCAGGAATTACCAGATTTGGTTCAATCTATTCGAGGCTATAAAAATGCCCATACCGCGATTGCCTTGCAGTTACTCGTTATTCTTTTCCCACGACCACAAGAGTTGCGCTATGCAAAATGGCAAGATTTTGACTTTGAGAAAAAAATCTGGATAAAGCCTGCCGAAACAATGAAATGTGGTATTACCCATGTTGTACCTTTACCAAAACAGGCAATAGAACTGTTATTTAAATTAAAAGAAATTAGGACAGTATCGGATTTTTTATTTCCTAGCAGAGATAGCCTTATACAGCCAATGAGTGAAGCAACTTTAAATAATGCTTTGAAAAATCTAGGCTATCGAGGCCGTCAAAGTCCACATGGATTTAGACATATTGCAAGTACTGCCTTAAATAATCAATTCAGTGATAAAGAACAGGTTATTGAAGCTTGTTTAGCGCATAAAAAACAGGGTGTAAAAGCTGTTTATGACAAAGCTACACATTTAGAAGAACGAATTGAAATTATGCAATGGTGGGCCGACTATCTCAGTAATGTTACTGATAACATTAAAGCCGTAGCATAATTTTTTAATAAGACAAGGCTCGTCCCTAAGGGATCGAGCCTAATGCATTTGTTAACGCTCTTTGTTGAGCAGATGATTACGCCTGTACTGGCGGTTCAATTTTTTCATGCCGACTTAGGCCATATTCCATTTCATATTTCTACTGCTAGGCAATAGTTTTATGCTTGTCTAATCTGGAAGAACAAGCCACGATTTTTTCATGCTGGTGTAGCATTACCCTGATTTAAGTCTCAGGCAAACCCGTATAAGTTTATTTTCATCAGTGACCAAACTTCAGAATACTTAGACTATATCAATCTCGGCCTAGTCAAGGAGACCAATCCCCGACTGAGAAACACGACCAGTGTTCCATTAACCTTTCTTTTCTACATATTGTCCAACATGCTCACGCATGTGCCGACTCAAGTTTTCGCAATGAGCATCCCGACTGAAAAAATCGGAATGTTTTAGGATTCGCTTTAAGCTAGCTATCTCATTTAATACAAATCTTGCTATGAAGATTGGTATCACAATTTCCGCAAGTAAATACTTGCTTTATATGCGCTACTCACCATCGCTCCCACACTGAAAAAATACAGCAGACTTTTAACCAATTTAAGTCTTTTTATCCAGTGCTTCCCAAGTTATTTCAAAGTGTCTTAATGTGCAGACCGTTTATCCTCTCGCCTGTATACATGCTTCCTGTTTCCCCCGACCGTAGTTCCTTAAAAAATATCGGGATATGATGTATACATAACTTTGTAAAGGGTAAAACTCTTACACTCCAATCAGCATCTATCGATTAATGCCGTTACACGTTTAAGCTATCCAGCGACCCATTCAGCTTGCGCAAAATGGTGCCAGCTTTTCCAGCGTTAGCCTCAAAGCCCTAGTACCTTACGGCACTCTCAGCAGCCATCGTGATTGGAAATGAGCATACTTTTCCAAGTAAAAAAACTTGTTCGATCAAGCATACACATTCAGCTATTAACGGAGACTATCGCACATCCTATGCTGCTCCTGACTGTATCACTTTGAACAGGGTTTCAATGTTCCACTATTTTCATAATTTCACACCTAACTTGGCTATTACTAACCAAATGACCATTTCACGATAAATCGCTTATAGGCTCCCGTTTCCTTGTCGCCCAACCACTTTTTATTTGCTTGGAACTCTTAAAAAGTGAATGAACGGATAGAAAAAGGATATTGCAATCCTCTAGCCCCCGTTGCAACGTACCGAGCGAGGTTTCCCCAGCAGTCCGCTACATCGGCAGTATGAAGATGGTTAGTCTTATACTCAGGGCAATATGTATCAAAGTTTTTGAATGGTGGTCAGCCATTCAAACAACTTCAAAAAAGAAAGTTGGAATGGATGGTCAATCCACAATTCGATTGATATGCAGTCATATTATCAGAGTCAATTTATTATATCAATAATATTGATATAATATTTAAACAAGTATAAGATTTGCTGATCAAGGTTCGTAATGCGCACTAGGAACTACTTTATTGTCACCTTACAACGTGAGGTGACAGTGCTAGCGCAATTTGATTAATGCTGATGGCTGACGCGCTCAGCAAAATGGGAAATGTAGAGAAAATTATTGTTGATGAACAATTCAAAAATGGATGAAGAAATTTGGATTGAAGTGGATTGTTGATTGACATGAAAAGTGCATAGTTGGATGACATAAAATGATTGATTACAGCCCCCACACAAAATACACCGCACAAAAAATTCAAGATAAGGTCACAAGAGGATCATATTTTTACTGCAAATTTATAGTGCAAACTGAGTTAGGTAAAATTGATATTGAAAAGATTATTCATAAATTAACCGAAAGATACTTATTAAATTTAACCAGTCGGCAAAGAACATATCGACTAAAACAAGGATTACCTGTTGCTGATCTCATTGTTCAAGACATTCTTTATAAAGATGAGTGGTTATTTATCTTGTTGATCAAAACCCCTAATAGCCATCGTCACAGCAAAGAAACCATAGGCAAAGTGACTTCAACAACGAGTTCAGCATATACATCAAAAGATAAAATTGCTGAACTTGAACCTGTCATCTGGGACAAAATTACAGTCGCGCAAGAATTAACTTTTATCCGTCATTACTATAAAGACAATGAACAGTTTAATTTCATATTGAATAAACCTTATCTATGCTTAGATTTTGGTAAATATGAGGCTGAATTAGTACGGTTAAGCCATAAAAAGTATGCTGAACATCAAACTAAGTTTTACCGTAAAAGTAATAAGAATTTCTCATGGACGTGGCGATTTAAGAAAACTGAAGTAGAGAAACAAAAAAAAGAATTAACCCAAATTCTCAATCGAGTGATTTCACAGAAAGATCAGACCAAAGCGCTCAATGATCTTCTTGCATGGCAGAATTATTTTAAAGTTTATGCTGTATTCAGAGGCAATCGACAGCAGGCGGGACGTTTATATACCTTCGGGAAACTATTCTTTTTCAGTCGGAAAAGACAACGATGGGATCAGGCACAAATGCCGATGATGGACTTAACAATCATCGCGCGGTATGAAACCTATGCGGATTCTTATACTGAGTATTGTATGCGTAGATATTTTTATGAATCCTTTGAAGTTGAACTTCCACGAGAGATTTCAACAAAGGAAAATTGGCAGTTAATCAGTGAATACATTGAAATATAGGGTTTATGAAAAAATATCAAATATGCTTATATTTTAAATATTATATATTTTTTTTTCTGATATCTAAGGATGTTTGATTAATAAAATCTAATACTTCTTTCTGCTGTAATTCAGTTAAAAAATGGAGTTTTGTAACAAGTTCTGCCATTAAATTATCTTCAATAAAGAAGTAAGCTACAGGCACTTCTAAAACTTCAGCTATTTTTGTAGCCATCAGAAGATCAGGCGCATATTTTCCTGTTTCATATTGATTCATTCGAGCACTAGCCGAAGCTTCATCAATGCCAGCAAGTATTCCCAATCGTTCTTGAGAAAGCTTCTTCGCTTTGCGAGCAACCTTTAGACGCATTGAAAATACATTGGATTTTTTGCGTTCCATATGTTTAATAATCAATTTAAAACTAAGATTTTCTTAGTTTTAAATTGATAAATTACTAAGAATTGCTTAGTATTATGATCGGCATAGCTATACTTTATAATATTGATCCAACACTTAGAGGGTAAAATGGATAAGAATTTTTTATTTTTAGCGATTTCTTTCGCCTTAATTAATGTAACAGGGTGTCAACATATCCAAACAGCAGCAGACAGTACGGTAGGTGCTATATCGAAAGGAGTAAACGCCTATGATGGCTGGGTAAGTAAAGGTACTCAACGCGTATGGGATGAAATGTCAAATAAAGAAATACGAAACAAATTTTTAGTCCTTTCAAATAACTCTAATAATAATGTAATTGTTCTAAACCCATCATTGATCAATGATAAATTTAAATTAGAAAAACGTACAATGGGTTCAATTCATTTAGAAAAATATATTAATCATGAAGCAAATTTTAATGAAGCGAATCGAAAAATTAACAATGGTATTTATATTTCAGAAAAAGATTTAGTTTCAAAAATGTTTATTGAGCAAGCATTGGCTCAAGGGCATCAAGTTCGTATGTATAAAAAAAATATTAATAGAGATTTGAATAATGGATTAGTACAATCGATTACAGAATTTAATGGTGCTCAAAATCGTTATGATGTTGATCCTGCCTTTGTTGAATTTGATAAAAATGGCAGTCCTGTAGCCATTATGACACGCTCATGGCAAACAATCTCAGCCATAGGTGTTGATAGTCGCATATACACTAATATTTATTTTGCTCAAGATGCTCTACGTTGGTTTGAAAATAATTTTTCAAACCGCTATCTAGAAGACTCTTTAATTCGTACTATTCGTTAATCTTATAAATAAAAGTAGAAATCTGATGAAAAAATTATTATTGCTTAGTTTACTGAGTATTCTTGCAGCGAATGCCTCTGCTGCTTCTAATTGTTCAATCTCTTACACTACTGATGTCAAATTAGATGAAATTATTAAAAAAAATAATTTTGAATTTGAAAATTATGATGAGGTTTGCAATCGCTTAAAAAATTCGAATGCAAAAGTCGACTTACGCTATAGTTCAGCTATAGATAAACAACAAACTACGGCTGTTATAATTGCTCAAGTTATAGATAAAAATTTTCCTATACTTTCAAATAGCTATAAGCGTTCAATGTGGTCAAGTCAAGAACGAACAACCGCTATTGAAAGAGAACTATTAATGGGTGCAGTTAATGAGGCATTAAATGCCATAGATCAATCAGACATTCAGGGGTTGAATGAAAGTCGAAAAAAAATGGGTTTTAAAGCCTACCCAACTTCAAGCAATGTGAATAAAAAATAATAAATGGAAAATCTGGAATGATTAAATCTAAATTTTTATATATTGTCTTTTTAACCCTTTTGTTGGGAAGTGGTTGTAGTAAAAATGACCAGATGAATAGCGCAGTTGAAAAGTCATCGTCTAACTCTAAATCAAATGTGAATATCAGTAATGACCCAAATGCAAAATTCATGGCTCAACAAACTAGCGTGAATTCATTTGAAAGTAGTAATACTTATAATAACTATGGTTTTGCGTATCGCTATGAAAGCCGTAGTGGCGATGGTGAAGAGCATTTCTATAAATCCATTCAAGAGTTTATGAATAATGACATCACCAATCAAAGGAATATATTAGCTGAAACGTGGACCGAAATTTCTAAAGAGGAATATTTACAGACCAGACAGCTTTATGACGAAACCCGTGAGCTGATAGATTTACACCCCGAAATTTTACAGTCAACTCCAATTTATCAGAAATTTTTACAATTTCTAGAAGAACAGCAAGATCGACAAGCTGAATTTGAAAAAAAACGTGCTGATTTCAAGGCTGAGTTTGAACAACAAAGAGCTGATTTTAATGCTGAATTTAATCGAAAGCATGCAGAATTTGATAAGAGTTGGACTGAGTCAATGCAACCCTCTACACAATCAAAGAATCTAGATACAGCTCATGAAGAGGTGTTGGATGATATTCAAATAGAAGAACCTAAATTATCAGATCAAGAAAGTCAACCTGATAATACCAGTGTCCTATAACGTAATCATAACCAAACATTTTTTAATAGGAGATCATTCATGCGTCAGTTATGGGGTAGCGGTATTATTGTGTGTTGTATAGTGACTTCAATGTCAGTGATGGCAGCACCACAACTATTTAATGTAGAGCTAAAAGGTGCAACACGTGATCAAATTCGCTCAGCATTGCAAAATACCAATGTTAAAGTGGTTCGTGAAGACAACACCTACTGGATAGATAAATACAATTCCAATGCTGTATTGGAAGGTACTACAGAATTAAATTTTGGATATACATCCAATGGAAAATTTGCTTATGCAGAATATAAATTTCCCGTATTCATGGACTCAAGAAAAATTCTAGAGGTTGCAAATTTTGTTTCATCAAAATATGGAAAACCGAGCCAACGCTCAGGAAATCCTAGTCTTGGAGAAGCAAGTTTTACCTGGAATTTCAAAAATGGTATGAGTATTACGGCATATCGTGGTTGGCCTGATACTACAACGTATTTGAATTACACAGATAAAATAAATTATTCAAAAATGAACACTGAAATAGAAGCTGAACAAAAACGACAACTTCAACAGAAAGTGCAGCAACAAGGATCTGCATTTTAAATAAGAATTATGGGCAACATATCCTATAATAATTGAGTATGTTGCCTTATTTTCATATACATATTGACGTTATTTTATGCGCAATTAATATTAATCATAGCAAACCTTGCACAGCTCACTTCAAGTTTTACTCTGCCTAGCTTCACTTAGCAATCAGTGAAATTAGTCTCTATAGCAGGAACCGTGACCACTCATGATTAAAAATATGGATTCATTTAAACGGTCTTATGTACATTTCTTTCCAGTGGTCTTTTTTCCATTTTTAAATATTTTTCAATTTAGAAATGATGTGGACATTAAATCTTGGTTATTTAGAAATTTACTTGTCAGTTTTATAGTTATTTTGATCCCACTTTTTCTTAATTTAAGTATGATAATTACCAAGTTTTTATACAAAGATCAGGATAAAAATACAGAATATCGTGCAATAGGTTTAGGGTTACTATGTTTTATATTTCTGACAGGAATCAACTATTACCAATTTCAGAAATTCACAGTCGGAACAGACCTATCCATTGACTATTATCGCATGGCATTGATGCTAAGCTTTCTAACAGCCTGTTTCATATCTAGCCTGTACTTCACATTGAAATACAAAAACTATTCACAAACATGCTTAGTAAACTTTAATACAAAAACAATGAGATTTATGGCAAGTACAGCTATAACATTTCTAATTACAATGATTACTTTTTTTGTTGTCTAGGGCTTATTCGTAATTAAAAATCATTCTTTTTAAAATCCTATTATTTCTAGGGGAGGAGATTGCCAGTTTCCACGTCATATCTCAAAAACTGAAGATTGGACATTAATTAATGCGTATATTGATGCTGAATATGACCAACTTTAACAAACCGCCTTGTTATTTATTTTACTTATAAATATTTTTCTAAGCATATGTAATTTTGATATAAGACTTAATTTAAATTATGATACTTGAACCTGTTAATCTTTTAAAATCCAAATAAAACCTTATATATCAATATTATTGATATGTGTTTAGTGCGACAAATTTTGTCTTTCTATTTCCAATTTTGCTGAAAAAACTTTAATTTTCGGTACACTAGTCATGTTTTATTCATTTCATCGGACTTCTATAACAATGACCCAAGTACAACTGCAACAATTACAAAAACAACTTTGGAATATTGCCAATACTTTGCGTGGCACCATGGGCGCCGATGAATTCCGTGATTACATTCTGGGCTTTATTTTCTTTAAATATTTATCAGAAAAGTCGGTTATCCAAAACATAAATTCAGTGCAGTGATGTGGTCAAACAACATCATGCCGACATCAGAGGGTAGCAATATTTGTATCACTGGCTTAATCGAAAGCTATAAAGGTGTTCCTCAAATTGTGATTCGCTCTGTTGAAAATCAGATTTCAAGCTATTAAATACTTAAGGTGTTCCCTATGCTAAAAAAAATATTAATTACTTCTTTGTTGTCTATGGCGAGCTTAAATGCTTTTTCGCAGGAAATTAAAATTGAGGCAATTAAAGCTCCATTCCATGTTGGTAAGACCGTGATGGCATGTGGGCAGTTAGCTGAGATTAAGCATTTAGAAAATCGGCATTATTTAAACCTTGATCGAATGTATCCGAATCAAACGTTGACGCTTTTAGTTTGGGACAATAACTACAAATGGTTTGAAGAGCGCTTCGGTCGTATTGATGGCATGGTAGGTAAGCGTTTCTGTGCTCGAGGAACAATTGAAGAATATAAAAACAATTTGCAAATGAAGGTGAATAATCCTCAGTTTTTAAGATTAATGCACTGATTCTTTAAAAGTTTTCTATGTGGTATTCCTCTTATCAAGTCTTTAAATGAGATTAATGAAAAATATGCGTTGCAAAGATTTTGTTTAAATAGAGTCTAAAATTTGATAAATAGCTAAAACTATGCTTAGTTATTGTATTGGTTAAGTTGTTGTTAAATATTGATTTAAAGTGATGGTGAAATGACAGTACAAAGAGAATATCAACTTGAAAATGAACTGATTGCACAACTGCAAGGACTGGGCTATGCAACCGTTACCATCAAGGATGAAAGCCAACTACTGTCTAATCTCAAAACACAAATTGAACGTGCCAATGGACTTGCGCCACTGTCAGAAACTGAATGGAAGCAGGTGATTAGCTTTCTTAATACAGGCACGGTATTTGAACGGGCTAAAAACTTACGTGACCAGTTTCCTGTTAAATTTGATGATGGTACAAGCAAGCACATTTTCTTTTTATCAGATGAACCAAGTAAAAACGTATACCAAGTCACCAATCAAATCACGGTAGATCATCGTGATTTTAATGGTCGAACCAGCCGTTTTGATGTCACGCTCTTGGTCAATGGTTTGCCTTTAGTTCAAATTGAATTGAAAAAACGCGGTATGGAAATCGCCGAAGCCTTTAATCAAACGCAACGCTATATTCGTGAAGCCTATTGGGCAGGGCAAGGACTGTTTGGTTTTATTCAGCTTTTTGTCATTAGTAATGGTGCCAATACTCGCTATTACTCAAACGGTACGACTGGGATAGAGTTTGCCTTTCCATGGGCGGATGTCGCCAATAAACACATCAATGAAATTGTCGACTTTGCCGACGCATTTTTAAATCAGCAGCATCTTACAGACATGCTGACTCAATACATGGTGATGTTGGAAACCAGTAAAAGTTTGATGGTGCTACGTCCCTATCAGATTTATGCGGTACAGAAAATTGTGGAGCATGTGCAAAACTCCAATCAGAACGGCTATATCTGGCACACTACAGGTTCAGGTAAAACCCTGACTTCATTTAAAGCCAGTCAAATCATCATGCAAATGCCTGATGTGGAAAAAGTCCTGTTTGTGGTGGATCGTAATGATCTCGATACGCAAACCTCACGTGAGTTTAATGCTTTTAAAGCTGAGAGTGTGGATAGCACAGACAGTACGCATACTTTGGTCAAGCAACTCGATCAACGTCATGACAAACTGATTGTGACCACTATTCAAAAGTTAAATCGTGCAATTAGCACAGACCGCTATTTAGAACACATCAATTATCTAAAAGACAAGAAAGTGGTGTTTATCTTTGATGAATGTCACCGTAGCCAATTTGGTGAGACCCATCAGAACATTAAAAAATTCCTCTGTACACGACAAAAATAGATAACTCATTGAAATAATGTCATAATAATTGTTTTCTAACGACGAATACTATGACACATCTCAATGAGTTATATCTTATCTTAAACAAATATCTAAAATGGAACAAGTCACATTTAAAGTGCTTTGCGCTCATCATGCTTGTGATTATTTTAAAGCAAACATGTAATCTTTCTTCTGCATCTAAAGCCTTGCCCATCAAGTGCTTACCACAATCATTTTATCGACGTATGCAGCGCTTCTTTGCAGGTCAGTATTTTGATTATCGTCAAATTTCTCAGTTGATTTTCAATATGTTTTCATTCGACCAAGTGCAACTGACTTTAGATAGAACCAATTGGAAATGGGGAAAACGAAATATTAATATCCTGATGCTCGCAATCGTTTATCGTGGAATAGCGATACCTATCCTTTGGACATTGCTTAATAAACGTGGAAATTCAGATACGAAAGAGCGTATTGCTTTGATTCAACGCTTTATAGCCATTTTTGGTAAAGACCGTATTGTGAATGTGTTCGCAGACAGAGAGTTTATCGGTGAGCAGTGGTTTACATGGTTAATTGAACAAGACATCAACTTCTGCATTCGTGTTAAAAAAACTTCATTGTCACCAATCATTTAGGAAAGAATCATAAAATTAGTGATTTATTTCGCCATCTTAAAGTTGGTCAAATTGAATGTCGTAAACGACGGATTTTGGTTGGTCGGGTGAAACTATATATAAGTGCACTACAGTTAGAAAATGGAGAGCTTTTACTCGTCGTTTCTCCTCAGTTTAATGCCAATGCTATTCAGGATTATGCATTACGCTGGGAAATTGAAACCTTATTCAGTTGTCTCAAAGGACGCGGGTTTAATCTTGAAAATACGCGCTTGACAGACCCTAGACGAGTGAAAAAATTGATTGCGGTGTTAGCTATAAGCTTCTGTTGGTGTTACTTAACGGGTGAATGGCAACATGATCAAAAAAAAGCGATAAAAATAAAGAAGCATGGACGACTCTCAATGAGTTTATTTCGCTATGGTTTAGACTATGTTCAAATGGCGATTCAGCGTTTAATTGGTTTTGGGAAAAAAGAAGAGTTTAAGGAAATTTTGGCAATTTTAAGAAGGCAGAACCCTGATAGGATAAGGGTTCTGTGAAATTTGTCGTGTACAGAGAAAAAATTCTTCAGCAATGCGCAGATGTTTGGATTCACGGGAACACCGATCTTTGAGGAAAATAGTCAATCCAAAGCAGGTTTAAAACTCACCACAGATTATTTATTCAATCATTGTCTGCATCAATATGTCATTGTGGATGCGATTCGCGACCGTAACGTATTGCAGTTCCAAATAGATTATCGTGGCAAGTATACTGCTAAGGGTATGCAGAATAACCTCGATTATGACGAAGATGTTGAAGGGATAGATACCAAAGAGCTTTATGATAATCCGCAGCGATTAGAAATGATTG
The DNA here is from genome assembly GCF_021560715.1 of Acinetobacter sp. SCLZS86. NCBI lineage: Bacteria > Pseudomonadati > Pseudomonadota > Gammaproteobacteria > Moraxellales > Moraxellaceae > Acinetobacter > Acinetobacter sp. SCLZS86. The sequence goes on from NZ_CP090864.1 coordinate 1,278,643, forward strand.
CCCGTTATATCGTTGATAAGCACGATACTAAAACCAAAAACCGTGAATTTACCGCAATGTTTTGTGTCAGTTCAGTGGATACCTTAACTCAGTATTATGAACTGTTTGAAAAGGTACAAGCTGAGAAGCAACAACAAGACGAAGCGGAGGGTCGATTATTTAAACCTCTCACCATTGCGACCATTTTCTCCTACGGTGCGAATGAAGCTGTTGAGAACAACGACCAAAATGGATTGATTCAAGAAGAATCAACTGATGCTCCGAGCCAAATCAATCAGTCTAGTCGTGACAAGTTGGATCGCTACATTGCCAACTATAATGCTCAGTTCGGCACGAATTATAACTCTGGTGATGGATTCTATGCCTATTACCGTGATATTGCAGATCGGGTAAAGAAAAAGCAGATTGATATTTTACTGGTCGTAAATATGTTCCTCACAGGCTTTGACTCAAAGCCGTTGAATACCTTGTATGTCGATAAGAACCTTAAATATCATGGTCTAATTCAGGCTTTTTCACGGACTAACCGTGTCTACAACGATAAAAAACCATTCGGGAATATTATTAGCTTCCGTAATTTAAAACGTGCCACCGATGAAGCATTGGCGTTATTTTCCAATAAAGAAGCACGGAAGACTGTGCTTGTCCCAAGTTTTGATGAAATCAAACAAGATTATGAGCAAGCGATTGAAAAGCTACTCAGTATTACGCCTGATTATCAAACAGTAGATGATTTAGTCACAGAAGATGAACAACTTGAATTTATTAAAGCGTTTCGTGAAGTAATGCGCTACAACGCTCAATTGCAGACTTTTATAGAGTACGATCAAGACCTGACAAAGTTAGATAAACAGCACTTTGCGAATTTTGCATCCAAATATGCCGATCTCTGTCGAGCGATTCGAAAAACCACCAAAAAAGAAAAAGTATCGGTTTTAGATGATGTCGATTTCCAATTGGATTTACTGCACAGCGACCGCATTAATGTGGGTTATATCCTGACATTGTTACAGATGGCAGTGAATGCTGAAACAGATGAGCAGCGTAAGAAATATGAAGCTCAAGTCCATGATCTGATTGGTAGTGATATTAGCTTGCATGACAAGCAAGATTTGATTCAGAAATTCATCGAAGAAAATATGCCAAAAATGATCAACGGGCAAAGCGTACAAGTGGCTTTTGCTCAGTTCTGGGATGCAGAAAAAGAACAAGCCTATCAGCATTTCTGTGAGCAAGAAAATTTAAAACCTGATGTGATGAAACAGGTTTTAGATAATTATGAGTTTAATAAACGTCTTCCACGTAAAGAGGAGATGAAAGAACTGCCAAATTATAAAGTGAAGCTATTTGAGCGTGATGGCGTATTAACCAATTTATTGGCTAAAACACGACAGTTGATTGAGAAGTTTTATACTGGTTTATAAATTAGTAACGCAGAATTTTAATTTGAGGTAATTAAATGGAAAGAGTTAGACAAGAAGATAAAGAAGAAGTAGCTATATTTCTAAAAAAATATAACAAAATTAATAGTAAGTTTATGAAAACTAAATTTATAAGTAGTAATCTTAAATTTACAACTTACCTTAGTATTGAGGAAAAGGATTTTCATGTTGAGAAAATTTATATATTGTTGGAGGATAAGTCTTTTACAAAAATGTTGGAGTCTGATTTAAAGCTAAGTGATTTAATTCTTTTTTCTAAAAAATATTATTTCTCAATAAAATATAAGGAAAAACTGGATAGTGGTGCAGTATATAGTGGAACTGAATTAAAAAATTGGCTCCATAAGCTTGAGTCAGCAAAAAATAAAATGATAAATTTATTAAATACATCTCCATTGTCGAAAACTAAGACAGCGGGTTTTTATTTAAGTTCAGGCTATGTTAATAAGATTGTTAATTATTTGAGAGAAGAAAAAATAATTGCTGTTATAGATATGGAAATGATAGATGTAAGATTTTATGAACTAAAAGAATATGCAGAAAAATATGATAATAAAGATATTGATAATTTTCTTGAGTATATGAAAAATAATAATTATATTTCTCCTTTAAGTGGTATGGAAGATGATATAAAAATACCAGAATATAAGTTTTTAAAAAAATCTAACGATATTTTACTAAGTACAAAAATATATAATAAATTAATTGATTATGTTGAATTTGTGGATAGTGATCTGCTTGATTTTTTTTACAAAAAAATAGAAACAGAAATATTAAATATGAAATCTCCACGAGTTGATAATACATCGCATAGAACATTCTTTATTAAAAGCATGTGGGATGTTGATGGAAAGGCAGAAATTTCTCCAAATAAAAGACCGTATAATATAAATATAATTTCTAAATTAATTCAAATTTTTTACACCGATTTAGATGTACTAAATGATGATGCCGCAAAGGCTAAAGTTAAAGAAATATTAAAAATAAAATAATTTATTTCAATTAGTTAGGTTTTTTTTGGAAAAATATTAAAAAAACATAAGGGCATATAACTTCAAAAAAAACATGATGGTTCCTAGCATTGTTATTGGAGCTCACAAATGCTTTTGAAGATCAAAGATGTTTGCCGTATTTTAAAAACTAGTAGAAATACGATATATGCCTTACAAAAAAAAGATCCTAATTTTCCAAAACCAATTAAATTCGGCGACCAAAAACAAGGTCGTGTTTTTTATCGTGAAAGCGAAATTAAAAATTGGGTTTTGAGTTTGAATCCTTCAGATTCTGAGTTGGAGGGCGGGAAATGAATGCAAAAATCATTTTTAATGCACCATTTGCAGCAAGTACCGATCCAGTAACAGGTCATAAAATAGAGTTTCACTCACTCAATGACTTTATTCAATGCTGCATCGATGAGCACAATTTTAAAGTTAAGATTGAGAGCTATATTCACCCAGAATACGTAGACTATAACTGTGAAGATTGCTATGCAATTCCCCATGTTAACCCTCAAAACTTTTCTAAGGTAGTGGGATATACAATAAAGGGAACTGCTAAAAAATATGATACAGAACAAACACCATATAAGTTGGTTGATACTAAAAAAGTACATTTTTTGATTGGTGAAAAAGGAGTATTTGCAGGCAATACAAATAGAGTATACATGCCGTATATACTGGGTACGGATGATATAGGCTTATTTTTAAAAATCGCAATATCTGGAGAGGCCGTTGTTTTTAATGAAGATATTAACGCAGCTTATCAGCTTATAAATGATGGTGTACAAGAAACAATATTCAGGGTTTTAACGCATACGCGCCAACTTAAGCCATGTTGATGATATTTCATACACTCTGGTGCCTCCTAAATAACATTGAAATATCATCTGTAAATCGTTGTAATTTCCTCTTCCTAGGCCGCTCCGACATACTTTTAATACTGCTTGCTAGATTGGCTTCAAAGCTTGGATATTCTGCTAACAAACTGTATTTAATCTGATCATTCAAGTCTTGAATTAGCCGCCAAGGACTTAAGTTTCGGTTTTTATCGAGTAAACTAACACCATGATTAAAATAATGTTGTTTATAGATTTTCTCTACTAAAACTGCGTAAAGTAGCTTTCCGAGTAAATAAACCTCAGCTAATTTACCGTCTTTTTTAGCCCTTAGTAAATCTATGTTAAGCAAGCTTTTTAATCGTTTTATATATAGTTCGATTTGCCACCTGGCTTTATAAATATTTTGAACTTGAAGCGTACTAAGAACCTGCGGCGGAATCGTTGTAAATACCAGCATCCAGTTCGTTAAGTAAAGTGTTTGAGCTCTGACTTTTCGCCCATTTTTCTTAGCAAAGGTCATCATTTCTCGACGTTCATTCTCTGCAACTTTTGTGTTTTTAGCTATCGCATGGACATAACCCTTGATCCTCTTATCGCCTAAAATCATATAACACTCAATCACCTGATTTTTCTCAGACCGTGATATAAGTTGCTGATGCCAATCAATCTTAAGCTTTTGATTATTCGAATTAAATGTATAGAGAGGCATGGAGTTCGGTGTATATCTGACAATGACATCAGCGCCTTGATCGACTGTCGGCATAATGGTTTGAACTCGACTATAGCCACGGTCAGCCACAAAGACATAACCCTCACGAAGCTGATAATGCTGAAGTTTTTCGCCAACTTTGTCTGTTGTAACAACAGCATCAGTGAGCGTTAAATCCATCAAATCTATGCCGAGATGTAGTCTATAGCTCGTTTGTGTCGCACCTGGTTCCTGAACGGTAGAGCCATCTACAGCTATAAATTTTAAATCGCCTTCTGTATGGTTATGATCTGTGGTAAGAGTTTCTTTTAAAAGTGATTTAATCCAGTCAGCACAAGATATTAATCTCTTTTTTACGGCTTCGTCGCTGATTGCGGAATAAGTTTCAGTGAATTTTCCAGCGCATGCTCTTAAAGACAAATCGAGGCCACAATACAGCATAAGTAATTTAAACAGTTCTAAAGGCGATTTAATTTTTCTAGCCCGTTGAAAAGCATTACAATTTATCGCCATTTGTTCAATATTTGAAGGAAGTACTTGTAATAACTGTTGAAAATGAATCATGATACGCCACGGTGGTTGTGTTTTGTGTTAGCGCATTAATAAATACAACCACCTTTTTTATTTTTCAAGCGATAATTATAATATATTTCAACAGTTTAAGCCTTAAGTTGGCGCGTATGGGGTTTTAACGGGTTTCAATGAGCCTGAGCAAAATCATGACTTATTTGTGAAATTGGATAAGAATTTTAAAACGCTTCAACCCAAACAAATAAAGCATTTTTTCTCAGAAAAAATTAACCAGCTTAAGCAAATCATTGACCCTAAGATAGTTATTCAAGAGCCAGTAAAGCAATGGGAGAAGTTGTTACCACTAGTACAAGCAGAATCGCTATCAAACGATCCTTATCCCATTGATGCATTACCTCCATTAGCAAGAGAGGCCGCTATAGCGATTGCTGACTATGTGCAAGCGCCCATAGCTATGACAGTCCAATGTATCATAGGGGCAATGTCACACATAGCACAACCTAATGTTAACGCACCAATAGGCCGAAATGACTCAGAAGAAGGCGAACCATGTAGCCTATATTTGGTGACAGAAGGACAAAGTGGAAGCAGAAAAAGTACTAGTCGAAATATGGCAGAGAAAACTATAATTAAGCATGAACGTAAGCAATATGAACTATACCATCATGAATTTGAACTGTGGAAAAGTAGATGTGCTGGATTAAATAAACGAGACCGTGATGCGTACTGTGTTGAAAATCCACCACCACAAGATCCTAGCACGTTGTTTAGCGATATAACATTTGAATCAATTGCAAGTTTGTATGTTGATAGGGTTGTTGGTAATGCTTCAATTGCTAGTGATGAGGCAGGCCAATTTTTTGGTGGCTATACTATGCAAGGAAAAACAAGATCCCAAGCCATAAGTGGTTATGCAAAGTTATTTGATAATGGTTTTGTAGATCGTACACGCTCAAAGTCAAATTTAAATGGAAGCGGTCGAGCTTATGACGTTCGATTGACTATCAATCTACAGGGACAACATGAGGTTCTAGTTGATGCATTAACAGATCCTATGTTGTGTGGGCAGGGATTTTTACCCAGATTTATTTTAACTGTACCTGAGAACTTAGCAGGTACGCGATTACAGGATTCAAGCTATAGAACTAAAAATGCTAACACTGATCCACGTCTTATAGCCTACTGGACAAGATGTGAAGATTTGCTTAATGATTGTCCTAAACTACTACAAGAACAAACACAACATCATGGTCGTTATGTAATTTCGATGAATAATGAAGCCAAGGAAGTTGATGAGTTTTATTATAATTTTTTTGAATCCTCACAACTTGCTAATGGAAAATATGAATATATACAGGCATTTGCTAGCCGTGCTTGTCAATTAGCAAGACGTTTAGCAACAGTTTTTGCATATTTTGAGGGTCTACCAAACATTGATGCCAAGACCTTAACAGGAGCTTGTGAGATAATCAAATATTCATTAAATGCGTGGTTAATGTATAAAAACATTGAAGTTAAAGCAGAAAGTGATGCTGAACGATTGTTGAAATGGCTTACTAGAAAATGTTTACTGCAAAACACAGATAGACTGCCTTACTCTTATATGCAGACGTCATGCCCTAGACCTATGCAGAAGAATAAAAATCTTTTAGAAATGATTGTTCAACAATTAGAAGATTCGCATCATATCAAAATTGAATCCCTAGGACGCACTAGGTACGTTGTAATTAACCCTGTTTTATTGGAATCGTAACTAAGTGACTAAATTAGGCTATACCCCTTGTGAATAAAGGTATTGCGTTTAGCCGTCAGCAAAAATGACTTCGACTAAGTGACTAAACAAATGACTAAAACCAGTGTTCATTAAGTCACTTAGTCATTGCCTTATTTAGTGACTACAAAGTGAAAATCCTTATATATAAAGACATACAGGGCTATTTAGTCATTTAGCGAAGTTAAGAACTGTCCATCTATCAAAAATAATATATGCTGAAAAGTAAACAATTCTAAAATCATTTAGACTCTTAATACTAAGAAGGTCAAATAACAAAAAAATAACAAAAAATACTTATGTATCCGAGTTTGTATCTTGCTTAGTCTATTAAAAATAAATAAATATAAAACAATGATTTAAGTTAAAGTATAGTAACGTCTGGGCCCACCATATAAAACAACCACATAGGTGTACTAATCCTAAGTGGTTTTTTATTTTAAGCTTTATGTAAGCAATTGAAATGTAGTCTGTGAGCAGCTCAAAAGCTTATTCATTTAAGATTCCACTTGCACATCTACTTCTTCCTCGCCAACAACGTCGCAAAACGCTGTTTAATGCGATTGCCATCTGCATCCGTACGGTGCAATTCACCGACATTTTCATTGTATTTCACAATATCCCAATCAGCATAATATGCACTTAACTCACCCGCTTTAAAACTAAAAGGGAAGTCTTGTTGCACAGGGTAATCTTCAGTATTCATCGCGCAAACAATTAAGTTAAAGCCTTGAGGTTTGGTCGCTTGCTGCATATGTTGAATAAGGGGAGGGATAGTTTCAGGCGCCAAAAACATCATTACTACTATACAGTTGATGAAGTCATATTCCTCCGTAATAGTGGCATCCTGATTGAAATCCCGAACAGCAGTTTGAATAGATGAAATCTGTTCTGCAGCAATAATTTCATTTAATTTTTGGATACTACTCGGATTCACATCCCAAGCATCCACTTGAAAACCATTTTGGCTCAAATAGAGCGCATTTCGGCCTGTACCACAGCCAACATCCAAAGCTTTACCCACGGTTAACTGCGGAAGCGCCATTAAAATTTCAGAATGTGTTGGGCTTAATTTGTATTTTTTAACAAAATAATCTTGAGGCAAACAATAAAAACTGAGCTGACATTCAATATCTTCACTGGCAGATACAATTTTATGCCACACTTGTGGTTCAATAAAAGGTGGTTGATTTTCCACAGAAAAAATATGCTCAGATTGTACTTCGCCAGATTCTTGCAGTATCGAAAAATGCAATTCGCCTTTTAAAATAGTCAACTTTGCCCATGTGCCGACTTGGGTATTGTGTTGTTTTTTGAACCCTTGTGGAATTGAGTCATAATTCCAAATTGGAAATTGTTTATAACAGATCAATTCTTGTTGCATCATAAACTCCAGTTATACCGATTCTGATGGGGTAAAGCTTCACAGTAATGTAGTGTCTTGTGTAGATTAGAAAATATCATCTTCATCTCAGCATAACATTGCAGACCTGTTTCATCTATCTTCTGAATTTTATCCATCTCATTGACATACTCCCACCACTAAACTGAAAGTTATAGTGGGGGAATCTTTGCGACCCATGCAATCAAATTGATTACACCTTTCGATGCCACACTTGCGCTGACAAGTATTGTGGCACAGGAACTCTTTACACAGCACGAAGCCCTAGTGCATCAGCTAAAGCGAAATTACGGATATTTATACTCGCATTCACATCACGATCTTCAACCAAGTTGCAACTTGGACATTCAAACAATCTGACACTTAGCGGTAACTTTTCCATCTTATAGCCACAGCAAGAACAAGTTTTTGAACTTGGTACAAATCGACCAATTTTCAAAACATTCTTGCCATACCATTCAGCTTTGTATTGTAACAGCGTTAAGAATTGCCCCCATGCCACATCCGAAATGGACTTGGCTAGTTTACTGTTCTTAACCATGTTTTTAATTCCTAAATCTTCTACTGCATACGTGGTCGCTTGGTTTTCACAGATCAAGTGATGCGTTAGTTTGTGATGTAGGTCTAAGCGTTGCAAACGTACCTTTTCATAGATACACGCAACATTTAATTTCTGACGTTGATAATTCTTGGATTCTTTCTTCTTTCGAGCAAATATCTTTTGTTGAATTGCCAACCTTTTTTGAGCTTGTCGTAAATATTTTGGATTTTCAATTTTTTGACCATCCGACTGAATCAACAAGTGATTTAAGCCCAAATCAATACCAATGGTTTTATCTGACTCAATTATTGATGCTGTTACTTTAGCTTGATTAGTTTCAACTAAAATTGATGCGTAATACTTTCCTGTTGCTGTTTTACTAATAGTGACAGTTTTAATCTTTCCATCAAATTGACGACTAAATACAGCTTTAATGCCTTTTAATTTAGGTAGATTCAGTGTGCCTTTTTCAAAATCAACACTACCATGTTGAGGGCATTGATATGATCGTTGTGGAATTTTCTTAGACTTGAACTTGGGGAATTTCGCCCGACCTTTGAAGAAGTTTCCAAAAGCCGTATAAACATGAAGCAATCCACTAAGTAGAGTTTGACTGTTCACCTCATTGAGCCATGAGTATTGTTCTTGCTTTTTCATACTCACAAGCTGATCCTGAATATCTTTTCGGCTCAGTGATTTTTTATGTTCATCATAATATTTTTGTTGAAGTGCTAAAGCCCAGTTGTAAGTAAACCTAGCACAGCCGAAGTGCTTTTCGATTAGCACTTTTTGCTCACCATTCGGATAAATACGATACTTGTAGGCTTTCATTTGAGCTTCATTCATACCTATAATTTAACAAATATTAATCTTGGTGTAAATAACATGAAGTCACATTACCACTGTGTTTATAAGCTAACTTATCATTTAGTGTTGGTAACAAAATACAGAAGAAAATGCTTTACAAATGAAATGCTCAATCGCCTTGAAGAAATCGTAAGAAAGAACTGTCAAGATTGGGAAATCGACTTGCTTGAGTTTAATGGTGAAGCTGACCACATTCATTTATTACTAGAAATGCACCCTAATATCATGCCAAGCAAGTTTATAAATAACATCAAAACGGTATCTAGCAGACTTATACGCAAAGAATTTGATGCAGAACTAAAGCAGTATTATTGGAAGCCTGTACTTTGGACTAGGGCTTATTGCTTGCTTACAACAGGTGGTGCGACAATTGATGTAATTCGTGAATATATAAAAAATCAAGAAAGACCCGAATAACGAAAAGTCGTGCTATCCATCCCCACCTAAATCGAAGATTATAGATGGGGAATTTCGCACAGTTAGTTAAAATCAAAATTATTTAAATGATGTAGATGGTTAAAATACTAAACTGAAAAATATTTACCTTAAATTGTATGATTTTCATGTCTATTCAGTTGTGAATGTTTTACCATAAGCCGTTTAAATTCATTGAATTATTCCATGTTTATTCAAGCCAATCAGTATGTTATTCCAACACAGCAGTATGATTATCCTGAATGGCATCGTGGGCGTGAGCGTTATGTGCTTTGGTATTTAGCTGTCCAAAATCTAGCTTTAGAATGTTATTTACAAGAATTAAAACAGCAATTTTCAGACGTGTTATTGCGCCCAAATACACGTCAGTTTCATATCACTTTATATATTTGTGGGTTTTATGCAGCAAAAAAATATTGGGAAGATGACTTTCTCGAATCACAGTTTCAACAACAAGTTCAGGCCTTACAGCAGATGCAACTAGAGCCTTTTCAACTAAAAGTGGGCGGCATTAATAGCTTTGATAGTGCTTTATTTGTAGAAGTGCAAGACCAATCACAGCAACTGGCGCGTATACGTCAGGCACTTGGCGTTGGCGGGGCTGAAATCGCAGCCTTGCAGTATCATCCACATATTACTTTGGGCTTATATCAAACAGCGTGTTCAACTAATTTGATTTTGCAGCGTATTCAAAATCTCCCTGTGCACTATTTCGATTTAGATATCCAGCATTTAAATTTTGGTTATTATCAGGCACACACTTTACAAGGTCGGTTATTTAGCACGCATCAATTTCCTTTGGAGCAAATGTGATTCAATTTATTTTGGGTGGTGCACGTTCGGGTAAAAGCCGTTTGGCTGAACAAATCGCGCAGCAACTTGGTAAAACCGTCATTTATGTGGCAACCGCCCAAGCGGGCGATGCAGAAATGCAGGCGCGGATTCAGCATCATCGACAACAGCGTCCGCAGACTTGGCAGTTGTGCGAAGAGCCTTTGTATTTAGCGCAGCAATTAAAGGTGTTGGATCATCCTAATACTGTGATTTTAGTGGATTGCCTAACCTTGTGGATGAGTAATTTGTTGATGCAATCTGCAGAAAACTTTGCCGAACAACAAATTTCAGCATTGCTCGAAATTTTACCTCAGTTGCAAGCCGATATTATTTTAGTGAGTAATGAAACAGGTTTGGGCGTTGTGCCTATGGGCGAAATAACCCGAAAATTTGTCGATGAAACAGGGAGATTACATCAACTATTGGGACAAATTGCAGACAAAGTCCTGTTTTGCGTGGCAGGTTTTCCAATGCTTTTAAAAGGAGAGAATTAATGACTTGGTGGTTTGCAGCGTGTCAAAAGCCGAACGAACACATGAAACAGCAGGCAATTGCACGTCAACTTCAATTGACCAAACCCACAGGTTCATTGGCAACATTGGAAAATATTGCGATTCAATTGGCAGCTTTGCAAGGGACAACGCAGCCAAATATTGAACGTCCGTGGATATGTATTTTCGCGGGCGATCATGGCGTGATGGAGGAAAATATTTCTGCCTATCCACAAGCGGTGACTCGGCAGATGCTACAAAATTTTGCTACGGGTGGGGCTTGTATCAGCGTCATCGCCCGACAATATCAGACGCATTTGCAAGTGGTCGATTGCGGCTCGGTTGGGGAAGCGTACGAATATGCAGGAGTCGAACGGCATTGTATTCGTGCAGGCACAGCGAATTTTGCCAAAGCCTGTGCCATGACTGAACAAGAGTGTGCAGATGCGATGGCACTTGGACGCCAAAGTGTGGAAGATGCCATTGCACAGCAGGCCTCGATTTATGTCGCAGGTGAAATGGGCATCGGAAATACTTGTTCGGCATCAGCTTTATCTTGCTTTTTATTACAAGAACCTGCTGAAGCCTTGACTGGCATAGGCACAGGAATTGACACTGCGCAATTGCAACATAAAAAACAGGTGATTGATGCTGCTTTAGCTCTGCATCAAAATTATGTACAACATGATGCTTTTAAAGCTTTATGTGCAGTGGGTGGATTGGAGGTCGCTGCAATGGTAGGTGCGTATATTCGCTGTGCACAGTTGGGCTTGCCAATGGTGGTCGATGGTTTTATCAGTAGTGCTGCTGCATTGGTTGCCGTGCGTTTAAATCCTCAAGTCCGTGAATGGATGTTATTTGGGCACCAATCGGCTGAATTTGGACATCGTCGTTTATTAGAAGCTTTAGATGCACAAGCCTTGCTGCATCTAAATTTACGTTTAGGTGAGGGGAGTGGCGCGGGAGCTGCATTGGGCATCATCCAACTGGCCTGCGCCTTGCATAATCAAATGGCGACTTTTGCTGAAGCTGCGGTTATAGGTGAGAAAGTATCTTCATGATCATGCTAAACCTATTAAGACATGGCGAAACAGAATTGGGACATACTTTGCGTGGTTCAACCGATGATGCTTTGACTTTAGAAGGTTGGCAAGACATGCAGCGGACTTTAGACACGGCAATAGCTACAGGGCAACGATGGGATGTTGTGGCGAGTTCACCTTTACAGCGTTGTCTGCAGGTTGCCCAGACCTTTGCTCAAGTACAACAATTACCACTGTATATTGATGCACAATTTCAGGAAATGCATTTTGGTGAATGGGAAGCAATTTCCACCCAAGCTTTATATGAACAATACCCTGAAGATTTAGCTAAATTTTGGATGACACCGACTCAGTTTAGTCCACCACAAGCAGAATCTTTGCTCAATTTTCAGCAGCGTGTTTTGCAAGGTTTGTCCGATCTAAACCAATATTTACAACAACTTGAGCAACAACCTAAACGTGTGCTATTGGTCACGCATGGCGGGGTAATTAAACTGCTCAAAGTATTGGCGCAGAAAAAATCTTTAGATGATATTTTAAAAATGTCTGCAGCGTTGGGTCAATTGAGTTCATTCCAATTACATCCCAATGGCAACATTTGCATGCAGGGACAAACATGACACCTTTTTGGATCGCTTTGCAATTTCTAAGCACTTTTCCTGTTTCTTTAAAACAGATGCCAACTGCAGCGCAAAACGCACAATCATTGTTGTTTTATCCGCTTGTTGGCTTATTAATCGGGGCTGTGCTTTGGGGAATGGCGCATTTATTGCAATTCTTGCCTTTGGTGCTGAGTAGCAGCTTAATTTTAGTGCTATGGATTTGGCTAACAGGCGGTTTACATTTAGATGGGCTGGCGGATACTGCCGATGCATGGGTCGGCGGTTTTGGCGATCCTGAACGTAGCTTAGACATCATGAAAGACCCAAGCAGCGGCCCGATTGGGGTATTGAGTTTGCTGATCTGCTGCTTATTAAAATGGTCTGCGTTGTATGTATTGCTTGAGCAACAGTATTTAGCATTTTTGCTGTTTGTACCTGTATTGGGACGATTAAGTGCTTTGGTTTTATTTTTAAGCACGCCTTATTTGCGTGCCAACGGTTTGGGTACTTCTATTCAGGCACATTTACCCAAAATAGGCACAAAAATTGTGATTGTATTGACCTTGTTTGCAGGAGTGTTTTGGGGATGGATGGGCTTGGTGGCCGTTCTGACTTTTATTCTCAGCACCTTGTATTTGCGATATAAATTTATGCAGCGTTTAGGTGGAATTACAGGCGATACCGTTGGCGCGAGTATTGAAATAACAGAAAGCATGATGTTATTGGCTATTGCGATTCTTTGGTTTTTAATACATTAGCTTTTAAACATTTTTTTCTTGTTTCAAGTGCGCTGAAAATTTATATAATATAAGTGATTGAATTTACAGCTATTTATGCACTCAATTTTAGCAAGTATGTAGATGAATTTGTCATTTGTCGGAAAGTTTCTAAATTAGATTTGCAATTTTTTTTAAATATGATAATAGTAATTTATATCTATCAGCCTTGATGGCATTTGTATCTCAGGATGAGATCACAAACGTGATGTATAAAAATCAAAAGGAATGTCATTTATGATCAAACTGTTAAAGAAAATTTTCTGTATCCATATTTATGAATATGACGCAATGGAAGAAATCGGGGCGCATTTAGAGTGTCGCAAGTGTGGGGATTCTAAGACACAATAATGTTAAGTATTGAATCTGTATTAACACCCAGTGAGTCTCTATGGCTCACTTTTTTATTTTAGGCTAACAGCTTGAATATTTTGTTTAATCTTGCCTGCATGTATAGATTAGACTGCACTTATCCATCTTCAAAACTACATATATCATTCCCACCTCTTTTGGTGGGGAGACTTCTCATGCTGTACGAAGTTTGATTTATACAAGTGCACAATTAAATTTTCTATCCTCCGCATACTTTATCCGACAAGGTATTCCGCTTAAAATCCAGTACCTAGAAATATTGCACCGACCGTATCTATGACTAAAAACTTTCAAGAAAAAACGTATATTGTAGATGACAATCTAGCAGATACTTTGACTTGGTTGCTGCATCATCAGGATTGTTACGATCGGTTTTATTATGATGCGATTCAGCAACAACTGACGGTAGAACATGCCAACGGGATAGATATCATTAAAGCAGGGCAGTATTTGAATGCCAGTTACGGAATTTTAATCACTTCTTAAAAGCATTGCCGCATAAACTTATTTTGCTGCATAAAAAACAAAGTCCCTTTACGGGACTTTGTATATTTGGATGGAAGCTAAAACTTTAAGCCATTGCCATCGCATCTACCGACAATTCCGAAACCGTTGGCTTGGCACGTTCAGGAACTAAACCTAGTTTTTGGAACAATTGTTTGTCTTTGCCTTCGCCTGCGTTTGGTGTGGTCAACAGTTTTTCACCTGAGAATAATGAGTTCGCACCTGCCATAAATGCCAGTGCCTGATCTGAGTCAGACAACGATTCACGTCCTGCAGATAAACGAATATAACTGTTTGGCATAATAATACGCGCCACTGCAATAGTACGAATCCATTCAATGACATCGAGTTTTTCGATTTCAGCCAGTGGTGTGCCTTCAATTGGAACCAACATATTGATTGGCACAGATTCAGGATGTAACGGCAAAGTTGCCAATTCATGCAATAAACCAATACGGTCTTGAGTGTCTTCACCTAAACCAACAATACCGCCACTGCACACTTTCATACCTGTTTGACGGACAATATCCAACGTATTTAGGCGGTCATCGAAGCTGCGGGTACTGATGACATTAGGATAATATTCACGCGAGGTGTCTAGGTTGTGGTTGTAATAATCTAAGCCCGCATCTTTTAAACGTTCTGCCTGAGATTGGTTTAACATCCCCAAAGTCATGCAAGTTTCTAAGCCGAGTGCTTTGACTTCACGCACCATTTCTAAAACATACGGCATATCGCGTTCATGCGGATTACGCCATGCAGCGCCCATACAAAAACGTGAAGAACCTGATGCTAAAGCTTCTTTAGCCTCTTGAATGACTTTATCAACCGCAATGCGTTTTTCAGCTTCAAGCTGTGAATCATAATGTGCAGACTGCGAGCAATATTTGCAGTCCTCAGGGCATTTACCTGTTTTAATCGACAATAAGGTACTGACTTGTACAGTATTGGCAGCAAAATGTTGGCGATGCACACGCTGTGCTTCAAAGACTAAATCCAGAAAAGGCTGTTCATATAACTGCTGAATTTCTTCTCGAGTCCAATCATTGCGTACTGACATAAGTAAAAGTCCATGATCCCTATTATTCATAGTCTGTATCATACACAAATAGTTTGAATCAGAAAGGCATAATCTCCCAATTTCATGGCTAATATTCAACAGTATGGAAACAAAAATATGCAGTCTATTTAGTTGCAAACTTAAGCAATTTTAATGCTATTTCGCTGCAAAATTTATTTTTATGGATTATTATTTTGCTATGAATTGGTTACTAAAATTTAGTTAATTGCATAAATTGGCAAGAAAGCTGCACTCAAAATATCGCACTATTTTGGATATGATTTTTGTTTAAAATTTGGGCTGTTTAAGCAATTGTTCCTGAATGGCCCAATCCATATGGATTTGCACAATCTCATCATGCTGTGCTCGCGTTTGCTGCAAAGTTTGCAAAATCTGTGCTGAAAAAGGGGCATTTCCAAGCCCGATGGCAATATTACGCATAAAACTTTGATAGCCTGTGCGACGCAATGGACTACCTTCAGTTTTGGCTAAAAACGTACTTTCATCCCATTGCCATAAATCTAGCAAGCTGACCTGATCTAAGGCATGTCGAGGATGAAAATCATCCACCGTGGTGACTTGGGCAAAGCTATTCCACGGGCAAATCAGTTGGCAATCATCACAACCAAACACACGATTACCAATGCCACGGCGTAATTCTTCAGGAATCACACCTTGATATTCAATGGTTAAATAAGCGATACATTTGCGCGCATCCAACATATAAGGTTCAACAATGGCCTGTGTTGGGCAAATGTCGATGCAGGCTGTGCAAGAACCGCAATGCGAAGTTGCAGGTGCATCAAAAGGTAAATCTAGTGAAGTAAACAACTCACCCAATACAAAAAAAGATCCAGATTTTTTATGAATGAGTAAGGTGTGTTTGCCTGTCCAACCCATGCCTGCACTTTCTGCCAACGACTTTTCAAAAATTGGGGCTGAGTCGGCAAAAGGGCGTGATTCAAACTCGCCCACTTTTTCACGAATACGTGTCGCAAGGGTTTTTAGGCGTCCGCGCATGACTTTGTGATAATCACGACCGCGCGCATAACGGGCGATAATTGCCGAGTTAGGTGCATCTGGAATGTGGCGTGGTTGTGGTCTTTCCACCAAATAATTCATGCGCACACAAATAATGCTTTTGGTATTCGGGACTAATAGTGTGGGATTGGCGCGCTTGTCTAAATTTTCTTCCAGAAACTTCATATCGCCATGATAGCCACGTTTTAAATATTCCTGAAAACGTGCTAATTCTGCTTGAGCATCTGGTTTGGCAATGACACAATCAGCAAAACCAAGCGCCAAAGCTTGCGCTTTAATCCACGTTTTCAAGGAGACTAGATCGTCTTGATACAGAGAAATTTGTGCTGAAGTGGTGGATTTTGCCATAACAAAATAGAAGGGAAGAAAATGCCGCAGCAAGTGTACCATAGCCCTGTTTATCATAGCCAAAGTATTCAAGCGTGGGAGCAACGCTGGTTTGCTCGCCAAAAAAATAGTTCTTATGGTTTAATGCAGCAAGTAGCGTGGACACTGCATTTGCAACTTCGCAAAATTTTTGCAGAACAGCCATCTACAATACAAAAAATTGCCGTGTGTTGTGGACAAGGCAATAACGCAGGTGATGGTTATTTAACTGCAAAATATTTAAAACAAGCAGGTTTTCAAGTCGATATTTATGCTGCAACACGCGGTACATCGGCAGATTTACTTCAGGCTTTTTTAGAAGCTGAGACAGAGCAAGTCAATATAATTCAAGGTTTTGCGTTTCAAAAAAACTATGACTGCTACATTGATGCACTATTTGGTATTGGTTTAGATCGTGCTTTAAATGATGAGCGGCAGTCGATTATTCACACAATGAATCAACAAGCGGGTTTAAAAATTGCGGTTGATATTCCAAGCGGTTTAAATGCCAATACAGGTCAGCCATTGCCATGTGCCATTAAAGCCGATTACACCTTTACAGCTTTGGGTTTGAAAGCAGGGTTATTTACAGGGCAGGCACAGGAATATACGGGACTGGTCGATGTGCTGGATTTGATTCCAGCCGATGCAGAACTCAAAGCTTTGGCACAACTCACACCACATACGATTCAACTACCCGCACGGCAGGCTTTTGGACACAAAGGCAGTTATGGGCATGTGTTGATTGTGGGCGGACATGCGCAAATGGGTGGTGCGGTGATGATGGCTGCAGAAGCCGCATCGAGCGCAGGTGCAGGGAAAGTGACTGTGGTGTGTCATGCTAAACATCATGTTGCGATTTTAAGCCGAGCGCCAAATTTAATGCTGCGTGATATTGACGCACTGACAGGCGCAGAGATTCAGCAATTAATTTCACAGGTGGATGCCGTAAGTTTAGGCATGGGACTAGGACGAGATGCTTGGGCAGAACAGCATTATGCAGACTGGTTTGCCGCGCTAAATCAGTCCGAGGTAGAAGTAGTTTACGATGCCGATGCCTTGTGGTTTTTGGCGAAACAAGCGCATTCATCGCATCATCCAGCCCAACTAAAACCGAACAGTTATGCCACACCACATTCAGGTGAAGCTGCGACCTTGCTCAATACTACGGTTGCAGCCATTGAAGCTGACCGTATTGCCGCGATTCAGCAATTGCAGCAACGCTATGCAGGCGAATGGGTGTTAAAAGGTTCTGGCAGTTTGACTTTGCAAGCAGCATCTACAGAACCGCAAGCAAGTTCATTGTGGATTTGTACTGCAGGCAATCCTGGTATGGGTACAGGCGGTATGGGGGATGTGTTGGCAGGTATGATCGCCAGTTTAAAAGCCCAGTTTCATCATAAAATTCAATTACATGAAATTGTCATGTTACATGCCTTGGCAGGGGATGTATTGGCACAGCAGGGCATGCGCGGTTTGCAGGCACAGCACATGAGCCAAGCGATTTATCAGGTTGTAAATCAGTAAAATATAAGCGATGACGACACTGATTTAGCGACGTCTGGAATTTGAGCGACTACGTCCACGTGCCATACCGCCCAGGGCGTTTAGCACAGCGAACTTGGTCATGCTACCCGATGCGTGAGCATGACAAATTGCAGCAGCCAAAGCATCGGCAGCATCTTGTTGGGGTTTGATGGTTAGATTTAATAATTTCATGACCATCATTTGCACTTGTTCTTTATCGGCAGCGCCATAACCCACGACAGACTGTTTAATTTGGCGTGCGGTATATTCAGCCACTTGTAAATCTAAATTTACTAAAGCGGCAATCGCTGCACCACGAGCCTGTCCCAATTTCAAGGCTGAGTCTGGGTTTTGCGCCATAAACACTTGTTCAACTGCAGCTTCAGTCGGGCCGTGAAATTTCACAATCCGTTCAATCCCTGCAAAAATTCGTTTTAAGCGCTCAGGCATTTCACTGGTTTCGGTGCGAATGGTTCCTGCATCTACAAAACGTAATTTAGCACCATCACGTTCAATAATGCCGTAGCCCGTTAGACGAGAACCAGGGTCGATTCCAATAATAAGTGACATGCCAAGCCTTAAAAATTACATCAAGTTGAATTATAGGAGTTTAAATCTCTTTTGTGTGGAGTAATTTCAAAACATTCGGTCAGTAAGATGCCATTTAAACAATTAGAATGTTTACCTCGCCACATTTTCAATTTTGGACTTCATTTTATTTTAAGTTTTGAGGCGTATATTTTATATACGGTAGCAAATGAGAGCTGCCATGAAGCGGATTGATAGGCTAAAACAGTGTGTGAAGTAAATCAAACGAGATGTTTATGCGGTTTGCTTTGTCGCACGTGATCCTGAAACGCCGTTTATGGTAAAGCTTTTGGCATGGTTGGTCGCTGCTTATGCCATTTCTCCCATTGATTTGATTCCAGATTTTATACCTGTTTTGGGCTATTTAGATGACCTGATTTTAGTGCCATTTGGCATCATGTTGGTATTGCGTTTAGTGCCTGCCGAAGTAATCCAGCGTTGTCGTTTACATGCAGATGCGATCAGTTAAAAGCCGAGCAGTTATATCGCAGCATCGGTTTTTATTGCGTTGTGGTTATTATTGGCGTATGCCGCGTATTTTTATCTTTATCGTTCAAATATATAGACGTATTAAGTCTGTTATTGGGTAATGATGAAAATATTAATGACAGACTTAACCTTTAAAAATACAATAATGCCCATATTGTAACAACAGCGAATCAAAAAAGCTTGATCCCGATGAAGCACTTGGTTACTGCATTTTATTTATTTTATTGAGATTAGATTAATTTTCATGAAATTATTTCTTATTGTTCTAATTGGCTTAGTTCTTGAAGTCTTCGTCTGGATTGGTGTGGGCGACCTAGTAGGGAGCATGTGGTACGTGTTCTTTTGGTTTGTCGCTGCTTTCTTCATTGGTTTGAACTTGATTCGTAAATATTCTGCAGGCGTGATGCCTCAAATGCAGCAAATGCAAATGGGGCAGATGAGTGCCGACCCTGCACTTAGCAATAATTTACCTAAAATCTTTGCGGGTTTTTTATTGATGATTCCAGGTTTAATCAGTGATGTTTTGGCATTGTTGGTGATGATTCCTGCCGTTCAAAATGCATTTAAAGCTGCAATGATGAAAGCCATGATGAAGCGTCAGCAAGCGATGATGAATCAAATGATGGGTGGCATGATGGGCGATATGAATGGCATGGGCGGTGCAGGGCAAAACCCATTCGCAGATTTAATGCGCCAAATGCAAGATATGCAAAATCAACAGGGCGGTGGTCGTGACTCTAGTATCATTGATGGTGAAGCACGTGAAATTACCCCTGATGCTAAAAAAATTGAAATGAAAGATGTCAATCAACCTAAGTAATATGGGTGATGCTTGAGATCAAACCGAATCGTGCTGATTCGGTTTTTTTATGGGTATTTTTTGGTGAATATGCACGTGAGTGTTTAAACATTGAGGTGTGCATTTAAAGCCTTATTTATTCTCCTACCGCACAAGGTATAATCGGATTTTCAATTCTCCTGATGTATTTATGTCTTTGTTATTCACCATTTGTGCGCTGCATTTTGTGGCACAGCTTAGTCCAGGACCAGATGTTTTATTAATTGCCAAAAGTGCAGCCAGCAATACCCGCCGTAATACCTTGCAGATTATTGCGGGTATTTCATCAGGGATTGTGGTGTGGGTAGTGCTGACCCTATTGGGTTTTACGGTTTTGGTGCAGCAGTTTCCTTGGATTCAGCAAGTCTTAATGCTGATTGGCGGTTTATTTCTTGCCAAAATGGGATGGGGTATGTTGTCGGGTGGTTGGCATAGTTGGCAGCAGCGTAAACAGTTTGATGATACTCAAGTGCAAATTCCAGCCGCAAAAAACTACTTTTTATTGGGTCTATTCACCAATTTATCTAATCCGAAAACCTTAATTTATTTTAGCAGCGTATTTGCTTTGGCGCTGAGTTCATCGGCAAGTGCATCTTTAAAAGCCCAATTGGCAGTGATTATTCCAATCCAAACTTTTGTGACATTTACATTATTTATGTTGCTACTTTCGACACCAAAAATGAAAAAGTTATATCTGCGTTCAGGCAGTTATATTGATATGGTCTCGGGCGGATTATTTTTATTATTTGCTGTGTGGTTGTGGTTAGATGCACTGCGTATGTTTTAAAACATAGGTTTTGATGCCAATTAGTTAGATGATTTGATGTTGTCCAAAGCCAAGTTTGACGATTTTTCATTCAGTATTTCGGTTGCAGTCGTGTTTTCAGTTTTATCTAAATGATTGGGCTGATAAGTACGGTTTGATTGCAAAGTTGCTTCGGTATTTTCCGAACCTTGGTATTTACGACTACGGTTGGCACGTTCTCGCAAGCCACCTTTTTTAATGAGTTGCACCACTTTAACTTTACTCCGTGTAATAAAAAAATATGTGCTGAAAGCCAAGCTTGAGTCTAAACTTCAAGTAATCGAGCATGCAGAATTTTAGCATGGCATACCTATTTTAGATGGATAAAGTGACTGTTTATTCAAAAATACGATTTGCGCGAATAGCAGAACTTTGACATTCTAATTCACAAGCGATTGTGTCAGTTAAATCATCCAAAGGATGCAGGCTACAAAGTGTCACAGATGCTTAAGCAAAATTACACTTCATCAGGGTAGATGGTGTAACAATAAAAACAAGAATTACAGTGAAGTAGGAGAATACCTATGCTGTATCATCAGTATCGTTGCGCATGTTGCAATCGGGTTGTGGAATCATCAGAAAAAGAATGTGGTACTTGTGGATCTCACAATATTCGTAGTCCTTATGGTTTTTGGTTATTCTGTGTTTTGGCATGTTTAGCTGCAGCCGTTGTGTTTAAAGTCGTGCATGTGTATTTGCAAGATCATCAAGAGGTGCCCGTGCAACAATCGGTGCTTGAGGTGATTCGTACGCAATAAGTGCTGCATCCAAGCTTAACGCTTATTTCGTCTATACAAGATTTCAAAAAATCCTGAATCATTAAATGGCTCAGGATTTTATTCAACTGTTTTTTCAATATTGAAGAGACTCACCATTTTATTCTTCAATATGGATGAGCAATTTAAAAAGATTAGCGACTTAAGAAGTCAGCTTGGTTGATTGCAGACAGGGCAGCGTTCACCTTAAAAATCTTGCCACGAATGTTCTTCACGCCAAAACTTTCTAAACGTGCAGTGTGCATTTTTAAATAGCGTTCTGCATTGGCGGCATTATCAAACAGATAGATGCCACCGGCTTCTTGCGTCTGGCTGTTCTCTGTCCAGATTTTCCAAATCATGCCAGCTTCTAAGTTAATACTTTCAGCAAGTTCACGGTATGCTTGGCTCATGCTTTCACCAAATGGGCCTTGAGAAGGGAAGTCGACTTGAAGAATAACCGCCATAATAAACTCCTACATCATTATCTTAGATGAGTATTTAAAAAATCTCAGGAATGATTCACTATAACATATTCGTATTTTGTATATTGTGGTTTGACAGCTAAATTTTAGGCATAAAAAAGCCCACCGAAGTGAGCTTGATAAAACTGAAAAGTTTTACATTACAGACCTGCAGAGGCTTTTAATGCTTCAACTTTGTCGGTTTTTTCCCATGTAAATGCAGTGTCAGAACCTTGACGACCAAAGTGGCCATAAGCTGCAGTCTGTTTATACATTGGTTGTAACAGGTTCAACATGTTGGTAATGCCGTAAGGACGTAAGTCAAAGTGTTCACGTACCAAAGCAATAATCAACTCATCTGCTACTTTTGCAGTGTTAAAAGTGTTAATTGAAATTGAAGTTGGTTCTGCAACACCAATTGCATAAGACACTTGAATTTCACATTTGTCTGCCAAGCCTGCTGCAACAATATTTTTTGCAACATAACGACCTGCATAAGCAGCTGAACGGTCAACTTTAGAAGGGTCTTTACCTGAGAAAGCACCGCCACCGTGACGTGCCATACCCCCGTAAGTATCTACAATAATTTTACGGCCAGTTAAACCACAGTCACCTACAGGGCCACCAATTACAAACATCCCTGTTGGGTTGATGTGGAATTTGGTGTCTGCATGGAACATTTCGGCAGGAATCACTTTTTTCACAATTTCTTCAATTACAGCTTCTTTGAGCTGAATTTGAGAAATTTCAGGATCATGCTGAGTCGATAAAACTACTGCGTCCAAACGTACAGGCACACCATTTTCATACGCAAAAGTTACCTGACTTTTTGCATCTGGGCGTAACCATGGTAAAGCACCACTGCGACGTAATTCAGCTTGCTTTTCCATTAAGCGGTGTGCGTAAGAAATTGGGGCAGGCATTAATACATCAGTTTCACGGCTGGCATAACCAAACATCAAACCTTGGTCACCCGCACCCTGATCTTCAGGTTTTTGGCGGTCTACACCTTGCGCAATTTCAGGTGATTGTTTACCAATCATGTTAATGACCGCACAGGTAGAACCATCAAAGCCTAAGTCTGAATGATGATAACCAATACCGTTTACGGTTTGACGAACAATGGCTTCAAAATCAACATTTGCAGTTGTTGTGATTTCACCTGCCAGTACAACCGCACCCGTTTTTACAAGCGTTTCACAAGCAACCCGCGCATAAGGGTCTTCTTTTAAGATTGCATCCAAAATGGCATCACTGATTTGGTCAGCCATTTTATCTGGATGGCCTTCGCTTACAGATTCCGAGGTAAATACAGCGTACTCGCGCATAAGTCCTATCACAGTTAAATTCAAAAGACGCAATATGTTACATCGAGTTAGACTTTAGGACTAGCGCATTACGACTAAAATGGCTGAATTTATTTCAATTCAATGACTTTTTATCGCATATCTTTTGCTAAAAAATAGATAAAGTATCGGTATGACTATATTTTGACTCAAAAATATTCATGTTGGCTAAAGCATGCCGTCATAATTTTAAACTAAGAAACACTTTATTTTTAAGTGGTGAATCATTTTTAAAAACAATATTTTAGATGGGTAATTTAAAGACGTTGAATTGAGTTTATCTGCATCAAGCTGCATTTTTAAAAGCTATTTTAAAGTTTTGAACGATGGCTGTGATTCAATTTATTGTGTGAAAAGTGAATAATATTCAAGATGTGTTAAAATCTGTCTATTATTTCTACAGAATACTGTTGTGTTTTAACTTGTTGCTATGCATTTGATTGGAGTTGCTGCAAGAGCGACATCACAATTCCATCCTGCGTCTATAAATTGAAATATCTATACTTTAGAATTTTGCCAAGAATAGAGCTTAACACGGCAATTAGCTATTTTCTTGTTGTTATAAACGTGAAAACGTCTTTGAATCTGCACGAAAAGTACGCTGAATGGGAATTAATGCGGAAATATTTTTGCATAGGCTTTACCCCTCAGGCTTTTTTTTGAGAGAATAGCGGCTGTTTTGAATTCTATTCATCTTCTTCTATTTAACGATTTTTTGTGGACTCTGACCTATGACGACCCCGCTTAACGAACGTCGTATTGCAAACGCAATTCGTGTATTGGCAATGGATGCTGTGCAAAAAGCAAATTCAGGACATCCAGGTGCTCCGATGGGGATGGCAGATATTGCCGATGTGGTGTGGCGTGAATTTTTAAATCACAACCCAACCAATCCACAATGGGCAAACCGCGACCGTTTTGTACTGTCTAATGGTCATGGTTCAATGTTGCAATATGCGTTGTTACATTTAACAGGTTATGATCTTTCGATTGAAGATTTAAAAGCATTCCGTCAGTTACATTCAAAAACTCCAGGTCACCCAGAATTGGGCTATGCACCAGGAATTGAAACCACCACTGGTCCTTTGGGTCAGGGTATTGCCAATGCCGTAGGTTTTGCCTTGGCTGAAAAAACTTTGGCAGCACAATTTAATAAAGAAGATATTCAAGTTGTAGACCATTTCACTTACTGTTTCTTGGGTGATGGCTGTTTAATGGAAGGTGTTTCACACGAAGCATGTTCATTGGCAGGTACTTTAGGTTTAGGCAAACTGGTTGTTTATTATGATGACAACGGCATTTCTATTGATGGTGAAGTAGAAGGCTGGTTCTCTGATGATACAGAACAACGTTTCTTGTCTTATGGCTGGCAAGTCTTAAAAGTTGATGGTCACGATGCAGATGCAATTCGTGCGGCAACAGTTGAAGCAAAAGCTGAAACGCAAAAGCCAACCATTATTATTTGTAAAACAGTGATTGGTTTAGGTTCGCCAAACAAACAAGGTAAAGAAGACTGTCACGGTGCGCCATTAGGTCATGACGAAATTGCATTGACTCGTGAAGCATTAGGTTGGACAGATGAAGCGTTTGTAATTCCTGAAGATGTATATGCCGCTTGGGATGCGAAAGCTAAAGGTGCAGAATCAGAAGCAGCATGGAATACGACTTTTGAGGCTTATGCAGCAAAATATCCAACTGAAGCTGCTGAACTTAAACGTCGTTTAAGCGGTGAATTGCCAGCAGAATTCATCGCACAGGCAGATGCATTTATTGCAGAAACCAATGCTAAAGCAGAAACGATTGCAACCCGTAAAGCCAGCCAAAATACTTTACAGGCATTTGGTCCATTATTGCCTGAATTATTGGGTGGTTCTGCAGACTTGGCAGGTTCAAACCTAACTCTTTGGAAAGGCTGCCAAGGTGTTCAGGACAATGCAGCAGGCAACTATGTGCATTACGGTGTACGTGAGTTTGGTATGACTGCTATTGCAAATGGTGTGGCACTTCATGGTGGCTTTATTCCATACGTGGCAACCTTCTTAATGTTTATGGAATATGCGCGTAATGCAGTACGTATGTCTGCATTGATGAAGCAACGTGTAATTCATGTGTATACCCACGACTCAATTGGTTTGGGTGAAGATGGTCCAACCCACCAACCGATTGAACAAATTGCATCTTTGCGTGGTACGCCAAACTTAAATACATGGCGTCCTGCTGACACTGTAGAAGCTGCCATTTCTTGGAAATCTGCATTAGTACGCAGCGAAGGCCCAACTGCTTTAATTTTCTCACGTCAAAACTTACCATTCCAAACCCGTACTCAAGCACAAATTGAGAACGTGGCAAAAGGTGGTTATGTGTTGGCTGAAGAAAAAGGGGAATTGAAAGCAATTATTATTGCAACAGGTTCTGAAGTGGGCTTGGCAATGGAAGCATACGCACAGCTTGAAGGTGTACGTGTTGTGTCTATGCCATGTGCTGAAGAATTTGTGAAACAAGATGCGGCATATCGTGAAGCAGTATTGCCATCACATATTCGTGCACGTGTTGCGGTTGAAGCAGCGCATGTAGACTACTGGTGGAAGTTTGTTGGCTTAGACGGTAAAGTGATTGGTATGACAACTTATGGTGAATCCGCACCTGCAAAAGACTTGTATCAGTACTTTGGTATTACCACTGACGCGGTTGTTGCTGCAGTAAAAGAATTAACAGCTTAATTTTTTAATCCAGTGTTTCTAAAGGCGTTCCTGCAAAGGGACGTCTTTTATTTTTGCAAATTTGTTTGGTATTCAATGCGATGATCCAACAAATTTTGTAAGTGTAGGTCAGGTTTGTGAATAAACCTCTGTGTAATTGAGTGAGATGATAAATGAGTTTGTACGAGCAAATTAATGATGAAGTCACTTTAATGGATGCGGGTGAGCAAAAGTGGATTGGACAAGACTTACCACTTGAAGCTATGGTGGCAGTAGAGTTGTTATTACAGGATTTAGCTGAAGATCAGCAAATCAAAATTCGCCGTAAGAACCATGAAAAGCAATCAGGTTTAAAGCAGGTTGACCGCATTTTGATTGAGAAACTTTAATCTATTGCGATGCATTCGGTGCATTAAATGGTGTATCATCCAAAATAGCTTTAATCTATGCGTAGGGTAAAGCTTTTTTTATTGCTGAAAAATAGTTTATAAAATAGCCTAAGCATAATATGAATGATGCATAATCAATAAAATGATTCGATGCAAAAATAATCAGGCAATATCAAAGCATGCAGGCAACTATATTAGATCGTCAATTTAAGCACATCGACATTGTCGCGTTAAGTGAAATCCAATTTGAGCAATGGCAACCACTTTGGCAGGGTTATCAGCAATTTTATCAGGTGCAATTAAGTGATGAGGTTACGCAAAATACGTGGTCAAAACTAATTAATCCACACAGTACGCATATTTATGGTTTTGCTGCCGTATATCAAACTCAAGTTGTGGCAATTGTGCATGTAATTGAACATGACAGTTGTTGGACGCTTAAACCTTATGCCTATTTGCAAGATTTATATACCTTGCCTGAGTACAGAGGGATGGGAATTGCTCAGCAGCTTATTCAGCAGGTGAATCAAACAGCGCAACAGCGTGAATGTGATCGGGTATATTGGCTGACTCATGAAGATAATTTACAGGCACGGCAGTTGTATGATCGTGTCGCAAAAAGAACAGGTTTTATTCAATATCGCAGCCCTGCAACAGCGATGTAAAACGCGCATGCATATTTTTACAAATTTATCGTTTCAGTCATGCAACATACTGTTTTATCTTTAATCCTGTATTTGCAGCAAAAATCTATAAACTAAACCTCATTGAAACTTATCAACACTATTAGAGATGAACAATATGAACATGAAATCACTTGCTTTAGGTTTGGCTATCGCATCTGCAGCAACCATGACAATGGCTAAACCAGTGGCTTATCAAATTGACCCAACGCATACGGCTACTGTATTTACTTGGGATCATTTTGGTTTTTCTACGCCATCAGGTAACTTCTCAAACATTCAAGGTACCATCAACATTGATGAGAAAAAACCAGCGAACTCATCTGTGAATGTCACGATTCCATTAAGCAGCATCAACACCAACGTAAAAGCTTTAGATGAGCACTTAATGGCAGCAGATTGGTTTGATGCAGCAAAATATCCAACCATTACTTTTAAAAGCACCAAAGTTGAAACTCAAGACAAGAAAAACTTTAAAATCACAGGTGATTTAACCGTGAAAGGTGTAACGAAACCAGTGGTACTTGATGCTGTACTGAACAAACAAGGTCCACATCCAATGACTCAGGCAGCGACTGTTGGTTTTAATGCAACAACATCATTTGACCGTTCAGCATTTGGTATCGCAAGCTATGTACCTAACGTGGGTGATAAAATTACTGTAAACATCACGACTGAAGCTTCTGTTGCTGCGAAAAAATAAGCAGTTGTGATTTGATCAAAAAGCATCATTTTTTAAATGGTGCTTTTTTTATGTCCGTGATTTCATCTACATGACTTTGATGTTAGTAATTTTAGGTCTATGACTTGTAAATCTATGTAGATAAATGGCTTTTTCTGTTTTTCTTTTTGTCCATCTGTACATCCCAAATATAAAAAAATGCGAACCGAAGTTCGCATTTTCATTCATCATGTTGAGGTTAAAAGCTTAACTTAGAAGAAGCCAGCAGGTTTAGTTGAGTAGCTCACCAACAAGTTTTTGGTTTGTTGATAATGTTCTAACATCATCTTGTGGTTTTCACGGCCAATACCTGATTTTTTATAACCACCGAAAGCGGCATGCGCAGGGTAGATGTGGTAACAGTTCGTCCAAACGCGACCAGATTGAATAGCACGACCTGCACGGTAAGAAGTGTGCGCAGAACGTGACCAAACACCTGCACCTAAACCGTAAATGGTGTCATTGGCAATTTTAATGGCTTCATCAAAGTCTTTAAATGTAGTCACAGAAAGCACTGGGCCGAAAATTTCTTCTTGGAAAATTTTCATGTCATTGGTGCCTTTGAAAATTGTCGGCTCAATATAGAAACCACTGCCAACTTCATGACGTTCACCGCCACCTGTTAAAACTTGCGCGCCTTCGGCACGACCTGTCGCAATACAACCCAAGATTTTGTCCTGTTGTTCTTGCGATGCTTGTGCACCAATCATCGTTTCAGTATCAAGCGGGTGACCTGTTTTAATACGTTTAACACGTTCAATGGCTTTTTCAAGGAAACGGTCAGCAATACTTTCCTGCACGAGCGCACGCGATGGACAAGTACAAATTTCACCCTGATTCAGCGCGAACATAGCAAAGCCTTCGAGTGCTTTGTCTAGGTAGTCATCATCTTGCGCCATAACATCTTCAAAGAAAAGATTTGGAGATTTACCACCAAGCTCCAAAGTCACTGGAATGATGTTTTCAGTGGCGTATTGCATGATCAATTGACCGACCTGAGTCGAACCTGTGAATGCAATTTTGGCAATACGTGGATTGGTTGCCAATGGGCGACCAACTTCTACGCCGTAACCATTGACTACGTTTAGTACGCCTGCAGGCAATAAATCTTGAATGAGTTCGACTAAAACTAAAATGCTGGCAGGGGTTTGTTCTGCAGGTTTAAGTACAATACAGTTACCCGCAGCCAAAGCAGGTGCAAGTTTCCATGTTGCCATTAAAATAGGGAAGTTCCATGGAATAATTTGCCCTACAACGCCCAATGGCTCATGGAAATGATAGGCAATGGTATCTTCATCAATTTCAGAAATTCCGCCTTCTTGGGCACGAATACAGCCCGCAAAATAACGGAAATGGTCAATCGCCAATGGAATGTCGGCAGCCAATGTTTCACGAACAGGCTTACCATTATCCCAAGTTTCGGCAACTGCCAATAACTCTAGATTTTGTTCTAAACGATCTGCAATTTTTAACAAAATGTTAGAACGTGTTGTAGGAGATGAGCTGTTCCATTGTGCTTTGGCTTTATGGGCTGCATCTAAAGCCAGTTCAATGTCTTCTGCCGATGAACGTGGGACTTTGGTAAATACTTTGCCATCCACAGGAGAGATATTTTCAAAATATTCACCTTTTACAGGGGCGACCCACTCGCCACCAATAAAGTTTTCGTATTGTGCTTTGAATTGAACTTTTGAACCGGGTTGATTGGGATCTACGTAACGCATAATTCACTTCCTTTGATGGTTTTTTATAATCTGCCGTCATCTTTACCTTTTAGCACAATCCTGTGTCTAAAATCAGGTTAAATTTACGGCTAAGGTATAAGGTACTTTGGTACGCTATTTGTTTAGCATACCAATATAAGGTTGGAAAAAGGTTGGAAAGTTGCAGGTTTACAAGCAATGAACAAATCCTTACAAAAGTAAGCGGTACAATGGATGTAATGCCCACAGGATTGTGAGAATCAATAATGATGAAAAAACAAGACCTATTGGAAAAAAGACAGCATATTGAACAATTTAGACAAAGCAGCAGTTTATCGCCGCTGCATGCGCAGCAAATTCAGCAGAGTATTTTAAAATCATGGCAACGCTCTCAAATTGCTGAAATTCCTGTTGATCGGCAGGCTGCTCCGTTAAATTCCAGTTTATCGCATCCGCAAGGCGGTTCGGCTTTACAGAGAGCTGTGCAAAACTGTGCAGAAGATTTAAGACATATCGCACAGCAGTCCGACATGGTTGCAGCCGTGGGCGATGTGGGCAGTACAATTATTTGGACGGCAGCGAGCGCGCAAATGCGTAATGTGGCGGAACGAGTACATTTTGTAGAGGGCGGGCAGTGGCGTGAAGAGTTGGTAGGTACCAATGCTTTGGCTTTGTCACTTAAAACTCAGCAAGCAAGTTGTGTGTTTTCCAGTGAACACTATATGTCATCATTACATGACTGGGTTTGTTATGCAGCACCTATTTTAGACCCATATTCCAAACAAGTATTGGGCGTAATTGATTTATCGACTACTTGGAAAAACCATAATAGTTTGGGTTTGTTGGCAGCAGAACGCTGTGCTTCTTTGATTCAAAATGCGTTGCTTGATCAGCAAAAACAGCAGCTTTATATTCGCGCGTTTCGCATACCACAAGTGTTATTTAATGGCAAAGTGGTGGTGTTGACACCGCGTCAAATTGAAATATTGGTGATTTTAGCACTTTGTCCACAAGGCATGAGTTTAGATACATTACACCAAGCTCTATATGGTGAGCGTAAAGTCAGTATGGGCACGCTTAAAGCTGAGATGTCTCAATTACGTGATATTCTAGGCGGGATGCTTGGTTCGCGTCCTTACCGAATTTTGGCGCATATAGAAGCCGATTTTTTACAAGCCGAGCAGGCTTTAGATGCTGGTTATGTGCAGTCTGCCTTACAAACGTGTGCAGGAGTATTTTTGGCGAAAACTGAAAGTCCATTTTTATGTGCATGGCGAGATTGCTTAGAATCTCGCCTGAGTGATGCCATTTTTAATGCACAAGATACCGATGTATTGCTAAAACATTTGGCACGCAGCCCTGAAGCGATTGACGCAGTGGAGCGTTTAATTGAATTGATGCCCAAGGGGCATCCTGCACATCAAATTTTATTAAAATACACAGCTTAAGGGATGCATCAAGTCATTTAGCCGTTAATTCACTTCCTTTAGTTCTAGTTTTTAGTTTTATAGCCCCTTGCGGTTTAACCAGTCAAACAAGGACTGATACACTTCCGCACGGACTTCGGGCGCAGAAAGTACCAAATCATGCACACCATTTTCAATTTGGCAAAGCTGAATATCGCCATGCATGTGATGCCCATATTTTTGCATATCTGCAACATTTAAAATTACGTCAGTGCGTTGCGCAATCTCATTCCATTGGCGTGGATAACTACTTTGACTCGCATGCATAATTAAGGTGGGTACACCCAAATGCACACTGGCATGAATTTCTTTTTGCGCTTCATGAATTGCACGTACAAAACTTAATCGCACTTTTGGATAACGCGGTTTCTTCCATTCCAAATTAAATAACCATTCACCATGATATTGTTTGTGTAGACTTGGTACATAAAATGGATTAAGGCGGCTTGGAAATTTCATTTCTGGCAGCAATTTGCCCAATTGGCTTAAACGAGGAATGCCGAATTTTTTCTCAATCTCGCTCATATTGAAATCATAAAAAGGGCTGTTACACCATAAACCACGAATCAGTGGATGA
Organism: Acinetobacter sp. SCLZS86; assembly: GCF_021560715.1. Lineage (NCBI taxonomy): Bacteria > Pseudomonadati > Pseudomonadota > Gammaproteobacteria > Moraxellales > Moraxellaceae > Acinetobacter > Acinetobacter sp. SCLZS86. Next base: position 1,310,317 of record NZ_CP090864.1, read on the forward strand.
TTGGGATGATGTGCTACATATAACGTGGTGATTAATCCACCTGTTGAATGTCCTGCCAAAATTACCGAATCATGTTCTTCTGTGGCAATTTGCTCAAGTGCAGCGGAAATTTCTGCATCATATTCAGACAAGCTGCGCACATTGTACCAATGTTGATGTGACAAATGCGAACGCCCATATTTACGTAAATCTAGGGCATAAAAGTCATAACCATGCTGATTAAACTGGTCTGCCATTTCTGTTTGAAAAAAATAGTCAATAAAACCATGAATATAAAGTACTGCTTTACGGGTTTCTTGTTCGGCTTTTTTGCGTACCAAGGTAGCAATCACTTTGCCTTCATAATCCGAAGGAAAATCCAGCGTCATTTGTTGGTAATCGGCACCCAAAATATCGGGTTGATAGCTTGGTGTTGTTTTTTGTTTTTTACTTAACAGCATAAGGTGTTCGTCATCCATTTTATTTTGACTATATCCTTGATGAGCTGTGCGCATTTGTCAAATTGAATTATGCAAACCCTCTGCATCTACATCGCTTTAGTTTTATGCTGCGAGTTCATTTTGTTCTGAACAGCAAAAAAAGCAGAACGCATCTGAGATGTTTCTGCCAAAGGGAAGGATAAAAATAAAACAGCAATAGAGGAAAATTAAAAAAAAGATGGGAGATGCTGAGCAAATCGTGATTCGCTCAGCAGGAGACTCAAATTACATCGCGGCTTTAAAAATTTCGACCACTTGTGCATGATTAGCTTTGCGTGGGTTGGTGAGCATGCAAGCATCTTTTTGTGCATTTTCAGCCATAATCGCCAAGTCATCTTCTTTCACGCCTAACTCTGCTAAACCTGTTGGAATACCAATCGAGCTAGATAGTTCACGAATAGCATCAATCGCGGCATAGGCGGCTTCTGTGGTGGTTAATCCGTCAGTATTGACTCCCATCAATTCTGCAATATCGGCATAACGCTCAGGGCAGGCAATCAGGTTAAACTCGCAAACATGCGGCAATAAAATTGCATTACAAACGCCGTGCGGCAAGTTGTAGAAACCGCCAAGTTGATGCGCCATGGCATGCACATAACCCAATGAGGCATTGTTAAATGCCATACCTGCCAAATATTGCGCATAGCTCATGGCATCACGCGCTTCAATATTTTCACCATTTGCCACGGCAGGGCTGAGCCACTGGCTAATCATACGAATAGCTTTTTCCGCACAGGCATCGGTAATAGGATTGGCTGCAGTTGAAACGTAGGCTTCTACAGCATGGGTTAAGGCATCCATGCCTGTTGCTGCGGTTAAACCTGCAGGTTTGGCAATCATGAGTTTTGGATCATCAATGGCGATGAGTGGTGTACAGCGCCAATCGACAATTGCCATTTTAACGTGCGTGTCTGTATTGGTAATAATACAGAAACGGGTCATTTCTGAAGCTGTACCTGCAGTGGTGTTAATGGCAATAAGTGGGGTCATTGGCACGGTACTTTTATCAATGCCTTCATAATCACGAATATGCCCACCACCTGCGGTCACTAAGCCAATGCCTTTGGCACAGTCGTGGGAAGAACCACCACCTAAGGACACAATAAAGTTGCACTGATTGGCATTGTAGGCATCAACACCGTTATGCACGTTAATATCGGTCGGATTTGGCTCTGCACCAGCAAAGATATGGCTGGCAACGCCTGCTTCGGTGAGATAGCCTGCAATGGTATCGGCAACGCCAAATTTAAACAGTCCTTCATCAGTCACAATTAGGGCTTTTTTGGCGCCTAAATTTTGTGCTCTTACGCCAATTTCTTTGGCGCAACCAGGGCCGAAGAGTGACACACAAGGAATATAAAAACCGTTGGTTTGATCTGCAATATTTTTAAAAGCCATGCTCAGATTCCTTCTTGCATTGGGTATTGGAATAATGTGTTGTTATCGCGGTGTTGAACCGTAATTTGAGTATACAATGCTTTGTTGTGAAATCCTACCTACCAAATACCAACCCTATTTTCTGTGTAAATAATGCAAACTAATCAATTGAAATTTATTTGTTTTTTAATGGGTTTTTATTTTTTCTGAAGTTGTGCGCAGGCTATAGGCAAGGGCTTAAATCTTGTTTATAGTGTTTTTGTATCTCTAATTTTAAGGTGTAGATACCGTTCACATAAATTTCAGGTGTAATTCAATTAATAAGTGGCTTAAGCTCGATTGAAGAATTGTCCACTTTTTGCAGATGGAAATAAAAAACAAAAAATAGGGATGTATCACGTGATGGGTCTAGTCGCTGCAATTAAATAAAAATAAGATGACACTTAGATAGACCGTACTTAAGCATGAGGAGTGTGTATGCAGCCAACTCGCCAGCATAGCCAATTGCATGCCGTTGCGCAGCAATTGGTTCGTATTTCCAGTGTGGCCGCAGAAATATATCAAGATCAAATGGATTTGGTTGGGCATCTTACAGCACAAAATATGTTCCGTATTGATCCTTTACAGCATCGGGTCGAATTGCTGAATGGTCTGTTTAGTCTTGAATTTTATCCGCCAAAATCGCATACAAATTTAATAGAAACTCACTTTGAATTTGCGGGGAAACAGCAAGAAGCATTTGAAGATTTTTTCTTACATGATCTGCATTTTTTGACAGGGGATTTAAAACCGCAGCATTCTTTATTTTTGCGTAATCAGGCGCAGCAATTGCGACAATTGATTCTGCAGCAAGTTTACCTGTGGGTAGATGGTGCAGCACGGGTTAAGCAATTGTTATTGCATTTAGATGCAATGCAGGCACAAATTTTAGATCAGGCATTAATGCAGGCAGACGATCAGTATCAACCAGTATTGACCAAATTTGTGCAGCAAGGGCAGCACATTCCTGAAGATGTTTTAACTAACTTATCGATGCTATGCGCTTTGGAATTTGTAGAGGGTGAAGCCTTTTTGCCAGTGCAAGCACTGATGCAAAGTTATGATGATTTTTGTTTTAGTGCAGCAGAATTTCTGCCTAAAGCCATGTATCGTATTTTAAGTATCTCATTTCCAGAGCGATTTAATTTACAGGATTTAATCGATCATCAGGACGATATTCGGCTGTTGTATCGACATGCCGAAGAACATGGGCGTTTACTGGGCTTTGCGCGTTTAATGCACCGCGAAGTGTGGCAGCGTTCCGATGCTTTGGCGAAACCGCATTTTTTAAAATCTTGTCCTTTAATTTGGCAAAAAAAAGTCGCTAAACTTCCATTATTTGATTATCCACGTGCGGTGAATTGGCTGTTTAAACAGTCTGCACAAGTGTTGGATTGGCTGAGTTTAAATATTCATCATACTAGTGTGCGGGTGGCTGTGACTGCGCTCAGTTTTGTCGATTGTAGTCAGGCCCATCCACGGATTATTCTGGCAACTTTGCAATATTTTCAGTACTCAGCCGCGCGTATGTTCATTCAAAACTGTAATGTATATGCGACACAGCAAGCATGGTTTGCACATGCGCATAATGTTAGTTTAATACCGCATGGCGAAAAACAATCGCTAGATGATCCACGAGTTGCAATTAGTCCTTCTATTTTGTATTTGGATGAGTGGATAACTTTACTGAAAACCGTAGCGCAACACGATGAACATTTGGTCAAGCATGTATTTCGGCGTTTAAGTCTTGTCATGCAAAGTTATATGTTGTATTTACAGCAGATCACCCAAGATTTACCGCCTGCTTTATTGGACTATATCCAGTCTGAAAGTCAGCAGCATCGTGATTTTTATACAGTCTTACAGCGTTATCAGATTCAACCCGATGATTTTCGGCAGCGTTTTTATTTACGTGTACACAATACTCGCGTTTCGGTATTTGACAGTTATGTGCGCGACTATTTAATGGAGTATTTCGTAGCGCATACGCATATTCCAAAAAGCTTGAGTTGGTTGGGGTTGTTTCATCAAGCTGTGCAGTGGCATCAACAAGTGTATAAAGCAGAGCTATTTGCCAAACTGAAAAAAGAAATTCCGTGTAGCACATGGCAGGCGAAAAGCCCACAGCAAATATTATATTTTTCGGGTTGGTGTTTTGAAGAACTGACCGATTTAGACCGTATTATTGAAGAATCGAAAAACTTCAAACACTGTTTGGCACTCAGCTATGCCAAAGCCATGAGTGAAGGGCTATATGTGGCGTTTCACATGGCATCCCCACATTATGTGCAGCAATTGACCTTAGGCTGTTACTTTCGCAATGGGCAACTTGTATTTGATCAATTGGAATATCCGAATAATCAAAAAGCCGAACAGTTGTTGGTTACCATCGCAGCGCAGTTTATCGCGTGGCTGAATTCGCAATTACCATCAAAGTCATAAGTTACATGTCATAAGACAACTGTTGTCGTATTCATGGACTTGAGCCTTAACTTTTGGTTAAAAACTCGTTAGGCTATAGCCGTTCAATCATGGTATAGGTCTTATGAAACAGGAAACTGCACTTAAACTTTTAAAAGCAGGCGAAAATGTCTTTTTAACAGGCTCGGCTGGTGCGGGTAAAACCTATACCCTGAATCAATACATCAATTATTTAAAAGCGCGTAAAGTGCCCGTGGCAATCACGGCATCTACAGGCATTGCAGCAACGCACATGAATGGCATGACCATTCATACATGGGCAGGCATAGGCATTAAAGATTTTTTGTCCGATGCCGACCTGAAAAATATGAAAGAGCGCAAATATCTCAAAGAACATTTAGAAAATGCGCAAGTGCTGATTATTGATGAAATTTCAATGTTGCATGCTAAGCAACTCAATTTGGTCAATCAGGTTTTAAAATATTTTAAAGACAGTGATGACGCTTTTGGTGGTATTCAGGTGATTGTCGCGGGAGATTTTTTCCAGCTACCGCCTGTAGGTAAAAACGATGAGCGCAATCGTGACAAGTTCTGTTTTATGTCAGAGACGTGGGTTGAAGCTAAATTTCGAGTTTGTTATTTAACCGAGCAGCACCGTCAGGGCGATGACTATTTAAATGACATTCTCAATGCAATTCGTGCACAAAGTATTGATCATCAACATATTCAGGCTTTGGAACAAACGCGCCATCAAGATATTGGCGACACTTTCACGCGATTATATACGCACAATATGGACGTAGACAATATCAACTTGAAGCATCTCAATGAAATTGAAACTGAGAGCAAGCAGTTTGATGCCGTGTGTGATGGCAATGAAAAGTTGATTGAGACTCTAAAATCATCGGTACGTGCGCCTGAAATTTTAAATCTAAAAAAACATGCCAAAGTAATGTTTGTTAAAAATAACTTCGATATGGGGTATATCAACGGCAGCTTGGGCGAAGTAATTGGCTTCGAAGAAGATGATGATCACGGTATTTTGCCTAAAGTAAAATTGACTGATGGCACGGTATTACTGGTCGAGCCTGAAACTTGGTCGGTGGAGAATGATGCAGGTAAAACCATTGCCAGTTTTCAACAGATTCCACTGCGTTTGGCATGGGCGATTACCATCCACAAATCACAAGGCATGACTTTAGAAGCTGCTGAAATTAATCTTAGCCATACTTTTGAAAAAGGGCAGGGTTATGTGGCTTTGTCACGTTTAAAATCGTTAAGCGGTTTGCGTTTATTGGGATTTAATAGCCAAGCTTTGGAACTCGACAGTTTAGCGATTAAGGCTGACCGCCGTTTTCAGGAATTGTCTGAAGAAGCTGAAACGCACTATGAGCTGATGGATTTAACACCACAACATAATGCATTTATTCGTCACTGTGGTGGCACGTTGAACGAAACCGAAATTTTGCGCAATGAAAAGAAAATTGCCAAAGGTGGAAAAACCAATTATGCGACTGCCACGTTAGATGAAACCCGCGCTTTATTTGAAGAAGGTTATGATATTCAGGATATTGCAGTAGAGCGAGGTTTAACTCCTGCAACTATTATCAACCATTTGGCACGTTTGCAAAAAGAACAAAATCTGGATATTTCAGTGGCACATCCAGGTGAAGAAGTGGTGGAAGAGGTCCGTAAAATTTATAAGCGATTAATGAAGCGTCAAAATGCAGAGCACTTCAGCGATGATGGCGTAATTAAACTGCGCCCGATTGTTGAAGCGACTAGTCCACGCATGGGCTATGATCAGGTGCGTTTAGCATTGCTGTTTATTCAGTAGTTTAGTCATTTGGATAATGATGACTTATACTGCAATTCTGCATTAAAAATGCCCGCTTAACGTCACATAAAATACTATCGTTTTGAGAAAAACTTCGGTTAAACTGCCATCACTGTAAGCCTTAAAATATAATATTCGGTATGGCATTTACACCGTGGTACACCTTACGAAAATTTGTCTATAACAACTTACACGACGATGACTATGAAACATGGTTTAGTCGTTGCATTAACTATTTTTTAATTTTACTGATTTTAGGCAATGCCAGTGCGGTTATTTTAGAGTCGGTGATTGATGTCTATCTTGCCTATCAGGTATTTTTTGACTATTTTGAAAACTTTTCCATTGCAGTGTTTACGCTTGAATATTTGCTGCGGATTTGGAGTATTGCCGAAAAAGACCCGTTTATTTCGCCGTGGAAACAGCGTGTAAAATGGCTTACCAGCGGTGGGGCAATTATAGATTTGTTGGCGATTCTACCTGCTTATATTAACTTCTTTGTGCATCTAGATTTACGGTTCCTAAGAATTTTACGTTTGCTGCGTTTGTTAAAACTGACACGTTACTTTGTATCATTGCAAATTTTATTAAGAGTGATCGAACGGGAAAAAGGATCATTTCAGGCAGTTATTTTTATTCTCTCTATTATGATTGTGATGTCTGCCGCAGGTGTCTATGTCGTGGAAAGCAAGGCACAGCCTGAAGCCTTTAGCTCAATTCCCGCTTCGATGTGGTGGGCAGTGGTGACTTTAACCACAGTCGGTTATGGCGATGTCACACCAATTACCTCTTGGGGCAGAATTTTAGGTGCGTTAATTACGGTATTGGGTGTCGGCTTGGCAGCATTGCCTGCAGGTATTTTAGCCACAGGTTTAGCCAACGAACTTGAACAACGTAAGCAGCATTTAGGGTTGAAATTTAGAGAGCTATTGCAAAATAGTGAGATTGATCTGTTAAATGATCAAGAAAAAATTGAAGATTTACGCAAACAAGTCGGTTTAACCACTGAGCAAACCCAAGATATTTTATTGCAGTTAATTCGTGAGCGTCGTGAAGAAGAGCTGCGTTTAGAACAAGAGCCTTATAAATACTGCCCGCATTGCGGAGAGAAGTTGTCGGAGTAAGCGAGGCTTGGGTTAAGAATTTCAATTCTAGTTTGGCTCTGCACGTTGGGAGCCTAAAACATGCTTGCTGAAAGCCATATTATTCTTATGGAATTGTATTGATTTCGTAGTAAATATCATCGAATAAAAACTAAGATGAAGAAAACTCATTATTTACATGCTAAGATTAAATTAATTCATTATTAAATTGAATCATGTTTGGCTTTGTTTCTTTATTTGGCAAAATAAAAATACGACCTAGGTCTAAACATGTAGTCAATAAGTTGAAAACTAGGAACAAGCAATGCTTGAAATTCGCCACTTAAAAACGCTGTCAGCCCTGCGAGAACATGGTTCTTTGGTTGCTGCAGCCAATGATTTATGTCTAACGCCATCTGCTATTTCTCATCAACTCAAAGAGTTAGATCATTGGTATGGTGTAGAAGTGGTGAATCGCCGTAGTCGCCCTGTGACATTTTCCAATGTCGGGCAGCGTTTATTGAAACTGGCGGACGATGTCTTGCCACAAATTCAAATTACCCAAACCGATATTACCCGCATTGTGCATGGGCAAACGGGGCGAATTATTTTTTCTTCGGAATGTCACAGTTGTTTTGACTGGTTGATGCCGCTACTGAATCAATATCGACAGCAATACCCAGATGTAGACTTAGATTTTGCTTCAGGTTTTGAGGCCAATCCGCATGAATTATTGCAAACCGCAGAATTTGATTTATTGATTACTGCAGATCCGATTGCTTTAAAAGGTATCGAATATTTTCCAATTTTTGAATATGAGTCGCGTTTGGTGTTGTCAAATACTCATCCTTTCGTACGTGCTGAGGGCATTACCGTACAGGAGTTGGCAGAAGAAACCCTGATTACTTATCCTGTCGATAAGCATCGTTTAGATATTATGTCTAAACTATTCATTCCAGCCAATATTCAGCCTAAAGCCATTCGCACCACAGATTTAACCCAAATGTTGATTCAACTGGTGGCGAGTGGGCGAGGGATTGGTGCATTGCCAGATTGGGTGGTGAATGAATATGAGCAAAAAGGCTGGGTGACTTCACGTCGTTTAGATTGTGTTGCTGCGGGAGGATTACGTCGTACTTTGTATGCGGGTTATCGTAGCGAAGAAAAAGAAAAGAGTTATTTTGAAGGCTTTTTGAAGCAATTGGAGAAATTTTCCCAAAAACGTACGCAGTATTATTCGAGTTAAAAATTGCACAATCAGCATTTTAAAGAGGATGCTGATTAATTGCTAAAAACACTAAGCTCATCTAAATCTTGATTAAAATCAGTGAGATGTTCTTGCTAAGCTTGCCTTGCGACAATTATGGTAGAGCGCTGTGAGTTCGCTATGTAGGCTGACAAAGGATTTATGGATTGTTGCTACGGGTTTTATGGCAGCATTGCATATTGGCAAATTGCCACCGATTGTGCCTATCCTTCAAGCTGAACTCGGAATTAGTCTGGTTCAGGCAGGCTTTTTGCTGTCTTTAGTACAAGCTGCAGGCATGACTTTGGCGTTGTTGCTAGGCAGTTATACCGCAAAAATTGGCTTAAAACGCTGTGTACTTTTGGGTTTGTCTTTATTGGCAGGTGCAAGTTTTGTCGGTGGTTTTGTACATAGCTTTTCCGCACTATTAAGTCTGCGTGTAATTGAAGGTTTTGGCTTTTTACTGATTACACTCAGCGGCCCTGCATTTATTCGTCAACTGGTTGCAGTGGAGCAGTTGCCTGCCAAAATGGGGCTGTGGAGTGCCTATATGGGCGGCGGGATGGGTATTGGTTTACTAAGTACGCCGTTTTTACTGACCATCTTGGATTGGCAAGGCGTGTGGATGTGTTTTGGATTGTTATCCTTTGCGCTCGCAATCATCATTTATAAAGCCGTACCGAGTGTGCAGATCAGCACGCAAGCCATTGCCATCTTTGAACTGATTAAAAGCACTTTGAGCCATCCACCCGCATGGATATTGGCTTTGGTTTTTGGTGTTTATGCAGGGCAGTGGTTCAGTTTGGTGGGTTTTTTGCCGACCATTTATCAGCAATATCAAATATCTTTACAAACCGCAGGTGTGCTCACAGCTATGGTTGCAATGGCAAATGCGGTGGGTACGTTTGTATGTGGGTTGTTATTACAGCGTGGGCTGAGAGCGCAAGTGTTGATGCAAATGGGTTTTGCGGTATTGATGCTATGCGCACTGAGTTTTTATATTTTGCGTGATGTTTTACCATTCATTGTGCAGTTTTTATTGGTCATCCATTTCTCTTTATTTGGTGGTTTAGTCGCAGCTGTGGTATTTGCGCAAGTACTTAATTTTGCACCACAACCGATTGCGATTAGTACCACCGTAGGTTTGGTGTTGCAGTGCTCGGCAATTTCACAATTTTTATTGCCGCCTGTGGTCGCAGCTATCGTATCTGCCACAGGAACATGGCTTTGGGTTGGTATTTTAATGGCCGTTTTATCTGCAATGGGAATGATATTAACATCTATCTTGTTTCGCAAAGTGGCTTAGATTTGGATGGTTTTTATTGAAATTGGTTGATACAAGACGATGAATTCAAGCAAAACCATCTAAACCGAGCGACCCTAAATCAATGTTAAGAATAGCCAATAAACAAGGTGAGAATCCCTGCAGCAATCAGTGGGCCGACAGGCACACCACGTAGCACAGCAACACCTGTGACTGTACCAATTAATAAGCCTGCCACCACATCAGGTTGATTGGTCATGAGTTTTACTCCACGCCCGCCTAACCATGCCACAAAAACACCAATTGCAATCGCTAGTAAAGACTTCCAACTCAGGAATGATTTTAGAATTGCTTCACCTGGAAGCTTGCCACTGGCAATGGGTGTCAGTACACCAATGGTTAGAATGATAATGCCCAGATTTAAGCCATGCTGTTGCAAGAGTGGGAAAAATTCACTGAGCGGGGTAATTCTAAAAACAATCAATACTGCTGAGGCAATGGTCACAGCAGTATTTTGGCTGAAAACACCGCAAGCGAGTAGGACGATCAGCACCATTAGGTTAAGGTCTAATTGAGAGAGCATTGTGATCCATAAAAGGGGAAATAAATTGGAAAAGTGCAGTTATTGTAACGGTTTTCAATTGCAAACGGGCAATGTACGCAATGTGCTCAGAATTTACGATGTATTTGGTTTAGAATAGCTACAGCAAATGTACTTATACTTTTTATCATTAGGTCGCTCATCATGTTGTTGGAAAAAATGTTGCAATCACAAGGCTTTGGATCACGTAAACATTGCCAGCAACTCATTAAAAATGGTGTGGTCACCATCATGGGCGAAACCCAAACCAATCCTAAATTCACAATAAAAATTGCACCTGAAACGGTTTTGCAATTCTCGGTGTATGGGCAAAATTATCAATATCGCGAAAAGGTCTATATCGCCTTACATAAACCACAAGGCTATGAGTGTTCGCATCAGGCGACCCATCATTTTAGTGTGTTTGACTTGTTTGATGATGTATTGCTGAATCGCGGTTTGCAGTGTGTCGGACGTTTAGATCAGGATACAACAGGGCTGTTATTGCTGACGGATGATGGGCAGTTTCTACAAGCATTGACCCATCCTAAAAAACACGTAGCAAAAGTATATGCTATGCACACCGCAGACCCGATTAATGCAACACAAATTCAGCAACTTGAGCAGGGCGTCGCATTGCGCAATGAATCTGGGATATTTGCTGCAACAGAGGTACAACAGCTTGCAGAACATGAATTGCAGATGACTATTCATCAAGGCATTTATCACCAAGTTAAACGTATGATGGCAGCGGTGGGCAATAAAGTAGAACAATTACATCGTCAACAAGTCGGTGCATTAAACTTGAATGATTTGGCTTTAGATGTGGGTGAATGGATGTATTTAAGTCCTGAACAAGTCGAGTTTGCAAAAAGTCGTATGGAATAAATGAATTTCTGCTGAATTTTTATCAATAGCTTATGATCAATGGCTTACGTCAGATTAAATTTAAACCCTTTGTCTAAAGCCGCAATCGTTAGGTCAGGTGACTATTTTAAAAAACAGTGATAAGTTTGGAATTCATCATCTTTGACAAAGCCCATCTTTTCATACAATTGGTGGGATTGGTAATTACTTTTTTGTGTTTCAAGGCTAATGCGCAGCGCATTTTCATGTCGTGCAAATAAAATCGCAGTATCAATGAGTTGTTTGGCCGAGCCTTGTCGTCTAAAAACAGGGGTGACATAAACATCATCTAAAATATAGTAGGTCGAACAGGCAACTGAAGAAAAACCTAAATAAAGCAATACAAATCCAGTAATTTTTTGATCTTTGATATGAATGAAAATCACACTTTCTTGATTTTCAAAACGCTGTTTTAAGAATGCTGCTGAAAGGTTTAGATTCGAGGATGCACCATAAAACTGACGATACTCATCGAACAATACAGCAAGTTGGTCTAAGTCTTCTAAAGTGGCGCGTTTTACAATCATTACGATACTCCATGCTTTTTCATTGTCCTTGCATGAAGCATAGCTAAGTTTTTAAAGTAAATTTTTAAAGAATTGTTTAAAAATGCAACACTGTTAATTTTTGTCAGTTTCACCCAAAATAGCATTGAGTTCATCAAACAAGTCTAAATGTTCATCATCGAGTTCAAAATCTTCCACACTATTATTGCCAGTTACAGCTGCTTCATTGCTTGGATTTACATCCACTAGCGTTGCTTTTTGCTCTTGCTTTAATTTGCGTAACTTAATCAATTGTTCCAGATTAATATTTTGATTTTCAATTGAAAAGGGGATTGATTTAGTCAGCACGACTTGCTTAAAAAACAAACGTACTGCTTGTGCAGGCGTAATCCCCAACTGTTTAAACACAGCAAAGGCCTGTTTTTTCTCTTGAGAGTCCAAGCGTACTTGGTAGACTTCAGTTTTTCTCATAATTTTTAATAGAAGGAAATAGATTTAAATTTTAGCAATATTGTAAACAATTCATTTGTAATTTCAATATGACTACAACGAAAATCTACTATTTTGTAATGACAAACATATTACAATGTCAATTCTTGCTGTGCGCTAAAGTGGAATTGTTGCTGGCTAATCGGGTCAAAAAAACTTAAATGCTTGGCAAGCAATTGTAGCGGTGCAGAAAAATCATCTGCTTGTTTGTGCTGTAAAATGGGATAAAACGGGTCGTTCTTAATCGCAATACCTAAGCTATTTAAATGCACACGCAGTTGGTGCTGCTTGCCTGTTGTAGGCTTTAATTCATATTTTGCCCATGTTTGATTATGTTCAAGCAAACGAATTTCTGTTTCGCTGTTAGGTGTGCCTGCCACGACGTGCATCAAATAAAAAGGTTCACCTTTTTCCATGCGTAATTGCACAGTACATGGTAGTGACAAATTAGCTTGATAAGGCGCAATGGCATGGTAGGTTTTTTGCACCTGACGTTCTGCAAATAATTGCTGATACACCGCCCGAGTTTCTGGTTGTTTGGAAAACAGCACCACACCCGCAGTTTCGCGGTCTAAACGATGAATAGGTGTGAGCTGCTCATTCTGTGTTTGTTTTTTTAAGCGTACTAATAGGGTTTCTTGTACATATTGCCCTGTAGGGCTCATGGTCAAAAAATGTGGTTTATCTACAACCAATAAGTGTTCATTTTCAAATAAAACTTGATGCTGAAAAGGCACGGAAACTTCATGCGCTAAAAAACGATAATAAAAAATATCCTGATGTGCGCTATAAGGTGTATCTAAATCTAAACGCTTTCCTTCGGCATCATAAACCAGACCATCCTCAAAGCGTTGCAGCCATTCCTGTATAGAAATATGCGCAAACTGGATACATAAATAATGAAAAATTGAGTCAGGTTGTGTGCTTAATTTGGGTAAATGTAATTTGCTGGCGCTCACACCATCGAGCATGGGTGGAACAAAGGTGTTGGAATGAGTCGACGTCATCTACAAATTGCTCATATTCAGGTGGGAGAGTTTCTTTTTCATCATATTGAAAATAGCCTAAGCGGCTTGGGTGCTAAGCTGAATAATATTGATTCATTGCCTTGTCTCAACCTGTTATAAATTGTCCACATTTACACAGTTTTATTCATCAGTACATAGGCTTTAAAGCAGTGCGATGCTATCATAATTGGTCTTTTGAATCATGTCGTGAGCGTTATGCAGTATTCATTTAATTTGGCTTTAAATAATGAGCAAGATACCCAAAATCTGGCGCAAGTTTTGGCAACGCATTTTCGTTCAGGTGTGATTTATTTAATTGGTGATTTAGGTGCAGGAAAAACCACTTTATCGCGTTATTTTCTACAGCATTTGGGGCATCAAGGTGCGGTTAAAAGCCCGACTTACACTTTGGTAGAACCTTATCAAATTCAGGGACAAGATATTTTTCATTTTGACTTATATCGCTTAAATGATCCTTATGAATTAGAGCTCATGGGCATCCGTGATTATTTAGAAACCCCAAATGCCTTGTTTTTATTTGAATGGCCATCAAAAGGTGGTGATGAAATTCCACCTGCAGATCTGATCATTGCAATTAAAAAATCGGAAGATGAATTCAGCCGTACCGCCACGCTAACTTCATCTTCGGCTGAATTACAACAAGCTTTGGAGCAAGAATTTAATCATGCCTAATGATGTGTTAAATCTACGTCGGATCCACACGCTTGAACCTGCCTTAGCCAACCAAATTGCTGCGGGTGAAGTGATTGAGCGTCCTGCCTCTGTGGTCAAAGAGTTACTCGAAAACTCGATAGACGCAGGGGCAACCGAGTTGATTATTCGTGTGGCTCAAGGCGGTAGTACACTCATTGAAATTATTGATAATGGTCTTGGCATTCATGCTGAAGATTTGCCTTTGGCGGTGACTCGTCACGCGACCAGTAAAATTCAAACGTCCGATGATTTACATGCCATCGTTAGTTTAGGCTTTCGTGGTGAAGCACTGGCATCAATTGCAGCAGTATCGCGTTTGACTTTGGTCAGTAGCCAAACTGAAGATGGTGTAGGCTATCAGGTTGAAGTCAATGGTACTGCTTTTGATCATCAACAAATTCAAGCTGTCGCTGCACCAAAAGGCACGCATATACGGGTACAGGATTTATTTTTTAATGTGCCTGCACGTCGTAAGTTTCTGAAAAAAGCAGGTACAGAATTTGGGCATATTGAAGAAATTGTCCGTCGTTTGGCGCTCACGCATTTTGATATTCGGTTTGTTTTAGAACACAACGACAGCATTAAACTGAATCTACCCATTGCAGATAGTGGCGAATTGCGTTTTCAGCGCGTGCAGCAACTTTTAGGGCGAAACTTTGTTGAAAATGCTTATTGGATTGATGCTGACAGTGTCACCATGCGCTTATCGGGTTGGTTGGGACACCCTTCCGATGCACGTACACAAGCCGATCTGCAGTATGTATATGTAAATGGACGTATTGTAAAAGACAAGACTATCTCGCATGCGTTGCGTATGGCATACGAAGGTATTTTACATGGACATCAACATGCCGCGTATTTGCTGTTTTTAGAAGTTGAGCCTGAAAATATTGATGTCAATGTGCATCCGACCAAGCATGAAATTCGCTTTTTAAATCAGCGGGAAGTGCATGAGTTTGTACGACATTATGCCAAAGAAACCTTGGCGCAATTTCAGACTGCAACAGCAGATTTAGCCACAGCCATGAAAGCCGATCCTATCGAACAAGCTGCGCCTTATGTGGTGCAACCGCGTTATCAGGAACAATTTTTGCTGCACAAATCTGTGCAGACCAACCCTCTGAATCCGTATGAACAAAGGGTAGATGCAGATCAGGTATCCAATACAGCATCGGGTAGTGATCTACTTACCGAGTTTGATCGTAGCCATCCGCAAACTGTGCAATACGGCCAAGCGATGCAAGGCAGTTATCAAGGCTCGAAACAACTGAATAATGCCTTAAAAAGCTATCTCGCACCTTTACGTGATGTCGACTCTCAAGATTCAACTAGCGTAGCGTATGAATCGACGACAGCTGTAGATGAACACCCGCTTGGAATTGCGATTGCACAATTGCACGGTATTTATATTCTGGCGCAAAACAGCGAAGGTTTGATTATTGTCGATATGCATGCCGCACATGAACGTATCGTTTTACAGCAGATGAAAGCTGCGTGGGATAAACCAGAGTTTTGGACTTCGCAGCAATTGCTCATTCCCAAAGTCATCAGCATTAGTCGTATGCAGGCCATGCGTGTAGATGATTTAAAACCACAATTGGCACGTTTAGGTTTGGATGTTGACCAATATGGCGATGAGCAAGTCATCGTGCGCGGTGTGCCTGCGATTTTGCATAAGGCAGATTTTGCTGAATTAATTCCTGAATTACTGAATGATTTAGACCCGAATGATGAAGCGCAAGCCTTACTGCAAAAGCGTGATCATATTTTGGCAGGAATGGCATGCCATAGCGCAGTACGGGCACATCGGATGCTAAGTCTTTCTGAAATGAATGCCTTATTGCGTCAAATGGAACAAACCGAATTTGCCAGTCAATGTAATCATGGTCGCCCGACTTGGCGTGCCTTTCCATTGGCACAACTAGATAAACTTTTTGCTCGAGGAGAGTAGCGTTACATGTCAAATCAATTGCCGGTCATCAATTTAATGGGACCAACTGCAAGCGGTAAAACTGCTTTGGCATGTGAGTTGTATGAACTGGGGCGTTTTGAGCTGATTTCAGTCGATTCTGCGCTAGTTTATCGAGATATGGATATTGGTACAGCCAAACCGACCAAAGCGGAACAGGCGCGCTATCCGCACCACTTGATTGATATTATCAGCCCGCTTGAAGTGTATTCTGCTGCACAATTTGTCGAAGATGCCTGCGCTTTGATTGACGATATGCACGCACGTGGAAAAACCCCAATTTTAGTGGGCGGAACCATGCTGTATTTTAAGGCATTGCTTGAAGGACTATCTTCAAATTTACCCAGTGCAAATTACGACGTGCGTGCTGAAATTGAAGAAAAAGCTGCACGTGAAGGTTGGGAAGCCGTCTATGCAGAATTATGTGCGGCAGATGCATTGGCGGGTAAAAAATTTAAAGTTTCAGATAAGCAACGTATTATTCGCGCACTAGAAGTTTACAAATTAACAGGTACACCAATTACCCAACTGCAAGCGGAACAACCTAAAAATGTACCATATCGTTACACTTTTCATAACCACGCTTTGATGCCTGATCGGTTAGAATTACATCAGCGTATTGAAAAACGCTTAAAGATTATGTGGGAAATGGGTTTTTTGAATGAGGTGCGTCATCTTATTGAAAAATACGATTTAGATGCAAATTTACCTTCCATGCGCTCTGTCGGTTATCGTCAAGCTTTAGAGTTTTTGCAAAAAGGTGATGAAAGTCACGAAAAAATGCAGGAAATGGAGGATAAGGCGCTATTCGCAACACGACAACTTGCGAAACGTCAATATACTTGGCTCAGATCGTTGCAAGAATCGCATAAATTTCACACATATTTTACGATAAAGCAGGCTCAAGAAGACTTGCGAAACTGGTACGGATAAAGCAAAATTTACCTACTGTCTTTTTTATAATTTTTAATTGAAAAATAAAGATAGTTTTTGCGCTGATTTTTAATTATTTTTGGAGTTATAACATGTCTAAAGGTCAAACTTTACAAGATCCGTTCTTAAATTCTCTCCGTAAAGAACGTATTCCTGTTTCCATCTTCCTTGTGAACGGTATTAAACTACAAGGTCATATTGAATCTTTTGACCAATATGTTGTTTTATTGAAAAACACAGTAAGCCAAATGGTTTACAAACACGCAATTTCTACAGTTGTTCCTGCACGTAACCCACGTCCAGCGGGTGCTCCAGCAGGCGGTCAAAGCGCAGGCTTCGGTGGTCAAGGTGGTGGCTTCGGTGGTCAAAGTGGTGGCTTCGGTGGTCAAAGTGGTGGCTTCGGCGGTCAAGGCGGCTTCGGTGGTCAAGGTAGCGGCTTCGGCGGTCAAGGTGGCTTCGGTGGTCAAGGCGGCGGCTTCGGTGGTCAAGGTGGCTTTGGTGGTCAAGGTGGCTTCGGTGGTCAAGGTGGCTTCGGTGGCGGTCAAGCAACAGGTGGCTTTGACAACGATTCTAAATTTGAAGAATCTTCAGAAGACGATAACAACCATTAATTGATCTTCTTAAAAAAACCTCTCGAAATGAGAGGTTTTTTTATGTCTATGGTTTTTATCAAAGTCATATTTGAGTAGTAAATAAGATGCGGTGCACATGTTAGAAAAGCATAAAAAAACCAGTGTAGCAACACTGGTTTTAATCTTAGAAATAGCAGAAAACTTAAGCTTAGTTTTTCTTGCGGTCTAAGCTTGGGTCTTTGATTTCTACAAAAGCATTGTTCCGTGTTTCACGTAACCAGCTGTCTAGTTCAGTATCAAATTGACGTTCACCTAGTATTTGACGTGCCATACGTTCTTGGTATTCACGTGTCATATCTTGTTGACGTGTATCGGTGACTTGCAATACATGCCAGCCAAACTGAGTCTGGAATGGTGCGCTAATTTCGCCTTTGGCGGTGTTTTTCATTTGGTTTTCAAATTCAGGTACCATCACCCCAGGATTAACCCAACCTAGACTGCCACCATCACGTGCAGAGCCTGCATCGTTAGAGAAGGTCGCTGCTAAGGTTGCAAAATCTTCACCTGCTTTTAAGCGGTTGTAAATGCTGTCAATCATGTGTTTAGCATTTTCAGGGCTTACTACTTCACTTGGCTGAATCAAGATATGTCGAGTTTGGTATTGTGGAACTAGTGCACGTTGCTCAGTACTTTTGCGTTCCAGTAATTTTACGACATGAATACCATCACGGACTTCAATCAATTCACTGGTTTGCCCCACATCTAATGGCGTAATACGTGCAGCAAGTTCTGCAGGAATATCGGTCAAGTTACGTAAGCCCATGTCTGCAGACTGAACGGTTATGCCGTTGCCTGTATATTTTTTACTGATGGCTTGAATGTCATTGTTCTGCGCCAGTTCAGCTTTGACTTGTTGCGCAACCTGAGCTGCATTTTCTTTTCCTGAAACACGCACATGCAAAATATGGACTTGGTTGCCTAAAGCGGCCTGACCTTGTGGGGTTTTCAGAAAGTTATCAACATCTTGGTCGCTAATTTGAATACGTGACATTACGACTTGTTGACGTAAGCGATTGATTGCTAAATCTTCAGCAATACGGTTACGTAAAAATGCATAACTGCCTGGAGATGATTTGTCTAATTTTTGCTGAAAAGCTTCTAGGCTATTGCTTCCATTTTGCTGTGCAACTTTTAAAACTGCTTCATTCAGGGATTTTTCATCGGCTTTAATATTATAGCGTTTGACTTGTTCTAATTGTGCTTGGCGTACAATCAGTTGCTCTAAAGCTTGTTGTTCTAAAATGTGTTGCGGTGGAACAGGGCGCTTTTGCATTTCCAGTTGTTGTTTGAGTTCAACCACGCTTTGCGCTAAATCACTTTTTAAAATTACACTATTGTCAACTACAGCCACAATTTGATCATTCGCAGCAAATGCAGGCAGGCTAACAGCCATGCAAAGTGCTAAGGTTGATGCTTTTAAAAATCGTTTTAACTGTTCTGTCTTCATTAACGTTGTGTCCAAGATTGATTAATTTTATTAAAACCTAAAATACGGTTTTCAAGCAAAGATGCAAGTTTATTATTGAAACCGCCTAAACCTTTCAAATTTAATTCCGCCATAATGGCACGTTTTGGTTTTACACCTGCATCGGTAACATCATCTAAATCGTTATAGTAAGAGCGACCATAGACTGAGATGCCCCAACAGCACGACTCATAGTTCACACCCAGCAAATATTCACGCGCAACGCTGTTGTCTAGGTCATATTGTGCATGACCTAAAATACGCCAGTTGTTGTGAATAGGCTGAATAAACGATGCCACGACTTGATCATAATGATCTTGACGGTTTGGAATATAACGACGGTTAATATAACCAAAGTTATATAAGTTACCCTGTTCGCCAGCGTAAAGCAGATTTACATTACGCTGAGCATTGTCGCCATTAGACATCCAAGCAGCATTGGCACCGATGCTGAGATTTTGGCTTAATTGGCTGGTGAGGCTGACAATTGGCCCTGTACGGCTTTGCGTGTCAAAATCATCGCTGGTATTTTCTAGTGTGACACGGCGGTCTTCAAAATAGAAACTTTGACCAATGCCTGCCTTAATACGTTCTAAACCAATTTCATCAAACAGGCTATAGCTTAAACCCAAAGACAGGAAATTGTTATCTTCTAAGCGGTCATGACCATAGAAACGGTTTGGGCTGAACAACTGGTCATAATTAATAGAAGCTGTTGCAGAGTCAAAGTTCGGGTGGTCATTTTGATTTTTATACGGTGCATAGGCATAGAACGCACGCGGGGTGATGGTTTGTAGGAAGCGACCATCTTTTTCAAAGGTAATCCCTGTGTCCAATGTAAATTGTGGCACAGTAACCGACTCACTTTCACTAGATGAGTTGTATTGATTCAACGCATTTCGAGTGTCTTTGTCATAGAAGGTGTTGATGTTGCGTAACGATACTTCAGGAATTACAAATGACCACGGATTACGGTAGTTGTAACGCACTGCAACGTCATTATAAATACGCGTACCACTAGGTTCGCCTACTTCCAATGCGCCAATGTCTTTTTTGAAGTAAGCCGTGTCGTTATTAAATTCGACTTGGAAACCTTGAGGATTACCTGTTTTATAGTTCAATAAAAATTGTGGTAAACGTGCATAAGGGCGTTTTTCATAGGCAATAGATGGATCAAGGGTTTGGAAATCTTCAACTTTGAGCTGTGCTTTTAAACCTGGAATGCCTTTACGATAGTTAAGTTCCCAAGCACGACGTAAATTCAGGTCGGTTTTAGAGTTCGGGTTGTTATTTAAATCGGCAAAGTAGTCTTTGTCCGAGGCGTAGTTATATTCAAGATTGGTTGAAAATTGATCGTTGATTTGCCAGTTGTGTAAAAAGTGCAAGTCTTTACGGTCTTGGTCATCATATTTAGCATCCGATGCCAAATAACCACCCCAAATTTTACCTGAGCCAAAATTTTCAGTTAAATATCGGAATTCACCTTCTAGCATCGCGCCACGATCGGCAATATAACGCGGGCTAACGGTAGCATCGTAATTCGGTGCAAGGTTTAAATACACAGGTACAGATAGCTCGACGCCACCATCATTGGTAAAGCCAAAACTAGGTGTC
The DNA here is from genome assembly GCF_021560715.1 of Acinetobacter sp. SCLZS86. Classification (NCBI taxonomy): domain Bacteria; kingdom Pseudomonadati; phylum Pseudomonadota; class Gammaproteobacteria; order Moraxellales; family Moraxellaceae; genus Acinetobacter; species Acinetobacter sp. SCLZS86. The sequence goes on from NZ_CP090864.1 coordinate 1,330,877, forward strand.
AAAATACCTGTGGTGCGGCGGTCATCAATCGGAAAGTTGAAGTAGGGTACAGCCATGACAGGTACATTTTTTACATACAATTTGGTGCCACGTGTTTCACCGCGTCCCGTTTCCTGATTCAGCTTAATTTCATTGGCTTGAATTTTCCAAGTCGGGGCTTGTTCAGGTGGACAGGTACTATAAGTGGCATTATTCAGCACCATAGTATTGGTTGAGGTACGTGCAATTTTTTCGGCCATGCCGTGAGCATGTTGTTCTTCGGCAATATAGAAACTGTTGTTTAAGTCACCTTGCTGGGTTTTCAGGTTGTAATTAATTTCATCACTTTGCGCCAGTAAACCCGCTTGCGCCATTTGTACCCGACCTTCGGCTTTGGCAAAGGTCTGAGTTTGATCAATGGTAATTTTATCGGCACGAATTTGACGACCTTCTTGGTCAATCACCACGTTGCCTTCTAAGACTGAATCGCCATTTGGATCATAGTGACCATAATCGGCAGTCACTGTAGAAGTTGCATTTGCAGCATCTACCGCAACAGTACCTGAGCTAATCGGCGTTAGCCATGCGCCTTCACAATAGGCAGAACTTTGGCTGTGACCAAATTGTTGTGCTTCAGGTGCGGCTTTATCAACATAATATTGCTCAAAGAACTGCTGCCCAGGATAAGCTTCTTGAATGGTGTGCTTAAGCTGCTGGTTATTGAGATTTGTGACAGATGAAGTCTGATCTGTGGTCTGCGCATAGCTGGAAACAGAGTGACCACATAACAGAGTTAAGACCGCAGTCGCTAAAGGATTAAATTTAAACTGATGCTTCATTTATCTCATCAACCAAGAGTGCTTAATCGCAATTAATTATTGTCGCATCATAGAGAAAAAGCGCAGAAGTAGCTACACTTAGCACTTTAAAAACTCAGCCTGTATTAGAATTTATTGCAAATGAATACACAACGCGAACAATTGATACAAACATGGATAACATCTGTACTTGGTTCAGATCAATTTGAAACTCATTTTTTAGCAGGCGATGCAAGTTTTCGTCGTTACGCACGAATCAAGTTGAATAATAAAACATTTATGCTCATGGATGCACCACCAGAAAAAGAAGATTGTGGTCCTTTTGTGACGATTGATGAATTTTTTGCTGCCCATGCTGTGCGTGTACCCAAAATTATAGCCAAAGACCTGACACAAGGCTTTTTGTTGCTCGAAGATTTTGGCGATGTGCTGTTATCGACCTTATTAAATGAACACACAGTAGATAACTATTATGCGCAGTGTTTTAAGCAACTGATTCAATTGCAAGCGATTGATGGTACCGCACATTTCCCTGAATATTCCTATGACAAACTGATCAGTGAAATGGAGCTGCTGACTGACTGGTTATTGCCAGCCTTACAAATTCAGCCAACGGCTGAAGAAAGTGCATTAATTAAACGTACATTTGTGATTTTGGCCAATGCTGCTTTGGCGCAGCCGCAAGTGATTGTGCATCGTGATTTTCATAGTCGAAACTTAATGAAAGTAGGTGAGGACACAGAACTTGGTGTGATTGATTTTCAGGATGCGGTCATTGGCGCAGATACATACGACTTAATTTCGATTACCCGCGATGCTTATGTACAGTGGAATGCGGATCATGTGTATCGTTGGTTTAAAATGTTTTATGACTTAATGCCAGAAACATCTAAACAGGAACGCGATTTTCAACAATTTAAAAAAGATGCCGATATGATGGCGATTCAGCGTCATATCAAAATTTTAGGTATTTTTGTGCGTTTATTTGAGCGTGATGGTAAATCGGGTTATCTCAAAGATTTACCTCGGGTGATGTGGTATTTACTTGAAGAAAGTAAGCCTTATCCAGAATTACAACCATTTATGCACTTCATTCACACGACAGTAATGCCAAAATTTACAGCAAAATATGGTCAGTATGAGGTGCTTGCCTAAATGAAAGCTATGATTCTTGCCGCAGGAATGGGCAATCGTATGCGTCCTTTAACGCTGCATACGCCTAAACCTTTATTGGAAGTCGGTGGCAAACCTTTAATTGTGTGGCACATCGAAAAATTACAAAAGATTGGTGTGCAGGAAATTGTTATTAATACCGCATGGCTAGGTGAAAAACTCGCAGAAGCTTTGGGCGATGGTTCTCAGTTTGGTGTAAAAATTTTGTGGTCGCATGAAGGCGAAGGTTTGGAAACAGCAGGGGGTATCATCAAAGCCTTGCCATTATTGGGCTATGAACCTTTTATATTAGTGAATGGTGATGTTTGGACCACCATGGATTTTGCGCCACTATTAAATGTGCAACTTGAAAACGACTTGGCACATTTGGTTTTAGTGGAAAACCCTGTACAGCATCCGCAAGGTGATTTCACTCTGGCTGCAAACAAAGCCTATACTTTTGAGCAAGCACGCTCGGGTGAAAATCTGACTTATAGTGGCGTAGCGGTGATCCATCCGCAAATGTTTAACGGTTTAGAATCTGGTAAGCGTCCGCTTGCACCATTGCTTAAACAAGCCATGCAGCAAGAAAAAATTTCAGCACATAAATTACAGGGTGTTTGGGTGGATGTTGGCACTCCTGAACGATTAAATGCGTTAGATCAACAAATTCAGCAGGGGGTGTACGCTTAAGTGCATATTCACTAAGCGTTCGCCCCTATGACTGTAACTATAAATCGGTATACTTCCATTAACTTTTTCGAGATGTGAATTGTGATGCATTCGTTTTTTCAGGAACTCAAGCAAGGTAGTCAGGCTTTAGGTTTAGAGCTCAGTGATGAGGCTTTAAATTTATTACTCAAATACCAAGATGCTCTGGTGCTATGGAATAAAGCGTTCAACCTCACTGCAATTCGTGACCCGAAAGAAATGCTGGTTAAGCATTTGCTCGATAGTCTGAGCATCCTCAAAGATTTACCTGCAGGTCGTTTATTGGATATTGGGACAGGCGGCGGTATGCCAGGCATGATTATTGCCTTGAGTCAGCCTGAACGCGATTGCGTGTTGTTGGATTCAAATGGTAAAAAGATTCGTTTCTTAAAACAGTTTATTGCCGATTTAAAACTGAAAAACGTAGTGGCCGTTCAAACTCGTGTTGAAAATGAAGACAGCATCCGTGAGTTAGGTCATTTTGATGTGATTACGAGCCGTGCTTTTGCATCTTTAACTGACTTTGTTGCCGCGTCCAAACCATTTATGCATGAGCAAAGTATTATTGCATCAATGAAAGGTTTGATTCCTGCCGAAGAAGTGGAAGCAGTGAAAGATGAATTCAGCTGTGAAATTATCGAGCTTAAAGTTCCGCGCTTAGACGAACAACGTCATTTACTTTTATTAAAACGTATTTAATTTTCAAAGGACTGGGGTGATCATGGCACAAATTATTGCGATTGCGAACCAAAAAGGTGGCGTCGGGAAAACCACAACCGCAGTTAATTTGGCAGCATCTTTGGCTGTTTTGAAAAAGCGCGTTTTATTGGTCGATATGGACTCACAAGGCAATGCGACCATGGGTTCAGGCATTCAAAAAAATGATTTGCTGTATTCAGTGACCGATGTATTGTTGGGTGAAGTGCCGATAGAAACCGCAATTAGCAAGGCAGAAGTTGGTTACAAGGTTTTAGGTGCTAACCGTGATTTGTCAGGGGTCGAATTGGTGATTGCCGAGCAAGAAGGGCGTGAGTTTATTTTGCGCAATGCCTTGCAGGAAATTGCCAAAGATTTTGATTATATTATTGTCGATTGTGCGCCAAGTTTAAGCTTAATTACGGTAAATGCTTTAGCAGCAGTGCAAAGTGTGATCATTCCAATGCAGTGTGAATATTATGCACTCGAAGGTCTGGCAGACCTGACGCAAACCATTGACCGTATTCAGCAGGCACTCAATCCTGATTTAGAAATTATTGGTGTATTGCGTACTATGTATGATGCGCGTAATGCCTTAACCCGCGATGTGTCCGAAGAATTATCACACTATTTTGGTAAAAAATTATACGATACCGTTATTCCGCGTAATGTACGCTTAGCAGAAGCGCCTGCACACGGTTTACCCGTCATTTATTTTGAAAAAAGCTCGAAGGGTGCAGTTGCCTACCTGAATTTAGCAGCTGAAATGTTGAAAAAAAGCAAAGTGAAAAAAGGAAGTAAAGCATGACCATAAAAAAACGCGGATTAGCCAAAGGTCGTGGCTTGGATGCCTTATTGGGGTCAATCCAAAAAGAAAAACTACAACTTGAAGTGCAATCTTTAGATCATGGTCAGCTAAAACAAATTAATGTTAATTTATTAAAACGTGGTGAATATCAACCGCGTCGTTTTATTCAAGAACAAGATTTGCAGGAATTGGCGGCATCTATTGAAAAACATGGTGTGATGCAGCCGATTGTGATTCGTCCGATTGATGACGAGCAACTTCCTTATGAAATTATTGCAGGTGAGCGTCGCTGGCGTGCTGCACAGTTGGCAGGTTTAACTGAAATTCCTGCAATCGTGCGTGATTTGACCGATCAGGTCGCGATTGCTTTGGCATTAATTGAAAACATTCAGCGCCAAGACCTGAACCCAATTGATCAGGCAATGGCGTTACAACGCTTTCACGATGAGTTTGGCTTGAGTCATCAGGAAATTGCCGAAACAGTAGGTAAAGCACGTACCACGGTCAGTAATTTATTGCGTTTACTCACTTTGGCTGAGCCTGTTAAAGAGTTGATGCAGCAAGGCTTGCTAGATATGGGTCATGCACGTGCTATTTTAACTTTGAAAGCTAAAGATCAGCTCAAAGTCGCGCAGCATGTAATTGAAAAGAATTTATCGGTACGTCAAACCGAACAGTTGGTACGTGACTTTAATGCGCCAAAACAAGAAAAGCCGAAAACGGCTATAGCGCCTGATATTCAACAACTCACGCAACGTCTTTCTGAGCGTTTTAGTGCAGATGTTAAAATTGATTATAACAAGCAAGGTAAGGGCAAATTGACCATCAGTTATCACTCTCTGGAAGAGCTGGATGGTATTTTAAATATTTGCCTGTCCGATTAATTTTAATTCGTATTTTATTGGGGAAAAGCGAATGTGGGAATTGGTAAAAGCAGGTGGCTGGCTGATGCTGCCGTTGGTATTGTGCTCGGTATTTACCGTTGCAATTACCATTGAGCGTTTTATGCGTTTAAAGCGTGCAGGTATTTTGCCCAATGCGTTGTTGCTCAACCGCGGGCAAAGTTTAGCGACTGTGTTGCAACAACTAAATCAAAGCGCCAACTTAAAAAACAGCACATTAGGTCGTATTTTTGAGGCGGGTGCGCGTAACAAACAACAATCAGAACAGTATGCGCGTGCACAAATGGAAGCGACAGCTTCACAAGAAATTGGTTATTTAGAAAAAAATATCAACTTCTTGGGTACGCTCAGTGCAGTAGCGCCGTTATTGGGTTTATTGGGTACAGTGCTTGGGATTATTGAATCATTTTTAGTGATTGATGTGGGTGCAAGTAATCCAACCTTAATGATTCCGGGGATTTCTAAAGCCTTAATTACCACTGCAGCGGGTATGTTGATTGCAATTCCAGCCTTATTTGCCTATCGTTATTTTCAGCGTTTGGTGCAAGAATATACTGCTGAGTTAGAGCAGCAAGCGACTTTGTTTCACGCAGGATTATTTCATCAGAGTCAACCTCATCAGCTTGATGCGGATGTGCAAGATGTGAAAAAAGTAAGCTAAGGTGAGTTTATGAAGTTCAAACGCTCGCAAGTTGAAGATATTCATATTAACCTGACTCCAATGATTGACTGTTTACTGTTCATCTTGGTGTTTTTGTTGCTTTCGACCACATTTAACCAATTTAGCCGTATGAATTTAACTTTGCCAGATGCGCAAGGCGTACCACCAAAATCTTATGAACATAAAATTGAAGTCGTGGTAGATTCTTCAGGGCATTATTCTGTCAATGGTCAGGCACTTTCGACTAAGGAAGTGGCAGATTTAAGCACAGCAATTAAACAAATTTCTCAAGATCGACACGATTTAATGTTTATCATTGCTGCAGATGCCAAAGCCACTCATCAAGATGTGATTCGAGTGATGGATGTCGCAGGACAACTTGGTTTCGTCAACATCAATATCAGTACGAAAGTCCCAACTCGAGGTTATTAGTGAAGAAGGATTTACAGGTCTATCGCCGTCTTCTGAGATATTTGCTCCCATTTTGGGGCTTGGCAATCTTGGTGATTATCGGTTTCGCCATTAATGCAGCCACAGAAGTATCTGTGGCAAAACTCTTGGAAAAAATTATTAATGCCATTCAGGAGCGTGACCAATCTTTCACCACACTATTTCCGCTATTAGTCATTGCACTGATGTTTTTCCGTGGTTTGGGAACTTTTATTGGCGGTTACTATACCGCAGTGATTTCACGTAATTTGGTATTCAATATCCGTCAGGAAGTCTTTGCTAAATTGCTGCGTTTACCTGCACAGTATTACTTAGATAATACCAGTGGGCACATTACTGCCAAAATTATGTATAACGTAGAGCAGTTGACCGCTGCATCTACAGAATCGCTGCGTACATTGGTACAACAGGGTTTGATTACACTCGGCTTGCTCGGCTATTTGCTGTATACCAACTGGCGTTTGACCCTCTGTATTTTGGTATTTGGCCCATTAATTGGCTTGCTGATTCGTAAAGCTGCAAAACGCATGCGTCGTTTATCTATTCAAGTACAAGACACCATGGGGGATGTAAACCACGTGGTGCAAGAAACGGTGAATGGTAATTTGGTCGTCAAAGGTTTTGGTGGTCAGACCTATGAACAAAGCCGATTTAAAGAAAACTCTTTAGAAAACCTGCGTCGTGGTTTAAAGATGGTGGCGGTGCAACAATTGAACAGCCCAGTGGTGCAGTTCATTATGTCCATTGCTTTGGCAATTATTATCTGGATTGCCTTACGTCCAGAAATTCTACGTGATATTTCAGCTGGCGAGTTTGTGGCGTATATCACTGCAGCAGGCATGTTGAGTAAGCCAATTAAAGCTCTTACCGATATTAATGAAAAATTACAACGCGGCTTGGCAGCAGCACATTCAGTCTTTGAATTGCTCGATATGCCTGAAGAAGACAATCACGGGACGCTTACACCAGACTTAAAAGGCAATTTGCAATTTAAAAATGTGAATTTGGTGTATTCCGATGGACACCATGCCATTCATGATTTCAATCTAGATGTCAAAGCAGGCGAGACAGTGGCTTTGGTCGGACGTTCAGGTGCGGGCAAAACCTCATTGGTCAATCTGTTAGTACGTTTTCAAGAAGTATCTTCGGGGCAAATTTTGTTTGATCAGCACGATATTCGTGATATTGAGCTGAATAGCTTGCGCTCCCAAATTGCTATGGTCAATCAGCAAGTGGTATTGTTTAACCGTACGGTACGTGAAAATATTGCCTATGGTCAGCTTGAAGGTGCGAGTGATGAAGCAGTGATTGCTGCAGCCAAAGCAGCTTATGCTCATGACTTTATTATGGCTTTACCGCAAGGCTACGATACACCACTCGGTGCGCAAGGTTTGAATTTGTCAGGCGGTCAACGCCAGCGTATTGCGATTGCCCGTGCTATTTTAAAAAATGCACCAATTTTAATTTTAGATGAAGCCACCAGTGCTTTAGACAATGAATCTGAATACTTTATTCAACGTGCATTTGATGCGGCCATGCAAGACCGTACCACCATTGTCATTGCACACCGTCTATCTACCATTGAAAATGCTGACCGTATTGTGGTGATGGATCAGGGACGTATTTTAGAGCAAGGTACCCATCAGGAACTCATAGCGCAAAAAGGCGCGTACTTCCAGTTGCATCAACGTAACTTCGAGGAACATTAATTCATGTCTTTGGCACAATTTATTCAGGACGCTTGGCAGCAACAAGCCAAATGGCTGGTTGTGCTTAGACCCTTGTCTTTATTGTACCGTGGCGTGAGCTTACTCAATCAGAACTTATATCGTTCAGGGATTAAAACCGCTTATACCGCTCCCGTACCTGTGATGGTGATTGGTAATATTACCGTGGGGGGCAGTGGCAAAACTCCTTTGTTGATTCATTTGGTTAAATATCTACGAAGTTTAGATATTCGTGTCGGCGTGATTAGCCGTGGTTATGGCGGCAAAGGACCATTTCCAGCCTATGTCAGTATCGATGCTAATGTAGAGGTCGTGGGCGATGAACCGACTTTAATTGTGCAATCAACAGGCGTGCCGATGGCAGTGGGGCCAAATCGTCAAAAAAGTATTGAATTGCTGCTTTCACAGCATGAATTGGATTTAATTATCAGTGATGATGGTTTGCAGCATTTGGCTTTAAACCGTCAATTGGAATGGATTGTTTTAGATAATAATCGTGGTTTGGGCAATGAGAAAATATTACCTGAAGGTTATTTGCGTGAACCAAAATCTCGATTAGAGCATGCCACGGTGATTGAACATGCAACGCACCCGAGTTCTGAACTAAATATGCATTTGGCTGTTGCAGAGCCATATTTATTGCATCCCGCACAAGAATTAATTTTTGATCCGACCCAAAATTTTTATGCTGTCGTGGGCATTGGCTTTCCTGAGCGGTTTTATAAAACGTTAGAATCGATGGGTGTGACCCAGTTTCAATGCCATGAGTTTCCAGATCATCATGACTATGAAATTACCGATTTGCAGTTTGACGATTCGCAACCGATCATTACCACAGAGAAAGATGCCGTCAAGTTATTGCCACTGTTAAAGCAATATCCAGATTTTCAGCGTGAAATTTGGGTTGTACCTGTAGATGCTGTATTGTCATCGGCCTGCTATGTCACCATACATCAACAATTGAAACACTTGGGTTTAAACCTGCCTGAAAGAACATGATAAGGAAAATTATGAAGCACATTGTTATCCCTGCACGTTATGCCAGTTCACGTCTGCCAGGCAAACCTTTACTGGAAATTCATGGTCGCGCCATGATTTTGCGTGTAGTCGATCAGGCAAAAAAAGTGGCAGGTTTTGATGATTTGTGTGTGGCCACCGATGATGCTCGTATTGCAGCATTGTGCCGTGCTGAAGGTGTGGATGTGGTGCTGACTTCGGCCGACCATCCATCCGGCACAGACCGATTAAGCGAAGTGGCACGTATTAAAGGTTGGGATAAACACGATATTATTGTCAATGTGCAGGGCGATGAACCACTTTTACCTGCACAATTGGTACAACAAGTGGCGCAGTTGCTCGAAGCTCAACCTGAATGTTCTATGTCTACGCTGTGTGAGCCGATTCAGCAACTAGATGAATTTACCCGCGATAGCATTGTTAAAGTGGTCATGTCTAAACACAATCAGGCTTTGTATTTCAGCCGTGCTACGATTCCTTATGACCGTGATGGTGCGAAAGTAGCGACAACACAATTGCATGAACATGCTTATCGTCATTTAGGGTTGTATGCTTACCGTGTGGAATTGCTACAAGAATATGTGACTTGGGAAATGGGAACATTGGAAAAGCTAGAAAGCTTAGAGCAATTGCGTGTCTTAGAAAATGGACACCGTATTGCTATTGCCGTTGCAGAAGCCAATTTACCCCCAGGTGTAGACACCCAAGCAGACTTAGACCGTTTAAATGCAATGGATATTGCCCATTTTGAGCAAGTGAATCACCACCATGCAACGTGATGTAATTGGACAAGTGTATCCATGGCAGCAACAAGTTTGGGAAAGTCTAACTGGACGATTTCCCAAAATGGGGCATGGTTTATTGTTTTTTGGCAAACAGGGGTGTGGTAAAGAAGCCTTTGCACAGCAATTTGTGGCTTGGATTCTATGCCATCAGCGTGATATGCAGTCACAGCCTTGTGGTGAATGTAGTAGTTGTCAGTGGTTAAAATCAGATACGCATCCGAATTATGTCTATATCAGCACCGATGAAGAGAATAAAAAACAAAACGCGAAAATTAAGATCGAGAAGATCCGTGATTTATTACCTTTTGTCCAGCAAACGGTAGATGGGTGGCGGGTAGTAGTGATTGAACCTGCTGAGGCCTTAAATATTGCATCCTCCAATGCTTTGCTGAAAACCCTAGAAGAACCGGGTGATCGCATCGTGATTATTTTGCTGGCAGATCACTATCTTAAATTGCCTGCAACCATTCGCAGTCGTTTACAGCACTTTGCTTTAGACCGTATTGCTGCAGCACAGGCTACGGCATATTTGCAGCAGAATTTGCCTGATTTAGATGCGAATAAACAGCAATTATTGATGAATTTGTCCAATCAAATGCCGTTGCAGGCTCTGCAGTTAGCACAGGCAGAATGGTTAGAGCAGCGTACAGATTTTCTGAAAGATTGGTATAAACTGGTAACGCAAAAAAATATGCCCATGGCAATTGCAACCAAGTGGAACAAGGCGTTGAGCTTTACTGATTTTAGTCAGATGTTTGAATACTTGTTGTGTGATTTAATTTGTGTCAAGCTAAACCAAAGCATTAAAAATTTGGATTTAATCACCGCTTTGCAGCATTTGGCTGAACAATATGACTTGGAAAGTCTGTTTGGTTTATATGCAGAATTACAGCAAGCCAAGCCAATGCTTGAGCAAAACGTGCAAAGTAATCTAGTGCTTGATCAGCTCTGTATTAAGTTAATGAATATTTAAGGGGAACATGATGCAACCACGTATGGGCGGTATTATTCAGGCCAATATTCCTGATGTCGAAACGCTATATTTAAGTTATATGCCATATGTTGTAGGCGGTGGCTTATTTGTACCCTCAAAACAACCTGTGAAAATGGGTGAAGAAATCTTCGTGCTTGCAACTTTGCCCGAACAATCACAAAAAATTCCACTCACAGGAAAAGTTATTTGGATTTCGCAAAAACAAAATGGCATTAAAATGCAAGGCTTTGGCATTCAACTGAGCGGTGAGAAAGGCGTTTATTACAAATCTGAAGCCGAAAGAATCCTTGCGGGGCTTAAGTCTGACAACCGTAACAGTTACACTATGTAGGTTGATTGCTTATAGGAAAACTTCGTGTTTGTTGATACACATTGTCATTTAACGATGCTGGATTTAAGTCCTTATGATGGTGATTTAGATGCAGCAATTGCACAGGCACGCCTAGCGGGTGTGTCTAAAATTATGGGTATCTCTGTCGATTTAGACGATCATATTGCATTATCAAAAATTGCAGCACGTCATGCCGATGTCGGTTATAGCGTGGGTGTACATCCTTGTGAAAATGCCGAAAATATGGCGCGTGCCACTACCGAACAACTGATTGCTTTGGCACAAGCCGACAAGGTTTGGGCTTTGGGCGAAACAGGTCTGGACTATTTTCACAGTACCGATTTTGTTGCGGAGCAAAAAGCCTGTTTTGCACGACATATTCATGCGTCACAAGCTGTAAAAAAACCAGTTGTAGTGCATACCCGCGCTGCCAAGCATGATACAGTGGATATTATCCGTGCAGAAAAATCGACGCATGGCATATTACATTGCTTTACAGAAGACTGGGCAACTGCAAAAGCGGTGTTAGATTGCGGTTATTATGTGTCTTTTTCAGGCATTATTTCCTTCAAAAATGCACAAGATTTACGTGATGTGGCCAAGCAAGTGCCTTTAGATCGTGTGCTTATTGAAACTGATAGTCCATATTTGGCACCTGTGCCATATCGCGGTAAGACAAATGAGCCAAAATACGTTCCGTATGTAGCCAAAGCCTTAAGTGATGTATATGATAAGTCCTTAGAGGAAATTGCTTTCATAACAACACAAAACTTTGAAAACCTGCTCAAAGGACATTAATTTGCATAGTGGAATGATGCAAAAATTTAATGTTGTGGTGGTATATTAAAAATTTCAATTGATTGAATCGTGTAAAGAGAGTTTATCGGGTGAAGATGGATCGTCAGGCTCAGTTTCGAGCAAGAGAAACGTTAATTTTCCAAGTGGCAGAGCAGTTGCTTTTGGAAAATGGTGAAGCAGGAATGACCCTTGATGCTTTGGCAGCAGAACTGGACTTGGCCAAAGGTACTCTATATAAACACTTTCAAAGTAAAGATGAACTCTATATGTTGCTCATTATTCGTAATGAGCGCATGTTGCTAGAAATGATTAAAGACGCTGAAAAAAAGTTTCCTGAACATCTAGCATTTTTTATGCTGCATCACTTGCATCATCCTGAGCGTACCGTACTTTTTCATCAAATTGAAGAACGCCTTTCTACAACGGGTGTTGGCATTGGTTTGTTATTTAGTGAACTATACCAAGTCCGCAAAAGCCGATTACGCATCATTATTCGTATGACTGAACAATATTTAGAATCCATTCACAGTCACATGGAAGTGCGTGATTATCTGGCTTCAATTTGGTCACTTACGCATGGTGCAGCGGCTATTTTAAACTCAAGTTTCTATCAGCGTTATTTGGGCTCACGGGATACTCTGCGCGTAGCCTATATCGACCAAGCGTTGGCGATGCCCAAACAAGCACAATCTTTCGAGCAATTGAATTAATACGCTATGAACACACCACTGTCTTCGGTTCGCGGTTTTACGCTCATTGAATTGATGGTGGTGATTGTCATTATGGCGATTATGGCGTCGCTAGTTTTAATAAATATTGGTGGTGTTGATCAGCGTAAAGCTATGCAGGCGCGGGAAGTGTTTTTATTGGATTTACGTAAGCTGAATCGTGAAGCCAATGATCAAGCGCGTATTTTTGCACTCAATTTGCATCAAGCAACCGATGTTTCACCTGCGCGATATGATGTACTGGAATATCAGCCTTATGCTTCAGAACAACAATTAACCCTGCAAAATAATCAAAAATGGCAAAGCTATAGTGAGTTTAAAAGCAGAACTTTGCCCGACCAAGTTTCTATCCAAATTTTATCTTTAGAACAAAGCTATCCAAATGCTAATAATAGTGAATTGCTGCAAGGTAATGCGCCTGCACTGATTTGGCTAGGTAATGGTGAAGCTAAGCCTGTTCGTATTCAGTTCTATTTAGAACAGCGTCCTGTGGGGGCGGAAATAGAGGTCGATCATTTAGGAAAAATCCATGAAAGCTAAAGGATTTACACTACTTGAAGTTATGGTGGCTTTGGCAATTTTCGCAACAGCAGCTATAGCAATGACCAAAGTGGCGATGCAATATACTCAATCCACCGCCAATGCCATTTTAAGAACCAAAGCGCAATTTGTGGCTTTGAATGAAGTGGCATTGATGGAAATGAATCGGCAATGGTTAAGTGGAACAGAGTCCAAGCAAGTAACTCAACAAGGTGAATCATGGCAGATTGACAAGTCCACACAGCCGACCATTAGCCCAAATGTGCAACGTGTCGATCTTCAAATCAGTTTGTACAATCAAGACACGGGACAAGTTGAAGCAGGCGTGACTTCTTTGGTGTTTTTTAATGCCCGTGAGCAGCAGTCATGAGTACAAAGAAGGGCTTCACTTTAGTTGAATTGCTGGTCGCAATTGCAATTTTTGCGGTGTTGTCAGCTTTGGGATGGAAAGTATTTGATTATCTCGCCAAAGTCAAAGACCGCAATGCGATGCATGAAGCTAATTTAGAGCAGTTGCAAGAAAGCTATCAACAAATTTTACGTGACATGATGCAGGCTGTCCCACTAACGGCCAATATCAAAGGGCAGCAACAACCTGCTTTAGTTTTACAGAATGGACGCTTTAATTTTAGTAAAACAGGGGTGACCGATCCTTTGCAGCAGGGTATTTCACCCCATGAGCGCGTAGAATATCAATATCGTGCCGATGAAAAGAAATTGTATCGTTTAAAATATCGTAATTTGCATCAAACGGGCAATGATCAGCCTGAGTCGAGCGTGATGTTAGATGAAGTCGAAGCTTTTGAGATTGTGGTATTAAATCCAAATGAATTAAGTAGTTGGCCTGAAAGCAGTGTTGATTCGCAGCAAATTGAACAATTAAGGCTACTCCCGAAAGGAATAAAAATAAATTTAACCGTGCGTGACGTGCAATATGAATGGATATTTAGCTTATTGCAGACTGATTTTTTAAAGAAGAAAGACAATTAAAGGCACAGTGGCAATGTATTCAAAATCGACTCAGCGCTTAGGCGGCATTATCAAGTCACAACAAGGCATCGCCTTGATTACGATATTGATGTTGGTTGCTTTAGCCACGATTTTGGCCGCGACCATAGCCAAACGGCAAATGTATACCAGTGAAAATACCGCGTATTTGATGCGTCAAAATCAAGCATTGTTATATGCCAAAAGTGCCGAAGTGTTTTTTGCAGAATTACTACAAGATGATGCTGAAAATGCAGGTCAAGTCGATCACTTACAAGAAAACTGGGCAAAACCAATGCCGCCATTTCCAGTCGAAGATGGTTATGTATCGGGTGTGCTGCAAGATGAGTCGGGGAAATTTAATTTAAATAGTTTGCTGACAACCGAAGACCAAGTAAATGAAAAAGCAAAAAAATATTTTGAAAAACTGTTGCAGCGTGTCGGGCTACCTGCGCAATTAAGTGAAGCCGTGATTGACTGGCAAGATGCAGATGATGAGCCGAGTGGCGCAATGGGGGCAGAGTCGAGTTATTATCAAGGTTTAGCCATTCCTTATTTACCGCCGAATAGCTTATTTCATAGTGTAGAAGAATTAAAACAAGTCCGTGGTTTTGAAGGTATAAAGTATCAACAAATTGCGCCTTATGTAACTGCCTTGCCAAAACGGGATACCACTATCAATATTAATACTGCACCTGCTTTGGTTTTGGCGAGCTTAGATGAAAAACTGGATGTGGTTGTAGTGCAAAATCTACTTGATCGTCGGAATGCCAATTTGGAGCACTTTAGCAATGTAAATGCTTTGTGGGAGCTAGATGGCTTTCAAACTGTCGATAGCGCGCTCCGCAATGAATTTACAAGTTTATTGGGTGTGCAATCACAATATTTCAAAGCCAAAATTGAAGTGGTATTGGGCGAGCGCAAACGTCAATTTAGTAGTGATTTGGTGCGTAGCGAAAAGTCTGTCAATGTTAGTAGACGAAGTCTGGCGCCATTTTAAGTATTAGCATTAACCTTGTGCTGTTATTCGGATGGAAATGCATTGCATATCTGTACTGAAACTGATCATTACGATTTTTGTCTGGCAATCTGCGGGCTAAAATTGGCTTATTGTTCACGTTTTGCATTATAATTAAAAAGAATATCCCCCAAATATTTTGATGACGTTAAGACCCATGTTAATTCGAAAGTTATTTAAGTTTGAAAATGCGCATATTGTGCGTAATTGCACTTCAGACCGCTGTAAGCGCTCGATTCATGGTCATAGCTATAAAGTAGAATTATTACTGAAAGCTTCAAAACTTGATCATGGACAAATGGTGTATGACTTTGGTTTGCTTAAAGGTGTAATCAAAGAATTATTTGATGCCTTCGATCATGCCATTTGTTTTTGGGAGCAGGACGATCCTGCATATATTCAAGCCTGCAAAACATTCAGCGCACGTTGGGTTTCTTTACCCGTATCGCCATCGGCAGAGCAGTTTTCACGTATTTTCTTTTATTTGGCGCAGCAAGTTTTGGCATCGACCATCACACAAAATGGGGAAGGTGATGTGGAGGTTTATTCTGTGATTGTGCATGAAACTGATACAGGCTATGCACAAAGCTTTTTGGAAGATATTGAAAATGCACAGATGGGATTACTGAGTCTGGATCAAATTCATTTTTCTGAGCAAGTACAGACAGAGTGGTCAGACCCGCAGATGTTTGAAAAATTAAAACAGGGGATGAAATTCCAAAACCCGAATGTCGAGTTACAAGTTAAACTTTAAATCACATCATTAGACATCAACAAGGATTGATAGCGGTATGTCTTTTACTGAGCAGCAATATGCGAGCTTAAATAAAATTCAGTTAGATGAGAGTTGGAAATACAATCTAGCCGAATTTTTATTGAGTCCAAAAATGGATGCGCTACGCGATTTTTTGTTGCAGGAAAAACAACTGAATAAGGTGATTTATCCACCAAGTTCACTGATATTTAATGCTCTAAATAGCACGCCTTTAAACCAGGTGAAAGTCGTGATTATTGGGCAAGATCCTTATCACGGACCTAACCAGGCGCATGGACTTAGCTTTTCTGTACAAAGAGGGGTTGCATTACCTCCATCTTTGCGTAATATTTTCCATGAGTTACATACAGATTTAGGTGTGCCTATTCCAAGACACGGTGATTTAACGCACTGGGCAGAGCAAGGGGTGTTGCTGCTCAACAGCGTGTTAACTGTAGAAGCAGGACAACCGACCTCGCACCAAAAGCAGGGTTGGGAAGATTTTACAGATCATGTGATTGATGTGTTAAATCAACAACGTGAGCATATTGTGTTTATTTTGTGGGGCGCATATGCACAACGTAAAGGACAACGTATAGATCCAAATAAACATCTGATTTTGAAGGCAGCGCATCCATCACCATTGGCAGCAAACCGTGGTGGTTTTTTTGGGTGTAAAGTATTTTCAAAATCTAATAATTATCTTAAACAAAATGGCATTGAGCCTATAGACTGGCAGCTGGACGCATGACACATTCTCCCATTTCTAAAGAATATCATCCGGATTTAATTGTCGAAGAAGCAAATAATGGTTGGCGCATTGTTCGTTTGAATCGCCCAAAATCTTTACATGCTTTAGATGAATCTATTGTTTCTGCATTATTGGCAGTATTCCAAGACTTCCATACAGACGATAGCGTAAAAGCTATTTGGCTTGATTCGACCACACCAAAAGCATTTTGTGCAGGTGGTGATGTGCGCAAGTTACGTCAGCTTGTCATTAATGATGAAGTTGCAACTGCAAATAAGTTCTTTGAACAAGAATATGCGTTGGACTTGTTGCTACATAACTATGCTAAGCCTGTTTTAGTGTGGGGTGAAGGTTATGTCATGGGTGGTGGTTTAGGCCTATTTATGGCTGCACCATTCCGTTTGGTGACACCTTATTCGCGTTTAGCTATGCCAGAAATTAATATTGGTTTATACCCAGATGTAGGTGCAACCCGTTTCTTGGCAGACCGTGGCGCGATTGGTTTGTTCACTGGTTTAACAGGTTCAATCATGACTGCAGCGGGTGCTTATGGTATTGGTTGGGCAACGCATATTTGTGATGCACCACGTGCCTCTGTCTTAGAAAAAGTCATTAATATTGACTGGAACCATTATCCTGCAGGGGATTTCCGAGCCATTGATGACACCTTGAACAGCATGCACCGTCCTGTAGGGCCAGGTCCGTTACAAAACTCTTTGGATGTCATTCAAAGCGTGTGTCGTGGTGTGAGTTTTGAAAGTGATTATGAGTCGATTATTGGTTTAAGTGATGCACGTAGTGATTGGCTACGTCAAGCTAGTGAAAACTTACAAAAAGGTTCACCAACCACAGCGGCGTTAACGTGGTTATTATGGCAATGGGGCAAAAAAGTTCACGCTTGGAATGAAGTATTCGAACTGGAAACGCAAATTTCAGACTGGAAAATTCGCCACGCAGATTTTGTCGAAGGTGTGCGCGCACGTTTGGTTGATAAAGACCTTGCACCAGCTTGGCAACAAAATGGGCCAGTGCTGCTCAAAACCATTTTTGCAGACAATCCACCTGTGACGAGCATTGAAAGCTGGAATGAGTTATTGAAACAATACGAAATTATTTGATTTGTATTGATTTATTACTCATATTTAAATGTCAGAACAAAACTATAGCGATGAAGACTGGATGCAGCTTGCCTATGCGCAGGCTGCTTTGGCGGCAGCAGAGGGAGAAATTCCTGTAGGGGCGGTTATCGTCAGTCAAAATCAGGTGATTGGCGCGGGTTATAACGCACCTATTACTTTACACGATGCCACTGCACATGCCGAAATTGTAGCAATTCGCGCAGCGTGTGATCATATTCAAAATTATCGTTTACCTGAAGATGCCACGCTTTATGTCACACTGGAGCCTTGTACCATGTGTGTGGGTGCACTCATTCATGCGCGAATCAAACGGGTGGTGTTTGGGGCAACTGAACCCAAAGCAGGCTCATTGATCAGTGCAAGAAAGCTTTTAGAGTCGGGTTATTACAATCATATTTTTGATTATCAATCAGGTTGTTTAGAGCAGCAATGTTCAGCCCAATTGAGTGATTTTTTTAAGCTGCGCCGTGCGCAAAAGAAACAACAAAAACAGCAATAGTTGATAAATGACCTTCATGATCAAAACCAATTCTGAGTTTTAGGTTTGATTTGCGTTAAACTCAATCAAATACAACCCAGCATTCATCATCAGGCCATACCATGCACGCTATTCAAATTAAAAAAGAATTTAATGCGCCAGTTGCGCAAGTATTTGAATTACTTTCTAAACATGCAACTTATAATATCGCATTTGCACCAATGCAAGTGGTACGTATTAAAGATTCTGCTGACCCTGAACGTCCAGATGGTGTAGGTTCGGTGCGTCGTATGGGAATTGGGTCGATTAAACCTTTACAAGAGCAAATTACCGTGCTTGAACCGAATCAGCGGATTGAATATAAAATCATAAAAAACCCATTGATCAAACATCATTTGGGTACACTTGAATTTCAGCAAGTGGCGGATCACAAAACCCTAGTCACGTATCGCATTGAGTTACAAGTACGTGTTCCATTTGTGAGTAAAGTTATTCTCGCTCAGTTGAAAACTGCAATTAAAATTGGTTTATCCAAACTTGCAAAATCTCTTTAATCATTTCGGAAATATCATGACGGTTCAAATTATTACCATTGATGGCCCTAGCGGTTCAGGTAAAGGCACACTTGCGGCAAAATTGGCAGCACATTATCAATTTCATTTGCTCGACTCTGGAGCGTTGTATCGTTTATTGGGTTTGGCTTTGCATAAGCAGGATTTATTAGATCAGCTTGATACTCAATTGAATCAATGCGTTGCTATTGCAACACAGCTTAATATTCAATTTGTGAGCCAACTAGATGGCACACGAGTGTTACTTGATGGTGAAGACGTCACGCAAACCATACGTACCGAACGTGTGGGGGAATATGCTTCAAAAGTTGCAGCAGTACCTGAGTTGCGCACAGCATTACTTGCACGTCAGCATGCCTTTGCTCAAGCACCGGGTTTGGTTGCGGATGGACGCGATATGGCGACCAGTATTTTTCCAAATGCACAGGCTAAAATTTATTTAACTGCTTCGGCAGAGTCGCGAGCACAAAGACGTGTAAAACAGTTGCAGGGTATGGGGCTGGATGCTAAAATAAGCGACATTTTAGCGAATATACAGGCTCGCGACAAACGAGACATGGAGCGCACAGTTGCTCCGCTTAAGCCCGCAGAAGATGCCTACATCATTGATAGTTCTGAGTTGAACATTGATGATGTATTTGCATTAATGACGGCTTATGTCGATCAGAAGCTTGCTATTTGCCGCGCTTAATCGCGTGAAATAAACTTATTCAGCGAACGCATAGCTTGATCAGTTCTATATGGACTATGTAGACGCTTAACTAAACCGGCCTTGTCTGATCCAAGACCGCTGACTTTATCAGGTAAATCATGACCGAATCTTTTGCAGCCCTCTTTGAAGAAAGCGAATTAAACCTCAACGTTGAAAAGGGTGCTGTCATCCAAGGCGTTGTAGTAAGCATCGACTCTGACTGGGTAACAGTTGATACTGGCCTTAAATCAGAAGGCGTTGTTGACCGCGCTGAATTCTTAAACGAACAACGCGAACTTGAAGTTCAAGTTGGTGACACCGTTGATGTTGTTGTTGAAGCACTTGACAACGGTATGGGCCAAACTGTTTTATCACGTGAAAAAGCGAAACGTGCTGAAACTTGGACTAAACTTGAAAAAATCTTTGAAGACGGCGAAATCGTTACTGGTGTTATCTCTGGTAAAGTTAAAGGCGGTTTCACTGTAGACATCGGTCCAGTTCGTGCGTTCTTACCAGGTTCTTTGGTAGACACTCGTCCTATCCGTGACACAACTCACCTTGAAGGTAAAGAGTTAGAGTTCAAAGTTATCAAACTTGATGCTAAACGTAACAACGTTGTTGTATCTCGTCGTGCAGTTATGGAAGCTGAATCTTCAGCTGACCGTGAAGCGCTTCTTGCTCAGCTTGAAGAAGGTCAAACTGTTACTGGTACGATTAAGAACCTTACTGACTACGGTGCATTCGTTGACCTTGGCGGTATCGACGGTCTTCTTCACATCACTGACATGGCTTGGAAACGTATCAAGCATCCATCAGAAGTGGTTGAAGTGGGTCAAGAAGTTACTGTTAAAGTACTTAAATTTGACAAAGAGCGTAACCGCGTATCTCTAGGTCTTAAGCAATTAGGCGAAGATCCATGGTTAGCGATCATGAGCCGTTATCCTAAAGGTTCTATCGTTAAAGCTCGCGTAACAAACTTAACTGACTACGGCTGTTTCGCAGAAATCGCTGAAGGCGTTGAAGGTTTAGTACACGTTTCAGAAATGGACCACACTAACAAAAACATCCACCCATCTAAAGTTGTTCAGATTGGTGACGAAGTTGACGTTATGGTTCTTGAAGTGGACGAAGAGCGTCGTCGTATTTCTCTTGGTATCAAACAAACTCGTGCTAACCCATGGGAAGAGTTTGCTAAGAACCACGACAAAGGTGAAAAAGTTTCAGGTACAATCAAGTCAATCACTGACTTCGGTATCTTCATCGGTTTACCAGGCGGTATCGATGGCCTAGTTCACTTGTCTGACATTTCTTGGAACGAGCAAGGCGAAGAAGCTATTCGTCGTTACAAGAAAGGTGACACTGTTGAAGCGGTTATCCTTTCTGTAGACGCTGAAGGCAATCGTATCAGCCTTGGTATCAAGCAATTGAACAGCGATCCATTCAACGATTTCTTAGCTGCTAACGAACGTGGTGCTTTGGTTAAAGGTACTGTAACTGCTGTTGACGCTCGTGGCGCAACTGTTAAGTTGGCTGACGAAGTTGAAGCAACACTTAAAGCATCTGAAATCAACCGTGATCGCGTTGAAGATGCAACTAAGTTCTTAGAAGTTGGTCAAGAAGTTGAAGCGAAAATCATCAACGTAGACCGTAAATCTCGCTCTATCAACTTGTCTATCAAAGCGAAAGACGAAGCTGAAGAGAAAGAAGCTGTTGCTAACTTGAAAACTGCAGCTAGCGGTCAAGACAACGGTCCTAAGACAATTGGTGACTTGATCAAAGCTCAAATGGGCAACTAAGTTGCGGGTAAACTGTATTGTTAATGTAAATTAACACATACTTTTTACACAAATACTGTAAACGGTAGCGTAGTATTCAATTATTACGCTACCGTTTTGTATTTAAACAGGTTATTATCAGTTTAGGTAAAAGTAGCTTGATAATTAAAGAGGTCGCAGATGACTACCGAAGCACTTAATAAGTCTGACTTGATAGAACGAATTGCTTTGAAAAATCCACATTTGGCTGAGCCATTAGTGGAAGAAGCTGTTAAGATCATGATTGATCAAATGATTGCATCACTATCGGCAGATAATCGAATTGAAATTCGTGGATTCGGTAGTTTTGCATTGCATCACCGTGAACCACGTGTAGGTCGTAACCCAAAAACAGGTAAGTCTGTAGAAGTTGCGGCTAAAGCTGTACCGCACTTTAAACCAGGTAAAGCACTACGTGATGCAGTAAACGAGTCTGTAAATAAATAAAATTCCTAGGGGTGTTTATGCGTTACGTTCTCGTCGCTATTTTAGTTATTCTATTTGGATATTCTCTGGCATTGGTTTTGCAAAACGGCACTGAACTTTCAGTTGACCTGTTATTTACTCAAGTGCCTGCAATGCGTTTGGGTTTATTGCTTCTGATTACATTGGCGCTCGGTTTGGTGCTAGGGTTATTGTTGGGCGTGCAAGTGTTCCGTGTATTCCAAAATAGCTGGGAAATTAAACGACTACGTAAAGATATTGAATATCTACGCAAAGAGCAAATTCATGCAGCTCAACTTGCTGCTGCTGAAGCTGCTTCGCATACTCGTCATGAAAAAACGGTATTAGATGTGCATACTGAGGATCGTTCTTCTAATGCACTTTAAATTACTCTGTTAAGCGAATTGATCATCAACACCTCAAGGTTCTCTTGGGGTGTTTTTTTATGTGTGCCTTTGACGAATGGCTGATTATCGCTGCGATGAGCGATAAGCTTTCTTTTTGACTATCTGCTTGTCACGAATCACTTTATAATAACGACTATTTGTCAAATCCATAGGTAATTCTCTTGAGTATCATTGTTGCCCTCGATGCTAAAAGCCAATATGACGCCTTAACCATTGCAGAACAATTAGACCCTGCATTATGTCGAGTAAAAGTTGGTAAAGAGTTATTTACCCATGAAGGTCCTGCAGTCGTGAAAGCCTTACATGACAAAGGTTTTAAGGTTTTTCTGGATTTGAAATTTCACGATATTCCAAATACAACAGCTCAGGCAGTATGTGCGGCAGCAGACTTAGGCGTGTGGATGGTCAACGTGCATGCTTCAGGTGGTCGCAAAATGATGGAAACCTGTGCGGAGCGTTTAAAAGCAGGGAATTATCATACCCAATTGATTGCAGTGACAGTGCTGACTTCTATGGGACATGAGGATTTAAAAGATTTAGGTTTAGATATTGAGCCATTTGAACAAGTTCAGCGCTTAGCCAAACTCACGCAAGAAAGTGGTTTAGACGGTGTGGTGTGTTCTGCACAAGAAGCCAAAATGCTACGTGAAACTTTAGGACAAGATTTCGCCTTAGTGACCCCAGGGATTCGTCCTGAAGGTTCAAATGCTGATGATCAAAAACGTATTGTGACTCCCAAACAAGCTATGCTAGATGGTTCTACGCATTTGGTCATTGGTCGGCCAATTACAAAATCTGAAAATCCGCGTCAGACTTTGAAAGATATTTTAGCGACGCTTTAATTTTACTATCGCTGACTCTCTAAAAGGAAGATAAGCCCTCTCTCTAACTCTCGCCTAAATAGAGCGCAAACCCTCTCTCCAACTCTCTCCCAGAGGGAGAGATGACAATTGTTGATTCTTGTTAAATCGCTGCCAACACACTTACAGCAATGGGTGCAAGGATTGACAATACAAATCCACTGACCATGGCATGCGGAATATAATCATTGCCACAGGCTTGTTTGACCATGGGCAAAGTAACATCCATTGCAGTTGCGCCTGCTGCAGAAATTGCAGCACGCGGATAACGCCATCCCAAGATATACATCAGCAATATCGCAAAAATCTCTCTGAATAAATCATTCATTAAGGCAATACTACCTAGTTCGGCATTACGAAGTTCAGACACGACAATCCCGCTCATGGAATAAAATCCATAACCTTGTGAGAGCATAAGCAAGTCTTGTAGAGTGATGGGGAGCCAAAGTGCGCAAAGTAGTACCCCAGCAACTGAACCGAAAATACAGCCTACAGGTACCATCAAAATTTTCCAATTCAGCCAAGAACGATCTAAAGGCGAATGAGCGAGATCGAGTCCAATCATCCACATAAACAGCAACAGCAAATACCAAGTGTTGATCTGAACTTGGAACTCCATAAAACTGAAAACTAGATGGAGCAAGTAGCCTGCCAATAGTGAAAAAAATGCATAGCTGATATTGACGCATGATTGAATCAACAATTGTAATGAAACTTTACCTTGTGTTGCTTGCAGCCCCAAGCCTTTGTAAAGCAAATAGCAACACAGAAAAGCACCGATTGATGTGGCAAATGCAATCTGCAAAGCTGTAGATAGAATATGCGATGGCTGCTGTAGTGAAGCGAGCGTTTGTGAAAACTCCATCGCAATTGCAATCAGCAGGATATAGCTAAAATATGGAAGCAGTTGAAACGCAATTTTTTTAATTATTCGTGGAAGGCGTTTTGCCAGTAAAAAGCCAAGGCATAAACAGCAGAGTAATTGGAAAATCAGCCAAAGAGATTGCATGAGATCAACAGGTGGGAGATAGATAAAAACCTGTTGATTATGCCAGTTTGCTTTTAAAAGCGGAAATTTATACCGCTTTGCTGATTAATCTAAAATCACTAGGATGCAGCGACTTGGTTTTTAGCCAATATTTCCAAGTATAGGTTGGCCAAAGTGCAAAGTTTTTTCCACCATCTTGTTGATACCAACTTACACAGCCAGATTGCCAAACCGTGTTATTTAGCATGTCTTGCACATCGTAGTTAAATTGATCTTGTACTCGATCTTTTACTACAATTGCATTGCTCTGTGATTGTGCTACCAAGTCCATCATTTGCAGAATGTAATCGACTTGCGATTCGATCATAAAAATAACCGAGTTATGCGCCAAAACTGTATTTGGTCCAAGCAACTGAAACAGGTTCGGAAAACCTTTGTGGCTAATGCCGTAATAGCTTTCTGCGCCATCTTTCCATGCCTGTTTTAATTCAATGCCATGTTCACCAATGCAGCTAAATGGCTGTAGATAGATACGCGGATCGGTAATAAAGCCTGTGCCATAAATCAGACAATCAATTTTTCGCATTTTACCATCTTTGGTGATGATGCTGTCTGCAGTCAATTCCTGTATTGCATCAGTCACTAATTCGACGTTGTCACGGTTAAAAGTTGGGAAGTATTTATTGGACACTAAAATACGTTTGCATCCCATAATGTAGTCAGGCGTGAGTTTTTGTGCCAATTGTTTGTCTTTGACCTGAAAACGAATAAAGGCTTCTGCCAGTTTTTGGGTATATTTCATCATGCTAGGTTGCATGATTGGAATTGCACGTGATTCATTCGACCAATACAAACGCGCACGATGCAACTTTCTAAACCAGTCTGCTTGTTTAAACAGTTTTTTCTCAATATTCAGATATTTGCGTTCATCTCGTGGAATGACCCATGCAGCTGTACGTTGCATGACATATAACTGTTTAACTTGAGGTGCAATTTCAGGAATGTATTGAATCGCGCTGCCGCCTGTGCCAATAGATGCCACAACTTTGCTATTTAAGTTGTATTGATGATCCCATTGAGACGAGTGAAAAACCTTGCCCTGAAACTTTTCAATCCCTTGAATGTGCGGGATTTGCGGTACATGCAGTGGACCAGAAGCAAAGACTAAATATTGACAACTCAATTGTCTGCCATCTTTTAAAGCAACATGCCACGCACAGTCTTTTTCGTGGTATTCGGTATGCACCACTTCACTGTTAAATTGGCAATATTCACGAAGATTAAACTGTTGCACCACATCTTGAATATACTGAAAAATTTCTGGCGCTTCGGCATAACGTTTTGACCAGTCAGTTTTGGGGGCAAATGACAATGAATACAGATGCGATTGCACATCACAAGCCGCGCCAGGGTATTGATTTTCACGCCAAGTACCACCCACTTCATTAGACTTTTCTAAAATCACAAAGTTATGAATGTTGCGTTGTAGCAAACGAATCGCCATGGCCAATCCACCAAAGCCTGCACCAATAATTGCGACTTGATAATGTGCTGCTGCATCCTGCATGAAGACATCCTTATATTTATTTTGTTTGACTTGAGTTTGTTTGAGTCAGGATAGAATAAGCCAGCATGCGGTAACATGATCGTGCTGACATAAAAATTGATATTTTCGGCAATTTCTATCTGTGGACGAATCGGGTAAAAAGGATATTTCGTTTCACACTGTTCATTTTATGAAAAGATCCATACTTGGCTTGATGTATTTAATACAAGGCATGCGTAAAGCAGGCGTTGATGTCGATGCAAAATTGCAAAGTATCGGCTTGTGTGCAGATGCGCTGGACACCAGTTCGGTGATTCATCCAAGTCTGGAATGGGATATTCTCAAAGTTATTGGTGCAGATGTTGAACCTGAAATGGGGCTGTTTATTGGACAGCATTATGCTTTGGCAGGTTATGGTCCTTTATTGATGTTATTGGTAACTAGTCCAGATATTGCCACTGCACTACAAAAAGGGATTCAATATCAGGGATTGACGCATTTAAGCGGGAAACTGAGTTTACAACATAGCAAGCCACACATTGCATTGTGTTATCAACCCAATGATTTACACAATAATTTAGGTGTGTTACGTGCGCAGTGTGAAATTTCAGGCACGTTCAAATTTATTCAAGACCTATATAATGATGGGGATGAGTGCGCCACGTATTCGCATAGAATTGCCATTTGCACAGCCGCAGCAAAGTGAAGTTTTACAAACTTTTTATGATTATTACGGTAAAGATATAGTTTTTAATCAACCACAAGCAGCGTTTTGGTTTGATGATGCTGTACTCACCGCACGTATTCCATCTGCCGATGCAGTCACTTTTAGCAGTTATGAAGCCAAATGCGTGATTGAGTTAGAGCGACTTAAACTTGAAGATGATACGCCTTCGGTGGTACAGCGCGTAAAAGATTATTTGGAATTACAACAGGGCAGTATGCCAAGCATGGCAGAAACAGCACATGCTTTGCAAATTCCGGAACGGACATTGCGCCATCAACTGCAACAACAGAACACCAGTTATAAACAAATTCGTGAAGATCTCATCAAAGATAAGGCATTGAGATTAATTGAATATCAGGAATATTCAATTGAAATGATTGCAGAGTTACTTGGTTATTCAGAACCCGCCGCATTTAACCATGCCTTTAAGCGATGGTTTGGACAAAGTCCACGCCAATATGCGAAATAGCCTAAGTATTTTGCAAACTATGCCAAAGTGCTATATCTCGTGATTCGATCTTCGTTATAATCTATTTGCCCCAATAAGTACTGATGAATATGTCTGATTTTAATTCGCCACAAACCACAGCCTTTACTCCATTATCGCCTGCGGAGCGTTATGCACAAGCGTTAGCCTCTGGACAATTTATGCCAGATGATGCGCAGGCGCAGGCTGTACACGAACTTGAGCGTGTGTGGCAGGAATTAATTCAACGCTATAAAGCATCAAAAAAAGCGTTCCGCCGTTTCCGCCGCCAAACAGCACCACAGGGTGTTTATATGTGGGGTGGTGTAGGTCGTGGTAAAACATGGCTCATGGATCAGTTTTACGACTCGATTCCATTTAGACGTAAAACACGTATGCACTTTCACCACTTTATGCAGCATGTGCATCGTGAACTGAACAAACTTTCAGGGCAGCGTAACCCGCTCGATTCTGTTGCAGACCAAATTTATAAAGATGCAGTGGTGATTTGTTTCGATGAATTTTTCGTATCTAACGTGACTGATGCGATGATTCTTAGTGAATTGTTCCAGAAATTATTCCATCGAGGTATCACTTTGGTGGCAACCTCTAACATCGCGCCAGACGGTTTATATAAAAATGGTATCCATCGAGATCGTTTTATACCAACCATTGAAATGGTCAAAAAACATTGCCAAGTGCTAAATGTCGATGCTGGTGTAGATTATCGCTTACGTGTTTTGAAACAGGCGCAATTATTTAAATCGCCTTTAACGCATGATAATCAAAACTGGATGGCACAGCGTTTCAGTGCTTTGAGCAATACACAACATTATTCTTCTGAGCCAATTATTATCAACCAACGTATTGTCGAAACAATTGCGCATACTGAAGATGTATTGTGGTGTGAATTTTCAGAACTGTGCTTTAAACCGCGTAGTCCTGCAGACTTTATTGAAATTGCCAACATCTACAATACGGTTTTGGTGAGCAATGTGCCGCATTTAACCGACTTCTTGTCTGAAGGAACACGTCGTTTTATTTATTTGGTCGATGAATTTTATGATCGTGGTGTCAAGTTACTACTGACTTCTGAAGATTCGATTATTGAAATTTATCAGGGCGAAAAACTGGCATTTGAAATTGAACGCACGCGTTCACGTTTATTGGAAATGCAGTCTGATGATTACTTAAATGAAGAACATAAACAGATACAGGCCACCGAAGCCAAACATCAAATCAGTTGATCTTTTAAGCGCCTAGAACTAGGCGCTTTTTTATGATAGAAAAGATGTGACTGTTGGTTTTATCGACATTTTGTCATAAACATGGCTTAATCTTGAAAGGTTGCAATAAGACTGACGCCGATTTTTACAACAAAATCTGAACTTAAGTCTAATTTCGACATTTCAAAAACTTTATACACTGTAAAAGTGTATTTAGATGAGTAATAGTGTCGTGTTTCTGATCAGTATTTATGATGATTGTTATTATTCATCTTGTAATAAATGATCGTTATTTTGAAATGTGATAATACTATTCAGCTAAATATAAATCAGTATACTAGAATCTCTTGTATAAAAAGTAGCAATATCAGGAAAGACAATGACTGCACGTATTCAAAAAGGCAAGTTAGCGATTGCTAAAGAACTTTACGATTTCATCGAAAATGAAGCATTACCAGGTTCTGGTTTAGACAGTGATAAATACTGGAAAAACTTTGAGCAAGTCGTTGTCGATCTTAGCCCTAAGAACAAAACATTACTCGCAAAGCGTGATGAGCTTCAGGCTAAAATTGATGAATGGCACCGCAATAATACATTTGAATTAGAAGCTTACAAAGCTTTCTTGACTGAAATTGGCTACTTATTACCAGAAGTAGAAGATTTTCAAATTACCACCGAGAATGTAGATGAAGAAATCGCATTATTGGCTGGTCCACAGCTCGTAGTACCTGTTCGTAACGCACGTTACTGCTTGAACGCAGCCAACGCACGTTGGGGTTCATTGTACGATGCACTTTATGGTTTCGATGTCATCTCTGAAGAAAATGGCGCAGAAAAAGGTAAGGGCTATAATCCAGTTCGTGGTGAAAAAGTTATCGCATTCGCGAAAAACTTCTTAAATGAAACTTTCCCATTGGCACAAGGCTCACACGCCGACGCGACTCAATATGCTGTAGAAGCAAACAAACTTGTTGTTCGCCTAAAAGATGGTTCTACAACAACTGTTGCGGATAGCTCTAAATTCGTTGGTTACAATGGCGAAGCTTCTGCACCAACTGAAATCGTACTGAAAAATAACGGCCTGCACGCAATCATCCAGATTGATGCAAACAGCCCGATTGGTCAAACTGATGTAGCTGGCGTGAAAGATGTGGTGCTTGAAGCCGCTGTAACAACAATCCAAGACTTGGAAGACTCTGTTGCAGCAGTAGATGCTGAAGAAAAAGTAGAAGGCTACCGTAACTGGCTAGGCTTGATGAAAGGTACGCTTGAAGAGTCTATCGAGAAAAATGGCAAGACCATTACTCGTAAGCTAAATGCTGACCGTACCTTCAAGAATGTTGAAGGTGGTGAAACTAAAGTTCACGGCCGTTCATTGATGCTTCTTCGTAACGTGGGTCACTTGATGACAAACCCAGCAATCCTTGTAGATGGCGAAGAAATCTATGAAGGTATTATGGATGCGTTGGTCACTCCATTGCTTTCTGTGGCTGATATTCGTGGCGAAAACACGATCAAGAACTCTCGTAACGGTTCTATGTACATCGTGAAGCCGAAGATGCACGGTCCTGCAGAAGTTGCATTTGCAGTTGAGCTGTTTGAGCGTGCTGAACAAGCGCTTGGCTTGCCAGCTAAAACCCTGAAAATTGGGATCATGGATGAAGAGCGCCGTACATCTGTGAACCTGAAGAACTGTATTGCTCAGGCGAAAGATCGTACTATCTTTATTAACACCGGCTTCATGGACCGTACCGGTGACGAAATCCATACCTTCATGGAAGCAGGTCCATTCGTTCGTAAAGGTGAAATTAAAGGCCAAAAATGGTTCCCGGCTTACGAAAACCGTAACGTAATGGTAGGTCTGCAAACCGGTCTGCGTGGTAAGGCACAGATTGGTAAAGGTATGTGGCCTAAACCTGACATGCTGTTAGACATGTACAAAACTAAGACTGAGCATCCAGAAGCGGGTGCAAGCTGTGCATGGGTACCATCTCCAACAGGTGCAGTGATTCACGCGATTCACTACCATCAAATCAATGTAGCAAACCGTCAGCAAGAATTACTTGCAACTGAAGCATTGCCTCTAGATGATTTGTTGACTCCACCTCTTGCAACAGACACCAACTGGACTGAAGAAGAGAAACTGAAAGAGCTAGAAAATAACTGTCAAGGTATCTTGGGTTATGTGGTTCGTTGGGTTGATCTGGGTGTGGGTTGTTCAAAAGTCCCAGACATCAACGATGTAGGCTTAATGGAAGACCGTGCAACTCTACGTATTTCTTCGCAACATGTAGCAAACTGGTTACGTCACGGAATTGTAACACGTGCACAGGTTGAAGAAGTGATGCAGCGCATGGCGAAAATTGTAGATCAACAAAATGCCGATGATCCACTATACACGTCTATGTCTAAAGACTTTGCTAACAGCATTGCGTTCCAAGCTGCTTCTGACTTGATCTTCAAAGGTGGCGAGCAACCTTCTGGTTATACAGAGCCACTTTTACACGCAGCACGTTTAAAATTAAAAGGTTACACAGGTGACTAATCCTTTAGGATTTGACTTACTCATTGTGTAATCCAAACAAATGAGCCTCTTCGGAGGCTTTTTTGTTGCCTGTATTTTGCTTATGGTTTTTTGAAAATTTTGCAGCTGAATAGTTACAGGATGTACTTGCTGCTAGAAAAACATCAAGCTGCGGAGTAGAGTGAAAGTCATATATAAAAAGTAGCGCAAGGACAAATACATGCCAGCATATCAAGATTTGAATCAACAATTTATTGGCGGCAAGTGGTCGGTTGGGACATCTACTAAAACCATTCCAAACTTGAATCCATATCATCAAACTACAATTTTTGAGATGCAGGGCGCCAGCGTGGTAGATGTTGATAGTGCCTATAGTACAGCGCAAAAAGCTTTTGATGAACAATTGATTCAATCCACAAGTCTGCGTCAATACATCATTAATAACTTAGAGCAAGTCATTCAGCAACGACGCGAAGAAATTATCCAGTGGCTGATTGATGAGTCGGGCAGTACCCGTTTAAAAGCCAATATCGAAGTCGATGCTGCTTTAGGGATTATTCAAGAAGCTGCACAATTTCCCGAGCAAATGACCACGACGCAACTGGAAAGCAAAGATCCGAAAGTCCGTAGTGTTGTTTTGCGTAAACCTTTGGGTGTTATTGCTGTGATCAGTCTGAACCGTACCGGGTTTGTCGGAGAGTCAATATTCTGAGAGACTATCCCGATGACAAAATTAAAATATACCCCTGAAATTAGAGAAAGAGCGGTTCAACTACTGATTGAATCTGAAAAAGATTATCCTTCTAATTGGGCTGCAATCACCGCAATTGCGCCTAAGATCGGTTGTACTCCTGAAACATTGCGTGTTTGGCATCAAAAATATTTAGATAAGCAAAATCCAGTTAAAGTACAGCAGCTTTCAGACCAAGAACGTATCAAACAACTCGAACGCGAAAATAAAGAACTGCAACGCGCCAATGAAATTCTACGTAAAGCAGCCGCTTTTTTCGCCCAGGCGGAGCTCGACCGCCCACATAAATAATGGTGGATTTTATCCATAACAATAAAGATCGATATGGTGTTGATGCGATTTGTAGGATTTTACCGATCGCAGCTTCAACCTATTACCGAACTTTAGATCTCGCTGACAATCCAGAACATCGAGCGAAACGAGATCTACATGATAAGCATCATGCTGAACAAATTAAACGAATTTGGAAAGAAAGTTCAGGTCGATATGGTGTACGTAAAGTTTGGCAACAATTGAAACGTGAAGGTTATGTTATTGCACGTTGTACAGTTGCTCGATTGATGCAGAAGCTAGATATACAAGGTGTTTGGCGTGGTAAGAATAAACAAACCACCCGTAGCCGAGATGATCAAAAACGAGCAGATGATTTAGTGAAACGTAATTTTAATGCTGATCATCCTGACCCTTGCAAAGCAGTGCTTCTCAGGTCAGTGACTTTACGTATATTCAAACTCATTCAGGCTGGGTATATACCGCCTTTGTTATTGATGTGTTCTCACGAGCAATTGTTGGATGGAAAGTATCTACACGGATGAATACAGATATGGTGCTCGATGCACTTGAGCAAGCATTGCACGATCGAGGCATGCCAAAGAATGTGATTCATCATTCCGACAGAGGTGTGCAATATCTTTCGATTCGCTATACCAATCGTTTAGAAGCAGCAAATTTACGAGCATCAGTCGGTACGACTGGTGATTCATACGATAATGCTTTGGCTGAAACGGTGAATGGCTTATACAAAACAGAGGTGATTGAATATTTAAAAGCAGATTGGCAAGGTTTAGCAGATGTACAACTTGCGACACTAAACTGGGTCGATTGGTTCAATAAAAAGCGTGTACACAGTGCACTGGGTTATGTGTCGCCTTTTGAGTTTGAAGCAATGTACTATGATAAGATTAACCCGTTAGGTCAGGTGGCCTAACTTAAATAAAAAAGTCTCCGACAAACCCGGTACGGTTCAGTCCGTGGAATTTCCCTTTCCATTTGTCTATGCGTTCAGTGGTTACAGCGATTGCTTGTGGTAATAGTGTAGTGCTCAAACCTGCCAGTGATACGCCAGTCACAGGTGGAACTATACTCGGTAAACTGTTCGAAGAAGCAGACTTGCCTGCAGGCGTACTCAATGTGGTGGCGGGTGCGAGTCGTGAAATTGGTGATTACTTTGTTGAGCATGCAACTCCTAAAATGATTTCATTTACAGGCTCTACAGAAGTTGGACAGCATGTAGGGCAACTGGCCGTTGCGGGTGAGCATTTAAAACGTGTCGCCTTAGAACTCGGTGGCAATGCACCTTTAGTCATTTTGGATGATGCAGATATAGATTTGGCCGTAGAACTAACTGTGATGGGGCGCTTTTTGCATCAAGGTCAAATTTGCATGAGTACCAATCGGGTCATTGTCGATCAGTCTATTTATGCAGCCTATCTTGAAAAATTGTTAGCAAGTGTGTCGCAATTAGTAGTAGGTGATCCGAATAAAAATGACACCTTGATTGGGCCAATTATTAATGCAGAACAGGTGAAAAAGCATCAGCATATTATTCAAAAAGCACAGGCGCAGGGTGCAGAATTGGTTTATGCGGGCGGGGTTACGGGGAACTTAGTTGCACCACATGTTTTTGTGAATGTCGCTGCCGATTCAGAAATTGTACAAAATGAAAGTTTTGGACCTATTTTACCGATTCTCAAA
This sequence comes from Acinetobacter sp. SCLZS86, assembly GCF_021560715.1. Classification (NCBI taxonomy): domain Bacteria; kingdom Pseudomonadati; phylum Pseudomonadota; class Gammaproteobacteria; order Moraxellales; family Moraxellaceae; genus Acinetobacter; species Acinetobacter sp. SCLZS86. Next base: position 1,364,091 of record NZ_CP090864.1, read on the forward strand.
GCAGCAGATACCGCACATGCCTTACAGTTAGCGAACGATACACGCTATGGTTTATCTGCTGCTGTATGCACTACAAATGTAGAACGCGGTGCAGAATTTGCAGCACAGTTTGATGTTGGAATGACACATATTAATGGTATTACCGTTGCCGATCATGCCAATGCACCGTTTGGTGGTGAGAAAAACTCAGGCTTAGGTCGTTTTAATGGGCGCTGGATATTTGAAGAATTTACCCGCACGCATTGGCTGACATTGCCAGCTTAACGGTAATTATTTGTCCTGCGTTTTGTTTGAGTAAGAAGGAATGCGTGGGTGCGCACTTACTGTTCATGATCAAAACGCATAATATAGTGCGTGTGTCTAATCATCCAATTTGTATATGTGTGCCAATTTTAAACCAATAAGCATAGCGCAATTATCTGCATTAGGTCTGCCTGAAATTCCGTTTGAATATGCTGAAGAAGCGTATCCAAATTCGAGTGTGCCACTATTGTTTAAGTCTGAACAAGGTTTAGAGTGGCGCTCGGTGAATTTTGGCTTGATTCCCAAATGGGCGGAAGACAGAAGTATTGCGCAAAAAACCTATAATTGCCGTAACGAAACTTTATTAGAAAAACCAAGTTTTAGTGAAGCTGCTTATAAGTGTAAATTTGGCGCGATTGTTGTGTCAGAATTTTATGAATCCAAATATATAGACAGTAAACCGCAGCGTTGGGGGGTACGTCGTAAAGATGGACAGGCCTTTTTTATTGCAGCACTGTATGAAATTTGCCGTTTAAAGGATGGGCAAGGCACGGAAGAAATTGTCCGTTCTGCGAGTATGATTACCATGGACGCAATTGATCACGCGATGATGAAGGAATTTCATGAGCCTGGGCCAGTCAAACGTTCTGTTATTGTTATTCTACTTGCACGTTTAGATGAATGGCTAAGTCTGAAACCACCGCACATACACTGCTTTGTGCAGGTCTTTCCTGTAGATGAGTTCGAGTGTTCGCATGTACCAAAAGCAAAGATCGAAAAAGTAAGCCCCCAGCTTAATTTTTTCGATCTTTAAGTACATCTTGTGCTTATATAGGATAAGAACAGATGTGGAACAATAACGTGATGTTTAGCGTGCTAAATTATTAAAAATATGACGTAAACTTTCCATCATTTTTTCAATTTGTAGGGGAGTTAGACCATCAAATGACTGCTCTAAAACAACGCTAGTCAGATCGTTAATTTTGTTGGTCATCTCATTGCCTTTTTCTGTAAGCACGACACGAGTGATACGCGCATCATCGTCACAAGAATATGTTTCAACCAAACCTTCATCTTTTAAACGATAAACAATTTTAGTTGTAGTTGACATTTTTGACACCACCATGTCTGACAAATCAGACACACTCGCATGTGCTTTTGACCTTAATGCCAACAAAATACGACGGCGTGAATTATCTAACCCATACTTTTTAAGCGCCTGATCAACATTTTGTACATATTGCGCATGTACTTGTGTGACCCAATAATACGGAAACTGTTCAATATCATATTGGTCGGCTGATGGTAGAAATTTTGAATATTTCTTGGACATTGCATATTCCCTGCATTGTTTTAATTGTATTTTTGATGTTTCACATTTTATGTGAAATCTCATGTGCTTAGCAAGATGCTTTCAGTGGCTAAAATTTGGTTGAAATCTGAAGAAATATAATGAATCTCGATTTAAAAGCTGGCTTTGCCATGGCTATTTTTCCAAGCGCGTAGGCATTTGTTTAAGTCCAATCCATATTCATGTGTCATATCAATTAATCCTATAGAATTGTTTTAGTTTGGATTATCAGTGAATTCTCCTGTTTTATAAGTTGAATTATCAATTTAACCATCAACTTGAGCTGCATTTTAGTTAAAAAAATATATTTGTACACTTGGCTTTTAGGTGAAAGTGCGGACTACTGCGCTGGATTTTACGGAAAATTTATTAACCTTGGTCTAATTTATAATCAATAATTCTTGTTTATCATTATGTTAGACTTGTATTAAAGTGTAGATTGGTTTGAGGTTTTAATCTATGACTAATGCGTCTAAAAATACATTACAATTCATTTGACATATTCAATCCATTTTCACAGCATTTGTTTGGTTGTCATAGCTCTAAAAAAAAGAATATGAAAAATAAAGTAAAAATTATCTTATAGATCATACGGTTTAGTTTTTTTTAAAAAAATTAAAAATATAATTACAAACGTTCAAGATTGTGCATAATTAAGCTATCTATTGCTAAAAAGGTTACTTTTATGGATCCGTCGCCGTGCGCAGGTCTACTTTATATTTCGATTTCTGCTAACTATCTCGGAGATATGAACTGATGGAGTTTTTATTAGATCCGGGAATATGGGTTGGTTTAATTACACTTATTATTCTAGAAATCGTATTAGGTATTGATAACCTAGTCTTTATTGCAATTCTTGCAGAAAAATTACCCCCAGAACAGCGTGATAAAGCCCGTGTCATTGGCTTATCTTTAGCGTTGCTTATGCGTTTAGGTTTGTTATTTGCAATCTCTTGGTTGGTTACTTTAACCGAACCGTTAATTACTATATTTGAAAAAACCTTCTCAGGGCGTGACCTTATTCTTTTGGGAGGTGGTTTGTTCCTCGTCTATAAGGCTGTAGGAGAACTGCATGAGAAGATGGAAGGTAAACCCGAAGTCAAAGTCACGACCAATGTGGTTTATGCAGGTTTTACCGCAGTTGTTGTACAAATTATTATTTTAGATGCAGTTTTCTCTTTAGACTCAGTCATTACCGCAATTGGTATGGTCGACAACATCTATGTGATGATGGTTGCAATGGTGGTTGCAATGTTGGTGATGTTATTTGCATCTAAGCCATTAACTGCTTTTGTAAACCGTCATCCAACAGTGGTGATTTTGTGTTTAAGCTTCTTATTGTTAATTGGTATCAGCTTAATTGCAGAAGGTTTTGGTTTTCATATTCCTAAAGGCTATATCTATTCGGGTATTGGTGTTGCGATTGCAATTGAAGCATTTAACCAATTTGGTCAGCGCAATGCTGCAAAGCATGAAGCAAAAATTCCGTTACGTCACCGTACTGCAGATTCAATTTTAAAATTGATGGGTGGTCGAGTTGAAACCAGTAGTCCTGATTTGCATAACGAAGCACAAGAAGCGTTTGCAGATGAAGAGCGCTACATGATTGGTGGTGTCTTAACATTGGCAGAACGTTCAGTCGCATCAATTATGACGCCACGTAGCCAAATTTCATGGGTCAATATTGAAGATTCTCCTGAACAAATTCGTGAACAGATTTTATCTGTACCACACAGCTTATTTCCAGTGTGTCGTGGTAGTTTAGATAAAGTCATTAGTATTGTACGTGCCAAAGAGCTGTTGGATGTCTTAGATGAAGAAGAAGAGCTTAAAGCTTTAATTAAACGTCAGCGTCCAATTTACATTTTTGAAAAAATGAAAGTGATTGATGCGATCAATACGTTGCGTACTTCTAAAGGTTCTTTGGTTTTAGTGAGTGATGAGTTTGGTAATGTTCAAGGTTTGATCTCGCCACTGGATGTGTTTGAAGCGATTGCAGGTGAATTCCCTGATGCAGACGAGCAGTTGGATTTGGTTAAAATCAATGACAATGAATGGAAAGCAACAGGTATGTTGGATTTATACCAGCTTGAACTTGAATTGGGTATGATGGATCTGATTGAAGAAGATGCAGGTTATATTAGTGTCGCAGGGTTGATTTTAGATAAAACCCAAGGCGAAGTTCAGGTAGGTACGCAGTTGGATTATCAAGGTGTGCACTTTGAAGTGACAGAACTTGATGACAACCGTATTAAAACTGTGCTGATTCGAATACGCTAATTGCCAAACATAAAAATCAATCATTTAAAAAGCTCTGCCGAAATGGTGGAGCTTTTTTTATGGCGCAATAAAAAGATTGTGATATTCCATTCTGAAAATTTGTATCAACAAAAAATTTGGATTTTAAAAGTTGAACATGAGCAGCGTTTAATATGGAATAAAAAGAAGCAACCAAACAGGATTACAAATTTGGTTGCTTAAACAGTGAAAAAAAGCGAGAAACTAAAACCACAAAATGTCTAATTTGTAGGTGACGTCATCACTGAAAATTAAACTTCCAATTGATTTGCAATCACATCCCATAAATTTTGATGTGATTTTTTAAACATTGCCATGTGACCAATGGTTTTATGTTGATAACGCTCTGGTTCGAGTTCAATCATACTGGTTGGTGCTTGAGGATATAGGCGCAGTAAATCTTGTACATTGGCTTTAGTGGCAATTTCATCATCCGAACTCCAAATAGAAGTAATTGGACAGCGAATATCATCGTGATAATGCTCTGTAACTGTTTTGCCGACGGCATTGATCACATAACCAGGCTTGCTACAAAATTGTGCCCATTGTCGAGCTACATTTTTAGGTAAGTTTTCACCCATACCAATTGCATTGGTTGGACCATAACCATGTGTAATTCTAGCAAGGGGGAAAATAAAATTAAACATCACTGGAGCTAGTAGGCGAGTACGACCTTTCAAACCTTTTGTGTGGCCTGTAGAGCCAGATACAGCGACCACTTTTGCCACTTTATGATATTCAGGATTAATCCCTAGTAATTGTCCACCTGCACTATGTCCCAATAAAACGACTTGTTCGGCTTGTGTTTTTTGCAGTAAAGTATTGACTGCTGCAGGAATATCCAACTGTCCCCAATCAACAATGCTGGCTTGACATTGTTTTAATGGTTCATGCAATGAATCACCAATACCACGAAAATCAAAACACAGCACAGCATAGCCTTGTTCATTTAACCATGTGGCAAAAGCGTGATAAAAACTTTTGGTAATGCCTGTCGCGGGGCAAATCAAGACAGGTAGACGCTGTGCTTGCGTATATTGATTTGGATAATAACGGGCAGCTAGGGTATAACCATCTGCACAAATAATATTTAAGCTTTCAAAAGTGCTCATAATGTTTTTAAAAATGATAAGAATAAATTTAATTTACACGAGTTCTAAAAAGAAACTTGAGTTAATTCTGACTCTAAAGTCAAGCAGAGTGGTCTGTGAGTGTAGTTAAATAACCGCACGAAAAATAAAAAGAGTGTTCAGCATGGAAAGTTTATCTTTGGCAGTGCGCCTTGCGATTATCTTTAGTGGCATATTTTTGTGGGTGGGGATACTTACAGGCGTGTGGAAATATTGGCAAATTCGTGCTTCTGCCCAAGCGCGTGCGCATTATTATGTGGATATTGCACATCGCAGTAGCTTGTTATATGCGCCTGCGAGTTTAATTTTAGCGGTCTTGGCTTATTTTTGTATTTGGGATACGACTATTATTTTAATTTGTGTCATTCTAAATTTAGCATTTTTCAGTTTTTCTATTCTGAGTTATATCTTGCATGGATTGCTCAAAGACACCACCAATCAATTTAAACAACCGCATCAAATTGCAGCATGGACGTTACCAAGTTGGTGCATGAGTTTGGTAATGCTGTTATTAATTATGGCTGAATTGGGCGGGACGAGTGTGTTATTGCTCGGTGCAATCTACGGATTGTTGTAATTCTAATTGCTCAGTTTAATTTTTCTTAGGGGATGGAGAAGATTTTCAGATGTTTGCCGTTAAGTGGTGAGTAGAATCTATCTGATGAGTTTGGCGGCAGAGGAGTGATCCATCTGCCGCAAAGTGAAAGTGAAAAAAAGCTAAAATGAATGGGTGTTCGGGTAAAAATTAATGAATTTCTACGTTTTTATGTTTACGAAACTTTTGGTCAATAGATGTCCAAATCGCAAAGGCTATACATACCAATAAGGCATATAAAAAATAGGTTGGTTTCAAATTGCCTTGAATTGAGCCTTGTAGCAATAGGGTCAGCATTAGTGCAAAAGTTGTGCTTAAAAAAGTAACTAGATTGTGGTTAGCCTTCAGAGCGTTAATGAAGACTTGCGTAGTGAAATGTGAAAACATCTCCATCCCTCCTTATTATAAATTACTAAAATCAGAGCGTTTTAGTCAGATTGGTTATATTGTTCTACCTTATTTTGGAAACTATTTCAAGTCCTTATAATCATATTTTGATAAAAAACATCATTTCTGTAAGAAATGTCACTATTTACTATCATTTATATAAAAAATAATAAAAATTAGCGCGTTTTTTAAGTCATATAAATAACATTACAATGGTACTTGCATATTTTATGCCAGCTATTTTTGAAGGCGACTATACGACTTTAGCGTTAATTTGAGATGTGTTTAAGATTGGTGAATGATTCATTTTGTTTTATTTTTTTATTGAAAATATTTTAATTTCAATTCTTTATTATTCCTAAAGATTAATGGAATGTGTTCTGATCCTTGCTGATAAATTGTAAAAAGAAAACAGCTTTGGTCAAAAAAACAATAAGTGTGGGTTTGGGTAAAACCTGACAATTATTGTCTAACTTAAATTCGTATTTGGATAAAACACGCCTTTAATACAATGCAGCTTCAAAATAGAGCGCAACTTGAAAACATAGCCTAGCTCGAGATGCGTAATGGTTATTTTTTCATTCGATCACGAATTGCAGCAATTATAAAAATCAGCAATGCAGGAAACAACCAAGCGAGGTTTTGTTCGCTCAGCGGTAAATTGGTCAGTGAGGTCGGCAAAAATCTGGCTAAGTCTGCAGCCTTCATTGCATCAATGATACCAAAGAGCAATGCAACTGCCGCAGTAGGTGCAATCACACGGGTTGGAATACGGAACAATCCCCAAAAAAAGCTGAGTAAAATGACTACAATTGCTGGTGGATAAATCGCACTTAAAATAGGCACTGAAACTGCAATCAGCTTGGTGAGTCCAAGGTTAGAAATGACAAAAGCAAAGCCTACTAAAATAAATACCCAACGGCGGTAGTGAATTTTAGTAATTTGTTCAAAATATCCTGCACATGCGCATGTTAGTCCAATCGCAGTAACCAAGCAGGCAATAAAGATCATTGCAGCTAAAAATACTGAGCCAAATCCGCCAAAGGCATGTTGTACATAGGCGTGTAAAATGACTGCACCATTACTGGCATTGGCGGCAACATCGTGACTGCCCATCCCCAGTTTAAATAGGCTTAGATAAACTAAAGTTAAACCGATCCCTGAAATTAAACTTGCCCATACCGCATAGCGGGTGATGAGTTTTTTATCAGTTACGCCACGTGAACGAATCGCATTAATAATCACAATCCCGAATACCAATGCACCTAAGGTATCCATAGTGAGATAACCGTTAATAAAGCCTTCAGATACAGGACTGTTCACATAATTGTGAATGGCAGGTGAAATTGTACCTGTCGGAATAATAAAGGCAGTGATGCCTAAAATGAGTAATGACAAAATTTTAAGTGGAGAAAGCACATACCCCACTGTGTCTAAAATTTTGTGTGGATACAGTGAAACTAACATCACCAAAGCAAAATAAACGGAGCTATAAATGAATAAGGTACTCGTGGAATCGCCAAAATAGGCTGAAAAACCAATTTCATAAGATACTGTTGCTGTACGTGGCGTGGCGAAAAGCGGACCGACTGCTAAATAACAGATGACTGTTAAAATTAAGCTCGCGGTTTTGCCCAAAGGCGAACTTAAAATTTGTATAGAACCTTCAACACGTGACAACGCCATAATGGTAATGACGGGTAAGCCAACGGCGGTAATGAGGAAACCGAGCGCAGCAAGCCAAACGTGTTCGCCCGCTTGTTGTGCCACGATAGGCGGGAAAATAATATTTCCTGCACCAATGAACAGTGCAAAGGTCATAAAACCCAAGGCAATAATATCCCGTGTGCGTAAATTTGTCATGGGAGAGAAAATAAGATGTAAACAAAAGAAAGCGATTTTAGTAGATCGAGCTCTAATTTTCTAATTGATTTTATAGGTCATATGAATATTTTTTATGATATGTGTTTGTAGGCTATTTTAATCTTCACTATAAAAATTAAATAACTTACTGTTTATCTGATGTATTTTTGAAAAATGCTGATCCCACATAGTATAGATGGCTTATCTAGTATAAGTTTTGGTTGCTATTTTAAATGCGCAGTTCTTAAACAAAACTGTTGGTCGCATGAAGATGGATACATGTTTGGCAGCTTAAGCTGATTTTACAAGCTGAAAGGGTTAATAACTGCTAGTTGAAATCTACCTATTTCTATTTTATTATATACAAATGAGTAGATATGTTAGTATTGGCGTTGCAGCTAAAACACTGGGTGTTTCCATCCAAACCCTAAGAAGATGGGATGAGGAAGGCACTTTAGTCGCAGATAGAACCCCAAAAAATCACAGACGTTACGATCTAAGCAAGATCACACCTGAACTTATCCATGATCTATCAATTCAGAACAGCCGAAAAACTATTGCTTATGCAAGAGTATCTAGTCACGATCAAAAGGCTGATCTTGAGCGACAAAAACAAGTTTTGGAAATGTACTGTGCCAAGCAGGGATGGACATTTGAGATTATTAGTGATTTAGGCTCAGGGATGAATTATCACAAAAAAGGGCTTAAGGCTCTTTTGGATGGAATTATTAATAATGAAATTGGTCGATTGGTTTTAACCCACAAAGATCGATTATTACGTTTTGGTGCTGAATTGGTTTTTGCTTTATGTGAAGCTCGGAATGTTGAAATTGTAATTATTAATCAGGGTGAAAATTTGAGTTTTGAGGAGGAACTGTCTCAAGATGTCCTGGAAATTATCACTGTATTTTCAGCACGATTATATGGAAGCCGAAGTAAAAAGAACCAAAAGCTAATACAGGTGGTCAAGGAAGCACTATGAGTCGATTTATACGAGGGCATATCATTGAATTGATGCCCAATAATAAACAAGCAAGCCATTTTGCTCAGGCAAGTGGTGTTGCTCGTTTGTCGTATAATTGGGCTTTAAGAGAGTGGCAGCGACAATACAAGGCTGATAAGGAATATCGAGATCAGTGTGAGTATTATGATGTTGCGGTGAATGAAATGCTTCTTAATAGACCTAAAGAGAGTAAATTAAGAAAGCACCTAAACACTTTTAAATTTGAAAAATATCCTTTCATGAAGAAAGTGACTAAGTGCGCACCACAGTTGGCGATTAAGCAGTTGGGTAGTGCTTTTGATAGATTTTTTAACGGCAAATCAGGATACCCCAAGCCAAGAAAAAAAGGCAAGGATGACCGTTTTTCATTATCAAATGATCAATTTAGCGTAAAGGGTCGGTCTATTAAAATCCCTAATTTGGGTTGGGTGAAAATGACTGAGAATCTGCGCTATAAGGGTAAAATTCTCTCGGCCAAAATATTTAAACAAGGTGGTAAGTGGTTTGTATCAATCGCTGTCGAACTCACCCAGATCGAAAAGCTTAAACCGAAAACAGGTTTAAGTATCGGTGTTGATTTGGGTGTCTCTAATCTTGCCACCCTTTCAAATGGTGAGGTTATTCCTTCTAACGCACCACTTAAAAGACAGCTTGCAAAACTAAGGCGACTCAACAAGTCTTTTAGTCGTAAGAAAAAAGGTAGTCAGAATCGAGAAAAAGCAAAAGCCAAGCTATCTCGCCTGCACTATAAAATTGCCTGTCTACGCAAGAATAATCTTCATCAAGTCACAACGGATTTGGTAACACGTTTTGATGTGATTGCGATTGAAGATTTGAATGTTAAAGGCATGTTGAGGAATCGTAAACTCGCAAGAGCTATATCCGATATGGGTTTTTATGAGTTTAAAAGGCAGTTGATTTATAAAGCCAAACAGCATGGAAAATCGGTACTTTCGGTTGGTCGATTCTTCCCAAGTAGTAAAATGTGTTCGTGCTGTGGTGAATTAAATCAATCTCTCACACTTTCTGCGCGAGAGTGGAAGTGCTCAGTTTGCCAAACCATCCAAAATCGTGATGTTAATGCATCAATTAATATCCTGCGATATGCGGATAAAGATTTAATCACTGCATAAGTGGTGATTAAGGCGGTGAGTTACACCGTGACAGCCTATGGAATTGAGGTAATCCCTAAAGCAAATGTTTTAGGTTCTTGATGGTGAAGTAGGAATTAAACATCAAACCCACATTGAGTAGGTTTGAGTGGGTTTTAAATAACGGCTATAATCTTAGGCTTCAGGTTAGGAGTTCATCATGCGCGCCCTTAGAGTCAGTATTAAATCAGAGCAAGATATTGAGAAATTACGCATTTCTGGGCGTTTGGCGGCTCAGGTGTTACAGATGATTGGCGAACATGTTAAACCTGGTGTCACAACAGCATATTTAGATGATTTGTGTCACGATTATATAGTAAATACCCTAAAAGTAATTCCTGCTAATGTGGGCTATCACGGTTATACCAAAACCACCTGTATTTCACCGAATGAAGTGGTCTGTCATGGTATTCCATCAACCAAAACCATTTTAAAAGATGGTGACATCATTAATATTGATGTGGCAGTGATTAAAGATGGTTTTTATGGTGATACCAGTCGTATGTACTACGTGGGACAGGTGAAACCAGAGGCAAAAAAACTGGTAGATACCACATATGAAGCGATGCGTGCAGGCATTCATGCGGTGAAACCAGGTGCGACTTTGGGGGATATCGGCTATGCCATTCAAAGTGTGGCGCATCGTGAAGGATATAGCATTGTTCGTGAATATTGCGGACATGGTATTGGGCAGGTCTATCACGAACAACCAAGTGTGCTGCATTATGGTCAGCCTGGACAAGGTTTGGTGCTTGAAAAAGGTATGGTATTTACCATTGAGCCGATGGTGAATGCGGGTAAAGCACGTGTGAAAGAGCTGAAAGACGGTTGGACGGTGGTGACTACCGATCAATCACTTTCTGCACAATGGGAACACATGGTTGCCGTGACTGATACTGGTTTTGAAGTGTTATCACCTTGGCCAGAAGGTACGGGGAGTTATCCTGAAATTTAATGCGCGAATGCTTTCAAGTTAAGACTGCTAGATAAAACATCTTAGACTTTAGTTTTAAACTATTTGTTAGAAAATAAACAATCGCTATAATTTAATTCAAAGATACTTGCTGTAGTTTCTTTGTTTTAACTTTCATATTTTAGATTGTAATTTTCAAAGCTTATCTGTCTTAGATAAGCTTTTTTTTGCTGTTGAGTATCTGAAATCAAAAGATCCTATGTGCTAACGAATGGTCAGTTTTTCGACCAAATAGTCAATAAATACACGTACAGCAGGTAATAAACCCCTGCGTGAAGGGTAGACCGCATGGAAAATGCCGTGAGGCGCATGCCAGTCGGATAAAACGCGAACTAATTCACCCGATGCAACATAATCTTCAACAATAGTGTCAGGCAATAGCACAATGCCGCAATTTTGTCGTGCCAATTGCGCCAACATCATTAAGTCTGAACCCATAACCGTAGGATTGACCTTAATTTTTTTTGGTTGCTGTTGTTGGTTATGTACGACCATGAATTGATCTAAATGCTCATCCGACATGCTTAAAATTTTATGCTGACTTAAATCTTCAGGTTTTTTCAAATCACCAAATTCGTTTAAATAAGCTTGACTGGCAAATAAATGTTGTTCGATTTTACTGAATTTACGAATCACCAAACTTGGATCGTCATCTAGATTTGAGCGGACACGCAGTGCAATATCAATCCCTTCGTTGACGATGTCGACACGACGGTTGCTGACAATTAGCTGTACTTTAATTTGTGGGTAGGCTTTCAAAAATTCAGGCAAAATTTTGGCAATTTCATTTTGCGCAATTGAAACAGGTAAGCTGACTTTAATCACACCACGCGGTTCAATGCTTAAATGATCGACCAAATTGTGTGCGGCTTGGGCAGCATTCATCATCACTTGCGCATGACGATACACATTCATACCAATTTCTGTGACTGCAAAATGACGTGAACTGCGTTGAATTAAGCGTACGCCTAAGCGTTCTTCTAGGTTGTGTACGCGTCGACTAAGTTTGGATTTTGGAATATCGGTGGCACGTTCTGCTGCACTAAATCCACCGTGTTCGACCACTTGGGCAAAACAATAAAAATCATCCAAGTCTGTGAGCATGACTAAATTCCATTTGTGCAACAATGCTTAAATTAAAGTGTTATCGTTGCATATTGTCAATCTTTAATCCTGCTTTGTTGCTGTGCTTTTTGCAGAATATCTAAAACTTGTCGGTATTCTTCTAAACGAGCTAAATCACGTGCTGTAGGATTGGGAATCCGCGCTAAATTCATGTTGTCTTTCACATCTGCAATTTTTACGGCACACGCAAGCGGGTTTTGTGCAGTACGCATAGCCGCTTGGACACGAGTTTCATGTGGCAGTTTGGTGAGCGCCTGAATCGCTTGAATAATATGCGTTTGAAATCCTAAATTTTGAAGGTCTTGTGCTGTGGTGTGGGTATCTTCAAGAATGTCGTGCAGGACGGCGACAATTTGCTGATCAGGCTGCTGTAACTGCAACATTACCCGTAAGGGATGCAAAATATATGGCTGATCACCTTTATCTAGCTGTCCTGCATGTTTTTGTACTGCAAGTGTAATTGCATTTTCTAGAGTTGACATAAGTACAATTAAAAAAATTTCTATGATTATAAGCTGTGCCTAGCGCAAAATATAGAAATTGCTTGTTATGATGCAAACAGACTTTATGTTTATCTATTTTATATTGGTGATACTGCTCTATGCCATATCAACTCATTGAACTGAATACGCCTGCAACTGAAAATTTGCTTTGCCCACATTGCCAACATGCTGTCATTGACTGGGCAGAAGAACAATATATTCAGCCTTGTGAACATACTTTGTTTGTCGCAATGGATTTGGGTTTTGAATATGCCTCGGATGTGTTTGAACAAAGCATGCCACGCAGCGTCGATGAAATTCATGCACATGATGATCAATTAGATATGTGGCAAGAACTGACTTCGAGCCGCTATCCACAATATATGATTTATAAAACGGATTTAGGCGTGCAAGGTTTATCACGCTATGTCGGATTTACCGCGGCTTAATTGCACTTAACTTAGAGAGTCTAAGATATAAAAATAGGGAAATTCAACATCTGAATTTCCCTATATTTTGATGGATTAGATATTTTTTCTGCGTTTAGCCCTCAATATCTTCTTCAATTTCATCGTCAGCACTGTCCATTCCTAACTCTTTGAGTTTTCGTGTCAACGTATTACGTCCCCAACCGAGTAGCTCGGCGGCATGACGTTTACGTCCCCGGGTTTGTTGCAGTGCGGCATTAATCAAGGTGCGTTCAAACATTGGAATGGCGATATCTAAAAGTTTCATTTCGCCATTTTTTAGCTTTTGTACTGCCCATTGTCCAAGTAACTCATCCCAATGCTGTATAGATACCCGTTCTGCCACATGAAGCGCAGAATGCTCAGCTAATTTATCAATAGGAATTTGCTTGAGTTCAGTTGGTAAATCTTCAGGATAGACCTCACGTCCTGTAATCATTACGGTAAGCCAGCGACAGGTGTTTTCCAGTTGGCGCACATTACCTTGCCATGGCAATTGCTGCATATACTCGACTGTTTCAGGACGTAATATTTTAGGACTTACACCTAATTCTTTACCTGCACGTGCCAAAAAGTGCTGTGCTAACATTGGAATATCTTCACTGCGATGCGCCAGTTTAGGAATATGAATCCGAATGACGTTAAGACGATGATATAAGTCTTCACGAAAACGCCCATCTTGAACCAGTTTTTCCAAATCCTGATGCGTTGCTGCGACAATTCGCACATCCACTTTAACAGGAATATGCCCACCAACCCGATAAAATTCACCATCTGCCAATACGCGCAATAAACGGGTTTGGGTTTCAAAAGGCATGTCGCCAATTTCATCTAAAAACAGGGTGCCGCCGTTGGCTTGTTCAAAACGCCCCTGACGTTGTGTATTGGCACCTGTAAATGCACCTTTTTCGTGTCCAAAAAGTTCGGTTTCAATCAAATCTTTAGGAATGGCAGCCATATTCAGGGCAATAAAAGGTTTGCTGCTACGTGGTGAGTGGCGATGCAGTGCATGCGCCACCAATTCTTTCCCTGTACCTGATTCACCATTAATGAGCACAGTAATGTGTGATTGAGATAAACGACCAATCGCACGAAAAACTTCCTGCATGGCAGGTGATTCACCAATAATTTCTGTCGATTGAATTGGCTGTACTGTCGATTTTGCAGATTCTTGTTGTTGTAATTTGGTGATATGCAAAATTGCACGATTGACTAAAGCAAGTGCTTCATCAATATCAAAAGGCTTGGGTAAGTATTCAAATGCACCAGTTTGATAGCTAGATACTGCCGATTCTAAATCGGAGTGTGCTGTCATAATAATTACAGGTAAGTCAGGATAACTGACTTTGACTTTGCCAAGAAAAGTTAAACCATCAATTCCAGGCATACGAATGTCGGTCAAAATTACATCGGGTGCATCTTGGTTTAATTCATCTAGCGCAGACTGTGCTTCTTCAAAACTGGTAACTTCAAAACCTTCTTCTCTAAAAGTTTTCTCCAATACCCAGCGCATTGCACGATCATCATCAATCACCCAAATTTTATTTCGCGACATGACTCGCCTCCCAAGGTAAATATAAGCTAAATACTGTTTTTCCTGGAATGGATTGACATTCAATCATCCCGTTATGTTGATGCATAATATTTTGTGCGATGCTTAAACCAAGTCCTGTACCGTTAGCGCGTCCAGTCACTAACGGATAAAACACAGATTCTAAAATGTCTTCAGGTACGCCTGGGCCGTTATCTTCAATATCAACACGTACGGTGGAACGATTCAGCACACCATTAATGGTGACCAAGCGTTGAATACGAGTTCTTAAAATTAATTCAGGTCGATGCTCGGTAAAGAAATCGGGATGTTCGGTCATGGCTTGTACTGCATTCGCACAAATATTCAGCATGACTTGAATCAATTGATCGCGGTCTGCCATAACTTCGGGTAAAGAAAGGTCATAGTCGCGGATAATATTTATTTTGTTTTTAGTTTGATTAACAATCAGGCTCCGTACTCGTTCCAAAGGCTCGTGAATATTGACCGGTTCATAGCTTGGGAGTTGGCGTGAACCGAGCATAGTGTCGGCTAAGTTTCTTAAACGATCCACTTCGCTAATAATAATGTCGGTAAATTCATCATATTTCGGGTCATTTAAACTTCGCGCTAACAGTTGTGTCGCACCACGAATTCCTGCAAGCGGGTTTTTAATTTCATGTGCCACACCACGAATCAGTTGACGCGCGACTTGATGCTGCTGAATAAAGTTTTCTTCTTTGGAAATTTTGAGCATCCGATCAATCGGATTTAATTCAATTAGCAAAAGAGGGTGATAAGGTTTGCCTGCATTTAATTGTGATGCAGTATAATCGACATGAATGTCTTTAAAATTGACGTTAATGGTTGCTTCACGGCGAGTGTAGGGCTGACCTGTTTTGATGGTATTCAGGAAAGCCTCTTGAGTATTGAACTCATCATCAGGCGTGTGCAGCAAATTTAAAACAGGTTGCCCTGAAGCCCGAATTAAACTGATATCAAATAAAGCTTCACAAGATGAGTTTAAATAAAAAATATTCAGGTCACGATCAACCAGTAAAATTGCAGTACTAAGGTTATCCACCAA
Organism: Acinetobacter sp. SCLZS86; assembly: GCF_021560715.1. Classification (NCBI taxonomy): domain Bacteria; kingdom Pseudomonadati; phylum Pseudomonadota; class Gammaproteobacteria; order Moraxellales; family Moraxellaceae; genus Acinetobacter; species Acinetobacter sp. SCLZS86. The sequence continues at coordinate 1,379,777 of NZ_CP090864.1, forward strand.
AAGACGGTAGTCAATGCGCTGGGTCTGATCCATTCGTGAATGCTTCCTGTATGAAATATTGTGCAAGGGCATTGTCATGTGTCAGCCATTTTCCAAATTAGGATCGAATTGAGGCGAATTAAGCAAAATGCACGCCAACTTTTCATTTTTAGTGCATTCATCACCGAAGAATCGGAAAAATGCGCAGGAACTGGACTGAATTTTCAAGATATAACGGATAACAGAAACACTGTAAATAAAAAATGCATTAAAATGGTGCAATATTTAAATCATTCAGCCTGAATGGTTGTATTTTGGTGCATTATGCAAAGAGTCGGCTATTTCTCTATTTTTATGCAAAGAAAAGTCATACAATACGCGCATTCTAGTGGAGTGCAGATTCTATGAAATCCCCCAAAGTCGGTTTTGTTTCTTTAGGTTGTCCTAAGGCATTGGTAGATTCCGAACGAATTTTAACTCAGTTAAAAACTGAAGGTTATGATGTCGCATCTGATTATGAAGGTGCTGACTTAGTTGTTGTCAATACATGTGGTTTTATTGAATCTGCAGTACAAGAGTCCTTAGACGCGATTGGCGAAGCCATGAATGCCAATGGTCGTGTCATTGTGACAGGTTGCTTGGGTAAAGATGAAGACAAGATTCGTCAAATGCATCCCAACGTATTAAAAGTGACTGGCGCGGCTGCTTATCAGGACGTGATGGAAGCGGTGCATCAATATGTTCCTGAGCCACCAAAACATAATCCATTTATTGATTTGGTACCTGAACAAGGCATTCGTTTGACGCCTAAACATTATGCCTATCTTAAAATTTCAGAAGGCTGTAATCATCGCTGTACTTTCTGCATCATTCCAAGCATGCGTGGCGATTTAGTTTCGCGTCCTGTGGGCTCGGTATTAGAAGAAGCTGCGGCACTGAAACGTGCAGGCGTAAAAGAAGTATTGGTAATTTCTCAAGATACTTCTGCCTACGGCGTAGATACCAAATACAAATTGGACTTTTGGAACGGTCAGCCTGTTAAAACCAAATTCTATGATATGTGTGAAGCCTTAGGGCAATTGGGTATTTGGGTGCGTTTGCACTATGTCTATCCATATCCGCATGTGGATGCTGTAATTGATTTAATGGCACAAGGCAAAATTTTGCCTTATTTGGATATTCCATTCCAACATGCCAGCCCGAAAGTATTAAAGTTGATGAAGCGACCTGCGCACAGCGAAAACACGTTGGAGCGTTTAAAACTTTGGCGTGAAAAATGCCCTGAGCTGGTGATTCGTTCAACCTTTGTGGTGGGTTTTCCAGGCGAAACAGAAGAAGATTTCCAAATTTTGCTCGACTGGCTAAAAGAAGCGCAATTAGACCGTGTTGGTTGCTTTACTTATTCACCTGTTGAAGGTGCGGCAGCAAACGACTTGCCAGATCATGTGCCAGAAGAAATCAAGCAAGAACGCTATGAGCGTTTTATGCAGGTTCAGCAAGAAATTTCAGCAGCTAAACTGCAAAAACGTATTGGTCAAACCATGACCGTGTTGGTAGATGATTTGGAAGAAGAATTTCCAGTGGCAGTGGCACGTTCTTATGCAGATGCGCCAGAAATTGATGGCAACGTCTTTGTAGAAGATATTGACAAGAGCGTGATTAAAGCAGGTGATTTACTTGAAGTTGAAATTACCGATGCCGATGAATACGACTTATTTGCCAAGCTGATTCAGGTCAAATCTGCATAATGCTTTGCAGATTTGGATTGCTAGCTGTAAGCCATACAAATTGTAAAAAATTAAAGTTTAGAATTTAGAATTGGAGTAATGACAATGTTAGATTCAAAAAAGCCACGTTATGCACGTATCTTGTTGAAACTATCGGGTGAAGCGCTTGCGGGTAATAAAGACATGGGGATTGATGCGCAAGTGCTCGATCAAATGTCTTTGGCGATTGCACACTTGGTTGGTTTAGGTGTGCAAGTGGGTATTGTTGTCGGTGGTGGTAACTTATACCGCGGCAGCCAATTACAAAAAGATGGTTTGGTTGGCCGTGTAACAGGCGACCAAATGGGGATGTTAGCAACGGTGATGAATGGTTTAGCCATGCGTGATGCTTTGGTGCGCCGTAACATCAAGACCCGTTTAATGTCGGCATTGCCTATTGGTACAGTGGTTGAGTCATACTCAAGCCGTGATGCGATTCGCCACCTGACGCAAGGTGAAGTGTGCGTATTTGTTGCGGGTACAGGTAATCCATTCTTTACCACAGATACTGCAGCGTGTTTACGTGGTATCGAAATTGAAGCTAACTTGATTTTAAAAGCGACCAAAGTTGATGGCGTGTATAACAAAGATCCAAGTAAATACGAAGATGCGGTGAAATACGACACGCTTACATTTGACCAAGTGTTAGATGAGAAATTAGGTGTGATGGATTTAACTGCAATCTGCTTATGCCGCGACCACAATGTGCCGTTGCAAGTTTTTGATATGAATAAAGCAGGTGCGTTGCTTTCTGTGGTGATGGGTGAAAAAGAAGGAACTCACGTTACGAACTAATGTACGTGAGCCACAAAGCTATTTATACTACGCTCTAATTTAACCCTATATTTTGACTCAAATTTTAGAATACAGTAAGGAAGATCTTATGATTGACGATCTTAAAAAAGACAGCGAAGAACGTATGAACAAGACTTTAGAGTCTTTAGAACATGGTTTTGCCAAAGTGCGTACAGGTCGTGCACATCCATCAATTTTAAATGGTGTGATGGTTTCTTACTACGGTTCCGATGTGCCACTTAACCAAGTAGCGAACATTGGTGTAGAAGACTCACGGACTTTATTAGTTCAGCCATTTGAGCGTTCAATGGTGTCTGCAATTGATAAAGCAATTCGTGAGTCAGATTTGGGTTTAAACCCAATTACAGCCGATGCAATTCGTGTACCGCTTGCAGCATTGACTGAAGAAACTCGTCGTGACATGCAAAAAGTTGCGCGTTCTGAAGCAGAAAATGCCAAAGTTGCCATTCGTAACATCCGTCGTGATGTATTGGGCGACATCAAAGCATTATTGAAAGAAAAAGAAATTTCTGAAGATGATGAACGTCGTGCAGCAGATGACATTCAAAAAATCACAGACAAATACGTTGCAGAAGTAGACAAGCGTCTTGCTGCAAAAGAAGCTGAGTTGATGAAGGTCTAATCAATGACCACATCGGAAGACAGCGCGTCTTTGCCAAAACATGTTGCCATCATTATGGATGGCAACAATCGTTTTGCAAAAAAAAATCAAATGCAAAAAGGGGAAGGACATCGTTCTGGTAAAGATGTACTTGACCCGATTGTTGAACATTGTAGAAAAAAACACATTCAAGCTTTAACCGTTTTTGCTTTTTCGAGTGAAAACTGGAATCGTCCGCAGTTTGAAGTGGATTTACTCATGCAATTGCTAGAAGCCACAATTCATGAGCAATTACCACGCATGGAAAAATTCAATATTGCCTTACGTTTTATTGGTGACCGTTCACGTTTGTCGCCGCATTTGCGTGAGTTAATGTTGCATGCCGAACAAAGGACTGCTAATTTCAACAGCATGACACTCACAATTGCCATTAGTTATGGTGGTATGTGGGATATGGCGCAAGCTGCAAAACAAATTGCAGCAGATGTTGTGGCGCATAAAATTGATATTGAACAAATAGATACACAACTTTTTGGTCAATATGTCAGTCTGGCAGACCTACCGCCTGTCGATCTTTTGATTCGTACTGGTGGCGATTTTAGATTGTCTAATTTTTTACTTTGGCAAGCTGCGTATGCTGAATTGTATTTTACCCAAACCTTGTGGCCTGAATTTAGCATTGAAGAATTTGACGATGCACTGGCAGTATTTGGTGGTCGTGAACGCCGTTTTGGTAAAACTTCTGAGCAAATTCAACAAGAGAAAATTGAGAATTAATACATGTTAGAGCGGATTATTACCGCATTGGTATTGGTTGCTGTGGTGTTGAGTTGCATGTTTGCAACTCAGTCGCACTATCCAATGTTTATGCTGATGATTGTTGCAGCAGGGGTTGCGGGCTATGAGTGGTTTAAACTCATGCCAAGAAAAACGAAATACGTCCTCAAGCCTGTGGCTTGGGGTTTTGGTGTATTGACTGCCGCTTTGGCAGCAATGGCACTTTATTTTAGTGATATTGCCTTATTGCTTTGGGCAGCCTCTATTTTGACATGGTTACTCAGCATTTATTGGGTCAAATCTTACCCAGAATACGATGCATGGTATAACCCAAGCTTAAGCTTTATTGGTTTTATTTTAATTTCTGCTGCGGTAACTGCAATTTTTTCCGTATGGAACAGTTCACCGTGGTGGTTAATGTACTTGTTCTTGTTGGTTTGGGGTGCAGACTCAGGTGCTTATTTTGTTGGACGTAAACTAGGCAAGAAAAAACTTGCACCAAATGTCAGTCCAAACAAGTCAGTAGAAGGCTTATATGGCGGTGTGTTTACTGCCATGCTAATCGTGATTGTTGTAGAAGTGGTGTATTTGGACCTAACTTTGGCACAACATATTTTATTTTTGATTCTTTCGGTGATTACGGTATTTAGCTCAGTATTGGGCGATTTATTTGAATCCATGATCAAGCGCCGTGCAGGTATTAAAGACTCTGGGCGAGTTTTGCCAGGTCATGGTGGTGTGCTAGATCGGATTGATTCTTTACTTGCAGCAGCTCCAATTTTTGCTGCAGGTATGTATGTTTTAAAACTTATTGGCGTAGATTTATAAATGTCACAAGCTGTTTGTATCTTGGGTGTGACAGGTTCAATTGGACAAAGCACCCTAAAAGTACTGCAACAACATCCTGAGCAGTATTCAGTTTTTGCCGTGACGGCACATAGCCGAATTCAAGAACTGGTTCAAATATGCAAACAGTATCATCCTAAAATTGTGGTTGTACCTGCGGCAAAAGTTGATGAATTGCAGCAGTTACTTGCACAACAACACATTTCAGGGATTGAAATTTTAAGCGATGAGGCGGGTTTAATCGCAGTCGCCGAACATCCTGAAGTGGATGTGGTGATGGCAGCCATTGTCGGTGCGGCAGGTTTATTGCCTACACTGGCTGCGGTTAAAGCGGGTAAGCGCGTATTATTGGCCAATAAGGAAGCCTTGGTGATGTCGGGCGACATCATGATGCAGGCGGCACGTGAACATGGTGCTTTGTTATTGCCTGTAGATTCTGAACATAACGCGATTTTTCAATGTTTGCCTGAACATTATTTACAAACCGAAAGAAATGGACAACCTCAGCTAGGTGTATCACAAATTTTACTGACTGCTTCGGGCGGTCCATTTTTAAATCATAGCCTAGAAGAACTGCAACACGTTACCCCTGCACAAGCCTGCAAACATCCAAATTGGTCTATGGGACAAAAAATTTCGGTAGATTCTGCGACCTTAATGAATAAAGGTTTGGAATTAATCGAAGCGTGTCATCTTTTTGCAATTTCAGAACACTTTGTTACAGTTGTGGTTCATCCACAGAGTATTATTCATTCCATGGTTCAATATGTGGATGGTTCAACTTTGGCACAAATGGGTAATCCTGATATGTGTACGCCAATTGCGCATGCTTTGGCATGGCCGCAGCGTATCCAAACGCATGTTCCGCCTTTAGATTTGTTTGTCAATCATCAGCTTGATTTTCAAGCACCTGATACCACACGTTTTCCTGCGTTAAGTCTGGCACGTCAAGCCATGCAAGAAGGTGGTCTGGCGCCTGCTATTTTAAATGCAGCAAATGAAATTGCAGTTGCAGCATTCTTGCAGCAACAAATTCGTTTTACCGAAATTGCGACAGTGGTTGAGCATACTTTGAACCAGATACAAAATTCAGCTGCAGAAAGTATTGAACTGATTTTGCAGGCAGACCAAAAAGCCCGTGCTATTGCACAGCATTTTGTGTTGAATAAAGGAAGCTAAAGCATGAGTGCCTTATTTATTGTGGTTGCAGCGATTCTTTTGCTAGGACCTTTAATTGCAATTCATGAGTTTGGGCACTACTTTGTCGCACGTAAATTAGGTGTCAAAGTTTTGGTTTATTCCATAGGCTTTGGGCCAACCATTTTAAAATGGACGTCTAAAAAATCGGGGATTCAATATCAGCTTTCGGCACTGCCTTTGGGTGGCTATGTCAAAATGCTTGATGAACGCGAAGAAAACGTTGCAGAAGCAGACCTACCTTATGCCTTTAATCGTCAGCATCCTTGGAAACGTATTGCGATTGTGGCAGCAGGTCCGTTAATCAACCTGATTTTTGCCATTTTATTGTTCTGGGTATTATTTTTACCATCTCAGGAACAGTTGAATACCCGTGTGGGTAAGGTACTGGCAGATACACCTGCGGCGGCAGCGCAAATGCAAGTAGGTGATAAGATTACCGCCATTGATGGTACGCCCGTGACGACATGGGAAAAGCTGAACTTTGCCTTGGTAGATCGTGTAGGTGAATCAGGCAAGATTCAGGTACAGGCGGAACGCGCAGGTGAAATCAAAACATTTAGCTTACCTATTCAAAATTTCTTAAATGATCAATCCCAATCACCTTTAGATGTTTTGGGTTTTACCCCGTATCGCCCACAAATTCCTGCAATTGTCAGTAAGTTAAGTGAAGATGGTGCTGCCATTCGTCAAGGTATGCAAGTCGGCGATCAAATTATCGCGATTGATGGCGTCAAAATGAATGACTGGTACGATGTGGTACAAGTGGTTCAGGCATCGCCAGAAAAACTACTGAAATTAGATGTGCTGCGTAACAATCAAGTGCAGCAACTGGAAGTGATGCCGCAAGGCAAACGTGACAATATAGGCAATGTTTCGGGTGTGTTAGGTGTGCAAAGTGATCCTGGAAAAATTGTTATTCCAGAAAATTATAAGCAAACCATTCAATATAGCCCGAGTGAAGCTTTATTGATGGCGATAGATAAAACAGGTCAGTTGTCTAGCATGATTTTGAATTCTATTGTCAAAATGGTGCGTGGTTTAATTGGTTTAGATAACTTATCTGGCCCAATTACTATTGCCAAAGTCGCAGGGCAAAGTGCAGAAATGGGGTGGCAAACTTTTATTTCCTTTATGGCACTTATGAGCGTAAGCTTAGGAATTCTAAATTTATTGCCAATTCCAATGTTGGATGGCGGGCATTTAGTTTATTATTTTATCGAGCTGATTCGTGGAAAACCTGTTTCTGAACAAATACAATTAGTTGGTTTAAAAATTGGTATGGTACTGCTTGGAAGTATGATGTTCCTCGCATTATTTAATGACATTATGCGTTTGTAACAACGTAGATACGAAATAAATTTAACACTGGAAAAGACTGGCATGCAGCACACACATTTATTTATGCCCTTGGCACTGGTTAGTGCAATGGCGGCAACACAACAAGCATATGCAGCAGATGAATTTATTGCGCGAGATATAAAAATAGATGGTCTTGTTCGTTTAACGCCAGCCAATGTTTATGGAATGATTCCAGTCAATAGTGGTGATCGTGTCAATGAAGCAGTGTTGGCCAATGCGATTCGCTCAATCTATGCCACAGGTTTGTTTGATGACATTCAGGCCAGTCGCGAAGCGGACACTTTAGTGTTTAAAGTGGTTGAGCGCCCAATCATTTCTAAGGTTGAATTTAAAGGCAACAAACTTATTCCTAAAGAAGCATTGGAAGATGGTTTAAAGAAAATGGGTGTGGCTGAAGGTGAAGTGCTGAAAAAGTCTGCACTACAAACTTTAGAATCTGAGCTTGAACAGCAGTATATGCAGCAAGGTCGTTATGATGCAGATGTACGCGTCATTACCACAGCACGCCCAAATAACCGTGTAGATTTAACCGTAGAATTTGTTGAAGGCAAAGCCGCTAAAGTGGTAGATATCAACATCATTGGCAATACGGTATTTAAAGAAAGCGATATTAAGCAGGCGTTTGCTGTTAAAGAAAGTAGCTGGAGTTCGATTGTTACTCGTAATGACCGCTACGCACGCGAAAAAATGGCAGCAAGCTTGGAAGCATTACGTGCGTTATATCTGAATAAAGGTTATATCAACTTCAATATCACCAACTCTAGCTTGAATTTGAGTGAAGACAAAAAGCATATTTTTGTTGAAGTTTCGGTGGATGAAGGCGAGCAATTCAAGTTTGGCGAAAGCAAGTTCTTGGGCGATGCTTTATACAAACCAGAAGAACTTACAGCACTGCAAATTTATAAAGATGGTGAAACCTATTCACAAGAAAAAGTGAATGCGGTGAAACAATTGTTGCTGCGTAAATATGGCAATGCAGGCTATTACTATGCCGAAGTGAATATTGTGCCGCAAATTGACAAAGAAACGAAACTAGTCGATTTAAACTACTACATTAACCCAGGTCAGCAAGTTACAGTACGTCGTATTAACTTCGCAGGTAACAGTAAAACTGCCGATGAAGTGCTTCGTCGTGAAATGCGTCAAATGGAAGGCGCATTGGCAAGCAATGAAAAAATTGACTTATCTAAAGTCCGTTTAGAACGTACAGGTTTCTTTAAAACTGTTGATGTTAAGCCAGTGCGTATTCCCAACGTGCCTGACCAAATTGACTTAAATGTTAATGTAGAAGAACAGCACTCAGGTACCAGTACTTTGGCGGTAGGTTTCTCGCAAAGCGGTGGTGTGACGTTCCAAGCGGGTTTAAGCCAAACCAACTTTTTGGGTACAGGTAATTCGGTTTCGATTGATTTATCACGTTCTGAAACGCAGGATTACTATAACCTGAGTGTGACAGACCCATACTTCACAATTGATGGTGTGCGTCGTGGTTACAACATGTACTATCGTAAAACCAAACTAGATGATGACTATAACGTTAATAACTATGTGACAGACAGTTTTGGTGGTGGCATTAACTTCGGTTACCCAATTGATGAAAACCAAAGCGTTAGCGCAGGTTTAAACATTGATCAGACTGAAGTTACAACGGGTAATCGAGTCTCAACATATATTCGTGACTATTTATTGGAAAATGGCGGTAAAGAAATTGGTTCATCAAATTATTGTATAGATAATAATGATCCTTGTGGAACAAAGCTTAAAGCTGATCGCTTCTCTGGTGATTACTTAACTTACAATCTGAACTTAGGTTGGTCGTATAACACCTTGAACCGTCCGATTTTCCCAACCAATGGTATGTCGCATCGTGTAAATGCTGAAATTGCCTTACCAGGTAGCGATGTGGAATTTCAAAAAGTCACTTATGATGCTCAAGCCTATTTCCCATTAGGTCATGATTTTGTCTTACGTGGCTATAGTAAGTTAGGTTTTGGTAATGACTTACCGTTCTATAAGAACTTCTATGCAGGTGGTTATGGTTCGGTACGTGGTTATGACAACAGCACGCTTGGTCCTAAATATGACAGTGTCTATGCGGAACATAATTCATTGGAAAATTTCGATTTGGAAGAAGTAGGCGGTAATGCTTTAGTCCAATTTGGTACTGAATTGGCTTTACCAGTGCCATTTAAAGGGGATTGGACACGCCAAGTCCGTCCAGTGATTTTTGCAGAAGGCGCACAAGTTTTTGATACTCAGTGTAATGTTTCTTCATCTGCTGATTTGAGAAAGTACTGTAAAGACAACTACGGCTTCGACTTCGGTGAAATGCGTTATAGCGTGGGTGTAGGCTTTACCTGGATTACCATGATTGGTCCATTGTCACTTAGCTATGCGTATCCATTGAATGATAAAGATGGTGATGACACTAAAAATATCCAATTCGAAATTGGTCGTACTTTCTAAGTACGACCCGTGTTGGATCGTTTAAACACAGGATGTAGCATATGAAAAAAACAATATTTAGTTTGGCATTGTTTGGTTTATCTACACTGGCAGCAGTAGCACATGCTGCAGGGTATGGTGTAGTAAGTTTAGAGCGTGTTGTAGAAAATAGCAGTTATCTCAAACAGCAAAATTTGGCCTTGCAACAATCAGTTAAACCGCAAACCACTAAGCTTGAGCAACTGACAAAAGAATTAGAAACCATGCAGCAACGTGCGCAGCAGGCTACGAATTTATCAGAGGCTGAAAAGCAAAAAATGAATACACAATTTCAAGCCAAATTGAAAGAATTTAATAGTTTGCAACAAGCGGTACAAACCCGTGTCCAGTCAGAATTGCACAAAATTAATGATGGTTTTGAAACTCGTTTAAAGCAAGTTGCTGAACAATTGCGTAAAGAAAATGGTTTGGATGTGGTTTTGAATAAAAACTCAGCACTTGCCTATGACCCGAAGTATGATTTAACTGATAAAATGATCCAAAAGGTCAACGCACTTAAATAATCAATGAGTTCCCAACATTATCGCTTAGAAGAAATTGCTGGTTTAGTTCAAGGTCAATGTATTGGACAAGCCGATTTACGTTTGCAAGGTTTGGCAAGCCTTGAGTCTGCTCAGATGCAACAACTTGCATTCGTGAATGGTGATAAATATTTAGCGCAAGCACGTAGCTCCCAAGCGGGGGCTTTAATTGTGACCGCTTCACTACAAGCTGAGTTAGACAATCATCACAACTTTATTGTGGTTGAGAATCCGTATCTGGCTTTTGCAATTCTGACTCATGTATTTGAGCGTAAACATACGCAACGCGGTATAGAAAGTACAGCACAAATCCATCCTTCAGCCATCATTGCGGAGAGTGCTTATATTGGTCATTATGTGGTGATTGGTGAAAATTGCGTGGTGGGTGACAATACGATTGTGCAATCGCACTGTAAAATTGATGACTTTGTCGAAATTGGTCAACAGTGTTTTATTGATTCGCACGTGACCTTAACAGGCGAAGCTAAACTTGGACATCGTGTGCGTATACATGCCAATACTGTAATTGGTGGTGAAGGCTTTGGTTTTGCGCCTTATCAAGGTAAATGGCATCGAATTGCGCAATTGGGTTCTGTGATTATTGGTAATGATGTTCGTATTGGCTCGAATTGCAGCGTAGATCGTGGTGCGCTAAATGATACAATTTTGGAAGATGGTGTCATTATTGATAACCTTGTGCAAATCGCGCATAACGTCAAATTAGGTGCTCATACGGCCATAGCAGCAAAAACAGCCGTGGCTGGAAGTGTGACAATTGGCAAAAACTGTATCATTGGTGGTGGAAGTGCGATTTCTGGGCACTTGAATATTGCCGATAATGTGACTTTGACCGGAATGTCAATGGTCACAAACAATATTTCTGAATCAGGAAAATATTCCTCTGGTATTGGCTTGTTTGAAAATCAAAAGTGGAAACGTACTGTTGTGCGGCTTAGACAATTAGCAGATGTGCCATTGACCCAATTGGTGAAAAGACTTGATGATATGCAATCTCAAATTGAGTCCCTTGAATCAACTTTTAAATTGCGTAAATAATTATGATGACTGAGTCGAATTCTAGCACCTTCACTAAACCTGAATTGCCAATGCACATTCAAACCATTCGTGAATATTTACCCCATCGCTATCCGTTTTTATTGGTTGACCGCATTGTAGAAGTCACTGATAACGGTATCGTGGGTTATAAAAACGTATCAATCAATGAAGAATTTTTGCAAGGACACTTCCCAAATTATCCGATCATGCCAGGTGTTTTAATCGTTGAAGCGATGGCACAAGTGTCGGGTATTCTAGGTTTTATCATGAATAATGAGAAACCTAGCGCAGGTTCTTTATTCCTTTTTGCAGGCGCAGAAAAAGTTAGATTTAAAAAACAAGTCGTTGCAGGCGATCAACTTGTATTAAAATCCGAATTAGTTATGCAAAAACGAGGCATTTACAAATATAATTGTATCGCCACCGTAGATGGCGTCGTCGCAGCAACCGCGGAAATTATGGTTTCGCATCAGAAAACAGAGCAAGCATGAGCAATAACCCACTCGTTCACCCAACCGCTATAATTGACTCATCTGCAGTAATTGCTTCAGATGTCACGATTGGTCCATATTGTATTATTGGACCAAATGTAACGATTGGTGAGGGTACAAAACTTCATTCGCATGTAGTGATTGGTGGTTACACCCGTATTGGTCAGCACAATGAAATTTTTCAGTTCGCTAGCGTAGGTGAGGTCTGTCAGGACTTGAAATATGCAGGTGAGGAAACTTGGCTAGAAATTGGCGATCACAACAAAATTCGTGAACACTGCAGTTTGCATCGTGGTACGGTGCAAGACAATAGCCTGACCAAAATTGGTAGTCACAACTTACTTATGGTCAATACGCATATCGCGCATGACTGTAGGGTGGGCGATCACAATATTTTTGCCAATAATGTGGGTGTGGCAGGTCACGTGCACGTTGGGGATTATGTGGTGGTCGGTGGAAACTCAGGGATTCACCAGTTTTGTAAAATTGACTCTTATAGCATGATTGGTGGTGCATCGCTTATTCTTAAAGATGTGCCTGCGTATGTCATGGTTTCTGGTAATCCAGCACATGCATTTGCAATGAATGTCGAAGGAATGCGTCGTAAAGGCTGGTCGAAGGATGTGATTCAAGGTCTTCGTGAAGCCTTTAAACTCATTTACAAATCTGGATTAACCACTGAGCAAGCCATTCAGCAAATTCGCAGTGAGATTTTGCCAAATGTGGCAGAAGCGCAGCGTTTAATTGATTCTTTAGAACAATCTGAACGTGGTATTGTGCGTTAACGGTTTGAGTTTGCCGAATGCGGCAAGCTTTAGAATATTAAAAGACATCCTTGGATGTCTTTTTTTATTGGCTTATTTTAAAAATCGTGCTTCTTCAGACTTTGGGTACTGGCTCAAAATTTTACTTTTGTATTGCGCTGCTAAAGCAGGTTTTTTATCTACGTCTTGCGCAATGCTATATAAGCGATACAAGGCACTTGATGGTTTAGCAGATTGGGGATACTTCGTTGCCACAATTTCAAAATTCTTTTTGGCCTCGCTGTAATTGGTCGGTTCAATCGCTAAATTAAACTCAGCTAACCAAAAATACGCATTGCTGATATACACACTGTTTGGGTGGTTTTTAATAAAGTTTTGCATGGGTGCAATAGCTTTTTTAGCACCACCTTGTTTATAAGCATCTAATGCAACAGTATAGGCTGCTTTTTCTAGCTCAATATTGGTATTTAAACCTTGAGCTGTTGGGCTTGCATGTGTTGTATTTTGTACAGATTGCGGGGCATTGTTATTTAACTGGTTGTTGCTGGTGCTGGGTGCAGTATCCTTTTGGTTATCCTCCTCAGCGGCAGGAGCCGATTCAGGGTCTATTTTTTGTTGAAGCAGTTCTAAACGTTGATCTAAATCGGTATAACGATTTTGCAATTCATGTTTGAGCTGTGCAATTTCATTGTCTTGTTCTTCAATTTTGCCACGTAACTGACGGATGTCATTTTCGAGTTGCTGGTTTTTTTGCATCAATTGCCAATTGATATTGGTCGATACATTGGCAGGTGCCATATTACTCGTTGCAATTGCAGGGCTATTAGCATACCTAGCACTGCTTTGGCTGAGGTTATGGCTTTCAATTGGAATATTGGCAAATACAGGCGTTGCGCACAGTAGGGCAAGAGCACAGAGTGCATGCTTTTTTAGCATAATTGAATATCCATCTTAATCTTGTGTAGCTGAGTCCTTGTAAGCATATTGGACTCAATCTGTTGATTTGGTATTTTCCACATTTAAAACGTCCGCGCGTGGAATTGCAATAAGCTTTTACAAACTTATCATCAATCACAGCGCAATGTGGGTAAATCTAGGATTTGAATCTCAAAATAATTTTATGATGGGTTAGTTAGACTAAATTTTAAGTGACGTTATTTTATAAATGTCTTCAATTGTTTTTAAAATAATCAATTGGATAGCTTTGTAAAAGTAAATACAGAACAACGCTTGCAAGTTTGTTAAAAATCTCTATACTCTGTTTTTGCAATGGTAGCCCTGCTGGTTACTTCGCAATTGTACTCTACGAACCCCGTCAGGACCGGAAGGTAGCAGCGGTAGTGGAACTATGATGTGCCGAAGGCTTGCTGGTAGGGTTGCCACCAGTTTTAAAATAATAATTCTATTTATCTTTTACTTATTTTTATCTTATATCCATTATTTTAAAAATCTTGCTCTTTTCTACGAATTGCTTTCATGATTGCATCCATATCAAAGCCTCTATACTGTAAAAAACGAATTTGTTTGGCTTTAAGTTTTGGCTCATTTACGACTTCTATACCGAATTTTTTTACTTTTAGTTGATAGGCATGTTCTGTCCAATCAGTTTCTTTAAGTTCTTCTGAAATTAAACTGCTATCCACTTTTTTGTTTTTAAGAGCCATTTTAATACGATTTGGTCCTTTACCTTGCCGCTTTTGGCTAGCCAGTAACATTTCTGCAAGACGTTGATCACTCTGATAATTTTCACGTGCCAGTTCATTGACTAATTCAATCACTTCATCACGGTTTTCTGCATATAAAGCCAGTTTTTCAATTAAGTCATTTTTAGAATATTCTTTACGCGTTAAGACAGCAAAGGCGTAGCTGCGTAGACGAGAACCTGTTAGTCCTAGGCGTTTGCTTTGCTGTTCGTCAGGGTCTTCATTGTGATTGTATTCTTGATCATCAATGGCTTCTGTATGAGCAGGGTATTGTTTATTGATGTTAGGCGTAGAATTTAAAGCAAAATGCAGGGCAGATGTTGTTTCTGAATATGCCTGCTTAGTTTGGCTGCATGATTGCTCATCTTCGCCAAATTGTTGTTTTAGCGCAGCATAATCAACCAGTTTGGGGAATTTATTTTCAGACATGGTAATGCTTCCATATACAATAAAACGCTCCGTAGAGCGTTCTATTTAATTCAGTTTGTTGTGTTCATCTTAGCGCATGCTTTAAACATCAAGTAAGTCGAATTCTTCTTCGTCTTTATCTTCTACAGGTGCAGCTTGACCTGTCGTGAGTAGTTGTTCACGAATAATCGCTTCGATGCCTTTAGCAAGCTCTGGATGTTCTTCAAGATGGCGAATGGTGTTGTTTTTACCTTGACCAATTTTATCGCCTTGATAAGAATACCAAGCACCAGCTTTTTGCACGATATTTTGTTGAACAGCTAAATCGACCAGCTCGCCCAAATGGTTAACACCTTTACCGTAAAGAATTTGGAACAATGCTTCTTTAAATGGAGGTGCCATTTTGTTTTTCACAACTTTGACTTTGGTTTCAGAACCAATAATCTCGTCACCTTCTTTCACTTGACCTACACGGCGAATATCTAAACGAACAGAAGCATAGAACTTCAATGCGTTACCACCAGTTGTGGTTTCTGGGCTACCAAACATTACACCAATTTTCATACGAATTTGGTTAATGAAGATCACCATACAGTTCGAGCGTTTGGCATTACCTGTGATTTTACGCAAGGCTTGGCTCATTAAGCGTGCTTGTAAGCCCATGTGTGAGTCACCCATTTCGCCTTCAATTTCGGCACGAGGGGTTAAGGCAGCTACGGAGTCGACCACAATCATGTCGATTGCGCCAGAGCGTACCAACATATCGGCAATTTCAAGAGCTTGTTCACCGTTGTCTGGTTGCGATACTAAAAGATTGTCAATATCTACACCAAGTTTACGTGCATATTGAGGATCAAGCGCGTGTTCGGCATCAATAAAGGCACAAGTTCCACCAGCTTTTTGACATTCTGCAATGGCTTGCAAGGTCATAGTCGTTTTACCTGATGATTCAGGGCCGTAAATTTCAATGATACGACCTTTAGGTAAGCCACCAATACCCAATGCAATATCTAGGGTCAATGAGCCTGTAGATACGGCTTCTACCGCTTGCACAGTGTTGTCACCAAGACGCATGACTGTGTTCTTACCAAATTGTTTTTCAATTTGGCTTAAAGCGGCATTTAACGCCTTGCTTTTATTCTCATCCATCTTACAACCTCAATACGATGTCACGAAATAATATACTCAAGTGGATGCATTTACTTCAATCTTTTCCACATGCATATAGTGACAGAATTTGTCCTGTAGTTCTATTTATATCACGAGCTGTACGACAAACTATGACGCTCTATTTAATCATCATTATATGACCAAAATTGGTCAAATTGCTGATCATTTTCTTGTTTAAATTTGCTGATGTCACGACGGTCTTTTTTACTTGGTCGATGATCAGGTCGTGCTAGATTATGCAACTTTCTTTGGGTCGCAATCAATTCCCTGCGTGCAATACTCACTTCAGTTTCTTCATAAAGTTGCTGAGCGATGGGTGCCGGGCCACGTACACCCGATAGGGCCTTGACCAATACGGTTTTTTTATCAAAACCCTGTTGAATGGTCAGTTCAGTTCCCACACGAATTTCTTTGGAAACTTTAACGCGCTCGCCATTGTGATGTACTTTGCCGCCTTCTATGGCAGCTTTTGCAATAGAGCGGGTCTTGAAAAAACGTGCAGCCCATAGCCATTTATCAATTCGAATGCTTTCAATGGCTTCGTGGGACGAAGTTTTAGGCATATTTTTGAGTGTCCTCAAATTGTTCTAAGACAGGAATTAAATCTGTTAATTGGTGCAACATAGGGTAATTACAAGTCTGACGCGCAGGTTTTGCTGAGGATGGCTGGGCAATGCTATATAAGTGTCCAATCCCAAAGGCTTTTGCACCATTAAGCACCTTTTCGGTGTCATCAATAAAATAGCAATCTGCAGGATTAAACGCATGTTGTTGTTGCAATGTTTGCCAAAATTCAACGCGTTCTTTGGCATAACCAATGCTTTCAGAGCTAACAATCACTTCAAAGTATTTTGTTAAACCTGTATGTGCTAATTTAAAGTCTAAACCTGCACAATCTGCATTGGTGGTGAGCCAAATACGATAGCCATTATTTTTTAAATGTTCCAGTAACTCGATAGCGTGTGGACGCAACGTGACATGATCTTTATATTCAAGTTGCATAGCAAGCATATCCACACCCACTTTGGCCGTCCAAAAACGTGAGGAATACCATTCTAAGGTGTGGCTATGCGCTTGATAAAAATCGTATAAAATTTCTTTGCTGCGTTCTAAAGAGCAGGCGTGTAATTCTGCATAGCGAATAGGCAGTTGTTCATTCCAAATAAAATCATCATAAGCGAGATCTAACAGCGTTCCGTCCATGTCAAACATGATGATATTTTTGTGCATTTAGACATCCTAAATCAAAAATCAATTGCCAAAAGGCAAATAAAAACTGGCTCATTTAAACATGCTTGAGGCATAACTCAAAATGCTGTCTGATTATTCGCCAAATTATGTTAGGCTAAAGAGA
This sequence comes from Acinetobacter sp. SCLZS86, assembly GCF_021560715.1. Lineage (NCBI taxonomy): Bacteria > Pseudomonadati > Pseudomonadota > Gammaproteobacteria > Moraxellales > Moraxellaceae > Acinetobacter > Acinetobacter sp. SCLZS86. The sequence goes on from NZ_CP090864.1 coordinate 1,397,093, forward strand.
TAAGCACTGTACATGCGTTACATATAAATAGGTGAGATGGAGCAGTTGTAAAAAGTAACTGTAGCGTTCACAAAAACAATTTTTTTGACATATTTCTGTATTTGTTTGTCTGTATAAGCATAGAAATTGAATGGTAAATTTTTTAAATCAGGGAGCTAGTAATGGCTGAACAACAGTATTTAGATTTAAAACACTTAGATAAACAACTCGATGAGTTTGAGAAAAAGAAGAAGAAAATTAAGAAAATGCGGATTGGCTATAAATTATTTGCGCATTTAATGGGAGATGAGAAATTCGCCCATCATGTTTCAGAATCGGCATTAAATCCAGATAAACGCAGTTATCGTAAAGTGAAAATTAAAATTACCTCAGATGAGGGGGAGCTAACTTTTCTAGAAAAGGATTGATTAATTTTTTGATTTAAAATTCTAGTGATTTTGATTATGTATACAAATTTGTGTACCTTTAAATCTGGCCCGATTGATGCAGATCGGGCTTTTTTATACCTTAATTCTATGAATGGTTCAACCTGAATTAGAATCCTTTTATAAGTCGAAATTTGATCATAAATGATCAGTAAAATTAGTATTGAAAGTCCCTTCTTTTACGCCATGTATTGCTCAGGATGAGGAGTATATTCCGCAAGAGGATGAGGGGATTCTTATAAAAAACCTCTCCCTGAGGAGCATGCTCCGCAAGTCTCCTAAAAGGAAAGGGAATTTCCTTTGCAGTGATTCAAAAATGATTTAAGAAAGAATCTTTTTAAATAAAATGCATCAAGTTGTCATAATTTGCACTTAATCTATTCAGCAAGCTCAGTGAAATGAAATAGGACGTGATTAGTCTATTTTAGTATAAGTTTTGTATATAAATGTGGCAAGGTGCGCTCAAATGTTACGCTTTGACTATCAAAAGATGCATGAATATCACAGAGCGATCCCTGAGAATAATGTCAATTTTTCATCATTAAGTAAATTTATAAGGAATTGTGATGTCTATTTTAGGAATTGCCATTACCACTATTTGGGGTTTATTGGGTATTGCTGCAATTATTTTTGGTTTTGTTGGTGGCGAAACTTATTTGATTATTGTGGGAATTTTATTATTGGTTAGTGCTGCACTCACTTTTTCCATGTTCAAAAAAAGCTTATCTGATCCATTTAAAGATTAATTAACTTAGCACTGAATAAATAAAAAACTCAAGTAAAAAGGAATTGCCTTGACACATAAAGTCTTGATTTAGCATATCTAGCCACTAAATTTTATCTACGCATCAGCCGTAATTTTTATTACAATGTTTTTATGAAAGTAATGAAAAATTAGACCTTTAGATACGGTCTAAAAAGGATAGTTATGTTTATAAAAACAACGGCGCCAACGCATACTTTAATTTTACAGTTGTTGTCAATCATGCAGCAGGCATGTGAAATTTTAAATCAGGAATTTCAAGATTACTGTTCAGGTGCTGCTTTTGATGTCGAAAAGAAAATTGATGATTCTCCTGTTACGCAAGCAGATTATCGGGTCAATTATTATTTAATGCAGGCTCTGACAGAAATTTCCAATTTGCCTGTATTGTCAGAAGAAGGGGAACAAGATCAGCGCCAGCAATGGCAGCAATTTTGGTTGCTAGATCCTTTAGATGGCACCAAAGAGTTTTTACATCAACGTCCAGAATTTACCATTAATTTAAGTTTAATTTGTGGTGCGCTAACAACTTTTGCGGTGCTTGCTGTACCGGGCGAGCACACGATTTATTTTTGCCCAGAACAGGGTATGCCATTCAAATATGATATTTTAACTCAGCAATGGTATCTCTATCAGCCAGAACCAACGGTAACATCTTCAATTCTAAAAATTGGTTTAAGCCACAGCAGTCAAAAAAAGTCACACTATGCAGACTATTTAACAAGCTTGGCACAGTTGATCGATTTTGAAGAAATAAAAGCAGGGAGTGCGTATAAATTCTGCATGATTTTGGAAGATCGTGTCGATGTCTACCCACGTTTTCATCCGACCTCGGAATGGGACACTAGTGCAGGACAATGCTTATTGGAACGAATTGGTGGTGGATTGGTCGATTTTAAGGGGCGGCCATTTTTATACAATCAGCGCGATACATTGCTAAATGGTGGTTTTATCGCCTATAAAAATACACAGATGAAAAAGATTGCCTTACAAGCACTTGAACTTATGGCGAAGTCAGATTGAGCAAAGTGCTGAACATGGTATAGTGTCAAGTAACCAAGTTAAAATTTTGGCTAGATCATGGCATTAGAACTACTCCCTGCAAGTATGCTTAAAGCAATTGATTTATTGCCAGATGCGCAGACGCCTGTGACTTTATTTACCCGTCATTCTATTCGTGAAATTGTCGAGGGCCAGGGTTTGGCTGGCTATAATTTGCAGTTGACCGAGCAAGGCCGTGATTTAGCCGAAGCATGGGGAGGATACTTGGTTGGAAATACAGATCGAGTGATTCAACACTGTATTTCAAGTCCTATTCAGCGTTGTGTGGATACAGCTGCATTAATGATTCGTGGAGCGGATGGTATTACCCTTGAACCTAATACCCATCACATTGAAATTATAGAACAAGGGTTGTTGGTTGAGCCTGGAAGCTTTGTACTTGATATCAAGCAGGCAGGTCCATATTTTCAGGAGCAGGGCGCTTTAGGCTTTATCAATAGTTTTGTGAACAAGGCCTTGCCTGGCATGAAACATCCGATTCATGGTGTCGTGGATGTACTTGAGCTGATTTATAACACTCATCCGACCAACCAATACGGACTCAGTTTGGCTGTAAGTCACGATACGATTCTGGCCGCAATTATTGCGGTAATTTCTGGACGCAAGGAAGTCACACAAGCCGATTGGCCAGGCATGATGGAAGGTTTATTTGTTTGGTTTGAAGGCGATGAGTTTTTAGAATCTAAGTTAAAATGGATTTGGCGCGGTCAGATTCACACTTTAGATATTTCACAATTTCGTCAGAAAGTTGAAGTAGAACATTGAACGCATATTCTAGTGCTATCCATTCAGTACGATAGAATACCGTCTGTCAGAAATTAAAAAAAATAATTCAAATTTTATTCTCTTTTTTCTTCATTTTATGCAGTTGTGAGCGCAAACTCGATCAAATATTGTCTATCAATCTGTGTGCTGCTTTAAAAATTCGCTGATTTTTATAAAGAAAAATTAATAAAATTGTGTTGAAAATATAAAGCGATATGAAACTTGAGAATTGCATAATTTTATACATCTATTTAATATAAAAATACAAGCCATTGAAAAATATGTGTTTATTTTTATATTTTTTGTCATAAATTGACATTGGGGTGGAATAAATAATGAAAAGTGTGACTCGGTTTTCGCTTAGTCTATTAAGCGTATGTATATTATCATCCATGCTTGCCGCATGTGGTGGTGGTGGCGATGGGGATGCCGCTGGGAATTCAAATCAAGAAAATCCAACACCATTGGAAATTCCTCAGCAACCACCTGTGGGTAATGTGGCTAATCCTTACCCTGAACCTACACAAGATGTCATCAATCAATCGGCACTTGGGTTTTATGATTACAACGCCAATTCTGAATCACGTGAAGTGCGTAATGATTTAGAAGGTGATTTTCAGGCAATGATTCAATTTGCTCAAGGGCATGTGGTTGATCCGAATGGTAACGAGGCGAAAAAAATGCCACGTTTGACCGCAGAAAAAGAAGCATTATTATTGGTTACACCAAATCAGGGCATGGACAATATCGACACTTTGCAGCTTGAAGTGTATCAAAATGAACGCTTGTTACGTCGTGTTGCTTTACTTGATCCAACCCAGATTCCTGCTTCAGACCAGAGCAATCAAGATGGTCGTGCTGAGGTGTTGTATAGTAAGCGTGCGTGGTCGGCTAAATTAAATTGGGATGAAGTACGTCCCGGTTTAAAGCTGCGTTTGGTCGATTCTAAAAACCGTACTGGTGCACTCGAAGCAGAAAAAATTGATTTTGCCGCACCGGGTGAATTGGTACTCAATATTATTCGTATCGGTCTACTAACTGCACCACCGAAATCGGGCGGGCATTATATGTTATTAGAGCCTGAAAAAGCGGGTACCGATTATTTCCAAACCATTCCTGCGGCACAAATGACCGTGGCAAAATATGATGACATTCAGCTAGATCGAGTGATGGTCGCCAACGGCACGATTTACGATACCCAAAGTGCGGGTGAAGGTGGTGTCTATTCGGGGGACATGCGGGAAAATACTGCAAAATCGACCTTTAGTGTAGGAATTAACTTGGCCAACTGGGGGGTGACCAGTGCCTCGATGTTGAGTCATCAACAGCCACAACTTACACAAACTGTAATTGCCCATCATGCACGAGGTAAATATACAAATGGTGATCAAACGCATGGTTTAAGTGGCGGTAATGGTATGTTGACCCTGTATGATTCTGTGGGCAACGAGTTTAGCCATGAAATTGGGCATCATTATGGTCTTGGGCATTATCCGGGTTCACAAGGTGAAAATATGTTCTGGGCTGCACACCATGCAGACAGCGGTTGGGGCTATATTGCGTATCGTAATAAAATGCGTGGCAACTTGGCGTGGCATACTCGAAACTTGGGTGATGGCAAAAATGGTGTGCCTAACTTCCTGAAACAATATGCTTATGGTTGGGATGCGATGTCAGGTGGTGCAACCAACAGTAGCATTTCGCGTTATACCCATTACACGGGTTACAGTACCCATATTCGGATTCAACCCCACTTTGGGGCGCGACATGTTTGGGATGAAAGCTCACCAAGTGGTTATAAAATCTGGAATAAAGACACACGCCAAATGGAAGTGGTTTATCCAAAAGTACCAAGCTCCAATCAGGTTTGGTACAACAGTGCCGATGGATATTATTTAAAACCGCGCTTATTTGGTGTGCCTGTAATTACTATTATTGGCGGATATGATCCTGAAACTCAGCAAGGTGTGTTGTATCCTGCTGCACGCAGTAACTGGGGTAATGTTTATAATTTACCTGTGGCAAATCGTGCTGCTGAAAATGCCGCATGTTGGTTAGATGTTCAATATGCCAATCGTAATCAGAACGTGGCATTGGCACCTAACCGTATGACCAGCAATGCCAATAAACTGCATGTCAATTTAGCACTTGCTGAGCAGCCAAAACAGGTGAATTTATACTGTAAAAAAGCCAATCATGCCGAGAAGTTATTATCGACACTGAATATTCCGCAATATAGCGATAGTATTCAACCTGCGGTAAAAATTGGTCGTACACATGGCTATGAAGCTTTAAGAAAAGTTGAAATGCCTGATTTTCAGAAGCAGTTGGAAGCGCAAGCCAGTCAAGCTGTGGTGGCTTTAAAACCTGCTGCACAACTATTGTATGATTCTTATGCAGATTATCGTCAAGAGCTAAGTGCAACTGCACAGCAACAATTACAGCGTTATGAACAACAGCAAAATACGATTTATCGTTTAAACCGCTGGATGAATGTTTATCGTGCCGATTTAGAAAAGACTAAGCCTGAAGCGGAAACAGCATTGCACAATTTTGTGGAGCGATTGAGTTTAGGCAATGAAAATATTGTGGCTGAAGCAACACTAATGAAAAACAGAAATAACTGTTTGAAAGTTGAAACTTTGGCGAGTGGTCAGAAAAATGCTTACATTAGTGGAGCAAGTGGCTGTACAGGCGATGCAACTGAGCAGTGGATTTATGATGGTTTGGGGCGTATTCACAGCAAAGCAGAAATGGATCAGTGCTTAACTAACAACGGCAATGTGGTCTCACTTGCAAGCTGCAGTACATCTAAAGACAGTCAGGTCTGGGAAATGCACACAGCTTCGGGAACGATTCGTCAGGGGAGTCAGTGTTTTGATTTAGAGCATGGCTACCTAAAAGAAAACCGCGCGCGTTTAATTCGTTATGGTTGCACAGGTGGTGCGAATCAGCAATGGACGCAATTAAAGGCTAATAACAGTTTGCAACTGGCTTATTTAAGTCCACAAAATTTACGACTGATGCTGAAATAATTCTTCGTCTGAATTATTCATCTTCATTAATTTAAAACACCTTTTGACCAGTTCAGGAGGTGTTTTTTATTTTATGGTGGCAGGTGTATTTGAAGTGATGTAATTGGCGTGCAGAAACTAAAGATTGCTTAATTTGATAAATTATCGAAACAGCAGACACAAAAAAAGCCCTAACGGGCTTCTTTTGTTTAACACTTAGTTAGAAGCTAAAGCTTTAACTTGAGCGTTTAAACGGCTCTTATGACGAGCTGCTTTGTTCTTATGGATGATGCCTTTATCAGCCATACGGTCAATCACTGGAACAGCTTTTTTGTAAGCTTCAGTAGCAACCGCATAATCGCCTGCAGCAATAGCAGCAATTGTGCGTTTTAAATAAGTACGAACCATAGAACGTAAGCTTGCGTTGTGTTTACGTGCTTTAACGTTTTGACGAGCACGTTTTCTAGCTTGAGCAGAGTTTGCCACTCGTGCACTCCTTGAAATAGATTGGTCTGGGCGGGCTGCAATTACTTCCGAAAACCAACATCAGAAGAATTATCACCAGCCCGTAAACAAGTGCCATATTTTGATGAAACTAGACAGTTAAGTCAAGTCTTGACATGCTTTGACAACATTTTAGCTGCAGAAAAATCGGAAAGAAACAGGTAGATTAGCTTTAAGCCTCAGAGATTGTTTAAAAAATGATAAATTCTATTCAAAATGCAATTGTGATTGGTGCAAATGGTTTAGTCGGGCAGCAATTGGTCAAACAGCTGAATCAGCTGCCTGAATGTAATAATATCACCGTTGTTTTGCGCCGACCTTGCTCGGAATTGAATCACTTAGAAAAAGTCCAGACGTTACTCCTTGAAGACTTTTTATTGCTCAATGACGAAGATGTGAGTGGTTATAGCCATGCATTCAGTTGTTTAGGCACAACCTTAAAAAAGGCAGGCTCAAAACAGGCATTTTATGCTGTGGATTATACTATCAATGCACATTTTGCCGAACTATTGCAGGCGAAGGGTACGCATTACATATTGGTCAGTGCTTTGGGTGCACAAGCTAAATCAGCCGTATTTTATAATCGTGTCAAAGGCGAGCTAGAACAATATATTGAAAGCTTGGACTTAGATAAAGTATCAATTTTACGTCCATCTTTATTATTGGGTGAGCGCAATGAACAGCGGCGTTTAGAAGATTTAGGGCAAAAGCTGTATCTTAAAATATCACGATTTATTCCCGATCATTTTAGATATAAGCCAGTAAGCGCTACACAAGTGGCTCATACTATGGTCGAGGCGGCGCAATCGCAAATTCATAAATTTCAAATTTATGATAATTTACAAATACAAAAAACCAAGTAAAAGGGGAACAACGTGTCTACAGTACCATTCGTAACTTGTGACTTATTAGATGACCATCCAAAACATGACCTTCAAGTGGTGATTCCATCTTTGGATGGTAAATTTTTCAAAAGTTACGGTGCACGTAAAACTTTTGGTGGTCAAATTGTGACTGTAAAATGCTTTGAAGATAACTCACGTGTAAAAGAGTTATTGGCAACCGATGGCACAGGCAAAGTTTTGGTGGTAGATGGTGGGGCATCTATGCGCTGTGCCTTGATGGGGGACTTGATTGCTGAATCTGCAGTGAAAAATCACTGGAATGGCGTGATTATTTACGGTTGTGTGCGCGATGTCGATGCAATTGCAGAACTAGATTTAGGCGTACATGCTTTGGCTTCAATTCCACAAAAAAGTAACCGCAAAGGTGTGGGTGAAGTGGATGTGAGTTTGCATTTCGGACAAGTCACTTTTAATTCGGGCGATTATGTCTATGCTGATAACAACGGTATTATTGTGGCAAAAGAAAAGTTGGTCGATTTATAAGCGGTTTGATGGCGCAGTCATCAAATTGTTGAGCACATCACAAGGAAAACAAAATGGTGCATCATCAAATTAAAGTCATTCAGGCAGTGGCATCTATGCTTACCGAAGGTGGACGTGGAGTGAATGGGACAGCATTTCCCAAGCAACCCGAAAAAGCCTTAAAGTTATATGAGTTTGAAGGTTCACCATTTTGCCGTCGTGTACGCGAAGTCATAACCTTGTTAAATTTGGATTATGAGGTTTATCCATGCCCCAAAGGCGGCACAAAATATCGACCTTTGGTGAAACAACTGGGTGGTAAAACTCAGTTTCCATTTTTAATTGATGAAAATACAGGTGATCAGCTCTATGAATCACAGCAGATCATTCATCATTTATTCAAACATTATGGCAAAAGTGGAAAAACGCCAAAAAAATTTGCGCATTTTCCTAAAATTCCTTATGTGGCGCTTGCTGGCACCTTATTGAATGGCGCACGTGGTGTGTGGATTAATCAGCAAATTGTAGAGCGCGCTGCACCTGAACAATTGATTGAACTGTGGGGTTTTGAGGCTAGTCCTTATACACGTGTAGTGCGTGGTGTATTGACTGAACTGGAGTTGCCATTCAAATTTCATAATGTAGCCAAAGAGCGTTGGCAAGATCAAGGCTTGGCAAAATTACGTTTAAAACCGGGTAAATATGTGCCACTGGCAGGTGGTAAGCGTGAGCAGGTATTAAAAGTCATGGGTGATAATATTCAAGTCCCATTTTTAATCGATCCAAATACCCAGACTCAGCTTTTTGAATCGGCCAAGATTGTGAAGTATTTACAGCAAACTTATGGCAAATAAGCTTTAAGTCATTTTTTGATTGTTATAAAAGCATCTTCAAGATGCTTTTTTGCATTTGGCAGGATGCAAAATATGCATCATTATAAATAGCCTAAGTAAAGTGGGGTTGAAACACTGACTTATAACATCAGGGGAGCATAAATCACCCTGATCAGTTGCATCTATTTTAGTGAAGCATTTAAACTCTGCAGCATTCACTTTGATTTCGCCAATTTATAGGTTCAAAATGTTCAGCAAACTTACAGGGTTGTTTAAAAATAAAGCCAATCTCGAAGAAATTGCCTATTTAGAAGCACAGAATATTCAATGGGATGCGGAACAAGGCTATACGGTCGATGGTATTTTGCTTAACGATGTTTTGGCAGAGCGTTTAAATTATTTATCCAACCGCCGTATGCAGCAGTTTGATGATTTGGCACAGCTGTATTCTACAGCTATGATTATCAATGAAAAAATTGATCTTGAAATTGCGCAACAGCGTTTTAATACATTGCTTGGCAATACCGAAGAAAACCTACAGGAATTTAAAGCGATTGTAAAAAAATTGAATGATTATTATCGACAGTTTTTACGTGATCAAAAGTAAAGCGGCGTGTGTATCAAACTTTAAAGCACGCTGTTTTATAAAATGTTGCAATTAAATACGATGCAATGGTGGATGAAAAAAATTACGCAAAACCGTCAATTCATCGTGCTAGTATAAGTCCCATGTTGTTAAGACCCTAAAGCTATATACATGTTCCAACACGAAATTTCCCAACTCAATTTAGCTCAACTGAAAGCTGGCGAAAAACGCTGGATTGGTAATCTACAAGGTTCTGCCGCAGCATTATTATTAAAAGAAATTGGTCAGCAGAACCCGCATTTATTTGTGATTGTTGCGCGCAATCAACAACATTTGGCGCAGTTGGAAAGTGAATTAGAATTTTACGGGGTAAAACCGACCATTTTCCCCGATTGGGAAATTTTGCCTTATGACCGCTTATCACCACATCAAGACATTGTGTCGGAGCGTCTGGCGATTTTATCCAATATGCCACAGCAAGGTGTATTATTGGTGTCGGCGACCACTTTAGCGCAACGTGTTGCACCAACCTCATGGGTGTTGGGTGAGCATTTTGATATTCGTGTTGGGCAAAAGTTTGCTTTGGAACAACAAAAACAGCGTTTAGTACAAGCAGGCTATCATCTGGTCGATACTGTCTATGATCATGGCGAGTTCGCTGTGCGTGGCAGTATTATGGATATTTATGCTTCGGGACAAGAAGCACCCATCCGTATTGATTTATTTGATGATGAAGTTGAAACCTTAAAGTTTTTTGATCCAGAAACGCAGCGCACTACCGAAAGCTTGCAGAATTTTACTGTTCTACCTGCCAAAGAATTTCCCTTAAAAGAAGGTCGTGCGATTTTCCGTGACCGCTATGCAGAAAGTTTCCCAACAGCAAATCCGAAGAAGAACCCTGTATATCAGGATGTGCTAGAAGGCATTGCATCGCCTGGTTTAGAGTTTTATTCTCCGTTATTTTTCACTCAGGCTCAGCTTGAAGGCCAAAATACACTATTTTCATACTTACCAAAGCATTGCATTGTCATTACAGATAAGGCGATCGATGACGGTTTAACTCAATTCTGGAAAGATGTGCTGTATCGTTATGAAGACAGACGTCATAATATCGACCAACCAATTTTACCGCCTGAACAATTATTTCTACAACCGAATCAATTATTAGAACAACTGAATCAATTTGGACGTGTGATTGCATCGCCCGAAGCTTTTGAGCAAAAAGCAGGTGTGGTGAACTTAAGCACGCTTGCACCACCACGTTTAGCGGTTGATCCAAAACAAGAGCAACCCTTTCATGCCGTGAAGCAATATATTGATGCCGCCAATCATCCTGTTTTATTGGTGGCAGAAAGTGCAGGTCGCCGTGAAACGTTAAAAGATGCATTACGTGCAGCTTTAGGTGAAATTCCACAAGTTGAGAGTTTTGAGGCCTTTCAGCAGTCTTTACAAGCTATTGCGATTACACATGCACCATTAGACCGCGGCTTGGTCATTCAAGACCAATTGAGCGTAATATCAGAAAATCAGCTGTATGAACATCGCGTGGTGCAGCGCCGTCGTAAACGTCAGCAGGAAGTTTCAGAAGAGTTTTTAATTCGTAGTTTGACCGAGTTAAGCATTGGCGCACCTGTGGTACATATTGATTATGGTGTGGGTCGTTATGCAGGTTTAATTACTTTAAGCATTGATGAGCAAGAACATGAGTTTTTACAACTCGATTATGCCGATGCTGCAAAAGTGTATGTGCCTGTTACCAATTTGCATTTGATTAGCCGTTATAGCGGAGGTGACCCAGACCTTGCGCCTTTGCATAAATTAGGCACAGATGCGTGGAATAAAGCCAAACGCAAAGCTTTGGAACAAATTCATGATGTCGCAGCAGAATTGCTGCATATTCAAGCACGACGTCAATCTAAACCAGGTTTCGCTTTCGAATTGGATCATAGTCTTTATATGCAATTTGCCAGTGGCTTTGCTTATGAAGAAACCTTAGATCAAGCCAATGCAATTGAAGCGACCTTACATGATATGCAATTGGCAAAACCAATGGATCGTTTGGTCTGTGGTGATGTCGGTTTTGGTAAAACTGAAGTCGCCATGCGGGCTGCATTTGTCGCGGTACAGAACAATAAACAAGTTGCTGTATTGGTTCCAACCACATTGTTGGCACAACAGCATTATGAATCCTTTAAAGACCGTTTTGCCGATTGGCCTGTGCGTATTGAAGTCTTGTCGCGTTTTGGTTCAAACAAATCTCATCAGAAAACCATTGAAGATTTAGCAGACGGCAAAGTCGATATTGTGATTGGGACGCACAAAATTCTACAAGAAAATATTCAGTTCAAGCAATTAGGCTTGATGATTGTCGATGAAGAACATCGTTTTGGTGTACGTGACAAAGAACGTATTAAAGCGTTGCGTGCCGATGTTGATATGCTGACTTTAACCGCAACGCCAATTCCACGTACCTTAAATATGGCATTTAGTGGTATGCGCGATTTATCCATTATTGCCACACCGCCTGCACGCCGTTTAGCGGTGAAAACTTTTGTGCAGGAACATACTGGCGATACTGTGAAAGAAGCCATTCTACGTGAATTGTTACGTGGTGGTCAGGTGTATTTCCTTCACAATGAAGTGGAAACCATTGAGCGCAGCGCTGAAACCATTCGTGAATTGGTGCCAGAAGCGCGCGTTGCAGTCGCACATGGGCAAATGCGAGAACGCGAATTAGAGCAAGTCATGCAGCAGTTTTATCATAAAGAATATAACGTCTTGGTTTGCTCGACCATTATTGAAACAGGAATTGACGTCCCCAATGCCAATACCATTTTAATTGAACGTGCAGATAAACTCGGATTGGCGCAGTTGCACCAACTACGTGGTCGTGTCGGGCGCTCACATCACCAAGCTTATGCGTATTTGCTTGTACCATCTATTAAAGGCTTAAAAGGTGATGCTGAAAAACGCTTGGATGCCATTCAGCGTGCCTCAACTTTAGGGGCTGGTTTTATGTTAGCAACCGAAGACTTGGAAATTCGTGGTGCGGGAGAATTACTTGGTGAGCAACAAAGTGGGTCAATGCAAGCCATTGGTTATAGCTTGTATATGGAAATGCTAGAAAAAGCCACCAAAGCCATTCAAAAGGGTAAAACCCCTAACTTCGATGCGCCATTGTCTTTAACTGCAGAAATCAACCTACATATGCCTGCTTTGATTCCAGATGATTATTTGGGCGATGTGCATCAGCGCTTATTGTTCTACAAACGCATTAGTAATACTGATACTCAAGAAAAGCTTGATCATATTCGTATGGAATTGATTGACCGTTTTGGTATTCCGCCACAAGCTGTGAAACAACTCTTTGCGGTGCATCAACTGCGTTTAAAAGCAGAGCAGTTGGGAATCACTAAAATTGATATTGGCACAAATGGTGGTCATATTGAATTTTCACCCGATACGCCTTTGCAAGCCATGAGCATCATTCAAATGATGCAAAAACATCCGACCTATTTCCGTATGGATGGTGGGCAGCGTTTAAAAGTGATGGTGATGTTGCAAGATGCTGAAAAGCGGATTCAATTTATCGCCGATCTATTAAACAGCCTGCTAAAAACGTTGCACAGCTGAGTTGAAAAATGCAAATCTACCGAAATATCACATGAGTAAATTATGAAAAATTTCTAAGAAACCTCTGATTATATGATGAAAATTATTTATGATGAATTTGGTTAAAATTGCACTTTATTTACATGGAAACATGATGGGAATGATACTCAGTGTACTGGGGATGTGATAGTATTACTCATCATTACAATTTGCGTCATTTATAAAGATATGTTTAGTTTGCACCCACAACTTGCTCAAGATACTTTTTTTGTAGGCGACTTTCCTCTGTCAACATGTCGTTTAATGAATGATATGCAATTCCCTTGGTTAATTCTAATTCCACGTGTGCCAGGGGTTACAGAACTATACGAATTAAGTCAGGCAGACCAAGAACAATTTTTACGTGAATCCAGCTGGCTATCTAGCCAATTATCACGTGTATTTCGTGCCGATAAAATGAATGTGGCGGCTTTAGGTAATATGGTTCCACAATTGCATTTTCATCACGTCGTGCGTTATCAAAATGATGTAGCTTGGCCTAAACCTGTTTGGGGTACCCCAGCTGTACCGTATAGCAATGAAGTTTTGGCTCACATGCGTCAAACCTTAATGCTTGCTTTGCGTGGCCAAGGGGATATGCCATTTGACTGGCGAATGGATTAATTGAATTAATTGCCACGCAGCATGCGTGGCTTTTTAATCCAAAATCGAATTAGGCCGCGTTATTCATGTACAATTGGATGAAAAGAGATCCTCAACAATTCGAATTTCTGCATCGTTTAGTCGGGTATGCAAGTTTATCCTTGATGATGGTGGTTTATCACTACACCTACGCCGATACCAATTATCAAATTTATCTTCCATTTTTTCTCACTTTTTTATTACTGATTATTCCTAAATTTTCCCGTTGGCTGCAATATAAATATAGTCGTCAAGTTAAGCGTAATATCCTGTTTATTATTGATACTGTAGTGGTTGCGGCATGTTTGTCTGCGGTACAACTGAATTTGGTACTTACTTTTGCCGCTTTATTGGCCCTGTTATATACCGCGATTTATATTAAAGTTTCTTCTTATTGGGTGGCATTCGCTTCCTTATTGGCAGTCACAGTTTTTTATTTTTGTAATATTTTTATTTTTGGTTTTAACGAATATTTTCAACAAAGCAGTAGTGAGCTTACGATTTTAGCTTTTTTATGTATGATTTTTTATTTTGGAATGGGCAGTGCATATCAAGCGCGTCGTATTCGCTATACTATGGCAAAAAAAGATCATTACTATAGGCAAATGAATCGATATATAGAATTTGCCAATCAACTGAGTCGCTATGCACCTTTACAGTTATGGCAATCCATTATGAAGGGCGAGTCGGAAGCGAAAATCGAATATAAACGAAAAAAATTGACAATTTTCTTTTCAGATATTCAAGGCTTTACTGAGCTTTCTGAAACACTGATTCCAGATGATTTAGCATTCTTACTCAATGATTATTTAAGCCACATGACCGAAATTGCCAAACAATATGAAGCGACGGTAGATAAATTCATGGGGGATGCGATTCTGATTTTCTTTGGCGATCCAAATTCGCAAGGCGTTGAGCAAGATGCTAAAACTTGTGTAGACATGGCAATCGCAATGCGTCAGCAAATGAAATTGTTACGCGAGCGTTGGGTCAAAATGGGTTATCCACCTTTACATATTCGTATGGGTATCAGTACAGGATATTGCCACGTTGGGAACTACGGTGCAGCACATCGTATGGCATATACCATTGTTGGACGTGATGCTAACTTAGCCGCACGTTTGCAAAGTGCTGCAGAAGTCGATGAAATTTTACTTTCAGATGATACTTATAAACTGATTAAAAATGATTATTTGTGTGCGCCAAAAGCACCGATCTTTTTAAAGGGGATTCAAGGCCCTGTAAAAACTTGGCAAGTGATGGAAAAATATGCGGCCAGCAAGTCAGATTATCAGCGTTGGTTTGACTACGAATATAAAGGCTTCCATTTGTTGCTTAATTTGGATGAAGTGCAGAATTTTGAATATCCTGAGCTAATTACCGTATTAGAAAAAATGATTAAAAGAATTCAAAAGCAGCAAAAGCTGACCAACTCACAGGGCATTGTAAAACTTAATCTTGAAGATGAAGTGATTGAACATCCACCTGTTGAAGAAATTGCCAAAACTCATATTCCTGAAAAACACTAAAATTTCTTATCACACTGATCTCGTTTAACTTTTAAATCCTCAAGCTTTTTAAATCTAAAGTCGTGCAATAAAAAACTGCGTAGTAACGCAGTTTTTTAGAATTAGCATCATTTTTCTGATTAATGATTTTCTGAAGCATGGTTAATGGTGTATTTTGGAATTTCGACTTCCAAGTCTTCATCCACAACTTTAACCTGACAAGACAGACGTGAATCAGGCTCTAAGCCCCAAGCACGGTCTAGCAAATCGGCTTCAACATCATCCATTTCCTCTAGGCTGTCAAATCCTTTACGAACCACAACGTGACAGGTGGTGCATGCACAAGACATATCACAAGCATGTTCAATTTTAATGCCATTTTTTAAAAGGCTTTCGCATAAGTTGGCATTTTGTTCGACTTCAAACTCAGCACCTTCTGGGCAGAATTGCGCATGTGGAAGTACTTTAATACGTGGCATAATCTTTACCTTAAATTAGTTTGAGTTTGACCAGTCATCGAGTTTAGTGCCTTTAAGTGCTGCATCAATATGTTGATTCATACGAATTGCAGCAAAAGCATCACTGTGTATTTTAAGCTGTTCAACAGCATGTTCAATGGCTTTAATGTCTTGTCCAGTCAATTCGGCTCCCAACTGCGCTTTGGCAGTATTTAAAGCTTGCAATTGTTCTGGGCTTAAAAGTTGTGCATCTACTTTTAAGGCTTGTTGTAAAGCTTCAAGTTCACGTTGTGCTTCAACTTTGGTTTCATGCAAATGACGCAATTGCTTGTCTTCTTCTGCATATTTGAAACCATCTAGCAGCAAACGCTCGGTATCTGCTTCAGATAAACCATAAGATGGCTTGATGTCGATATTTGCAGTCACACCAGAAGTGGTTTCTTTAGCAGAAACACTGAGCAAGCCATCAGCATCGACTTGGAACGTAACTTCAATACGCGCCTGACCCGCAGTCATTGGTGGAATACCGTGTAGCACAAAACGACCTAAGCTACGACAATGTTCTACCAAATCACGCTCACCTTGTACCACATGAATCAACATGGCAGTTTGGCCATCTTGATAAGTGGTAAATTCTTGGCGACGTGCTACAGGAATTGCAGTATTGCGTGAAATTAAGCGTTCCACCAAACCGCCCATGGTTTCTAAACCCAAAGACAGTGGGGTAACGTCTAATAGCAACGAACCATCTTTGCTGTTACCAATTAGTTGATTGGCGGTAATTGATGCACCAATTGCAACCACTTCATCTGGGTTAATTGTGCATAATGGTTCTTGATTAAATACTTCACGTACAGCTTTTTGTACAGCATAAGAACGTGTTGAACCACCAACTAAAACTACATTTTGAATGTCATCTAGGTCAAGTTTGGCATCGCGTAATACACGTTTGCATACACTAATGGTTTTATCTAAAGCAACCTGAATAATACTTTCAAAGTTTGCGCGGTCTAATTGCAGCGTGTGCTCTAACAGTTTTAATTCAACACTTTCTGCATTGCTGAGCGCTTCTTTGGCTTTACGTGCAGACACAATAAAGTGTGCATATTCTGCATCATCTAAACTTTCAATATTCAGCTGTTTTTTTGCCCATTTTACAATCAGACGATCTAAGTCATCACCACCTAAAGCAGTGTGGCCGCCTGTGGCTAAAACTTCAAAAACACCTTGAGAGAAACGTAAAATAGAAACGTCAAACGTACCACCGCCCAAGTCGTAAATCACATAGTTACGGTCTTGAGCCAAGTTGGTGTCTTGATCTAAACCGTAAGCAACCGCTGCTGCAGTCGGTTCATTCAATAAACGCAATACTTTTAAACCTGCAAGCTCGGCAGCGTCACGTGTGGCTTGGCGTTGAGCTTCATCAAAATAAGCAGGAACAGTAATCACTGCACCATTTACAGGGTTTTGTAAGCTGGCTTCTGCGCGGTCTTTGAGTTGTTTAAGCAATTCTGCAGAAATTTCAACAGGCGTTTTACGCCCTTGAGCTGTTTCAAAAGCTGGCATTTGATTGTCTTCACCCACCAAAGTGTATGGGTGTTGAAATTTGATGTCAGCTTTAGAACGACCCATAAAACGCTTGACTGAAACAATGGTGTTTTTAGGGTCTGTAGTGATAAATGGCGCAGCAGCATTGCCATAATGTGTATTTTGCGCTGCATAATGGACGATAGAAGGCAGTAGCACGCGACCTTGCTCATCATGCAAGACTTTGGCTTTACCAGAAAGAACTGTGGCAACCAATGAATGAGTGGTGCCTAAGTCAATGCCAATCGCAATGCGATGTTCATGCGGTGCACTTGATTGACCTGGTTCTGCAATTTGCAAGAGCGCCATTATGTAAAATCCTTTGCCCGTTAAATATTAAAATACAAACTAAAATTAAAAATCATCGTCTAAATCAAAACTGTCATCATCAAGGAAACGATCTTCAGCTTTGTCTAGGTCAGCCATAACTTTCATGAAAAAGCGTAATTTACGCACAGTGTCACGCGCTTCTGCCCAATCTTCTTCGGCATAGTCAATTTTAAATTCACGGACTAAACCATCAACCCATTGTTGTACTTCAATTTTTAAAGACTTTAAGTCTTCGGCACAACTAGCATCATCCAATTGCTCACGAATTTCCAAGGCGTCTTGTAAAAATTCAAAATCATGGATGGATTGATCGAGATGATAATCTTGCTTTTTCAATGAGAGCAAATATGCAGCACGACTATCTACCGCAGAAAGTTGTTTAAATGCCTGATTAATTTCACTAGATTTAATCAATGCCTCATCTTTGTCTTCGGCTTTGTCGGGGTGATATTGCTGCTGTAGCTTTAAAAATTCAGCTTTTAAAGTAGCGAAATCAATATCGAGTGCAACAGGAAGATTAAACAACTCAAAATGATTCATGGGAGATGGAATCCGCGATTAGTGTGCAAAATTGACTGCATAAATGCAATTAAAACAGTGTATTGTACACTGTTTTAAGCAAAAAAGAGGGAAGTGGCGGTTATACCGTGAACGATTCACCGCAGCCACATTCACCTTTTTTATTGGGGTTGTTAAACTCAAAACCTTCGTTTAAACCATTTTTGACATAGTCCATTTCCATGCCATCTAGGTAAACTAGGCTTTTCGGATCAACGAAAACTTTAACACCAAACTGTTCAAACATTTGGTCATGCGTATCGACTTCATCTACAAATTCGAGTACATAAGCCAAACCAGAACAGCCTGAAGTTTTCACACCAACGCGAATACCTTGACCCTTACCGCGATTCTTTAAGTAATTGCTGATATGAGTTGCAGCATTTTCAGTTAAATTGATCATGAAAACTCCGTTTGTTTTTCCACAAAACTTAATAAATTAAGCTTTGGTCTTTTTGCTGCGATAGTCTTCTACAGCAGCTTTAATTGCATCTTCTGCCAATACAGAGCAGTGTACTTTCACTGGTGGAAGGGCAAGTTCAGTTGCAATATCAATGTTCTTGATCGCTTGTGCTTCATCTAAAGTTTTTCCTTTAAGCCACTCAGTAACCAAAGAACTTGAAGCAATGGCAGAACCACAGCCATAAGTTTTGAAACGTGCTTCTTCAATCACGCCTTCGTCATTGACTTGAATTTGCAGACGCATTACATCGCCACATGCAGGTGCGCCCACCATACCTGTACCAACGTTTTCAGCATTTTTGTCTAAAACGCCAACATTACGAGGGTTTTCGTAATGATCAATTACTTTATCGCTATAAGCCATGTCGCTTCTCCAAACCTCGGGGTCAGCCTTAATATAAATATGGGGGTGAAATTACCTTTATCAATCTAATGGCTTCCTGTCAAAGCCATTAGATTTGGGATGAATTAGTGTTCAGTCCATTCTACTTTAGAAAGGTCAATCCCTTCTTTATACATATCCCAAAGCGGTGAAAGTTCACGTAACTTTTCAACTGCTGCTTTAGTCACAGTTAGGACATGATCAATATCTTCTTCAGTGGTGTATTTACCAAAACTGAAGCGAATTGAGCTGTGTGCAAGTTCGTCTGAAAGACCTAATGCACGTAATACATAAGATGGTTCTAAGGTTGCTGAAGTACACGCAGAACCTGAAGATACTGCAGCATCTTTAAGAGACATCATTAAAGATTCACCTTCAACAAAGTTGAAGCTCACGTTTAAATAGTTGGCAACGTTTAGCGTTGGGTGACCATTTAGGAATACTTGTTCCATTGTGTTCAAGCCATTCCAAAGTTTGTCACGCAATACACGTAAACGGGCTTGTTCAGAAGCCAAGTTTTTGCCTGCAAGTTCAAATGCTTCGCCCATGCCTACAATTTGGTGTGTTGCAAGCGTGCCTGAACGCATGCCACGCTCATGACCACCACCGTGCATTTGTGCTTTTAAGCGTACACGTGGGCTACGGCGTACAAATAGCGCACCAATCCCTTTAGGGCCATAGATTTTGTGTGCAGAGAAGCTCATTAAATCTACTTTTAGGGTAGATAAATCAATTTCAACTTTACCTGCAGCTTGCGCAGCATCGACGTGGAAGAAGATTTTTTTGGCACGGGTGATTTCACCAATTGCAGCGACATCGGTAATCGTACCAATTTCGTTATTCACCATCATCAATGATACTAAAATGGTGTCTGGACGAATTGCTGCTTCAACCATTTCAGGGGTAATTAAACCTGTTTGTGGTTGTGGCTCTAAGTAGGTGATTTCAAAACCTTCAGATTCAAGCTCACGGCAGGTATCTAAAATGGCTTTGTGTTCAATTTTAGAGGTAATAATGTGTTTGCCTTTAGACGCATAGAATTGCGCTACGCCTTTTAGTGCAAGGTTATCTGATTCTGTTGCACCAGAAGTCCACACGATTTCACGTGGGTCTGCTTTGATCAAGTTCGCAACTTGTTCACGTGCATATTCAACTTTTTCTTCTGCTTGCCAGCCATAAGCGTGCGAACGAGAAGCGGCATTACCGAAAGTCCCATCAAAAGTCAGGCACTCCATCATGCGTTCTGCAACTTGAGGATCTACAGGAGTGGTTGCTGCGTAGTCAAGATAAATTGGACGTTTCATGTCAAATACCTGTAACCGATAAAAGAGCTGAATCAAACGGTGCTGTGTTCTGGCGAATGGCAACAGTTTGTACGTTGTCACGCGCAACTAAGTCAGCAAGTGAGATTTTAGCGAGATAGTCGGCAATATGATGGGAGAGTTCCTGCCATAAATCGTGAGTCAAACACATTGCACCATTTTGACAGTTGCCTTTATGGTCGCAACGGGTTGCATCAACAGTTTCGTTTACGGCTTCAATAATTTCTAGCACAGTGATTTCATTTGCACTACGTGCTAAATGGTAACCACCGTTAGCACCGCGAACACTAGACACTAAGCCGTGGCGCTTAAGTTTTGCGAATAACTGCTCAAGATAAGCAACAGAAATAGTTTGACGTGCTGCAATTTCAGCAAGCGTGATCGTTTGTTCAGTTGGCTGCAAAGCTAAATCAAGTAGAGCAGTCACTGCGTAGCGACCGCGAGTTGTTAAGCGCATGATTCGATACACATGATTAGACTAGATATGGATATTGTAAGAATCCCGACTAAATTAGTCAAGTATTTTATTATGATATCGTGCGCGAGGATTTACGCTGTTTTTATTGATATTTTAATGCGTTTAAACGATCCATAAATTATATACTAATAACGTAATTAATAATACTGTTATTACTCCAAAGGCGATGTTAATGCGCTTTTGACGGCGTTCAATGCGACGAATACGGTTTTTATGCTGTTTAAGCTCAACTTGTAAGGTGTTGATCTTAGAGCGTTGCTCATCAATTTTATCTAAAAGTGGAGCAATGCGCTTTTTAGAACCGATCACTTCTTGTTCTTGAGGTGCTTCTTTTAGCCATTGTTTCCAGTCAGCCAAAACTTTGGGTGCACTAAAATGCAAAATTAGATCACGAAACTCATCTTTAAGAGTAATGTCGCCATCTATACGCATGTGTTTAATACTGCGACGATTACCTAAAATAAAGATTTTGAATAAATCCATGAGTGTGGTGCGCACATCCAAATCGACAGCTTGTTCAGGTGCTTTGCTGTCAAATAAGATACCGTTTGGATTGAATTCCACGTATATGTCGAAATAAGGAATATAGCTATTAATTTTAATGGTGATTTTCTGGTCGACAAACTTTTTAGCCTGCAAAGCGACCACACGATCATGTTTCAGAATAAAGCTAAAAATTGTTTCCAGCACAATCATGAGCATGGTCAGCAACAAATGTGGATTATTTTGTCTTTGTTGCGAATCACTCATAAAATCAAGTCCCTAAATTTAAAGTTGAATTCCTTGGTTTGCACTTCGTTGTGAATACATTCTAAGAAGCACAGCGAATAATCTTGCTTTGTAGAACAGTTTAGCAAAACGATCAAGTATTTAATTTGCTATTATGAAGGCATTTTGTAGGTTTATTTCATTTATGTGCGCATAAAATAAGCAGGAGAGAGGTTCATGGAAAAAACGACAGATAGCGTGGAAGAGCATTTGGTTGAACCGGAAACTACATTGAAAAATAAAGATAAATTACGCTCAGGACGTAAATCATCACTCGATTTTCGTAAATATACCAAGCAAATTTGGCTGGCAGGTTTAGGTGCATTTTCACGCGCAGAAGAAGAAGGCAATAAGTTGTTTGACTCTCTGGTCAAAGTGGGTGAGGAATTAGAATCCAAAACTACAGAAATAGCCGATCAAACTGTTGAAAAGGTGTCTGAAAAAGCCAAAGAATCGGTGATTGATACTAAAGATAAAGTCGAACGTTTAATTGACCATAGTGTAAATCATTCGTTAAATAGAATTGGCTTAGTGACTGCAAAAGACCTGCAACATTTAGAGCAATTAGTACTCCAATTGCATGCCAAAGTAGATGCATTGATTGAGGAAAATAAACAATTAAAAGAAGATGTTGCGAAAAAGTAATTCTGTGGAAAGGGGGCTTAAAGGATGTTGCTTTATTATACATCGGGTATTTTAGGGCAAAACTGAATAGAGGCTAACAGTTCCATCGTTTTACCATTTATTTTGCATAAAAGCGTACAGGGAGTATTGCTTTTACCCTCAAAGCATTGCTATAAAGGCGTTACGGTAATTTAAATTAAATCTCTGGACCTTAAATAAACGATATTAAGAGGACGTAATCTTCATGAATAAATCAGAATTAATCGATGCAATTGCAGAGAAAGGGGGGTTGTCTAAGACTGATGCAGGTAAGGCCTTAGACGCAACAATTGCTTCTATTACTGAAGCGCTTAAAGCGGGTGATACTGTAACCCTCGTTGGTTTTGGTACATTTAATGTGAAAGAGCGTGCTGCTCGCACAGGTCGTAACCCACAAACAGGTGCTACACTTGAAATTAAAGCAAGCAAAGTACCAAGCTTTAAAGCGGGTAAAGGTTTAAAAGATTCAGTAGCATAATCTTTTAAAATGCCAAGAAAGCGCGCCAATTGGCGCGTTTTTTATTAATAATGTCAATAAAAGGCGTCAACGCATTCATTCGCTGAGGGTTTTCAGTTAAAATCTCGCACAAATAAAATATTGGAATACTTATGGAATCTTTTCGTAAAGTTATTAAGGGTTGGTTGGGCAAAGTTTTGCTCGTCTTGTTCTTGACCCCTTTAGCACTTGTAGGTATTGAAGGATATTTTAGTGGAGGTCAGTCTGAAGACACTGCACAAACAGTCAATGGTCAGCAAATTTCAAAACGAGAATTAGATAATCTGACCAATTCCTTGAAAGAACAATACTTGGCCTATACCAATGGTGATGAAACACTATTGAATCAAAATTATATTCAAAACAAAGCCAAAGATACGTTGGTTGCACGTACCTTGTTATTACAACAAGCTGAGAAATTAGGGATTTCTTTGAGCGATGCACAAATTGAACAAATGATTGCACAGCAACCGAATTTCCAACAAGATGGCAAGTTTTCTGAAAGCTTGTATGCGAACTATCTGCAATCTGTAGGCATGACCAATCAGGCGCTTGTGGCAAATTTACGTCAAGACCATGCGTTAAAAATGCTCAGTGCTAGCTTTACCGATTATGCTTTAGTTAGCCCATCTGATATTCAGCAAATTGCCAACTTACAAACCCAGCAACGTACTTTGCATTTATCTAGCATTAAGTTAGATGGCTACAAGAAAAACATCACCACAAATGCGCAAGAAATTGCAGCCTATTACGAACAGCATGCGAATGACTTTAAACAGGTAGCCAATGTAGATGTTGATTTTATTGTGGTGACTCCAGCGAATATTGCACCTGCAAATGCGACTGTCACTGAAGCAGAGTTACAACAGGCGTATCAAAAGTTTGTCGAAACTCAAAAAGGTGCTGCTGTACCTACAGTGAAACATATTTTAATCACCACGGATGCACGTGATGATGCCGCAGCAAAAAAACGTGCAGAGCAAGCGGTTGCTGAAATTAAGCAAGGTACAAGCTTTGCTGCAGCTGCGCAAAAGTATTCGGACGATCCTGAGTCTAAAGTTAAAGGCGGTGAGGTTGCAGGTTATGAAGTAGGTGTATTTGGTGATGCTTTTGATAAAGCCGTGGGTAGCTTAAAATCTGGAGAAGTATCACAGCCTATCAAAACTCAGTATGGTTATCACGTGATTCAAACAGAAGGTGCTACGGTTCAGGTGCCTGCGTTTGAAACTCAAAAAGCACGTTTAACGGCGGAATTGCAAAAAACCAAAACTGAAAATGCGTATACCGATACCATCAACAGCTTAAATGAACTTGTGGTGAGCAGTGATGCTTTAGATGTGGTAGCGGAAGAAGTGAAAACAGCAAAAGTCGAATCGATCACTGGTTTAACTTTAGCGTCACAGCATCCTGTTTTAAGTCAGCCAACTGTCAAAGTTAAATTATTTAATGATGATGTGAAAAATGGCGACCGTAACACATCTAGTAACATTACTTTAGCGAATGGTGATGTGGTATGGGTTAAAGTGCGTAATTACCATGCTGCAGGTGTGCAAACTTTGGAAGAGGCAACACCACGCGTAAAAGCTAAATTGATTGAGAAAAAAGCCTTTGATGCAGCAAAAAAAGATATTCAAGCCACATTGGATGCCTTTAAAACTCAGCCTGCAGCGACCGTTTTGGCCAAAAAACAAATCCGTTTTGAAAATGCAGGTACATTCACCCGTGCAGATGGTTTGTTAAAGCGCGAAATTGAACGTGCTGCATTTAGTGTACTTGCACCTAAGCAAGGCATGTGGTCAGTGACAACAGCATCCTTACCAAATGAGTTGGTGGTGGTGGCTGTTTCAAATGTAAACGATACCACATCAAATGCATTAACTGCTGAGCAACTAAAAGAGTTAGCAAAGTTATATCAACAATTGCGTGCTCAGCAAGAGCTAGATGACTATACGCAATATTTGAAATCGAAAGCGAAAATCAAATAAGTACTGAACATCTACAAAAAAACCAGCAAATTTGCTGGTTTTTTTGTGCATCTAATAAAGATTAGGCCAAGCATCTGAAAGACTTATTCAGCGCGAATCTTTAGCTCATAACCTGTGTATTTACGAATGTTGATAACACCTGTATCCAAGAGTAAATATTGCCCTTTAATTCCTTGCAGTTTGCCGCGAATGATCGGGGTTTTATCTAAGTTATGTGATTTAATTTTCTCAGGATACTGGTCTACAGGGTACACAAACTCACGCGGAAGTTCCTGATCTAAAAGTTCTACCGTTTCGTTGAATTCAAGGTTCTGACTGAACTCATCACGAATGGTCTGAATTTTAGGTGCAAATTCTTCAATCAGTTGTTCTCTCACTTCAATTAAATTTAGCGGCTCTGCTTCACCTTTTAGTAATTTGCGCCAGTCGGTTTTATCTGCGACCTGTGTGCCAAACATGACTTCTAATTGCCCAGATAAACGGCGTGAGCCAACTTTCATAATTGGCAAGGCTTGAGTTGCACCCTGATCTAACCAACGTGTTGGCATTTGACCTAAACGGGTGATTCCCACTTTTAAGGCACTTGAATTGGCTAAATATACGATGTGCGGTTGAAAGCAAACTTCTTGAGCAAAACTATCTTCACGACAGGTACCTAAATGATAGTGACAAGTTTCAGGCTTCATAATGCACATATCACAAGATGCTTTAGTTTTAAAACACTTAAAGCAATGCCCTTGCGAATAGGATTTTGGGGTTTTTACGCCACAAGAAACACAATAAATATTGCTAGTCCATTGCAGTTCAAGTTCTTGCCCAAGCTGAAAGGGTAGGTCAATTTCTGAACGGTCTAGAATAAATTTATATTCAACATTTGCCTTTTGTACCTGTTCATCAGTTACACTATGGTCCTTAAGACCTGCGTGCATTTTATGGCAAATGCCTTGTAGTTCCATAAGAATACTCTCTCAAAAATGAAGGAATGCAGTGATGGCTGAAATGCGTTTAATTCAAGCATTGATTGATGATTTATCTCAACAACAGCCAATTTCGACTGCATTGTGTATAGGGCAAAATATTGAAGCAAGCCCGAAGCATAACAATCAAGCGGCTGATGAGCAGCCAACTATCCAATGGCAGTATTTTAGCGCATTGGCATTTTTAAATCTGCCTTTTACCCAACGTTTTGATTTGGCAGTTGTATTTTTGGATGCTTCAGATTTTGCTTCGCAGACGTCGCAACACACCTCGCAAATTTTGGTGAAGCTACGTGACTTATTTGCAAAGCGTATTGTGGTGGTTGCTACGCGTCAAGATGAGCAATTGCTTAGAGCGCTTGGTTTTACGCAATTGATTGAACATCGCTTTGAGGAACATCATTTATGCTTATGGCAATTTAATATTTTGACTTATAAGCACGTACCTGATTGGTTTAACTCAAAGTTTTGGGCAAATCCTGAAAATTGGGATAAATTTCGTTGGTAAGTGCAGGATTAAACTAACAAAAACATAATAATGTTAAATGCTTAACATAAATTTAGGGTATTGCAAAATTTAACAATTTCAAGCGCGAAATTCAGTCAAAACTTCGTATGCTGTCATAAGGGCATGATGAGGAAAATAAAATGACCAATTTAAGCAATATTGTTGAAATTTTAGCAAGGCAGGCACTGGGCGCGAATCAGCAATCTAATCAATCTCAAGGTGGATTGGGCGGTATTTTAGGCTCGGTTTTGGGGCAACTTGGTGGCAATAACCAACAATCTGCACAAGGGGGCTTGGGTGGTATTTTGGGTTCTGTACTTGGTCAGTTGGGTGGGCAACAACAGCGTTCTGCTGCAGGTGCTTCAGGTGCACAAAGTTTATTGATTGCAGTCTTGCCTTTAGTATTGGCATGGATTCAAAAACAGGGTGGGTTGCAAGGCGCTTTAGATAAACTAAAAGGACAAGGCTTAACCAGTCAGGTGGAGGATTGGGTGTCTACAGGCCCAGGTGAAAATGCGCATGTAGGTGCTGAACAAGTTCAAAGTTTATTTGATGATGCCGATGTAGAGCAGGTTGCACAGCAAACTCAGGCGCCAAAGCAAGATATTTATAATGCGATTTCTGCAGTATTGCCGCAAATTATTGATTCATTGACACCACAAGGTGAGCAAACGAGTAAGCAAGAAGCCAATGACGATATTCAGCAAGTGATGAATTTAGTGTCTGGGTTTTTAAAACGTTAATATTGAAAAATTCAGCTTGGTAAAACTGACTTTAATAAACAAAGCCAGCACATTTGCTGGCTTTGTTTTATTTGGTTTTTTAAGCATACATTAAAAAAACACGCCGAAGCGTGTTTTTATGCTTTTTAGGTAGAGGTTAGACTTAGAAGTCGTAACGGAAACCTAAAGAAAGAGCAGTAGCGTTTTCACCCGTTGCAGCGTAAATACTTTTACCATTACTATGTGCTTGATTCCAAGGAGTTAAGTAAGCATTATCGTCATTAAGCATAGTTGCTAAGTTTGCATAAACACGTACCGCTTTGTCTAAACGATGTTCTACGCCAACAGCTAATAAAGTTGAGTTAGCATCATCTGCATCTACATCACGCTGGAATACTTTACCACGTACGTAAGTTTTTGGCGCAACTTTATAGTCAGCTGCTACACCAAATACGTTAGCATCAGCGTTCATTCCAACACCACCATCAATAGTAGTATATTGATATAACACGCCTACATTTAATTCTGGTGTGAATTTATAAGCAGCTGCGACACGGAAACCATCACGTTCAGCACGTGTATCTTCTTCATAATATTCATAAGCGGCAGCAAAATCAACTGGACCTTCTTTATATGTTAAAGCAAGGTCATATGCTTTATCTTTATCATCTTCAGCTTTTGTTGTGCCTTCATGTAGAGATAATGCACCGATTACATTAAAGCCACCACCAAATTTTGGTGATTTATATTCAATTGTATTTTCATTACGTTCGTCAAAACGTACATTTGCATCTTTAGTTACGCGTGTTACGTTACGGATGTCACCCACCATGTCACCAAAGAAGTTGACTGGACCACGTGCAGCTTTAAATGGGCTGTCAAAACGACCTACACGTACTTGACCAAAATCACCTTTTAAACCAACAAAAGTATCGCGCGTAGCAAACTTTACGCCATCGTTATCAACTGAGCCGCTAGCAAAGTTAATTTCTTGCTCGATTTGACCGAAAACAGTCATGCCATTTTCTAATTTTTGTTCAGCTTTAAAGCCTAAACGTGAAGCGTTTGAAGAAAGACCAACTTCGTTATAGTCTTTACCATCATCAAGATAGTCTAAAGATACGTGTGCACGACCATAAACTTTAACATCAGCAGCCATAGCTAATGCTGGTGTTAAGAAGGTTGCCCCAACTGCTAATGCGCAAAGCGTTTTTTTCATGTGTAGCTCCAATACAGACTATTGTTTTTAGTCCTAAACATTGTTCAGAAGTAGAGTTGATCTACCGCTGTTCTCTATTGGTGCTAAGTATTCCTTACAAATGCGACAGTAATATTAAGGAAATATTTCTAAATTATTAAAAAGAACAAATTAGATCAAAAACTTACTTTTATTCGCATTTTTTTAATGACTGAGTTTTAAATTAAGAGAAAAATATATGAAATGAATAACTTAATTGCACACGGATTGACATGTTATTGTCATAAACAACTTTAAAACATGCAGAGTCAAAGCTTGAGACGAAAAAAATGGAGCAGCTGCTCCATTCATTTTGTATGACATTTTTGAAATTTTTAAAGCGCTGCTTTAATTTTTTCTGCTTGGGCTTTAATTTTTTCTTGATCGCCCATTTGTGCAGCATGTTTCCCAAGTTGATGAACCGAGGTTGGAATTAAATGAAAATGCACGTGAGGGACAGTTTGACCTGCACTTGTACCTGACAATTGCATTAACACGATACCATCGACACCCAGAGCTTGCTGCATAGCTTTCGCAATTTTTTGCACAATTTGGATGGTATATGCTGCAGCTTCGGCAGGTAGGTCTAATAAGGTGACTGCAGGTGTCTTAGGAATCACGAGAGTGTGACCATCAGCTTGCGGCATGATGTCCATAAACGCAAGCACTTGGTCATCTTCATACACTTTAATCGCAGGAAGTTCGCCACGTAGAATTCTTGCAAAAATATTTTGATCATCGTAAGCCATTATGATTCCTTAAATTCAGCCTATGCTATTTTTTTCAGAACGATTATTTACAGTTCAGTTCTTTTTGACGTGCTTTGATTGTGTCAAGACGTTGTTGTTCTTTTTCAGAGAACTTTGGCTTTGTTGTATAGCAGTTGTCATTACCAAAACGGGCTTTAGCTTCAGGATCTTTAAAACAGAAGCCTTTTGATGCGTAAATCACATCATGGTCATTTTTAAGTTTTTGACATTCTTGTTCAGATGCAAAAGCAGTTGAACTTGCCCCGATTAAAGTTGCAAGGCTTGCAAATACGGCAATGCTAAACTTGTTCATAAGAGTTTCCTCTATTTAATGATGATGTGACTAGCCACTTAATACACATTATTGGGATTATAGCTGTATATTCAATGGCGAGATCTTACTCTAGGGTAATCTTACTCCATAATTCATACATTTTCACGACAGTGGAAAAATCACTGTCTTTTTCTGAGTTTAAATTTGCTGCTTGAATTAGGCTTTGGGTTAAAGCCAGTACAGGTGCAGGCAAAGCTGCTTCACGTACTAAATCTAATGCAATGCCTGTATCTTTAGCTAGTAAGGGTAAAGCAAAAGTATTTGGAAAAGCACGATTCAGTACTCGCTGGGGCAAAATCATTTCCGTTACTGCACTTTTGCCGCTCGAAGCATTAATACATTGCAAGGCCTGATTTAAGTTTACGCCATGTGCTTTTAAGGCGGTAAAACCTTCAGCTGCAGCACATAAACTCACAGCCATTAACATATTATTCACCGCTTTTACGGCAAAGCCAGCACCAGGTTCACCCACATGCTGAATCACTTTACCAAAAGCCTGAATTGCAGGTAGGGCTTTTTCAAAAGCAGCAGCTTTACCACCAATCATAACCGTTAATGTGGCATTTTCTGCACCAATGGTTTGCCCACTCACCGGTGCATCTAAAAAGTCGACCTGTTGCGACTCAAGTTTTTGTACCATTTTTTTTGCACTTTCGGGTACGCCACTGGTGCAATCGACCCACACTGCACCTGCTTTTAGCTGAACTTGTGCAATCAGGTTTTCAACTTCGGTACTGGTGGGCAAGCAAGAAAAAATAATATCTGCCTGAACCGCTTGAGCCAATTCAACTGCTTGTGTGCCGTACTCAGCAGCATGTTGCTCGGCTTTGGCAAAGTTACGATTCCAGACATAGACCGTATCAAAATGTTTGGGTAAATGCGCTGCCATGCGGTAGCCCATTGCGCCTAAGCCAATAAATGCAACTGATTGAATCATGTTATTGCTCTCTTTATGCGATTTTGCTGGATCGTTGTTCTAACCATGTGGTCAGTTTAGGCCAGAATTCATTAGCACTTTTTTGACTGGACATTAAACCCAAATGTCCACCTGGAATGAGAGTAAACGTGACATCGCTACTACTTGTCAATTCACATAAAGGTTGAGCAGCTTCGGCTGTGACAATTTGATCGCTATCACCTGCACCAACCAAAAGTGAACAATTAATATTTTTAAGATCTATCTGATGTTGTTTAAGTTGAATATGACCTTGTTTGAGCGGATTTTGCAGCCACACATTTAACATCATGTCTTGATTAATCCCACCAGGATAATCAATCATATTATTTAAAAAATTGGCTAAAGTGGCATTTTCATGCAAGGTTTGTAAGTCGTGCAGATTCGAGAGCATCTGTTTATTGCTTTCAAGCCATGCTCTAGGGTCCAAAATCTTAAAACCAATCGCATTGATTAAACCTGGTGTATGAATAAAATGCTTGGGAATTTTTCCTGAATAAAAGGCATGTTGTAATTTAGGGTATTTAGAAATCAGCTTATTGGTCGATTGAAAGAGTTTACCAATCCGCCCAGAAGCATAACTATCTACAGGACTACCCAAAACCATCAAGTTTTTAATATGAGTTGTTTGTTGGTCTGCGGTATAAAGCATGGCAAAAACACCCGCCATACTCCAACCATGCAGTGAAATTTGTTCGACTTTGGCGTGTTGTAAAATGAGTCGAATACAATTGGGGATTGCATCCTTAATAAAAGCCAAAAAATTTAAATCACAATGTTGATAGGTTAATTGTCCCCAATCAACCAAATACACATCAAAACCGCTATGCTGAAAATGTTTCACTAATGAGCGATAAGGGTATAAATCATAAATTGACATGGTAATAGCTAAGGGCGCAATAAAAACTAGTGGCTCTTTATATTGCTTATCTGGCGAAGCGTAATAGCGAATCTGCGCATATTTATAACGTGCCACGATGTCGTATGGCGTGGTCTGAGATAAGATCAAATCACGGCTTTTAAATAAGCGAGTGCTGAGGTTTTTAAGCTTTTTTCGGTGCGGATTAAATTTACGTTGTAGCTGATTCATAAAGTGTTCCATCACACGTGGCGCCAATTTGAATGAAGTCTAAGCGATATTTATACATTTTACCTTGACCTTAAATGCGCTTGACGCTCAAAATGTTGGCAATTATTCAACAAACAGGTCTTAGGACTAAGTTTAGGGCTGAGCAGTAAAGATGAGTCAACACGACGACATTGAATATCAACTAGATACTTTGGCAATTCGTACCGGACACAACCGTACAATTGAAGGCGAACACAGTGAGCCGATTTTTCTGACTTCATCATTTGTTTGTGAAAATGCTGCCGATGCAGCTGCAAAATTCTCTGGTGAAATTGAAGGCAACACCTACTCACGTTATACCAACCCAACCGTACAGGCTTTTGAAAAACGCTTAGCAGTATTAGACGGTGCGGAACGTGCAGTTGCGACCAGTTCGGGTATGGCGGCTGTTCATGCCATTACTTTGGCTTATCTTAAAGCGGGTGATCATGTGGTCTGTTCACGCGCTGTATTTGGCTCGATCATTTCACTGTTTGAAAAATATGTGATGAAGTTTGGTGTCGATGTCACTTTTGTTGATTTGGAAGATTTAGATAGCTGGAAACAAGCCATTCGTCCTAACACACGTTTGTTATTTATTGAAACGCCATCGAATCCATTGGCACAAGTGGGCGATTTACAAGCTATTGCCGATATTGCCCATGCAAATAATGCATTATTTGCAGTCGATAACACTTTCTGCACTCCAGTTTTACAACAACCGATTAAATTTGGTGCAGACCTGATTATCTACTCATCGACCAAATATATTGATGGGCAGGGACGTGCTTTAGGCGGCGCTGTGGTAGGTAAGAACAAATTGGTTGAAGAAATCAACGGTGTGATTCGTACTTTGGGTAACTCATTAAGTCCATTTAACGCATGGATTTTCTTAAAAGGCTTAGAAACTTTAAGCCTGCGGATGAAAGCACATTGCGCCAGTGCACAAAAACTTGCCGAGTGGCTAGATGCACATCCAAAAGTTGAAAAAGTGTATTATGCAGGCTTGCCGCATCACACAGGGCACGAGTTGGCGAAAAAGCAACAGTCTGGCTTTGGTGGTGTTGTATCGTTTGTGGTGAAAGGTGAGCGTCAAGGCGCGTGGACCGTGATTGACAACACGCGCTTCCTGTCTATCACCAGTAACTTAGGGGATGTAAAGTCAACCATTACCCATCCTGCAACAACATCTCATGGCAGAATGACCGCAGAAGCCAAACAAGCAGCAGGCATCAGTGAAGGTTTAATTCGTGTTTCTGTTGGCTTGGAAGATATTGATGATATTATTCGCGACATCGAGCGCGGTTTAGACCTCATTTAAAACTAAATAGATCAATTGTTCGGAGATTTTTTATGAACATTAATATGTTGATGCAGCAAGCGCAGCGTATGCAAAAAGAAGTGGAAAACAACATTAAAAAAGCCAAAGAAGAACTTGCGCAAACTGAAGTGCATGCAGAAGCGGGTGGTGGTTTAGTGAAAGTGACCATGACTTGCCGTAATGTGGTAAAACGCATTGAAATTAATCCTGAATTATTGCAAGACGATGCAGACATGATTGAAGATTTGATTGCCGCTGCAATGAATGATGCCGCTCGTCAAGCCGAAGAGATTTCTGAAGAAAAAATGAAGTCTGCGAATTCAGGTATGGGCTTGCCACCGGGCTTGGCAGGTTTATTCTAAGGAACGGCGTATGTTTAGTGATCGTTTTGATCAACTGGTACAAGCGCTACGCATTTTGCCAAGTGTTGGGCCAAAATCGGCTCAACGCATGGCATTGCACCTAATCATGAAAAATAGAGAAGGTGCAGTCGGTTTGGCTCATGCTTTGAACGAAGCCACGAGTTATATTCACGAATGTTCAATTTGTCATTCATTAACCGAAGATGAAGTCTGCAATATTTGCGCCTCACATGACCGTGATCCACACTTGCTTTGCGTGGTAGAATCTCCAGCCGATGTCATGGCAATTGAGCAAAGTGGAAGTTTCCGTGGTAAATACCATGTTTTAGGTGGGCACTTATCACCTTTAGATGGCATTGGGCCTGACGAAATTGGTATTCCGTATTTGGTTCAGCGTTTAAGCGATGGCAACATTACTGAAGTCATTTTGGCGACCAATGCGACTGTAGAAGGTCAGGCGACAGCACACTATTTGGTCGAAGCGACCAAACATTTGCCTGTACAGATGACTCGTATTGCACAAGGTGTGCCTCAAGGGGGCGAACTTGAATATGTCGATAGTCATACTTTAAGTCAGGCGGTACATAATCGGATGCGAATGAAATAAGCATTTAGGTGCTTATTTCCTATGATTTATGTAAGCATTATGTTGATGGCCATCTGATCACGCATTCATACAAAGTATGACCTGCATTCAAAGGCAATAAAAATCAAATTAAGATAAAAAAACGATAAAAATTTAACTTTTAATGGTATCGACATCCCAAATAAGATAAACAATGAAAATACTGGACATATTTTTATAGCTAAATACTATTTAATGTTTAAAATGAAGCCTTAGCGAATCCTGTTTTACCTGCTCACTATGTTCCAATTTATTCATCAACAAAAAGACTTTGAAAATGTCTTGGCATTAATGAGCCAAAACAGCATTTACGGTTTAGACACCGAATTTATTAAGGTTGATACTTTATGGCCAAAATTAGGCGTATTCCAGATTAATATTAATGATCAGGTTTATTTGTTAGATGGGACTTCTTTAAATTTAAGTGCATTTTGGGAAAAATTGTTTCAGGCGCAGCAAAATATTTTTCATGCCTGCGGCGAAGATATTGATTTGATTTATCATTATGCGCAGAAAAAAAACTTGAATAACGTGTTTGATACCCAAGTAGGGATGTCATTTTTAGGACATGGTTTACAAGTCAGCTATCAAAATGCTTTAAAAACCATGCTCAATGTCGATATTGATAAAGGGCAAACCCGCTCAGACTGGCTTGCACGTCCTTTGTCCGATGAGCAGTTAAATTATGCTGCCAATGATGTGCTGTATCTAATGCAATTGGCAGATAAGGTACAAACCGACTTAAAACAAAATTATTTACTGGATTTTGCACAAGAAGATTGCCGCAATTTAACTCAGGAAATTGGTGAAGAAACACCTTTAGAGTTGTTGTATCAGGATGTGGGCAATTATCGTCATTCACGCCGTCAACTCATGCAATTACAACAGTTAGCTGTTTGGCGTGAGCAAATGGTGAAAGCCTTAAACCAACCACGTAGTTTTATTCTGCGCAATTCTACCATGTTGGATTTAGTTGAAAAAAATCCTAAAAATCAATTCCAGCTCAGCAACATTAAAGATTTACGCCCGCATATTGTGCGTGAACATGGCAAAACCATTTTAGATTTAATTAAATATCTGCCTGATCAATCACAATGGCCATTGCGTATGGCGCGCCCAATTCGCCATTCTTCAAAAGAAGTGGGTGAAAATGTAGAACAGGTCATTCAGCGTGCAGTACAGGAAACTCAAATTCCAAAAGAAGTTTTATTGCGAAAAAAATGGCTGAATGCACTTTATCAACATGTGGTTTTTCATAACGATGAGCAAGATTTACCAAACTATTTGTTAGGTTGGCGTTATGAATTGCTGACTAAGCCATTAATTGACGTGTTGCATACCGACGAGCGCTATTTGTCTGGTCAAATGAAAGTGGCTGAATAAAGACTTTCTGAATTAAACCCTAGTTAATGGTGGTGAATCTGTCATTAACTATGGCCATCCATACAAACTTAGACCAATGCGTTAATAATGGTTAATGTATCTCGGTTTTTTTTGTTGTATCCTTTGCCTGAGTTTTTAGAGTTTTGTTGTTTATGCACTGTTCAATTTATAAGTCGAGCAAAAAAGATGAGATGTATTTATACATCGCCCGTCCAGAGCAAACTGAAGAGTTTAATCCACTAGATGCCTTACCCGAAGCAATGCGCAGCGCATTTGGTCGTGCGACATTTGTGATGGATTTGGAATTATCTGAAAGCCGCAAGTTGGCACGTGTGAATGTTTTACATGTTATGGATTCTATTCAAACACGTGGTTTCTTTATTCAAGTACCGCCAGAAGGTTTAATTAATCCAAACGCTGTGGAACCAGAAGGTTTACACGGTGCATAACCTTTGTTCAGGAGTTGAGAAATGAATAGTGTTATGACTGCGTTGGCATCAATTCCTGAAACTGCAATTGCGATTGCTATTTACTTGCTTGGCAGTGCCATTATTTTGTGGTGTTGGTATGAAATTGCCAAGCGTTTGCCAAATCCATTAGGTGGCATAACTTGGATTGTGCTGTTTGCAATTTTACTTACCCCTACAGTATCCGAAGGCAGCAATGCAGCACTTGCCCCAGCCATCTTTGGACTTCTTTTTGGTGTTTTAACCAAAGAAATGCCATTGGTTTGGTCTAATTTATCTGCCATTTTATTTGTGACCGGTCTCGGCTTGTTGGTCGGCTATTTCTGGTCAAAATACCGTTTAAAACAAAGCACTTATACAGCCAACAAAAACACCTCACCACTGTAACTAAAAATATTAAGGTAAAATCATGTCTGTTGATACGCAACAATTTTCAGGTACAGATCAGTACATTGCGACTGATAGTTTAAAACTTGCGGTGAAAGCCGCACGTGCTTTGCAAAAACCACTTTTGGTGAAAGGTGAGCCGGGTACTGGTAAAACCTTATTGGCTGAGCAGGTGGCTCAAAGTCTGGATTTGAAACTGATTACATGGCACATTAAATCGACTACCAAAGCGCAGCAAGGTTTATAC
This sequence comes from Acinetobacter sp. SCLZS86, assembly GCF_021560715.1. NCBI lineage: Bacteria > Pseudomonadati > Pseudomonadota > Gammaproteobacteria > Moraxellales > Moraxellaceae > Acinetobacter > Acinetobacter sp. SCLZS86. Next base: position 1,433,084 of record NZ_CP090864.1, read on the forward strand.
GAATATGATGCAGTGTCGCGTTTGCGTGACAGCCAATTGGGCGATGACCGTGTGTATGACATTAAAAACTATATTAAACCTGGAAAATTGTGGGAAGCATTTACTAGCTCAGAGCGCTGTGTGTTGTTGATTGATGAGATTGACAAGGCAGATATTGAATTCCCAAATGACCTGTTGCATGAACTTGATAAAATGTCGTTTTATGTTTATGAAACAGGCGAAACCATTACCGCAACACAACGTCCAATCGTGATCATCACTTCTAATAATGAAAAAGAACTGCCAGACGCTTTTTTACGTCGCTGTTTCTTCCATTATATTGATTTCCCAGATGAAGCGACCATGCGCGATATTATCGATGTGCATTTCCCTAATATTTCAAGCACATTGGTTTCAGAAGCTTTACAAGTTTTCTTTAAATTACGCCAAGTTCCCGGCTTAAAAAAACCACCATCTACGTCTGAACTCATTGATTGGTTAAGCCTATTGATGGCAGATGACATGCCTGAAGATATTTTGCGTCATAGTGATAAAAGCAAAGCTATTCCGCCTTTATACGGCGCATTAATCAAAAATGAACAAGATGTGCAATTGCTTGAGCGTTTAGCCTTTATGTCGCGCCGTTAAGGGAGGACAACGCCATGTTTGTGCGCTTGTTTTATACCTTGCGACGCTACGGTGTACCTGTCACCACACGTGAATTGATCGACTTAAATCAGGCAGTGGCATCGGGTTTGGTTTTTGCAGACCAAGATGAATTCTATCAATTAGTTAAAACTGTCATGGTTAAAGATGAGCGTTTTTTTGACAAGTTTGACCGTGCCATGAAAGACTATTTTGATGGCATTTCTACATTTGATTTAGATGATTTACTGAACCAAGTCCATCAATTGCCCAAAGATTGGTTTGATTTAGAGTTGCTTGAAAAGCATCTTACGCCAGAACAGCGTGAAGAGCTCAAAAAAGCAGGTTCATTAGAAGAATTGATGAAAATGCTGGAAGAACGTTTGCGTGAACAGCATAAAAAACATCAGGGCGGCAACCGTATGATTGGTACGGGTGGCACATCACCGTTTGGTGCTTTTGGGGATCATCCCGAAGGTGTGCGTATTGGTGGGCCCGGACGTAAGCGTTCTGCTGTGAAAGTCTGGGAGCAGCGTCAGTATCGGAATTTAGACGATGAACAGATTTTAGGTACGCGACAAATGCAATTGGCACTGCGTCGTTTGCGTAAATTTGCCCGTCAAGGCGCAGCCGAAGAACTAGATATTGATGGCACTATCCGCGAAACTGCCAAACAGGGTATTTTAGATGTGCAATTGGTGCCAGAACGTCGTAATCGCGTCAAAGTGTTGATGTTGTTTGACGTGGGTGGTTCGATGGATGCGCACATCGTCCAATGTGAAAAACTGTTTAGTGCGGCCAAAACTGAGTTTAAAACCCTCGAATATTTTTATTTCCACAACTGTTTATACGACTATGTTTGGAAAGACAATTTACGCCGTAGCAGTACCCGCATGAATACATGGGATTTATTTAATACCTATGGACGCGACTATCGAGTAATTGTGGTTGGTGATGCGAGTATGGCACCTTATGAGCTGAATTCGATTGGTGGTTCGGTGGAATATATGAATGATGAAGCGGGGCAAGTTTGGCTACAACGTCTGCGTCAGCATTTTGAAAAAACCGCATGGCTGAATCCTGAACAAGAAGGCTATTGGCATTACACACATACCATTGGATTAATTCGACAAATTTTTGAAAATCATATGTACCCAATGACTTTAAAAGGCATTGAAGATATGACGAAATATTTGGCGCGATAAGCGCCATTTTTTCCATTAATTTTTTATCTATATCAGTTATTGCGTGCATATTGATGAAATAGCAATACGATAAGCAACGTGAATTTCAATTTGAGGGGATCGAGATGGAACATCAAATCAATGGCATCGCATTACCGAATGAAGAAGGTTTTTTCGGACAATATGGCGGGCAGTTTATTCCACCGCATTTAAAAGCAGCCATGGATGAAATTAACCTTGCTTATGAAAAAATTCGTCATACAGCAGAATTTCAAAATGAATTAAAGGATTTATTTGCCAATTATGTAGGACGTCCGAGTCCTTTGTTTCATGCAAAACGTTTATCTGAGCAGTTGGGGGGTGCACAAATTTATTTGAAACGTGAAGATTTAAATCATACGGGTGCACATAAAATCAATCACTGTATAGGTGAAGCATTGCTCGCCAAATATATGGGTAAAACTAAAGTGATTGCGGAAACAGGTGCAGGGCAGCATGGTGTCGCGTTGGCAACGGCATGTGCGTTGGTGGGCATTCCGTGTGAAATTCACATGGGACAGGTCGATATTGAAAAAGAACATCCAAATGTTGTGAAAATGAAAATTTTAGGTGCTAAGCTGATATCCGTCACACGTGGCACAGCGACTTTAAAGGATGCCGTAGACAGCGCATTTGAAGAATATTTAAAAGACCCGAAAAACTATATTTATGCAATTGGTTCAGTGGTTGGCCCACATCCATTTCCAAAAATGGTACGTGATTTTCAAGCAATTATTGGCGATGAAATTAAAATGCAAAGCCAAGAACGCTTTGGGGTAAATCCAGATTATATCGTGGCATGTGTGGGTGGTGGTTCAAACGCAGTGGGTGCATTTACTGCCTTCTTAAATGATCCTGAAGTTAAGCTTGTGGGTATAGAACCTGCAGGACATGGTTTAGATACAGATCAACACTCTGCAACCTTAACTTTGGGTAAACCTGGTCAGTTACACGGCATGGCGTGTTATGTGCTTGAAGATGAACAGGGTGAGCCATTGCCAGTTCATTCAATTGCTTCGGGTTTGGATTATCCGGGTGTGGGGCCACAACATAGCTTTTTAAAAGATATTGGTCGCGTGGAATATTCAACAGCAACAGACCAAGAGTGTTTAGATGCCTTTATGACCTTGTCACGCGTAGAGGGGATTGTACCTGCTTTGGAAAGCTCACATGCGGTAGCGTGGGCCTTGCGTGAAGCACCAAAAATGGCAAGAGACGTGAAAATTGTGGTCAATCTTTCAGGTCGTGGTGATAAAGATGCAGACTATGTAGCAGAAAAATTAGGTTTGAACTAATTTTACTGAATATGATAAAACCGCCTAAACGTGTAAGTTTAGGCGGTTTTTTATCTTTACTTTATATTTGGCAGGTTTTATAAAACAGTGTCTTAGCTTGCGATATATTGTTGTAATTGCTCGATCAATTTGCGCTGATCATCCATAGTCGCCTTCACCAAGTCACCAATCGACACCAAACCAACCAATTGTTCATCTTCAAGTACAGGCAAGTGTCGTAAATGATGGTCTGTAATTAAGTTCAAGCATTCTTTCACACTGGTGTTTTTGGTCACGGTCAGTACTTTAGCAGTCATAATTTCACTGACTGTTGTACTTTTAGATGTTCGTTCCATTAAAACAACTTTACGGGTGTAATCACGCTCAGACAGAATACCAACCACATGATTATTTTGATTGGTAACCACCAATGCACCAATGCCTTTGTCAGCCATTAAACTAATAGCTTCTAAAACCGTTGCTTCTGGACGAATTGTGTAAATTTCGTGATGTACTTTATCTTGTAAAACGTGAATTACCTTGGTCATATTCTGTGTCCTGATTGTTGTTTATTGTTTGACTTTTAAAGTAACGTGAAATGTTAAAATTGCAAATACTTTAGCGTCACGATTGTTAATTTTTACGTCAATGCTATTCCGTTATTATTTAAGCAATATTTAACGTAGATTCATTAAAAAAGAAATGTTTCATTTGTGAAGTGGTCAGTTTAATTTTTTGACTTGACGAACCATATAAGGTTGGAGTGACATTTAAACGAGTGAGCGTTGGTAATAAAGAAGTCTCGAAATCCTGCGCGGAAATTTTACGAGGAATGTATTGTGGCCAGTGTTTAGCTGCATATTTATGCGCCTGTACCGCATTTAACCAAAAAGGGAAAATATAATCATCGTGATCTGAACTCATTGCCCAACCTTGATGGAATAAACCCCAAAGTACACCGCAGTACATCATTGATTTTAATAGTGTAACTTTAAGCAGGAAATCCTTTGGTAAAGGTTGGAGTTGGTTAATCTGATTCATAATCAAGCAAGGTTGTAAAATTTGGCTATATTGTAAAAAGAATTGATGAATATACCGTTTAAGCTTTGCTTAAAATCGTAAATAAATATGTATTTATGGTTTAAGTCTCTAAATTAAGGGTCAAAAAAAACGCCACCTAAGTGACGTTTTATTATGCTTGCATGGTAGCCATGTTTTGCCAGTATTGCGCTTTCAATGAATCACGTTCTACACGGAAACCTTGATAATACAATTCTGCTAAGAACATTGCTGCTTTACCATGTCCTGCGCGTGCAGCTTCTTCGAGTTGTTTTACCGCATCTTGGAAGTTCATTTGTGAATGAATCGTGTTCACTGCATTTGCATAAACATGCTCTAAGTCATGGTGAGAGATTGTTTGAATCATATAAAACTCCTTATTGTAATTATGATTACTTATTTAAGCCTACCTTTTAGGCTTCATATCAATTTAACACTATATTGTTAAACTAATATTACAATTTGATTGAATTGTCAAATAATTATCGGGGTAGATTAGTATATTTCAAGTTTACATGATTAAACATTGAACAAGTTTAATTTTGATTAAACTAAAGCTCTAAGCATGATAAAAAAGGAGAACAACATGACAAGATCCGTAGACGGATGTGCTTTTGATGTACCTCCATTGACTTCTCAAATTATTGAGTTGGCACATCATCACCGTAAAAAACTAGATGAGGCAATTTTCCGTCGAGATGTTCATTTAGGTGAATACTGTCTGGCGCAACGTAAACGCGTGGCTGATTTTGCTAAGACTTTAGAGCGAAGCGATCGTATAGAATTTTACCGTAATTATGATGGTGAATTACTCCGTATCGCAGATGAAGACGAACTGCATCCTGCCGAAGCAGAGGGCGGTGTCAGTATATTTGCTATTTTCTTGGTGCTTGCAGTCATTGCATTGGTTTTATACTTTGCTGTAATTCGTGGCACCATTGGCTAAAGCTGAATGCTTTGTAGAATTTGTAGAAAAAGGCTCAATTTTTACCGTGACGATACAGTAAAAATTGAGCTGTTTAACTTGTACAACTCACAAGGGCATCCTACACTAAGGCGATTAGAGGTAGGTCATGCACAACGCAATTCAAAAAACGATTCAATTTATTTCTCAACTGAAACTCGAGCAAATTTATAATATTGTTGTGCTGAGTATCATTTTTATTATTTTAACATTAGCAAGTGTTGCGCTTTATCGCCCAGTTGGGGTGCAACAATTTCAAAATGTTGAGCGTTTGTCGCAACAATCTATGTATGCCAATACCCAAGACATGGCCGTGCGTTTACTCAATCAACGTCCAATTCGTTATGTGCATTATTTAAAATTAATGCAGGCACATCAAATGGAGCAAGATCGGGCTCAACAACTTCCTGCCTTGGTGCAAGAGTAATTTTTTCTATTGGCGTGTTATTCATATTGCGCGGTGTCGGTGTTAAAGATATTGGCGCAAGTAAATTGTTCTGTAGCATTTTTTCCAATGCCGCTTTATCTAAATGTTCGCTCACAATCACCAAAGTTAAACGATCAGGATGCAAATGTTTGCGAATCGCACGTTGCACATCTTCTGCGGTTATTTTTTCCACGCGCTCTACATAATCACTTAAATAATTTGCAGGTAGCCGATAAAAGCCTATGTGTCCAAGCTGGGCATTAATACTGGCATTACTGCTGTATTGATTAGGAAAAGCACGAATTAAACCTGCTTTGGTTTCTTTTAATTGCTCCAAATTGATGGGCTGTTGCACAAATTGAATTAAGCTTTGGTGAGCGACCTGAATACTATCGAGTAACTGATCTTGGCGCGTAGAATAGCCTAAGCTAAATAAACCCGCTGCTTGGGTAAACCGAAACGAACTGCTAACACCGTAAGTGTAGCCACGTTTTACTCGTAATTCTTTCATCAAAATAGAATTGAAACTGCTGCCACCTAGCATTTTATTGGCAATTTCCAAAGCCAAATAATCAGGATCATCTCGTGTGGTCGCAAGTTGCGCAATACTCACATGCGCTTGTTGTGAGCGATAAGGAATATGCTGGATGTTGAACCGTGTTGCAGGTGTAGGCCGTGGCAAAGCTGTTGCTGCAGTACCTTGGACAATATGTGTGCTTATAGTGTTGGCAAGTTTTTCTGCTTCTTTTAAGGTTAATTTGCCTGTAATGGCAATATTCATATTTTGCGCGACCAGAAACTGATCTCTAAATTGTTGTAAGTGCGTTGGTTGAATCCGTTTGATACTGCCATTGGTGCCTGTAATGGGTTCTGCATAGGCATGTTGTCCGTAAATTGCGCGATATAAGCGAATATTCATTAAACGGCTTGGATTTTCTTGCAGTTGTTTTTGTCCGATTTGTGTATTGCTTTGCACACGCTGGATATTGGAGCGCTCAAAAGTTGCATGTTTTAGTATTTCCAACATCATTTTGACGGCAGTTTGCATTTTCTGCGGATCAGAGAGTGTTCTTAGCCGTACCACAAACATATCGCGGTACGCCGTGGCACTAAAACGTGCGCCTGTGGTTTCAAAGGCTGCTGCAATTTCCTCTGTCTTATAACGCTTGGTGCCTTCATCAATCAGTTGCGCTGCCATATTGGCAACGCCAAATAAACCTTTTTCAATTTCTGCATCGCGGGCAGAACCTGCATTAAAAGTCAGTTGAATATCAACCATTGGCAAAGCAGGATTTTCGACAAATAAAGTGCGTACGTGTCGATGATTTTTTAATTCATGCACCTGTGGAGCGCGAACATCGCCCAATTCATTTACAGCATTTAAACTGTGCAGCAAGCTCAGAGATTGCAAAGGCGTACTTACGTCCGTTTCGGCAAAATCAAGCGCTGCTGTGGTGGCAGTTTCCATCGCAAAGCTAGCAGAACATAGGCCAAAACTCGTGCTCAAAATAAGCGTGCTGAATAGATGTTTTTTCATGGAAATCACAGTTTAAGGTGTTGCGCTTTGAGGTAATAAATACAAGGTGCTGAGTCTGTCTTTATTAAAGTAATTTTGCGCAACACGTTGCAGATCTTGGGCAGTAATGGCTTGGAAGTGTTGTGGTAAAACATCAATTAAACGGTGACTAAATCCATTGACTTCTAAATTGCCAATAGTTCGGGCTTGTCCAGCCAAATCATCCTGACTATAAATCCAATTGGCCACAAATTGAGTCACTACGCGCTCAATTTCATTTGAATTGACCAAATCCTGTTTTAGTGTATCCACTTCGTTTTGAATTGCGGCTTGTGCTTCGCTTAACGTTACACCTGCTGCAGGCAATGCCGAAATACTAAACAAACTGTCCCCACGTTGATACGGATCATAACTGACACTGACGGAGCTAAGCATCTTATTATTTCTGACCAAGCGCTGTTCTAAACGTGAAGTAATTCCACTGTCTAATAGTTGTTTGATGATGGTGAGCGCAAAGGCATCTTGAGGACTTTTCGCTGTTGCTAATGAGCCGACATTCCAAGCCATATATAAATTAGGAACTTGTATAGCCGCAGACAATTCCATGTGTCGATAACCTAATTGTTCAAACTCCAACACATCATTACGCGGTGGCGTAGGTGCTTTCGGAATATCTCCAAAATACTTTTGGGCTTGCAACAATGCGGCTTGATGATCTACATCGCCCACAATCACTAAAATAGCATTATTGGGGCGATACCATTTTTTGTACCACGCCTGTACTTCTTGCAGCTGAATGCTTTGCAAGTTTTTCATGTGACCAATAATGGGTTGGCGATAATGGCTGGTTGGGTAGGCAATCCATTTAAAGCGTTCAAAAGCCAAAGCTCGCGGATTATCATCTGTACGTTGCCGCCGTTCTTCCATCACCACCTTAATTTCAGGCTCAAAATCTTGTTGGCGAAGCAACAAATTACTCATTCTGTCGGCTTCCAACTCTAAAGCCAGTGGGAAATAAGTTTTGGGATAGAGCTGATAATAATTGGTGTAATTGATAAAGGTCGCTGCATTGACATTGCCACCATAAATACGACTTAAACGGGTAAATTCATCATTCGGTACTTTGGCTGTACCTTTAAACATCATGTGTTCAAGTACGTGTGAAATCCCAAGTGTATTTCCCGACTCATCGCTACTGCCTACTTTGTACCAAATTTGTGTCATCACCATAGGAGAACGATGGTCTTCACGAATAATGACTTTTAAACCATTGTTGAGTGTGGTTTCAAAAGTGTTATTCGCAGTTAAAACTTCTGCATGGCAAATTGAAGCTGTTAAACCCCAAACCAACGCACAAACAGACTTCATCGAAAATTGGAACATAAGCAAGTGGAGATCAATCGTTATCGGCTTATCTTTCAAAAATTAAAGCGGAAAGGCAAGGATTGCTTTAGGTATTTTTTGTATGCAGCTATGTGATTGGAATACGAGGTAAAAGCAATTGGTTTATGTTAGAATCCGATTTTTTAACGCAATGCTTTTCAAGGATTCGGCATGCAACAGCAATCTAATGGGCAAAATAAATTTTTGATTGATGCTGATATCGGAGATGATGATGTCACATTACCGAATTTGCCAGCGGTAAATGTTCCGATTGTTGAAACAACACCTCTACAACAAGCAGAAACGTCTGAACCTGCCGCAGAAACATCATCAGACACGGAAGCACCTTCGAAAAGTGGTTTCTTTAGTCGCATGAAAGAAGGGTTAACCAAAACCCGTAAAAACTTTGCCGATGGCATGGTGAATATTCTGATTGGCGGTAAAGAAATTGATGATGAATTATTAGAAGAAGTCGAAGAACAACTGTTGGTTGCAGATATTGGTGTAGATGCAACGAAAACCATTATTGCCAATTTGACCGAGCGTACAGCGCGTGGTGACTTAATTTATTCGCATTCTTTATATAAAGCTTTGCAAGAAGAATTGGTGGCTTTGCTTGCGCCACGGGTAAAACCTTTACATATTGATGCCAATAAAACCCCTTATGTGATTTTAGTCGTGGGTGTGAATGGTGTAGGTAAAACCACAACCATTGGCAAGTTGGCGAAACGCTTACAAGGCGAAGGAAAAAAAGTCATGTTGGCCGCAGGGGATACTTTCCGTGCCGCAGCGACTGAACAATTGCAAATCTGGGGTGAGCGTAACGACGTTGCCGTTGTTGCACAAGGTCACGGTGCAGACAGTGCTTCTGTTATTTTCGATGCTTTTGAAAGTGCGCGTGCCAAAGGCATTGATGTGTTAATTGCAGATACTGCAGGACGGTTGCATAACAAAAGCAACCTGATGCAAGAATTGACTAAAGTTAAGCGTGTAATGCAAAAAATTGATGCGACCGCACCGCATGAAGTAATGTTGGTGGTAGATGCAGGCACAGGTCAAAATGCGATTAATCAAGTTGAAATGTTTGATGAGGCTGTTGGCTTAACAGGTATCACCATCACCAAACTGGACGGTACTGCAAAAGGTGGCGTGTTATTTAACATTGCAAGCCGTACCCATGTGCCAATTCGCTTTATTGGTGTGGGCGAAAAAATTGATGATTTACGTCCATTCTCGGCCAAAGCATTTGTTGCGGCACTGTTTGAAACTGAGAAATAAGTTTTAAAATAAGTTTAAAGCTAAAATGTAAAAATGCTGTAAGTTTGATACAAACTCCGCAAAATGCGGAGTTTGTTGTTTTTAGCGGGTTTGAGTGTTTTATAAAGCAGCAGCTAAAAATACGAATGTGAATAAAAGCACATCCGTCTAGATAGAATAAGAAAAAATATTAGATTGATTTTGATTGATTTTTTGGGGAAGTTAAAATGACACTGTTAAATAAAATTGGTCATGTGCTTACAGCAGATATCACGAAAGACTTTAAGCTTAAGAAAAAGCCGAGCCATGATGCACATGAACTGACTTTCATCGATCAATTGAAAAAGCGCCGTAGTATTTATGCTTTAGTTAAACGCATCCATTTTAGCCAAACGTATAGGGCCGAGCTGATTCAGGAAGCTGTGCGTACCTGTCCATCGGCACATCATTCTCAAAGTACGCGCGTAGTTATTTTATTTTCTGAATCACATAAAAAATTTTGGAATTTAGTGCAGGACGTGCAACGCCAATTTGTACCCAAACAGGTTTTAGCAGGTACTAAAATGAAAATCGAACAATGTGCAGCAGCTTTTGGCACGGTATTGTTCTATGAAGATCAACAAGTGATTCGTCAATTGCAAAAGAAAATTCCATTTCATGCTGCAGAATTTCCAATTTGGTCGGAGCAAACTTCAGGCATGGCGCAATTTGTGGTGTGGACAGCACTGTCAGATTCAGGTGTGGGTGCATCTTTACAACATTATCATCCAAGCATGGACCGCGCTGTGGCAGAGCATTTTGATATTCCAGATACATGGCTATTACGCTCACAACTTGTTTTTGGATCAATTGAAGAAGAAGCAACCGAGCGGAGTCATGCACACTATCAAAATCAATTTAAAGTTTATGCCTAAATGACAGCATTTGATTAAGATTGGTCAAATCAGCTTCTTATTATGCGCCACAAAGAGCGAACCGCAGCATATTTATGTTGCAAAAGGCTGTATCTGTAGAATTAGAGGTATATAGATGCAGTCACATTCATTTGTCACTTTATAAAACTATAATCGTTCTATACATAAAACACACTGTCGTATTTTATGTAATGTTTATGCTGAATAAAAAGCTTAATATCGCTGTATCAATTAATTTATACAAAATACTGCAGAGGAATCAAAAATGTCTTTTTTGAATCAATTAGAAAAACGTCGTTCAATCTACGCACTTGGTAAAAACGTTCCTGTAGATCAGGCAACTATTGAAAGTACAATTAAACAAGCGGTTCGCTTAAGCCCATCTTCATTTAACTCGCAAACATCACGTGTTGTGACTTTATACGGTGCTTCGCATACGCAATTCTGGAATATCGTTTTAGAAACTTTACGTAAAATAGTTCCTGCAGACGCATTTGAAAACACAGAAGCAAAAATTAACAGCTTTAGTGCAGGTTTTGGGACAGCATTATTTTTCGAAGATCAGGATGTTGTAAAAGGTCTACAAGAACAATTCCCGCTATATGCAGACAACTTCCCAGTATGGTCAGAGCATTCAACAGGGATTGCGCAATTCGCAGTGTGGACAGCGTTGTCAGAGATCAATGTAGGTGCATCATTACAGCACTACAACCCAATCGTAGATGAAGAAGTTGCTCAAACTTATGACATTCCAGCAAATTGGAAACTGCGTGCTCAATTGGTGTTTGGTTCAATTGAAGCACCTGCGGGTGAAAAAAAATTTATGGATGATGCAGAACGTTTCAAAAGCTTTAACTAAGCTCTAGCAATACTTACTGCACAAACTAAAAAGTAGGGTGATGATTCATCCTACTTTTTTGTTTCTGGGGGTAGTGATGTGTCTTACAACTTACTTATTCATGTGAAAATGCCTGAACCCATTAATTGTCATAAAACTGTCATTTATACATTGCATAGTGCAATCAAACTTTAATAAATGATACAGAGTGAAATATGGCATTTAAATTAGGCGTAGCAAGTATTGCATTGATGGCTTGTAGTTCAGCATTTTCAGCAGTAACCATTGCAGTACCAGAAGAAATTAAGTTACTCGCTGTAAATGATCAAGAAATTCGTTCAGGTTTATTCAGTTCTGCACAACAAGTGAAAGTCAATGCGGGTGAAAATGTCATTAACTTGCGGTATCAACAATATTTTGAACATCATAATGGTGCGCACGATATTTTAAAATCGGGTGTTATTACGCTCAAAACTCCAATTCTTCAAGATGGTGAAAACTATCGACTTGCTTTGGTAAATCCACCTAAAGATTTCGATGCTGCAAAAGAATTTAAAGATCAACCTAGCGTTGGCTTATATAATCAAAAGAATCAATTGTTAGTACAACAAACAGGTGCCAAAGCAAGTTCAACTGGTTGGTTAGGTGGTAGTTGGCTTAATAAAACTGTAGATACCACTCAAAATAGTGCTGCGGTCAATCAGCCAGCGGCAGTGTATACCGCGGCAGCAGTATTGCCATCTGAGAAAACTACCCCAGTCACATTGCCTACAGCAAAACAAACACAGGGCAAAGAGCAACAATTGATTCAATTGTGGCAACAAGCCAGTAAAGCAGAGCGACAAAAATTCATGTCATGGCTTGCAGAACAAGCCAATTAATGTTGATTTGCAACCAGTTCAATTGAGCTGGTTGTTTTTTGTTATCGCCTTAAAAGGATTTATTTAAAAACCAATTTAGCAACGTGCGAAAAAAAGACAAATCATAAGAAAAGTGTGATAAAAGTATCAAATGCATCTAAAACTTGGGCGGATGATGCCTTTTTTGAAAAAAAACTAAAAAATATATTGCGTCTATTCAAAAACTGTATAGAATACGCAGCACACCAACGCAGTGTTGAATGAGTTGGTGCTGTTATTGACGAAATAACAGGAAATCATTAAGAGATTATGAAGAACAACTTGTGTGGATTTTTACTGATTGATTGATCGAAAATATTTTCATTGATTGATTGGTTTAAATTACTCGAAGTTTATTTGAGCGAAATTTAAGTCAGAAAATTGATGAGCCAGATTTGGAAGTTTAGATTAAAACTTCAAAATGATTTTAACTGAAGAGTTTGATCATGGCTCAGATTGAACGCTGGCGGCAGGCTTAACACATGCAAGTCGAGCGGGCGAGGTTGCTTCGGTAACTGAGCTAGCGGCGGACGGGTGAGTAAAGCTTAGGAATCTGCCTATTAGTGGGGGACAACATTCCGAAAGGGATGCTAATACCGCATACGTCCTACGGGAGAAAGCAGGGGCTCTTTATGACCTTGCGCTAATAGATGAGCCTAAGTCGGATTAGCTAGTTGGTGGGGTAAAGGCCTACCAAGGCGACGATCTGTAGCGGGTCTGAGAGGATGATCCGCCACACTGGGACTGAGACACGGCCCAGACTCCTACGGGAGGCAGCAGTGGGGAATATTGGACAATGGGGGGAACCCTGATCCAGCCATGCCGCGTGTGTGAAGAAGGCCTTTTGGTTGTAAAGCACTTTAAGCGAGGAGGAGGCTCTCTTGGTTAATACCTGGGATAAGTGGACGTTACTCGCAGAATAAGCACCGGCTAACTCTGTGCCAGCAGCCGCGGTAATACAGAGGGTGCGAGCGTTAATCGGATTTACTGGGCGTAAAGCGCGCGTAGGTGGTTAATTAAGTCAAATGTGAAATCCCCGAGCTTAACTTGGGAATTGCATTCGATACTGGTTAGCTAGAGTATGGGAGAGGATGGTAGAATTCCAGGTGTAGCGGTGAAATGCGTAGAGATCTGGAGGAATACCGATGGCGAAGGCAGCCATCTGGCCTAATACTGACACTGAGGTGCGAAAGCATGGGGAGCAAACAGGATTAGATACCCTGGTAGTCCATGCCGTAAACGATGTCTACTAGCCGTTGGGGGATTTGATCCTTTAGTGGCGCAGCTAACGCGATAAGTAGACCGCCTGGGGAGTACGGTCGCAAGACTAAAACTCAAATGAATTGACGGGGGCCCGCACAAGCGGTGGAGCATGTGGTTTAATTCGATGCAACGCGAAGAACCTTACCTGGCCTTGACATAGTAGAGACTTTCCAGAGATGGATTGGTGCCTTCGGGAATCTACATACAGGTGCTGCATGGCTGTCGTCAGCTCGTGTCGTGAGATGTTGGGTTAAGTCCCGCAACGAGCGCAACCCTTTTCCTTACTTGCCAGCATTTCGGATGGGAACTTTAAGGATACTGCCAGTGACAAACTGGAGGAAGGCGGGGACGACGTCAAGTCATCATGGCCCTTACGGCCAGGGCTACACACGTGCTACAATGGTCGGTACAAAGGGTTGCTACCTCGCGAGAGGATGCTAATCTCAAAAAGCCGATCGTAGTCCGGATCGCAGTCTGCAACTCGACTGCGTGAAGTCGGAATCGCTAGTAATCGCGGATCAGAATGCCGCGGTGAATACGTTCCCGGGCCTTGTACACACCGCCCGTCACACCATGGGAGTTTGTTGCACCAGAAGTAGGTAGTCTAACCGCAAGGAGGACGCTTACCACGGTGTGGCCGATGACTGGGGTGAAGTCGTAACAAGGTAGCCGTAGGGGAACCTGCGGCTGGATCACCTCCTTAACGAAAGATTGACGATTGGTAAGAATCCACAACAAGTTGTTCTTCATTGATGTATCTGAGGGTCTGTAGCTCAGTTGGTTAGAGCACACGCTTGATAAGCGTGGGGTCACAAGTTCAAGTCTTGTCAGACCCACCATGAGCGAGGGTCAGCGAAACATGTTTCGCCCGAGCGCAAGACGAGAGCTATGCTCGAGTTAAGCATTCGCCTTAACACAGTCTACGATACATCGAATCACAGATGATAAGCTGGGGACTTAGCTTAGTTGGTAGAGCGCCTGCTTTGCACGCAGGAGGTCAGGAGTTCGACTCTCCTAGTCTCCACCATAGATTACAGAATTTAGTAAGTATAAGCTTATTAAGTTCTGTGATTTAAATATCACAGTATTTAGTGCAGTCCGACGAGGATGCATTAATTCATTAACAGATTGGCAAAAATTGAGTCTGAAATAAATTGTTCAACTCATTTAATTCAAGATTGACAATAATGCTTCGGTGTTACGGTTTAATTACGAATTGAAATGAGAACTAGCAAATTAACTGAATCAAGCGTTTTGGTATATGAATTTAGATTGAAGCTGTACAGTGCTTAAGTGCACAAGACTTTGAACTGTAGATTAAATAGATCATTGATTTATTTAATTGTCTTAATCCTACTTGTAGGGGTTAACGACTGTTTGGGGTTGTATAGTCAAGTAATTAAGTGCATGTGGTGGATGCCTTGGCAGTCAGAGGCGAAGAAAGACGTGATAGCCTGCGAAAAGCTCCGGGGAGGCGGCAAATATCCTTTGATCCGGAGATTTCTGAATGGGGAAACCCACCTACCTTAAGGTAGGTATCGTATGATGAATACATAGTCATACGAAGCGAACGCGGGGAAGTGAAACATCTCAGTACCCGTAGGAAAAGAAATCAATTGAGATTCCCTCAGTAGCGGCGAGCGAAAGGGGAAAAGCCCATTAAGTTATGTGTGTTTTAGTGGAATGCTCTGGGAAGTGCAACCATAGTGGGTGATAGTCCTGTACACGAAAAGGCACACATAATGATGACGAGTAGGGCGAGGCACGTGAAACCTTGTCTGAATATGGGGGGACCATCCTCCAAGGCTAAATACTCCTGACTGACCGATAGTGAACCAGTACCGTGAGGGAAAGGCGAAAAGAACCCCTGTGAGGGGAGTGAAATAGATCCTGAAACCGCATGCATACAAGCAGTGGGAGCCAACTTGTTTGGTGACTGCGTACCTTTTGTATAATGGGTCAGCGACTTATATTCAGTAGCGAGGTTAACCGAATAGGGGAGCCGTAGAGAAATCGAGTCTTAATAGGGCGTCTAGTTGCTGGGTATAGACCCGAAACCGGGTGATCTATCCATGAGCAGGTTGAAGGTTGGGTAACACTAACTGGAGGACCGAACCCACTGTCGTTGAAAAGCCAGGGGATGACTTGTGGATAGGGGTGAAAGGCTAATCAAACTCGGTGATAGCTGGTTCTCCCCGAAAGCTATTTAGGTAGCGCCTCGGACGAATACCATTGGGGGTAGAGCACTGTTTCGGCTAGGGGGTCATCCCGACTTACCAAACCGATGCAAACTCCGAATACCAATGAGTACTATCCGGGAGACAGACTGCGGGTGCTAACGTCCGTAGTCAAGAGGAAAACAATCCAGACCGCCAGCTAAGGCCCCAAAATCATAGTTAAGTGGGAAACGATGTGGGAAGGCATAGACAGCTAGGAGGTTGGCTTAGAAGCAGCCACCCTTTAAAGAAAGCGTAATAGCTCACTAGTCGAGTCGGCCTGCGCGGAAGATGTAACGGGGCTAAAACTATGTGCCGAAGCTGCGGATGCATAATTTATTATGCGTGGTAGGGGAGCGTTCTGTAAGCCGAAGAAGGTGGATTGAGAAGTCTGCTGGAGGTATCAGAAGTGCGAATGCTGACGTGAGTAACGACAAAACGGGTGAAAAACCCGTTCGCTGAAAGACCAAGGGTTCCAGTCCAACGTTAATCGGGGCTGGGTGAGTCGACCCCTAAGGCGAGGCCGAGAGGCGTAGTCGATGGGAAATTGGTTAATATTCCAATACTTCAGTGTAATGCGATGAGAGGACGGAGAAGGTTAAGTCAGCCTGGCGTTGGTTGTCCAGGTGAAAGGAAGTAGGCATGCATCTTAGGCAAATCCGGGGTGCTCTATGCTGAGATCTGATAGCAAGCTGTACTTGTACAGTGAAGTGGCTGATACCCTGCTTCCAGGAAAAGTCTCTAAGCTTCAGTTACACTGGAATCGTACCCGAAACCGACACAGGTGGTCAGGTCGAGTAGACCAAAGCGCTTGAGAGAACTCTGCTGAAGGAACTAGGCAAAATGGTACCGTAACTTCGGGAGAAGGTACGCTGTTGATGGTGATAGGACTCGCTCCTTGAGCTGTCGACAGCCTCAGAAACCAGGCCGCTGCAACTGTTTATTAAAAACATAGCACTCTGCAAACACGAAAGTGGACGTATAGGGTGTGATGCCTGCCCGGTGCTGGAAGGTTAATTGATGGGGTTAGCGTAAGCGAAGCTCTTGATCGAAGCCCCAGTAAACGGCGGCCGTAACTATAACGGTCCTAAGGTAGCGAAATTCCTTGTCGGGTAAGTTCCGACCTGCACGAATGGCATAATGATGGCGGCGCTGTCTCCAGCAGAGGCTCAGTGAAATCGAATTCGCCGTGAAGATGCGGTGTACCCGCGGCTAGACGGAAAGACCCCGTGAACCTTTACTGCAGCTTGACATTGAACTTTGACCTTACTTGTGTAGGATAGGTGGGAGGCTTTGAAACTTGGACGCTAGTCCGAGTGGAGCCGTCCTTGAAATACCACCCTGGTAATGTTGAGGTTCTAACTCTGTCCCGTTATCCGGGACGAGGACCATGTCTGGTGGGTAGTTTGACTGGGGCGGTCTCCTCCTAAAGAGTAACGGAGGAGTACGAAGGTGCGCTCAGCGTGGTCGGAAATCACGCGTAGAGTATAAAGGCAAAAGCGCGCTTAACTGCGAGACCCACAAGTCGAGCAGGTACGAAAGTAGGTCTTAGTGATCCGGTGGTTCTGTATGGAAGGGCCATCGCTCAACGGATAAAAGGTACTCTGGGGATAACAGGCTGATACCGCCCAAGAGTTCATATCGACGGCGGTGTTTGGCACCTCGATGTCGGCTCATCTCATCCTGGGGCTGAAGCAGGTCCCAAGGGTATGGCTGTTCGCCATTTAAAGAGGTACGCGAGCTGGGTTTAGAACGTCGTGAGACAGTTCGGTCCCTATCTACCGTGGGCGCTGGAAATTTGAGAGGATCTGCTCCTAGTACGAGAGGACCAGAGTGGACGAACCTCTGGTGTACCGGTTGTGACGCCAGTCGCATCGCCGGGTAGCTATGTTCGGAAGGGATAACCGCTGAAAGCATCTAAGCGGGAAGCCTACCTCAAGATAAGATTTCCCCGAGGCTTTATGCCTCCTAAAGAGCCGTTGAAGACTACGACGTTGATAGGTTGGATGTGGAAGCATAGCGATATGTGAAGCTGACCAATACTAATTGCTCGTGAGGCTTGACTATACAACACCCAAACAGTTGGCGTTGTATGCTCAATCGATTCAAATCCAATCAGTCAATTCAGACTGATCTTGATTTAGTTAACGCTAAACAATAAAATTCAGACCCAATACAGCCCAATCTGTTACAGATTCGGAAAACGCAGTGCATCACAGTCGTGAGTAAGACCAATGCAAGTCTCCGTAAACAGTTGTGCTGGCGACCATAGCAAGAGTGAACCACCTGATCCCTTCCCGAACTCAGAAGTGAAACCTCTTCGCGCTGATGGTAGTGTGGGGTTACCCATGTGAGAGTAAGTCATCGCCAGCTCATTATTCAAAACACCCTCAACTAGCGTTGAGGGTGTTTTTTATATGGGAAAGAAAATATTAAGAAGAAAAGTAGAAAAAGAAAGGAAAATAAAACCATCTGTGGATGGTTTTAACTCAACGGGTATTGGCTACTTTATTAAGCTAGTAAGTCAACATTAAAGTGCATCTTTTAATTTTTTTTGGTGCTGTTTGACTTGTTTCGCATAGCGTTTACCTTGTTTTTTCATTTTTCTATTATTATTGTAGCCTGTAGGTCCCACATTGTAATAGGCTAAAGCTTTAGGCCATTTACCAGACTGATTTTTATAATGATTTAAAATATATGTACCACAGTTGATATTGGTATGTTCGTGGAATAAATCGCCAGGACAAGTCTGCTGCCAATAACGTGGAATAATTTGTGTAAACCCAACTGCGCCTGAAGGTGAAACAGCATAGCCATGATAGTTAGATTCTTGTCTAATAACTGCAGCAACAAGCAGAGGGTCAACATTATGTTGTTCGGCACTTTGTACAATGATTGGTGCTACACGATTTGCTGTATCAGGATGCACAGCGTAGGCCTTTTGAATCCCTGTAGAAAGTTTAGCTGAGCGTTTTGCAAGAGAACCACCTCCTAGTGGAGAGCAAGCTGCTAGCGTTAAAACAGTAAAACCAATACTGAATATTTTAATAGATGGATATTTTCTAAAGGCATTAAAAATCATATTAAAACTATATCTGTCATTTTGGCGTATGTGAGTATATATACTGATTTTGAGGTGAGCGATTGACCTAGTCAAGCCATTCACAGATTTGAATTGTATCGTGTCAGCATAATACAGAGGTTTCGTTTTGTTTTATCGAATGATTGGATAAACCAATGGTGTCGGATCTATCCTTAGGTTTAATAATGTGTCAAATTGATGACAAGTTTTTTATTTTATATAAACTTTTGGAAAAGAAGAAATAAACTGCAATTCTAAGATAAAAGTACGTACAATATCTGCTTTTTAGCACTTTGAAAATTGCTTATTGCACAGGGAGTAAGTGTGTTAGAAGTCTTTGTACAATTATGTGGTGGTATTGGCCTATTTTTGATTGGTATGACCATGATGACGGACAGCTTAAAAGATATGGCAGGGGAAACCTTGCGTATTTGGTTGTCTAAGTTCACAGGTTCACCCATTAAAGCTGTGCTTTCAGGCATCGGTTTAACTTTAATTGTACAGTCTTCTATGGCAACAACTTTAGCCACGATTGGTTTTGTTAGTGCGGGGATTCTTACTTTTGCTCAGGCAATTGGTGTCATTATTGGCGCGAATATTGGCACAACCAGTACGGGTTGGATGGTGGCATTTTTAGGTGTTAAATTTTCCATCACCAGTTTTGCATTACCTTTGCTGGGTTTGGGTGCAATGCTCAAATTATTTAGTCAGGGGCGAGTTGCATTATTTGGGATGACACTGGCAGGTTTTAGCCTGATTTTTCTTGGTATTGATATGTTGCAAGTTGCCATGTCAGGTTTTGCAGAACGTGTCGATTTATCAGTATTTTCAAGTCGATCTCTGATTGCGCAACTCAGTTTGGTTTTGGTCGGTATTATCATGACTATTCTGTTGCAATCTTCAAGTGCTGCAATTACCGCGACCTTAGCAGCATTGGCAAGTGGTGCGATTGATTTGCAACAAGCCTTAGGTTTAGTGATTGGACAGAATGTTGGTACGGTAGCAACAGCAATTATTGCTGCGATTGGTTCAACTGCGAATGCCAAACGTACTGCAGCGGTTCATGTGTTTTTTAATATCATTTCAGCCATTTTTGCTTTTATTATTTTAAAACCGCTATTTCTTGAGCTAACACAGAATCAACGTCTTATGGTAACCTGGGACAATGTGGTGATTGTTGCTGCATTCCATACAGCATTCAGTATTTCTGGTACTTTGATTATTTTGCCTTTTATCCGTCAGTTCGAAAAACTGATTATGAAAATTATCCCAGATCAAACTCAATCGGTTTTATGTTATCTCGATCAAGCGAGTTTATCTGTGCCCGCCTTGGCTATTCATGCTGCATCAAAGGTGATTTACCATAGTTTGTATGACGTTTTGGTGATGCTAAAACTGGCTATCCAAGAGGGAAGATTACCTTCAAAAGTACGTTTATTACAGCTAGATGAAGTACTCATTCAAGTCCAACGCTATTTGGAAGAAATGTCGATTTCAGAAAATGAAGCCGATCAACAGCGTTTAATGGCGATGCTTCGTTTGATGGTTTATTTACGTGTTTTACGAAGTGATTTGGAAAATATTACGTTGGCTAAAGAAATACGCACCCAACCCGCAATTTACCAAGTTGGTTTAGATTTTGTGCAAATTCTCGATGAACATTTAAAAGAAGTGGATGATTTTGATGTGTATAAACACGTACTAAGTCTACATACTGAACTGTCTAATTTGAAAAAATGGACAGAAGATCAACGTGCCGAAAACCGTGAAAAAGTGTTGCAGTATACTGCTGTGAATCAACTCAATGCTGCGACAGGTTTAGAATTGTTAGCAGCGCAGCGTTGGTTGGATCGCGTGATTGCGCATGCACAGCGCTTAGCCAACGTGTTGGTCGAGAATTCACGTAAACCAAGTTAATTATTTTAGGCTATTTTTTCGATAGTTACTTTTATATTTAAAAATGGCCTAAGCAAATTCACTTTTAATCTTAATCAAGTGTATAATTTGAGCATCGTTTTTTTCAGTATTTTTTCAATGACACCAGCAGCTAAACTTTTAAAAGCCAAGAAAATTCAATTTTCTATACATGAATATGAACATGATCATAATGCTAAAAGTTTTGGTTTGGAAGCTGCGGAAAAGTTAGGCTTAGATGTCAAAGAAGTATTTAAAACATTATTGGTCCGTGATGATAAACATTATTTTGTCGCGATATTACCTGTCCATCACCAATTAAATCTAAAAAAAGTTGCGGCTGCTTTTCTGTGTAAAAAAGTACACATGGCTGATCCTAAAGATGCTGAACGTTTGACAGGTTATTTGGTTGGGGGCATAAGTCCAATCGGGCAGAAGAAACAACTGAAAACGGTGATTGATGCATCCGCTCAACAGCTTACAACTATGTATGTGAGTGGAGGGAAGCGTGGATTGGATATTGGTTTAGCGCCAAGCGATTTGGCAAAAGTTTTAAATGCCAGTTTTGTCGATATCGTAGATGCATGATATGTTGAACTTTATATTGTTTTGAGTCCAAAGCACACAGATGCTTGTTCTTGTATGAATGTAGCAACTATTCCTATTCGTTTCATCTCAGTGATTCTTGTTCCAAGCGACCATTTAATAACAAAAAAAGTTATCTTTAAGCAATAAATAGGGTAATTAAAAACTCGTATTGATGATTTTTTAACAAACTAAATTTTATGTTATATTAGTGAAAGTTAAGAAATTCTGAGAGGTGCAGTATGGGTAAGCGTCTTAAAGACTACACAATCGAAGATCGAAAAGCTCGTCCAATGTGTCCAGCTAAACCTATTGACTTTGGTGATGATGAGACTACCAATCGCATTATGTTAGATGCTGCTAAACGTGTAATTCGTCGGCATAAAAAAGAACTTATTGCGCTTGCTCACAAATGAGTCTAATGCCCTCAACTTTTGTCGTTGCTGTCTATTTTGATATATCTTTATTACGTTATGAGGCAGTCATTTAGAATGACTAAATTTTCTGCCTTATGACTTAATATCAGCCAAAAACTTGCGAAATCTCTCTCACATCGCAAACATAGACGAATAGTCAGATGAAGTTTACAAAACTTACAAGAGAATAGTTGAATAATAATTACAATAATATATTATAAAAACATATATTGTTTTGGGTGTTCAAAATGCATGATTATCTGCTGGCATTAATCGGTGGTGGATTGCTTGGTCTTGCAGTCGTGGGCTATTTATATGTTCATGGTCGTATTGCAGGCATTAGTGGTTTACTGGCTCAAGTATTAAATCCGCAAACGCTGTTCAAAACGCCTGCATTGTGGTTTGTGTTAGGTATTTTCATTGTGCCTTTTTTCTACGGCATTGTGGCTCTACCTAAAGTTGAATTGAATGCAAGCCCATTGATGATGATTGTGGCGGGATTGTTGGTTGGTTTCGGTACTCGTTTGGGTTCGGGTTGTACCAGTGGACATGGTATTTGTGGCATGAGTCGTTTATCTAAGCGCTCCATTGCAGCAACAGCTACCTTTATGTTAGCTGGCTTTATTACCGTTTATGTTATCCGCCATATCACAGGAGCATTCTAAATGAAAAATTTCTTAGCCTTTATTTTTGGTGGTATTTTTTCAGTTGGATTGATTCTTTCTGGTATGTCGAATCCTGAAAAAGTTTTAAACTTCCTCGATCTTTTCGGTACATGGGATGCAAGTCTGGCATTTGTTATGATGGGTGCAATTGCGGTTGCCTTTATTCCATTCCAAAGAATTATGCGCCAAGCTGAACCAAAAACCATTTTAAATGAACCAATTGATTTGCCTAAACAAACTCAAATTGACTCTAAACTGATCACAGGTAGTTTTATTTTTGGTATCGGTTGGGGCGTTGCAGGAATTTGTCCAGCGCCAAGTCTAACCTTGATTGGTTTAGGTTATTATCAAGCAATCTATTTCATTGTTGCAATGTTGGTGGGGATTCTCATTCATCGTAAGGTTGCAGGAGCATAAGATGCACGCAGATATTCAGCATTTTTTTGATGAAAATACTAATACATTCAGTTATGTGGTAAGTGATCCTGTAACGCGTCAATGTGCCATTATTGACAGCGTGTTGGATTATGACCCTGCATCTGCGACTACTTCAACAATTCATGCCGATGAAATCATTGCTTACATCCAAAAAAATGAATTAACGGTTGAATGGATTTTAGAAACGCATGTGCATGCCGATCACCTGACAGCTTCTCAATATTTAAAAGAGCAGTTGGGTGGTAAAATTGCCATGAGCCATAAAATCTCGATTGTGCAAGAAACATTTAGTGCCATCTATAACTTGGATATTAAATATTTCAATTCACATCAATCGTTTGATTATCTGTTTGACGATCATGAAGCTTTTACAATTGGTGAATTACAAGCCTATAACATCCCTACACCAGGACATACGCCTGCTTGTTTAAGCTATGTGATCGGTGATGCTGTATTTGTAGGTGATACTTTGTTTATGCCTGATTATGGTACGGCACGTTGTGATTTCCCGAAAGGCAGTGCAGGGCAATTGTTTGATTCTGTGCAAACACTATATGCATTGCCTGAAGAAACGCGTGTGTTTTTATGCCATGACTATTTACCAGAATCACGTGAACAATATGAACATGAAACACTGCTCAAAACTCAAAAAGAGCAGAATATTCACATTCATACAGGGGTAAGCAAAGCTGAATTCATTGAGATGCGAACCCAGCGTGATGCCACTTTAACGATGCCTAAATTGATTTTGCCATCTATTCAAATCAATATGGATGCAGGTAAGTTTCCACAACCTGAGGCCAACGGCATTCGTTATTTGAAGTTGCCTTTGAATTACTTTAAATAAAATTTTAAGAAAAGCTCATCTTGTATGTTATTGCTTAGGTTTATACAAATAGCCTAAGCAATATTATAGGTTTCACTATAAAAAGCACATATAAAATTTGATTTATAAACTCAAAACTCATTAAATAGATCAATCATTTGTATTCAAGTTTAGAGTTTATTTTATGTTGTTAAATTATCAAATCACGCAAAATCAGCCTGAATCTACGTTGCCACCTTTGGTTTTTATTCATGGTTTATTTGGTAGTTTGAGTAATTTAGGCATGCTCGCACGTGCATTTCAAGAACAGCGTACCGTAATTCAATTAGATGTACGCAATCATGGTAAGTCTGCACACCGTGATGACATGAATTATGCAGTAATGGCACACGATGTTTTAGAAACGCTGAATAGTTTGAATATTGAACATTTTTCTGTAGTTGGGCATTCAATGGGGGGCAAGGTTGCAATGACTTTAGCACCTCTAGCAGCAGAGCGTTTACAACAATTGGTTTTATTGGACATTTGTCCTTTTGCTTATCCTGAAAATCGTCACGATCAAATTTTTACCGCTTTGTTTGCTGTGCAAGATGCACAAGTTGAAGGCCGCCAAGCGGCGATGGAAATTATGCGTGAGCATCTTCATGAAGAAATGGTCGTGCAATTTTTAATGAAGTCATTTAGCAAAGGGCAATGGCTATTTAACTTAAATGCGTTACATGAACATTATGCAGAAATTTTGTCATGGCAGACTGTGCATAGTGATGTCGATACTTTATTTATTCGTGGTGGTAATTCGCCTTATATTGAGAAGCCTGAGCATTATGCTGCCATTCAAGCACAGTTCCCGCATGCGAAAGTTGAAACTGTCGCGCATGCAGGGCATTGGTTACATGCTGAAAAAACCGCAGAAGTATTGGCATTAATGACGGAGTTTCTAGATTAATCTTGTCGCGCAGTTTGTAGTACTCAATGATCTAAAATGATCCCGATTTTTTGAATCAATTTTTAAGCCAATACTACATTTGGAGTATTGATTTTTATTCGTACTGATCTGCATAGATTAATGGTTTAGCTTTTATCTTTAGCAATAAAAAAGAGCTGATGTTGAATCATCAGCTCTTCATTTTAAACATGAGCAAACTTAAATTGCTTATGCTTTTTCTTCTTCATTGCCAGCAAGTTGCTTCAGCAAATGCTTTTCAAGATAGTGAATATCCATCACTTGTTTGCAGAAGTTTTTATCTTGCAGAATCAAGTCTTTGTGCAAAGGAATATTGGTTTTAATTCCTGTTAAGATGGTTTCATCCAAGGCTTGACGCATGCGCGCAATACTGGTTTCACGATCTTTACCATGCACAATCAGTTTAGCAATCATTGAGTCGTAATACGGCGGAATGCTATAACCTTGGTAGATGTGTGAATCTACACGAACACCTGCACCACCTGGGGCATAGAAGTGTTCAATTTTACCCGGTGAAGGTAAGAAAGTGATTGGGTCTTCTGCGTTAATACGACATTCGATTGCGTGACCACGAATTTCAACCTGATCTTGCTCAATGTCTAAACCTAGACCTGCAGCAATACGCAATTGTTGTTCAATGATATCAATACCTGTCACCATTTCAGTTACAGGGTGCTCAACTTGAACACGTGTATTCATTTCAATAAAGAAGTATTCATCATCTTCAAATAAGAATTCGAAAGTACCTGCACCACGGTATTGCATTAACTTACATGCATTAACACACGCTTCTAAAATATCGGCACGCGCTTGCTCTGGTAAGTTAGGCGCTGGCGCTTCTTCAAGTACTTTTTGGTGACGGCGTTGTAAAGAACAGTCGCGGTCATATAGGTGAATTGCGTGACCGTTACCATCAGCCAATACTTGCACTTCTACGTGGCGTGGCTTTTGTAAGAAACGTTCCATATAGACCGTGTCATCACCAAACCACATTTCTGCATCACGTTGAGCCGCCTGAACCGATTCAAGCAAGGTGTCTACGCGTTCTACAATACGCATACCACGACCACCACCACCCGCCGCAGCTTTTACGATGAGCGGGAAACCAATTTCTTTGGCTTCAGCTAAAGCATTGTGTGGTGTAACGGCATGTGCTGAACCTGGTACAGTCGGTACGCCAGCTTTACGCATTGCAGTAATTGCAGAAACTTTGTTACCCATTAAGCGAATATGCTCAGGGCGTGGACCAATGAAAATGAAACCCGAACTTTCTACAATTTCAGCAAATTCGGCATTTTCAGCAAGGAAACCATAACCAGGGTGAATGGCATCTGCACCTGTAATTTCTGCTGCAGTAATAATTGCAGGAATATTTAGGTAACTTTCGCTGCTCGCACCCGGACCAATACATACGGCTTCATCACAAAAGCGTAAGTGCATCAGGTCTTTATCGGCATCTGAGTAGATACCCACGGTTTTGATCCCTAAAGTTTTGCAAGCTCGGGTGATGCGCAGGGCAATCTCACCACGGTTTGCAATTAAAACTTTTTGCAACATTGTGAATCCCCGAGGTCTTAAGCGCGGTAACGGAAGAGTGGTTGACCAAATTGAATCACTTCGCCATTTTTAACTAGAATTTCTTCAATCACCCCACTTTGAGTTGCTTCAATTGGGTTCATGATTTTCATTGCTTCGATAATACCAAGCGTTTCACCAGCAGAAACAGTTTGACCCACTTTAATGAATGGTGCTTCACCTGGGCTTGGTGCTGCATAGAACACGCCAACCATTGGAGAAGTTTCAACTGCACCACGTGGTGAAGATTTAGGTGCAGATGGTACTTCTGCAGAAGGTGTAGGCATTGCAGGAACTGCTGCCGCCACTACTGGATTTCGACGAGTTAATGCAATCGACTGATCGCCTTCTTTAACTTCAATCGCTTGTAAGTCAGATTCAATCATCAAATCGATGAGTTTCTTGATTTTACGAATATCCATGGACAGTATCCCTAGTTTAAGATTGTGTAGTAGATTGAATTTTTTCAAGAACAAAGTCGAGTGCTACGGCATAGCCTTTTGCACCTAAACCGCAAATTACACCAACGGCTTTGTCTGATAAATATGAATGATGTCTAAACGCCTCACGTGCATGCACATTCGACAAATGGACTTCAATAAATGGAATAGCGACCCCTAACAAAGCGTCACGTACAGCAACAGAGGTATGTGTCAATGCAGCAGGGTTAATAATGATATATTGTGTGCCATCTAACGCAGCTTGATGAATTCGGTCTACAATTGCGCCTTCCCAATTACTTTGAAAAGTATCCATAGAAATTGATGCTTTTTGTGCTTGTGAAATGAGCTGTTGATTTATATCCTCAAGAGTGAGGTAACCATAAACTTCGGGTTCACGCTTTCCTAGCAAATTTAGATTCGGTCCATGAATAACCAAAATGGTCGAACTCATTCCGCTTGCTCCAATAAATAATTGCAATAATACTTTGCAAGATGTCTGCAAAGTTTGCTAATTATGGCATAAAATTCCACATTTTTTTTGTAATTTGTTTAATTTGACGTAGAAAGCGTGTGCCAAAATGAGGCTCTATAATGAAAACTTTGCAGGGAATTCGCAATGTTAAAAAATTACATTTTTAGTTTTTTTTGCCGATATTTATATTCTAAAACAACTGACCAAATCTATTCATTTGTTTTCTGTAACGACAGAGCAAGCGACTAACTTAAGGACGTTTGATTCGGAATGCCTAAGCCAGAAAACAATCAACATCAATTTCATATTTCTTTATAGCATGATATTTCATTGCCGTTTATAAAAAATGCTTTCTCCATTTTTTTCAGTTCATGCAAAGTAGATGACCACATAAACCGCAGTAGATCAGTTGATATGTTTTATAATCATTGTTCAAGCGGAAGTGGATTCGATAGAAAGCTTATAGCAACAACAAGATATTTTAAAAATCTGACTTTATTTAAATAAAACATAAGTTTAAGTTGAATATTTTGATTGATGTATTTATCTATATTTTAGGCTGTCATGGGTACTTGCGCTGTGTATTAGATTTTGAGTGTGGCGCAGTTGGTTTTATATACGCTTCAATTAAGTTGTAAGTTGATCACAAGACCTAGCATTAGCACGATCTGCATGGATATCTACCTCATTTAAAAATATGAAGTGGAATTGAACAAAAAAGGTGATGAAAGTTTCAGCTATTTTTTCTAGCCAATGTTCTTCTGCTCAATAGCCCGCAGCATTTACATCATGGATAAAATTTTAGAACGCATTGACCTTTTATTTCAAAAAACCTCTTAAAAATATCGTTATTGTAAAGTTGAACCCTATGTTCGGTATTGGCAAAAGTTATGTGATCTTGTTTTGAATCTCGCCTGAATTGCGAATAACGCTCGCAAAAGCTTAGTCAGTCTGTTGTTTCTCTGTTGCAGAAGGTGCTGCATCAAAACTGACAATCACTTTTAAACCTTGCGGTTGGTTAGCCTGAAATTGAAGTAGGTAGCCATATTGCTCTAATAATACTTTGACTAGAGTTAGACCTAAGCCATAGCCTTGTTTATGCGCAGATTTACGCCAAAAACGCTGAGTCAGAATGGTAAAATCATCTTCATTCAGGCTTTTGCCTTGGTCTGCAATGATCAATTGCAGGTCTTGCATATAAATTTGAATGTTTGGCGCATCCTCTGCATGCAAATAAGCATTTTGAATCAAGTTTTTCAGTACCATGTGCAACGCAGGCGCTGGAATATTAATGTGTTGTGCTACCAAACTCGCCCAATCAATCTGTAATTTCGCTGATAGATTGGGATATTCCACAGTCAGTTCCGACAAGACTGTTTCTAATACGCTACGCATATCTGCATGGCTATGTGCCGCTTGAATACCTGCTTCAGTTTGACTGAGCAATAACAGTTGTTCCAAAAGTTGTTGATAACGTTGGATGCTGCGTTCTGCGTGTTTTAAATTGTCGATGACTTTGGCTGTATCTTGGGCAGATGCGGTTTGATTCAACATCAATTGGCTCAGTTGCACATGCGTTTTAATAGCCGTTAACGGCGTGCGCAGTTCATGCGCAGCAAAAGCACTAAAGTTTTTTTCGTGTTCCAGACTTTTGTGTAGGCGTTCAATCAGCATCAATAAGTTATCGACAAAAGGCTGAATTTCTTTAGGAATTTTTTGTGATCTCAGTTCAATTAAATAACGAGAAGCTTCATCTAAAGATTGTTTTTTCTGAATTAAGTGGCGGGTGATGTGATCGAGCGGTAAAAACTCCAGACGGATAATCCACAAAATTAGCAAAATACAAATAATCAAAGTAAGCAGTAAAGGAATCAGTACCGACTGTAAAATTTGTTTAAGTAGGTTTTGCCGTAACTGAATTTTTTCAGCCACCACCACCTGAACTTCACCTTCACGCAGTACATAACTACGCCATTGCAGTCCATTTTCTGTCCATGTGCTGAAACCGACTTGTTGGTTTTTTAAATTTTTCGGTGCGCCTTGAGTGCGTGCAATCACATGCTGTGGTAATGAAACATCGGCACGGAAAATAGAGACTTCACAAGCAATTAAACTATGTAGCAAGGCATTTTCTGATTCGGCATGCAAACTTTCTGTGAGTTGTTCTAGGGGCAGTTGCTGAATCAGGCGGGCGACCATACGGGCTGAGGTAGAAAGTCGTTCATCCAGCGTATTTTGTAAGCGTTGTTCCAAGTCATGGTAGAGCCATGCAAAGACAATCACCCACAGCAAAATAAATGCACAACTGATGGTCGATACCAAACGCCATTTCAGACTGTAGTTTTTCATGTCAGCAGCTCAGGTTTAAAGATGTAGCCGACACCACGCACCGTTTGAATAAAATCGGGGTGGATTTTATGCCGTAAATGGTAGATATGCACATTTAAGGCATTGCTTTCGATACTGTCTTGAAAGCCATACACTTTATCTATCAGTTCTTCATTTTTTAAGATTTGGTTCGGATGCCGTAAAAAGGTTTCCAATAGGCTATATTCACGGCGTGAAAGCTGAATGTTTTGTGAATGCCAACTGACTTCTTGTGTATCGAGGTTCATGTGTAACTGACCACTTTGCAGTTGGTTCGATGAATAACCACGATGACGGCGGCTTAATGCATATACACGGGCAATCAGTTCATTTAATTCAAAAGGTTTAGTTAGGTAGTCATCTGCTCCTAAGTTGAGCGCCTGTACGCAGTCTTGAGTATGATTCCGCGCGGTTAATACCAATACTGGAATATGAATGGCATCTTTACGCCAGTTTTCGAGTAACTGTAAACCATCTTGGTCAGGCAGACCTAAATCGAGCAGGCACAGATCTACCGCACTATGACGTATGAAGTAATCGGCATCGCGCGCGTTATTCACGTGTTCGACTGAAATACTTAAAAATTCGAGTGCTGCCACAATACTTTGGGCAATATAAGGATCATCTTCCACCAAAACGACGAACATATTTGCTCCTATACCACAGTCAGCCCAATATATGACACATCTCGATCACGCCACAAATTTAGATTAGGCACCTACAATGCTCAAGTTTACAAAGAAAAATCTTTATTAATGTTCTCTTAATCTACACTTACCGATAATACAGTCAGTTTTTTAATTTTTAGTATAAATACATGATTTTTATTCGCGTCATTGCTTATTTTGTGTTGAGTCTGTGTGCGGTGTGGGTCAATGCTGCCAATGAATTTTTAGCGTCCGATCAAGCTTTTAAGTTTCAGGCGACGTCATTGTCTGAACAAACGGTTGAACTGAAATGGGATGTCGTACCGCATTACTATTTATATCACGATCAATTCAAAGTCAGTCAGGCTCAAAAGCCGCTTGCTTTTAAATTGCCTGCAGGGCAGGAAAAAGATGATCCGACTTTCGGGCTGACACGTGTGCATTATGGGCAAGTGACAACACAGATTCAGGTGAAGCCTAATCAGCAATATCAAATTACTTGGCAAGGCTGCGCTGAAGATGGTTTGTGTTATCCCGTACAGCGTAAAACGATTCAAACCGATGCCGATGGTTTATTGCCACAGCATAATTTAAGTGCGGGCAAAGGTAATTTACTTCAGCAACTCAATCAGAATAATCAGGCTGCTTTAAACACTAACTTAAATGATGCAGATAAGCATCAAGCCAATGGTTCTAGTACACAAAAACAAGTTACGACAACTGCAAATACTGTAACGACAAAAGAACTCAAACTTGAACAGCAAACGCTAGAAAACAAAGCACAGCTTGCTGAAAATGCGGTTGCTGTAACACAAGCTGATCCTAAACTTACCCCTGAACCAGTAGAAAACGTTGATTTAGCAAATTCCTTAGAGATTGAAAATACAGATACGGCGTTGACAGACAATACATTCGCTGCATCAGCCAATTCAAGCAATACGGAAACAGCCAGTAGTACGAGTCTGAATCAGCAATGGAACAATGATCAATTTTTCCTGAATTTATTGTCTGGGCAAGGGTTGTTACTGAATGCGTTTATCTTTTTAGGTTTTGGGGTATTACTGGCTTTTTTACCGTGTTCATTGCCGCTGATTCCAATTCTTTCTGGCATTTTGGTGCAGCGCAACACAGGCTATAAAGCGGCAGCAATTGCGATCACCTTTATCGTCAGTATGGCGCTAGTCTATGGCTTGATGGGCGTTGTTGCGTCACACATTGGTTATAGCGTACAGCGTTGGTTCCAAAATCCCGTAGTGATTGCAGTTTTTGCTATGTTGTTTGTGCTCTTTGCTTTAAACCTGTTTGGACTGTATCAGTTCTCATTACCACAAGCAGTGTTACAGCGTTTAGATCGTATTCAGCAATATCAAAAAGGCGGTACTTTATTGGGTGCGGGCGTTATGGGGGTGATTTCTGCACTGATTGTCGGGCCATGTATGAGTGCGCCTTTAGCGGGAGCATTGCTGTACGTCTCACATTTGGATCAAGCAGCATTGGGTGGTTTATATTTGTTCCTGCTCGGTTTAGGTATGGGAATTCCTTTACTTATTGCCAGCGTGTTTGGCACGAAATATTTGCCAAAGCCAGGTTTGTGGATGGAACGGCTAAAATTTAGCTTTGGTTTTATCATGTTGGCAATGGCTTTGTATTTTGCTCGTCCGCTATTTTCTGTGACTTGGTACTATGTTGCTTTTGCCGTGGTGTTATTTGCCTTCGCTGCATATTTAATCGCAATTTTGCGCCACGTGTTACATCGTCCACAGCGTTTTTCGTTATTGGCTTTGGCGGCAGTAATCGCCAGTAGTGGAATTTGGCATGTCAATCAGAGTATTGCCAGTGTCAATGCGCAGGTACAAGCAGACCAATTACAGCCATGGATCAAAGTACGCACAGAACAAGAGTTGAATGCAGCTTTGGCCGCACATGCTCATCAAAAGATTGTGATTGATGTCTATGCCGATTGGTGTGTGGCGTGTCAGCCGATTGAGCGTGATGTGATTCCTCGTACCGATGTGCAAGATGCTTTAAAGCATGTGGTGCGGATTAAACTCGACTTAACCGAACAGCATCCTTCACAAGATGCCTTATTGAAAAAATGGCAGATTTTAGGGCCGCCAACGTTGTTATTTTTGGCAGATCCACAACGGGAACAACGTGAATTGCGTCTAACAGGTGCTTATAACGCAGCGCAATTGATTCAAAATATTCATCAACTGCAAGAGGCTGCGCCATGATTCAATCCGCAGTCTTGCAGTTAGGCATGTTGATGATTCCATGGCCATTGGTGTTTTTATTGCTAGGACTGATTGTCGTCTTTGCAATGGGTAAATTTTTTCAGCGTCGTTATACATGGAATGCACAGACTTGGACAGGTTATCAGGATGCATTATGGAATGCGCTGTGGATTGGTGCTTTAGTTGGGCGGGCAGTTTTTGTGTTGCAGCATTATGAGCTGTACTTTGCCAACCCGATTGATATTTTAAAAATTCAGGACAAAGGCTTTCATCTGATTGCCGCAGTTATGGCAGGTGTGGCGTGGTTTGTCTGGAAAAATCGCGCTATTCAACGTGTTGTTCTGGCATGGGCAGTTGCGCTCTTTATTACAGTACAAGTTGTAGGTTGGAGTCTTATCCAACCTTTGCAGACGCAGCATGCCTATCCCAATCTAGTATTGCACAACCTAGCGCAACAACCTCAAGATTTAGCTCAATTTTCAGGGCAGCCCACGGTGATTAATCTCTGGGCGACTTGGTGTCCAGTTTGTCATCGTGAAATGCCTGTTATGCAACAAGCACAGCAAGATTTCCCTGAGGTCAATTTTGTATTTGCCAATCAAGGCGAATTTGCAGCAGAGATTCAAGCCTATTTACAGAAACATCGATTTCAGTTTGAACACGTGTTATTAGACCCTGCAGCTCGTTTAGGACAACACTTCAATATGTTCGGTTTGCCAAGTACTTTGTTTTTTAATGCACAAGGAGAATTGGTCGATCATCACATGGGTGAATTGACCAAGCCGATGCTGCAGCATTATCTGAAAAAAATACAAGCGAATCCATAAACGCGCTCTTAACGATTTGAAAGAAAACCCGCCGTGAAGCCAAAATTAAGGACAATCAATATGACATCAAACATCAAAAATAACATGCTGAAACTGGCGATAGGTATGAGTCTTGCCAGTAGTGTGAGTATGCTGCAAGCACAGGACAACCTCAAACAGCACATTGAAAAAGAAGGTTTTAAGTTTGTGCAACAAATTCAAGCACCTGCACAAATGACAGGTTGGGCAGGGCATATTGAACAAAGTCCTGCGACAGTGTTTATTTCCAATGATCAGAAATACTATATTGTAGGCACTTTGTTTGATGCACAAGGCAATAATTTAACCGTCGATGCTTTAGACCGTTATGTGAAAAAGTCGGTACTTGAAGATGTGTGGCAAAGTCTGGAACACGCTACTTGGATTCAGGATGGGCAAACCAGTGCTGAAAAAATTGTCTACGTGTTTTCAGACCCGAATTGTCCGTATTGCCATACCTTTTGGAAGCAGGCACGTCCGTGGGTAGAATCTGGCAAAGTTCAGTTAAGACATATTATTGTGGCGGTGATCCGACCTGAAAGCAAAGGGCAGGCCGCGACTTTATTAATGGCGAAAAACCCACAGCAGACCTTTAATGCGTTCCATCGTCAATACGGACAAAAAAAGCTGATCAAGCAAAAAACTGTGCCTGTACATGTAGAAAAAACCTTAGAACAGAATCAGGCACTGATGGATAAATACGAGTTCTTTGCCACACCTGTTGTGCTTTGGAAAAATAAACAGGGCGAATTACAGTCGGTACAAGGAATGCCAAAATCTATGAAAGATGTGTTTGAGTGATTTTAAAAATTTCCGAGCAAATATCTAACTGAATATTCAAATCTAAAGCGCAAAAAAGCTTGCTCTAATTGCATTGGAGCAAGCTTTTTGATGTAAAAGATTCAGTCTTTTATTTCTGAATACGAATCGCAAATTGAATGACGTGGGATTTGCCCTGATGCAGTTTGCCTTCTGAGCGTTCTACATCGGCCACAAAGAAATGAATCAGATGATCGTGTTTAAAATGGCTTAAAAACTCGATAGGATCGTACAGCATTTCTACTGCACGTGGGCCGCCCGTTTTATATTCTAGCTGACGAGTAGAATACAGCTCACCAACAAATAAACCGCCGTTGACCAAAGTTTCGCGCACGCCATTTAACACTTTTTGCTGTGTTTCAGGGTTAAAGTGACCAAATACGCAAATCACGTTGTCATATTGATTCGCTGGCCAATTCACCTGACTTAAATCTTGCTTTCGTGTATTTAGACTTAAACCACGTTGCTGTGCATAGCCTTGGGCCTTATCTAAAGCAACTTGCGAGTAGTCCCACAAATCTGCTTCAAATGCTTGCCCATTGGCTTGTGCCAAAGCGGCCAAATATAACAAGTTACGACCTTCACCTTCGGCCAAGCCCAAAGTTTTGCCGTGAATAGACAGTTTTTGCGTAATGTCCTGAATGAACGCATTGGCTTGTTCACCATAAATATGGTCATGTTGGCTGTAGCGTTCATCCCATTCATTATGGATATTTAACATAGTTTCGACTCGGTAAATAATTTGATGCTGTTATTCGGCTGTAGATGGAGAAAACTCTTTAAATGCTGCCACGGCGTTTGCGGCATACATGAGTGATGGGCCACCGCCCATATAAACAGCAATACCTAAAATTTCATTCAATTCTTCAAAAGTCATACCCATTTTGACCAAAGTTCTGACGTGAAAACCGATACAACCATCACAGCGTTGTGCTAAGCCAATTGCCAGTGCAATAAATTCTTTGGTTTTGGCATCAATTACGCCATCTTTCATCGCAACTTGTGACAGGGCATTAAAACTTTTAAGTAAATCGGGAGATTGTTCTTTAATGGATTTGATATTAGACGAAATTTCAGCAGTGAGTTCGGTATATTTCATGTTGTTTCACCATCAAGCCGATTAGAACCTGAAGATAATATAACATATATTTAAATATATTATGTTTATATATATTAATTAGCAGCTTTGCTCAAACTCAGTAAAACTGTATTTATAGCATTATCAATTCATCTAAATCACTTTATAATGTTGTCGCATATTCTGGAGTCGCTGTTAAATAGCTGCGATGACTTCAAACCTTATTTTTTAAGTCTAATTCTCCCTCTTGATTCGGCTTATAAATCAATATTTTATAATTTTTGTGTCTGAGTAGGCACATACAATAGGTGCCTACATGGAAATTAAAGTCAATTATTTAGACAACTTGCGTCTTGAAGCTAAATTTGACGATTTTACTGTCATCGCCGATCAGCCCATCCGTTATAAAGGTGATGGCTCTGCACCAGGTCCATTTGATTATTTCCTTGCGTCATCTGCATTATGTGCTGCATATTTCGTGAAGGTTTATTGCCAATCACGTGATATTCCAACCGACAATATCCGTTTATCACAAAACAATATTGTCGATCCTGAAAACCGCTATAAGCAGATTTTTAAAATTCAGGTGGAATTACCTGCAGATATTTCTGAAAAAGACCGTCAGGGGATTTTACG
This sequence comes from Acinetobacter sp. SCLZS86, assembly GCF_021560715.1. NCBI lineage: Bacteria > Pseudomonadati > Pseudomonadota > Gammaproteobacteria > Moraxellales > Moraxellaceae > Acinetobacter > Acinetobacter sp. SCLZS86. The sequence continues at coordinate 1,468,947 of NZ_CP090864.1, forward strand.
TTCTATTGACCGTTGTACCGTAAAGAAAGTCGTGCAAACAGGTCCTGAATTTGTGATTGAGCAAGTCGAAAGTATTGATGCTGATGCACAAGCTTTGCTGATGCCAAACTTGACTTCATCTCATGCGACTTTTATTGAGGGTAAAGATTTACCGCTTGAAGAAACCATTGCCAATATGTCGGGTATTTTGGCAGGTTTGGGCATGAAAATTGAGATTGCCTCATGGCGTAATATCGTACCAAATGTCTGGTCACTGCATATTCGTGATGCGCAATCACCAATGTGTTTTACTAATGGTAAAGGTGCGACCAAAGAAAGTGCGTTGGCATCTGCTTTGGGTGAGTTCATTGAGCGTTTGAACTGCAACTTCTTCTATAACGATCAGTTCTGGGGCGAAGAAATTGCCAATGCCGAGTTTGTGCATTATCCAAATGAAAAATGGTTTAAGCCTGGCCCAAATGGTGAATTGCCTAAAGAAATTTTAGATGAATATTGCCTAGAAATTTATGACCCTGAAGATGAGTTGCTGGGCACACATTTATATGACACCAACTCAGGTAATACTGAGCGTGGTATTTGTTCATTGCCATTTGTACGTCGGTCAGATGGTGAAACGGTATATTTTCCATCAAATTTAATTGAAAATTTATATTTAAGTAATGGGATGAGTGCAGGCAACACGCTTGCAGAAGCTCAAGTGCAGTGTTTATCTGAAATTTTTGAACGTGCAGTGAAGCGCGAAATTATTCAGGAAGAAATGTGCCTACCTGATGTGCCGCAAGAAGTTTTGGCTAAATATCCAAGTATTGTGGCAGGTATTCAGGCTTTAGAAGAGCAAGGCTTCCCCGTATTGGTGAAAGACGCGTCTTTAGGCGGTCAATTCCCTGTCATGTGTGTGACCTTAATGAACCCACGTACAGGCGGTGTTTTTGCTTCGTTTGGTGCGCATCCAAACTTTAAAGTTGCTTTAGAGCGCAGCTTAACCGAGTTATTGCAAGGGCGTAGTTTTGAAGGTTTAAATGATTTACCACAGCCAACCTTTAGTACAAATGCGGTAACTGAGCCAAATAACTACGTTGAACACTTTATTGATTCTAGTGGTGTAGTGTCTTGGCGTTTCTTTAGTGCGCAGGCAGACCATGAGTTTGTAGAGTGGGATTTCACCAACAATGGTCAATATAGTAATGTCGAAGAAGCCGAGGCTTTATTTACGATTCTGGAAGATTTGGGCAAAGAATCCTATATGGCGGTATATGAACACTTAGGTGCAACTGCTTGCCGAATTTTAGTGCCCGATTATTCAGAAGTGTATTTGGTGGAGGACTTGATTTGGGATAATACCAATAAAGCCTTGCTTTACCGTGAAGATATTTTGAATTTACACCGTTTGGATGACGCCCAACTTGAAGCCTTGGTTGAGCGTTTGGAAGTATGTGAGCTGGATGACTATACCGAAATTAAAACCCTGATTGGTATTGAGTTTGATGACAATACAGTTTGGGGACAACTGACCATCCTTGAATTAAAGCTATTGATTTATCTGGCATTAGAACAGTTTGAAGAAGCTAAAGATTTGGTCGAAGCATTTTTACAATACAACACTAATACCGTAGAACGTGGCTTGTTCTATCAGTGTATGAATGTTGTGCTTGAAGTTATTTTAGATGATGAAATGGATATTGCCGATTATGCAGTCAATTTCCGCCGTATGTTTGGCAATGAACGGATGGATGCAGTTATGGGTTCTGTTGAAGGCAACGTACGTTTCTATGGTCTCACCGAAACCAATATGCAGCTTGAAGGTTTAGATCGTCACTTACGTTTAATCGACAGCTACAAAAAACTGCATAAAGCACGTGCTAAGTTTGTCGGACTAAATGAAGGTTGATATTGCTTAAATCAGATCATGTTCATCCAAATAATCATCACAAGAAGATGGTTGTTTGGATGAACGGTTTTATAAATATCCTTTCTTGATGTAACTGAAGTATATAGAAGCGCAATCAAAGACGAATCAGATCACAACTAAAGAAGCACTAATCGCCAAGTGCCAATAAGCCTTCCCAGCTAAAATAATTAGGGCTTAAATGGCTGCGCTGCATTGCCCACGTGCGGTCTTGTAATTTACATGCGCCAATAGCAAGTTTTTGCATACCATATTTATTTTTCACGGTATCTAATACCTGCTGTAATTGTTCCTGTTTTTCAATGACGTGCGTATCTGCAAGTAGGTCGGGAATATAGCCTTGCTTTGGCTCAAGTCCTGTTAAAATCACACCACATTTTTTAAAGACAATGCCTTCTTGAAATAGGGTAGAGATATGCTTCATGATGGCTTTGTTCATGATTAATGCAGAATCTGTTGGTTCATTAAAGGCAATAGTCACCGATTGATTGTAAAAAGCTTGGCGCTGATCAAAACGACTGGATTGCGCAAAAATAATCATACAGGAACATAAACTTTTTTCTTTTCTAAGCCTTTGCACCGCAGATTGTAAATAATCGCTCAGTGCTTCCGAAAGTGCATGAATGTCGGTGACTCGTTGTCCAAAAGAACGTGAGCTGATGATTTGCTGTTTACTCGCTGTGGTTTGTTCAAGTTCAATACACGGCGTACCTGTTAGCTCAAATATGGTTTTTTTCATTAAAATTGAAAATTTACGTTGCATTTGCTCAGGATCACTAATTGCTAAATCAAATACAGAATGAATCTTTAAAGCGTGCAATTTTTTTGCAAGTTTTCGGCCCACCCCCCAGACTTCAGCGACATCAATGTGTTGAAATAAGGCTTCTTTGCTACATAAGTCCATATGGAGTAAATTACACACGCCATTGAAATAACTATTTTTCTTGGCGAGATGATTGGCCAGTTTGGCTTCAGTTTTACTGTGACCGATACCGACACAGACAGGGAGAGCCAGCCATTGCCATAAAGTTGCTTTAATTTCTTGCGCTAATTCATTTAAGTCGGTCTGAGAATATGAACTCAGTTCAATAAAGGTTTCATCAATTGAATAAATTTCAATGTCTTTGGCACTAACAAATTGTTGAATCGTATTATTAAAACGTCTAGACATTTCCGCATAGAGTGCATAGTTACTTGAAAAGACAGCAACATCATGTTGTTGAATCAATTCTTGAACTTGGTAAAAGGGCACAGCCATTTTAATGCCAAGTTGTTTGGCTTCCTCGGAACGTGATACCACGCAACCATCGTTATTGGAGAGCACTACTACAGGACGATGATTCAAATGTGGTTGAAACAGCCGCTCACAGCTCACATAACAATTATTGATGTCAATCAGCGCAAAAATTTGCTTTAAAGGTTTCATGTATATTCTGCTTATTTGACTTTTATTATGGTGTGCTGGTTTAAGCCATCAAGTTTTTTAAGTTCCACGTCACCACCGCAAAGACTTCAAACGTTTGCCCATCTTTCAGGTAAATGCTGTCATAGTCGGGACTTTCTGCTTTGAGCCAAGCTTCAGGCAAAGTGGCAGGGTCATAGTCTTCACCAAAATGTTCAGCCAATTCACTTTTGGACATTTTGGCTGTAATCATCAGGCGTTTAATAGTCAGGTCTTTTTGGTCGATTAATGCAACCACAATGCTGCGGTGTTTGGCTTCTTTACTGCGATCTACCAGTACAATATCGCCGTATTCAAGCCCTGCATTCACCATAGAGGTAGTGCGTACCACATTTAAAAAGGTCGCATTTTCATTAGAAATAAGATATTCATTCAGATCAATATTTTTATCAATATAGTCTTGAGCAGGCGAAGGAAAACCTGCAGGAATGGATTCGACAGCAACTGGAAGCGGTAAAACGGTACGTTTGCAAACAGGCTGAAACTCATATTCATTCAGCAGTTCTATTTGCTCTAGAATGGCATTCAAGGTTGGGCTAGGCTTACCATCCATACCCATGATTTTTTGTAATGACGCCCAAGCAGCGTCAGAGAAGTAAATAGGTAACTTCTTAGACATGAGATTACTCCTACGCAACGAGGCGTGTTTGAAGTGAAATTTGATGTGTTGATAGCATAGCTGAAAATGTGATTAAGATTCAATCTACCTGTATGGTTGATTGCTAGATATAGATCACACTCTACGATTGCATAGCTATACAAACACAAGCCTTTCCGTTAGGATTTTTCTATCGCAGCAGCATATTTAAAGATTGGCGTGCATGTTGTTGAAGATATTTATTTATCGAATGAAAAAGTTGAATCTTTGCTGTTGGAATTCATCAATGCACAACTTAAACCTGAGTTTTTGATGCAGGATTTCATTAAACATCAGGGCTGGTCTACCGTTAATTAAATAGCTATGCATCCATCTAAACATGATTGTTTGAGATGGATGACAGGGATTATACGACTACACAATGCTGATTAGGTTAAGGAATATCTCAAATGGCCACAATCACGCATGATTTAGGTCATGGCATGGGCAGTGACTGGGAAAATAAAGATTGGGCCCATATTACAGTTCCAGAATTACACCGCCTGCAACTGCATTATCCATGTTTGCAAGGTAACGTTCAGATTCTGTGGTGCAGTCCGCGCCCATTTTCTTCTGCGGTACTGGTTGAAGTTACGCAGGTTTTATCTAACACGGGTCAAACAAATCTTCACCCCTATTTTATTAAGCGTAGCCATCATTCATTTCGCAATGCCCAAGATATTTTACAAGAGCATGCCTTCCTGCAACATTTAGCCAGTAAAAATATTCCTGTTGCGACATTAATTGCCTCAAATTGCGGCCTGACAGCTTTAGAGATGGGTGATTGGACTTATGAGGTTTATGAAAAAGCAGTAGGCTTTGATCTATATGTCGATCAGCAATCGTGGACGCCTTTTTTCTATACGGAACATGCCGCTAAAGTGGGTAGTTTACTTGCGAAACTGCATACCGCCATGCAGGATTTTCCTGAGTTACACGGCAGATCGACTCGTTATTTGGTCTCGAATCAGCAGCTTTTAGAAAGTGAAAGTATTGTAACGGCTATTCAGCAACGTATTGATAATAGCCCTGAATTGAGTCGTTATTTTGCCGATAAAAACTTAGATGCTGTTTTTTTAGAGCGCATATTCCAGACGCATCGTAAAATTAAGCATGTATTGCAGCAGGCGACTAAAATTTGGACGCATAATGATTTGCATGCTTCCAATTTGTTTTGGTCTACGCAAAGTGCCGATGCCAATATTACAGCGGTGATTGATTTTGGCTTATCGGATCGAAATTCAGCGCTGTATGACCTTGCGATAACGATTGAGCGTAACTTTATAGATTGGCTGGCTTTAGAACATACGTCACAAATTAGTATTGATGAAGCGGGTTTAAGCGCGTTTTTACAAGCGTATTGTGCAGAAATACACTCACAACAAGACTTTAGTATTCTGCCAGAACTGCTAAAAATTGTGCATTTGGATTTCGCATTTTCAGAACTTGAATATTTTGTCGGGATTACCCAAAACCTGAAACATGCCGATGCTGCTTATTATGATTGGATTGTTGGACATGTAAATTGGTTTTTTACAGAGCAAGGACAGCAATTTATCCAGACTTTTACTCGGTTCCTTCAACGCGAATTGTCATAATCTGCACAGCTAAATGCCTCAAGCATCACTACTTTTTAATGCAAGATTTTGTATGTACAATTGTAAATTCAAACAGAATATACTCACCACGCCTTTAAAAATCTTCATTCTGTCACCGCTGTGTTGGGTACCTTAGGTTGATGCAGAAATGGCATTCAATAACTTGATACGATTGTTATCACAGCCAATGAAACCACGCCGTATTTTAGTTTTACAGTAAAGACTGAGGGTTTGGGTACAGATTGTTTACAAAAAGCGCCTGCCTCTATTTCTGTTATTACTGCAGATGCGATTGTCGATCAATTTAATTTATGGTTTGAATGTACAACATAGCTCTGCTGCTGGAACAGGAGTACATTTAGAAATATTTCAACTGCCAATCATCACTATAACTGCTGAAAAGCAGGATGAACGTCATTCTTCATCTCAAGCGATTACACAGTTCAAGCACAATTGACTAGGTCTTAATTGAGAAGTGTCCGTTTTAATTGGGCTATTACACAACATCAATTCACTGACAACCTACGTGTTAATGCTAACTGAACCGTACTGGGTTTGTCGGATAGTCTCTCAGAATATTGACTCTCCGACAAACCCGGTACGGTTCAACTGGATTTACAACAGGCATTCAGCTAAATAAAACGTTAAATCTAAAAGACCCAAAATTTTTCTGGGTCTTTTTTTATGAGAATAGATAATATTTTAAACAACGGTCACTTCTTGCTGATAAATACAGGATTGCGCAATCTGTTTTTTTTTGGCTGCGGTCATTTCAATATTTTCCCATTTATCCATTTGCTGCAGGAGCCAGATAAAATCATCGACTTTCGGTTCGGCACTTTCCCCAACAAAATTCCGGATGATATTCTTGATCTTGTAAAAGTCATAGACATGCCGCTGGGCGGAACATTCAAACTGAATAATCTGATAGTCTACCAGCATGTCCCATACTTCTGATAAATCACTGCGCTGCTTTAAATCATCCTGCGCTTTTTGTACTGCCTTGACCACTGCCTCTACAGTAAATGGATGCTGTTCTGCCCATTCCTGGGTCATGGCCAAGACTTTATCGGCAACTTTTGGAATGACATTCTGGCTTGCCGCGACGATAAAACTATAGCCTTCAAGTTTGGCCTGAATATTCCAGGGTTCTCCCACGCAAAAGCCATCAAATACCTGTTCTGCGATTCCTTTTACCATGGAAGGCGGTGGAGAGGTCATCAGCTGGATATTCTTGGCCAGTTGTGGATCAGTCAGCGCCAGCCATTCTTTTAAACAGTAATGGTGAATCGAATATTTATAAACATAGGCCAGATTGATGGAATGATTCTGTTGTAAAGCCTGTACCAGTTTCTTTGAGGTATTCTGTTCATCATCCCCAGGCTGGATGCCGAGTTCATAACACAGATCTTGGCGCAGGCTAATAAAAGCCTGATTCACGCTCAGTACTAGAGGGGTTTGCAAAGCCACCTGTAACTGGTCTGTACCCAGGGCAGCAGCGGGCAGCATGGCAGACAAGCAATGTGCAGCATCCAGAAAGCCATAGGCCAGACGGTCACGCAAACTAGACCAGGAGGCTTCACGGATTAAATTGATGGTTAATCCTTGCTCAGCAAAATACCCCTGTTTTTCGGCCCAGAGAATGGCAACACAATCAAGTAAAGGAATATAGCCAATATTGAGTTCAGTTTTTTCTAATGTGGACATATGCTTTTCCTTATTGGCCCAATAACAGCTTCTGTGCATCCAGTAAGCGTCTGGCCATTTCACCAATGGTAATCCGGTGACTCATGGCATTTTTACGCAATAAAGCAAAAGCTTGCTCTTCAGTTAATGCATGCAGCTGGATGAGCAACGCTTTGGCTTTATCGATATCTTTACGGTCAATCAGTTTGTCCTGGGTTTCTTTTAAATCATTCAGCAGCTTTTTATGTTTGCGGAATTGTTCAATTGAAATTTCCAGAATGCTTTCTAGTTTGGTGGGATCAATACCATCGACAATATAAGCCGTGATTCCGGCATCAATCGCACTTTTGATGGTGTCTTTATTGGAGTTCTGGGTAAACAGCACGGTCGGAAGTTCATATTGGCTGACACAGCTTTCAATAATATCCCGATGCGGATGATCCATATTCAGCAGGATCACATCTGCATGAATACCCTTAACATGTACCATATTCAGGTCATTCAGGATTAAACAGGCCACCACCTGAAAATCATGTGAAAGTAAGGATTCCTGGATGAATTGGGCGCGCTCCAGATCATCATCAATAAGAGCAATTCGTAATTTGGACATGGAATATTTTCAAGTAAGGCCTAAGGAATATTCAAGCAGGAGTAAAGCAAAAAACATGCCATTAATTTGGTGCATAAAATTTCGTTTTTCTGTTCAATTTAGTGCACAGCTTTAGGGATTTCAGCTGATAGCTGATCAAAATGAAGCATTTAGGTAGATCATCTGCCTGAAACAAGGCATTTTTCTATTAAAAAAGTTGGCACGATTTATGCTTTTATTAAATCGTCAAAGATGACTTTCAATACTAACAACGGCCAACGATGTCCGTTCTGATCGTAATCGCACTCTCAAGAAGTGTGATTGGTATTTCGTTCAGCACAGGATAAATGACATGGTCAGTTGTTCAGCAATACAAAACGCACAAGCGTTACAACCTTTCGTCCAGCATTACAAAGTGCTGGGACGCGGTCTTTACAACATATTCAATCAGCAGACATATCAATGCCTAGACTTGATATGTGGCTTTTTATCATCTTTAAAAAAAACAATAATTGGAGTGCAGATATGAAAATTCTCATGATTGGGCATGGCATGGTGGGGCATAAATTCATCGAATCTGTACTTGAACAGGCCGGTGATGACGTCGAGTTGACCATTTTGGCGGAAGAGCCGCATTTGGCTTATGATCGGGTACATTTAACTGAATATTTCAGCGGCAAGACAGTTAAAGATCTGAGTCTTTGTCGTAGTGATTTTGCCGATGCTTATGGCATTGATTTGCGTCTTAATACCAAAGCAGTTGAAATTGATCAGCTCCATAAAACCGTCACCACCAGCCAGGGTGATGTGCTGAGTTTTGACAAGCTGATTCTCGCTACCGGTTCTTATGCTTTTGTTCCACCGATTCCGGGCAACGACCGTCAGAACTGTTTTGTTTACCGCACCATTGAAGACCTGGATGCCATTCGTGCGGCCAGCCTGAATGCAAAAACAGGCGTGGTGATTGGTGGCGGCTTGCTAGGGCTGGAAGCAGCAAAAGCCCTGCGAGATCTGAATCTGGAAACCCATGTGGTAGAGTTTGCGCCACGTCTGATGGCGGTACAGATTGATGATCTGGGCGGCCAGATACTGCGCTCTAAAATTGAAGACCTGGGTGTCAAGGTACATACTCAAAAGGCCACGTCAAGTATTGAAGATGGTGACAGCACTCAGCATGTAATGAAGTTCGGAGATGGTTCGGTGCTTGAAACCGATATCATCCTGTTCTCGGCAGGGATTCGCCCACGTGATGAACTGGCGCGCCAGAGCGGTCTGCTGATTGGTGAACGTGGCGGTATCATCATCAATGATTATTGCCAGACTTCACATCCGGACATTTATGCGATTGGTGAATGTGCACTCTGGGACAATAAAATTTATGGTCTGGTGGCACCAGGCTATGACATGGCGCGTATTGCAGCAAAACATGTCCTCGGTCAAGACAGTCATGCCTTCGCCGGTGCAGACATGAGTACCAAGCTGAAACTGATGGGTGTGGATGTGGCTTCTATTGGTGATGCACATGCCATGACACCGGGTGCGTTAAGCTATTTCTATGCCGATGAAGCTGCACAGATTTATAAGAAAATTGTGGTGTCAGCAGATAAGACCAAACTGCTGGGCGCGGTGCTGGTGGGATGTGCCAAAGAATATAGTGATCTTCTACAAATGATGCTGAATGGTCTGGCTGTACCGGAGCAACCGGAAAGCCTGATCATGCCGGGCTTTGATCAGTCAACTTCCAAATCGGGTGGTAGTGGTGTCGATTTATTGCCTGACAGTGCGACCATCTGTTCCTGTAATAACGTTTCCAAAGCTGATATCTGTTCAGCCATTGATGGCGGTGCAACTTCATTGGGTGCGCTGAAAAAATGCACGCAGGCTGCAACGGCATGTGGTGGCTGTGCGCCATTGGTAACGCAGGTTCTCAAATCTGAATTACAGCGTCAGGGTGTCACGGTGAACAATCACCTGTGCGAACACTTTGCCTATTCACGTCAGGAACTGTATCACCTGGTACGCGTGCATGAGATCAAGACATTCTCTGACCTGATTCAGCAACATGGGCACGGCATGGGCTGTGATATCTGCAAACCGACTGTAGCCAATATTCTGGCATCCTGTTGGAATGACTTTGTCCTAAAACCTAGCCATGCCGGTTTGCAGGATAGCAACGACTACTACCTCGGCAATATCCAGAAAGATGGTTCTTATTCGATTGTGCCACGTGTGGCAGGTGGCGAGATTACTCCGGATGGCCTGATTACCATCGGTCAGATCGCCAAAGATTATGGTCTATATACCAAAATTACGGGCGGACAACGAATTGACATGTTTGGCGCGCAGGTACATCAACTGCCTGAAATCTGGGAAAAACTGATCAATGCCGGTTTCGAGTCTGGACATGCCTACGGCAAATCCTTACGTACGGTGAAATCTTGCGTGGGCAGTACCTGGTGCCGTTTTGGAGTCGATGATTCTGTCGGCTTGGCGATTTTCCTGGAGAATCGTTATAAAGGCCTGCGTTCACCACATAAAACCAAAATGGCAGTATCCGGCTGTACCCGTGAATGTGCAGAAGCACAGAGCAAGGATGTCGGTGTCATTGCCACCGAAAAAGGCTGGAATCTATATGTATGCGGCAATGGCGGCATGAAACCGCGCCATGCTGAACTGCTCGCTTCGGATCTGGATACTTCCACCCTAATCAAATATATCGACCGCTTCTTTATGTTCTATATCCAGACGGCGGATCGTTTGCAGCGCACCAGCGTATGGCGTGACAATATGGAAGGCGGTCTGGACTATCTGAAAGATGTCATTGTGCATGATTCACTAGGCATTGCTGCTGAACTGGAAAACCGTATGCAGCATGTGATTGGCACTTATCAGGATGAATGGCGCACCGCGATTGAAGATCCTGAAGTACGCAAACGCTTTAAGACTTTTATTAATGCCAAAGCAGCCGAGCAGAATGACCCGCATATTCAGTTTGCACCTGTACGTGGCCAGATTCGTCCAAAGACAGAAGCTGAACGTGATTTAAACCGTATTCCAGTGGTTGAAGCCTAAATACCACAGTCAGGGAGAATGAAAATGATAATTTTAAAAGACATGAACGAACTGAACTGGTACGAAGTCTGCAATCTGGATGAGATTACCTCGAATACCGGTGTGGCAGCCCTGATTGAAGATCAGCAGATTGCAATTTTTCGCGTGGGTCAGGAACAGCGGGTGTATGCACTCAGCAATCAAGATCCATTTAGTCTGGCCAATGTCATGGCACGTGGCATTCTGGGTGATCTGCAAGGTGAGCGTGTAGTCGCATCCCCAATTTATAAGCAGCATTTCAGTCTGGTGACCGGCCGTTGTCTGGAAGAACAAGACCAGAAATTACTGGTATTTCCAACCCGAATTGAAAATGGCAAAGTTCTGGTGAGTCCGACTCCACAAAAGACCTATATTTCCAGTAATGGTCAGAACACAGAGCGTTTAAAACTGGTACTGGTTGGAAATGGGCTGGCGGGCATGCGCTGTCTGGAAGACTTGCTGGATATGGCGCCAGATCGTTATGACATTACCGTGATTGGGGAAGAGCCATGGGGCAATTACAACCGGATCATGTTGTCACCAGTATTGTCTGGTGAGAAAAGCTTTGCAGAAATTATGCTGCATTCAGCCGACTGGTATGCCGAAAAAGGCATTCGATTCATCGCTGGAGATGCTGCCAGCTCTATCGACCGTTCACGTAAGCAGGTTCATACCGAAAAAGGTGAAATCGTTGCTTATGATCGTCTGATCCTCGCTACTGGTTCCAAACCCTTTATACCACCAATTTCAGGTGCTGAACTTGAAGGCGTGATTAGCTTCCGCGATATTCAGGATGTTAACCACATGCTGGATTACTGCAAAACCAAGCAAAATGCCGTCGTGATTGGAGGTGGGTTGCTGGGTCTAGAAGCAGCTTATGGACTGAAGCAGCAGGGGATGAATGTAACTGTGCTGCATCTGATGGACCGTATTATGGATCGTCAACTGGATATGAAAGCCAGTCAAATGCTGAAAAAATCAATTGAAGATAAAGGCATCCGAATCATCACTGAAGCCAACACCGAAGAGCTGCTCGGTATAGACGGCCACGTGACTCAACTGCGTTTAAAAGACGGGACAGTGCTGGATGCTGATTTGGTAGTTTTTGCCGTCGGGATTCGACCAAATAAAACTCTGGCTGAACAGGCTGGCTTGCGCTGCAATCGTGGAGTACTGGTGAATGACACCATGCAAACCTATGACCCGAGTATTTATGCAGTGGGTGAATGTATTGAGCATCGTGGTCTGACTTTTGGATTGGTTGAACCCTTATGGGGACAAGCCTTTATCTGTGCGACGCATCTGGCTGAACATGGCCGACTGACCTTTAAGGCACCGACTGTTCCGACCCAACTCAAGGTCAGTGGATGTGATGTCTTCTCGGCCGGAAATTTTGAACCTCAGGATGATTTTGAAGATATCGTGCTGAATGATGAAAAACGTCAAATCTATAAACGGATCATTATCCAGCAGGACAAGGTCATTGGTGCGGTGCTATTTGGCGATACCGAAGATGGAGCTTGGTATGCAGAACTGATTGCAGATCAGACACCGATTAGTAATATCCGCAGCAAACTGCTTTTTGGTCGGGATTTTGCATTAAAAAAGGCAGGGTAATCGGATCAATCACCTCCAACCCCTCTTGGATAAAGAGGGGAACCTCTCTCCTTTATTAAAGGAGGGTTGGTGAGGATTAAAGCTTTTGAGACATAGAAAAAATTTAAATCAAACCTGTAAAAGCTAGATATCAGCGTTTTGGTGAAACAAGTGAATTTGGATGATTAAGGAGCGCAGCAGCAATGAATAGTATTCCGGTTATGGAACTACATAGCTCTACTGAATCCCAAATAAAAACCACTCAGACGACCTGTCCTTATTGTGGAGTAGGCTGTGGTGTCATCGCGCACGTAAGCCAAACCTCGATGGGTGAAAAGGTTCAGATTGAAGGCGATGTTCAGCATCCTGCGAACTTGGGCAAGTTGTGTATTAAAGGCAGTCATCTTGCCGATACACTTGGCTTAAAAACCCGGCTTCTACATCCGATAACAGGTCGAAAAGAGCAGCGGCAAATAAGCACTTGGGATCATGCCATTTCAAGTATTGCCAATAAATTTCAGCAATGTATTGATCAGTATGGACGTGACAGCATCGCCTTTTATGTCTCCGGCCAGCTTTTGACTGAAGACTATTATGTGGTGAACAAGTTTGTAAAAGGCTATCTGGGTACTGCCAATATTGATACCAATTCAAGACTGTGTATGTCTTCTGCTGTGGCGGCACATACCAGCTACACAGATTTTGAGCAGACAGAAATGGTGGTTCTGGTGGGTTCCAATACCGCCTGGTGCCATCCGGTGCTTTATCAGCGCATTATGAAAGCTAAAGAAGAGCGGGATTTATTTGTGGTGGTGATTGACCCGCGCTTTACTGCAACCTGTGAAGCGGCAGACTTACACTTGCCGATTTTACCGGGTCAGGATGTCGCGCTGTTTAATGGTTTGTTGCAGTATCTTCAGCAAAATGGCTATGCCGATCTTGATTTTGTTACGCGACATACTCAAGGTCTGGAGCAGGCGCTTGCCAGCAGCTTGACAGAGTCATCGATTGAAAGCGTGGCTCAACGTACCGGTATTGCTATTGAAAAATTAATCTTATTTTTTCAGAAATTTGCCCAGACCGAAAAAATCATGAGCCTGCTATGAGCCGCACTGGATTATCTGCCCATCTCAGTACACATCGTGCCGAACCGTATTGTGAAATTCATTCGAATGATGCACTGAAATACGGGATTCAGGATGGTGAGCTGGTCGAAGTTCGTTCTGAATGGGGACAATGTAATGGCCTGCACAACGTATCAACTTCTGAAGCCTTGTTGCTTTGTGAAAGGTGGCATTATCCTTATAGGGTATGTCCTTCCATGACAGATGGCGCACTTGCGAAACAGTGTTTCTCATACCAGAATGCATTAGCAGAGCGGATTAATGGAATATTAAAGCAGGAGTTTTTAACTACACGATGTCAAACTATGAAGGAGTTAGATCACTTAATTGCGGAATCTATCATGATTTATAATTGCTATAGACCACATTTAAGTTTAAATATGAACACCCCGAATCAGACGTATGAGCAAACTAAAACCGAGCTAATTGCTTAACTCGGTTTGAAGTGGAATACTGTCAATCTATTTCAGGACAAGACAAATTAATAGGTTTTATAAGGTAAAAACTTGCCAGACAATACGACATTTACCCGGTCACCATTCGGATTTTCTTCGCGTTGGATATCCATACTAAAATCAATAGCACTCATGATCCCATCTCCGAATTCTTCATGAATCAGTTCTTTAATGGTCGAACCATAAACACTCACTACTTCATACCAGCGATAAATTAAGGGATCTGTCGGCACGCTAGTTGGCAATGAACCTTTATATGGCACGATCTGTAGCCATGCAACGGCTTCATCACTTAAGCCAAAAATCTGACCAATCTTTTCTGCTTGCTCTTTATTAAACGCCATCTGACCTAAACATGCAGCGGTTACCCATTCTTTAGAAAGATCTATCTCTTTAGCAACATCTGACCACTTAATTGACTTTAAAACTTTCGCTGAAATGATCATGTCAGTTACTTGTTGACGATGGGTAATCATAATCCTCTCCAAATTATTCTTAAACAAATTGTTATGCGGAGTAGATGATGCAGATATCATGCCAATTATCATTTTAAAATTTATGCTCAATAAGATAGTGAATAATTAAAAGATTAATAATTTTTTATGGCATAGCTTTTGCTTATACTTTGAGATATATGGCAACGACGCCATTCACCATTACCTGTTCAAGCATTCAAGGCAACGGCGCCTAAGGTCTTCAATGATCTTAGGCGTCTTTTTTTCGAAAAACAGGTCCGTATATTGAAAAAGAGGACGACAACATGGCATATCTTGCTCCTGCGGAGTTTGCAAAAAAAGTAGTAGATGCGGGTGAATCCAAATTGCATATGGCAACCCGTGATGTATTGATTCGTGCCTTTATGGCAGGGGCCATTCTGGCCTTGGCAGCGGTATTTGCCATTACCATAGCCGTGCAAACAGGATCACCATTGATTGGTGCGCTCCTGTTTCCAGTTGGTTTTTGTATGTTGTATTTATTGGGCTATGACCTATTAACTGGGGTGTTTGTACTTACGCCGCTGGCATGGCTAGATAAACGCCCAGGGGTGACATGGGGACGTATTCTAAAAAACTGGGGCTTGGTGTTTGTAGGGAACTTTACAGGCTGTTTAGTCGTTGCGGTGCTCATGGCAGCGGTTTATACCATGGGTTTTGCAGCGGATCCAAACCCTGTCGGCGTAAAAATTGCGCATATTGGCGAGGAGCGGACATTAGGTTATGCCGAATACGGATTCGCCGGCTGGATGACTATTTTTATCCGTGGCATGCTGTGTAACTGGATGGTGTCATTAGGTGTCATTGGCGCGATGATGTCTACTACGGTGAGTGGCAAATTTATTGCCATGTGGATGCCAATTATGCTGTTCTTTGCCATGGGCTTTGAGCACTCTGTCGTGAACATGTTCCTGTTCCCATTTGCCATGATGATGGGCGGTGACTTCTCGATTGCTGACTACTTCCTATGGAATGAACTGCCGGTTGCTTTAGGTAATCTGGTGGGTGGTTTGGCATTAACAGGTCTGGCACTTTATACCACCCATGTCCGTACTGGTGTTAAAAAAGAATTTTAACATTCATCATTTTATAAAGGGATCATATAGATCCCTTTTTGAGCTTTCAGCATGAAAAAAACATTAAAAGTCAGTATTGGGCAATATTCTACTGCCGGAGTTAAACAACAGAACCAGGATTTCCATGGAGTATATCTGCCCGAAGGACATATGCTGAAACAGAAAGGTATTGCATGTGTTATAGCGGATGGAATCGGTAGCAGTAATGTCAGTCATCTTGCAGCAGAAACAGCCGTTGGTAGTTTTTTATCTGATTATTATTCTACTTCAGATGCCTGGAGTACACAGACTTCAGCAGAACGAGTGATCCGCGCGACCAATTCATGGCTTTATGCACAGACTCAACAAAGTCAAGGACGTTTTGATAAAGACCGAGGGTATGTCTGTACCTTATCTGCACTGATTTTAAAACAGCAACAAGCCCATGTTTTTCATGTTGGTGATAGTCGTATTTACCGCATTCGCGATCATGAAATTGAATTACTAACCCATGATCATCGTGTCTGGTTGTCTTCCAAAGAGCATTATCTTAGTCGAGCCTTAGGTGCGGATTATCGTATTGAAATTGATTATCGAAATATTGAACTCAAAGAAAAAGATATTTTTTTACTAATGACCGATGGGGTCTATGAATTTGTCACAGATCAACAATTATTAGATTTAACTTTAATAGATGCAGATTTAAATCAACTTGCCAAAGGATTAGTTGAAAAAGCTTTAGAACAGGGCAGTGATGATAACTTAAGTTTCCAGGTGATCCGTGTAGAACAGTTGCCTGAACTGAATCAGTTTCATATTCAGCAGGATTATGTATTTCCACAACAGCTCAGTAAAGGTGAAGTTTTTGAAGGCTATGTGATTGATAAGATTTTGCACCAAAATCATCGCAGTTGCCTGTATTTGGCACACGATACTCAGCAGCAGCCTTTGGTTATAAAAACTTTGGGGGTAGATTTACAGCAAGATAAGTATGCCGTAGAGCAATTTCAACTCGAAGATTGGGTATCAAAACGTCTGAAGCATGACAACCTGATGCAGTGTTATCCACATAACACTGAGAAAAAATATTTATTCCAATGTTATGAATATTTACAGGGTGAAACTTTGGCTCAATGGCTGCATCGCCAGGAAAAGCCTTTAAATCTCGATGAGATTTTACCAATTTTGCAACAAACAGCTTTGGCTTTAAATGCAATGCACCGGCTGGAGATGCTGCATCAGGATATACGGCCAAAAAACATCATTGTTTTAAATACAGAAAGTGCCATGAAAATTAAACTGATTGATTATGGTTCAACAGCAGTAAGAGGCCTGGTCGAAATTAATCCTAAAAATGCGAATCGACCACTCGGAACCTTAGCATTTATGGCACCGGAGTATTTTATTGATCATTCGCCATCTGTACATTCAGACCAATTTTCTTTGGCGGTAATGGCCTATTATTTACTGACCAAACAATTACCTTATGGGACAGATTTAGCTCGCTGTAACAGTTTAAAGCAGCTTAAAAAAGTTCAATACTATTCCATCAGGAAATATCGGCCTGATTTACCTATATGGTTAGATAAAATTTTAGGCCAAGCGCTGAGTATTGAACCGACCCATCGTTTTGAGGCCTTATCTGAACTCATTCATAATCTAATGCATCCTTCCAAAGAATTATTAAACTCTAAACCACCAGCAATCATTGAACGAGATCCTTTGCGTTTTTGGCAAATTAGTTGCACCGTATTAGGGCTATTATTTTTACTGAGTATTGCATGGCCATTTATTTGAAAAGAGAGAATCAAACCATGCTTAAAATTGAAGGTACATAGATAAGTTTTTATTCAAACTAGACTATGAGATTGACTGTCAAAAGCGCAGCAATCAATCCACAACTAGATAAAACAAGAACCCTATAGTGAACCGTACCAGGTTTGTCGGAGACTCAATATTCTGAGATGAGATAGCGTCTTGGTAGTCAATCAGGTTTTGATATTATTCGACCAATAAATAATCTCTTTGATAGGCAGTCTGATGTTTTAAAACGCCATAACACAGATGTATAAGCTTGCGCATTGCAGCACCTAAAGCACACATTTTATTTTTAACCTGGCTTAATAATCGTTGATATAAAGCTTCAATGTGTGGATTATATTTAATCGCTGTTAATGCTGACATAACCAATCTAATGGCTAAAAGAAGTAAATGAGCCGAATAACCTGTATATTTGGCTCATTATATGAGCTGTTTAAGCCAATATTAGCTCTGCGTTTAGGGGTAACAGAAGAAAATCCTGCACCCATTCAAGATAAAAATGAAGGTTTAGCCAATATCATGATGGATGCAGTGAGCAATCATAATGCGCCATTAACAATGGAGCGCTTATTACAATGGCATAACTGGCTTTTTCAAACTATAGAACGCTTTGATTATGCTGCGCAAAAAATCAAAGTAGGAGAAATTCGTGATAACGAGGCACCAATGCAGGTTGTTGGTGGTTCTCTTTATGGCACTACTACCAAGGTTTACTTTGAAGCACCTGAGGGTGGAGAGCATTTACAGGGACTAATGAATGAATTTATAGAATGGTTCAATAGTTCTAGAGAAGATGTAATGCTTGATCCGTTATTGCGAGCTGCACTTGCTCATTTTTGGTTTGTGACATTACATCCATTTGAAGATGGTAATGGTCGTATTACGCGTGTTATTACAGATTTAGCATTAGCTCAAATGGATCACCAAAGTATCCGTTTATATGCTATGTCCGTGGCCATTCATGAAAATCGTAGTAGTTATTATGAGGTTCTTGAGAAATGCCAGAATGATACTTATACAATTAATGAGTGGTTGGTCTGGTTTTTAAACACCTTAGAAAAAAGTATCGATAGGTCTTTACTACGACTTGATCGAACGATCACTAAAGCGAAATTTTGGAGCACTTATTCTCATATCGAATTCAATGAAGCCCAGAATAAAGTTTTAAATCGCTTACTCAATGGCGAAGAGAATGATTTCCCTCTAGGAATTAATGCTTCACAGTATCAAAAGCTCACTGGAGTAAGTAAGGCTACAGCAACACGTCACCTAACCGAGCTTTTGGAAAACGATGTGCTGTATAAACTGGAAGGTGGTGGGCGTAATACCCGCTACGTGCTGAAAATTGATAAAGAAAAGTTTACTCAAAAAGAGGTTGTCTCACTTGTTTGAACAACTAAAAGCTTATTTATAAGCGATATTCTGTATTAGTTCAGACTTGATCGTACATTCTCATTAAAGGAGTATGAAAATCAAGCTTCCTTTTCAATCTGTTTCACAATAAAACTTTAGAGTTGAAGCAACAGATCAAATCTAAATCATATTTGAAAAATAATTACGGTGGATACTGTCCTGTGGTAATAACTCTAATAAACGCTGTACCGCATCAATTCGGTCATGTGTTTGTCCAATAATTCTTAATAATTGATCGATATCCTTTATTTGATAGATCAACTGGCTCAAACGGGCATCAAAACAATGTCTCCAAGTGCTGAGTAAAGGGCTTTCTGATTTAGAGAGAAAGCTACCTTTATATAGTGAGAATGTACTGGAAATAAGATTTGCATTTAATGATTGTTCAGCACATAAAAAATCACATTGGACCTCACAACTAAGCCTATAAATGCGAGCCTCAATTGAATGAGGTAATAGGCTACGAAGTTGTGAAAGCTCAGCCTTTAGGGTTTTTAGGCTGACACTACGCTCACCATAAAGGGCATAGTGTAACTCTTCTAAGCCAATTCCATGGGGATGCAAAGCTAAAATGCAAAGTATTTCAATTTGACGGTGACTCAAGTTTAAAGTTTGCCCATTAAATTGAACCCAAGGCGAACCTAGCGCTTTAATGTATAAAAAATTTTTCTGTTCAAATTTTATGGCACGCTGTATTAAGTCTGCACAGCGTTCCACTGCGAGCAACCCTAGAGGGGTATGTTTTTTATATTTTGTGGAAAGGTTAATAATGCCGTGAAATTGTCCCGATGTTGGGTCCCAAATCGGTGCTGCATAACAAACCCAATCTCTAACACTGTCCATTTGGTTTTCATGAGAATAGACGCAACTTGATATTTGGCTGTTTAACGCCATACCAATCGCATTGGTTCCAACTGCCTGTGTAGACCAATGTCCGCCCTCAATAAAATGAACTTGTTCAGCAGAAGAAAGCATGGCTGAACTACTCCATGTCCATAACAGAGTCCCGTGATGATCTGTAAGACCAATCGCCATATCTGAATCATTTGCTATTTTGAGTAAATCTGCATAATTATGCTGAATAGAGCGGCGGAATAAAGACGTTTTATCTTCTTGAGGCAATGCTAAAACAGGGGCAGCATGTACAGTATGTTGATTAATTAAATGGGTTGTTTGCAGCTTTTTTGCAGGTGCGGTATTGAACAGGTTCATATCATATTCCTTTATGATGAGACTGTAATATTTTTAAATTTTAGAAATGAGCTTCAAAATTTATAGTCATTTACGTCATTTCTTCTTGCTTCAATTTTAAATGCTTTTATCTTTGCTTGGTTAAATCATATCTTATGGCTTTACCAGTCCTTGAGTTACTTTAAAAGTGTTCTTATGGGCTGAAAATGACTATTTCCATCTGAAATGTTAATAAACGTAAATAGGATGAAAATTCATTCGCTCATGTAAGGGCTAGGCACAGCTTCACCATAATACTGACGGTCAGCAAAATAACTTGATCGTACTAATGGCGCACTCCAAATATTTTTAAACGCTAAGCGCTCTCCATGTGTTTGATAATGATTAAACTCTTGCAACGTAACAAAACGATGAATTGGCGCATGAGACTTAGATGGCTGTAAGTATTGACCAATTGTGACATAGTCTACTTGATAATCTTTCAAATCATTTAATAAGACAATAACCTCAGCTTCGACTTCTCCTAAACCCACCATCAAACCACATTTCGTTGGGATATCGGGACAGTAGTGTTTAAATTTCTTAAGTAAATTCAATGAATGCTGATAGTCAGCGCCTGGTCGCATGGCTTTATACAGGCGTGGCACGGTTTCAATATTGTGATTAAAGACATCAGGTGGATTTTTGCTCAAAATTTTAAGTGCAATATCTGCGCGACCACGAAAATCAGGAACCAAAACTTCAATCAAAGTGTCTGGACTAGTTTGACGAATTTCTCGAATGCAATCTGCAAAATGCTGTGCACCGCCATCTTTTAAATCATCTCGGTCAACGGAAGTAATCACAACATACTTTAAGTTTAGATTCTTGACTGTTTCAGCCAGATGCTTGGGCTCATTAAGATCCAATACATTTGGTCGACCGTGAGCAACATCACAAAAAGGACAACGTCGGGTACAAATATCTCCCATGATCATAA
Organism: Acinetobacter sp. SCLZS86; assembly: GCF_021560715.1. NCBI lineage: Bacteria > Pseudomonadati > Pseudomonadota > Gammaproteobacteria > Moraxellales > Moraxellaceae > Acinetobacter > Acinetobacter sp. SCLZS86. The sequence continues at coordinate 1,490,043 of NZ_CP090864.1, forward strand.
ACGTTGCAGTTCCACCGCTAAAGCATTGAGGCAAATTAGGGCAGGCCGCTTCTTCACAAACGGTATGTAGTTTCTGTTGTCGTAATAAATCCTTAATGATTTGAACTTCCTCAGGTTGACTAATTTTAGTCCGAATCCATTCTGGCTTTTTCGGTGTCGTTTCCGTTGGAACAAATTTAATTGGAATACGCGCCATTTTTTCAGCGCCACGTAACTTCTTTCCTGTTAATACTGTGTTATTTAAATCCATTTCAAACACTCCGTCGTTTAAAATAATTAATATAGACCCTGATATTAAATAAGCTGCTTTAAAATGCATTGATAATATTAAAACAGGGCAAAAAACTTATCATATAAAACAAAGGTTGGTTAAAGGTTTGTTTTTGTATGTGATTGAACTATTGTAAAATTTTACAAAAATTTTTAATTTCATAACCTTCTGTTTTTAATATTTATCTCATCTTTTCATGCATTATATTTTTTTAGTCTAATATGAAATTAAGTAAAAATATTCTTATATAAATATACGATTTAAAAATCCAATTATTCAATTTTGGATTTTCTTTTAAGCGTAGTGAATAAGGAACAAAGATATGCAATTAACGGAAGAGCAATTGCTAGCAGCATACAAAAGAATGCGCGACATTCGTGAATTTGAGGATCGACTTCACGATGAAAACAATACAGGTGATATTCCTGGTTTCATCCATCTCTATAGCGGTGAGGAAGCTGTTGCAGTAGGGATTTGTGAAAATTTAACAGATAAGGACTTCATTACATCAACACACCGTGGGCATGGACATTGTATTGCTAAGGGCTGTGACATTCACGCCATGATGCTAGAAATTTTTGGCAAAGATGATGGTTTGTGTCGTGGTAAAGGCGGCTCAATGCACATTGCGGATTTAGATAAAGGCATGCTCGGTGCAAACGGTATTGTAGGTGGTGGTCCACCTTTGGCTATTGGGGCAGCTTTAAGTGCTAAAACACTCAAAAATGGTGGGATTGGTCTATCTTTTACCGGTGATGGTGGTTCAAATCAGGGCTTAACTTTTGAAGCAATGAATATGGCTGTGGTGTTAAAGCTCCCTGTGATTTTTGTTTTTGAAAATAACGGTTTTGGTGAAGGTACTGCACATGATTATGCCGTAGGCAGTAAAGACATTGCAGGCCGAGCAGCAGGTTTTGGCTTACCCGCTGAAAAAGTAGATGGAACAGACTTTTTTGCTGTGTATGAAGTTGCACAAAAAGCCATTGAACGTGCCCGCCGTGGTGAAGGTCCGAGTGTGATTGAAACAGTAACCAACCGTTTTTATGGACATTTTGAAGGTGATCCGGGACTTATTCGTTCCAAAGAAGAACTGGATTATGTCAAAGAACATAAAGACCCATTGAAGATATTCCGTGAAAAAGTCAAAGGCAAAATTGACGAAGCCAAACTCGATGCGATTGACGCCCAGTCTAAAGCCAATGTAGACGATGCCGTTGCAAAAGCACGCGCAGCTAAGTACCCAGAAGTCTCTCAGTTACTTACTGATGTTTACGTCTCTTACTAAAGGAATAGTAGAAAAATGCCAAATAAAAGTTATCGAAATGCGATTAAAGAAGCAATTGAATTAGAAATGCGCCGAGACCCAAGTGTTATTGTGGTTGGTGAAGATGTTCGTGGTGGGCATGGTGGCAAAAATACCGATGATAATAAGCTGGAAGGTTTTGGCGGAGTACTTGGTGTAACCAAAGGCCTATGGACTGAATTTGGCTCTGAACGAGTCATTGATACTCCAATTACAGAATCTGCGATTATTGGTATGGCGGCAGGTGCTGCTGCAACGGGTTTAAGACCTGTGGCAGATTTAATGTTTATGGATTTTTATGGTGTGTGTTATGACATGTTGTATAACCAAGCGGCGAAATTCCGCTACATGTTTGGTGGCAAAGCCAAAGCGCCACTCGTTGTACGAGGCATGATCGGTGCAGGTTTTTCCGCAGCAGCGCAGCATTCTCAGTCGCCATATAACGTGTTTGCCTCAGTGCCAGGCTTAAAAGTGGTGGTGCCTTCAAGTGCCTATGATGTAAAAGGGTTGTTGATTCAAGCCATTCGAGATGACGACCCAGTAGTCTTTTGTGAACACAAGTTGTTGTACGACATTAAGGGAGAAGTGCCAGATGAGTCCTACACTATTCCTTTTGGTGTCGCAAATTACACCCGTGAAGGCACAGATATCACCATTATTGCCTTAAGTTTGATGGTGCATCGTGCCAATGAAGTCGCTGATAAGCTCGCAAAAGAAGGCATTTCGGTTGAAGTGGTTGACCCTAGAACCATTTCACCATTAGATGAAGATGGCATTTTAGAGTCAGTAGCTTCAACAGGCCGTGTGGTGATTGTAGATGAATCAGCAGCACGTTGTGGTTTCGGACATGATGTGGCTGCACTCATTGCACAGAAAGGCTTTCATTTTCTTAAAGCACCAATCGAGTTAGTCACTCCACCACACTCACCCGTACCATTTTCACCCGTATTAGAAAAAGAATGGTTACCTAGTGTAGAACGCATCGAACAGGCTGTACGCAAGACGTTGGAGGCTTAGGATGAGCGAAATTAAAACTTTAGAAATCCCAAAATGGGGTTTGTCCATGGAAGAGGGTACGATTGCCCAATGGCTGATTCAGGAAGGTACCCAATTTAGTAAAGGACAGGAAATTTGTGAAATTGAAACCACAAAAATCGTCAATGTTCTAGAAGCACCTTTTGATGGCCTGCTACGAAAAATTATTGCTAAAGATGGTGACACACTGGTCGTAGGTGGAATCATTGCAATTTGTGCAGACGCTCAAGTTTCCGATGCAGAAGTTGAAGCATTTGCACAGTCTTTAGGTGGAACACCTGCTGTAACTGAAAATAAAGCGGTAGCAGCGGTTCCTGAAAAAGTCGATGTGGCTCAAGTTGAAACCAAAGTACAAGCTGCTCCTAAACAGAACAGTGTTGGTAATGGATCAAAAGCGGTGACTCAGGGCGGATATTCTATTCCTGATGAGTTACAAGGCTACCAACAAAGCGATGATATTTTTGCAACGCCACATGCCTTGAAATTGGCTGAAAAGCATAATGTAAACTTGGCTCAGATTACGGGTTCTGGACGTGAAGGCCGTATCAGTGTTCAAGATATTCAGGCCGCAGTTCAAGCTGCTGGTGGTTCTTGGCCAGATGTACGTCATCAAGCCAGCACGAAAGCCGCGAAATCTAAAGCAGATGACAGTTATGTTCTAGCGACACCTGTTGCCCGCCGTTTGGCAAAACAATGGGGCATTAATTTGCATGATTGTCGCGCATCAGGTTCACGTGGACGAGTCTGTAAGGAAGATGTTGAAGCTGTATATCAACGGGAAAATCCTGTACAAGCTCAACATACTGAGTATGCGCATCCAACAGAGTCTGCAAAATTCACCACCGAAGCTATGAATGGTATGCGTAAAGCAATCGCTGCACGGCTACAAGCGGCAAAACGCAATGCACCACATTTTCGCTTAACGATAGACTTAAATGTTGAGTCGGTTCAGGTTTTGCGTCAGCAAATTAACAGTACTGTACCGCAAGTCAAACTGTCCATTAACGATATGCTGATTAAAGCTGCTGCTGCTGCACTGATTAAAGTTCCACAAGTTAATGTTCAGTTTGATGAAGAGAATCAGCAGATTTTACAGTTTGAACAGGCTGATATTTCGGTTGCTGTAGCCATCGAAAATGGACTGATCACGCCAATTATTAAAGCAGCGAACCGTAAATCTTTGGCGCAAATTTCCAATGATATGCGTGATCTGGCGACACGTGCCAAAACTGGAAAATTGGCACCTGATGAGTTTCAAGGGGGCAGTTTCAGTATTTCCAATTTAGGCATGCTTGGTATTCAACAGTTTGATGCCATTATTAACCCGCCTCAAGGTGCAATTCTAGCCTTAGGTGCAGCAGAGAAACGTGCTGTCGTTGAAAATGATGAGATTGTTGTTCGTGAAATGGTGACCGCAACATTGTCTTGTGATCATCGTGTCATTGATGGTGCGTTGGGTGCTCAATTCTTATCGGCATTTAAGCAGTTTGTCGAAAATCCTGCATTAATTTTGGTGTAGGAGGAATAGTCATGTCAGATACACAATTTGATCTTGTGGTTATTGGTGCTGGTCCTGGAGGATATGTCGCTGCGATTCGCGCAGCGCAACTGGGATTAAAAACGGCAATCGTTGAAAAACAACACTTAGGCGGAGTATGTCTTAATTGGGGATGCATTCCAACCAAGGCATTATTGAGCGGGGCTGTGCTTGCGCAGCAGTTCAAACATGCAGGGCAGTTTGGCTTTACGCTTAACGCGATTGGTTTTGATATTCAAAAACTGGTCCATCATAGCAGACAGGTTTCTGAGCAACTGGTGCAAGGTATCGGTCAACTATTGAAAAAAAATCAAATCACTGTTTTTAACGCAGCAGCCCAGTTTATTGCCAAAGAGCAATTAGAGCTTACAGATGCGAATGGTCAAAAACAGCAGATTTCTGCACCGCATATTATTGTCGCAACAGGCGCACGTGCGGCCAATTTGCCTCATATTCCTGTAGATGGCCATCAGGTCTGGAGTTATAAAGAGGCTTTAGTTCCAGAACAATTACCAAAATCTTTACTAGTCATTGGTTCGGGTGCTATAGGCAGTGAGTTTGCAAGCCTATACCAAGACTTAGGCTGCCAAGTCACCTTGGTTGATATTGCAAAGCAGATTCTTCCTAGCGAAGACATTGAGGTTGCGAAGTATGTACAAAAGCAATTTGAACAGCGGGGTATGCAGGTTTTAACCGAAGCGACTGTAAAAAAAATAGAAACTGATCAGGCTCAAGTACATTGTCATATTGAAACTGCCACAGGTGTACAAATCATTACTGTTGAAAAGGTGCTTTCAGCTATTGGCGTGAAACCAAATGCTGAAAATCTTGGCCTAGAAGCTTTGGGAATTGAATTTGAGAATGGTTTTATTAAAGTCGACTCATGGTGTAAAACCAATGTAGTGGGCATTTATGCAATTGGTGATGTCGCAGGCGCACCGTGTTTGGCACACAAAGCCAGTCATGAAGCCATTCTTTGTGTGGAGAAAATTGCAGGCCTAAGTCATGTACATGCTTTAGATCGTACACAAATTCCGGGCTGTATTTTTACCCATCCGCAAGTGGCCAGTATTGGTTTGACAGAACAGAAAGCGAAAGCTGCGGGCTTGAATATCAATGTGGGTAAGTTTCCTTTGCAAGCCAATGGTAAGGCATTGGCTTTGGGCGATAGCGCAGGATTTGTTAAAACCATTTTTAGTCAGGAAACAGGTGAATTGTTGGGTGCTCACATGGTTGGGCATGAAGTCACCGAACACATCCAAGGTTTTGCGATCGCAAAATATCTAGAAGCAACCGATGAAAGCTTAGCACAGGTCATTTTCCCTCATCCTACTTTATCTGAGGCGATGCATGAGTCGGTCTTTTCTGCGATGCAACGTGCAATTCATATCTAAGGAGTCGCAACATGCCTAGAGGTTTAAACAATAAAGTTGCATTAATTACGGGTGCGGCACAAGGTATTGGACGCGGTATTGCCTTACGTTTAGCACAAGAAGGTGTTCATATTGGATTGGTCGATCTTCACCAAGAAAAGTTAAATACTGTTCAACAAGAGGTTGAAGCCTTTGGTGTAAAAGCCACCACATTTATTGCGGATATTTCAGATCCAATACAAATCAGTGACGCTATTAATCATGCAGAATCGACACTTAATGGTTTTGATATCATGATTAATAATGCAGGTATTGCACAAGTCAAAGCTTTGGCAGAAGTAACGCCGAGTGAATTTAACCAAATTATGAACATCAATGTCGGTGGTGTACTTTGGGGGATTCAAGCCGCAGCAAATAAATTTAAACAACGCCAACAGGCTGGAAAAATTATTAATGCATGCTCAATAGCAGGTCATGAAGGTTTTGCTTTACTCGGTGTTTATTCGGCAACTAAATTTGCAGTTCGTGCATTGACGCAAGCTGCGGCTAAAGAATATGCCAGTGCTAAAATTACGGTAAACAGCTATTGTCCGGGTGTTGTTGGTACAGACATGTGGGTCGAAATAGATCAGCGGTTCTCTGAAATTACAGGTGCACCAATTGGTCAAACGTATAAAAAATATGTAGATGGTATTGCCTTAGGACGTGCTGAAACACCAGATGACGTGGCTGCATTAGTTGCATTTTTAGCCAGCGAGGATGCAAACTATATTACAGGTCAGTCTATTTTGACAGATGGTGGAATGGTTTACCGTTAATATCAACATAAGGAATACACAATGAAAGCAGCTCGTTTTTATGATCGAGGGGATATTCGAATTGAAGATATTCCTGAACCGAAAGTACTTCCAGGCACAGTTGGAATTCAAGTTGCGTGGTGTGGTATTTGCGGTACAGATTTACATGAATTCATGGAAGGTCCTATTTTTATTCCACCTTGTGGTCACCCACACCCAATTTCGGGAGAATCTGCACCTGTAACAATGGGACATGAATTTCAGGCGTGGTTTATGCAGTTGGAGAGGGTGTAGATGATATCCAAATTGGGCAACATGTCGTAGTTGAACCCTACATCATTGCTGACGATGTGCCGACTGGCCCCAATGATAAGTATCATTTATCAAAAAATATGAACTTTATTGGTTTAGGCGGACGCGGTGGTGGTCTTTCTGAAAAAATTGCAGTTCAGCGGCGTTGGGTTCATCCTATTTCAAATGATATTCCTTTAGACCAAGCAGCATTGATAGAACCTTTATCTGTCGGTCATCATGCCTATGTCAGAAGTGGCGCAAAAGCTGGCGATATCGCACTGGTTGGTGGAGCAGGCCCAATAGGCTTACTTTTATCTGCTATTTTAAAGGCTAAAGGTCTCACGGTCATCATTACTGAACTGAGTGCAAAACGTAAAGAAAAAGCGATAGAAGCGGGTGTTGCCGATTATGTACTAGACCCATCTAAGGTTGATGTAGTTGCTGAGGTAATGAAAATTACAGAAGACCGCGGTGTAGATGTCGCTTTTGAATGTAGTAGTGTCAATAAAGTCATGGATACACTCGTTGCAGCAATGAAACCAACTGGTGTAGTCGTTATCGTTTCTATTTGGAGCCATCCTGCCACAATTAATGTGCATAGTGTGGTGATGAAAGAGCTAGATATTCGTGGCACGATTGCTTATGTAAATGATCATCAGGAAACTATCCGTTTGGTTGAGCAAGGTAAGATTAATCTAGAACCTTTTATTACCCAACGGATTGCATTAGATGATCTTGTTTCTAAAGGCTTTGAAACATTGATTCATAATAATGAGTCTGCTGTAAAAATTATTGTTCATCCGTAGTAACGCCTAATTTGAACGACTAATTTGAATAAACTAGAAATAAACTCTATGTAGCTATTTCTAATATCTTTATAGATAGGGAATGAGTCTGTACGTACAGATTCATTCTCAAATTTACAGTGTTGAGTGCCAGTATGATTTTGATCATACAGTCTAGTAAAGATAGAAAATAAGTTTTTAAATAAACCATAGGGATATAGACTAAATTTTGCCAGGAGAGTGGTGGCAGTCTACCACTAACTAATTGAAAGGTATCTACAAAATAATTGGCTATTCACTAAGTTTAGTTTTCTGTTTGGTATAAAATATTATGCTGAGTTTTTATAGCTACGATTTTTGTTTGGCTTTTTGACGTAAGACATACAAATATAAGCTTTCAACTTTTTCACGTGCCAATGGTGTGGTACGTAAAAACCGTAATGATGACTTAACACTTGGATCTATACAAAAACATCTAATTTCAATTTTACGACTTAAGCCATCAAAGCCACATCAGAAATAATGAACAAAATGACAGGTGTTATTTATTTAACATAATTAATGTTATACGCAATCAACACAACACAACACTTGTATATTAATATAAAAATCATCTACTTAAAAATTATCACAATTCCCTAAAACTCGTAAAAATCCGACTTTGAAACAAGTCGGCTTTTCGACATCGTCGAGCAAATTATTTATAGCATATTAATTTTCAAGGTTTCTTATTCTGAAATTATTCCTAGGTTGCAATCGCAAATAGAATAACCGCATTGAATTATGCGGTTATAATTTCAAGGTATTAATTATAAAATTTTATTAACTATTTTCCTGTTCATATTCTTGAATTGCTTCTTTCGCAATACGGAAACTATCGACAGCCGCAGGAACCCCACAGTAAATCGCGACCTGCAACAGCACTTCACGGATTTTGTCTTTAGGTACACCATTGCGCAAAGCCCCTTTGACATGCAGCTTTAATTCATGCGGGCGATTGAGCGCAGAAATCATGGCGAGGTTAATCAGACTGCGCTCTGGCTTGCTAAGTTCCTCACGCCCCCAGACCGCTCCCCAACAATACTCAGTCACCAGTTCCTGTAGAGGTAAATTAAAGTCATCGGCCTTGCTGATCGAGTTATTGACATAGTCTTCACCCAGTACCTGTTTGCGAATCGCCAGGCCTTTTTCAAACTTCTCGTTACTCATCCGGTTAATCCTCCAAATAAGGTGTATTTGATTTCGAGATAATCTTCAATGCCGTATTTTGAACCTTCACGGCCCAAGCCTGACTGTTTAATTCCACCGAAAGGCGCAACTTCATTTGAAATGAGACCCTTATTGATCCCCACCATCCCGTATTCCAGTTGTTCACTCATGCGCCAGGCACGTCCCAGATCTCGAGTATAACAATAGGCAGCCAAACCGAATTCTGTGGCATTAGCCATTTCCACTGCTTGCTGTTCATTCTCGAATTTAAAAATAGCCGCCAGTGGACCAAAGGTTTCTTGAGTGGCAACATCCATCTCCGCGGTTACATCGGCGATGATGGTCGGCTCATAAAACAAATCGCCCGCGCCATGTCTCTTTCCGCCGGCAATGAGGCGTGCATTCTTCTCTAATGCATCCGCAACGTGAGCTTCGACCTTTTTAACCGCATTGATATTGATTAAAGGGCCAATATCATTGCCTGCCTGCAGGCCACTCCCAACCACAAATGTCTGAACTTTTTCATTTAATGCTGCAATAAACTGTTCATAAATTCCAGCCTGAACCAGAAAACGGTTGACACAGACACAGGTTTGTCCTGCATTACGATATTTCGCAATCAACGCCCCTTCTATGGCTGCTTCTAGGTCTGCATCATCAAATACGATGAAGGGTGCATTACCGCCTAATTCCAGGGACACTTTTTTCAATGTTTGTGCTGAACGCTGATATAACAGCTTGCCTACCTGCGTCGAACCCGTAAAAGTAAATTTACGCACATCATCACTTTCAAAAATCGCATCTCCAATGGTGACAGCATCACCGGTAATGACACTGAAGATTTCGGCAGGTACGCCCGCTTGCAAGGCCAAATCAACCAAAGCCAAGGCAGTATACGGAGTTTCTGGTGCCGGCTTAACAATACAGGGACAACCTGCAGCCAAGGCAGGCGCGACTTTACGGGTAATCATGGCCGCGGGAAAATTCCAGGGCGTAATTGCCGCAACCACACCAATAGGCTGCTTATTGACCACGATACGGGCATCCGGATACGGGCTGGGAATAATATCGCCATACACGCGTTTGGCTTCTTCGGCAAACCATTCCACAAAGCTGGCCGCATAGAGAATTTCCCCCCGAGCTTCAGCTAAAGGCTTGCCCTGCTCACTGGTTAGAATAAAAGCCAGCTCGTCTGCATGTGCAACCATCAGCTCAAACCATTTTTTTAAAATGGTGGAGCGATCCTTGGCGGTTTTATTTTTCCATACCGCCCAATGGCTCACGGCAGCCTGAATCGCCCGGTCTGCCTCGGCTTTCCCCATATTAGGCACGGTACCTATAATTTCTTGTGTGGCAGGATTATAAATATTAGAAGTGTTCTGGTTATCTGCATTACACCACTGCCCAGCAACAAAAGCCTGTTGGTGAAATAAAGCCATTTGATCGAGTTGCATACCGATTATCCTTTTATAGTGTACCAAGAGTCATCGCACGAATGTCATGTGATCAACTCACAGCTATGATTTATCAAATTTGTATTATGGAATACCAAAAAATCTTGAAAAATTTTTTGGTCACCCCAATGATTTCACTGCATCTAGAAATAATAAAACAACGTTAAATTTAATAACTTGTTCCATTGATTATCATCACCCATGGCCAGTGAATCCTGATTTCCACCAATAAATGGATCATTTTTACTCATGATGTATTCTGCAGTTAAAGCCAGCTTTTTATGCTCGACAGATACGCCCAGAATATTACGGATAGAGTCTTTTGCACCTGCCAGGTCTTTATCATATTTGCTATACATAAAGTAAGGCGTAATATTGCCAATCTGTTTGACATTTTTAAAGGTATAGCCAAGATCAGCAGTATAGTAAGTGGCTTTGTTGGCAACACTATATTCACTATCATATGCCCCCATCAATGAGGCCACTGGGTCAGTCAAGTCTTTATTAATGACATCATTTTTTCCGCCCGTTAAGGTCAGTCCCAGATTGCCATAATTGATTTTGCTGAACAGTGCCCAGGCGTTACGGCGACCTGTTTCAGCTGTAGTTTTATTTTCAATCTCGGAAGTCCAGTAAGAACCGCCCACTTGTGTAGTTAAACCTTCTACTCCAAGATTAATGTCTTGAGTAATGCGCCCAATCCACATGTTTTTTTCTTGCAGCTCATTGTTAGCAGCATTATTTGAACTGACGTAATTAGCACTATAACGACCCGAGTCTTTTGTTGTACCGACATAATGCCCACCATCCACAGCAAAGTAACTCACATCAAACTTAGTCGCACTTGGCAATTCAAAATGATAGTTCAAACCTAAATTATGAACATCTTCTAAACCTGCTGTAGTATTGATACTACCGTACAAACTATTGCCCCAGAAACGTCCTGGTCCAAATGGAATAGCTTGCATTCCTGCCACAACCTGATCAGTTTCATTTAAATGATAACCTGCATACGCATCGATCAAGGTTGAAAAATCACACAGCGTATCGTATTGATAACAACGATATTCAGCATGCCCAAATAGTTTGCCGCGTTCATAATCAAGTTTTAGTTGTGCAGCATCAAAACGGATCTTATGTTCTGAAGCAGGTTCACCGTAATCTTTGTCTTGATAGTTGGCACGTACATAACCAGAAACCGCTAACTTGCCTGAGTCGGCATTGCTGTCGCCAAAACTAATTCCTGCATAACTTAGTGTAATCATACTGGTTAATGCAGTTGCCAATGTGAATTGTAAATAACTTTTTTTCATGTTATCGATTCCATTCTAAGCATGTTTAATGTTGCACTTTTACATTGAGTGCTGGGCTGCTGCATTTAATCTTTTCAAGATTCAAGAAGTAGTACACGACAAAACTCACAACCAATCCGATTACCCAAGAAATATCCACATCCTGAATGACGTTTGCGAATGGACCTGTAAAAAATGCATTGGTAAGAAAAGGGATTTGAACAACGATTCCAATGAAATATGCAGTTAAAGCTTTGCCATTAAATTTGCCGTAGATGCCACCATCTTGTGCGAAGATCGACTGAATATCATAAGATTTCTTATTGATCCCATAGAAATCCAATAGGTTAATCGATACCCAAGGCACTAAAATAAATAGTAAGGCAAAAATGACGTTCAGGAAGAAGCTAATAAAATTGCTTGATGCCCAAAGTGCTGTAAACGTAGCGAGGATTAAGACCATAATCGACAAAATAATACGGACATTCTTACTTGGTATCCATTGACCTGCAAAGGTTTGGATCGAAGTAATACACGATAAAACCGCACCATATAAATTCATGGCATTGTGACCGATGATATTACAAAGGAATAAAATCATCAGAATCGAACCGAAAATACCTGTACCCGATTTCACCGCTTCCATCGCATCGGTACCAGAACCAATACTCACCGCTACTGTACCAAATACCATCGCAAAGATCGTTCCAAGCGAAGCGCCCAAGTAAGTAAAGATAAATGGTTTAAAAATCCCAATCGACTTAGGTAAATAACGTGAATAGTCGGAGGTATAAGGTGAAAAACTAATTTGCCAAACTGCACATAGACCAAACATGGCAAACCAACCTTTTAGGTTAAATGAGCCTTTGGCAAGTACTTCAGCATTAATTTGTGGCAACATAATCAACAAGCCGATCAGCAATGAACCGCCCATCAACCATGTCCCAATTTTATTAAAATTATGGATTAGATGATAACCCACTACCCCAATGGTCGTTGCTGCAATTGCACCAATCACCGTCGCAGTTGGAACAGGGATTGTGGGAACGACGGTATGTAAGGTTTTGCCTGACAAGATAATGTTGGAAATAAAGAAACCGAGATAAATCAGTGTTGTAAATAATACGACTAATAATGCACCATAACGTCCAAACTGTGCTCGGCTTTGAATCATCTGGGGAATGCCGACTTGGGGTCCTTGAGCAGAAGTTAAAGCTAAAATTGTTGCGCCAAAGAAATGACCACAGCAAATCGCTACTAGCGCACTTATCAAACTCAGGTTAAACGTTAGCATCGACATTGCACCCGTAATTACAGCTAAGGGTGCAATATTGGTACAAAACCAGAGCGTGAATAGATCACGTACTTTTCCGTGACGTTGAGATGGATCAACATAATCAATTGAATTGCTTTCAATGGCGAAAGCACTATTTTCATTTTGGCTCATATCCTTAATCTCTCTTTGAGGACTTCATTTTCCTCAATATCAAATATTTGTGAGAGTAAACTTAGGTTTCACAACCTGCCTGATCAGCGCCATATCCAGATGACCTGACCTTTATTTCTCTTGTTTTACAGACGAATCAGATCAATTTTGGTTAAAGAAATGGCAAAAAAAGTTAAAGGAAATCTTGTTGAGGCTCTTGAAGCTCAACCAATATTATCTTACGTATGCCTTGATCAGATTTATGTGATTTTGAAATTCAACTGCGTCATCTTTTCATCCTTGAAATTTAAATCCTAATGACTGTTGTGATGTATTAACGCATCACAAAAGGATCATCAATCGGCTGATCAGAGGTACGCAACCACACAGTTTTAGTGGTGGTATAGTCCAACACCGCATCTGAGCCAGCTTCACGACCATGTCCTGATAGACCATGACCACCAAAAGGTGCAAGTGGAGAAACAGCGCGATAGGTATTCAGCCAAACAATCCCTGAACGAATTGCTTTGGTCATACGATGCGCACGGCTTAAATTGTTGGTAAAGACACCAGCTGCGAGTCCATAAGGCGTAATGTTGGCTTTTTGAATCGCGTCTGCTTCAGTGTTAAAACTCACTACAGACAAGACAGGACCAAATAACTCGGTCATGACGCAATCGGCTTGTGGTACATCACTACAGTCTAAAATTGTGGGTGGATAGTAATAACCTGCTCTTTCAAGCGTTTTCCCACCTGCCAATAATTTCGCCCCTTGCTCAATCGAGCGAGCAACGACTTGCTCAATTTTTTCACGTTGGCGTAAGGTGCACAAAGGGCCATATTCAGTTGCCATATCATCAGGCAAACCAATCTTGATACGTTGTACACGCTCAACCAAACGTTGAACAAACTCATCTTTGATACTGTCTTCAACCAGCAACCGTGAACCAGCAACACAGCTTTGCCCTGTTGCTGCAAAAATCGCTGCGACTTGTGCATTTACTGCGCTCTGTAAATCAGCATCTGCAAATACAATAAAAGGAGATTTTCCACCTAACTCTAATGAGACTTTGGCAAGGTTCTCAGCAGAGTTGCGCACAATATGGCGTGCTGTTTCTGGACCACCAGTAAATGCCACATGAGCCACGTCTGGATGACTACTTAAAACTGCACCACATTCAGGGCCAAAACCTGTAATAACATTCACCACACCAGCTGGAAATCCTGCTTCATGCACCAAACGCGCGAAAGCAAGTAAAGGCGCTGGTCCCTCTTCAGAGGCTTTCAGAACAATACTGCAACCTGCCGCCAATGCTGGACCAACTTTAACCGCAGACAAAAATAATTGGCTATTCCACGGAACAATTGCAGCAATCACACCTACTGGTTCACGGATGGTCCATGCTTGCATATCTGGTTTATCAATCGGTAAATAGCTACCTTCGAGCTTGTCTGCAATCCCTGCATAGTAACGATAATATTCAGCTACATAAGCAATTTGGCTCGACGTCTCACGAATGATCTTGCCTGTATCACTGGTTTCATATTGAGCCAATTGCGGTGCAGCTTTTTCGATTAAATCAGCAAGTTTATATAACAACTTTCCACGCTGTGAGGCAGTTAAACCTGCCCAAGCCGCATCTTGCAGAGCCTGAGATGCAGCGGCAACTGCACGATTGACTTCATCTGTACGTGCTTCAGGCATTTTCGCCCAAACTTGCCCTGTCGCAGGATTAATGCTGTCAAATTGTGCAGCACCATCCTCAAATTGACCATTGATATACAACTGGAATTGAGAAGTCATGTCTTCTCTCCTATGCAAATGCAGGCATCACTTCGTTGATCATACGTTGTAACGATGCTTTTTTACGCTCAAAGCTCATTCCTGTATCGATCCAGAATGAATATTCGTTATAACCCATTGCTTCATAAGCTTTTAGGCGATCAATCACTTCTTGCGCCTGACCAATTACATTATTTTTACGCATAGCTTCTGGCGTATAAAATGGATGAGCTGCAATTTCTTCATCACTCAATGGCGCGATTAGACCTTGCGTAATTTCACGCTCATTTTTAAACCATGCGCCAAAATAGTTATAGAATGTATTGATTTCATCTGCTGCTAATTGAGCATCTTCTTCACTATCAGCGACATAGGTATGACGCAATAACATAATTTCAGGACGAGGAATATCAGCAAACTTTTCACAGGCAGTATTAAAATGTCCCATGAGTTTTTCAACTTCTTCATCACCAAAATGTAATGGTGTGACTTGTACATTACAGCCGTTTTGCACCGCAAATTCATGGCTATTTGGATCACGTGCTGCTACCCAAATCGGTGGATACGGTTGTTGTAACGGTTGTGGCGCAGAAGTGGTTTTTGGGAACTGCCAAAACTCACCATTATGCTCATAATCACCTTTCCACAGGTTTTTAATCGCTGGGATCATTTCACGTAAGCGCTGTCCCGCACTCCAGGCATCCATACCAGGCACCATACGCTCATATTCAAATGAGTAAGCACCACGCGCAATGCCAATATCTAAACGACCATTGGTGATAATATCCGTCATAGCAGCTTCACCTGCCAATTTAATTGGATGCCAAAATGGCGCAACCACTGTACCCGTGCCCAAACGTACATTTTGGGTTTTATTGGCAATATCAACTAAGTTAATGAATGGATTAGGTGCAATCGTAAAATTCATTGCATGATGTTCACCTGTCCAAATCGCATGCATACCACCTTGATCGGCAATCTGGCAAAGTTCAATCATCTCATCATAGAGCTGCTTCTGCGTTTGTTGATCAGAAACACGCTCCATGTGTACAAATAATGAAAAACGCATAGTTAAACTTCCTCTTTAACAATTTGACGAACCGTACCGCTAATTTGATTACCGTAATAAACACCATAGGTTTTAAGGTGGTTTTCTTTACGATAACGCATCAACATACTTTCTAAAGCGCTATCCACAAAAGTCAGTTGCTCTAAATCATTTAAATCAACAAATTGACCTTTGGTCGCATGTGCGATCGGGGTATTACATAAAAATGCAATATATTGCTGCTGGGTAGTCACATCATCATAGACAGAATAGATAAAGCTTGGTGAGGCTTCTGGCTGATAAGCTGCAAAGATTTTTTCAAGTGCTTTTTCTGCACCATCTTTTTCAACCATCAAATGTGGTAATGTCCACTTTTGATCCTGTGTCTGTTCAAGCAAGATCTGATTTTCATGTCCAATCAAAGCCATCATCATGACTTTCATACTCGAAATCACATCAGTAGATGATTTGGCAGGTGTGAAATAAGCTCCACGGTAATACCCTAAACCAGCAAAGCCTGCTGAGCCAAAATCTTCAACTTTACCAATTAAAATCGCATGATCACCTGCATCTACAACTTGATACGTCGTGCAATCAAACCAAGCACTGACTTGATCAATTATAGGGTTATGAGATGCGCTCTTTGTCCATGCTAAATTTGCAAATCGATCATCACTTGGGCGAGCAAAAGTATTCGAAATATCCTTTTGTTCTTCTGCCAAAATATTAATTGCAAAATGTGAAGCATTGGCAAAGTTATTATAATTGCTTGATGTCTTGGCAATGCTGACCAGCAGCAAAGCTGGGTCCAAAGACACCGAAGCAAAAGAGTTCGCAGTAAAGCCTAATGGTGTTCCATCATCTTTACAGGTGGTTACGACGGTTACGCCAGTCATAAATGAGCCAAAGGCATCACGTAGTTCGCGTATTTTATTAACACTATCCATTTCACTCATTGTCATATTCCTTCATCAATGTGTGGCAATTTAGACTTGGGTTTCTAACCACGCCTGCATTGCAATATTTACTTGGTCTGGTGCAGTCAAATTCACCATATGACGCTCATTTTCAATCACAATAGCGGTGCCATTTCTCGCTTGGCTTGCCATTTGTACTGCCATTTCTGCTGTTGAATTTGGATCATCAGTTCCAGTTAAAACCAGTGCTGGACACTGAATTTTGCTCCAGTCATCTGCGTAAATTTGATCGCCATGTGCAAATGCCGCATACGCTGTGGTATATCCAGACAAGTCCACATTTTCCAACCAAGACTTGACTTTTTCAGCAGCAATTTGTTCTGCTTCACTGTTACCAAACCAGCGCTGCAGTGGTGTTTCAACATCAATATGACCTTTTTTTAACTCTTCTGCACGATTCACAACAGCATCACGAGCTTGGCTTGTACGCTTGTATACACCGTTCAACACCGCCATTCGTTTGACTAAATCAGGACGAGTTGCGCTTACCCCTGTCGTAATCAATGAACCCATCGAATGACCCGCCAAATTCACTGCACCTAAATTCAATGCTGTAATAAATTCGATCGCCCAATCAACAAATGCTTTTAAAGGTGCACCATCCGCAAGTTTTGTACTTTTCCCATGACCCGGCATATCCACCGAAATCACACGATAATGTTTCGAGAAATATTCGATTTGTGGATACCAAGCGGCTGCTTGCATACCTACACCATGGATGAGAACCAAAGGCTCTCCTTCTCCTTGCTCAAAATAATGAGCAATCCGATTATTTGACAGCTGCAGGGTTTTTGAGATCATGACCTAACTCTTCCAAATCTTGATAACGATCGCCAATACGATGATGTGGACGTCCACCTGTCGCTGCACCAATTACAATCACAATTTCATCGGCAGCAGGTGCATCTGGAATTGCAAATTGAAGAGTCAAATAATGAGAACGACGGCCTTCATCATTTTTATCCATCATTGGAACAAGAATCGAAGCATTCGCTGGACCACGCGTATTATTAAAAGCGAGATAAGACTTAGCCCCGACCGCATTACGATATGTATTTCCAAAATGTAAGGTATGGATGAGGGCTGATGCATGCTCTAGCTCACCATTCAAACCTACGACCGCACTTTTACCAAATGCTTCTACCGCTTCACCTGAACCGACTTCATCAAGAATCAATTGAGTTAAATGTTCACTTAGAATCGGAGCAATACGGCGAACCTCAGGTGTTAGGTTTTCGACATAACCCTGACCAGCCCATGGGTTTTTGATCACAGCAGCAGCAGCCACCATTTTTAACGGTTTTGTTGCTTCTTTATCGCCATCGACATAAGTCGTTTCAACATGAAGAACTGTTTTACGGATTAGATTCATGGCATTTCCTTGCGAGTGAATTTATTTTTACATTCGTATTATGGTATACCATAATACATAATGAAAAAAAAGCAAGAGTTTGGTATGCTAATTTTCAGCTATAAACATGTAACAAAATTTTGACTTATTAAAATCAGGAAAGATTAATCATCTATGAATCTTAAAATTGAAAATCCACCTGTGACTTTACGCGAGCTTTGTTTGAATAAAGTACGTAACGCAATCATTACAGGCTATTTCCCTTCTGGAAAAAGATTAGTCGAAAGAAGCTTGT
This sequence comes from Acinetobacter sp. SCLZS86, assembly GCF_021560715.1. NCBI lineage: Bacteria > Pseudomonadati > Pseudomonadota > Gammaproteobacteria > Moraxellales > Moraxellaceae > Acinetobacter > Acinetobacter sp. SCLZS86. The sequence goes on from NZ_CP090864.1 coordinate 1,508,273, forward strand.
GCGAAGAATTAGGAGTAAGTCGCTCTGTTGTACGTGAAGTCATTCGTTATTTAGAAGCAGAAGGTTTAGTTGAAATTCTGCCAAACAAAGGCCCAATTGTTTCATTATTGGATTGGGAAATTGCATCACAAATTTATGAAATTCGACTACTACTCGAACAAAGTGCCGTTGCTGATTGCACCCAAAACCTAACTGCTCAAACAACAGAAACACTGAAAGTATTATTGATTGAACTTGAGCAAGCCTTTGCAGCAGATGATATTAATTTAATTATTTCTACCTCTTCAAAACTCTACGAAACTATTTTTACCACTGCAAAACATCATATTGCTTGGGAAGTAGTACAACGTTTGAATGGTCGAATTAGTCGTCTTCGTGCAATTACCATGAAATCGACGAAGCGTGAAATTTCTGGCTATCAACGTATTAAAAATATGTGTGAAGCAATTTATCTGCACCAAGATCCTGAAAAAGCAAAACAAGCTGTGGCTGAACATATTAATGAAGCAGCTCTAGTTGCGAAATACATTTTAGACAAATGATATGAATAAATAGTTAGAAAATGAGTATTACACTTATTAAACATAGGGAAATTTTATATGTCCGCATACTGGATTGCACATGTCACTATTCATGATATGGAAAAATATAAACAATATATGTCAATAGCGCCTTTAGCCTTTGCAAAATATGGAGCTAAATTTCTTGTACGAGGTGGTAAATCTACTTGTCTAGAAGGATCTGAATATGAGCGTCATATCATTATTGAATTTTCAGACTTAGCCTCTGCGCAAGCATGTTATTTTTCTGAAGAATATTCTAAAGCAAGAGCAGCTCGTGAAAACTGTGCTGATGTGATGATTAGTATTGTGGAGAGCATAGAGGGTACTCCCCCTAATAACAATGATACTGGTGTAAGTGCTGAATATACGCCTCCACTAAGTAGTAGATAATATTACTAAGCTGCAAAAAAATATAAATTGGCTTTACTATGTTGGACAATCTTGTTTTTATATACTGAGTTTTATATGATCTTAATTATGTTACACAATCAAGATTGATAATAAAAATGACGCAAAATAAGCATGGTGGTGCACGCAAAGGTTCTGGCCGTCCTTTTGTCTATAACGAACCGACCAAGGTCATTCGGGTGCCAGAGTCTCGTGTATTGGAAATCAAGAAATACCTGAAGAAAAATGACGCTCCAAAGTTTAACGATATTTCCTCTATTACATTGCTTGAGACAAAAACACATTATGAGATTCCTGTTGCTTTGCAAAAAGTTGCTGCAGGCTTCCCTTCCCCTGCTCAGGACTATATCGATAAGACCCTTGATCTAAACGAGTTTCTTATTCAAAACCAACAGGCAACCTTTATCGTTGAAGTGGAATCCTTATCCATGCGTGATGCAGGGATTGATCTGAATGACAAGCTAATCGTTGACCGTAGTATTGAAGCCAAGCATGGGGATATTGTTCTGGCATTGATTGACAATGATTTTACGATTAAACGTTTGATGATTGAGGGTAATCAATGCTGGTTGCAGGCGGCTAATCCTGATTTTGCTGATATCCATTTGAAAGATAATCAAACCATGCTGATTTGGGGTGTGGTTACCAGTGTGATCAAGAAGTTCAGATGAGCAGTTACGAGCGGATTTATGCCCTGATTGATATTAACAACTGTTATGTCAGTTGTGAGCGGGTATTTAATCCCAGTCTAAACAATAAACCTGTGATTGTGCTCAGCAATAACGATGGCTGTGCTGTGGCAAGAAGTAATGAAGCCAAAGCGCTAGGCATCAAAATGGGCGTTCCTCTCTTTCAAATACAGGATATTGTTCAACAACATCAGGTCGTGGTGTTATCCAGTAACTATGCTTTATATGCTGAAATGTCCAAACGTTTTCATTCAATTTTGGCTAGTTTTGTTGCGCCACATGAACAGGAAATCTATTCAATTGATGAGTGTTTTTTAGACCTGACCAGTTATGCACAAAATTTTGACTTAACTCAGTATGCGCATCACATGAAACAACGATTGTTGGATTGGATTGGCTTACCCGTCTCGATTGGTATCGGGCGTAGTAAAACTGAAGCCAAAATGGCCAACCATCTTGCCAAAAAAAGACAGGGTTTCAAGGGTGTGTGTAACTTACTCAATATGGATTTCCTAGATCAGGAAATGCTTTATTCAGACATTGAGGTCGGTGAAGTTTGGGGCGTTGGTCGTAAGTTGGTAAAAAAACTAAATGCTATGGGAATCTATTCAGTGCTAGATTTAGTGATGCAAGATGCACATCGCATGGCGAGTCTTTTTTCTGTGGTAATGCAAAGAACTGTATTGGAGCTACAAGGCGTTTCTTGCATGCAGTTGGATGATGCCCTCCCCCCAAACAGCAAATCATAGCCAGTCGTTCATTTGGTGAAAAAGTTACCGAGCTAGATGATCTCAAAGAGGCTATGGGCAAATATGTACAGGATGCGGTCATACGTTTACGAGCAGACGCTTCCTTATGTGGATGTGTCATTGCTTTTGTGCAATCGAATCCTTTTGATTCAAAGGTTCCCTATTACAGTAAATCGTTGGCTTTTGAGTTTCCTGAACCGACGGATTGTGTTTTGGATGTAATTAATACAGCCATGCAACTGCTGGAACACATTTATAAATCTGACGTGAAATATAAAAAGTGTGGTGTAATTCTGACGGATTTAATCGCTAAGCAGCGCTTTACTCCTGACCTGCTGACAGACCACGGCCAGCGTGAAAGTAATGAAAGCCTCATGCAGACTTTAGAAGCGGTACAGGCGAGATATGGGAAAACTAAATTAGCTGTTGGCAGCTGCTACTTGCCACAACGAAAGTGGTCCATGAATCGTACCCATTTGACCCAGAACTATTTCAGCTGGCAGGGATTATTAAAGATCGGCCATTAAATTCATTAGCCCCACCTATTTGCTCTAAGCCAACTTAATGAAGAACTCGGCACATCGACACAGGCTTGATCTTCAGTCAACCATTTAACAACTTAAGTATGTTGTTTGGGATCCATGTAACACCTCTAGAGGAAAAAGGTGGTTAGTAATAAAACTCTGCTCAAGCAAATTTATTGGGTTAACTGTCAGTTTTCACCATCTCATGTCCTTTATTTCTAGAACATTCTAGACTTTTCTCGACCTAGAATTTTTATTCTTTAAAGGTGTCATTCAACGCCTGTTGCACAGCATCAATACGTAACTTACAGGCTTTATAGGCAGTCATGGACTCTTCAACGATCGCCATCAGGTTATCAATATCCGGTTCTTCCTGAGATTCAAGAAATTCGGCATTTTTCTTGAGAATTTCATAACCTTTTTTGAAACTTAGTTCTTCATTGTTCATGTGCGTTTACCTGTGTCACGGTGGCATCAATGGTGCCATCCTTAAGTTCAATCTGTAATTCCTGGTCAGTAATCTGCTGGATGGAACGGATGGCTTTGCCTTGGCTACGGACAATTGCATAGCCCTTGGCCATCACATTACGAGGATTCTGTAGCAAGGTTTCCCTCATCAATGACTCCACCTGCTGTGAAGCTAGTTTAATCTGTTGTTGAGCAAGATACTGAGTATCACTTTTAAGCATATCAACGCTACGCTGGGCTTCATTGATCTGGTTCTGTGTCAGAGTTTTGATAGTTTTCAGATACTGATCACTCTGGCTCTGGTAGGTGATCAACTGGTGCTGTGACAGTAGCTTGATGGTCTGCAAAGCAGTACTAACTTCATTGACTCGCTCCACAATCAGGTTACGGATCCCTGCGATCACTTTACTCGGGGTATCAAAGGAACGGTGTGCAATTTCATCCAAAATAGTGCGGTCTTTCTCGTGGCCAATACCGACCCAGATCGGCACAGTTCTTTTACACAGCAGTGCGGCCAGATCATAATCATTCAGGTAAGCTAGGTCATTCACGGCTCCGCCTCCACGGATGATCACAATAAGGTCTGGTGCTATCGAGTAATCTTGAGCCCACTGTCTTAAGGCACTACCCAAAACCTGAATGATGCTGGCAGAAGCCGTATTACCCTGAAAAGTTGCTGAATGATAAACGAAATGACAGACACCAGCCTGAGCCAGGGCATCCGCATCTTTTTTAAAGTCACCTAACCCTGCAGCATTTTCCGGTGCAATGACCAAGACATTCTGAATATCAAAGGGTACCGGCAACTGTTTATTGTTATTGAGCAGGCCTTCCTCAGTCAGTCGCAGCAGAATCTGCTGATAGCGTTTGGCGATGTCTCCTAGAGTAAAGCTAGAGTCGATATCTTCGATATTGACCGAGAAGCCATATTGCGGATCAAATCTAGCTTTGACCTTGATCAGTACATTCAGGTCTTTCGACAGTTCAATACCACTTTCTCGTTCAAACTTTAGAATTATTTTTTGTGCCGTAAATTTCCAAATGGTGCCTTTACAACTAGCGATCACCTTATGGCTTTCTTCATCTTTCTCAGCCAACTCAAGATAATAGTGACCGCCTTTAATACTTAAATTACGGATCTCAGCCTTGACCCACACTGCCCCATCAAAAGTCAGCTGGATGACTTCCTGTACAGTGGCAAGGTATTCACTAAGGCTGAGTTGTTGACGTTCTGACATGATGTAAAGGATAGCTAAAATATAAGGAGGTAAGATTTAACCCAATATTGATCAATTCTACTGCAAATCAGATGAGTTTATTGCAATTTTGAGAAATGTATAAGTTCTTCTTAGGCACCTAGAGTGATCATTGAGATTTTTAGTTTAATTATACTTTTATATTAAAATAGATATATAATCAATAAAATCATTATATTTTACTATTTTAATAAAATTATGAAGCAATACTGTACACTGCAAATCTACCAAGACTATGAATGGCATGACTGTGCTTTGGTTGAGGTTACGGATGATCAAAATGCTGGATGGCAGGCAGCTACACGTACATCATATTTGTTCGAATATGCTATTTCATATATGGATCTAAGAGATGGTCATGCGCTTGCTTATGACTTACCGGTGAACGTCCAAAATAGATTGGAATCAACTTGGCCAGCATTTCTTATGGATCTATTACCTCAAGGATACGGTCGCAAAGAATTACTAAGACAGCTTGATTTTTCTGAGAATGTTCAGGAACAAGCGGACTGGGCGCTTTTAAAAGCAGGCGCAGGAAATCCAATTGGGAATCTGCGAGTCAAAGAGGCTCATGAGTGGTTACAGAGTCATTTCCCAAAGCTGCAAAATCAGGGATTTAGCCTAAGCAAAATTATTGAACGTAAAGAGAAGTTTATTGAATCGCTCGCATCTTATGGACTTTTTATTGCCGGTTCATCTGGTATTCAGGGTGAGTGGCCAAAATTGTTGTTAACACAAGGTTATGATGATCTTTTCTATCTAGATCATACTCTTCCAGATGATCAAGTTAAGCAGCATTGGTTGGTTAAATTTAGCCGCGGCAGTGATCAAAATTTGAATAAAATCCTGATGAACGAAGCTTTGTATATGAAAGTCGCTCAGTACTTGCAACTACGTGTACACCGGGATCTTGAGCTACATGGCAAGACTTTGTTTATTCCAAGATTTGATCGCAAAGTAATTAATGGCAAAGTTGAAAGAATTGCTCAGGAAAGCCTTGCATCTCTAGGTGGGAAGGCGGGCTTTGGGGTTAGAATGACCCATAATCAAATATGTACCCTGCTTATGGAGGCTTGTACCGAACCAAAGCAGGAAGTATTTGAGTATTTGAAGCGTGATCTCGCAAATGTTGCCTTAGGCAATAAAGATAACCATACTCGCAATACAGCAATCCAACGCTTCAATAATGGTAAAATTCAGCTCACACCATTATTTGATTTTGCGCCAATGTGGTTACATCCTGATGGTATTGCACGTACTACTCGTTGGGAAAGAGATGATCATGGTGGTATGCCACTTTTGAGTTGTGTGATTGAGCAGATAGCTGAAAGCACTTCGATTGATCCACAAGAAATTAAAACTTTATTAATTGAACAGTTACCAATTTATCGGGGACTGTTAGAAAAGATGCAGGCTCTTCAAGTAGCGGATGAAATTCTGGAAAATAGCCAATATCGAATAATCAATATTTGCCAGCAGTTGGAGGAGATCAGCCATGGATAAACGTTTTAAACCATTGACCCCTATTCAACAAATGGAAAAAAGACTATCTGTGCTTGAAACCATCAATAATCATCCAGACTGGTCTTTTTATCAAGTTGCTCGATTTATTCGAACAGAGCTACATTTAACACTGAATGATATGGCTAAAATTACTAAGATTGCGCCACAGACACTGCAAAAAATGGAGCAACCAGGGAGCAATCCTACTTTGAAATCCATGCAGAAATTACTCGATACTTTCGGTTTACAATTACAAATAAAAGTTAAATGATTTTTAATTCTGAGCCATCGGTTTTTCTAAAATCTTATCCGTTTAAGGATACAAAGAGGAAATAAACAGGCTCTAGGTTGTTTTATGATTATTTTTAGACAAACGACTCCAAAACCTTATGTAGCAAGGGTTTTGTCTCTACAGTAATTAATTTATTTTTGAAAAAATGGAGTAGAGTGTTTGAAATATGAATAATCGAATTCGGTTTCTGTAAGCACAGCAATTTCATCTGCATGTGCTTTATATTCATCTATATTTTCGAGTAATTCATCCTCTGAGAATGGGAGTTTTTTTTGATTTTCAGTGTCGTTCATAGAGTCATATCCTGAGAAGTTATTTAGATCATCATAAACCAGACATTTTTAATGGTGAGAATACAGACACTTTAAATGGTTTCTAACAACTGGTGGTGGTGGTGTTATTCCTAAGTAGAAATGTCCTACCTAATAACCAAATAGAAATGTCCTATATGGACAATTCCAAGTCAAGCACAGGATTTAGATTTCGTTCTTTGATTGCTATTTTCTGTGCACGTCTGCTTGGCATCTTTTGAGAACGATTGCGTTTGTTTTGTTGTTCCAGTTCTTCATGCTGTTGTTGGATATGATTCAGAACAGCACCCAACCGTTTATTCTCAACAATCTCTCGCTGATTCAGCTGACTTAATTTATCGAAGAGGCTGTAATTGATCTTTCGGCCATCATGCATGAGGGCTACAGTACCATCCGGGTATTCCAGGAACTCAAGATACTTACCGATCAACCTTTGATTTTCTTCGGTGTTTTCCAGGAGATATACGCATTTATCATAAGTAATCGTCAGGCTATTCGTGACTCTGCGGGGTTCACGCCAAGTAAAAATATCATCTAATTCTTCGGCTGTTTCAGTGATAGGCCGATGTAGATCCTTAGGATTAAAAGCCATCTTGGCGAACTTCTGATTGAACTGCTCAATGAAGCAGGGTAGCCAGGCATTAGCTTGCTCAATCGAGCTGATACCTTCCAGACGCATCTCCTTGATCAGACGGTCCTGAAGGGTTCTGTTGGCACGTTCCACACGGCCTTTGGCCTGTGGTGAATTGGCGAAGATGATATCGATATTCAGGGTACTGAGTACGCGTCCAAACTGGGTAATCTTGGTGTCTTTCTTGCTGCTTTGATTCACCCTGAAGACTGAATGTTTGTCGCTGTAAAATGCCAACGGCTTACCATGCTGCTCGACATATAAGCGTGTTGAAATCATATAGTCAAAGGTTGATTCTGACTCACAGAAGCGTAAATGCTGCAATTTTCCTGTAGCATCATCGATAAACACCAGCAGACAGCATTTAGCAGCGCGTCCTTCAAACCAGTCATGGTGTGAGCCATCAATTTGGATCAGTTCACCAAAGCAATCCCGGTTGTAACGAGGCTGATACGGGCGTTTCAGGCGCTTGGATCGAGGCATCCATAAGTCAGCTGCAATCATCCAAGAACGCAGAGTTTCTACTGAAAGATCGAATCCATGTACAGTGGTGAGCTTTTCATGCGCTAAAGTGGGTCCGAAACCATGGAGTTGGTCAGAAACAATATTGAGGCATTTGAGTCTGAGTTCTTCAGGAAGTTTTGAATTGCCGATTTGGCCACGACCGGCATGGGCTCATGCAACTGGACCTTGAGCTTTGTATTTCTGCAGTAAGCGTCTGATCTGACGTTCTGAAATATGAAGTAGCTGAGCAGCCTGGGATTGAGTTATGCGTTGATCGCAGATTTCCTGCAAGACCGACAATCGTTTAAGTTCTTTATCCGACATAGACACCAACATATCAAACCGTCCGCTAAGGAAATTGCAAAAGTACATATTCTAAAAGCGGACATTTCTATTTTGGAGAAACCGGACACTTCTATTTTGGAGTTACAGGTGGATTTCGTATAACCACCATTATGTTAAATGGCTTTAATTTTGCTTAGCTCTATATTCATTAAATGCTAGAAGCATTCCCTCTTTTTGTTCTGCGGAGGCATCTGGAAATGAATAAAATCTTTCATAATCTTTTCTAAATTGGCTGCTTTCAATTCTTTTAGCTAAGTCATCAATAAAACCTTTTCCTTGAGTCTGATATTGCTGAATCGTTTGTTTATCTAGGCAGATAGTTTTCGCCCAAGAAACTGCACTCATATTTATACAAACATTGAGGTATATATTTTCGCTATCCTCATATAGTTCCCAAAAATAAGGCTCTATTTCTATAAGTTGCATTTCACTAGTATTTCCAAACTTTTAATTATTTCTAAAATTAACATAATACACGTTATACGAAATGCGTTATAATTTTCCTTAGAAATCAATGCTGTAGTTTCTAGTTTATAGCCCAATCACACCCGATTGGGCTTTTTTTATGATTTTTCACGTTCCACGCCTATTCTTTGATCAATGTTTCACGACTTTGTTCATATTAGTTAAACAATCGTGGTTAATCATAGGGGCTAAAAAAACAGCTCCAAAAGCCGAGGTATTAACAGCCTTCAATGCAGATGCAGAAATAGCTTTCGATCTTCAGCCGTACAAGTATCAGTGTTGAAAAAGAAAATTACGGAACTCACTGCTGCATAAAATATTCGGCACTGTTGCAAATAGAGATTTGAGTCGATGATGTTCCCTTTAAAAAGTACTTAGAGACCGAAAACCCTGTTGATTAGACACACTTCACCCTGAGGCTGACCATAATAAAATGACGATGCTTGTCCTTTACGTAGTGCACGCATGACTTCAATACCTTTAATTGTGGCATAAGCCTTCTTCATAGATTTGAATCCTAATGTGGCCCTGATGATCCGCTTTAGCTTGCCATGATCACATTCAATCACGTTATTTTTATACTTAATCTGCCTGTGCTCAAGGTCTGGTGGACAGTTACCTTCCCGTTTTAACCGTGATAAAGCACGTCCATATGTGGGTGCTTTATCCGTGTTGATCACTTGTGGAATTTGCCACTTCTTCACATTATTTAAAATTTTTCCAAGAAAACAATATGCTGATTTGGTATTACGTCTAGAAGAAAGATAAAAATCAAGGGTATCGCCACGTTGATCGACTGCACGATACAGATAAGACCATCGTCCATTCACTTTTACATAGGTTTCATCAATATGCCACGAGCTCAGATCTGTAGGATTACGCCAATACCAGCGTAAACGTTTTTCTATTTCAGGAGCATAACGTTGAACCCAACGGTAAATAGTCGTGTGATCAACATTCACACCCCGTTCGGCCAGCATTTCCTGCAGTTCACGATAGCTAATGCCATGTTTACAATACCAGCGCACAGCCCAAAGAATGATTTCGCCCTGAAAATGCCGACCATGGAAAGGATTCATATGCTGCATCTTTAGCTAAAACAGTCTTCAGCTTACCATTCGTGGTTATTTGCAACAGTGCCCAAATACATGCTCGATCCCGATTCTTCTTTTGTTGATTTCCTGATTATAGATTTTGAGTTCAGGATCCAGTTTACAGCGTCTTTTGGCTTTTAACGGCAACAGGCTATTAGGATACACAGCATAAATTCCCAGGTAGCCTTTATCTGCAAGGATAAAAGCTCCTGAAGGAATCTGCTTTAAATTGCGTTTGAATAGCTCGAAATCATGCACCGTACCGCGATCAGTGCACAAACTCAGAATTTGCTGAGTTTTATAATGGATGATGGCCTGTACTTTAAAGGTATGGGTCTTTTTCTTGCCACTATAGTTTTTCTTCTGTTTTTTTAGGCCTTTGAATTGGAATTTCTGTGGCATCCAGGATCACCACATTCCAGTCTATGCCTTCGCTTTCGGGCAAATTCTTCGGTAAATTAAACAGCTTGGACTGAATCAGGCAATCTTCAACATGACGTACAATTCTTGAGGCTGTAGGCTCTGAAACCCCATAACTCGTAGCAATGTGAAATAAAGTTCGGTATTCCCGCCAATAGTTCAGACAGAGCAGAACCTGATCCTCCACACTTAACTTGGGTGCTCTGCCTTTAGCTGGAACATGCTTCTGCAATTGCTCAACCATTTAAATAAAAGGTTGACCATGAGATGCCTGTATATCGCTTAAACTGTGTTTCAGAAAGCTTCTTTGAATCAATGTATTTCATCCGCAGATTATGCACGAATGCTAAGAAAATTAGAGTACAAATATCAATCAAAAAGGTGCTCGTTTTTTGATTTATGAAAGAGATCTATTATTCAATTATATCTTTTAATGATCAATAGAAAGCCTAGTTTCAAACACATTCTTCAGACACAAACAAATATGATCAAAATAGAGTGATTACTCAATAAAATAATAAAATCAATTGCTTAAATTATATTTTATTTTAAAAAAAATACAAATGTGTATTAAAAATAACCATTACTTACATTTTTTTGATTACAAAATATAATGAGTAAATTGCTTCCCATTTCATACATTTTTCATATATAAAAAGTCATACTATTTTTAAGGTTTTTCTAAATCACATTTTATACTTTATAGTTTTTAACATCATTATTAAAGGTGAACCATGCAAAAGAAGAAGCGCACCCCATTAGACGCACAACAGTCCCATCTTTGGATTATTGGTGGTGGTATCGCAGGTATGGCTGCTGCTGCATTTGCAATCCGTGATGCCAAAGTCCCTGCCAAAAATATCCATATTTTAGAAGAACTCGATATTTCAGGTGGTTCGATGGATGGTGGACATACACCGCATGCCGCGCAAGCTTGGGTAACACGTGGTGGGCGAATGCTGACCGATGAAACTTATTTGTGCCTATGGGACTTATTTTCCAGTATTCCATCTTTGGAAAATCCAGACATTTCGGTGCGTGAAGAATGTCGTGAGTTTAATGAAAAAGTGAAAACCCACGCCAATGCACGGTTGATTGATGCCGAACATGTCATTGCGGATGCAGCAAAGCTTGGTCTGAATACGCTACATCGTGCACAGATGCTGCGCCTATTAGCTTCAAAAGAAGAAAAAATTGGCAGTCGCCGCATTGATGAGTTTTTTGATGAAACCTTTTTTGAAACCAATTTCTGGCGCATGTGGCGCACGACTTTCGCTTTTCAAAAATGGCACAGTGCAGCAGAGTTAAGACGCTATTTCTTGCGTTTTATTCAAGAATTGCCACGCATTCATACCTTAGCGGGTGTGAAACGTACCAAGTACAACCAATATGACTCGATGATTCTGCCCCTACAGCGTTGGTTAGTCGCACAAGGCGTCGATGTGCGTTTTGGACACTATGTCACAGATGCAGACTTCATTACCAATGCTGAAACTCAAGAACGCTACGCTTCACGCCTATATGTACAATTGCCTGAAGGCTCAGAGCAAATTAATCTGAAAGCCAATGATTTAGCTATTTTCACTTTAGGCTCTATTACAGCAGACTCACGTTATGGCGGTAATCATGACGTGCCTGCCCTTATTCGTCATCGAGAAGATCATGGCTGGACGCTTTGGGAAACGCTGGCACAAAAAGCCCCAGACTTTGGCCGTCCAATGACTTTTTATGGCAATGTCGATGAACATAAGTGGGAGTCTTTCACTCTGACCATGAAAGATGACGTGCTACTTAAACGTATTATTGACTATACAGGCAATGAACCAGGCACAGGCGCACTCATGACTTGGTATGAGTCGGGTTGGCATTTATCCATCGTGGTTCCTGCACAGCCACACTTTGCCGACTTACCTGAAGGTTTATATACCTTATGGGGCTACGGTTTCCAAATTGACCATATAGGCGATTACATCAAAAAACCAATGTCCGAAGCCACGGGGCAAGAAATCCTAACAGAACTGATTAAACAGCTCGGTTTTGACGACATTTTAGATCATGTTTTGGCAACGACTGATGTTACTACCGCCATGATGCCATACGCCTCTGCCCTATTCGCCTGCCGTAAACCGGGGGATCGTCCACAGGTAATTCCACAAGGCTCACAAAACTTTGCTTTCCTTGGACAGTTTGTGGAAATTGAAGATGACGTGGTCTTTACTGTGGAATATTCAGTTCGTGGGGCGATGCTTGCCATTTATGAATTTTTTGGGGTGGAACGTGAAATCCCTGAAATTTACAACGGTCTACTTGATCCCAAAGTGGGTTTAAAAGCTTTAGAAACAGTGTTCCACTAAGTTTTTAATATATAGCGATAAGAGCACCTTTATGTCGCCACTATTACATAGTTTAATTTAAGCAACGTTTGGATACACGAGTGTGGCAGGGATGCCACACGTTATCCATCATAATAGGGATGTTATGTATGGGTAACAAAGGCTTTTGCTTTCTTTTGGCTTATCAAAAGTAAGGGTATTGCCTACACAAACACCTTTTATACTTTATTGAAAGTTGAGGCCGTGTACGCACCTAATTTTAAATTGGATAAAAAGAAAAATTAGATAAAACTTTATACGTCATTATTGGCGACGATATTCAGCTCCATGTTTCTTGCGTTTCCATTCGCCCTCACCTAGAAACTTCATGCCTGTAGAGTCTACGAGTAGATGCAGTCCATCGGGCACTGTTGCAAATAGAGATTTGAGTCGATGATGTTCCCTTTAAAAAGTACTTAGAGACCGAAAACCCTGTTGATTAGACACACTTCACCCTGAGGCTGACCATAATAAAATGACGATGCTTGTCCTTTACGTAGTGCACGCATGACTTCAATACCTTTAATTGTGGCATAAGCCTTCTTCATAGATTTGAATCCTAATGTGGCCCTGATGATCCGCTTTAGCTTGCCATGATCACATTCAATCACGTTATTTTTATACTTAATCTGCCTGTGCTCAAGGTCTGGTGGACATTTACCTTCCCGTTTTAACCGTGATAAAGCACGTCCATATGTGGGTGCTTTATCCGTGTTGATCACTTGTGGAATTTGCCACTTCTTCACATTATTTAAAATTTTTCCAAGAAAACAATATGCTGATTTGGTATTACGTCTAGAATGGTTTACCGTTAACATCAATATAAGGAATATAAAATGAAAGCAGCTCGTTTTTATGACCGAGGGGATATTCGAATTGAAGATATCCCTGAACCGAAAGTACTTCCAGGCACAGTTGGAATTCAAGTTGCGTGGTGTGGTATTTGCGGTACAGATTTACATGAATTCATGGAAGGTCCTATTTTTATTCCACCTTGTGGTCACCCACACCCAATTTCGGGAGAATCTGCACCTGTAACAATGGGACATGAATTTTCAGGCGTGGTTTATGCAGTTGGAGAGGGTGTAGATGATATCCAAATTGGGCAACATGTCGTAGTTGAACCCTACATCATTGCTGACGATGTGCCGACTGGCCCCAATGATAAGTATCATTTATCAAAAAATATGAACTTTATTGGTTTAGGCGGACGCGGTGGTGGTCTTTCTGAAAAAATTGCAGTTCAGCGGCGTTGGGTACATCCTATTTCAAATGATATTCCTTTAGACCAAGCAGCATTGATAGAACCTTTATCTGTCGGTCATCATGCCTATGTCAGAAGTGGCGCAAAAGCTGGCGATATCGCACTGGTTGGTGGAGCAGGCCCAATAGGCTTACTTTTATCTGCTATTTTAAAGGCTAAAGGTCTCACGGTCATCATTACTGAACTGAGTGCAAAACGTAAAGAAAAAGCGATAGAAGCGGGTGTTGCCGATTATGTACTAGACCCATCTAAGGTTGATGTAGTTGCTGAGGTAATGAAAATTACAGAAGACCGCGGTGTAGATGTCGCTTTTGAATGTAGTAGTGTCAATAAAGTCATGGATACACTCGTTGCAGCAATGAAACCAACTGGTGTAGTCGTTATCGTTTCTATTTGGAGCCATCCTGCCACAATTAATGTGCATAGTGTGGTGATGAAAGAGCTAGATATTCGTGGCACGATTGCTTATGTAAATGATCATCAGGAAACTATCCGTTTGGTTGAGCAAGGTAAGATTAATCTAGAACCTTTTATTACCCAACGGATTGCATTAGATGATCTTGTTTCTAAAGGCTTTGAAACATTGATTCATAATAATGAGTCTGCTGTAAAAATTATTGTTCATCCGTAGTAACGCCTAATTTGAACGACTAATTTGAATAAACTAGAAATAAACTCTATGTAGCTATTTCTAATATCTTTATAGATAGGGAATGAGTCTGTACGTACAGATTCATTCTCAAATTTACGGCACTGTTGCAAATAGAGATTTGAGTCGATGATGTTCCCTTTAAAAAGTACTTAGAGACCGAAAACCCTGTTGATTAGACACACTTCACCCTGAGCTGACCATAATAAAATGACGATGCTTGTCCTTTACGTAGTGCACACATGACTTCAATACCTTTAATTGTGGCATAAGCCGTCTTCATAGATTTGAATCCTAATGTGGCCCTGATGATTCGCTTTAACTTACCATGATCACATTCAATGACATTATTTTTATACTTAATCTGCCTGTGCTCAATATCTACTGGACATTTTCCTTCTCGCTTTAATCGTGATAAAGCATGGCCATAGGTCGCTGCTTTATCTGTATTGATGACCCGTGGAATTTGCCATTTTTTCACCGTATTGAAGATCTTTCCTAGAAAACTATAGGCTGATTTACTGTTCCGTCTAGCGGAAAGGTAAAAGTCAATCGTATGACCCCGTTGATCAACTGCACGATACAGGTAAGTCCATCGCCCCTTCACTTTGATATAAGTCTCATCCATATGCCATGAATGTAAATCTGTAGGATTACGCCAATACCAGCGTAACCGTTTTTCCATTTCTGGAGCATAACGCTGAACCCAACGATAAATTGTACTGTGATCCACATTTATGCCTCGTTCAGCGAGCATTTCTTGAAGTTCACGATAGCTGATGCCATATTTACAATACCAACGAACAGCCCAAAGAATGATTTCACCTTGAAAGTGCCGACCGTGGAAGGGATTCATCTGCTGTATCTCGAAATAAATAAGATATTTAGCTTATCATGTCAGCCTATTTGCAACAGTGCCCTTGTTCCACTTTAGATATTTGTTTAAGATGAGATGTAACTCATTGAAATGTGTCATCATATTCGTCGTCAGAAAACAAGTATTATGCCATTATTTCAATGAGTTATCTTTTTTTGTCGTGTACAAAGAAATCACATAATAACTATATTTTTGGAGTACGATTCAATGGGATTCAAACTCATACCAACCATAATTTCAGTATCACTTACCCTTATTATTTGGTTTCTCATTCCAATTCCGCAAGATGTTTCTGCAAATGCTTGGCTTCTATTTGCGATGTTTATTGGTGTTATTTCAGCCATTATTGGTAAAGCAATGCCTATTGGTGCAATTTCGATTATCGCGATAGCACTGGTCGCGATTACCCGAGTAACAGCAGATAACCCTAGCGATGCCATCAAAGATGCTTTAAGTGGCTTTGCTAACCCTCTTATTTGGTTGATTGGTATATCCATCATGATTTCAAAAGGGTTACAAAAAACAGGGCTAGGTGCACGACTAGGTTATTACTTTATTGCAGTTTGGGGTAAAAGAACCATTGGTATTGGCTATAG
The DNA here is from genome assembly GCF_021560715.1 of Acinetobacter sp. SCLZS86. Taxonomy (NCBI): domain Bacteria; kingdom Pseudomonadati; phylum Pseudomonadota; class Gammaproteobacteria; order Moraxellales; family Moraxellaceae; genus Acinetobacter; species Acinetobacter sp. SCLZS86. The sequence continues at coordinate 1,524,253 of NZ_CP090864.1, forward strand.
CCTTGCATTATCTGAACTCATTCTTGCACCTGTTACCCCAAGTAATACAGCACGTGGAGGCGGAATTATTCACCCTATCGTGCGCTCGATTGCAACGAGTTTTGACTCAGATCCAGAAAAAGGCACTGAAGGTAAAATTGGTAAATATCTTGCTTTGGTCAATTACCATTCAAATCCTATTACTTCTGCCATGTTTATTACGGCTACTGCACCCAACCCTTTAGTCGTTGAACTCATTGCGAAAGCGACCAATAGTCAAATCCATTTGAGTTGGACCACATGGGCATTAGCAATGGTTTTACCAGGTGTTGTTGCATTAGCATTTATGCCGATTGCGCTTTACTTTATGTACCCACCTGAAATTAAAAAAACACCAAATGCTGCACAATTTGCCAAAGACCGTTTACAAGAAATGGGTCCCATTACCTTACATGAAATGATTATGTTGGCTGTATTTGGAATTTTATTATTACTCTGGGCAGGTATTCCTGCCATGTTGTTGGGTGATATGTGGACTTTAGACCCAACTACAACCGCGTTTATTGGTTTATCACTCCTTCTGCTTACAGGAGTTTTAACTTGGGATGATGTCTTAACTCAAAAGAGTGCATGGGATACAGTAACTTGGTTTGCTGCATTGGTCATGATGGCGACCTTTTTAAATAAGCTTGGCTTAATCGCTTGGTTTTCTGGTGTTTTACAAACTAGCATTGGACAGCTTGGCTTAACGTGGGTTCCTGCTTCCATGCTTTTACTATTTGCTTATATGTACGCTCACTATATTTTTGCCAGTACTACTGCACATATTACCGCTATGTTTTCAGCATTCTACATTGCAGGTATCGCACTAGGTGCTCCTCCAATGTTCTTTGCACTGATTATGGCAGCAGCATCAAGCATTATGATGACGCTGACTCATTATGCGACAGGTACATCCCCTATTATTTATGGTTCAGGTTATACAACGCTTGGTGAATGGTGGAAAGCTGGTTTTGCTATGAGCATTATCAATATAGCTATTTTTATTGTATTGGGCGGACTTTGGTGGAAGATGCTGGGCTATTGGTAATTTAATATCTATAACAAAATTAAAATTTTATAAGTATAGTTATAAGTTGACAAAAATAACTAATCATGCGAAAAAGTTTTTTTAGTTAACAGATGTTCACACATGCCTCGAATTGTTTCTGTACCACTTAGTTTAGAACAGCGAGAACGACTCATTTTTCTGGCCAAGCATGCAAAACATTGGCGTGAAAGACAACGTGCCCAAACTATTCTCTGGCTTTCTGAAGGTAAAAGTGTTGCGGAAGTTGCCACTCTACAAGAACGTATCCCAGAAACCATAAGGCTACAACGCCGACGTTGGGAATTGTATGAGTTTGAATCGATTAAAGAAGGTCATCGCTCAGGTCGGCCCAATACATTGATCTCAGACTATCAGGCAAAAATCCTAGATTGGGTCAATACAAGTCCACTCAATGCAGAACAAATCCGAGTCAAACTACATGAAGAATACGAAGTGTCCGTGTCTGTTGAAACCATTCGTAAGTTTTTACGTGATTCAGGTATGGTCTTCAAGCGTACCCGTCATAGCTTGAAAAAAAAGAGATCCGATTGCATTTGAACAAGCAACACAGCAGATTGAAAAATTACGAGAGCAAGCGGCACGTGGTGAAATTATATTAGGTTATGTTGATGAAACAGGGTTTTCATCTACACCTGATAACCGCTATGCATGGACAAAGATAGGTGATGTTCATGCGGTTGATGCAATAAGATTAAAACGAGTTAATGTCATGGGGTGTTTGCTTTCAACGGGGAAACTGGTGACAAGTTGTTTACAAGAGTCAGTTACAAGCACTTGGTTTTATGCCTATTTAACTGGAATAGCTCAACAAGTAAAACAGACTTATAACCTTCCATTGGTTCTTATTGTTGATAATGCCTCGATTCATAGAAGTAAAAAGATGGCTGATTACAGAGAGCTACTTAAAAGTAACTTTTCGACGAATTTGTATTTTATTCCAGCTTATAGCCCTGAGTTAAATCGAATCGAGATGGTATGGAAGCAGATGAAATATTATTGGCGAGATTTTCAAGTCATGACAGCTGATAAAATAGAGCAATGGGTGGAGAGAGTATCAAACCAATTCGGAAAAGAATACATGTTTACTTTTTAATGACAGCTTATGCACGAAAGTGAAACTAAGCCCCTTCCTCAACCCAAAATTTTATTATCAGACTTATTAAAAAAGCTTTTTAATGCAGAGGATTTGTGTCTTCATGCACATATTAACTTTATCGCAGATCTATTGGTTTACCATGACTGCTCAGATTATCTTAAGGGGCTTGTTCTCAGTGAGATTGAGTTTGATATTTCTACAAGTTCACCACCTCGCATTCCCGCTACTCTCCAAGCGTCTAGAAAATCTAAAATTGGTGATTCCCCAATCACGTATTACATCAACAGTATTGCCAGCATTTATCATGCGCACACGGAACTACTCACCTGGAATGTGCTCGTCCTTAAAGCAGCACTATATTTATTAGCGTTGCCTCAGATCAAACCAGATTTATTTGAAAAACAACATACAGAGCATCTCAATACGATTAAGCGCTTATTTCAGCGTTTCCGCGTTGCAAACAAGTCTTTTTTTGCAAAAAAAAAAGATGCTCACGCATTAGATTATCAAGCATTCTTAACTCTTAAATTCCCTGCTTTATTTCTATCATTAGAGCAATTTGTAGAGTCTGCTCTTCAACCTGAAGCAGATCAAGAACTAAATGATTTTCAGAAAAATTTCTGTGATGAATTACGTATTGCATTCAATTATGTACTAAAAAGCCGTCCAAAAATTGCCAAATCAAGTGTAGATAGTAAACTGCAATATCGTACATGGGATACCGATGGAACTATTAACGAAATCATTGAGACTAAAAAAAGTAATAGAGGTTTAGCTAATGAGCAAGCCCTTGACGAGCAAGAAGACCCCGCTGTTATTGTTCAAGCAGATCAGATTACACCACTTGCCAGACATTCTAAAAATGCCCAACGTATGGCACTTTCGTTAATTCCAAAACATATGCAACGACAAGATCATTTGCTCACTGCAAGTTGTTTACTCCCAAGTGTTTATACTATTTCTGACCTAATTACATACCTGTATCATGATGATAAAAAACATAATGATAAAAGCGTGCTCGTTGTATTACTTTGCTTAATCACAGGCGTTGGCTTTAAAGACTGGCTCTGTACACGACAAATTTCACAGAACCCTTATCCTATCAGGGTTCTGCCTTCTTAAAATTGCCAAAATTTCCTTAAACTCTTCTTTTTTCCCAAAACCAATTAAACGCTGAATCGCCATTTGAACATAGTCTAAACCATAGCGAAATAAACTCATTGAGAGTCGTCCATGCTTCTTTATTTTTATCGCTTTTTTTTGATCATGTTGCCATTCACCCGTTAAGTAACACCAACAGAAGCTTATAGCTAACACCGCAATCAATTTTTTCACTCGTCTAGGGTCTGTCAAGCGCGTATTTTCAAGATTAAACCCGCGTCCTTTGAGACAACTGAATAAGGTTTCAATTTCCCAGCGTAATGCATAATCCTGAATAGCATTGGCATTAAACTGAGGAGAAACGACGAGTAAAAGCTCTCCATTTTCTAACTGTAGTGCACTTATATATAGTTTCACCCGACCAACCAAAATCCGTCGTTTACGACATTCAATTTGACCAACTTTAAGATGGCGAAATAAATCACTAATTTTATGATTCTTTCCTAAATGATTGGTGACAATGAAGTTTTTTTAACACGAATGCAGAAGTTGATGTCTTGTTCAATTAACCATGTAAACCACTGCTCACCGATAAACTCTCTGTCTGCGAACACATTCACAATACGGTCTTTACCAAAAATGGCTATAAAGCGTTGAATCAAAGCAATACGCTCTTTCGTATCTGAATTTCCACGTTTATTAAGCAATGTCCAAAGGATAGGTATCGCTATTCCACGATAAACGATTGCGAGCATCAGGATATTAATATTTCGTTTTCCCCATTTCCAATTGGTTCTATCTAAAGTCAGTTGCACTTGGTCGAATGAAAACATATTGAAAATCAACTGAGAAATTTGACGATAATCAAAATACTGACCTGCAAAGAAGCGCTGCATACGTCGATAAAATGATTGTGGTAAGCACTTGATGGGCAAGGCTTTAGATGCAGAAGAAAGATTACATGTTTGCTTTAAAATAATCACAAGCATGATGAGCGCAAAGCACTTTAAATGTGACTTGTTCCATTTTAGATATTTGTTTAAGATAAGATATAACTCATTGAGATGTGTCATAGTATTCGTCGTTAGAAAACAATTATTATGACATTATTTCAATGAGTTATCTATTTTTGTCGTGTACAGAGAAAGACTGGTTAAATTTTCAAAAAAGGCGTGTAAAAAGATTAAATCATCGCCAAGTCATTAAATTGCAAAGTGACCAATACTATCTCTCAACCAAATTCAGCATTTTTGAAGATGCAACGTTTGAATATCCGGAGTCACTGATCAATAACACCGTTCATTTAGATATCCCTATCCCAAATCACTTTATTGATCGTATCAAAGCAGAACCAATCATCACTGAAGATGAGCTAAAGAAAAAAATTAGAATAATAAAAGATGAAGTCAAAATTCCTCAGCTGAACTTATCAAAAACTAGCTCATTACTGCATCATGTTATTTTGCAAAAAACAGGCAATAGGCAACTTGCTGACATCATCACTGGTGTAGATGCAAGTCACTCTTCTTCAAGCTCTTACTGCCATTACAATGTAAATAAATTACAAAAAAATTATGTCAAAGTTTTATCTGAACTATGTACACAGCTCGCTGAAAATGACTACGGTGATATTGTCTATAGTGATCAGTCCATCTGCTTTGGTAGCCAAAAAGCACCAAGTAAAAATGTCATAAAGGACATCCTTTTCTATCTTTACACCAAAATTTATACGACTTCAGATAACGACTGGGTAGAAAGTTTTAATGCTTATAGCATTTGGATGTGGCATATCCTACTTTTGTTTACCGCTGCACGACCTGTTCGGGACTTTCCAGGTTTTTTGAATAATATAAGTTTTCAGCAACAGACAATTATGCTGTCTGACAAAGAGGTCGGTGGTAGACGTGGCTTTGGACGCTTGATTCCACTTTGTGCATTTCTCATCGGTGAATTAAAGAAATATCTTCGTTTCCTCGAACATATCCAACAACATTACATGGCGATTAACCGCGAAATCTCAGCCCAAATTGATGCCATATTTAATAATGAACAGCCTCTGTTAAATCTTTTACAAAATGGCACACTCACTCCGCTTACACCTTCCAATGTGCGTGACTTTCATCCTGAAGTTGGGTTAGCACATCCCAACTGGCACCGCCATACAACACGTGCCTTTCTCACCAACAAACAAATCCCCGAGCCTTTAATACTTGCACTTTTTGGACATGAAGCCTTCCAACAGGAAGCCGCACATCCATTTTCTAGTTTGTCTCTGAACCAATATCGCGCGCTCGCAACACATTTAAATGAAATGCAGGAATATTTTGAAATTATTGGAGTGAATTTAAATGTCCTCATCGCTTAAAAAAGCAGATCAACTGTTTGCCGAAAAGAAACGAGAACTTACTCGACAATTAAATGAACAAAAAATTCAAAATGAAGTTCATGCTTCACTCCGCAAATATTTTTCAGAACAGCAGTTTGATCAGAATCCACATTTGCTAGGTGATTACGGCGAGGTTTATAGCCACATCAAGAAAAACTCTACGAGTAAAAAGTGGATCAAGTTTGCATATGATTTTTTTGAAGATTACATCAAAGAGTTAAATGCTCAGCATCGCTTGGATTTAGAGCTGCCTCATGCTGTTTTAGATATTAAAAGAGATAAGCCTATCGTGACCATGAGCTGGAATGCCGATGGTCATGAAATAAATGACCTCGTACAACAGCTTTATAATTATTGGGAATTGGCTGAAAGCTGTGACTCATTCTCAAATGAGGAAATCGTGGGCAATATTATATTGTCTGCCATTCTATTTGGTGGCTTAAATGAAAAAGCTGAACTTAATGCCTTGCTTGAACACCTCAGAAATCCAGTAAAAGTACGCCATTATAAAGACCTTAATATTCTTTTTTTAGAATCCCATTCTAATCATTATGGCGATATTTTTATTGATGAATATACTGTTCGAAAATCTAGAAATTTTATTCCAGACCCCGTCACACGTCTGTGGCTAATACATTTTAATCTGAGAGATATTCGACATGTTCATCTTCCCGTAGAGGGCTATCTTGAGTATATCTTTCGAAAAATAAAGAAAAAGTTTAAAAAAAATAGCTTATTGCATTTACTTCAGCATGCTCGCTACAACTGGTTACAGCTTCCCAACGTAGATATAGATCCGGCGCTCTCTGAATGCCTCATCGGGAATTTACTCAGTTGTGGTTTACCCGAACAAGAGTTTGAGCGTTTTGTGCAACCAAAATTTAAATATAAGCATGAGCTCACTACTGAAGTCATTCATCAGTCTAAGAATTTACCTCCACAAACTGTTTATTTGCATCATGAGCAAGATGCACTAAAAGATGTACTAAAAATTCATAAAGACTTATTAAAAATTATTCGTCTTCGCCAAACAGATGCCCCAATCTATCAACTCATGATCGATTATTGTATGGAGAATGCAAAACTCTTTAATGAATACAGTAAACGAATCACCCTGTGGTTAATTAGTCTCTTTAAACCACCTCAAGAAGATATAGATCTGCTAGCTCAGAGATTTGATTTTTGCGCTACAATTTTTGCTAAAATCATTTCCAACAATAGCCAGTTAGCCAAAAGCTCAATTTACACATACTACACTCGAATTGGTGAGCCTTGGCTAATCTATTCTTTACAATATCAATTTTCTGAGGACGATGAAGAAACACGCCTGCAAAAAATATATGCACAGATTTATCAAAATAACTGTATTGCTGAAAGTCTGCTCGAAGATACTGTTAAAAAATCGGCTGCTCAAATTGTAAAAACACTCAAACGTTTTCATCAATTTCAAGAACAACTATTCGATGCCCCAGCATTCACTTTAGAGACGCTGGATCAACAAACCAGACCACGCACACGTATTATCAGCCCAGTCACATTTCAACTGTTAATCAAAAAACTTCAACAAGCACATCTACAAAATATCATCTCTCAACATGACTATGAAAATCTTAGTCTTATTTATACGCTTGCTTACAGAACTGGGATGCGAATTAATGAAATGATTGGTTTACGTATCAAAGATACTGAAGGATTAAACAGAATATCATTATTGGTCAAGCCATATGGGTCAGAAAAAATAGGCAATGAACACAGATTAAAGACTGACAGCGCGCAACGTAGCGTGCCCGTGTATTGCTTACTCAAAGCATCTGAGTATCAACAATTTCATCAATATGTTGTCAAACAGCGGTTAACAAAAAAACCGAATGATTATTTATTCAGTCAGTTCAATGAGAATAAGAAACTCAGCCAGCACATGCTGACTGCACCCTTTAAAAATTTTATGGATCAGTTATTCAAGCAACATCACTATACATTTCATTCATTTAGACATTCTGCAGCAAATCATTTAGCATTAATTTTTAAATGTGATTATCATTTTTTGTCTGATAGCCTCACAGACTATACGGAAGTTGAATATAATCAGCTCAGGGCTGAGTTATTACGTAATTCAATTGATCAAAATCATTGGATTATCATCGCACATCTTTTGGGGCATCTCGAACCCATCGAGACCTTTAAAAGTTATATTCATGTAGCTTACTTTATTGCAGGTTATCAATTTTCCAAATATCGCCCATTACTAAGCAATGGTTTGGTTAAGAAAATGCTGGGGATAAGCAATTCAACACAAGAGTTACATTTTCTAAAATCGCTCAATGATCAGTCTGAATTCAATTTTGAAATGCATGCTACAACGCTCTGTAAACTCCTTCTAAACAATCAAGAAAAATGGATAGCGAGCAATGCTCACACACTACATGCAGAATTAGAGGTAAATCAAACGCAAGAACATTGTATTTTTGACTATTTTGTCGCGACTCCAGAATCTAAAATCGATCTTGATCTATTTTATAAGGCACTCTGCTTATTAGAGTTATACAAATATGATACGGAGCGCGTAGCACAAGAACTTTGCCTATCTCATGAGCTCATCAAGTATTGGTATGACAATGCAATCCAACTCAAACAACTTAAATCTAGAAAAAACAATCCAAGACTTTTTCATATAACCGAACTGCAATACATCAAACCGTCAATGATTGATACTAATGAGGACCTTTTATTGGTAACACATTTTTTTAACCATCTACAAGCCTGCTATCAAAAGTCACCTGAAAATATTAGGTATGTCTTAGAATTCTTTATTAATCACGTAACTGCTTCACATACAGGTTTACATTCAACGCGGAAAAATATTCAGAATCTGGAAAAATTCTACTATGCGGCCAAAGATCTGTTTCCTGCCAACATGTGGCATTTACTTGGAATAGATATGGTTAATTTTTTAAACAAAGAAATTACGCCGAATCTACTCAAACTTGCCAAGGCAAATCAGAAACTAGAAGGTTACCCAACAACAAAAGAAAATAATGCACGCTTACAGCTATATTCCTTAAAACAAGGCAAAGCACTACCGGCTTTTAAATTTTGTTTACATCTGGCTTGCATTGGTAGGCCTGCTCAATTGCAGTTAGAAATAAAATGACTTCAATAAATCATCGTAACGGATACTGCTTAACTCTCGTGCTACACCTAAGTTTTAATGGTGAGTGTCTGTTTTAATTTTTTTTGGGGGTTATACAGTTAATTAATGCTGATAAAAGCCTAGGCTGGCCATATATAATTCCATCAACCTGATTTTTTACCATTCGGTTTACCTAATTAATCATCACAAAATTATGTTGGTGATAATTTGGTAAATTTTTAAAAACTTATGTGACCACAATTAAACGATCTTAATAAAAATTAATTCCAATAAAAAATATTTGAAAACGTAAATTGTTTATTTTATTGTACTTATATACACCATACGCGCCAACTTAAGCCATGTTGATGATATTTCATACACTCTGGTGCCTCCTAAATAACATTGAAATATCATCTGTAAATCGTTGTAATTTCCTCTTCCTAGGCCGCTCCGACATACTTTTAATACTGCTTGCTAGATTGGCTTCAAAGCTTGGATATTCTGCTAACAAACTGTATTTAATCTGATCATTCAAGTCTTGAATTAGCCGCCAAGGACTTAAGTTTCGGTTTTTATCGAGTAAACTAACACCATGATTAAAATAATGTTGTTTATAGATTTTCTCTACTAAAACTGCGTAAAGTAGCTTTCCGAGTAAATAAACCTCAGCTAATTTACCGTCTTTTTTAGCCCTTAGTAAATCTATGTTAAGCAAGCTTTTTAATCGTTTTATATATAGTTCGATTTGCCACCTGGCTTTATAAATATTTTGAACTTGAAGCGTACTAAGAACCTGCGGCGGAATCGTTGTAAATACCAGCATCCAGTTCGTTAAGTAAAGTGTTTGAGCTCTGACTTTTCGCCCATTTTTCTTAGCAAAGGTCATCATTTCTCGACGTTCATTCTCTGCAACTTTTGTGTTTTTAGCTATCGCATGGACATAACCCTTGATCCTCTTATCGCCTAAAATCATATAACACTCAATCACCTGATTTTTCTCAGACCGTGATATAAGTTGCTGATGCCAATCAATCTTAAGCTTTTGATTATTCGAATTAAATGTATAGAGAGGCATGGAGTTCGGTGTATATCTGACAATGACATCAGCGCCTTGATCGACTGTCGGCATAATGGTTTGAACTCGACTATAGCCACGGTCAGCCACAAAGACATAACCCTCACGAAGCTGATAATGCTGAAGTTTTTCGCCAACTTTGTCTGTTGTAACAACAGCATCAGTGAGCGTTAAATCCATCAAATCTATGCCGAGATGTAGTCTATAGCTCGTTTGTGTCGCACCTGGTTCCTGAACGGTAGAGCCATCTACAGCTATAAATTTTAAATCGCCTTCTGTATGGTTATGATCTGTGGTAAGAGTTTCTTTTAAAAGTGATTTAATCCAGTCAGCACAAGATATTAATCTCTTTTTTACGGCTTCGTCGCTGATTGCGGAATAAGTTTCAGTGAATTTTCCAGCGCATGCTCTTAAAGACAAATCGAGGCCACAATACAGCATAAGTAATTTAAACAGTTCTAAAGGCGATTTAATTTTTCTAGCCCGTTGAAAAGCATTACAATTTATCGCCATTTGTTCAATATTTGAAGGAAGTACTTGTAATAACTGTTGAAAATGAATCATGATACGCCACGGTGGTTGTGTTTTGTGTTAGCGCATTAATAAATACAACCACCTTTTTTATTTTTCAAGCGATAATTATAATATATTTCAACAGTTTAAGCCTTAAGTTGGCGCGTATGCTTATATACACAGCAATTTATACAATTTAATGTATATTATGTTGGTGACTATTGCTAATATCGGGCTATTTTTGCAAATACAGTATCGTGATCTAGGGCTTTCATAGTATGACCCTCCAAAGCTTCAAATAATGGTTTATTAGCTAGTTGCCATATTTCAGTTAAAAAATTTGGATGTGCATGTTGGTATTTGATTAACTCAAATACATTTAAAGGAATATTGCATATTCCTGCATAAACCTACCACCTATTCCTATTCGTTCCCTACCACTAATTCCTGTTGCAAGTCTGCCACTTAGGGCTTTATTCAACAATAGAATTACAAGAAGAATGAACCTCATAAAAAGGCTCTAGTTCCTTTATTTTTCAAGTCAAGTTCTTATCCGCGATTCGGGTTACTATAGTCAATTTTCAATTAGTTTGGTCGAATATTCGTAGAAAAAACCGAGCTAAAGTTAACTCGGTTTTAGATAGCACAGGCTTATTTACCCACTCAAATTTTATTAAAAATTATATTTCCAAATAAATATAATTTTCCAAATCTGGGGATGATTTATTAAAATCAACCCATGCATTTAAAATGTAAGCGTCCGCTGAATCCCATACCTATTTTTTAATTCGATTTAGGTTTCCAGCAGTGTGGCAGTAACTCTTCAATCTGGGTCACTTTGTGTGTCGGTAACCTTTTCAGCACATCACTTAAATAGGCATACGGATCCAAGCCATTCAGCTTTGCTGACTGGATTAATGTCATAATATTGGCTGCTCGCTGACCGCTGCGCAGCGAACCTGCAAACAGCCAGTTCTTGCGCCCCAACGCCCAGGGACGCATCTGATTCTCGACCCAATTATTGCAAATAGGTAGATTGCCATCATCCAGATAGCGGCTTAAAGCTGGCCAACGCTTCAGAGTGTAATTGATGGCCTTGGCGGTGGGAGAACTCGATGGCACTGTCAGTTGATGTTGGTTGAGCCATTCATACAGTTGTTGCATCACTGGTTGACTATGCTGTTGTCGGTATTCGCGGCGGTCTTCCGCTGTACCATCGGTCTTTTTCCTGAGCTCTGCTTCTATCGCATACAGTTTCTGAATCAGCACTAATGCCTGTTCAGCGACCTGACTTTTTTTGGTCACATGCAGTTCATGGAATTTACGACGCGCATGCGCCATGCAGCCCACCTCAATGACCTGACCTGATTTAAAGCGTGCTTTATAACCACTGTAATCATCACAGACTAGATAGCCCTGCCAGCCTTTCAAGAACTCTTCAGCATGCTGGCCTGAACGACTATCCTGAAAGTCATAGATCACCGCCTGAACTGGATTGTACTGTGTGGTGGCATAGGCCCAGACATAACCTTTCTTCGGTTTTTTATCATTCTCACCCATCCGCATGATGGTGACCGGTGTTTCATCTGCATGCAGCACCTGCTGTTGTAGTACCACCTCTTTTAAGGCATTGGCCAGAGGTTCCAGTTCTACACCGCAGCGACCTATCCAGTCAGATAAAGTTGATCTAGAAAGTTCGATTCCCGCCCGCTGATAGATCAGACGTTGACGGTACAGCGGCAAATGATCGGCATACTTCGATACCAGCACATGGCTGAGCAATTCAGGTGAAGCAATGCCTTTATCAATCACATAGGCAGGCATCGCTTGCTGAGTCAGAATGTCACACTGATCACAGACCCATTTACCACGCACATGCTGTTCCTTATAGAACTGTGCCGGTCTGAAATGCAGTTTTTCACTGACATCTTCGCCGATACGACGGAGTTGGCAGCCACAAGCACATTGGGTTGATGCAGGTTCATGCTCAATACGGATGGTGTGTAGATGATCTGGCAGCAGTCGACGTTTAGGTTTGTTGACTGTGGCTTTGTGTGTCGCTGCATCGGTTTTATCTGCATTCAGTCGTTCCAGTTCCAGATCAACAGCTGCGATATCTTCTTCGACCGCCTCATCCCACAGATGGATTTGTTTTGCGGTGAGATGTTCGTTTTTACTGCCGAATTTATGCTGTTTAAACAGCGCCAGTTCATGCTCGTATTTTTGATTGAGAATAGAAAGATGCTGAACTTTAGAATCTAATTGCTGATTGGTGACTTCAAGATGTTGAACTTTGGCATCTAATTGTTGGTTTGATTTTTCTAATTCTTGATTTGATTGTGCCAGAGACTGATGCTGCATCGCCAACTGCTGGGTAAATTCCAGCAGTTGTTCATGGGTCAGTTGGCTTAAATCTGGCAGCGTATTCATGACCGCAGTATGCCTGAGGTCATGAAGAGAATGAAATAGAACGTTTGGAGGATGGCAGAATGGTCGAGCTTGGTTTAGAGCATCGTCACCACCTGCTGCAATCCAATTCTCTGCCAGGGCAAACCTTGGATCAGTGCCTGTAACTGTTCCGGGCTGAGAGCTACATTTTCACCCTGATGAACTTTAGTCCAGTGGAATTTTCCCTGTTCCAGCCGCCTGGCACACAGCCAGATGCCCAGTCCATCATGTACCAGCACTTTCATACGATGGCCACGTTTATTACAGAACAGGTAGGCGCAATGCGGTTTGATTGAGCCAAAGGCTTTCATAATCTGCGCCATGACCGTATCCATCCCTGCTCGCATATCCAGAGGTTGGGTGGAGAGCCAGATTTCATCAATGCGGATCATGTTGCAAGTACCTTGAGTAATTCTGCTAAGGCAGGTATTTCTGATGTCTGCCATTTTAGCTGAATATCATTATTCGTATGAGGCACGGTGATACACAACGTGATCCTCTCATCAATAGGTTGGCTGATTGCAGCAGTGTAAGGCAAAGCAATAAATGCTGGATTCACATGAGTAGGATCTTGCACGGCACCATCATGATGGCTGAAGATCCTGATCCAACGACTGACAAGGTTGGCATTAATACTATGTTGCAGTGCGACCGAAGCGATCGAGGTATTAGGATTTTTGCAGGCATTGACAATACTGAGTTTGAATTCTTTGCTGTATTTTCGGCGTTTTTTAGCAACAGGAGGTGTTGCTGAATATATATCCATGTTCATGGATTAAGTCCCCACTTGTTTTTAGGTGGGAACTAAATTAAGGCTTATAGGATCGCTTGGTAAGGCTGTGTTAGCCGGATGCTTACTTTAAAATTTCCATAAAACAATCTAAAGATAAATAAACATAGTATTCATCGTCATAGAGTGAATATAGCTTAACTCTACCATCAACATATTCACTCCCCCAAGCATCACGATCCCATATTGTAGAATTACAACTATTTCCACCTTCCTTAAATATTTCAACCCCTTTTTCTAGCCATGCGATTGAATTTATTCCTGCATCATCAGTTAATACACCATGCAAACAATTAATGGTCTTTTCATCTACACATTTAATTTCAACTGCAGGCATTAATTTATGTTGTTCTACACCATCAAAATACCAATAAAACTTTATCTTCATATATCGCTCCAATCTTCTATTGCATCGACGGTTTTGGATAAACAGTAGTTTTAGGTTGTAAATAACCAGTAACTTCAACCCCACTTGGTGTTTTTCCTTGCCACATATTAGGTTTATTAGGAACAGGCTGACGATTCTTATAGGCAGCATCTACCTCAACCTTAAGCCTATCAGCAGACCAACTATCTGGGAACATAGTTGAAACACCACCACAAATAAATATTAAGTAATTGATATGTATTAAGTTATTTTAAGTATTCGGTATCTCAATTTACCTTATCATTCACAAAAAGATAAAAAGCTACTCAATCTTTCAATCAAGTAGCTTCAAAAATACGCCGTACAATCTGTTAAAGTTTTTTCCAAGTCATCGTGCTAATCGCATTCGCGCTCTTGGCTTTGCCATATACTTTCATTTGATTATTCGCCGCATTTAATTGAGCATCAATTTTATAGACATAACCATCTTTCGGGTTAATCCATTGTCCTTGCGAAAATTGTTTTGGATTTGAATTTGCTACCAAGCCTTCTAATGCCTGCATGCCTTTTATGGGCTGATTCTTTAAGTTGCCTTGGCATTTGCTACATACCTCTAATTGAGTTGTGCCTACCGACAATAAATTTCGAGTAATTACAGCACTATATTCCGAAGTTTTAGAGTTCTTACGAATCACAATTTCCGCAACATAATGCCCTGTATGATCATCAATTACTTTCCATGTACCAATCAATGGATCAAATGGCATGGCTTGAACAGGAAAAATAAATCCAAAATATAGTGCAATTGCACCTAAAAAGTTACGCATCATAAAAATATCAACTTAAAACCAATTTACAGCACGGTTGTGCTAAAAATGGGCGTGATTATAGCAATCAATGTTGAGTTTAAATAAATTTTTCATAAAAATTAAATATTTATATGCTATTGGTTCGATGAAATATCATTAAAAATGTGAACCAATACGCTTTTTATGGGTAGATGAATTTTGATGCGTTGCAGCTTTATGCATAAAAGTGAATCTGTAACGTGGTTTTGTATGCAAATTAACCATCTATATTTCTTCTTTCAACATTTGCTGTGTTATGGCGTAAACTAGACCTACAAGCTGTATCACTATAAGTTAAGAAATATTCACAGGAATGCTCTTAACTTTATCCTAAGTTTTTGTTTTTACTGTCTTAAATTTATCTATCTTTAAATTTAAGTTTAGTCATCAAGGTAATATCGTATGCTCAAGTGGTTCGAGAAACTTATAGATCCTTATCCAAATAAAGGTTTGACCGAACCCTTGCCAACCACTTTTTTTGCCTTTGTTTGCCAAGCAACTTCAGGTGTGCGCCCATATTTATTGTTATTGGTTGTATGTACTGCAGGCGCTGCCAGCTTTGAAGCTTTGTTATATGCAAAAATTGGCGATTTAGTCACATGGCTTAGTCAAAGTAAGCCAGACACTTTCCTTGCCCAACATCAACAGAACCTTACTTTGCTGTTTTGTATTTTATTGGCGAATATCTTTTTTGCCAGTGCGCAGTCGATAGTGAAGCATCAGATACTATACAGCGGTTTTCCAATGCGCTTGCGTTGGCGTTTCCATAATTTAATGCTGCAACAAAGCCTAGATTTTTTTCATAACGATTTTGCAGGACGACTGTCTGCCAAAGTTATGCAAACCGCTTTAGCCGTACGGGAGTTTTGGGTCATTTTGGGCGATATGCTTGCCTATGTATTCATTTACTTTATTACAATTAGTCTGGTGTTGGGCGCAATTTCTCCAATACTCATTTTGCCATTATTGCTATGGCTGGCTTTATTTATTCTTGCCGCAGTTTATTTTGTTCCACGTTTGAGCAAAGTATCTAATGAACAAGCCGATGCACGTGCGGTGATGACAGGACGTGTGACGGATGCTTATACCAATATTCAAACCGTAAAATTATTTGCGCATGCAGGTCGTGAAAGCCAATACGCCAAAGCATCAATGCAAGAATTTATGTTGACAGTTTATAAACAAATGCGTTTGGGCGCTCAATATGAAATCAGCATTAATTTACTGAGTGTGGTGCTGTATGTGGGTGTTTTAGGTACTGCTATTTGGCTTTGGCTCAATGGTCGTGCTGAATTAGGTATTATTGCTGCCACCACAGCCATGATTCTCAAATTGAACAGTATTGCCGAGTTTATGATGTGGCAGACCTCTGCCCTGTTTGAAAATGTCGGCACTATACAAGATGGTATGAAAACTCTTGGACGTCCAATTGCGATACAAGATAAAGCCGATGCGAAGCCATTACAAGTTACTCAAGGCGAAATTCTGTTTAAAGATGTAAGTTTTGCATATAACAGTAAAAACGTGATTGACCAGTTTAATCTGCATATTGGTGCAGGCGAAAAAATTGGTATTGTGGGACGCTCAGGTGCAGGTAAATCGACCTTAATTCAATTGCTTTTACATTTTTATGAGCTTAAACACGGCTCAATTATGATTGATGGGCAAAATATTGAAGATGTGACCCAAGACAGTTTGCGTAAAAACATTGCACTTGTGACTCAAGATACTTCACTATTACATCGTACTGTGGCTGAAAATATTAAATATGGGCGACCTGACGCCACCGATGCAGAAATGTTTGAAGCAGTACGCAAAGCTAAAGCAGAGGAATTTATTCCACAATTGACCGATTTACGTGGCAAAAAAGGCTATGAAGCCTACGTGGGAGAACGGGGTGTTAAACTATCAGGCGGACAACGTCAACGTATTGCCATTGCCCGTGTTTTCTTAAAAGATGCGCCTATTTTAATTTTAGATGAAGCCACCAGCGCGCTTGACTCTGAAGTTGAAGCGGCAATTCAGTCGAGCCTTGATGAACTGATGCAAGGTAAAACTGTAATCGCGATTGCACACCGATTATCCACCATTGCACAAATGGATCGTTTAATTGTGCTTGATCAAGGACGTATTGCAGAACAAGGTACGCATGATGAGCTAGTTGCGATGAACGGAATTTATGCACAACTTTGGCAGCGTCAAACAGGTGGTTTTTTAGTTGAACAAGATAAAATTGTAAAACCATCAACAGATAAACATTAGCATATCCAGCAACTTTGCTGTTACTCAGGCTTTGATGAGATGCAAATTTATCGCATGTAGTCAAAGCCTGTTTTGTCTAACAATTTTCATAGAATTTCTTTAATTTTCATGCCAAGATGCAATATATCATCTACATTGTGATGTCGCCGTTTGGCAAACCAAGATATGCATAGATGACAGTCGCTAAGGTAAATTAAAAATAAAATTAGCAAATGCAATGGAACATGCATGAAAACAATATCAGCACGTCAGGAACAAGGTGTTCCAGGGGTCTATGGCTTATTGGTTTTAGATGTTGTATCCCGTTGGGGCTATAACGCAGATACCTTATTTGCACCATTTCAACTCAATAGCGAAATGTTGGCAGACCCAGAATTTCGGATTCCTACGCCTCTTGCCAATGAATTGGTCAAACACGCTTTAAAACTCACAGGTGAATCGACGCTCGGTTATCATCTTGGTACGCAAATGCGTATTTCAATTCATGGCTTTATAGGCTATGCAATTATGACTGCGCATGAAATTAGTGATGCACTGATTTTAGCCAATCGTTTTATTCAACTGCGTATGCCCTTTTTACAGTTGTTTTTCTCGACTTTTGGTGAAAAAGCCAATCTGCAATTGCAGTGCGACATTCACATGGAACCTTTACGCACAGAAATCGCCATTGCTTTAATCATTGGCATGATTACCATGAGTAAAGCCATGACAGGTACCCATCACTTTACGGGCGAAGTCGATTTTGATTTTCCTAAACCTGCAGGTTTTGAGCAATATTTTACTAAATTCCCTGATCATCAATTTCGTTTTGATCAGCCTTATTTAGGTTTAAGTTTTGACAAGCAATATCTGGGCTTAAAAATGATTAATGCCGATCCTATTGCCAGTCAAATTGCGATTAATCAATGTGAAGCCGAACTTTCAGCTCTAGGTGAACGTCGTCGCATTTCTATGCGGGTGCGTGATATTTTAACCCACGCAGAACAGCATTATTTAAGCATTGAAAATGTTGCCGACTATTTACACATGTCAGACCGCACACTTAAACGCCAACTGGCTGCAGAGGGTACTTCATTTTCAAACTTGGTTGATGAAGTCCGTTATAGGCATGCGACTTCCCTGCTTTCCCGTACGGACTACACGCTTGAACAAATTGCCGATGAATTGGGTTATAGCGATGTAGCTAATTTTAGTCGTGCTTTTAAACGCTGGAGTGGGCGCAGTCCGAGCAATTGGCGTAAAGATCCGTATTTATAAACTTTTGTTTTTGGCAAAAAGCATGTATAAAACATGGCAAAAAGGTTCGATACAATTTAAGGAGTTAACTAATGAATCACCCAGCGGAATTAAAATATGCAAGAACACATGAATGGGTGCGTATTGAAGGTGATTTGGTCGTCACGGGTATTTCAGACCACGCACAAGATGCTTTAGGTGATTTAGTCTATGTAGAAGCGCCTGAAGTTGGTCAAAAAGTCATTGCGGGTGAACAAGCTGGTGTCGTTGAGTCTGTTAAAACAGCTTCAGATATTCACGCACCTGTTTCAGGTGAAGTTGTTGAAGTAAATAGCAATTTAGATGATGACCCTGACTTTGTAAATGATGAACCGTATGGCAAAGGCTGGATTTATAAAATCAAACCAGACAATATGGCAGATGTAGAACAACTTTTATCGAGTGCGGAATATGAATCTGGCTTATAAGCCTTAAATTTGCAGTGTTTAATCGCTCAAATTCAAAGAAATCAGCTTCGGCTGATTTTTTTTGCATTGCAATTTTCGAAATAAATAAAATTATCTTTATTTGATAAAACAATTAAAAAAATAGAATTAAAATCTAATTTTAGTTTTAATTTTATTAAAAAACTATACATTTCACATAAATGGGTTTATTATTTTTTGTATGATCTTACTGTGTGATAACTTGCAATAACAAAGCATCTGTATAAAAAAGGACACATTTCACGCTGCTTCACTCACCATATATAGGTTTAAGTTATGTCAGCTATAAATGTCGAACATTTATGGAATAAGTCATTTATTTTCTGCTTATTGAATAACTTGTTCTTATTCATATTTTATTTTGCGCAAACGACAATTTTGCCTATTTATATTGTGAATGAACTGGGTGGTAGCCTGTCACAAGCAGGTTTAGCCATGACTTTGTTTATGTTATCTGCAATCGCGATTCGTCCATTTTGCGGGCTGATTATTGAAAAATTTGGTTATAAAAAGACCTTATACGTATCTGAAATCATGTTTTGCTTATGTAGCGTGGCGTATATCTTTGCCGATAACTTAATGTTTCTTTTAGTGTTACGCTTTTTACATGGGATTTGGTTCAGCATTGTCACTACAGTTACCGTTCCTATTGCCAATAACTTTATTCCAGACAGCCGAAAAGGCGAAGGCATGGGCTATTTCTTAGTATCGTTGAATTTAGGGATTGTATTGGGACCTTTAGTTGGTTTAGGTTTGATTCAAACCATTTCCTATTCAGCTATTTCAACTTTATTGTCTTTAAGTGTTTGGGTGGGTTTTGCTTTTTGTTTGATGATTCCGCTTGTGGCAAATGCGAATAAAGTAAAAGTGGCATCGACACCAAAACGTAAATTAGGACTGTATGATTTTGTAGAGAAAAAAGCTCTGCCAGTTTCACTGATGGCGATGATGGTGTCTTTTGCGTATGCCAGCATTATGTCATTTATTTCAACTTTTGCAGAATCACGCCACATGCTGTCTTATGCTAGTTTGTTCTTTGTGGTATTTGCAATTTCTATGATGAGTTTGCGCCCGATTACAGGCAAAATTTATGATCGTCATGGCCCAAGCGTGGTGATTTATCCTGCAATTGCCCTATTTGCTTTAGGATTAATAGTCTTGAGCCAAGTACAAAGTGTGATTGGTTTTATGTTCGCAGCAGTATTGATTGGTGTCGGTTTTGGCTCAGCACAACCATGTTTACAAACCATTTCAATTCAACGCTCCCCTAAAGATCGTATTGGTCATGCCACATCTACGTATTTTTGTTGTTACGATATTGGTATCGCCTTAGGCGCGTTAATTCTAGGTTGGATTATTGCAGGTTATGACTATACCGCAGCGTATTTGCTGTGTGCTGTTTTGACATTGATCAGTTTAGTCTTCTATAAATTTGTTGTAGCAAAACAACCTAATTCAGACATTCAGGCTTAGTTTTTAATGGCAGCAAAAGTATTGTTATTTTAAAAACTAATCTAAGAAGAGTTGATTTTTAAATACTCTCCCACCCAAAAAACCTGAAATTTAAGGTTTTTTGGGTTTATGGAGTTTTCTTTTTATGCAGTTTTAGCCAAAATCTGACGATTTAAGCTTTCAGCGACCTCAATGAGCAGTTGCTCAGTTTTATCCCAACCCAAGCAGCCATCGGTTACAGATTGACCATAGGTCATATCGCAAGAAATCTTTTGATTCCCATCGACCAAATGACTTTCTAACATGATGCCACGGACTTGCGTCTGTTCACGTTCTGCCACAATGGTACGCAAGACTTGCGGTTGTTGTTGTGGATCTTTATGGCTATTGCCATGACTACAGTCAATAATCAATGCAGGCAACTGCCCTTTGGCTTTTTGCTGAATTTTCTCAATTTCTGCCAAATGATAATTTGGTCCTGAATTTGTGCCACGTAAAATTAAATGCGCGTGTGGATTACCTTGTGAAGACAAAATAGCCGGTAAACCTGACTGACTCATTCCCATGAATTGATGTGGATGACTCGCCGATTGAATTGCATCTAAGGCGATTTGAATGGAGCCATCAGTTCCGTTTTTAAAACCAATGCTATAAGGCATGGCACTGGAAATTTCACGGTGAATTTGTGATTCACTGGTCCGTGCGCCAATTGCACCCCAAGCCAGTACATCATCAAAATATCCTGTTGCCATTGGACTTAAAATTTCAGAGGCAATTGGTAAACCCATTTCTATAATTTGTAGATACAGTTCACGTGATTTTTCTAAGCCTAGTTGCATATTTGCTGAGCCATCTAAGTTTGGATCATACAAAAAGCCTTTCCAGCCTATTGTGGTACGTGGTTTTTCGATATAGGCACGCATCACCAAGAAAATTTGATCTGAAACTTGGCTTTGTAATTGCTTTAATTTTTCTGCGTATTCGAGTGCTGCTTGCGGATCATGAATTGAACAAGGTCCTGCAATGACCAATAAGCGAGGGTCTGTGCCCGCTAAAATGTTCTGAATAATTTGTCGATGCTGTGCGACTTGTTGTTTTAGTGCAGATGAAACTGGGAGTTGCGCTTTGAGTTGATACGGTAAACTTAAACTAATTTCAGTATTGTTGGTTTGTTGTTGTAAGGCAGTATTTAAGGCATTCATTGGTCTGTTCCTTTGGACTGTTTCTCTTTTTTACAGTCCGATCATTTATTTCAGCGTTGTGGGTCTAATGGATTGCAAGGCTTGGGGCATAGATTGACTAAAGTTAAACCAATAAAAGTTGTTAAAATATGAATAATTAACGTTATACATGATTAAATCTCCGAAAAACCTATAAAATTCAAAACACCAGACATAAAAAAACCTGATCAGGGTTGCCGATCAGGTATCAACTGGTGGGCAACCTTTTGCCCGAACGCGACTCAGGCAATCATTGAAAATGCCAAAAGTAATAGTAAGCGTTTGCGATTAAAGGTTGCTTTAACATCTTGTTTTCATCAAAAAATGAGCTGTTAAAATTAAAATACGCTGTATTGTTCCGTTTGGCAATCCTTTTTGCAAAATAATTTTTATTGAATGTATCTATTAAAATTAAGCTGCTGTTTTAGCGAATCCAGGGGTTAAAAAAACCAAGCCGAAGCTTGGTTTTTGTTGGGTCTTTATTTAAGCGCGTTACTTATCACTGATTAAAGTGAATCACACCACAAAAAGATTTACCCTCATGCATTAAATCATATGCTTCATTAATTTGGTCTAGCCCCATGGTGTGGGTTACAAATGGTTCGAGTTGAATATCACCCTTCATAGCCTCTTCAACCATGTCTGGCAATCGCGAACGACCTTTTACACCACCAAACGCAGTTCCTTTCCAAGTACGACCTGTCACCAATTGGAATGGACGAGTTGAAATTTCCTGACCTGCACCTGCAACACCAATAATAATGGATTGTCCCCAACCACGATGCGCACATTCCAAAGCGGAACGCATCACATTGGTATTTCCAATACATTCAAAAGAATGATCTACGCCCCAACCTGTTTTTTCAACAATGACTTCCTGAATTGGGCGGTCATAATCTTTTGGATTTAAGAATTCGGTTGCACCAAATTGTTCTGCCAATTTGAATTTCTCTGGGTTGGTATCAATGGCGATAATACGGCTGGCTTTGGCTTTATGCGCACCTTGCACAACTGCTAAACCAATACCACCTAAGCCAAATACCGCAACGGTATCGCCTTCTTGGACTTTTGCAGTATTTTTAACTGCACCTAAACCAGTTGTAACACCGCAACCTAATAAGCAAACTTGCTCATGATTGGCTTCAGGATTAATTTTTGCTAAAGATACTTCAGCAACTACCGTATATTCACTAAAGGTTGAACAGCCCATGTAGTGATAAATCGGTTGTCCATTATAAGAAAAACGTGTCGTGCCATCAGGCATTAAACCTTTACCTTGTGTCGCACGTACGGAAACGCATAGGTTGGTTTTACCAGATTTACAGAATAAACATTCGCCACATTCTGCTGTGTAAAGCGGAATCACATGATCGCCTGGTTGAACACTGGTCACACCCTCACCAACTTCAACAACAATACCTACACCTTTATGCCCAAGAACTGCAGGGAAAACACCTTCAGGATCTTCACCCGATACGGTAAATGCATCGGTATGGCATACCCTTATGTGGGTAATTTTGATCAAGACTTCTCCAGCCTGCGGCGGTGCAACATCAATTTCAACAATTTCAAGCGGCTGACCTGGGCCGAATGCGACGGCTGCACGTGATTTCATGAGCAAATTATCCCTAAAAAATACATTAACAGATGATAAGGGGCTGCTGACAATTCGTCTATGTTTGCGATGTGAGAGAGATATCTCGCAAGCTATTTATAAAATATCAACAGACTCTCACAATACCCTCTTTCTATTCAGAGTTTCAAGCATTAACATGTGGGTAATCTCCATGTATAAATACAGAATGACTTAAGAATAATCATGAAGATCCAAAGATCTTGTTACTGGCTTGGAATGTTCGCTTTTTACGCAATTTTACTGACAGGATGCAGTTTACCGACGAATCAAGCGAGCAAAGATAGCCCTGTTGACCATTATGTCGATCATTGGCTGAATGGTCAGGAAATTGATGCACATTTATCCCAAAATTTAACGGCTTATCTTTCGCTAAATGATGCCTTTGGTAGCATCGCCTCGCGTTTATATTTGATTCAAAATGCACGGCATCATTTAGATTTACAATATTACATTTGGGAAGATGATTTAATCGGCCAGTTGATGTTGGCTGAACTGCTCAAAGCAGCCGATCGTGGTGTAAAAGTGCGCTTATTAATTGACGATCAAAATGGTACACATCTTGATCAAACTTTCAAACAGCTTGCTCAACATCCTAATTTTGAAATAAAAATTTTCAATCCATACAAATATCGGCATTTTCGTGTCATGGATTATTTGTTTCGTTTTAAACAAATCAATCGCCGTATGCACAACAAATTAATTATTGCCGATGGTGCAATTGCCGTGACAGGTGGGCGCAATATTAGCCGTGAATATTTTGATGCCAGTGAAAATTTTCAATTTACAGATATGGATATTCTATTCTATGGCAGCGCTGTTCCCCAAGCTAATGCCGTTTTTTTAGAATTTTGGAATGACGAACTAAGTTATTCGGTAAAGCAAGTATTAGGCACAGGAAACGCCTTGCAATTGCGTGAATTGCGTCATCGCTATGAATTAAATAACAAATATAAAGATAAAATTCGTAAACGCGTGGATAATGCACAAGAAGAAATCAACATCAAATTAGAACAACATCCTGTACAGTGGGTATGTGCGTATTTTGTCGCAGATTCGCCAAATAAAATTCGAGGTAGAGCACAAGGCGAGCAACTCATTTATAAGCAAATGTTAAAGTTAATGGGTGAACCAAAACAACATATAGAACTGGTTTCTGCCTATTTTGTTCCAACGGATGATGGGCTTAAAACACTCACTCAACTGGCTGAAAAAGGAATACAGATACGCGTATTAACCAATTCATTTTCAGCCAATGATGTACCTTTGGTACATTCTTTTTATCAGCAGTATCGCGTAGATTTACTTAAATCAGGCATTCGTTTGTATGAGTTTAAGCCTTATATTGAACGAAAAAAGCGTACTTGGTACGAAGTTGCAACGGGTAACGTAATTCCCGCAAAAGGCAAAAATGCCTCAAGTTTACATGCCAAATTCTTTGATATAGATGGTATGGTCTTTGTAGGCTCTTTTAATCTTGATCCTCGTTCTGCCTACTTAAATACCGAAGTTGGCTTGGTGTTAGAATCTGAACAATTGCAAAACGATGTTTCTCAATCTTTAGACCGTTATTTGCCACAAATTGCGTATGAACTGCAATTAGATAAAAACGATCAAATTATTTGGTTAGATCATCAGGCAGATGGCAGTATTCAAACCTATCATCATGATCCTGAAACCACACAGTTCCAGCGTTTTATGATGAAAACACTGTCATTATTCCCTATTGAATGGATGATGTAATGACAATAGATAGACATTAGTTGATTGAAGCGTATTTTTCTTTCTCTGCCATCACTGTGTACAATTATTTAAAGTTTCTTATAGTAAGCCTATTTCTTTAAATAAGTTAAAATACGCTTCTGCCTTTTTCTCCAAAGCCAAAGGATAGGCTCTTGAAGATGAAGGCATTCGGTATAAATGCAAATCACGCTTGGCGAAATAACAATGTGTCGCCTGCCCAATTTGAGGTTTTTCGGCAGATTCAGGCATAGATAACATAAGTGTATCTGTCGCCTTATCGCCCGTGGTCATAATGCTTTGACATAAAGGTATCTTGCTTAAAAGTGCTGCAATATCCATTGGTTTTTCAATCTGTAAAAATTTGTCTGATGCATTGCCTTTTAAGCGAATCACCTGCTGCGCCGTATCTGAAATAGCAATACCTGTAGTGTTTAGAAAATCAATAATTTTATGCAGATGAAAATTTTTAGCTTCTAAATCTAAAAAGTAGTTTTTATCTTGAAAAAAGCATAAGCCAAAAATTCGCCACATATCATTTTGATAATTCGGATAATAAAAATCCATTTTCCAACGGCTTTTAGGGGGTGGAAAACTACCTAGCATTAACAGCTTGGCATTGGCTGGTAAAAAGGGTTCTAATGGATGGGTTTCTATTTTTGACATTGTTTAAAATCAATTGGTTATAATGCAATTTAAAAAAATAATTTTGACTAAATATCAAAAGATTGTTTATTAAATTTTAGCATAATTACAGGTTTCTCAACGATACAATCCATTCCATTAAATGCTTTTTTAATTAATTCCTGCAAAATTCCTGCAAAACTTTTGCAAAACTATTATGGAAAATACAGAACGCATTGACCATTATGACAAAATAAAATTATGAAAATTTGGTGCAAAAATGGGTGAATTTTCATAAAAAAATAGCAAAAATTAAGTCACTACTGACTGTAGGCATTGCCTGATGTCCTAAAGTTTTAGGGATAAAAAAGCCCCTCAAGGGGGCCTTTTTTTAGAGACAGCTTAATGTTTCAAATTTAGTTGCTATGACTTTTATTGTGCATACATAATAGATATAGATTTTACTGTTTCATTAAAATGATCAACAAGTTCAATATTTCGTTGTTCATTTTTTATGTCGAATGTTCCTTTGTTCTTAAAGAGCTCCTTCCTTTTATCTATTTTTTGTTGGTCAAACAATTTATCACACTCAGTATTAATGTAGTTATCATATAGTTTAGAAAAATATTTTGCGAGCAAATCTTTTATCAAATTTTCTAAATTGTGACCTCTAAAAAACATATAGCAGTTTGATTCATTAATATTTTGAACACACATATAATCAATGACTTTATTAAAATCTTTGATTGCATTAAAGCGAGTGAAATGCTGTAAAACATTATTTTCAAAAGAATGTAACTTCTGCACTAGAGATAGCCATTCATTACAAGAAAAGAAATTTTCGTCAAAAAAACTAATATTATTAGGCTTAATTTTATTAATATCCTGTAAAATACTATAAAGTGATATTAAGCTATACTTTGCATCCCTATTCTTATCTTTTAAAATAAAATCATGGAAAATAGCTTGCAAAAGCGGCTTATACAAAATTTTTGAGAATTCAGCATAAAACCTATCTAACCAAGGTGCATTGTTTGAAATCACGGACTTATGAATGCACAACTTTTTTGCGAAGAAATTTTGAACAAACTGTTTGTGGTATTCTATACTTTCGACAGAATGTACAAGGGTTTCAAAAATATAATCTGATTTTTTATATTCACCGTGGTCAGGATTAATGGCTTTTTTCATCAAAAAAACAATATAGTCATAATCACTATCTTTACAGACAACGAGATATTTACCCAAATTATAATGCCCTATTTTCTCTAACTGCTTACAACCTTCAGCTGGTAATATTCTTAACTCATCTGACATATCTATTGCGGTAGCAAAATCAAAGACCAAATTATCTTGCTCTGGAAATGCATCACTCCACAACCGAACGTCTTTTTTATTTTCCACTAAAACTTTAACGTGTTTTTGATCAGTAAAGTAATCAAAGTTTTCATAATATTCACTTGATTCTTCAAATGCTATGTCACTCACTCTTCAAACTCCACGCTATTTTTTAACTTTGTAACATTAATAAATCCAACATCTTCTATATCGCGCGGAATTAGAGCTGGAGAGTGTGTTGATATAAAGAACTGAGATTTTGGCGCTAATTCTAGAAAAGTGCTCAACAAGATTCTCTGCCACTCTACATGCATAGCTAAATCTGGCTCATCAAAAATAAATATAGTATTGGAGTCTTTATATAAAAATACTATTAATAGTAAACAAATTAGATTTTTTTCACCTTTTGAACAGTCATACCACTGTATCTCTTTCTCTTGCACTCCACTTCTTTTATGTATTATTTCTTTAAAATAAATCAAACCATCATCAGATAAAAGCACTTTTTTATTGATTTGCTCAAAAAATAAATTTATTTTATCTAAAAAATAATTTGCTTCTTTTGTAAACCTTTTTTTAGATAATAGATTATTAAAAAATGATTTAATTTCATTATTATCAAAATAGTTAAAATCTTCTTTTGATTTTAAATACTCATTTGCTAAATCTTCTGATAATGAGTCATCACTAGATATAACACATTTTCTAAATTCTGATAAAAGTAAAAAAATTGATTTATCTAAATTATTGTTTTGTGAAAAAACATCTAAGTCACTTAAATTATTAGGCGTATTTAAACCTCTTGTATAAAAAAATTGCTCATCCTTATAAAATGCCGCAGACAATTTTCTTATATTAGATTTTAAGTCTTGATTGTATTGATTCATAATGGGTGATACATCTGAATACACTGTTTTTTCCAATCCTACATTTATAGCAAAAATATTTGTAGAGTTTTCTTCTCTGGCAACTTTTTTTGTTATATTAGCTGACTCTTGATTGCTGCTTAACTCCTTTACCAAATAATCATAATACTCTTTGATACCCAAGTTTTCTTTACCTGAAACCTTTTGTGAAACTCGTTGGACACTTTCAAAATCATATTGCTTTGTAATAATATTTTTTATAGTTATTTTTACTTTGCTATTTGGGGTGATAATACCTGGAATAGAGTCTTTATAATTTTCATAGAATTTATCATCTAATAAAGTTAATTCAACGCCCCAATCTTTTCTTGCTGAGAAGAGTGGGCGCTGAACTTTTTGACCAACACCGTCTAATGCCAAAAATATACCATTAAGTATTGTCGACTTACCTGCACCATTGTAGCCAGTAAGGATTGTCATTCTTTTCGCATAAGAAATCTCAGTAACACTTTTATCTGAGTGCACCCCAATAAAATTAGAATTTTTTAAAAAAATCATTATGATTCTCACAATTTGATTATACTCGAATCACAATGCACAAAGTTTTGGCAAGTGATTTGATGATCTATTATGCTTTACCTCAAATGAGAGTCAATGTCATTATTTATCAATCATATAATAAGTTATCATTTCAATCATAGTATTATTTTTTTGCTCTTGTCATAACTCCTATTGAATGCTACATCGTTTTACGCCAACTATATAAATGACATAGTCAACATCAAACATGCCAAATCGCATAGACATTACCCGAAAGGACTAAAATCCAAATTTGTCAACCAAACAGCCCCCTATCCATTTTACACAGTAAAAAGAACTCTGTTTTTTGTAAATAAACTAAAAATTAACCGTTTAGTAAATTTAAGTGGGTTTAGTTAACCTTTATGGGTGGGTGTAAAGCTTTGTATTTTATGTGTATTTAAAATTTCTAAACACAAATTGAACAAATTTCAATATTTCTTTTAGGTATTTTTATATATCTTGAAAGATAGTTTAATAATACTTAAGTTTATAAATTGAAATGAGATCTAAAAGCACTTTAACCAGAGTGAGAAGAATTGAGGGGCAAATTAATGCGATTCAAAGTCGCCTAGCGGATAGTGATGCTACTTGTACTGAAATTCTACAGCAGGTTGCAGCAGTTGACGGCGCACTAAATGGGCTTATGCGTCACTTGATTGAGGTTTATCTTAAAGAGCGTGTATTCGCAAATACGGAAGAATCTGACCCTGAAAAGTTGGAAGAGTTTTTAACTCTTTGTAAAAGGTACTTATAAAAAACTCATTTGGTCAAACTAATAATAAGAGTAAGTTTATAAAGAACAGCCAGCATTAGCGGGGGCATTTTTTATTCTTTATTTTGTTTTGCTACGATCTGCTCCTCACCTATCTCACAACCTATTTCTACAGCACCGTTTAGTCCAAATATAGACAACAATAATTTAAACATCATTTTCCCCAAGTAATTCTTTATCTATTTGGGTAGATTTGAGTTATGTTTCATGCGGTTCATTCGATCAATATCTGCAGGTTTGTAGCCATGATCCAAGAGATACTTGGTCTTATCATCGGGATAGTCTCTCAGAATATTGACTCTCCGACAAACCTGGTACGGTTCATTCCTTCTAGAATTACTATAGATTTCCAATAATTCAAGCCACAAGGTGTATACTCTCACGCGATCATTAATCACATAAATAGACATTATGAAATTCATTATCTTGGCTTTATTTTTCTTTTCTACTTGGGCATCGGCAAAAGAAATTAATTCAATTCCAAATGAGTATATTGGACTCTGGGGTGATAGCGTCCGCACATGCAAAACTAAAGAGCCTAACGGGGACTTTATGCTCCTTGTAAATGTTACTCCAAAGCTTATTGAGGGGAGTTATGCGGAATCAAGCTTTACATTTAAACCTATTTTTATAGAAGCTGACTGGATGCACAACAAAGCTCTACCAACTGCAGGATGGTATGCGCCATATTACGATGAAGATGGTGATCAGCAACAAAAACCAGTATTGATGAATGTAACGCTTTTCAAAGAGCGCAATGGATTGTACATATTGCCATTAGCTAGCACAAAACTTGTAAAATGTTAAAAAGAAGCCCGCAATCAGCGGGCTTTTTTAATAGAAAGAAATTAATAAATAATACCATCCCACCAACCACGCACATCTCTGTTGGTAGTATATGAGGCAGTGTTACCTGGTTTCAGTGTGTAGTTGCAGGTGTAAACTGTTGCATACTGACGGCCAGTTCTTGCATGTGTCAGATAATTGGTTTGTACCGCTCTTCCAGTAGAACAACCAGATAAGCTCAAGGCTTCTGATAATGTCGTATAGGAGGTTGATAGTCTTTGTGTTGGTCCATCACATTGATATTTACCTGAATTGGTCTGCCAACAAACCGCAAGTGCTGTATTAGGAGAGTCATCAGCTATTACTTGCGTGGATCCAAAAATTGAAAAACACATAGTTATAGCTGCAAATAATTTTAAAGTCTTCATCTTTAATTCCCCTTAAAAAATTAACTCTGAAATGCTGCTTAAAAATTCATATATAGCAAGACTATTTAAATAAGGATACTCCCAATATTGGGATGTCTTTTGAAAGGATCGTAGATTAATTTAAGAACAATACTGCAATAAAGGGACGCAAAAATGAAAAAAAATATAGTTGGACTAATCGTGTTTTCATTTATATCCATGTGTACATTTGCTGCGACTAATGGAACATATTCCATTCAAAATGGATATTATTCAATTGATGCGAGATTTGAAGAAAACAAACTTGTAATTGTTGAGCCGAATAAGACATCAACCTACCTAAAGAATAGTTCTGGCGATTATATTTTTACGAATCCTACAAACAATATCACCTATGGTATGCGCGTGTTGGACGATAAAACTTTAGAAGCTTTTAAACCAGGTGTTCCAAACTCGTCGACTATCCTAACTTTGAAATCTTCAGCACCAAAGGTGCAATCAGCCTCAAATGATGGTAAAAGCAATCAAATGAAAGCACTCGCTGATAAATATTTTAAGCTTGCAGAAACAGATAGTGATAATGTTCATACTTGGGCAAATTGTGCATCGGTAGCTTTGGCGTATTCAAGTCTGTCTATGGACAAAGCAAAAGAAATGGAGCTACAGGCAGCAACTTTAATTAAGTTAAGTCAATCGCCTGTAGCAAGCACATCTCCTTGCTCTGAAGTAATATCTAATAAGATTTGGATATCCGCTCCAAGCTATTAATAAGCAAAGTTAAGTTAAGCAAAAGCCCACTATTAGCGGGCTTTCTTATACGCATTACCGAGTTTTACATCATAATAATTCTACCTAAAACCGTTCTAAAATCATCTCCGCGACTTCTTTGCCCCAAATTTGGTAAATTTCTTTACTTGGATGAAAACCATCTTTTGCCATTTCTAAATTCATGGATTGATATTTTTGAATATCATATTCAATCCATTGCATATATTTTTGTTGTGCTATCATTTTTTTTAATTGTAAGTTCATTTGTTTAGCGTATTGTCCAAATAGCCATGACAAAGGATTAGGTAATGCAGGAAATAAATGCATCGGTGGAACGCCCGTAGCAATGATTAATTCAGGTTGGAATTTCGCTTGAATAAGCTGATAAAATTGTTGCTGTTGTTTAATCCAAGTCTGTGCTGACATTAAGCGAGTCACATCATTGACACCAACAGAAGTAACCACGACATCATATTTTTGATTTACCAGTTTTTTAGTTTTTTTAATAACCTGTGAGGTCGTTTCTCCAGACTGTGCTTCTAAACGCCAATGTACTTGATACTGATGTTGCAAGGCAGAAACCACCGCACCTAAAAGCGCATCATTTTGATGTGCTACCCCAACACCTGCAGCGGCAGAATCTCCTAAAATCAATAATGACAGCGTTTGCCCTTGCCCTGTAATACCTTCACGTTCGCCTTCGGCTTCTGGCAATCGAATCGTGTTCTTTTTAACCCGATTTCCCTGAATCAACAAGGCAGGAAATAAAGCAAGGGTTGCTGCTCTAAGCCACATCACATTTCACTCTTAAATACGAAAACCGAAAATACAAACTTTAAACCCTAAACAAAAGTAGATACTTAAATATAAAAATAGCATCGTGTCATTTAAAAGTGATTTCATTCATCAACAGCTTTAAATTTCAGGATGCTACTCAACTACTATGATATCGCTGCTATTTAGCCGAGTTTATTGACCAATTTTAATGGTAAAACTTTCATAGCAAAACCTAGTGGCAACCATGGCCATTTAGGTACATAGGCTTTAATTGGTGCTTTTTCAATTTCTGCTGCAAGTAAGCGAGAACCTGTTTTTTCATCAACTTCAAAAGGCAGTTTTTTTGCACCTTCGTTGATTTCGGTACGAATATAGCCAGGGAAAATAGTCGTAACTTGAATAGGTGTATCAATTAATTCTGCACGAATTCCTTCTGCTAAATGTGCTACTGCAGCTTTACTTGCGCCGTAAGCAGTAAGATGTTTTGGCATACCACGAATGGCACTCATAGATGAAATCATCACCAAATGCCCTGAGTTTTGCTCACGGAAAATTTCAACCGCGGCTTCACACTGTGCCAAAGCTGAAATAAAGTTGGTTTCTACTGTGGCTTTGTTGATGGCAAAATTACCTTTACCAATGCGACGTCCTTCGCCTACGCCTGCATTGACAATAATGCGGTCAATTTGTCCAAAATCTTGTTTAAATTCACGAAACACCTGAAACACCTGATCATAATTGGTGACATCCAGCGTTTTTGCAATAACACGAATACCAAACTGGCTTTCCAGTTCTTGTTTCAGCGTTTCTAAACGCTCTAAACGTCGGGCGCAAATTGCAAGGTTATAACCCATTTGAGCAAATTCACGTGCCATACCCGCACCAATACCTGAACTTGCACCTGTAATTAGAATTGTTTTTGTCATGGTTTGATCCTTAAATCCAAGTCAATAAATTTGAGTTTTCAGCTTTAATAAAATGATGTTCATTCAAGCTCAACAGTTGTGGTTCACTGCCGACCAAGCGCAAAGTGGTGATACTTGAGTTGGAAATTGCCCAGTTCAATGCAAAGGTTTTATTGGGCATTAAGCCTAAAATTTTACCTGCAGCCACCGAAATCACACCACCAGAAGTAAATACCACAGCATATCGTGGTTGTCTTTGGGCTAAATCATCACATAAATGCTGCAATGCATTTTCGACACGCTGTTTAAAATGCGGCCAAGATTCTTCATATTCGTGGTGATATTCACCGCCTGTCCAGCGTTCTATCGCACCTTCAAAGATTTTTGCCAAATATGCACGAGGATTGACCTCTTTCGCGACATCTTCTTTCATCAATTCAGGTTGATTAAAACGCGGTTCATACTGAGCAAAAACCTGTTGATGATTAAACTCATTCCATGCACTATCGGTATGAATTTCAACCTCAGGAAAACATTCTGACAAAGCCAATTGAGCAGTTTGCTGATGACGCTGCA
Organism: Acinetobacter sp. SCLZS86; assembly: GCF_021560715.1. Lineage (NCBI taxonomy): Bacteria > Pseudomonadati > Pseudomonadota > Gammaproteobacteria > Moraxellales > Moraxellaceae > Acinetobacter > Acinetobacter sp. SCLZS86. Next base: position 1,557,529 of record NZ_CP090864.1, read on the forward strand.
TTGAACCAGCCACCACATAAGGTGCTTCTTTTAAAATGCGATCAAAATAACGTCCGAGCAATTTGGCTTGTAACTCACCATTGGGCGAAAGTTGGTCATAACTTTCTGCCCCGAAAGATGCTTGCCCATGACGAATTAAATAAATAGTGGTCATTTCGGCATCAATTCCTTAAATTTGGTGATATATTTTTGCGCCAATTCATTTGCTTCTAGTTTTTGCAAGCCAATTAACTTTAAAGCACGGATATGCAAAGCATGAATGACAATCCAGAAATCTTTAAATGCAGGATTATTGGTTTGCTTGTGGAAATAACGATAATAAATTTGCTGGGCGATCACTGCTAAACGGAAAATTCCAAACACTTCATAGAATGTCCAGTTATCGGTACTCAAGCCTGTTTTGTGTAAATAATAATCCACGACTTGCTGACGTGTGAACATGCCTTTTAAATGTGTTGGTTGACGACGCGTTGCTTTAAAAATTTGGTTATCGCTATCTTCCACCCAATATGCCAAAGCAGAGCCTAAATCCATGAGTGGATCGCCCAGTGTTGCCATTTCCCAATCCAAAACCCCAATCACTTGAGTTGGATTTTTTGGGTCTAAAATCACATTATCAAAACGCCAGTCATTATGAATAATGCAGGTTTTAGAATCTGCAGGAATATGATCTAGTAACCATTTACGCACATATTTAAAAGATGGAACGTTAATGGTATGCGCTTTGGCATAGCGTGCATCCCAACCTTCTACCTGACGTCGGCAATAGCCATCACCCTTCCCTAATTTTTCTAGCTCTGTTCCTACATAAGGTACTTGATGCAGCTCAATGAGTTTATCAATAACATTCACACAAAGTTCATGCACTTGGGCTTCGCTAAAATTAAGCTCAGGTGGCAGTTTTGCACGAGGGATAATGCCTTCAATACGTTGCATCACGTAAAAATCGCAGCCAATGACAGATTCGTCCTGACACAACGCTACCATTTCAGGTAATACAGGATAAAACAGGGCTAAGTTCTTTTGTACATGATATTCACGCGCCATGTCATGTGCGGATTTAGCTTTAGTACCTTTAGGCGGACGACGCAAAATTAAATCAGCATTGCTGTACTTGAGGCGATATGTCCAGTTCGATGCACCGCCTGAATATTGTGTGACTTCTACAGGTTCTAAGACATCGACATTTTGTTGTTTTAACCATGCTGTCACTGCCTGAATATCGAGTTCTTCGCCTTCGCGTACTGTGCCGCCTACATCAATAACTGACATTATTTTTCCCTAATTTTCCAATTTTTTTAATCTAACATAGATTTTCCGTGTTCTCTTGAGATGTATCGGCAATATCAGAAATATTGCCGAATACACTACCAAGCGACACAATAAAAAATTCGCAACTGACTTATTTTTTGCGGCTGCTACGATAACCACGTTTAGCCAACTCAAGTTTGGCAATCATGCCTTTGTGTACTTCGTCTGGTCCATCGGCAAGACGTAAACTACGCGCTTGGGCAAAGAAACCTGTCAACGGTGTATCTCTAGATACGCCTGCACCACCATGAATCTGCATCGCCATATCAACTACTTTTTCCAAGACACTTGGTGCAACCACTTTAATGGCAGAAATTTCGGTAAGTGCTGCCATATTGCCTAAAGTATCCATTTTATAGGCTGCATAGAGAGTTAATAAACGTGCTTGGTCAATCGCCACACGTGCTTCCGCTACACGCTCCAAATTGCCACCGAGTTTCAGAATTTCCTTGCCAAATGCGGTACGACTCATGCCACGGTCAATCATCAACTCCAAAGATTTTTCGGCTGCACCAATACAACGCATACAATGGTGAATACGCCCTGGACCTAAACGACCTTGTGCAATTTCAAAACCTTGTCCTGCACCGCCAATAAAGTTGGCAACAGGCACACGCACGTTATCAAAACTGACTTCGCCATGACCGTGTGGCGCGTCGTAATCACCAAATACAGGTAACATGCGTTGAATTTTAACGCCCGCAGTATCCACAGGGACTAAAACCATAGAGTGTTGATGATGACGGTCTTTGGTTTCATCGGGTGTATGCGCCATAAAAATAATAATTTTGGCATTTGGATCGCCCAAACCTGAAGACCACCATTTACGACCATTCAAGACAATTTCATCGCCGTCTACGACTGCTGTTGCCTGCATATTGGTCGCATCACTTGAAGCCACTGCAGGTTCAGTCATACAAAACACAGAACGAATTTTACCTTCAAGCAGCGGTGTCAGCCATTCTGCCTTTTGTGCTTCAGAACCATAGCGCCATAAAACTTCCATGTTGCCGCTGTCGGGTGCATTACAGTTAATTACGGTTGGCGCAATCAAACTGCGTCCACTCAACTCTGCAATGTGTGCATATTCTTGTACCGACAAACCTTGTCCTAATTCTGGACAAGGTAAAAACATATTCCATAAACCTGCAGCTTTGGCTTTGGCTTTTAATTGTTCTAATTGTGCTGGCCATTGCCATTTTGTCCAGTCACCACCCTGATTTAATTCGTGAACTTCTGCCCAGAATTCAGCTTCAATCGGCTCAATTTCTTTGGCAATAAAGGCTTTGGTACGTTCTATATAGTCTTTGGCGCGTGCAGATAGCTCAAACATGGTTCAAATCCCTTAAAATATTGTATTCATTGCTTTACAACACCTTAACTTGAAAACTAATATGAACAAAATGATTTAATTAAATAAAACACTATGAATCATGTTCATAACAATGCAAAATTTGATCTTACCGTTTTTCATCGTTTAGACATCAATTTATACCCGATGTTTGTTGCAATTTATGAGCAGCGTAGTATTTCCAAAGCTGCACAAATTTTGTGTATTAGCCAATCTGCTGCCAGTCACGCTTTGCAGCGTTTAAGACAACATTTACAAGATGATTTACTGGTACGAAGTGGCAATAAAATGTTGCCTACGCCTTTTGCCGAGCAAATTTATCCGACGATTAAAAATGCCCTGTTGGCGATTCAAAGTATTGTGGTACAGAAACAGCAATTTGAGCCGAATATGTTGCAATCGCTCAAAATTGCAGTACATGATGAAATTGAACCGATTATTTTTCCTAAATTGGTGGCGCATTTTCAAAAGTTGAATCTAGATATTCAATTTCTGAGCCACAAATTAGAGCGTAAAACGGTTTTGGCAGATTTAGCAACACAACAAATTGATTTTGTAATTGATTTAGAACAAAACTTTGGCGATAAAATTCAGTTTCAATCCTTAGTTCAAGACCAATTTGTGGTCTGTAGCCAATTAAATGAAATGACGACTGCACTTTATTTATCTTCTGCACATATTGGGGTTTCATCACGGCGTACTGGTATGTTGCTAGAAGATATTTATTTGCATCAAAAGCAATTATCACGGCAGGTTTTTTTACGTTGTCAGCACTATTCTACGGCGTTACAGATTTTACAGCAGCATCCTCAAGCCATACTAACTATTCCTAAAATGATTTTAAAGCATTTGAATATGAGCCAAAAATTGAATATTTTTGATGTGCCTGTAGACTTGCCTGTAATTAATATGGGGATGTATTGGCATAAAGATTTACATGAAAATTCAAGGCATTATTTCTTAAGAGAGGAAATTTCTAAAATCTTTACTTAGGCTATTTTGAATTAATCTTGAATTTGCAAGTGGTTGCTAATCGTCTTGTATGATTCTATAAAAAATAAAAGCCGCCGAGACAGCTTTTTAATATGGGTTTGTTCTTAAAACTTCGCTTCCAATACTTTTGTAGATACTTTGCCTTTCCATAAATCACGCAAAATTGGCAAATAGAACTTTTCACCTACTTCTACCAATTCAGCATCAATTAAGGCATGTGTTTCATGCATAAATAAGTAATCTAGCTCCACAGTTTGTAATTGTTGTTGTGCTTTGGCGAAATCTTTACGTTTTTGTTGGGCTTGTTTCACTAACTGATCTGCAAATGTCTTGCCCTTGAACTGACTGAGCGCATTTAAACGTAATTCAATCACGCCCCACCCACTGAGCAGCAATTTAAATAACTCTAAATCTGCAGTGGTTGATTCCCACGTCATTTCTTCCAGACTTTCATTTTCAGGCAATACAGGTAGTAAAAGCTCCATTACACTTGGAAAAATCTTTTTAAAATTCAAGATAAATTTAACAGGCTGCTCACCCGGGTAATCTTTAAATTGCACGTGTTGCTGAACATCTGTTAAATAAATTGAGAGCATTGAAAATTTCCGAGCGTAAACTATTGAATTAAATAAACTTATTTTTTGCCTTGCAAAATAAATGCAAAATAAATGCAAAACTATGTTTGAAAGCGTTGAATATACTAGCAATTCTGACATTTTAAGCAATGCCAAACATGCTTAAAAAAGCTAGTCGTATTTAAACGATGCAAATAAAAAAGCCGACTTTTATGCGTCGACTTTCATTGCATGAGTTTGCCCTTGATTGCAGTTCAACAGTCTACAAACTTTTAAAAAATGTTTTTCTTAATTTTTGTAGACCGCAGCATAAGACACAGATATTCTTAAATTTATGATTAAATTTAATGAACAGCACACTTTGCGAAATTAAGAATACATTGAAAGAAATATGGGGAGAAATCAAATCATGAACAATGCATCTGAGTCACAAAATGAAAAGCTATCACCAACTATTCAGATTACTAATCAAATACCAAAAAACCAATCGCTGCAAATACAAAACATAGACCCCAATCACCCCATACAGCTTAAGGTTGATCCTATAACTGATTATTTTGCGCTAAGTGTAACCATTACTGTCTCTATTCTTACAGCAATTATTTCCGCCTATGTGACTATTAAAATTGTTACTAAATCAAATGAAAAACTAATAGAGAGTCAAGAACTATTGCAAAACAATGCTCTTAAGCACAATAAAGAAAAAGAGCTTTCTGTATTAACATCAAAAAATAGACAAGATTGGATTAATACTTTGAGAACTGATATCTCAGAAATTATTTCTAAATCAACAAATATAATTCATAATCTTAGGGCAACACTACAAGTAAATCATACTCAAAATAACTTAACAGAAGATTTTAGTATTTTTATCTCCTCATATCAGCAAGTTTCATCAATAATTGTAAAAGTTGAGTTGTTCTTAAATCTAGAAAAGACCCCACAAAAGAATTTACAAGATACACTCAATCAATTAAAAGATGATCTAATGCTATTTTGTAATGCTAACCTAAAACCTGATAAACTTTTTTATCAAGACGAGGAAAAAGTGTTGCAATTGAAAACTAATATCTCACGTCACATAAATAATATCTCTAGAGACACCAAAATTATTATTAAAAATGAATGGCAAAAAACAAAATTAGGTGCCTAAATTATGTGCAGCCCGCATCAGCGGGCTTTTTATCACACCCAACTTTTCAGCTTTGCTAAGTGTGATTTACGATCTTCAAAACCGTTATAACCACCATTGATACGACGTGTCACAGCCCTTACATCATCTTGATCTGCTAACGAATTAAGTCCATTGTCAGCCCAGAACTTGCAAGCGACCATCAACCCGATGCTTGGGATTGCTACAATTTCAGGATTATTTTCAAAGTCGATGCCTAGTTGTTGTCCATACTTACGATAGTTTGCGCGGCCAGTGAGCTGAATCGGTCCGCGTCCTTTAAATCGCTTGCCATCACCAGCCCGTGTATTACCTAAATCAGCACGTCCTTCATATGCAGATCCTGAAGCTATTTCTTCCATGTATTGGAAGTTTCCAGATTCATGTGCTAACTGTGCAAAGAAGTGCGTGAAGCGAAGTGAGTTATCTAAGATGCCAAAGTTGCGTAGATGAACATTAGCAGCAAGACCGAGCTCTTCAGCACGACTTTGTGAAGCCCCCAGTTTTCTAAATACTGCAGTTAATGTGCCACGACCAATGATGCCATCATCTGCAACACCGACTATTTTCTGCAGCTTTTTGATTTGCATCTTATTCATTTTCCACCACCCTTGCCTGCACTAATAATCGCAATAAATGCAGACTTAACTTCTGCAATTACTTCAGATAAAGGTTTACCGTGTAATAAAGCAAATGATTGATAAATAATACCGATTGCAAGCAACCCAAATACTGCAAAAATGAGCATAACAAAACCCTGATACATCGTAGATTTTGCTAATAACTCGAAGTGCTCAATAAAGGCTGAGCCTCCGTATAAACTTACTGTAACACTTGCTAAAAACTTACCTATAACGCTCAAAGACACTTGGATTTTTCCGTCTTTGTCTATGTCACCACTGAGCACTAGCGCTAAAATTGCACCGACTACCGCAGGTACAACTTTAATCACCCAAGGCCATGTATTCTCTTGCATCCCCCACTCCAAAAAAACTCCACGCATTGCGTAGAGTTTTTATTAAATGGAACAATTTCCATAGGCTTACAGGGGGATACTATCGTAATTTTAGATAGATCTATGTAGAGGGATCAAAGTGCCCAAAATTTTTTAGATAAAGTTGGATGCACCACCCCATTTTGTTTTAAATATAATTTATTTATTAGCCTGCCTAGCAGTAAAAAAATGACGAAACAAAATATTCCAATACAGACATAACTAAAAAAAGTCATGGCAAGTCCTGAATCAATAAATGCATCAAACTTATTAATTACATTTGAAAAACCGCCTAAACTATTAATAAAACCATAACATGTAAAAGGCATCAACAAAGCAATAAGACCGAGAAAGGCCCTAATAATTCTTAAAAATATAATCATAAAAATAACTCACTTTTTAGTTTTATTTAGCAAACAGATAATTGAAGAAGCCACCCTTCGTAGGGTGGCTTCTTAGAAGAAAAAATTTCTACAATTTCTCAATTCTAACGGCATCCACTAACCTATGAGCAGATGTAGATTCCCGGTGAACACTTAAAATTTGTATCACCTCATTACTTTCAAGACAAAGTAAAAAATGATGAATACTTTGCATTTCGTTTACATCATAGCCATGCCCAATCCAAGCTCTATCACCAGATGCCATTTTTTGAATTCGTTGCTCAAGTTTATTCATTCGTAATGCCTGTAGTCTTTTCAGCAGATGAATTTAAATTATTTGACCATTTGTAACCACCACCAACAAGCTCACTAATAACTGCAATGTGGCTTACTGTTACTCATATTGCTCGAGACAATTAAAAATTTCTTGAACAAATCTTAGGGTGGTTTGCGCACTCACATTATCAACATTGGTTGCAATATTATAATCTGCAACTTCGCGCATTCTTTTGGCTCTGCGCATATTATTTACGACAGTCATCAGTAATTTTTTCCGACCATCACCTGTACATAAATTTCGCGTTTGGTTATCGCAAGCATCAATAAGCGCTTTATGCGAATGCCTAATACGATCATCACCATCTACTGGAAAAAATAATCTGTTATCTATTTCATATTGCAGTTGATTCAAAGCAGCATAATAGGCTTGATGAACAACACATCTAAAATGTAATTCGTCCGTCATTCCAGATGCATTTAAATCTTGTGCATAATTTAGTCTTTGAAGTGGTTTAAAACTCATTTTAAGCCGCAAAATTATGCCAAATAGAAGAAACTGGAGTTAAGATGATATTAATTTTTGAATTAATATCATAAAACTCTGGATGCTCAGCAATATACTGATCAAATTTATTTAAAATATCTTGAGTTAACTCAAGATCAGCTACAGCTTCAAAGTGAAGATAGTACTCTTCATCATCAAAAATAGTATGACGTACCAATCCGAATCTAATATTTTGTTCACGTAAAAAGTTAAAAAAAATGTCAACAAATTGAGCAGCTTGATTAATATCAATGCTTAAATCATTTAGTCTGTTTTTTCTTATTTGAAGTTTTTCACGAGTTTCAGCCATCAACTCTTGCTTTTCAATTTTATCATAAGCAAATGTTGATAATGCAATTCTCTCAAGTTGTTCTTGCGCTATTGTGTTTTTAGTTAAGCTGATTGCACGAATTGCTTCATCAAAAAGACCATAGAGCACGTATTGTGTGGCTTGATTAAACATAGAGTCTGGGTCTATCGCCCCTAACTTTTGAGCATTTTGAAAAGCATCGTACATTTCTTTCGGCTCACCAGCTCGAGAATGAACAAATCCCTTGCAAATCCACAGTTGAGCGACATCAACATTGGTTTCTAATAATTTTCTTATATCAATTAAATATTTATTCTTACGAAATTCAGACATAACTAAGTGCAACTCATCAAATCTAGAGAGTTCTTCGAGTAATTCAGTTGCTTTAGTCTTTGGAATTGGAGCTACCATCAGACTACCTGTCTAAAATTCGCTTGTTTTAATATTTTAATCGTTTTTGCAGCATATGCAAAACTATTTCATATACTGCAACAAATAAACTTTTCAAAGATATCAAGCCACCCGACAAAGGTGGCTTTTCTTATAGCCGATTAAAAGCAAAGCTACCTTGGTCTTCAGCGCCCTTCTCTCGTTTAGAAAGGTAAACCCCACCATCACCAGTATCTTTCGCTCTTCGCTCAGTGGACTTATAGCTCTGCATTAAGTTTATACGATTAATACGCATACTTGGATTTTTTTCACTGACTTTTGCATTAAACTCTAAAATCTCAGCCCAAGCTTTATTCATTGCATCACTATCATTATTCTGCCTAGCAACAACCCATTTATGCATAAGCCCACGACGATGATCTGTTAGCTGATTTTTGTACTGATAGATTGCAGAACGCCCCTCATAGGAAGTTCGGACAGATGCAGGTGAAAAACCAATTGCTTGAGAAAACAACTCAACCCCTGTCACATCCTCAGGGTGAATCACATCATTGTTCTTAGTAAGTACACCATCGGTACCGTAACGATAAGACTTCATCGCATTTTTCAACACAACAGGTAACATGGTTTCTATGCCACGACCATAGTCACCATCTTGAATTTGCTGCAAACCTTTTACTGTGCTTGTGCTAATTCCAACGACTGGCCCAAGTAATGCAGATTGCATTGCAGTTGCCCAATCTGCGCCTTCAAGCCCTTCCTGCACATCAGGAATAATCAGGTTGTTTAAACCAACTCGACCAGATAAATCCACTGGACTGAATGCACGAGGAACGCCACCAAACACTAAATCCGCAAACTTAGGGTGAATATCTGCCAACCAGTTACGAATTACATTTTCCAATTCATAAGGGTCTTCATCATCGCCATCAGCCGAACCGAAGAATGCAGCTAATGCAGCAGCTCCAAAAGCAGCGGCTCCAAGTTTACTCTTCTTCGCAATTAAGACAGATGCTGTTGCTAACATACCTGTAATTGGCAACCCAATCGCACCTGCAGCTAGAGCGTGCATCCCCAAAATACCTGCCAAAGCACGTTGTGCTTCTTTTCTATCAGCAGGTTCAAGTGCATATAAAGACTGGTGAGCATGGCGAACTAAGGTATACAGCATATTTTGTGCATACTGCTTAAACAAAAGCAGTACTTTAGCAACATTACCCTGCATAAAACGCGCTCTATTCCCTGCCGAATAATCAAAGTGCCCTCTGTAAACCATATCCATAGCTTGCTCGAATGCTTCAGTGTGACCAACCCCAGATTGGCTAGCTAAACGATACGCAGCGATGAAAGTCACTTCACGGTTAAATCTTTCAGCATGGTGAAACATACCACTTGCTAAGCGCATTGCTGGTCGGAAATACCACATCACTTTACTGTCTTCACCTTGAGCAATACCTGCTAAGTCATGAGCCTGCGTAACATCAATAACACCACGCTTTACGGCTTCATTGTAAGCATCTAGCTCTAGTCCTTTGATAATTTTGTCAATATTGGGACTATAAACATCGCCAATACTATCTTTAAAACTCGCTAGGCTAGAAAAATCAGGAACCTTAAACTCAACACCCTTGGCAAAATCTCGTGATGCTTTCAGTAACTCTTTGCCTGCTTTATCGTAATTCCATTTAGCACCCATTAATGGATATGCAATTAATGCAGTTTGTGACAAGTTCACAATTGCAGCTGCAGGTGATAAACCCAAGTAATACATAAAGCCAACGCTAGTAAGAAAACTTGATAATGGATGCCCTTTAGGATTCATCAAATTTTCGTGGCGCTTCTTCATTTCTTCGATAACACTTTGGGCTGATCGCTGATCATATCCAGCAACATTTTTAAACTGTTCATCAGCATGTTTCTGCATTTCACTAAGTTGCTCAGCCAATTGATCACCATAGCGCAATTTGCCAAGATAATTTGCACCACTAAACATATTTTGCGCAAAAGCACGTCTAGCATCATTACTAAATCCCGCTGTACCTTTACGGTGAATGCCATGTTTTGCCCAAGATAAATCCGGTAAAGAGCTTAAATACAATTGACTCAACGTATCTTCAAAATCAGCTTGCGCCTTAGCATCTAAACCTAAGTTACCAACCTCCTCAAATAAGCTAGACATAAAGCCACGGCTAACACCATCTTCGGCAGCATTGAATTCTTTATCCTGCTTCACATCTTCAACTTTAAACAATGGGTATTGCTTGATTAAATCAGCACGTACAGAGTTGGCTTCTCCCATCGTTTCAGCCCGACTCACACTTACCGCATCACCATTTTTATTTCGCACTACAATCACATAACGCCCAAAACGTGACAGCGGGAAATACACACCTTTAATTTGACCAAAGGAACCTTCAATTTTCTTTAACAGATCAGTTTTTTTCTGATTACTTAAACTTGAGCGTAAAATGCGTTCTCTAATCGCTTCACGAACTTTGGCATAATGCCCACTATAGGCATTTCGAGCCTTTTTATACATTGCTTGAGCTTCAGGGGATAAATTATTATACGCATGAAGTAATTGTTGATATTTAACTTTATTATCGCCCTGTTGGTATGGTTTAGCAGGGTCAATTTGAGCTAAAGTTGCATCATGCATTACATTTGCTAAAGCTTCTTCATCCTTTAATTTAGACCACTCACGTACAATATTATCCGCCTCAGCAGCAATATCATTTTTATCAGCATCCATTTGTGCTGCTAATTCATTGTACTTAGTTAATGGTGGTAAAATTTTGTGATAGATTTCAGTTAAATGTCTACGACTCAAAAATTGCAAACCTAGTGGTAACCAATCAACCTTCTTGTTGTTAATCAAACTTTCAACCTTTGGTAATTGCTTTAAACCATCCGTAATGCGATTAGTAATATCATTATAATTTGTGCTGCGGCTATATAAGCGTTGAGAACCCTGATTACTATTTGCTGCTTTACCAATCATTCTCTCTGCTAAAGCAACTATATCATTCGGGCTAAGGTTCAAATTCACCCCTAAACGGTCATAAAGCCAAGCTTTAACTTGAGAGATAAGCTCATCAATCAGACGTTTAACATTCCCTTTGTGAATTGCATTTTTAACTTGTGTATTAGATGCCAAAGTTAAAAGGTATGGCAGCATTTCTAGTTGCTGAATATCTGAGTTCGTTTCACGTTCTGCAAGACGCTTTGCCTCTAAAGCGATTGGATTGTTCTGGGAAATTAGCCGATCAAACTGACGCATTAAATCCTGATACTGTTTTGGTGTCATCATATTCTGAAAACCACCATGACCACCCAACTCATGCAGGAATGTTGGAACAATAGTTTCATCCGTTAAAGCATCGGCAATTAAGGTGACTTGGCCTTTCTCGTAAAACCCTTCGATACCTGCTTCGGAATAAGTATCCAGGATATTTAATTTTCCCTGCTTTTCTAATTGATTTATTGTACTGGCACCAAAACGCTCAATAAGCTTATCCCGCACCTGTTTTGCCGATGTATCGGTACGATTTGTAGATTCCCTACGACTAAATAATTTATCGTTGTTATTTTTCGATATTGTGCTGCTTTCATACTTACCAAAATATCGTTTATCAACAACGGCTTTACGTGCTTCAGCAAGAAACATCATCAAATCGCTATCGTTATAGCGTGAAAGGAAATTATTAAAGCCACGTTCACGGAACCATTGACGTATATATCCAACGACTTCTTTTAATTTTTGTCTCAAAAAAGGTTGAGACTTTGCATTTTGAGCAATAAAAGCAAACAACTCACCAACTAAGGCTTGCTGCACGTCAGCTTCAGTATAAATTTCCTCTTTGGCAGCCTGAGTATAAGGTTGGATATAGGCACCTTCATATTGCTGCATATCCACGCCATTATCTTTAGCAATTTTACGAATGCCGTCGATACCACCAAGCGCATTAAACAACTGCTGTAGCTTAGTCTTATATTGGTTGCCGAATATCTGCTGAATACCAAAATGGCCGATGATTTCGTGTACTAACAATTCCTCATACGCATCAAATGTAGTAAGCTGTTTTCCGCTATCTCCATACACTTGATCGGCAACTACATAGAGCGTGCCATTATGCCAAACACCGCTTACATCATAATTTTGTGTATTGCCATTCTCATCTTGGTAGGTTGCATCTTTTTGTATTTCCGCAGGAAGTCCATCAAAGCTAGAAATGACCTGAACATTAAAAGCCCGACTACCGATACCCTTGATCGTAATTCTTCCACTAACCGACGCATCTTGTGTAGCGGACAATTTGAGATGCTGAAGAATAGAAAGGACACGTCGGGTACCACTAACCACAGATAATGGCTTAAATGTAGTACTCATTGGTGATGTGCCAACACGCTCATCATCTGGTTTTAATTTATTACGGCTATATAGTTTGGTTCCTGATTCTGTTTGTTCTGTCTTTAAAGACTTCACCAAAGTATCAAATTTTTCATTTATCGCTTTACGTTCTGCACCAGTAGGAAATGGTCGCTTAAAACCCCATGGTGTAAAGATTGCTGCACTTTCAGGACCAAAATTCAGAAACGGACTATAACCACTATTTTCTGAAATTTTATCTTCTACATACCCTTGGAATGCGCGTGCTGTCATTTCAGGAGTTGTAATCCAATAATCTGTACCGCGTCCCTGATCTAACTCTTTTGCATTCATAGCAAAATCCGTTGGTATCATTTTCGCTTTCTCTGTACCATTTTGAGCTTCTGCCAATAGTTTGAGGCGTTGGGCATATGTATTCATGTATTGACGTAATCGGTCTAATACACCCTTTTGTTCAGCATTAAACCCTGATCTACCACGGACAGATTTATAAATCACACTCAATTTATCTAGGGCATCATTAGACCAACGTGCGCCACTAAATATATTTCGACTATTCTTGTTATTGCTATGACGCATTTCCGTAGCGAGTGCGGTACCTGTGAGCAATAACTCAGCAACAGTGTCAAACTCAGCCAACTGTTCAGCTGAGGCCGCTTTGTTAAAGCGCTTGTAATATTTGGGATCAAGCTCACGATTAAGATCAGCACGTAACTTATCTAATTGATCTTTTAAGTTGTTTCTCGCAGAACTAACGAAGCTTTCAACCTTAACAGTATCTTCAATATAGTTTTCAGATTTTCTAAAAATTGTCTGTACCAATTGTTTATAGGCTTCTTGCACATCTTCACGAACATTTGATTTATAAGAGAATCCAGAAGTGACGCTCATATCTTCAAAGTGTTTTGCAATCTTTAATGATCGACTGCCATCCGCGTTCGTTACCCATTCAGATGGGGCTTTGCCATCTTGTCGACCAAAATAGTGATCTAATGCATGCCACCATTCATGAGCTAATGAACCTGCGCCATTCAATTTGGTCAAGTTAATCACAGCACGTTCGGGTTCATAGTGCGCCTTTGCACCACTTAATCCTTGCCCTCTGGCACCAAACGCTAAAGCGAGTTCCCCATTTAGGCTAATTGCTGCGGGTGGGATATTTAAAATCTCAGTCAAGTCCATGAGACCATCAAAGGCATCATTTAATAGCTCTTGGCGTTCTGCCTGATTATTCCAGTTCCCAAATTCAACACCACGGAAACCAAACACACGAATAAAATCGGCATCTTTAGCATCACCTTTACGGCGATCTAGTCCTTTTCTTACCGTATTTTCAGGTCGAGGAAGATCAATTTCCCCAAAAGTTGTATTGGTTTCTAGAATTTCAATCGCATGGATTGCCATATATTTCATAGCATCTTCACGTGTTTGAAATTCTTGTTCGACAACTTTAACGCGCTTCCGATCACTAATTTCACGATAGATAGAAAAGCTATCTTTTCCAGCAGCCCACACACGGTGCTTTTGAGCTACAGCTAGAATTGGTAGTGCAAGTTCAGCATCTTTTTGAGAATCAAAAAATTGTTTGCCTAGTTGCTTGGCATTCCCCTTCCAATCCTTTTTTCTTGTATCCGTGATAATCCATTTACCAACTTCATTTGGATTACTTGAGGCAGCAATTTCAGTAATCTCAAATCGCTTGGCCCAAGTTGGACGATTGTCCTTTGTAGTAGTGCTAGAGGTTTTGGGGCCAGTCTTCACTGAAGTATCTTTACGAGCACCACCAATTTTTTCACCAAAATCTTGAATTGTTTCTTTTTCAGATGTTGGCGCTGTTTTCTTTAAGACTTTTGAGGATTCTGGTTGTTCTTGCGCTGCTTCACTTCTTGGGCTAGTTCCTCGTCCTGATCGTCCACCGCCAGCTGTGCCAGCGTCTGGTTCATTAGATTGCGGGCTAGTGAAGATGTCTTGTTGCTTTTCGGTTTCTTGTCGTCTGACTTGTTCATGTGTAGTCCTTAAAATTTCTGCGCCAGTAGGGTCATTCTCACCAAACAAGTTGACACCTGATTTAGTGGAAAGTGCATTATCAATATAGTATTTAAGTGCAGTGGCAACTTTCTCACGGCTTCTTGCACGAGTCAGTTTATCACCTGAATAAAAGATTCTCAGAAAGTCTTGTGTAACTTGATCAATTTCACCTGAAAAAATATCACTTTGATTCATTAAATCAAAAACAGATCGACCTTCTCTACGTGCCTTTTTGATAAGGTTTACAGCTTCCAACAAGTTGGCCGTAATATCTACATCTTTTGAAATGACACCCTGATCAACCATTTCAAGCATATTTGCCCAGAACCCTGAAACATCCATTAAGGCACCACCAATCGCCTTAATATTACTGTCAGAACTTTCAAACAAATCAGAAATCAAAGTTTGATCACCGTAGGCACGTGCAACCAAGGATGCTTGAATACGACGTAAACCTTTTTGGGTCAAAACACCATCTGCACCTAATAAACTGCCTCGCTCATTCGATGATGCAATTCCATTGACATAGGATTTAACAAAGTTTCTATTCTGTGCAGAGTCAATTTCCCCACCATAAAATTGATGCAAAATAGAACCTAATTTTGCAGCATCGGATTTCGCCTGTTCAGTATCGCTCAACTCAAGTGTGGAGCGTTGGTTCGCCTCACCTGTATAAGCAATGCGTTCTGCAGAAGTCATTGGTGTAATACGCTCACGTACCAATACAGGCGCTGTCATACCATCAGTGTTATAACCCTGCTCTTTCAACCACTGTCGATAATGCTCTGCCTTACCTTCCATATATGCCTTAGTAATCGCCATAGAACGACCATTACCACTTTCAACAATGTTTTCCACTGAAACAATTGGTGCTCCATCAGAAGCGTTCGGGTTTTCACCAAGCAATAATGGATTTAACTGATACGCAATTTCCGTAATTTGCATTTGTGACGCAGCGCGAGTACGGTCTCTTGGTTGTAACTCTTGAGGATAATTAGGATTAATTTGTCCATTAGGATTATTTGATGTGATTAAATCAGTAGCTTCCACTAACTTATGCTGAACCTCAAATGAACGTCCAGTTGCTGTAGTCACAACTTCCTTTTTATCAGCAATACGATCTGATTTAGGCTGAACTTTTTCACTGACTGGACGCACGGTGTCATCATTATCTAACCAGCTTTTAAACTCATCTTTTGATAATGAACGAATAGGACCAACTTTCCATCCTGGATCAAAGTTAGATTTATACGCTTGCTCAGCCTCTTCTAGGCTTTGATACCCAAGCATAATTTTATGCTCATCAAATTGATCATTATCTTGATTTAATTGATCAACGATAAAGACACGTTCTGATTCAGGGTTCTTGCCTACATACACATCTAACTGTTCTTGGTCTGCCCCTTTGGTTTTTTTGATATAACCATAATGGTCACTCATCGTGTGCGACCAGTCACTACCATCAGGGTTTTTACCACTACGTGTGGAGCCACGCGGACTTTCAATAGCAATATCTAAACCATGAACCTTAATGTGGCCTTTTTTATAATTGCCTGCTTCAATTTGTGCTTGTGTAGGTGCTGGTAAATTATTACCAGAACTAGTTGCAGCTTCATTTGCTGAAATGTCAATTTGCTGCTTTTTCTGCTCATTCAGCTGAAGCATTTCAACTCGATTTAACTCACTATTTAAGTTGGTTAACTCACGTCTTAATTGGGCTTTTTGGGCCACGCTTGTTTCTGCATCAAACTTTTGTTGGGCCTCTTGAATACGTGTATTTAAATCAAGTTTTTCGGTCTCAATTTCAGGTGCTGTGGCTGTGTTTGTATTATTGCTAGCCGCATCATCTTTGCTATTTTCCTGAGATTGTAAAGAACTCAATAAATCAGGTTGCGTCGTAGCCTGTTGGCTTTCACCCAAAAAAGTACGGTAATTTGTAGGTACAGAACTTAATTGCTGACCATCTTCCTGCTCAGCTGAGTAAGTTAATAATCCTGTTGATGTCACTCCACTATCTACAGCTAAAGCCGCTGCAGATGACATAGGACCATCATTGGGATTAATCCCCATTTGTTGAGAAGGGGTTTGTTCTTGAGTTGGAAATACATAGTCGGGAATAGATGATGTTTGAATTTCCGTACTTAGAGCAGGATGCTCGAAATCAATCGTATTACCATAATCAGTATTTTGTTGTTGTTCACCACCCACTGTCCATGTATCTGAAGCTGGTGTGCTTGTAGTCGATTCAAAATCTACTTGATTATCATAGGTAGTTTGTTGCTGTGGCGTTCCATTCTGTTCAGCTTGATTAACATTAGTAGATGTGAAATCAAGTCCATTGTCATATTGAATTTGAGAATTATTTTGTTGTTCTGTTTGAGCTTGCTCACCCTGAATATTCGCTGCTTGTTTCTCATCCACCGCACTTTTAGGTTTTGTTAAGTATTGAAAGGCTTTCTGCCCGCTATACATAACACCGGATTGACCGAGTGAGCTAATCGCTTCTAATGCTGCGTTTTTTGTGTCCCAATCGCCATACGCAACCCCTGAGCCAACATACTCCCCTGTAAACTCCCCTAAAGGTTCTGTTGCAAAGGCTGCCGTATTTCGTGCTGCGTTACCTATGCCTTTCAATGATGATTGATATGTTGTGTCTGCTGCAATACGTTTAGCAAAATCATTGCTATTCATTGCTGCTTTCACCGCAGCATTGTCTGCTGTATCTACCCCCATGTCAGCCAAAGCTCGAGTAGTCGCAGCCTTTGCGGGTGCATCTAAAAGAAAACGTCCAATCTTCCAAGTTGCAGCATCAACCGCACCCAAAACAAGACCCTTGACCGCAGCTTCATCAAAAAGTTGATCGCCATTCTTTTCAATAAATGCCTGAACTGCTTTTGTATCCTGAGGATTAATTCCAGCTTTTTGTATCGAATCAAGTAAATGATAGCCACCCTCAATCGCTGTGTTGCCTGCAGCTCCACCGCCAATCATCCCGACTACACCACCAATTGCAGCACCAGGTGCTGCACCCGCACCGCCAAAAGCAGCTCCAATTGCCCCACCCGCAAGCGCACCACCTTTTGCACCCGCTGCCATACCTGTCATGGGTGCAATCATATTGGGTGTTTGTTCAAGTAGACCAGAACCCATCGCTTTAACATCTTTAGCTACAGAACGAACACCTCCAATAAACCCGTCAGAATTTTCAGCATTTTTTTTAATCTGCCCTACAACTTCTGAAATACCTCCAGTAATCCCATCTCCTCGCTCCCATGCATTCATGAGAACCTGACCCTCTTTGGAGCCTGGATTAGCTTTTGCATAATCATCTGCTTCTTTGACCTTTTGCGCTGCTGATGCTGTATCACCAGTAGCAAGATCAGTAGAAATAGCCATGCTGTTTTTTGCTTTATTCCAGCCGCGTGCCAACGGGTTGTCTTGTTCTTCTTGTTTTTGAGGTTCTTGTTTACCCCAATTCATCTCCCACGGCTTTACATTAGAATTGCTGGCAGGGTTTTGTTCTTGTTTAGTATTACCCCAATCCATTTCCCAAGGTTTTTTCTCAGACATGACGCACTCCTAATTTTATGCGTCTATCATGGTTTTTATTTAGAATTTGGTCGAACCTTACAGGGGATAATGAAAAATGTGTTACTAGTTTATATAACGTGTAAAATATAACTCTCTTAATTCATCGAAATTTCTGGAGGTAATGGATCATCATTTTTATATGATAATTCATCTAAATTAAATCTCTTATATTGCTTTAATGTACCAACAGAAACCTGAAACTCTGTCACAGTTTTTGTCTCTCCCACATTCATCTTAGCCTCTATTAATGCCTCTTTATACTTATCGGTTATGGAATCAATAGCTTTTAAGTCTTCATCTTCTAAATTTGGTACAACTAAAGCCAATAAATCAACAAAATAATTTTCACCATCTGCAATTTCCTTGTCAGGATAAACTTTTGCATATATTCCGATTAAGTTGTTACTTACCTTTGATACAGCTTTTTTACGCTTGTCTTTTTTCCAAGCAGCGTCTACTCGACGATCAAACTCTGTTGGAAACGCAGGGCGTTTGTATCTAGATGCTAACCAATCAATATAGAAATTTAATTCCTCTTGAGTGAATTGAATTTCCAGGTTTGGTAAAATTCCTTCAGGAATATCGTCTTTAATTATACAAATTTTTTCAAAAGCAATTAAAGTGACATACTTATTTCCCTGTAAAGATTCTAGAGTGCAATTCAATTTTCTAGGGTTTTTGTTAAAGCAAAAATTACCAAAACTAGGGTCTTTATCTACATATCGTGCAATAGAAAATTCAATCACTAAATCTGAACTATTTGCCACATCACACGAACCTGATGCAACGATCAATAAAACATCATCGGCAAATAACTCTGATTTACCAGCTAAATTTAATAAATGAGCGACATCTTCAGGCTTAACAATACAACCTTGCAACCAACCACTTTCTTCCATCCAATGTCGCACAATTCAAACCTCAAATTAAATCAGTTTCACCAATAGATTGATGCATTAAACGATTGCCAGCGAATAATATTTTTTCGCTATCACTATTTGAATCCTGTAGTAGGTCTTTAACAGTCTTACCATCTAGTACAGGACTATTTAATTTAATATTGTCTGTAGGAAATTGTGCACTTTTCCAATTCTTTGCAAGAAGGTATAACTCAAACATTTTTTGAGTTTTTTCCTTATTTGGTTCGGATTCGTACTTTTTCCAATTTAGTAAAGTTTTCCTTGTAACACCAATACTTTTAGCTAATTCTTCCTCTGTTAAAGAAAAAGTAGATTTAATGAATTCAAGATTTTGCTCAAGGATTGTTGTTTGTTTATTAAGAATTGTATATTTTTGGCCCGTTCTTGAATGTTCGGCTAACCATGCAAAATTAGGCGAAATACTACCAGTTGAATAATGATTAGGTTCTGATACAACATGTTGAACAAACCCAGAACCTGAATGATTACTTAAAGACCCAACATTAAGTATTGTGGATACTGTGAGAGCTGCAAAATCCATTATTTCCAAGCCTCCCGACCTTGACTAGTCGTAATTTCCCAAAAAGCATTTCTAGTAATTGAGTGTAACTCTTCCATTTTATTAGAAATGAAGTCTAGCTCAAATAATTGAGTTTCCACTTCAGGCTGCCAATAATGATCAAAATCTAATAAAATTCTTTTACTAAATCCTGTTTCCTTATGAAAAGTAATCGGAGATTCCACTAAATCTTGCCATACAGGCAAATTTAGTATTCCATACAAACTTCTAATTGCAATAATGCCTGCTGGTGTTTTATAAACAGTTTCATTAATCCTATGAACTTGATCTCCAACGCCATTAATGCTCCCTGCTTCGCAAACTACCGATTGAACATATGATTCAATAGGTTCTTCTTTATTTTTTTGAATAATAGCATCCGAATAACGTAATCCTACTCTCAATAGGAGTGTTGGTTTAACTTCCTGAATTAAGAAATCGAGAGCTTTTTTACAATCATTCCAAAAATTAGGAAATCGTTCATACTCACTACTAAGAACGACTAATCGACTTTTATCAAGCATTATTGCTCGTTTTTTATTACTTGACAGAAACACCCACCCAGTTGAGCTATTTACACGTATACCTTGTTGCTCAATTATCATTTCTTGTTGTTCTGTTGTAGAAAAAAGAGGAAAATCTTGTCTCAAAAAATTCTGAAATGCAGGGATGTAACTTTCCATTTGTAGAATGCTTGAGAAACGGAATTCTGCCAACACAACAACTAGAGGTTGGTTTGTTAGTTTTTCATATTTACTCATAGTTTTTCACAAGATTACCCAATTTATAACGTATATATTACCCACAAAATTACCCAATTAAAATGATATCTGTACCTTCATCGTAATTTTCGTTTAAAACTTTTTCATGAAAGCTCCTTAATATCAATATATCGACTTAAGTTGCCCATCATATAGTCATGAAACTACCAGTAAAAATGGCTTTATATTTACTGTTGAACCCATCTAACCCCATCCCATACGGCAGTCAACAAAGGGTACGCACAATCTGCGTACCCCCTCTGTTTCTAAGCTGCCTATATGGCAGTGAACTGGTTTTCCTCAAAAAAGATGACAGGCAAAAATGTGGACGGTTGATAGATACACATTTCTTTCGATGTACGGTCTAGCCTGCACATCAACTTTATTTTTACTGAAAGAATGAGTGCTAACCCTACAGGGGAGTATTGATACTGTCGAAAAAATAAACTATCGTAATTTCATATAATTATTAGTTTTTGGTGGGGATATGAAAACTCAAAATAAGCATGGTCTAATATTCTTTTTATTAGCGTTTACTATCGTCCTTGTTGCATTTTTTTCTTTTGCTCCAAAATCTTCAAAGCCAAATCATTTGGCAGAGAATGCTCAACAAGAAACAGAGCCAATGTTAAGACCATTTTATGGTAAAACTGATCAAGAATTAGCAGCAGAGGATGCACAGCCAAAGCCTTGGGAAATGGATTGGAGTGCTGCCAAATCAGCAAATCACCCCCAAGAACAAACTGGCTGGAATAATGAGATAACCACACCATATCAGCAAGAAATGCAGAATAATAATTTAGCAACTACACCAACCTATTCCTATACAAAAAATCCTTCTTACAATTATCATTCATACGATGACAGCAATAGCGACAAGTACGTTTATCGTACACACTCTACAGAAGATACAAGCTCTCGAACTTCAAACGATTATTATCAAAATACTGACAGCTATTCCAGCCCAAGATCAAACTATGATGATTACTCAACTTCTAGCAATTCATATTCCGCACCTATGCCACAACGTCAACCATCCACAATAACCAACTGTGATGGTGCAGGATGTTGGGGTTCAGATGGCACACGATACAACCGTGGTGCAGGTGATACATATTTCCCAACCACTGGTGGTTCGTGCCAAAGCATTGGTGGGCAAATGCAGTGTAATTAAAGCAATCAAGATAAAGCCGACACGAGTCGGCTTTATTTATCTTTTTCATCTAATTTTTTTTCAATCGCTTCTAACTTCTTCAGTATGCGGGAAGTAAATATCGAGCTATCAACAGATTCTGAAACTCCAATATTATCTAATCTTGTTTGCAATTCATTTGAATTCGATTCCGCTTCAAGTACAGCATCAATAATTTCAGCACAACCATTCGAAGAAGACATAAATTCATCTTGCTCTAGTGTTTTTTGTAATCTAAATGCAGCTTCACTATTTATAGATCGCCCATTTTTCTTTGCCGCTTTAGCAATGTCATCTTTTATCGACTTAAGTAAACGTAAATTAAACTGCGTATCTTCAGTCATCAGTTTATCTCTATTGAGCAAAATTAGCATTATGCTAACAAAATGTGTTGACATCAATGTTAATGTTTTGCTATGTTATTAAAACGCTAACATAAATAGGAAAGTTAATGGTTAGAAATGATCAACAAGTAAATGTGCGTATGCCACAAGAGATAGTAGAAGAATTGAAAATCCAAGCTATCAAGAATCGCCGATCTTTGACTGCTCAACTCAATAAAATTGTTGAGGACTGGCTAAGAGAGCAGAAACAACAAGAGAGTGCGAAAGCATGAAATCAACAGGCACAAAAAAACCTTGCCATCCGCCAAGATTAAACAAGGTTTTGTTGCTATCACAAAGGATATAAACGTATGACTAGTTTAGCATTAAGTTTTAACGAAGTAAATTTTTCGCCTGTACAACAGGATGGGCAAATCTGGATTGCTTCACGTGAGCTTGGGCAGGCTCTGGGTTACTCGCGTGAAGATGCTGTTAATAAGATTTTTGAGCGCAATTCAGATGAGTTCACAGTAAGTATGGCTCGTAACGTCAAATTGACGTTACAGGGTCAAGCTCGTGAGGTTAGGGTGTTTTCTTTGCGCGGTTGTCACTTGATAGCTATGCTTTCAAGAACAGCAATCGCAAAGCAATTCCGTAAATGGGTGTTGGATATCCTAGATCATGAAGTTTTAAATCAACAGATTGAAAGTCGCCAATCCATCTCACCAGAACAGCAAGCTTTACTACATGAAATCGTTGCACGTCGTTCTGGTGGTGAACGTAAAATATTTGCAGAAATGTGGAGTCGTCACAATCGCCATTTCAAAATTCCACGCTATGCGGAGCTACTAGCAATTCATTTTCCTGAAAGTGTTCACTTTTTAGAAACAATGCAGTTAAAGGCTAAACCTGAAAAACAGGAAATTAAAGCCCTTCCATATCCCCCAGAAGTGATTCAAGTTGCTCAACAGATTAATAATGAATACAACGGTGGCCATTATCATTCTTGGTTTATTAGCGTGCGAGATGATGGTGTTTTAAGTGTTCAGCCATTAACCAAAGGTTACTATCCAATGAATGTTGTTGAATTTACAAAGCGTTTCGATGGTGTGCTGGACTACTTATACGGCAGCGACTTATTAAGAGTGGGTCGATATTTGGCAAACAGATAATTAAAAAGCCACCCTATCTAGGGTGGCTTGTTGTTTCCATTTTTTTCATTGGCATATTAAGCTTTCTCCCACGATTCAGGCTTATTTATATCTCCACCTTTATACTTGTATCCATTAACGACTGCCCCAACTTGAGGTGTGTTTTGCTGCCGTTGCGACGGTGAATCATAGTCAATTCGCTGTCCTGTGCCTTCATCTATAAGAATATCAGGATTACGAATTGCCCCCTGATCTGTCAGTGTTTGACCACCATACACAGCTTTTAAACTTCGTTTCTGTTGCTGCTCAGCACGTCCAGTCGCAAAATTATATTTCTCAGCAATAGATTGTTTTTCTTCTGGAGTTTTAGCGGCATCATAGGCTTTAAGTAAATTGAGTTCATAAGCCTGCTTCATTCTTGCGGGCATATTATTCAACTGTTCTTCACTAAACTGACGATTCGCCAAGTTATTAGTCGCATTAAATTTCTGTGCTTCAAAGTTTAGGTTAGAGTTAAAGCGGTTATTTTCCCCTTGCTCACCCAATTCAGCACGGTAGTTTTGACCAGTTTGCCCCATTGCTTCACGCTGTAAAGCTGCAGCATTATCGGCATCCGTTTTGTATAAATCTGCTGCATCAGGGTCGTTATTAGACAAACGAAGTAACACTTCAGCTTGTTTAGCTGTAGGCCCAAATTTCGGGTCAATTGCTGACTTAATCTGATTTGCTAGATATGCACGATTTGCTTTCTCTTCATCCGACATTACGGGGCGCTCTGGCTGCTTAGCAATGCCTGCATATCCTTGCATGCCCATATTTAGTTCACGTTGCGCCAAAGCTCGGTTTATTTGCTCGTTGCTTGCCACCATTTCACGGGTATTTGCTAATAAGTTTTTCACCCCTGCAGGGTCGCCTGCTGAATTGACTTTAAAACCTAGACCAAGTGTTTCAGGTACACCATTTGCACGTGCTTGAGCAGCCGCACTTGGGTTTGCATAACTAAAAGCATTGCCTTTTTGCTGAATGGCATAAGGGTTTTCTTGGGTTTGTGTTGGATTAACCGATGCTTGATTTAAGTCAAACATATCTACTTTTGGCTGCTCCTGATTATTACTTTCAAGATTGGTGGTCACAGGTGCATTTGTGGTAACCGCAGGCTTTGTCTTGGTTGTTGATGGTACTAATGAGGCTTGAGATTTTGGTGCTGCACTAGATGGGAATCTCGAACTTAAAGTATCTTTTATACCATTGTTCATCATCGGGTTTTGACTTGGCTCACGGCGTTTAAGCAAATCAAAACCCGATGCAGGTTGTTCCAATGATGCTGGCTTGCCTTCATTTGCTGTAGAAAAAGCAGCTCTAAAAGTATTGGCAGGATTCATCTGCCCCAAATTGACTTTAGGCATTTCAAGACCCAAGTCAAACTCACCAAGTCCAAAATTGGCATTAGATTTTGGAGGTGCGGCTGTTTGAGCTTGAGTGTTTGGCAGTGAATCAGGTGGAGGAGATGCTTTTCCAAATCCATTACTTAAAGTATTTCCAATCCCTTGATTCATCATAGGGTTTTGCTCACGGCGTTTTAAAAGCTCAGGAACACCATTTTCATCAGTTCCACCAGAAAAAAACAATTCTGGAGTTTTTTTCCCAGGTTTAAATCCTAGTTGTGGTTTTTCCGTTGGTGTATGAGTTGCCTGCTTTAAGCGTTGTAGAAACTGCCCGCCTATTTCTTGTAACTGCTCTGGTGGAAGCAAATATTCGCCATTGGATACATTCACTTCAGTAGAGGGTTTACCAAGATTTTTTAAATTATTTACACCAATTTTCTGGGTAGAGTCGGCAGGCATAATATAACTGCCTGCAGGTACACTCTTTTTGATACTGTCGGATGTGCCAGTACCTGCACCTTGAATTAGTCCATTTTCATCTTGCTTTGAACGTTTTTTTAAGCCGTACATGACACTTATTCCAATATAAATATCATGTATATTTAATCAATACAGGCTGTAAGCGTTAGCCTTACAGGGTTAGTATGAGTAATTGTGACTCGTACTCTCCGACTCACTTGCACTATAACTAAGTGAACTTGAACCACTACCACTAATACTTGCGGAAACGTGCATAGCAGACATAGCACCAGCCGCCAACTGAGCAGTATATTGCCCTACCGACTTAGCAGCTTCTAATGCGAGTTGAGCTTTTTGAATCGCATTTTGCATTTTGGCTTCATACTCTTTCATTTGCATTTCTGCATAGGCAATATTCGTACGCACATTCATATCCGTATATCGTGCTTGTGTTTCACTGTTGGCAATTGAAGTACGTAAATTCATGTCTGCATAGCGTGCGTGTGTTTCAGCAAAAGCAATGTTGGTGCGTGATTGCATATCGGCATATCTTGCCTGCATTTCTGCATTAGAAATACTGACCCTACTCTGAGACTGAATGTAATTGTTATACACATCTGCATTAGCAATCGTTGTTCTCAAACTCAAATCAGCATATCGTGAATGTGCATCAGCAACGGCAATAGCTGTTCTGGATTTCATATCAGCAAATCGAGCTAGTGATTCACTATTCGCGATACCAACACGCATTCTCATTTCGGCAAATTTGGCTTGTGCATCTGCAAAAGAAATTTTAGTACGCGATATTGAGTCAATGACGCTTGCTTGAGTATTTACTCTGGATGTTTCAACGTCAGCTTGTGCTTTAAATAATTCTACTTGTGAATTAAATGCTGATGTATTGCTTTGAACAACACCCATTTTTGCATCAATTTCAGCCTTGTACGCTTCAATATTTGCTTGATATTCAGATATTTTTACACGTGCAGCTTCAAGGTTGAGTTCAATCTGCTTAGATTTAACATTGGCTTTAGCAGATACACCATCTATAGTTGCCGCATACATACGAGCAAGAGATTCATACATGGATGCTTTGGAGGTTTCAGCCTTAATTTGAGAATCGTAAGCTTCAACTTTAAGCTTTTCGGCCCCAATCTGTTCGGAATATGCTTGAACCTCAGATTTATATGCATCAAATTTAGTCGCAATCAATCCAGCTCGTGCAGTAGCACCTTGAACCAGTGCTTTATATACCTCAACATTGGTCATAACTGCTTCAATTTTGGCTTTAAAAACATCAACTTTTTGTTGGTTGATCTGCCCAATAACCGCCTGCGCATCAAGCATTGCTTTGTAAGCGCTGATTCGTGAAATGGTTGCATCAATTTTAGTTTTATAAACTGTGATCAAACTTTCAAATGCAGAATTTTGAGCGTTAAAAATACCAATTTGAGCATTTAGAACACTGATTTTACTGTCAATTTGGAACTTAACTAATTCCATCATATTAGAAACATAAGCAAGCCACATGTCTTGCTTCATTTTTTCCAATGCCATGCCTTGCTCAGTAAGGAAGCGGATATGTTCAAGTTGTTTGTCAAAAGACTGAATTAAAATATCACGGTTTAAATCCCCAATAGCAAGTTTACCTTGATCACGAATATCGCTGACCTGCTTTGCCAACATCCCTTGTGGCATTGAAAAACCACGACTTGCCCACTCCGTTACAGCTTCTTGCACTGATCGTTCAGTTTCTCGGCTTGTGCGCTCTCTAGCCCGATTAAATAATGATTGCTCAACTGCAGCGGGCAAACCAAGACCTGCATGACTTCCATCTAGCCATGAACGGATTTCCAGGACCAACGGCTTAATTGCACTCTCAGTGTTAAAAGCATAATAATCTTGCTTCACAACATTACTGGCATCAGAGATTAAAGCATCTATATTGTCTGGAATTGTTATATTAAACTCAGGTGGACTGCCTTCAAATACAGGAATTTCTTCATATTTGAAATCAGGCAATTGAATTTTTTCCATTGCATCCATTTCTGGAATGACAATAGTTGGTGCGCCAGGCATTTCAATATCGTCATTAATTTCAGGCCTTAATGGGGCCGAAATGACACCCATGCTTGGTGCTGTTGGTAAATTTAAAATTGGCGCTTCTGGTGTTGCTGGCAATTCCAGATCGCTTAAATCTAAATCCTTTATTAAATCGCTTAAATTGATCTTATCTGGCAGGGCACCTGCATCAAAATTTTGCACATTAAAAGTAGGTGCTGTTGGTAAATTAACTGCCGTGTCAAATTCAGGGACCAATGAAGCATTAATAAAATCAGGTGTAGATAAATCCTCTGAAAAAATTGGAGCATCGGGTAAATCAATATTCAATTCCTGAAATTCAAGAGCAGATATTTCCTGCGGCTTTTGAATATTAATATCTATAATTGGCGCAACAGGTGTATCGGCGTTTAATTCGGGTGCAGCAATCCCTGCTATTGGTGCATACCCTGCAGCGTCAGGTTTTGGTAAAGGTGCGGAGGGACTTATATCCTCTACTTTAATGTTGCCTATATCCGCAAGTGATTGAGATAAGTCCGACAATAAGGCACTAGATTTACCTTCAAAATATTTCATCTTGTCATCAACTTGGTCAATCGCCTTTTCTACAACAAGCATACTTGGAAGTAACATAACTAAATTCTCCGCTTTGTAGCAGATATATCAATATTCAAGTCATTAATATATGCGTGCTCACCTGATATTTTGATTTCAAACGCAAAATGACGACCACGCAAACCACGACCAAACAATACTCGGCCATTCGTAAGGTGGTCTGATTTTTCAGTTGGCAATAAATAGTAATAGGTTTGCTTGGAGCCGCTTTGAGTTGCGCTCACACCGATTTCCAAATTTCTAGAATTTCCAGATAGCTCATATTCAAGATAAGCGCCCAAAGGGTGAACTAGCTGCCCTTGTCCTAAATCTAACTGCCCTGTCACTAGCTCCCCTTCAATGTGCTCTTTAGCATCTAGTCGATACACGCCATCTTCAGCTACGCCATAGAGCACACCATTAATTACAACCAATTCACTAAAACCATAATCTTGGTAACGGCTCATTGCCCATGTATCAACATTTGCTGTCCACGCATATCCATATTGCTTGTGTTTTGAATAATCATCTTCAATAAAAACAAGGTCATTGATTAATTGCTTGGCAATATTTTTCCCTTGATTAAAATCAAAAGCCATCAAGGTTTCATTAATTTTTTCTTGTGATTTACGCTGTTGTTTTAGCAACTCATTGACGTTGATCGTATCAATAACACGCTGCTTTGCCTTTATACGCTGCGCATATTGTTCTGAGTATGTAATATGATCCTCAATAAAATCAGAATATCGAGCAACACAGCTACCCTGTGCTTTTAATGTTTCTGTAATTACTGATCGTGATATTTTTTTAAGTCGATAATTTTCTTGAAAAATCACATTCTCTTTGGTGAATGCTCGTAATTTAGTCTTTAAAGAAGCATCTAAAATATCAAGATTATCGACAATTGAGTCTTTAAAACGAGCCGTTGCCTTAAAACTCTCTTTAATTTTTAAGGCTTCATTTAATTTAGACAGACTATATTTTTTAGTGCTTAGGTTTTCAG
Organism: Acinetobacter sp. SCLZS86; assembly: GCF_021560715.1. Classification (NCBI taxonomy): domain Bacteria; kingdom Pseudomonadati; phylum Pseudomonadota; class Gammaproteobacteria; order Moraxellales; family Moraxellaceae; genus Acinetobacter; species Acinetobacter sp. SCLZS86. The sequence continues at coordinate 1,586,247 of NZ_CP090864.1, forward strand.
CAATGAACAATCGCTCAATACTAATACTTCTTTGTTTGTCTGTTGATGTAGAAGCTGAGCTAATTTCATCGTGAACCAATGACTTGGCACATAGGCGGTTTTTAAAACTATCAGAAACGATGATTTGATCATGTATAAAATCTGCATGGCGTTTACGACCAGTGAAATGATCAACTACCATGATTTTATCTTTGACTGGGAAAATAGCAGAATCGACCAATTCATCTGTGATTGAAACAACATCGGCAGAAAATACGGTAAGCCGATATAGAGAATCCTCTTTAATTTTAATGAGTTCTTCTGTGATTGCTTTGGACTTACCTACCGTATTATTGGAGTATGCAATCGTCTCCTGAATATCATCGCGATACAATGTCATTCGTTAATTACTCCAATAAAATGATATGCAGACTTATGCTCAACTAAACGACTGTACCCCCACTTATAGCGACGGTTGTTCTGGTCTGTTTCAGATATGTTGGCATATTCACTATCCCCAAATACAACCTTACAGGCATCTCTGTAAAATACATTTCCATACTCATCTGGTGACGCAGAAAAATACCAATCTTGCGGTATTCGACTATGTACTTGAACAGGTGTTTCACTTATATCGAAGTATAATGACCCTGTTGTGTTACTTGGCTCCGTGTTGGATATTGAATACTCTTTAACTTTTGGAGCGCCACCGCCACCAGAATGATTCCATTGATTTGCATCTGGGTGAATCAGCCACGTAATGTCATAAGGTAAATTGGGCAACCAACTACCTTGATCCGCAAAGTCTGAATATTCCGAAGGGTTATAATTTTCTATTTCTACCCACACTGGGTTGCCATTGACTGGATAAGGCTCCCCAATCATTTTCTCCAACCCTCCAGCCCATGCAAATACAAAGTCATAAGTCCAATAACGGTAAGAAGTCGGATCACGCATGGCATATAGATTTAGTGATTCAGATTTTGTAATTCCAATCACTGTATTTTTTTTAGCTAACACTACTGAATTACGTGTAAAATATGGAATACAGATCCCTAAATTAACCGCTTCCAATTCAGTTCGATTTGTCTTTGTTAAATGTGTGTAATAGCGATTACGCCAAATTGAACCAGGTTTCCAAAAAAAAGCATCAAAACTAAAAAAAGGCTGACTATCAAAACCTTTATCTTCACCTTTAATTGATGTCGTTGTAACAACAGGTGAAAACACCTCTCTAAAGTCAAAATCAGTGGTATAGAAATAACCTTTAGGTGATGAACTACCAAATGTTTCTGTTTTCTCCCACGACCCCACTGTCATCATTGGTTCATAGTTGCTCTCTATTTGTTTTTGATAGCCACGCCAATCAACAAAATATTTGATCACCTTTAAACTATTGCCAACATAATATCCATACATAATGGTGTCGCAATTAGGCTTCTTCTCAGGGATCGTATATGCACCAAAATCAAATGAGACACACCCACCCATTTCCACAAATGGAAATTTGATTTGCGGTTGATTCTCTGGTTTGGCGTGATGAAACAATTTGCCCTGCGCCACCAGCGACAAGTTACCTGTCAAAGTAGCGATAGGTTCAATCTCAAGGTTATCCCAGTAATCAACATCCACTGATGTAACACCTAATGGATTGTATATACTTGTTTCGGCTTGAAAATATATATCTTCTTGCGGCACACGACGTAGCTTATATAGAATTGCATTGGTTTTATGTGTATTTTTTGGTAATAGCGCAATTAGTTTATTCAAATAGTTTGCGATACGGCTTGCATTGCCAGTGGCATTAATTTTTTTTAACCACCCGTTATTTTCAGCAGGTGAAAAATTAAGACGAATTTTATAAGCCTTTCCTATAGCAATGCCATCTTCATCATAGGTATAACAAGTATTAAAACCCTCTGTACCATTAAGGTTGAATGACCACCCACATGCAGGTGAATAGTGTATATGTGAGTAGAAATCTTTTGTATCACAAACTTTAATGATTACTCCTGCTCTGCGCCACGACTGAAAATCCTGTCCTTTAGGAAAGCCCTCGCCACTCGGCATCGCACCAAAGCGATCAAGGATTTTTAATAACTCATCATCACCCACTTCTTCAACATATTCCCGAAAAGCAGATGTAGCGGTTGCAGGGATAATAGGTAATGGCATCGCATACACACCACCTGAACTTATACGCACCAACCAAGGCTTATTAGCAGTGTCAAATACCACGCCATTCGTATTATAAAATTTATAATCATACTGAAATGCCCCATCCAAGGGCGGTACACCACTGTATGCAGGTAGGCGGATACCCTCAATTTCTTGGGCTATACGCTCAATATATTTATCAGGAATTTTAAATTGCGCCCGTTCCATAGCATTTTCAGGCAGTTCTTTTAAATTCTGTTTCCCAAACCCACCCACAATTTGCATGACCTCCGCCATTGCTCCGCTATACCATGTGGGGCGTTGCTGCACATATTGCGTAGCAATGAAGTCACTAAAATTATTTTTCGGTATAAACTCAGGTACTACTTGAGCATTAGGTTCAATAATGAATCGTTGTAAATTTAATTCTTTATTGGGTAATGTTTCATTAGAATAATTAATTAGACGTCTACGACTTTGCTCAGTGAGTTTAAGGCTTACACCTTCTTCCTTTCTTATTCTTGCTTTTGTAATAACACCGCTATAGAGCATTGGTACATAGACTTTTGCCAAACCATCTGATTCAAACTCATCTAACAATAACTCTTTGTGAGCAATCGCTTTTAGCATCCCTCCCATATCTTGCAATATGACATAGCCACCATCAGGCAAGTCTTTGACCTGCCTGATGCTTTCTAAATTTGAGATGACTTTTTGATTACTTAATTTTTTAAGCTGGTGATCAATGAACAAATTGTCATTTTCAGTGAGCTCACCATTAATCACTAAAAGCCCGTAAGGACGTGGACTACGCATATTTATGCCGCTGTAAAGCTCAAACGATAACCAATTTCATATTCGTCACCGTCTTGGAATACACGTGCCGCTGTGTATTTTGATGCTGAAATCAATGTGCCAGTTGTACCGCCTTTTGTGCTATTTGTCAGCATTGCAGCACCAGTTACAGTGAGCTGTGATGATGTAGCAATGGTCACTTTAGCGACAGCATTAAAGTTATCAATCGAATTGGTTGATGTATTTTGCGGTGTCCATTGTGGACGTGTTGCAGATGTATAACCTTCTGTCATACTCACAATTTCAGCTGCAACAGATGCAAAATTAGCTGCTGTCCAGTTCGCTGCTGGTGCTGTTGCACCACTGAATAATGCAAGGTAGTAACCTGCTGGTTTCGCAGTTGTACCCATTGCGACATTAAGCAAATGCGCAAGACCTTCATTCACCACTAGGTTGCGAGTTGTTTGCCACTCACCGCTATTAATACGGTCAAAATATTCACCTTGAGCTAAAATTCCCTGTTTTGGAAAATAGATGCCTTGCTCAGTCATCTGGTAGTTTTCCGCTTTTAAATCATTTGCCAGTTCTTTCGTGTTCATCATTAGATACCATGTAAGTAAACAATGACATCACGTTACAATGGTTGTAACCCTTCTCCCTAGCCTTACAGACCTACCAGACTTTGCAGTGACACCTTTTAATATGCCAGCTTGTAATTCGATAATCTGACCACTCGATGTTCCAAGAATATAACCATTCTCTGCCAACCATAATGCAGTCGTATTGCCACCCTGAGATATATCAGAACCAATATCGTTATTGTCAATTTCGATCGCGCTATCGGGTATTGGTGCATGGGATGTCTTAGACTGAAAAGTCATTTCCGATGGTTTAGTCCCTGTTAAAAAAACAACATGAGTTACTTGACCAACCCAGATACCGCCGTCAACTGGTAGAATAAAAGTAATACGTTGTGGCATAACGACAAAGCCAAACTTTTCATCGTGAAGATGATATGCTAGTGGCTCTGAAAATCTGAGTATATTTTTATCAGCAGTGAGCAAACGACCTTGCCAATACTTCATATATCGACCCGTTGGCATAGGCGATAAGCCTTTAAAGCGAGCCGTCATCCCCAAATCTAAGCTATTAATTGTGACTAAACTTGTACTGATTGGATGATCGGAATGGCGCAATAGCTCGCCACCATTACGATCAGACATATAAATCCTGACGTGCGTAACGGATTGATCAAAACAGTAAGGTAAATTTACTTGAATACTAGAAAATGATGGATCATCAAGACTGCTGTTCGATGCAAGATTGATTTGATCTGATGCAATTTGTGACAAAGCCGATTCTTGTTGATCGCGCAGCCATGAGATTGCTACGCTGTAAGTCCCACTTTTCAATGATCCTCCACTGTCTAGCATAGTCAACATTGGCATAGCGGGTGTATCAATTGTTAATGAACGAAGATACTTCCCATCATAAGTCCACAAGCCTAATTCACTTGCAATATAAACAAGATTATTGATGACTTCATAACAGAGTTGAGTATTGCCAATTTCCGCCAATACCTCATGTTGCCACGTCTGTACATTTAATTTAACAAACTCAGTGTCTAATGTTGCAAACACATCATTATGCAAGGGGCTTTGCCAGATATTCTTGAAACTTAAAGGCGATACTTGGCTCGCCCCTTTTCGTAAGGCAATCCGTCCTGTATCTGAAATATCGACATTCAGCGCATCACGGACGAATAATTTAGGCGCATCACCGCCACGCTGCAAAGCATCGTCAGTAGAGACGTTGTTTATCCCAGCGACGGGAAATAATTTTTTAGCTGCCATTTTAAAAAGCCCCTTTTCTGTACTGATCTGCATTACCATCTGGGCGAATGTAATGCGCTGCTGGTTTTACATTAGGCACGCCATAGCTTGATGATACAAACCCTATAGACTCGATAAATAGTTTTTGCTTAGGTAACTCTTGGCGAACAACGCGCATCCGTTTATCAAATTGCGTGTAGTCATATTCCATGACAAAACTTTCAAAGCCTTGCGCTTCAACATTTCTAACTTTTAATGAAATAAATGTATTTCCAAATGCTTCATTTTCAAAACCACCATAGTTACCCTTAACTAGCTCACCCACACGTAAACCTTGCCACATAAAAGGGTTATCATCACTTAGCCAGGTCCCCATTTGTAGATGATTACTGCCAACATTTTTGATCGTGCGATTAAAGAAATCTATTACAGGTTCATTGAACGCTGATGAAGTAATCCCATTTGGGTTGATAAAAAATGATCCACCGTAGGTAATACTTATCGAGGGCTGACCAAAACTCTGCATGTCATTTGAATCGAATTGCGTTACATTTTGATCAAAAGGTCCAACAACATGAAATCCTATTCGCTGACTTCTAAATCCAAAGTCTTTCAAATTAATATAGCGTCGTCTTAAATCAATTTTATGACCATTACCAAAATCACTTTGATCTCCAACACCAATTGAAAATTTTCGATGTTGCAAAGATATATTTAAGTTTCCAAAAACCTCTCCAGCTGGCCGTATTCCTCCACTACTATTAACTGGATGAAAACTAGTTTTCGAATCAGGATGATTAAGTTTTGCTTGGTTTGGAGTATCTTCAGTTGCCCAAACTGTCCAAGGCGATATTCTTGGATTTGCCTCTTTAATCTCAAGAAAATCACCCATGGTAGGCACACTAATTTTTCTATTTTTTAAAGTTACATGGTGAATACCAATTGTTAATTCTTGCAATCCAGGTTGCACCAATATCCCATTAGATTGAGTGTAATGGCTACCATAACTACTCTCCACAAATCCTACTGGGAAAATCACATTCGTTTTAATATTTGGAACAGGTACTTGCCAATCAGGTATCTCAATACCATGACCAACTTTTTGCTCGCCATCTATTTCAACAGCATCTAGCCAAATGTATTGCGGATAATAAGGAGGAACACCTGTCTTTGTGACCGTGTGTACTGGTATATCCCATCCAGTAAACCCATTTACTGAGAATTGTCGATCTCTAAATGCGATTTCACTCTTACCCCACACAACAGATTCGCTGCCTAGGTGCAACAATTCACGCCATTGTGTACGAATATTTGTTTGCCCAAACTCCTCGCTATTACGACCTCTTGTTCCCAGCTCTGGCGTAACGTTTTTAAGGGTTGGTGACCCATAGGCGTCTCGCATAGTCCAACGTGGAGTAATGATATTCCAATGAATACTTAATGATGGATTGCCAAAGGCTTGATAGTCATCAAAACGCCCAACTTCTTCAATATAACGTTTGTATAGATGGACTGAATGTATAAGTATATAAGGTGGAGCAATGGTATATCTATGTTCAAATGATAAAGTTCTGATTCGATCAGCAATCATCGGCGTGCCCATTTCAAGGCTTTCAAAATTACCGATACGATTGAAATATCTTCGAGTATTTAGAATAGCCCCTATACCAAAGGTATCGGCTTTAAAACCTTTCTGAGCGATAGCAGACGCTGCATTATAAATTGCAGACCAGCCACTAATATAAGGTGCTTCCATACCTTGTAGTTTTAAAGAACGTACACGGTCAGCAATCATTGTTCGACCAAAAGTCAATGCGCTCAATCCACTTGGAGACAATGCACGCGCTTTGTTTTCAATGTTAGGTTCGCTTATACGTGCACTATTACTTCCAATAGCACCAATGGTTTTATTTCGATTTTCAATACTTGTCCAACCCATCCATTTAGGAGGTGTTAAACCGCTATCAACATCGTAGTACATTTCAATGTACTGGCGTAAATTCCAAAATCTATGCGTACCAAAACGATGACCACCCTCTTGACCTGTAGTTAAAAATCCATTTGGTTTTATATATTTTTTCCATAAATCTACAATTGTTAAACCAAAGGGGTTGATGAAACCTTGTGGATAAATCGAATGGCTTTCAGGGATAATTCGACTACCAAACAACGTAGCAACATACCCAAAAGGTTGAATATGCTGTGTACCGCCTACACGATGAATAGGTATGTTCGGATAAGTTATAGGACTTGGCGATAATGACCGTACCGCATAAGATACCCATGCGTTGTCACCATAAGCAGAATGAATTGAACCATTAGCGAGTATTGTTCTACGCCCATGTTCTACACGTGGCGTTCCGCACCAATCTTCAAAGATACCTGTTGACTTTAAACGCCTTGTAAAGTGCCAAACAGTAATCTCACCAATGGTAAGAGATTCACGTCCAAGCCCAGCATAAATAGAACGAGTTTTGTTAGAAAGCCATGTGGAGCCAAAGTCATTCTGATGTATTCCAACAGGTTCTATTTCTGGTGACTTGGTAAGCGTATGATTACCAAGTTTTGGTTGATACCAGCCACTTGGCTTTACCGTGCGAATATGATAGCCAATTGCTGCATTTAATCCAGTAAAGCTGTTAATTCCAATTGGTGCAATAGATGGTGTTTTATTGCGTATTGCATTGCCACCAAAGTTTTGATTATCTAATCCTTTAGGAATTATATTTCTTAGGTTGCTTTCAATAACTCCCCAATCACCGAATGATTGTGCATATAACCCTAATACTTTAATTATTCTTCTGGTATTTTTTGCCGAAATGTCACCAAAGATACCGCCAGCAATTACTGTATTTACACCAGTTACATATATTTTCTGAGTAGGGTCAAATACTTTCGGATAGCCAGAATTAAAGGTATCTATATAGTTTGGCTCTAAGTATCTTGGACTGTGTGAAACCCAAGCCACACCATAACTTGTTACAACAAATCCTTTCGGTCTTGGAGGAAATTGTACTAAAGCATTTCCCCAAAGTGTGGCTACTTGTGACTTTGCATAAATGATACGTGGCGATACATTTGGACTTGGCATTTCTTGTGGTGTAATACCCTCATCAACCAAGTTTACAAACAGGTCTGCTTTGGTATTAATAACAATTGCTAAGCCGTATTGTGCTGCGTCAAAATCAAGATTATTTAGGTCGAGATATTTAACACCGCCTTGTATGTAAGCAGCACCATAAGATGCAGCGTCATCGCCACCTACACCCTGTATATATTGTCGTAGGTTGTAGACTTTTGATGGAGTTTCAACCGATAACTCATCAAAACCAAAAACTTCAATTTCTCTATTGAAGTTCCAGACATTAGGGTTATAAACAAATGATTCGTCAAAACCTGAAACATAAACATAACGTTTCCAAAGCTCAACTTTTGGAACACCATAATCAGTAAATAGGTTTAAATCAGGCAGCCACCATACTGGCGTAAGATCGATTGTGTGCTTTGTATTTTTAAGAAAAGGGTCACCAAAAACAACTTGTGATTCAATGCCTGTAGCACATGTAGTTTGTGTATATCTGGCAATTGGATTTCCAAAAGTAAGAGAATCAAATCCAACCGCAACAGCGTTCTGTCCACCGTCGCCAGCACTTTCATACACCCCACGCAAACCATAAGGCGTACCCAAAGCACTAGGCGAGGGTGTTTCATGATACTGGCCTATTAGGTCGTATGGCTTTTCATGCTCGTAAGTATCTGCCATTTTGCGACTACCTCAAATCAAATGATTTCGGGGTCCCGCTTTCCCAGTCGTTTATACCTGCAAACTTCTTGATGTTTTCCCATTTTGTGCCATTATTTGAGCCTTGTACAATAAAATCTTTAGGGGCGCGTTTATGCCAAGGCTCGAATGTTGGGTATATTCTCAGCTCTGCAATTCTTATCTGCTCTCCCAAGTCAAAAGATACCCATTGTGGGAAAGTTTCGTTTGCAGAAGTCCAGATTGCCTCACTGCCTAAAACTTCGTTATCCACCAGTTTTGTTGCTCTGCGACTACCATAATACGAACTCTGCTTGGCGGGTGTTGATGGTGTAGTTATATCATCACCGCCAGCCGTTACGGCAAGCTCAATCTCTTGCATTTCAGAATAGCCATCAAACTCACCCGTATTTGCTGTAATATAAATGCGGTAGTAGCGGTAAATGTTTGATTTTGCCTGGACTCCAATCTCCCCACTCACCTTGCTCACCCCATCGCGCCATGCGACCACGCGATAATAGTAAGTAGCACCCGCTACCACTGTGGTATCCACGTAGTACATGGTAGACAAGTTGGTAGCAATCGGGCTTGGCAAGCTATTTACATTCATTGGACTATTTGAGCGCAGCACATCAAAGCTATCAAAATCACCAAACTGCGCCCATTCTAAGCTAATACCCGCCATTTTATTCACCTATCAACTGACCATATACATCTTCATTTTTCCAATAACCTTTTTCATCATGCCATTTTACGAACTCGTCAAAAAAGTTTTGTTCTCCATAAGAGCGAATGCGGTCTTGCACATAACCCTTTATCCAATCCATGACATTGCCAACATGACCATATTGGCGACCTGCAACCTCTACTGCATACATTTGAAACTTGGGTAAATGAATCAAAATATGCCAGTCGATTTTTTTAATATCACTGGCATATAAATCAGCCTTAAAACCTGCAACACCTACGGATTGTGTAGGTGGTTTTATAATTTCACTCATACTTCTACACCACCTATATCATCTTTAAGATCAATGAAATCCCCTTTCATTTCAAAGATTTTACTTGCGCCATTATCCCACGTAACGTCGACATTGCCGCCATTTGGGATAACAGGTAAAGAAACTGCTTTGTCAATAAACCCGATGAGATGATGCTTTTTACAACCTTGATAAATTAAAATTCCTGTTATGTCGTTTCCGCTAACGCAAGGAAAGGAAATATCGTCAGCATCAAACACGTAATCTTTAAACGACTTATTTTTAAGTTCTACTGGCTCACTTGAAATATTTATTTCAGGTATCTCAGATAAAAATTGATTATCCTTATCTGGCGTAAAATAACCATTTAATAAGACAGCGCAGATTCTATCGCTCTCTAGGTCAAGTCTTTTTTTTATCAGCAAGGTCTTAACTTGATTAAATATAAAACTCATGCAACTTATCCTCCAAAGCCTTTTGTACTAAAAGCAATTCATGCTGCTGTAGAGATGAAAGCATATCTATTACCTGATCTACGAGCCTTACACCATGCGGGTCTTTTTTGCTTCTGTTTGCACCAACCCATAACTCAAGATTTTCAGGTCGATTGTCCTGACGATCACCATTCTTGTGATGAATACGCTCATGCTTTTCAAGTGGGCGACCAATGACCTGCTCCATAACAAGGCGATGTTGCAACACATAACCACTCGCATCAGCATTTGGATGCTCAGGTGCAAGTTCTTTAATATAACCACCACCTGTATGGCCTGTGACTATTTCACCACCTTTCCACATCGCGTTTTTATACCCAAGCTGCCTACTCGATAAATCTTTACCAGAACATGCTCTTGAACAAAAACGCACACCAGCCTTGTAAACTGGAAACTGTTTTTTGCAATTACTGCATTCAGTAACTGCTAAAGGTAAACGACCACCATCACCAGCTTGTAGAATCATAGGTATATCCAAGCAAAAAAACTCATACATTGCCCTAACATACTTTTGCCTTGGCATGGTTTTTCGGTTAAACCACTTACCTACCGTGATTTCATTAACGCCAAGATGGCTTGATATTTCACGCAAGCTCACATTTTTCTGAACTCTCGCTTCACTCAATTCTCGTATTGGATCAATTGAAGGGCAAGAAACCTGTTCTGATGCCCTCTTATTTTCCAAGTATCTATCGTGGTGGCAAGCACGGCACCAATTAGACAACCCTCCCTTCCCACCAGACTTAGGAAAAGCAGAAATGTCTTTCTCTAAATCGCATTTTGTGCATCTTTTCATGTGGACTACCTCACAAGATAAATATACTCATATTTTATCATGTGAGATAATGGATTCACACCTTGAATATCTTATTTGTTCCGTTATCCCATGTCACAATAATGTCACCACCATTAGGCGTAATCGGTAAGCCTGTTGCAGTGTCAATATAAGCAATCAATGGACTTGTACTCTCAGTACCTGTATCAACATAAATAACAATTGCTTCAATTGATGGGCCTGATACTGATGTAAATGTCACATCAGCTCCATCAGCAGCACCACCAGTAGTAGCCTTAGCAGTTAGTGTTACTGGTCCAGCAATACGTGCGGATGTTGGAATATCAGATAAATATTGGTGTATAGATGTTTGTGGTGTATATGCATCTGTATCAACCAAGATGACCTTAATAGTGTTGGTCATCCAGTTAATCTGTGCTTCTAAAAAACGCTGACGTGCGAAGTCATAGAGTGTGTTTGCCATGTGCTTTATTCTCCTTGTCGGAATCGGAAGCACTCATGCGCTCATGTTTAATTTCAATGTGATTATCTGCTTCAACACAAATTCGAGCCAATTGTCCTGATTTTTTGATCAATTGAACTTTGGCACCGCCAATGTAAAGCGTATCTTCGGTCTTTAAATCAATTGTACGTTTGCCCATATTTGTGCATGATTAAATAAAATAAGTAAGATCATTATGTAAAAAACCCCTGAAAAGCTTTAGCCTTACAAGGGTGCTTATGTCACAAGCAAGTCATGGCATGAATGGAATAACATTATGCGGTATATCCTCACGAGTAATGCGTCGCAAATCACTATCAGGACGAATACCGAAATAATCTGTAAATTCCTGCTCTGCTAATGCTGACCGATTTGGATCAAAGAATTCTGCATCTGGTACCTTAAACGCTTGGTGTAGCACCCACTGAATCAATTGAACATGGTGAATTTGGTTAATTTCTGGAATATCAGTATCATTTTCCATTGGTAACAATGGCACACGATAGCCTTCTAATTGTAATTCACCATCTACATCAGGAATTGGAACAAGGCGAATACCTGTATCATCCTGAATAATGTGTTCAGGTTTACCCTGTTTCACTCGCCAATTCTCACCATCATAGTAATGATCGAGTAATTCAGCTGACATTAAAGTCAAGTATTGCCCTTTTGTTCCATCGCTTGGCTGGAACCACACTCGAGTCAATTCGTATAACGATTCATGTAACTGATAACGAGATGAACCAATCAATATATTAATCTTACAAACATCATTGTTTTGGGATTCATGCAATAAACGACCACGGATACACGCTTCACTTACGGCATCATTAAGCCAATCAATGACACTGGCATCATCAATAAAATATGGTTCTACTTTATCGTTGGCCAGTGTGCGAAAACGGCTGATCAGGTCATTTAGCTGCATTACACAACCCCATATTGATGAATCATTTGGGTAACTGATTCTTTTAATTCATCAAGATTTTTTTGTGGGCTAAGTTTCTGCTCATACTTTTCTAAAGCATATTGAACCAAGCCAGCCTTTGTCATTTTTCCAATCGTTTCAATTTCATCAAGAACTTTATTTTCTTTATCAATTTCTTCTTGCTGTTTTTCTTTAGAGCGATTGAGAATACTTGACGTATCATCATCTAAGCCTTGCTCGGTAGATTCACCCGAAATAGATTCAGGCTCACCCTCATAACGAGTAAACTCAGGATGTTTTAAAAACTTGGTTGCCAAATCACTTGGAATTGATCGCACTTGACCTTGTTCAAAGGTTAAAGCTGATTCGTATAAGTGGTCGGTATATAGAGATTTATTTCCAATATACTGAATTAATACACCAGCAGATTTTTGAACAACATTGGTTGGGGTTATTGTCGCTGTATTAATTGCGACATTCTTTTGATGCTCAACCTTTTGGCGTAGATTCACAACTTCCGCACTCAATGCCAAGTAATCTTCAGGATCAGGCAATTGCTTAACCAAATGAACCGTTGTACGGAATAAATAATCCTTTGCCTTTTGTTCATCTGGTAATTCTTCATAAGGTAAAAAACATGGATGTTCTTTTTTCTCCATATCTTTTACTTCACCATACTTCCAGCCCTCAGCTTCTTTGACCTTATACCAAGACTCATGAGACTGTTCAGGTGTGGCATCAGGATTTGCCAAATGCATTTCAACGCCAGCAATCAAACTTTGTTTATGTGATTCTGGTGTGTCATCCCAAGTAGGTTGGCTATCATCACCCATTGATTGGCAATATGCAGCATTAATTGCATGACACATCATCGCTATTGCAATCGTTTTCATCTTATCACCGTAATAAGTTAAAAAATAAAAAGAATGGTGTAGGTCTATCTAAAACCTACACCATCAAAACATTAACGAGGACCTGTCAATTCACCACTAACAATAACTTTGATGTCGCTTGCCTTGGCATTCGCTGCACCACCAGTGGTTAGAATCAATCGTGCAGCCTTAGGCAAGGTTACTAATTTACCTGTATTAGCACGTAATCGACCTGCTGTTGCAAGATCACCAGCATTGATAAAATATGCTGCATCTTGTGGTACTTCTGTACTATCACCATCAACATATTTAAAGCCAAGTGAACCTGTAACGGTGGCTGTCATACCTGTTTTAATCAGGATTTGAGCATCATCAAGGCGCATACCTTCTGGTAGTTCACCTAAATCAATAACATCACCACTTGCTACTGCAGCAGTTGTATCTGAATCAATTACGGCACCTGAAGCATTCGTGGCAAGAAAAAATGCTAACGCTGTAACATTGCCATATGGTGAGAATCCACCAAACTGACCATAACCACTAGGCTTCTTCTTAATTGTCGCCATTTTAAAAATCTCCAAGGATTAGAATAAGATGAGGTATGCCCTGAGAAATATATTTCGCAAGGGACATACCCAAAACAATTACTGATTAGCACCAATGATTGGCACAGCGGTATCGACAACAGTTACACCATAGTCGGTAAACTCTGTACGCTCACCAGTATCAACAGCGAAACGGATTTTTGATGTACCACGAATGGCACCGATCAATAATTCCCATTTATCGCCATGATCAAGGTCTTTTTCAGACCAGAAGAAAGGCACACCAGACTTATCACTTGCAGCCATTGCTTCCGCAATTGCTTGTCCACCCAAAATAATTGAACGGTCAACAGCGAAAGTGCTACCAAAGCTTGATGGCACGATTAAATCTGATTCAGCTTCACTATCATGCGAAGCACAATATTTAATTGTGTCACCTGCATAGAAACGAATTGGACGTGGCATTTTTCGGATAATAAATCCGTTCCATAAACCTACATCACCTAAGAAAAGCGGATGTTGTTTTGCCTGACTTGCTCGTGCAAATGCAGATGATTGGAAAGAACGGAAACCTGGTTGAGCAGCAAATTTGTTGTACTGTGCTGGCGATACAAGCCATACACGTAATGGTGAATCTTCCGCAGCAACATCACCTTCAAACTTACAAATAGGTGGTGGTAAAGCAATTTGATCCAGAACAGTTTTCATTGAATCAACTGAATCCATTGTAAATAGATCAGTTGTTGCAATATCAAACTCACCTGCATTGCTTTTAACGCTCTGCACACCAGAACCATCAACAACATAGTGACGGTTTTTAGTTGGTGCTTTAACACGGTTTACCATGATTTCATTGAAGTTTTTATGATTATCTTTAGGAATAACCCATTCAATGTTGTTATGAGAACCACGTGCACCAGCCATATGCACCAGTAATGACTGATCACAATAGCGATCCATCAAGTTCTGAGCGACTGGACGACCAAGTTTGCGTAAATCAGCTGGGCTACGAATCTGTGACATCACGTTACCCAAATCAACAGGGAAACGAGCTTGGTTCACACGTAGGCGATCTTCATTCAAAGACATCCCCACACCACGACCTTCAGCATACGCACTACCCATAATTGGATATGCACCGACTGGATTTAGTAAGTGGAATGTCACTTCATCACCACGCCCTTTTCCTAAGTCCTGAACACGAACAATAGGCATATGGGATGTGGTTTGTTTACGGAGAGTCGCTTCCGCACCTGCTTCGCCCTTAGGCATTTTCCCAGCCAATAGGTTTAAGGTGCTGTTACGATTCATGTGTGTAGCGAACAGACCTACCGCTTGGGTAACTAAATTGGTCTTATCGCCATAACTTGCGTTAGTTTTAGTAGTCATGTTTCAAATACTCTCATCACGTATGTTTAAACACGTCTATTGAGAAATTGCTCCACTTGGTCGGGTGTCCATCCTTGCATTTCCTCTGCAAGTTGCGCTGGCGACATTGCTGCCAAACGCTCATCACGAGAAACACCAGCAGGACTACCAGCAGGCAAATCACTCAGACTGTTCGGTGGTGGTGTTTGAGCCTGACTCACAGCTTTTTGCGCTACTGCCTTTACTGCATCATTGGCAGGTTGAGCAGCTTGTTGACCTGATTGGGTATTCGACTTATACAATCCTAGAAGTTCTACCACCTGAGCAGCTGAACCTTTATCCAAAACTGTTTCATACGCATCTTTCAGAAAACTTGGTTGTGCATTCTTCCAATCATTAAATTCTTTCGATTCAACAATAGATTCTGCATCTGGGTGTGCTGTAAAGATTTCGTTAAAATGGGCTTGCTCTACACTGACCTGCTGTTGTTGCTGAATTGGAGCTAAAGCAGTTTGTAATTGCTGTTGCACCAAAGTTGAAACCTGTGAATTAACAAGTTTCTGAATACCAGCAGCCAAAGCTTCTTCGCTAAAATCCCCAAAGATTGCAGGGTCTACACCCTGATCAATCGCTTGTTGTGCGATATCAGCTTGGTTGTCCTGTGTAGTTGGAGCCTGTCCGTTATCTTTACGTTCCTGTGCATCAGCTTGAAGTTGTGCCAACTGTTGTTGAGCTTCATCAAACTTTTGCTTCCATTCCTTTTCACCGTTACGTGCTTCCACTAACTTGTCATAGGGAATGGTGTGTTTTCCGTCTTTAGCTAAGATCACAGCATTTTCAGCATTTAACTGGCCTTCATCGACCTGTTGTTGCTGTTGTGCTTGTTGTGTATCAGCTCTTGCGGAGCTATGCTCCTCATGCGTACCGTCTTGACCTTCAACTTTTGGGGTATTTTCTTCTGTAACTTGGGTAGTTGCTGGCTGACTACCATTTTCCGCATTTGCGGTATCGCCATTTAACGCTTGCTCTAAAAGCTGCGCTGCAAGTTCAGGTGATGCTTTACCACCGTTCGTTTCAATCAACTCATTTTGTTGCTCTGTAATATCCATGTCTGTCCTATCACTTATCGCTGTGACCGCAAAGGCGAATGGCTAGAGTTATCTAGCGTTTAGCTGTTGATTGCTCAACATGAGACAAGTGTCTAGGATTTATATATGATGTCGTTAGCCTTACAGGGGGTATAAAAAAACCACCCGAAGGTGGCTTAGATTAAATCAAGCTATTTAGAATGTTGTTGGCTGTGCCACAGAACGCACCAAATACATGAGTCCTGTTTGAAATTCTGTCTTAGCCATAGCTGCAAAACGTTCTGGAGTTGCATCGTTGAGTCGATCATAAGTTTCTTGGTCAGTTATCTCTTGAAACTGTTCGATGATGCAACAGCTATCACGCTGCTTTTTAATATGCGCTTGAACCTTAATGATCATCGCTTCAATTTGTGGTCCAAGTTCTTTGATCTCATTCATCAATGCGATTTCTTCTGTATTAAGTTCACGATAACCAGTAATTTTACGGTGTTGGTTTTCCATCCTTATTACTCCAAAATCAACCAATCATTTGCGAATAGATCACCTGTAGATGGTGTCCAACCCATAGCCAAAGTGTCTTGTACTGTCTTTAATGTGCAATATGGTGCAACATCGATGTACCCACCAAGTTTTTCAGCATGAGCTTTGTTGTGTGGATTCCAGATATAGGTTGATTCAATTTGCTTGGATTCACCTTGAGCAACCACATATTGCAAATCATTCCAACATGAACGAGCAACTTTTTTACCTAGTTTCAAAGCAGTAAGTGCATCACCAAAATTTAAACTTCCGTTTGGTCGATAAGCATCTTTGAATACACATGCTGGCGACCAAGAGATATAGCCTTTATGTCGTTCATCATTTGGTTTTCCACCATCAACATATTCAACTAAGTAGCCTTGTTCTGAAGGGTCTTCGTTTTCAGGTATATCCCAATTACGATAATGGTTATATTCACCACGTGTCATAGTTGTTGCTAATACGGATTTAGTGCCGATGTATGCACACATAGCGAAAGGTAATAATTTCTTTAACATTTTATGCCCACAATAAAAAAGACAGTCGATTTGACTGTCTTAGTATCTGTGAATAACAAGAATTACTCTTGCCTTACAGGGGGCTTCACATGATTTATAAGAACAGTTGGAAAATATATTTTTGAATTGATTTGTTCCTTTAATTTTTCCTGAACATCAGTATCTTCTACATAAGATAAAGATAACGCAATTCCCCTAGAATCAATCCAATCATTAGAATGAACAAAAAATTTAAGATGTATATCTTTTCCATTAGTTAAAAATGGATCATTGATATAAAATTGATTTACTGTGTATGAATCACAAGATAACCAATCTACATTTAATGGTTTATTTTTTACAAACACCTTATGAAATTCATTCTCAAAAATTATATAGATTTCCGAATTAATCATATCTTCGGATGTGTATTTATATAAGTTCTCATCTGTAAAATTTATGCAGTCCCACATTACCCTAAGTGTTGGCAGATTTGCTATTTCGCTTGTTGGTTTAATAATCATAAATCACCCTAAATTATCTGTTGTACGTAGAGTCTCAATCCCCTGCATTCCTGTGCCACTTTGTTGTGGTACTGGTGGGTTCATTGGACTTGTGTTCTGTTGTACCTCTGCCAATCCTTCACTGCCTAACTGCGCCCCTTCACCTTCTAAATATGGTGAACGTACATCACGTGCTGCTGTCTGTTCTGCGGTTGGGAAGTTAGGATCATCACCCATTGGGTTGGGACGCTGATAACCTGCACCTTTCATAATCTCGTCAGCAATAGGTGCGATCTGTGGCATCATTGCTACCTGTGAACCTCCTTGCATTGCTGAATATGCAGCTTGCACACCAATTTGTACTGAACGTGCGTCTATTTCCTTAATTTCACTTACTGCTTTACGCTCTTTAAGTTCAAGCTCACGACGTTTTAGATCAATACCTGCATCGGCAAGTGCTTTATCAACAGCTTCTTTAATTTGTTGCTCCACTTGTTCTGGTGTTGGTGCCTGTGTAGCTTGGCGAATAGATTCAATAATGTCTTTCTTGAATGGAATGTCAGTCAAGGCCATCACATAAGGCAATACTGCGACTTGAACCTCTTGAGGTAAGGACTTCACAATCTCAGACAAGGCATTAAGCTGTTGCTCTCGGAATGTGCTGGTGCTTGGAACATCATCAAGTACAACTTTCAAGCGTGTACGTTGAACATCATTACTAACATAAGGATAACCATGTTCATCAACCTCAGGTTTATTGATAACAACTGTACGATCCTCACGTACCGCATCACCTTCAATAATAATAGTCTGTTGCTGAGTGCCCATATCCTCAACAATCATTGATAGTAGCATTTCTCCCATGAGGGTACGTCCATCACGAAAATTATCCATCATCTTCATTAAGGTCTGGTTTGACTGCTCTATCTGTAACTGTTCTTGTTTTCCAGAAGTAGCATTACCTTTTTTACCTTGGAACCCAGAAGTAATATTACTTACTTGCTCAATGGCAGCACGATTATCACTAATCAGTTGGAAATGTTGCTGTGATAATTCATAGTCACGTTTAACATCAAATCTTGCACCAGGTCTAGCCATGTGTGCTGCATCCAATACAATATCAGCATCAGGACGTGCAACTTGACGACGTAATTGTTCGTCTGTCATAGCCACTGCACCTTTGGTCCGTTCAACACGTGTAACACTCATCCCCCAACGTAACTTTGAGATACCAGAGTTAATGCTGTCTTGACTGTACTTCATGCCACGAACAAAGCCATAAGGAATGCCGGTGTTATCTTCTCTGAACCCAAAGAACGGAACATAGGGGAAATAATAGTGTGAATATGGCGAAGGACTATCATGTAAAAGGTGTGGTCCAAGCCAATATGAACGACGCAACTTTGATATGGTAGCCTGCTCTACACGTGCAACACCTTGATAAATTGCTAAGTCATGAGCCATATTATTGGCGTCATATTCAACGATTCGACCATCACTGAACTTTAAAACTGGTACACGGATCCAACGACGGTACCAAACCTCAGTAACATTTATCTCTTTAGATGTAGGGTTATACCAGTAGTTTTCACTTATCGTCCATGAACGTGCATCAAGCCAAGCGTTTTGTAAGCCTGTACTTGCTCCACCATCCAGCACATCAGGTTGTTGCCACCATGAACCGCCATAACGACCAACTGTTTGGATGAGCTCCTTGTGTTCTGGGAAAGCACTCATCAATCGTTTAGGATGAACCCAACGAGTACGACGTAACCAACGTGCATCAGATAAGTCTGGTTCTGTAGACTTCATATCCCAATGAATCTCATTACGATGAACTACAACACAACGATAAGGATATTTGAATGGGTCTTGCTCACGCTTTACCTCAACCCATCCTAAACCACATGAAATTTGAGGACGAAAAGCATCACTACACGCTTTATCTGCTTTAGATAAGCGTTCAGCTTGATTTAACTTGTAGTTCAAGGCATCAGCAACATCATCACCGCCAGTTTCACCATTGGCTTTTACACGCCAATCAGTACGAGTCTGTAGCTCATAACCCATAATCGACAATAAAGCTGGACTAATTCTGTCCTCTACTGCAGGTGGAATACCGATCTGTTGCATGCGGTTAAGCAAATCTGTATCTAATTGATTGCCATCTGCATAATCCATCTCTTTATCTGCGATGTGACGCCAATGAGGTTGTTCCTCAATTTCGTGCATGATCTCCGTTAATTCTTCCAGACTGAGCGTATCATCATCGCTAATCTGCTCACTTGTAGCTGTATCTTCTTGAGTAAACATAGCTTTTCCTTATAAACGCCAATCTGTCGGAGGTGCTTCGACATAACCATGTGGATTTTGATGTGTTGTACCTTGATTCATACCAGTAAGACTAGCCGTATAGACATAATCACCAAGCAACCCTGCATCTTTAGCCTGTGCCCACTGTCTAAGTGCATCTGCACCTTCTGAGCAACCATTCGATTTATCAGGCTGGTCAATAAACATATTGGCTTGTTGGTTAAACTTTTTCTTATAGCCTTCAATACGTTCGATACCCAATTTGCATCGTTCTTCATCAAACCAAGCATTCTTTAAATGTCTACGAGTCTGTTGAATACCAGTTGTGAGTAACGTAATACGTGGAATGACCACAAAATTATGACCAGGTAATAATTCTTCAAGCATTTCTAATACTGACTTGTTGTAATCGCCAAGCCTTTGATGTGCTGCATCGTGAGGTAAAAAATGAGTATGATAGATATAAGGTTTATCTTTAATCAGTTTCACGTAATGACGCAAATCTTGAAAATGATCTTCTTCATAATCAATAAAGCGATCTTGCTGATTCATCATTTGATGAAACCAAATTGCACAACCATCATGGTTGCCAATATCCCAAAACGTACACGTAGGTACATCTAAAACTTCAATTTGAGCAATACCACTACGTTTACGCAACTCAAGCATATCTTTTGCGTAGTAGTTCCCTTCTGTACTGACCTGAAATGCTTCGTCAGGAAATGAGGGATACTCTTGCCACATCAAAGCTTGATCACCAGATAGATCATTATCACGTGTCGATACATACCAAGCACGTTGATCAGGATCAATTTTGATCTTCTTGCCTAAGTTTCTGGATACAACAATTTCAATGTGATCAAAAATATTATGATCTTTTTTAGAAATAATGACTTCAGTTGAGTCAATACGGTACTTAGGTTCTTCCCACCAACCATAAAAATGTAGTCTGAAATCTTTTGGCGTAAGTTTTTTGCGTGAAGCAAAGTTCTTCTGTGCGATCTGAACCTTATCAAAGAAGTCACCACCACGACCTTCAGCAGTAGATTCAATGACACAGATCCCTGTTGTTGGAACTGCTGGTAATGAACCTGTACGAACCTCTTTCGCTTTACCAGGCGATTGAGCGCAAATTTTACCGTATTCAGAAATAAGTAAGCGGTGCATGGTACCGCCACGGAATGATGTGGCCACTGAAATTTTAGAACCATTATGGGCGAATTCCATCTCAGTTCCATTATTCGTTTTGAGTGGAAAGCGTTCTAATATTTCAGGCGGTAAGTTATCGTACGCAAATTTAATCTTATCGCTAAAAATATCACCAACAGTTTCAAGGTTCTGTGCAATCACACCGCAATGCTGATTCGCATTAAATAGCGCATGGTCCAACCACAACACACAAATCAATGTGGTGAAACCCAACTGACGCGCTTTTAAAATAATATTGCGGTACCACAACCGATTTAAGAATTTCTTCTGTGCATCATTAGGCTGGAACGGTAATTCAAATGTTGGAGCTTCTTCTACTTGCCCTAACTCATTTACAAAGTCATCACCTTTAATTTTGATCTTATATAAACAGCCACTAAAAATACGCCAAACAGGGTCTGCCAAGCAGCGTTCAAGCTCCTCGGCATTTGTCGGTAGTGGCTGTAAGTTAGTGTTATAAATCAATTTTTACTCCATTTTGCACAACATTGGTGCATTTTTGAAGCGTGTACGTGAATGAAATTGTTTTGGTGTGGGTGATTAGTCGTTCCATTCACGTACATGCACTAATATTCAGGATCATCGGCAATTGGTTTAAATGCAGAACTATTTCCAGTGCTCACTCGTTCAAGTAATGCAGTCAGTGCATCGACAGGTTTATTGTTCTCATCATCAAGTCCAAACGCTTGACGTTCTAAAGCAATCAATGTTTTGAGTGTGTCGCTTAAATCTTTCATAGACTTCACACGACCAGGCATTGAGATAATCTTCATGTAAAGGTCATTCACCTTGTCGTTGCCTTTATCATCAGGCGACCACATAAGCTCACCCAGCATTTCCAGCAATTTGACATTCTCTTGACCGACCATCATTTCAAGCTCATCAAAAAGACTCATAGCAATCTTGCGTGAACGTTGAATATCTTTACGATGTGCTAATCGGACTGACGCTACTTCATTGGCATTTGCATCAATAGTGTCTTTTTCTGAAATGGTCGTTTTCGTGCGCACACTGTTGCGCACACTCTCCTTGCGCACAATGTCATCTGCTTTAGCTTTAATTTTTTCAGATAGATCACGAACCCATTCGTATTGCTTTGCTCTACGTCTAATGCCTGATTCTGCAATATCATGCTCACCTGCAATTTGACGTAGAGACTTAATACCTGCTCGATAATCGAGTTCGATCTTTTCCCAATCAATTACTTTTTTTTCAGCCATGATCACCAAACCTCATATTGGTTTAATGATCATGTATATATGTGGGGGAGGTCTAACCTTAGAGGGGGGTGAAGCCGTTTTGATAAATTACAACAGCTCTCCTTGCTTGCCTATATCCAATAAATCACTTACTTGCTTTGAAAGTTTACGAACCTGACCAGAAACCTCGCTTTGTAAAATTGCCATGTGATGGCCCATTTCGATATTGGCATATTGCATAGCTTCAGCAACCATGAGATTGCCAAGGTTACGTGCTTCACGTGGCGTTAATGTCAAAATCTGATCATCACCAATTTCAATTTTAACGGTACCATCAGGTAAAACCATCTTGGACATAATACGAGATGGGCGATGTTTAGGGGCTGGAATGAATACACCACGCTGTACACGGATAATCTGGCCACTATCGACAAGATAGCTTAAACGATCATCAACGATAGATAATTTGAAGCCTGTCAATTGTGACAAAGTTTCTCTAGTAACGATTTGCTCTTGATTATGTAAATCCTCAATGGCTTCAAGGATTGTTTCAGCGTTAGACTTCATTGTCATACTCCCCTAAATCGTTCTTAAACTTCAACTACGTCAATATTGTGAATTAATTTCATCAATTTACGTTTGATGATGTAATCCGCAGTTTTATGACCTTTGGCATCTTCACAGATGAACTGATCATCTTTAGTCCAATAAACAAAGTCTGCTATGTAATCTGTGCCACGTACTCTCTCACCACAAATTTTCTGTGCCGGTATCAGGTTGTATCGAACCTGGGTCTGTAAATCCTTGATCTCACCTGCACGCTGTAAAACAATCAAATCGTTCAAACGACGATATTCATGCTGTGAATCAGCAACTTTTTCACCATCAACGACAACTTTATGATTCCCATACTTTGGCTTTTTAGGTTTGGCCTCACGTTTGTGTGCAAGTCTCTTAATTTGCGCTGGAGATAAATAACTTGTCATGCCACATCCTTAATATTTTTATTGATTCTGCGTTTCCGCATTTGAGAAGCTAATTCGGGTGGACAAGGAACAGCTCGATGATTTGATTCTGCTGGTGCTTCAATCATCTTCACTGGATCAGTAAAGCTTTGGACATCCCCAATTAACTTTGCATTTGAAATAATACGGATATACATATCTTTAAAAGCTTTAGCTTGAGATTCAGCTTTAGGATTTATTTCATCAAAACCTTTCTTAAATTCTTTAAGAGTTTTGAGTACATGCACACTGATTGAGATTGTTTGATTCGACTTCTCGTATGCCAATGCTTGTTGCCATGCTTCATTTTCAGTGAGCCAATGTGAACCTTGTAAACACCAAATCTTAAAATCTTGAATACATGGTGGCCATGGTTCATGGAGCATACGGTTATACCCATTTTCCAGCTGCTGAACTGTCAATCCTGAAAAGTCCTCGATCATGGCCTGTTCAAGATCAGCTTCATCAACTGCTGCCCAAAAATCTGTAAATTTCTTACCGTACCGAATACGCATTTTGTCAATTAAACGACGTGCTTCAGTAATGGTGAACTCACGCATGACCCACCTCCTCAATCAGAAAGTTCTTTGGGGGTTCAGGTACTACATCAATTATTGATGATTCCTGATGTTGTTCTTCACGGACTTTTTGACCATAACGCAACCAGCGATTTACATTTTCCTGTTTAGCTTGGTATGCAGATGGTGTTTGAATAGGTTTATTTCGTCCTGATTGCTCAGTGACGCTATTTTTCGCCTTTCGGTTGATAAGTTTTTGCTTGTTGTTGTTTACCCATGTCAGAAACGCTACAGCCCACTTCTGTGCTGTCTTGAAAGATTGCTTACCGTAATCATTCGGTGATGCAAACCAATCTCCAAATTCATCAAACAAGTTTTCAAGATCGTGTTGATCAAGATCAGGGTGTCTAGGTTTAGACAATTCGATGAAATCAGATTTCAATGTTGAATATTTCTGACCAAGTTCGATCACTGATATTTTTGCAAGATCAAAATTGTGGTACTGAACAAATTGAGCTGGCGGTTGTGAAATTTTTTCCTCGTGCGTATTACTACTACGTTCTATTGGTTGTTCTATTGGTTGTTCTTGGTAGTTAGTATGACCCTGCGTCACTGCTTTTTGCACCAGAGTCACTGGTTGTTGCGTGAGAGTCACTGGTTCACTGTCGTCAGAGTCACTGGTATTGTTATCAGAGTCACTGCTTTTATTATCCGAGCTGTGACCCTGCGTCACTGCTTTTGTGAGACCTTCTACGTCAAAACGGTAATAAGATCGACGACCATTTGAACGATCTACAACCAATATTCCTAAATTTTCGATGTGTTTAATGTGTAAGCCCACTGCTCGATTTGATAGTCCAGTATCGTCCATGAGCGTTTGGATAGATGGATAACATTCACCAGTTTCATAATCAGCGTATGTAGCCAAAGTGATTGCCACTAACTTGGTTGTTGGTGGCATGGAAATTTGACGTACAGCTTTAACAAAGTTGAAATTGCTCATGCAGGATTACCTCTCAAATTAGGTAAACCATCAATTAAAGACTTTAAATTTCGATCATGTTTAATTACATGTAATTCGTGTTTAAGCTTCTGATTCTCTAAGAGAGTTTTTGAAAATTCTCTTTTCTGATAAAGCAATTGTTCAGGATCATCTATACGAGCCAAAGCCATCGTTAAAAGATTTAATTCGTTTTGGATATTTCGCTCATTAAATGCCAACGTTTTAAAATTTTCTTTAATCATATGATGATCAAAGTGGCTTTTATATTTTTTGGACCACTCACAATAATATTTGATCTTTGGTGCGGATAACACACCAGCAATAACTTTACAGGTACCCTTTGGACTGACGTAAATTAATCCCCATTTTTCAGGCAATTCATTAATTTTAATTAAACCTGTAGGACAGATGTAGTAACGATACTTCCCCATACCAGTCTCGGGATTTATACGATGTGGTTTATTTCTATCAGCCAAAAAGTCAGACCGACTTATTTTAGCTTCCAATAGGAAAGTACCTACGCCATGACCATGTATTCCTCCATGACGTATACCAAACACATCTGGATTCTCACCATAACAAGCTGCTTCAACTATAGTGAAATGACACCCATGCCCATTTGCAGATTCAGATCGTTTTAGAAATTTTGCACCGATTTCACACAACTCACGATGATTCATAAATTCCACCTCACCACAAATCTTCACTACATAGCCCCATACGTGAAAATTTCTTTTCACCCAAGGCTATTAGCTCTAAGTCATTTTCTGTCCATTCTTGTTGGCCACATTCAACTGCATGTAAAAAAGCTTGTGGTCGTGTATAGAACTTCCCATTTTCACAATAAAAACCTTGGTGTAATGATTTACCCCATTGGTTTTGAATATCTGGCACCAAACCAAGTGACAAAATAATATTGATACAATCTGCATGGCGATTAGGTTTTGGTAGAGCGACCATAAGCTCACCTGCTTTAACAGCAACTCCGATAATCATGCTGCCACCCCTAACCCATTACCAGTAAGGGAGATCTGAACGGCTTTAAATTCGCGCTGACATGCCACGTTCTTGAATGCAGAAAAGCAAGTCACAATGTATGGCTGCTTTACAATTTTGAATCCCGGTCCCGCAACTTCATGGAAATATTCATCCATTAACTTGTTGGCACCTTTCCAGCGAGTTTTGACACCACATTCAACGATGTAAATCGGCTCTTGATCTTCTTCACAACCATTCAAAAACTGTCCATATGTCATGCGTTCAGGTACAGCTATTTCAAAATCGAGCTGTATAGATCGGCCATCTGGATGATCTGCGTATATGTCACAACTGATATGGAAGCTTTGCTCGTTGTCGATTAAATCCTTACGCATGGCAATCACAAGTGTACCCTTGGTCAAAGTTAGCAAATGGGCTAACTCAGGCGCTTGATCCTCAGATTTCCCATTTGTTAATTGCCAAAGTTCGAGAATGCGATTTTCTTCAATCGCTTCCCCAATAAGCTGAAACTTGCGTACAGGATTTAAAGCAGGTTTATTGGGGTTGTATTTTTTATTACGTTTTTTAATCACGCCACACCCCCTAATCGAATTAAAACAGCCCCAAAGAGCGTAAAAATGAACAGCAAAGTTTTGTGGAGTTCTTTCATGCTGCCACCTTCTTTTCATGACTTGAACGAACCTTGTTCACACCTTTTAAATGATGTGGTCTGTAAACACGGTCATAGCAGCCTTTACATGCTGATTCTGGTCGAAATGTAATGGTTCCATCCTTTAACTTTGATTTAATCATGAACCAAAACTCTGAATCTGTAGGCCAGTATTCATCACAGTGCTTACAAAGTTTTTCTTTACCTAGTTCAGTAAAGATATACATAGGTTTTTTAGCTTCATTTGATTTCACGCTGCTACTCCCTTATGTTTCTTCACATGCTGTGCCCAGCCTTTGCATGGTTTCATGCGCTTACGATCTGTAGCAGACGGACTATGCAAATTTTCAATATCTTTATGGCAATAAAAAACAGCATCCAACTCCAAGGCATGAGCCAAGTCAGATTGAGTAGAAAGACAATGATTTGCTAAAGTGCCGCAACGATAAGCACACGATTCACATAAAACATCTTGATTAGGTGCTTTTTGCGCTAGGATCAGCCCATTCAAAGCACCATGAAAACTAGGTGAAATAAGCTTATCTATTGCGTATGGGTGCATATCGCCAGTGGTGACGAGATGTAAATACAATGTTTCATCACACGATTGGGCATAATTCACAGCAACATTCAGAACATTGCCAAGTAAATTAAGTAATTCATCATGTGATTTTGCTGAAAACTTATCCTTGATTGCCTGTAAGCGTTCAGCTTCAGGCAATTGGATAATGTCAGTTAGGGCGAGAATTGAGGTGTTATCAATCATGCTGCACCACCTTGGATGACTTTGAACTCAACCACCCAAACCCATGGGTTTTTATTCCATGAGCCAGTACCGTTAATTGATTCCCATAACTGCATAAATTTAGGTTTTTTGCAGTCACGTAAGATTGGTGAACCGACACCTTCTTTTAAACAGTCTGATTCAGAAATGTCTTGAAGTTGCTCTACATGAACATTGGTGATTTCAAGCAAAATACGTGATACCCAACGTGGCATGTGAATAGATGGCTTCCAGTTACCTTCTTTACCCTCAAGTAGATCATCAGCCCATGCTGCAAATGAATATTTTTCTAATCGTGGATCGTCATAATTTATTAATCCATCTTCATCTTGAAAACTTTCATTTTCTACAACACGTGTAATTTCACCATCAGCTTTATAAGCAAGTGCGATTTCACCGTATAAATTTACAGTTGACCATGTTTCACGTACCCAAAGACGATCACCTATTTTTCCGTATGGGCAATGAATTGGTAAATCTTCAATTTGAGGTAATGCCAAACCATTAAAATCTTTACTCAACCACTCCCCATTTAAAAAACATTTCAAAGTTGTGCCTTCAGGCTGTGGATTTATTACTCGACGAGTCTGAGTCTTGCGACCTTCCAAAATTGCGCTGACCATTGGGGCACTAAATAGAATCGGACGTTCTTTCATTCCACATCCTCCCCGAATGCTTCTTCAAAAGTCGTGATGTGGCGCTTATTTGCAAGAATTTCTCTTGTGTTCGCATGTCGTATCAAATGAGCTAATGCGAAATTGCGATTCCCATCCAGCAGCACGCCATCACCCTGTACTTTGTGGACAGTCATGAGATGATCTGGTTTCAATGCATCGATAAACACGACGACATCACCAGCGGTGAAATCTTCTGCAGTTTTCACATACGCATCATCAAGTGCTAAACCCAAATCAAACTCTCGTTTTTCAATTTGCTGAATCAAACAGTGATGGCACTGTTCCCCTTTAAATTCTGGACATTTGCCAGCGCACTTATGTTCTGTTAAATTACTCATGTTCATTTACCTGAATGTTGATGAATACTAGAAGCT
Source organism: Acinetobacter sp. SCLZS86 (assembly GCF_021560715.1). Taxonomy (NCBI): domain Bacteria; kingdom Pseudomonadati; phylum Pseudomonadota; class Gammaproteobacteria; order Moraxellales; family Moraxellaceae; genus Acinetobacter; species Acinetobacter sp. SCLZS86. Next base: position 1,614,570 of record NZ_CP090864.1, read on the forward strand.
CGACCTGCAACGTCGGGCTTTTTTAATGCCTGCCAAAAACTTTTTAAATTTCTGCATACATTCTTGAATACACTGGTAGACGTTGTATTCTTTGATTTTTCTATGTGCTCAGATGATGATTGACCTGTCTCCAGTTCGATCTTTTTATCTATGGCATCTCTTAACCACTTAGCACGATCACTACCTTGGCTTTCAGCCAAAGTATCAATGATCTCTTGGACTTCCAGCGGTACACGTGTTGACATGGGTGCCAACAGTTTTCGACTGAAATTAATTATTGTTTGCATAGGTGATACTCCTAATGTGTTGTTTGTGGTGATTTTCTCTCCACTGTTATTGGCTTCTTTCCTTTCGCTAAGTCAAGAATTTGATATTCACGAGCTAATGGGATTTTGTCTTCCGCCCACTGATAAACGGCTGACGGCTCAATACCAAGCAAATTGGCTAACTCAACACCATTTACTTGCAGTAATTCGAAAGCCTCATTCTTAGTCATAATACGCCTTAAAAGTAAGATTTCTTACTATTTAATCAAAGATAACTTATAAAAGCAATATATAAGATAACTTATATGGAAAATCAAACTATTGGTCAGCGCATACGTGCGTTAAGACGTTCGAAAAAATTAACTCAGGCGCAATTAGCGAAGATTGCGGGGGTAAGCTCACCTGCTGTAACAGAATGGGAAAAGGATGGCTATTTGCCTAAAGCAGCTTCACTTGAAGCTATGGCAAATGAGTTTGGGGTTACAGCTGAATATATTCTGACTGGAAAACCTGATAGGGTTTTAGATAACAATATTGTTCCAGTTACTACGAAATTATTACCAGTTTTATCTTGGGTTCAAGCAGGGACAATGACCTCAATAGAATTTATTAATCCGTCTGAGATTACAGAGTGGTTACCACCACTAAGTTCAGATGATCCTGATGGATGTTTTTATTTAAAAGTTGTTGGTATTAGTAATTTTCCAACCTATCAAGATGGCGATTATATTTTAATTAACCCTGCTTTTCAGGTCTGCGATCTATTATCAGAAGACTTGATTGTTGTTAGAAACAATACAGACGCTACTTTTAAAAAATTAATTATTGAAAGTGATGATCGTAAGTATTTACAAGCTCTTAATCCAAATTTCCAACCTAATATCATTGAATTTGAAGAAGGCATGGAATTAGTAGGTTTGGTAATTGATGCATTTAGACCACTTGGTGGATCAAGACCAAAGCGTGTTAGAAAAAGTTAAAACTGCGAACCCGACGCAGTTTTTTATAATAGATCGGGTTGGGGAAATTTAAATGGGTGGATTTGTACTTGGTGTAATTGTAATTTTGATTTTATGGGCTTTCTTTTCTGCTAAGTCCAAAGCTGATTCTTCTCAGGCATTTGATGCTTTTGATGAAGCAAAATTTTGGTTTGATAGACAAGGGATTGTTAAAAACTCCGTTAAATTCAATTCCTATACAGACAAATATTTAGCAAAAACCCATGGCATAGTCATCATACTGGTTGGTATTGGTGAGAAAGTTAATGGTGAGCATGTAGGGTTTGCTATCGAAGTTAAGGAAGGTCAAGGAGTGGTCGAAAGCACTCTTATTGAACCTGCTGGAATAGCAACACATGATAAAAAAGCTGTCTTGATTGCAAAACAAAAAGGTAAAAGTCTTATTGATGCACTGCAAGAACTTGCATTACATCATAGGCTTAATAATGTTCGATAAGGAATTTTACATGTCTATATCAAAATGTAGCTGTGGCAATACAAAATTTAAACGTGTCACACAATCAGTTGAAAATTGTAATATTCACATTGATTTCATTCAATGCTCTGAATGTAATACTGTTATTGGGATTTTGGAAAATCTAAACAATGAAGCCCAACTTCAAAAAATTGAAGCTAGACTTCAAAATATTGAGAGTAAAATTAAAAGATAATTTTACAAATACCAAGAAGCTAGTGGATCAATATCTTTTGGGATTTCATTTTCCCCGAAAACATATTTTTCAACCTTTTGACATTCAACAATAGCTTCATCTACTGATTTTATGTGAACGGAAGACAGTAATCGATCGATCGTTTCAGTACGCCATTCCACACGGTTAATAAATTTTGCATTGTACGCAACGTTTAAAGTCTTGGCGGCATCTCGAATGGCTTTTTGTATAGATTCTGAATCAATTTCACCTTTACCTATACTTGCTGATACGTGCATAGCAGACATAGCACCTGCTGCCAGTTGCACTGGTGCATCGCCAACAACTCCAATGCCATTACGGTAATTATTTTCATCAATAATTGCCTGATCAATCCATGCTTGATCTGCTTTTATGGCTACATCCTGTAATGTAATAACTGATCCCTCAAATAACTTAATCCAAGTACCTTCGGGGATTACACCATATCCTGAATTTTCAGCATCTTTACTCATCTGAATAAACTCCATACAACCTGCCCTGTGCAGGTTTTCTTTTGCTTATTAAATCATTAAAATAAGTTTTCTTACAAATACTATTGACAATAAAAATAAGTTTTCTTATATTTATTTCACCAACAACAAATCTACTTGGTGAATTTTATGTCTACCAAACCAACCAACGCACAGCAATTTGTTGCTGACTTAGGTGCAGGAACCTTTGCTAACCAACTCGGTGCAGCTATCAGCATGGTTTCTCAAGGTGCTGTTCAGCACAACAAAAAAGGGCAAATCAAAATCACACTTGATATTGCTCGTATCGGTGATTCAAGCCAGGTCGAAATTGCACACACACTCGCTTTTGTTGAACCAACAGCAAAAGGTAAACGTGCAGAGGACACCACCTCAAAAACTCCAATGCATTTGAATGCTGGTGGTGATGTCACGTTGTTCGCTAACCATACAAGCCAATTATTCACTGAAGACGCTTAAACAGCCCCCTTCTCATTACAACAATTTTACCAACCATCCATAAGGTACTGAAAATGGAAAACTCTGCTAAAGAAATCGTTGAACTTGCGTTACCTGTAAATGATTTATCTCGTGGTCAACTTGTTGCCATTCACGAAAATTTCAAAGTTCATGATTTAGAACAATTTCAAGCTGGTCGTAACCGTGCACGCGGTGTTTTAAAAACCCCATCTTTTGAAGATTTCAAAAGTTATGTTTTAGGTAATACGCAGTCTGAAAATTCTGTTCCTGAAGTAAAAGTTTATGCCCCTGTATTTGTTGACCACAAAAATGTATCAGCAACGGCAATTTTAAACTTCAAAGTTGTTGGATTGGCTCAAGGTCATTGTGACCATAAAGCAGTGTTACAGCTTGAACCAACTGTAGTTTGGGAAAAGCTCAATCAGCTTAAAGATAACAAACTTAATCAAAAGCGTTTTGCAACATTACTTGAAGATTGGGCAAGTGTATTCGCTGCAACAAGTGAAACTGGTGAAACGATCCATATTGCGGAAGCAATTAATGCAGTTCGCAACATGAAAGTTGGCGCATCTTCAACTACTGACTCGTCAGTATCAAACATGCAAGAAACTCGCTCAGTCTTTGACAAAGTTGAAGCTTCAAGCACAGCAGGGAAATTACCAAGTTATTTTGAAATCATTGATCCAGCTTATGTCGGTCTTGATGACAAAACTATTCGCTTGCGTCTTGTAGTAAATAGCTCAGATGGTGAGCCATCGTTTGCATTGCAAATCGTTAAAGAAGAACTCTTGCGTAATGAAATTATTCAAGAATTCAAGGAAAAAGTGATTGCCTTGCTTCCTGAAAACCCTGTCCGTATTGGTACGTTTGCAGCTTAACAGTGGGCATTAAAAAGCCCGCAGGGACTGGAAATCTAGCGGGCTTCAACTACACGAGGTCATTATGGCAACAAACACATCCCAAAACAAGCTAGTCGAAACGCTAATTAAGCGTCAAGACAAAAAACGTTTTGTTTCTAAGCTTAAAGGCTTTGCTTCAAATGCTGCTGCATCTGCGCTGATTGCAGTAAGCACATTCATCTTTTTTGGTGTTGGTTTAAAAGCTTGTGAAGCGGAACAAGTTTCACAGGTTAATGCAACCAAAGCGCATTTGGAGGCTATGCGATGATGGCTTTCATTCCTAAAGTTGCTACCCCTAAGGAAGCAACGCACCACATTTTGGTCAATGGTGAAACGCTGGAGTATTACCGCGAAGACACAAACCAAAAGTTTGATTGCGGTGTGTGGGTTGATCTGAATTCTAAGTTTTTCCCGACATGGGTTGCGCCTATCAACCAAATGCCTTCACAAGTAAGTCGTGGTTATGTGCGTTCTGAAATTTATCCTCGTAAACACGTTTCTGTCGCATATCAGGGAGATTGATCATGAAAATTAAAGAACAATTTTTCGTGGTTAAAAATTTAACTACAGGTCAATTTGTTTGCAATGTTGGCTCTGAAAAACATAAAGCAGCATTCACACGTTTGCTTACCTCTGCTAAATGCTTTCAAACATTTGAATGTGCAGGAGATGCAATTGATACGATCCGTGTATTTTTTACAAGCAAGGAAACGGAAGCTGCTAGAGCCGATGATGATTCTGAATATTACATAAAAGATGCACAGCAAAATTATGAAAAATTCGCCAAAAATCTTGTTATTTGCAAACTAACAAGAACTCACTCTATTTCAAAAGGAGTTGAACAGTGAATACCCAAGTAAATCACGAAAAATTCTTAGCAGGTCGTAAAAAAGGTATCGGTGGTTCAGACGTTGCTGCAATCCTTGGCTTTAGTCCGTACAAATCACCATACCAATTGTGGTTAGACAAAACTGGTCGCAGTGAACGTAAAGAATCACAAAATGAGTCTGCGCATTTCGGCAACCTACTTGAAGACGTTGTTGCTAAAGAGTTTTCACGTCGTTCAGGTATGAAAGTTCAACGTGTTACTCAGCAATTATCTCTTGAAAACATCGGAGAGTCTTGGGCTATCGGTAACATTGACCGTGCTGTTGTAAATCCTAAAATCGCAGGTCGTGTTTTCTTTAAAGATGGGAAACTAACTACAGACCAAGGCTTGGAATGTAAAACAGCTTCGGAATATTTGTCCAAGTTATTTGGTGAAGAAGGAACAGACCAAATTCCAGACTATTACCTTACTCAATGCCTTTGGTACATGAAGCTTACAGGCTTCCAAGTATGGCACCTTGCCGTTCTCATTGGTGGCAATAAGTTCCGTATGTATCGCATTGAACGTGATGACGATTTAATTGAATCAATCTTTAAACAGGTTAAAGCATTTTGGTTCAACCATGTCATTGCTGATGTTCCACCAGATCCTACTTGTTTTGATGATGTTTTACATCGCTGGTCAAATCATGTTGTGGGTAAACAAGTCGAAGCTGATTTTGAACATATCAAGCTTGCTGAAGAACTTATCACTGTTCAAGGTCGCCAAAAAGCGGACAAGGCTCGTGAAGATGAAATCAAATTAAAGATTGTCTCAACAATGCAGGATGCGGAAATGATGATTAGCCAGGGCAAGTCCATCTGCACCTACAAAGAACAATCCTCTACTCGTATCGACAGTACGCTGTTGAAAAAAGAAGAACCTGATTTATTTGCGAAATATAGCAAAACCTCCAGCACACGTGTTTTCCGTATTTCAAACAAGTTTAAAGAAACAATTTAAGGAATTTTATTATGAACGCATTAACAACCCCACAAAATGGTCAGATTGCCCACTTAACTGCTTTTGACATCATGATGAATCCTGAAATTATGGATCGTTTTGAGCGTATTGCAAGTGTCATGGCTTCATCAAAATTTGCAGTGCCGAAACATCTTCAGGGCAATACTGGAGATTGTTTAGCCATCATTATGCAATCAGCACAGTGGCAAATGGACCCTTTTGCCGTAGCTCAAAAAACTCATCAAATTAATGGTGTATTAGGGTATGAAGCGCAACTTGTGAATGCTGTGATTACCAATCGTGCACCTATCACAGGTCGTTTAAATTTTGAATGGTATGGCGATTGGGCAAAGATCAACGGCAAGGAAGATAAATCATGGGATAAAGGCATTAAAGTCTGGGCAACATTAAAAGGTGAAACTTCTCCACGTGAAATTGATATTTCTATGGGACAAGTAGGCTCAGTACGCAATTCACCTTTATGGGTAAGTGATCCACGCCAACAACTTGCGTATCTTGCTATTAAACGTTGGTCACGCTTATATACACCCGATGTAATTCTAGGTGTTTATACCCCAGATGAAATTGCTGAACGTGAAGAACTTGATGTTACCCCAGTTCAATCAACGGTAAAAAAACATCAAGGTGCATCGGGTTTAAAAGCTCAGATGGCTGAACGTGAACAGTCTCAAGAAACTGTTATTGATATGGCACCCGAGTTCAATACAGCAGCATTAATTGCACAAATTTATGCGACTGAAACACTGGAACAGCTAAAAGAAGTCAGCAACACAGTACCTACTAACTTAGGTGAACCAGATCAAACTGATATTAAAAATGCTCATGGCTGGCAGAAGTTCTACCTTCAGTTGGTTGTTGATCTTGAAGACGCAGCGGATGTTGAAACCATCAATAAGATTATGGGTGAGCGTTTTGAGCCTCACACTTCTGGCTTATCTGATGTTCAAATCGACAAGATCAATTCGATTTACGAACGCAAAGCAGCTGAATTAACAGCATAACACTGGCATGTGGTGCCCTCACACATGAGGGTACCAGTAGTGAGATAGAAATATGAATCCAACTATTGAACAACAACATGCCATTGATATGGCATTACATGGTCAGTCTTGTAAAGTGACCGCATACGCCGGTGCTGGTAAGACTTCTACCCTTAAACTGATTGGTAATGCAAAGCATCACCAACATGGAATGTACTTGGCATTTAACAAGGCGATTGCAACAGAAGCACAGTCTAAATTTAACCATAATGTTAAGTGCAAAACATTTCACAGCCTAGCTTATAACTCAGTTCCACGCTGGCTGACTAATAAATTAAAAAATCGTCGCTTGATGTCAAACCAATTGGCATCTCGCCATGATCTTGAGAATTATCAAGTACCAGTGGCATTGGTTAAACAACGTGGTGAGGATGACCAGAAGCGTTTATTTAATTCAAAACGTATGGCCACATCTATGATGAATGCCGTTGGTTATTTCTGCCGTTCTAATTACAGCGAAATTCAACTATCACAAGTTTACGCTGCTTTACCTGATTGGATGGATGATACATATCGTGCTGAATTGGCAAATATCCTTTTACCTAAGGCACATGATTACTGGAATGACATTTTAAATCCTGCTGGTATTAACCGTCTCGAACATGACCATTACCTAAAATATTGGGCATTGAGCAATCCAGTGATTAATGCTGACTTTATTTTATTTGATGAAGCACAAGATGCTGATCCTATTATGTTGAATGTTTTGAGTAAGCAGCGTGCTCAGGTAATTTATGTGGGTGATCGTCACCAGCAAATCTATGCGTTTCGTGGTGCTGTCAATGCGATGCAATCCCTAGATATTGCTGAAACACGTTTAAGTCAATCATTTCGTTTTGGTGAAAACATTGCTGATCTTGCGAATAAAATTTTGTTCAATGTTTTGGATGAAGAAATTCCATTACGTGGTTTTGAACAAATTGACTCCAATGTTGGTGAAGTCACCGATATGGTTGCAGATGCATTTATCTATCGTACCAATGCTGCTGCCCTTTCCAACATGGTTGAGCTGGTAAAAATTGGACGTGAACCACGTTTGGAAGTTGATACAGGTTCTTTATTAAAAAACATTGAAGATGCCAAAAAAGTTAAATCTGGAATAAAAGTCCACGATGGAAGTGTATTTGAAGGCTTTAGCAATTGGGAAGAAGTCATTGAATACACAAATGAAGTCTCTGGAAATGACTTAAAAGCACTTGTTAGCCTAATCAATAAAGTGGGTGAAGAAGCTCTAATCAGCTCATTACTAAAAAGTAATTCTAGTGATTATGACTGCATTGTGACCACAGCTCATAAGTCTAAAGGCTTGGAGTTTAACAAGGTCAAACTTGGTGGTGATTTCTTTTATAAAGAAGCTGCTGCACCTGGTGAAAAAATCCTAACCGAAGATGAAGCTCGACTTTTATATGTTGCTGCTACTCGAGCTAAAAAGCAGTTAGATATTTCTGCATTGAACCCACTATTTAAAAAGATTGGATATAACACTCAAGCTGAGGTAGCAACATGATCACTCGCCTACCTTGCCGATTTACAAACTTATTCACTTACTGGTTGTACTGTGATGGATACAGGCCACAAGTGAAAAAAGATGCTGTGGTTATGCGTCGTGGCGATAGTGTTTTGAAAATCTTCTGTCACAAAGGACAAGCACAGCAAGACTATTTAATGAATGAAGCGTGTCAGCGCAAATTTAGACAGTTTTGCAGATGCTATTTAAATGAAGCAGCTGGTTTTTTAACACGTTTAGAACGTGAAGCAAATGTAGAAGTTAGCCGTGCTAAGAAATTTAATTATTTGATGGTGGCGTGATGGAAGATAACAAACTAGAGCCAACTGAAATTGTTCGTGGCGAAATGGGAACTTGGACACATCCGGTTTATTCAAAATACATGAATGAGCATCTGGAAAATGAAGAATATGTAAGTCGTGAAGATTGGGAAAAATTTAAAAGCCACTTTGGTGTAGACACTGTGGTGTTCTGGATGGAGAGCCTTGTTAATCCTGATGATTGGGAAATTATGATGGATGATTGTGATATCACCAAGTGGGACCCGATTGCACCAAATGGCTTTTTCTTAATTGACATTAATTTTAGTGAAGATGACGCCTATGCCATTTTTGCTCGAAATAAATATGAAAGTGAGGTGGCGTGATGGATTCAGTGAAATTAATTTTTGAAGGTTATTCAGATGATACATTCGGTGAAACTAATCACTTTAATGATGATTATGATAACTGTGCTTCTGGAAAGCCTATTGAATATTTGGTGAGCTCAGGTGAATACGCAATTGTAGTAACTGGTCACTTTTGCCCTAACAACTCTGGAACATGGATGATTGGAGTCGCCAACCATGACCCAGATTGCGAGGATGTTGATTTTCCAAAGTGGCCGATGCGCATTGAGCCACAAGATTATCGTAATGGATTCCAACCAAGATTAGTAATTGAAGCACCTAAGGATGTTGAAATTAAGTGCTTTCAGCGGAATGAGGTGGCGTGATGGATATTCGGGAAGAAAAAATTGCTCATGAAAAACACCTGCTTTCACAAGGTGTGGATTTCAAATATTTGCCGAATATTCAATATAACGAATTGGAAAATATTTATGAGCTAATTGAATGGGATGAGGAATATAGCAAAGCTCTGAATGAAATTAATTCAAGCTGGTGCACATGGCAAGCAGCCAAAGCCCAAGCCATTCCTGAAGGATTTGTGGTTGTGCCGAAAGAGCCGACACAGGAGCTATTAAACAAAATGCAAGATTTTTTTGTTGGCGCTTTCGAGAATGGTTTAACAGGCGGTCAGTCGATTCATTGTGCATACATAGCCATGATCGAAGCACAGGAGCAAAGCACAGGAGCAAAGCCATGACCTGTTTAATTAAAGTTTCTGAATTTATTAAGCGGGTATATGGAGAGGATGGAACACCTCCTACTCGCCAAACAATTGTGCGACAATGTCAACTAGGTAGACTCCCTGCCGAACAAAAAGGCAAACTGTGGTATATCAACTGGAACGTTTATCAAAAGCAAACTGGTAATGATTTAGTTGATAAGGTCTTGGGAAACTAAGAAATGACTCGTCCTCGCACCAAGCGCAATAAGGATTTACCTGCCAACCTATATAGAAGCGGTGTCAACACTTGGAGATACCGCCACCCTATTACGGGTAAATTTCACGGTATGGGTGATGATAAGTCCAAAGCAATTATTGCGGCACGTAAACTTAATGATCTGCTAACCCCTGCTACCGATTTAGTTGCATCTGTCATGGGTGAAGTGACATTCGGTGAATTTTCTAAAAAGTTCTTAGCTGAAAAACGCAGAAAAGACGGCAGACCACTTGCCCCAAATTCTCTGCGAACATACACTCACAGCCTAAGCCGTTGTGATGAATGGGAAAAATTACCACTAAGTTCTATCACTCTTTTGATGGTGAACAATCTTCTTGATAGTTTGTCAGCGTCAACAAGTATTGAAACACGTAGCCTGCTTATTCAAATTTTCGATTTAGCAATCAGTAAAGGTTTGGTCCCTGACAATCCAGCTGCACAAACGATTAAACGTTATCGAATTAAGCAGCGTAAACGCCATACGCTTGAAGGTCTTGAAGCCATTCGTAATGTAGCGCCGCAATGGTTAAAAAATGCAATCGATCTTGCGCTTTTAACAACGCAAAGACGTATTGATATTGTCAACATGAAATGGTCAGACATTTGGGATGGATATTTGCATGTCGCCCAAGCGAAAACCACCGATGACCCCGAGGACGATTTCGAATTACTCGAAGGTGCTGGATACGTTCGCATAAAAATTAATGCTGAACTTCAAAAAGTTTTAGATCGATGTAAAGACGATGTGGTTAGTCCTTTTATCATCCATCGTGTGCCAAAAGGTAAAACCAAAAATAAAAGCCAAACCAAAGCACATTGGACGCAACTCGAAGCGCAATATGTTTCACGCGAATTTCTTAATGCTGTTAAGAAAGCAAATACCTATCCTGAATTAAGCGGTAGACAGTTACCAAGCTTCCATGAGATCAGAGCATTAGCAATTCACTTGCATAAAAAAGCAGGAAAATCCGCTCAAACATTAGCAGGACATGCCTCAGAAAAAATGACAGAGAGATATGCATCTGGTCATGAAATTATATGGAATGATGCAGATATAGGAATCGATTTACCGTTTTCAAACTAAGCTCCTTCGGGAGCTTTTTTATTGGCTGTGCTGACACAAAATAGCCTTGCAAAACTATATTATAAGTCCTTGTTTTACATAGTTTACATAAGCACCCAAATTGACATATTTTTCAATAATTTTAACCCTATTTTTGTTTTTAAAATCAAATAGTTAATTTATTATGAACGATACAATAAATAAATTGAGAGCATTGAAAATTTCCGTAGTTAAGATATTGAGTTGCTTATAAAAAAATTAAATTTTGCAAAATAAATGCAAAACTTTAGCAAAACAGTATTTTGAAGTATTGCGTATTCTAGCAATTATGGCAGCTTATTCAATGGAAGTTGAATAAGGAATGGGCATAAAAGAAAGCACCCAAAAGCGGTTGGTGTGACTAAATGACGAGTTTTGAACTATTACATTTAGACAGCACCTTGTAGCCTATTCTGCCGTTATGCAAATTATGTCTTTACACCAACACATAAATTTAAAATCGTATTAGGATGAATTACCCCACTGCATTCAAATTAAGTGCAATAGAAAACCCAGCATTTAGGCTGGGTTTAGTATATTTTTACTTGATTAATGCAACGCCATTTCCGCACTTTTAGCTAAGAATGCCGAACGGCTTAAATGTTGTTTTTTTGCAACAGCATCAATACGTTTTACTAAAGCTTCTGGCATGCTGATATTAATACGAATAGACTTTGTATTTACTTTTGTTGTATCAATATCAACTAACAACCAAAAACCACCCTCAAATCGCTCATCACCTAACCATTGCTCTGGGCTTGATGGTTCTGGTAACGGAATATCTTCACCATCAAAGTAAACTTCAACCGCTTCCTGTGCCATGCGCTGAATATCTTGCAACTCATCTGCTGCGCTAAAGCATCCATCAAAGTCAGGAAAGGTTAAACCGTATGCGCTATCTTCATCTTTGTGAACATATACTGGATATAACATTTTTACCTCCACTCCCAACCAGCCTGTTTATATATATTGCGTAGAGTTCCTATTGGCATATCTTTACGTGGATGTGGTACCACAACATGCCCAGGCTTTTCAGGATGCTTATACTTTTCATGGTCGCCTTTACCACCCACTTTGTACCAGCCTTCCTGCTCAAGACGCTTAATAATGTCTTTGCTGTTCATTGTGTAATTATACACAACATAATTTTAATAAGGAAGGATACTTCAAAGTTTCCCTGATTTTCATAAACAAAGTCTGTGTCTATCTGTCATCATGTGCAGACAAACACAGACCTCTGAATTTGTTTAAAACTGATTACTTGATATTCGGTGCAATCATTTGTTCAGGACGTACCACTTCATCAAACTGCTCTGCTGTGACCAAATTCAGCTCTACTGCAACTTGCTTTAAGGTTTTATTTTCCTTATAAGCTGTTTTAGCCACCTTCGCTGCATTCTCATAACCAATTACAGGATTCAAAGCGGTCACTAACATGAGTGAATCATGCAAAAAGTGATCTATTTTTTCACGGTTTGCTTGAATGCCAACGGCACAATGCTCATTAAAGCTATTGCAGGCATCACCCAAGAGTTGAATAGATTGCAATAAGTTATATGCGATCACTGGCATAAATACATTCAGCTCAAAATTGCCCGATGCACCTGCCACGTTAATCGTGGTGTCATTGCCCAATACCTGTGCAACTACCATGGTCATCGCTTCGCTTTGTGTTGGATTAACCTTACCCGGCATAATACTTGAACCAGGTTCATTTTCTGGAATACGCAACTCACCAAAACCACAACGCGGGCCACTGGCTAACCAGCGAATATCATTGGCAATTTTATTTAAACTCACCGCCAAAGTTTTTAATGCACCCGAAGCAAATACTGCAGCATCACGCCCTGCCAAAGCCTCAAACTTATTGGGTGCAGTCACAAATGCTAAGCCTGTTAGCTGTGCCAATTGCTCCGCTGCCTGTACCGCATAATCAGGATGTGCATTTAAGCCTGTACCGACTGCTGTACCGCCCAATGGCAACTCATACAAGCCTGTTAAAGCCTGTTCCAAACGCTTTAAACTATGATCTAATTGAGATACATAGCCACTAAATTCCTGCCCTAAAGTTAATGGTGTCGCATCTTGTAAATGTGTACGTCCAATTTTGACAATTTCAGAAAATTCTTCACTTTTGGCATGCAACGTATCACGCAAACCCTTTACTGCAGGAATGAGCAGTTCATTAATTTGCAAACTCGCTGCTACATGAATTGCAGTTGGAAAAGAATCATTGGTCGATTGGGCACGATTGACATGATCATTCGGATGTACAGTCTTTTGCGCACCTAAAGGATTCCCCAGTTTTTGATTGGCGATATTGGCAATCACTTCATTACAGTTCATGTTACTTTGCGTACCCGAACCTGTTTGCCACACCACCAAAGGAAATTGACTATCCCACTGCCCTGCAATGACTTCATCTGCCGCACCAACAATGTACTGCGCCAACTCTTGAGGGATTTGCCCTAAGTTTGCATTGGTTATTGCCGCCGCTTTTTTAACTAAACCCATCGCGCGAATCATGGCGCGAGGTAAACGCTCATTACCTATTTTAAAATTTTGTAAGCTGCGCTGAGTTTGCGCGCCCCAAAGTGCATCATTCGGGACTTGAACCTCACCCATGGTGTCATGTTCAATACGTGTTTGCATGTTCAGCCTCATTCCTTCGTGATTTCAATGATGTCATGTGCTCTTATATCGATCTTATAAAAAACAGACAGCCTAGTAAATGATAATTATTATCAATAATTCCATTGCGTTGTATTTGTTTCAGCTATAAGGCTTCGTGAATCGCATCTCAACGAATTTTATAGCGCTTACTTTTAATGCTTGAGCGTATTTTGATAAAAACGCCACTCATCCTCTAGCATTTTTTCTAAACTACGTTTTGGCTGCCAGTGTAAATACTGTTGTGCCTTATCTACGACTGCACCTAACTGATCTAACTCAGGATATTCATAATGAATTGCAGGGACTGTAGCAATTTCAGTGTCAGTGACTGCACTAATACGTGCAAGTAACTGCTGAATTGAGACGACTTCTCCTGCAATATTAAAGGCTTCGCAGCTATGTGTTTGTTCGAATAACCAATGCAGGCTTGCGATGACAGCCTCACAGACATCTAGTACATGCACAAAGCTGCGTTCTACGGTTTGATCTGCAGTATTGGCTTGCTGACGTAATTCAATTGCTTCACGCTGTTTTACTGCAACTTGCATCGCCAAAGGAACAATATTTTTAGGTAATGGTGCAACGACTTCGCCTAAAATTCCGTGTTCAAATGCGCCTGCTATATTACTCAAGCGCAAAATAGCAATGTTCCATTCATTATCAGTTCTAAAAGTATCGCGGATGATTTCTTCAACCATCTGTTGAGATTTCACATAGGGATTGGCGTAGCTGTAATTAAAGCTCTGGCTTTCTTCTAGATTCAATCCAGACTTTCCATAGACCGCGATACTTGAAAGATGCACCAAACGACGCACGCCTGTACGTTGCATAGAACGTAATAAACTCATAATAGAACTGACATTATCGTTATAATATTCCAGTGGTTTAAGCACCGATTCTTCTAAAGATTTAAACCCTGCACAATGCACCACTGCAGTAATTGAATATTGTTCAAAAACTTTGTTCAGCGCGGGCGTATTTCTAACATCCAATTTGGCAAAAGGCACATAACGCCCTGCAATATATTCAAGTCGCTCTAAGGTCTGCATACTTGCATTGGATAAATTATCTACAATAATGACCTCTTGCCCTTGAGCCATGAGGCTTAATGCAATGTGTGAGCCTATAAAGCCTAAACCACCAGTCACTAAAATCATTTATACTACCTTTTTTATAAAGTCTGAATGCGCCTTAGCACATTGCATTAGTGAATTTTGATGAGCACCTTATTACTAATAACCTCCCCACCAACCTCTATTCATGCATGGCATGCACTTGGTTTTGCTCAAGCCTTACAACAGAAAAATGAGGCTTTTCGTGTGTTTTTTTATCAAGATGGCGTTGCTGTAGCGAATGAGTTGCAATGGGTACCCGATGATCAACGCAATCTCAAAACAGAATGGCAAAAATTGTCTATTCGTTTACCGGTATGTGTAAGTGCAGCACTGGCACGTGGTATTAGCGATGCAGACAATGTCAAACGCCATCAACTAAGCCAACACAATTTAGCTGCAGGCTTTGAATTGGTTGGCTTGGGCGAACTGGCCGATGCAGTGCAAACCACAGAACGCCTGATTCAATTTTAAGCGATTCATTTTGTAAATCTGTTGCATTTAAAAGGTAAATTGTGTGAAAACTGTACTCGTGGTTTTACGTCAGGCCAATTTAAACAGCTTACAAGTACATGAAAGCTTGTCAGCAACAATGGTACTGGCAACTTTTGGTTGTGAAGTCAAAGTATTATTACAAGATGCGGCATTAAGCCTATTACAGTCGGAACTGGCTTTTGATTCACTTAAACATGCCTTTAAAGTGGCATCCAACTTGGTCGATAGCTTTGAGTTTTATGACCTCAGCCCAATTTTGATTGAACATAAACATGCTCACTCACCGTTTATCAAAAATACGGTACATGAGATTGAATGGGTGGAACTGAATCGCGAGCTGATTCAAACCTTTGATCGGGTTTTATATTGGTAGTTTGATTGGTGGTTTAACAGTTTGATTGATCATTTGACCACATCTAAACATCTAAAGAGAAAAGCATGACTAACGCAAATTTATATTTAATCCAAGCGAGATTTGATAGCACAGCAGCAATTTTAGCAGAGCTAAATGCCTTGTACGCTCCGCAAGATAGCGTTGTACTGATGGGTGATGCGGTATTGCATCAACACCATCCGCTTTGTGCCCAGCTAGACAAAATATATGTACTGGAAAATGATGTAGAAATATTGAATGGTCATTTGGCAGAAAATGTACATCCGATTGATTATGCAGCTTTTGCAACGCTGTGTTTAGCACATCAGCGCTGTATTAGCTTAAAATAACACGCCGTAATGATATGAAACCAATGCAAAGCATTTTTAAGGGTGAATGAAACAAGAGATGACACTAGAATTAGATCAAGATGGACATTTGCTGGATTACACTGTCTGGAATGAACAAGTTGCACAAGAACTGGCGCAAAGTTTAGCGCTCGATCTCACGGCTTGGCATTTTGAAGTTTTGCACGCTGTACGCCAATTTTATCAGCAATTTGGACACTCACCTGCAACCCGCCCTTTAATCAAATTTTTAATGAAAACTGTAAGCCCAGAAATTAACAATGCCGTTTTGCAGGATAAATTTAATACAGGTTTAGTGGCGCGTCATTTAAGCCGTTTAGCGGGTATTCCTAAACCAGCGAACTGCTTATAGACAAACTGTTGCTGATGAATACAGCACTGATTTAGACTTGTTTTAAATTCTGCTGTGCTTGGATGTACTGATAATACACTGAGGTAAATTGTGGCTTCACCTGTTTGGCATGTAGTTCTTCGCCACATTCTGAACATACCACGACAGGCTGAAACGTTTTAGCACAATTTTTATGGATGTATTCCACAGGCTTACCTAAACCTTGATCCATCCATTTATCTGCCCAATTTGCCATAGACAGCATTAAGGGATAAAGCTCCAAGCCTTTTTCAGTCAATTTATATTCAAAACGTTCTTGGCGTTCTACATAAGGTACTTTGACTAAAATTTCATGTTCCACCAAACGCTTTAAACGATCAGACAATACATGCCGCGTGACGCCCAAATGTTGTTGAAAATCATCAAAACGATGCATGCCCATAAAGGCATTACGAATAATCAGCATTGTCCAACGGTCACCAATCACCGACAAAGTTCGTGCAATCGAACAAGGCTGCTCACCAATTTCATCCCATTTCATCTGTGTCGCCTATCCCGCAGTCCACTACCTGAAAGTTAAAAGATTCTACAGGCTTTGCAAAGTCAGTTTTACATGAAAATTGATAAAAAATGAAGTATGACTTCACAATCTGCATAAAAGGAATCCCCAGTTTTTGGGGTTTTATACGCCTGCATCTTCAATCTTTAAATTTGCTATTCACTTATAAGGCAGATCACACTATTTAGATGTAGCTCCTGCACAAAAAACTTGTTCGGTCATCCCTGAAGCCGTGAAACTATTGTGCTGCTGCTCTAAATAACGCTTTGCCACCATTAACATCATA
Organism: Acinetobacter sp. SCLZS86; assembly: GCF_021560715.1. NCBI lineage: Bacteria > Pseudomonadati > Pseudomonadota > Gammaproteobacteria > Moraxellales > Moraxellaceae > Acinetobacter > Acinetobacter sp. SCLZS86. Next base: position 1,631,678 of record NZ_CP090864.1, read on the forward strand.
GGTGCAGGATACAAGTTTGGATTGTGCTCGGAAATTTCAGCAATATTTTTATAGGCTTGATAGCGTGCACAAAATGCCTGTTTTTGTTGTTCTGCCGTTGCTTGGCTAGCAGGATCATCCAATACTTTTTTGCTGTCATTCACAATCTGCGTGTATTGATTTAATAAGTCTTGATATTGTGTTTGAGTCAATCCATTGGATGCATGTGGAATTGTAATTGGTGTAGATGATGCTTCAAGTGCCAACTGCTGTGCTTGAATACCTTGTGCCATGACACTCAGACCTTGCATTCCAAGCATAATGCTCACCAATATTTTTGCCATGTTCGACATACGAATAAACTTAAGACGCATCGCCTTCTTTCCAGACATCTTCATAGTCATCTGCATCAATCATAAATCGGTAGCCTTGCTCTAAAGCCAGATATGGAAGCACATCAGGCAAAATGTCTTGCAACTCGCGTACAGGCATGGTTTCAAAGCTCACTTCATCTTCACCCAGTTCACCGCCATAAATATACCACGCAACTTTTTCTTCCCCTTCTGGCGCTTTACGCAATCCCACAATTGGGTCTTTATTTAAGGTCTGGACTGCAACTGCGATAACATCATCGCCACTCACTGCAATATAGGCTGAACCAAACTCTTCACAGAGCAGTTTTTGTTCTTCTATCAACTCTGCCAAGGCTGAGTTTTTTTGTTTTTGCTGTGGTTTAGACATGACAATTCTCTAAGATAAGCTGTGAGTATTCTAACGAGATTGTACGGATAGAGAATCTTTATTTTTATATTTCTGAGATCCTTAAATCAAATGCAAAGGATATAACATGAATTTGAAATTACATAGCTTTGAAATATAACCCTACGCCCAAATCACCAAGATTGCCGCAAGCACGACCAATCCCAATCCCCAATGATCGGTACGAGCAAGTTTTTCTTTAAAGAAATAGGCTGAAATTAGTAAGCTGAATAATATTTCAATTTGTCCGAGTGTTTTCACAATCGCTACAGTTTGCATACTCATGGCACTAAACCAACCTAATGATGCTAAAAAACTGCAGACGCTCACTTTAAAAGTTAATCCCACCCGCTGCCACATGGCATACAAGGTATGTCGTCTAAACATACCTAAATACGCCAATAAAATACAGCATTGAAAACCAATGACCCAAACCAAAACCCATGCAGCGCGATGAATAACCGGTAAGAAATCGAGTTCTAAACTGGCCTCTCGTACCAATAAAGAAGTCACCGCAAAACTGAGTCCACTTCCGATTCCAATGGCTAAAGTCGTGAATGAAAAATCACTACGTTGGCTGCCTTTACTCAGTAGAAATACCGCAATCCCACCAATCGCAACACCTAACCAAGCCAATGCGCTTAAATGTTCTTGTAGGAAAATCACGCCTACAATTGCAGCTAAAACTGCTTCACTTTTGGCAAGCCCGACACCTACTGCATAATTTTTTTGTTGAAACAGTTTTACCATTAAAGCCGTGGCTAAAATCTGACACACTGCTGCAATGATGATATACAGCCAAAACATCGAACTAAAATGTAGTTCTGCTTGAACAGGCTGCTGCCATTGTAAAATGCTTAAATACGCCAGTGCAAAAGGCAAGGCAAAAATAAAACGCGCCAGAGTCACGCCATAAATATCGACACTTGTGCTGAGTTGTTTTTGAAAGGCGTTGCGCCATGCCTGCATAAATGCAGCCATTAAGGTAAAGAGCACCCAACTCGAAATCATTACAACCACAAATGCGTTACAAATAAAGTTATAATTTACGCCTATTCTATTATTTTTGCGATCTTTATTGCTTTTGAGTTATACGCTTATGATCTCTTTTATCAACAAAAAAAACATTCATTAAAATTCAAATGAATGTTTTTCATATCTTGAAGCGATTATAGGTGTGCTGTTATTCAAAAACTGTTTAGAACTTATCTAAATTTATCACTACAGCTACGCCAATACAAAATAAAGCCACGTACACGGTAAACCAAATAATCATGTGCTTAAATGCTTTATCTGAAATACTGCTATCGGCATATTTCTGAGGTTTGCGTGAGTTATCTTCTTGCATATCAACTCCAATCTAACCAGATTTTGGGGATATACAGATTATGCAAAATTCTAAAGCATTACTATAGATACAAAATATTCATTAAAAACTATAACAGTTGATTTTAGATTCATACCCATCTGTTATAAAAACAGAAATTATTTGGTGTTTTAAACCTAAAAATAGATCAAAATAATTAACAGATGCAAAAAATGATTGAGTCGTACCATGTATAAATCTGAACAATTGGCGTTAAACATTCGGCAACTCATTGAAAATGGCGCATGGAAAGCACATAGTAAGTTGCCTTCGTTAAGAGAACAATCACAAATCAGTGGTTATAGCTTAATGACCGTACTGAACGCTTATCAAGAACTTGAAGCGCAGGGATTGGTTTACGCTAAACAAAAGTCAGGTTTTTATGTTGCAGAACGTCTCAATCAAACGGAGCAACCTGTACCAAGCAGCTTGAGTTTAAATTCACATATTCAAATGAACTCTTTGGTCTTTGGCTATTTAAAATCAATTCAGCCTGCAGATGTCAGCCCTTTGGGTTCTGCCTTCCCCAATGCAGAATTGCTGTTTAACCCAAAGTTCATGCAAATTTTAGCGCAGCATGCCAAGCGAAAAAGCAGTTATATGAGCCATGACCACATGCCACCAGGCAATTATGAATTAAGAACCATAATTGCAAATCGCTACTGTTTGCAAGGCATACCTACCCATGCAAATGATATTGTCATCACATCAGGTGCTTTAGATGCGCTCAATTTGTCATTACAAGCGTTGACCAAACCTGGAGATTTTATTTTATTACAAGAAACTATATTTTATGGTGCATGGCAAGCAGCTGAACGTCTTGGTTTACAGGTGATCACCATTCCAGAACACCCTGTTTCAGGTTTCGATTTAGACTCATTTGAACAAGCCTTAAAACAATACCCGATTAAAGTCTGCTGGTTGATGTTGAATATTCATAACCCCATTGGCTTTAGTGTCAGAGATGAAATTAAGCAACGTATTGCAAGTTTGCTTGAAGAATATCAAGTGTATTTAATTGAAGATGATGTCTATCAAGAATTGTATTACGGGACGCAAAAACCTCTATCCATGAAGTATTTTGACCGACAACAACGGGTACTGCATTGCGCTTCTTTTTCTAAAACTTTGGGTTCTGCTGTGCGGGTCGGTTGGGTTTATGCAGGACAATTTTCCAATGCTATTCAGCATTTTCAGCTAATGAGCACGGTTTCGGCAAGTCCCTTACTCCAAAATACTTTGGTCGATTTTCTTTCACACCATCATTACGAAAAACATTTGCGCCAATTACGCAAAGAACTGGAAAAACATAAGAAAGTGTTTTATCAGCAATTGAAACAGCGCTTAAATCCAGCTTGCAAAATTCACTACTATTCTAGTGGTTATTTTTTATGGATTGAACTGCCTGCATATTTAGATGGCTATACAATTTATGAGCAATTGATTCAAAATAAGATTGGCATTGCGCCAAGCCAACTGTTCCGTTCTGAACAAGTCAGCCAAAACTTTATGCGTTTAAACTGTTCTTTTGCTTGGAACAGTAATATTGCGACTGCACTAGATGTTTTGTCTGAGGTGATACAACAGCACATCACGCAATATACTCATGCCTAAAATTACAGAGCCGATCACCCGACAATAAAAAAAGCTGAGTTTTGGCTCAGCTCTTTTGTGATTTAAAGTGCAATTTTAGAAGTTATAAATTGCGACTGCATTGATTCGGTTATCTTCACCTGTTTTACTGCCATTTGCTGCTTCACCGAATGCTTCACGCTCACCATAAACATATTCTAAACCAAAGCTTAACGGTTTACGAGGGCTATAGAATACGTTTGCCCAAGTTTGCCATAAATCTTTGTTAATCGTAGTTTTGTCTTTCGTAGCTGCAATATAGTTAGGGTCTTTATCAAAACTCATATAACCATAACCTAAAGTACCATGCACTTTGTCACTAAATTTTTGTGTAATACCAACCATGATTGAGTCAAACTCGCTTTGAATAAGACTACCATTTGTCTGAGCAACAACACCTTTATTCGTGAATGACACAAAGCTACTATCACCTTTTACATGGTAATAATCGGCTTTTAGAGTCGTGCCTGGTACAACATCATATTTTGCACCGACACCGACGCCCCAAGCCATTTCTTCATCCGAATTGACACGTTTTTCATGTCCCATCGCACGTACGCTGACATTTAAATTATCAGCAAACTGATGATTTAAACGCACAGTTAATGCAGGTAAACGCTGGTTGATTGTGGCATCTTTAGGATCTTCAGCTGCGAGTACCAAATTGGTTTGCGGGCTAAACTTTGTTGTATAACGTACTTGAGGTGTACGTTTTACAGCACCACCAACAAATGCCAAAGCATCAATGGTTTCTGGCATATAGTCTGGAATCGCAAAGTTTGACCAAGTTTGACCAATCAACCAATTTCCGTAGTTCAAATAAGCATGGCGAATACGTAAATTATCAAAATTAGAACCGCCCAAGAAATCGACTTCGATTTTACCTTTTACGTCTTGATCACCCACTGGGCTTTTAAAATCTAAACCTATACGGGTTGCTGAAAGTGTTGATCTTAAACGATCACTACTTTCATTATTACCTTCTAACGCCACTGCATTAATGTGGTTATATGGCAAATCTCGGCTACTACCCTCAACCTGATAAGACGCATCTAAACGCACATTACCATATAAGTTGAACTCAGCACCTTTGGCTGTTTTCAGAATTGGACTCGGGCTTGCTGAACTGCGTTGGACATTGGCGATTGCCGTTGCTGTTTGCGTATTTTGTACTTTTTGCTGTTCTATCAAACCACGTAAAGCCTGAACCTCTTGTCTAAGTTGTTCAATTTCCGTTTGCTGTTGAGTTTGCGCTTGTGCTGCAACACTCATACCGCCCATGCTCAATGCAATCATGCTCATCATGAGCGTGCGCTGCATTGTTGGTCGAACCGTTGTAGGTTGAAAATTTAAAGATTGGGTTAATGTTTTCGTGTTCATCCTAAACTCACTTATTATTGTGCCATCAAAATCTAGCAACAGATCACCATCGCTTAAGATGGCGATCTATATCATTGATGACTTTAGATTAATTGAAAGGTATAGAAATTATTGGGTTGCTTTTTGTGCAATTTGATTGCTTTCTACCGCAGGCTCTGCAAGGGCTTTCGCTTCTACAGATGTTTTTAAATTCACCATGAAGATTGCTAAGGCAGCAATTACACCTGGAATCGCAATAGCAAAGAAGTTCATTTGGTGCGGTAAATTCATGGTTAATAGTGCACCAGTTAAGACTGGCCCAACGATTGCACCGATGCGACCAATACCTGACGCCCAGCCCATACCTGTAGAGCGTACAGTAGATGGGTAATATTGTGCGACAAAAGTATAAAGCAGGATTTGTGAACCAATGGTTGCTGCACCTGCAACTGCAATTAAGGTATACAACACAATTTGTGGACTGTTAAAGCCAAGCAAAATTAATGCTGCTGCACCACAGATAAACATAATGGTCACTACTTTTTTGATATGGAAGCGGTCAGCCAATGCACCCCCTCCAATTGCGCCAATCATGCCGCCAATATTCAGTGCAAATAAGAAGATCATACTTGCGCCCAATGAGTAACCCGCTTGGATCATTAATTTTGGTAACCAGCTGCCCAAAGCATAAACCATTAACAAGCACATGAAGAATGCGATCCAGAACATGAAGGTACTGAACATACGACCTTGCTGGAACAATGCTTTTACAGGTGCTTCATCGCCTTTAGTCACTTCATTCAATACAAACTCAGTGTCACCATTTAATTGTTGGCTTGGCGAAATTTTTTGCACAATACTGCGGGTTTGCTCAATTTCTTTCTTGTTGGTCAAATACATAAGTGACTCAGGCAAGAATTTCCAAATTAACGGTAAAGCCACCAATGGAATAATTGCGATGTAGAACATGATTTTCCAGCCAAACTCTGGCACTAACCATGCACCCAACAATGCTGAAGTCATACCGCCAATGGCATAACCACTAAACATCAGCGCAACCAAAGTACTACGAATACGCTTTGGCGCATATTCTGTCATAAGGGCCACAACGTTTGGCATTACACCGCCAATACCAAGTCCAGCAAGGAAACGTAAAATACCAAATTCAACTGGATTGCTTGCAAACGCACCTAAGAATGTAAAGCCACTGAAAATAGCCACACAAATCATAATGGTCTTTTTACGCCCCAATTTGTCAGAAAGCGTACCAAAGGTCATCGCACCAAACATCATGCCAAATAATGCGGTACTAGCCAGTAAGCCAGCTTGAACTGCACTTAAAGCCCACTCTTGCATGAGCAGCGGCAATGCAACCCCATAAATGACTAAATCATAACCGTCAAAAATAATGATCATCAGACACCAAAACAATACGCCCCAATGAAATGGCGTGAACTTGGCATCATCAATCAAGGTATTGATATTAATTTTATTGCTTTGCATCTTGCTTCACCTCCTAATTGTGAAGTCCGTTACTCCAACTCAGATGCACACAATGAATAAGAAGTTAAAATTTGTCCAAAACTGAATAGGCATGGATACATACCTAAAAAGTCTAAGAAAATATAAATTATTGATATTTATAAAATAAAATAGAAAGTGTATAAAAAATGCCGTCATCTGAAAGAGTGAAAAAGTTTTTCTCTCTAATTCAAATGACGGCAAATACAAATAAATAGCATGATAAATTGATGTGCGATTTAATTTTCAAACCATTGATTTAAATTAAATTTATTAGAAAACATTACGGTCATAGGTCACAGCTTCCAAGTCATAGACTTGATAGATACAGTCAAATAAAGAACGAATATCTTCACTTTCATCCATGTTACGAATAGCCATAAAGACTGGACTCACCGCCGCATCATCTAATAAAGGTATAAAGTGCAAATGTGCCAAATGAATATTTTCTGCACTTTCAGGCACCAGACACACCCCTTCACCTGCTGCAACAAAGCCTAAAGCCAGTTGCAGTTCTCGTACTTCACGAATTTTCCTTGGTTCTAGTCCATACTCAGAAAACACGCCACGAATTTGCGTAGAGAAGTTCGGTTTGTTGTGATTCGGATATAAAAATAGTTGCTGATCAACGACATCGGCCAAATACACACCTTCTTTTTGCATCGCAAAAGGATGACTTGAATGCACAGCAACCATTAATCTTTCTTCACGTAATAGTATGCGTTTCACCGCAGGATCGGAAATACGCAAACGACCAAATCCGACATCTATACGCCCTTCTTTTAAGGCCTGAATCTGGTCATTGGTGGTCATTTCCACCATTTCTATTTTTAAATGCGGATGCTGCTGCTTAAACAAATATACAATTCTTGACAATAAACCGAACAATAAAGAACCAACAAAGCCAATAGTCACGGTACGGTCAGCAATACCTACCCGTTTAGTCATCGACTTAATTTCTTCAGCATTAGACAAAAGTTTAACAGCATGCTGGTAAAAAAATTGGCCTGCTTCCGTGGTCTTAAGCGGTCTGCTCCCGCGCTCAAATAGTTGAATTCCAAGCTCTTGTTCTAAATTTTGGATCTGTCTGCTCAAAGGTGGTTGAGCAATAAAGAGTTTTTCTGCTGCCTTGGTGAAACTTTGCTCTTCTACAACAGCAACAAAATAACGTAAATGTCTGAGTTCCATAGCTCAAAATACCTTTTAAGTATAAAAAAATGCAAATTTGATCTTCGACCAATGCAATTTATTCTTTTAAGGTATATCACATAACTGTAATAAAGCAATGATATGAAGGGCAAACCATGTATAAGTCAGTAGAAACTTTGCTGGTGGAAATACCAACCATCCGTCCACATAAGATGGCGGTTGCAACCATGCAAACCCAAACCCTGGTATTAGTCAAAATCACCACTGAAGATGGTTTTGTTGGCTGGGGCGAAGCGACCACAATTGGTGGCTTGGGCTATGGTGAAGAAAGCCCAGAAAGTGTGAAAACCAATATTGAAACATATTTCGCACCATTGCTAAAAACTTTAGCTGGCTTGAACGTTGCGCAAACTTTACAGATCATTAAAAAGAATATCAATGGTAACCGTTTTGCGAAATGTGCCATTCAAACTACTTTATTAGATATTCAAGCACAACGCTTAAACCAACCTTTAAGTGAAATTTTAGGTGGTCGTCTACGCAACTCTGTTCCTGTGTTATGGGTGCTTGCGTCTGGCGATACAGAAAAAGACATTGCTGAAGCGCAAAAAATGATTGCGGCAAAACGCCACAACACTTTCAAACTCAAAATCGGTTCACGCCCTGTTGAGCAAGATGTTGAACACGTATTAGCCATTAAACAAGCTTTAGGTAAAGACGTTTCTATTCGTGTGGACGTTAACCGTGCTTGGTCAGAACTTGAAGCTATTAAAGGTATTCAACTTCTACAAGATGGTGGTGTAGACCTGATTGAACAACCATGTGCAATTGACAACATTGATGCAATGGAGCGTTTAACTCGCAAATTTGATATTGCCATCATGGCAGACGAATCATTGATGGGCCCACAAAGTGCTTATCAATTGGCGAAACGCAATGCGGCATCTGTATTTGCAGTAAAAGTTGCACAGTCTGCTGGTCTGATTGAAGGCTGTGAAGTGGCAACGATTGCACAGTTGGCAGGTATCGACCTCTATGGCGGCACCATGCTTGAAGGCCCAGTCGGCACAATTGCATCTGCACACGTGTTCTCTACCTTCCAAAATTTAGCTTATGGCACTGAATTATTTGGCCCGTTATTGCTGACAGAAGAAATTTTAAAAACTCCGCTTCAGTACCAAGACTTTGAATTACACCTTCCAACAGGTGCAGGTCTAGGCATTGAACTGGATGAAGACAAAATTGACAACTTGCGTCGTCAGTAATTAGGAGAAACCCATGCTTTTCCACGTACGTATGGATGTAAACATTCCATTGGATATGCCTGCTGAAACAGCCAACGAAATCAAAGCTGTTGAAAAAGCCTATTCACAGGAATTACAGCGTCAAGGCAAGTGGCGTCATATTTGGCGTATTACTGGCCAATATTCAAACATCAGTATTTTTGATGTAGAGAGCAACGAAGAACTGCACAACATTTTACAAGGTCTTCCACTCTACCCTTACATGAATATTGAAGTGATGGCATTGAACCGCCACCCATCTTCAATTCGTGAAGATGACACCTGATTTAATTCGGAAACTGGAGTAAGCACCTTACTCCAGCACCAAAGTAAACATTTAGCAAACCAAGTAAACAAGGAAAGTGGCAGCCAATTATCTCGTTTTTAGTCCAGAGATATTCGCCACCAAAGCACACCTCCAAGGAGAATGAAAATGAATCGCCAAGAAATTGATGCATTAGTTAAGCAAATGAACGTTGATACAGCGACAGGCCCTGTAGATGAACGTGTACAACAAGTTGTTGTGCGTTTATTGGGTGACCTTTTCCAAGCGATCGAAGATCTTGATATTTCTCAGTCAGAACTGTGGAAAGGTCTGGAATACTTTACTGATGCCGGTCAAGCGAACGAATTAGGTTTATTGGCTGCAGGTTTGGGTCTGGAACACTACCTAGACTTACGTGCTGACGAAGCTGACGCGAAAGCAGGCATTACTGGTGGTACGCCACGTACGATTGAAGGTCCACTTTATGTCTCTGGCGCACCTGAAACAGTAAGCTTTGCTCGTATGGACGATGGTTCTGAAGAAGGCAAAATCCCGACGCTGATCATTGAAGGTACAGTGACTGATACTGACGGCAACCGTGTTGAAGGTGCTAAAGTTGAAATCTGGCATGCCAACAGCCTGGGCAACTACTCATTCTTTGACAAGTCACAGTCTGACTTTAACCTGCGTCGCAGCATCATTACCGCTGCCGATGGTCAATATACTGCATTGACGACAATGCCAGTGGGTTATGGCTGCCCTCCAGAAGGTACAACTCAGTTTGTACTGGACAAGCTAGGCCGTCACGGTAACCGTCCATCGCACGTACATTACTTCGTATCTGCACCGGGTTACCGCAAGCTGACTACTCAATTCAATATTGAAGGCGACCAATACCTGTGGGATGACTTTGCATTCGCGACTCGTGAAGGTCTGGTGGCAACTGCGGTTGACGTGACTGACGAAGCTGAAATCGCAAAACGTGGTTTGAAAGGTCCTTTCAAATACATCCAATTCAACGTTGTTCTTCAGAAAGATAAAGAAGGCGCTCCTTCTACTGAAGTTGAACGTCGCCGCGCAAGCGCATAATTTGAATGGAATCGGGATGTGGTCGTTGCCCCATCCCGATGACTGCCCTCCTTGGAAAGTCGGAGAAAGGACATGCCTCGTATTCCTGTAATTAACACCAGCCACTTAGACCGCATTGATGAGCTATTGGTTGATGATTTTGAATCTGGTGAATTTAAACTACACCGTTCAGTATTCACAGACCAAGCCCTGTTTGACCTAGAAATGAAATACATTTTTGAAGGCAACTGGGTTTATTTGGCACACGAAAGCCAAATTCCAAACAACAATGACTACTACACCACTTACATTGGCCGTCAGCCAATTATCATTGCACGTAACCGCAATGGCGAATTAAATGCCATGATCAATGCGTGTTCACACCGTGGTGCACAGTTATGTCGTTACAAGCGTGGTAACAAAGCAACTTATACTTGCCCATTCCACGGTTGGACTTTCAACAACTCTGGTAAGTTGTTAAAAGTGAAAGACCCTGCCGATGCGGGTTATTCAGATTGCTTCAACAAAGACGGTTCACACGACTTGAAAAAAGTTGCCCGTTTTGAAAGCTATAAAGGTTTCTTGTTTGGTAGCTTAAACCCAGATGTTCCTTCTTTAGAAGAATACCTAGGTGAAGCAACTAAAATCATTGACATGATTGTAGGTCAATCACAACAAGGTCTTGAAGTTTTACGTGGTTCTTCAACTTACACCTATGAAGGTAACTGGAAGTTAACTGCTGAAAACGGTGCCGATGGTTACCACGTGTCAGCAGTACACTGGAACTACGCTGCAACAACTCAGCAACGTAAAGAAAAAGAAGCTGGCGACAACATTCGTGCTATGAGCGCAGGTTCATGGGGCAAACAAGGCGGTGGTTCTTACGGCTTTGAAAATGGTCACATGCTACTTTGGACACAATGGGCTAACCCAGAAGACCGTCCTAACTTTGCCAAGAAAGATGAATACACCGAGCAATACGGTGAAGCGATGGCGAAATGGATGATCGAACGTTCACGTAACTTGTGTATCTATCCAAACGTGTACTTCATGGATCAGTTCGGTTCACAAATTCGTGTGTTACGTCCGCTGTCTGTAGATAAGACTGAAGTGACTATTTACTGTATCGCACCTGTGGGTGAAGAGCCAGAAGCACGCGCACGCCGTATCCGTCAATACGAAGATTTCTTTAACGCATCAGGTATGGCAACCCCAGACGATCTTGAAGAATTCCGTGCATGTCAAGCAGGTTACGCAGGTATCGCACTTGAGTGGAACGATATGTGCCGTGGCTCTAAGCACTGGATCCAAGGTCCAGACGATGCAGCCAACGAAATTGGTTTAAAACCAAAACTTTCTGGTATTAAAACTGAAGACGAAGGTTTATACCTTGCTCAGCACCAACACTGGTTAGAACTCATCAAACAAGGCATCGCAACTGAAAAAGAAATTGCGGCATCTACTGAAGGAGAAAACGCATGAGCGACATCACTTTAGAAAAAGTTGCACAGTTCCTTTATCAAGAAGCTCGCTTTTTAGATGATGAGCAATGGGATGAGTGGTTACAGTGCTACGCTCCTACTGCTTCTTTCTGGATGCCAGCTTGGGATGACGATGACCAATTAACTCAAGATCCACAGTCTGAAATCTCTTTGATTTACTACCCAGACCGTCAAGGTTTGGAAGACCGTGTGTTCCGTATCAAAACTGAACGTTCGTCTGCAACCATGCCAGACACACGTACGAGCCACAACATCAACAACATTGAAATTGTTGAACGTGATGGCGATAAAGTGACTGTACGTTTTAACTGGAACACCTTGAGTTTCCGTTACAAAACCAACTACAGCTACTTTGGTATGTCACGCTACGAAATCGACTTTTCTGGCGACAAACCACAAATTTTAAGCAAGTACGTGGTGCTGAAAAACGATTACATCAACCAAGTAATCGACATTTATCACCTCTAAGACTGTATTGATTTACAGCTAGGTAAAAACCTTTCAGCCAGATGGAATTTTGGCTGAAAGGTCAAGTTTTAAAGATTTCTATAGGATATTCAGCCATGTCAAACCACAATGTTGCACTTCAATTTGAAGATGGCGTTACACGTTTTATTTCTGTTACAGATGGTGAAACACTGTCAGACGCAGCTTACCGTCAAAAGATCAATATTCCTTTGGACTGCCGTGACGGTGCATGTGGAACGTGCCGTGCGTTTTGTGAATCAGGTTCGTATGACATGCCTGAAGAAACTTATATTGAAGATGCATTGACACCAGAAGAAGCTGAACAAGGCTATATTCTTGCATGCCAATGTAAACCAACTTCAGACGCAGTATTCCAAATTCAAGCCACTTCTGATGTATGTAAAACTGAAATTCATGCATTTGAAGGTACATTGGCACGTGTTGAAAACTTATCTGACTCGACTATTACCTTTGATATTCAGTTAGATGAAAGTCAACCAGACATTCACTTCCTTGCAGGTCAATATGTGAATGTGGGTATTCCTGGTACAACAGAAACTCGTTCGTATTCTTTCAGCTCTAAGCCTGGTAACCGCTTAACTGGCTTTGTGGTACGTAACGTACCAAACGGAAAAATGAGCGAATTCTTAAGCCAAAACGCTAAAGCTGGCGACAAAATGACCTTTACTGGTCCATTTGGTAGCTTCTACCTACGTAATGTAGCACGCCCTGTGGTGATGTTAGCGGGTGGTACAGGTATTGCGCCATTTATGTCTATGCTGCAAGTGCTTGAAGAAAAAGGTTCTGAGCACCCTGTACGTTTAGTCTTTGGTGTGACCAATGACTTTGACTTAGTCGCAATTGAAAAATTAAACGAACTACAAGAAAAATTCTCTTGGTTCGAGTATCGCACTGTAGTGGCAAATCCAGAATCTGCACATGAGCGTAAAGGTTATGTTACTGGTCATATCGAAAACGAATGGCTCAACGGTGGTGATGTAGACATCTACCTATGTGGTCCAGTGCCAATGGTAGAAGCGGTGCGTGGCTGGTTAGATGCAGAAGGTATTAAACCTGCAAGCTTCCTATTTGAAAAATTCTCTGCCAACTAAGTTTGTTAGACAGTCTAGAAACATAGTCGAAGAATACAATGAATCGCTCAAAAAGATTTGAAAACAAAGTTGTAATCGTGACTGGTGCCGCTCAAGGCATTGGTCGCGGTGTGGCTTTACAAGTGGCTAGCGAAGGCGCACAAGTAGTCATGGCCGACCTTTCTCCTTATGTAGAAGAAGTGTTGGCTGAAATTGAAGAACACGGTGGCGATGCTGTTACTGTAAAAGCCAATCTTGAAACTTTTGCAGGCGCAGAATCTGTTGTTGCAAAAGCACTCGATACCTATGGCCGTGTCGATGTACTCATCAACAACGTCGGTGGTGCAATTTGGATGAAACCTTTCCAAGAATTTTCTGAAGAAGAAATTATCAAGGAAGTGAATCGTTCATTGTTCCCTACTATGTGGTGCTGCCGCGCAGTATTGCCTGAAATGGTGAAAAACCAGAAAGGTACGATTGTAAACGTATCTTCTATTGCAACACGTGGTATTAACCGCGTGCCATATTCGGCGTCTAAAGGTGGTGTAAACGGTTTAACCTCTTCCCTTGCCTTTGAACACGCCAAAGACGGTATTCGTGTCAATGCAATTGCCACAGGCGGTACAGAAGCACCACCACGCAAAGTACCACGTAACGCCAACCCGCTTTCTGAATCAGAACAAGCGTGGATGCAAGAAGTTGTAGATCAAACAATTGATCGTACTTTCTTGGGTCGTTACGGCACTATTCAGGAACAGGTGAATGCTATTTTATTCCTTGCTTCTGATGAATCATCGTACATGACAGGTACTGTTGTACCTGTAGGTGGTGGTGATCAGGGTTAAGCCAAGATCATGACCAACTTTAACAGGATCATTGCTTGATGCAAGGAGGCAAATATTCAATGAGTCACCTGTTCCAAACTTTAAAAAATGACTGGTCAATTTCAGCCACTGTTGCAGGATTCTTAGCAGTGCTGATCTCCTATTCAGGGCCATTGATCATCTTTTTTCAGGCAGCACAGCAAGCCCAAGTTTCCCCAGACATGATGATTTCATGGATTTGGGGAATTTCTATTGGTGCTGCAGTCGCAGGTATCTTTTTATCAATTAAGTATAAAGTACCTGTGGTGACCGCTTGGTCTGCACCGGGTACAGCCTTACTGGTAACGCTGTTTCCAGATATTACCCTGAATGAAGCCGTTGCTGCTTACATCACCTCTGCCGTGGTGATTTTTTTGATTGGAATTACAGGTTATTTTGACAAACTCTTGTCATGGATTCCGCAAGAAGTTGCTGCAGGCATGATGGCGGGAATTTTGGTGCAGTTTGGTTTAGGTTTATTTACTGCAACCGATACCCTGCCATACATTGTATTTGGGATGCTAGCGGTATTTTTATTGGCAAAGCGTTTTAGTCCACGTTATGCCATGATTTGGGTGCTTGCTGCAGGCATTATACTCAGCTTAATGCTCGGTAAAATTAACCCTGTCACCACCAATTTTAGTTTGGCAATTCCACAGTTTATTGCGCCTGAATGGACATGGAATTCTACCTTAAACTTGGCATTACCTTTGATTTTAGTCAGCCTGTCCGGACAGTTTTTACCAGGTATGGCAATTATGAAAATCAGCGGTTATGACATGCCAGCCAAACCGATCATCAGCGCGACCAGTATTGCTTCGCTTGCGGTGGCGTGTGTGGGAGGTATTACCATTGTACTTGCCTCAATTACCGCAGCATTATGTTTAGGTAAAGATGCGCACGAACTGAAAGAAAAGCGCTATATCGCAGGTGTGGCAAACGGTATTTTCTATATTTTAGGTGGGTTATTTGCAGGTAGCATCGTCATGCTATTTAGCTTATTGCCCAAAGAACTGATTGCAGCTTTGGCGGGTCTGGCACTGTTAGGTGCTATTGCCACCAATATTTCTGTTGCAATGGGTCAGGAATCACAACGTGATGCAGCCCTCATCACCTTTTTAGCAACTGCCTCTGGCATGCAGTTTTTAGGGCTAAGTTCTGTATTTTGGGGGATCTGTATTGGTTTGATCGCTCATTTGGTTTTAACCAAACGTGACAACTCAGCAGCGCCCCTACCTTCAACTCAAAGTTCCAAAAGTTAATGGACAGGCAATTGTCTAGGACACATTATGATTGATAAAAGTCAAACTTCTTTAACAGAAGTTCTTTCGCAAATTAAAGATGGTTCAACCATCATGATTGGTGGTTTTGGTACCGCAGGTCAACCAGCGGAACTCATTGATGGTTTGATTGAACTTGGCATCAAAGATTTAATTATTGTGAACAACAACGCAGGTAATGGCGACTACGGTTTAGCTAAATTACTCAAAGCGGGTGCAGTACGTAAAATCATCTGTTCATTCCCACGTCAGTCTGACTCTTGGGTGTTTGATGAACTTTATCGTGCAGGCAAAATCGAACTTGAACTTGTGCCACAAGGTAACTTGGCATGCCGTATTCAGGCTGCTGGTATGGGTCTAGGGCCAATCTACACCCCTACAGGTTTTGGTACGTTGCTTGCAGAAGGCAAACCAACCCTAAATTATGAAGGTAAAGATTACGTTCTTGAAAACCCAATTCGTGCGGACTTTGCTTTAATTAAAGCACAGCAAGGCGACCGTTGGGGCAACTTGGTGTACCGCAAATCTGCACGTAACTTTGGCCCAATCATGGCTATGGCGGCAGATGTGACCATTGCGCAAGTTTCTGCAGTGGTAGAGTTGGGTGCGTTAGACCCTGAACACATTATCACCCCAGGTATTTTTGTTCAGCACGTTGTTGCCGTTGGCGCAAAACAACCTGAACAATCTGCATAACTGTCACGTGAAGGAGAACATCATGAGCTATACCAAATTAACACGTGATCAAATTGCTGAACGTGTGGCGCAAGACATTCCAGACGGTGCTTATGTCAACCTTGGCATTGGCTTACCAACTAAAATTTCTAACTACCTGTCTTCAGACAAAGACGTATTCTTACACTCTGAAAATGGTTTATTGGCTTTCGGTCCACCACCACCTGCAGGCGAAGAAGACCCTGAGTTAATCAACGCGGGTAAAGAGTTCGTCACCATGCTCACAGGCGGTTCATTCTTCCATCATGGTGACTCATTTGCCATGATGCGTGGTGGTCACTTAGACATCGCAGTACTAGGTGCATTCCAAGTCGCTGAAAATGGCGACTTAGCAAACTGGCACACTGGCGCGCCAGATGCCATTCCTGCCGTAGGTGGTGCAATGGACTTGGCCGTTGGTGCGAAAAAAGTCTTTATTACGACTGACCACGTGACCAAAAAAGGCGAAGCTAAAATTGTGGCTGAACTGACTTATCCTGCTACAGGTTTAAAATGTGTAGACCGCATTTACACAGACTTGTGTGTGATTGACGTAACTCCTGAAGGCATGAAAGTTCTTGAGAAAGTTGAAGGCTTAAGCTTTGAAGAATTACAGTCATTGACTGGTGCAAAGCTGATTGATGCGACTCAGGCTTAATCGTCTTTAAATATAATTTTTAATCCCCCTAAATCCCCCTTTTTCAAAGGGGGACTTCCATCAAGTAATTTTAGGTGGGAATCTCCTCCCTTTTTTAAAGGGAGGTTGGGAGAGATTAAGATATTTGGAAAATAAAATATGAAAAACGCATATATCATTGATGCCATCCGTACCCCATTTGGTCGTTATGCAGGTGGTTTAGCACCAGTCCGTGCAGATGACTTAGGCGCATTCCCAATCAAAGCCCTTATGCAACGCAACCCATCTGTAAACTGGGAACAAGTTGATGACGTGATTTACGGCTGTGCCAACCAAGCTGGTGAAGATAACCGTAACGTAGGTCGTATGTCTGCACTTTTGGCAGGTTTACCGTACCAAGTGCCTGCAACCACAGTGAACCGTTTATGTGGCTCATCGCTAGACGCAATTGCGATGGCTGCACGTGCAATTAAAGCAGGTGAAGCCAACTTAATTATTGCAGGTGGTGTTGAATCAATGAGCCGTGCACCATTTGTAATGGGCAAATCAGAATCTGCTTATGGTCGTAGTCAAAAAATTGAAGACACCACTATGGGCTGGCGTTTCATTAACCCAAAACTTAAAGAAATGTACGGCGTAGAAACTATGCCGCAAACCGCTGAAAACGTAGCGGAACAGTTCAATATTAACCGTGCCGATCAAGACTTGTTTGCTTTAACTAGCCAGCAACGTACAGCAGCTGCACAAGCACGCTGTTTCTTTGATAAAGAAATTATTGCGGTGGAAATTCCACAACGTAAAGGTGAACCTGTAGTTGTTGCTACAGACGAACATCCGCGTGCATCAACCACAGCAGAAGCTTTGGCAAAATTGAAGCCAGTGGTAAAAGCTGAAGGTACTGTAACTGCGGGTAATGCGTCAGGCATTAACGATGGTGCAGCTGCCCTACTCATTGCATCTGAAGAAGCGGTAGCACAACACGGTTTAAAACCACGTGCCAAAATTATTGGTTCGACTGTTGTGGGTGTTGAACCACGCATTATGGGTTTTGGTCCTGCGCCTGCAATCAAAAAATTGTTGGCACAAACAGGTTTGACCATTGAACAAATGGACGTGATTGAACTGAACGAAGCCTTTGCTGCACAAGCATTAGCATGTACTCGTGACTTAGGCATTGAAGATGGTTCAGAGAAAGTCAATCCAAATGGTGGCGCAATTGCTCTAGGTCACCCACTAGGTGCATCAGGTGCGCGTCTGGTGACGACTGCGCTGAACCAACTTGAACAAACAGGCGGTAAATACGGTATATGTTCAATGTGTATTGGTGTCGGTCAAGGTATTGCTTTGATCATTGAACGTGTTTAATCCTCATTAAAAGTCCCCCTTTCATAAAGGGGGATTTAGGGGGATTTATAAGATTAAGGATTTAAAAAAAAATGCCAACATTTACATCAAATGATGCACAAATCAATTACCAAACTTTTGGTGATGCTGCAAAACCTGCACTGATTTTTTCAAACTCGCTCGGAACCAACTTCAAAATGTGGCAAGCACAGATTGATTTTTTCCAGCAAGACTTTTTTGTGATTTGTTATGACACCCGTGGTCATGGTGCTTCATCTGCGCCACAAGGCCCATATAGCATTGATCAATTGGGGCAAGATGTTGTAAATCTACTTGACCACTTGAATATTGAAAAAGCGGCTTTCTGTGGTATTTCCATGGGTGGTTTAACAGGTCAATGGTTAGCGATTCATCGTCCAGAGCGCTTTAATCAGGTGGTGGTGTGTAATACTGCAGCAAAAATTGGTCAGGAACAGGCTTGGAACGACCGCGCTGCATTGGTACGTGAACAAGGTTTACAACCGATTGCATCTACTGCAGCATCACGCTGGTTTACTGAACCCTTTATCCAAAGAAGCAACGCGACAGTGGTCAACAATCTTCAAAACGACTTGGCAGCTGGCAGCGCCGAAGGTTATGCGAGCTGTTGCGAAGCTTTGGCTAAAGCGGATGTACGTGAACAACTTAAAGACATTACTGTACCTGTTTTAGTGGTTGCTGGTCAGCAAGATCCTGTCACTACAGTTGTCGATGGTCAGTTTATGGTTGAACGTATTACCAACAGCCAATTGTTTGAAATCAATGCATCACACATTTCTAATGTGGAATTGCCAAACGAATTTAACCAAGCGGTGAAGCAATTTATCCAAGCATAAAACTTCATTGTTATTGTTAATAAGTTAAAAGTTAAAAAAATAGAGCTCTTTCGAGAGCTCTATTTTTTATAGATGAATCCGCAGTTAGACGAGCTGGACTTAAACTAGCTCCACAGCAATCGCTGTTGCTTCACCGCCACCAATACACAATGACGCCACGCCTTTTTTCGCACCAATTCGTTGCAATGCATGAATAAGTGTCACAATAATACGTGAGCCTGAAGAACCCAGAGGATGCCCCAAAGCACACGCTCCGCCCTGAATATTCACCTTAGCAGGGTCTAAATCGAACGCATCTATCGCAAGCATAGTCACCATGGCAAAGGCTTCGTTAATTTCCCATAAGTCTACATCTGCAACAGACCACCCTGCTTTATCTAGCACTTTTTGAATCGCGCCTACAGGAGCAAGAGTAAACTCAGAGGGATGCTGTGAATGAGTCGCGTATGCCACAACTTTTGCAAGCGGTTTTAAGCCACGCTCTGCCGCAACCACATCTGATGTAATCACCAGAGCAGATGCACCATCTGAAATGGAACTGGCATTGGCTGCTGTAATCGTGCCATCCTTTTTAAATGCGGGACGTAAACTGCTAATTTTATCGACTTTGGCATTTAAAGGCTGCTCATCCTGATCGACAATCACATCACCTTTACGTGAATGAACAGTGACAGGCACGATTTCATTTTTAAAATAACCGTTTTTAATCGCATCTACCGCACGGTTTAAAGAACGAATGGCGTATTCATCTTGTTGTTCACGGGTGTAGTTTTTCTTGTCTGCCATTTCTTGCGCCAATACGCCCATCGACAAGCCTGTTTCAGCATCTTCTAAACCTTCCTGAAACATGTGGTCTGTAACTTTGCCATGCCCCATACGGAAACCTGCACGTGCTTTATCTAACAAATACGGCGCATTTGACATAGACTCCATACCGCCAGCAACCACAATTTGCGCTGAACCCGCCTGAATTGCATCTGCAGCTTGCATAACAGCTTTCATCCCAGAGCCACAAATTTTATTGATGGTGGTTGCACCTGTGCTGTCGGGTAAACCTGCTTGACGCATCGCCTGACGCGCAGGCCCTTGTTTTAAACCTGCTGGCAATACACAACCAAAAATTACTTCATCAATGTCAGTCCCACTTAAACCTGCACGTGCAACTGCGTGCTGAATCGCAACCGCGCCTAAATCTGGTGCAGTACAACTGGCCAATGAACCTTGAAAGCCGCCCATTGCGGTACGTACAGCATCTACAATGACAATCATTTTTTAGTCCCTTATTACCGTCTTTTTAAAGTGATTACCGTAAAAGCCATGCTTTTTAAAATTACAAATAACATCCCTGTGAGTTAGCAAGTAATTCACGTTAAATGTAAATCAAAAGATGAGCATTGCAATCTCGCAAAGTGCTGAATTGCTATGCTTGATTGATCTTAGACTTTTAGGCCTTGCTTATGAAAAATAGAATAAAAGTTTTAGAAATCCAATTTTATTTCACCAAAATGACCTCTTTGGTTCAGTTTTATTGACAACCGATTTGGCTTATGGATTGTGCTATTTTTCACATGATATTTTTTAAATTCATTGGTTCACTGATGAACATACGTTAAAACTTACCTTTTCAAGACCTTGGTGCTATTTTCAAGTTGCTCAAACTGCACTAGACTCCAACATGCTTAATTGGTTGTAATTGGAATATTGATTGATGACGACCCTACGCCAAGAAAATTTCCGACGTCGCAAAGAGAAAATTTTGGCAATGGCTGAGATTTTATTACTTGAAAATCATAACGAGATTACATTAAGTGAGTTGGCAGCAGAATTAGACATCGCCAAAGGTACAATTTATAAATATTTTAAAAGCAAAAACCAGCTGTATTTGGAGTTAATTATTTTAAATGAACAGCGTTTATTGGAAATTTCCAAAAAATATCACCATAACTTTAAAACTTATGTTTCGCAGTACATGCTGTATAACATGCTTAATTCCAACCGTACGATTTTGCTGCACTCGATTGAAGAACGCTTAACCAATAATGAACGTAAACTAAATGAATTGTTTGAACAGTTATACGATATTCGTGAGCAGCGTATTTTAGAAATTAAGGACATCACCCAAGCCTATTTAGAGTCCTTTAACAGCGCGATGTCGATCCGTGATTATCTGTCTTATATTTGGACAGTAACTTATGGTGCGTCGTTATTACTCAATTCTACCCATTATCAAAAAGCTATTGGGTCACGTGAACGCTTAATCAAGCTATATATTAATCAAGCACTGATGACGCCAGATAAAGTATCTGCGATTGTTTGATTTTTACATAGTTAGCTTCGTTGGATTCATTGCTGATCCCGCTAAATATTAGCGTCTAAGTAGAAAGAAATTTGCTTTTCAGAACGTATTAACTCACCTCATAAATTTATTCTCTAAATAAAAAATCCCAAAGTTCAAACTTTGGGATTTTTCAAATTCTTTTGACTGTCTAAAGACACATCATTCTGCACTAATATCTTCAAATAATACTGAAGATAAATAACGCTCACCACTGTCAGGTAAAATCACCACAATATTTTTACCTGCATTTTCAGGACGTGCCGCCAATTTTGCAGCAGCAGCCATTGCTGCACCACTTGAAATACCGACTAAAATACCTTCTTGGGTTGCTGTTTTACGCGCCCAGTCAATTGCTTCAGCACTTTCAATCGCAATCACTTCATCCACCAAATCTAAATCTAGGTTTTTTGGAATAAAGTTAGCGCCAATCCCCTGAATTTTATGTGGTGCAGGCGTAATGGCTTCACCACGCTTGGCCTGAGCGATAATTGGAGATTCAGCAGGCTCGACTGCAACAGTATGCAATGCCTGACCTTTTACCTTTTTGAAATAACGCGAAATACCAGAAATCGTACCGCCTGTACCTACACCTGCAACAAGAATATCGACCTTGCCGCCTGTTGCTGCCCAAATTTCTGGGCCTGTGGTTTCTTCATGAATTTGTGGATTGGCAGGGTTATTAAACTGCTGCGGCAAAAAATAAGTTTCTGGATGTTCAGTTGCTAAACGCTCTGCTTCATCCACCGCGCCTTTCATGCCTTTTGCAGGCTCAGTCAGCACTAAATTTGCACCCAAAGCTTTCAAAACCTTACGGCGCTCGATACTCATGCTTGCAGGCATAGTTAGTGTAATTTCATAACCTTTTGCTGCAGCTACAAATGCCAAAGCGATTCCTGTATTACCGCTGGTCGGTTCGACAATATGCATGCCCGCTTTTAACACGCCACGTTTTTCTGCATCTGCTATTAAAGCTGCTCCAATACGGCATTTCACAGAAAATGCAGGGTTACGGCTTTCCACCTTGGCTAAAACCGTTGCACCGCCAGAAATTAAACGGTTAATGCGTACCAATGGCGTGTTACCAATCGCTTCTGCATTATTGCTATATACGGCAATCCCTAAATTTGCTGGTGTTGGAAAAGCTGCATCTGTGGTCATGATTATTCCCTAAGTTATATCTGTATAAACAAAATTTAAATTATCATACCTTTTTATAAAATTTTTGCCGATGTTTCACGAAAATTGTTTTATACAAAAATATGATTAGCTTTCAACAAAATGCGAATTAGAATAAAGAGATGACAACCTCAGTTTAATTGTCGATTTTCTCGGCACTTGGGTTTGAAATTCGCTATTTATTTTTTGACAATAGCAACACATAACAAAATGTAGGGAATGCAATGTCTAATAAACGTTACAGTCAGCTTTATCGTAATTTCACTAAAAAAATCTTAAATAAGATTGTGACGCCACAAGTATTAGGCACGACTGCAGAATTAGAACATCGTGTTGCACAAAGCTCTGAAAAAACACAATTTTGTTATGTGCTACAAGATGCTTCACTCAGTAATACCGTATTGATTGATCAGCAGACGCAATCTCGTGGTTTACCTTCCGTATATGCGCCTTTAAACATTGCCGAGCATCAGGAAGATGATTCCATTTTAGTCTTGCATGAGAAAAACCCACAGCACAGTGCTTATCACTACTCTGCCAAATTGATTCGACTCATTGAAACCTTAGAGCAACATCCTGAACATGATGTGCTGTTAGTTCCCGTAACTGTACTTTGGGGACGTCCACCAGAATATGAAGACTCTTGGTTTAAAGCATTATTTGCCGATGCATGGTCTACGCCAAACAAGCTTAAACAAACCATTAATATTTCACTCTATTCACGTGATAACTACATCGAGTTTCATAAAGCAATTTCCTTACGTCAGCTTATTGAACAAGCCACACAACAACAGCCACACTTATCTCCTGCGCACTTTATTGAGCAACATCTGGAACACAATTTTAATCAACACAAAGAAGCGATTTTAGGCCCAGACTTATCTGACCGCCGTAATTTGATTTATGCGTT
This sequence comes from Acinetobacter sp. SCLZS86, assembly GCF_021560715.1. NCBI lineage: Bacteria > Pseudomonadati > Pseudomonadota > Gammaproteobacteria > Moraxellales > Moraxellaceae > Acinetobacter > Acinetobacter sp. SCLZS86. The sequence goes on from NZ_CP090864.1 coordinate 1,655,257, forward strand.
GATGAAAAGTGAAGCAGTACAACAAGCTATTCGTAAAGAAAGTATCGAACAAAAAGTCAGTATGTTTGAAGCAGAAAACCGTGCTAAAAGCTATTTAACTGAAATTGTATCGGACTTTTCTTATTCGACTTTGCGTTTTGCTGAACTGGCACTGACCAAGCTTTGGACACAGCTCTATGATGGCATTGAAGTGCATCACTTTGACACGGTACGCGAACTCGCCAAAGACTATGAAATTGTCTATACCCCTTGTCATCGTAGCCACATCGACTATTTGTTGCTGTCTTATGTGATTTTTAATCGTGGCTTGATGGTGCCGCATATTGCAGCAGGTATTAATTTAAATTTACCAATTGTGGGTCAACTCATGCGTGGTGCAGGTGCGTATTTTATTCGCCGTACTTTCAGCGGCAATGAATTATACACCTCGGTATTTAAAGAATATTTATACAGTTTATTGTCACGCAACACCCCACTCGAATACTTCATTGAAGGTGGACGCTCACGTACAGGTTTATTGTTACCACCGAAAAAAGGCATGTTGTCGATGACTATTCAAAGTCATTTACGCGGAGCAACCAAACCTATTGCATTTATTCCGACGTATTTTGGTTATGAAAAACTGATTGAGGGTACATCTTATTTAAATGAATTGAACGGCAAACCCAAAGAAGCCGAATCTTTATGGGGCATTTTAAACTCTGCCCGTAAAATTGAAAAAGTCTTTGGTAAGGTCTATGTCAACTTTGGTGAACCTGTATTTTTAGATGATGTTTTAACTGCCAACCAAGCACACGATGTAAAACTGAATATCAATGACGAACTACCGAGCTCTGTAATTCATACGGTAGATCATACTGCGCATGCGATTTTGGAAAATATCAATAAAGCCGTAGTGATTAATCCAATTGCACTCATCTCTCTGATTTTATTAAATGCCGATCAGCATGCCTTGACACAAGATGAGCTACTCGCCCGAATTGAACAATATCGACGTTTGCTCAAACAATTGTGTTATGACCCCCGTATGATTATTACGGAATTAAATCCACAAGAAATTATTGAATATGCACTAAAACTTAAACAAGTTGAGCATTTTAAACAAGATGATATAGAACAGATTCGAGTCGCTGAAAGCCAAAAAATCTTATTGAGCTATTTTAGCAATAATATTTTACATTGCTTTATTTTACCGGCGTGTGTCGCATTAATTGTGCAGCAGTTTAATGAACAAAACTTAGTGTTATCATGCGCAGAATTAATTCAAAAAATGCAGGCGATTTATCCATATTTGAAACAAGAGTTTTTCTTGGCATGGACGGCGCAAGAACTTTCTCAAGAAATAGAAAAAATTGTGGCGTACTTTATCCAACAAAACTGGGTTACAGAAACAAATCAACAACTACTGCCGAACCCAGCTACCCAGCATGAATTCTATGCCTTAGCTGAACTGGCAAAACCAAGTATAAATAATTTCGTATTGATTCAAGGACTTTTGCTGCATTATAGCGCACACATTCCTTTAAATCTAAAAGTTTTGGAAAAAATGGCAAAAACCGTATTACAACGCGCTGCAGATTCTGCACAATTTAAGTCTGCATATTATTTTGATAGTGCAACCTTAAAAAGTTTTGTTAGCAGTTTAGATCAACAAGGCATCTTACAACACAATGCTACGCAGATAAGCCTAGATGATACGTTTAGTGCAAAAATGTCAGAATACTTTGCTTGGTACAACCCAGAAATTCAGGAATTGTTAACTGCGTCTAGTGAATTTAGTGAGAAAGAATTAAAAAATTTTGAACAAGTGAAAAAATAGGTTTAATTGTAACTCAACCACATTTTGATCAATTTTTTGATTAGAATATCAGCCCATTATTTATGATGGGCTGATATCTTTTCTTAAATGATAATTATTCTCATATATAACCAATGATTTATGTTATATCATTTATCTTCCACTCCCGCCTAATATATTGGGTTAGCTGTAAATTAAGAGAATAAACAATGAACGATGGGCTTGAAATCACATCAATGCGTGAATCTGCGGATACCGTTGTTGGAATTTTAAAATCTTTGGCGAATACTGACCGCCTTTTAATTCTTTGTCATTTATCTCAGCAAGAATTAAATGTTTCTCAAATTGAAGAGTTAACCCAAATTCATCAGCCTACGTTATCGCAACAATTAATGATGCTGCGTAAAAGTGATGTAGTGAATACCCGTCGTGATGGCAAGCAAATTTTTTATTCAATTAAAGATGACAAAATGGTGCAGGTACTTAATACCCTCTATGCACTTTATTGCCCGCAGGTCTAAATGATAATGCCTGTATTATCAGGCATCACCATAAAACTTGAATACTCTCCTGCTATTTCAAAGACTTCTTAGCATTTTTTGTTCATAATATATCTAAATTTATGATTTAGATTTCAGTATGTCAGATTTCAATTCACGTTTGGCACGTGTACTACCTGCTTGGCAATGGCTGCGAAAATACAATGCAGAAACATTTAAAACTGACCTGTTGTCTGCGTTTATCGTCATAGCCATGTTGGTACCTCAAGGGATGGCTTATGCCATGCTTGCAGGTTTACCTCCTGTCATGGGTTTATATGCGAGCGTGATCCCCATGATCATGTACGCCTTGTTTGGTGGCAGCCCAACCTTGTCCATTGGCCCAGTCGCCATTATTTCCATGATGACCTTTGCGACACTCAATCCATTATTTGAAGTTGGTTCAGCCGCTTATATTCAAGCAGCCTGTTTACTTGCCCTGATGGTCGGCATTATTTCACTACTTTTAGGTGTTTTTCGTTTCGGTTTTTTAATTCAACTCATTAGCCATCCTGTTATTAAAAGCTTCATTATTGCCTCTGCATTAATGATTGCGATTGGGCAGCTTAAATTTGTTTTAGACATCCCCCTTAAAGCCAATAACTTACCTGAATTCTTACACAGCTTTTGGCAATATGTGGGACAAACCCATCTTTATAGCGTGCTCTTGGGTGTTGCTGCCATTTTATTTCTAATTTATGCGCCTAAAATCATCAACAGTAATGTCATTCGTGAACGTGTTCGAGGTAGTGGTTTTCTCTTAAAAGCCTTGCCATTGGTATTGGTGATCGGTTCAATTGCTTTGGTTTATTCACTGCATTTGCAACAAATCGGCATTAAAACAGTAGGAGAAATTCCTTCAGGATTCCCGCCTATTCAACTCCCTGAATGGAATACACAACTCGTTTTCCAACTTCTGCCAGGCGCAGCCATGATTGCCATGATTAGTTTTGTAGAATCTCTGTCTATTGCGCAAGCCACTGCCTTACAGCAACGCAGTCACTTAAATAGCAATCAGGAACTCATTGCACTCGGATTAGCCAATCTTGGTGCAGGTGTCAGCTCCTCTTTTCCCGTCACGGGGAGTTTGTCACGTACCGTTGTCAATGCCGACGCAGGTGCAAAAACACAAATGGCAGGTATATTCACCTCCATCCTGATTGTTATTGTCAGTTTATACTTCACGGGATTTTTCCAAGACTTACCACTGGCCGTTTTGGCTGCAACCATTATTGTTTCAATTTGGAAACTGGTCGAGTTCCAATCTTTTATAGAAACTTGGCGTTATTCCAAAGCCGATGGTCTGGCCATGTGGGTAACGTTCTTTAGTGTTGTGTTAATTGATATTTCGACAGGTTTAATTATTGGGATAGTGTCTACCTTTATTCTAATGTTGTGGCGTATTAGCCGACCACATATAGCAGTAATTGGCTTACTTGAAGGCACACAACATTTTCGTAATATTGAGCGACATAAAGTACGTACCGCGCCACATGTGCTTTCTATGCGAATTGACGAAAATCTAACTTTTTTAAATGCCAATACTTTAAAAGGCTTTTTTATTAATCAAGTCAGTCAAAACCCTGAGTTAAAGCATGTTGTGGTGAATTGTTCGAGTATTAGCAGTATTGATTTAAGCGCACTCGAAATGCTGGAAGATTTAAATCTTGAACTAAAAAAATTAAATATCTGTCTGCATTTTTCAGAAATTAAAGGCCCTGTAATGGACAAATTACAGCATTCAAAACTTTTACAGCATTTAAATGGAAAAGTTTATTTGTCACATTATTTAGCCATGAAAGAACTTGCGCCTGAACTGACTTAAAGAGCAAGAAATGGGTCTTTAATTTAATCTTTATAACTGGATAATCAATATACATCCTTTTTAATCAAAGAGTACTTTTATCTTCCTGAAATTTAAACAGTTTGATAAATATCACTTTTAAAAATACAGACTTAACTTTTATATCAAAATTATTTTTAAGCCCATGGATATTTCAGTATAGAATAGCCGCTTTTCTTTAACCTTGTTTTAGTATGTTTTCAGCTTTTTTGCGTTTGAGCTTGGTCTCCCGAATTATGATTGCAATTGTACTCGGCGTGGTTGTTGCAATTTTATTCCCGGAATCTGCGCCTTATTTAAGTCTTTTGGGTGATTTATTTATTAAAGCTCTAAAGTCTGTTGCGCCAGTTTTAGTGTTTCTTCTGGTGATGGCGTCGATTGCTAATTTTAAAATCGGAAGCAGCAATGCTTATATCAAACCAATTATGCTGATGTATGCGATTGGTATGTTCTTAGCTGCACTCAGTGCAGTTATTGCAAGTACACTTTTCCCAAGCACACTGTTTTTAGATGTTGCAACACAAACAGAATTAACCCCGCCAGGCAGTCTTGCTGAAATTTTAAAAAACCTTTTACTTAGTTTTGTCGCCAACCCTGTAGTTGCTATTGCCGAAGCCAACTTTATTGGTATTTTGGCTTGGGCTGTGACTTTAGGGGTTGCTTTCCGTCATGCTACAGAGTCCACCAAAGCACTGCTGAATGATGCTGCCAATGCAGTCAATCGCGTCATTCGCTTAGTGATTAATTTTGCGCCTTTCGGAATTTTTGGCTTGGTTGCCGTGACATTTGCCGATGCAGGCTTAAGTACCTTAGCTAATTACGCTCAATTATTGGCAGTTTTATTAGGGACAATGTTCTTTGTTGCGCTGGTCATCAACCCAATCATGGTGGCATTTGTGACCCGCAGCAATCCTTATCCTTTGGTTTTTCAATGCTTACGCGAAAGTGGCATTACCGCATTCTTTACTCGTAGTTCTGCAGCCAACATTCCTGTCAACTTAGACTTAGCCAAGCGCTTAGGTGTACAGGAATCAACGGCGAGTGTTGCAATTCCTTTAGGCGCAGTAATTAACATGGCAGGCGCATCGGTCACCATCACCGTTTTAACCTTAGCTGCAGTAAACACTTTAGGGATTTCTGTTGATTTTAGCACCATGCTGATTTTATCTGTAGTTGCAACGGTATCTGCCTGCGGTGCTTCGGGTGTTGCTGGCGGCTCATTACTGCTCATTCCTGTAGCGTGTGGCTTATTTGGTATTTCTTCAGATATCGCCATGCAAGTGGTTGCGGTTGGTATGGTCATTAGCGTGTTGCAAGATTCAACAGAAACTGCGCTCAACTCATCTACCGATGTGCTATTTACTACTGCGGTTGGCCGCGGTTTGAGTTAAGATACAATGCGTTAGGAAACTTACACTATCATCGACTATGCCTTTTCAAACTTTACCACTTTGGGTGCAATTTGGTGCTTTTTTTCTGGCAGTCAACGCTGGAATTATTAACGTACTCGGATTGGTGACCGTATTACATCAGTCCGTTTCACACATGACTGGAAACGTCAGTATCTTGGCGATGGCGCTAATCAACTGGAAACCAGAAGCGATGATTTTCTTGTTTCTCGTGATTTTGTGCTATGTCATCGGTTCATTTTATAGCGGAGTTATTTTAGGAAATAGTAATTTTCGCTTAGGGCGCCGTTATGGTTTACCCATGAGTTTGGTGGCATTATTTATTTTAATTTGCTGGGTGTTATTGCCTTATTTCCCACGTTATGCCCTGCTTTGGGCGTCAGTCGCCATGGGCATACAAAATGCCATGGTCAGCTACTATAAAGGTACCATCATCCGTACCACACATTTATCTGGGGTATTGACCGATTTAGGCTTAGCTCTCGGTTATCGAGTGCGGGGCTTACAAGTCGAAAAAAAGCGTATTGTTTTGCACTTACTGATTTTACTTGGTTTCTTTGTTGGTGGATTGCTCGCTGCAGCCATTTATCCTACATTTAAACTGAATTCTTTTCTGGTACCTGCTGGACTCAGCCTAAGCTTGAGTTTGGTGTATTGGATTATTTATTTTCGCTATCGACATCTTCAACATTAAGTTTTGGAAATTATCATGGTTAAAAATGCACTACAGGCACAATTGCTCAAAGCGGGTTTAGTCGATAATAAAAAGGCAAAAAAACTGTCTAAACAAGCCGTACACGAACAGCGCACAGGCGAAAGTAAAGATGCTGAAGTGAAAGCCAAAATTGCACAGGCACAGCAAGAAAAACTGGCCAAAGACCAAGCCATTGAGCAAGAAAAGAAAGCAGCTTTACAGGAAAAAGAATTGAAAGCTGCAATTATGCAAATGATTCATCAGCACAAAATTCGTGATACCGATGGTGAAGTTGCTTATCAATTTTTAGACGGAAAAATTAAAAAAGTGTATATCAATCAACAAATTTACAATGCGCTCGTGGCAGGTAGTTTGGTGATTGCCAAAGAAAATGACAGCTATGCCTTCCTACCGAAAGCTTTGGCTGAACGTATTAATAGCAAAATGGAAGGCTTTATTATTGTCAATAATGCCGAGAAAAATGAAGCAACGACAGATGAAGAAGATCCATATGCAGCCTATGTGATTCCAGATGATTTGATGTGGTAGGCCACGCAAGTATTTATGCTAGGTATCTATTCAAAGCCAGTATCTGTACTGGCTTTTTTATTATGACTGCAACTTGATTGAAAACTTACAGTAAAAACAAATAATTAAAATGTAGCAAAAAGTTACTCAGCCTTAAAATTTAAACTTTAGTCGATACACTATCTAGCAATTTCAAACATCACTGAAAAATTAAGGTGGATTGCAGGCTAAGATTCTAAGTGCCATGCAGACGAAAAACAGTAACCTTAAAGCGAGGATCTTTTGCAAGAATTTAATTTTATTCAAAATATTCAGGAATGGTATAACCAATACCCTTGGTTAGAAATGCTGACCTCACTCAGTATTGTGATTTTACTGGCAATTTTAGCCAACTTTATCGCCAAACAAATTGTGGTGCGTGGTATTCGTAAACTCATTTCTAAAATGACCTTTGCCAATAGCGAAATTATTTCACAGCATAGTGTCATCCGTCGTATTTCCAATATTGTCCCTGCTGTCGTGATTATGAATGGCATTACCACCGTGCCGCACTTATCAGATAAAGTAGAAAGCTTTGTGCAAATGGCTGCACAAGCCTTTATATTCCTGACCATTGCTTTAGCAATTTCTGAATTTTTAAATATTTTTAACCTGTTCTATCAACGCAATCCTAAATCACGCAATAAGCCAATTAAGGGCTATTTGCAGTTAGTTAAACTCATTATTTATGTGGTGTGTGCCCTCATGATTTTAGGCACTTTCCTGAAAAAAGATGTGTTTACCTTACTCGCGGGTTTTGGTGCAATGGCTGCTGTCTTGATGTTGGTTTTCCAAAATACCATTTTATCTTTGGTGGCTTCAGTACAAATTTCTTCCTACGATATGGTACGGATTGGTGACTGGATTGAAATGCCGTCATTAAATGCCGATGGCGATGTCATTGATATGTCATTACATACTGTTACCGTACAAAACTGGGATAAAACTCTAACCACCATTCCTACCAATAAACTCATTACCGATACCTTTAAAAACTGGCGTGGCATGCAGGAAGCAGGTGCCCGACGTATTAAACGTGCCATTTTAATTGATCAAAGTTCTGTGCACTTTATGACTGAACAAGAACAAAGCAAACTGAAAGAATTCTTGTTATTGGATCAATATTTGCATAGTAAAAATGAAGAAATTGAACAGTTTAATCAACAGTTAGCAAACCAATCTCAATACAACTATCGCCGTTTAACCAATTTAGGGACTTTCCGCGCCTATGTTGAGTTTTATCTGAAACAACATCCAGGTATTAATGAATCTCAGTCATTGATTATTCGCCAACTACAGCCGAGCAGTGAAGGTTTACCGCTAGAAATTTATGCTTTTACCAAAACCACTGCATGGAAAGAATATGAAAGTATTCAATCCGATATTTTTGATCATTTGCTGGCAATTATTCCTGAGTTTGGCTTAAAAGTGTATCAAGCCCCATCGGGTTCAGATTTAAAGCAAATTGGCGCACCATTTAAAGCAAGTTCTGCCAAAAGTCTAAATCCTGTAGAAATTGACGAGGCATAATTACGGATTTATTGCTGAGCCATGTGTCGCAAAATGCTTGCATGGCTCAGTAGCCGTTTTTATTTTCAGCAAGACGATAAAATTTTCATTAAATTAAAATGCACTCGTACACTCGTATATGAATAAGAGAAAATAAAGTCTTATTTGTAAGAGCTTTGTTGAAACAAATATCTAACACTATGTTTTAATTAACCTGAGTTCGATATAAAAAAAGAGTAGAAAAAAAGCCCTGTATTTGTAACATATTGGTTCTCAAGACAAAATGTTATAAAACAAGGCTTTTCAATGGATCATATTACCGAATTATTTTGTATTTTGGATGATTTCTGCAAAAAATTTAATGAATCTTTAGAGAAAGCTTTAATTTCTGATCAAAAAACTAGGTTGAAAAAGTCAGCTTTAAGCTTGTCTGAAGCAATGACCATTGTCATTTTATTTCATCAATCTGGGTTTAGATTCTTTAAATATTTTTATTGCCAAATGATCGTTCCATTCTGGAAATCTGCTTTTCCTAAACTGCTTAGCTACAACCGATTTATTGAAATCATGCCCCGTTGTTTGCAAGCGCTGAGTAGTTTCTTCCATCAAGTGAAAGGAAAAGATACGGGAATCAGTATCATTGACTCCACTAAATTGGTGGTTTGCCATAATCTTCGGATTAAAAGACATCGTGTATTTAAAGGTTTGGCTGGTCGAGGAAAAAGTAGTACGGGGTGGTTTTATGGTTTTAAATTACATTTGGTTATCAATAATTTGGGGGAAATTATTAAACTCAAACTGACATCTGGAAATGTTCATGATGTTGCTCTATTGGACTCTTTAACTCAAGATTTAAAAGGGATCCTACTCGGAGACAAAGGCTATTTGAGCAAAGCCAAAGCCGAAGCTTTAGCAGCAAGAGGACTGAAAATATTGACCCCATCACGTCGAAATATGAAAAACAAACCTATCCAAACAGAAGAAGAAAAACAATTGCTTTGCAGAAGAGGATTGATCGAAACAGTGAATGATCAATTAAAAAATTTACATCAACTTGAACATTCACGTCATCGTTCGGTAAATAACTTCATGGTGAATATCATGGCTGCTGTAGTGGCTTATTGTTTGAATCCCAATAAGCCAACTTTCCAAAATATGCTAAAAGGCTAAATGGATTTCATCGAACTCAGGTTAATTATATTTAAATTTCCTCAAACCTTTAAATCACAGCTTGCTCCAAATTTATGTAATAAGGTCATTGCCGGTTGAAAAAGTCTAATAATTCTAAGAGTTCACCTAACTTTTCAACTCACTAAAATGTGTCGCTCTTGTTAATTGATTCTGGATTCCAAAAATGATCATCAATAATGCGTCTGATGAAATATTGAAATTCACTACTTTTGTGCTTTAACGCTCTAGATGATCAATACACTCGCTAGAGGATGAGGGATATGAGTTTATAAAAGATCTCTAATAGACCAAATAATGAAAAGTTTAAGGCAGGACGCGGTACAACGTCGCAAAACATTGTTCTGCTTTTTCATTACTGCAGAAATTAATGGTATGTGCATTTTTCCATTTTACAAAATATTGTGAAATATCCCCTGTTTGGTCTTCCTGATAACCAGAACAATCCACTTCATTATTGTCATATTTAACTTGCAAAATTAAAGCCGGTAACGAATTTACAGGGTCTTGTGAAGGTTGATAATCATATACACCCGCAGACCATTCTTGACCGCTTTTAATCACCACATCGCTATTACTTTTAAAGTTGTAATATTCAATACATTTACGATTATTGGGGATTTGCATGCCCCACAGCCCCACAATTTCTGGACGGGTCACCACACGAAATTTATTGGTCGTTTCTGCTGCTACTGGCGTTAACTTGGCTGAATCTATTGTTGTATTTTCATTCGCAATCGCGCAGACAGAACATAAGCTCAAAACTGTGGTTAGATATATTTTTTTCATACATTTATTTAAAGATATAAACCGTTTAGACAACTTAGCATATTTTTAATCCAAATCTGCAAGCATAAACATAACACAACAATTTTATTTAACGAAAGTGTGACTTAGTTTACATTTAATCGACTTTGTAGGTAATGGTTATTTGATATGATCACCTTTCTGTTGTGAACGTCACACTCATTCAAGTTTTTTTCTTAATTATCAACCCATTGCAAAAGTGAGTTTAATACTTGCAAAACTTTAGCATACCACAAACTATATCTTCGGCTCAAAAGCAAATATTTGCCTTTGGGCTGCTAGCCGTTGTGGTATTTTTTGCTTGTTTATTGGGTATTTTTACTCGCCCGCTTAGCTACTTTTTTTTTTGGCCAAGCAACGCCCTCTTGTTGGGTCTACTCATTTGCTTTCCATCTTTAAAAAGTTTTGGTGGAATTATGGGTGCGTTTTTTGGCTATATGGGCGCCGATTTGGTCACAGGCAATACTTTCCTGATGACGCTAGGTTTAACGCTTTCCAACTTTGTAGCTGTTTTTAGTGGGTTGTTTTTCTTTAATTATGCCCGCGCTAAACTTCCAGCGAGCAATAATAATGTGTCAGAGCTATATCCACATATTATTGTTGTAACTTTAGGCTGTTTCTTTGGGGCTTTATTTGCCATTCTTCTGCTGCCAAATTTGCCGCACACCTTTATGTTGGCAGAAAATCGTTGGATTGATTTTTTTACTTGGTGGTCTGGTGAAATTTTAAATGCGGTAATTGTCTTACCTTTAATTTTGGCTGCCCCACGCTGGTCTAAATTCAAAAAACTTATAAATAATCAATATGCTAAAGAAACTCAAATTCAGGATATCTTGCCTTTTTTTGCATTGCTGATCTCTATCGCCTGCACCCATATTTTTTATGGACCAGGTGCATTGTTGTATCCATTGGCTGCATTAATTTGGGCAGCTGCCAGCTATCAACTTTTTAATTTGGCACTGATCAATAGCTTGGTCTGTTTAACTCTGTATCATAGCGTCACAGGCTTGTTTATAGATCAAGTGAATTCGAGTTATTTAATCAACATTATTTCTATTCGTGTGGGTTTAATTATTTTAGGTCTTGCCACGTTAATTTTATGTGTGATTAACCAAAACCGAAATCAGTTGTATAGAGAAGTATTGTATCTGGCAAATCATGACAGTTTAACTGAAACACTAAACCGCCGCAGTTTTACCCAGTTAAGTGAAAAAGCTTTAAAGCACAAAGACAATCATTCATTGTCTTTAATTATGTTAGATATCGACGATTTTAAAAAATTGAATGATCAATATGGACATTATGTGGGTGACTGTGCTCTACAACATCTCTCTAACATCGTTAAAGGCAATTTACGTAATCATGATTTATTTTGTCGTATTGGCGGTGAGGAATTCATTATTTTACTAAACAATATTAACTTAAATGAAACTCAACGTATTGCGGAACGTATTCGTATGTGTATTGAACATCAATCATTACATTTAGAAAACCTTGAACCCATTCATTTTACAGTAAGCATGGGCGTGTTACATACACACTTGCCAACCAATCTCCCTTTACAAGAATTAATTATTCAAGCAGATCAGGCGCTATATCAGGCAAAGATGCAAGGTCGTAATCGGGTCATTCTTGCTTCTTAAACAAAAATAGCATACAACATAAATTTGACAATAAAGATTTTCAGGATTGAAATGAAACTTGCAGAATACCTCCAATATGATGCTTTAGGCTTGGCAGAGTTGGTTGCCAAAAAGGATATTCAAGCTTCTGAATTATTAGATATTGCATTACAACGTGCCGAACAAACGAATCCTCAATTAAATGCCATTATTATTCCTATGCATGAACATGCACGTCAACGCACACAAACACAATTAACAGGTCCATTTGCAGGTGTGCCCTTTTTAGTCAAAGACTTATTTCAACAATATGCAGGCTATCCAACTTCATTTGGCTGTCAGGGTTTAAAACGTGCGCATCATCTTGCAGAACAAAATGCAGAAATTGTAAATCGTTGGGAAAATAGCGGCATTGTTACCTTTGGACGTACCAATACGCCTGAATTTGGGATTAAAGGCATTACTGAGCCAGATGCTTGGGGTGCATGTAAAAACCCTTGGAATTTGAAACATAATAGCGGTGGTTCTTCAGGTGGCTCTGCGTCTGCAGTTGCGGCAGGTATTGTCCCAATTGCAGGGGCAAGTGATGGCGGTGGTTCTATTCGTATTCCTGCATCTTACTGTGGTTTGTTTGGTTTAAAGCCCAGTCGTGGACGCACACCATGGGGGCCGCAACTCAGTGAAGCTATGCATGGTGCAGCGATGCAACATATTTTAAGTAAAAGTGTACGTGACAGCGCAGCAATGCTCGACGCAACACATGGTGCAGATGGTCATTCACTTTTCAAAATTGAAGCTCCTGAACGCAGTTATTTAGATGTAATTCAGCAAGCACCAAAAAAATTAAGAATCGCGTATTCTACCCAATCTCCAATTGGTACAGCTGTTTCACAAGATGCTATCAATGCCATTCAAAAAACCGTACAGCTTTTAGAATCTTTAGGGCATGAAGTTGTTGAAGACCGTCCTACTATTGATGGCATGCAATTGGCCAAAGATTTCATTACCACATGGTTTAGCCAATTTGCTTATTTAATTGCTGAAATTCAAACTCGCCTACCAAATCATTCCGATAATTTTGAGCTAGATTCTTTGGCTTTGGCTGCCTTTGGCGCAAAAACCACGTCAGTAGATTACATTCGCAATTTGAATAATTGGGGGGTATACGTTGCGCAAATGAATGAATTTTTTGAGCGTTATGACTTATACCTCATCCCTGCAACTGCCTCAGTTGCACCGAAAAATGGCGAAGTGAAAACTCCTGCATGGCAAAAACCAATTTTAAAAACACTAGTGCATGCGGGTAAAGCACATTGGTTAGCGCAAGGTAAATTGGTCGATCGCATTGTCAAAGAAAACCTAAAATGGGTACCGTTTACTCAACTCGCGAATATTACAGGGCTGCCTGCAATGTCTGTTCCGTTATATTGGAATAAAGATAATTTACCATTGGGTTCACAGTTTGTCGCGCCTTTTGCACGTGAAGATCTACTTTTACAACTGGCGGCTCAACTTGAAGCGGCTCAACCGTGGTGGCATCAATACGCTAAAATACGTATTTGATGTAGCAATCAATTAGTAAGAAGCAAGCAAACTATACCCATCCAACTTTGCTTGCTTCTATTTTTGATAAAAGAACGGTATCACTGCAAAATCACCAATCTAGGCTTTCATATCGCTCGACATTAACTGCGATTCTAATTGCTTTGGCAATCCCCAAATAAAACATAGACCAAGCAGTGTAGATAATCCTGCAAAAATAAAAATCCATTCGCCTGAAACAATATCCCAATAATACCCTGCCAAAATACTCCCCAGTGCGACACCTAAACCCCACATGGTACTGTAAAGTGCTTGCCCACGACCTTGCTGTCCTGCTGAAAAGTTTTGAAAAATCACCCGCATGGCAATGATATGAAATAAGCCAAAACTAAAAGCATGAACACTTTGTGCAAAAAATTGCGCAAAAAATATGGATGGAAATAAACCGACAATTACCCAACGTAAGCCTGTCAAAATTAAACATACAACAACCAGTGAACGCCAAGACCAACGCTTTAAAAACAAACTTGCGTAGGCAAACATAATAATTTCAGCAATCACTCCAACAGACCACAATAAGCCAATCTGACTTGTGCTAAAGCCTGCCTGACTTAAAAAATTACTATAGAAACTATAAAATGGGGCATGCGAAAACAGCAAAATCAATTCAATAATAAAAAATGAATAGACCACTGGGCGCTTTAAAATAGGCAATAAGGGTTCAAGTTGTTTTTGTGCAATGGGTGCGGTGCTCGGTTCTTGAATACTGAACGACCATAGAAATGCCAGTAAAGAAATGCAGAGGAGCAACATAGGTAACATGGAAATAGGAATAATTTCCAAAATAGCACCAATGCCAAAAACCCCGACAATAAAACCTATAGAGCCCCATTTACGCACTTTGCCATAGAGTTCCGCACGTTGCTCGCCCAACCAAAACAAAGTCACACCTTCAAATTGTGCCAAAATCGCGTTTTGGAAAAAGCTAAAAATCAGCATGAGCAATGCAACAGACTGAAAACTATTCGGAATAATAAAAATCAGTAACCAAATGCTGGCTTCCATCCAAGTTGCGATGCGTACTAGAAGCATCCGTTTGCCTGATTTATCGGCAATCCATCCCCAAATAAAAGGTGCAAAAAAGCGCGTTAAAATAGCAATAGAAGATAAAACACCAATTTCTTTATAATTAAAGCCCTGATCTTCTAAATACAGGCTCCAAAAAGGCAAAAATGTCCCAACAATTGCATAGTAGAAAAAGTAGAATCCACCTAAACGTGTCGATATATTCAAGGCTTGCTTCAACGTATATTTCCTTGATTTTTCAAACACATAAATAAGTGCATTATCTAACCTGATCTAAAATTTTAAGACACCGATATATTAACACTGTAGTACTTTAATTTTGAGTCATTGACTGATTAAAACGAAAAAAAACCCTGAAAATCAGATCAAATTTTCAGGGTGATATTGAGAAGATTTATTACAATTGTTTAGCCGCAAGACGCTTGTAGAATAATTTTAGTTTTCGGATCGACCACCACAGTGACGCGATTCATACGATAATCCATTGTTACAGGCTGCCCTGGTGCAACCATTCTCACAATTTCAGCTCGGGTAAGCGCTTTAATTTGTGCTTCAGACAAGCCTGTTTTGCCGACTAATTGCGCAGCAGATTCTGGGACACAATTTTGCATGGTCTGTGGCACCTGAGTTTGTTCATTGATAGGCTGATTGCTACACGCAGCTAAAGTTACCACGCTTAAAACAGTCAGAATACTATATAACTTTTTCATATTGATACTCGTTTTTAATTTCTTCAAACCAACTCAAAATAACATAACTGATTAAATATGCAGTAAATTTACTGAATAAAACTGTGATGATAGTTTTATTGATCAAAATAAATTAGATGTAAGTTTGGATTAAGTTTAATTCTCAATCACACTTAAACTCAGTTTCATCCAATCAATTGCCTGTTGGCGACGCTCTTCTAAAGCATTCCATAGCGTATCTTGCGATAATATAGAATATTCCCCTTCGCGGCAGCTAAGTTCAGGCGCATTTTCATAGTCCTCAAGCCATTGTTCACTTTGATAATAGGCCTGTAATTCTTGCCAGAGCTTTTCTGCAGCTTGCCATTTTTGCTGCGCTTCTCGCATCTGTCGATGTAAATCATGCCATTGCTCATATTGTTGCTGTAAAACCTGAGCATCGTACATTTTATTTTTACTCATAGCTGAAATTCAAAAATTAAGATGACATGAACATACAATAATTCAAGATCAAGGAATGTGAGTGTATGTAGGTTTTATTTAAAGAAACATATAGTGCTATATTTTTTTGCATTAATTTTTAAAGAAGACAATTCCTGATTTATTTAGTCAACTTTAGCTTCATTACTTTCAGTAAAATTTAGTATAAAAGTGTAATTCCATCTTTTTATCAAAAGTTAAAGTCATTAGTATAAGTTTGCTTCAATTTTTTAGAAAAGGTACAAAAATGAAATATATTTTAGGGGCAACATTACTTGCATTCGGTTTAATGGGATGTAACTCAAATTCAAATAATGAAGTGAGCCAAGAAAAAGTACAAAGTAATGCACCTGCAGAAACACAAGTTATTTATTTTAATGGCCCACAAGATTTAACCATTGAATTAAAATCTTCAGATAATTTTGAAACTGCAGAAATGGTAGATAATTCAGACACAGTTTATCATTTAAAACGTACTGTATCTGGTAGCGGTATTTTACTGAGCAATGATGATGGTGTATCTATTCACTTTAAAGGTGGTGAAGGAGTACTTGAGTTAGTCAAAGATCAGCCTATTAATATTACTGAATTTAAAAAATAGATTTTTTGCTGATCTATACTTAAAACATCATTTATATTATTTATGATTGATAAATCGTTATATTCATTATATGGATGATGCTTTTTATTTATACAAGCGAGCTTTAAAATAAATACTGAATTTAAAAAACCACCTTTTGAGCGATAAGCTGTCATTAAAAAGTAAACATGTATTCTTTTCCGAATTGGTTTGATACTCTCTCCACTCATTGCTCTATTTTATCAGCTGTCATGACTTGAAAATCTCGCCAATAATATTTCATCTGCTTCCATACCATCTCGATTCGATTTAACTCAGGGCTATAAGCTGGAATAAAATACAAATTCGTCGAAATGTTACTTTTAAGTAGCTCTCTGTAATCAGCCATCTTTTTACTTCTATGAATCGAGGCATTATCAACAATAAGAACCAATGGAAGGTTATAAGTCTGTTTTACTTGTTGAGCTATTCCAGTTAAATAGGCATAAAACCAAGTGCTTGTAACTGACTCTTGTAAACAACTTGTCACCAGTTTCCCCGTTGAAAGCAAACACCCCATGACATTAACTCGTTTTAATCTTATTGCATCAACCGCATGAACATCACCTATCTTTGTCCACGCATAGCGGTTATCAGGTGTAGATGAAAACCCTGTTTCATCAACATAACCTAATATAATTTCACCACGTGCCGCTTGCTCTCGTAATTTTTCAATCTGCTGTGTTGCTTGTTCAAATGCAATCGGATCTCTTTTTTTTCAAGCTATGACGGGTACGCTTGAAGACCATACCTGAATCACGTAAAAACTTACGAATGGTTTCAACAGACACGGACACTTCGTATTCTTCATGTAGTTTGACTCGGATTTGTTCTGCATTGAGTGGACTTGTATTGACCCAATCTAGGATTTTCGCCTGATAGTCTGAGATCAATGTATTGGGCCGACCTGAGCGATGACCTTCTTTAATCGATTCAAACTCATACAATTCCCAACGTCGGCGTTGTAGCCTTATGGTTTCTGGGATACGTTCTTGTAGAGTGGCAACTTCCGCAACACTTTTACCTTCAGAAAGCCAGAGAATAGTTTGGGCACGTTGTCTTTCACGCCAATGTTTTGCATGCTTGGCCAGAAAAATGAGTCGTTCTCGCTGTTCTAAACTAAGTGGTACAGAAACAATTCGAGGCATGTGTGAACATCTGTTAACTAAAAAAACTTTTTCGCATGATTAGTTATTTTTGTCAACTTAATGCCTTTAGATAAATAATTAATTTAAAAAAATTAATCCCAAATAACAAGGATAAAATATAAGCAGAACGACTATAAATGTCGTGCATATTTTATTCCATTTAACATAATGGCTGTTATACGAAATAAAAAAAAACCTAGGCACTGCCTAGGTCTTAAATTTAAAAAAATACATAAAGATTAAGGCGCATGACACTTCAATCAAGCTATATTAATAATTACATACCATAGAAACAGCACCTTGATAGTTACCATTATTGCTCAAAGTCATACGGTAAATTGCACCAAGTACTAGGCTATTTGATCCATTATCAGCTATGTTAAATGTACCGATCTGATTTGATTCACCTTGTTGTCCTACGATACCCAATAAGTTATAGCTGCTATAGTTATTGAATGAATCAACCCATCTCATTGATGAAGCAAAGGTAGTTTCATCACTGCCATTTTTTGCAGTAAATTTAACGTCGATATTGCCGTTAGGATTTAAGGTAATACTTCCATTATGAATGGATGGAGAAATAAATTTTTCAAATTGGCCACTATTGGTCACTTTTGCTTGAGTAGCATTAACATCAGTACAGTTAATTTGTTTGGTTTGGGCAGAAATACGCTTAGTAATGATTGGGGTAAATGCAAAATAAAAATAAGAGGCATTGCTATATTTGGAAATATCTGTTGATTTTATTTCCCCATTTTTTTCATAATTAAAAATTCCTTTGGTTACACGAGCAATCGTAAAGTTTTTATTTCCAGCAATTTCTTTCGCAACAATATCTCCTGTAATTTTGTAATCACCAAATTCGGTGATAATACCATCGGCATTTTGTTTTACAGAATCAAGTCTTGATGCACCAGAAGAATTAGGGTAGTCAAAAATAATATTGTAGGATTGTGATGAATTCAATTTTTCTAATACTGAACCAGTAGAAGTATCTGGTGTGGTGCCGCTGTTCCCTGTAGAGCTCGATGTACCATTCCCTGTAGAGCTCGATGTACCATTCCCTGTAGAGCTCGATGCACCATTCCCTGTAGAGCTCGATGCACCATTCCCTGTAGAGCTCGATGCACCATCACTGCTGCCGCCGCAGGCAGTTAAAGTAAGACCCAAAGAAATAACTAAAAAAGAGGTTTTAAATCGGTTCATGGTAATTCCTAGTTTAAAAGAATCAACTATAGTCTATTGTTAGAATACTGAAAATAGGCAGTTAAATCGTGAACATTCTTATTTTAGTATTTCACTTTTTGATGTTTTTTCACACAATTCGATAAAATTCAGTATAGTTGAGCAGCTTACTCTATTCATTTGTAGATTTATCATGATCAAACAATGCTGTGCCATACTTGAAAAACGCCAACAGACTGTGGCTTTTATTGAAAGTGCCAGCTCAGGTTACTTATGTAGCCAGTTTTCTATTTATAAAAATAGCGGTGCGAATATTTTACTTGGTGGACTAGTCAGTTACGATCCAAGCATTAAACGTGAGATTTTGCATGTGAATAGTGACTTAATTGCCACCTATACCGCTGAATCTGCAGAAGTCACACAAGCCATGGCAGTTCAAGGCAAAAAACTATTTCAACATGCAGATTTTATTGTGGCATGCACAGGCTTACTCAAACCAGGTGGCAGTGCCACACCTGAAAAACCCGTCGGGACATTTTTTATCGCTATTCAATATCTGCAGCAAACTTTTCAGTACCAATATTTTTTAGATGGCAATCCATTACAACGACTAGAACAGCTCACTCTGTTAGTCGCTCAAGACCTGATTGATCTAATGCAAGATACAAACACTTGTACTGCACCCTGAAGTAAACCTATCTTTTTAAGTCTCTATCAAAATTCTCATGACTGCCCAATTTTAAAAGATAGAGTGTCATGATTTCGTCATCACTCACAGAGTAAGCCAGTAGCACAAGCTGTTTGTCCATTTTAAATTTATAAACAAATACTCCTGCTAAATCCCCCACTTTAGCTTCTCCGATATCAGGATTATTCCAAACGGTTATTACGGCATTATCAACATCTTTTTTCTGCTGCTTGGTTAGTTTTTTCACTGTCCGTTCAAATAAGGGAGTTTGTTGTATATTCATTTATATGGTGTTGTATTCCCTGCTTTGACATGCGCCATACTAAGCAACAAATCTGCTATATCTTGAAAAGTTAAATCGGGATTGTCTTGTGCGATTTTTCCAATTTTAGCCCAGTACTCAATTTGTTTAGTTGCACTTCTACTTTCAGCCATCCCGTAAATCTTTGCTGATTCAACAATATCGCTGTCGATTTTAACTGCTACATGTGACATTGCTTTTTCCTCATATTAATTATGGAATAAATTTTAGCCAATCATGCAACCATTTACAACCTTAAGAAACAAAATACAACAACCTTCTTTTATGATCAAATATTTAAAAATGCGCTATCGTACGCCCGATCTTTTTTAATTCTCTAACGCTTCAATAATTACTCATTGTATTTTTGACTACCCTCATCCAAACCTCAAAAAAAATAAGGTTCCATTGCTTAACAATGAAACCTTATCTTCAGCCTAAACTGCTGCATCACATGATGTTCATGCACGGTACAGCTTTTTAGACAACCAATTAAGCTGCTGAACGCTCTGCAATTGGTACAACTTTACGCAATTCAGGACCAGTATACTCTGCACTTGGACGGATAATACGGTTATCAGCACGCTGTTCCATTACGTGTGCTGCCCAACCTGTTACACGGCTCATCACGAAGATTGGTGTAAATAGTTTGGTCGCAATGCCCATAAAGTGATACGCAGAAGCATGGAAGAAGTCAGCATTACAGAATAATTTCTTCTCACGCCACATCACTTCTTCACAACGCACTGATACAGGATAAAGAACTGTATCACCTACCTCTTGCGCTAACCGCTCAGACCAGATTTTGATGATGCCGTTACGTGGATCATTGTCTTTATAGATCGCGTGACCAAAGCCCATGATCTTTTCTTTACGTTCCAGCTTGCCTAACATTTCGCGTTCAGCTTCTTCTGGCGATGTCCAGTTTTCAATCATTTCCATAGCAGCTTCATTTGCGCCACCATGTAATGGGCCACGCAATGAACCTATCGCACCTGTAATACATGAATGCATGTCAGACAAAGTTGATGCGCAAACACGTGCTGTAAATGTTGATGCGTTAAACTCATGCTCTGCATACAAAATTAATGACACGTTCATGACTTGTTCATGCAATTCATTTGGTTTTTCACCACGCAATAAATGCAGGAATTGTGCGCCAATTGAATCATCATCGGTATTTTCTTCAATACGGACGCCATCGTGACTATAACGATACCAGTAGCAAATAATAGCTGGCAAAGTCGCCAAGATACGGTCTGCTACATCTTGTTGCTGTTCAAATGACTGTTCGGTTTCTAAGTTACCTAGCATTGAAACACCTGTACGCATCACATCCATTGGGTGTGAATCTGCAGGAATACGCTCTAGTACTTCTTTCAATGCTTGAGGCAATGCGCGTAAAGATTTCAATTTTGCTTTATAGGCAGCCAATTGCTCTGAAGTCGGCAATTCACCAAAGAAAATCAGGAATGCAACTTCTTCAAACTGACAGTTTTCTGCCAAATCCTGCACATCATAACCTCGGTAAGTTAAGCCTGCGCCACTTTTACCTACAGTAGAAAGTGAAGTTTTACCTGCCACTTGTCCACGCAATCCTGCGCCTGTGAGAACTTTTCCTTCAGCCATTTTTTTAATTCTCCTGTTTGAACAGCTTATCTAATGTGTTTTCAAAAGTATGATAATCAAGGAATTCGTATAGTTCTTTACGTTGCTGCATTTTGTCTAAGACATTCACTTGCGTGCCATCTTTACGGATGGATTGCATCACCTCAAGGGCTGCTTTTTGCATGGCACGAGTTGCTGAAAGTGGATACAACACCATGCGAACGCCCTGCTCGGCCAATTCTTCAGTGGTGTAATAAGGGGTATCACCAAACTCGGTAATGTTCGCCAGTACAGGGACACCGACTGCATCACAGACGGTTTTGTACATGGTAATGTCAGTCATTGCTTCAGCAAAGATCGCATCGGCACCTGCTTCCACACATGCGCAAGCACGGTCAATAACTGCCTGCAAACCTTCTTTTTGCAAGGCATCAGTACGCGCCATGACTACAAAGTTTGAATCGGTTTTCGCATCAACAGCCGCTTTAATACGATCAACCATTTCTTGTTGAGTTACAATTTCTTTGTTTGGTCGATGTCCACAACGTTTTTGTGCAACCTGATCTTCAATATGAACTGCAGCAGCACCCGCAGCAATCATTTGTTTAATACTGCGGGCAATATTGAATGCACCACCCCAACCAGTATCAATATCCACCAATAATGGAGTATCTACACGCTCAGTAATACGACGCACATCTTCCAAGACGTTGTCTAAACTGGTCATGCCCAAGTCAGGTAAACCGTAAGAGTAATTGGCGACACCTGCGCCAGATAAATAAATGGCTTTATAGCCAACCTGCTTTGCCATCATTGCAGCATAAGCATTTACCGTGCCGATAATTTGTAATGGCTTTTCCACTTCTAAAGCTTGTCTGAATCTTAAGCCCGCAGATGTTTGTTCTGTCATCTTCCTTTCCGCTTTTCTTACTATATTTTTCGAGGTTTGAGTATATCGGGAATGCAACGCTGCGCCATGACTTTTTAGAATCTATGCTCTAAAACTTTAGTCAAATAATTCGAAATTTTATTGCACAATAAATTTTCGTGATATTGCTTATTATTTAAATTTAATAAACATAGCTTTTTTGCATACTAAATAAGCAAAATTTGCTTATTTTGAGTGTATTTCTATTTTTTCTGAATTCAAGCACGCTGCCTGTACACTTCGACACAGCACGCTGTGCATAAATTTGCTATAATAACAATCTCTCCCTTTGATCATTTGCTGAAATATTATCCAATATGCAAGATATCGCTCATTTAACCCCTTTCGGTAAAGATGTCCCTCCTACAAAGCGTGGACATGAGCGATGTGTGGCGCTGCTCGTCAGTGCAACTGATCTGTTTTTAGAACGTGGCTACGATGCCGTATCTTTAGATGATATTGTGCAACATGCTGGCGGTTCTAAAGCTTCTATTTATAAATACTTTGGCAATAAAGAAGGCTTGTTTAAAGCGATTTGTGATTATCGCCGTGACAAGTTTTTTCAGGATATTCACATCCCTTTTGAACAAATAGATTCCAATTTACGTGGTTATTTAATTCAGACCTTGCTGAATTTTTATCATCATATACTAGCGCCTGAAAATGCAGCTTTTATGCGTTTAGTTTTAGAGCAAAGTCAGCGCAACCCTGACATTGCCTTGCATATTCATGAGCGCGGCCCTCTGCACGTACAATTGTGCATTGCCAAAGTGCTAGAGCATGCCAGCCAACAAGGGCTCATTCGCTGCGAACACCCTGTTTATTCGGCACAATTGTATTTTGGGATTTTAAGAAATTTAGAATGGCGCATTATTATGGGCATTCCAAAACAAGAAACTGAACAAGAAACAATCAATTATGTAAGTTATTGTGTAGATCGCTTTCTAGACGCCCATCAAAAAGTCTAGTTTTTTTGCAATTTCTTCATCCTATAGTATATTAGCCGATTCCCTTTTTCACTTAACCAATCAACAACTAATTGTTGTTTTTCTCATTCAGCAATTATTGTGGAGTAACGAATGGCTCTACGTCACTTTCTAACATTACGCGATTTATCGACTTTAGAACTGAATCAAATTTTGCAACGCGCCATTGAGCTTAAGCGTAAACAGCATAACAATGAAGTTTTCCAACCCTTTGTGGGCAAAGTCTTGGGAATGATTTTTGAAAAATCTAGTACCCGAACTCGTGTATCGTTTGAAGCAGGTATGAGTCAGTTTGGTGGCAGCGCAATTTTCCTATCATCACGTGACACACAGTTAGGCCGTGGTGAACCGATTGAAGATTCTGCACGTGTCATTTCAAGCATGCTTGATATTGTGATGATTCGTACTTTCGGACATGACATTGTAGAACGTTTTGCATCTTATTCAAAAGTTCCAGTGATCAATGCTTTAACGGACGATCACCACCCTTGCCAACTCCTTGCAGACATGCAAACCTATGTTGAGCATCGCGGTTCAATTGAAGGTAAAACCGTGGCTTGGATTGGTGATGGCAACAACATGTGTAACTCTTATATTGAAGCTGCGCACATGTGGGGCTTTAATTTAAAAATTGCAACGCCTAAAGGCTATGAACCTGAACAACGTTTCCTGTCTGAATTTGCACACTGTGTAGAATTAGTAGACTCTGCTGAAGATGCCGCAGTCAATGCTGACCTGATTGTGACCGATGTTTGGGCAAGTATGGGACAGGAAGAAGAACAAAAAATCCGTGAAAAAGCGTTTGCAGATTATCAAGTGAATGAACGCTTGATGGATTTAGCACATCCTGATTGTTTATTTATGCACTGCTTACCTGCGCACCGTGGTGAAGAAATTTCTGAAAATATGCTCGATCATAAAAACGCTGTAGTATGGGATGAGGCGGAAAACCGTTTACATGCTCAAAAAGCATTGATAGAGTTTTTATTGAACGAAAATCTTAAAAAAGACTAAGCTTTAAAACCCGTCTTAAATATTCGCAAAACTTTGATGAGTTTTGTTACAAACAGCACCAAAAGGTGCTGTTTTTTATTTGGCTCGCTATAATCTTGAGTTATGGTCTATTTTTCTAAAATTTCAAAAAGAGCTTAGATGAATAATATGATTGATAAAACACTTGCCACAATTACGCTGTGCACTACTACACTGATCGCGAGTGCTTCACTCTATGCCAAAGCCAGTGAATTAGATCAATATTTAGTCCAACAAAAGATTCTAAGTGCAGATTATAAAATTCAAAATATCGTCGCTTTAAATGAAATTTTAGATGTCATTAGCGACGAAGACTCTCGTACAATGCCTTATCAAGTCGATCAAAATACAGTGATTGAACAAAGTACAACTACAGACAAGCAAATTAACATTCGTGGCATGATTATTTCACCTGACTTCACGCAGTTTGTAGAAAGTACGGGTTATAACAATGTCAAAAATATGATTAAACAAAACTTAATACATAATTGTGAATCTATTTTTGAACATCAGTTCCAACGGGTAAATCCCTATGTATTGAACTTACAACTGAGCGCAGAAAAAACACAATTTAATGTGCAATTGGCAAATAGCGAGTGCCAATTTAAAGCAGACTGAACTGTATTTAAAACTAAAACAACCTCAGCTTTAAGATTTAATGCCTAAGGTTTAATGCGTAAACCCAAATATAACCTAACGTATTAAACCTTGAGGTTGTAAAATAATGATCAATGCACCCAAAACCACTACCATTCCACCGAACATATCCCAACGTGTTAAATTGACCTGATCTACATACTTTAACCAAATCAAGGCTGTACAAATATAAATGCCACCATAAGCAGCATAAATTCGCCCCGATGCCGCAGGATGTAAAGTCAATAACCATACAAAGGCCGCTAAAGCCAAAACTGTTGGCACCCATAACCACTGCGATTTCCCTTGATTTAAAATTAAATAAGGAAAATAACAACCCAATATTTCCATAACTGCCGTAACAAAAAACAAGAACGTTGTGCTGGCAATTTTAGTGATCTGAAAATCCATAAATCCTGTGTGGTCTCTCTTTTAGCAGTAACGATTTAAGTTCACGCATCTGCGAATTCATAAAAAATAACCCATGTTGAGCATGGGTTATTTTCAAAATTCAAATAGGGATTGATTAAGCTGGTTCAGCCGTTTGATCTTCAAATACTTCAAGTTTCAAACCAACCGCTTTACCATTCTCTTTCTTCACAGAAACAGCGACATTACCACCCTGTTCAGCAAGTTCACCGAACAGAATCATTTCTGCCAATGGCTTTTTCAAGTGTTCCTGAATCAGGCGTTGCATTGGACGGGCGCCCATCAGGCGATCATATCCATGCTCAGCCATCCATTCACGCGCATCTTGATCAACCTCAAGAATGACTTTTTTATCATCCAATTGAGCTTGTAATTCAGTCAAGAACTTATCTACTACATTTTCAATCACGGTAGTAGGTAGAGCCTTAAATTGAATCACACCATCTAAACGGTTACGGAATTCTGGCGAGAAGGCTTTTTTCATTGCTTCCTGGTTATCATTACTGTTGTCTTGATCCATGAAACCAATACTCACGCGGGAAATACTTTCCGCACCAATATTGGTGGTTAGAACCAAAATCACATTACGGAAGTCTGATTTACGACCATTATTGTCGGTCAATGAGCCGTGATCCATAATTTGCAGCAATAAGTTAAATACGTCAGGATGTGCTTTTTCAATCTCATCTAGCAACAACACACAATGCGGGTTTTTATGAATCGCATCGGTAAGTAAGCCGCCCTGATCAAAACCGACATAACCCGGAGGCGCACCAATTAAACGTGAAACCGCATGACGCTCCATATATTCAGACATATCAAAGCGTACTAATTCCACACCTAACAATTTGGCCAACTGCTTGGTCACTTCAGTTTTACCCACGCCTGTAGGGCCTGCAAAAACGAAGCTGCCGACTGGTTTGTCTGGTGTTTTTAAGCCAGCGCGTGACAGTTTAATTGCAGATGCCAAAGCTTCAATGGCTTCATCTTGCCCAAATACCACACGTTTTAAATCACGTTCAAGATGTTCAAGTACAGTCTTGTCATCTTTAGATACAGTTTTAGGTGGGATACGTGCAATTTTCGACACGATATCTTCAATGTTTTCAACTGTGATTAAGGTGTCATCCTGCTCGGCTCTTAAACGGCGCTGTGCACCCGCTTCATCAATCACATCAATGGCTTTGTCTGGCAAGAAACGGTCATTGATAAATTTGGCCGATAGCTCTACCGCAAACACCAAGGCTTTATCGTCATATTTTACATGGTGAAATTCTTCAAATTTCGATTTTAAACCACGTAAAATATCAACCGTTTCTGAAATTGAAGGTTCATTGACATCAATTTTTTGGAAACGGCGTGACAGCGCATGATCTTTTTCAAATACCTGACGATATTCTTGGAATGTAGTCGAGCCAATACAGCGTAGAGTGCCATTTGCCAACGCAGGTTTGATTAAGTTTGACGCATCCATAGTGCTGCCCATGCTCGAGCCTGCACCAATAATCATGTGGATTTCATCGATAAATAAAATTGCATCAGGTTTCTTTTTTAAGGCATTTAATAGTTGTTTTAAACGCTTTTCAAAGTCACCACGGTATTTGGTACCCGCGACCAACGCACCAATATCTAAACTATATACTTCGGCATTTTCGAGTGGCTTTGGCGCTTTACCATTAACAATCAACCATGCCAAACCTTCGGCAATAGAAGTTTTACCCACGCCAGGATCGCCCACTAACAATGGGTTATTCTTACGACGACGGCACAGAATTTGTGCAGCACGCTCAATTTCTTTTTCACGACCAATTAATGGATCGGTTTTTCCCTTTTGTGCCTCGGTATTCAAATTTAGCGTGTAAAGTTCTAGCGGGCCTGCGTTGGCAGAACTTGAACCTTCCCCATCTAACTCTTCAACCTCTTCTTCCGCTTGCGTTTCGTCTTTACGTGTACCGTGCGATAAGTATTGCGTCAAAGTTAAACGGTTGATTTGATGGCGCTTAAGTAAATAGACCGCAAAAGAATCACGTTCTGAGTACATCGCTACTAAAATATCGGCGCCTTCTACAGTACGGTCACCACCGCTCGATTGCACATGGAAAATGCCACGTTGCAAAATTCGGTCAAAACTTTCTGTTGGATGCGGGGCTTGATCATTATTTTCAGCAAGTTTAGGGGTATGTTGTTCTACATATTCTTCTAGTTCTTTACGCAGTACAATAACATCTGCACCACATGCCTTGAGTGCATTTACAGCAGAGTCATTATCTAATAAAGCCAATAATAAATGTTCAACCGTTAGAAACTCATGTCTCTTCTGACGAGCCATGCTAACAGCCAAACGTAGTGATACTTCTAATTGACGACTGAGCATGTAACCCCCTTAATCTTTAGGCTCAATCTGACAAAGCAATGGATGACCTTGTGATCGAGCGTAATTATTGACTTGGTTCGCTTTCGTTTCCGCAATGTCCCGCGGATAGACCCCTGCGATACCCTTTCCTTCATAATGTACAGTTAGCATTACTTGAGTCGCTTGGTCAAGATTCATTGCAAAGTATTGTTGTAAAATTTCAATTACAAAGTCCATTGGGGTGTAGTCATCGTTCATTAAAACGACAGCATACAAAGGTGGACGCTTTAATTGAGGCGGTGCTGTTTGTAACGCAATATCGCCGTCGTCTTCATGCCCCGCATCATCCACACTTAAACGCGGGGTTAAATGCCAATCGACATAGCCAGATTGGTGAAACGTGGTTTTAATTTCATTTAAACAAATTGATCGTTTTTGGCTTCGCATAAGGTTTATATATCACACATTATTGAGCACTGGCTTCTGCTTGTGGAATTTCAGAAATAAATGCTGAATCGGCTTCCACGGCTTTACCTTTGCTCCAACTGAAGCGTTTAATCACAGGAGTTGCGCCATTTAAACGGACTTCAATAAAGTCTGGATTAAAGCCTTTAGGCATGCTCCAGCGCCCTGTTAAACGCTCATAATTATCAAAATTAAAATTGCTATCTTCCATCGGAACAACCAGCACTTCTGTGCCTTGAATTAAACGCAGTTCTACCGTACCGCTTGCACGTCGCTTGCTAGGACTCACTTGCACCAAATCGATCTGATATTCATAAGCATTGTCTGGTAATGGTTTTACCCCAAGATTTTGCACAGTCAGGCTTAAGCCACCACGTTGGCGCAAGACTTCACGATAAATCGCGCTCATGCCTTCAGTACGTTGCTTATCTTCAGTCGCTTGAGTGAAAGCTTGATACAAGTCATTAGAATTACTGACCGCAACATCACGTTCTTGAATCGCAACGTTTAAGCTCTTATTCAGACTTTCCAAACGCGTTTTTTGTTCTTGCACCACTTCAACCAGTTGTTCTGCATCGGCATCGTAACCAACCACAGTTAAGCCCTGACGATGCCCGACTGAATAGCCCAAAAAGCCACTACCTAAAATTAAAATGGCAGCACCAATTGCCAAAGGCGCATTGCTTTCAAGAAATGGCTTTTTTTCTGGCGGTGTAGATGAGGGTGTCATGCTTGAATTCGACTGAGACGTGGTTTCTGTATCGGTGTTATGCATCGTCATCTCTTGTTTTGATTCATTCAAAACACACATTTAAATCGAAATCTAAATGTGTGTGAAGTTGAAAAACGTGTTCTTATGGTAATAAACCAATCACCTCAAGTCCTGCATGTTCTGCAAAACCAAACATGAGGTTCATATTTTGTACTGCTTGCCCTGCTGCACCTTTCACCAAGTTATCTTGTGCCACCAAAAGTACTAATTTTTTCGGTTGTGGCTTATACAATGCGATACGCAACTGGTTAGCGCCACGTACTGAACGCGTTTCTGGTGAACTATTGGCAGGCATAACATCTACAAAATGTTCATTTGCATAAAACTGCTCATATAGACTTTGTAAATCTGCTGCATCACCTGCATCAGTTAAATCGACATAGATAGTGCTGAGCATACCGCGAATCATAGGGACCAAATGCGGTACAAATATAATGTGATTAAACACATCTTTTTGACCTGAAATATTTTCCAGTGCTTCTACAATTTCTGGGTGATGGCGATGTCCTGCTACACCATACGCCTTGAAGTTGTCTGCATTTTCAGAATAAATCATACCTAGACTGGCTTTACGACCTGCACCAGATACGCCTGATTTTGCATCAATGATAATGCTTTCAGGTTTCACTAAAGCTTCAGTTTGTTTAAATAGTGGCGCTAAACCAAGTTGCACAGTAGTCGGATAACAACCCGGGTTACCGATCACCTGTGCTTGTTTAATTTGCTCACGGTTGAGTTCAGACAAACCATAAACTGAGTCTTTCAAAATCTCAGGACAAGCATGTTGCATACCATACCACTTTTCAAACTGTGATAAGTCTTGCAAACGAAAGTCTGCTGCTAAATCGACCACCTTGGTATTGGCTGCTACAAGCTCTGCAGCATGTTGCATTGCAACACCGTGGGGTGTAGCAAAGAACACCACATCACATTTTTTTAATTCTTTGATGTTTAAATCTGAGTAGCACAGATCTGTGTGTCCACGCAGACTTGGAAACATATCGTCTACACGACGACCCGCTTCTGTACGTGAAGTCAATACATTTACTTTTACATTTGGGTGTCGTAGCAAAAGACGCAATAATTCAACGCCTGTATAACCTGTACCACCGACAATACCAACTGAAATCACGTGCATTACCTCAATTCAAAAGCATGTTTAAGCTAACGCTATAGTATGACAGGAAGTTTTAGTTTTCTAAACTGTTTTACTTGGGTTTTGGGGCTTTTCTTTATTCTGTTGATTTTATAAAAGATGATTTGGATTGTAGTCAATACGTGCAACACCTTTGCATTGTAGTCTTATCATGTGGGTGTTGGCTTTTTTATTGATACCACCACCAAGGCAAAGACGTTGTTTTTAACTGTTTGCGATGCTGCAAATAGTGCGCATCATGCCGCTGCACTTCAGCCCAAAATGCAGGACTATGATCAAAATGTCGTGTATGCGCCAACTCATGCACAGCAACATATCGCACAATTTGTTCAGGAAACAACACCAAGGCGCTATTGAGCATAATATGCTGTTGCGTACTGCAACTGCCCCAACGGGTTTTCGGTTGACGAATTGCGCACTGTTTAAATGGCAAAGCAATTTCATGACTGACTGTTTGCAAATATATCGGCAACATTTGTTTGGCATAAGCAATAACAAATGCTTTTAAATATGCCGCAGGTTGACGGTCACTGACCCAAAGACAATGCTTTTTTAAATCTAAACTAAAACTGTGTTTTTGTGTTTGATAATGAATATTTAAAGGCTCACCCAAATTAAAAAGTGACAACTGATTAGGTAATTCACGCTGAACAAGTCCTTGCTGTGCCTGCTGTTTATGCCAAGTTTCGATCATCCACTGCTCGGATTGCTGCAAAAAATCCTGAATTTGTCGCTGAGTACAATATTTCGGTACAGTTAAACGAATTTGATGCGGCTCAACACGCAATCGTAAACGTGTTGCTTTTGCATGTGCTGTGATTTGAATTTCAGGTAAGTCGGATAATGTCATTATTGTTCTTTTATTAAATCCTCCCCGACCCCTCCTTTAATAAAGGAGGAAGTAAAGCCCCCTATTAAAAACAAGGGGCTTGGGAGACGAATTAAACCGCAGTACGTTCTTCAATGCCATTATTGGTCGCTACTATTGCAATATCAGCTTTATTGATAGCAAAAATACCGTTGGTCACAACACCTGGAATATCATTCAAGGTTTTTTCTAATTCCAGCGCATTTAAAATATTTAAATTATAAACATCTAAAATCACGTTGCCATTATCAGTTACCACACCTTCGCGGTAAGCAGGATCGCCACCTAAAGCCACAATTTTACGTGCCACTGCTGAACGAGCCATTGGAATCACTTCAATTGGCAAAGGAAACTCACGGCCTAACTGCTCTACCCACTTTGAATCATCGACAATACAAATAAACTTACGCGCAATCGAAGCCACAATTTTTTCACGAGTCAACGCTGCGCCGCCGCCTTTAATCATGTGCATGTGACGGTCAATTTCATCTGCACCATCAACATACGCATCTAAACTGCCTACAGAGTTCATATCGACCACTTCAATACCAAGTTTCTTTAAGCGCTCCGCAGTCGCTTCAGAACTTGCCACAGCTGCTTCTAATTGTAATTCAGGCAATAAATCAATCAGGAAATTTACAGTACTACCTGTACCTACCCCCAAAATCCCGCCTTTAGGCAAATGTTTTAATGCAGCTTTGGCAGCCGCTTGCTTCTTTTCATCTTGGGTAGCATACAGACTCATGACTTCACTCAACTATTTTGACATTTGTTGCCGATTTTACAGCGCAAATGTGCAGGGGTTTGTTACAATAACCCCCTATTTTAAACTGTTAGATGGAAGATTAACATGCTGTCTCGTTTGGTTCGACAAATTTTACAAGCAACGGTCTACGATGTTGCAATCGAAACCCCACTCGACGCAGCGCCACGAATTAGTGAAAAACTGAACAATAACATTCGCTTTAAACGTGAAGACTTACAACCTGTATTCTCTTTTAAATTGCGTGGTGCGTATAATCGTATTAGCCAGCTACCCCAAGATCAACTTAAACGTGGTGTAATTACTGCTTCTGCTGGTAATCACGCGCAAGGTGTAGCACTGTCTGGGCAAAAACTAGGCATTCGCGCGATTATCGTTATGCCTAAAACCACGCCAGATATTAAAGTACAAGCAGTAAAACGCTTAGGTGGCGAAGTAGTATTACATGGTGACTCATTCGATGTTGCCAATAAATATGCAATTCAACGTGCTCAAGATGAAGGCATGACCTTTATTCCACCTTATGACGATGAATTAGTCATAGCAGGTCAAGGTACGATTGCCAACGAAATTTTGCGTCAATGGCGCGATGTCGAATACGTTTTCGTTGCTGTTGGTGGTGGCGGTTTAATTGCAGGTGTGGCAGCTTACTTGGGCGATGTCGCACCGCATGTCAAAGTCATTCCTGTAGAATATGATGAATCGGCTTGCTTAAAAGCGGCTTTTGAAGCCAATGAACGGGTTATTTTGCCGCAAGTGGGTTTATTTGCCGATGGTACTGCTGTCGCACAAATTGGTGAGAAACCGTTTGAAGTTTTACAACTACAAAAATCAGATCAATCAGGCCCAATTGTTGAGCGCGATGTAGTTTTGGTGAATACCGATGAAATCTGTGCGGCAATTAAAGACACCTTTGATGAAAACCGCAGCATTGTAGAACCTTCAGGTGCAATGGCTTTGGCAGGCATCAAAAAATATGTCGAGCAACATCAACTGCAAAATAAAAACATGGTGTCAATTGTTTGTGGCGCAAACATGAATTTTGACCGTTTACGCTATATCGCGGAACGTACTGAACTCGGTGAACATAAAGAAGCAATTTTTGCCGTGACCATTCCAGAAGAAAAAGGAGCGTTCCTTAACTTCTGCCGTGCCTTGCAAGGCCGTAATATCACTGAATTCAACTACCGTGCCAGTGATGCCACTGCCGCGCAAGTCTTTGTCGGCATCAGCCTAAAATCTGGTGAAAGAGAGCGCCACGACATTTATGAGTTACTCAAAACCCGATACGATGTTGATGACTTGTCAGATGATGAAGTAGCAAAACTACACATTCGTTATTTGGTCGGCGGTCATGCCGATATTGAAAATGAACGTCTATTCCGTGTGGAGTTTCCTGAGCGTCCGGGTGCATTACTCACCTTCTTGGAACGCTTAGGCCCAACCCATAACATTACCCTGTTCCATTACCGTAACCACGGTGCAGCGGAAGGTCGTGTATTGGTCGGTTTAGAAGCTTCAGATGCTAAACAGAACCCAGATGGTTTAATCGAAACTTTGGAAAAGATCACGTATCCATACCAAGAAATTACCAACAATTTGGGTTATCAGCGTTTCTTAAAATAAAAGATTATACACGTCAACAAATACTAAAGACCGCTAATTCCAGCGGTTTTTAGTCATTTAACCGCAGTATAAATCCATAAAATATTTTAGTATATTGCAAGAATAATATAATTTTTCAGGATGATGCTATGGCGCAATTTGCTGTCATTGGTTTAGGTAGTTTTGGTGCAACTGTGGCTACACAATTGGTCAAACTCAACCATGATGTCATTGGGATTGATAGCAATAAAAAGTTTGTAGAAAACATTGCCGATCAAATTACCCATGCAGTGATTGCCGATGCAACCGATGAACACGTTTTGGAAGAACTGAATATTCAAAATTGTGATGCGGTCGTGGTCGCCATTGGTGAAGATATTGAAGCCAGTATTTTGTGTGTCTTAAATTTAAAGAATTTGGGTATTTCTAAAATTTACGTCAAAGCCAAAAGCAAAGCGCACACTATGATTTTAACCCATTTGGGCGTAAGCAAAATTATTCACCCTGAAGAAGATATGGGCGTTCGCATCGCGCAATCGCTGAGTTATCCGATGGTGAGTCGTTATATGAGCCTAAACGACAACCACTATATTGTAAAAGTAATAATTACAGACAACTTGCATGGCACACGCATTCATAGTCTGATGTCACATGCACCCGAAGTGAAACTTTTACTGTTTAAACGTGCCGAAACTATTTTCTATACGCTTGAATCCAATTTAATGCTACAAACAGATGATATTTTGGTGGTTGAAGGACAACTTGAACCATTAAAACGCTTATCTAAACAATTTAAGTCAGAATGAAAAAAACAGCGAAACAACCAATTAAAACTGTCAATTTAAGCCCACCTAGTCTGTTGGCGCTTGGCTTTTTAAGCTTTATTTGTATTGGCACAATCTTACTAAAACTACCCATTTCCCATCATGGTGAGATGAGCTGGATCAATGCCTTATTCACTGCTACATCCGCAGTGACCATTACTGGATTGTCAGTGGTGAATATTGGCGATGCTTATACCGTATTTGGACAATTGGTCATTATGTTGTTATTACAATGTGGTGGCTTGGGTTTCATGACCTTTGCAATTTTAGCGGTTTTGAGTTTGTCATCGAAAATTGGTTTAAAACAACAAATTATGGCGCAAGACACCATTGGGCAAACCAACCTATCTAAAGTGTCGATGACCATTAAAGGCGTATTGCTCTACTCATTGTTTTTTGAAGGGATAGGCACAGTAATTTTAACGATCGCTTGGATGCAGGATTACCCTTTTCAAGATGCGTTTTTCTATGCGGCTTTCTATAGTGTTTCAGCCTTTAATAATGGTGGATTTTCATTATTTCCAAATAGCTTAATGAGCTTTGCAGATCAGTATTTGATTACACTTACCATTAGTATGCTCTATATTATTGGCGGTGTAGGCTTTGTGGTACTCATGGATATTAAACGAGCCAAACGCTGGAAAACACTTTCACCCAATAGCAAACTCATTCTTTCTACTATTGCAGGATTAAACCTCGTTGCATTTTTGCTGATTTGGGCCATTGAAGCCAGCAATCCGCATACCCTTGCTGCGATGAGTATTGGCGACCAAGCCCTCAATGCTTGGTTCCATGCCACCGTGCCGCGTTCATCTGGCTTCAACAGTTTAGATATGACCAGCATGCAAAATGCCAGCACCCTACTCACCATGTTGCTGATGTTTATTGGTGGCGGTTCGCTCAGTACCGCAGGCGGTATTAAAGTTGGTACATTTGTTATTGTCTTTTTAAGCGTGATCAGTTTTTTAAGACGTTCAGATGAGGTGCGTGTGTTTAATCATGCCATATCTGAACGTACCACCTTTAAAGCTTTGGCGGTGATCAGCATTACTGGAATGTTGATTACAATCGGTATCTTCAGCCTACTTCTATTTGAACCTAAGCAAAATTTTTTGGATTTACTTTTTGAAGTGGTTTCTGCTGCCTGCACGGTAGGTTTATCACGTGGTGTTACGGGTGAATTACAACCTGCTAGTTTAATTGTATTAATGTTGTTGATGTTTGCAGGTCGTTTAGGGCCGCTGACTTTGGCTTATTTAATCGCCACACCACAAAAAAGCCGACTTAAACATCCAACCGCAGATATTCAAGTTGGATAAAAGCTAGATACGATCCGACTTCAAAAACAAACGCCAATCTTCAAGATTGGCGTTTTATATTCAGCAAGCAATAATGAGAAATCAATTTTGATCGGCTTAAAACCAATTCATTAAAGACACACCCAAACCAACATAGGTGGCGCGGTGGTTATAATCAATCAGGCTTTCGCCATAACCATCAAACAACTGGAAATGACCGCGTAATTTGCCGCTGATTGGGAAAACCCAGTCAAACTGTGCTGCGCCGTGTGAGTCATCACCACCTTTTAAACTATGACGAAGCATCAAAGAAAAGTCATGCTCTTTCCAGCGATAAAATGCCAACATATCGCCACGCCCGATATAATTTTTAATTTCGGGGTTGTTATCATCACTGCGGTCTTCTTCAATGCGGTACCACGGACGTAACATCAAGGCAAAATTGTCTTTTTCAAAACCCAAATTAAACATAACCCGATTCCAACTGCGTGATAGCGGATCAGAACGACCATTGGACTGGTGATTCAATGTCAGCCCCATCAAACGCCCATGTAAACCAAAAAGCTGATAATTGGTGCGGAACATCAAACTGGCTTCAGGCTCATAATTGGTTTCACGAAATGGACGTGATTCATCACCATTATAAACCTGCCAACGTGATGACTGAGTATAACCTAGCCACACATCACCGTTATCCCCCAACAGATTTTCTACTGCTTTGGTTTTTAAAGACAACTGAAATTTGGTTTCCATTGAGGTTAGGTTTTGTTCTTTACCCACTGGAACGGTATTTTGCTCATTCAAACTTTGTGGACGTTCATTTTTATCGGACGTCCAAAAAGTAGGCATCAAATACACCGGTTGATAAGCACGTAAATTCCATGTACCTAATTTACTATCGGATGAAAGCTCCCAGCGCTTATCCAATAAAGATACATTCGGATCAAGCTTTGGTACATCAAATGAAAATAAATTACTCACACCTACCGCAATTTTTTCTTTCAGGGTTTCAGGTACAGGAGCAAGTGCCTGAGCGGCTTGGCGTTCACTAATTAGTGGTGTTTTTACTGCTTCAGGAATTTTAAACAGAGCATCATAGCACGCCAAACGATCAGCATTTGCCTCTAAAGCCACACAGGCTTCAGGTGTTGCAGGTGCAACTAAGCTAGCTGGGTCTTGTGCATAAATTTTCGCCACAAACACAGTGCTGAGTGCAGCAACACTCAGCGACAGTCCTGTGCGTTCAAACAGTTTGAACGCGCTCATAAATCCCCCTAAGTTTTCGTTGTTATTTCACGTATCAGTTCACTTGTTTAATTTCAAAACCAAGTTCGAGCAATGCTTCACGTTTTGACACAGGTGCGACTACGGCTTTAGATGCTTGCTGCTGACGCAAATATTGCTCCGCAACACGTTTTAAATCGTCTAAAGTCACCGCCAATAAACGCTCACGTAATACTGTGCGGAATGAGGGTGTACGCGCGTGCAATAATGCATAACATGCAGTAATCGCTTCACCTGCAGGCGAACCTGGTTTATCCATACTAGCAATTAAACCTAAAATCGCTTCTTCTAGTTGATGCGGCAATTGCTCTGCATTAAATAACCAATCAATACTCGCTTCAAAGTCTGCGAAAGTTTCTGCCAAGCGTGGATCACGATAACTGTAAAAACGGAATGAACATGCATTGCCATCGTAGCTTGCACCGCCACCGTAAGCACCGCCTTTTTCACGGATTGCGCTGTGTAAGAAACCATTGCGCAAATATGCAGCCAATACCATCAAAGGTGCAGCATCAGGATGCGACACTTCCACCGCAGGATACGCAGCCGCACAGAATTGCACATTGGCTTGAATCAACCATGCCTGATCTTGCGTTGAATGATCTACAGGAACTTGAGTTAAAGCAGCAGGATTTTCTGCAACAATAAGTTTATCCCAAACTTCTTGAACTTCTTCGACCAAACGATCGGATTGATGTTCTTCACATACTAACAAAAATTGCTTAGGTGCTTGCAGTAATTTATGGTGAATCAATTGCAATTCAGCAATCAATTTCTCGTATTCCGCTGCATCTTTTTCAATTTTAGCAACCAAGTCTGCCAACCAATTTAATGCGCCCAAACCTGTATTGTTGTAATCACGCAGCGCCAAGGCACTGTGATGACGCCCTGCAATTTGCATAGCATAACTGTGCCCAGAACCCGATAAACGTGACTGCCAACGGGTTTTACGTTGTTGTAACAACTCAATAATGCGATCTTTTTCATCAAAACGTAATTGCTCAAATGCCAGTTTCAGCAAGCGGATAGCTTCAAGATTATTCACCAATGATTTGGTGGTTAAGGTGAGCCATGCACTGATCTGATTTTTGTCATCGACTTTAGAGCGTAAAGATGCGCCCATGCCCAAACCACCGCTGACTGCGGTTTGTAGCTGTTGCAATTCTAAATAGTCGTATTCACCCGCACCCACTTCGCCCATTAAAATAGACAGTAAATTAAAGTATGGTGATTGTACAATTTCATCAGGAATTTGAATCAACACTTGCTGATAGTAAATTCCATTGGTCCCTGCATGATATAAATTTAAAGGATAATCAATGCGGTTGCAGATAATTTCACGCAACTCACCCTGCACAATATGCAACGCTGCAGGCACATCTTCCAAACCAACTTTTGGCAATAAATTCAAATCATCTGGCGTATCTTGACGGACTTTTAAAGCTTCCGTTTGCGCGACAATTTCTGCTTTTTGCGCATCAGTGAGTTGTGCGGCAATTTCTGCTAAACGTGCTTTTTCAAGTGCAGCATCTTTGGCCGATTTTTCTGCATCTGGAATCAAAATCATTTGCACACGGTGCGGGTTATCAATTAAATGCGTCTGAATTAATTGCGATAACCACATTGGGTCTTTAAGTTCTTCTTTGACTTGTTCAATTGCAGTATCCACATCCCACACCTGAATTGGGTCATTGTGGTGAATGGCACTGCTTAAACCATTTAAAATCAAGCTCAAACCGTATGGCATACCATCGCCATTAATTTCACGCTGATGCAATTCAATTTGATGCAAAATTGCATCGACCAAAGCCGTATCCACAGGCTGTGCAGCCACGTCTTGTAAAATTTTTAGAACGCCCGCCTGAAATTCAGCTGCGTGTTCAGGGTTAGAACCTTGCACACCACAGAAGAAGGTCATTTCAAAGTTGGAATCATCCACCCCCATCAATGGCCCAGTAGATTGTGCATGCGCCCAAGTTTCCAAATAATGACGCAGTGGTGATGCCGAGTTTTCGAGTAAAACACCCTCAACCAAACGCATGCCTAAGCGTAATTTAATATCGCTCGCTTCAGGCAATAACCACGCCAAAACATGATACGTTTTATCTTTAAGCTCTTCTGCATCGACTGCATAACTTTCAGTCACTGTCACTGGCGCAGTTAAACGACGTTCAGGCTTAGAATACAGCGTTTCGCCCTGCTCAAATTTCGCCAAAGCCAATTTTTCAAACTGTTCTTGTAAATCGTATGCAGGCGTATTGCCAAAAGTCATAAATACCGCATTACTTGGGTGATAATGTGACTTATAAAAATCTACCAATTCTTGATAGGTCAAATCTGGAATATCTTTCGGGTCGCCGCCTGAATTGTAGTGGTAGGTCGTTTCAGGGAATAAATGATAAGCCAATTGGTGATAAAGCTGATCGGATGGCGAACTCATTGCACCTTTCATTTCATTAAAGACCACACCTTTATAAACAGGCTCACCATTTTCCAACTCAATCCGAATGCCTTCCTGAGCAAAATCGAGAGGATTTAAATTGGCTGCAAAAGCCGCATCCATATACACCGCAAGCAGGTTTTGGAAATCTTTTTTGTTTTGTGTCGCAAATGGATAGGCCGTCCAATCCGCCGCAGTAAATGCGTTCATAAAAGTATTCAAAGAACGACGAATCATTAAAAAGAACGGGTCACGTACAGGGAATTTTTCAGAACCACACAACGCAGTATGTTCTAAAATATGTGCCTCACCTTTGGAGTCCATCGGCTGAGTGCGAAATGCGACTAAAAATACATTTTCATCATGTTCTGTCGCTAAGTGATAATGCACCGCACCTGTAACTTTATGTTTATATTCAGACACTAAAATGTCTAAGGCTTCAACATGGTGTTGACGTACCAACTGAAACGCAGGATGTACAGTCTGGGAAATGGTTTCAGTGACATCTACAGTCATGTGATCTCCTAAAAATAAGCAAATAAAAAACTAAAGCCATTATAGCTTTAGTTCTTTAGATAATTCACGTTGAAAACCCGACTAAATTGATTGAAATTTGCAAAGTATCAACAAAATGCTGCCTGCACTGCTGCTTGTAGCATGAGCAAAACTAGATCAGGTATTTAAAATAACTATAGTTTGGATGATTTTCGACATACACATAATTCTGTTTTTGATAAAAATGCGCTGCCGATTTGGTATCAGTGTTTAAACACAACGCCGAAAAATTAGCACGTGCTTTTTTCTCTAAATGTTGCAAGAGCTGTTTACCTACGCCATGTTTACGATAATTTGGCAAAACATAAAAACGACGTACACGTCCAATACGACTTTCAATATCTTGCTCATTCCATTGCTGGTTTAAGCCACCACATGCAACCAATTGATCACCATCGTAAACAAACAATAAAAACTCACCAGGCTGATTAAAGCGGTTTTTGCCACTTTCCCATTCTTCAATTAAACGATTGACAAAATCAAAGCCTTCTTGAGCAGCATGTTTGGCCAAAGTCTGAATTTGCGTTGGTAACTCTTGTGCTTCTTTAATTTCGATGTTCATCTCACCTTCCTGATAACTCTGCTAAACCCCTATTTTTCATCAACAACCTTCAATCAGCCGAATTTTATTCATGAAACTACAGCAATCCTGAGCATTGGTGTAAACTTAGTGTTTTTAATTTTGACTGTGATTTAAAGACATGGCAACTGTTGACCTTTTTGCAATTGGTAATGCATTAATTGACCAAGAATTTCAAGTCTCGGATGACTTCCTCATTCAACATAGCTTGCAAAAAGGTACTATGCAATTAACCGATGGTGAAACACAAGCAAATTTATACAACAACTTAATTAAAACGCAAAGACATAAAGGCCAAGCTTCAGGAGGTTCTGCTGCAAATACCACCGTTGCATTTAGTGCTTTGGGCGGTCAAGCCTTCTATGCCTGCCGTGTTGGTAACGATGATTTGGGTGATATTTACCTCAAAGGTTTAAATGAAGCAGGTATTCACACCACAACCAAATCAGTCAGTGAAGGTGTTACAGGGACTTGTATGGTACTAGTGAGTGATGACTCTGAACGTACCATGCACACTTACTTGGGCATTACTGCAGAACTTTCTGCAACACAAATTGATTTTGACCCACTTAAAACAGCAAAATGGCTTTATATCGAAGGTTATTTATCTACTAGTGATACTGCACGTGCTGCGGTAAAACAAGCGCGTGAAATTGCCAAAGCCAATCAGGTTAAAATTGCACTGACCTTATCTGACCCAGCCATGGTGCAATATGCCCGTGCAGGTTTAGATGAGTTACTAGATGATGGCGTAGACTTGATCTTCTGCAACCAACAAGAAGCGATGATGTACACAGGTACAGAAACAGCCGAAGCTGCTTTAGAACAGTTAAAACAAAAAAGTAAATACATTGTCATTACATTGAGCGCACAAGGTGCCTTAATTTATGATGGCAACAACACATTTTCTGTACCAGGCCGTCCAGTTACTGCTGTTGATGCCAACGGTGCCGGTGATGCCTTTGCCGGTTCATTCTTGTATGCACTCAATGCAGGTTTAGGTTTCCAAACTGCAGCTCAACTTGCCATTCTGATTTCAAGTGAAGTGGTTGCTCAATTCGGCCCTCGTCTTGCGGTAAAAGATTACGCTAAACTTTTGCATAACATTCAAAAGGAATCTGCATAATGAATAAAATTTGTATGATGGAAGACATTCCTGAGCGAGAAGCACGTGCCTACGAAACGCCAAATGGTGACACAATTTTTATCACCCAACGTGATGGCATGTATTACGCTTATCAAAACGTCTGCCCACACCTACAAGTGGAATTAGAATTTTTAGAAAACCAGTTCTTAGACCGCGACCAAGAATATATTGAATGCTCAACACATGGCGCGTTGTTTTTAGTTGAAACGGGCGAATGTATTTCTGGTCCGTGTTTAGGTCAGTCACTCGAGAAAGTCGAGATCAGCATTCATTCAGATGGTGGAATTTACTTAATTAACGACTAACTTTTTTGCAACTTTCAGAAAGAAGCGAAAAGTTCCAAATCTTAGCTCTATACAAAACCAGATCATTTATCTATGCTCTCTAAGCAGAGTTAGAGCAATGATCTGCATCTAATAACATCACCTATAAATATTTCAACACGCGAGTTTAGCGCATGCATGAGTTTTTATCTGATTTGAACTTAATGCCCTTTCATCTCAGCCTGGTTGTTTTATTGCTACTCAGCACTGCCGAAACGATTGGTTATTACTTTAATTTTCGTCCAAGTCAGTTGCTCAAACGTGCATTTTCACAACGGATTACAGAATCACCGCTTTTAGATGTTAAATTTTCTAAAGTACTGATTTTTGTATTTTTACTGATGAATTTCAGTGTTTCAGGATATTTTTTACAGTTCTTCATTTACTCACAAAAACAGCATTTTGTTCCTGCATATTACATTATTTTTCCAGCGTTTATTATTGCTATCTTTTTTACAGTCTTCATGATTCACTGTTTAGACCAAGTTATCAAACCTAAATACAGCGTGCGCCAAGTCGATTTGCTCGGACGTTTGGCCACAATTTCAAGTGGCAATGCCCGTCCTGGTTTTTCTGCACAAGCTCGTGTGCGAGATGAGTTTGGACAATTGCATTATGTGCAGGTTGAACCTGAATTTGGTGAACTTGAATTTCAAGCTCAAATAATTATTGTTCGCAAAAAAAGATCTCACTATCTTGCCAAAAAAATTTCACCATCAAATAACTTATTTAGCAATCAATAAGTTATTTTTTAAGATTTAAAACCAATCATGCTGACCTAAGAAAGTTAAAATTTTTCACTCAAACTCAACACAATCTGTTTGTTTATAAACGATACATTTCATGTGATCTGAACAATATTTACACAAAATCATTATGAAAAAATGCTGTTTACCCTAGACTAAGCCAAAGACAAAGCACCACTACATTGTAGGAAAATAAAAAAATAGGCGGAATCGTCATTAAACTTTAACAAATCAATGAGAATAATTATTAGCTGATAATATCTCTAATTTATTGCTATTTTTAGATTGATTTTTATTCATAGCAATTTAGTCTGATTTGCTTTTTTAAAATATAAGCATTTTAGTCAGATTTTAAATAATTAATTACAAGTGTTTCTGTCAAGTTTAAAAAATACTACTTTGCTCCATTTATTCTCTGTAATACTCAAAAACAAGTTATTGTTTTATAACAATTTAACAATATATTTGCATTTTAATTGTGCTGGCTATTTTTTTTTGTATGTTTTTGTTTAATAATATAAAACACAGTTTAAAAAATAGGCTTATAAAAAGTGAGCTTAGTACCTAAAGATTTAAATAGAAAAGTTGTTCGTGAGCTCACGGCCATTTTAATTATTAAGGTCGTGTTGCTAATGGTTATCAAAAACATTTGGTTTGATGCCCCAACGATCCCTCAAAATTTTGATTCACAAGTTGCTGAGCGTATAGCCAGCAGTCCTTCCTCAATCAAGGAGACACGTTGATGATTTCTGAAAGCGTGGTCGATCTCTCGCGGTTCCAATTCGCAATGACCGCGATGTATCACTTTATTTTTGTTCCACTGACTTTAGGTCTAGCTTTTATTCTTGCCATTATGGAAACCACGTATGTGATTTCTGGTAAAGAAATTTATAAAGATATGACTAAATTCTGGGGAAAACTCTTCGGTATTAACTTCGCTTTAGGGGTTACGACTGGTTTAACCATGGAATTCCAGTTCGGTACGAACTGGGCATATTACTCACACTACGTGGGTGATATCTTTGGTGCACCACTCGCAATTGAAGGTTTAATGGCCTTCTTCTTAGAATCAACCTTTATTGGTTTGTTCTTCTTCGGATGGGATCGCCTCTCCAAAGTACAGCACTTATGTGTCACCTGGTTAGTTGCGCTTGGCTCTAACATGTCTGCACTCTGGATTCTGGTTGCAAACGGCTGGATGCAAAACCCAGTGGGTTCAACCTTTAACTACGAAACCATGCGTATGGAATTGGTTGACTTCGGGGCATTGATTTTCAACCCTGTTGCACAGGTTAAATTCGTACACACTGTTTCAGCAGGTTATGTAACGGGTGCAATTTTCGTCTTGGCTATTTCAAGCTATTACTTATTGAAAAAACAAGACTTACCATTTGCGCGTCGTTCATTCGCTATCGCAGCAATTTTCGGTTTAGCATCTACTTTATCTGTAATTCTTCTTGGTGATGAATCAGGTTACGAATTAGGTGATGTTCAAAAAACCAAACTCGCTGCAATCGAAGCAGAATGGGATACTCACCCTGCGCCAGCAGCGTTCACTTTATTTGGTATTCCAAATGAAGAAACCCAAACCACAGATTACG
Organism: Acinetobacter sp. SCLZS86; assembly: GCF_021560715.1. Classification (NCBI taxonomy): domain Bacteria; kingdom Pseudomonadati; phylum Pseudomonadota; class Gammaproteobacteria; order Moraxellales; family Moraxellaceae; genus Acinetobacter; species Acinetobacter sp. SCLZS86. The sequence continues at coordinate 1,699,370 of NZ_CP090864.1, forward strand.
CAGTCAAAATTCCTTATGTTATGGGTATTATTGCAACGCGTTCTGTGACTGAAGAAGTGACTGGTATTAAAGACCTGATCGCAAACCATGAAGTTGCGTATCCGTAACGGTATGGTTGCTTATCAACAACTTGAGCAATTACGTGCGGGCGATCAATCTCCTGAACTGAAGGCTGCATTTGACCAAACTCAAAAAGACTTGGGTTACGGTTTATTGTTGAAAAAATACACGCCAAACGTTGTAGATGCAACAGACGAACAAATTAAAATGGCTGCTGCGGACACTATTCCACACGTACCAAGCTTGTTCTGGGCATTCCGTGCAATGGTTGCTTCTGGTTTCTTAATGCTATTGTTATTCGCTCTTGCAACTTTTGCAGTTGCGAAACGCAATGCTGAAAGCAAACCATGGTTATTAAAATTTGCTTTATTCTCATTACCATTACCTTGGATTGCTGCGCAAACAGGTTGGTATGTTGCAGAAGTTGGCCGTCAACCATGGACAATTGGTGAAGTACTTCCTACACACTTGTCTGCATCTTCACTCAGCACAGGTGACGTATGGGGCTCAATTATTGCATTGGCTGCGTTCTACACCGTATTGCTGATTATTGAAATGTACTTGATGATCAAATTCTCACGTCTAGGCCCAAGCTCGCTTCATACTGGTAAATACCACTTCGAGAAACTTGAAGCTGCGAAAAAAGCCAATGAGGAGGCTTAAGCATGATCGAATATGAATTACTCAAAATCATTTGGTGGGTGCTAGTTGGTGTACTACTAATTGGCTTTGCCCTTACAGATGGCTTCGACATGGGCTCAATGGCAATCATGCCATTTGTAGGTAAAAATGACGAAGAACGCCGCGCTGCAATCAACACGATTGCACCGCACTGGGATGGTAACCAAGTTTGGTTCATTACTGCTGGTGGTGCGTTATTTGCAGCATGGCCTATGGTATATGCAACTGCATTCTCAGGCATGTACTGGGCACTACTCTTAGTCCTATTTGCCCTGTTCTTGCGTCCAGTCGGTTTTGACTACCGTTCAAAACTTGAAAACACCAAGTGGCGTACATCTTGGGACTGGGGTCTAGCTGTAGGTGGTGCAGTTCCTGCATTAGTATTCGGTGTAGCTTTTGGTAACATGTTCCTCGGTGTGCCATTTACCCTAGATGAAACTGTACGTTCAACATATACAGGTAACTTCTTTGCGTTATTAAACCCATTCGCTCTGGTATGTGGTTTAGTGAGCTTGTCTATGCTTTGTGCGCATGGTGGTGCTTGGTTAATGCTTCGTACAGATGGTGACTTACGTGCACGCTCTGCTAAAGCAACACAAATCATGGGCATTGTGTTCCTTGTGTGTTTCTTAGGTGCAGGTGCATGGTTATACTTCGGTGGTATCGAAGGTTATACCCTTGTTACTCCATACGACACAAATGGCGTTGCGAATCCATTGGCTAAAGAAGTTTTAACCAATGGTAACCCTGGTTGGATGAATAACTACTCAACTTACCCAATCACCATGATTGCGCCAGTAATGGGCATCTTGGGCGGTATCTTGATTATTCTTGCAGCTGGTAAAAACAAGGCAGGTTTGAGTTTTACTGGTTCATCTTTAGCGGTAATCGGTGCAATTTTAACTGCTGGTTTTGCACTGTTCCCATTCTTAATGCCTTCAAGCCTCAACCCTGTTGCAAGCTTGACTATGTGGGATGCGGTATCTAGTAAAAACACATTAACTGTTATGACTGTAGCAGCATGTATCTTCGTACCAATTATTTTGTTGTACACCACTTGGTGTTACTACAAAATGTGGGGCGTTATCACCAACAAGCACATTAAAGAGAATTCACACAGCCTTTACTAAGGCTGTGTCTAAGGAGAATAAATTATGTGGTACTTTGCATGGATTCTCGGTATTCTGATGGCATGCTTTGCAGGTGTCTTGAGTGCCCTGTATATTGAATCTCATCAAGACCTTGACGAGGAATAAATAGATGACAGACACTGCAGTGAACGCTGAAACAACAGTTCAAAAACCTAACAAAATTGCGATGGTTATTTCATGTTTATTGGCATTCCCGCTCGCAGCTGTACTGCTTCTACATCCAGCAGCAATGCTGGATGCCAACGGTGAATACAGCCACCGCGCCATGATGTTTATTATGATTGGTATTTCTGGTGGCTTTGTTCATGGCGTTGGTTTCATTCCACGCTTCTGGTTTTGGAAATGGCTCTTTAGCCCGTTTGTGGCATGGCCGTTGATGATTTGGGGTTATTACACTTGGTTTCTTTAATGAGGTGTAAATAAATTCCTTGAAAAGAGCGCAATATGCGCTCTTTTTTATTGGCTTAATATTTAGGAGCCGCAGATCATTCCTCTGCATGTTCACCATATAAAACAGCGTATAAAATTTTGAAACTTACAATCTAAAAGAAGAACTAAGCTCAAAACTCAGGCAGAAAAAGCCAAACACTACGGTTTGGCTTTTTTCACAACATATTTTCGCACTTGGCAATGATTATGCACCTTGCTTAAAGCATATTGTTATTTCGGCTCAATGGGTGCAAACGGTGCAACCACATCGGCATTCTGCGCACGATGACGCATGAAATGATCCATCAATACAATCGCAAGCATAGCTTCTGCAATTGGCGTTGCACGCACACCTACGCAAGGATCATGGCGTCCTTTGGTCAGTACATCCGTATCTTCACGGTTTAAATTAATGGTTTTACCAGGTGTAGTAATACTGGCTGTTGGTTTTAAAGCAATCGCAACACGAATATCTTGACCACTAGAAATACCGCCTAAAATACCGCCTGCATGGTTCGCCAAAAAGCCGTCAGTGGTCAGTTCGTCACGGGTTTCATGCCCAAACTGCGCTGCCACTGCAAAACCATCTCCAATTTCAACGCCTTTCACAGCATTGATAGACATCATGGCATGGGCAATATCGGCATCTAAACGATCAAAAATAGGTTCGCCCCAACCCACAGGAACTTTTTCAGCCACAATTTCCAGTTTTGCACCACAGCTTGTACCCTGTTCACGCAAAGACGTTACCAAAGCTTCAAAACGTGGTACAGCATCGGCATCGCCACAGAAAAATGGATTGTTTGGTACTTCGTTCCAATCTAGCTTTTCAGCTTTTTCTGTACCAATTTGAGTGACGTGACCACGAATCACAATTCCAAATTTTTCGAACAGGTATTTTTTTGCAATTGCACCTGCTGCAACGCGCATTGCTGTTTCACGTGCGCTTGAACGTCCACCACCACGATAATCGCGGAAACCATACTTTTGCGTATAGGTATAATCTGCATGTCCAGGGCGGAAAGTCTGTGCAATATTACCGTAGTCTTTAGATTTCTGGTCAGTATTACGAATTAATAAACCAATCGACGTTCCCGTAGTTTTACCTTCAAAAACACCTGAAATAATTTCTACTTCATCGGGTTCTTTACGTTGTGTCGCAAATTTAGATGTACCAGGTTTACGGCGGTCTAAATCTTTTTGCAAATCTTCAGCAGACAGTTCAATGCCTGGTGGCACGCCATCTACAATGGCCATAAGCCCTACGCCATGAGATTCGCCACAAGTCGTTACACGGAAGAGTTGCCCAATACTATTGCCTGCCATGTCCAACGACTCCTTATGCTTGAACAGATTGAATAAATAAATCGCGGTATTCACGACATTGTGCTGCAGTCAGTGCAAAAATGCCTGATCCACCTTTTTGGAATTTTAACCAGTGCAAATCGACCGTATTGAAATTCTGCTTCATTGCCCATTCAGAATTGCCCACCTCAATCACAATCAGACCATCTTCAGTGAGGTAATCTGCAGCCTGCGCCAGCATTTTGCGCACTAAATCTAAGCCATCTTGCCCTGCTGCCAATGCCAATTCTGGTTCATGGTGAAATTCTTCAGGTAAATCTGCCATATCTTCGGCATCAACATACGGTGGGTTAGATACGATTAAATCGTACTGATTTTCTGCTGGAATTTTGGCAAATAAATCAGACTCAAGCAACGCCACTTGGTATTGTTTGTTGTGATGTTCACAGTTAATTTGTGCGACTTCCAAAGCATCTTTTGAAATGTCAGTTGCATCGACTTCAGCATCTGGAAAAGCATAAGCCAAAGCAATCGCAATACAACCTGAACCCGTGCACATATCCAAAATACGTTGTGGGGTTTTAGGCGCAGCATTGGCTGGTAAATTATTATCTGCTTCACGCATTTGACCTTCTTCATCTAGACAATATGGCGCAAAACGATTTTCAATTAGCTCGGCAATAGGTGAACGTGGAATCAAAACACGCTCATCTACATAAAATGGTTTTCCGAAGAAATACGCCAAGTTTAATAAGTAAGAAGTTGGTACTTTTTCATTGATACGACGTTCGAGCAAGCTTAAAAATTCAGCTGCTTCGCTCGGCAATAATTTTGCATCTAAAATTTCTGGGTCTGCATTCCAGTCTAAAGACAAAGTTTGCAATACCAATGCAGAGCTTTCTGCAAAATAATCTTCTGTACCTTGACCTAAATGTGCATCGTATTGACGTAATGCTGTAACCCCAAAACGGATAAAATCACGAATAGTTGATAGGTTTTCAGCAGCTTCCTGCAAATGTTCAGGGCTAATTGTCGGTCGATCCACTTAAGGCGCTCCAAGGTCTAATTATAAAACGCTTTATAATACCCTGTTTTACTCGGTTTTATAATGTTTAAGCAGTTTCCAAGTAATTTATTTACTATGGTTTTACTTATTTGATTCCCACAAACTGACCTTGATAATAATCAGCGCGCTCTGCTGTTTGCAGCAAAACACATTGTGCACGTTGTAATGCGGCAAAATCGCTTTGAGTCGATAAATAACAGCGTTGTTTTACACGGTTTTCCCAAAGTTGATGCTGTTGTTGAATATTACTGGCATTGCCTGCGCTGCGCTTTACATAGGCTTTATAATGTTTTTTGAGTCGTTTGGTTTGTGCTTTTTGCTCAGTTTTAATACATTTTTGCGATTGGGAAATTTTGCCATAACTATTGTTCATACATTGCGTATAGCCTTGTGAAACGCCATTCGCCCAAACTTGAGCTGTACCCAAAGTCAGCATCCCCAATAGTGTAAATGTCCAAACTTTCATATTTCCCCCTGAGCGCAGTCTGTTTTTAAAGCGCGGTAAATTTTCAATATTTTATAATTTTACAAAACCCAAATTGCTGCATTGATGCTACAAGATTCAGGTTAAAAAGCATATAGTCAATCCCCTGATTTTTATAGCTGAGTCGATGATAAATGAACAACAATCATTGAAAAATGTGACGACATCCCAATAATTGAATTACTCATTTTATAGATGAAGCTTTCAGCCTTATGAGCTACAAACACAATAATTTAATGGCCATGCGCCAAAGCTACTGGAATGACAACCATTCCGATGCGGTATTGATTGAAAAACAATTTTTTCAGCAAATTTTGATTGAAAACGGCATTTTTGAAAATTCGTCATTAGATGATGCCAAATATCTGTTTTTTAGTTTGCCCAGCGTGATTATTGTAAAGGGTTATGCACACGGTTTTTTACACGATTCTGTAAAATTGATGATTCTCAAATTTATCCAAGACAACAAAGCGCAATTGATGAAAAAAGCCGAAACCAAAGTGCAATATCGGATGTAAAAGTACTTTTAAGCCGTTTTTCATACTTTTTTCACGAGGAAACTCGACGTTCAGCAAGTTGAACTTTTTTAATACGTTAAGACACGGTAATATCCGTTACAATCTAATTTTCCTGCATATTGCTGATTTAAGGATTGATTTTAATGTCAGATCAGAACGATAAGCTTAAACAACTCAAGACTTCCTCTATGGATCGACGCTTATCCATCGCAAAAGCATCCTTACTGGCGGGAACACGCTGGGCAGCTTCCAATGCCACTTCCATGTTTTCTAGCGAAGAAGAAAAAGAACGTAAACGCAAAAAAGCCATGAAAGAGCAAGCCGACTATTTGGTGGCGGAAATTGGAAAATTAAAAGGTTCAATCGTGAAGATTGGCCAAATGATGGCGCTGTATGGCGAACACTTTTTACCTGAAGAAATCACACAAGCACTCAACACACTGAATAACCAAACTGTTGCTTTGGCATGGCCTGCAATTAAACAGCAATTACAAGCACAATTGGGTGCAAAACTAGATGATCTGACTATTGATCACGAACCCTTAGGCACAGCCTCTTTAGCGCAAGTACACCGTGCTACACGCAAGTCTGATGGTTTGGAGTTGGTATTAAAAATTCAATACCCAGGCGTTGCAGATGCAATAGACTCAGACATGAGTCTATTCAAAAACATGCTCAAATTAACCCGCATGGTTCCTCAAACCCGCGAATTTGATCAGTGGTTTGATGAAGTGCGTGAGATGATGCACCGTGAGGTGAATTATCAAATTGAAGCAGACACGACACGTCGCTTTGCAGCACGTTTAAAAGATGATCCACGTTATATCGTGCCGCAAATTGTAGATGAATACTGCAGTGATCAAGTGCTGTGCATGACTTTTGAACGTGGTGTGCCAATTAACAGCCCTGTGATGCTTTCCTTGCCACAAGAACGCCGTAATCTATTGGGCGAAGCTTCTTTAGAAATTGCGGTGCGTGAAGTGTTTGAATGGGGCGAAATGCAAACCGACCCGAACTTTGGCAACTACTTGGTTCGCTTGGGTAATGGTGAAGATATTCACGATAAAATCGTACTGCTCGACTTCGGTGCTATCCGTCAATTTGACCAGCACTTGCTGACTGTGGCACGTAATTTGATCAAGGCGGGTTATTACCATGACCCACAAATGATGGTGAATGCTATGACAGGTTACGAGTTTTTTGACAGTATTCCTGAAAGTATTAAACCCGATATGGCCAAAGTATTTTTACTGGCCACAGAAGCCTTTAGTCACCTAGACAATAACCGTGACTTACCTGCTGGCGTAATGGATGAACACTCTCGCTATGACTGGAAAAAAAGTCAGTTACATAGCCGAGTCATGCAACAGGCATCTAAGTCTATGGCTTCACGTTACTTTAGCGTGCCGCCTAAAGAATTTATGTTTATTAGCCGTAAATTCATTGGTGCCTACACCTTTATGACTGTGATTGATGCAAAAACCAATGTCCGTAAAATGATTCAAAAGTTTATTTAAGTCCCAACTTTTTTCTTCGATTAAAGCTGTTTTATAGACCTAAATGATTGTTGTGCCCCGATACAATTGTCATTTAGGTCAATTTATTTCAAAAGCGCACATCTTTATAAAAATAATAAGAGGTGGCCCCACTTGTTTGAACAACTAAAAGCGTATTTATAAGTGATATGTCGCTCTAGTTAAGCCACCTTGTTTTGTTGGGGTAGCTGATCATAGTAAAACTCATTGGGTGTCATTTTGTCTAGACTCGAATGAGGTCGTTTCAGATTATAAAACTCAAAATATGCACTCAATTGCTTTTTCGCATCTGTGACACTGCTATAAGCTTTGAGATACACCTCTTCATATTTAACGCTCCGCCATAATCGTTCAACCATCACATTATCTACCCATCGACCTTTACCATCCATACTGATTTGAAAACAGCGAATCAATCGCTGACTAAACTGTTTAACGATTTAAAATTGCCAAAATTGCTTGCGCAGGGTCTTCACTGTTATCGGACAATAATTGCTTATGCATAGTGATATGCTGCATCACCTGAATTTGTGCTGTTTCGATATCAATTAACTTTTCAATTTCTACTGCCAAACGCTCAGGTGTTGCATCCTCCTGAATTAACTCCTGAATCACCTTTTTACCTGCAATAATATTTGGCAATGAATAATAAGGAATTTTCACCAACAGTTTCGCAATCCAATACGTGATCCGATTCAGCTTATAAAACGTAACCATTGGACGATGTAATAGCATTGCTTCTAGCGTCGCCGTGCCTGAAGCCAGTGCAATTATATCGGACGCATTCATCACCTGACGTCCAATTTTAGATTCTGTGCCACGATTTTCCATTAACTGCACTTTGTCTTGTAATGCGGTCGGATAAGTCTGTAGTAACGCTTCAATTTGTTGTTTGCGTGCATCATTAATAGCAGGAATTAAAAAGGTAAACTGCGGATATTTTTGCGTCAAAATATAAGCCGCATCTAAAACTAACGGCCCTAAACGCTCAATTTCACCACGTCGACTACCGGGCAAAAGTGCAATATATTGTTGCTGTTGGTCTAGACCCAATTCGAGTTTTGCTGCAGCAATTGGATTTTCCAACGGCAACTGACTCGCCAAAGGATGTCCAACAAAGGCTGCAGGCACATCCCATTTTTTAAAAAAAGCTTTTTCAAACGGAAATAAACACAGTACCAAATCTATACTGGCTTTAATGCCATGCACTCGACCTTGTCGCCAAGCCCATACCGAAGGACTAACATATTGCACGGTTTTAATTGGCAAGTTTTTCTGTTTTAAACTTTTGGCAAGACGTAAATTAAAATCGGGTGCATCAACCCCAACAAAGACATCAACAGGATGTTGGCTCCACTTTTCGACCAAACCATCCCGAACCGCAAAGAGTTTTTTCAAATCTTTCAGTACTTCAACAATGCCCATTACCGACAAAATATCCATCGGATAATAACTTTTAAAACCTTCCGCAATCATTTGCGGGCCACCAATGCCTTCAAACTCTGCATCAATGCCTTGCTCACGAAAACGTCGCATAAGTTGTGCCCCTAAAGTATCACCCGATACTTCTCCCACAACGATACCAATTTTAAGTTTCCGATTTTGCAAGCGTTTTATCCTCTAACTTTTAATGGATATGAATTTTAGCATAGCCACATTATTTTGTAAGAAACAGAAAGTAAGCCGTGGAATGAATCTGTAATTTTTGCGCAGATTTTCTATATTGACTATATCTGTTTTAAGAATAAGTAAATCATTAATCATGACAACAGCTTATTGCCAAAAGTCATAATATATTCACGTTTTTTTGACTTCGGCATATCTTCATGGTTGGTCCTATTGAGTTTATTTGGGCAGGTGTATTGGTCGGCTTCTGCGTGGGTGTGACTGGCGTGGGTGGCGGCTCGCTGATGACTCCCATCCTGATCAGCTTGTTTAAAATTGAACCGCATATCGCAATTGGGACAGACTTACTCTATGCTGCCATTTCAAAATTCTGCGGTTCATTGGTTCATGCCAAAAAAATGAATATTGTATGGCCCATTGTGATTTGGCTTGCAGTGGGCAGTATTCCTGCTTCATTTGCGACCCACTGGGTTTTAGAGAATTATTTAAGCCAATCTACCCATTATAAAATGGTACTGACCGTGGTATTGGGCTTTATGTTGACCTTAACTGGCATCTCAATTATGTTTCGCAGTCAAATTGAATCGTTTTTTAATAAACACCGTAAACAAGAATTGCCCGATATGACCCAGGACCTTGAAAAGGTTAAACTACAAGCTGCAGATAAGCGCGCCCTGATTGTGATTATGGGAGTTGTACTGGGTGTATTTGTCACACTTTCTTCAGTGGGTGCTGGTGCTTTTGGCATCATGGCATTGGTGCTCATGTTCCCGAATTTACCCATGATTCGTATTATCGGCTCAGATGTCGTGCATGCTGTCTTACTCACCTTGGTTGCAGGTTTAGGTCATATGAGTTCAGGCAATGTCGATTTTCACCTATTGGGTTGGTTGTTAGTAGGTTCGATTCCTGCAATTGTGGTGGGGACTTTAGTTAGTTCACGTTTACCTGAAAAAGTGATTCGTAAGGTTTTAGGAATTACCTTATTTATTCTCGGGATTAACTTTATGGTTAATCCTGTGAAAACAAAACCGATTAGCACGCCAGAAACTGCAACAGCAGTTTCTGAAGCACAAGCCAGCCAATAATGAGCTTTATCTGACAGAATTTTGCCAAAACAGACCGTTTAATTTATCTACCCGATTCATCACTTATTTTTTAAAGAAGTATTCATCTTTTTATAACAAAATATAGTGAAATTCATGTTATATTCAGGCTATTAAACAATCTTTTGTATCATCAAACCAGTGACGGCAATGAATACTTTACAGTCTAATCCTCTTACACAATCAGACATCGATGACGTGAATATTGAAAGTATTCAGCCACTCGTGACTCCTGCAGAATTAAAAACTGAGTTACCTTTAACTGAAAATGCTTATCAAACCGTTCTTCGTGGTCGTGAAACAATCCGCAATATTTTAGATGGTAAAGACAAGCGTCTATTTGTGGTGATTGGTCCATGTTCTATTCATGACCCTGTTGCTGCACATGAATATGCAGATCGTTTAAAAGAATTAAGCGAAAAAGTAAAAGATTCTCTTTACATTGTGATGCGTGTTTATTTTGAAAAACCGCGTACTACAGTGGGCTGGAAAGGCTTAATTAACGATCCAGACATGAATGACTCTTTTAACATTGAAAAAGGTTTGCGTATTGGTCGTAAGCTTTTACTTGAGTTAAATGAAAAAGGGTTGCCATGTGCAACTGAAGCACTTGATCCAAACTCTCCACAGTATTATCAAGATTTAATTTCTTGGTCTGCAATTGGCGCACGTACTACTGAAAGCCAGACTCATCGTGAAATGTCATCTGGTCTTTCTTCTCCAGTCGGCTTTAAAAATGGTACAGATGGTGGCTTAACGGTTGCAACCAATGCTATGCAATCGGTAAAACACGGCCACAGTTTCTTAGGTCTGAATGATCAAGGTCAGGTTTCTGTGATTCGTACTAGCGGAAACGCATATGCACATGTGGTTTTACGTGGTGGGAATGGTAAGCCTAACTACGATGCAGGTTCTGTTGCAAATGCTGAAAATGCATTAAGCAAAGCCAAAGTCAGCACCAAAATCATGATTGACACCAGTCATGCTAACTCAAACAAAGACCCATTCTTACAGCCGTTGGTATTAAAAAATATCACAGAGCAAATTTTAGATGGCAATAAGTCTATTGTTGGAATTATGGTCGAAAGTCACCTGAAAGGGGGGCGACAAGATATTCCTGAAAACTTATCCGATTTAGAGTATGGTAAGTCTGTGACTGATGGTTGTATCGACTGGGACACCACTGAAAAAGCTTTGCTAGAAATGCATGAAGCATTGAAAGACGTTTTAGTGAATCGTTAAGATTTAAAAACGCCATCTTTATGATGGCGTTTCTATTTGTAGCATAGGAAATTCTGCGCGCATGAATGACATTGAAACTCAACTTAGCCAAATTAAAAATTTCCAGTTCATTCATGAGCGTTTGTTTTCTTCAGGTCAGCCTACGGCTGAAGAATTAAAACAAATTAAAGAATATGGTATTGGCACTGTCATTAATTTGGCTGAAAGTGATGCGGAACACGCCCTTCCCCATGAAGACAAAATTTGTCTGGATGTTGGACTAAACTATATTCAACTGCCAATTTCATGGGAAACACCATCCTCTGATCAATGTTTATTATTGCTCGATTTGGTCAATCATTTATTAGAAAGCCAAATGGTGTGGGTACATTGCAGCAATAACAACCACGTCAGTAGTTTAATGTATTTGTATCGTCAATATTTTATGGATGTGGATATTGCAACGGCTCAAGACTTTTTACATGATATCTGGAAACCCAATGAAACTTGGACAGGCTTAATTCACGCCGTTTCTTTGCAATTACAAGGTCGTAAAGCCACGCAAGATTTACAACAAGCTTTGGAATCTGCTGAACTGTCTTAATTCAGCAGATTGTATAGATAAAATTCTAATGCGATTATTTTGTATGAGAAATCAATACAGTCGCTGTTGCTAAAATACCTTCCTGACGTCCAGTAAAACCTAATTTTTCAGTGGTTGTCGCTTTAATACTAATTTGCGTGACCTCTACATCCAATACATCAGCAACACTTTGGCGCATTTCTAGCGTATGCGGTGCAAGTTTAGGACGTTCACAAGCTACAGTGATATCGGCGTTATTCAGTTTATAGCCACGGTCTAAAATGAGTTGATAGACCTGTTTAAGCAATACCCGACTATCTGCACCTTTATAATTTGGATCGGTATCTGGAAAATGCTGACCAATATCCCCTAGCGCTAAAGCACCTAATAATGCATCGCATAGTGCATGCAGTACTACATCGCCATCTGAGTGTGCTTTTAAACCTTGTGTATGAGGAATTTGAACACCTGCAAGCGTCACAAAATCTCCCGCTTCAAAGGCATGAACATCTAATCCTTGTCCAATACGAATCTGTGCAACCATGTTCAACTCCTGTAGAAATAAATCATTGAAATCTTGTATTCATACTTTCGATTTCGCTATATTAGACCTAGCGCAACATAGTGAAAGTATAAGCGATCATGCTGTTGAAATCTGAGAAGCATCTTATCAAAAACTTAAGCACACTGCTGTTATTTGGCTGTTTATATTCATCTTTCTCTTATGCACAAGTGATTGATTGTAGATCTACATCCAATAAAAAGTTAGCGCAGGTGTGCTCGGAGAATTTCTCAGAATTACGTGAAAAATTAAGTGATCAACATTTAACAGCTTATTTGATGAGTGATGCGCCTATTCGCTTGTTAGAAGACACCCAGCAATTGTGGATACAGCGCTTACAGCAATGCAAAAGCTTGAATTGTTACACTCAGCAATTTGATTTCAGAATTGATCAACTGAATTTTTTCACTTCTATGAATCAAAGCATGACTCAACATTATTTAAAATATGAAAATGGTCAATTTGCTGCGCAGCCCGTACATTTACAAATTCATCAGCTCAATAAAAACAGCATTAAAATTGAAGGCATTGCTTATCGTAATCCAAATAACCGCCTTGAAACCCAAAGCATCGCCTTTTTAGCTTACACAACGCCTGAGCAAAAAAACAAAATCATCGACAATGAGCACGATTGTAGCTACGACTTTAATTATTCTAAAGCGATCTTAAAAATTCAAACCAAACAAAAAGGTTGTGAACGCTTTGCGGGTATCTATCGTTTATACGATTAATGCTTAATAATAGATTGTATTAGACAAATTAAATGAGTAACCACAACACAATTGGCAAAGTTAAAGCGGCAAATACGGTTTGCAGGCTAATAATTGTTGCCATTAAACGACTATCTCCCCCTAAAACTTGTGTAAGTACATAAGCCGCAGATGCGGTAGGTAAAGCAAAAAACAAGACTAAAATTTGTGATTCCAAAACTAGAATATTTAAACTCTGACAAATTATCCAAGCCAAAGCAGGCATAAATAACAAACGCCCAAATACGTTTAATGCCAATGCAAACACATCGCGTTGCAAGCCATTAAATTGCAATGCTGCGCCCACACACATTAATCCCAAAGGCAAACTGCTTAACGCCATTTGACGAATAAAATGCTCTGCACCTTCCCACAAGGTCAGACCTGCTAAATTATATAGACCACCAACAATACACCCTAAAATTAATGGATTTTTCATCAATGACCACAGGATTTGCTTCGCCTGTAAAGCCTTAGTATCGCTTAAAGCCAACACAGATAATACATTCACCAATGGGATGCAGAACACCAAAATAATCGCGAACAGCGCCATGCCCTGCACCTGAAACAATGCTGCGACCAAAGCCAAACCGATATAAGTATTGAAACGTACCATGCTTTGCATATACACCCCAAAACGGACTGCGGGGGTTTTAAAATAGCCACGCAAGGCATATAACAAACAACTTACCAAAGCCACAACAAGCCCCACGACCAACAAAATCTGTGTGATTGATTTCGCTTCAACATTTGCTGTGGCGAGGTTTAAAAACAGCATGCTAGGAAATAAAATATAGTAATTTAACTTTTCTGCACCCTTCCAAAATGGCTCATCTAGCATACGTGACTGCTTAAGGAGATAACCCATTGCAATTAAGGCAATCAAAGGGAAAAGTGCAATAAAAATCAAATGGGTCATAGGGTGCTCTGTATGTGTTACTGCTACGCTATTGTTTTTGAATTATTGCTTAATAAATAAAGTAAATTTATTGGATATTATAGAGATTTTTTTTGTGCTTATCCTGTTTTGCTTAGGCTATTTTAGAGCCACAAAATGTGAAAAAGATGATGATCGCAACTTGCACCCACATCATCTTCCACATAGATTTTGCATTAGCGATGGGTATGGATAGACATCACAATCCCCATACTCGCCAACATGGAAATGACTGCCGTTCCACCATAACTCATGAGCGGTAATGGGTCACCGGTAACAGGTAAAATACCACTCACCATCCCAGAGTTTAAAAACACAAAGAAAAAGAAAGTCAGACCGACCGTGCCAGCATACAAGCGCCCGAAATTATGGAAACAATTCATCCCAATCATCAAACAACGTAAAATAATCGCGGCAAACAAACTGAACAGTAAAAACACGCCAATAAAACCAAACTCTTCGGCATAGGTCGACATAATAAAGTCAGTATGATGTTCAGGCAGATAACCCAAATGCGATTGTGTTCCCTCTAAATAACCTTTACCTGTAAAACCGCCTGACCCAATGGCAATTTTGGATTGAATAATATTCCAGCCTGCCCCCAAGGCGTCCGACTCTGGGTCAAATAAGGTTAGTACTCTTTTCTTTTGGTATTCCTGGAAAAAGAACATCCAAAGCAATGGTGCTACAACAGCCAATGCGGTGATAGCTCCTAAGATTAATCGCCATGACATGCCACTTAAAAACAGTGCAAAGACACCAGGAATAATCAAACCAATGTTTAAGTCGGGTTGTAATGCCACCAATACAAAAGGAATCATCATAATCACTAATGCGACAATGATATGGATAAATTTAGGCGGGAATGCATGACGCGAAAAATACCATGCCATCATCAATGGCATGGCGAATTTCATAAATTCACTGGGCTGCATACTGCCAATACCTGGCAAGCTGATCCAACGTTTTGCCCCCATACGGGTTTCACCAATGACCAGAACCAAAGCCAGCATGATCACTGCAAAAATATAAAAATATGGACTGGCAGCTTGATATACCTTCGGCGGAATTTGCGCCAAAATAATCATGGCGATAAAGCCAATACCAAAACTGGTCGCTTGGCGCAGCACCATCCCCATATCTTGCGCGGTGGCACTATATACCACCATTAAACCTAGAATCGCATTTAAAATCAGAAAACACAGCAACCATGGATCTAAATGTAATTTAGTCCAGCGTGAGGAATCATTTTTAATGCTTCTACCATCACGTAATGAGTGACGTAAAAAACGATACTGCTGCGATGGGTTCATGCGACTCAAAGGTATTTAAAATAGACAGGATGAACAATTATAGAAGTAAAGCGGCACAGAGTGAATCATTAAAGCTGAATCGTTAAAGATTCAAGTTTAACGCAATGTTTATCACACTAGATTTTTATCATCCACGTTGTTGTGAGGCTAAAATTAAACGCGCCAACTCTAAATCATCAGGATAGGTGATTTTAATATTATCAGAACGACCTTGCACGACATTTACAATTTGCCCTGCTGCTTCTAAAGCACTGGCCTCATCGGTAATCGTTAATTGCTGTATTAATGCAGATTCAATGACTGTTTTAAGCACATCAAGTTTAGCAATTTGCGGAGTTTGCGCTTGCCAGAGTTGATCGCGGCATACCGTAGTTTCAATTTTTGTTCCTTGACTTATCTTTTTTAAAGTATCACGCACAGGAATAGCTAAAATGGCACTTTGATCTGTTGCCAGTGCAGTCTGATACAACTGTTCAAGGCATGCAACTGTCACACAAGGACGCGCTGCATCGTGCACCAAAACCCAGTCATCTGCATGAGCGATTTCAGATAAATAATGCAGTGCATTCAAGACTGAATCCACTCGCTCTGCACCACCTGCGCAAAAATGTGCTTTTGCTTTTTGCGCCAAGTTTAGGCTTTCTGCTACATCATCTGCTTGACCAATCGCTAAAACATAACCTGCCAAAGGCAAATGATTTAAACGTGCGATGCTGTGCTCTAAAACTGTTTGATCTTGAATATACTGATATTGTTTGAGGTCAGTTCTAGAAAAACGACGACCAGAACCCGCTGCGGGAATAACCGCCCAAAGTTTAGGGTGTCGCGGCGGTTGTTGATGCTGCAGGTTGTTGTGATTCATTGTTGCGTAAATCTACTGAGGAGTTTGGTTGAATATAAATTGGTTTATATTGTGTACTTATGGTGCTCATTTGCACAAAGGTTTCATGTGGCTTAATTAAGCCTAAATCTAAACGGGCATGCTCTTCAATCGCTTCTACCCCATTTTTTAAATCATAAACTTCTGCTGCAAGTACGCGATTGCGCTCTTTCAGCTCTGTATTTAATTCTATTTGTTGCTGAATTTTTTCTGTCAGTGCAGCATGGTCACGATAACCACCCTCACCAAACCAGTGTAAATATTGAAACCCTGCGATCAAAAAGATCGCAAGGCCCAACAATGCTTTACTCGCCTTGGAGTCAAATACATTTAATAGAGACATCTACTGATTTCGCTTAGTTCAAACCTTTGAACTCAGCTTTACCGCGATATGCAGCATTAGTCAATTCTTCAATACGAAGTAATTGGTTATATTTTGCTACACGGTCAGAACGGCAAAGTGAACCAGTCTTGATTTGACCTGCTGCTGTACCTACTGCAAGATCTGCAATTGTAGAGTCTTCAGTTTCACCTGAACGGTGTGAAATAACAGTTGTGTAACCATTCGCTTTAGCAAGATAAATAGCATCAAGCGTTTCAGTCAAAGTACCAATTTGGTTGTACTTGATCAGGATTGAGTTACCTACTTTTTCATTGATACCACGTTGTAAGATTTTCGGGTTAGTCACGAACAAATCATCACCGACCAATTGAATCTTATCACCTAAAATCGAAGTCAGGTAAGACCAACCTTCCCAATCAGATTCATCTAAACCATCTTCAATTGAGATAATTGGATATTGATTCACAAGACCTGCTAAATAGTCAGAGAATTGGTTGCTTGTGAATGCCTTGTTCCCTTCACCTGCAAGAACGTACTGACCATTTTTGTAGAATTCTGAAGATGCGCAGTCAAGCGCCAACATGATGTCAGAACCAGCTTTGTATCCAGTCTTCTCAATAGCTTCAAGAATAACTGTGATGGCTTCTTCGTTAGAACGTAAGTTTGGCGCAAAACCACCTTCATCACCCACTGCTGTATTTAAACCTTTTTGGTTCAATACAGATTTCAATGAGTGGAAAATTTCTGCACCAGCACGTAATGCTTCAGAGAATGAAGTGAAGCCTACCGGCTCAATCATAAATTCTTGAATATCAACGTTATTGTCCGCATGTGAACCACCATTTAAGATGTTCATCATTGGTACAGGCATAGTTAAAATGCTGTTGTTACGAAGGTCTGCGATGTATTGGAACAGAGGAATTTTCTTTTCGTCAGCAGCAGCGCGCGCAGCAGCCAAAGACACGGCTAAAGTTGCGTTTGCACCTAATTTTTCTTTGTTTTCAGTACCATCAAGTGCAATCATAGTGTTGTCGATGTCTTTTTGTTCAAACACCGACTTACCAAGTAAAGCATCACGAATCAAAGTATTTACGTTGTTTACCGCAGTTTTAACTCCTTTACCTAAATAACGTGCTTTGTCGCCATCACGAAGTTCTAGAGCTTCACGAGAACCAGTTGAAGCACCTGATGGTGCACATGCACGGCCAACTACGCCAGATGCTAAGATTACGTCTGCTTCGATGGTTGGGTTACCACGAGAGTCCAAAATTTCACGTGCACGAATGTCAACGATTTGGCTCATGAACAATTCCTCAGTTGATTAATAACGTGATGCTTGAGGCATCAATGATTCTATAATTTAATAATGGATCTAATTTAGTGTGTATCTAGCTTTTGGAAACCTTTTACCAAAGTATCCAACTCTTTAAGCTGTGACAAGAACGGCTCAAGTTGTGATAGACGCAACGCACAAGGGCCATCACACTTTGCCTGCTCTGGTTCAGGATGTGCTTCTAGAAATAAACCTGCCAAGCCAGTTGCCATACCTGCACGTGCCAATGTGGTAATTTGTGCACGACGACCACCTGCCGAATCTGCACGACCACCTGGAGTTTGCAAAGCATGGGTTACATCAAAGAACACAGGTACATTCATTTCTTTCATAATGTCAAAGCCCAGCATATCGACAACCAAGTTGTTGTAACCAAATGCTGAACCACGTTCGCAAAGAATCAATTTGTCATTCCCTGCTTCTAAACACTTATGCAAAATATGACGCATTTCGTGCGGTGCAAGGAATTGTGCTTTTTTGATGTTGATAATGGCTTGAGTTTTCGCCATCGCTTCAACTAAATCGGTTTGGCGGCTTAAAAAAGCAGGAAGCTGAATAATGTCTGCCACTTCTGCCACAGGCGCAGCCTGATACGGCTCATGTACATCGGTAATGATTGGCACATTAAAATGTTTTTTAATGTCTGCTAGCCATTCAATGCCTTTTTCTAAACCCGGACCACGAAATGAGTTCAGGCTAGAACGGTTGGCTTTGTCAAAACTAGCTTTGAATACATACGGAATATTTAAGCGTGTGCAAATATCCACATAAGTTTCAGCAATTTC
Source organism: Acinetobacter sp. SCLZS86 (assembly GCF_021560715.1). NCBI lineage: Bacteria > Pseudomonadati > Pseudomonadota > Gammaproteobacteria > Moraxellales > Moraxellaceae > Acinetobacter > Acinetobacter sp. SCLZS86. Next base: position 1,718,037 of record NZ_CP090864.1, read on the forward strand.
AAATGCAAGGTCTTTAGACTCAAGTACATTCATGCCGCCAAACAATACAAATGGCAAATGATTCGCCATTTGTATATCACCCAAACTTACAATTTCTTGTGGTTTTAATTGTGACATTTCAACTTCCTAGTTTATCCCTAAAGCCATCTTATTTGTTTTTTTGATGCTGTTGTTTTGCTGCATCAATAAAGCTAGCAAACAATGGATGTCCATCACGTGGCGAGCTGGTAAATTCTGGGTGGAATTGTACCGCAATAAACCATGGATGTTGCGGAATTTCAACCGTTTCAACCAAGTGCTGAATAGGTGAATAACCCGAAATTTTAAGACCGGCTTCTTCAAGTACTGGAATATAACGGTTATTCATTTCATAGCGATGGCGATGACGCTCTACAATTTCTGCCGAACCATACACTTCACGAGTTTTAGTACCTTCAACCAATTCAGATTTTTGTGCACCTAAACGCATAGTGCCACCCAAGTCAGAATCGACAGAACGCTGTTGAACTTCACCTCGCTCATCTAACCACTCAGTAATCAAACCAATAAGTGGCGACTTAGTCGAACGGTTAAACTCTGTTGAACTTGCATCGGTAATACCTGCAACATTGCGCGCATATTCAATCACAGCCAACTGCATACCCAAACAGATTCCCAAGAATGGTACACCGTTTTCACGTGCATATTTGATGGCTTGCATTTTGCCTTCAGTACCGCGCTCACCAAAGCCGCCCGGGACTAAAATTGCATCAGCCTCTTTAAGTACAGTATTAACGTCTTGGCTTTCAAGCTCTTCTGCATTGACATAGTCAATTTCAACTTTGACGCGGTTTTGAATGCCCGCATGTAACAATGCTTCGTTTACAGATTTATAGGCATCCGGTAATTCAACATATTTACCCACCATCGCCACACGAACGCTGTATTCTGGGTTTAATAATGCATCGACTACGTTATCCCAATCAGATAAATCTGCTTCTGGAAAATCATTGAAGCCAAAACGCTCACAGATTAAATCATCTACGTCTTGTTCATAGAATGTACGTGGAATTTGGTAGATGGTTTTGGCATCTTTACATACCACAACCGCACGTGCTTCTACGTTGGTAAATAACGCAATTTTACGGGTTGTGTCTGCATCAACATCGTGTTCAGTACGGCAAATGAGAATATCTGGCTGAATACCGATAGATAACAATTCTTTGACTGAGTGTTGAGTTGGCTTAGTTTTTAACTCTGCCGCAGATTTGATATATGGCAATAAAGTTAAGTGCATGAGCATAGTGCGCTTATGCCCTAATTCCACCATCAATTGGCGTACAGATTCCATGAATGGGAGAGATTCAATGTCACCTACTGTACCACCAATTTCTACGATTGCGACATCGTAGCCTTCGCCAGCGCGAAGTACACGTTCTTTAATATTGTCAGTAATGTGTGGAATCACCTGAACGGTACCGCCCAAGTAATCACCACGGCGCTCTTTATTTAGAACGTCTTGATACACACGACCAGAGGTAAAATTATTTAACTTGGTCATTTTCGCACGACGCAAGAAACGTTCGTAATAACCCAAATCTAAGTCAGTTTCGGCACCATCCTCTGTGACAAAAACTTCACCATGTTGGAAAGGACTCATTGTCCCTGGATCGACATTAATGTATGGATCCATTTTGACCATGGTTACTTTTAAACCACGGGCTTCTAAAAGTGCAGCAACTGAAGCAGCTGAAATACCTTTACCTAGTGATGAAACTACACCACCAGTTACGAAAATAAAATGGGTCATTGGGTTTCTCGTACAATCGAGCCTAAATCGGCCTGCAATGTTGCGCAATTTTACTTTACTCTGCACCAATAAAGCAAAGTCATTCCGCATCAATTCATAGAACAATAAACAATTGGCTATTTTATCAGCATTTCCTGTAAAAAATTAGAACTTCTTGAGAGGATTTTCATCTGTCATTTTATTGCTATAATACGTCCGTCTATCCGATCTTTAATTTTGTGCAATTATGAATAAGAAACTTTTAATTTGTGGTGCAATTGCAACGGCGTTGTTAGTGACTGCATGTGTAAAAAAAGAACAGCCAAAGCAAGATGAGCAAGAACAAGTAGAGGTTCAAACTGAACAAACTACTGAAACTACTCAATTTGAACCACTAGAACCTGTTGAAAACATTCAAGATGCTGAACCAGAATCGCCCGCACAGGTAGAAGTGGAACGTACTGAAACAGCGAACACCACGACTGAAATCCCTCGTGAAACACCTGCGCAACCTGCTGCTGCCCCTGCGCCTGCGCCGAAAGCTGAAGCACCTGTTGCCGAAGACAAGCCAACTCAGGCACGTCCAAGCAATAACACAGGTGCTCAATCTGAAGATGATGCTGTTGCCGCTGCGATTGCTGCTGCAACCCCAGCACTTGAGAACTAAGTGCTCACTTAAAACTAAGCTTTAAGTTAAAGTCAGTTTTAAGGTGTAAGTTCTTATCTTAGATTTGAATTGACGTTAAAAAACCCAGTCATTGTGTACTGGGTTTTTTATTCATTTGGATGAGTCTTCGCTGAGATAACTCGTGAATACATTTGCAATACAGCTACCTATTTCTATATAGGTTTGTGCGCTTCACTTTAACTTGCCTGCAGCAACTGCGATTGCACTTTAAAATAATTAGAAATTAAACGCGATGCCCAAGATTTAGTAAAACCGACACCTTCATAAAAACCACAATGACTGCCTTTACGGGTCGTCACTACCATAATATTTGGCATTTTCCGTATGGTTTCTTTATAAGGATCAAAGTTTTTGATGTGGCACACTGGGTCATCTTCTGCATTTAAAACCATAAGCGGAATTTTGACATTCTCAAACACATAAATTGGGTTAATGGCTTGTGTGTAGCTGTCATAATCTTCAAAACCCGCCAATTCAAAATACGCCTTTTCAAACTCTGCCAATGTAGTCGCACTTAACACTTGCGATAAAGATTTTACGTTTTGCCAAATGTCCTGATGGGGCTGAATAAAAAACTGGAATAATTTTTTGGTCATCACTTTACTGTAAAAAGGATGCACATGCTGAAAGCCTAGTTCAGTGTTATATCCTGGGCACAGTGCAAACGCGGCTTTAATTGGGGTTTGCTCGCCTTCTTCGCCCAAATAGCGCACCAATAATCCTGTCCCTGCGGAAGAACCAACAGCATATAATTCAGATTGTGGAAATTGTTGCTGAATAAACACTATTTGTTCACGCAAATCATGCGTCGAACCAAACAGATTCATTTGTGGTACAGGCATAGGTAAATTGCCATGCCCACGGCGTAAACATAAGGCAATACGCCACTGTGTCTGTTGATGTAAATCGCGCACCAACTCACGCATACTTTCCAAAGAACCTGTAATGGTATGCATTAAAACAATTGTGGGAGTATCTGCAGGTAAGTCATAACCCACCCAAGCAACTGCGGTGATACCGCCATCTTGCATAGTGAGTTGATCAACCCGATCATACTGCTGACGAATGGTTTTCTTTTTAATTAAATCAAAATATAAAAGATGCGCATGTGTATTGGACAGCCACGGTGTTGGACGGTATTTTTCTTTGAGCTGTGGTAAATAATCCAATACCCGACGGATTTCTCCATGTGGATGATAATACAACGTCGGTAAATCTGCGCCTGTGACCTGATCTAAAACCGCTTGTGTAATTTTCGCTATTTTTTGTAATGTAGACATCATTTTACTCCCAAGCAATACATGCACTTTCAAGCATGCCAACCCGAAACCGATTTCTATAAAACAACTTCATTGCCATACACACGCGGTATTTTATTTTTCGGTTGGCATAAAGGCAGCCATACGTTGTCCCATTTGCACAGCCAATGCCTCTAAACCACTTTTCGGGCGAATCATCACTTCAAAGTCCACAATTTGTCCTTGTGTATTGAATTGAATCATATCAATTCCTTTAAGTTTTTTATCTCCCACATTGGCGGAAAATTCAAGTACAACATTGCAACCATCTTCAGTATAAAACTCACGGTGATAAGTAAAGTTTTCAAAAACCTGAATTACATTGGTTAAAATAAAAAACACCACTTGTTTACCCGCATAAGGTTGGTACGCTACAGGTGAACGAAACACCACATCATCTGCCAGCAATTCACTCAAAATAGACATATCATGGTTTTGCAGCATTGTATGCCAACGCTGTACCGCTAATTTTGTTGTTTCCAAAGTCATGTTAAGTTCCTTTTTTTTGTTTTGATATTTCATTTCTATGCAGAGTCCCTGAGTGAGACTGAAGCACTGCTGCACTGGGCAGAAGCGATTATTAACTCTCTCCCCAGCCCCCTCCCAAAGGAAAGGGAGAAGGAGTTGCATTAAATTTTCGCAGCCAATTCAGCACCCTGACGGATTGCACGTTTGGCATCTAATTCACCTGCTTCTTTCGCCCCACCAATCAAATGTACATTCTTACCTGCTGCCTGTAATTGCTCATACATGGCGGTGTAAGATTCCTGCCCCGCACAAATCACTATATGATCAACCTCTAGCACTGTGCTTTGACCATTTACGGTAATGTGCAAGCCTTGATCATCAATCAGGTCATAACTTGCCCCTGCAATCATTTTAACGTCACGGTTTTTTAAACCTGTGCGATGAATCCAGCCTGTTGTTTTACCCAAGCCTGCACCCACGGACGATGCTTTACGTTGTAACAAATAAATTTCACGTGGAGATTCTTCAACTTTTGCAGCTTTTAAACCACCAACATGCGCATAATTGGTATCAATGCCCCATTCATCGTAGAATTTTTCAGGATTTAGGCTACCACTTTCACCTTCATGGCTTAAATATTCTGCAGTATCAAACCCAATACCGCCTGCCCCAATAATCGCAACACGTTGACCTACAGACTTACGTTCTTTTAAAACTTCAATATAACTCAGCACTTTAGGATGATTAATACCTGCGATATCCAATTGACGCGGGGTTACACCTGTTGCCACAACCACATCATCGAAGTCAGCATTGAGCAATTGTTCAAAACTAGCCGTATGATTCAATACCAATTTAATATTCGGTTGTAACTCAATTTGGCGTTTAAAATAGCGCAAAGTTTCATAAAACTCTTCTTTACCAGGAATGGTTTTGGCGATATTAAACTGTCCGCCAATTTGATTCGATGCTTCAAAAATCGTCACCTGATGCCCACGTTCTGCAGCATAGGTTGCAAAGCTTAAACCTGCAGGCCCTGCACCAATTACCGCAATATTTTTAGCCTGTGTTGTTTCTTTAAAAATGAGTTCTGTTTCATGACAAGCACGTGGATTAACCAAACATGAAGCAATTTTCATCGAGAAAATATGGTCTAAACAGGCTTGGTTACAACCAATACAGGTGTTGATTTCATCACTACGACCTTGCTCTGCTTTTTGCACAAAGAACGCATCTGCCAACATTGGACGTGCCATCGATACCATATCGGCATGGCCTGCAGCCAAAACATGCTCTGCCATTTCAGGAGTATTAATACGGTTTGAGGTAATCAGTGGCACTTTGACCAAACCTTTTAATTTTTCTGTCACCCATGTAAAGGCTGCGCGAGGGACTTTTGTGGCAATGGTTGGAATACGTGCTTCATGCCAGCCGATTCCTGTATTGATAATAGTCGCACCAGCCTTTTCAATCGCTTGTGCCAACTGCACGACTTCTTCAAAGCTTGAACCGCCTTCGACTAAATCGAGCATTGATAAGCGGTAAATAATAATAAAGTTTTCACCGACTTCTGCACGGGTACGCTTCACAATTTCAATTGGGAAGCGAATACGGTTTTCATAACTGCCGCCCCATTCATCATCACGATGGTTCGTACGCGCAGCAATAAATTCGTTAATTAAATACCCTTCCGAGCCCATGATTTCGACACCATCATAACCTGCGTATTCTGCCAATTTGGCACAGTTCACAAAGTCTGCAATGGTTTGCTGCACTTCTGCCGAAGTTAAAGCATGTGGTTTACTTGGGTTAATCGGTGCCTGAATAGCAGAAGGTGCAACAATATCAGGCTGATAAGAATATCGTCCCGTATGTAAAATCTGTAAGGCAATTTTGCCGCCTGCATCATGCACAGCCTGTGTCACTACTTTGTGTTTTTCTGCCTCTTGACGGGTATCGAGTTTATTGCCACCTGCAAAGGTTAATCCAGCATCATTGGGTGAAATACCGCCTGTAACAATCAGCCCCACTCCACCTTTGGCACGCTCTGCATAAAAAGCGGCCATACGTTCATATCCACCCGGTGCTTCTTCAAGCCCAACGTGCATAGAGCCCATTAAGACTCGATTTTTTAAAGTGGTAAAGCCTAAATCTAAAGGCGCAAGTAAGTATGGATAGTCAGACATAGAATCTCCCTGCTGGCAAAAATGCTGGCTGTTTTATGCTTAATGCAACTTGTTGCATACTTTTATATTCTAGATTTGATTTTTATGCAACATGTTGCATAATAAAAGCTGAAAAATAAAGTTGCTCTGTTTATGTCGCTCGCTCACGTTTTATTGACCAGTCTGATTGAAAAACCCAGTAACGGTATTGAATTGGCACGCCGTTTTGACCGTTCTATGGGTTTTTTCTGGAATGCGACCCATCAGCAAATTTACCGTGAACTAAATAACATGCTAAAAAAAGGCTGGATTTCAACCTTAGAAGATGAAGATTCTAACAGTCGCAGTAAAACCTATCAGGTAGAAGCGTTGGGACGGCATGAACTGGCAAGCTGGATGATTGAGCAAAGCCCTCCTGCGCAATTACGCGAAGAACTTATGGTACGTTTACGTGCAGAAGCCCAACTTGGCGGCAACAGTGTCTTGCCAGAACTTGAACGTCATTTGTTGCTCCATAAAGCCAAGTTGCACACCTATCAACAGATTTTTGCCAAAGACTTTAGCCAAGCACCAGCGAATAATCGCACCCTGTATATTCATAAAATGATTTTGCAGCTAGGGATAGATCAGGAAATTGGCTGGATTGCATGGCTAGAAAACGTGATTCCTGAACTAAAAAAATTTGATGCCGAAGCTTCATCTTAAAAGTATATTTTTAAGTAAAAGCAACCTCATCAATGTGAAATCAGGATTACTCACCATACAGAAATGATCAGGCTATGCTATAAAGAATAACGCATCTTTAATCACAACTATGCAAGGAAATGCTGATGCCTTTTTACCGCATGCCCGATGGCGAAGCCCTATTTGTACGTGAGTTTGGTCAAGGTGAGCCTGTGGTTGTGCTTTCAGGTTTAGGCATGCACAGTTGGCAGTGGTTGCCGTTTCTATATCAACATAAAAAACAGTATCGTTTTATTATTCCAGATTGGCGTGGTTTTGGAGGTTCAAACCTGTGTGCTGTTCCAGAATTGGATGCCATTTCAAGCCATTGGCAAGATTTAAACAGTCTACTTCAACAGCAGAACCTGCAGCAATTTAAACTGATAGGCTATTCCATGGGTGCAACCACTGCTATGCATGGTATGCAGTATGGGCAACTGACTGCCCATTTAAGCAGTTATTTACAAATTGACCAATCCCCTAAAATTGGAGTAGATCAAAACTGGCCTTATGGCCTATTTGGCAATCAACACCAACAATTTAAACAGTTATTGATTCATCTGTCCGAGTTTTTGCATGATCACGCGCAATATACTGATATTCATCAAATGGATATATTGCAGCGTAAAAATTTAGTTGAACTTTGGCTAGAATTTATAGAACTACAAGCCAGCAATAAAATCAGTCCGTTTTTATTTAAACTCGCCGTCAAACGTCCTGTTTTACAACGCTATATTTTACCTACGCAGCGTCTAGATTATTTACGCTGGTATATCGACAATTATTTGCACCATCAGGAAGATTATCGTGAGGCTTTAACTCAACTAGGTTGCCCGACAGTCTTTTTTACAGGTGCACAATCGACCTTGTATGCGGCAGAAGGACAACGTCAAGTTGTAGCAGCTATGCCAAATGCGAAACAAGTGATATTTTACCAATCTGGGCATACTCCGTTACTGACTGAACCGTTGAAATTTAATCAGGAAATTAGCCAATTTTTAAAACTAAACAGCTAAAGTAAAACGGTGGAAAATGTGGTTTGCAATATTTTCCACCGTAGCATCATTAGACCTAGATTTAGTTTAGATCTAGATTTAATTGGCAAAAGCCGCGATACCCGTTTGCGCACGACCTAAAATTAGCGCATGCACATCGTGCGTCCCTTCATAGGTATTCACGACTTCCAAATTGACCAAATGCCGCGCCACGCCATATTCATCACTGATACCATTCCCACCAAGCATATCGCGCGCCATACGAGCAATCTCTAAGGCCTTGCCACAGTTGTTGCGTTTAATCAGCGAAGTACCTTCGAGTGAAGCAATACCCTCATCTTTCATACGACCAAAACGTAAAGCAATTTGTAAACCCAGCGCGATTTCGGTTTGCATATCGGCAAGTTTCTTTTGAATGAGCTGATTGGCCGCCAAAGGACGTCCGAACTGAATCCGATCCATCGTATATTGATGCGCAGTATGCCAACAAAACTCAGCCGCACCCATAGCACCCCAAGCAATGCCATAACGTGCACTATTTAAACAAGTGAACGGCCCTTTTAAACCACGCACTTCAGGTAACATATTTTCTTCAGGCACAAAAACATTGTCCATGACAATTTCACCTGTGATTGAAGCGCGTAAACCAACCTTGCCTTGAATGATTGGTGCAGAAAGTCCATCCCAACCTTTTTCTAAAATAAAACCGCGAATATCACCCACTTGCCCATCTGCTGAAACTTCTTTTGCCCACACCACAAATACATCGGCAATTGGACTATTGGTAATCCACATTTTCGCACCGTGTAAACGATAACCGCCTGCAACTTTATGTGCTCTGCTGTTCATACTGCCAGGGTCGGAGCCAAAATCAGGTTCAGTCAGACCAAAACATCCGATCCATTCACCCGAAGCGAGTTTGGGTAAATATTTTTGTTTTTGTGCTTCACTGCCAAACTCATAAATTGGCACCATCACCAATGAACTTTGCACACTTGCCATTGAACGATAACCTGAATCGACCCGTTCAATTTCACGTGAAATTAGCCCATAACTCACATAATTTAAACCTGCACCGCCATATTGTTCAGGTATGGTTGAGCCTAACAAACCAAGCTCACCCATTTCACGGAAGATGCTGCGATCTACCGTTTCATGTCTAAACTGATCACGTACCCGCGGCAGTAATTTTTCCTGACAATAAGCATAGGCACTATCACGAATCATACGTTCGGTTTCAGTCAATTGCTGTTCAAGCAAAAAAGGATCTTTCCAATCAAATTTCACTTTTTCACTGTGAGTTGCAGGCGTGTGATTTGGCGATGGATTGTGTTGTGACATGGCATCCTCTGCACATTATTATAGGTTCTGGTTCATCAATATTTGATTTTGTAGCGTCATACTACTTTACTTTATGTTCTATTATTAAAATGAAATAACAAGCAATAAAAAGTGAACTTTGATTCAATTATTCAGCAAAGTTATAGACAGCACTAAACTTTCACATATTTAAAAACTTAAAATTCTTAAAAAATGAGCTGCAGATTTGTGTTTCTATTTTCGACACATATACTCAAATCTGACCATCCATCAAGAGGATAATACATGCGTAAATTAGTGGTTTTTTCGGGTGCAGGTATGAGCGCAGAAAGCGGAATCAACACCTTTAGAGATAGTGATGGTTTATGGGAAAAGCATCGTGTAGAAGATGTCGCAAGTCCTGAAGCATGGGCAAGAAATCCTGCATTAGTACAGCGCTTTTATAATGAACGCCGAAAAAACATTCTTAATGCGCAGCCTAACTTAGCGCATTGCTTAATTGCTGAGCTTGAAGATGATTTTGATGTGCAAGTGATCACCCAAAATATTGATGATTTGCATGAACGTGCAGGCAGTTCTGAAGTTTTACATTTACACGGCAATATTCGTTTAGCTAAAAGCTCAGGGCCTCATGCACAATACACCACTGAATTTTTTCCAATCGAAGGCGACTCTCTGAACTTACAACAGGATCTTTGCCCACAAGGCTATCCTTTACGTCCGCATGTGGTTTGGTTTGGCGAAGCAGTTCCTGCTTATGAAGAAGCACTGGATTTGGTTCAAGATGCCGATATTTTTATTGTGATTGGGACAAGTTTGATGGTGTACCCTGTTGCCGGATTAATACACGAAATTCCTGCAAATTGTCAGGCTTATTATATTGACCCGAAAGCCATGCAGGCCCAACTTCCTGCTCAATTTCAACGGATTTCCAAAACTGCCACTGAGGGCATGCAGCAATTATTCGATCAATTACATAAAATTTAAAGTAATTACAGCATCCAAATTTTTCCACTAGCAAGATGTCATGAATATGCTTAGGCTATTTTGACATCTTGCGGGGTTGCATCATTTTTATAATAGTTTTAGGTATCTCTTTAAAACTTTGTTACCATCGCTCTTTCTCTGTGTTTGTGATGTTTACTGCATATGACCTCATCTTATCAGCAACAACTTAATGCGAAAGTTGCCCGTATCTCTGCCCAATTTGCCGAATATAATCCACCTGCCTTACAAGTATTTGCCTCACCAGAACACAATTACCGTATGCGGGCAGAGTTCCGGATTTGGCATATTGAAGATGATCTGTTTTATGCCATGTTTGAACGCAGTGAAGATAAACAGAAAAAAGTTATTCGTGTAGATGAGTTTCCCATTGCAGACCGCAGCATTAACTTATTAATGCCAAAGCTGTTAGCCGCACTAAAAGCCGATCCCGTATTATCGGCTCGTTTATTTGAAGTGCATTTTTTAGCAACATTAAGTGGCGAAATGTTAGTTTCACTGCTTTATCATCGCAAACTTGAGTCTGATTGGGAGTCTGCAGCCCAAGCATTGAGCAAAGCATTAAACATTAAACTGATTGGACGCAGTCGTGGGCAAAAGTTTGTGCTATCCGATGAGTATGTAGTTGAACAATTACAAGTTTTTGATCGCACTTATACCTATAAGCAAATTGAAAGTAGCTTTACCCAGCCAAATGCGCAAGTTTGCCAAAAAATGTTGGAATGGGCGTGTACGGTTGCCGAACATTCTGAGCAAGATTTATTAGAACTTTATTGTGGCAATGGTAACTTTACCCTGCCGCTATCGACTCGTTTCCGTCGCGTGCTTGCCACTGAACTGGCTAAATCTTCGGTATATGCAGCGCAATGGAATATTGAACAAAACCAGATTGAGAATATTCAAGTCGCACGTTTATCGGCTGAAGAGTTTACTCAAGCCTATAACGGTGAACGTGAATTCCGCCGTTTGCAAGAAGCGAACATTGATCTTTCAAGTTATGATTTTGATACGGTCTTTGTCGATCCGCCACGTGCAGGAATTGACGATGACACCTTAAAACTCCTACAGCGTTTTAAGCATATTATTTACATTTCGTGTAACCCTGACACCTTGCATGACAATTTAAAAACCTTGTGTCAAAGCCATAAAGTGACACAATTTGCACTGTTTGATCAATTTCCGTACACCCATCATGTTGAGTCGGGTGTTCTACTGGAAAAGATTTAAACAATTTGTTGCATTATTCTTCAATATTTACAAGTTTTGCTTTTTAGCACTTGTAAATATTATGATGAAAATTAATCAGTTATCGCATTACAAGCCTTTTAACTGTCATAATTTCGTTAAAACAATGCAATATCATCGAAATTTCTGCAACTCGATTGCTGCTTTTATCACTTAGGTCGACTTGATTTATTTTTTATATTGGCTATATTTCGATCTATGTTAGGTTGTGAATGAAGGCTCTATGAGTTTTTGGCAAAAGTTGTTCTCTACAGAACAGCAAAACGAGCATAAAAATCAAATTGCTTGTGTTGAAAATGATTGCTCTTGCAAGACAAATGAACAACTTCTCGAAGCTTTAACCAAAGCCACAGATGAAGATGTCATTATCGGGATTAAGAAGGTTCTCGCTTCGCGAGGTTATAGCCGCAAAGAGTTAAATGAACTCCAGCATCTACCATTCCAGTAATGGAATATGATAAAAAAGGCATTTAGTTGAACTAAGTGCCTTTTTTAATAGCTGCAAATATATTGGCACTTAAAACAATAAATTTTATAAATCTTAATACGTGCTTGAGATTGCACAAAAACTCTAATCTTTTCAAACGAAGTCAATCATATCTTCACAATCATGCGCTATTATTTCTACACATAATCATCACACCAATAAATTCGAATTATTCAAACCGAGAAAATGACAATGAAAAAAACCAGCCTTAGCTGTCTTACTCTACTCAGCCTGAGTTTCACAGCGTGTAGCCCAATGCCAAAAGAATGTGCCGATACTTGGGAAAAAATGGAAACTTTGGCTAAAAGCATGGGCATTTCAGACGAACAACTCAAACAGCAAAAAAAGCAATTTGAAAATGAAGTCAAACAAATGAAAAGCGAAGAAGCAGTCAAAATCTGCACGATGCAAGGCACAGCTTTAGGTTTTATCGGACAATAAATTTAGCCAAGCCTAAACCAAATTCTAATGTTAAGGTTTACAGCCTTGATCATCTATATAAGCTAAAATTGGTCCTAAATTGCGATGTGGATGAGTATGGCGTTGCAATTGCAGAATGTATGCTGTAGAAATTGAACCATCTAAATACAAGGCATTTGGTGTTTTCAACTCATCTTTAAAAAAGGTGGAAAATTGATGAAAAGTCACAGGTGTGTTACTAATCACAAAATACAGGCTTTGATTTTTTAACCCAACCCCATTTCTAATTTTATAAGAAGTACTGTCTGCCAAAAAACGTGAATTTAACTGGTGATTAATAACCAACATTGGGCCAGACTGTGTCGCATACTGTGCTTTGAACGCTTGATTGGCAAATTGTTGGGTTGTGCCTAAAAACACCCGTTGATGATTCCACGCCAGTACACCATTGGGCTGAATTAAAAAATTCCCCCATCCTTGTTGCTGTCGGTTTAGGTTTTGAAATTGCCGTCCTTGTTCCACATACAAACCCACAGGCGAATAATCTGGATGAAACATGCCGGCATTCATGGCAAATTGCATGTTTTCACAAGGCTGCAGATTTTTTTTTAGTTGAGAAATTTGCAGATACGGTTTCCCTTGCTGATCTTGCAGATATAAACCTAATTGAGACAATTGTGTCACTTCCACCACATCCACATTGATTTTACTGTTATTGACCGTCCATGCACGAATTTCTGCCTGTGCAGTAGACGTGCAGAATAAATAACTGAGCAATAAGCACTTCCACCGAGAACAAAACATTATCATCTCCCTACCCGTCATGTTACAAATTGTGCATATAACTGAATGGGTTATCGCATATTTGTGTCAGACGCAGTACACTATAAAACCTGATTTCTTTTCTCTACTCATGTTACTTTATTGGTCAAGCGTACGATGCTCAAGCAGAAAACACGATTTCCTTTAGGGGCACATTTAATTGTGAAACACTTCGGCTATAGCCATCATGGCATCTATGCCGGGCGTGGTCGCGTGATTCATTATTCGGGTTTTGCACATCTTTTCAAAAAGCACCCGATTGAAATGACCAGTATTGAAAAGTTTAGTCACGGCAAAAATATTATTGTGCAGTCATATCATGCGCCCAAGTATAAAGGACGCAAAGTGGTACGTCGTATGCGTTCTAGAATGCACGAAAACAATTATCATTTGATTATGAATAACTGTGAACATTTATGCACTTGGGCAATTACAGGTGTAGAAAGCAGTCCGCAAGTATTTAAGATGATGGACCGTTTGACCACCATTGGTTATGTCAGCTCATTGATGAGTTATATGAATAGTATGATGCTGACCCTAACCACCACTTGCTTTGCTTTGGTGCTCTATATTAAGAAGAAACTACGCGACAAAGCCAAAATGCAGTTACCGCAAATCCTGATGAAGAAGGAACAACATAAAAACCGCTAATCGCTGTCATTTTAGCGACACTGTGTATCTCATAAAATATTCTATAAACCTCAAATAGATAAAACCAAAAGCCCAAGCTGAATTGATCAAGTTGGGCTTTTAAATTGCAAGCTAAAACCTAAATAAGATTTTACTTACCCGGCTTAAAGCTGTCTTTTAAGTCTAAAATACGGTTAAACACTGGTTTTTCCGCACTGTGATCATACTGATCTGCAACAAAATAACCTTCACGTTCAAATTGGAAACGATCTTCAGGTTGTGCTTTTGCCAATGCAGGTTCAACAATCGCTTGTACCACCGTCAATGATTCAGGGTTTAGATTCGCCAAGAAGTCATCACCCACTTCTGGATCAGACTCAGTAAATAAGCGATCATATAAACGAACTTCTGCCGCAACGCCTTTACTTGCAGATACCCAGTGAATCACGCCTTTTACTTTACGACCTTCTGGGTTTTTGCCCAAAGTTTCAGGGTCAATTGAACATTTGAGCTCAATAATTTCGCCGTTAGCATCTTTAATCACTTCATCACACTTGATTACATAAGCATGACGTAAACGTACTTCTCCTTCAGGCACTAAACGCTTAAAGCCTTTAGGCGGCACTTCTTCAAAGTCTTTACGGTCAATGTAAATTTCAGAAGTCAGCGGAATGATACGTTCACCCATATCTACATTTGGATGACGTGCATGGACCAAATCTAATGCTTCTGGCAAGTTAGTCAAAGTCACTTTAAGTGGATTTAACACCGCCATACCACGTGCTGCAGTATTTTCCAATGATTGACGGATGCAATAATCAAGCATTGCCACACCCACAATACCGTCTGACTTAGACACACCTACACGCTTACAGAAATCACGTAAACCTTCTGGTGTAAAGCCACGACGACGCATACCTACCACTGTTGGCATACGTGGGTCATCCCAACCATTCACAAAACCGCCTTCAACCAATTTACGCAATTTACGCTTAGATGTGATGGTGTAATCAATATTCAAACGGCTAGATTCATACTGACGCGGCACAGCCTCGGATTTCACCTTTTCCACCACCCAATCATAGAATGGACGATGGTCTTGGAATTCTAATGTACATAGTGAATGAGTGATACCTTCAATCGCGTCGGATAATGGATGCGCATAATCATACATTGGGTACATTTTCCATTTATCGCCCGTTTGGTGATGCGATGAATGTAGAACACGATACAAAATCGGGTCACGCATGTGTACGTTTGGCGATGCCATATCAATTTTAGCACGGAGTACTGCCTGACCTTCGCCTAATTCGCCATTGCGCATTTTTTCAAATAAAGCCAAGTTTTCTGCCACTGGCGTATCACGATATGGCGAGTTTTTGCCCGGCTCTACAAAAGAACCACGATTGAGCTTAATCTCATCAGGGGTTTGCAAATCGACATAAGCATCGCCTTGTTCGATCAGCTGAATTGCCCATGCATATAATTGATCAAAATAGCTTGAAGCATAGCGTGGTTCGCCATTCCACTCAAAACCCAGCCATTTCACGTCATTAGCAATACCATCGACATATTCTTGTTCTTCTGCATCTGGGTTGGTGTCATCAAAACGTAAATTACACACCCCTTGATATTCTTGTGCGATGCCAAAATTTAAGCAAATTGCTTTCACGTGACCAATATGCAAATAACCATTCGGCTCAGGTGGAAAACGTGTCACCACCTGCTTAATACGGCCTGCCGCAATATCCTCGGTAATGACTTGACGTATAAAGTCCAAGCCCGGCTGTTGTTCTTGCTGCACAGCATCGACAGAGGCATTTGAACTTTGTGTCGGGGTGTTTGGCAGAGATGCAACAACATCATTTGGCTTCATAGCAATACAATCACTTCTAAAAATAAAATTGGATAAACTGGGTTACAGAAACTTCAATAGTGAAGCATACATCACCCATTAGAACGCTTTTCCTTGTTTTTAACAAAGAAAATAACGTTTTTACTTGCCTTGTAGTTTACAGTTTGCTTATGCTTCTCTCAACCAAAAAACCCATGGCATTCGTGTCCATGTTTAGGAGATTACACAATGAGTTTTCCTCAAGTCGAATTAAACACCAATAAAGGTCGTATTGTTTTAGAATTGAACGCTGAAAAAGCACCAATTACAGTTGCTAACTTCTTAGAATACGTTCGTGATGGTTTTTATGACGGCGTAATTTTCCACCGTGTTATTGATGGTTTCATGATCCAAGGCGGTGGCATGGATGAAAACTTCAAAGAAAAAGCAACACGTGATGCGATTGAAAACGAAGCAGACAACGGCTTAAGCAACGATGTTGGTACGATTGCAATGGCGCGTACCCAAGCACCTCACTCAGCTTCAGCTCAGTTCTTCATAAACGTAAAAAATAACTCTTTCTTGAACCACACTGGCAAAACTGCACAAGGTTGGGGTTATGCCGTGTTTGGTAAAGTTGTTGAAGGTATGGACGTTGTAGACGCTATTAAAGGCGTGCGTACTGGCAACCGTGGTTATCACGCAGATGTTCCACTAGAAAATGTGGTCATTGAATCTGCAAAAATCATTTCTGAATAAGAATCCCACCCGACCTCCCTTACACACATCATTTTTAAGCAGTGCTTTAAAATTCATTCAGGGAGGAGAAATCCCTCTTTTTAAAGAGGGATTTAGGGAGATTCCAAGGAATAATCCGTGACCTATCTGTTTATCGCAGATTTACACTTGTCACCAGATCACCCTCGACTTGTACGGGGGTTTTTAGATTTGCTAGACGCTTATCAAAATAAACACACCCAACTGTATATTTTAGGCGACTGGTTTAATGCATGGATTGGCGATGATTACACCGCAGCGTGGCTCGATGAAGTTGTTACACGTTTAAAGCAGTTTAGCCAAGCAGGTAATCATATTTATTTTATTGTCGGCAATCGAGATTTTGCTTTAGGTCAGAAATTTCTAGATCAGTTTTCAGGGCAACTCCTACCCGATGTGTACACCCTGCACATTGGCTCGCAACAGGTACGTTTAGAACATGGCGATGCCCTGTGCACCGATGATGTGTCTTATCAGAAATTCCGTAAAATCATTCGCAATCCCATCATTTTAGGGATCTTAAAGAAAACACCATTGGCTTTTCGACAAAAACTTGCACAAGGTTTCCGAAAAAAAAGCCAACATGCCAATCAAGTTAAAAGTTATGACGTCATGGACGTGAATGCAGATGCTGTGTCACAAGCCTTGCAACATGCCGATGTGTTAATTCATGGGCATACGCATCGTCCAAATATTCACAATGAACACGGTAAGCCAAGAATTGTATTAGGCGATTGGCGTAAAGATACGGCGCAAATTTTAGAAATTATCCCAGAACAAAACTATATGGAATTCAAATTAAAGATATGGAGTTACTAGGATAAAAGTTGACAACATTAACTTCTAAGACTTGCCAAATCCGTTTTTAATATATTAATATTTCAGCAACTTTATTTTAAAATTTATAATATGAAATTCAACGTTCAAAAAATAAATGCTGTATTTTCCATTTTTATGCTTTTAATATTTTTTGTAGCTACTATTAATTTAGATGAACACTTATCGTCTTTTGTTCAAAAAAATTTCACTTTTCTATTGATCATTTTCTTATTTAGTATCTCACTCATGCTATATGATTTATTATCCAATATCAAAGCTAAGAAGGATCAGGAGTTTTCTTTTTCAAATAAAAATAAAGAATTAATCAATAAAATTTCAAAGCTTTCTTATGAAGAGAAAAACATCTTATCTTTATTTATGAATGACAAAGTTCAAGAAAAAGCATTAAATCCAAATGATCAAGCAGTAGTTTGGCTAGAAACAATTAAATTTATTTTTAATACAGGTAAAACAGAAGGAAATAAAAAAATTTTTAGAATAGAACCCACTCTATCAAAACATCTTCTACAAAATCCAAATAGCTTATATTGAAGAAATGCCCAATAAATATTGGACTTTTATATTTTAGTACCCGCCATCAAACTGAATGACTTCGACATCTGCTTTATATTTAGTCAAAAACTCGCGTAACAAAGTCATCAACACACTGGTATTTACCCAACTGTGACAAATACTGTGCCTAAATCCAAATACTTTTGCATCACTTCGTGCTGGGTTGATAAAATTTCTGCTGCTTTGCCTGGCGGGCTTATCTCGTCTTGACCATATAAATAGCACATGGGTTCATTTCGCAGCATAGCAAGGCATGTTAAGCTTTTAGCCCACCCCTGCCCCAAATATAGCCTTTAAATGGAGATGATTTATGGATTTGCTTAACGTTGCACAAACTCGTTATACGACCAAAGCCTATGATGCGAGTCGCAGCATTCCTACCGCACAATTTGAGCGTTTATTAGAAATTCTGCGTTTAGCACCATCTTCCATAAATATTCAACCGTGGCATTTTTTTATTGCAGATCACCCTGAAGCCAAACAACGTATTGCTAAAGCTTTAGTAGGAAAGTACGCCTATAACGCACCTAAAGTTTTAGATGCTTCGCATACCATTTTATTTTGCACCAAAGCTGACATCAGCGAATTGCATTTAGAAAACCTACTTAATCAGGACGCTGCCAGTGGACGCTTTAAAGATGAAGCCGCCAAGCAAGGTCAAAAAGACAGTCGCACAGGTTATGTCGACTACTACCGCAATGAAAAAGGCGATATTCAGCGCTGGGCTGAAAATCAAACTTTTATTGCGCTTGGGCAAATGCTGTTGGCTGCAGGCATTGAAGGAATTGATGCAACGCCAATGGGCGGTTTTGATGAAGCAATTTTAACTCAAGAACTGCAACTCACTGAGCAAGGTCTAATTCCTTCAGTTTTATTGTGTTTAGGCTATCGTAGCGAACAAGATTTTAATGCCAAACTGCCAAAATCACGCCTTGATAAACGCGAGATTTTCACGCAACTGTAAAACAAGCATGCGATAACACTAGGGACAAAATTTGTCCCTATTTTTTTGGTCTAAATTTTGCTTTATCTATATTTGCAATCTTTACTCAATCTCTAGCAAAAATAAAAATGAGGTGTGTGATGCACAATTTACTTACTATGCCGCTCAAACTAGAATGCCGACGTAGTAAAAAGCTGTATTTATATCAAACTAAACTAAGCTATCCAACCCTGCGCTGCCCGATTTGCGATAGAACCACAATGCTGCATGGTCTTGCAGAAACTGCAGATGTATTGCGACATCCTTTGCGCTTTGTATTGAGTTATCTTAAACCGTCATGGCATAAGCGAGGCAAAGCACACTAAGCAATGCCAAGCCAAGCCCAATAGTGGTCGTGCTTTTCAGTTTTTCTTTAAAGAACAATACACCGCTGATCACACCAAATAGCACCACTAAAATATTCATCCCTGCAAATACCACGGCAGGACTGTCTTTAAGCAGCATGTGAGCTTTAACATACAAGGCAATATTAGCAAAATTCAGTGCACCTAAAATTAAACCTGCACTGATATTTTGCATACTGCCCATGCTTTTATCACGGATTAAGATATAAACAATCGCTAAAACAAAAGCACATACAAACATCAAATTCAGCGCAACCGCAAACTGCAGTCCTAAACCTGTGGTGTATTTAAGTAAAACATCTATCAGTGCATAACCTAGCCAAACACAGCTCAAATATAAGATGCCTTGTTGCGCTTTAGCAGACTGCCCTGCAGCACGATGCGAATATAAAATAAATAAGACCGCGACAATGCCAAGTGAGATTCCCACAATTTTTAGTTGGCTAAAATTTTCCTGAAAAATAAAATAAGCAGCAGCCAAAGACAAAACCACTGACAAACGCTGTGCAATTTCAGTTTTTAAAATACCAGCGCTGTCTAACGATTTTGCTAACGCTAAAAAGACACTGGGCAACAACACACCTAAACTAAGAATAAGCCACCACGGCGTGTGTTGGATTGAGATCGTGCTCAAGTTGGGTTTAAACCAATAAAAACACAATACACTGGCACTGACATAATTCCAGGTGATCATCTGCATAGGGTTAAAACCCTGCATCTTGCAGACTTTTAATAAAATAGAGACCAGCACACTACAAAAGGCTGCGGCTACAATCAGTTCCATGATACGCTCGAAGATTGCTGTTCAATCATTATTTTTGTTCTTGATTGGGGGATGGATTCATCAGTAAAAAGCCCACAAGGACTGTGGGCTTTCTAGTTCTTAATTAAAATTAAGAATTATTTGTAACGTTCAACCATTTTCTCTAAAGAAATTGGACGAATTTTGTCTGCATTACCCGCAGTACCAAATGCTTCATAACGGTCGATACAAATTTGTTTCATTGCATCTACAGTTTTTGCGAAGAATTTACGTGGGTCAAATTCGCTTGGCTGTTCTGCCATCATACGGCGCATTGCACCAGTAGAAGCTAAACGTAAATCTGTGTCGATGTTGATTTTACGCACACCATGCTTGATTGCTTCAACCAATTGCTCAACAGGTACACCATAAGTTTCTTTGATGTCGCCGCCGTATTGGTTAATCACTGCCAACCATTCTTGTGGTACTGAGCTAGAGCCGTGCATTACAAGGTGTGTATTTGGCAACGCAGCATGAATTTCTTTAATACGGTCAATTGCAAGAATATCGCCTGTAGGTGGACGAGTAAACTTGTATGCACCGTGCGAAGTACCAACAGCAATCGCCAAAGCATCCACATTAGTATCTGCAACGAAGCTACGTGCTTCTTCAACAGATGTTAACAATTGAGAGTGGTCAAGTACGCCTTCTGCGCCCACGCCATCTTCTTCACCTGCCATACCTGTTTCAAGACTACCTAAACAGCCAATCTCACCTTCAACCGATACACCACACGCATGCGCCATTTGCACAGTACGACGCGTCACTTCGACGTTGTATTCATACGAAGTTGGTGTTTTACCATCTTCACCCAAAGAACCATCCATCATTACTGATGAAAAGCCTAGTTGGATCGAACGCTGACATACATCAGGGCTTGTACCATGGTCTTGGTGCATAACCACTGGAATATGTGGCCACTCTTCAATTGCAGCCAAAATCAGGTGGCGCAAAAATGGGGCACCTGCATATTTACGCGCACCTGCCGAAGCTTGAACAATTACAGGTGAATTGGTTGCATCTGCGGCTAACATAATTGCGCGCATTTGTTCTAAGTTGTTGACGTTAAACGCTGGAACGCCGTAAGCATGTTCACCGGCATGATCCAAGAGCTGGCGCAATGAAATAAGAGCCATAATTTCCTCCCAAATAATGTTGCCTATTCTACCCTGTGATTTGTTTCAATTCAGCAACAAATCACCCTTTTAAAAAAAAAGTCCCTGCAAAAGCAGGGACTTTTAAACAAATTACTACAATCTGTCGTTTTTCAGCACTTATTGCGCTTCAGAAGCAGCAACTTCTGTGTCTGCTGTCGCAACATCAGCAGGTGCATTTGCAACGTCTTCAGGAATATCGGTGTTGCCTTCATCCATGATTGGTTGGTCAATTGCGTCGATTGCAGCTTGTTGTTCTGGTGAAACTTGAGCGTTATCTACAACTGCAGAAGATGCATCAGTTTCAGTCGCAGGTGCGCTTTCTTTTTTGGCACAAGCAGTCAAGGCTAAAGATGCAGCAATTAAAGCAGCAAGTGTTAGTTTTTGAATCATCGTCATTTCCTACAGTTAGGTCATTCATTTACTACAGTTTATTGCACATTTATGACATTTTTATGACTACGGCATGACATAAATATAAAAAAGTTGACCGAAGTCAACCTTTTTAAAAATTATTGATAAATTTTCTAGATTTAAGCACGTTCTAATAATACTGCAACTGCAGGTAAGGTTTTACCTTCGACAAATTCAAGGAATGCACCACCCCCTGTAGAGATATAACCGATTTTGTCTGCAACATCATATTTGTCAATTGCGGCTAAAGTGTCACCACCACCTGCAATAGAGAAACCTGCAGATTCTGCAATTGCCAATGAAAGTGCTTTGGTGCCTTCACCAAATTGATCTACTTCAAATACGCCCACTGGACCATTCCAAAGAATTGTTTTTGAAGTTTTTAAAATTTCTGCAAATGCTTTTGCAGTTTCTGGACCTACATCTAAAATCATGTCGGTGTCTGCAACATCTTCAACTTTTTTCACAGTTGCTTTCGCTGCTGCCAATGAACCCAAGAAATCTTCAAAGTTAATTTCAGCGGCATCTGCAACCACAACATCGGTTGGTAATGGTACAGAAACTTTTGCAGCAATTGCTTTGGCAGTGTCAATCAAATCATTTTCACATAATGATTTGCCTACGTTATAGCCTGCTGCTGCAAGGAAAGTATTGGCGATACCACCGCCTACAATGAGTTGATCACAAATATCAGACAATGAAGTCAATACATCTAACTTGGTCGATACTTTAGAACCTGCAACAATTGCTACCATTGGTTTTTCAGGTGTTTTTAAAGCACGACCCAAGGCATCTAATTCCGCAGCCAATAATGGGCCTGCTGCTGCAACTGGTGCCAAACGCGCAACGCCTTCGGTAGATGCTTCTGCACGGTGCGCGGTACCAAACGCATCCATCACAAATACATCACACAATGCTGCATATTTAGCGGCAAGTTCTGGGTTGTTTTTCTTTTCGCCATGGTTAAAACGGCAGTTTTCCAATAAAACCACTTGACCAGGAGCAACGTCTACACCATCTAAATAATCAGTGATTAGTTGAACATCTTGACCTAGCGCTTGGGTTAAATATGCAGCTACAGGTGCCAAAGATTGTTCAGCTTTTGGCTCACCTTCAACAGGACGACCTAAGTGAGAATACACCATCACTGCCGCACCTTTGGCAACAGCAGCTTGAATCGTTGGCAATGCCGCACGTAAACGTGCATCGCTGGTGATCACACCATTTTTAACAGGTACGTTTAAATCTTCACGAATAAGGACACGCTTACCTGCTAAATCGAGGTCAGTCATACGCTGAAAGTTCATGTATAGCTCACTTTATTGATATCAAAACGCCACGATTTTAAATGATTATGCGGAAAAAGGTTAGCAACTTTTGTAGAATTGCTGTTTAAAGCAAAAGTTTTGATTATGATAGAGAAAAGTCACCATCTTTATCGCACTTATGTCTATTCATCCCGATCCAAATATCAATCGTTTAAATGTTTTGGGCGAACCTCTCGCCAGTTGTTGCTTTGATCCTATTACTGGATATTTTCGTAACGGTTTTTGTCATACCGCCCCAACCGATTTAGGTCAGCATACCGTTTGTGCACAAATGACCTCTGACTTTTTAAATTTTTCACAAAAAATTGGCAATGATTTAATTACGCCAGTACCTGAAGTTGGATTTAACGGCTTACAACCAGGTGATTTCTGGTGTATTTGCGTCACCCGTTGGGTTGAAGCCTATCAAGCAGGTCATGCGCCACCGATTAACATTCAAGCCTGTCATCAATCCGTATTGTCTTATGTGCCTTTAGATATATTGATGGATTATGCAGTGTGATGATCTGATGCAACATCCTCAAATTATTTTGGCTTCTGGCAGTCAAACTCGTCAGCAATTGATGAATCGTCTGCATTTGGCGTATAAGTCAATTTCACCTGATATTGATGAATCTGCACAGGGTGAATTGCATGCAGATAATTTGGCGCGACGTTTGGCTTTTGAAAAAGCGCGCTGTATTGCGCTGGAACATCCTGATGCAATAGTAATAGGTTCAGACCAAGTCGCATGGCGTGAACAGCAGCCAGATATTTTTATAGGTAAACCGCTCACTTCAGAAAATGCTATTCAGCAATTACAAGCCAATTCAGGTCAAACGGTTTATTTCAGTACTGCGCTGAGTGTGCAGCAGCAATCTACAGGCTTTGAACAAACGGTTGTAGAACACTACACAGTTAAATTCCGCAGCTTAACCGACAATGAAATTGCACGCTATGTTGCAAAGGAACAACCGCTAAATTGTGCAGGTAGTTTTATGTGCGAAGGTTTGGGCATTAGCTTGTTTGAAGCCATGCAAGGCAATGACCAAACCACCTTAATGGGTCTGCCGATGATTCAGTTATGCCGCATGTTAAGAATGCTAAATATTCAAGTTCCCTAAGTTTTAAGCTGCGTCATTAAACAGTCGTGAATATTTATAAAGACTCTAAATCACCTTGCCCTTTACAGCGACAAATTAGACAATATTGAGATTATTGATAAAACTTGCTTAGGCTATTTTATGTCGCAACCTTTAGATGTTTTGGGCGGAATTACCGCAGAACAATTCCTAAGTGAATATTGGCAAAAAAAACCACTTTTGGTACGCAATGCACTCCCAGAAATTGTCCACCTACTCGAACCTAGTGATGTGATGGAACTCGCTCTTGAAGAAGATGTGACTGCTCGTTTAATTAAACAAAAAGATCGTGATCCAAATCAATGGACTGTGAAATCATCACCACTGATTAAGGCAGATTTTCAAAAAATGCCAAAGTTGTGGACACTGTTGGTACAGGCAGTTGATCATTATTCTTTTGATCTCGCCGAACTTTGGAAAAAATTTCCTTTTATTCCGCAATGGCGACGTGATGACATTATGGTGTCTTATGCGCCTAAAGGCGGCTCTGTAGGTCAGCATTTTGATTTTTATGATGTGTTTTTACTACAAGGCTATGGACATCGCCGTTGGCAACTTGGACAAATGTGTGATGCTGAAACCGAATTTGTCGCAGGACAACCTTTAAAATTATTGCCTGAAATGCAGGTCAATTTTGATGAAGTTCTTGCCCCTGGTGATTTACTCTATGTGCCACCGGGATTGGCACATTATGGCGTGGCAGAAGATGACTGTCTGACGTTCTCGTTCGGTTTCCGTATGCCGAATATTCGTGAAATGATGGATCGAGTGAGCGATAAATTCTCTGCCGATGAAATGTTACGCACGCCACTACAAGACATTGTTCGTGAAAAAAGTACGCAAATTGGCGAAATGACTGCGACAGAACTGGATTATCTGAAAGCAGAATTGTGGGCACGTTTGCAAAACTCATCTGTTTTGGATGATGCGATTTTAAGCTTAATGTCTGAACCGAAATATCCTGAAAATATTCCAGAAGTAGATGAAATGGGTGTAGGCGATTTAGAAGATGCGCTAGATCAGGGTTATCAAATCATGTTGGAACCCACCTCTCGCCTGCTTTATGTAAATCAGCAAGATGACGTTTTATTTTGGGCGAATGGTGAAGCGATTTGTGTCGCAGAAGTATCTATCCCTGTGCTGCAAAAAATCGCCAATGGTGAACGCGTGCTGCTCGATGAAAACCTTTACGATGCAGATATTCTGGAAGATTTGGTACAACTGCTCAATGAATCCATTTTAATGTTATTACCTGCTGAAGACGCTTAAAATATTCGTTTGAGCCCCCCTCAAGATGATCAATTCAGCTTGGGGGAGTTTGGATGAGCGGGATCTAAAGTTAAAACTGCCTGAATTAACGTATAGCCAGGTGTCGAATTTAATTTTAATTGCCCGCCAACCCGTTCTAAACGCATTTTCATACTGCGTATCCCAATACTCATACCATGTTCAAGCACACTATTGGCTTCAAAACCTACCCCATCATCCTGAACTTTAAGTACCAATTGCGTCGGCGGTACAAATTGCATACTGACGGATACATGCTTGGCTTGGCTGTGCTTAATCACATTGGTTAAACTTTCTTCTAATACCCTCATCAAAGTTAAGCACTGTAACGAATTCGGCTCAATCACCCATTCATTTGGAAAATCCCACTTGGAATGAATATCCATTTCATCCATCAATTGACTAAAACGATGACGTACTGGCGCGACCCAAATTTTAGGATTTTCAGGTACTTTAGAACCAATAGAAGAGCCACTATCAATAATTTGACGTAAATCATCGCGCAGTAATTTCAGCATAGATAAAAATTGCTGATTGCTCATGTTCTGTTCGCTTTGGTCGACCATAATCATGGAACGTACCAAAGATGCACCCAAACCATCATGCAAATCATGCGAGAGATGAATTCGTTCTTGCAAACGCACATTTTCCAATTCTAAATAATGCTTTTCTGACATACTGCGTTTTAAATCATCACTAACTTCAAAAACTTTTAACTCTAAATCTTGATTAAATATTTCAATTTTTTGAATATTTCTTTTTAAACGTATGCCTAAAATAATCGCAATAAATAAAGTAATTACTGGCGAGGTATACGGTGATAATGGCTGATATAAACTTGCCGTTGCCGCATTACTTAAACGAAATACATCTACACCCGCAAAAAAGCCAATCAAGGTTAAACAAAATAGCAGCAGATATACTTCTGTTTTAGGAGATTTATACGTTAAATACGCCAAATAAAAATAAACCAGGACCAGTAAACTGGCATAACTTAAAAAGACAATCCCAAATACCAGTTTGACATAATCTAATGGTGTTAAAAACACACAAACGATTACCGCTAAACTCAGAATAAAAATACTTTCTTCCAATATTGGAAAGCGTTGATTGACAAATCTGATTAAATACAGACTAAAAGCTAAAACATAGAGGATAAAAAAGCTTAAATTGGCTTGAGATGCCACCAATACACTTGGGTATGGAAAGGTTTCTGTGGTTAAAAAATGAGAAATAAATAATAACCACAATACACAACTCAGCGCAAACCAGCCAAAACTCGGTTCACGGCGTAAAAATAGCCAAATAATCAAACATAAAATGCCTAAAGTGGCAGATAAAATCGCATTAATTTCAAATAAAGTACGTTTATTCCATATACTTTGCTGGTGCTGTTCAATATTGTTATGCACATTATTAAAACTTATTTTTCCTATACCCGCATTTTGAAATGCGTATCCATTTACATAGACCAATATTTGATTTTTACCTTGTTTTAAACCAGCAATAGGTAAAATCCAGTAACGTGGCATATTCCAGCTTTTTGATAATGGTTCTTCTAAATGTTGACTTGCCCAAAGTAAATCCTGATTTAGATAAACTGCCCCTGCACTATTTAAATAATCCAGCGCAAAAACGATGGGTTGATTTAAACGATGTTCACTCTCACAAAACCACTCCCACTCTATTTTGTACCACGCCCCACCATTATAATTTTTCCAGCGATCATCCCAAACGTCAGGCAGTTGTACATTTTCCCAACCCGTTTCAGGTTTTTTATTGTTTGAAGCTGTTTTGGCAGAGCTGATTGAAAGTACGTGCACATTACAGTATTGATTAATTGGATACACCACTTGCTGTGCATAGCTTTGCCATGCACAGAGCAATAACAATACGCCTAAACTACACTGCCAAAGCCTTTGAATCATAAAAGACCTAAAGTTCTAGCTGTACTTACAGCCTTAGTACGTTTAGTGACTGACAACTTCCGATAGATATGTTTAATATGGCTTTCAACGGTATAACGCGACACAAATAATTGCTCAGCAATTTCACGATTACTTAAACCTTGCGCCACCAAATTTAAAATTTCTAATTCACGATTGGTGAGCTGTTCATAATGTGAGTTGAATGCTTGAGCATCCGCTTGAACTATTAAATCTTCGTTCAGCACAGGCACTTTTTGATGCGAAATTTGCGATAAAATTTCACGGGCAATAAATGGGTCTATGGGTGCGCCACCTCTTAAAATGCTGCGAATTGCGATAATAATTTCGTCATCGTCACGTTCTTTAAGCACATAGCCTGTTGCACCTGCTTGAATTGCAGAAAATAAGCTGTCTTGGGTGCTCCATGCAGAGATCACCAAAATTAATGCGCTCGGATCTCTAAAATGTAATTGTTCTATCAGCTCTTTACCATTGCCATCAGGCAAACCTAAATCGACCAAAGCCAAAGCAATCGGATGATCTTCTATACATGTCATTGCAGCTTTAAGATCACTCACAAAAAATAGCATGTCATCTTGATAGCCAATATCATGCAAAATTTTTCTAATACGTGACTGAATAATAGGCTCATCTTCAACAATTAAAACCGGTACGGGTAATATCGCTTCCATTTCTGCCATCATTCATCCCCTAGATTATTTGTGTAAATATATCAATCGTTTTGATGTAAACACTATCCCTAGAATTAAGGAGTTTTTCAAATTTAGCTTATTTTATAAACTTGAGCATAGCACTGAAACATGAAACTAAAGCATGAAATAAAAAATAAATGAGCAGAGAATTACTATTTTATTTTTAGAAGTTGCTTCGTATTTTAATGAGTAGCGCAGCATAGATATGCTTTGATGCCAAGAACAACCTCAAAGCAAATCTAGAACCGTATTTAAAATATGGTCGATAAATTAATAATAAATTTTGGAGCTATGCGCATGCAAAAAGGCAGGAATCAGACCTGTTAAAGCCGCACGAATATCCGCACGTTCATTGATTAATTGATGTGAGCCTTCTTCTAACATAAGTAAGGTTTGCAGGCGGAATTTACGCCGAATAAACTCAATGTTATAGCGCCAATCAACGGTTTGATCTTGCGCTCCTTGTGCCAACCAAACAGGTATACGGCAAGCTGGACGCTCTTCCATTTCCAACATCCATTTAGACATGGCTAAAATCCAATCCATGCCCATCATTCTAGGTTGCAGAGGGTCTTTTAAACGCACAAAGCGTAAAAATTCAGGATTATGATTATTACGTCGGAAATGTCGCGGCACTTCACGCTTAATTCGGCGGATAATGCCCAGACCAACGGGGTTATGCCACCATGCCGATTTTGCAGGACGAATCAAAGGTGATAAGAGCAACACACGCTCTACAAATGGATTCTCACGGCGCTGTGCAAACTCCAACAAATGATGCATCCAAATTGCACCGCCCGTACTTTGTCCAATGCCTAACCATGGCTTTGGCAATTGATGGGCATTTTTTACATATTGATAAACTGCATGTAATACATGTTGATAATGATCAAAATTTTTGATGTTAGCTGGAGAACCATCACTCAAACCATGTCCAGGTAAATCATAAGTCAGAACACTAAAGCCCTGCTCTAATAACTCTTTGACGATAGGTTGATAAATCCCGCTATGTTCCAAATAGCCATGCAGCAAAAATACCGTACCCTGCACTTGATCAAATTTGGTTTTGCTTAAATCGGGTTGAAAAATCTGCACATGCAATTTAAACAACGGCATTTGTACATAGCCTTGCCAATGCGCACAGTCCAACAAATGAAAACCATAAAGCTGTCGATAAGCTTGTAACTCAACACTCGGTTCAAAGGGACGATTCAAATTTAGGGGTTGTAGAATTTGTGGCGTAGTTTCCCGACTCGGCACTGGCAAATCTAATTGCTTCAACACACTTGGGTTTAGAAATGGAATATCTGGCATTATGGCACCTCGCGACATGCGCTAGAACCAATCAAGACATCCCGAATGGTGGCAAGCATTTCATAATTGGCACGGCGGCTGTGATCATAGTTTTGTTCACTTGGACGCCATGCAGTCAGTTGGGTCGGCATTGGTGCTTCGACAGGAATCGTTTCAATTCCATTTAAAGCAAATAAACGGCGAGTGCGTGGCATGTGATAACGATCAGTAATCAAAATCACTGTCGGCGCTCCACCTTTTTTTTGTAATAATAAAGAACTAAAACGTGAATTTTCACAAGTATTCATGCTGCGATCTTCTAATAATTTTGCATCGACATCATATTTTTTTAACCAACGCTGCATATAAGGTGCTTCTACACCACTCAATACAATCGGCAATTGATATTGTTTCACAACAGCCAAAGTCGTTTCTAAACGCAAACGTGTGTAGTCATTGACCACAATATCTTTGCCATTATCATCTAAAGTTAAGCCACCACCTAAAACCACAATCGCATAAGGTTTAGAATTTGCAGGTATTTTGGGAATATTTTGTTGCTGAATTAAGGCAATATCTTTAAAGATTTCTTCATCTACAGGCTCACTTTCGGTTTCGGCAATTTTATGAGTGCTTAAAAATGCCAAGTATTGTTCCATGAGTGCCTGATTTTCATGACTATCTAAATTGAGCAAGGCTTTTACATTTTCGGATGGGTCTTCTACAACCGCTTCAGAAGCTGCATTAGACACCAACAATGGGACTTGCGGCAACTCTTGTTCTGAGGCTATTTTTTTTTGCGTTTGTTCTTCTAAAATAAGCGCTTGTAAGGCTTTATAACGTGCCTGAATTAAAGTTAAATTTTGCGAATTTTTAGATTGGATTTCTTGCTCCATGAGCTTCAGATAAGCTTGTCGGGCAATCCATAAATCTGAACCGGGCTCCAAACTGTCTTGATCACTAAAAGCCGCCATTTGCTGACTTTTTGCTGCCACTTGATTCACTTCTACAGGCACCAAAGTGTTCAGCGTTTTGACCACCAAAGTAGAATAAAAAGGTGAATAAATAAAAATCATGAATGCTGCAAACAATACAAAGAGCACGGCAGCAATTTGTACCAGTCTGAGCATCCAACGATTCTGTTTCATCTTCACTTAACCTACCGGTTGATGTGCACGAATCAAACCTGTTTCATCAAATAACACAGGTTCAGGTTCGAGTGAAATACCAAAACGACTCAAAACATCTTGCTGCACAGCACGATAGGTGTGTTGCACATCTGCCAAAGTGGCATCGGCATAATTGACTAAAACCAACGCTTGTTTATGAAACATACCCACCACACCCAGTTGTTTTCCCTTCCAGCCAGCTTGATCAATCAACCAGCCTGCTGCAATTTTAACTTGCGCATTCGGCTGTGGGTAATGGGGTAAATTTGGAAATTGTGCTGCAATTTGGTCAAATTGCTGAGTCGAAATCACAGGATTTTTAAAGAAACTACCTACATTTGGATATTGTGCAGGATTAGGCAGCTTACTTTGGCGAATTTGAATGACTTGTTGCTGCAGATTTTCAGCAGTTTGCTCATCGCCTACAGCAGCTTTTAAGTCGCCATAATTTAATTTTAACGCCGCCTGTTTTAACAGTTTAAAAGTCACATGGGTAATGATGTAACGGTTGGGATGATCTTTAAAAATACTGTGTCGATAGGCAAACTGACAATCTGCTGCAACAATTGAGCTGAATTGTTGGCATTCACGATCATAAACCTGCACAGATTCAATAAACTCACCGACTTCAACGCCATAAGCACCAATATTTTGCACAGGTGAAGCGCCGACCAAACCTGGAATTAAAGCCAGATTTTGCAGACCATATAACTTTTGTTCCGTACTCCACAACACAAACTCATGCCAGATTTGTCCTGCCCCAACTTTTAGGGTGACACTTGCATCATCTTCAGCGCATTTTTCGATGCCCTGAATATCCATGTGCATGACCAAGGCATGAATATGTTCAGGCAATAACATATTGCTGCCACCTGACAAAATCAGCACATTTAACTGTTCTTTCTGGGCAAATGCCAAAGCATCCTGTACATCTTGAATATTTTCAATTTTCACATAATGCGAGGCTGTAGCATCCAAATTTAAGGTATTGAATGGTTTGAGTTGCATGTTGTAGTGAATGTGCATGACTTAAACCTTCAATTCAAATTGTTGTTGTAAAACTTTCACCCATGCACGACTGCTTGACTCGCATTGATCGAGCACCCGCTCGAAACCATCGGCTTCGCCATAGTAAGGATCGGGTAATTCTTGCTGCGTATAATGCGGATCGTGTTCGCTCATTAAAGCAATTTCAGCGCGCAAACTGCCCAGTTCAGCTTCAGCACGACGCATTAAGTCTTGAATATTGCTTAAGTTTTCAAAATCCATCGCCAAAATCAAATCAAACTCGACAAAGTCTTGTATGCGTAACTGACGCGCACGCAGTCTAGATAAATCATAACCGCGCTTAAGCGCATGTTTTTGACTGCGTAAATCTGGGGCTTTGCCTGGGTGATAATTACTGGTTCCAGCAGAATCTACCCACACATTGAGTTGTTGTTCATCACAAAAATGTTGAAGTACAATTTCTGCCGTTGGAGAGCGGCAAATATTTCCCAAACAAACACATAACACCTTATATGGCGTTTTGGATGACATAAACAACCTCAAAGCTACTTTATTTTTAAGTGTCTTATGTTAAGTTATTTATGATATGAATCCTATATCGTGACCTTACAATAATGTTGATTTAGGTATAAAAAATAGGAATAAAGACAATGCAGCATTTTCAATTTCAAACGGTTGGCAACATTATTTCAGGATTAGGTTCAATTTCTGAACTAAAAACGGTTTTAACCAAAAAAAATTATAAGCGTTTGTTATTGGTCACCGATGCTGGCATTTTACAACATCAATTGCATCAACCTATTTTAGAAATTTTAGAGCAGCTACAACTGGACTATGCCATTTACTCGAATGTGCAAGCCGACCCCGCAGAACGTATTGTGTTAGAAGCGGTTGATTTTGCTAAACAGAAAAATATTGATGTTGTATTAGGTTTTGGTGGCGGTAGTGCAATGGACGTCGCCAAAATTATTGCAGTGCTGAGTCATCCTGAACAAAGTCAAGAATTGTCAGACTTATATGGTGTCGGCAATGCTCAAGCACCACGTTTACCACTCATTTTAGTTCCCACTACAGCAGGCACAGGTTCAGAAGTCACACCAATTTCCATTGTAACTACTGGTGCAACCAGTAAAACAGGCATTGTTTCTCCTATTTTATATGCCGATGTTGCCATTTTAGATGCCAATTTTACCCGTAATCTTCCAGCACAGATCACTGCAGCCACAGGTATAGATGCGATGGTACATGCCATTGAAGCCTATACCTCAAAAATCAAAAAAAATGCGTATTCAGATTTACTGGCAAAACATGCGCTACGTTTACTTGATCAAAACCTAAAATTAGTGCTTGAAGATGGCAGCAATATGCAAGCACGGCAAAACATGCTGTTTGGTTCAATGCTGGCAGGACAAGCCTTTGCCAATGCTCCTGTGGCAGCGGTGCATGCACTTGCCTATCCATTGGGTGGGCATTTCCATATTTCACATGGACATAGCAATGCATTGGTACTGACCGAAGTTTTAAAATTTAATGCACCTGCTGCCAAACAGTATTATGCAGAATTGATGTGTTGCTTAGACCCACGCAGCAAAGGCTGCACAGATGGATTATGTGATTTGTTTATTGATCATTTACAAAATCATTTAGATCAAAGTGGCTTGGTGTTAAAACTTAATGCACTAGGCATAGCAGAAAATATGCTGCCACAACTGGCAGAAGACGCGATGCTACAAAGCCGTTTACTGCAAAATAACCCCAGAGCAATGCAAATGCAGGATGCTTTAAAAATTTACCAAGCCATTTATGCCTAACATTTACGCTTAACGTTCTGTATTTAACTTTCTACATTTATTTGGGATGATTTCCACCCATTAAAGCATGACACCACGTCGATAAAAATATAGGTAAACTTGTGAAACCTGACACCAAAACCCGTGAGCAATACGCTTTTTTCTTTCCCATCCAAACTCGCTGGGCAGACAACGATATGTATGGACATGTCAATAATGTCACTTATTACAGCTATTTTGACAGCGCTGCCAATGCCCTACTGATGCAAAAAGCAGGCTTTGAACCCAAACGATCACCCTGTATTGGTTTAGTGGTCAATTCCACCTGTCATTTTTTGCAGGAATTGTCCTATCCTGAAATGATTGAAGTAGGTGTTGCTATTCAAAAAATTGGAAACTCATCCTTAATTTATGATTTGGCAATTTTTAAAAACAATCAAAATCTTGCCGCTGCACAAGGACAAGTGGTGCATGTATTTGTAGATCGAATTACACGCCAAAACTGCCCGATTCCTGACTCCATCCGCGAAGCATTACAGCCATATAAAAGCACAGATTCAGCTTGCGCTTAGCAAAAAATAAGGCTGGTTTGACCCAGCCTTAAAATTCTGCAAACAAAAGCTAACAACAGGTTATTTCAACTGAATGTTATGTAATTCACCATCAAAATTTTGCAAAATATCTTTCACAATCGGTTCTTGATGCAATAAATTTTCAGCACGTTGGTAAGCGCGTTGTTTGCGCTGTTGCAGCAAAATATATGGCGTCATCTCATCCACATTTTCATATTGCACTTTAAACAGCGTTTTACTCCACTGTTCTTTTAAAGCATTTTCTAAAGCATGTTGCAGTTGAGTCAATAACTGCTGATATTGCTCAGGAATATGAAAAACTGATTCAGCATTAATCTGCCCCGTCATCACACCATGCTGCGCTAATTCTTGCACGGCAGGCGACAACTCGCTGTGTCTAAACCAATATTCCCACTTGTCTAAAGTCCACTCACCTTCTAAAACTTGGGGTTGTAGACGCAGAATATCCTGCGGCATTAATTGATCATCGGCATTGGATGCTACAGTTTGCTGGGGTTGCGCTGTCACACTAGCAACATTCGGTTCGACTTCAGCTGCTGCTAAATCAAATAAAGCGCTTTCTGCATCATTTGCACTTTGTGCAAGTGGTGATGAAGCATCATTCAATTGTAGTGAAGATGAAACAGGCAATGTTTCAGCTGATGCAGCAAGATCGTCTAATGGTGCAACTGCATCAAAACTTTCTAGCAAGAATTCATCATGACTGTGCACATCAGACGCAGTGCTTGCCAATGCAGTATTATCATCTAAACCAAACAATTGCGCTTCTGCATTTGGATCAAACACGATAGATTCAGATTGTGTATCCTCTGCTTGCATTGCAGTTTCTTCATTCACTGCAGGTTCTGACATAGATTCTGGTGAAAGCGCAGCTGTTGAATGAAGCGCTTCCTGAGTCGTTTGTTGCGCTTGAATCGTCTGTTGGTCTTGATGCGTTAAAGCTTCAGGCTCATCTTCATCTAAAAAATCATCTGAAGAAGGTTCTGCAATATTTGTTTGTGCTGTGGTGTGATCTGAATAATCCTCATCTTCACAGTCAAATCCATCAAGATCAGGTGTTGCAACCGCATCTAATTCAGTTACATGCTGTTCCGCTTGTGCTGTATTTTGAGTTGCCACAGCTTGTGGAGTTTGCTCCATTTGGGCAACTGGCTGGGCAGTCGCTGTTTGTGCAGTGTTTTGTGGTGCAGCAACCATCACTTCATTGGCTTGCAAAGGTCGAAATGCAAGTAAACGCAGTACGCACATTTCAAAGCCTTGTTCTTGGGTCACGGCAATTTGTAAATCGGCGCGTCCTTTACAGGCAATTTGATAATAGAACTGTAAATCTTGTGCAGAGATCAGACCCGCAAGCTGTTGAATTTTTTGGTTAATTTCAGCACTGTATTTCAGGTTTAAATCTGGTAGATATTGCATGATTGCCAATTCATGCAGTGTCGAAATCAACTGATCCAACACCAATGAAACATCTAAAGCTTGTTGTCTAAATTGTAATAAGAGCTGACTTACACGCTGCTGTTGGTTTTGATGAATCGCTAAAATCAAATCATAGATAATGGTGCGGTCAATCAAGCCCAGCATGTCTTTCACATCTTGATGATGAAT
Organism: Acinetobacter sp. SCLZS86; assembly: GCF_021560715.1. NCBI lineage: Bacteria > Pseudomonadati > Pseudomonadota > Gammaproteobacteria > Moraxellales > Moraxellaceae > Acinetobacter > Acinetobacter sp. SCLZS86. The sequence goes on from NZ_CP090864.1 coordinate 1,753,626, forward strand.
TTCACCCTGACCATAAGCAATGGCTTGGTCTGTCAAAGACATCGCATCACGCAAAGAACCTTGCGCAGATTCAGCAATCTGCCAAATCGCATCTTGCTCTGCAACAATCTGTTCTTTGGCTAAAATATCCGTTAAATGACTGGTAATTTCATCGACCTGCAATGGACGCAAAGTAAATTGCAAACAGCGAGAAATCACAGTAATAGGGAGTTTTTGTGGGTCTGTGGTCGCAAACAGAAACTTCACATGCTCGGGCGGTTCTTCCAATGTTTTCAGCAAAGCATTGAATGAATGCGTAGACAGCATATGCACTTCGTCAATCAGATAAACCTTAAAACGTCCCTGAGTCGGTGCATAAGGTACGTTATCGAGCAACTCACGCGTGTCTTCAACTTTGGTACGTGATGCCGCATCAATTTCGATTAAATCAATAAAACGACCTTCATTGACCGCAGTACAGGTCGGACAGACTTCACATGGGGTAGATGTCACGCCTGTTTCACAGTTCAGGCATTTGGCCAAAATACGCGCAATGGTAGTTTTACCTACACCACGTGTTCCCGTAAAAAGATAAGCATGGTGCAAACGCCCACGTTCCAAAGCACTGGTCAATGCCCGTGATACATGGTTTTGTCCCACCAATTCATTAAAATTACGAGGACGATATTTACGCGCAAGTACCTGATACATGAATGCTCCTTTTTACAGGTCTAAGCATACTGTTTTTTTGGCAAAGAGTGAACGTACAATCACGCCTAAAACCAGCCTTTACGCCCTTGCAATTGCCGATCTGCACAGCGAATGGCTTCCTGACTCAGTCCCCAAAGTCGATAATCACCAATTAAAGAACCTGCAGCAAAATTATGGGTATAGGCAAAACTGAGCTGTCGGTCAGGGTCACACCACGCGCCCGAACCATTAAACCCCATATGCCCAAAACCTTGTGAGCGTTTACCCAAACTTAATACGCGGTGATAGCCTAATCGCCAATGCATTGGAATAGGCATGACCCGATCACGCTTCACATATTGCACTTGGCTTAATTGCTGAAAAACTTCAGGCTGAATCAATTGCCGACCTTGCCATGATCCACCCTGCGCCAACATAGCATAAATACGTGCCAAACTTTGTGCAGTAAATACACCATTAGCCGCAGGAATCACAGCTTGCAAACCAGTATCACTAAAAAAACTAAAATTTTTCATGCCTTTGGGAATCATGCCATCCTGAAAGTCTTGCGGATTTTGCCCACTCCATGCAATGACTTTATCGAATATTGATACAGGACGTTTGCTCGATTTAGCTTGGTTTTGAACTTTAGCTGTCTGTTTATTTGTGGGTGATGAATCTGTTTGCACTGATGTCACAGCAGTTTTAAATGATCGTGCGACACGCGAAAGCTCAGATGCAGGCACACCAAAATAAGCCCCATCCAAAGCCAAAGGTTCAACCAAGTATTGCTGCATCAGTTCAGCCAATGTTCGACCTGTAGCTTTTTCTAAAATCCCACCGACCAGCCAACCAAAAGTTAAAGGTTGATATGCCGCCTCACTTGCCACATCAAAACGAGGCTTGGCTTGAGCCAGCACATTCAGCATGTGCGACCAATCTGCCATTTCAGTCGCATCGGCTATGATATTACGTATGTCATATAAACCACTTTGATGGCTTAGTACATGCCTTATGGTCATCATTGCTTTGCCATTTTGGGCGAATTCAGGCCAGTATATATAAATGGGAGTATCGTAATCGACCAGTCCTTGACTGACCAAAATATGTGCCAGTGTCGCTAATACACCTTTGCCTGTGGAATAACATACCGATAACGTATCGGCTTGCCAGTCTTCATCTGGCGACTTTTTACCTGTGTAAATATCGACGACTTTCTGACCTTGAAAGTACACCGCTAAAGCAGCTCCGCCCTGTTGGCTACGTGCATTTTGCAAACGGCTAAATTGCATCGCTAAATCATGAAACTCAGGTGCAACCCATCCACGATAATTTTCAGTTTCAGCAAAAATATAATCCTTTAAATGTTGCATCGTCCTGTCTATCTCGTTTTTATTATTAATAAAAAGCTAGCGCAAATAAAAAGCCTAAATCCAAAGGATTTAGGCTTTCGATCACTGAATTAAAGCGCGGTGACAACACCTGTCACGTGCGGTTTTTGATTCTTACTGTTACGAATCAAAAAATCGGTATTTTTAGCTTCTGTTGCAGTTAAAAACTCAACTTTTGAAGGCAAATACATTGGTAACTTGAACCAAACATCGGCTTCATAGGCATCTGGCAAAGTTAAGCTTGATAAAGCTTTAGCTTTACTCCACATACCGTGAGCAATGGCTTGTTTAAATCCAAATGCTTTTGCAGTAATCGCGTGGATATGAATTAAGTTAAAATCACCAGAGGTTAAGGCATAACGGCGTCCCGTATTTTCAGAAATATCCCATTCAGCCTGAACAGCAAAATTCGGAGCTTTACTTTCTGCAGATTTTGCAGCTGCTTTAGTGGTGGTTTTTTGACGAGCTAAATACGTAGTTAAACCTTCAATAACCACGTCATTTCCTACTTTGACAGTGGTTATAAAATCAAACTGCACACCTTTGTCATGCGGTTGCAATTCACCAAATTTACATGACAAAGTCAGCTGTTCATTCAATCCAACTTTACGGCTTTGCTTGACTTGATTGCGAATGTGCACTAAACCCAAAATTGCAAAAGGAAAAGCTTCTTGCGTCATCATGTGCATTTGCAGACTTTGCGACAAAACAGCCAAGTAAATTGCTGGAATATAGCCGTTGTTTTTAAAACCTGTTACTGCGTTATAGGCTTTTAAATGCTTTTGATCAACCTTAAATGAATCCACCACATATTCAACTTGCGGCAGCACTTTTTCGCCTTTGGGCTTTTTAAAAATTAAGCCCTGAATCACTTTAGGATAGGCTAAATACGGTTTTGGAAGTTGACTAAAATGGCGAGTATTCATACTGAACCTTTGAGAAGTTTTTCTAATTTCTTTAATGGAGTTCTCTCTCCCTCTGGGAGAGAGCTAGAGAGAAGGGTGAATAATATATCCCCTTATCTCCCTCTCCTAAATCCTCTCCCTAAGGGAGAGGACTTTAATGTGTTAAGCCCCTAACAAACTTTGACCACAGACACGAACTACGTTGCCGTTGATACCTGTCGATGCTGATGAAGCAAAGTAAGCAATGGTTTCCGCAACATCTACAGGTAAACCGCCTTGACTCATAGAGTTCATACGACGACCAGCTTCACGAATAGCAAAAGGAATTGCTGCGGTCATTTGCGTTTCAATAAAGCCAGGTGCAACGGCATTAATCGTGATCCCGTTGTTTAACACAGGGGCGGTAAATTTCACTACGCCAATCACACCTGCTTTGGATGCTGCATAGTTGGTTTGACCTAAGTTGCCTGCAATACCTGAAATAGAAGATACGCAAATAATACGACCATTAGCATTTAAACCATCATTTGCCAATAAGTAATCGTTGACACGCTCAATTGCAGACAAGTTGATGTTAATGACTAAATCCCAAAGCTCTGGTTTCATATTTGCCAAAGTTTTGTCACGTGTAATCCCTGCGTTATGCACAATAATGTCTAAACCGCCTTGTGCAGCGGCAGCTGTTTTAATTTGCTCGCCTGCATCTGCAGCAGTAATGTCAATTGCTAGTGTTGAACCACCAATTTCAGCGGCAACACGGTCTAAATCTGCTTGTTGTTGCGGTACGTCTAGGCAAATAACGTGCGCACCATCACGTGCCAATACATGCGCAATTGCTTCACCAATACCACGGCTTGCACCTGTCACCACTGCAGTTTTACCTGCCAATGGTTTTGCCCAATCCACCTCTACAGTTGCAGCATTCGAGACACGAATCACCTGACCTGACACATAAGCTGAACGAGGTGAAATGGCAAAACGTAACGTAGATTCTAAGTTTGCTGCGGCACCTTGATCGACATAAATTAAGTTAGCCGCAATACCTTTTTTAAACTCTTTACCTACCGATTTAACAAAACCTTCCAAAGCACGTTGTGCAATGGCTTTTTTTACACTGCCTGCAGTTTCTGGTGTAGTGCCAACCACAACCACGCGACCCGAAGCCTGAATTTGGCGTGGGATTGGGTGAAAGAACTCATAAAGCGCTTTTAATTGTTCAGAGTTTTCAATACCTGAAGCATCAAACACCACCACTTTAAATTTAGATTCTTTATCGCCTGGATTGAATGCACCTAAATTTAAGCCCACTTTTGCCGCAGCTTGTTGCAATTCTGCATTGTTACCTGCATAACTGTTGGCATGTACATTGGCCAATACTTGTGCAATTTCAGCAGACAAGTCGCTTGCAGGTGCTGCGCCTAAAAGTACCGCACCTTTTACCACAGGTGTTGCAGACTCAAAACGCTCTAAAAAAGTTGGGGATGGTAAACCCAAATTTTTAATGACAAATTTACCAATAGGAGATTTAGCAAATGTTTGGTATTGATCAGTCATGGTTATTATCTCTCATAAATTCATTTTTTGATGGAATACACGTTATCTTTAAACATCAATATGATGCCAAATGCCCGCATTTCAATAGCGCCACCCGTTTCTGCTAAATCATACTTGAGTTAATAATCAGATGTCTTGACCTGAATGCATTCCGCAATGTCATTGTAGTCAATACAGCTGTCATACTATTGTGCTAATGTACACATCAAGTAGACCTTTAACATGCTTGGAAAAGCCTTATGAGCAAAACAACTCAAGAAAATCCAGCAGTGGAAAATTCTGCAAAGGATTCTGTGTCAAATACATCAACTGGTACTAAACGTACAAGCAAAAGTAGCAACACTGCAACCCGTTCCAACACGAGTACGACAAAAACTACACGTACCCGCACGACTAGCCTTGCTAAAACAACTGCTTCAACGCAAACAAAAGCACCATCTAATACCAATACCTCTGTTCAACAGGATAAAATTATGAGCCAAAACACTGTTCGCCGCGTTGCTATTATCGGTGGTAACCGTATTCCATTCGCACGTTCAAATGGTGCTTACTTTACTGCTTCTAATACAGATATGTTTACAGCAGCATTAAATGGTCTTGTTGAACGATTCAACTTACAAGGTCAGCGTTTGGGTGAAGTTGTTGCAGGTGCAGTGCTCAAACACAGCCGTGACTTTAACATGACTCGTGAGTGCGTACTCAATACTGCCCTTGCTCCTGAAACACCTGCTTACGATATACAACAAGCATGTGGTACTGGCTTGCAGGCTGCTTTTTTAGTTGCGAATAAAATTGCACTGGGTCAAATCGAAGTTGGTGTTGCAGGCGGTGTAGATACAACTTCTGACGCACCAATCGCTTTTGGTGACGGTTTGCGTAAAGCATTGCTCGAATTGAATATTGCAAAGACAGGTAAAGACCGCTTAAAAGCATTAACCAAAATCAATATTAAAGATTTAATGGATGCGCCACGTAACGGTGAACCACGCACAGGTTTATCAATGGGCGACCACCAAGCCATTACTACACTGGAATGGGGCATTTCTCGTGAAGCACAAGACGAACTTGCAGCATCTTCACATCAAAAAATGGCGGCTGCCTATGACGAAGGTTTCTTTGATGATCTCATCACGCCATTCTTAGGTTTAGAGCGTGACAATAACTTACGTGCAGATTCTACTGTAGAAAAACTAGCGAAGTTAAAACCTGCTTTTGGTAAAGGCGACGCGCGCACTATGACGGCGGGTAACTCGACTCCACTAACCGATGGTGCATCTTGCGTATTACTTGCCTCTGAAGAATGGGCAAAAGCCAATGGTCACGAAGTCTTGGCATATTTGACTTTCCAAGAAACTGCAGCAGTTGATTTTGTGGGTAAAAAGGAAGGTTTGTTGATGGCACCTGCATACGCTGTTCCACGTATGCTTGAACGTGCAGGTTTAACATTACAAGACTTCGACTATTACGAAATTCACGAAGCGTTTGCTTCACAAGTCTTGTCGACCTTAAAAGCATGGGAAGATCCTAAGTTCTGTAAAGAGCGTTTAGGTTTAGATGCACCTTTAGGATCGATTGATCGTAGTAAGTTAAACGTTAAAGGTTCATCTTTAGCAGCTGGTCACCCATTTGCAGCAACTGGTGGACGTATTCTTGCCACTGCTGCAAAACTTCTGAATCAAAAAGGTTCAGGTCGCGTATTGGTATCAATCTGTGCGGCAGGCGGTCTAGGCGTAACAGCTATTATTGAAAAATAATTCTACCTAGTTCCAATTTAGATAGAAATAAAAGCCACTTGATTCGCTCAGGTGGCTTTTTTATAGCGCTTAATTTATAGCAGCTCACTTTTAATTAGCCACTAGCGTTTTATCTGACTGAATGTTGCGGAGCATAACCCAATTTCGCTTCAACATGGTCATAACAATATTGAAAAATAAAGGTATAGAGCAAAATACTGAGCGTCATCAGCAAATCAATGAAAATCGCCTGCTTTATAGATTTTTCTAAGGCATACGCCACCATCGGAATAGTGGCGAGCATTAAGCCACCTTCAAAACCAATTGCATGTAAAATACGTATTTTAAAAGTTCTGTGTAATTGGTGCTTTGCTTCAAACTTTTCAAAATAATGATTAAACAACATATTCCATAGCACCGATGTCACTGCCATTGCAATACCTAGACCACCTGTCACTTGCATTGGCATTTCAAACATATAACTTAATACCAAAGCAATAATGACCAATAAAATCACTTCATAACTCAGAGCATGTACCCATCTTCTTTTGGAAATCAACATCTGCTTACTCAAATACTTATTCTTCACCGCTTATTTTATTTTCTTTTAATTGACCAATCGAGTTAGAATCTATCAATAATATTGAAAGATAAAAGCCAACCTCAGCCATGAATATCAATCAAGATCAGCTGATTATTTTTATCACCGTCATGGAGACGGGGTCTTTTTCTGCAGCTGCACGTCAATTGGGTAAAGTGCCTTCGTCAATTAGTATGTCCATCGCCAATTTAGAAATTGATTTAGACCTAAAACTGTTTGAACGAGTTGGACGTGAACCTATGCCTACCCCACAAGCGCAGAGTCTTTACGAAAAAAGCAAACAACTACTCATAGAAATGAAGCAGTGGAAACAGCATGCTTTCGCGCTCAGTTCTGGCCTAGAATCACACTTAAATATAGTGGTGGTATCTGAATTACTACACACTCGCTGGACAGATTATATTGTGTTACTAGAACAGCAATTTCCTGAATTGCAGATCAATATTTTCTCTGCACCACAAGAAGATGCACTGCATTTACTCATGACTCAAGCAGCGGACTTGGCCTTTATGTTTGAACGCGAACAATTACAAAGCAGTGAACAATTTGTGGAATTAAAACGTGAAATTTTAGTGCCTGTCGCTGCCCGACATTCACCGCTGGCTGAATCTGATCAAGTCAGTTTTGAACAGATTTTACAAAATCGGCAAATTGTAGTGGCGAGCCGTGATCGGCAGATTAAACCCGAGTTGTTATTTTCTAAGCACTATTGGCCTACCGATAATCATCATTCTGCCTGCAGTATGATTAAGCAGGGTTTAGGCTGGGGTGTCTTGCCCTTGGAGATGCTGAATGAACACCCTGAACTACAACACGAATTAAAAATTTTACAGTTGCTAGATTTCACCCCAAAATTTGAATATTTTGTCGATTTGGTCTGGAGCCGAGAACATCAATTGGGCGCTGCTGCTCATTTTTTGATTAATTACGTCCGAAATCTGAGAAAAACTGGTAAATAATCCACAAACCCGCATGCTTGGTACTTGGGTTAAAAGCTGTTTGTGATATAACTGAATGTATAAGCAATAACCTAAGAACTAGATCTCGAATGACACAGACAGCCTTAAATCAATTAAAAAACTTAACCACCATTGTTGCAGATAGTAGTGACTTGGCTGCGATTGAAAAGTTTCGTCCTTTGGATGCGACCACCAACCCATCACTCATTACAGCGGCTGCAAATCAACCTGAAAATAAAGCGTTGATTGAAGCTGCATTTGAGCAAGCTAAAGCTGAAGGTTATACAAATGATCTATTGGTTGAGCGCAGCATTGATATTTTAACGGTCAAATTTGGTGTAGAAATTCTAAAGCTCATCAAAGGACGCGTTTCAACTGAAGTAGATGCTTCTTTGTCATATGACACTGAGGCAACCATTGCCAAAGCTAAAGAGCTTTTAGCACTGTACCAGGCTTATGGTGTTCATTCAGACCGCATTTTGATCAAGATTGCTTCGACATGGGAAGGCATTCAAGCGGCTAAAGTGTTGGAAGCTGAAGGTATTCACACCAATTTAACCTTGTTGTTTGGTTTGCATCAAGCACATGCCTGTGCAGATGCCAAAGTGACGTTAATTTCACCATTTGTGGGTCGTATTTTAGATTGGTATAAAAAAGCTGAAAATGTCATGTACTACCCTATTGAGAAAGATCCGGGTGTACTTTCAGTGAAGAAGATTTATAAATTCTATAAACAGCACCAAGTACAAACTGAAATTATGGGCGCGAGTTTCCGCAGTATTGATCAAGTTTTGGCTTTAGCTGGTTGTGATTTGCTGACCGTTGCACCAAATTTATTGGCAGAACTCGAAACTGATGAGCGAGAAGTCGCTGCAGCGTTATCGACCAATGGCATTCAAGTTCAAGCTGAACCACTGGCAGCAATTGAAAAGGAACAATTCAAAGCGCAACTTGAGGCAGATTTGATGGCGTTCCAATTGTTACAAGGCGGCATTGATGGCTTTATTAAAGCGCGTGAGCAACTTGCCACCCTATTACGCCAGTCTTTCGGTTTAGATGTAGACATTAAAGCTTAATCTTTAACCTATCTCAGTAAAATTGCAAAATTTTTACTAAGCCACAAAACCGATGTTGTTATACTGCAACATCGGTTTTTATTTAGGTGAGTTTGCGTGTTTGGTATTAGTGACCTCAGCACTTTTATAATTGGCACAACCTTAATTGTGCTCTTGCCTGGCCCAAACTCACTCTATGTCATGTCAGTGGCTTCACGCTTTGGGATACGCACAGGCTATGCAGCTGCTTTCGGTGTATTTACGGGTGATCTGATTTTAATTGTGTGCACCATTTTAGGGGCAGCCTCATTGTTGCATGCTTTTCCATGGCTATTCACCTTATTAAAAGTTGTTGGTGCGCTCTACTTAGGCTATTTAGGCATCAAACTACTGATTGCAGCCTATAAAACATGGTTTCCACAAACCAGAACTTCGCACGCCAATCTTTCTACAACAGCAACGAGCAATACAACTGAACGGGTTCATCCCTACCGAACTGCTTTAATGATTAGCGTTATTAACCCAAAAGCAATTTTGTTTTATTTGTCTTTTTTTGTGCAATTCGTCAATCCTGATTACACCTACCCGATGCTGAGCTTTGCTGTTTTAGCCATCGTCCTACAAATCATTAGCATGGGTTATTTATCTATCTTGATTTTTTCAGGAGTCAAATTAGCCAGTTATTTCAATCAACGCTATAAAATTGCAGCCATTTGCGTTGCAAGCATTGGTATTTTGTTCTGCGGTTTTGGCTTTAGACTGGCAAGCTCAACGCTATAAAAAAAGTATAAAAAACACTTTTGACTATTTGTTCAAATGTGTATGATCTGTTCATAAATTATAGAAAATATGTCTAAGAAAGCATGCAAAAACTTTTAAATGACTTCTCTGTGCCTGCAGTATTTGCAGGTTTTATTACCTTCTTGGTCGGTATTAGTGTTTCCGCGGTTTTAGTCATTCAGGCAGCACAAATTTTAGGCGCAAGTGCTGAGCAAATCAGCTCTTGGTTTTGGGCGTTGGGTTTAGGTATTGGTCTAAGCGGGCTGATTTTATCTTGGAAATTTAAATATCCTGTGGCGACCTCATGGTCTACCGCAGGCTTGGCACTGATTATCGCCACGGGCAGCGGTTATAGCTTACACGAAGCAATTGGCGCATTTTTGTTTTGTGGCGTACTCACAGCAGTGCTTGGCTTTTTGGGTATTTTTGAAAAGGTACTGACTTATATTCCACAAAGCTTAACCAGCGCCATGTTGGCAGGTGTGCTGCTTAAATTTGGGATTGCCCTATTTACCAGTCTGCAAGAAGCATGGGCATTTATTTTGTCTTTATTGGCAGCCTATGTATTGGCAAAACGATTTAGCCCGCGTTATAGCATTGTTTTAACTGTATTGATTGGGGTCGCACTATGCCCAATCTTCTTGCAATTTCAAATGCCGAGTGTGCAATGGAGTATTGCACAACCAGTTTGGATGCAACCTGAATTAAGTTGGTCTGCTATTTTAGGTTTAGCCCTGCCTTTGTTTGTCATTAATATGGCATCGCAATATTTACCCGGTCTTGCCATGATCAAAAGCTATGGTTTTAACCCAAATGTACGTCACTTAATTGGTTGGACAGGCACAGCACAAGCGATTTTCGCGCCATTTGGATGTTTTAGTGTCAATATCGCATCCATCAGTGCTGCGATTAGCTTAGATGATCAATCGCATCCCGATGCCAGTAAGCGCTATATTGCGGGAATTAGCTGCGGTTTGTTTTATATCTTGATGGGGATCTTTGCTGCAACGCTCACCAGTTTGTTGATGTCATTCCCAGCTGTTTTTATTACTGCTTTGGCAGGAATTGCACTGCTTGGCACTATTGGACACAACATCGCCCTCGCCTTTCAGCACGTTGCAGAGCGTGAAGCCGCTTTATTGACCTTTTTATTTAGTGCTTCTGGGGTGCAGTTTTTTGGTATTGGTTCAGCATTTTGGGGGCTGATTTTTGGTTGTGTGGTTTTGGCAGTTTTAAAGTTTAAACAAAGCAAAAGCTAAATAACTTAAGCAGTTAAAAAACACTTTTTCTGAAGCATCGTATTGATTTATTGTATGCGCGATACATTAGGGTCTGCTGTGCTTCGGATAAATTCCACCGTTTTCGCAAAGGTTTGCTGACTTTCTTTTTGGTGCATAAAAAATTGATATTCGTGAATTAACCATGCTTTTGTATCTGGATAAAATGCTGTCGTCACAGGAATCTGCTGTTGCTGTAAAGCATGCAGCATCGGCATAGATTGAGTTTCTGTTAAAAAGTCTTTGTTACCACCACTGATAAATACCGCAGGATAGTTTGCCGTTAAATGTTGAATAGGCGAAATATTCTTCAGAAATTCACTGTCCTGTTTACGTTCGCCCGTATAAGCTTGCACCAAATTATATACACCCCACTCCACAATATTCATTTCATCTGGCGCAGTTTCAACAAACGCTTTTAGATCATAAATCCCGCAGTGCAAAATCAGCCCTTTAAGTTGTTTGTGCTGAATAGTCGGCTGTAAATTAGACTGCTGTGCAAATGCAGGATTACTCAATAATGCGGCATAATGGCTAGCTAAATTCGCCCCTGCAGAATCGCCTGCTAAATATAATTGTTGTGGATTAAGCTGATATTTTTCTGCATGTTGCGTGATATAATTTAAAGCCTGATCAATTTGTTGCAACTGAGTAGGATAAGTTGCATGCGGGGCAAATTGATATTGTACGGCAATTACATTAAAGCCCTGCGCGGCTAATAATTTAAAATAGCCACGTGCGTGGGCTTTTGAACCTGCAATCCAGCCACCACCATGAATCCAGACAATTGTCGGGCGTGCAGCTAAATCTTGCAATTGACTGTCTTGATACAAGTCAAAACTCAAATTGGGCTGCGTGGCATACACAATATCATGTTGCACTTGTATGTTTTTGGGTGCATAGCGATCCATGATTTTTTGCTGCAAGCCTGTGGTGAGATTAAATGCACCAGCAATGATTCGACTGTTCTGCTGCGTGGTTTGACAAGCACTTAACAATATAAAACACAGCAACATCCAAAATAATTTCAAACCACAATTCCCTCAAGATTCATAGGCACAATTCAAACCCAAGTTATTCAAAACATTTGGGGCTGTTTATTTTGCAAATTTAGCAGCTTATTTTATCGTATAGCCTTGCCGTTGAGTTGAGCAATTTCATCATCTTCAGCTTATCTTTTCTTTCAGCAAATTTGGCGGGTAATTAAATGAATTATCAATCTTTTTTCAGATTTTAAATTGAACCTGTATAGACTATATGCTATCAATAAAGTGTAAGGCGCATAATCATAATTTCTGGAGTTACCCGCATGTCGTACCAAAATATTTTAGTCCCTGTAGATGGTTCACAAATTTCTTTTTCAGCGGTCAAACATGCAGCTGAAATTGCCAAAGTATTTAACAGCAAACTCACCTTAATTAGCCTTGTTGCGGAAGACCCATTTACCGATTCAGACTTTTACTATAATTATTCATCTGCCATTATGAAAGAATACTTTGTGCAAGCGACAGCCAATGCGCAAAAGGCATTAAAAGAAGCAGATGAAATTGCGCAAGCGGTAGGTGTAAATGCAGAAACTCACGTGGTTGAGGGCTTGGTATCTGCGGAAGGTGTAATCAAAACTGCGAAAGAATTAAATGCCGATGTGATTGTGATGGGTTCACATGGTCGCAAAGGTTTCCAAAAATTATTGTTGGGTAGTTTTGCCACAGACGTATTACGCCATACAGAATTACCTGTGCTTGTAGTTAAAGCTTAATCACAAATTTAAACCATATTTTTATCATAAATTTTAAATAAGGATTTGCCATGACAACTTATAAACACTTACTTGTTCCAGTAGATGAGTCGCCTATGTCTTATGCTGCAGCCGAACAAGCACTTTCATTGGCAAAAGATCTAAATTGCCCTGTCACCATTATGAGTGTAATTGCAGTTGATCCTTTTGTAGGTGTGGACTTCTACAAAGTTGCCCCTGCAATTACCGATTATTTCATGCAGGCTGAACAAAATGCACAAAATCGTTTGGCTGAAATTCAGCAATCTTTTAGCCGTGAAGGTATTTCGGTAGATACCAAAATTATCCGTGGTGTTGCAGCTTCAGAAGGGATTGTACAAATTGCCAATGAAATTGGTGCTGACCTGATTATTATGGGTTCGCATGGTCGTACTGGAGTGAAAAAGATGATGCTCGGTAGCGTTGCCCAAAACGTACTGACTCAGTCCCCTGTTCCTGTTTTGGTTGTTAAGGTTTAATTCCGTACTAACTGTGCTTTGCCCCAGTAAAAAACAAAATAAAAAAATCCCGTTCGCCAGTGAACGGGATTTTTCTGGATAAAACTTTTAAATTTTTCTAAACTGCATATTTTATGCAATTTAGCTGAATTGAATATTCATTTCAGAGTAAAACTTAATTGACACGATGTGGTAAACGGAACATTTCATGCGTATCAGTATAAAAACTTCGACCATCTAAATTCAGTTCAATTTCCTGACCACATTCCAACAACACATGTTTTCCGACTTCGACCCATTTAAAACCATCACGGGTATTTTGCTTTTTCTTTGATGCCACCAAAGACACCATAATTTCACGACCATTCACTGCTTTCGCAAGCATTGTTTGCATTTTTTTCAATATTTACACCAATTCATTTATAACTTACAAATTAAGCTCAAATTAAATTTTGAGCATAGTTTTTTTAATACAACAACATTCATCACACTTAATTTGCAGTGCATAGAAAATAAATGCAGTAAAGCATGATGATGAATAACTACGAGAGAATAGAGATATTTTTATTGTACAGGTTACATTGTAACATAGATTTAAAGTCTTTGCAGCATCAGCTACAAATTTGTAAAGATAAACTTAATAAAAAAAAATTTCTTAATCTAACCTTAATCATTTTCGTCAGATAATCTCCCCAAACACAATGGATGGTGTTTGATCGCACAAGCCCACTTCGGTGGGTTTTCTTATTAGGCTAAATAAATCACGAGAGCAAACTTTATCTGTCTGACGTTTATCTTCTGATTTTTTATCTACAAATTTCAAAAATAAAAAAGAGTATGGATTTTTTTAACCCATACTCTTTGTGAGCGACCACGCTACTCTATTAGCGCATGGTCACAAATTCTTCTGCAGCAGTTGGATGAATTGCAACAGTATTATCAAAGTCTTGCTTAGTCGCGCCCATTTTGACTGCGACTGCGAAACCTTGCAAAATTTCATCCATGCCATAGCCAATACCATGCACGCCCACGACTTTCTGTTCATCACCAACGCAGACCAATTTCATTTTAGACACTTGACGATGCTGAGTTACAGCCGTGTACATTGAGGTAAAAGAAGATTGATAGACTTTGACCTGATCTTGCCCAAACTGTTCAATGGCTTGCGCTTCACTTAAACCCACCGTACCAATAGGCGGATGACTAAAGACCACCGTGGCAACATTTTGATAATCTAAATATTCATTTGGTTTGTGATTGAATAAGCGTTCCGACAATTTGCGTCCTGCGGCAACAGCAACTGGTGTCAGCTCAATTTTTCCAATAATATCGCCCACCGCATAAATACCCGTTTGGCTGGTATTTTGGAATTGATCTACAACAATATATCCCTTTTCATCAATCTGTACATTCGCAGCAGCCAAGTTCAATGCTTGTGTATTTGCTTTACGTCCAACCGCCCAAATTAAGCAATCGATCTCGTGCTGTGAACCATCTTCAAGGTGTAATAACAAAGACTGATCTGCTTGGCGCGTAACTTTCTTTGGAATGGCTTGAGTATGCACTTGGATATGTTCATCTCGCATACATTCAAGTAATGTTTCACCTAAAAATTGATCTAAACTACGCAGCGGGAATTGCTTACGAATAAACAATCCGACTTGTGAGCCTAACGCATTTAAAACTCCAGCCAGCTCTACAGCAATATAACCAGAACCAACAATTGCCGTGCGTTTTGGTAATTGTTGCAATTCAAAAAAACCGTTTGAATCAATGCCTAGCTCTGCCCCTTCAATGCCTGGAAGTGTTGGCTCGGTGCCTGTCGCTATTAAAATGTGATCTGCAGTATATTGCTGCTGATTTACTTCAACTGTTTTTTGATCTACAAAATGAGCAAAACCCTGAATCACATCAACTTTGTTTTTAGCTAAACCAGATTGATACGATGCGTGGATACGCTGAATATAAGCTTGACGATTTTGAATTAGGGTATTCCAATCATGCAATTTTAATTCAGTATTAAAACCATAATCTGGACCATATTTTTGAATGGCATCAGCGATTTGTGCTGAATACCACATCACTTTTTTAGGCACACACCCCACATTGACACAGGTCCCACCTAAATTTGCAGCTTCAATTAATGCACATTTTTTTCCATATTGCGCCGCTCGATTGACCGATGCAATACCACCACTTCCCGCCCCAATTACCAAATAGTCATAATGTTTAACCATTTCATGCCTCAAATTTTCGTGATTTTTGATAAACATCTGCATAAATTAAGCGCAGAAAAAAAGTGATTTTCATCAAAACTAACACATAAAACTGCATTTCCCAAGTCAGCCGAGCTGACTAACTCCACAAAATCGAGACACTGTCATTCAACTCATTTCACTGGTTATAAAAATGACTATACTCTTAAATTTTATGCTTGTAAGCGTTAAAACAAAACTTTAATTTTTTAATCTTTGGGTCAATGTAAAGCTGCTTTTTTTCGTTCTGATATGTAGCTAAATCACTTTCGGCTGTTCCCCACCTCAACCGATACATCAAGCCCCAAGCATGTTGTATGAACTCGCACCCATCAATACTAAAGCAGAAATTCTTGCTTCAAGATTTAGAGAACTATTCTGCAAATGAAGGCAATCATATTATTTGTGAAGAATATGCAGCAGATTTACAAACTTAGATAAACGCCGATTGGACTAAAAAAATCTAAACTCTAAAATCGACATTTAATGAAAAATTACTTGCTCAATTAAACAAAATTAATACCTACTCTAGGAAGGATTATCAACTTCGCTGTGACTAAGCTAGATTATTTTTAATATATTCCAGCCACAAAAAAGCCATTTCAACGAATTGATGAAATGGCTTTTAGTTTTTTAACTTAAACCTCTAACATACTATTTAGGGTTTCAACCACGTTTTTAGATTTCACCACAGACTGCAAATTTAGCAACGCTGCTTGCACTTGGCTACGTTGTGGCTCTGCCAAAGTGAACCAACGCGACAACACCTGCAATAAACGCGAACCTACAATTGGGTTTTTCTCATCTAAATACTTGGCTAAGTCAATAAAATGCTGAACACCAAAACTCCATGTATTCACAGGGTTGCTATTTAAACCACCACTGACTGAACGAATACGGTTTGGTGTGCCCAAATCATAATCAGGATGCGCAGTTAAAGCCTGAATAGTTTCAACAGTCGCTTTAGGATGTGAAGCTTGAACCATAAACCATTGATCAAGTGCTAAAGCTTCATTTTTAAAACGTGTATAAAAATCTTCCAAAGCAGCTTTGGCTTGCGGTGCATCATTCCACACCAAGACACGCAATGCCCCTAAACGCTCAGACATATTTCGAGTTGTTTGGTATTGCTGCTTTGCCAGCTCAAACGCTTCGGCATCGCCCTGACGTGCCATTAACGCCAACATGATATTCTTTAAAGCACGTACACCCATTGCCTGAGAGAAATCTAGCTGCATGTCTGGATCAAGGCTTAAATAGGTTTCTTTGCAGAATGCACCAAGTTCGCGCGCCAATGTATCTAACAACGCATTGCGTTGTTGCTGAATTTTTTCAGGTTGATAATTTTGATCAATACGGCTGCCCAAATAGCCTTCAGAAGGTACATCAAAAATACGTGATGCCAACAAAGGATCTTTTTCAATTAAAGCAGGTACTGTATTTTTCATGGCTTGCAAATAAGTATCTGCTGCATGTTCTTCCAATAAAATACGTTCCAATAGAGTCTGAGTCGCCTGCCACTGGTTAAAGCCATTGGTTTCGTGCTGCATTAAAAATGCCAATTCATCATTAGAATAGTTAAATTCTAAATTCACAGGTGCAGAAAAATTACGCAATAAAGAAACAACGGGATGTGATGTTACACCACTAAATTCAATACTTGCTTGCCCCTGATCAAACAAATACACGCCATCTTTCACTGAATTCTCAACCAAAGCGTCAGACTGCAAAATAAATTGTTCGCCTGTTTCAGCATTGAACAGTGCCAGTGCAACAGGAATAGGCAGTGCTTTTAAATTTGGATATTTAGCATTACTCTTCAGGCTTTGTTTTAAATTTAAGCGATAAACCTGTGTAGTCGCATCGTATTCGCCCTGCACTTCAAGTTTTGGTGTGCCAGGTTGATTGTACCAAGTCAGGAAATTAGATAAATCGACACCTGAACCTGCGCTTAAAGCATTGACCCAATCTTCAACCGTAACTGCTTGTCCATCATGACGACGGAAATACTCATCACTTCCTTTACGGAATTTTTCTTTACCAAGTAAAGTTGACATCATGCGGTTAATTTCCGCACCTTTTTCATAGACTGTTGCGGTATAAAAGTTATTAATTTCTACAAAATGATCTGGACGTGGTGGGTGCGATAACGGACCAGAATCTTCAGGGAATTGATGTGCTTTGAGTACCGCCACATCATCAATACGCTGTACTGCGGCAGACTGTAAATCTTCAGAGAAAGATTGGTCACGGAATACCGTTAAACCTTCTTTTAAACATAACTGGAACCAATCGCGGCAAGTAATACGATTACCTGTCCAATTATGAAAATATTCATGCGCAATCACGGACTGTACACGCATAATTGCGGCATCGGTGGTGTATTCTTCATCGGCCAATACACATGACGTATTGAAAATATTCAGACCTTTATTTTCCATTGCGCCCATATTGAAGGCACTTGTCGCCACAATCATATAATTGTCTAAGTCATACGCCAGACCATAGTGTTCTTCGTCCCAACGCATAGAATGTTTTAACGCTTGCATGGCAATTTTGCATTTTGGAATGTCTTTTTCTTCAGCATAGATTTCCAGTGCTACATTACGTCCTTCAGATGTCACGTAATGGTCTTTCATGACTGCCAAATCACCAATCACACAAGCAAATAAATAGCTTGGCTTTTTGGTCGGATCTTGCCAAATCGCATAATGGCGACCCTCACCTGCTTCGCCTGTTTCTAACAAATTACCATTTGCCAACAACACAGGATATTTTTTATCGGCTTCGACACGTGTGGTAAATACCGATAATACGTCTGGGCGGTCAGGATAGAAGGTAATTTTACGGAAACCTTCAGGCTCATTTTGCGTAACAAATAAATCAGAACTTGCCTGATATAAGCCTTCGAGTTGCGTATTGCTTTCAGGATGAATGATCACGATGGTTTCTAACGTGACTTGATTGGGTGCATTTGCAATGCGGAGTTGCTCACTATCTAATTGATAGTCACTTTCTGATAATTCAGTACCATTCAAAATAATGGATTTTAATTCTAAATCACGCCCCAATAACACCAAATCGCCTGCAGTATGACGCTGCATTTTCAATGTTGCACCCACTTGGGTGTAATTTGCATAGACTTGAATATCTAGCTCTACAGCATCCACCAAGAATGAAGGTTTTTGATAGTCTTTTAAATAGATAGTTTGGTTGGCTTCAACCATAGGATTTGCTGCAATATTCATCTTGTCCTCATTCTTTGTGGCGATGCGCTTGTTTTTGTGAAGTTGCAATGATCATACGACAACTTTCAGCATCTGTCTGCGCACAATCTATTTCAATCTTAATTAACACTGCTGATTGATATGGGCGCTCAACCCAAGCTTTTCAATCCTATCTGGACTAATCCTGTACAAGTAACATAAAAACAGACGATATAAATCAATACCTGTATTGCTATTAGCTGTAAATTTAATATTTCGATACGCAACTTCGCTTCAAATACAACCAACACATGCTAATTTTGATGATGATCAAAAGCACAGAAGCTTCCCCTTTTCAGTTCACAAGGCATGTATAATGCTATATCACCATTTACTTGAGCTTCTATTTCACAATGCTACAAATTCTGCAAAAACAATTAGATGAAAGCACATTATGCCCTTTGTGTCAGGCATCTATGTATTGGGTAGAAGCAGAACAATATGAGCAGGAATTAAATTTTCACCAATGTAGCCATTGTGAACATCGCATCTTTCAAAATAGCCAACAACAAAACTGTCATTGCTCAAGTTGCACCCAGCAACGTAAAAAAATCATGGCGGAAACCCGCTTGCAAGAACAACAAAAATTAAAAAAACAGGATGCACCTGAACGCGAATTAAGTCAGCTGCGTTTTATAGATAAATTATTCTTATTGAGTATTTTAGATCAGCATGCACAGGAACATATTCCACATGAAGAATTTATAGATTGGGAAAAAATTAAGTATTTGAATATTACCCCCAACTATTTTTTTCAGCACAGTATGATCAAACATTTGCTAAAAGAGCAAATATTAATTGCCAAAGATTTTGCCGAAAATGCCCAGCAATATTACATCAATGTCCGTTTAGATGGTTATTCTGAACCCAGTTTATTTAGCATTGCACAACAATTACGCTATTGGTTTTATGAAAATCTAAGCATGGGTACACCGTTCAAAACGGCAGATGAAGTCAAAGATGCGCTGTATTTATTGCTATATCAAGAAATTGTGCAGTTTATGCAATTTTATTGTCGGACTTGGGGCATACAAATTGCGGGAAACCGTAGTTTTCAGAACTTTTGCTACCGACTTTTAGATGTCTTGGCGGTTGGGCAAATTTTTTACTTAGTGCAAACAGCTTTGGAATATTTATACCAACAAAAAGCACTCAAACCACGCAATGAAAACTTTATTAATACCAATTTACTCAAAAAGACTGTACAGCAATATCGTGAACGGGCAGTTGCTGAAAAATGGGAGACCTCTACCCTGCCACGCCCGCCTAATTTGCCTTTCAGCTATATGAGCGAAATTTTACTCTTTCGCTTTTTGGGTTATGACGAACGAATTTTCTTTCAACCTGTGTGGCGTTCTTGGCGAAAAATTGAAGCACGGCTTAAATTTTATTCACTCAAACGCTGTATGAACTGCGGATCGGATGAACTGACTGTCGATTATGACGCAGAAAATTATGTGTCCTTATTTTGTCGCAATTGTAAACATCAAGATCATTATTTCACTCAATAAAACTTTGGTGAAGATGATGGTTACACCCCATCACTGCCCAAATTCATCATCTACTGCAGTATAGAGTCAACAGGATACGTACAGAGGATTACAGTTTTTCGATGTGAAAAGTAGCTCATCCACTTTACGGTTCAGGGCTAAATTGAGTACTGTTTCGGATAAAGTTTTACCGTCTAATTTACAAATACACATAATGCCCCAACCATCAAAATAATCAGGCGCGTGCTGCAAAAAGAAATTGGAATGTACATCTTGCGGAATTCTCAAATGCATCAGTTGCTCAAAACTTCGTGCTGGAGAATGAGTTTCATGCACATATACGCCTTCACCGCGCTTTTGAATTTCAGGATACCGTGCCGCCATAAGCTGCAAAACTTCATGATATTCCTTAGGCATAGTTTTCCCGACTCTTGGGAAAAAACTTTTAGAACGCGAAGCAAACAAAGAATAAATCTTCGGTTGATTAATGCTAATCACAAACCACAATGGAATAAATGGATTTTTTAAGCGTCGATTCAACATGGCTTTGACTGCACTTGGAATCGTCAAATTTTGTTTTTGATATTCAGACAAAAAACCCGCTCGTGAATTGACCACATGCATAGGCTGTTCATTATAATGAATCAAAATAAAAGGAATAACATTTTGCCCAACCACTTGATCTCGATCATGATATTGAATAACCGTGACTGCGATTGCATCGGGGTCATAAACAAAGGCTTTAAATTCTTCTAAACTCGAATTTGGAAAGATTTTTTGATCGAATTGATAAATTTTTTCAAAAAAATACGATTGCTGCTGCATTGAAAGCGCTTTAAAGTCAAAAACTGTTTCTATTAAATTCATAAAAACAACCCAGTTTCATATTTAAAGAGAGACGCAAAATTTTTTTAATTGGTCAATGCATTAATAATATGACACATTTTAATTACATAATTTTACAATCATTATAGTAACCCGAATTACGGATAAGAAAAGCCCTTGAAAAAAAGGTAGTTAGAGCCATTTAGAAAGTTACGACACAACCCAAAGGCTCTAACTACCATGTACGATTTTACAGAAATTTTTTGTATTGTTGATGATTTTTTCAAAAAATTTGAACCCATCTATTGGCAATTTCTCAAGCAAGAAAACAAACGTCAACGTATCAGACAAGCAACGCTATCTTTATCAGAAATTGTGGCTATCTCCATCTACTATAAAACATCTCAAGTACATAATTTTAAGATGTTTTTTAACTTGCTTTGTCAGTTTGAAAGCAAACTCTTTAAAGACTTGCCTTGTTATAAAAACCTGATTACCCTCATCAATCAGCACCAACTTGCTATTCATGCTTTGCTTTATGCGTTGAGCCAAAAAGATGAAAGTTCATATTTATGGATTGATTCAACACCTTTACCTGTTTGTAAAAATAAAAGAATCCCTAAAGGTCATCATGCTTTAGATGAGATTGCTTCTCGTGGTAAAAGTACGATGGGCTGGTTTTATGGTTGCAAATTACACTTGCTGATGAATCAAGAGGGTGAAATTGTAAATTCAGATTTATCAAACGGACATATTGCTGATCTTAAAAAAGTTGAGGATTTAGTGAATGGCTTATCAGCAACGGTCTATGGTGATAGAGGCTACATTAGCCAACCATTGAAAGAAACACTTAAAGAGCAAGGCATTGATTTAATTACTTATCCAAGAAAAAATATGAGAGTGACCTTATTGCCATTTTCTGATGAATTTCATCTACGACAACGTAAAAGAATTGAAACATTGATAGGATTATTGAAAGAAAAATATCACTTAGTTACGAGTAAACATCGTTCGATTGCTGGTTTTTTAGCAGGCGTATTTTCTTCACTATGTGCGTATCAACTTTGCCAAAAGAATAAGCCTAAAATTCATGTGATTAAATCTTTGGCTTATCCGTAACTGGGGTTATAGTAAGTTATTAAAAAATATCCAATTTCATTAAAATTAAAACTAAGTAGTTCATTTCAATAAAGTTTTTACCAAAAATTATAATTAAAATTGAATACCAGCATTAATCCACCATATTTTGTGACGCAGTTTACATTATTTTATGACAAACGGTATTGATAGGCAAATTTATATTGTTTTAATAAGTTAAATTCTAATTTATTTCATAGCTTGCGCCCCTATTTTTAAATAAGTTAGGCAAGCTGAAATATCACAATCTATGCTGTTTTAAATGTCATTCATTATTAGATTGAAATTTTACGCATAAAAAAAAGGGCTGAATAATCAGCCCTTTTTTGATCTTGCTTATTGCTCAACACTCAAACAAATCATAGATTGGCTCTTGTGTTAGCTTTTCCCATCTTAGGTCAACTGAGCAGCAGCAATTTTCTTGGTGTCTACTTTCGCAGCAGCGTCTGTATAGCTTTCCATCTGGTCAAAGTTCAAGTACTTGTAGATGTCAGCAGACATGCTATCGATTTGAGAAGCGTACTGTTGGTATTCTTCTGGTGTTGGTAGCTTACCAAGTACAGCAGCAACAGATGCAAGCTCAGCAGAAGCTAAGTAAACGTTCGCACCTTGACCTAAACGGTTCGGGAAGTTACGTGTAGAAGTAGATACTACAGTTGTGTTCGGTGCTACACGCGCTTGGTTACCCATACATAATGAACAACCTGGCATTTCTGTACGCGCACCCGCTTTACCATAAGTGTTGTAGAAGCCTTCTTCCATAAGTTGACGCTCGTCCATACGAGTTGGCGGCGCTAACCATAGACGAGTAGATAAAGAACCACCAGGAACTTTGTCTAATAACTTACCAGCAGCACGGAAGTGACCGATGTTTGTCATACAAGAACCGATGAACACTTCGTCAATTTTGTCGCCTTGAACGTCAGAAAGAAGTTTTGCATCATCTGGGTCGTTCGGGCAGCAAAGGATTGGTTCTTTGATGTCAGCAAGGTCAATTTCATACACTTTCGTGTATTCAGCGTCTGCATCAGCTTTAAGAAGTGATGGGTTCGCTAACCATTTTTCCATGTTCTCAACACGACGAGCCATAGTACGCGCATCGCCATAACCTTCAGAAATCATCCACTTCAGCATGGTGATATTTGAACGAAGGTATTCAGCAACTTTCTCTTCAGAAAGTGTGATAGAACAACCTGCAGCTGAACGCTCAGCAGAAGCATCAGACAATTCAAATGCTTGCTCAACAGTTAAGTCAGTTTCCATTTCTGTTAAGTCGATTTCTAAGATACGACCAGAGAAGATATTTTTCTTACCTTTCTTCTCTACAGTTAAGTCACCTTCTTTAATTGCGTAGTAAGGAATCGCATGTACAAGGTCACGTAAAGTGATACCAGGCTGCATTTTACCTTTGAACTTCACAAGTACAGACTCAGGCATGTCAAGTGGCATAACACCAGTTGCTGCAGCGAACGCTACAAGACCAGAACCCGCAGGGAAAGAAATACCTATTGGGAAACGAGTATGTGAGTCACCACCAGTACCTACTGTATCTGGCAGAAGCATACGGTTTAACCAAGAGTGGATAATACCGTCACCTGGACGTAAAGAAACACCACCACGGTTCATGATGAAGTCAGGAAGCGTGTGTTGCATTTGAACGTCAACTGGTTTTGGATACGCAGCGGTGTGACAGAAAGATTGCATCACTAAGTCTGCAGAGAAACCTAAGCAAGCTAAATCTTTTAATTCGTCACGCGTCATTGGACCTGTTGTATCTTGAGAACCAACAGTAGTCATCTTAGGTTCGCAGTAAGTACCTGGACGAACACCTTGACCTTCTGGAAGACCACAAGCGCGACCTACCATTTTTTGAGCTTGAGTGAAGCCTTTACCAGTGTTTTCAGGCTGAACTGGAGTACGGAACAAAGTAGATGGTGCAAGACCTAAAGCTTCACGCGCTTTAGTTGTCAAACCACGGCCAACGATCAAGTTAATACGACCACCCGCACGTACTTCGTCTAGAAGCACTGGAGTTTTAAGTTCAGATTCAGCGATTTGTGCGCCGTCTTTGAACGCTGTTACTTTAGCAGCAGCATGGTCGATTTTAAGCGTGATTTCATCACCCATGTTCATGTTAGAAACGTCAATTTCTACTGGTAAAGCACCCGCATCTTCCATTGTGTTAAAGAAGATTGGCGCAATTTTACCGCCTAAGCAGTAACCGCCTTCTTTCTTGTTTGGAATGTGTGCGATTTCGTCACCGAAGAACCAAAGTACAGAGTTAGTCGCAGATTTACGAGAAGAACCTGTACCTACAACGTCACCGACGTAAGCAACTTGGTTGCCTTTGGCGATAAGGTCTTTGATTTGGCTTAATGGACCAACTTCACCAGGAACTTCTGGGTTGATGCCATCACGTACGTTTTTCAACATTGCATTTGCGTGCAATGGTATATCTGGACGGCTCCATGCGTCTTGTGCTGGTGATAAGTCATCAGTGTTGGTTTCGCCAGTAACTTTGAAGACTGTAAGTTTGATTTCTTCAGGAACATCTTTACGGCTAGTGAACCACTCAGCATCAGCCCAAGATTGTAAAACTGCTTTCGCGTTTTCGTTACCTGCTTTTGCTTTGTCTGCTACGTCATGGAACGCATCAAATACAAGCAAAGTTTTTTTCAATGCTTCAGCTGCTAAGCCACCCAATTCAGCATTGTCTAAAAGGTCTACTAAGGGTGCTACGTTGTAACCACCAAGCATTGTGCCTAGTAAGTAAACAGCACGCTCTTTAGAAACGAGTGGAGAGGTTGCTTCACCTTTTGCTACAGCAGCTAAGAAAGCAGCTTTAACGTATGCCGCTTGGTCAACACCTGCAGGCACACGGTTTTCAATCAAATCAACTAAATAAGCTTCTTCGCCAGCTGGTGGGTTTTTTAATAATTCAACTAATGCAGCTGTTTGCACATCGTCAAGTGGCTTCGGTGGGACTCCGAGTGCGGCACGTTCTTCAACGTGTTGGCGGTAAGCTTCTAGCACGGTGTTATTCCTCTTTTTTAAAAAATCATTTACGTATTCCTGCTTTTAAAGCATCACAAATAATATGGACTGCTAAATTTTACTAAAATTCCAGTTAAAAGTTAATGCAACTAGAGTGTTTCTTCGTGATGCCCGTTATTTTATAAATAAATGATGCGCATATTGTTCAATTTACAGACAAAACACGACTTAATTTTAACTTTGTCTGTATGTACACTAACTTTTCGCCTAAAGTTTAACTCGTAAAAAAGGCAACACTCATGTTGCCTGTTCTAATGAATGAATGATATTCCACCTTAGTGTACCGTTGTGGCTTGAAGATAGTGCTGTAATTGTTCACGACTACCTTCAAACTTGACTTGAATTTCATGTTCATGCAGCATGCAATGCTCTGCGCTGGTAAATGTAATTTGAACTTGATATATCTTTGCAGGTGCATCAATTTGCTGACGTAAATACACCCGATCACCTAAACTCAACACATAATAACTGCCGCCAATCACCGCGACACCTTGTTCATCTTCTAAGAGCAAATCAGCATTATGCAGGTAAGCAACTACTTCCATTATGCGCTCCTACTGTTGTTGTTTTTTAATTATTCATGAAAAAGATAAGCTTTACTAGTTTTAAGATTTAGATCTTGTCACAATTTATTTGTTATTTATTTTGTTTTAGACGTTTGATTAACTTAGGCTATTTTTTGATAAAAGATAGTAGAAGTACAAAACATATTTCAATTTTAATTCATAAAAAAACCGTTCCTTTAGAACGGTTTGTAATTAGGCATTTTATCATGCGGTGTCGCAATACATTTTTCGGTAAATTGCGTACGGACTTTTTCACGTGCCGCATCAACATCAGCATTAATTTCTTCAATTGGTAATGCATAGACTTGCGCAATAATCTCTAAGATAAAATTACGGGTAATGTCATCTTCAATTTTATTGGCATGTTCTATGGCACTTTCTTTTTCAATCGCATTTTGACGATCTAGCATAATGGTACGCGCTGCGTTGCCAACACTTCTACAATAGCCTTGCCATTGTTCTTCTGGGGTTAAGGGTTTCTTTTCTGCACAGCCCATTAATGCAAGCACTGCAGTCACCACTAAAATCTTTTTCATTGAAGCTCTCCTGTTGTGCTTATGATAATCAAAAGTTGGCATAAATACGCAACCATCCATACACAAGTTTGAAAAATGCGCTCTGGTTGAACGCACTTTTTAGTAAGGTTGCTTTTAGAAACGCCAGTTATAGAAAATATCCACAGCGCGTTCTAAAGCTTGGCTGGCTTCCAAATACAATCGTTTGTTCATTTGATAACGCAAAGTCAATTTATTAACAGGTGTGAAAACCCCTACACCGTAACGGATAAACAAATCTGGGGTAATATAACCCGTCAAACTGACTTGGGTATCATCTCCTGTACCCTGAGCATCAAGCGCCAAACCACTTAAACCGAAAGTACGCCCAATTTGATTAGTCAAAGCACGTGTACCCCCTAAGCCCATACTAATACCAGCCGCGGCAATGGTATTATTGACGTCTGACTTAAAGCTTTCGGTCTGACTCAAGCCACTGGTACCTTCATTGATACGACCTGTAATCAAGGCATTTAATGCTTCTTGTTCAGATAAGCCTGCATCGTTATACACCTGAATATTCGGACTACTGGCTGTGCCTGTGACTCTAAAGCCGACCATACTGCCCTGTACATTTTTATTGGCATCCATGTCTAAAGTTGGGTTAGAAATTGGGCCATTAAAACGCGCAATTGCACGGTTCAAATCCAGACTTTGTCCATAGGCTTCAATTTTCACACGTTGGCTTACCCCAATCGCACCATTGGCACGCATTGCAGTTTCCAAACCACGTTGCGATAAATACAAACGCCCAAGCAGTGGAATACGACTATTAAACCCTTGGAAGATAACGCGATCACCTAAATTCAGCTCAAGGTCGGCACGAATATCCCATGGACGAGCTGAACGCAACAACGCCAGCTGATCTTGTCCCTCATGCACCACACGCACATCCGAAGAAACGTTGACCACAGGTGAAGAAACTTCAGGCATAGAAATCAAAGCTCGAGGTACATCCACACGCCCTTTTAAATTCAGTTTTTTCTGGAAAGGTAAAACATCTAACGATACATCTGGCGTAACCGTTGCAGTAATCAGTGGTGCTTGACGAATCAATAAATCTTTACCGTTTAGATTTAACTGAATTCGTGGCTCATTTTTCCAATCTACATTGCCCGTTAAACGGCCAACACCACCACCACTGTTAAATGCACCATTAATACTGGCCTGATCTTGGCGGATAGATGAATAGACCTGCACATTGGTCAGATTTACAGGCAAAGAAATCATGCTGATCACACCATCTTTCAGGCGCATTTCACCTGTAAGCAATGGTGATGTTAAAGTCCCGTTGATCTTGCCAGCAAAAGACAAAATGCCTGCCATTGTGCGCACATCGGCAATAAACGGTTTAAAAACTTTGAGTTGTACCTGATCAAAGGCAATTTCACCGCGGATTGGCATATTTTTAGCATAAGGATCAATTAGTACATTCGCATAACCCGTACCAATTTCAGGCGTTTTCACATCTACGCGCAATTTCAAGCCTTCGGCAATGCTTTTTGCGACCACAGCCACTTGTTCATAGCGCAAGGTAGAGCCAATATCTTGCGGATCGTCCCCAGCAAGTCCAATGACGCCATCACGCGTTACCAAATGAGCATCAATTTTTGGCTTTTGTCCTTTTGCCCATGCCGCTTTGGCATATCCATTGACCTTACCTGTAATCGCCAAACCTTCAGGCATAAATGCAGAAAAGTCATTTAAGTCTAAGTTTTGAGTTACAAATGAAGCATTGGCTTTGGTTTTACTCACGCGAATAGGTTGATCAAAACACAATTGACTTTGCTGACTCATCCAGCAATGCGCACCGACATACAGCTCATTGGTTTTATGTTGATAAATAACGGCTGCGTTTTGGCGCTGTGCCAAGTGGGTTCTTAAGGAGTCAAAATCCCCTTTCTGAATTTGTCCCATCCAATCATTTTGTGCATTTAAACCACCTGCCAATTGCACATAAAACTTACTCAGCTTATTTTCAGCTTCAAGTTTTAAAATATGCGCCTGACGTGTACCCGCCAAAGAAATTTGCCCGTGATCAATGCCGCGGTTACCACTGCGTAAATTTTCAATGGATGCCTTCATCAGTGTTGGTGTATTTTCTGAAGTTGGCAGCTCACCTTTTAGGCGCAATTTACGCACACTAAAAATATTATTTAAGCTAAATTGATCAACTGCGAAATTGGCAGTGGCTTGTAAGCGTGGCTGCGACTGTACATTGATATAGCCATAAGCACGCCCACGCAACCCTGAATAAATTTCGTATAAAGCAGGCGCATTGACTTTAATACGCAGATTTTGTGCATTCCCCGTTGCTTGTAATTGATTTTTGGCATAAGACAAAAATAGATTATTGGCTTCAAACTGTCGTGGAAAAAAGCCTTTTTGATTGTCATCAATCAACATAGCTAAATTACCCGTACCTCGTACAGGTTTATTATTGAGCATGCCTGCCAAATTCAGCCGTTCAATATTGATCCGTTTTTGAGTGTCTGACCAAATACCTTGAGTGCGGATATTACCCGATAATTCACCACGTACACTGGACACAAAATAGTGCGGCTTAAAGCGAATTAAAGAAGCGTTTAAATTCCAGCTTACCCCCTGATTCAAATGCAGCAAACCATCCGCGACAATTTGTCCTGCAACCCCATCATGGCGTAAGTCACTAATTTTAATTAGTTCAGGTGTACCTGATAATTTTAGTTTTAAATGTCCTTTACTGCCTTGAATGGCACTGGCATTTAAGCCACCATCGTAATTCACGGCAAAACTTTTAAAGCCACCGCCAGCTTTGATATCATGGAATAATAAAGCGATGGTGCTTTGCCCAGTTAAGTGTACGTTTTCATTTTGGTTGACCAAACGCCCTGTCAAATTAATATCTTTCAAATGAATTATTTGCTGATTTGGCAATGCAAAACCATTGGCTTTAAACTGTCCATTCAACACATTAACAGGTGCTGCGGTGCTAATGCTTTGTGGGTTAAAGTTTTTTGCAGCCAATACTGCATTCCATTTCAACTGACGTTTGTCGGTTGGCAAATCAATTACGGCGCTGCCTGCCAAATGACTATCTGCGGTATCAAATTTAAAATTGGGAATATTTAAGCGATTATTTTTTAAATTAAGCTTGGCCTGGTACATACCTGCAGGTAACATGGTTTTTTCATGTGTGCTGACTTTAGTCGCCACAAAAATATCTTGCTGACCTTCTAGTAAGGCCAATTGCACATCACCCGATTCACTTTTTAACCAACCCACATACGGAACAGCACGGTCTATGTTATTCCAACGCACATCAAGCAGCATAGGATTCGCCGCTTTGCCCTGCGCAGGGTTTTGATCGAGTTTTAAATTCCAAGTTTCATATTGGTCAAAATCAACTTGTGCAGTTAAATGCGTACCTTTTTCCAAATGACCTTTGGAAGTTAAATTGGCATCTAAACTTGGCGGTAAAAAGTCTTTGACCACTTGAGGAATTATTGGATCTTTAGGATTAATTTTATCCAAACGTCCTGTTAAATCCCAACTCACTTTTTTATCCCAACTGACGATACCAGCCACATTAGCTGCACCTTGCATGAGTTGTGCATTTAAATTACTGATATTTAGTTGATGAACTAAATCGGTATACATCAAACCTGTATATTGACCTTTAGGAATGTGTTTACCACTCAAATCCGTATTGACATCAATATCTAAAAGCTCGATATCGCCTTTAAATTTGGCTGCGCCCGCTTGAGTAAAAAGTTCCTGCTCGGTCAAAATCGGCCAACGGTAGTCTTTAAATTGTAACTCACCAAACATGGGCACTTGTTTGCGCATAGGGTGCAACACCACCCATCCTGTGAGCAAGTCAGGCGTATTTGTTGCAACACCTGCCTGAATCGTGTCAAGCGTGCCTTTGCCAACCACCTTAATATCGTGAATATTTAAGCTGTTATGTAAAGATGGAATATTTAAAACCCCCACCACATTAAGCGGATATTTACCCTCAAACTTCATATTGCCTGTGGCATTACGTACATTCAAATATCCCATATCCATCTTGGAGTCTTCAAATTTAAGCTCTGTACCCGACCATAAGGCATTGTTTAAATGAATATCGTAAAAATCGATCTGAGTTCCAGAAGCGGTTTGAATCAATAAATGATCGACATCGGCAATGTCTAAACGCAAAACAAAAGGTAAACGGATTTCATTGAATTTGAATGGATCATCACTCGGCGGGCCTTTTGGATAAATCCGCAGATTACGCACATCGGCGCGGTTAAGATGGATTTCTTTATCTAGTATGGCACGCCAACCAAGAATGACATCGGCACGGTCAATTTTGACATCAACAGGTTTTAAGCTGACGATGATATTGCGCAAAATAATCCCGCGCCATAAATTACCGCCTTCATATTCATAATGAATAATTTCTTGGCGCTGCAATACACTATCTAATAAAAACTTTGAGCCACGGTCTGTTGAGAACATCAACACCAAAGCGGACACCAATAACACCAGCATCAACAGCAGTGACAGTAAAACACTCCTGAGTATTCGACGCTTTTTAGGTGGCGTTACTGGGATTTCTGGTTGCTGTTCAACTTCAGCCATAATGTTCTCTAAGTCTTAAATTTATAGTTGAGAGCCAATAAAGAAATGTAAACGGATTGGATGATTGTCATCTGAAATGCCAGAAGCCACATCTATCCGAATTGGACCAATCGGTGATGCCCAACGTACCCCTAAACCTACGCTATATTCGGTGTCGTTGCTAAAGTCTTTATCGTAAGCATTACCAAAATCACTAAATACGGCTGCGCGCCAACCCTCTTTAAATTGATAGTTATATTCTAATGAACCCACTGCCAAAGCCTGACCACCAATTTTAAAGCCTTCGATTTGTGGTGATAAAGACTTGTAGTCAAAGCCACGTAAAGACTGGTCGCCACCGGTAAAATAACGCAAGTTATACGGCACTTTATTAAAATCTTCGGTGTAGATATAACCTAAGTCACTGCGCCCGACAAACTGATGGTCGTCGTTTTCACCCAAGGAGTATATAAAACGCCAACCTGCATTCAGAATGGCTAAATCTGCATCACTGAGCAGTGATTCACTTCCTATTTCTACTTTATAAATTTGACGTAAACCTTTGCTTGGATTAACACGACGGTTGCTGTCGGTACGTGAAACTTCATAGCCAAGTAATAACGATTGCTGCTCGACGTCACCATTGGCAATAAACGCATCAGGTTTAGTTAAAAACACAGTGCCATCTTCGGTCAAGCGATCTAGTCGATAACGTAAACCAAAAGTATGTTGCCAACTGCCCATTGGTTTTTTAATCACACGGTCAACACCTGCAACCGCAGATTCAATCATCAAGCCGCCACCTTGTGCAACATCGTCACGTTCTTCACGCTCATAACCGCCAACCAACGCAACATAATCATTCAGTGGATGGTTATAAGGAATGTTATAGCGTCCATCAATAGCTTGACGAATTTGCGAAAGCTCCAAGTTAGCATCGAAAGAGTGACCACGTTTATTGACAATGGCACGGCGATATTGCCCACGCAAACGCACGCCTGTGTCAGTTCCAAAACCTGCACCGACTTCGGCACTATTTAAGCGGTCTGCATTTAAAGTCACAATCACAGGAATTTTTTTGTCGATACGTGCCTGTTGTTTTAAGCGTTCTTCTTCCGATTGTGTATCTTCTTGCTGTGCTTGTAGTATGCGCAGTTTATCGTTGCTAGTACCTTCTTCTGTGCCTGCAAACTCAGCCTCATTCACCACAGATTGTGTCACTTCCTGAGATGATACCACCCGTTTTTGATCGGCTGCTGTGGCCTCGTAAACAGAGAGTTTTTGTTGATCAACTAAAGCCTGAATATCTGGCGGCAATTCCAAAGGATGCTCTACAGGATCAGGACGAATTGTATCCACCAAGGTGTAGTTAAAATAACGTGAGTTGGTGAGGTTGTTGGCCAAACCATTCACACGCCAAAAAGTATAGTCAGCATTGTCCTGCCAAGTGACCAAACTTTGCAGAATATCCATATCCAAAGGGAATTCTTGGTTTGGATCGCTCATGCGAAATTCGACGTTACCTAGTTTATAACGCTCGCCTGTTTCGTAACGTAAATTGATATCGGCTGTATTTTGAGGTTGAGCGACTTTCACGTCATGCAGACGCCAGTAACTGTCAAAATAACCGTTATCTGAAGCCGCATCGGTAATACGTTTTTTGGTTTGTTCATACAAACCATGATTAAACACATCATCTACTTCTTGATCAGGCAAGACACCAATAACCTGAAATTGTGCCTCGTATTGTCCTTCGCCTGTAAATTCAATATTTTGCTGTTTAATCGCCACAGGTGGATTTGGCACAACATGCACTCGCACGCGGCTTTCGCTGAGTTTTTCAAACTTAAACTCGGCATTATAAAAACCCACCGCTTGCGCAGCCTGATTTGACAGCGTACGTAATTGTGGCAATGCAGATGGAAAATCTGCAAAAGATTCCTGGGTAAAACTGGACAATTTAGCCTTAATATTGGCACTTAACTGATCTACCGCTGTACGATAAGCATTGGGCGACACTTCTCCAATTGAGTCTTGTGTACCATTAGCGCCTTTTGCGGTAATGACTACATCAGCACTAATACGCGGCACTTTAGCTGTGTTTAGCTCACGCGGTGGACGGACTCTATACAGTAAACGTCTGAAAAAACCGGGTTTATCGGCATTTTCGACCTGCGTCATCCAACCCAATTCAGTCATTAAGGTATCGTTAGGATTGGCTTCCACTACAAAATTTCTGTCTGCCTGAATATTGGTTATGAGTTGATCAACATTTACAGGCGCTTGATCAATTTGCAGTAGCTCCTGCTGTGTCGCATCTTGCACCAATGTTTCAGGCTCTTGACCATTGCGGTCTAGCATCGCTTCTTGTTTAGCTTGTTCTGCCACTTGAAAAATTTCATTGGCAAGCCCCTGATCTACAGGTGCAATGGGTAAATCTTCTAAGTCTTCAAACTCGATAGGCTGAAATTCAGCGAAAGATGCCCCTGCCTGTTGTTGCTGTTTCAGCATTTCTAGACTATTAAATTCAGGCGTTTGTGTTTGCTCTAAAGCTTCTTCAATTTTTTGCAGATCTTCGGCACTGTCTTTTCCTTGTGCTGCAGCCAATTGTTTAATTTCTTCCGCTAAATTTTGTGCTTCTTCTGCAGTTGGAGTCTGCAGTAATGTACGATTTTCAGCGAGTTGGGTGTTGGAGTTAGGTACCTTAAGACTTTCTGCAAAACTTGAAGATGCAACTAAACCTAAAAACAGACTTAATCCGAGCTTTTTCGGCATATTCCAGCATAAAATGGCATGCATACTGGAACACAGTACTGATTTTTTAAAGTTTGTATTTACAAGCATAAAAAAACTCTAAACTGATTTAATTTTTATGGAAAAACCCCAATCAACCCGCGTATAAACACCAATTTATTTGATTTTTTCATCAGTGAAAAGACTTAAAACATCATACATGATTTTCTGTACAATTATATCAAGCGGTCACATTTCTTAATAAAACTAAACGAAGTTAATCACGCATGAAAAAAAATGAACATTTGTTAAAGAGTCGTCGCTTTTTGCCGATGTTTCTCACCCAATTCTTTGGCGCACTCAATGATAATGTATATAAACAAGCGCTGCTTTTGGTTTTTACCTATGGTCTGATTAGCCAGCAATCTGCAAATGTCAGCACCCTGAACAATTTGGCCGCCTTGCTGTTTATTTTGCCCTATTTCATTTTTTCTGCCACCGCAGGACAATTAGCAGACAAGTATGAACGTGCCCAATTGGTACGTGCCATCAAATTGCTGGAAATTATTATCATGCTGATTGGTACCGTTGGTTTTATTTTAGGAAGTTTGTGGTTGTTGCTGACTGCCTTATTTTTAATGGGCGCACAATCGACCTTTTTTGGTCCAATTAAATATGCCATTTTGCCTGAAGTGCTAAAACCGCATGAACTGATGTCGGGGAATGCAATTTTCCAGTCAGGTACATCTATTGCAATTTTATTAGGGATGATTCTAGGCGGTGCAGTGATTTCAGTATCTGCAGGAAATTTAGTCTGGATTAGCTTAACTGTGGTGATAATTGCACTGATTGGTTATGCCTCAAGCCGTTTTGTACTGACGCAGCGCGTCACGGCACCCGATATTCAAATTGACTGGAATTTTTTCCGTACCAGTTTTCAGACATTAAAATATGCCAAAAGCCTACCCATGATTTTTCTCATTTTATTGGGCAATTCTTGGTACTGGTTTTATGGGGCAACTTATTTAACCCAAATTCCACAACTCACTCAACAAAACTTGCATGCCTCTGAAAACGTGGTGAGTTTACTACTGACGCTATTTTCTGTCGGTATAGGTTTAGGTTCTTTGCTGTGCCGTAAAATAGGCGGTACAGAGGTCAATATTAAAATGGTGCCTATTGGCGCAGTCGGTTTAACCATTTTTGCTTTTTATTTGGCGGGCGCATTGGCTTTTGTACCGGAAAAAACGGGGGCACTTTTGGGCTTAGCCGAAGTCTTTCAGCAAGACTGGAGCTATTATCATGTCATGTGCGCAGTCACTTTGCTG
Source organism: Acinetobacter sp. SCLZS86 (assembly GCF_021560715.1). NCBI lineage: Bacteria > Pseudomonadati > Pseudomonadota > Gammaproteobacteria > Moraxellales > Moraxellaceae > Acinetobacter > Acinetobacter sp. SCLZS86. The sequence goes on from NZ_CP090864.1 coordinate 1,788,580, forward strand.
GGCATTAGTGGCGGTTTTTACATTGTACCCTTATATGCCATAATGCAAGCTTATTCCCCTCGTTCGCACCGTGCACGTGTGGTTGCTGCCAATAATATTTTAAATGCGGTATTTATGGTGTCATCAGCCATTTTTTCGATTTTAATTTTAAGCGTCTTAGAAATTGATTTAAAAATTCTATTTAGTATTACTGCTGTTTTAAGTGCTGTTTTCACCTTTTGGCTCTTGTTAAAGCTCAAGCCAATGTTAGATACTGCACAAGACTCTTTGGAGGATTAATTTCATGCGTCATTACACAGACATCGACAAGTTTATTCATTCATTTGACCAAGCCTTGCGTAGTTTAGTACCTGGCACAACTTCGGCTCAACGTGAAAACCCAGGCAATACGGTTGAAACCAAATTGGCAGTGAGTGAAGCACGTCATGTTGCAGGCTTAATGCGGGTAAACCATAGTGGCGAAGTCTGTGCGCAAGCCCTATATCACGGTCAAGCTTTAACTGCGAAATTGCCTAATGTACGTCGTGAAATGGAACAAGCTGCGATCGAAGAACAAGACCATTTAGCATGGTGCGAAGACCGATTAAAAGAGTTAGACAGCCACACCAGTTTGCTTAATCCTGTATGGTATGGTTTATCTTTTGGGATGGGTGCAATAGCAGGTATTGCAGGTGATAAATACAGTTTGGGTTTTGTCGCAGAAACTGAACGTCAAGTGAGCTTGCATTTAGAACATCATATCAGCCAGTTACCCGAACAAGATGATCGTTCACGTAAAATTCTAGTCCAAATGAATGAAGATGAATTGCATCATCGTGATACGGCGCTCAAGGCAGGGGGTGTAGATTTACCTGTGCCAGTACGTTTGACCATGACTGCGATTTCCAAACTCATGACCAAGACCAGTTATTATATTTAATGAATTGATAACACTTAAACGCTCATGATTGTGGGCGTTTTTTTATGTCATTGGAATACAAAACATCTCAATTAAAACGATCAAGACATAACAGAGAAAGAGCCGATTGTGAGTTATCCCAAGATTTATCCGCAGATTTTGTGGATAGTTTTTAAGTGCAAAGCCCTATAAATACAGAAAAATATTGTTTTTGATGGTTTTTCATACAAATATATCAGCAAGATATGACACGGTGATGTCAACCGAAACGAGATCACAGATCACAGCCAAAATTTAAAGATGTGTAGTACGAATCTACCCCTTTTATTGGCTGATTTATTCTTCACAACTCACAATTGGGTAGTCATGCTCTGGATGCACAAAAGCCTCATCTTGCCAAATATCCCACATTGGAATTTTAACATCTAAAGCCAGTGGCAGTTTTTTCGGATTGAATTGCATTTGAGCTAAATTTTCACCCCACGCAATAATATCAATATCCAGTGGAATATCATGTGATGGACGTATACGCCCTGCTGCGACTTCCAACTCCTTGAGAATGATGTTCAGCTCCTCAAAGCTTAAAAGACTTTTTAGCAAACAAGCGGAATTCCAATAGTCTGCACCAATCCCATCACGACATGGAATCAGATAAATGTGCGAAAATTGCACTTCGCCCAAAGCTGCAATTTGCTGATAGGCGTTTTTAAATTGACGCGGTGCTTCGCAGTTACTCGCCAGTGCGAGGGCAAAAATCGTTTCGGTGGCGTTCAAGACGAATTCCTACAGAATTGGCTTCTGGAATAATGGCAGGTTTACGAATGGTGATGGTAATGGATTCAATAGCTGCAAAAGTCGTAAAAAGTGCATCCACAACCAATTGTGCGGCATGCTCAATCAATTTTGGCGCAGCCTGCTGAATCACTTGCGCTGAAATGCTGCAAATTTCTGCATAATTGAGCGTGTTTTGCAGCTCATCTGAAGCTGCAGCTTGGCTTAAATTGGTGGCAATGATCAAATCCAACATGAGCGGTTGTTGAATCTGACGCTCCCATGCAAAACAGCCCACGACTGTTTCTACCTTTAATCCTTCAATTATAATTGCGTCCATGATCACACTCTATATTTCATTTTAAAGCCTTCGATCTCTGTCTACTAAAAGAGATGTTTACCCTATTTTAAAGCCACACTGAATTTATAAAACAAAAGATCGGTGGCTTTAAAATATGCAAACAGAATGCTTGATTCGACCAATATGGATAATTAATGCTTTAACAACAAGTTCGGATCAATGCTTTGTACCATCTGCAATCGTTGATCGGCATAAATATCGGTATAAGGTGCTAAAACGCGCATGAAACGGTCAAAGTACAGCATTTGCTTGAACAGTAAAGCAAAGTCACGCGGGAAACAAATCCCATGACGCTCACCCACAGCAACCATATCGAGCATAATGTCATTTAAATCGGCAGGGTTAGAAGTCAGCAACTCTTGAGGATCGGCCAGCAATACGCCACTAAATAAACGCTCTAAATCTGCTGCCAAAACCTGAGTATCAATTTGCTTGTCGGTCATGCCCATTTTGAGCATATTTTCAGCCATAAGCGTGTAGTTGGTATTTTGCAAGGCATCCATAAAAGCCATACATGCAGTCCACACTTCAGGATTCAGCTGTCCAACAATACCAAAATCAATAAAGCCGACACGCCCATCTTCAAGCAACATCAGGTTGCCTGCGTGTAAATCGGCATGGAAACTGTTACACATCATCAAGCTACCAAACCATGTATTCATGGCAGTAATCAACACTTGCGATGGATCGTTAGATACTTGTTTCACCACGTCAAAATCGGTCAAAGGTACGCCATACAAACGCTGCATGGTCAATACGCGACGGGTGGAATATTGATGATAGACCTTAGGTGCAGTAGCTTTTTTGTTTTGGGTCAAATTCAGATAATTAATAAAATCATCTAGGTTACGCGCTTCTTCAATAAAATCGACTTCACGCACCATACGGGTTTTGATTTCTTCGACAATATCGGCCAATGACGCAAATTTGACTTTGGGCACAGCTTTTTCGAGCAGTTTAGTCGCCCAGTGCAAGACGTTTAAATCGGTATAGAGAATAGTTTCTACCCCCGGTTTTTGCACTTTAATCACCACATCTTCACCACTTACCAATTTTGCAGCATGCACTTGTGCGATAGATGCTGAAGCTAAAGGCTTTTCATCTATTGAGGCAAATATTTCATCTAAATTGCGCCCTGCAAATTCAGATGCCAATACTTGCTGCACATAGCTAAACGGTAAAGTTGGTGTTTGGTCTAAACAACCTTGAAACTCTTCGACATATTCACGCGGGAACAATGACGGTGTACTGGCAATAAACTGCCCAAGTTTAATGTAGGTTGAACCTAAAGATTCAAATGTTTCGCGCATGAGTTTGGCATTACTTGGCTTTTCAGTGGCATATTTAATGCCTGCTTTGGCTGCCACTACGGCAGTTTCACCCATGCGAGCAACTGAACGTAAACCATCTAACCAGATATTATTTTTCATCATGTCTGAGTCATATAAAAGTAGTGTGAGTTTAACAAAAAATTGCCAACTAAAAAGGCTATCTTGCCTGACAAACTGGACAGTTGTGATCGTGATCAAAAGACAATAAGCGTTGTTTCATGCTTAAACCATCCCATAGCAATAACTTTTGTTTCAGTGCGGTGTTGCCTAAACCCAAGTACAACAAAGCATGATGGGCTTGTAAACTAGCCATGACGTTGGGAGTGGTTGCCAATACGCCACTGTCGGCGCAGCGCAAACTTTCATTGGCATGTTGTTCTTTCGGAAACAGACATTCATAACACGCTGAGTCCCCTTCAACCATAAACATTTGCCCATGAAAACCAATGGCAGAGGCACTGAGTAAAGGCACATTGAATTGTCGGCAATATTGATTAACTAGATAGCGGGTGCTGAAATTATCACAACCATCTAAAACCAGATCTTGTTGGGCAATTAAAGTACCTGCATTTTTCGCATCTAACAGCGTGGTTAAACTAACAATTTCGATATAAGGGTTAATTTGCATTAGTCTTTTTGCAAGAATTTCAGCTTTATAAAAGCCTAAATCTGCGGGGGTATAAGCCATTTGTCGTTGTAAATTACTGGTTTCAATCACATCGGCATCAATTAGTGTGATTTTACCCACGCCTGCACGTGCTAGTAATTCTGCACTTAAACAGCCAATCCCGCCACACCCCACAACAAGCACATTGGCAAGTTTTAATTTTTCTTGTGCTTCAATATCCCAGCCATCCAATAAAATTTGTCGGCTATATAGATGCATTTCTGCATCACTCAATTCTAACTGAGTATCGAATACGCTTTCCAAGAAAATGCCCTATGCTGCAAAACCAAAACGTTAAGTATAACGGCTATTCAAAGCAAACCGTCATGACGGTGGTTGAATTGTTGCGTATTTAAACAGATGGAGATGTGCAGCGACTTGCTCAAAAGTGCATCCGCATGCCTACGTTATAAGTAACGCCATCGGCATCGCCTATATATTCATTATAATAGGCAATTCCACCATTCCAGTAACATGCCGTATTCCCGACTTTGTCTGAGGTTGTCCCATCTTTACAGGTGGTATTCGAGGTGCTGTCATATAACCATTTATAACCGGCAGTGGCGTAAATCGAGAAATCAGGAACAAAGTTCAAACCGACTTCTACGCCCACAGGTAAAGTGACAAAATTGACATCATTGGCAAGCAGCTTTGAACTTGCGCCGCTATAACCTAGACCTGCGTATGTATTGAAATAAAAACCATGATAGCTGATCAGGTTTAAATTCCCGCCCATATTGAATTCATAATAATCCAAATCGTATTCATTGTTTTTTAAGAATTCCAATCTGCCATAAAAACCTGAGCGATGTGGCGTGGTGGAAACACCCAAAGCAAAACCATCTAGTTCTACTGTATCGCCACTGTCAAAATCTGCTTCAAAATTGGCGTATTCGGCAAAGACTGCATAATTTTTTTGTGGCGTTTTTGCTGCTGGATAGCTGGAATAGGCTGTACTTTCAGCAGTTGGCGCTGGGTTCCAGTTTTGTGCATAACTGCCAGAGGCACACAACAGTAAAGCTGCGCCCATCCATATCGACTTCGTAAATATCCGCTTTGACGGCTGCGTGAAATTTAAATGAGCTGTTACCATGATGTTCTCCCCCAATATGTATTGCGCTGCCTACATGCTTTTATCGTAATCGAAGTACATGCAGCCTTGTTCATTGTGTCAGCATAAAGTTGAAAATATCACATCACCAATATGATGCACACATTTTCTATCGATTGAGTTCGTGCTTGCATAATCGGGTGGTTTAAATAAAGAATACAGATTTAAAAAAACGCCAATCTGTATGAATGGCGTTTTTCTTATGGCGCAATAATTAACAGGGCCTATTGGCTGAATTTAGCTCACTTTTTTAAAAGCATTTTGTTTTGCAATTTCTTGTTGCTTCAATAAATTACGCTGAATTTTTCCACTGGATGTTTTAGGCAAACTGCTGACAAATTCAATTTCTTTAGGATAGGCATGTTTCGATAAGCGTGAACGCACATACTGTTGCAGCTTTTCCTGCAATGCAGTGCTTGGTTGATATTGATTTTTTAACACCACAAAGGCTTTTACCACTTCTGTACGCTCTGGGTCTGGCTTACCAATTACTGCGGATTCAAGCACTTCCTCACATTCAAGCAAAGTACTTTCTACATCAAAAGGCCCGACACGATAACCCGAAGTTGTAATGACATCGTCTGCACGACCAATAAAATCAATCCCACCAAATTCATTTAAACGTACCGTATCACCCGTTAAATAATACTGTCCCACAAATGATTTACGGTCATCCCCATCGTAACCTTTGAACCACATTAAAGGCGATTGTGATTCATCCAGTGCAAGTGTGCCAATTTCGCCGTGAGCGACTTCCTGATGCTGTGCATTTAAAACCGCGAAACGATGTCCGGGAATAGCATAACCCGCAGAACCTACTTTTTTCTGATGTTCCAGTGCATGATGATTGGCAATCACCATCCCCAATTCGGTTTGTCCATATTGATCATAAATATTGACTTGTAAATCATGCTTAAACCAATGAATCACTTCTGGTGTGAGCGGCTCGCCTGCACTGCTAACCACACGCAGATGTCGTTGAATATCACCATCAAACTTTTCTTTAAAACCAAAGAACATTCTAAATGCGGTTGGTGAACCTGTTAAATTACTCACCTGATATTTACGGATAATTTCCAGTGCATGATCAACACTAAATGGACGTTCATCCATAATAATGCTATGCCCCAAACTCAGTGGCCCTGTAATACCGTAATACAAGCCATAAGCCCAACCAGGGTCGGCTAAATTCCAAAATGAATCTTCTGCTCTTAAATCGACTGCATGCTGCATATAACCTTTAAATGCCACAATGGCTTTTAAAGGCACAGGTACAGATTTAGCTAAACCCGTAGTGCCTGATGTAAACATCATCAGAAAATCATCTTCAAAACTGCGATACACGGTTTCAAAGTAAGTGTCTTGAGTGCTTAGAACTTGCCAAAAATCTGTATCATGGTTTTGAGCTTGATTTGCTGCGTCCACAGTTAAAATTTTCACATTAGACAAGGCATTTAGTTTTGGACGCTGCTCAGTATTGGTCACAATGAGCTGCGTCTTTGCAGTTTGAATACGGTGCTCAATCGCTTTAGATTCAAAGGCTGTAAATAAAGGCTGATACACTGCCCCAATGCGCCATGTGGCAAAAACCGTAATTAACAATTCAGGCGTACGCGGCAATAATCCTGCAATACAATCACCTGCTTTTAAGCCCAGTTGAGTAAAATAATTTGCCAATTTTCCAGATGCTTCTGCCAGTTGATCAAATGTCCACGATGCAGTTTGACCGTGTTTGCCTTCCCAAATTAAGGCAGTTTGTTGAGTACCCGTATAGCGTCCGCAACATTCTTCATAGGCATTAAGTGCCGTTGGCGTTCCTGCCAATTGGGTTTGAATGAGCCGCTCTAGGTCAAAAGCCTGATATGCATCTTGCAAAGTTTTCATTCTTTTAAGCTCCGTCTTAAACTGATGACACTGCAATTCATTTGCAGCAATATGCGTTATTGTTTTAACCGTTTTTACAAGTTAGGATTGAATCGCTCTTTAAAATTTAAATTAGGTTTGCTGTGTTGAAGTCGATCATGCAACGCAATCACGACATGATCTTCGCGTATTTTTCAATCAAGTTAGCTAAACATGATTTGAACATTTTCTCAATTTCCACATCCTGCAATAACCTTGCAAGCTTTGGACACCGACTAAAGTTTTAGATACTCAGCTTTAACGCTTAGTCACTTCACGTGCAATCACCAAACGCTGAATATCGGATGCACCTTCATAAATTTGGCTAACGCGCACATCGCGGTAAATACGTTCAACTGGGAAATCAGATACATAGCCATAGCCCCCATGTATTTGAATCGCATCTGAACACACACGCTCTGCCATGGTTGAAGCAAAAAGCTTGGCCATAGATGCTTCTTTTAAACACGGTAAGCCTGCATCTTTGAGGCTTGCGGCATGTAGAATAAGCTGTCGTGCAGCTTCAATCTGTGTTGCCATATCTGCCAAGCGAAACGCGACTGCCTGATGTTGCACAATTTCAACTCCAAAAGCTTTACGCTCATTGGCATAGTCCACGGCTGCATCTAAAGCTGCTCGCGCCATACCCACCGATTGCGCGGCAATACCAATACGCCCCGACTCTAAATTAGAGAGTGCAATTTTGTAGCCTTCACCTTCTTGCCCCAATAGGTTTTCTGCAGGAATACGGCAGTTTTCCAACACGATGGTGGCGGTATCGGAACAGTGCTGTCCCATTTTGTCTTCTAAACGTGCCACGATATAACCTGGTGTGTTCGTCGGGACTAAAAAGCAGGAAATGCCTTTTTTACCCGCAGTTTTGTCCGTTACAGCAAAAACTAAAGCAACATCTGCATATTTGCCTGTGGTGATAAACTGCTTGGTGCCATTTAAAACCCAATCCTCGCCATCTTTTTCAGCTTTACATTCAATCGCGCTGGCATCAGAGCCGACTTGTGGTTCAGTTAAACAAAAGCAGCCTAACCATTCGCCTGTTGCCAGTTTAGTTAAATATTTTTGTTTTTGCGCCTCTGTGCCGTAGCGTTGTGTAATTCCGCATGGCAATGAGTTTTGCACACTCACAATCGTTGAAACTGCACCATCACCCGCAGCAATTTCTTCTAAGGCTAAAACGAGAGATACATAATCTAAACCTGCACCGCCCCATTCTTCTGCAACGGTCATGCCCAAAGCACCTAGCTCACCTAGTTCCTTTAACTCCTTTGCAGGGAATTCAGCAGTTTTATCACGTGCTGCTGCAGTTGGCTTAAGCTTTTCCTGTGCATAACTGCGCAGCATATCCTGAATCATTTTTTGTTCATGGCTTAAAATCATGGTGACCCTCTGTGTATATGGTAGATGTTGTTTTTGTCAGAAATGCGCGCAACATCCTTGTGCTGTATTGCAACGATTTTTTAGTATCCAGTTTTTCAATACTTGAATTTTTGCTTAGGCTATTTTATGGAGATAGCATCGTCATAACTTATTTCGGTTGCATACGAATTGCGCCATCTAAACGAATCACCTCACCATTTAAATAACTATTTTCAAAAATATGGCCTACCAAATGTGCAAATTCTTCGGGTTTTGCCAAACGTGGTGGAAATGGCACCATTTGCCCTAAAGCATCTTGTACTTGCTGTGGCAATGCTTTCAGCATCGGGGTTTCCATAATACCAGGTGCAATCGTCATTACTCGAATAGCTTCACGTGCCAGTTCACGTGCTAAAGGCAATGTCATTCCCACAATTGCACCTTTTGATGCAGAATACGCACTTTGTCCAATTTGCCCATCAAACGCAGCAACAGAAGCAGTATTCACAATCACGCCACGCTCTTCTTCATCGGCGACTAAGTCATATTTCGCCATAAGTTGTACTGCAAAACGAATCATATTAAAACTGCCCGCGACATTAATATTCAGCACTTTTTGGAACATCGCCAAATCATGCAAACCATCACGTCCCAAGACTTTGGCTGATGGTGCAATGCCTGCACAATTAACCAAACCATTTAACTGTCCGTATTTATGCTCGATATGGTTAAAAAGCTGCTGTACTTGGTTTTCATCGGTTACATCTACAGCCACGAAATCTGCATTTTCGCCCAATTGCTGTTGAAGTTGCTGCCCAAGTTCCTGATTCATATCAACCAAAATAACTTTTGCACCTTGCGCAACTAAATGTTGTGCAGTCGCAGCACCTAAACCCGATGCACCACCCGTGACGACACAGACTTTTCCTTGAATTTTCATTATATTTTCCTTATAAATTTTCAATTTAATACAACTTAAGAAACAGATTAATCACACTCAAGCTAGAGTACACTTTCCAAACCCTGCATCGACTATGATGGATCTGAACACTCAACTTGTAAATGGAATACCACGCCATCCCATGAATGCAACTCAGCTCGCGTACAGCAAAGCTTCAATTTCAATTGCTTTAGTCTATAAAGCTTTGCATACTGCACAGCAACGCGGTATGGATACGCATGCGATTTTGCAGACGGCGGGTATTCCTGCAGAGCTGTTACATTCCAACAAAGCGAGGGTGTCAATTCTGCAATATGGTCAATTGTGGATTGCACTGGCAGATGCCATGAACGATGAATTTTTTGGCATGGACAGCCATGCTATGCGTCGTGGCAGTTATCAACTCTTGTCTAAATGGGTGTACCAAGCAGAGCATTTAAAGGCCGCATTACAGGACATTTTAAATTTCTTTAATTTAATACTGGATGATTTTTCAGGTGAATTAAACGTAGATGGTGAATATGCAATCTTAACCATTCACGATAAAGATCAAGTGAAACCGATGTTTAGTTATGCCACTTATTTAATGCTGATTCATGGCTTGATGTGCTGGCTGACAGGACAACGTATCGCTATTTTAAACATGCAACTCAAATGTGCTGCTCCGCAGGATGATGCTGATTATCGTGTCCGTTTCTGTGACCAAATTGAATATGCGTGTACAACGCATAAGATTTATTTTGAGGCAAAACATCTTGATTTAAACATCAAGCAGGATAAAAAAAGCTGGAAACGCTTTTTAAAACAAACGCCTTTTAATCTTTTAGTGCGTTATAAAAACCCACATGCGCTGAGTCATAAAATTCGTAAACAATTAATGCGATTGCCGCCGAGTGAATGGTTAGAGCTGAACGAATTAACCCAGCATTTCAATATGTCTGAAGCGACGTTCCAACGGCGTTTAAAGCAGGAAGGCACTAGCTATCAGCAATTAAAAAATGAAATCCGTCGAGATACGGCAATCGAATTGTTGAGCAAAACCCAACAATCATTTCAAGAAATTAGCGATCAAGTAAATTTCCATGATCCTCGTACTATTCATCGTACATTTAAAAAATGGACAGGGGTCAATCATGGGGCATCTCGACAATGTACTAAAAGCTCATAACTGAACGCTCATAATTGCGTGACTTATCACCTACTACTCAGCCACTATCTTGTATATTTTACAAACAACTTAATTATAAAAGAAAACTCAAAGCTGTGATTTCAAGGTTTAGCAGTGAACTGAACGTTCATCGGCGCAGCATTGCCAAAGGATGAAATATAGTTTACTTTTCAATCTATTTAAAGCATAAATTTTATGCACTTCGGCTGTCATACTCCCCCTGTAATATTAAATGTACGAGCATCTTTGGAGGTTTACCCATGCTTAAGATGATGGATGTACTTGAACACAATCTAGTTCAAAATTTCTCTCACTCTCTCAACCAAGCTTCTGACCAATTAGACGAATTACTTAATCAAAGTATTCTAGATACCTCAGAAGAGCAGTTACATAAAGTCATGTCTGCGTTTTTCAAACGAGAAGATGCACTTGAAACAGCGCAAGCCCTAGATATTTGTCAAGAAGATTTGCAATCTTTGCAAGCGGGTTTGGCACTTAAAGATGAACACCTGTGCGATACCGCTAAAATTGTTGCGCTATGTTTAGCTTTAGAAACAGACAGTTTGGCACACGTTGAGATTCCTGACTGTTTGCAAGATTACCCGATGTAAACTAAAACTTCGGGTATTCATTTGCTGAAAGTATTTAAAAAGTGATGTCTTCATGGCATCACTTTTTTATTGGCTGTTGCAATAATAAATAAGAAAAATTGACTTTAAGCCGCTTGCTGCTTTTTGAATCAAAAGCTAGCTATCATCTTGCCAAGCGTTGTTTGTCTATGAAACACTAAGGAAGCTTTAAGGATGGATCAAGATGATTATTCGCAATAAAAACAACAGCTTTACTCTCCTGTTTGCATGGTATGGGACAATTTTGCCCACGGTATTACCGGCACTTGCAATTGTGGTCATCCTTTCTACGGTCTTAGTGTATTTATCTTCCCACCACTTTTTTCAAGTGCCTAGCGTACCTGCTATTGGCTTTACTATTTTCGGGATTATTTTGTCTATCTTCCTCAGTTTTAGAAATAACGCCAGTTATGAGCGTTGGTGGGAAGGTCGAAAATTATGGGGGACGTTAATCGCAACATCACGGCATATTTCACGTGACTCATACGTATTGCCAGATCAGCAGCGTCGAGTCTTGATGTATCGGGTCATGCTGTTTAGTAATTTATTGCGCAACCGTTTACGCAATCAAAACCAACCCATTGATTTTTACCAAAACAAAGTCAATCTCACACCTGCAGATTATGATGCTTTATTTCCACATATCAATGCTGCACAGTTTATTTTAGAAAGCATTCAAAAAGAGTTAGTCCGCGCACTTAAAACAGGTGAAATTTCCGATATTATTTATCAAGGCTTGAATCAACATATTGTTGAATTGGGTAATGTGCAAGCAGGTTGTGATCGAATTCTCAGCACCCCCTTGCCTTTTTCTTATTCAGTCTTGTTACACCGCACTGTGTATTGCTTCTGTTTTATTTTGCCTTTTAGTTTAGAAGCAAGTTTAGGAATCTGGACACCCATTTTAGTGGGTTTAATTGCCTATTTATTCTTAGGTTTAGATGCACTCAGCGAACAACTTGAAGAACCTTTTGGCTTGCAAGACAATGATTTGCCACTCAACTCTATGGTGCGTTTAATTGAACGAGAAATGCTGAGTTCACTTGGCGAAGAATTACCGCCTGCAATTTTGGCAGTGAAAGGCAACCTAAGCTGAAATCATTTGAGTTGAGGCTCATAAATTGGTCTTGCACTTAAACTTTGCTAATCATTCGTCTATGTTTGCAAGCTGATAAATAGATCTCACAAGATTTTTAACTGATATAACACATCAGCCAGCAAGCCATTGCGCCAAAGTCACCCGATCATTGCCTGCATAATCTTTGACTGTACGAATTTCCGAAAAACCGTGTTCTGCAAAAATCGCTTGCACGGCTAATGCTTGGTCATAACCATGTTCTAGTGCAATCCAAGCATTTGCTTTTAGCCAATACTTACCCTGCGAAATAATCTGCACAATATCTGCCAATCCCTGATCTGCCGCCACCAAAGCACGTTCAGGCTCTGCTGCTAAAGCAGATATGTGTGCATCATTAGCATCTATATACGGAGGATTAGATACAATCAAATCAAAACGTGGTTCAGCTTCAGAAGCTAATGCTTCAAACCATGCACCACAGGCAAATTGCACCTGATTTAAAGCATATTTACTTGCATTTTCTTGGGCAACTGCAAGCGTTGGCAGGTAAATATCAGTTGCAGTTACCTGCCAATCTGGACGTTCAGATGCTAAAGCCAAAGCAATTGCCCCTGTACCTGTACCTAAATCGACAACAACAGCATGACGTTGTAATGACAAAGACAATACAGTTTCAACCAAAACCTCAGTGTCAGGTCTTGGCACCAAAGTATCGTGCGTGACTTTCAAATCCAGTGTCCAAAAAGGCTGAGAACCTGTGATATACGCCAAAGGCTCGCCTGCTGCTATACGTGCTAAAGCCTGCACGTACATTTGCTCTTGTTCGGCACTCAATTCCTGATCTGCACGATACTTTAATTCCAGCGCACTCAGTCCTAAAAAATGCTCTAGCAACCAAATATTTTCTTGACGCTCGTAACTATCGACTTCACCACGTAGCGCCAAGGCTTGTGCAATATTCATTAACCACCGTTTTGTTGTGCAAGCATCGCCAACTGATCTGCCTGATATTCACGATGCAGACTATCTAACAATTCAGTTAAATCACCTTCCATCACCGCATCCAACTTATATAAAGTCAGGTTAATTCGATGATCTGTTATACGTCCTTGCGGATAGTTATAGGTACGAATTCGCTCAGAACGGTCACCCGAACCCACCAAATCTCGTCGCATTTCTGAAGTCGCTGCATCTGCCGCTGCACGTTTGGCATTTTCTAAACGCGATGCCAACAACGCCATCGCTTTAGCTTTGTTTTTATGCTGTGACCGCTCTTCCTGACATTCCACCACAGTCCCCGTCGGAATGTGGGTAATACGCACTGCAGAGTCAGTTTTGTTGACGTGCTGACCACCGGCACCCGATGCGCGATAGGTGTCAATTCGCAAATCGGCAGGATTAATATCTACCGTAGTATCTACATCTACTTCAGGTAAAATTGCAACGGTACATGCAGATGTATGCACTCGACCTTGCGATTCAGTCGCAGGAACACGTTGCACCCGATGCGCACCACTTTCAAACTTCAAACGGCCATATACACCTTCGCCATTCACCAAGCAAATGACTTCTTTATATCCGCCGTGTTCGCCTTCATTTTCAGATAAAATTTCGATTCTCCAGCCCTGACTTTCTGCATATTTGCTATACATGCGGAATAAGTCACCCGAGAAAATCGCGGCTTCATCACCACCTGTCCCTGCGCGAATCTCTAAATAAGCCGAGTTAGCATCATTCGGGTCTTTTGGAATCATTAAAATATTTAAATCAGCTTCAAGTTGCTGAATCAGTGCTTTATTCTCTTTAATTTCTTCTTGCGCCATTTCCTTAAAGTCAGGATCAGACAACATCGCTTCAGCTGTTTCAATATCAGCTTCGGCTTGTGTGTATTGTGACCACACTGCCGTAATTTCTTCTAAGTCACTGTGTTCACGTGATAATTCACGAAAACGCTTGTTATCTGAAATCACTTCAATATCTGCCAATAAAGCAGTCAACTCTTCATGCCGGTCAGAAAGCTGATCTAATCGTAAACGCAACGATTCTTTCATTGTTTAAAAAATCTCAATGCAAAGGCTGTTACATGCAACACGCAGCACAGCGAAATAAAAATTGCGCATAGTTTACCGATTCTGCCATCCAAATAACATCATTATTACGTCTGTACGATGCTTGAAATGCCTATCTGCAGATGTTCTAGCAGTATTTCTGCTTGATGATGCTGTGCATTGCGGTGAATGTACAACTCACCAAGTACCGCAATTAGCATCCGCATTTGGACATTTTTTTTGCAATTTTAATCAAACTCATACAAAGCCCACACCAAAGCACATCAATCTCGTCTGTACTCTCCACATTTTAAAAGCGGCGCTTTGTTAAATTGAGCCCATCGAAATTGATCATAAATAAGTCCTGTAAAAGGACATGGAGTTCAACATGAAACTTAATGCAATGTTAATGACTGCAGCTTTAACCTCAGCTTCTATGCTCAGTGCCAATGTCTATGCAGACAATACCACGCGCGTTGCCGCAGCTAGTGCTTTAGGCAGTGTTGCAGGTACAGCAATTGGTAAAAATATGGGCGGTACTACGGGAGCAACAATAGGTGCTGCATTAGGCGGTGCAGGTGGTGCAGCTGTGGCGAGTAATAAACGTCATCGTACTGAATCTGCAATTGGTGGTGCTTTGGGTGGTGGTGCTGGTTATACCGTTGGTAAAAATATGGGCGGCACCAATGGTGGATATATTGGTTCAGCTTTAGGTGCAGCCGGTGGTGCCGCACTCGGCAATAAAATCTCAAAAGATAAAGAATATGACCGTTACCAAGAACGTAAATGGAAGAAAAAACGCAATCGTCGTTAATCTTGAACGATAGGCATAGAGCAGCAAAAAAGCATCAACACAGGTTTGATGCTTTTTTATAGGATTAATTTTTCTTCATATATCAGTTCAAAAAAACGACCATAATCAATATGAAGAAATTTAGGAGTTCAATTACAAAGTCTTTACCAAACTTTGCAAATTGACCTCATTACCCTTCACGATCTTTGCCATCTGTTTCTATATCTTCATTACATAGCATATTAATCAATATTTGGAGCATCCGCATGAAACTTAATCGTGTTTTATTAGGTAGTGTTATCGCAAGTTCTGCCTTGCTTATGGGTACTGCAC
Source organism: Acinetobacter sp. SCLZS86 (assembly GCF_021560715.1). Lineage (NCBI taxonomy): Bacteria > Pseudomonadati > Pseudomonadota > Gammaproteobacteria > Moraxellales > Moraxellaceae > Acinetobacter > Acinetobacter sp. SCLZS86. Next base: position 1,803,984 of record NZ_CP090864.1, read on the forward strand.
ATGCCAACGATACTCGTGTTGCTGTAAGTTCTGCCTTGGGTGGTGCTGTCGGCGCTGCGATTGGTCAGCAAATGGGCGGACAAACTGGCGCGATGATTGGGTCTGCCATTGGTGGTGCAGGTGGTGCAGCAGCAGCAGCCAACAAACGTGACCGTAATGGTGCCATGATTGGTGCTGCTTTAGGTGGGGCTGGTGGATATAGCGTTGGTCGCAATATGGCGGGCAACAATGGTGGCTATGTCGGTGCAGGGCTCGGTTCAGCAGGTGGTGCAGTATTAGGTCAAAAAGTTAGCGAAGACCGTCGTGATGACCGCTATGACAACAAACGCTACAATGATCGTTATGACCGCCGCTATGATAGCCGTGGCTACCGTTACAATGATTACCGTTATAATGACCGTTATCGCAAAGACAATGGCTTGCATTTAGGTCACTATAAAAATGGTAAACGTCGTTAATTTCTCACGATATTTCAAACTTCTTCAGCACCTTCGGGTGCTTTTTGTTTGCTGACGACTTGCTTGGATAAATGTTTTTTTATAAAGCGTGCTTTTTGGATGAATGTCGCGCGTTGTTAAATGGCAATATCTCATGACTCACCCATATATCGAAAATTTTCGATATACAAAACCAGTGCAGCATCGTATGATAAAACTATCTTTATCAAGCTGGAATAAATGATGCGTTCCCTACAAGACACAAAATTTGCCATTCTTGAGCTCGCGCCTGTACGTGATGATCAGTCAGTACAGTTTTCGCTGCATCATGCACTTGAATTAGCTCGACACGCAGAACAACTCGGCTATGATCGTTTTTGGTTGGCAGAACATCATAATATGGATGGCATTGCCAGCTCCGCAACAGCTGTACTTTTGGGTTATTTATTAGCAAATACGAAAAAAATTAGACTCGGTTCGGGCGGTATTATGCTCCCCAACCACGCTCCGTTAGTGGTCGCTGAACAGTTTGGAACTTTAGCGACTCTATATCCTAATCGTATTGAGCTGGGTTTAGGTCGGGCACCAGGCACTGATCAAGTTACTATGCGTGCACTGCGTCGTGGTCGCCAAGAAACTGAAGATCAATTTCCGCAAGATGTTTTAGAAATTCTTCATTATTTTAAAGATGCTGAACCACAACAACGTATTGTTGCTACGCCAGGACAAGGTACACACGTTCCTGTATGGTTACTCGGTTCAAGTTTATTTAGCGCACAGCTAGCTGCAAAATTAGGACTACCCTACTCATTTGCCTCACACTTTGCCCCACGTATGCTTGCTCAAGCCATTCAGTTATATCGGGACAATTTTGAGCCTTCGGAATATTTAGAACGACCTTATGTGTCAATGGGTGTGCCAACGGTGGTTGCAGATACCGATCACGAAGCAGAATTTTTAGCGACCAGTGCCTATCAGCGTGTTTTAGGGTTAATGCGTGGACAAAGCCTAAAACTCAAAGCTCCAGTCGAAAGTATGGAAGGTTTGTGGTCGCCTGCAGAAAAAATGTCTGTCGATAGTTTTTATGGTATGGCACAAATTGGTTCTAAGGCTACAGTCAAAGCAGGATTAGAAAACTTATTGGCAAAGTATGATGTCGATGAGTTTATTTTTTCCTGTGATATCTATGACACAGAAAAACGCTTATACAACTTTGATTTGCTTATGCAAATGAAGTTAGATACTTAATTAGCTTCAACCTTGCAGCTCCATTGAGCTGCAAGGTTCAATCAATTAAAAGCATTTAAAATAAAAAACTTAAATCCATTTTCTTGTTTTCTGCTACTTAAATCTCCGTCGAATTAATTTTCAATCTTTAGGAATGACTGGCTCGCCTGCACAAAAGACTTTACCAAACAGCACTGCCCCAACAAAATAGAGCAAACGTTCTAATTTATAAAATGAATAAATCAAGAGATTCAGCATGGTCAGTCCTAAACACGACGTTCATAGACACGCTTTTCAAAACTGTTTGACAGATTTTCAAGAGTTCCAAGGCAAATGTATTCCTGCAACTGAAATCAAACACCATGATTTCACTGGTTTACGCGTTGCAGTTATTGGCGCAAATCAGGACAGCGTGGCACAACTCGACAGACTTTGTCAGCAGGCAACATCTGTTCAAGTCTTTCAAATTGCACCGCATTTTGTCTTACCTAGTACCGAGCGTGGTATCCATCGTCTAATTAGCCATCCTTTGATGTTTAAAAATCGACGTTTATTTAATAACCGCGTCAAAAATATTTTGGCTTTGCGCTTTTTAGATGCTCAAATCAAAGACACTTGGCTCAAACGTCAACTCACACCCAACATTGCTGATACTCATCAACACTATTTCAAATCTGATCATTATTATTTAGCTTTACAACGTGAAAATTGCCATTTGATTACTTGGCCAATTGTTAAAGTCTGCGCAAATAGTGTGCATAGTATTGATGGGCAAGAACATCCAATTGATACCATTATCACTACATTTTAAGTCACGCTAAAAGCTATATCATATAAATAAATAGTAGATTGGTTTTTATTCTATTAAAATCCAATAAAAAAGAGCCAAAATAATCTTTTGGCTCTTTAAATACATATAGTTTGTTTAACCAATACGACGTTTTAAACCTGTCATTTGTAAAATACGAGTTGAAATTTCTTCAATCGACATTTCAGATACATTTAAATATTTAATCCCTTCTGAAATATAAATACCCTCAATGGCACGCAATTCCATTTGGCACTGATTAAAACTTGCATAACGGCTATTGGCTTTACGTTCAGTACGGATCGCCACAAGGCGTTCAGCATCAATCATTAAGCCAAATAACTTATGTTTATGCGGTTTCAGTACAGCTGGCAAACGGTTGTCATCTAGATCTTCTTCAGTGAGTGGATAGTTGGCCACGCGAATCCCGAACTGTAAAGAAAGGTAGATGGAAGTCGGTGTTTTACCCGAACGCGACACTCCAATCAGAATCAGATCAGCCTTATCATAATGACGTGTTCGTGCGCCATCATCGTTATCTAAGGCGAAATGCACCGCATCAATACGTGCCTTGTAAGATTCAGAATCTGTTACGGCATGCGTCTGCCCGACTAAAGTAGTTGGCGGTGTTCCTAACTCTTCCGAAAGCTTACTGATTAAGCCTTCAAATACATCTAAATTAATCGCTTTAGCGGTGTTTATAATGTCACGCACATATAGGTCAACCAAGGTATCAAACACCAAAGGTAATTGACCATCTTTTTGTGCTCGAGCATTAATTTCTGCCACCACATTCATAGCCGCTTCTTCAGACGTAATATAAGGATGAATATGAATATCAAAGTCCACATTTGGAAATTGCGCTAAAAGAGAATGTCCTAGGGTTTCAGCCGTTATTGCAGTTCCATCAGAAATAAAAAAAACACTCCGCTTAAATTGTTTACCTTCTGACATTAAAATTCTCCTTAAATATTTGTCTTAGTGCTATATAATCTTTATAGTAAACCGATCTTACATGACTGTCGCTTAGTAAAACCAAATTGCTAAGTAGATTTATTATAATTTCATGACAAGATAGTGATTAATACTGCAAAAGTGGAGTAACAACTTTGGAAGCGCGCGTAATTGGTCTGGAAAAATTAGGGAAACACGATGTTGAGCTCGTGGGTGGGAAAAACTCATCTTTGGGCGAAATGATCAGCCACTTATCTAATGCTGGTGTATCTGTACCAGGTGGCTTTGCAACAACAGCTGCTGCTTATCGTGAATTTCTCGAGCAAAGTGGCCTAAACGCTAAAATTCAAGCAGAGCTAAAAACACTCAATGTAGATGACGTGAATGCGCTTGCTGAAACTGGTGCAAAAATTCGTCAATGGATTGTCGACACTCCGCTTACTGCATCACTAGAACAAGAAATTCGAGTTGCTTTTGAAGCACTCTCTAACGGCAACCCAAACATCGCGGTTGCCGTTCGTTCATCTGCAACTGCAGAAGATCTACCAGACGCATCTTTCGCAGGTCAGCAAGAAACATTCCTCAACATCCGTGGCATCGACAACGTATTAATTGCCATTAAAGAAGTTTTTGCATCTTTGTACAACGACCGCGCGATTTCTTACCGTGTACACCAAAACTTTGACCACGATGTCGTTGCTTTATCTGCAGGCGTACAACGTATGGTGCGTTCAGAAACAGGCGCAGCGGGTGTTATGTTTACCCTAGACACAGAATCTGGCTTCCGGGATGCCGTATTCATCACAGCTTCTTATGGTTTGGGTGAAATGGTGGTTCAGGGTGCGGTTAACCCAGATGAATTCTATATTTCTAAGCCTTTATTAAAAGCAGGCAAACACTCAGTTTTACGTCGTAACCTTGGCTCTAAACACCAAAAAATGATTTATGGTGAAGAAGGCGCGGCTGGTAAATCTGTAGTTGTGGTCGATGTTGAAAAACAAGATCGCCAACAATTCTCTTTAAATGATCATGAACTTCAAGAATTAGCAAAACAAGCTTTAATTATTGAGGAACACTATCAAGCGCCTATGGATATTGAATGGGCAAAAGATGGTGATGACGGTCAAATCTACATCGTTCAAGCACGTCCTGAAACTGTAAAAAGCCGTGAAAACGTCGGCACTATGGAACGCTACCTATTAAAACAAAAAGGTACGGTCATTTGTGAAGGTCGTTCAATTGGTCAGCGTATCGGTTCTGGTAAAGTTCGCGTTGTAACGTCTATTAAAGAAATGGACAAAGTTCAGGAAGGTGACGTACTTGTTTCAGACATGACTGACCCAGACTGGGAACCAGTAATGAAACGTGCTGCGGCAATTGTCACTAACCGTGGTGGTCGTACTTGTCACGCTGCAATTATTGCACGTGAATTAGGTGTACCTGCAATTGTAGGTTGTGGTAATGCAACTGAAGTTTTGACTGATGGTCAGGAAGTTACTGTTTCTTGTGCCGAAGGCGACACAGGTTTCATTTATGAAGGTGCTTTAGATTTTGAAGTTCAAAAGAACTCTATCGAATCTATGCCTAAACTTCCGTTCAAAATCATGATGAACGTCGGCAACCCAGACCGCGCATTTGACTTTGCTCAAATTCCAAACGAAGGTATTGGTCTTGCACGTTTAGAATTCATCATCAACCGTATGATTGGCGTGCATCCTAAAGCATTACTTAACATTGACAGCTTGCCACGTGAAACACGTGCGGCAGTTATGGCGCGTACTGCGGGTTATTCATCACCAATCGAATTCTATGTAGAAAAATTAGTTGAAGGTATTTCTACCCTTGCTGCTGCATTCGCTGACAAACCAGTGATTGTGCGTATGTCTGACTTCAAATCAAACGAATACGCAAACTTAATTGGCGGTAAGTTATACGAGCCTGAAGAAGAAAACCCAATGTTGGGCTTCCGTGGTGCAAGCCGCTATGTGTCTGACAATTTCCGTGACTGCTTCGAGCTTGAATGTCGTGCCTTGAAAAAAGTACGTGACGAAATGGGCTTAACCAACGTACAAATTATGATTCCATTTGTACGTACCGTTGCTGAAGCAAAACGTGTGATCGAATTGCTTACGCTAAATGGTTTAAAACGTGGTGAAAATGGTCTAAAAGTGATCATGATGTGTGAATTACCAACCAATGCATTGTTGGCTGAACAATTCCTTGAGCATTTCGATGGTTTCTCTATCGGTTCAAATGACTTAACTCAGTTAACACTTGGTTTAGACCGTGACTCAGGCATTGTTTCTCACCTGTTTGATGAACGTGACCCTGCTGTGAAAGCATTACTTTCTATGGCAATTCACGCATGCCGTAAAGCAGGTAAATATGTCGGTATCTGTGGTCAAGGTCCTTCAGATCACCCTGACCTTGCGCGTTGGTTGATGGAACAAGGTATTGAATCTGTATCTTTAAACCCAGACTCAGTTTTAGACACTTGGTTCTTCCTTTCTGAAGAAAAAGCTCAACAAGCGTAATAAAACGTGTTAAAAGAAAACCCATGCACCTGCGTGGGTTTTTTTTCAAATTCATTTTTTGAGATTTTATATTTATGCAAATTTACTTGGCACGAAATAATCAACAAGCTGGGCCATACACCTTAGAGCAGCTCAACCAAATGCTCGCAAGCCAACAGGTGTTGCTGACAGATTTGGCTTGGCACCAAGGCATGAGCGAATGGAAAGCTTTAGGTGAACTCACCCAAGGTAAACTTGTATATGAACCACAAGGCTATGTCAGCACGCCACCTGCCCCTGAACACTCACCTTTTCAAAATACAAATTATACGGCTACAAACACATCACGACCAAATTCAGCATCGTCAAATTTAAGAACACAGGCAACGAAAAATGAATTGGCGAGCATTAACCAACGTGCTTTAGCCAAAATAATAGATATGTTGTTATGGTTGCCTGCAGCAGCGCTTCCCTTTTTTTTCTTAAATGCTGACCAGTTTGAACAATTGTCTGGTTTGCAACAAAAAATGCAGACAGCTACAACGTCTGATCAAGCCATGCAATTGCAAACTGAACTCTTTCAGCTGATTCCAATGCAAGCTTGGCAAGCCGTGGCAATTTACTTATTGATTATGCTGGGCATACAAGCCTTCCTATTGGCTAAAACTGGACAAAGTATTGGCAAACGTCTGACTAAAATTAAAATTGTCGATGCCGAAACCGATGAAAAAGTCAGCCTAATGCGTGTGTTTACTATTCGCTCTATCATTTTCATTATTTTGAATATGATGTTTATGCCCTTTATCACAATTTTAGATTATGGCTTTGCATTTGGTGCAAAACGACAAGCGTTACACGATAAACTTGCCAAAACCAAAGTAGTAAAGCAATAATTTGATTTTATTTACTCAGGGATGATTGATCATCCCTTTTTTCTTACAGCATTGATAAATATAAATAAATTAAAATTAGCACAAATAATTCCGAGTATAAAAATTGGTTTTTATTCCTTCCACTTAAAGCCGCTTTATGTGTAGCTTAGTTTGTCGATATCAGGCATAATGCCCTACAACGTAGCGGTGTCCGATGATTAAGAAGACTTTTTCATCTTTTTGATGTCTTTTTAATCATGTGACACTTTAATCGCTATCCCATATTAAATTAGGGAATGGGACTCTTCACCGAGGTTGTAAAATGAGACAAACGATTTTAGCTGTATTGTCTTTATCTACGATGGCTGCACTCTTAACTGGGTGTGGCGGTGATTTAGTACTTCTGAACTCAAAAGGTCCAGTTGCAGCAGGTCAAAGTAACCTGATGATGACTGCGATTTACCTAATGCTATTGGTGGTTATTCCATCTGCAATTATGGCATTGTGGTTCGGTTGGAAATATCGCGCATCGAATAAAGACGCAGACTATCAACCAACATGGTCACACTCTACTGCAATTGAAATTGTAGTATGGGGTATACCTGTTATTATTATTTGTATTTTAGCTTGGTTAACTTGGTGGGGTTCCCACAAGTACGACCCTTACCGTCCGCTAGAATCCGAAAAAGCTCCTTTAACTGTTCAAGTTATTGCTGAACAATTTAAATGGATCTTCATCTACCCAGAACAGAACATTGCGACTGTTAACGAATTGCGCTTCCCAGAGCAAACGCCTGTAAGCTTACGTTTAACATCTAACTTCACAATGAACTCGTTCTTTATCCCTGCATTATCTGGTCAGATTTATGCAATGGCGGGTATGCAAACTCACTTGAACGTTTTAGCAGACAACACGGGCGAATTCCGTGGTTTCTCATCTAACTACTCAGGTTATGGTTTCTCGCAAATGCGCTTTAAAGCTCACTCTGTAACTCAAGCTGATTTTGAGCAATGGGTAGCAGCTGTTAAAGCAGGTCAAGGTACGACTATCAATCCTCAAGCTGTTCAAAAAACAGTTTTAGATCAAGCTGAATTTGCTTCTTTACGTGACGGTAACCGTTCACAGAAACAAATTGATGCAATGGTTCGTAACGCCAAAACTGAGTTAGAGAAAAAACTTGCTGCAACAGCTTTAAAAGAAGGTCCATATAAGACTCAGCCACATCCTGTGACTTATTACTCTTCTGTTGAGCAAGGCTTGTTTGAATCAGTGATCAATAACTATATGAGTAACTACCATGGTGCTGACCATTCAGCTCCTGTAGTGGCTGGTGAAGCGCCTGCTTCTGAAACTCATGTAGCAGTTGAACATGCGACTGCTTCTCAAGGGGAATAAGACATGAACTTATTAGGTAAGTTAGGTCCAGATGCAATTCCTTACGATCCAATCGTATTGGTTACTGTTGCAATGATGATCTTAGGCGGTATCGCAGCGATTGCTGGTATTACCTACTTCAAAAAATGGGGCTACCTGTGGAACGAATGGTTCACATCTGTAGACCATAAAAAAATTGGTATTATGTATATCTTTGTATCTGTAGTCATGCTACTGCGTGGCTTTGCAGATGCGATTATGATGCGTCTTCAACTGTTCCTTGCAAAAGGTGGTGGTGAAGGCTATTTGCACCCAGAACACTATGACCAGATTTTCACCGCCCATGGTGTAATCATGATCTTCTTCGTGGCAATGGGTCTTGTTGTTGGCTTAATGAACATTTCTGTACCATTACAGATTGGTGCTCGTGACGTAGCCTTTCCATTATTAAACTCTTTAAGCTTCTGGTTATTCGCTGGTGCTGCAGGTTTAATGATGGTTTCACTTGCATTAGGTGAGTTCGCTGCGACAGGTTGGATGGCTTATCCTCCTCTATCTGGTATCGAATACTCTCCAGGTGTTGGTGTTGACTACTATATTTGGGCACTTCAGGTTTCTGGTCTAGGTACGCTTCTTACGGGTGTTAACTTCTTTGTTACCATCATCAAAATGCGTGCGCCTGGCATGAAACTTATGGACATGCCTATTTTCACTTGGACAGCATTAGTTACTGCGGTACTTATCATTGCAACTTTCCCAGTTTTAACTGCGACAATTGCGATGTTAACGCTTGACCGTTACTTCGGTTTCCACTTCTTTACCAACGACATGGGTGGTAGCCCAATGTTGTATGTAAACTTGATTTGGACATGGGGTCACCCAGAAGTATATATCTTAGTATTACCAGCATTTGGTATTTACTCTGAAGTAACTGCGACTTTTGCGCGCAAAACTTTGTTCGGTTACAAATCAATGGTGTACGCAACCGTTGCAATTGGTGTGTTATCACTTGTTGTATGGGTTCACCACTTCTTTACCATGGGTGCAGGTGCCAACGTTAACGCGTTCTTCGGTATCATGACCATGATTATTGCGATTCCTACTGGTGTGAAAATCTTCTCTTGGTTATTCACTATGTACAAGGGTCGTATTACCTACACTACCCCAATGCTATGGACACTTGGCTTCCTTGTGACTTTCGGTATCGGTGGTTTAACAGGTGTATTAATGGCAGTTCCACCAGCGGACTTCCTTGTACACAACTCTTTATTCTTGATTGCTCACTTCCATAACGTAATTATTGGTGGTGTTGTATTCGCGATGTTCGCAGGTATCATTTTCTACTGGCCAAAAATGTTTGGTTGGAGACTGAATGAGACTTGGGGTAAAGCAGCATTCTGGTTCTGGTTCTTCGGTTTCTACTTTGCATTCATGCCACTTTATATCCTTGGTTTCATGGGTATGACACGTCGTTTGAATACTTATGACAACCCTGAATGGGATCCATACTTGGCAATTGCATTCTTTGGTTCTGTGTTAATTGCTATTGGTCTATTCTGCTTCGTTATGCAGATCGTAGTTGGTTTCTTACAACGCAACCAACGTTTAGACCTTACAGGCGATCCATGGGATGGTCGTACGCTTGAATGGGCGACTTCTTCTCCAGCACCGTTCTATAACTTTGCTCACCTTCCAAAGATCAATGGTATTGATACTTTCTGGACTGACAAAGAAAATGGTGTTGCATACGCGCGTCCAACGAAGTATGAAGACATCCACATGCCAACCAACCGTGCAGCTGGTTTCATTATTGCAATGTTTATTACAACTATGGGCTTCGCGTTAATCTGGCATATTTGGTGGTTAGTATTCGTTACCTTTATCGCTGCAATCATCAGCTTCATTGTGAGCTCTTTCACGAAGAAAGTGGACTACTATGTTCCTGCTGCTGAAGTTGAGCGTATTGAAAACGAACGCTATGCGCTCCTTGAAAAACACTTGAAGAAGGACTAAGACATGGCTGAAGTACTTCATCACGACAACCACGGACATGATGATCATCACCACGATGATACAGACATCACCGTCTTTGGTTTCTGGACCTATTTGATGAGTGACCTTGTACTTTTCGGTACACTCTTCATCGCGTTCGCTGTATTAAGTAGCCACGTTCCAGTAGGCACTCCAACAGCTAAAGATTTGTTTGGCGAGTCATTAGGCTTTGTTTTAACAGAAACTTTTGCCCTGTTGATTTCTTCTGTAACTTTCGGTTTTGCTGTTTTAGCTGCTTACAAGAAAGATGTTGCCAAAGTTCTAACTTGGTTAGGCGTGACATGGGTTTTCGGCGCGATCTTTATTGGTATGGAACTTTACGAGTTCAACCATTTAGTTCATGCTGGACATGGACCTAGTGCGAGTGCGTTCTTATCTGCGTTCTTTACTTTGGTTGGTACGCACGGTATTCACGTAACTTCAGGTTTAGTTTGGATGATCGTGTTGATGGTTCAAATCAAGAAATATGGTTTGACTATTCCGAACATGCGTCGTTTAGCTTGCCTAAGCTTGTTCTGGCACTTCCTTGACATCGTTTGGATCTGTGTATTCAGCGTAGTTTACTTGATGGGAGTTCTCTAATGAGTCACGATCACAACTCTGCTGGTGCATCACACGGTAACACTAAGCAATATACGATTGGCTTTATCCTTTCTGTTATCCTTACCATTATTCCTTTTGGTATGGTTATGGCAGGTGGTTTTGGCCGCGGTATTTTAATTACTGTTATTTCGATTACAGCAGTTGCTCAGATTCTTATTCAATTAATTTATTTCTTGCATATGAATTCTTCTTCAGAGCAACGTTGGAACGTGATTGCATTCGTGTATACCATTCTGACCATTGCCATCCTTTTGGTTGGATCTGTATGGATCATGAACTATCTACACTACAACATGATGATCTAAACTGGTTGTCATGCTAAAAAAGTATTTATTCCTGACAAAGCCAGGAATTCTCTTTGGTAATTTTATTACCACTTTGGGTGGCTACTTTGTAGCTACCCAAGGTTCTGTAGACTTCCTTCTCCTACTGCTTACTCTGCTTGGTACAACGCTTGTTGTGGCCTCGGGATGTGTGGTCAACAATATTATTGATCAAGACATCGACCAAAAAATGCAACGCACACAAAACCGTGCTTTAGTGCAAAAAACTGTTTCTGTTCCTATAGCGCTGATTTATTCAGTAGTATTGTGCGTCATTGGTTTTAGCATTTTATGGTTTGGAGTTAACGCATACGCTTTTCTTTTTGCACTGATTGGTTTCGTGGTTTATGTCGGCTTTTACAGTCTATGGACCAAACGCACAACAATTCATCAAACCATTATTGGCAGTATTTCTGGCGCAAGCCCACCTGTCATTGGTTATACTGCTGTTGCAAATCAATTTGACTTAGCTGCACTACTTATCTTTTTAGGTTATGCACTTTGGCAAATGCCCCACTCTTGGGCGATTGCAATTTACCGTTTTGATGATTACAAAAATGCGGGTATTCCAATTTTGCCAGTTGCTCGTTCAATTTTACGAACGAAAATTGAATCACTGGTTTATGTGGTGTTATTTACTATTGCCATGAATGGACTGTTTGTATTTGATTATGCAAACTGGCTGTATCTGGTTATTTTAAATGCACTTTGTATTTATTGGTTCTATATTGGCGTCATTGGATTCAAAGCAAAAAATGATCAATTATGGGCAAAACGCTTTTTCCTATTTTCGGTTATTTTAATTACGGTTGTGAGTTTATGTTTTAGCTTTACAGCAACCGCACCAAGCACGCAAATCATACTTTTTTAAAAGATAGAGTTTAGCTCTATCTTTTAATGGAGTACCTGCCCTCTCCACACTTCAATATTTAAATAATAACAATTTATCTGTCTTTGAATTATTCGTCCTTAATAATTTTTGCATTAAACACTCTAAAAGTTAGTGACATACAAATACAAAGCATAAAATTTAAATTCCAATCATAGATGCAAAATATTACATTCCCTTTTTACCCAAGCCGATCTTTTCTTAGACCAAGCCTTGTATTTACTTGGCAAAAGCACTAAAATTGACGCTTCGCAATTTTGCGACACAACTTCGGTTGTGACTCCTTGCTTCTGGCTCAATTAGTCAGGGGCTGCATAAACCGTAAGGAGCTGACAATGCGTCACTACGAAATCGTACTTTTGGTACACCCAGACCAAAGCGATCAAGTTGTGGGTATGGTAGAACGTTACCTAACTCACATCAAAGAAGCTGAAGGTCAAATTCACCGTTTAGAAGATTGGGGCCGTCGTCAATTGGCTTACCCAATTAACAAAATTCATAAAGCGCACTACATTCTTATGAATGTTGAATGTGGTCAAACTACGCTTGATGAGTTAGAAGAATTGTTCCGTTATAACGACGCGATCCTTCGTAGCTTGATCATCCGTCGTGAAAACGCTATCACTGAAGAGTCATTATTGGCTAAGAGTGCTGAAGAAAAACGTGCGCGTAAAGCTCAACGTGAAGAAGCACAACACGCTAACCAAGACTCTGCTGAAGCTTAAGGAGAACATCAATGGCACGTTTTTACCGTCGTCGCAAGTTCTGCCGCTTTACAGCTGAGAACGTTACGTACATCGACTACAAAGATATCGATACACTAAAACAGTACATCACTGAAAATGGCAAGATTGTTCCTAGCCGTATTACAGGTACTAAAGCTCGTTACCAACGTCAATTAGCGCTTGCTATTAAACAAGCTCGCTACTTAGCGTTGATCCCTTACACTGACAATCATAAGTGAGGTTGAGCTGTGGATATTATCTTATTACAACGCATTAAGAACCTTGGTAAATTAGGCGATAAAGTTTCAGTTAAAGCTGGTTACGGTCGTAACTACTTGATCCCTCAAGGTAAAGCAGTTGCTGCAACTGAAGCAAACACTGCTGCATTTGAAGCTCGTCGTGCTGAACTTGAGAAACAAGAAGCTGAAATTTTAGCTGCTGCTCAAGCACGTGCTGACCAATTGAACGAAGTTAACATCGTAATCACTGCTAAAGCTGGTGATGAAGGTAAACTTTTCGGTTCTATCGGTACTCGTGACATCGCTGACGCGTTAACGAATGCTGGTCTTGAAGTTGACCGTGCAGAAGTTCGTTTACCAAACGGTGCGCTTCGTCACACTGGTGAATTTAACATCGCAATCCAATTGCACCATGATGTTGTTGCTGAAGTTCTCGTTACTATCGTATCTGAGTAATTTTCTGCAAAAGAAAAGAGCATGCCTAATCGCATGCTCTTTTTTTATCTTTAGAATATACGATTAGTACAAATTTCCTAAATAGTCCTGCACGCTTTGACTTCTCCTTCGCCAAAATCTACTCGCTTTTTTTTCTAGAGGGCGTATCATCGGGAAGTGGAAAGAATATGAGTTTCAAATTCTATCCCCCGTGCATTATTCAGCATTTACTGTTTTAAAAATCAGGGATTTATATGTCACAGGCGACTGCTAGCGCAAAGCAACATACTGCAAAGTCTGATCTAAAACCAAATGAGAACAGCCCGCTTAAAGAGTTTCGTACCCCACCACACAACTTAGCCATTGAACAAGCTGTTTTGGCTGCGTTGATGACTGTGGCCGAATCTTTTGAACAAGTGGGTGATGTGTTACAAGAGTCTGATTTCTACGCGACACGCCATAAATATATTTTCCGTGCTATTGATTCTTTGTCTAAAGAAAACTCACCTTATGATGCCGTATTGGTGAATGACTGGCTGATTAAACAAAATTTGCTTGAAGCTGCGGGCGGTGAAGAGTATTTAATGCAGCTCATGGCGGACTCACCTTCTAGCTTTTATAACCTAGAAACCTATGCCACGAAAATTAAAGAATTCTCGACCCTCAGAAACATGATTAAAGTCAGTTCTGAAATTTTACAAAATGCCTATGACACCAAAGGTCGTAGCGTGAGTGAAATTTTAGACTTGGCTGAAACTAATATTTTCCAAATTGCCGAACAACACAATAACAATGCAAAAGCACAAGGCCCAAAAGCCATATCGAGTGTCGTTGCCGACGTATTCGACAAACTTGATGAACTTTCTAAAATGGAAGGTAACATCACAGGCTTAACCACAGGTTTTGTAGAGTTAGATAATAAAACCTCAGGCATGCAAGCGGGTGATTTGATTATTGTCGCTGCGCGTCCATCTATGGGTAAAACCACGTTTGCCATGAATTTGGTCGAAAGTGTTTTGTTTAACAATGACTTGCCTGCTCTTGTCTACTCTATGGAAATGCCTGCAGACTCAATTGCAATGCGTTTGATTTCTGCTTACGGCAAAGTCCATCAGGGGAATTTACGTTCAGGCAAACTCAGTGGCGATGAATGGTCAAAAGTCACAGGCACGATTTTACAACTGCAAGAAAAGCATTTGTATATTGATGACTCATCTGCCCTACCCCCTACGGAAGTACGTGCACGTGCACGACGCATTGCCAAACAACATGGCGGTAAAATTGGCTGCATCATGGTCGATTACTTGCAGTTAATGAAAGTTCCAGGCATGGGCGATAACCGTGTCGGCGAAATCTCAGAAATTTCACGTAGCTTAAAAGCCTTGGCCAAAGAGATGAACTGCCCTGTGATTGCTTTGTCGCAGCTGAACCGTTCCTTGGAGAACCGACCTAATAAACGCCCTGTAATGTCTGACTTGCGTGAATCTGGTGCGATTGAGCAGGATGCGGACTTAATCATGTTTATTTACCGCGACGAAGTTTATAATAAAGAATCTAAAGAAGCTGGCACTGCCGAAATTATTATTGGTAAACAGCGTAACGGCCCCATTGGTACGGTACGTCTTGCCTTTGAAGGACAATACACGCGTTTTAGTAACTTATCTCCTGAGTATTATGCTCAGTATGATGATGAAGAGTAATGCTTGCATTGCTCTTTTTTGGCGGATTCAAGCGGCAAGTGCAACAGTATAAAAACCAGACATAACTTCACTCGGTGTATACCAACCTAGGGTTTTTCTAGGACGATGGTTGAGTGCAAATTCTATCTGCTCTATTTGTTCGTTTGACACGTCATCAAACGATGATGATTTTGGCAGATATTGCCGGATTAAACCATTCGTATTTTCATTTCTAGCTCGCTGAATAGACTTGTAAGGATCAGCAAAATACGTCTCTATGCCAGCATCAGTAATTCTTTTGTGTTCGGAAAATTCTTTGCCATTATCAAATGTCACACTATAAGCATGGCTCATTTGTAAACGATCTAATGCACAAGTAATCGTTTGAGAGGATGCTCTCGTTGGCCCTAAATGAACAATATGTACATACAGGCTCTTTCGATCAACGAGAGTCAATAAAGCACCTTTATGATATTTACCAATCACCGTGTCACCTTCGAAATCTCCTAAACGTTGTCGTTGATCAATGACCTGGTCTCTGCAGTGAATACTTGTTTTATCAATGATTTGACCCCTACGATCCGTGTTTTTGTAACCTCGTTTTCGATATTTCTTCTGATGCCTTAAGTGTAGATGTAGTTTACCGCCTTTTGATTTATCTTGATAAATGTACTGGTAAATCCACTCATGTGAAGGTACATCCAGCCAACCGCGTTGTGTTAAAGCACCTAAAATTTGTTCTGGTGACCAGTCCAAACCAATCAAATAATCAATATAAGCGAAGGCAAATGCTGTCATTGATGATGAAGGACGGTACCGTCTTTGACTTGCAAATTTAGCTGACTGTTGAGCTCTATATCCACGTTGCCCAGAATTTCTTTTTAATTCACGGTAGATGGTTGATCGTGAACGTCCTAACTCCCGAGCAAGGGTAGCGATTGAACTTTAACTTTTCAAAGTAGCATAAATTTCGTATCTTTCATCTTGAGAAAGTTGGGTGTATTTCTTCATTGTGTGCTTTCCAATTGCGGGTTGAAAAAGTCTAATGATTCTATGAATACACCTAACTTTTTCAACTAACTACAAATGTGTTGCACTTGAAATTTGAATCTGCGTTTATTAAAACCATGTTTTAATCTGACTTATTAACTTTGCCCACCATAGTTTCCAGCTTGAGAGTAAATTCCAATCTTGGCTATTTTCTTTCATTTCAAGTGAAAGAAATGCTTTATTTAATTGCTTGCATGTCGGATACTTTTGTTGCAGTTGCGCCAAATAATGTGTCTGATCATAGTCTATAAAACCATCTAAAATCCCAACCTCTGCTCTATCGACTGTAGAACAATTTGAGGTCTGCTTATTCCAAGCTAAAAATGGGACAATCGGTTTAGATAAAACAAGCTGGTCATTCTTACAGTTTAATGTTGCAAATGAAACTACTTGATATTGCTGGGGTTTAGCACCATCTGGTGCATAAGCTAAACCAATAATTAATTGGTTTTTAGCTGTACTTTTACCTGAAAATCCACTGTACCATTGGGTAGGCTTTTTATATTTAACCTCATCTAGTATTGAGCGAAAAATAAATTGACCTGAACTGATTTCAAAAATGAAGTCTGAACTCTCCTGTACTGCCAGTGAATCTTGGTAACGGGCAATAAATACGTCATTGGGTGAAAGTGGCATACAAGCCCTAACTGACTGACAAAAAAATAAAGTAGTCCATCCCAGATAACAAAATATTTTCATCATTTGTTCAACATATCCAAGTTTAAAATGCATTTTTTAATCTCTCTTTGAGTTCATTTAAATTACAAACCCACTCTCCACACTCATCTGAATCTTGCCATAACTCGTAGAGTTCAGAATTTCCTGAGTGAGAGCATCTAACGCCATAATAGCTTTTAGAATGTATAATTTTATATGAAAAATAAAGCCTGAAACGTTTACAAATTACTTGCAATCAATAACCTAATAGATTTTTCGATCTTAAATTAATTTATGATCAAAAACTTAAATGTTCATGTCTATTTGAGGTTGATAGGTCTACAATAGTGAATATTTTTAAATAGAACTATTTTTAGTATTTATTTATCACTCCACAGTGTATCTAACACAAATTACCAATTGTCATTCCCAAGGAGTATTTAGGGTGCGCCAAGCAACAGTTTATATTGACAGTCAGGCACTGCAATATAATTTAAACCGTGTCAAACAACTTGCCCCAACAGCAAAAATTGTTAGCATGGTCAAGGCCAATGCTTACGGACA
This sequence comes from Acinetobacter sp. SCLZS86, assembly GCF_021560715.1. NCBI lineage: Bacteria > Pseudomonadati > Pseudomonadota > Gammaproteobacteria > Moraxellales > Moraxellaceae > Acinetobacter > Acinetobacter sp. SCLZS86. The sequence goes on from NZ_CP090864.1 coordinate 1,821,386, forward strand.
TGGTGTAAAAGACTGCTTAGCAGCTTTAAAAGACAGCGATGCCTTTGGTGTCGCTTGCGTTGAAGAAGCCTTAGAAATTCGTGAATTGGGATATACGCAGCCCATCACCCTAATTGAAGGTGTTTTTTCTGCCGATGAAATGCAAAGTGTGTTGGCACACAAATTAGAATGCGTGGTGCATCATCAAGCACAGCTCAATTGGCTACTGCAACATAAAGATGATTACATCGCACAAGGCTTAAAAGTCTGGGTCAAACTCAACAGCGGCATGAATCGTTTAGGTTTTAAAATTCCTGAAATTATTGATGTGATTCACATGCTCAAAGCCGAAGGTTTTACCAGTGTGTTGACAATGCATTTTGCAAATGCTGATGGTGACCATGCTTTAAATGATCAACAAATTGCACAATTTTTGCATGTCAAAGACAATTGCAGTCCTATTCTTGCTTCTTGCTGCAACTCTGCTGCAATCTATCGTTATCCCGAATTGCATTTTGATTATGTACGCCCAGGCATTATGCTTTACGGAGCAACGCCTTATGCCGCGCATAATGTGCATACACTAGACTTGAAGCCTGTGATGACTTTAAATGCAGAAGTCATTGCACTCAATGAAATTGATGCAGGTGAACACGTTGGCTACGGTTCAACCTTTACTGCAGAACAAACCATGCGAATCGCTATTGTTTCAATTGGCTATGGTGATGGCTATCCACGTACATTTGTGCAGCCGAATTTTGTTGCGATTGGTTCAAAATTAACGCCCGTGCTTGGTCGTGTATCGATGGATATGATTGCCATTGATGTCACAGGTTTGGACGTTGAATTAGGCACACAAGTTGAATTATGGGGTAAACATCGATTGGTGGATGATGTTGCCACGGCCAATGGCACGATTGGTTATGAGTTATTATGTCGTTTAAGCCCTCGTCCACAGCGTAAGGCAACCAGCATTTAACTTTCTTTTTTCGACCTATTGCATGTAGCAGTTTTGCTGCATGCAATCGTCTAAGCCATTCTCTTTTTCTTTCTTATATTTTTCTTTTCGCTTTTTATTTTCTTAAATTCACTTTATTTCCATTCATATTGATAAAAATTTGTGGTCACCCACATTTGCATTTAGCGCTTTACAGTCATCCAAATATTTAGCTGAAAATCACACTCAAAATCTCAAGAAAAAACAATATGCTCGCGCACTGTCTTTAAACTGCCACATCGCTTCAAATTCATGGATTAATCACATTTCACCAGTTCTCAGAAGTTTGTGCTGCGCGCTACGATGAATCAATGACTTCACGACTATTTAAGCCATTTATAAAAGCATCCACATGATAAGAAAATAATCTATTACCAATATTTGTTTACTTTTGACTTCAAAGCATCATCAAACTGCAGCCTCTTTGAAATATAAAACGCTTAATTTCTAAACAAGAATAAAGAGGAAAAACTCCTTAATTTTTATAACCTTATTCTGCTTAGGAAAAGAATATGTCTGAACAAAAAGTAGCTTTAGTGACGGGTGCATTAGGTGGTATTGGCAGTGAGATTTGCCGTCAACTGGTTACAGCAGGCTATAAAATTATTGCAACGGTTGTACCAAGAGAAGAAGATCGCGAAAAGCAATGGCTTAAAGACGAAGGCTTTACAGAAAGTGATGTGCGCTTTGTTTTAACGTAAGCGTCCGCTGAACCCCATGCCTATTTTTTAATTTGAGTTGGATTTCCAGCGGTGCGGCAGCAATTCTTCTATTTGGCTCACTTTATGTGTCGGCAACCTTTTCAGCACATCACTTAAATAGGCATACGGATCCAAGCCATTCAGCTTTGCTGACTGGATTAAAGTCATGATGTTTGCCGCTCGCTGACCACTGCGCAGCGAACCTGCAAACAACCAGTTCTTACGGCCCAATGCCCAGGGACGCATTGAGTTCTCTGCCCAGTTATTGTCAATGGGTAGATTGCCATCATCCAGATAGCGGCTTAAGGCTGGCCAACGCTTCAGAGTGTAATTGATGGCCTTGGCGGTTGGAGAACTCGATGGCACCGTCAGATAATGTTGGTTGAGCCATTCATACAGTTGTTGCATCACCGGTTGGCTGTGCTGTTGTCGGTATTCGCGGCGGTGTTCTGCTGTACTATCGGTCTTTTTCCTGAGTTCTGCTTCTATCGCATACAGTTTCTGAATCATCAGTAATGCCTGTTCAGCGATCTGACTTTTCCCAGTCACATGTAGCTCATGGAATTTACGACGTGCATGCGCCATGCAGCCCACCTCTATGACCTGGCCTGATTTAAAGCGTGCTTTATAACCACTGTAATCATCACAGACTAGATAGCCCTGCCAGCCTTTCAAGAACTCTTCTGCATGCTGGCCTGAACGACTATCCTGAAAGTCATAGATCACCGCCTGAACTGGATTGTACTGTGTAGTGGCATAGGCCCAGACATAACCTTTCTTCGGTTTTTTCTCATCATCACCCATCCGCATGATGGTGACCGGTGTTTCATCTGCATGCAGCACCTGCTGTTGTAGTACCACCTCTTTTAAGGCATTGGCCAGAGGTTCCAGTTCTACACCGCAGCGACCTATCCAGTCAGATAAAGTTGATCTAGAAAGTTCGATTCCCGCCCGCTGATAGATCAGACGTTGACGGTACAGCGGCAAATGATCGGCATACTTCGATACCAGAACATGGCTGAGCAGTTCAGGTGAAGCAATGCCTTTATCAATCACATAGGCAGGCATCGCTTGCTGAGTCAGAGTGTCGCACTGATCACAGACCCATTTGCCACGCACATGCTGTTCCTTATAGAACTGTGCCGGTCTGAAATGCAGTTTTTCACTGATATCTTCGCCGATACGACGTAACTGGCAGCCACAACTGCATTGGGTTGATGCAGGTTCATGCTCAATACGGATGGTGTGTAGATGATCGGGTAGCAGTCGACGTTTAGGTTTGTTGACTGTGGCTTTCTGTGTCGCTGCATCGGTTTTATCTGCATTCAGCCGTTCCAGTTCCAGATCAACAGCGGCAATATCTTCTTCGACCGCTTCATCCCACAGATGGATTTGTTTTGCGGTGAGATGTTCGTTTTTACTGCCGAATTTGTGCTTTTTAAACAGCGCCAGTTCATGCTCGTATTTTTGGTTGAGAATAGAAAGATGTTGAACTTGAGCATCTAATTGCTGATTGGATACTTCAAGATGTTGAACTTTGGCATCTAATTGCTGGTTTGATTGTGCCAGAGACTGATGCTGCATTGCCAACTGTCTAGTAAATTCCAGCAGTTGTTCATGGGTCAGTTGGCTTAAATCAGGCAGTGTATTCATGACCGCAGTATGCCTGAGGTCATGAGAAGAATGAAATAGAACGTTTGGAGAATAGCAGAATGGACCAAGCTAGTTTAGAGCATTGTGACCAATTGCTGTCGTCCAATGCGCTGCCAAGGCAAACCCTGGATCAGTGCCTGTAACTGTTCTGGACTGAGTGCCAGGGTTTCACCCTGATGAACTTTAGTCCAGTGGAATTTTCCCTGTTCCAACCGCCTGGCACACAGCCAGATGCCCAGTCCATCATGTACCAGCACTTTCATACGATGGCCACGTTTATTACAGAACAGGTAAGCACAATGCGGTTTAATGTAGCCAAAGGCTCTCACCACCTGAGCCATGACCGTATCCATCCCTGCTCGCATATCCAGAGGTTGGGTGGAGAGCCAGATTTCATCAATGCGGATCATGTTGCAAGTACCTTGAGTAATTCTGCTAAAGCAGATATTTCTGATACTTGCCATTTCAAGCCAATTTCTGCTTTTGAGTGGGGTAAAGTAATTTGAACCGTTAACATGTCAGTAGGAGTAGGATCTAATGGTGCAGAGCAAGATAAGGCAATAAATGCAGGTTTATTCGGTAGTGGTGAGCGATCACTCCCTGGCTTAGCATCAATTAAGCGAATCCATTTGGATACAAGATTTGTATTCAATCCATGTTGCAAAGCGACCGAAGCAATTGAAACGTCCGGTGCTTTACAAGCCTGAACGATCTGCTGTTTAAATTCAGCACTGTATGTTCTTCGTTTTTTCGCAAGAGATGCGATGGATGTCTGGTGATTTGTAGTCATAAATTTTAGTACCCACTTGTTTTTAAGTGGGGACTAAATTAAGGCTTATAGGATGAATTCATAAGGTGTGTTCAGCGGACGCTTACGTTTTAACCAACTTAAATGAGCATGAAGCGGCTACAGCAGCCATTCAAGAAGCAATTGATGCTGAAGGTCGTGTAGATGTGTTGGTCAACAATGCTGGTATTACCCGCGATGCAACTTTCAAAAAAATGAGCTATACGCAGTGGTCTGAAGTGATTGAAACCAACTTAAAAACACTTTTTACCGTGACTCAGCCTGTATTTAACAAAATGTTAGAACAAAAGTCTGGTCGCATTGTGAACATTAGTTCGGTGAACGGTTTAAAAGGTCAATTTGGTCAAGCCAACTACTCTGCAACTAAGGCAGGCATCATCGGCTTTAGCAAAGCTTTGGCGCAAGAAGGCGCACGTTCAAATATCTGCGTGAACGTCGTTGCACCAGGTTATACCGCAACCCCGATGGTCACAGCCATGCGCGAAGAAGTAATTAAAAGCATTGAAGCACAAATTCCTCTGCAACGTCTTGCCGCCCCTACCGAAATTGCGGCAGCAGTTATGTATTTAGTGAGTGATCATGCTGCATACGTAACAGGCGAAACCTTATCAATCAACGGCGGCTTATACATGCACTAAGCGTGTAACACCTCATTTTAATCTACAAGTTTATTTACTGGAGTGACACCCATGCTATACGGCGACTTATTTTCAAACATGAATGCTCAATACAAAAACGTGTTTGAACCGTACACTAAATTCAACAGTATAGTTGCAAAAAATTTTGCTAACTTAACCAACCTACAATTAGAAGCAGCACGCAACTATGCCAACATTGGTTTAGCACAAATGTTTGCCAATAGCGAAGTGAAAGACATGCAAAGCATGGTGAACTGCACCACCAAGCAATTAGAAACTATGAACAAACTCAGTCAGCAAATGATTGAAGATGGCAAAAAATTAGCAACACTGACTTCAGAAGTCAAAGCAGAATTTGAAAAGTTAGTCAGCGATTCAATGCCAAATAATAAATAAACACTGCTCTGAAAACCATGCGTTATCAGGACGAATGTTACGGGGAAGTGTGAAATTTTCCCCGTTTTAGTTTCAGCCTTGCACTCAATTTGATTGCTAAAAGCCATGCGCTATGGAGCGATGAAATGAAACAGAACTCATTTCAATTCAAAGAAAATATATTACAATTTTTCTCTAGCCACGATGATATCTGGAAAAAACTACAAGAATTTTATTATGGGCAAAGCCCTATTAATGACGCCTTAACACAGCTCAACAAAGAAGATATGTCTATGTTCTTTGAAGCTTTGTCTAAAAATCCAGCACGCTTGATGGAAATGCAATGGAGCTGGTGGCAAGGTCAAATGCAAATCTACCAAAATGTGATGATGCGCAGTGTGGCAAAAGACATCGAACCATTCATTCAACCTGAAAGTGGTGATCGTCGTTTTAACAGCCCATTATGGCAAGAACAACCCAATTTTGACCTGTTATCGCAGTCTTATTTACTGTTTAGCCAGTTAGTGCAAAACATGGTAGATGTGGTCGAAGGCGTTCCAGACAAAGTTCGCTATCGCATTCACTTCTTTACCCGTCAAATGATCAATGCGTTATCTCCAAGTAACTTTCTGTGGACTAATCCAGAAGTGATTCAGCAAACCGTCGCTGAACAAGGTGAAAACTTAGTCCGTGGCATGCAGGTTTTCCATGATGATGTCATGAACAGCGGCAAGTATTTATCTATTCGTATGGTGAATAGCGACTCTTTCAGCTTGGGCAAAGATTTGGCGTATACCCCTGGTGCAGTCGTCTTTGAAAATGACTTTTTCCAATTATTGCAATATGAAGCAACTACTGAAAATGTATATCAAACCCCTATTCTAGTCGTACCACCGTTTATCAATAAATATTATGTGCTGGATTTACGCGAACAAAACTCTTTAGTGAACTGGTTGCGTCAGCAAGGTCATACGGTCTTTTTAATGTCTTGGTGTAACCCAAATGCCGAACAGAAAGAACTGACTTTTGCTGATCTCATTACACAAGGTGCAGTAGAAGCTTTGCGTGTAATTGAAGAAATTACCGGTGAAAAAGAGGCCAACTGCATTGGCTACTGTATTGGCGGTACGTTACTTGCTGCGACTCAAGCCTATTACGTGGCAAAACGCCTGAAAAGTCATGTGAAATCTGCCACGTATATGGCAACCATTATCGACTTTGAAAACCCAGGCAGCTTAGGCGTATTTATTAATGAACCTGTGATTAATGGTTTAGAAACCTTAAATAATCAATTCGGTTATTTTGATGGTCGCCAATTGGCAGTTACGTTCAGTTTGTTACGTGAAAATACCCTGTACTGGAACTACTACATCGAGAACTATTTAAAAGGCAAAGAGCCTTCAGATTTCGATATTTTGTATTGGAACAGCGACGGCACCAATATTCCTGCCAAAATTCATAATTTCTTATTGCGTAATTTGTATTTGAATAATGAATTGATTTCACCAAACGCAGTGAAAGTAAACGGTGTTGGACTCAACCTTTCTCGTGTCAAAACACCAAGCTTCTTTATTGCAACGCAGGAAGATCATATCGCACTTTGGGATACAAGCTTCCGTGGTGCAGATTACTTAGGCGGTGAATCTACACTGGTACTTGGTGAATCTGGACACGTGGCAGGCATTGTGAATCCGCCAAGTCGTAATAAATACGGCTGCTATACCAACTCTGCCAAGTTTGAAAATACCAAGCAATGGCTAGATGGTGCAGAGTATCATCCTGAGTCTTGGTGGCTACGCTGGCAGGCTTGGGTTACACCGTATGCAGGCCAACAATTCCCTGCCCGTGCCTTAGGTAATGCACAATATCCAACAATAGAAGCAGCACCAAGTCGCTATGTTTTGGTAAATTTATTTTAAGCAGTCATATAACATCAGTAATACACATGCTATATATCATGTGCATCCACAGAAACGTGAACATAAGATTTAAGGATATAAAATGAACGATGTTGTCATTGTAGCTGCAAAACGTACTGCAATTGGTAGTTTTTTGGGTAGCCTCGCTTCTTTATCTGCACCACAATTGGGGCAAATAGCAATTCGTGCGGTATTAGACAGTGCCAAAGTACAGCCTGAACAAGTTGATCAGGTGATTATGGGCAATGTACTCACTACAGGTGTAGGACAAAACCCTGCGCGTCAAGCTGCAATTGCTGCGGGTATTCCTGTGCAAGTGCCTGCAACAACACTAAACGTGGTATGTGGCTCAGGTTTACGTGCAGTACATTTGGCTGTACAAGCGATTCAGTGTGATGAAGCAGAAATTGTAGTTGCTGGTGGTCAAGAATCCATGTCACAGAGCGCACACTATATGCAGTTACGTAACGGGCAAAAAATGGGGAATGCTCAGTTAATTGACAGCATGGTGGCTGATGGCTTAACCGATGCTTATAACCAATATCACATGGGCATTACCGCAGAAAATATTGTAGAAAAACTTGGTTTAAACCGCGAAGAGCAAGACCAATTAGCACTCACGTCACAACAACGTGCGGCTGCAGCACAAGCGGCTGGTAAATTTAAAGATGAAATTGCAGCGGTCAGTATTCCACAGCGTAAAGGGGATCCAATTGTATTTGCAGAAGATGAATACATCAAAGCCAATACTACCCTTGAAAGCCTGAGTAAATTGCGCCCTGCATTCAAAAAAGAGGGCAGCGTAACCGCAGGTAATGCTTCTGGAATCAATGATGGTGCAGCTGCAGTATTAATGATGAGCGCAGACAAAGCTGCAGCTTTAGGTCTACAACCTTTAGCACGCATTAAAGCCTATGCAATGTCAGGTATTGAGCCTGAGATTATGGGTCTTGGTCCGGTTGAAGCAGTGAAGAAAACCTTAAATAAAGCTGGCTGGAGCTTAGATGAAGTCGATTTAATTGAAGCTAACGAAGCCTTTGCCGCTCAGGCTTTAGGCGTTGCCAAAGAACTAGGCTTAGACTTAGATAAAGTAAACGTGAATGGCGGTGCAATTGCCCTCGGTCACCCGATTGGTGCTTCTGGTTGCCGTATCCTTGTGACGTTACTACACGAAATGCAACGCCGTGATGCAAAAAAAGGCATCGCAACGCTTTGCGTCGGCGGTGGTATGGGTGTTGCACTTGCGGTTGAACGCGACTAAGTAACCGAGCCGAAAGTATTGCACGAGTCAAAGCTATTGAATTTGATAGCTGTTCAAAGCCAGTAATAAGTTAAGACATAATGGGAGCTTCGGCTTCCACTATTTTTTTAACTACACAGAGCTTAAAATAATATTGTTGTCGATTAATTTGACATGACAAGGTCTGCTTAATCCACCGAAAGTAAGTGCTGAATATGATCACTAAAGTGATAAAAATGCATGGTATCGGGTTGCTGTTTCAGCTGTTGCCATGCGTCTACAAGTGACGTCCAACCTAAATCTTTCAGGCATTTCACAATCATTTCCAATTGCAACAGAGTCTTTTCAGTCGATTGCTTTAACCGAATTTGTCGGTCTAATTGTTCAATTCTCTGCCCCAATTGGAAAAATAAATATATCTGCTGTGGTTCTGCATCTAGTACTGCTTCACAGTCCTGTAACACATCGCCAATATAACTCGCGTTATCGCACGCATTTTGAATACAATGCTTTAATTCAGCATAAGTAGCTTTAGAAAACACCTGTGCCAAGTTTTGAATTTTTGTTCGTGTTTGCTCAAGCTGCATCGCAAATGAGGCAGGCTGTACTTCATTTAAAATCAATTCATTTAAAGAAGCAGCATCAAAAGCTGGCAAACAAAAAGCATGTGCATAAGTCAAAGCAGCGTCATTTTGTTTAAACGGAAATTGCTGACATACATATTGAATACGGGTTAAATAACGGGCTAACCAAAAAATTTCTCGCGCATCGCTGCTAGATAAATTCACGGTTGTTTCATCCTCCTAACTCTAAGGTCTGTTGATAATTCATCGCGATAAAGCACCTCAATCGCCTTGCCCAATTAACCTACAGCACTCATCCACGCAGACCACTATTATTTACATAAACCTGAATCTACCATACAAAACAATGACGGGTTTTCACTTAAACACAACTATTCAATCTTGCTTTTCTAATTGATCCAAGTATGGCTTGAGGTCATAGTTTCTGATTCACTTCTATTATTTGATTAACTTTGCCCGTCCAAATTTTGTGATATTTACTGCAAAATCTGCGGTTATATTTTGCCCTTTTTCAGTAAAAAACTTGCTAAACATTCCGAGTTTTCTTATTGTGTGGAGGAACAAGTTTTCCTCAGTATGCATTGATCTAGTAAATATTGAATATGTCTATACAAGAAAAAGAAACATCGAATAGTTTGTATCGCCAATGGCAAATTTTATCGCGCCTTTCTACAGGTAAATGGATGGGTACACGTGAATTACACGATGTCTTGCAACGTGAAGGTATCGATATTAGTTTGCGTACGATTCAACGTGACTTAAATCAAATTTCACAGCGCTTTCCAATTGAAAGTAATGGTACCGTACCACAAGGTTGGCGCTGGCGTTCAGATGCACCGATTCAAAGTTTACCGCACATGACCAGCTCTCAAGCGGTGACCTTCATGATGGTTGAGGAACATTTAAAGCATCTGCTGCCACCAAGTTTGATTGAAGAAATGAACCCATGGTTTGATTTAGCACGACGCAGCCTGTCGACTCAAAACAATGTCCGCCAATGGATTAACCGCGTGAGAATTGTGCCTGCAACTCAACCGTTAATTCCGCCCGTCGTAGACCGCAATGCACAGCAGGCAATTTATGAGGGTTTGCTGCAAGACAAACAACTGGAATGTATTTATCAATCACGCAACAGTTCAGGCGAAGATAAAACCTATGTCCTGAATCCTTTGGCTTTAGTGCAAAAAGGTGCGGTAATTTACTTAATTTGTACCCGATTTGATAAAACTGATATTCAAACCTTTGCCCTGCATCGTTTTAAAGCGGCCAAAGTTTTAGATTCACGCGCCCTGCATCCTGTTAATTTTGATATTAATGCCTATATTGAATCTGGCGAATTGGGTTTCAGAGTCGATTTCAGCAAAGCTACTGAAAATATTCAGCTCAAACTTACAATGCAAAAAGCTGATGCCATTTATTTCGATGAAAGCCAATTAAGCAAAGATCAAACCATGGAAACAATGGAAAATGGTAATGTGTTGGTGACAGCCACTGTGCCGTTTACCTCGCAATTGGTTTGGTGGTTGCGTAGTTTTGGTAAAAAACTGATTCAGATTGAACCTGTAGAAGTTGCCAATGCGGTGCATCAAACTCAGGAATAAAAAAGCCCCAAATATGGGGCGATAGCATGATCGTTCTCGTTCAAATCTAGTTATTGTGATTGCTGATTAAAGTTGAAATTAAAATTGACTCGGCATCATACAACGTAGGCATGCGAGTTCAGCTGTATTATAACGAATGGTTTTTAAAGTCATATTTTCCCCCTATCTATGTCGATAAGTATCACTTTAACTGCTCCTGATCTAGCTGTGAAATCATAAGATATGCAGTAGAAATCAGTTTTTTTCTTATACTCCACTTCTTTTTTACTTAGCATCTGATTTACTTTGGTGAATAAAAAAGCCCGCAATTTAAATTGTGGGCTTCTGCATTAATCTAGCAAATCTTATGCAGATTTACGTGACTGTGCATTTTTACGAATGGTGATCATCACCAATTGAACTGCAGCAGGTGTCACACCCGGAATACGACTGGCTTGTGCCAAAGTTTCAGGCAAAACATGCTTTAACTTCAGCGTAATTTCGCGCGATAAACCTGACACAGCATCATAATCAAAATCCGCAGGGATTTTGGTTTCTTCCAAGCGTTTTAATTGTGCGACATCTTCATGCTGACGGTTAATATAACCTGCATATTTCACCGCAATTTCAATTTGGTCGCCCACTTGTGCAGAAACGTCTGAACCCGTTAATTCTGCAATTTGCGCAAAGCTGATATTTGGACGTTTTAATAGATCAATTGCAGAACATTCTTTAGATAAATCTGCACCTGTCATTTCTACAAATTTTTTGCCCATTGGGTTGTTCGGTGCAGCCCACAAATGCTGTAAACGCCCTGTTTCACGTTCTACTGCTTCCATTTTTTCACAGTAAGCCGCCCAACGGGTGTCATCCACCAAACCAAGTTCACGACCAATTGGGGTCAAACGCTGATCTGCATTGTCTTCACGCAACATCAAACGATATTCCGCACGTGAGGTAAACATGCGGTACGGTTCTTTGGTACCTAGCGTGATCAAATCATCAACCAACACACCAATATAAGCTTCATCACGTTTTGGTGTCCATTGCTCCTGATCCCAAGCGCGACGTGCCGCATTCAAACCAGCCAACACACCTTGCGCACCTGCTTCTTCATAACCAGTCGTGCCATTAATTTGACCTGCAAAATACAAATTATTAATGGCTTTGGTTTCCAAAGTGAATTTCAAGGCTTGTGGATTGAAGTAATCATATTCAATCGCATAACCCGGACGCAAAATATGCGCATTTTCCATACCACGAATTGAACGAACTAATTCGAACTGCACATCAAACGGTAAAGACGTTGAAATCCCATTTGGATACAACTCATGTGTATCTAAACCTTCAGGCTCCAAAAACACCTGATGCGAGTCTTTGTCAGAAAAACGGTGAATTTTATCTTCAATCGATGGACAGTAACGTGGGCCAACACCTTCAATTACACCTGTATACATAGGTGAACGATCTAAACCACCGCGAATAATTTCGTGAGTACGTTCATTGGTATGCGTGATATAGCAGTTCACTTGTTCAGGGTGCATCGACACATCACCCATGAATGACATGGTTGGCGATGGGAAATCACCCGGCTGCGGAATCATGACTGAAAAATCGACTGAACGTGCATCAATACGTGGTGGCGTACCTGTTTTTAAACGACCAACAGGCAAATTTAATTCACGTAAACGCGCCGCCAAAGCAATTGATGGAGGATCGCCTGCACGACCACCGCTAGATTTTTCCAAACCAATATGAATAACGCCACCTAAGAAGGTACCTGTAGTCAATACCACCGTTTTTGCATCAAAGCGAATGCCCATTTGGGTCACAATACCTTTTACGGTATCGCCTTCTACAATCAAGTCATCTGCAGCTTGCTGGAAAATATCTAAATTGGCTTGGTTTTCTAAAGTAGCGCGAATCGCAGCTTTAAAGCGAACACGGTCTGCCTGCGCACGTGTTGCACGAACCGCAGCACCTTTACGCGAGTTTAAAATACGGAATTGAATCCCGCTTTTATCGGCAGCCAATGCCATTGCACCGCCCAAGGCATCAATCTCACGTACCAAATGCGACTTACCAATCCCACCAATTGCAGGGTTACAGCTCATCTGCCCTAAAGTCTCAATGTTATGAGTTAAGAGTAAGGTTTGACGACCCATACGTGCTGCTGCAAGCGCCGCTTCGGTGCCCGCGTGACCGCCACCAATAACAATAACATCGTAAACTTTAGGATAGTGCATAATGGTCAAAGAGAGATAAAAAATAAAGACGGAATATTATAGCAAAAGTTGTGGCATAAGTTGACAGATTCAGTCGATTTTATTCGCTTAACGGCGCTACAAAATTAATATTTTGTAATGCAAATTTGCATTTTTACTGCACATAAAAACATTTAGACTTAAAAATTAACCAGATCACTGTTGTTTTAATTTGTCCATTTTTTATCCTAATAGCACAGATATGAGAAATAAAGGGAAACATCATGAATAACAAAATTTTGCTGTCCTCTATGCTTTGTGGCTTATTTTTCAGTCCATTTGCAGTGCAGGCAAATGATAAAGTCGAAACCGTTTATAACGCACAAAAATTCCAGCAAGTCTGTAAAGGTAAAACTCAGGGCGCACCTGTAAGCTTTGCCTATCGCGGAATTATCTGGAATGGTACTTGCGAACCACAATTCTTTAGTTCATCTAAAGCAATTCAATTACAAGGCAATGAGCCTGAATTATATCGTTCTTGTATGGCAGATGCGCAGACCACTAGCATTACACTCAATGGCACAGAACTGAAAGGAAAATGTGCGCTCGGCTTTACGCCGCCACGCCCACAAGCGATGTAATTCAGCATAAAACAACCTAGTCTAAAATCTGCTGTCTAATAACAAGATCAGTAGCTTTTACCCCCCAAAGCAGTTGCTTAAAAATAAGTGACTGCTTTGTTTATTGCACAACATTAAAAAACAATTAAACTGCAAAAAGGATCACAAGAATAATGTCACGATAAAAGATAAAAGGATGTGCAATGGATTCCAGCTTTTTTACCTTTTTTCTACCGCTCACCCTAGCAGTCATGATGATGGGTTTAGGCTTACAACTCACGCCTAAGGACTTTATTCGTGTCAATCAATTTCCCAAAGTCATCTTTTTAACTTTATTTTCACAACTAGTAATTTTGCCTGTTCTGGCTTTTTTAATTTGTTTATTTCTAGAGCTCCCGCCATTATTGGCCATTGGTCTCATGTTGTTGGCCGCATCCCCTGGCGGTCCAACTGCGAATCTCTTTAGCTACGTTTATAAAGGTGATGTTGCTTTAAACATTACCCTAACAGCCATGAACTCGGTGATGGCCACATTTACACTACCTTTTATTGTGAATCTATCTTTTCTATATTTTATGACTGACCAACAACAAATTGGTCTGCCGATTGAAAAAATGGCGCAAGTGTTTTTATTGATTATTGTGCCTGTTTGTGTAGGCATGGCGGTGCGTAATGCGATTCCACAAATTGCATTACAATTGGGTAAACCTATGCGTTTGATGTCCATTTATTTTATTTTCGTTTTATTCTTTTATGCACTTTTCCGCGAACGCGCCAATGTTTTTGACTATTTCAGCGCCATTGGTATCGCAACAGCACTATTTTGCTTTTTAAGTTTGCTCATTGGTTATCTGGTGCCGTATTTAGCGGGGGTGCCTGATCAACAAGCACGCTCTTGTTGTTTTGAAATTGGCATTCATAATACTGCTGTTGCTTTAACCATTGCACTATCGGTTTTGCAAAGCACTGAAATTGCTATTCCTTCTGCGATATACACCATTTTTATGTATATGTTCAGCTTTATTTTAGGGAATATGTTGGCTAGACAATCTGCAAAACTTGCCCTTCGACACAAACAGGAACAGAGTTTCAACCACAACAAAAACACAATTTAAGACGTGCGCAAGATTAAATTAACCATAGATTGAACAAACAGTTAAATATCAAATAAATTATTGTAGATATAAAAACAAAGGAGTGTTTATGGATTCAGAATTAATCACAATATTTTTGCCACTGGCTTTGGCTGTGGTCATGGCTGGACTTGGCTTAGAACTCACTCCTAACGACTTTAAACGGGTGAGCAAACACCCAAAAGCAGTATTTATTGCTTTATTTTGTCAATTAGTTGTCCTGACAGCAATTGCATTTTTTATTTGTAAACTAATGAATTTACCACCACTGCTTGCAGTGGGACTCATGCTACTGGCAGCATCTCCTGGTGGGCCAACGGCCAACTTATTTAGCTATTTATATAAAGGTGATATTGCCCTAAACATTACCCTTACTGCCGTAAACTCCGTGATTGCAGCATTTACCTTGCCACTCATTGTCAACTTTGCCATTCAGCATTTTATGCAGGATGGGCAACAAGTCGGCTTACAGTTTACCAAAGTGTTGCAGGTGTTTTTAATTATTATTATCCCTGTCACTTTAGGGATGTTGGTACGTCATTTTAGCCCGCAAACGGCAGACCGCTTAAACAAACCTGTACGTATTTTTGCTGTGGTTTTTCTGATTGTGATTATTATTGGCGCAATCGCCAAAGAGCGAAATAACATCATGCTTTATTTGGCAGATGTAGGACTTGCCACTGCCCTGTTCTGTGCCTGCAGTTTATTGATTGGTTATTTTGTCCCGCGTTTCTTTGGTGTGAATAGCCAACAAGCCCGAGCCTGCGCCTTTGAAATTGGCATTCACAACAGCACACTTGCAATGACCATTGCCCTAACTGTTATGGCAAGCTCTACCATTGCCATGCCTGCTGCGGTGTATTCTATTTTCATGTATATCTTTGCGGCAATTTTAGGCACCTTACTCAATCAATTTGTGCCGACTCCTGCCTCTGAGCAGTCTGCATTCTAAAACAAGTCCCTCAATCATCCCCATTCCAGCAATTTGACTGTTTTGGGAATGATTGAGCGATGATGGTTCAAACAAATTCTTAGCTTATATTTTTTAGATTTATATTTTTGTCACATTATTCAACTATAAGGTTAAAGCGAATTTGAAACTTCCAATCGCATAGAGTTTTCCCTTTCGCAATCCGAATAAAAAATAACAGCGTCTGCAGCAGTTCAGTTACAATAGTGCTTTCGCATTAAATTTTAGGTTATCTCCGTGAAGTGGTTACAAATACATATTACTGTTGATCAAGCGCAAGTCGATTTTACTGAAACCCTGCTCAGTTCATTGGGTGCAGTCAGCGTAACCTTAGATGATGCGGAAAATCAGGACTTACTTGAGCCACTGCCAGGTGAAACACCACTCTGGAACAAAGTCATTGTGACAGGTATTTATGCACAAGACGAAGGTGAAGAAATTGATGTTGCAGCCTTAGAAACCTTTATTCGTGCGCAAATGCCAGATGCCCCTTTACGCAGTGAATTTTTGGAAGATCAGGTTTGGGAACGCTCATGGATGGATTACTACGAGCCAATCCAGATTGCAGAGAAATTCTGGATTGTACCTGAATGGTTAGAACCACCTGAGGCAGATGCAGTCAATATTAAACTTGACCCAGGTTTGGCTTTTGGTACAGGTAACCATGCCAGTACGTTCCTGTGCCTGCAATGGTTAGGTAAAACCAATGTAAAAGATAAAGTCGTGATCGACTACGGTTGTGGTTCAGGCATTTTAGGGGTAGCGGCTTTGTTGCTCGGTGCAAAAAAAGTCTATGCGACTGATATTGACCCGCAAGCAGTTTTAGCGACCAAACAAAATGCTGAGCTCAACGGCGTACTTGAAAACTTATATGTTGGACTTCCAGAAGAATTCAATGAAACCATTAGCAATGAAAAAGCAGACATTTTGGTTGCCAACATTTTGGCAAGCCCATTGATGATGCTTGCGCCAGAGTTTGCAACTTTAATTAAATCTGAGGGCGAGTTCGCACTTGCAGGTGTAATTGAAGAGCAAGTTGCTGAAGTTTCTAGTGTTTATTCTGAATTTTTTGATATAGTACAAGTCGAAAAACGTGAAGAAAACTGGTGTCGTATTTCTGGAAAACGCCATCCCCACTAACTGTAATTTTTGAGTTATGAGTGACAAGCAAACCAAGTGCCCAAAATGCCAGTCTGTTTATAAAGTAACCGTTGCGCAGCTGACCGTTGCGCAAGGGATGGTTTGTTGTCCTAAATGCGACAATACCTTTAATGCTCTTTCGCATTTGGTATTTGCCTTTCCACAAAATAAAAATTCAGTTACATCACAGTTACATCACATTCAAAACCACAGTTTTGTTCAGGCAACAGCTGAACTTGCGCAAACGCAACATATTTTAGATATTTTTCAGCGTAAAGCGGAACATTCCAATATTGATCTGAAAACCTATCTGAATAACCTAAATTATTTTAGTACCGAACCGATTGGCAACATTCCTGCCATGAACTTGTCTGCGCCTGATCTTGAAAGTGAAAAAAAGCAGGGCAATGGTTACTACTTACTTTGGGGAAGTATTAATTTTTTATTGATTGGTTTGTTGATCTTTCAAATTCTGTTGTTTAACCCAAAGTTTTTAAATAACAGCCCTGCACTGAATTCTGTGTTTACCCAAGTCTGTCAATTTTTCAACTGTAATAGTTTAGAAGAACGCTTTAGCCTAGTTTCAGCAAATCGCGTGAAGGTGAAACGTGTAGATAGTGTGAATACACAATTTACGGGTGAACTGATCAATTACTATGACAAAAGCTTGGCTTTGCCTAATATCAAAATCACTTTAAAAGAAAAACAACAAACATTATCTACTTACATCTATTCTCCACAGGAGTATTTGATCGAAAGTCTTTCGCGCATTCAACGCATTCCTAAAAACAGTCCATATAAGTTTGACATTTTAGTTCCAGTGTCACGAAACGACTTCGATAACTATACTTTAGAAATTATCAAGCCTTAATTCACAAAAAAATAGTGAAAAAATAGCGAAAAAAATTAAAAAAATTCTCTGTACACGACAAATTTCACAGAACCCTTATCCTATCAGGGTTCTGCCTTCTTAAAATTGCCAAAATTTCCTTAAACTCTTCTTTTTTCCCAAAACCAATTAAACGCTGAATCGCCATTTGAACATAGTCTAAACCATAGCGAAATAAACTCATTGAGAGTCGTCCATGCTTCTTTATTTTTATCGCTTTTTTTTGATCATGTTGCCATTCACCCGTTAAGTAACACCAACAGAAGCTTATAGCTAACACCGCAATCAATTTTTTCACTCGTCTAGGGTCTGTCAAGCGCGTATTTTCAAGATTAAACCCGCGTCCTTTGAGACAACTGAATAAGGTTTCAATTTCCCAGCGTAATGCATAATCCTGAATAGCATTGGCATTAAACTGAGGAGAAACGACGAGTAAAAGCTCTCCATTTTCTAACTGTAGTGCACTTATATATAGTTTCACCCGACCAACCAAAATCCGTCGTTTACGACATTCAATTTGACCAACTTTAAGATGGCGAAATAAATCACTAATTTTATGATTCTTTCCTAAATGATTGGTGACAATGAAGTTTTTTTAACACGAATGCAGAAGTTGATGTCTTGTTCAATTAACCATGTAAACCACTGCTCACCGATAAACTCTCTGTCTGCGAACACATTCACAATACGGTCTTTACCAAAAATGGCTATAAAGCGTTGAATCAAAGCAATACGCTCTTTCGTATCTGAATTTCCACGTTTATTAAGCAATGTCCAAAGGATAGGTATCGCTATTCCACGATAAACGATTGCGAGCATCAGGATATTAATATTTCGTTTTCCCCATTTCCAATTGGTTCTATCTAAAGTCAGTTGCACTTGGTCGAATGAAAACATATTGAAAATCAACTGAGAAATTTGACGATAATCAAAATACTGACCTGCAAAGAAGCGCTGCATACGTCGATAAAATGATTGTGGTAAGCACTTGATGGGCAAGGCTTTAGATGCAGAAGAAAGATTACATGTTTGCTTTAAAATAATCACAAGCATGATGAGCGCAAAGCACTTTAAATGTGACTTGTTCCATTTTAGATATTTGTTTAAGATAAGATATAACTCATTGAGATGTGTCATAGTATTCGTCGTTAGAAAACAATTATTATGACATTATTTCAATGAGTTATCTATTTTTGTCGTGTACAGAGAAAAAAATTGCAGTTTTATTGCTCACTTTTTCTCATACAATGGTATCATACGCGCCACGAAAGCTTTGTGCTACAAACTCCTCGCAAGATTCACAACACATATAGATCTGTCTAATGCGCTTTATTTTTATATATCGCGTACACAGTAGATTTTTTTGTTTTGATTTTGGTCTGTAACAATTATTAATGTATTGTTACGCTTAAATTTCGACCAATGTGTAGAGTTGTGGCAAGCTAAATGTTCCAGTTTTAGAACTTCCCGTTTTAGGATCTAAAACGGAGTTCATTTATTTTATAGACCACATTGATATATCACTTTATCCCAGTGATATCTGATTTTCGGATTAATTCGCATGAATAGCAAATCTCCTATTTTTACTGCACAATCTGATGTTGCTTTACGTATTCACGTAGATCGCGCAGTTCGCCATTATTTTGCACAACTACAAGGTGAACAGCCTTCACAAGTGTATGACATGGTGTTAGCAGAAATGGAGAAACCTCTTTTATCTGTTGTTCTCGAATACACTCGCGGTAACCAAACACGCGCTGCTGAAATTCTTGGACTAAACCGTGGAACTTTACGTAAAAAGTTAAAAGCTCACGGTTTAATGAGTGAATAAGTGATAAAATGCTTGCGGCCTCCGCAGGCATTTTTTTTATCTGCATTTTGCTAGTTTGTTTTAATCTGTAATTGAAAACTGTGACGAAGATCATGACTATTAAACGCGCTTTAATCTCTGTTTCTGACAAAACAGGAATTGTTGAATTTGCACAAGAACTTGCTGCTCTTGGGGTAGAAATTTTATCTACTGGTGGTACTTATAAGTTGCTTAAAGATAACAATATTGCTGTCGTAGAAGTATCAGAGCATACTGGTTTCCCTGAAATGATGGATGGTCGAGTAAAAACGTTACACCCTAAAATTCATGGCGGTATCTTGGCTCGTCGTGGTCTAGACGAAGCAGTCATGGCAGAACACAATATTGATGCCATCGACTTGGTAGTTGTTAACCTTTATCCATTTGCTGCGACTGTTGCAAAACCAAATTGTTCACTTGCAGATGCGATTGAGAACATCGACATTGGTGGCCCTACTATGGTTCGCGCTGCAGCGAAAAACCATGCTTCTGTAGGTATTGTAGTAAATGCTTCTGACTATGCGACTGTTATTGCAGAAATGAAAAACAGCGGTGCCTTGTCTTACGAAACTCGTTTTGACTTGGCAGTGAAAGCATTTGAACACACTGCACAATACGACGGCATGATCGCTTCTTACTTAGGTGCTCGTGTAGGTAAAGAAGAAGGTACTGCTGACCAATTTGCACGTACTTTCAATACTCAATTGAACAAAGCGCAAGATTTACGTTACGGTGAAAACCCGCATCAATCTGCAGCGTTCTATGTAGACCCTGCTGCAACTGAAGCTTCTGTTTCTACTGCGAAACAGCTTCAAGGTAAAGAATTATCTTATAACAACATTGCAGATACCGATGCCGCACTTGAATGTGTGAAATCATTTGCAAAACCTGCTTGTGTAATCGTAAAACACGCTAACCCATGTGGTGTTGCCGTATCTTTAGATGGTATTCAGGCTGCTTATGACCTTGCTTATGCAACTGACCCTGAATCTGCATTCGGTGGCATCATTGCGTTTAACCGTGAGTTAGACGTTGCCACTGCACAAGCGATTGTAGACCGTCAATTCGTTGAAGTGATCATTGCGCCTAGCATTGCAGATGGCGTACTTGAAGTGACTGGCGCGAAGAAAAACGTACGTGTATTGGTATGTGGTGAGCTTCCTGCGATTGATGCACGCGCTCCACAAATGGATTACAAGCGCGTGAACGGCGGTTTATTGGTTCAAGACCAAGACTTGGGTATGATCACGAAAGATGACTTAAAAGTTGTGACCAAACGTGCACCAACTGAACAAGAAATTGACGATATGATCTTTGCTTGGAAAGTTGCGAAATACGTAAAATCGAACGCAATTGTTTATGCAAAAAACCGTCAGACCATTGGGGTTGGCGCAGGTCAGATGAGCCGTGTAAACTCTGCTCGTATTGCTGCTATTAAAGCAGAACATGCAGGTTTGGTAGTTGAGGGTGCAGTTATGGCATCTGACGCGTTCTTCCCATTCCGTGATGGTATTGATAACGCTGCTAAGGCTGGTATCAAATGCATTATTCAACCGGGTGGTTCTATGCGTGATGAAGAAACGATTGCTGCAGCCGATGAAGCTGGTATTGCAATGGTCTTCACTGGCATGCGTCATTTCCGTCACTAATTAAACTCATTAATTAGAAGTCGTATTTAATAATCCTCCCGAAATCCCCCTTTTTTATAAAAGGGGGACTTTTCACGTAAGGGAACTGTGTTTTTATGCACAATCCCCTTCCTTTTCTAGTGTGAAAAGCATCGCTTCGCTATGGGGATTTATTCTTTGAGGGATTTTTAGATGAATATTTTAGTTTTAGGTAGTGGCGGTCGTGAACATGCGTTGGCATGGAAAATCGCACAAGATGACAAAGTCGCTAAAGTCTTTGTTGCACCCGGTAATGCAGGTACGGCAACAGAAAACAAATGCGAGAACGTAGCGTTAGATATTCAAAATAACCCTGCGATTATCGACTTTGCCAAAAATAATGCTGTGGATTTAATCATTGTTGGCCCTGAAGCACCATTGGTCAATGGTGTGGTCGATGCCTGCCGTGAAGCGGGTTTAAAAATTTGGGGCCCAACCCAATTTGCTGCGCAGCTTGAAGGTTCTAAAGCCTTTGCCAAGCACTTCTTAAAACGCCACAACATTCCTACTGCATTCTACGACGTATTCACTGAAGTTGATGCTGCAAAAGCATTTGTTGAGAAAAATGGCGCGCCAATCGTGATCAAGGCGGACGGTCTTGCAGCAGGTAAAGGCGTAATCGTGGCGATGACCAATCAAGAAGCATTCGATGCGATTGATGACATGCTGGCAGGCAACAAATTTGGTGATGCGGGTTCGCGTGTAGTTATTGAAGAATTCCTAGCAGGTGAAGAAGCTTCTTTCATTTGTATGATTGATGGCGACAACATCCTGCCAATGGCGACATCTCAAGACCATAAGCGTATTTTTGAAGGTGACCAAGGTCCAAATACTGGCGGTATGGGTGCTTACTCTCCTGCCCCTGTCGTGACTGCAGACGTATTTGAAAAAACGATGAATGAAGTGATGCGTCCTACTGTTGAAGGTATGAAAAAAGACGGTCATGTTTATACAGGTTTCTTATACGCTGGCTTAATGATTGACGACAAAGGTCAACCCAAAGTAATCGAGTTTAACTGCCGTTTTGGTGACCCTGAAACGCAGCCAATTATGATGCGCTTAAAGTCATCTTTGGTCGATTTGGTTGAAGCTGGTATTGCAGGCAACTTACCTGCCGAAGCAGACTGGGATGAACGCAAAACTGTAGGTATCGTATTGGCGACTGCGGGTTACCCAGAAACTTCAGGCAAAGGTGATGTGATTTCTGGTTTAGAAACACAAATGGCAGATGCTAAAGTATTCCATGCAGGTACAGCAAGCAATGCCAATGGTGAGATTGTGACCAATGGTGGTCGTGTACTGTGTGTAACAGCACTCGGTAGTACTATTGGCGAAGCGCAAGCTAGAGCCCTTGAACTTTGTGAAAAAGTAACATTCGATGGCGTTCAATATCGTAAAGATATTGGTTATCGTGCCATTGCGCGTGAAAATGCTTGATATTTTTAGTTTAGTCTAAAATTTAAGCCCATAAAAAAGCTCGTCACTGTACGAGCTTTTTGTTTATCAGGTTGTAACCCATGTACATTGTGATGATCTACGTTTATAAAATACTTTAGATCAATAAACATGCAAAAAATAAAAAGCTTCAAAGAATTTTTAATTTCAATATTCGTTGAGTTTACATTGCAAATACTTTTTATTTTTGCAGGATTAATATATTTGGCTTATGTTTTTATAGGGATAGGTTCATTGTTACTCTGTTTGCCTTATATATGGGCGATATATTATCGTTGGAAAAATCATTCATAACTTCTTTTATGTATTTACAGCCATGTTCTGATTCTTGTAACTAAGCCGATTTCATACCGACAATTTCATATCTCTTTTTTTACTATCGATTGCAAAATAAATTCTAAAGCACCCAAATATTTAAACACTTGATCAAATCCTTAATATTTACAGAATATATTTATTTATAAGAACTTATTTTGACTTATTCGCTTTCTGTTGTAAAAACAGTGATATGCATAACATACGCAGCACTATATAGAATTATTTTTTATTGTTATGATGGTGCATCTTTTGAAAAAGTGAAATGCCCATCCATCTTAAAATTATTGATTGAGCTATGGGCAGACTTTTTCAATACTCAAACAATACCTACAACGTATTTGGGAAACATGCAAAATCATCATCATGTGATTCCATCCATCGTGCTGATTTGATTCTTCTCAATCATTGGCAACTTTAGGCACGGCTTAAACTTGCTCAGGATATATTCATGAAAAAGCTCCTTGGTCTTGTACTTGGTCTTTCAGTTGGCTTGGCTGGCTGTGGCAAACAAGAAGCGCCTGCGACTGACGCGGCACATAAAGATTCTTCTGCTCTACACACTGTCACTATGGCATCGACTGGTTCAGATGCAGATATTTGGCGTTTTATTGCCGACTTACCTGAAACTAAAGCAGCTGGTATTCAACTTGAAGTGAAAAACTTCACCGATTACGTGTCAATGAACACAGCGGTAGCAAATAAAGAAATTGATCTTAACGCATTCCAATCTTATGCTTATATGGTTGCGTTTAATGCCAACAATAAAGATCAAATTGCACCGGTCGCAACAACTTACTTAGAGCCAATGGGTATTTACTCAAGCAAAGTGAAAAAGTTGGATGAGTTCAAAACGGGCGCAACCATTGCTATTCCTAATGATGGTGCCAATGAATCACGTGCGTTGTTATTACTTCAATCCGCTGGTTTGGTTAAACTGAAAGATGGATTTGACAATGTTCAAGGTACGCCTGCAGACATCGTAGAAAATGCCAAGCAAATTCAAATCAAACCGATTCAAATGGCAACGGCTGTACGTGTAAAAGATGAAGTCCATGCAATTGTTTTGGGCAACACTCTTGCAATGGAAGGTGGTTTAAACGTACTTAAAGATTCAATTTATTACGAGCCAATTGACCAAAGCACAAAAATGAATGTCAACATTCTCGCTACTGCTGCAGATCGTCAAAATGACCCAATCTTGCAAAAAGTAGGTGCGTTGTATCATACCGAAGCAGTGAAGCAATATATTGATCAGCACTTTGGCGGAACAAAAGTCGCGGTAAATAAACCTGTCAGCTATTTCACTGAAGCAGCAAAATAGTAATATAATGCGTTAAACAAAACAGGCAAAGCGAACTTTGCCTGTTTTTTCATTTATGGACATTTCTTGACGATATGATTGAATTTAAAAACATTTCAAAGCACTATCAGCTCAAAGGTCAAACTCTGCGTGCGTTGGATCAAATTAACCTACAAATTCCAACAGGCAGTATTTTTGGCATTATTGGCTATAGTGGTGCAGGTAAAAGTACCTTAATCCGCTTGATCAATTTGTTGGAGCGCCCAAATGCTGGGCAAGTCATCATTCATCAAAAAGATTTTACTGCACTCAATGCTCGTGAATTACGTCAAGAACGTGCCCATATTGGAATGATTTTTCAGCACTTTAATTTATTGCAAACCAAAACTGTGGCTGCCAATATTGAAATGCCGATGAAACTGTTAGGTTGGAACAAAACCGAACGTGAAAAACGTTTAAACGAATTACTTGAGTTTATAGATTTAAAGCATAAAAAAGACGCTTACCCTGATGAACTTTCAGGTGGACAAAAACAACGTGTCGGTATTGCCCGTGCACTCGCCAATCATCCTAAAATTTTACTTTGCGATGAAGCGACTTCGGCACTTGACCCGCAAACCACCAAGTCTGTACTGGAATTACTGAAAAAAATTAACCGCGAACAAGGCATTACCATTGTGATGGTCACACATGAAATGGATGTGATTGAATCGGTTTGTGATTATGTCGCGGTGATGGAACAAGGCAAAGTGATTGAAACAGGTTCAACCCTAGAAATATTTAGTCAACCACAACATCCGACCACCAAAAGCTTTATTCAAACTGTGTTGCAGCAACAATTACCTATCAATATTTTGAATAATCTGGAAAATCAGAATCAACACAGTATTTATTGTCTGAAATTTTTAGGTAAATCGGCTCAGGAAACCGTGATTCAAGCGGTCATTAAACAGTTTGATATTAGCCTGAATATTTTATTTGCCAATATGACCGAAATTGATGGCGCTGTGATTGGGCAAATGTTCATTCAATTACTCGGTGATACAATCGTCATTCAACAGGCGCTTGAGTTTCTGAAAGCCAATGGCGTTGAAGTTGAACAGTCAGGAGTACAAGCATGAGAGATTTAATTGTACAGTGGCTGACCTCGGTAACCGCGCCTTTCTGGAAGAGCTCTTTATCTATTGACCAGTTTGTTACTGCCCTACAAGAAACTTTTCACATGGTGTTCTTTGCCATGTTGTTTGGTTGTATCTGGGGCTTTATTCAGGGCATTACCCTTGTAGTGACTCGTCCGACAGGTATTTTACCAAATCGTGTGATTTATCACGGGCTCAACCCGATTGTAAATGCACTGCGCTCCCTACCCTTCATTATTTTATTGATTGCGGTGATTCCGCTGACTAAATTGTTAGTAGGCACATCAATCGGAACTTGGGCAGCCATTGTACCGCTGACTATTTATGTTGGCCCGTATATTGGTCGTTTAGTAGAAACTTCACTGCTTGAAGTCAATGAAGGCATTGTCGAATCTGCACAGGCAATGGGTGCTACACCCTTACAAATTGTCTTCAAGTTTATTTTACCTGAAGCGCGTAGCTCACTCATTTTAAACCTCACTACAGCCACCATTAGCTTAATTGGCGCAACTGCGATGGCAGGTGCAGTCGGTGCAGGCGGGATTGGTGACCTGGCTATTTCTTATGGTTATCAGCGTTTTGACAGTAGTGTCGTGATGCTAACCGTAGTGGTCTTATTAATTTTAGTGCAATTGGTGCAAAGTTTAGGTGACTGGTTATCTAAGCTCAGATAAATCTTTCATCTACACATCAGAAATAGATTCACCATTTAACTCCTTGCTACTCGTATGAGTGTGTAAGGGGTTAAAACCACACTCCTTCTCCATGCATACGTGATTCACGCCATATCAACATCCAAAAAACTGAAATTTTGATATACGGTCAAGATCATCGAAAACCGTAGGAAAAACTTTGCAGCATGTTTTGTCTTGAGCAGAGCATGCTAAACTAACCCGTGATTTTTTAAGGGACTGATTCATGCGCTTTGTTCATTTAGGTATACATACAGAATTTTCGATTACCGAGTCGATTGTACGCATACCTGACTTGATTAAAGCTGCAGTCAATGAAGAAATGCCTGCTTTGGCATTGACCGATCTCTCTAACCTACACGCTGCCGTAAAGTTTTATGGCAAATGTTTGGGTCAAGGTATCAAACCGATTTTAGGTTCAGTGCTGCGTTTAAATGATGCCGATCATCGTGTGACTTTATTGTCGATGAACAATCACGGCTGGCGTAATCTGACTGAATTGGTATCCCGTGGCTATATTGAAGGTCAACAACTGAATATCCCTTGCGTCAATAAAGCATGGATTTTAGAACAAGCCGATGACCTGATTCTGTTACTCGGTATTCAAAGTGATGTCGGTAAAATGCTGATCACGTCCAATCCGCAAAAAGCCGAACCATTACTCGAAGAATGGATCGAAAAATTTGGCAATCGGGTTTATTTGGCGCTGACCCGTACAAATCGTCCCGATGAAGATGCTTTTATTGCCGAAGCAGTTAAATTAGCTAAAAAATATAATATTGGCGTGGTGGCACATAATGATGTGCACTTTGTCCGCCGTGAAGATTATGAAGCGCATGAAGCGCGAGTCTGCATTGCCGATGGTTATGTTTTAGGAGATAACCGTCGTCCTAAAACTTATAGTCCTGAGCAATATTTTAAGACTACTGTAGAAATGACGGAATTATTTTCCGACATTCCAAGTGCCATTGAAAACAGCTATCACATTGCCAAACGCTGTAACGTCACGCTGCAATTGGGCAAATACTTCCTTCCAGATTATCCAATTCCAGAAGGACACACCATTGATACCTACTTCGCGCACCTATCTAGACAAGGTTTAGAAGAACGTCTAAATGTGCTTTACCCTGTCGCGCAGCGTGATGAAGACTGGGCAGAAATTCGCAAACCTTATGATGAGCGAATTGAATACGAAATTAATATTATTAACTCGATGGGCTTCCCGGGCTACTTCCTTATCGTCATGGACTTTATTCAATGGTCCAAAAATAATGGCGTACCTGTTGGACCAGGTCGTGGTTCGGGTGCGGGTTCATTGGTCGCTTATAGCTTAAAAATTACCGACTTAGACCCACTGCGTTATGAACTACTCTTTGAACGTTTCCTAAACCCAGAACGTGTATCCATGCCCGACTTTGACGTCGATTTCTGTATTGCAGGACGCGATAAAGTGATTGACTATGTGGCACGTACCTATGGACGTGACGCAGTATCGCAAATTGCCACTTTTGGTACTATGGCCGCCAAAGGTGCAATTCGAGATGTCGCGCGGGTCTTGGGCAAGTCTTATGGTTTGGCAGACCGTATTTCTAAACTGATTCCAACCAAACCTTTAGGGCTTAGTTTGGAAGAATCAATTGAAGCAGAACCACAGCTGAAAGATGTGGTGACCAATCCATCTAACCCTGACTATGATGATGCTTCAGAAATTTGGGAAATGGCTTTAAAACTTGAAGGCATTACCCGCAACACAGGCAAACACGCAGGTGGTGTGGTGATTGCACCCACCAAAATCACTGACTTTTCTGCAGTCATGTGCGATGCCGATGGAACCGCCCGTGTTGCACAATACGATAAAGACGATGTTGAATCGGCAGGTTTGGTCAAATTTGACTTCTTAGGTTTACGTAACCTGACGGTTATTGAAGATGCAGTACAAAATATCAATAAACGCATCCAAGCAGATACACCGCTAGATATTTCCCATATTCCACTGGACGATAAAGATGCCTATTTAGTCTTTGCCAATGCCAACACCACAGCAGTATTCCAATTTGAATCCATGGGCATGAAAAAGATGCTCAAAGAAGCACGCCCAAGCAAATTTGAAGAAATTATTGCCTTCGTTTCGTTGTATCGTCCCGGCCCAATGGATCTGATTCCAGACTTTATTCACCGTATGCATGGCGGCGAGTTTGAGTATCTGCATCCATTGCTAGAAGGTGTACTTGAACCAACCTACGGCATTATGGTTTATCAAGAACAGGTCATGCAGGCGGCACAGTACTGTGCAGGCTATACCCTCGGTGGTGCGGACTTACTGCGTCGTGCTATGGGTAAGAAAAAACCTGAAGAAATGGTCAAACAGCGCCAAATCTTTATTGAAGGTGCTGCAAAAAAAGACATTGATGCCGCCACAGCCAACCATATTTTTGACTATATGGAAAAGTTTGCAGGCTATGGTTTTAACAAATCCCACGCGGCTGCTTATGCCCTCGTTGCCTATCAGACGGCATGGCTGAAAGCACATTACTCTGCCGAATTCTTGGCAGCGGTCATGTCGTCGGAAATGCAAAACACCGATAACGTGGTGTTCCTGATTGATGACTGTCGCCACAATGGTCTGGAAGTTTTACCACCTTCGGTAAATATGTCTTTGTATCATTTCCACGCCAGCGATGAACGCACCATTGTCTACGGACTTGGCGCAATTAAAGGCGTGGGCGAACAAGCCATGCAATCGGTGATTGATTCTCGCCAAAAAGAAGGTCCATACCGCGATTTATTTGACTTCTGTCATCGTATTGATTTGAAAAAAATCAACAAACGAACCCTTGAAGCCTTAATTCGTGCGGGTGCATTAGACTGTTTAGGCATCGAACGCTCAAGTTTAATGGCACAATTGCCAGAAGCGGTACAAGCGGCGGAACAAGCACGTTCCAACCGTGAAACAGGCATCATGGATTTATTTGGTGAAGTTGAAGAAGTACAACGTAAGCCTGCCAAACCTGTAAAACCATGGTCAGATGAAGTCCGACTTAAAGGTGAAAAAGACACACTTGGACTTTACCTCACTGGTCACCCGATTGATGTCTATCGCAATGAATTAAAAGCCTTTATTCCAAGTAAAATTAATGAACTGACGCCAACCCGTCGTGGCGTGACCACCGTCTTTGCAGGCTTGGTGGTGGATGTCGCCAACTTCCCAAATCGGATGGTGGTCACTTTAGATGATGGTACGGCACGTATTGAAGTATCTGCCAACCATGAGCGCTTCCAACGCTTTAAAGATATTGTACAAACTGAAAAAGTGGTGGTGATTGAAGGCGAAATTTACGAACGTGAAGGTTTTGACCGCCCAATGGGACGCTTAACCAAAGCGTTTAGCTTGAATGAAATTCGTCAAAAACGCGCCAATAGTATTCAAATTCACTTGCATGCAGAACATTTAAGCAAGACCTTGAGTCAAGACTTACAAAATATGTTGCTGCCTTATTGTAATGTGGATTTATGCACGCATATTCCTGTTTTATTGCACCTTGACTATGCTTATGCCACTGCAGAATTACATTTGGGCATTCAGTGGAAAATCGCACCCTTAGATGAAGCCTTGGTCAAATTGCGTGACTATTTTGGTAAAGAAAGCCTGCATATCGAATATCAAGTGAAATCCAAAGCCGCGAAAGCTGTCGATGTGGCGAAACCTGCATCGATTGCTCCACCACCTGCTGATATGAGCATGGACGATGCTATGGATTTATACCATACCGAAGTTGATCAATACTCTTAATTAAAAACTCAACCCATCTGGATTTGTTATGAGTCAAACCGACAATGCAGCTGTTGCCGCACACCTCTCCCACGTGCGTATTGTCATGGTGAATACCACCCTACCTGCCAACATTGGCAGTGCCTTACGCGCTATGAAAACCATGGGGCTATGCAAATTGGTTTTGGTTGCTCCAAAAACCTATCCGCACCCAGATATTGATGCTTTGGCAGCAGGTGCGACCGATTTAATTGAACAGATTGAAGTGGTTGAGCAGCTCGAAGATGCCATTGCCGACTGCCATTTGGTCTTTGGCACCAGTGCGCGTACTCGCACTATTCCTTGGCCACTCCTAGATGCACGTCCTGCAGCAAAAAAGTCGTTAAATGCTGTGGCACAACATGGGCAAAATATTGCAATTATTTTCGGACGTGAGGATCGTGGCTTAACCAATGAAGAACTGGCGTTGGCGAATTATCATGTGACGATTCCTGTCAATGAAGAATATGGTGTGCTCAATGTTGCTCAAGCCATTCAAGTGATTTGCTATGAAATGCGTATGGCTGCCATCGATATTGTCGGAAAAGTTGCCGATCCCGAAGCGACTATGCAAGTGACAGATTCTGAAGCGATGCAATGGGATGAACCCTTAGTCAACCACGCACAAATGCAACAGTTCTACCCACATTTAGAAAAAATGCTGGCAGAAATTGAATTTATGGACCCAAAAAATCCCCGATTATTGCCTTTGCGCTTGCGTCGGCTTTTCGGACGTATACAATTAGATCGTATGGAATACCATTTACTACGCGGTATTTTTAGCCGCGTACAAGCAATGAATAACGGTTCATGGAAAAAATCTACATCAACACTCGACGAGGATCAAACTAATGCTTAAACAGCTCAAAGAAGACATTCAAGCTGTCTTCGCGCGCGATCCTGCTGCTCGAAATACACTCGAAGTCTTAACGACTTATCCAGGAATTCACGCATTACTGATGCATCGCGTGGCGCATGAATTATGGAACAAAGACTGTAAAGGATCGGCACGTCTACTCTCGTCATTTAGCCGTTTTGCGACAGGAATTGAAATTCATCCTGGTGCAAAAATTGGTCGTCGCTTTTTTATTGACCATGGTATGGGCGTAGTGATTGGTGAAACTGCTGAAATTGGCGATGATGTTACCTTATATCATGGCGTGACTTTAGGCGGTACCACGTGGAATAAAGGCAAACGTCATCCGACTTTGGAAGATGGCGTAGTGGTCGGAGCAGGCGCGAAAATTCTAGGCCCATTTACCGTACATAAAAATGCCAAAGTTGGCTCTAATGCGGTGGTGACCAAAGAAGTTCCAGAAGGTGCAACTGCTGTGGGCAACCCTGCGCGCTTTATCATGAAAAATAAACCTGCCGATGATCAGGAAGCACGTCGTCGTGATTATGCCGCCAGCATTGGTTTCCAACCTTATGCGGCAACGCAGGACCAATCTGACCCAGTATTGGACGGCATGCGAGTATTACTAGATCGTTTAGAACAAAATGAGAAACGTATGAATTTGTTGTGTCAGCGTTTATCTTTACTTGACCCAAGCTTTAAAAACCAACAACAAAATGAACAACCTTATAGTGCTGAAGAATTAAAAATAATTGAAGATGTTAGACGTGAATGTGAAGCACAAAGTAAATAGGGCTGTTTATTTGATCAATCCTACATACTTAAAAAAAGTTCGTATCACTGTGTAACCAAGCCCACTCAATTGTATTGCATGTTCGGAACAGATTTCTTAGACTGACCGACATGCAATATTTTAATTCGACACAATCACCTCTCACTTTTAAAATAAATTGAACGGAAGAACACCATGACCCTTAAGCCTTTGGCACTCAGTATTTTAGCCGCAACGCTCGTTAGCGCCTGTGTTGCACCACCAAAACAAGAAGTAAAACCACCAATCGTATTTACCGAACCAGAATTAAGCGCACCATTCTATGCCTTAAATCCATTTAATTATGATGCCCCCCCACCATTTGAAATTAACCTACAGAAAGCAGCAGCACAGCCTGTGACTAAAATGGTGGTCACTGACCCGAACAATCCAAGCAAAAGTATTACCTTAGATCAAAACAAATTGATTGTACCTACGCTCAATAACAATTCCCGTAGCTTGAAATTTGCGGTTTTAGCTGGTGACAACGAAATCGATATCACTGAAATTGATGACTTCTTACAACTGGTCGAAGGCAAAGCTCGTCACTATCCGCCACGTTTTAGCGAACGTCAAGAACGTCGAGGTTTTGAGGCGAAGCTCAAAGAAGTGACTCAACAACTAGACACTTTAGCAGCCAATGAAAATGCCTCTTTTGATATTTTGATGCGAGCATTTAAAGCCAGTGTTATGGCGCGTAACCTAGACTTAGGCTCTGTTTACACCACACGCTCACTTACCTATGCACAGCGTATTTTAAAAATTAATCAGGACGATGCTGAAGCAAACTTCTGGTTTGGTTTTGGTTTGTCTGAAGGGGGCGGTCATCGTGAAGCGATTCCTTATTTAGACAAAGCCATGAAAGCAGGTGTGCAGGAAGCTTATTTGTCTGCGGCAAACAACTACATTGCCATGGAACAAAAGAAAAATGCAGTACAAACTTTGAAAAATTATAAAATCAAATACCCGCAAGAAGCCGAAGTGGCTGACCGTTTAATTGCTGAAATTGAAAAGCAAGGTCGTTGGAATGTTTGGCAAGTGATCGCGCCACGTACTTGATTAAAGATCGATACAAAAAAACCTAAAAATAGACCGTTCCGACGGTCTATTTTTATGGCTAAGCAATTGAATTACGCCTAAAAAAACGTATGATGGAAAAAAATCTTAAAAATTAAGCCAGACTCTCCATGAATAAAATTGTGATTGCTGCATTGCTCAGTACAACATTGCTGTCTGGTTGTCAGGTGGTCAGTGTTAAAAATCAGGCATTAAAAGTCAGCATTGCCAATGAGCGCGATAGTATTTTATCTCGCAAAAAAATCAGTGAAGCCAGTTTAAATGTGCTATCGATGACAGGACGTGAAGCCACTATTTGTGCCCAACAACCTGCAGAATGTGTCAGCGCACTGAAGCAAATTCCACAGATCCAAGATGAACAATTACTTTCTACGGCAAGTGAATTATATTTAGCGAAAGCGATTGGACTTGAAAATTCATCGTCCTGTAAAATCAGTATTCTGAACAGTAAAAGATCGGAAGAACAACAAAAAATTAATCAGGCCAATTATGAACAATGTTTAGATCAGCAATTACACATGCTCGATCAAAGTATTCGTTATAGTTACGCCTACATGTTTAAAACTAAACGTGCGCCACAAGACCGTATTTTTGATAACAGACAAGTCCAAATTCGGGATTTTTATAACCAAGCGATTGCCAAATTGGTCAGCAGCTATGCGCTGCGCTATAAACACAATGAATTACAACAACAAATTCGTGTTGGCAACAGCATTTACGATATTGATTTTGATTACTACCCGCAGCTGAAACAACAAAAAATTCAGCAATTAATGTCAACCTATAACCTGAACTTTTCGGGTTTGCGCTCTATTACCCGCCGTGATGGTTTTGGGTCTGAATTTCTAGTGGTACTACCTGAAAATCCAAACGATGACATCAGCCAAAGTAAATATATTATTGACCCACTGAAACACGACTATCCATCTGGAAAAAATCCAAACATTCACCAAGCACGATATTTAGCAGCAACCCTCACCGCAGAACCACTTAGCGCTCGTTCAATTGAAGATATTTTATATAGTTCACAATTTAAGCTAAAAGCTTACGATCCTTATAAATACGAAGCTGCAAATATTGCTCAAAAGAACTATCCATTGGCGGCAAACTTTTCTGCGCCTTATGGCTTGTGGTTGGCACAGAATAACTTGGGTAAATCGGCTTATCTTTCACTGATTGATCGTGAAGAACGCCTAAGTATGCCTCATCTGTATTTGCTGGAACCTTATAACCCTAACAAAAAAGTGATTGTACTGATTCATGGTCTTGCCAGTAGCCCTGAAGCGTGGGTGCGTTTAACCAACGATATTATGGGTGATCCTGTATTGCGGGAAAATTTTCAAGTGTGGCAAGTTTTTTATTCAACCAATATGCCTATTTTAGAAAGTCGTTTCCAAATTTATGCTTTATTGCAACAAGGTTTTAAACAGGTCAACTCTTCTGCTGCAGCCAAAAAAGATGCTGTGGTGATTGGACACAGTATGGGTGGTATTTTAGCTCGATTACTGGTGAGTGATACTGACCTTACCCAACCTGCCATGCAAATGCTTAAAAACCGAAGTCTTGAACGCTTTAAATCTGATCCTTTGTTGCAAGCACGTTTGCGCCTTAAACCCATCACCAATTTTGATCGGGCAATTTTTTTAGCGGCTCCACACCGTGGTACAGAGTTTGCAGACCGCTGGTTTACCCTAGCTGCACGTAAAATCATTCGCTTACCGACAGCATTTTTAAGTGCCTTTGCTGACACCTTACAGCAACATGAGGTCGATTTAAAAAATCTGACTAAAGAAATTGGGCATAGCGTCATTCAAAATGGGCCAAGTGATTTAAGTAAAAATTCCAAATTTACGGAATTAACTGAAGATATTTTGCCTGTAAAAGGATTTAAATATCACAGTATTATTGGCAATAATACTGACAGCACTGAGCATCAATTAATGAGTGACGATGTGGTGCATTACAACAGTGCGCACTTAGATGGTGCTGTTTCAGAAAAAATTATTAAAGGCGGACATTCAATTCAGGAAACACCAGAAGCCGTATTGGAGTTGCGACGTATTCTTAGATTACATTTACAAGATTTAGGCTTGTATAAACCGTAATTGGTCACGGCAAATAAAAAACCGAAGTCTAAGTGGCTTCGGTTTTTTATCTATCATGCTATTTCTCAGCAGTATTAGATTGATGCTTGTCCCCAATAAGCTTTGGTCAATAAGGCCTCTAATTCGGCATAGTCATATTCGCGTGGATTATAATATGGACTATCGCAGATAATACGTGCCACTTGGGCAGGTGCTGTTTCGGGTAATCCTAAATCTTTAAGTGCCATTGGAATATTCAATCCTTGGTTAAGCTGATAAATCGCCAAGCCCAACTGTTCCCGATCTGACACATTTAAAGCCGCTGCCAGTTGATTCATTGGTAAGCGTCCGCTGAACCCCATGCCTATTTTTTAATTTGAGTTGGATTTCCAGCGATGTGGCAGTAATTCTTCTATTTGGGTCGCTTTATGCGTCGGCAGCCTTTTCAGCACATCACTTAAATAGGCATACGGATCCAAGCCATTCAGCTTTGCTGACTGGATTAAAGTCATGATATTCGCCGCTCGCTGGCCGCTGCGCAGCGAACCTGCAAATAA
Source organism: Acinetobacter sp. SCLZS86 (assembly GCF_021560715.1). Lineage (NCBI taxonomy): Bacteria > Pseudomonadati > Pseudomonadota > Gammaproteobacteria > Moraxellales > Moraxellaceae > Acinetobacter > Acinetobacter sp. SCLZS86. The sequence continues at coordinate 1,856,429 of NZ_CP090864.1, forward strand.
CCAGTTCTTGCGCCCTAAGGCCCAAGGTCGCATTTGATTCTCTACCCAGTTATTGCAAATCGGTAGATTGCCATCATCCAGATAGCGGCTTAAGGCTGGCCAACGCTTCAGAGTGTAATTGATAGCCTTGGCGGTAGGAGAACTCGATGGCACTGTCAGATGATGTTGGTTGAGCCATTCATATAGTTGTTGCATCACTGGTTGACTATGCTGTTGTCGGTATTCGCGGCGGTCTTCCGCTGTACCATCGGTCTTTTTCCTGAGTTCTGCTTCTATCGCATACAGTTTCTGAATCAGCACTAAGGCCTGTTCAGCAACCTGACTTTTCCCAGTTACATGCAGTTCATGGAATTTACGACGTGCATGGGCCATGCACCCCACCTCAATCACCTGGCCTGATTTAAAACGTGCTTTATAACCACTGTAATCATCACAGACTAGATAGCCCTGCCAGCCTTTCAAGAACTCTTCAGCATGCTGGCCTGAACGACTATCCTGAAAGTCATAGATCACCGCCTGAACTGGATTGTACTGTGTGGTGGCATAGGCCCAGACATAACCTTTCTTCGGTTTTTTATTATTCTCACCCATCCGCATGATGGTGACCGGTGTTTCATCTGCATGCAGCACCCGCTGTTGCAGCACCACCTCTTTTAAGGCATTGGCCAGAGGTTCCAGTTCTACACCGCAGCGACCTATCCAGTCAGATAAAGTTGATCTAGAAAGTTCGATTCCCGCCCGCTGATAGATCAGACGTTGACGGTACAGCGGCAAATGATCGGCATACTTCGATACCAGCACATGGCTGAGCAATTCAGGTGAAGCAATGCCTTTATCAATCACATAGGCGGGCATCGCTTGCTGAGTCAGAGTGTCACACTGATCACAGACCCATTTACCACGCACATGCTGTTCCTTATAGAACTGTGCCGGTCTGAAATGCAGTTTTTCACTGACATCTTCGCCGATACGACGGAGTTGGCAGCCACAAGCACATTGGGTTGATGCAGGTTCATGCTCAATACGGATGGTGTGTAGATGATCTGGCAGTGGTCGACGTTTAGGTTTATTGGTTTTGGCTTTCTGTGTCGCTGCATTGGTTTTATCTGCATTTAGCCGTTCCAGTTCTAGATCAACCGCGGCAATATCTTCTTCAACCGCTTCATCCCACAGATGGATTTGTTTTGCCGTTAAGTGTTCATTCTTTTGGGCGAATTTGTGCTTTTTAAACAGCGCCAGTTCATGCTCGTATTTTTGATTGAGAATAGAAAGATGTTGAACTTTAGAATCTAATTGCTGATTGGTGACTTCAAGATGTTGAACTCTGGCATCTAATTGCTGGTTTGATTGTGCTAGAGACTGATGCTGCATCGCCAACTGTCTGGTGAATTCCAGCAGTTGTTCATGGGTCAGTTGGCTTAAGTCAGGCAGCGTATTCATGACCACAGTATGCCTGAGGTCATGAAGAGAATGAAATAGAACGTTTGGAGGATGGCAGAATGGTCGAGCTTGGTTTAGAGCATATTCACCACTTGCTGCAATCCAATTCTCTGCCAGGGCAAACCTTGGATTAATGCCTGTAACTGTTCCGGGCTGAGGGCCACGGTTTCACCTTGGTGAACTTGGTGAACTTGAGCCCAGTGAAATTTACCCTGTTCCAAACGCCGGGCACACAGCCAGATGCCCAGTCCATCATGTACCAACACTTTCATACGATGACCACGTTTATTACAGAACAGGTAGGCGCAATGCGGTTTGATGTAGCCAAAGGCTCTCACCACCTGAGCCATGACAGTATCCATTCCTGCTCGCATATCCATGGGCTGGGTAGAGAGCCAAATTTCATTGATACGGATCATGTTGCCAGTGCCTTGAGTAATTCTGCCAAGGCAGGTATTTCTGATGTCTGCCATTTCAAGCCAATTTCTGCTTTTGAGTGGGGTAAAGTAATTTGAACTTTTAACATGTCAGTAGGAGTAGGATCTAATGGTGCAGAGCAAGATAAGGCAATAAATGCAGGTTTATTCGGTAGTGGTGAGCGATCACTCCCTGGCTTAGCATCAATTAAGCGAATCCATTTGGATACAAGATTTGTATTCAATCCATGTTGCAAAGCGACTGAAGCAATTGAAACGTCCGGTGCTTTACAAGCCTGAACGATCTGCTGTTTAAATTCAGCACTGTATGTTCTTCGTTTTTTCGCAAGAGATGCGATGGATGTCTGATTATTTGTAGTCATAAATTTAAGTCCCCACTTGTTTTTAGGTGGGAACTAAATTAAGGCTTATAGGATGAATTCAGAAGGTGTGTTCAGCGGACGCTTACATTCATTGCAGCAATATCTGCATGTCGGTTGTAATACACTGAATACGCCAACACAATGGCGTGGGTTTGCGCATGTGGCAACTGATAACGTCCACCTAAGCTATGGCAAATTTTATGATGAATTGCCATCCCCACCGAACCCAAACACACACCAGCCAACCATGCACCATATAAAGCGTGTTCACGTGCCTGCATATTATGAGGCGCTTGCACAATTTCAGGTAAAGCCTGTGCCAGTTGAGTAATCGCCTCTAGCGCCATTAAACTTACAATGGGATTTTTATCCTGTGCATATAATGCCTCAACTGCATGTGCCATCGCATTCATGCCCGAACATGCCGAAATTTCAGTGGGTAAGTTGAGTGTCAATTCAGGATCATAAATCACTACTTTAGGCAAAACTTGAGCTGCTTTGCCTGTGGTTTTCAGCTGGTTTTCGGTGATGCCATACACCGCTGTCATTTCACTACCTGCATAAGTGGTCGGAATTGCAATAATCGGCAAATGAGTTTCTAAGGCAATCGCTTTGGCTAAACCAATCGCAGAGCCACCGCCTAATGCCAAACAGCAATCTACTCCTAAACGCTGCACATCTTGAATGGCCTGATCTGCAACCTCTTTTGACACATGCATCACCGCATGAGGATAGACCGCTACAGCCATGTCTTGGATTTGTGCCAATAAACGCTCGCCTGCGGCTTGTTGCCCTGCAGTAGTAATAATTAAAATACGCTGATAGGCATAAGGACGTAAAATCTCTTGGATTTTTTGCAGATGACCTACGCCAAAGTGAACATCGATTGGCAATGCCTGATAATGGAATGCTTGCATGTTATTGAGCTTAAATATTGTCGTTACATTTTAATAGCATATAACTATGACTAGGCTACTGAACAGCCCAATTCTGCAACGCTGCTTTGCAAATATTCACATAAAGACTCGAGATAAACTATTTTGCTATAAATACAAAAACCCATGATCACATGGGTTTTTGTATTATTAAAATCAAATGCGATGAATAAATCAGCTATCAATTTTAATGTAAAGAAAACTTATACTGTTGTGCTTAGTCGATTTCTTTTAGGCACACTGCAGACAAAATTGGTATACCAAAACATGGAAGCAATAATAAAATCCAGTATTCAACGACAGTAGCTTCACCACTGATCATATTGATAAATATTCCACCAATGATTAATACCGCTGCAATTAAACCCAAAAAAATTCCAAAAAATCTTGCAGGCATTTTACGTCCTCTGAACAATCGAACAAAAGTGATAAATCTAGTATATACTTTATAATTAAATAAGATATGACTTTTTGATCAATTGATGGCTTAAATTTTATTAGGATTTAAACACCTGATTTAAAATGTTTTTTATAGAAAATCACAACAATATTCGATCAGACACATTTCCTAACAATAATAAAATCTTATTAAATATATAATATTATATTATATAGACTCAAAATAAATGAGTGTGGATGAATGAAAACACCAGATCAACTAATCACTGAAGCCAAAAGTGAAATTACAGAAATTAGCGTGCAAGAATTGCATGAAAAATATTTGCAACATCCCGATATTATTTTGATTGATGTACGAGAACCTGAAGAACATCAGGCTTGTGCAATAGACCGTGCAGTGAATTTTCCACGCGGCATGTTAGAAATGAAAATTGCACAACACCCTGTAGTAAACCACTATTGCGATGTTGAACGTGCCCTTACCAATCTGGCTGAACGAGATATTTACTTACTTTGTGGTACTGGTGCGCGTTCTGCACTTGCCACTCAAGCCTTACAAAGAATGGGTTTCGAGAAAGTCTATTCAATGCAAGGTGGTATGCAAGCTTGGCTGGAAGCAGGTTTTCCGACAGTTTCTTTTACAAGATGATACTAGGGTCTGTTGAATGCTTAAATAACGCTCAATATTAAGGTTAAATATTAATTAAAACTTCGTGTAATACTTCAATATTTATCATTGGCATTTTTGTTATAGTATTACATGAATAAATTGAATAAAAGATTGATACAGTGTTGATGATGTTGGGCAGATTGCTAGGATTATTTGCAATCTTGTTACAAGTCGCTGTGTTCCTACAGCCTTTATTGCCAGAGAAACAACATTTTTCCTCTGTCTGTGAAACTATTGCCCAAGCATTATTTTTAGAACGCACCGCACCCCATTCTTCGTATTCATCTACACACCATGAAACTGCGACTCATGTTGCATTGGAACTTGAAAGTTCACACGAACATGCATCATCTGAAGATGCGGCGCATACAGATCATGAATGTGAATACTGTCTAGTTTATAGTTTTGCACTACCATTATTTGAAAACAAACTCAGACCAATTTTAGTCCGAACGCAAATTCGGATTTTGTCTTTTAAAACATCGTTTACACCAACACTATTTCAAACTGAGCCGCTTTTTATTCTACCACAAGGTCGTGCTCCGCCTCGTTTTGACTCTTGAATTTTCTTATCATTTCTTACAGTGTTGCCATCTTTGCTTCACTCTAAAGTGTAAATTTTGCAGTATCAAATTTATGCAGCTGTAGGACAATACTTATTTTAATAACTCATTGACTTGTTTATTCGACCCTAAGGAGGAGATAACTATGCATCTGCTTCAACACAGTCATAATCATGTGAATCATACTGTAGAGCAAACGGCTTGTTTGGATTTAGCACAACAGATCATTAAAGTTCGACAAAAAATGAATATTTCGCAAACTGAACTTGCGGCAAAATTGTGTATCTCTGCCCGAACTTTAGAAAGTTGGGAACGTGGTGTCCGTCAACCGTCGAGTTCTGCTCAAGCATTGATTCGATTATTTATTAAATCGCCACAATTTGTGTTAGAAAACTTGGCATAAAGCACTTTATGATGATGAATTAAAGCAATGAAAAACAATAAAGAAGCTCCCAAGGGAGCTTCTTTGGTCAAAAGAGTTGAAGCATCATTTTGATGTACATATAGAATGAATACCCTTGCTGTTTCATAGCTATATATTCAAAAATAGAATAAAGATATGAATTTATATTCAAATACAAGAATACAACTTTTCAATATACTGCCGCATATATTGTTTTTACTCGATCTATATTCTCATGAAATATCTATCTTCTTTTATCTCAATTGCTGTTATCGCACCTTTGTTTTCAACATCTGCTTTTGCAACAACAGGATATTTCATGCATGCATATAGTGTGAAATCTCAAGGAAACGCAGGCACAGCCATTGCCAATTTTCAGGACAGTCTGACTATTGCAAGCAACCCAGCGGGTTTGAGCTGGTTAGATAAGCGTGTTGATGCAGGTTTAACTATTTTCTCTCCAGATCGTGAGTCTGAAATTACAGGAAATGGTTATGGAGCAAATGGTCAGTATGATGGCAATAGCCGTAAATACTTTGTAATTCCAGATGTAGGTTATGTTCACCCAGTGAATGAACAAGTCACTGCGGGTATTGCGGTTTATGGCAATGGTGGCATGAATACCAATTATAAAAATAATCCTTATGCAGTTTATGATAATACAGGAAGCGCAGGTATTTCATTAACCCAAGCCTTTATTTCACCTGCTTTATCTTGGAAATATGCAGAAAATCAATCTATAGCCTTGGCTGCAAATATTTTATATCAACGTTTTAGTGCACAAGGTTTTGCTGGTGATGTCTTTGGTGGTGCTTCGTCAAACGGTGCGGCAATTAGCGATCGTGGCAATGACGATTCATACGGCGTAGGTGCACGTATTGGCTGGTCGGCAAAACCAAATGATAAACTGACCCTTGGTGCAAGCTATTCATCTAAAATTAATGCCAGCCGCTTTAAGAAATATGAAGGTTTATTTGCCAAACAAGGTGATTTTGACGTACCTGAAAGCTATGGTGTAGGTTTAAATTATCAACTTACCCCTGCTTTATCAGTCGCGACAGATTACTTACGCATTAATTATTCAGATGTAGATTCTGTTGGCAATAAACTGGATCAATTATTCGCAAACAATAAATTTGGCACAACACAAGGTCCTGGTTTTGGATGGGATGACATCAATGTCTATAAAATTTCAGCGACTTATCAAGCCTCAGAAAAACTGACTTTACGTGCGGGTTATAGCTATAACGATCAGCCTGTTAAAAATGATCAAACCTTCCTAAATATTTTGGCACCAGGTGTGGTACAAGAGCATTTAAGTGTTGGTGCAACTTGGCAACTCGATGATCAACAAAATGTAAGTGTGGCTTATACACACGCACTCAAAGAAACAGTGCAAGGTAACAACTCTATCCCCGTTGATTTTGGTGGTGGCGAAGCCAATTTAAGCATGAGCCAAAATATTTTGGGCGTGTCATATAGTTTGAATTTTTAAATTCTACATAGCTTGAGTTTGAATAATAGCTTGCCATGATCTGAAAAGATGATGGCTTTTTTTACTTTGATTGTGATGAAGTTTTTCCAAAGTACGGCTTTTAGCTAGAAATAAGACCATGCAAAGCATAATGTTACAACATGCACTACTTTCTAAATGAATCCATAGAAAACAATCAAATTTCGATGCTTTTTATAACGATGAATTACACGAAAAACTCAGTAAAATTCAGCCAAATGACACAATAATTTTCACTTTTAACTTCGCAAATCATACATTTTCAACAGCTAAGCTCTTTGAGCTATGCGATATCATTTTTGAACCTGTGGGTTTAGATTTTATGGGCGATATTTTTTATGGCTGTGTGCTCACTAACACACCCGATCAATTGAATATTATCCATTTAAAAGCTTAAACCGCTCGATGTTCGACTCGTTAGAGAGCGAGCAACATTGACATGCTGGTTCACTAATTTAACCAAGATGCCGTAAAATAAGCTATTCACAGACTTACATTTAAATTACGCCTCAAACTAAAGGATTTCAACTGCATGAACATGACAGAAATCATGGCTGACCTATCTTCCCATACTCCAATGATGCAGCAATATTTAAGAGTGAAGATGGAGCATCCACATTCTTTAATGTTCTATCGCATGGGCGATTTCTACGAATTGTTTTTTGATGATGCTCACAAAGCTGCCAAACTTTTAGGCATAACCCTCACACATCGAGGTAAAACCAGCGGCAAGCCTATTCCAATGGCAGGCGTGCCCTATCATGCTGCCGAAGGCTATCTCGCTCGCTTGGTTAAAAAAGGCGAAACCGTGGTAGTTTGTGAGCAAATTGGCGAGGTAACAGGCAAAGGGCCTGTCGAGCGTGGAGTGGTGCGTATTATCACCCCTGGTACTCTCACCGATGATGCCTTGCTCAACAGTCATCAATCTTCCAATTTGGTTTCGTTATGCTTACAACAAAACCAAATTGGTATCGCATTACTAGATTTAAGTGCAGGAATTTTTAAAGTTCAGCAGATGGAGTATCTGCCTGAACAACTCACGATTGAACTTTCGCGTTTAATGCCGAGCGAAATTGTGGTCGATGAAGATATTGTCGATCCAAATATCATCGAACAGGTTAAAAAGCAGCTTGACTGCCCTGTGACCAAACGTCCGAATGTCGATTTCAACCTGAACAATGCGCAAAAAACGCTTTGTGATCAATTTGCTGTATCGACACTTTCAGGTTTTGGAATTGATCATTTACCCTTAGCCAAAGCCGCAGCGGCAGCGTTAATTCACTATGCCAAAGAAACCCAAAAAACGGCTTTGCCGCATATTCGCAGCATTCAATTAGAACAAAGCAGCGATTTTATTTCGCTTGATCCTGTAACCCGACGTAATTTGGAATTAGTCGAACCATTATTTGAACACGGGACTTCTTTATTCCAACTCATCAACGATTGCCAAACTGCCATGGGCAGCCGTTTACTGAGTCGTACCTTGATGCAACCTTTGCGTGATACGGTATTGTTAGATGCAAGACTAGATGCAATTCAAACCTTAATACAAGGTTATCATGAATCTCCAGTGCGTTTGGTATTGAAAGAAATTGGTGATATTGAACGCGTGCTGAGTCGTGTCGCGCTCGGTAGTGCACGCCCACGTGATTTAGTGCAACTGCGTCAAGCTTGTGCGCAAATTCCCTATATACGTCATGCCTTACAGCCCATTGTTTCTGCACAACAATCCACACTTATTCAAAACCTGAATGAAGAACTGGGCGATTTTCACGGGCTACATCAACGGCTAATGCAGGCAATTGTAGAAAATCCACCTGTACTATTGCGTGATGGCAATGTCATTGCAGAAGGTTTTGACAGTGAACTCGATGAACTCCGCAAAATACGTGATCATGCAGGGCAATTCCTGATTGATTTAGAAATCAAAGAACGCCAGGAAAGCGGTATCCCAACTTTAAAAATTGGCTACAACCGTGTCAGTGGCTACTACATTGAACTCACTCGCGCCCAAGCTGAGCAAGCACCTGAACACTACATTCGTCGTCAAACCTTAAAAAATGCAGAACGCTACATCACTCCAGAGCTTAAAAGTTTTGAAGATAAAGTCTTGTCTAGCGAGTCCCGTGCTTTAGCACGTGAAAAAATGCTGTTTGAAATGTTATTGGATGAATTACGCCAAGACATTGCTCAATTACAAATGATGAGCAGCGCGATTGCACAAATTGATTTGTTGGCTAACTTTGCCCATCAAGCACGTTTACGCAATTGGGCACGTCCTGAATACAGCCCTGAAATTGGAATTAAAATTACAGCAGGACGTCATCCTGTTGTGGAAGCTTTAAGCAAAACTGCATTTACACCAAACGATACTTTACTCGACTACAATCATCGTTTGGCAATTATTACTGGACCGAACATGGGCGGTAAATCCACGTATATGCGTCAAACTGCACTGATTGCCCTACTGGGCTATTGTGGCAGTTATGTGCCTGCCCAAACTGCCGTATTAGGCCCTATTGATCGCGTGTTTACCCGTATTGGATCTGCCGATGATTTATCTACAGGCAAATCGACCTTTATGGTAGAAATGACTGAAACTTCACAAATTTTACACCATGCAACCTCACAGTCTTTAGTTCTGATGGATGAGGTTGGACGCGGAACGAGTACCTACGATGGCTTATCTTTGGCGTGGGCATGTGTGTTGGATTTAAGCAAACGCATCAAATGTTTATGCCTATTTGCAACGCATTATTTTGAATTGACCGAATTAAGCAAAGAATCAGGGGTGGATAACTACCACGTGACCGCCAAAGAAATGAATGGCAACCTGATTCTCCTGCACAAAGTACAACAAGGCCCAGCCAGCCAAAGTCATGGTTTGCAAGTGGCAAAACTGGCAGGCATTCCAGCCAACGTCATTAAAGAAGCACAAAACCGCTTAAGAATTTTGGAAAAACAGCAGCACAAAAATGTCAATTTAGCCGTTCAAGATGACCTATTTGCACCAGCAACAAGCTCATCTGAACCTGAAGTAATTGAACGTGTAATCGAAGTAGAAAAGCCATCACCGGCTTTAGAGTTATTACGCAGTATAGATGTCGATAATTTAACGCCACGACAAGCGCTAGAACAATTGTATGCTTTAAAGGAACAATTGAACGCTTAGCCGCTGTTATTTCTACAATATTTGAGCTAAACAAAGACTCTCTAATTGAGAGTCTTTTTCATTTATAAGTTTTTTTGATGGTTTTATCCCCCTTTTATCAAATTTAGCAGCACTGTCTATATCAAATATCAGTAAAAGCGATTGTTAGTTGTGGTGATTTTTGCCTAAAATAGACTATTCTGAATTAGAACCATATTGTTAGGTAGCTGTCGCCATGACATTTGTTGTCACTGAAAACTGTATTAAATGTAAATATCAAGACTGCGTTGAAGTTTGTCCTGTAGACTGCTTCTACGAAGGTCCGAACTTCCTTGTGATTAATCCAGACGAATGTATCGACTGTGCATTATGTGAACCCGAGTGTCCTGCCAACGCTATTTTCTCTGAAGATGAGTTACCCGAAGGTCAGGAAATATTTATCGAACTAAATGCCGAACTTTCACAGACTTGGCCAAACATTACACAAATTGGTGATCAACCTGCTGACCGCGAAGAATGGAATGGCAAACCAGACAAATTACAATACTTAGAAAAGTAAATTCGTCTTGTTGTGAAAAAGATCAGCTCTGTGCTGATCTTTTTTTATACCTAAAACACACATTTGATTGCAATATTCTCAAATTTTTACCCGCATTTTCGATTAGAATACGGACACTTTAAATAAATATCTGATTTGCCTAATGAAGAAATTTTTCAAGGCGCTGTCTTCGTTCAGCATTGTTCCCGTTATCTTGGTGGCTTGTAGCTCAACCCCAAACAGAACAACAACGATTACCACGCCCGATGGAAAACGAATTTTCATTCCTCAAGAAAAAATCACCTACGAGCGTCAGGCAGCACCTAAAATTGTGCCTTATTCGTATAATGCATGGGTGGCAGTGAGTGACAATTTACGCCAAGTTCGTGAATATGAACGCTTCTTGGAACATAATGGTGTTGGCAATATTATTCCAAGTTTTGAATTAATGCGTACCGCACGTGACTGGCAACGCTGTGGACGTTCGCAGTTTATGATTCCAAGTCGTGAATTGTGGCAAAATCAGGTGCCTACCTTGCGTGTTTTTAAATATTTAGTCGCCTCTAAAGTCTTAACTGATTTTGAAGTTACTTCTGTCTATCGAGATTTACCACTGAATCAATGTGCAGGTGGAGCAAATTCTTCACGTCACTTATTTAACTCAGCCATTGATTTTAGAATTGGGCCAGAATTCCCGAATGCCGGAGACTTTGCCTACATTGAAAGCACCAAATACAGATTATGTCAGTTTTGGCACCAACATGGTCAAAGTTTAAACATGGGCTTAGGCTTATACGCTTCAGGACAAATTCATATTGATACACAGGGTTATCGAACTTGGGGACCAGATTTAAGCCGTCATTCATCTATGTGTAATTTCTAATTCAGTGTTGTTTAAAATGAATTCTTAAAGAGGTCAAATTGACCTCTTTTTTTATTGCGAAATAAATTATCACCTGCTCCATTCCGTGAATAAATTGCACTCTGAGCAGAAATGTTTACAATGCACACATCGCAACAAAGGTGAGCACGCTATGCAACAAATGTGGACGGATATCGATCACTATATCGAATCACATTTAATTCCCGAAGACCCAATTTTGACGCAAACTTTAGAGAATACCGATGCCAAAGGTTTTCCAGATCACCTTGCAGTTGCGGCAAATCAGGGCATGTTGCTGCAAATGCTCATTCAAATGAATCAATGCAAACGTGTGTTGGAATTGGGTACGTTCGCAGCTTATAGCACAATGTGGCTGGCACGCGCACTGCCTGAAGATGGTTATATACTCACGATTGAAGGACGTGATACCCATGCCGCTTTGGGACAGGAAAATATTGACCGCGCTAAATTAAAACAAAAGGTTGAATTAAAAGTTGGTCGTGCTGCAGATATTCTAAAAGCCCTACCAGAAGATACTGAAGCTTTTGATTTTATTTTTATTGATGCCGACAAACAAAGCTATCCTGAATATTTGGAGCTGAGTCTTAAACTTTCACGCTCAGGCACAATTATCTTTTTAGACAATGTCATTCGTGCAGGTGAAATTTTAAATCCAGACAATCACAAACCAAGCATTCAAGGGATTCGTGATATGTTCAAAGCCATGCAAAATCATCCACGAATTTTATCGTGTACAGCACTACAAACCGTAGGCAGCAAAGGACATGATGGCTTTGCTCTAGCGATTGTAAAGTAAAGTCCACACAAGGTTAAAAAACAACCTGATGCAATTTTACTTTATTTATTATAATTTTACATATACTGTCCATACAGTTATCCACAAATTATGCGGATAACAATGGACAGTCAGCAAGCATTTACATCAGTTCAACTAAACAATCTTTTGAAATGATCTTTTTTGAATCATTTAGGATTATTACTTAGCCACCAATAAAGGAACAGTTGAATTACGGAAAATATTAGTGGTAATGCTGCCTAAGAAAAATTGATGGATTTTACTGTGGCTAAATGCCCCCAGTACAATCAATTGGATACCATGTTCACGTTGATAATCTAAAATATTTTCAGCTACATCACCATAACGATATTCAACCACCACATCTAAACCCGCTGCTGTTAAAAAATCTGCAGGTTCATTTAAAAGTTCAGGATGATCGCCCACATAAAGCAAATGACATTGCAGTAATTTAAGCAAATCACTTTGTGCAATTCGCTTCATCATTTTGATGCAAGTTGGGGAATATTCATAAGCAAAAATAAAGCGGGTTGGTGCTTTAAAATGCTCTCCCACAGTCATCACGGTACAATTTGCACCACGAATAAAGTTTTCAACATTACTCCCTAAAGCCTTGTTCCGTTCAGCAGATTTTTCGCCCACGCGTCCAATCACCACAATATCGTCTTCATTCAACACACTGAAGCTTTGTTCTAAAAAGTCGCCTTTTTCTTGAATTTGAGTAGGTACAATGCCGAATTTTTCCTGAATCATATTGGAAATGTGCTGCAATAAGTTGTTGCTATAGTCGAGTGCTAATTCACTTTGTTTTTGTTCCAACTCGGCTAATTCTTTGAGTAACATCGCATTACTTTCAAAGCCAATTACGCCACTAATTTCCCCTAAATGATAACTGGCGGGGTAATAATCCAAAACTTGTAATAACACCAATTCACGTTGAGTTTGTGTTGCAATCCACGCAGCAGCTTCAGCAAGCGCATTAATACAAGGCGAAGAATCAATACAAGCAATTACACGTTTCATTGTTGCCTCTCTTACTGCCTTTTGCAGGCTATTTTTTAGTTGTTATTTTTAACTTAACACAACTCGTGTTGCAGTGACATGAAAAAATGTAATGAAGTTTAAAGATTTAGCCTTGCTGCATCGTACTCATTCACGATAACGAATCATTTTGGCAGGATTTCCCGCCACAATTTCCCGCTCCTGAACATCTTTAGTGACCATGCTATTCATCCCAACGACTGCGTGTGCCGCAATCTTCACCCCATCTTTAACACCAACATGCGCACCCAACCAAACATCCTTTCCAATTTCAATGCCTTGTGAACGCACTGCTTGCTGATAAATCGGCTGATCTAAAGCCATGCCATGATCAAACGCATATAAATGACAATAAGCTGCGATACGCACCTGATCATGAAGCTTAATTCCGACTCTGCCACCATCTAAAATACAATGATGATTAATCGCGACTTCATTTCCAATTTCCAAAGGGCCATGCAAAGTGCAATCGGCGGCAATAAAGGTATTATCGCCAATCCTGATTTGACGTCCTGGCTCTGCAAAAATATGTGCCAAAGGGGAAATAAAACAGTTTTTGCCAATCTCCACCGTTTCCATTGCCATTAAATAAGCTTGATATTCCTGCTGCCAAGCTTCTGCCCATGCACGATGTTTAGGTTTTAATGACCAATATAACCACGGCATGTAATTTAAACGGTGTTTATGCTGCTCACGGTATTTCGATAATGGGTCAGGTGAATTTGCTTCAGTCATCTTGATCATCCTCAAGGATTTTGAGCTGTTCACGCCCTCGGCTAATATCTTGTAGCTTTAGTGTTAAAGGTTCTATTTGATGGACTTGTATTAATGCCTTTACCAACACGCCTTCGGCGGTGTAGTCTTCGCTGTACTCAATCTGCTGACTATTCAGCTCGTATTGTAAAATTGCCCACTCATTAAAATGGCAGGCAAATTGCACGGTCTTTTTCTCAATCAGTTCTATTTTTTCTGCCAGAGCCAAACATTGCCCTGCACAACCGCCATAGGCACGTACCAAACCGCCTGTGCCCAATTTAATACCACCATACCAGCGATTCACCAAAACCAAAACATTGGTCAACTCATTGCCTTCAATCGTGGCTAAAATGGGACGCCCTGCCGTACCTGACGGTTCGCCATCGTCATTAAAACGTAATTGATGCCCAATTTTCCATGCCCAACATTGATGTGTGGTAGATGGATCACGCTGTTGTTCCAAAAACGTTTTTACCGCTTGCTCATTATCTGCAGGCACGGCAATTGCCTGAAATCGACTTTTTTTAATTTCTTCTTCAAAAGTGATGGGCGCAGCAATGGTAAATGGCATAACACTCCAAATCAATCAACCAGTTCAATGAAAACTTGATAATTATAACGTGTTGAGCGCTCTAACGTATTTAGAGTTATAGCGTATTTCAACTGATAACCACTATGAAAAAACCTTCTATCCTCAAAGGTATAGAAGGTTAAATAATGTTTACACGACTTTCTGTTCTGCAACTTATGCAGTAAGCATACGAAAACCAATAACGGTTAGAACATTCAAGCTTTAAACAAAAAAGTCTTCTCCCAAATAAACTTCACGTACAATTTCATTTTCAAGAATTTCTTGCGGTGTACCTTCGGCAATCACTGAACCTTCACTGACAATATAAGCACGTTCACAAATAGCTAAAGTTTCACGGACATTATGGTCCGTAATTAATACGCCAATATTACGATCTTTTAAGGTGCGGATGATATCTTTAATATCACCGACAGAAATTGGATCAACCCCTGCAAAAGGCTCATCTAACAACATAAATTTAGGGTCAGCTGCTAAAGCACGGGCAATTTCTGCGCGACGGCGTTCACCACCCGACACGCTCATCCCTAATGAATCTTTAATATGCGTAATTTTAAAATCTGCTAGCAATTCTGATAAACGCTGCTGACGTTGCTGTTTATTTAAATCTTTGCGAGTTTCTAAAATAGCCATGATATTTTCAGAGATGGTCAACTTTCTGAAAATAGAGGCTTCTTGTGGTAAATAGCCAATCCCCTTACGCGCACGCTCATGCATGGCAAGGTCTGATAAATCCAATTGATCTAAATGGATTTCCCCTTTATCCATGCGTACCAAGCCTACAACCATGTAAAAACTGGTGGTTTTACCCGCACCATTGGGCCCAAGTAATCCGACAATTTCACCACTTTTCATTTGAAACGAAACGTCTTTTACCACCCAGCGTTTATTGTAGTTTTTGGCTAAATGCTTAATACACAAAGTCTGCTGACCGTGCTGTATGCTGTCCTGTGTTGCGCTCATTTGATCCATTAATTACGCGCTCCTGGAAATGATTTTGAGCTTGAGGGTGGAATGACAATTTTTACACGCCCCGCATCCGAACCAGTTTTATTTGGTGTACCAATTGCTTCAACATCACCTTTGTTCATGCTATAGCGCAATGTATTACCACGAATACTGGCACCATCTTGTTCTAAAAGTGCACCACCCGATAAGGTAATAATGCCTGTTTCTGCATTGTAAACAATCTTTTGTGCTTGGCCTTTTGCTAGACCTTTAGCAGGATCGGTTTTTTGCTGAAATTGTGCAGGTCTACCCGTTGCCGTAATGACACTAATTTCTTTTTTACTGTTCAGATTAGCAACAATCGAATCTGCCTGAAGTTTCATGGTGCCCTGTTCAATCACCACATTGCCTGTATACGTGGTAACGCCAGTACGTTCACTAAAGGTCGCACGGTCTGCCAATAAAGTAATAGGCTGACTGCGGTCTGACGGAATTGCCCATGCACCTGCCGATGAAAGCATGGCCAAGCCCACAAGTGCTGCTTGTTTTATCAACGCTTTAGGAGCTGTAAGCTTAGATTTATGGTTCATACTTTCCTCGAATATTAAAAAATTCGTATTGCCCGTCATTTAAATTGGCTTTTAAACCCTGACTGATAAAATCAGCCTGTGGAGATTGTACAGTCACTTGTTTGTCGGTACTGATTTCACGTGTTTTAGGAAACACATTTAACTCGACTGTTTCAAGCGTCAGTTTGCCTTGAGCGAGTAACTTGGTTGCCAGCACTTGATCTGACAACACAACCTTTTCATTGTCATTAAAACCTTGAGCCTGTTTGGCGAAAAAAGTGGCGTCCACCGCACCCGCTTTATACATTGATGCATTTACATTTTCCAGCTTAGAGGTTTTTTGTTGCATGTCTTGCTCTAAACGGTCAATTTGTGCACGCACATATAAATTGCCCTGCTCATCTGTTTGGGTGAGATGAATTTGCTCTGCACTATAAGTCATAGAGCGGGCAGCGTCAGTTTCCAGTTTTTTGCCTTTACCGCTGTAATAGTAATAACCACCACTTACAGCTGCAATTGCAATCGCAGTAACGTATAAAACTTTAGTATCCATAAGTGGGGCTGTAACTCAAACCTTTGAATGTATGACTTAATTAATGAGGGATGCTGAGATATTTTTCAAGTAAGCTTTGGTACATACCTTTGGCAGTTAAAATCATATCGCAGATTTCACGTACCGCACCGCGCCCACCCATGGCCTGAGTGACTAAATCGGCACGACGACGCACTTCAATATGTCCATTTGGCACTGTGACTTTCATACCTGCAATCGAAAATGCAGAAAGATCAGGCCAGTCATCACCCATATAGAGACAGTCTGCTGGTGATAAACCCAACTTGTCGCAGGCTTCCTGCAATGCAGTGCCTTTATCTTCACGTCCTTGGTAGACCAAATCTACACCTAAATCAGACATGCGTTTTTCTACAATATGACTTTTACGACCCGTGATGATAATGACTTTAACGCCTGCTTGTTGTACCAGTTTCATGCCTAAACCATCTCGAATATCGAATGATTTAATTTCATCCCCGCTGTTGGTTAAGGTCACAAAACCATCACTTAGAATTCCATCGACATCTAAAACCAAAGCTTCAATATGACGTGCTTGCTCTAATAAAATATAAGATGCCATTGTTTAGTTTACCCCTGCTTGAATTAAGTCATGCATACTGATCACACCAATGACTTTATTAGCATCATCCACCACTACAAATTGATTGATTTTACGGTCTCGTAATTGTTCTAAGGCTTCAACTGCACGTGCTTCTTGTGAAATCGTTGCAGGATGTTGCGTCATCACTTGCCCAACTTGTAAATTCACATCAAAGCCCTGTTGCTTATCAATTAAACGACGTAAGTCACCATCGGTGAAAATGCCCAACAAGACATCATTTTCATCGACAATTGTGGTTAAACCTAGACGCTTGTTTGAAATTTCGTATAACACTTTATTCATGGGTGTATCTGGTGCAACTTTAGGTAATTCTGTACCTGTATGCATTAAATGTTTCACATGCAATAACAACCGCTTACCTAAAGCTCCCGCAGGATGTGAGCGAGCAAAATCATCGGCAGTAAAACCGCGTGCATCAAGTAACGCCACAGCCAATGCATCGCCTAGTGCTAAGGTTGCAGTCGTACTTGAGGTGGGTGCTAAGCCAAGTGGACAAGCTTCCTGAATATTGCCCAATGTCAAAGCGACATCGGCATTTTGTGGCATTGGGCCACGATCATCACCGCTAATGGTGATCAGTGGAACTTCTAGATGTTTGATGAGTGGCATCAACATCATAATTTCATCACTTTTGCCTGAATTGGAGATAGCAATTAAAACATCACCGCGTACCAACATCCCCAAGTCCCCATGCCCTGCTTCACCCGGATGCATAAAGAAAGATGGCGTACCTGTAGATGCAAAAGTCGCAGCCATTTTACGACCAATATGACCTGATTTTCCCATACCTGTGACCACAACACGCCCTTTACAATGCAACATAATTTCGCAGGCACGGCTAAAACGCTGATCAATTTGCGTGGCCAAGACTTGTAATGCTTGTTCTTCTATTCTTAAAGTGTCTAAGGCAACAGATTGGAAATCAATGGTATTTGACATGTTTGGCATTCAACGTCCAACTTAAATTGAGTGTTTTCTATACCTCAATAAAAGCGATTTATTGAAGTACATTTAATTTTCGCAATTTTAGCATATCTATGCAATTCTACACTTTGATTCTGCGTGTGTTTTTTGTTTTAACGCATTTTTGTATGCTGTTTTAATTAACTCGCTTTTTGACTCGAGTTTCAAATGAAAAACAATCATATTTGAGCTTAGGCTATTTATTTTATTGATTCAAAGTTGCAGATAAAGCTAAAGATAGAACTAACTCAGAAGCATATTTCAACGAAAATGCTCTAAAAATTATGGATCAAACCCATTTAAAAAGCTGGCTGCAAGCAAGCTATAACTAACAGGCATAAAAAAACGCTTATCTTTTGATAAGCGTTTTTTAAAATTTTGGAGCGGGAAACGAGACTCGAACTCGCGACCCCAACCTTGGCAAGGTTGTGCTCTACCAACTGAGCTATTCCCGCAATATGGAAGTGAAGTATAGAGAATTTCATACAACTGTCAACTCTCTATGCTCCTAAGTGCTCAATTAATCAGCACGACGCCACACCGTACCTTGACGAGTATCTTCCAAGACTACACCTTGATCGAGCAAAGATTGACGAATTTCATCGGCACGTGCGAAGTCTTTGGCTTTTTTCGCATCCTGACGTTGCTGAATGAAGTCTGCAATGGCTTGTTCAGATAGACCCAAAGCATCCTGACCAATATCAGACTTCAAGAATTCATCGACATCATGCTGTACCAAACCTAAAATATTGGTCAAATGACGCAAGGTCGAGTAATACACTGCTGCCTGATCTGCCTGCTGCTCTTTTACCGCACGGTTTAGCTCTCTATTGACATCAAACAGCACTGCAATTGCTTCGGCGGTATTAAAGTCATCACGCATTGCAGTATTAAAACGCGCAACCAATGCCTCATCTAACTGCTCAACCGTTTTCGCACCATACGCTTGTTGATAAGCCTTAAATGAGTGATAGAAACGTGATAAAGCAGTTTTAGCTTCTTTCAAGGCCACATCTGAGAAGTTTACAGGGCTACGATAATGCGATGACACAATAAAGTAACGAATCACTTCAGGATGGAACTTTTCCATCACATCACGAATGGTGAAAAAGTTACCCAATGACTTTGACATTTTTTCGCCATCGACATTAATAAAGCCAACGTGCATCCAATAATTTACATATTGTTCACCTGTTGATGCTTCAGACTGAGCAATTTCATTTTCATGGTGTGGGAACATCAAGTCTGAACCACCACCATGAATATCAAAATGATTGCCCAAGCAGCAAGTAGACATGGCAGAACATTCAATGTGCCAACCTGGACGTCCATTGCCCCACGGTGAAGGCCAAGATGGTTCATTTTCTTTGGCATGTTTCCACAAAACAAAGTCAAATGGATGGTTTTTATCGACTTCAACATCAACCCGCTCAGACGCGCCTGCCTGCATGTCTTCTAGCTTGCGGCCTGAAAGACGGCCATATTTGTCAAATTTTTCGACCTGAAAATAAACATCGCCATTACTTGCAGGATAAGCCGTCCCTTTATTGACCAAATTACCAATCATATTTTGCATTTGATCAATATATTCCGTAGCACGCGGCGCAGCATCAGGTTCAACGCAACCTAAGCTTGCCGCATCTTCATTCATGGCTTGAATAAAACGATCTGTTAAAGCTTGAATACTCTCGCCATTTTCATTGGCGCGTTTAATAATTTTGTCGTCAATGTCAGTAATGTTGCGTACATATTTCACATTCCAACCTTGACTGCGCAAAAAGCGAATGATGTAGTCAAATGCAACCATAACCCGCGCATGTCCTATATGACAGTAATCATAAACCGTCATACCACAGACATACATGTCGATATGTCCTTCTTTACGCGGAACAAATTCAACTTTTTTTCGTTGCTCTGAGTTGTATAGAACAAATGGTTGCATAGGTTTTCAAAATAGGGCTATTAAAAGATGCTTCATCTTAACCTAAGCATTATTTTTCATAAAGTTTTTCGATGTTTTTATTCTGTATGAGTCTGTGTGAAGAGAATATTGCAGATGATCCAAGCCTTCTCCCGAAGGAGAAGGAACTTTTTAATACCTTTACTTAGGTGTTTGCTGATCTTATGCGATTTTGCAAAACTTATTCAGCATCACGTTTTTGGACCAAAATCGCGCCCACTGAATAACCTGCGCCAAATGAACACAAGACACCATATTCACCATTCTCGACTTCATGTGCAGTACGGTGTAAGGCAATAATTACCCCTGCCGATGAGGTATTGGCGAACTCATCTAAAATAATAGGCACCAAACCAGGTTGTGCTGCTTCTTTGCCGACCACCAATTTCAAAATCAGTTCGTTCATACTGGCATTGGCTTGGTGCAACCAGAAACGCTTCACCTCGGTTGGCGCAATTTGATTCTTTTCCAGTTGCGCAGTGATCATTTTAGCGACTAACGGGCAAACCTCTTTAAAGACTTTACGACCATCTTGATGGAAGCGTTTGTCGTCAATATCTGCATTTTCACTCAGGTTTAAAAAACCGAAGTTATTGCGGATATTATTCGAAAACTGAGTGAACAAGTTCATGTCCAAAATTTCAAAACCTGCTTTGGTTTCTGTCTCTTCCAAAATTGAAGCAGTTGCTACATCACCAAAAATAAAATGGCAGTCGCGTGATCGGAAATCGTTATGACCTGAGGTAATTTCGACATTCACCAACAACACGCGACGCGCACCTGCTTTAATCGCATCATGCGCTTGCTTAATGCCAAAAGTCGCAGCAGAACACGCCACGTTCATGTCATAGGCATAACCCTGAATACCGAGCGCAGTTTGAATTTCAATCGCCACCGCAGGATAAGCACGTTGCAAATTCGAGCAAGATAAAATCACTACATCAATATCTTCTGCGGTGACACCTGCATTTTGCATGGCTTGTTTTGCAGCAATTACGCCCCATTCCGCTTGTAGCGAAATTTCATCATCGCCACGTTCACGTAAATTTGGACGTAAACGGTTAATGTCCAGAATACCTGTTTTTTCTGCTACATAACGACGTTTTACCCCAGAGGCTTTTTCAATAAAATCAGCACTAGAGCCACGACGTTCTTCAAGCTCACCTGCCGCAATTTTGTCAGCATTGAGCTGATTATACTGTTCCACATAAGCATTTAAACTTTCGACCAATTCTTCATTGGTAATAACATCTTCTGGATGATAAAGACCAGTACCTGTAATGCGAATGCCCATGTAAAACTCCTTCTAGAAATTACTTATATCTTAACTGATTCCAAGCTTTTCCCATACTTTTTGCAGCCGAGTTGCAGAAATTGGCATTTTGGTTTTCATGGGTTGAGAGAACAGCGATATGCGTAATTCTTCCACCATAAAGTACAATTCCTTGAGTCGGGCATCTTGTTTGTGTTTAAACAATTTGTCCATCCAAGGGTCAATTTGGGCGATGGCAGCATCGTCTCTTTGCAAGTTGTTGGGTAAGCGGTCTAAACGTAATAACAACGCTTTCAAATAGCGCGGATATTCGCTCCACACCTCTACAGGCTTGCTATACACAAAGTCTGCCAGATGCATTAAGTCCAGCTGATCTTCAATATCATCCATATTTTTGGCAAACACGGCTTCATCTAGCATAAGGAGCTGACGGCGGATGTCTTGCCAAGCAATATAAATTTCATTAAAGATACGCAGCGTGGTTTGACCATGACTGAGAAAAGTCTTTTTTACCTCAAGCTGCAAGTTTTGAAACTCTTCCAAGTTGACTGGCACGTCACAAATAATGCTTTGCAAGGTCGCATAGATCAACATTTGCTCAAGTTGTGCTTTATCACCCAAAGGTGAGTACGCCAAGGCCAATGGTTTGGCAATTTGCTTTTTCAATTGCCGTGATAAATCGCCTAATTGCACATGCAGCAAACGAATCACCCCTTCACGATGCTGATGAATCGCCTCGCGCTGATCATTAAAGGTTTGAATCACCACACCCGATTCATCTTTTTGTGAAAGTTCTGCAAAAGCTTTACTTGGTACCAACGCCTGATATTGCTTAACCACTACGCCCGTGACTTTTTGCGAGGCTTCAAATACAAATCGTTCAGGGAAGGTTTGGAATTCGCCGTGTAACTGTTTTACTGGACTGTGAGTTTCGGTACGGCAACGCGCTTTTAATTCAGATAAATCACGCCCTTGCTCAATCACCCGCCCTTTTTCATCCAGTACTTTAATGAACGGCAATAAATACGCATCTACTCGCTCAAAGCTAAAGTCTTTTTCGGTGATTTGTTCTGCGCGTAACTGGAATGCCAAAAAGCTAAAAATGTGCTCGCGTAAATTTACCGCATCAATGCGTTGCAACAGTTTGCGAGCTGTGTCTGGAATAGGCACCAAATGACGACGCTTATCTTTAGGCAAAGTCTTGAGCAAGGCTTCAATTAAATTTTCACGCCAACCCAGAACACCCCACGACCAGATATTTTCATCGACCTGTGCCAACGCTTGCACTGGAATTTTAACGGTTGCGCCATCTTCATCATGGCTGGGGTCAAAACGGTAACTGGCCGCCAAGCGCAGCTCACCATTACGCAAATAGTCAGGAAATTGCTGCGTGGTCGGACGATCATTCAGCCAAAGTGCATCATCTTCCACAAATAAATAACGTGGATTTTGCGGCTCTACTGTGGCACGCCAATCTTCAAAGGAACGACGGCTTGCAACTTCTGCAGGTACTTTGGCGGCATAAAATTGATAAATAGTTTCTTCATCAACCACTAAATCACGACGACGTAATTTATCTTCAACCCGTTCCACTTCTTCCAGTTTAAGCAGGTTGTGTTTTAAAAATGGTGGGGTAATGCCCAAGTTGCCTGTGGTTAAAGCATCACGTAAGAATATTTCATGGGCGGCTTCCTGATCGACCTTTTCGTAATTGACAGGACGTTTCGGCTCGATAATTAGACCAAACAGCGAAATCTGATCATAGGCATTCACCACGCCTGCTTTTTTAGACCAATGTGGTTCAAAATAGTGATGCTTCAGCAAATCTCGTGCGGCCAATAAAATCCATTCGGGTTCAATTTTTGCCAAAGTACGTAGATACACTTGCGAAGTTTCTACCATCTCAAATGCCATGACCCACGGTGTATTGGTTTTATGCAAAGTCGATGCAGGGAAAATTCGTGCTTTTTGTTGGCGTACCGCCATAAATACATTGCGCTCATCGGTTTTATTGGCAATAAAAGAAAGCAACCCTGTTAATAACGCCCGATGCAGATTTTCATAACTGGCTTTTTTCTCATTAAACGACAGTTTTAAGCCACGCGCCAAATCCACCAATTGTTCATGAGTTTTCTTCCATTCACGTAAACGCAACCAACTTAAAAAATGCTGACGGGCAAAAGTACGACGTTTGTTTTCACTCATGCCATCACGGTTTTCGTGCAAAGTTTCCCACAGTTTTAAATAGAATAAAAAGTCAGAATCTGCTTCACGGAACAGTGCATGTTTTTGATCGGCTTGCATTTGTTTGTCTGCAGGACGTTCACGCGGGTCTTGTACGGCCAATGCTGCCACAATAATCAGGACTTCATTTAACACCCCAAAATGTGCACCGCCTAAAATCATACGTGCCAATCGTGGATCAATCGGCATTTTTGCCATTTGCTGACCAATTTTGGTTAAGCTGCTGCCTTGAAGCTCACCTTTATTAGAGCTGGATTTAGCGGAAGTATTGGGATTAGAGTCATCCCCGTGTGTAGCAGAGCTACTCACTCCATCTAGAAGAGGGGCTTTACCCTTCTCAATCATCGCACCGAGTTCAATCAACAGTTTACGCCCATCATTGACTAAACGATGACCTGGCGGCTCAATAAAATCAAAATCTTCGAGCGTGCCTAAGCCCAAACTTTGCATTTGTAAAATGACCGATGCCAAGTTGGTGCGTTTAATTTCAGGTTCAGTAAACTCTGGGCGACTTAAAAAATCTTCTTCAGAATACAGGCGAATACAGACACCAGGCGCAATACGACCACAACGTCCTTTACGCTGATTTGCTGCTGCCTGAGATACTGCTTCAATCGGTAAACGCTGCACCCGTGAGCGGTAGTTATAACGTGAAATACGTGCAAAACCGCTATCAATCACATAGCGAATATTGGGTACAGTAAGTGCTGTTTCAGCAACGTTGGTGGCAATAATAATGCGACGTCCACCACCAGAAGGATTAAAGATTTTTTGTTGTTCCGCCAAAGCCAAACGTGCATATAACGGTAAAATTTCAGTATGACGTGGCCCGTGTTTATGTAAAGTTTCTTGCAGTTCCCGAATTTCCTGTTCGGTACTAGCAAAAATAAGAATATCGGCATGTTCGGGATGACCTTTTTCATGTGCATCGGCAAAGCATTCTTCTACCGCTTGAACCACTGCGCGTGGCAAGTTTTCTTCAAAGTCATCAAATTCATCATCATCACTCCCGCCAATGCTTAATTCTGAAATTGGACGATAACGCACTTCGACAGGATAGCTGCGACCTTCGACCTCAAAAATAGGGGCGCCATTAAAGTAATTACTGAAACGCTGCACATCTAAAGTTGCAGAGGTGATGATGACTTTTAGATCAGGGCGACGCGGCAAAAGTTGCTTTAAATAGCCCATAATGAAGTCAATATTTAAAGAACGCTCATGCGCTTCATCTATAATAATGGTGTCGTATTTATTTAAATAACGATCATTGGCAAGCTCTGCTAACAAAATACCATCGGTCATTAAACGGACAATTGAATCTTGCGAACCCTGTTCATTAAAACGAACTTTAAAGCTGATGGACTCACCTAACTTTTCGCCAACTTCTTCGGCAATACGCTGCGATACACTACGCGCAGCAAGACGTCGTGGCTGAGTATGACCAATTAACCCCGTTAAACCACGACCTGCCAACATTGCAATTTGTGGTAACTGTGTAGTTTTCCCTGAACCTGTTTCACCCGCCACAATAATGACCTGATGTTGCTGAATTGCAGTAATCAACTGTTCGGCAGATTGAGTCACGGGTAAATCTTGATTCAACTTAATGTTGGGAATGCGCTGTGCACGCTCCAACACTTTTAAATTAGATTTTTCAAATAATTCCTGATATTGCTTTGGATTGGCATCTTTGCCTTTTCGTAGTCGATTTAAACGATGACGATCACGCGCCAAAACGAGGTGGTCTACATTTAAATGACTCTGCACAGAATACGCTTCCTAACCAAAACACAAACGCGTATTTTACGCTGTAATGCCTTTAAGCGAAAGAACAGTGATTTAGAATGCGTATTTAAAAAGTTTTAAATCCCCCCTTGAATTTCAAAATAGCATCCCCATATAGATGTATGTTCACCAATTGCTTGAAATGGGTTGTATTTGAACCTGAAAAATAGGTTGTCATTCAATCATCATCATTTTAAGGCCTAATAAAGTCTCAATAATGCTGTGATGAAAGTGTACGCTTTTTACATAGTCATTTGTTTTTCCGATGCTAGTAATGTAAAAATACCATTTCAGCAATAAAACAAAATTAGATACTCTATTGCTAACGAAATACAAACCTTAATCATGGAGACAATGATGAGCTTAATTAATACTGAAGTTAAACCATTTAAAGCAAATGCATACCACAACGGTCAATTCATTGAAGTAACTGAAGCTGACCTTAAAGGCAAATGGTCTGTTGTATTCTTCTATCCAGCTGACTTTACATTCGTTTGCCCTACTGAGCTTGGTGACCTTGCAGACAACTACGCAGAATTCCAAAAATTAGGCGTTGAAATCTATGCAGTTTCTACTGACACTCATTTCACGCATAAAGCTTGGCACGATTCTTCAGAAGAAATCAAAAAAATTCAATACGTAATGGTTGGCGACCCAACTTGGACGCTTTCTAAAAACTTTGAAGTATTAATCGAAGCTGATGGTCTTGCTGATCGTGGTACTTTCGTTATCGATCCAGAAGGCAAAATCCAAATCATCGAAATTAATGCTGGTGGTATCGGCCGTGATGCTCAAGAACTTCTTCGTAAAGTTAAAGCAGCTCAGTACGTTCACACTCACCCAGGTGAAGTATGCCCAGCTAAATGGAAAGAAGGTGATGCAACTTTAGCACCATCTATCGACCTAGTAGGTAAAATCTAAGTTTTAGATTAGACCACTAAAAAAAACCACGCATATTTTGCGTGGTTTTTTTTAATCAGAACATCACCCTTTTCTACCTTATTTATTCATATTTCATCTCTAGAATAGAAAATGTAAAAACATTACAACACTACAATCGAATCTGTACCGGTAACAGTTATGAGATTTATTTTTGAGGGCTGTTCTATGAAAAAATTATTTTTACTTTCAACATTAATAGCATTTTCAGTGCCAGCTTTAGCTGATTTCAACTGTAATGGCAGCATTAAAAATCGAACTATTGATGATAATGTCAAAGTGCATAAACAATGTGTTCTTGATCATGTGACTATTAAGGGCAACCTAATGTTGCATTCCAACTCACATACGGCAATTAAAAATAGTACGATTGATGGCAATTTAGAATCTAAAGGAAACTTTAGTCAGGTTAATGCACATGCCAACCGCATTGATGGCAATATCCAACTCGAAGATGGGCGTAACATCCAACTCACGTCAAACCGTGTAAATGGCAATATTCAACTTAAAGATAATTCAGGCTCAATCGTTGTAAAAAATAACCGCGTGAATGGCAATTTAGAATGTGAAGATAACCGCGTAAAACCGACTGGCGGCACAAACCGTGTTTCTGGTGACAAAGAAGATCAATGTCGTCATCTATAAAATCTAGTCTTTCAATCATTTTATTTAAATGAATGACTATTCACGTGCAAAGCATAAACACCACATCCTAAATGTGGTGTTTTATTTCGCTTCATAATAGTTTTGTCGTTTTTGGCACGTTTAGGTTGCGCAAAAAACTTATATTCAAAAGTTACAATTCTGTAATACTTTTTAGTAAGCACTTCACTTATGTTCAAAATAAGCAGAATTATTCTGTGAAAAATAATATAAAAAATAAAGGAGTTGCTTATGGGTAAAACACTTGCCGTGACATCCTGGACATACAGTGCATCTTCACGTTATTTAAAAATATTTTACGAAAATGGCTCTGGGGATTTATTCCATCCTGTACCACAATTTATTTACGACAACTTATTAAGACGCAGTGATAAAGCAGCTTTTGTGAGTAAATATTTAGCATACGATTTAAGCTTTAACCGTATTTCCATTCAATAATTGATCTTATTAAACTTTGAGCATCCACATTGAACGATCCAATCTAAAAATAGATTGGATCATTTTAAATAGGTAAATGACTTCAAATATTAATGCACTTCCTGAATCAATTTAAAGCGTTCCTGTTCACGGTCGTCATCCAAAGTAATACTCTCCGTGAACATATCAAGTGGTCTGACCCAAATAGAATAATCGCCATATAAGCATTGATAAACCACCAATTTCTCTTGAGTTTCACTGTGTGTTGCCACATGCAGTACTTGATACAACTGCCCTTTATAATGTTGATAAATCCCTTTTTTAAGCATTTTACAATCCCAATCTTACAGAATGGCATTACTGTACAATAAAAACTGTAACCATTCTTAAGATTTCACCTTATCAGAAAAAATGGATCGCATCGGCATATTTTTCTCTAATTTATCGTTCTAATCTACACAACAAAAAAATATCTAAACCCATTACATTATTTGAACAATTTTTAGCTTCAACTTGATTTTTTTTTGGTTATATTCGCTATATCCCATCTTAAGTGGATGTAAATAAAGGACACATGATAATGAATAAACTACTTATTGCTTTAGGTCTTGCTGCTACTGTAGCACTTGTAGGTTGTGCAAAAGAAAAAGCACCAGAAACAGGTGCAACTACGGGTGAACACTTAGAAAACGCTGCAGCTCAAGCTGCACATGATGCTGAAGATGCAACTCATGAAGCTGCTGCTGCTACAGCAACAGCTGTAGATAATGCAGCGCAAGCAACTGAAAATGCCGTACACAGTGTTGCAACTGCGACAGAAAATGCAGCTGATGCGACTGTACAAGCCACTAAAGATGCAACTGCTGCGACTGCAGGTGCAGTTGAACAAGGTGCTGCAAACGTGAAAGAAAAAGCACAACAATAATTTTATTCTTTAAAACAAAAACTCCTGAGGATGTCTCAGGAGTTTTTATTTAACACGATTTAAACAATACACCCAAATCCTACCGAAATTACAATGCAGCTTTTAAATTACAACCATAACCCATGGTCTGTTGGACTTGGCGGTAACTGGTATAACGATTCAAAATAAAATCATAATAAGATTCGGCATTGTCAAAATTTGCAACCAAATTTTCCTGCTCTGCACGCGCTAATTTTACATCTTTAAGTAAATCTAGATTGTAATGTCCTAAGCGATATAACTCAGCAAAATAACCATTCATCATATCGCAATAAGCAATTTTAGTCGGCTTTAATGCTGTACTGGCGACCAAATGCTGATTCAAAGTTTGTAAATTGTTCACATCTAAAGGGAATTGATGTGCAAATGCGATGCTTTCCACTTGCTTAAATTGTTTGAAGTCTTGCGCCAATTTGGCATTTAAAGCATCTATACGTTGCTGCAATGCAGTCGCATCCTCAACCTGATATTGCTTTGGATCAATTTTTACTTGAGTTTCCTGTGGATTGCTACACGCAATTAATCCACACACTACAAGCAAACTGCTATAAACGAAAGGCTTCATTAATTTACTCATCAATTCATACATCAAGCTTATTATGCCTGAAAGCCTCTGCAAATTTTATGATATTGCTCATCTTAATATTTCATAAGTAAATGACGTATATGATTTGCCAATTAATCTAGAGTTGGGCAAAGTAGATAAAAACATGGAGTAAATAATATGACCTTATTAGAACAACTGAATATAAAGCATCCTATTTTTCTTGCTCCAATGGCTGGTGTTTCTACTCCCGAACTTGCAGCCGAGGTTTCTAATCAAGGTGGTTTGGGCTCACTTGGTTTAGGTGCAAATACGGTCGATGCTGCACGTGAGCAAATTTTACGCACTCAAGAGTTGACCGATTTTCCATTTCAAACCAATTTCTTCTGCCATGAAACAAGCCCATTAGATGAAGTCGCTGCACAAGCGTGGATTGCATATTTTGAGCCAATCTTTGAACGCTATGGCGCAACCGTACCAAGGCAACTGAATTGTATTTATCCAAGTTTTAAAGATCATGATGGATATTTAGATCTTGTACTAGAAACAAAACCGCAAGCGGTCAGTTTTCACTTCGGGATTCCACATGCACATCAAATTCAGGCTTTAAAAGATGCAGGGATCATTACCATGGTTTCAGCAACTAACTTAGCCGAAGCCCAGGCGATTGAAGCAGCTGGAATTGATATTATTATTGCGCAAGGCATCGAAGCAGGTGGACATCGGGGTATCTTTAACCAAACTTTTGATAGTGCAATTAAAACCAGCGATTTAGTACAACTGATTCGTGAACATTGTACCCTGCCAGTAGTTGCAGCCGGTGGCATTATGAATGGTCAGCAAGCACAGTCAATGCTAAACTTGGGCGCCTCTGCAGTACAAATGGGTACAGCTTTTGTACAATGTAAAAGCTCGAACGCCAATCCAGCTTATCGACAAGCTTTATTTCAGCAAAACATTACTCAAATGACCGACAGTATTTCTGGACGCCCTGC
The DNA here is from genome assembly GCF_021560715.1 of Acinetobacter sp. SCLZS86. Taxonomy (NCBI): domain Bacteria; kingdom Pseudomonadati; phylum Pseudomonadota; class Gammaproteobacteria; order Moraxellales; family Moraxellaceae; genus Acinetobacter; species Acinetobacter sp. SCLZS86. The sequence goes on from NZ_CP090864.1 coordinate 1,886,365, forward strand.
CCGTGGTTTAATTAATCATTGGCATACACAGATAGATACACCAGATCGTTTAACTGTGCCCGCCTATCCGTATACCTATGATCTTGCAAAACAGTTGCATGCAGCAGCCGTTACACAAGGTGAACAAGGTTATGCTCCGTTTTGGGCTGGTAGTAATGTGAGTCAGATTCGTGAACTAGAAGCAGCAGATTTAATTAATCAGTTGGTTTTGGAAATGATTCACGCACGCTAAGTTTAGGCACAGCAAACTCAACTGTGTATCACAGTTGAGTTTTTATTTAGTTCCAAACAAGCTAAAGCATATATTTGCATGCGATTACTTTGTGTCTAACAAGTTCAAGGTTTCAACCTGCACATCACTCATAATTTCACCATGCGCAAGTAACTGATTAAAGTAATCTTCTACTACTTTATATTGTTCTGCTGTGGTTTCCACTCGATACATATTTTGACGGAATTCATTACTGGAATGTAAACCTTTGGTGTACCACGCAATATGTTTACGTGAAATACGACAACCTGAATATTCGCCATAGAACTCATACAGCTCAGCTAAATGTCCGAGTAATACTTTTTGAACTTCTGCAATGCTCGGTGCTGCTAACAGCTCACCCGTTGCTAAATAATGTGCGATTTCCCGAAAAATCCACGGACGTCCCTGTGCTGCACGCCCAATCATAATTGCATCTGCCCCTGTAAAGTCTAAGACGTATTTGGCTTTTTCAGGACTATCAATATCACCATTGGCAATCACAGGAATATTGAGCATACTTTTCACTTCTTTAATCAGTGAATAGCGCGCTGTGTTTAAATACATATCTTCGCGAGTTCGGCCATGTAATGCTAAGGCCGCAATGCCTGCTTGTTCTGCGCGTTTGGCAACTCGTAAAATATTTTCTTGCCCATTCAAAAAACCTAAACGGGTTTTGAGTGTGACAGGCACATCTACCGCAGCAACAACGGTATCTAAAATGCGCGCCACCAAATCTTCATCTTGCAATAAAGCTGAACCTGCCAATTTATTGCAGACTTTTTTAGCAGGACATCCCATGTTAATGTCAACAATTTGCGCTCCATTAGCGACTTGATAACGTGCGGCTTCAGCTAAATCATGCGGGTCTGAACCAGCAATTTGTGCGGAAATTGGTGCAAGCTCCCCATCAAAATTGGCACGATAGAGACTCTTTTTACTCAGGCGCAAAGTTTTATCAGAAGTCATCATTTCACTGACCGCATGCCCTGCACCAAAGTACTTGCACAGGGAACGAAACGGTCTATCTGTGACGCCTGCCATCGGGGCAACGATCAAATTATTTGACAGTTGATAGGGACCAATATACATATATATTCTTAACTTTAACGATTGGCATAGTATACTGCATCTGCCCTTTGGGCTCATCCTTTTGGAACGAGTTTTCCTTATCTATGAAAGACACTGTATTCAATTCTTTGATGAAATCCTTCAGCGTGCTGGTTTTATCACTCAGCTTGGCTGCATGTGGAGATAGCGCTTGGTGGTCTAAGGACAATGAGCCAACCCTTGAAGCAGAACAAATCCGCAAACTTATTCCGAATCGGGTCAGTGAGCGTAGTTCTTGGGCAAAAGATATTTACGATATTTCAGAGCAATTAGGCATTCCACAAACCAAAGAAAATATGTGTACCATTATTGCCGTGGTGGATCAGGAATCAAACTTTGTAGCCGACCCTCAAGTCTATGGTCTGGGCGAAAAAGCAGTTAAAGAAGTACAAGACCGTTTGGATGAGAAGTTTAAAGATAAATTGGGCGAAGCGATTGGCGGTACGGTCGCAGGCTATTTTCAGGATGTACTAAAAAACCACCCAAGCCCTGAAGATAACTATTTAAGCCAAATGCGTCGGGTAAAAACCGAACGTGAATTAGATGAATTGTATCGTGAAATTTTTGACTATATGGCCAAACATTATCATGTGTCTGCGCTAACAGGTGCTGCCAAACTGTTTGGACAAAATATTGGCGAAAAACTTAATCCAATTACTACTTTAGGCTCGATGCAAGTACATATTAGCTATGCCAAAGAGCATAAACGCCAAAGCGGTAACATCGCAGAGTTACGCAGCGATCTATACACTCAATATGGCGGATTATATTACGGGATTCATCGTTTAATGATGTATCCTGCCGATTACGATCAACCGCTATACCGCTTTGCTGATTATAACTCTGGCATGTATTCGAGCCGCAATGCAGCATTCCAAAGTATGCTGAATGATTTAACCGAAGCAGAATTAGATTTAGATGGTGATTTGCTGCTTTACACTAAAGATGGTAGCGTGCGTAATGCAAAGAGTGAATCTGAACGTGAATTAATTGCCGTTTTTTCCAAACATAATATTTTAGTCACCCCACGACAAATTCGTGCAGACCTAAAAAAAGAAAAAGAAAAGAAATTTGAAGACACTGCAACTTATTTGGCGGTCACAAAACTCTATAAAGCGCAAACGGGCAAAGAGCCATTTTATGCCATGATGCCGCAAGTGGTCATTTCAGGGCCTAAACTGAGTCGAGATTACAACACCAATTGGTTTGCTACGCGAGTCAATGGACGTTATAAAACATGCATGCAAAAAGCCAAAAATATAAAAATCTAGCCCTATTTGATTTTGATGGAACCCTGTGCTGCAAAGACAGTTTTACAGGGTTTATTTTCTATGCTTTATCTAAGCGGCATATTTTTAAGCAAGGTTTAAAAACCTTGCCTTGGATTCAGGCTTACTATTTAAAAGTCTATCCTGCACATTCCATGCGCCCTAAATTGTTTAATGCTATGTTTAAAGATGCAAATACAGCTGAAATATTAGCACTTGCACAGCGCTACGCAGTAGATTTAATACATGATCTTAACCCACAACTATTACAACAATTAAAGCAGCATCAATTCAATGGAGATGAGGTGGTGGTTGTTTCTGCAAGTGTGGATATTTATTTGCAATATATTTGTCAGCAGTTAAATGTCGATTTGCTTTGTACTGAAACAGAAATTAAAAATCTACAATTTACAGGGCGATATTCAACACCTGATTGCAGTCAGGAACAAAAGAAAATACGCATTTTAGAACAATACGATTTAGAAAATTATGCAGCTATTTATGCTTATGGCAATAGTGATGAAGATGAAGCCATGCTGAGTTTGGCGACTTATTCTTATATGGTGGGTAGTGATCATTCATTACCTGAAATTGTAGCTTATAAAAAACGGGCCTGATTTTGATGAATGATATAATAAAACCACAATTTGAATTGTGGGTTTTTTAAGTTACATGTAGCAGATGCCGCCTATGGTGATTACTTTTTTATACCCAGAATAGAAAATAAAAATAGAGTTTTATCTTAATAAAATAGCTGATGATTCAGCATAAAAATAACGACTACAACACCTAAAGCAATAAAAAAGGTGACACTTTACAGCATCACCTCTAATTCAAAATAGAAGTATAGTTTTAAACCAAGATCAATCACTTAATCTATTCGTACTAAACAACTCATTTGTAAGTCACTTATTTCTTAAACGGAAAAGCATATTTCACAATACGTTTAAGCACACTACCGTACTGTTTGACTAAGCTCGCATTGTTGTAGTTCAAGCCATATTTTTCACACACCGCTTGTACTTTTGGCGCCATTTTACGGTAGCGGCGTGCTGGAATGTCTGGGTACAAATGGTGTTCAATTTGGTGGCTTAAATGCCCTGTCAAAATGTGGAATGCTTCAGAACCTGTAAGATTCGATGAACCACGAATTTGACGCATATACCAGTGACCACGGCTTTCGTTTTGCATCACAGACTTCGGAAATACTTCTACATCCTTAGTAAAGTGGCCGCAGAAAATTATACTGAATGTCCAAATATTGCGAATCCCATTCGCAACCAAATTACCTGTAAACACTGGTAAAGCCGCAGGGCCTGCAATCAATGGAAAGAACACATAATCTTTAAACAATTGTTTTCCGATTTTCTTCTGCATAGGTTGCCATTCTTTTTTAGCTTGGGCTTTGCTTTTGCGACCATTCAAAATTTTACCGATTTCTAAATTCTGAATTGCGACACCCCATTGGAACAATAAGCAGAATGGAATACTGTATAAAGGTTGCAATAAATAGCCTGATCTCCAACGCTGTTCGGGGAACAAACGCACCAAACCATAGCCAATATCATCATCCATACCTTTAATATTGGTATAAGTATGGTGTTTAAAGTTATGGGTTTGACGCCAGTTGTCTGAAGTACCTACCGTATCCCATTCATAACTTGCACCATTGAATTTAGGGTCATTCATCCAGTCATATTGACCGTGCATGACATTATGACCTAACTCCATGTTTTCCATAATTTTGGCAAAGCCTAACAAGCCTGTACCCAAAACCCATGCTGGCGGAAACCATCCTGCGAACAATAAGGTACGACCTGCGATTGAGCTATAACGAATGGTTGAATAAACACGGCGGATGTATTTGGCATCTTTTTCACCAATATCATCCAAAACTTCTTGTTTGATGGCGTCTAATTCACGGGCAAGCTCGTCTAATTCAAATTGTGTAAGTTCACGGTTTTTAGGATTGCGAAAATATTCTATTTTTACTGGCATATTCATAATCGTAACTCATTTATAAATCAATAATTAAATCGGTTTGTGCTGAATTGACGCATATTTTCAATTGGTTATTCGGTTCGCTATTTTGAACCCCATCAACCAAGTTTTTAGTTGCACCTTCGGCCTTGTTGCATACGCATTTATGGCAAATACCCATGCGGCAGCCGTATTTAGGTTTAATATTTTGCTGTTCCAGACTTTCTAAAATAGATTTACCTTTTGGAATGGTGACAATCTTTTTCGATTGGGTCAGTGTAACTTGTACCAAACCAACATCGTCACTTAATACAGGCGTCATGCTAAAGGCTTCTGTTTTAAGTAAAGCCGCCTGTGTAAATATTTGTTCAACTTGGGTGGTAAAACCCGATGGACCACAAGCAAACACTGCACTTTGCTCAATTTGTGCTAAGTCTTGTAAATGTTCTGCATTTAAACGGCTGTGTGCCACACTCGGCTCTTGGGTATAAAACACTTGAAATTTAAAGTTTGGATATTGCTGTGCCCAAGCTTCAAATTGCGCTTTAAATGCTGCGTCTGTAAAGGTTTTTACCCAATACATTAAAATTACTGGAGTGCTCCCAAGACGACCAGATTTCGCCATATCCTGTAGCAAACTATACATCGGTGTGATACCACTACCCGCTGCCAATAGAATTAAAGGCTGAACTTGTACAGGCAATTGCATATCACCATAAGGCGTACCAAACTCCAAAGTATCGCCAACTTTGGCTTGCTCAACCAACCAAGTGCTGACTTTGCCCTGATCAACTTTTTTCACTGTCAACAGAACGTGTTGTGCATCAAGCTGAGTCAAACTATAGGTTCGCTCATAGCGCACGCCCTGAATGGTCACATAAACAGGATGATGCTGCCCTGCTGCACCAACTTGGAATTTATTATTGAATTGCAAAGTAAAGCTCACCACACCTTGTGCAGCAGTATCTATTTTCACAATTTTGCCGAGTGACTGATTCACCGACCATAATGGATTAATTTTTTGCAACCAGAAGTTTGCTGCATAAGGATCTAAGACTGCCGAAGCAATACTGGATAAGGGTGATTTTCTTTTTTCAGTTAGCTGCATGATTCAGCACCACACGATGAAATTTTAATTATTATACACATGTATATATATTTGTATATACATCTGTATTGTTTCTAATCGTTTCACAAGTACTGGCGCAACCGCTATAATGCCTCTAAGCTTATAAATTATTGAAAATATGACTCAGCCTGCCATGAAAACAAACCATGATGTGACTTTTCCAGAATCAGAAACGGTTCGTGAGCCTCTTGTCGTGCGTACGGTTGGGCGTAAAGCCACAATTACAAAACAAGAGTTATTTCAGGCAGCATTAAATTTAATTGGCCCACAAAAAAGTATCGCATCTTTAAGTTTGCGTGAAGTTGCACGTGAAGCAGGCATCGCACCAAACAGTTTTTATCGTCATTTTAAAGATATCGATGAACTTGCGATTGAACTGATTGATCGTGCAGGTGTGGTGTTGCGTCAAATTCTGCATGAAGCACGTTTAAAAGCAACAAAACAAAACAGCATTATTCGCAGTTCTGTTGAGGTATTTATTGAACAACTAGATACCGATGAGGGCAATTTAAGTCTGTTACTGCGTGAAGGTTATACAGGTTCAACCTCTTATAAACTTGCTGTTGAGCGCCAGTTGAATTATTTTCAGCAAGAATTGCAGGATGATTTAATTCGTTTGGAACGTTTAAATAACAGTAAATTGGCACATCCCGACATTGTCGCAAAAGCCATTACACAACTCGTATTTAATATGGGCGCGAAAGTCATAGACATGCCTGCGACTGAACGTAAAGAAACTGCCGAACAAACCATGATTATGATTCGTATGATTTTAGAAGGTGCACGTCATTTGGATGATGCCAAAATTCGTTAACATAACACAGGATAAATCGGACGATTTTCCTGAATCAGGTCACGCGCGTTTAAGCATTTAATTGCTAGACTTTGCTATTAACCGTGTTGTTTTTGAATTAATTTCTGCACATATGTTGCTGTGGTTTCAGGATTCTCCAAAGGAAACATGTGTCCTCCCTCGACCACACTAAACTCAATTCCATAAGTTTTTTGCATGCCTTGCGGTAAACCTTGCAAATAAAATGGGCTATGCCTTGCTGTAATTAAATGCACAGGTACATCTGGGGCTTTGCGTGGTGTGCGCCACCACCATGCAGGTACGGTTCTAAAAATTTCAGCTTCTACCCGTTTTGGAATTGTTAAAGTCACACCACCTCTTTGTGCGTCGACTTGTATGCCGCTGGCAAAATAATCTTCAAAACATTGTGCATCAAATTTTTTAAATAAACGGTTATGCCGCATAGCTTGATAGGCTTCTGCATGGCTAGCCCAATGATCTCGACGCTTCATGGTCACGGCGGCAGGTGTGAGTTGATCTACATATTTCAGTTTAAATTTTTGTAAAATTTCAAATAATGCCGACTTCGATCCAATCACAAAAGGTGGATCCATAATAATCAATTGAGAAAATAAATCTGGACGCTGATAGGCACACATCAGGGTTAATAATGAACCAAAAGAATGCCCTAAACCAATCACTTGTTGCTTTGGAAACTGCTGCTCAATGTCCTGAATCACTTGATTAATCAAATAGGTCCACTTATAGGTCACAGGAAATTCTGCTTGCATACCAATCAGTGGAATTGCCTTTAAATGATAATCTGCTTCAAAACATTGAAAAAACTTTTGATAACTGGCAGAAGGAATACCATTAGCATGGGTAAAATGAATTGCAGCTTTAGTCATTTAAAATACACTTAAAAGAAGAATATCGGGTCTGTGACTTGATCTATGCGTAAGCGCTTACAAATTCAACACTTGGCACATCAATCATAGATAAAAGATCAACAGCCCTTAAACTACGCATACAACTAAGTTTTGCAAATGACCAGAATGCTGAAAAAGATAAATTATGAGTCATTTTAATGACACATAAGCACTGATTGCTACTTTGTTTAAGTCTGTTATGTAAAAAATCTCGCACAACATTTTTATTGCGATATTAAAAAAGCACCCGCTAAATTGCTCCGTAAAAATGAGGCACAATACCCAACTTAAACCATGCAATTTAGAAGATGCCAAATATTTAAAAAAGTGATTGATTAAAACTGACTCAATACAAATACACCGACTAGACACCTGTAATTGAATGCACTCTTTATGGCTTTACCACCACCATCACCTGAATCGCTTCAGGCGTGACCGACAAACCATCTAATAATGCCACACCTTCTTTTTGCAATTTCTGTAAACGTGTAATTTCATCTTCACGAATACTTGGGTTAAATTGTTTCAAATAGCTTAAACGGTCAATCTCATATTGCCATTTTTTGCTATATACATCTTTGGCTTGTAGCTTAAATTCAGGCAATGCTGTTTTAGCCGATTCCAAAGCCTGTTTATAACGTGTTTCAATCACATCACGACGTGCTTTCACCACTTGGCGGCAACTGTTACCATCTAAATGATGTAAATATGGTTTTAAAATTTCAGGTGCTATTTTTTGCGATAAATCTTGACCTTTTTCGCTCAGCAAGACACGAATCAGTTGCTGCGGCAAGCTGGACGGTAAGTTCAGCGCTTTCGGTGCAATGACATCCACCTTAAACCAAACTTCTAGTAACACAGAACCTTGTGGCAAAGCGGCAGATTTTAATACCGCAACGTTGGTGCTACCAAAACCTTGTGTATTGATCATTTCCATCACGCTTTCTGTGAATGGATGCTCTAGGGTCAAATACTGTGCATCTTCACGAATTTGCGCCTGATCCCGATAGAACGTCGCGGTCATGCCTTCTTCGTCTAAGGTCAAACCTTGCACTTGCATTTGATCAGTTGGTTTAATAATCACCGTGCCATTGCTTTGTTCATCGAAGTCAATATTGGTCGAGGCCATAAAGCGCTTCATAAACATAGGCAACGTGGTATTGTCGTCGTAATCTTCTAAAGCTTGTACAATTTCCTGCGCCACCACAGGACGGCAAGAGTTGTATTCCAACAAACGATCTCGACCCGCTTGAAGTTCTGCTTCCAAAGCTTCACGCTGCACACTGACTGCTTCCAGCAAATCTTCAAACTGTTGTCCCAAATCTGCAAGTAAGCAGTGTTTTAAATCGACAATAAAATTTTCCTGCAAGGTTTGTGCAGTGGGTGAAATATTGCTAAAAATATTGAGTGCTTCGTTATACCAACGGAACATACGCTCTTGCGCAGTCCCCACCAAATACGGCACATGAATTTGAATACGGTTTTCTTGACCAATACGGTCTAAACGACCGATACGTTGTTCTAACACGTCGGGATTGGCAGGTAAGTCAAACAAAATCAGGTCTGATGCAAACTGGAAGTTACGCCCTTCGGAACCAATTTCCGAACACAATAAAATTTGTGCACCATAAGAATCTTCTGCGAAATATGCTGCCGCTTGATCACGTTCTAACAAGCTCATGCCCTCATGGAACATGGCGGTACGAATGCCTGCATGTAGGCGGAGCGCATTTTCAAGAGCCTCTACCACAGGACCGCTACGCGCAATTAAAAGCACTTTTTTGTGTTTTAAATCACTACGTAAACGCTCCATGAGCCACATTACACGCGGGTCAGTTTCCATCCAACTGCCATCGAGCTGTGCTTCTTCTGGCCACATTTGTTCACGCAACTTGCCATCTTTAGACCAGTTTTCTGGTGCAGGTAATGGCGCAGGCTGACAATCACGACCTGGGAAGCCCTGAATTGCTTCACGCGTGTTACGGAACAAAATACGCCCTGTACCATGACGGTCTAATAATTCGTGAATGGCACGGAAACGCTGCTCAGGGTGATCTTCAATGCGATGTCCCAATAAGCCTTCTAGTGCAGCCAAATGGCTTTCTTCCAATGCGGCATCGGACATTAAGACTTCGGCAATTTTTGCCGTATGTTGATATTGCGCTTCTTCATCCAAGAAACGGTCTAGTGAACTAAAACGTTGCGGGTCGAGTAAACGTAAACGCGCAAAATGGCTTTCTACACCCAGTTGCTCAGGCGTTGCTGTAAGCAATAACACCCCTGCGGTTTGTTCGGCTAATTCTTCGACCAGATCATAACGGTCATTACCACCTTCTTCTTCGCTCCACATTAAGTGATGCGCTTCATCGACCACCAGCAAATCAAAACCTGCTTCTAGGGCTTGTTCGCGTAAGTCATCGTGGTCAATCATTAAATCGACTGAAGCAATGATGCATTGTTCGGTCAAGAATGGATTCAGGTCAGGATCGTGTTCTTTAATAGATGCCGTACGGGTTAAATCAAACAAAGAGAATTGCAGATTGAAACGGCGACGCATTTCAATCATCCACTGATATTGCAGCGAATCAGGTACCAAAATCAGGATACGTTCCGCACGTCCTGTTTTGAGTTGCTGATGGATGATCAAACCTGCTTCAATGGTTTTACCTAAACCAACTTCATCTGCCAATAAGACACGTGGCGCAAAACGCTTACCGACTTCATGTGCAATATAAAGTTGATGTGGAATCAAACCTACGCGCGAACCAACCAAACCACGCAGCGGACTGCTTTGCATATTGGCTTGCATCAACAAGGCTTCAATACGCAGGTCGTACCATTCTTTATAATCAATTTGGCTGGCAAGCAAGCGGTCTAACGGTTTTGAGAGTTGGATACTGGCGCCAATACGAGTTTCATTCAGTGACTTCTTTTCTTCACTGCCGTCTTGCAAATGGCGCACTACGTTATAACGCAATACGCCATGGCGGTCTTCGACAGATTCAACCGTCCACACATTGCCTTCTTGGTCTTGAACTTCATCATTTACATTAAAAATGATACGCGATAAAGGTGCGTTATTGCGTGCATAGACACGGGTTTCATCACTTTTAGGGAATAAAATGCTGACCGATCGCTCATCTACATCAATCAGAACACCAAGTCCTAATTCCGTTTCTGTGTCTGATAACCAACGTTGACCAATAGCAAACTGCTGCAATTTTTCCACCTTTATTTAGAAGTTAGGACGTATAAATTTTTGCGCAAAACCTGCTGAGTATTTGAGCAAAAATTCAGGGCGTATAGCAATATATTTTGACACAAAGAGCACTAAAAAGAGAGCCTAAAGCACAGGCTTTGCGTAATCTTTTTCGCTTAAAATGGGACTGGGCAAGTAAACTGTACACGTTGCTCAGTTTGTGGATGCAGAAAACTTAATTCTGCTGCATGTAAACACAAACGAGGCATGAGTTGTTGCTGTTCGGGCGTGGCATACAAAGTATCACCAATAATTGGATGACCTAAATATTGCATGTGTACTCGCAGTTGATGCGAACGACCAGTAATCGGCGTCAGTTGCACACGAGTCACGATTTGCCCTTGCAATTCAAATTGCTCCAATGCGCGCCAATGCGTTAACGCAGGTTTGTTATGGGTTGCATCGGCAATGTGTAATGGTGGATGTGCAGGATCGTAGACCACTGGCACATCTACAGTGCCTTCACCTTGTAGTTGCCCTGCTACCAATGCCTGATAGGTTTTATCGGTTTGGCGTTCTTGAAACTGACGCGAAATTTGTTTTTGCGCCCATTTGCTTAAAGCAAATACCAAAATACCCGAAGTATCACGATCTAAACGATGAATCAGCAAAATGCGTGGTTCAATTTTAACCAGACGACTGATCACACAATCTTGCAAATCTGCTGTTTTACCTGGAACGGTGAGTATACCAGCGGGTTTATGGATTACCATAAACTCATCGTCACGATGAATCAGGTGTTCGCTTAGAAAATTACTCAATTTCAATTCCAGGCCTGATCGTGAAAATAAGGCGGCAATAATAAAAAGCCTGACACAGAATTACAATGCAAAATACATCAATACCAGATGAATTTCCCGATTTGCTTTGCTGAATCAGACAATCTGCCGAATTTTAAATCAGTCTGCTTTTAGAAATGTGGGTTTTATAGCATGGAGGAGGTTTTGTTGCATAAATATTTTTTAAGATACCGTTTTAAAGGTTTTTGAAAATTTGGATAGAAAAATACAATGAAATCATAGTGCAAGGTAGTTGCACAACAAAGCTGTTCTGAAGCTATATCTTTGATGGCGGGAGCAAGTGAAGCAAGAGGATTCATATTTAGTTTGATCTGGCTATTTTAGTGTTTAACAAGACCCTGATCTAAGCCTTTGATATTAAATTGAAGAGCATGCTCTTCAATTTAACCTAAAGCATAGATATTGTGGTGATATCTATGCCTTTTAGGAGAGGGTTAAGCAGAGGTCAAATTACGCCTTCATTTCCGCAAATGTTTCTTTTGCAGCTTGAATGGTATAGGCAATATCTTCATCACTATGCGCAGATGAAATAAAGCCCGCCTCAAAAGCAGATGGTGCCAAGTTCACACCACGTTGCAACATTCCGTGGAAGAATTTACGGAAAGCATCGACATCGCATTTCAGCATAGAATCAAAACTGGTGATGTCATCTTGGTCAGTAAAATACAAACCAAACATCGCACCGACTTGTTGCGTCTTGAATGGGATACCTGCTTCATCTGCCGCAGCTTGTAAGCCTGCCAACAATTTTTCCAGTTTCGCAGTTAAGTTTTCATAAAAACCTTCGGCGCGCAAATGTTTAAACATTTCAATTCCCGCACGCATCGCCAATGGGTTACCCGACAAAGTACCTGCTTGATACACTTTACCTAATGGCGCAATACATTCCATGATTTCGCGTTTACCACCAAATGCACCTACTGGTAAGCCTGCACCAATAATTTTACCAAGCGTGGTCAAGTCTGGTTTAACATTATAATGTGCCTGAGCACCGCCCAAGCCAACACGGAAACCAGTCATCACTTCATCAATAATAAAGACTGAACCGTGTTCATCACAGACATTACGAATTGCTTGCAAGAAACCATCAATCGGTTTAACCAAGTTCATGTTGCCCGCAACAGGTTCAACAATCACCCCTGCAATTTCAGCACCAAACTTTGCAAAACATTCTTTTAAGGTGGCGATATCGTTATAGGGCAAAGTCAGCGTGTGTTTGGCAAAATCAGCAGGAACACCTGCAGAAGTTGCTTCACCTTCGCCGCTGGTTAGAAGGCCAGAACCTGCTTTGACCAACAGCGAATCTGAGTGTCCATGATAACAACCTTCAAACTTAACGATTTTGTCACGGCCTGTATAACCACGCGCTAAACGAATTGCAGTCATGGTTGCTTCTGTACCTGAGTTAGTCATACGAACCAATTCAATGGAAGGCATAATTTCACAAATAATATCGGCCAAAGTCGTTTCATGCACTGTTGGCGCACCAAAACTCAAACCATCTTCAGCTGCAGCTTGCACCGCCTGAATAATGGCAGGATGGGCATGGCCTAAAATCATTGGCCCCCAAGAACCTACATAGTCAACATAGCGTTTGCCATCGACATCGTACAAATAAGCACCTTTGGCTTTTTCAATAAATACAGGGGTACCACCTACCCCGTTAAATGCGCGTACAGGTGAATTCACCCCACCAGGTATATGTTTATTGGCTTGTTTAAACAATTGTTCTTGCTTTGGAGATAAGCTCATGGAGGCACTCAACTTAAAAAAATAAAAAAAATTAGCTGTCTGCTTTAAGCTTCTGCTTTGAAAAGTGCAGACCAATCATAAACACGCTGTGCAACAGTATGCATCGGACGTCCTAATATATCACTTATCACTGCACATAAATCGGCACCTGCATCAATGACTGCCTGACTGTTTTCAACAGTTAAACCACCAATCGCGCAAATTGGTACATTGAGTTGTTGCTTCGCCTGTGTAAGTGTGTCTAATGTGAGTGTACTTGCCTCTGGTTTGGTTTCAGTTGCATAGACTGCGCCAAAAGCCACGTAGTTTGCACCATCGGCAATGGCTTGTTCTGCCAATTCAATCGAGTTATTACAACTGCGACCAATCAATACATCTTGAGGTAAGCGTGCAACTGCTTCAACAATAGAGCCATCCTCTTGACCCAAATGCACACCAACACCATATTTCACTGCAGTTTCAAGATCATCATTAATCACAAATGGCACTTTGTATTGATCACACATCGATTTCATATATTCGATTTCGTATGCCTGCTGAGCTTGAGGCACATTTTTACGGCGATATTGCAACACCGCGACTTCATAAGTTGCCATCGCCCCTTCTAGTTTTGCCAAAAGCAGTTCGATAGGATCATCATTGGTAATCAGATATAAACCGCGCATAATCTCAGCCACAAATAATACAAGGTCTGCATTATTACATATTCAAGCGACATGCGTCAGAACCTCAGGCTTAGCAAGTTTTTTTATAGGGGCTCAATAAGCTTCTATTTTGTTTGGGTTTTATTGAGTCAAAAACTTAAAAATACCAAATTCCAGTGATAGCGCTAAAAGCTAGATTTAGCTTTAATTGAACTGCGCAAAACAAGAACTGTAACCAGTTCAATAAGATATGGATCTTAAAATCCATATGGGTGACTACAGCGAATAACGACATATTTATGTTACCCATTTAGACACATGATCATTTGTGCCAGAGCACATGTGGGGGTGCGACAAATGATCATGTGTCTATATTTTTTTCATACTTCTCTCTCAGTAATCTACTTACTCTATATTCTTGCTTAAAGATGAATGATTTCTGATTTAACACCATTCTGAATATAATTTTTCGCATAAAAAAAGCCTAGAGAAAGGTCACTCTAGGCTTGGAAAGTCACAAACTTTTATCAATAAATTTGATGACACATTATTAGAATATTCACTCTATCATTTCAACAAAAAATTAATTTTATTTAAACATTTTTTATGAAAATAATCACATATCGTCTACTTTTTGCCTAAACGGTATAACTAAGCACTCAATTCAACTTGGAATTTTATCTTTAGCGCGATCTTGTAAACTTAAATGACCACGCAAAACATCGGCAAACATCCGCCAATCTGAAATAAAACTATACACAGGTTGTTTAAAACTGGCAGGTTTATTTTTTTCAAAGATAAAATGTCCAACCCATGCACAGGCATAGCCTGCCATCAAACCATACAGTATATATTTGGCTTTTTTCTGTCTTATGGCTTTGCTGACACAATATAAACCAATACTGCTGCCAACAACGTGCAAACGACGACTCATGATGTTGCGGTGTTCAGTTAAATAAAAACGGTAAAATGTTGAATAATCCTGAATTGGCGATTCAAACTTGGACTCTGGAGTTGGCTCAAATTCGGGCTTTAATGCTGCGTTCATGTTCATCATCCTGATGTTTATAAATTTGAATTATTTTTGCTACGCTCAATGACACTTTAAACTAAGCCAAAATAAAAACCAAACACTAAAAAGCCAAGGTCAAGTCTTACTTCTTGACATATTTTGGTTACAATCAAACGCACTTTTGCAAAACCTTGGTTCTGCAATTTTCACAAATTTATAATACCAATTTGTTTGCCATTGCTTTGGCACTACATGCTTTACGTTCAGGATATTTTTCATGGTCGAAGTTGAATTAAAATTTCAAATTCCAGTCGCACGTCGCACTGCACTACTCAAAACTTTAGACCCGAAAAAATCAACTCAAATTCCTTTAAAAGCACGCTATTTTGATACATCTACACACAGCTTGGCACATCATGGCACGGCGTTAAGACTGCGTTTAGAAGGTGAGCTATGGGTACAAACTTTAAAAGCGGCAGGTCAAAGTCATTTTCATAGTTTTGAACATAACCATCCGCTTGCACCAATTGAAACTCCAGATACCCCACCACAACTTGATCTGCAAATTTATCAAAGTATTCCCGAAGCACAACAATTGCTAAATCAAGCTTTGGGGCAAAATTGGGATCAGTTAAAACTACAGTTTGAAACTGATATTCAACGTACCTCACGACTGATGAGCGTTGGAGATACTGATATTGAAATCAGTTTAGATGTGGGCCACATTCGTTGTGCAGATGCCGAAGTTGAAGTACATGAGGTTGAATTTGAACTGAAAAAAGGTTCAATTCAGCAATTACTGGCTTTTAGTTTTGAGTGGGTGAAAAAATTTCATTTATGGTTAGATGTACGCAATAAAGCTGAAATTGGACATTTGCTTTCGGTGAAGCAAAAAGTCAGCCCTGCGGCTCAGAGCAAAGAATTTCAATTCAGTAAAAAAGATCATGCAGACCAAAATTTACGCCTGTTAATTGCTCAACAATTACAGCATTTATTGCCCAATATTGCCGCAATTTCTGCACAAGTTGCCGAGCAAAGTCATCTTGATCAGGCACAGTTCGCTTTGCAGCATTTACAACTAACATTGTGCTTATTTAAAGATTGGTCGAAGCAATTAGGCGACAAATGGGCCATGCAAATTGCAGCATTTAAACAACATTTTGATCACTTGCAGCATTTAGAACACATGCAAGCCACACTCGGCGCGTTTTTACAAAACCCGACGACTGCAGAAAATCTAAAAAAAGATACCCTATACGCCCAAGAAAAATTGGTCAATTTAGTCCGTTCAACGCAAAATGTGCATCACTATTTAGAATTATTGATGTTTAGTTTAGCCGCGAGCGATCACTCGGGTTTAGACTTAAAAACTGCCGCACAAAACACATTGCAACAGCAATATAAGCAGTTACATGAACAATTACAGCACAGTGATATTCACGATTTTGAAAGTTTAGATCAACTGGCTTTGCGTATTCAGGAGCTAAAATTCAGCTTCCCAATTTTGACGAATATTTATGATGTAAAAAATTTGCAGAAATATAGTAAAGCTTTGAATGATGCTCAGATTGCAGCTCAAGAATATCAAGTGTTGGCATCCTCTGCAGCATATATTCAACAAACTGAATTGGAAGCGAGCGACTGGTTTGTTTTGGGTTGGCTAACAGCAAAACAGGAAGTGTATGCACAGCGTTTATTGGAAGCGACTGAACAATTTATGGTGAGCCGTAAATTCTTAAAATAAGTATCCTTAATATCCTCAAAACACTCGCTAAAAATACTGCAATACAACGGCAGCCTTTTGAATATTCATTCGGCTGCTTTGAGTTAAAAACTGAATACAAATTATTTTCTTTTTCATGCTTTTGTTGATAGTTCTCCCCTTGTTCATTTATAGATTTACACTATAGTAAAGAGAACGTATCTTTTTTCATCGAGGGAATTCCCGATGTCTGAAATAGAGTTGAAATTTCAAATTCCGCATAATTATCGTGCGGCATTCGAAATAGCATTTAAAAAGAACAAACTGGTTCAACAACAACGTTTATGGGCTAAATATTATGATAGTCCTGATCAGCACTTAGCCAAGCAACGCATTGCCCTGCGTCAGCGTTTAGAGGGGGATATTTGGCGACAAACATTAAAAGCCCCTAGTCTACAACATTATGAACGCTTTGAGCTTGAACATGAGTTAGGACATGATGCACCTGAATTATGTGATTTGGCATATTATGAAAATCATAAACAAGCTCGAAAGATTTTAAAAAAAGCCTTGGATGGTTCAGAAGTCGATTTAACCCTGCAGTTTGAAACCGATGTTTTACGTTACAGCCAATTGGCACATTATAAAAACAGCCAAATTGAAGTTGCTTTTGATTTAGGTGAAATCCGCCAAAGCAAAAATTCGGTTGAAATTTACGAAGTTGAGTTTGAACTGAAACAAGGTGAAATTGCAGACTTAATTGCCTATATTCAGCCGTGGATTAAAAAATATCATTTATGGCTCGACACACGCAGTAAATCGCAGCGTGGCAATATGCTGTATAACAATGAAACCATGATTCCTGTACAGCAGCAAAGTACCTTGCAATTGCAACACCCCGAAAATATGCATGAGTTGTTGGCGCAAATTACCCAGAATTGTTTGGCACACTTGCTGCCAAATGCAACTGCGATTGCCAGTCAAGATTATGCCAGTGGGCATGTGCATCAAGCGCGTGTTGCCATTCGACGTTTACGCAGCGCCTTCAAAATCTTTGCTGAATATGATGCGTTGGCAAATCACAATTGGGAAAGTCAATCGGCTACCCTTTTTCAGCAGTTAGGTTCGACCCGCGATCAAGATGCTTTGCGTGAAAGTCTGATTCCACAACTTGAAAACGCAGGCTCACCTATTACCGAGCTACCACCTGCAGCATCTGAAAATATTGCGATTGAGGCGATTTTCCGTTCACCGACCACAACCTTATTACTGTTACAACTCATGAGTTTTGCACATTCGGCAGCGGTTACAGATGCAGAATCAAAACCATTGAAAAAAGTGTTACGTAAACGCTTGCAGAAAATGCATCAACAAATTTGTGATGATGCAGGTCATTTCCAAACCTTAGATGTGGACTCTAAACACCGCACGCGTAAGCGTGTGAAACGCTTACGCTATACCGTAGAATTTGTGAGCAGTTTATTTGCAGAAGATGATGTCAAAACATATTTAAAAACTCTAAAACCATTACAGGAAACTTTAGGACATTTTAATGATTTGATGGTGGCACAAGGTTTATTCGAAAGCCATACCCAAGCGGAACCGAAAACATGGTTTGTATTGGGATGGATTGCGTCTGAAGAGCGTCATATTTCCATACAGATCGAACAGGATTTACAGCAGTTTGCTGAAAGTCAGCCTTTTTGGTCGTAGTTAAAGTTTGATCATCAATCAATGATCACCTTTAAGCTCAACAGAGATGCATTTCATTTTGAGCTTATTTTTTATATCTTAGATTAGTATTTAATCTGCAAATTCCAAACTTTCTAAAAGCTTAACGATATTTACCAAACACTTTCCATGTTTGGTTATCCGCTAAAGGGTCTTGATAGCTGTCACTGCGCTGCTTACGTGGCTTATCGCGCGCATCGACCAGTTCAAAATGCGGTTCAACACTTAACACAATACCATTCACATAAAAACGGGTGCGCGTGTAGTCACTTTGCCCATGCTGAAACACATAAG
Organism: Acinetobacter sp. SCLZS86; assembly: GCF_021560715.1. Classification (NCBI taxonomy): domain Bacteria; kingdom Pseudomonadati; phylum Pseudomonadota; class Gammaproteobacteria; order Moraxellales; family Moraxellaceae; genus Acinetobacter; species Acinetobacter sp. SCLZS86. The sequence goes on from NZ_CP090864.1 coordinate 1,905,018, forward strand.
TACGCAAATCAATAAACTCACGATGTGCCACCAGTGCTGCATTGTCATCACTGTCTAACCAACGCTGCATGAGCTGAATTTCCTGCGGTTCAAATTGCCCACATTTTTCGATCAGGCTGGCAATCCCCCGAAAAGTTTTCGATTCTTTGGCGCGGGTTTTATTCACTCGAATCCGATCGACATGAAAATAAAATAAGGGCAAGTTCAAATGACTGGGTAAATGCACCGCATCAATGACTGCATCTTGCATAAAAGGCTGAAATAAATCCTGTGCACGTTCAATCAACCCTGTCCATTGTTTATAGTATTCTGCTACTTCTGCGCGTGTTCCATAATAAATCGGCAAGCCTTCAACATGGGCAAGTTGCACGGGTGGCCAAATATTTTGACGTAATAAAGCAATGTCGCTTTTTAAACTTTGTACCGCAATCGCATCTTGCATCAACCACTCCAATTTTGCTTAGGCTATTTTTAGCTTAAGGCAAAGGTTTTGTTTCTGCAAGGCTTTGCCTATAATGAAACATTCAGATTTTTAGCTTAGGAAAAATTCATGGTTCAAAAGATTGAAGCAACCGATGTAACCGAAGAAGAAGCATTAAATGCGGCTTTTTTTGAACGTGCCGATGAATTTATTAAACAGGCCAATGGCTTCTGTCATTTTGAAAAAGGCTCCACAGTAAAACCTGCCGAAATTCGTGGTCAGGTGAGTGCTGCCATGTTATTTGCTACTGCACGTTTTAATACTTGGGTGGCAGCCAATAATTTTAAAGATGGCAATGAAATGCGCGATGCCAAAGACCAAGTTATGTCATATATCTTGCAGCAATTTCAAATGATGCTTGAAGATAACTATGATGAATATTGCGAACAGTTTGAAAACTATTTGCGCTTCCGTCACAACGAAGAATTTCATACCCATAAACATGATCACGACCACTCGCACGATCATTAATTTTGCATATAAACAAAGCCCTACGGGGCTTTTTTATTGCGGCTAATTTTCAAACTTGTAGATTTCGGTAAATAACCCTTCCCTTTTGTAACATGATGGCTTTGAATAGTGAAATAATAGCGTCATAAAAACAGGATCATTATGCAGAATCTAGGATTTGCACTCATTGATGCACATATTCATCAGTGGGATCCGTATAACACGCCACACAGCGCACGACTTGCTGTTAAGCTTTTGGGCAAGCATCCCAATTTACTAGATAAAACCATCCGCCTGATAAAACCGAAAACACTCACTGAAACTTTGGGACGCACCGAGCACGTCACATCGCCCTATTTACCTGAGCATTATGCCCGCGACTTAGGTTTTTATACGGCTGAAAAAGTTGTGCATATTGAAGCCAATTGGCACAACCATAAAGGCAAAGGTGTAGTTGGTGAAACCGAATTTATAGAAAGTCTGGATTTTAAAAATAATGGTTTGGCTTTGGGCGCGATTGTCGCCACTGCAGACCCGCGCGATTCTAATTTTAAGAAAATTCTAAAATTACATCACAAAGCCTCTCCGCATTTCCGTGGAATTCGTAAAATGGCAGCCGTGCATGAAGATCGCGGGATTTTCTCTTGGGCAGACGAACCACATTTATATCGGAACAAAAAGTTTCTAAAAGGTTTTGAAGCTTTAGCGCAATATAATTTAAGTTTTGATGCATGGACGTATTCGACCCAATTGGGCGATGTCTTGGCGCTGGCTAAACAATTTCCAGAAACCTCTATTGTACTTGACCATTTGGGCACACCTGCAGGGCTGTTCGGGCAAGTTGGCACACATACAGGCGTGACCAAAACAGCACGGGAAAACATTCTGTTTCGTTGGCAAGAAGATATTGCCGAGTTGGCACACTGTCCAAATGTTTACAGCAAAATTTCAGGGTTATTTATGCCTGTTTTAGGTCATCAATTTCACTTGCAAAAACGTGAAGCCTCAAAACAGGAAATTATAGATTTAACTGCACCACTGATTCAGCATGCCTTACAAAGCTTTGGAATATATCGGTTGATGTTTGCTTCCAATTTTCCAATAGATCGAGTGAGCACGTCTTTGGTCAATTTAATTGATGCGACTAGTGATATTGTTGCGGCCTATCATCCAAATGCTTTGCAGCAAGTGTTTCATCATAATGCCAAACAGTTTTATCGTTTATAAAGCTTTAGCCAATTGAGCATAGATAGCAAACTTGAAGACAAAAAACGCATCAACATGGATGCGTTTTTTGTATCTGCTCAAAATTAAATTGAATCTTTATTTAGACTGCGGCTTTAACGGCAGCACCTCAACATTGGCTTGACCATATTGATCGGCGGCTACTTCAAGCAAATGTTCTAAGCGTAAATATTTCTGAATCACAGCATCTACATCGGCTTTGCTGAGTTTTGCTAACGCTTGATCACGTCGCTCACGGTAACGTAAATCACGACCTTGTTCTAATTGCGGTACCAACATACGGTGGATACTGCGTTCATCTTCTAAGGCAGTCACACGTTTTTTCAAAATATCGGCTTTTGCAGCTTCAACTTCTTGCAAGCTGACACCATCACGGCGCAAATCCTGCAACACTTTATGCACCGCCTGTGACACTTGAGCCGACTTGCCTGCACTGTATTGCGCAGAAATACTGAGCGCACCCGATTGTTCAAATTCACTTAAACTCAAACCACTACTAAAACCATAAACCAATGCATTTTTTTCACGTAGTTCTTGTGCCAAACGTGAAGACAATTGCGATTCGCCCAAAATATAACTCAGCACCATCATGGCAGGTGTGTCAGGATGATTCACACCCAAAGGTAAGGTCAATAAACTTTGATAACTGCCAAATTCGCGCTGTTCTGCCAATACATGCAACTTTTTCGCAGGATATGCCGTATAGGCTGAATCTAAGCGTTGATATGCTTCCGTATTGCGTGATTGTCCTAAACGCTGGGTTAAAGTTTTTTTGATTTGTTTCGGATCAAACTCACCTGTAATGGCAATATGCGCATGATTCATAGCAAAAAATTGACGATATAACTGCTGCACCTGCGCTTGAGTTGCAGCTTGTAATTGTTGCTTCGCAAATTCAGGCTCGAAGTGATAGCGTAAATCGCCTTGCGGGTAAATTTCAATTAAACGCGCCATAGTCAAAGCTGCTACAGTTTCAGGCTCGGTATAAGGTCGTTCTAAACTGGATAAACTTTGAGATCGAATTAAATCAAACTGACTTTGCTCAAAACTTGGGTTTTGCATGACATCTAAAACAAAGTTAAAAAAAGCATTAAACTTTTCTTTTTTTGCCACAATTTGAATATGAATCGCATTGGCATCGGCTTGGGCAAATGCTGAACCACCTGCAGCAATCGACTGATCGGCAATGTCTTGCAAGCTATGCTCTTGAGATGCACGCAGCAGCAAATACGCGGTTAAATCTAAAATTTCGCCCTGCTTAAATAATGATTGTGCCGTACCAAAATTCACCGAAATGGTGGCATAAGTTTTATCATCCCGTGTTGCAGTTGGAAATAATGCATATTTGGCACCATTTTTTAAGCTGCCACGCTGAATCTTTTTTTCATTTTGAATCAAAGCTTGTTTAGATTTTTGCACATAGTCTGTCACTTCTTGCTGATAACTTTGCACATCTTTCAAAGGTGCAACAGGTGCATCTTGCTGGTCTAAAGTTTTTGCTACATTTGGATTATTTTTTGCTGTGAGTGCCTGTTTTTGATCTTCAGGTGTGGGTTGAATATCGCCTATTATGCGATGTTCTGCAGTGAAAAACTGTTTTAAACGCTGATTCAGTTCATCTGCATTTAACTGTTGAATACTATTCAAATCACGCCAATATTGTGTCCAATCACCCTGATACGCCACAGCATAATCACTCAAGCGACCACCCAAAGCCACCGCATCATTCATCACACTGTCTGCCTGATTTTGAATCAAGTTTTTCACACGTTGTAACTCGGCATCATTAAAGTTCTTTGCCTGTTCGATGCTTTGGTTCAAGCCAATTTGTACTTGCTTGGCATCATGATTGGGTGCATACAAAGCCCCCATCAGCACCAAATTAAAATCTTGATCTAACCAAGTGCTGGACTGCACCATCGTACTTTTGCCTGTTTCTACCAGTGTTTGATACAAATGCCCACTCGGTTGCAACGTATGTAAATAAGGTGACAGCGCCAAAGCGGTTTTGATCTTTTCGTCATTGCCATTTAAATACAGATTAAACTTGGCCAGTTGACTGCCCTTTTGCACCACAAAATTACGTTGCTGAATTTTATTACTGTCTAATCGTGGCACCTGTACCTGTTTGGGAATTTGTCGTGCAGCAATTGGACTAAAATGTTGATCAATTTGTTTTAACACCGCTGCCTGATCAAACTTACCTGTCATCACTAAAATGGCATTATTAGGCGCGTACCATGTGCGGTAAAATTGATTTAACTCCTGCATTTTAATGGATTGCAGTTCGTTTAAATCGCCAATGGGTAAGCGTCCGAAATATTGATTACCATAGGCTGATTTCCACACCTGATCTAATAAGACTGAAAACGGTTGATCCATCCGCACTTCACGTTCACGCTTTACAATCGCAATTTCGGCAGGCACATATTTTTCCTGCATGACTAATTTATCCATGCGTTCCGCTTCAAGATAAATCATCTCATTGACTGCGCGAGTTTCAGGACGAATGATGTTGGTGTATTTGGTCGAGTAATAGTCGGTGCTGGCATTGTGCATTAAACTATATTGATCTAAACGGCGCTGAAATTCCTCGGCAGGTACATTTTCTGTACCTTTAAATGCCAAATGTTCCAACAAGTGTGCCAAACCACCTTTGCCTTGTGGATCATTCAATGAACCCGTTAAATACACCATATTCATAAAGACTTTATTTTCTTTAAGATTAGGTGCCAAAATGACTTTTAAGCCATTATCAAGTTGATATTCTTGTATTTCTTGCTGAGATTTTACTAAAACTGGCTGGGCGAAAACCACGCCATTGAATGCCAGTACACATAAAGATAAAGTGAGGGTTTTAAAACGTAGCAACTTCTTTTTCCCGATTAATTTCATTCTATTTTTGATTTGCCATGAAATATGGCAATTTTCAACTTGAGCGCAAACAGCATACCAAGCTGCGATTAAACCCACAGTAAAAATTTGCAAATGATGTAAGTTAAAACCAAGAAAAAAATCTAGCAGACTTCTCTCATCTCAGCTTCATCTCCAAGATACAAGGTCTAATGCTGTGCATGTTTAAATCATGATTTCGCCCTGCAAATATAGCTGTGCATAACCTGAAATTTCGATGCGATCATTAGGTAAAATTTTGCAATACAGTACGCCACCTCGGGCTGAAGCCTGATAAGCCACAAGTTCAGTTTGCTGCAATTTTTCTGCCCAAAGTGGTGCAATTGCAGTATGAATTGAGCCTGTAACAGGGTCTTCTGCAATGCCCATAGCAGGTGCGAAATATCGTGATACGCAGTCATACTGTGCATTTGCAGAAGCAGTAATCGCTACATCAACACTCGACTGTGCTGTGATAGCTGTACGCAATTGTCCCAATTGTTTTAATAATTCAAGATTCGGCTGTTCATCTAGCACATCTTGTACCGATTCATATTCCACAATATAAGCTTGCGCATTGATATAGACATTTTTAAATGGTTTAGTCAAAGCTTGGCGTAAAATATCGGGATAATCTTCAACTTGTTGGGCAGCACGTATCGGGAAATTCATGCAAATTTTGCCATCTTGCTGTTGCTGAACTGTAAAAATCCCCAAATTTTTCACATGAAATTGAATTGTCTTTGCCTCTGTATAATCCTTAAATAAAACAAAGCTGCTGGCAAGTGTGGCATGTCCGCAAAAATCGACTTCTGTTGTGGGGGTAAACCAGCGGATTTCAAAGTTTTCTGCATCTATCATTTTGACAAAAGCGGTTTCGGACAGATTATTTTCCAATGCGATATTTTGCATTAAATCATCTGCTAACCATGTTTTACTCACAAGCACGGCGGCGGGATTGCCTTTAAACAATTCATGGCTGAAAGCATCAACTTGGTAAATTTTCATTAATGAACTCATGATCCTAAAAATATATACACTTATTTCATCTTAAGTTCTTTTCACTATAAGTGCCTAGCCAATTTCTGTACTTTCAATCTGCCAAGCGGGTTGATTTTGGACTAATTCGGCATAAAGCGAGCAGTAGTATCAGGGAAGTATGTTATTGGCTGTGATGCCAAGTTTGTAAAAGCTGTCTTCTTTATTCCAATATTTGATTAAGTAGAAGATTGCTTGTCCAGCGTTTAATACGGCTTAATCGAGGAAAGACGGTCATTTGTATTCATTAGCTTTCATTTCGTAATAGCATCTTTATAGACCTATTAACAGGACTTGTATCAGGTCTTTAAATTGATTATATTGTCTGTACATATTGTGGAGTGATGCTAATGAATAACATTATTCACAGTCGATTTGTGGCTAGTGTTTCAAAGCTTAAAGAAAACCCAATGAAAGTCGTCAATGAAGGATTTGGTGAAGCTGTCGCTATTCTAAATAGAAATACCCCTGCTTTTTACTGTGTTCCTGCTGAGTTATATGAAGAAATGATGGACTTAATTGAAGATCGAGAGCTTATAAAACTGGCTGAACAAGTTGATACTACAGAAACAGTAAAGGTATCTATTAATGACCTACGAGCTAGAGTTCGCAGACGCAGCTCTGAAGAAGTTTGATAAACTAAATCCACAAATTGCTGAACAATTTATTAAAAAATTGGAAGCAATCTTAGATTTTCCCAAGATACCTAAAAATAAGTTACGTGGATCTTCTGATCTTTATAAATTAAAGCTTAAATCTGTAGGATATAGATTGGTGTACCAAGTTATTGACGATAAGGTTCTTGTATTAGTCCTAGATGTTGATCGGCGAGATACTGTCTATAAAAATATGTAAGCTAGATTAGCCCTCAATTTCAGATTGTAGGGCTTTTTAGCGCTTAGCTTTCTAGTTTTTAATCGTTGTGATACTGCTGCTCATTTTGGCAAGCACACCAAAAAAATATTTATCAATAAGCAATACTTTCCCCTATTCTTATCGCATAATAGACCCATCTCAAACGCACTGTATTTGCGATTTAATTGGAAATCGCCCGTTTTTCCTTTTAAATCCTCTCAATTTCCCCAATTTGTTGAATTTAAAGAAGCATTTCTTATGAAAATCGTCATCCTGAACAAGCCATATGACGTTCTCTCTCAATTCCGTGAAGATGAAAAACATCTCACCATGTCGGCTTTTGTTGATGATCCAGACTTACGTTTAGCTGGGCGTTTAGATATGGATTCGGAAGGCTTGGTATTCTTGACTGATCATGGCGGCTTGAATCAGTTTATTACCAATCCAGCCAATAAAAAATACAAAACCTATTTGGTTCAAGTCGATGGTGATGTCACTGAAGATGCCTTGGCACAATTGCGTAAAGGCGTGGAACTGAAAGATGGAATAACTTTGCCTGCGCAAGCGTATAAAGTTGATGAGCCTGAATGGTTGTGGGAGCGTGATCCTCCTGTACGTTTCCGTGCTTCTGTACCTACTTCGTGGATTGAAATTTCAATTTGTGAAGGTCGCAACCGCCAAGTGCGTCGTATGACGGCTGCGGTTGGTTTTCCAACTTTGCGTTTAATCCGCACCAAAATTGGTTCGATTGACTTGGTACAATTGGGTTTACAACCCGGTGAAACTAAAGAAATCGAACCGTTGTTGTATCCTGATTTTAAAGATGTGCCTGCTGCTGAACCGTATCGCTCGCGTTCTTATGTGAAAAAACCTGGTGGTACGGGTGGCAAGCCAATCCATCAAAAGAAAAATAAAGATGGCACTACCAAGAAAAAATCAGGTACGCCACGTATTTGGCAAATGGAAGAAAGTGAGAAACCTCGTCGTAAGACCAATGGTACTACACGCCCTAATACCAAAAGCCGTGGACGTCGGGCACGTTAAATAAAAAGGAATAAGCTCACTCATTATGGTGGGCTTATTCCATTATTTTAAAGGAGTTCAGACTCTAGTATTTGAATATACTTTGGTAAATCCTGCTCTATAAGTTCACGAAACTTTTCAGTCAGAATTTTTCTCAATTTTTCTGTATCCCCACTTTCTATAAAATCACCAATATCATTTTCAGACAAAATTAATTTCTGAAATGACTGATGCCATTTAGGCTGTAAATTCTTGTCAACACGATTAAAAAAACTTTTATGTTTGCGGTATATTTCAAAAAGCCTTTCACGAACTTCTTGTTCACCTGCTCCAATTTTTAAATCAAAATTAACAACATGATTTCTTATATTGAACTCATACAAATAAATAGTATTATTTTCTAAATTTCCATGCTTTGGAAATAGACCTTTATCCTTTAATTTCTCAATATTTTTATGCAAAAATATTGGTTGAAAGCGGACATAAGTTTTATTACTGTTATAAGGTAACAATAACTTCTCTTGCTCGATAAGTTCACGTAAAATATTTCCAATTTCACTTGTATCATTTGGCGTACTATATTTAAAAACTAAATCGAAAGCAGACTTATATCTCTTATAGAGTTTTTTTGCGATATCTTCAATTTCTTTATTTTCATTCAACATAGATTTTAACGTCTGTAAATATTGCTCAAGAACAAATTTGGTTTTTTCAGCCAAATTAGCTGATTGTTTTAGGATTTTTTGTTCAATCAGCTTACTAATATGACCATAATTTAACTGAACATAATGTTTTGAATCCTGATCATTAATATTTTGATCTTCCAAAGACAAATAAATATAAATCTTATGTTTATAATCAGGATAACTTGTTTCAATAATATTTCTATATTTTCTAAGCTGACCTTTTCCTTCTCCAGAGTATATTTTATTTTCAATCATCATACAAAATTCATTCTTTTTAGATAAAAACAATAAATCTATATTTTGCATTTCCCTATGAATTACGAGGTCATCAAAATCTAAGTGAACAAAATCAAAAACAGATAAACCTGACTCATTACCTAAATTTTGAAATTCATTTTCTTTAAAATATAATTTTATAAACTCTTTTAATACAAAATCTCCTAATTTATGAGTTTCTGCAGGATCAAACAGCCATGCTAAAAAATTTGAATGCTGTAATTCTCTGTGTGAAACTCTTAAAATTTCCATAAGATTGACTTCTTCATTTACTAAATTCTGCAAACTATTGAAGTCATCATCTAATATCAGCTCTTTTAACTGATATTCCACCTCATTTCTCATAATTTAAGCCTTGGTCCCTCTTAAGCATTACACTTAGTTACTTTCTTAATATTTTTATTAAAAGTAAACCGATGCAAAAGCATCGGTTTACATTTTTATGATCAGCCTTTTAACCACTGTTCTACTTTTGCCTGATCTGTAACACTTAATGCCACTTCTGGCAATTCAATCTGCGCAGCATTTAGCTCAAAAGTCATCAACTCATCACGGCGGAATGCATGAACAGTATAAGCTGCATCCTGTTTGGCATATTGCTCAAGTGATTTTACCGTAGCTTTTAAGCCATCAATCGCAACAATCACATCAAGCGCAGAAAGTCCTGCTTTTGCCGCTGAACCTTCACGATGGGCAGCTTGTACCAACACCCCTTCAGGTTTATCTGCCAATTTTAAACCAAACGGCAAAGACTTATCGTGTTTTAGCTGATAATCAACGCCAAATTCAGGCAATAACTGATCGATCGGCAATTCATCAGTCGTGTTAATTAAATGATGGATTTGCTCCGACCAATCATCTCCTGTCAATTCTTTACATAATTCAAAGATAGTGCGCTCATGCACTTGAATGCCCTGTTGCGCATTGGCATACAATTTCTGCATTAAGGCATCTAAGCTTGAACCACGTAAGCGCAAGCCCAAATCTAAACATAAAGCCACCAAACAGCCTTTATTATAGTAGCTGGTTCCTGCATTGTTCGAGTTTTCATCTTGACGATAGAACTTAACCCAAGCATCAAAACTGGATTCTGCCACCGTTTGAATCGCACGACCCGGGTTTTGCAAATAACGATCAATCTGTGCTTTGAGCAGCTCCAAATAAGACGCCTGATCAATCACACCGCTGCGTAGCAATAACAGATCATCGTAATAAGACGTAAAGCCTTCAAAAATCCATAACAGTGACGTATAACCTTCCTGATTCAGGTCATAATTCACAAAATTTTCAGGACGAATGAATTTCACCAACCAACTGTGAAAATACTCATGGCTGCACAGACCTAAAAAGCGCTGATAATCTTTAGAGGGTTGTTCAGGCTCGTTGGCTTTCGGCAAATCATCACGCGGTGTAATTAAACTAGTACTGTTTGGATGTTCTAAGCCACCATAGCTATTGCCTGTTGCCATGGTTATAAAGGTATAGTTTGCAAATGGCGCAGAACCAAACATAGCATTTTGTGTGGCACAGATTTTTTCAATATCTTGCTGCATACGTGCAGCATTCATTGCATGTTTACCCGAAACCACAAATTCATGTGGAATATCTGCTGCGGTAAAACTAAAGCGAGTTTGTTCTGCCAATTCAAACGGTGCATCAATTAATTCGGCATAGTTTTTGGCTTTTAAGGTATAACGCCCTTTTACCAAACTTTTTGCAGTCAAACCTGTTGCAAGCTGAAAATGCTTCAGCTCATCTGGTAAAAATATTTCAACTTCAATGGCTTTGTCTTCTTGTCCATCTAAGCCCAAACAAGCACAGGCAGGATTGACATATAAACGCGTCTGATCGACATAAGCGCCACGCACTGACAAATCATAAGCGTAGACATCATATTCCACCGTAATCAATTCATGATCGGTATTAAATAAGCGCCATTTATTCTTTTCAAATTTCTGAATTTTGAGGATACGCCCTGCTTCATCATAAGCACGGACCGATTCAAGATGTTTGGAGAATTCACGGATTAAATAGCTGCCTGGAATCCAAGTAGGTAGTGATAAAACCTGAGTAGGATTAGCCACAAAACGCACGGTGACATGCATAAGATGCTGACGATAATCGTCAAATTCGATTTGATAATGCAACATAATGGGCAATACAAAATGTATAAATAAGAACTTGACCACAAGCTTAACATTTTTTTAGCAATTGATGCGTCAAGACGAGATTTGTCTGCATTTATGGCTAGCCAACTGAGCAAAAAAGGCATAGCATGCGCTAGTCTATTGTTATTGTTTTTGCTGCTTAAAACCATTGTGACACCAATGGATTGGTGTAAATAAGGAACCTCTTTGAAACGTGTTATCTATCTGATTGCGGCGCTCTGTTGGCTATCCAGCGCAATCACGCATGCCGCATTATTGAATATTCAAGCTGAAAGTGTAGAAGCCGAAGCATGGGCAATTTTAGACCCACAATCTGGGCAAGTGATTGCAGAGCACAATAGTCACGTACAACGTGCACCTGCTTCACTCACTAAAATGATGGTGGCCTATATTGTGCTCAAAGATATTCAGGCAGGTAAATTAGACCGAGATGAAATCTTGACCGCAACACCTGTGGTACAGCAAGTGATGTGGGATGAATCACAAATGTATCTAAAAGCAGGTGAACAGATTTCGATAGATCAGCTATTGGCAGGCTTAATTATTATGTCTGCTAACGATGCTGCACTCACTTTAGGTGAACGTGTTGCAGGTGGTGTGCCGCAGTTTATCGCCCGAATGAATCAGGAAGCGCAAGCTTTGGGCATGCAAGATACACATTTTCAGAATCCATCTGGTGTGACTATGCCTAATCATTATTCTTCTGCGGCAGATATGGCACGTTTGGCTCAAGCAATTGTGACTGAAACACCCGATTATTTGGCTTATTCAAAACAAACTAGTTTTACCTACAATCAGCACTTTCACCGTGCGACCAATATTTTATTAATACAAGACCCAAGTGTAGATGGGTTAAAAACAGGCTACACCAAAGCTGCAGGCTACAACCTTGCCTTAACTGCAAACCGCCCAACATTGGACAGTGCTGCACCTGAGCGTCGTTTAGTGGTGGTGGTGATGGGAACCAAGAGTGCGCAAAAACGCGCTGAAGTGGCACATCAATTATTAAATTTAGCCTATAGCTATACCCGTAACGAAGTCGCGATTAAACCCAAACAAATGATTGCAGAATTGCCTGTGGTGAAATCGACCTTACGCATGTTCAAGATTGAAAGCAGCCAGCCAAAGTTTGTGACGACATCACTGTATGAACAGCCATATGCAATTAACTTGGCGCAGTTTGATCAAAGCACTCAACGTCTACAACTTGTGAATGCACAAGGCGGATTAGAAACGATTGAACCTGCACAGCGTACACAAACGCAAGTCAATATTGAATTGTCTGAAAAATTGCTGACTGCGCCATTGGCACAGGTCATGAAACTTGCAACCGTACACGTTTATCAAAATAATCAATTGATTAACAGCTTTGCGATTGAAGAACAGGTCAACATTGTTGAAGCCAATATTTTTGAAAGAATCATGATGTGGTTTGGTAGTTTGTTTAATTTCTTTAGCCATCAACCTATAGAAGATGAGAAAACTTCACTCGGTTAGAAGTCGATGATCCTCAAGAATTAAATATCACCAAGATGGGCAATGTCCCATCTTTTTTATTGTCATCGACACATCATACAAAGGGCTTAAAATGAGCCTGCAATAAAATCTGCAAATTTATAGGTATGACGCACAAATTTGCATTGAAATTATAAAAATTGCCCCGATTAACTAAAAAATGTCATAAAAAACTCGGAAAAGTGAAGAATTTGCAGAAATGTCTATAACAAATTCCACGTTTCACTTTATGATGTACCCTTAAAAAATTGAATGGATCAATAACATGACTGCTATTGCAAATGACCTCGTGGTTTCTTTCCACTACACATTGACTAACGCAGAGGGTGAAACTCTCGACAAATCTCAAGGTGAACCACTTGCCTATTTGCATGGTGCAGGTAACATCATCCCTGGTTTAGAAAAAGCGTTAGAAGGTAAAACAGTAGGTGAAAAATTTACTGTAAACGTACCTGCAGCTGAAGGTTATGGCGAATACAACCCAGACTTAGTACAAGAAGTTCCTGCACAAATGTTCCAAGGTGTAGACAACATCCAAGCGGGCATGCAGTTCCAAGCGCAAACTGATGATGGCGTTCAAATCGTAACTGTAAAAGCAGTTGAAGGCGATAACGTAATTGTTGATGCAAACTTCCCACTTGCTGGTCAAGATTTAACGTTTGAAGTAGAAATCGTTGAAATCCGTGAAGCTTCTCAAGAAGAATTAGATCACGGTCACGTACACGGTGCGGGTGGTCATCACCACTAAGATCAGTACTGATCGAAGCAAAAGGCAAAGTATTTTTACTTTGCCTTTTTTGTTTGTCATTCTAAAATTTAGGCTAAGCACATGACTGAAAGATCTTTACAGGCAGACTATTGCGGTAAGATCATTACAGAAAAAATCAACACAGTGCATTGTCGTTTTCTTGATCAAATAACCCCCTCGCATTTAAGACAAGCTACCCAGTCATGCTTATAATGAAGTCACCTTTCTAGCGCTCAACGCAAGCATTCTTCCCATGCAAAACTATAATTTAGTTTGGTTCCGACAAGATTTAAGAATTTCAGATCACACCGCGCTTTGGCATGCTAGCCAAGCAGGAGCTTGTATTGGCGTAGTGATTCTTTCGCCTCAGCAATACCGTTTACATCACGATGCGCCGATTAAAATTGACTTTTACTTGCGTCAATTAAATGCGCTAAAAGAAGAACTCGCACAACTCAATATCCCACTGATTGTTCAAATTACACCATCTTGGGCTGACATTGCACAAAAGTTGCTCCAACTATGCCAAACATTAAAGGACTCTCATCCTATTCAAAATATTTATGCCAATATTGAATTGGGAGTGAATGAGCTAAAACGTGATCTTGAAGTTCAACACACCTTGAACCAACACGGTCAGGACTTAATGTTGTACCATGACCGCACGCTTTTTCCTGTGGGTACGGTGCGCAATCAGAGCATGAAACCGTATCAGGTATTCAGCGCATTTAAAAAATATGCCTATCAACAGTTGAGTATCAGTATTCCGCGTTGCTTTCCTCAGCCGCAACCACAAACGTCTATCCAACTTCCTGAGCAATATCTCTCTACAGTGCCAAGTTTAAAGCACTTAGGTTTTAACCCGCTTCCAACGGCACAACAAAATTTGTGGGCAGTCACGGAACAACATGCACAGCACTTGTTGGATGATTTTACACGTGAACAAATGCAGGATTATCAGCAACAGCGTGATTTTCCTGCATTGTCTGGTACCAGCCAATTATCTGCGTATTTAAACTGTGGCATTCTCTCCATTCGGCAATGTCTGGCTGCGGTTTTTGTCCATTCACAAGGGCATTTTCATCTCGAAAACATAGGGCAACAAACTTGGTTAGATGAATTACTTTGGCGTGAGTTTTATCAACATATTTTGTTTGATTATCCCAAAGTTTCCAAGCACCGTCCTTTTAAAGATCAGACCGCACATATGGCGTGGCGCAATGATCCTGCAGGTTTAGCAGCATGGCAGCAAGGAAAAACAGGCATCCCCATTGTGGATGCAGGTATGCAGCAACTTTTGCAAACGGGCTGGATGCATAATCGAGTCAGAATGATTTGCGCGATGTTTCTGTGTAAAAACTTATTGATTGACTGGCGCTTGGGCGAACAGTGGTTTATGCAACATTTAATTGATGGTGATTTGGCTGCCAATAACGGTGGCTGGCAATGGTGTGCCTCGACTGGTACAGATGCAGTGCCCTATTTTCGAATTTTCAACCCAGTGAGCCAATCACAAAAGTTTGACCCCAATGGTGATTATATTCGCACATGGCTACCTGAACTGGCACATTTCGATGCCAAAAACATTCATGAACCGTATGCGAAAAATCCAAATCTAAAACTGGATTATCCTCATCCAATTGTTGATTTAAAACTCAGTCGTTTACGTGCCGTTGAAGCCTTTAAACAGCTTTAAGAGTACAAACAGGAGATTGGTCAGTCTCGCCCCCATCTGCCATAGGTTAGCATGATGGGAGATTTAACGATAAAACCGACAGTTAGGCTGCTTGCTCGTCACGTTTAAAGACCAATTCCCCTTTTAAAGAACTGTCTGCATCGAAGTAATAACCTTCACTATTGAAGGCTTTTAAATCCTCTGCGCATTCTAATTTATTTTCGATGATAAAACGCGCCATCAAACCACGGGCTTTTTTGGCATAAAAACTGATGACTTTATATTTGCCATTTTTCTGATTTAAAAATACAGGTTTAATAATTTCAGCCTGAATTTTTGCTTCCTGCACCGACTTATAATATTCATCCGAAGCTAGATTCACCAATAATGCTGACTGATTGTGTTTTAAATCTTGGTTAATTAAATTGGTGATGATATCGCCCCAAAAACGATACAAATTTTCACCGCGCGGATTATGCAATTTAGTGCCCATTTCCAAACGATACGGCATCATTAAATCCAATGGACGCAATAAGCCATATAAGCCAGATAGCATGCGCAAGTGTTGTTGAGCAAACCCAATCTCTGCAGCAGATAAACTATAAGCATCTAAGCCTGTGTACACATCACCTTTAAAGGCAAACATGGCCTGACGTGCATTAGCAAGATCAAACTCTGCTTGCCAGTCACGAAAACGCTCGACATTCAAAGTGGCAATTTTTTCACTGACACTCATTAAACTGGCAATTTCTGTAGCAGAAAGTTTACGTGCTACATCAATTAACTCTTGTGAATGTTCAAGTAATCTAGGTTGAGTATATTCATCGCTTGGTAATGCAGTTTCATAATCTAAAGTCTTGGCTGGAGAAATTAAAGCGAGCATAAACCACCTAAATAAAAAAATACTGCGCTCACTATAGCAGCAGCTTTCAACAAACTCCAATGCGTGTTTTTGTTTAACCCTATCGGAAAAACACGTTGCGTTGTATTGCTAGAAGATGATCTCTTAGATCAATCCAACGTGGAGGCTGAGGTACTTTTATTTCAGTGTCTGCTTTAAAAAAACATTGGTTCACTCTGATCATTTGAGCTTATTTTTTATAGTACTTACAACTTTTCTCTAGGCAATAAAAAACCCACTTAACTCTCCCAAATTAAGCGGGTTAAATAAAAATTATTTTGTTGTATTGTTCTTGCTGCTTAATATACGGTTGCGATGTGTCATTTAGATGACATTTCAATTAAAAAATGAATAGGATCTGTTGACATTTGCTGTATAAAAAAATAGCGAGATAGTAAAATTCAATCGCCAAACCAAATTCACTACTCGCTATACCTCGTAAAATGTTGAATGATCAACACTGGTCTAAGTTAAAAGCTATTCTCGCAATTTTAATATTTATCTCAACTCAAATTTGAGAAATTTTTTTGAGGCAATCCTATATCGTATTAGAACAGGATGCCCTTCGAGAGATTTACCCGAGGTTTTTGGTAATCCAAACTCAATTTTTAAAAAGTACAATCGCTGGTCTAATAAAGATAAGATAATGAAAATATTTAAAATATTCTCAGAGAACGCTGATCGTGAATGGATATTTATTGATGCTACTCATGTTAGAGCACACCAACATTCAGCAGGAATCCCTAATCAGGATATTTCAAAAAGTGTTGGGGGTAATAGTTCTAAAATTCACTTAGCTGTTGACTCTCACGGTAACCCGATCGAATTTATTATTTCAGATGGAACCACCCATGATGTCAAAGTTGCCCCTATTTTAGTCGAACAATTAGATTTAACTGACACTGAAATAGTCTGTATGGATAAAGGCTATGATTCTGAAATATTAAGAGAGCAGATTAAAAATTAAAGTGCTAAAGCGAATATACCGAAGAAATCAAACACGAAATCAAGTAAGGATCATATGGACTGGTATTTATATAAAATCAGACACTTAGTTGAGAATGCTTTTTGCCGTTTGAAGCAATTCCGAGGAATTGCTACACGGTTTGATAAACTAAAGCGAAACTTTCGAAGCGCAGTTGCCTTAGCTTGTATTTATCTGTGGCTGCCTTTATGAAATGTCAACAGACCCTATTTTTAATTTAAAAATCAAGTATAAATTTTAAACATCCAACGTCTTTGCAGCTTGGTTTAACCTTTCCACTCAAATTCACTAAAAGATTGGTCTTCTTTCAGAGTATTTTCTACCGCTTGCGCCAATTGATTTAATAAACTTTGCTCTGTAATCCGCTCTAGCCAGTCTTGTTCCTCATTGGGGTATGAAGTAATTTCGCAAACAAGATGTCCATCCTCACCACGGCTTTGACAGTTTACCGCCAAAGGCAGCGCATGTTGATCTACACTTACAGCGACTTGTGCACCACTCTGCGGTAATGTTTGAAAGCCATAGTGAGATAAGTTTTGTGAAAGTAAATTCGCCACATAATTCTGTGCCAAAGTGCAATCTTGTAACTCTTGTTTATTTTCACAATTCGCCATAAATTTTAATTTGCGCATGCTCGAACCCAAAGGCTTTTTTCTTGTATGGGTTTAGCATAAGCAATAAAACGCAAACAGCCAAGTAAAAGCTTGGCTGTTTCAGCATAAAGTCTAGGCTTTGCGACTCTTCATCGCAGCCCCTATCGTTTTGGCTTATTCTGTCACTTGAATATTCAGACCTGCCACACCTGCAAGTTCAGTAAAGGTTGGGAAACTTGTCGCAACTGTTTCTGTACCGACAATTTTAATTTCACCAGAAGTACGCAAGCCTGCCATTGAAAAACTCATGGCAATACGGTGATCGTGATGTGATTCAATTTCACCGCCAGTGAATACTGGTGACCAGTCACCTGCTTTGCCTTTACCCTGAATGATGATGCCATCGTCAGTGGGTGTGCAGTCAATACCCATGGTTTTTAAACCATCTGCCATCACTTGAATACGGTCTGATTCTTTCACGCGTAATTCTGCAGCACCTGTGAGTACAGTTTGACCTTCAGCACAAGCTGCAGCTATGAACAATGCAGGAAATTCATCAATCGCCAATGGCACTTGATCTTCAGGAACATGAATCCCTTTTAACGTACGTGAACCACGAATACGAATATCTGCAATTGGTTCACCGCCTGCAATACGTTCATTTTCAACGCTCAGGTCTGCACCCATTTGTTTCAGAATTTCAATTACACCTGTACGAGTTGGGTTAATGCCCACCGCTTCTAAGGTTACATCTGAATTTTCTGTAATGGCTGCACCCACCATAAAGAACGCCGCAGATGAAATATCAGAAGGTACTTGAATATTAGTGCCCACCAATTTACCGCCACCTTGCAATGAAATACGGTTGCCTTCAGTTTTCACTTCATAACCAAATGCACGTAACATACGTTCGGTATGGTCACGCGTTGGTTCAGGCTCAGTCACTGAGGTTTCACCTTCTGCCCAAAGTCCTGCCAATAAAATACCCGATTTCACTTGTGCAGATGCCATTGGCAAATCATAGTG
This sequence comes from Acinetobacter sp. SCLZS86, assembly GCF_021560715.1. Classification (NCBI taxonomy): domain Bacteria; kingdom Pseudomonadati; phylum Pseudomonadota; class Gammaproteobacteria; order Moraxellales; family Moraxellaceae; genus Acinetobacter; species Acinetobacter sp. SCLZS86. Next base: position 1,923,575 of record NZ_CP090864.1, read on the forward strand.
AATGCCTTTTAACGCTTGCGCACCTGTAATAGATACCGGCGGTGTGCCACGTTCACCCGTTGTTTGAATTTGTGCCCCCATTTCACGCAATGGTTTAGCAATACGCTCCATTGGACGCTTGGTCAGTGACGCATCACCTGTCATAACAGAATCAAACTGCTGTGCAGACAACATGCCTGCCAACAAACGCATTGAGGTGCCTGAGTTACCCATATAAATTGGGCCTGCAGGTGCTTTTAAACCTTGCATGCCTACGCCATGAATGGTGACTTCACCATTTTTAGGGCCTTCAATGCTCACCCCCATATCACGGAATGCTTGCAAAGTCGCCAATGCATCCTCACCTTCAAGGAAACCTGTCACATGCGTAGTGCCTTCAGCAATTGCACCAAACATAATGGAACGATGTGACACAGATTTGTCACCTGGTACGGTAAATTTACCTTGGAAAGTCTTAGCACCCGGCAAAATCGTAAATTGTTGTGTCACGTGATTGTTCTCCATAAAAGGTTTATTGGCGAGCATATGATTAAAGTGCTGTCGTGCCGCTTGCGCATGTCCAAGCAAGCCCATTAAAGCATGCGAGTCTTCTTGTTCAATCAGTTGGCGAATAATCGCGAGTTGACTTTCAAAGCCATCCACCGCTTTTAACAATGCAGTTTTATTGGAAAAGAAAATGTCATGCCACATTTGTGGATCGCTTGCTGCAATACGCGAGAAGTCACGAAAGCCCCCCGCAGCATAGCGGAAAATGTCTAAATTATCTTCACGATTTGCCAATTGTTCGACCAAATTAAAGGCCATTAAATGTGGAAGATGACTGGTATATGCCAATACCTCATCATGTTTTTCCACCTCCATGCAAATTACTTCGGCTTTGGCACTTTCCCACATTTGAATGAGTTTGCTGACTGCCCACGGCGCACTGCTTGGCAATGGTGTCAAAATGACTTTGTGGTTGGCAAATAAATCAACCTTGCCAGCATGCACGCCCGTATGTTCTGCCCCAGCTATTGGATGACCAGGGACAAAACCTTCAGGTAAGTTATCACCAAATACCGCTTTGGCTGCAGCCACGACATTAGCTTTGGTACTGCCTACATCGGTCAGAATCACGTGATCTGCCAAATAAGGCTGAATCTGTCGTAAGACTTTTTCTGTCGCTTGTACAGGCAATGCCAACACCACCAAATCTGCACCCTGTACGGCCTCTACAGGATTGTTAAAGCCTTGTTCAATTAATCCTAATTCCAAAGCATCTTGTAAGGTTTTTTCAGAACGGGTCGATGCCACAATATGCCGACTTAAATTTTCTGCCAGCATTACACGTGCCAAACTCGAACCAATGAGCCCGAGTCCGATAAATGCAACTTTTTCAAACAATGGTTGCGCCATGTTTTATGCCTTTGCTTCCTTGCCCAATACTTTGGCTAATGCACGCAGGAACTTCGCATTTTCTGCTTCTGTACCAATTGAAATACGTAAATGGGTCGTAATGCCCACAGGACGTACAATCACACCTTCTTTCAATAAAGCATTAAAAGTTTGACCCGGATCGGCTTCCACATCTACCAAAATAAAGTTAGCACGTGAAGGCACATAATTTAAGCCCAAGGCTTTAAAGCCAGCTTCCAATTGAGCCATGCCTGCTTTGTTGCTAATACGTGATTTTTCGATAAAATCTTCATCTTTTAATGCCGCAACTGCGGCCACCATTGCCAAGTGATTGACGTTAAAGGGTTGACGAATACGGTTTAAATAACCAGTCACTTCTGCTGAAGCCAAAGCCAAACCAACGCGCAATGCCGCCAAACCATAACACTTAGATAAAGTACGGCTCACGATAAGGTTCGGATATTGCTCAAGGAATTTGAGGCTGTTGAAGTTTTCTGGAAAATACTCCACATAAGCTTCATCTAATACCACAATCACCCGTGCAGGAACTTTTTGCATAAAGGCTTCAAATTCAGCCTCTTCAAACCATGTACCTGTTGGGTTATTTGGGTTAGCAATAAAAATTAACTTGGTGTTGTCTTGAATTGCTGCCGCCATAGCATCCAAGTCATGTGAAAAACCTTTGGCAGGCACTTCAATGGCTTGTGCATTAATGGCTTGTGTTAGCAAAGCATATACTGCAAAGGCATGCTGGCTATACAACACCGAATCTTGGTCTGAAACGAATGCGCGAGCAAACATTTCTAGCAAATCATTTGAACCATTGCCTAAAGTAATGCGATCATGCGCGAAGCCAAATTGTTTGTGAATTTGGTCTTTTAGAATAAAACCACCGCCATCTGGATAACGACCAATTTCAGCAATTTCTGCTGCAACAGCTTCTTTGACTTTGTCTGAACAGCCCAATGGGTTTTCATTTGAAGCAAGTTTGACGATATCTGTAATGCCCAACTCACGCTCAAGCTCACTGATTGGTTTACCTGGTTGATAAGGCTTTAACTTCGAGATGCCTTCATTGGCTGGGACAAACGACATTTTACACTTCCAGTTGACTAGGTGGTGAAGGTGGTGCGCATGATAAACATGCGCACCACTAAATTAAATACGGTTATAACACGGCAGCAGGATAAGAGCCCAAGACACGAACTTCTTTCACTAATGGACGGATTTCTTCAATCGCTGCACGGACATTGTCTTGCTCGACATGCCCTTCAAGGTCAATGAAGAATACATAGGCCCATTTTTCTGGCAAGGCAGGACGCGTTTCAATACTGGTCAAGCTAATATTATGCTTCGCAAATGGTGCAAGAATTTCGAGCAGCGCCCCTGCACGGTCATGTGCAGATACCAACAATGAAGTTTTGTCGTTGCCACTTGGTGGAACCTTCTCACGACCAATCACCAAGAAACGTGTAGTGTTTTCTGGGTTATCTTCAATATTGCTATGTAAAATTTCGAGTTCGTAAATATTGGCCGCTATTTCAGAGGCAATTGCAGCAGAATGCCATTCATTACGAATACGGCGTGCTGCTTCTGCATTGGAGCTGAGTGCTACACGTTCTACACCCGGATAATGCACATCTAACCATTTACGGCATTGTGCCAAAGTTTGCTGATGCGCATAAATTTGTTTAATGCTGTCTTTACGGGTGTTTTCAGACACAAGAAATTGGTGATGAATACGCAACTCCACTTCACCAATCACATTTAATGACGATGATTTAAAACAATCTAAAGTATGGTTCACCACACCTTCAGACGAGTTTTCGACAGGCACTAAACCATAGTGAGCGCTGCCTGCTTCCACTTCACGGAAAACTTCATCAATAGTAGGCAAAGGACGTACAATCGCATCATGACCAAAATGTTTAAGCACTGCAGAATGTGTATAAGTACCAATTGGCCCTAAAAAAGCAATACTTTGTGGCGCTTCAAGTGCCAAACATGCCGACATAATTTCACGAAATAAACGCGCCATGGTCACATCGGACAACGGTCCTTCGTTGCGTTCCATAACATTACGTAAAACTTGCGCTTCACGTTCAGGACGGTAAAACAACGGGCTCTCTTCTGCTGCAAATTTTGCTTTCGCCACCGCTTCAGCAAGTTGTGCTCGACGGTTAATCAGCTGCTGAATCTGTTGATCTACAGAGTCAATATCTTCGCGGATTTTAGCGAGATCAAGAGAAGTCGTTGTGTTCTGATCGTCTTGGATCATTGTTATGTCGCCCTTCAAAAACATTTTGCAAATAGTATAACAATAGTTAGCTTTCAAATGTTGCGCAATACAACTTTCAGTGTTTCAGATGCAAAAACATACAGTTGAGCAAAGCATCACCAATCTATACATTTAAGCTGTAACTTTGCACAACGTACTGCTAAAACTGGGTAACTACGCTTTTCCCTTTTACATCTTTAATTCTAAGCGGAGTAATTTTATTTTTAAGTGTAATTATCAATCAGCTCATTGCTTTTAAGTCTGATCAAAATCATGATTTTCTCGTTTAACTCATAAAAAAGAGCCAGCACTAGGCTGACTCTGATGATGATCGTTGATCTTTATTCATTCGGGTTTTAAGGCATTGATTTAACGCCCCAATAAACCACGCGCGACAATTTCTTTCATAATTTCATTTGTTCCGCCGTAAATCCGCTGGATTCGTGCATCGACAAAGAAACGAGAAATTGGATATTCCGTCATATAGCCATAACCGCCAAACAGTTGTAGCAATTGATCGGCAACTTTCATTTGCATATCGGTTGCAAAGCTTTTTAGAGCGGCCGCAGTTTCTACGTCCAGTTTGCCCTGCATATACAATTCGACGTTTTGATTATAAAAAGCAGCAGTTGCCAATTCATCAATTTTCGCCTGTGCCAAAACAAAACGGGTATTCTGGAACTGACCAATCGCTTGTCCAAACGCCTGACGCTCTTGCACATATTGCGTAGTCACATCAATTGAACCACGAATAGCACCCAATGCCGTGGCAGCAATGGCAGTACGTTCACGCGGCAATTCCTGCATTAAATAGGCAAAACCATGCCCTGCCTGTCCTAACAATTGATTTTTCGGTACTTTGACATTGTCAAAGAATAGCTCTGAGGTATCTTGTGAATGCAAACCAATTTTTTCCAAATTGGTGCCTTTTTTAAAGCCTTCCAAATGAGTATCGACCAACATGAGCGACACACCTTTGGCACGTGCTTGCGGATCTGTTTTTACTGCCAAAACCACTAAATCTGCATGCTGACCATTAGAAATAAAGGTTTTAGAGCCATTCAGTACATAATGATCATCTTGCAAAATGGCATTGGTCCGCATGGCTTGCAAGTCTGAACCCGCGCCTGGCTCGGTCATGCCAATTGCACCGACCACTTCACCCGACACCATTTTAGGCAGCCAGTATTGTTTTTGTTCTTCTGTGCCGATATGCAAAATATAGGGCGCAGCAATTTCAGAGTGGCAGGAAATACCTGTAGAAAGTGCGCTATAACCCGCACGTGCCGATTCTTCGACCAACATTAAAGAATAATGCGTTGGGACACCGTAACCACCATATTCTTCAGGCACATCAATACATAAAAAGCCATTTTCCCCTAACAGATTCCACACACTACGCGGCATGATGCCCTCACGTTCCCACGTAGCATAATGCGGTGCAATATGCTCCTGCATAAAACGTCTAAAGTTATCTCTAAATAATTCTAAATCAGCATCATAAGCCAGCATATCCAATCCTTTATTTTTCAATTGTTGTTTTCAACAGTATCCATGCTATGCATTTTTATTCAGGCTGTCATGTGTTATCCCTACAGATTGTCTTACTTTACAGTCAAACTTTAGTCGTCGTTTCACATGTGCAATGAAACTTGTGGCAGCTTGTATAAACTGAAGCTGTGAATAGTGCTGCAAACTGTTGCCGAAGTTTATACACTAGTATACTAATTAAAGATGTGTGTGAACTCGCTTATGCCAAATACAAACCCCAATAAAAGAAATATTTATAAAGATGCAGAGCATCCATTTGCACAATTTATCCGTATTATTGGCAAAGGCAAAACAGGCGCACGTTCACTGACCTATGACGAGGCCTATCAAGCTTTTTCTATGATTTTGCGCAATGAAGTGTTGGATGTGCAATTGGGTGCTTTTTTAATGCTGCTACGTGTGAAGGAAGAATCTGTAGAGGAATTAGCAGGTTTTGTGCAAGCCACCCGTGATCAACTGCAATTTAAACCGCTTCAGGTAGATTTAGACTGGTCATCTTATGCAGGTAAACGCAGACATTACCCGTGGTTTTTATTGGCAGCGCTGACTTTAGCAAAACATGGTTATAAAGTGGTGATGCATGGTGCTTCTGGTCATACGATCAACCGTTTATATACCGAACAAGCGCTGCAATATTTAGATTATCCCATTTGCCAAAATGACCTAGAGGTTGAGCAGCAATTAGCACAGTGTAATTTTGCTTATTTACCATTAGATGTTATTTCACCGATTTTGAGTGAGCTGATTAATTTACGCAATGTGATGGGTTTACGCTCTCCCATTCATACCCTTGCTCGTTTAATCAATCCTTTTAATGCCAAAGCCACTATGCAGGCGATTTTTCACCCTGCCTATCGCAGTTCGCATCAACAAGCCGCATTTCAGTTAGGTTATCAAAACAGTGCGGTCATTAAAGGTGAAGGTGGTGAATTTGAACGCAATCCAGATGCCAAGACATTAATTTGTGGCATCAAAAATGGCGCTTTATATGAACATGAACTACCTAAACTGACCGATAACCGTAGCCCTGTCGAAGAAGAACTGGATTTGGCCGTGTTTAAAGCCGTCTGGTTAGGTCAGCACACGCATGAATATGGTGAAGTTGCCATTACCGAAACTATGGGCATTGCTTTATATACAATGGGCGTATGTGATGATTATGCAGCAGCGATGCAAAATGCCCAGCAGCTTTGGCAAAATCGTCACAACTAAAACGTCATTGAAGATACAAAAAAAAAAGACACCAATCTCAGGTGTCTTTTTCATCTTTCAATTTTCATGAAAGCAGTTTTGCATCATTTAAACAAAGCGAATTGGTTTAAATTCATCATGCTTGTGATGATCGTCATCACACTGCTCGCCTTCTTCTTTAGTACCACGGTCAATGTAACCACTGCGTTCAGTTTCAGGCAGGTTTTTCATTTCCCACGCATATACTGCCTGCATACAAATTTGACGTTGCTCTTGGGTCAGCGCGACACCGTTAGGCCACTTGCCAATTTCAATTGCCGTTTTTAAACGTCCAACAATTTCAGGATCGAGTACGGCAAGCATTTGTTCAATATTCATCATTCATCCTGCTGTTGCATTGATTCAAAATCTTGATTCCACCCTAACTTGGTACGACATGCCATATAGAAGTCATAACCTGGTGGATGTAATAAATTTAATTTATAAGGATGTTTGCGGATATGCAAACTATCTCCAACATTTAATGAAACACTATGTTGACCATCGGCACTGACCATTGGCAATACACGGTTTTCACGAATATTGATTTTAATTTCGCTGTGCCCCCCCACCACAATTGGGCGTGAAGACAAGGTATGTGGATGCATAGGCACCAATGCAATTGCATCCATGCTCGGATGCACAATTGGGCCACCACCCGACAAGGCATAAGCTGTGGAACCTGTTGGGGTCGAAACGATTAAACCATCACTGTGCTGACGATAGACATATTGCCCATCAATGTTCAGCTCAAAGTCAATCATGTGCACAGACTTGCCCGAATGCAGCACCACATCATTTAAAGCAATCGCTTCATAAATGATTTCGCCTTTAGAGCGCACTTCCATTTCCAGTAAAAAACGACGGTCTGACTGGAAATGTCCTTGCAAAACCTGATCAAGTTTAAAGATTACTTCTGTCGGTTTAATATCGGTTAAAAAGCCTAGACGTCCACGGTTCACACCAATTACAGGGGTATTGTATTTAACCAAAGCACGCGCTGCATGCAGCAAGGAACCATCACCACCCACTACAATCACCAAATCGACCACTTCACCTAACAAAGCACGGCTAACCGTTTGAGTATTGTTATAAGGTACAAGTTGAGCAGTGTCAGAATCAAAAACGGGATGCAAACCCAATCCTAAAATATGGTCGTGAATCAGACATAATGTTTCTACGACAGAATATTTGTCCGGACGCCCAATCAGTCCAATGTTCCGAAAGTTCTTATGTGAAATTTGCATCTGCGATATCGCTCCGCTACGATTCGACGCTTATCATAGCACTAACCTGGTTGATTTAAAAAAACTTTAGTGATTCAAAATTCTAATTTTTTAGTACACTATTTCTCATCATTTATCGTTATATTATCAAACTTTTTCATACACAAATTTTTCGCAAAATAAGATAACTATAAAACGAGAAAAATCAAATATATTTAAAATTTCTAACAAGCTAAAACAATAAAAAATCTGTATGCTACACACTTCTAACCACATCTTTTTTTACTCTTAAATTCTAAAGAATATATCGGTCATTTTTATGAATCTTAATAAATATTTAGCCATTTACGGAGCAGGAATATTTTTTGCTGGACTTATGTTTTTGGCTAAACATGATTACTTAAATTTCTATCAAGAAAAAGCGCAAGAATTTAACACTAATAAACCCGTAAGTTTTGTTCAGCCTATTGAAAACAAGGTTAGTCTTTCTCAAAACACCCTACCAAATCAGTCAGACAAAAATCTTTTGGAACAACTTAAAGTAGATATAGAAGATACAAAACTGTCCTTCCCTTTGCAAAATGAAGATAAATCAACCTTTATAGATGTAATTCTCATAGATAAAGATGTTGCCTATACCATTATTACCCCGCTAACAAAATCTGATTTTACCGCAGAATATATTCGCTTGATTACTGAAACCAATTGTAATGATGAATATTTGCAACCCTATTTAAATGCAGGTTTTAGTTTTACTTATAAATTTTTTGACCTACACATGAATCGTATCTTGGACTTAAGCACCAACCTTAATCACTGCGAAGGTTTACAACAAGCTAATACTATTTAATTAAATTGAGCATAATTTTTCGCTTCAGTCACAGATTAATTATTGCAAATTCAGCAAAAGCTTCGCATGATTAGCAAAATTTATCAGGATCTTATCGCGATTTATGAAGTCTGAGCGTGGCATAGGCATAATTGCTTTACTATTTTGCATCATCGTTATTGGCGGGTTTATTGCATTTAGTATCTACTTGATTCGTCTAGATAATATTGTTAGAGACAAGTTTGAAGGACAGCGTTGGGATATTCCAGCCAAGGTTTTTGCACGCCCATTAGAAGTGTATAGCAACGCACCTGTCAGCCAGACCGACTTTACTCAGGAACTGAAACTGCTTGGCTACAAAAATACAGATAATTATGCCAAATCAGGCAGTTATGTTAGCGATGGCAATACTTTATTTGTACATACTCGTGGTTTTGACTTTGGCGACAGTGTCGAACCTGAACAGGTTTTAAAAGTCAGTTTTGCTAACAATCAAATTAGTGAAGTGAGTGCCACAAAACCTTCTAATACGGGTATCGCACGTTTAGAACCCATGTTAATTGGCGGGATTTATCCGCAGCACAATGAAGATCGAGTACTGATTAAACTGAATAAAGTACCTAAACCATTGATTGAAGCTCTTATTGCCACTGAAGATCGTAATTTCTATCAACACTACGGCGTTTCAATTCGTGGAACTGCACGTGCAATTGTCAGCAACGTCGCTGGTGGCAAACGTCAGGGTGGTTCCACTCTTACCCAGCAATTGGTAAAAAACTTTTATTTAAGTCCTGAGCGCACTTTAAAGCGTAAAGCCAATGAAGCTCTCATGGCGATGCTGATTGAGCTACATTACAACAAAGATGAAATTTTAGAAGCTTATTTAAATGAAGTAAATTTAGGACAAAACGGTAACTACTCTATTAATGGTTATGGTTTGGCTTCACAGTTTTATTTTGGTATGCCTTTGCGTGAACTCAACATTGCACAGCAAGCTTTTTTAGTGGGTTTGGTACAAGGCCCATCATTATATAATCCTTGGCGCAACCCAGAAGCTGCCAAAAAGCGCCGTGATATTGTGCTAAACAATATGTTGGTGATGGGGTATTTAAATCAAGAACAATATGAAAAAGAAACTGCACGCCCTTTAAATGTTATTACAAAACCGACTGTTGGCCCTGCCCGCTTCCCCGACTTTTTAGATATAGTCCGCCGTCAATTGCGTACTGAATATCAAGAAGGAGATTTGACCAATCAGGGTTTGCGTATCTTCACCACGCTTGATCCTATTGCGCAAACCAACGTACAAAATGCTTTTAAAGCATCAGTTGAGCGTTTAAGCAAAGCCAATCCAAAACGCTTAAAAGACTTACAGGGTGCGGTGCTAATTTCTCATCCTGAAAATGGTGAGTTAGTGGCAGCGGTGGGTTCTACGCAAGATTTTACAGGATTTAACCGTGCCTTGGATGCCAAGCGTCAAGTTGGCTCGCTGCTCAAACCGATTATTTATTTAAGTGCAATTGAGTCTGGTCGTTATAATTGGGCAAGCCCTGTAGAAGACAGTCAGATTAGCATCCCGATTGATGGTAAATCATGGACACCACGTAATTACAGTGGCAGCGATCACGGGATTGTGCCTATGTCACAAGCCTTATCTCAGTCCTATAACTTATCTGCAGTTCGTTTAGGACAGGAATTTGGACTATCGACCTTCCGTAATCACCTCATTAAATTTGGTGTCCCGAGTGATGCAATTCCGCACTATCCGTCTATTTTCTTGGGTGCAGTAGATTTATCGCCTATGCAGGTGATGGATATTTATGGCAACTTTGCCACTGGTGGTTTTAAATATCCGACCAAAGCGATTCGTACGGTGGTCGATGCCAATGGACGTTTACTTGACCGTTATGGTTTAACTGTACAACAAACCATTGATCCTTCTGCCGCCTATATTTTGAATTATGGTTTACAGCAAGTCATGAGTTCTGGTACAGGTCGTGCGGCATATAATAGCTTATCGACAGATTTGAAATTGGCGGGCAAATCAGGTACCACCAATGATACCCGTGATTCATGGTTTGCAGGCTATTCAGGCAATTATTTAACCGTTGTATGGCTCGGTTTAGATGATAACAAAGTCACAGGCTTAACAGGCTCGTCTGGTGCTTTGCCCGTGTGGAGCAATGTAATGCAGCAATTGCGCCAAAAACCTGTCAACTTACGTCAGACTGAACAAATTCAATGGCATTGGATTGACCGCAATACTGGGCATTTATCTGCGCAAGGCTGTGAAGGCGCGATGTACATTCCAGTAAATCGTAATAATGTACCGCGTCAGGCAACCGCATGTGGTTTTTCACATTATCAAGTTGAACCCGTTTACCAACCCGATACCGAAACTCAGCAAGCAGCTCCTGAGACCAGTGATAGTATCGAGAATTATATCCGTGAAACAGAACCTGTAACGGATGACAATACCGATGGTCGTGTCATCTCAAGCGGCAGTTATATCAATTAAACTTGAAGATATCGGTCAGTTAGGCTTATGAAATTATCTCTTTTAAGGCAAGTTTTTTTCACCACGTTTGCTATGGGTGCGATGGCAACAATTGTAGCTTGCCAGAGTTTACCTGAAACGCCCGCACCTCAGCCTGCGCCTGACAAACCTCAAACTGTGACTACACCAGAAGGTGTGGTCATTCGTCCTTATGAACGTGAAGAAATTAAGCGTCAATCGTTGCAAGTGGTGGTGCCAAAACAAAGCGTACAACAAAAATTAGAAGATGGTCGTAGTCTGCCTGCTTTTCAAAAGTTGATGCAGCAAACTCAGACCGCTTATAAACAAGGTCAATTCAATCAGGCTGAAACAGCAGCTTTGCAAGCGCAGCGACTTGCCCCGCAAGCGGCTGAGACCTATTTATATTTGGCTTTAATTGCCAACCAAAAAAAGCAACCTGCCAATGCCGAAGCTTTGGCACGTCGTGGTTTAAGCTATGCGCAAAGCGATGCCATGAAACGTCAATTGTGGTTAGTGATTCAAAAAGCAGCACAGCAACAAAATAATGCTAAAAGCCTTGCGCAAGCTCAACAGGCTTTGAAAGATTTGTAAGTACAATAATTTAATAAAATAAAAATCGCTGAGTGTGAGCACATCAGCGATTTTTTATTAGTCAAACTAGAAATTCAAATAAAACGTACGCCTGCAATGCCATATGCATGATGCTGCTCTGCCGTAGCAAAATCATCCTGAGTTAAGCCACCTAAAGCAAACACAGGAATATCGACAAATTCCGCAATCTGCTGGAATTTTTCCCATCCTAGAGGTGTGGCATCATCATGCGTGGTGGTTGCTAAAACAGGACTGAGTAAAATTGCTTCACAACCAATTTGCTGTGCATGTTGTGCCGAAACAATATCATGACACGCTGCAATATATCGCTGCCCGACTTTTAAATCGCCCTTTTGTAATTGCATCAGTTGCGATTGTTTCAAATGAATTGCTGCAATAGCATGATGCTGAATCGTATTTAATTGCTTCCACAATTCCAAATTGACAATCACTTGCCCGAGTTGCTCAATGCCATACTCTGACAATTCGACCTTGCATGCAGCATTGGGTTCAACCCGCCAATACAGTAGCTTTTGCTTAGGCAAATTTGCTAAATGTTTTAAATCATCACTGACTTTAATTGCCTGTTGCCACGCTAGTCGTTGCACAATTGCACGATTGGCTTGTGGAAAATTCAGCTCTAAAAGTTGCGGGCGGCTAAACCACATCCAAGGCACTTGAATATCTTTTAATAACGCCGCGGGTACAGCGGCCTGAAAAATATGCAGATTGACAATCACATCATCATATTCATGGCAAATAATATCAAAGGCATGCCAGTGCTGAATGCCAATACCCACTTCTTCGAACACTTCACGGCGGCAGGCATCTACAGGGGTTTCACCTGCTTCTACTTTTCCACCTGGAAATTCGTGCTTATTGCCCTGATGTTGTTTGGCTTCGCGCCACCCCACTAACACTTTGTTTTGATGAAATAACAACGCAATTGCCACATGAATATTTGGCTTAGACATGAACCCGATTCCTTTTTTGCAATGTACGTTTTACTGCAAATTGTAGACTTTTATAAATTCAACAATAATACGTTGACAGGATTATATGATAATGATTATCATTTAAAACAATTCTTACACACCACGGAGTAACAAAAATGAACGCCCCATTTAACCTATTTTCACGTCATTCAGACACTCAGCATGCCCTACCTATGTTACATTCAAATAACTTGTTTGCGCTAGGACGCGAAATTCGTATTTTGCATGCAGGTGAAGAATATCGTTTACGCTTAACCCGTAACAATCGTCTTATTCTCACAAAATAATTAAAATAATCAACACAATAATAAACGTGGAAACAGCAGTATGAATCAGCGCATACTGCTTTTAAGTTCTGACTTGTTCAATTTTAACTTGCTTCCCAAAACTAAGCATAGTTACAGTTGTGCTTTAGGCAACAAAATCCTCACTTTTAATCCACCTTGTTCAGCACGTGAAAATTCAATTTTTCCTGCATGCAACTCTATAATTTTCTTACAAATTGACAATCCTAAACCAGAACCTTGAGTTTTGCTGCCCAAAGCACGGTAAAAACGTTCGCCCAAACGTGCCAACACTTCATCAGTCACCGCTTGACCATTGTCGGCGATGCAAATTTCCTGCATCAATTCATGCGGTTTTACTTCAATCCAAATACGTCCTTGAGGTGCTGCATAACGCACTGCATTGTCAATTAAGTTACGCAGGCAGCTAAATAGCAATTCAGGATTTCCCTGCACTTGTATCGGTTGAATATCTGACTGAATCTGAATGGCTTTTTCCTGAATAAATGGTGTCAGGCTTTGTAAAACTTCCTGTACCAAGTCTGCTATAGACACCGCACTTTTATTTAACGATGCTGCATCTGTCGGGTCTAAACGTGCCAATAACAGCAAATTTTCCAATACCTGTGTACCACGACTGACATCACGCTGAATTTGCTCTAAATCTTGTGCCAACTCAGGTTGTTGTTGGTATTTACGTTTTAACACCTGTAAACGCAATTGAATGGCAGATAAAGGAGAACGTAATTCATGCGAAGCATCTGCAGTAAATCGCTGTTCTGCAATTAAAGATTGCTCTACCCGCCCCAACAATTTATTCAATTGCTGTAGCATGGGTTGCAGTTCTTTCAATTCAGGTTGCGTGGGGATAATTGGCGTCAAATCATGTTGATTTTTTTCTGCAATTTGTTTGGAGAGTTGCTGAATCCGATTAAATTGACGACCAATCATAAAATGCACAATGGCCCATTGCAGTAACCACAACAGCAATAAAATAGCGGCATAACCTAAACTGGTTGCAGCAGTTTCCTTGAAACGATATTTAAGCGGCTGCGCGACAATCACATGCAAGCCATCTTCCTCTGCCACATAGCTGCGCCAAATTTGCCCGTCTTGCCAGTGAAATGAAAAACCATGCTCAGATAACACGGCAAGCTGAGGCAAGTGAAGCTGAGAAATGTCATGTTCATCTTCAGAGGTGGTCAGAATCAGATCATCTAAACCCAATTGATAGGCAATATGAAATTGCTCGCTCAACTCATCGACCTGATTGCCTGCATGGTCACGTAAGTCTGCTCGCAGCAACATATCGGCTATTTCATCCATAATGTCGTCATGCACACTCATGGTCTGATAACTGGCAACCACCAATAATAAAATCAGGGCTAATCCACCCGCTAAGATCGAGCTTAAAACGGAGCTTTTAACCAGTTTGGACTGTAAAGAAATGACCTGTTTAGACATGTGCTGAGATCAAACTGAATTAGTTATTTTGCTGCATACGATAGCCTAAACCTCGTATGGTTTTAATGCGGCTACTGCCAATTTTTTTGCGTAATTGATAAATAAATACTTCAATCGCATTACTTTCAATTTCATCGCCCCATGCATATAAAGACTCTTCGAGCTGTTCACGAGTCACCACATGCTGTGGGTTTTGCATCAGTTTATGTAAAATCTGGAATTCCTTAGCTGTTAAATTGACCTGTTGATCATCCGCTTTCACTTGTTTACTTTGTGTGTCTAAAACCAAATTGGCAAATTCAAGCTGCTGTGTCGGATGACTTTGCGCATTGCGTAATTGACTGCGTACCCTCGCCGATAGTTCTTCAAGACTGAACGGTTTGATCAAATAATCATTGGCGCCTAAATCAAGTCCCTGTACCCGATCTTGAATACTATCGCGTGCAGTAATAAAAATAACAGGTGTATCCTGTTGCTGCTGTCGTAAAGCGTGCAGAATTTCATCACCACTATTTTTAGGCAAACCTCGGTCTAACAACACACAATCATAATGATGCTGCTGAATGGCTAAAATGGCATGATCGCCACGCTCAACCCAATCAACATTATAGCCATCCATTTCCAGCCAAGTTTTTATGCTTTCTGCTTGCGATACATCGTCTTCAGCCAAGAGTATGCGCATATCATTCTCTGTTATTTATGCTTCAAAATTTTATGATTTGAAAATACTTTACATGATAAAACCACATACACCTTAAAGCGTATGTGGCTTTTGAGTGAAATCAGATTTGTGTAAGAAATAATGCTGTTTTACACAGCGTAGATTTAGAAACGAACTTGATCCACATCTATTTCAATACGTTTTGCAGGTTTATGATCAATATCTACTTCACCGATTAAGGTAACAGGCGTTTTGGCTGAAATTGCTTTGCCATTCCATAAATCATCATCAATATCGACTGTAATGGTGCCTGTGTTATCACGGAACTGATATTTTTCATCACCAATAGATTTCACCACATAACCTTTTAACTGCACTTTGCTGTCATCTTTCAGGCTTAATGCTTGTTTTACCGTTACATTTTGATGTAGTGCTTGGGTGTTAATGCTGTCGTTTGCCATAGTGATTGAAGCCGTTGCCATTAAACCTGCCATCCACACTGCTTTCATTGTAAATTTCATTGCTTCACCTTTTTGTGTTGCTCATTTCGTTATGGTAATTAAAACAAAGCAAGATGAGTTGAATCTTAAGATTCCATTTTTTTTAAAATTCATTTTTAAAAAGTTTGAATCTGCTAATTTAATGGCACTACGCGCAACACTTCCTCTAAAGTGGTCACACCATCTAAAACTTTACGCGCGCCCGCAATACGTAACGGTTCAATGCCCTCTTTTTTAGCTTGCTGACGCAATTCATTTAAATTGGCATTGGCGCTGATGAGCTGTTTGGTGTTTAAACTTAAAGGCATAAATTCATAAATTCCGACCCGACCTTTATAACCTGTTTGACGACATTCATCGCATCCAACAGGTTTAAACACTTGTGCTGGCATTTCCATAATGTAGTCAAAGGTTAAATGTTCCCAATCTTTTTCATTTATTGAGCCTTCCTGCTTACAATGTGGACACAGCTTACGCACCAAGCGCTGTGCCAAGACACCTAAAATTGTGGCAGCAGTCAAAAATGGCTGCACGCCTAAATCATGCAAACGAGTCAAACTTGAAGGCGCATCATTGGTATGCAGTGTCGATAAAACCAAATGTCCCGTCAGTGCCGCTTGAATCGCCATATTTGCGGTATCCTGATCTCGAATTTCCCCGACCATAATAATGTCAGGGTCTTGACGCATTAAGGCACGCACACCCTCAGCAAAACCTAAATCAATTGCAGTATTGACCTGCATTTGGTTAAAACTTGGTTCTAACATTTCAATCGGATCTTCAATAGTGCAGACATTGACTTCGTCGGTGGCCAATTGCTTTAGGGATGAATACAACGTGGTGGTTTTACCCGAACCTGTA
Organism: Acinetobacter sp. SCLZS86; assembly: GCF_021560715.1. Lineage (NCBI taxonomy): Bacteria > Pseudomonadati > Pseudomonadota > Gammaproteobacteria > Moraxellales > Moraxellaceae > Acinetobacter > Acinetobacter sp. SCLZS86. The sequence goes on from NZ_CP090864.1 coordinate 1,939,958, forward strand.
GGGCCTGTAACCAAAATAATGCCGTGACTATGTGCGGTCAGTGCATGCCATTCATTCAATAAACGACTATCAAAACCCAATTGTTGAAAACTGCGTACCAATACTTCGGGGTCAAAAATACGCATCACCAGTTTTTCACCAAACGCCGTTGGCAAGGTCGATAAACGCAGTTCAGTTTCTTGCCCTTTTGGAGTGCGGGTTTTTAAACGTCCATCTTGCGGTTTACGTTTTTCGGCTACATTCATACGTCCTAAAATTTTAATCCGTGAGATGACTGCGGTAAGTGTATTCGCTGGCATGTTATAGATCGTATGCAACACGCCATCAATACGAAAACGTACTTTGCCTGTGTCTTTGCGTGGTTCGAGGTGGATATCACTTGCACCTTGTTCAAAGGCAAATTGCAGCACCCAATCCACCAACTTCACAATATGTTGATCATTGGCATCTGGGTTTTGGGTATCGCCCAATTGCAATAAAGCCTCGACCCCTTTATTTTCGCGATCATGTGCAGAAGATTTTTGCGATGAATGTACTGCACGACTCACTTGGTAATATTCAATCAAATAGCGCTGTAATTGATCTGGGCTGAGTAAAACCCGCTGAATTTTTTTGGGCAATAAACTATGTTCTAAGTTAGCAACCCATTCTTTTTTATAAGGTTGATCTGTCGCAATTAATACCGCATCTGCAGTCACTTCTACTGCTAAAATACGGTTACGCAGCGCAAATTCCTGCGACATCACAGCAGTTAAAGCGGCAACATCGGCTTTTAATGGATCAATAATATAAAATGGTAAGCCTGATTTATCAGCCAGCCATTGGCATAAACGGTTTAAAGTTAAAGTGGTTTGGGGATGACTTTGATCTACCAAATTAAAGTTGGCAATCCATTGTAGTGGATGCCATTTTAATTGATCACGTTGACGATGCGTGGTTTGGACCAAAGCCTGATCACGTTCGGTAATTTTGCCATCTTTGACTAATTGTTCTAAGCACCAAGTACTGTCTATTTCAAAATTAAAATTCATTGTTATATGCCCCAAATTCTAGGTTTACTATAGCAAAATAAGCATTGTTTAATAATAATTATTTTATAAGTTTTAATTTAAAGTAAAACTTAACTATTCATTTTATTTGTTTTTTTACTATTCCAATTAAAATAAATATTTATTATGATGCTCTTGCTTAATAATTCAACACACTAAAAATTAAATTTCAGAGGGATAATCATGAAATTAAAAACTTTATCATGTGCAATTTTTGCAGCATTTACCTTGACAGCTTGTGGTGGTGGAAGTGATGGCGATAGTTCTTACCAAGGCAAAGATGTTCAGTTAAATGAAACAGAATGGGCGAGTTACGCTAGCAACTATCAGGCAGATGCAGAGAATTTATTTACTAAAATAAAATTCACAATCCAAAATAACGAACTGTATATCAAGCCAGAATATCTTGCTAATGCAACCGATGTATTTGATATTTCACAAGTAGCATCATATTATGTCACAGCAAATAGCTTCTATGAAATTTCAACGCTAAAAACTCAAATTGGCTACAAATTAGGCACACTTATAAGTCAAAGCAATTCAAAATGGGTTATAACTCCATATTCTCTAACAAACTCTAAAGATCTACAACTCACAGAAAACTTTGAATTAGTCGATCTAACCTCAAAGCCAATGAGTGAATATATTGATACATATTCACACTTTAGCGGTTTAAATGATGCAGGTGGTACCTTTGAAAAGTTATACAACGATGTATTAAAAGGACAAACCTTCCCTAAAGGTTCATATTGTTTACGTGCTACATCTAGTTCTACCAACACCCCATATTTCGAAAGCTACAATTTTGATACTGTAGACTCTCCTGAGTTATATTTTGGTAGTGGTAATTACAATACTTCTAAGTTAGGTAATTATCCTCTCTATTTGAGCAAAGAAACTGACCCAAATTATGGGACAAGTGCTTTATTAAATATAGAGAATGAATATTTAAGTGGTGACTATCATCGTCAAGGTGTAACATACTCACTTACTTCTGACATTCAAAATGAGCGTGAGATTTTAAAAGAATTACAAAGTGAGCCAACTCCTGATGCTTACCAAATTAGGTTCCAAGAAAACTATATAAAATCTCTTGAAAAGGAATGTACTTTCTTCAATAGAACTGCAAGCCAAGCAATTGATATTACACAAAAAATAAAATAATTTTTTTACAGAGGTGGTTATGAAAATAGCCACCTTTTTTTATATTTTATTGATTTACATTTTGAATATACGATAACTCTTATAAAATAAGAATATATAAAAATTTCCAGAAGAATATGATCCAAAATCTCCACCCTATCCTACTCAATGCAACATTCCCCGAACTGCTCACCATGTTTGCAGCAGCACTCGGTTGTGGCTTACTCATTGGGTTAGAACGCGAACGCAGTAAAAAAAATGGACAACATCACCATTTTGCAGGCGTGCGTACCTTTGGTATTTGCGCATTACTCGGTGCAATTTGCTTCTTATTGGGCATGAGCATTGCCATTGTGGGTGCACTTATTGTTGGCGGAATAGGCTTATATTCCCTTAAAAACCAAACCGAAGATGACCCAGGTGCAACCACCGAACTTGCCTTCGTCATGACCTATTTTATAGGTGGATTGTGTTTATGGAACATTCCATTGGCTGCGGGTTTATCTGTCATTTTGACAGGTTTACTGATGACCAAACACACTATGCACGGCATTGTCAGTCAATGGATTACCGAAGCAGAACTACGTGATGGCTTGTTCTTATTGGCTTTGGTGTTAATTGCTTTACCACTGACGCCAAATACCGCACTATGGGGCAATGTGCTTAATCCTTATGTGATTTTAAAATTATTGATTTTAATTTTAAGTGTGCAAGCTTTGGCACATATCGCCAAACGCTTACTTTCAAGCAGCAATGCCCTCATGTTATCTGCGATTGCTTCAGGTTTTGTATCAAGCACCGCGACCATCGCTAGTTTAGGCATGGAAGTACGCGCAGGTCGTGGTGAAGCACGTGTCAATGCAGGTGCAGCACTAATGTCTTGCGTGGCGACTTTAGCGCAAATGTTGATTATTGTGGCAGGTGTCAATCTGATTTGGTTTAAATTATTAATTATTCCAAGTTTGGTCGGAATCACGATTTTGGTTGTCGCGGGTGTGTGGTTGCTTAAACAGCATAAAAGTACGGCAGTGGCAAAGCCAGAAACCGATACCCGTATGTTTAGCCTTAAAGAAGCAGCAATTATTGTGGCAACCTTAACAGCAATTCAAGCCATGGTTTACGGCTTGGATCAAACCCTCGGGGATACAGGTTTAATTATTGGTACTCTGCTCGCCTCTTTATTTGAGGTTCACGCTGCAATTGCAACCGTGGTGATGCAAGGTCCACCAAGTCAGCAAGTACTTTTGTATGCCTTAATTTTAGGTGTGGTGGCACATGCAATTGCTAAATGCGTCAATGCCGCACTCATTGGTGGCTTGCGCTTTGCGCTGTATTTCGCCCCTACCCAAATTTTGCACATTCTGGCGTTGGTGGCGATTTTATATATGCAGGTTTAATCGACAGTGATTAAAACAATATTAAGGATGTGTACCGCGTCCTGATCGACACGGAAACTGACATCAAAGTCTGCAAAATTCATGGTGTAAATTCGTTCAGCATCATCCTGATATGCAGGTCGTGGATCTAAAGACAAGACCTGTTCCAATTCCTGCGCAATTTGTGGTTGCAATACGCCTGCGCTGAGTAACTGATTTTTTTGCGCTTCGGCTGTGTCCATCCATAGCACCGTTTTTCTTATGGGTTCGTCTTGCGCATAGCCACTTTGTGCATCAGGCACGGCATCTGAATATTGAATATAAGGCTTAATATCCAAAATAGGCGTGCCATGCAGTAAATCTGCCCCAGTTACATAAACTCGCAATGACTTACCCACTTTTTTGACCTGTTTAAATTGCACTACAGACAAACCAATCGGTGCAGGACGATACATGCTGCGCGTCGCAAATACACCTAATTTTTGATTGCCACCCAAACGTGGCGGACGTACTTGCGCACGAAAACAGGGGTTTTGCTGTTTCTGTAATGTTTGATGCGTATCGGTTTGGTTTTTATTGTCGTGAAATTGCCATATTAACCATAAATGACTAAACGCTTCGATCCCTTCGAATGCCAACACATCGTTATATGGTGCTTGCATTTCAATATACGATTCGACCTGTACCAGATTGGGTTGACGAGGAATACCAAATTTTTCTCGGTAGGGAGAGTGCATAAATCCGATTATTGGCATTTTTAGATCAGTCTTCATCACTTTTTCTGATAAGCTCAATTAAATATATTCAGTTTATAGAGAATGATTTTAGATTAGAATAGCAAGCTGTTCTAATTTGATAATTTATTGAGACCTTTAATGGCTGCTTTCAACGTCGAAAAGATTACTCACGTACACCACTGGAATGACACTTTATTCAGTTTTAAAACGACTCGTGATACTGCACTACGTTTTAAAAACGGTCAATTTGTGATGATTGGTCTAGAAGTCAATGGCAAGCCTTTAATGCGTGCTTACTCGATTGCCAGTGCTAACTATGAAGAAGAACTTGAGTTCTTCTCAATTAAAGTACCTGATGGCCCTTTAACGTCTATTTTACAAAAAGTAAAAGTGGGTGATGAATTACTGGTTTCTAAAAAACCAACAGGCACTTTGGTGCTGGATGATTTAAATCCTGGTAAAAACCTATACTTGCTTTCTTCAGGTACAGGTCTAGCTCCATTTTTGGCGACCATCCGCGATCCTGAAACTTATGAACGCTTTGAAAAAGTAATTGTGGTTCACGGTACACGTTTCATTTCTGAATTAGCTTATCAAGATTTAATTCAAAATGAATTGCCAAACCACGAGTTTTTCCAAGAACTTGGTATTCGTGAAAAACTGGTGTATTACCCAACCGTTACACGTGAAGAATATCCAAACCAAGGACGAGTGACCACGGCTATTGATTCGGGTGAACTCTTTGAAAAAATTGGTTTACCACGTTTTAACCCTGAAACTGACCGTGCCATGTTATGTGGTAGCCCTGCATTCTTAAAAGATGTTGCAGCATTACTTGACCAACATGGCTTAAAAGAATCACCACGTATGGGTGAATTGGGCGATTACGTGATTGAACGTGCTTTCGTTGAAAAATAAGAGCTGTTGAATCTAAAAAACCGAGCTAAATAGCTCGGTTTTTTTGTCATTGGCATCAATTAACGTACGCTACGACCTTCTTGGTTAGCACGTCCTTCACAGTGTGCACCGCCGCCAATTACAAACCCACGCTCTGCCTGACATGAACCAATCATACGACCACTCGAATCATACGTTGTCACTTTTGAAGCACAACCTGTCATCAAAATAGCCGCCGTTAATGCGATTAAACTAGAAATTTTCATTGTATTACCCCTCTAAAAAATTAGTCTTGTTGCAGTGAAATCTGCGAATTATTTGGTATGGTCGGCAAGAAACCCGTGCGCTCATCTACTTTAGAATAGTTAATGCCTTGTATGTTGGCACCACCATAACACACAGCTTTCGCCCCCAAAATAAAACCCTGTGTAGCAACACATGAACCAATCACTTGCCCTGCAGTATCATAAGTCACTACTTTAGAACTACAGCCAGCCAAAGCAATTAAGCTTGCTATAGAAAATAAGTTAATTAGTTTCATTTAACCCTCAATTTAAAAAAAATTAAATATTATTCGTCGTGAAAATTCTTTTTAAACACATCAATTTATTTTTAATTTTAGTTATATATTATTTTTTTGTAAATAACAATTTGAAATAACTTATCGTTATTTTCACTTCAAATTTTAAAATTGTTGCGACTACAAAAAATTAAAAGCACTCCATCTATATTACTCAGATCAGATGGAGTGCTTTTTACGTTTATTCTTTACTCAGGTACATTCATTCTTCGTTCAACCAACGCTTGCTGAATCACATGATACCCCGCTGTTAAGCCCAAGCTTGCCATAATCACGGCTACAACAAGGTCTGGAATCAAACTGCCCGTACCAAATACACCCACTGCCGCCAAAATAACTGCGAAATTACCAATCGCATCATTACGGCTACATAACCACACCGATTTCATATTCGAGTCGCCATCACGAAATGCATATAAAATCAATGCAGTAACCCCATTGGCTAATAAGGCAATAATCCCAATAATACCCATGGTGATGGCTTCAGGTGGAATACCTTGTATATAGGCATAGATGACCTTGCCCATCACGACCACACCAAACAATGCCATAGTGATGCCTTTGAGCAAAGCCACAGTAGCGCGCCAATATAAACTTGCACTTAACACCGCAAGTGAAATCCCGTAATTGACTGCATCACCAAAGAAATCCAGTGAATCTGCCCACAGGGATGATGAATGGGCATAGGCACCACCAATCAACTCGACAAAAAACATGCTGAGATTGATCACCAATGCGATCCATAACGCGGTTCTAAATTTACTATTCGGTTTGATTGGCGCAGGCTCATGACTACACGTACATGCCATAGACACACCTTCTTTCAAAATGAAACTGTTTCGATTATGCTCATTTAAAACTATAGACTTAGTCCAAGGTCAAGCATGGCACAATATTTAATTCATGAACTGGCTAAAAAAGTTGGTGTCAGCACAGATACAATTCGCTTTTACGAAAAGAAACACTTACTCACCCCAAGCTTTCGTGCCGAAAATAATTATCGCTATTACAATGATGATGCTCTCAAGCGTTTGATTTTTATTAAGCGTTGCCGTGCTTTAGATATGAACTTAAAAGAAATTGAAGCCTTAATTGAATTAGAAAAACAGCCGAAACAAAACTGCTGTGCCGTGAATGAATTGATTGATGAACATTTAAGGCATGTAGAAGATAAAATTGCCGAGTTGCAGCATTTTCATCTACAACTTCAGCAACTTAGACAAGCCTGCACCACCCAAACGACCATTGATGATTGTCAGATTTTAAAACGACTTGAAGCTGAATAATCGCTCTCTAAGCCTTTTGTAATGCAGTATTTGCGTATTTAAAATTGAATTATAAACACTTCTGATTAACACGCTTCGACAACTGCTCGGCAGTTTCCACACGTTCAGAATAACGATCTACCAAATATGCAGCTTGCCCGCGAGTCAGCAAAGTAAATTTATATAACTCTTCCATGACATCGACAATGCGGTCGTAATAGCTAGACGCTTTCATGCGACCATCTTCCTCAAACTCTAAAAAGGCTTTAGGAATAGAAGACTGATTGGGGATGGTGATCATCCGCATCCAACGTCCTAAAATACGCAATTGATTGACGCTGTTAAATGACTGCGACCCGCCACACACTTGCATTAATGCAAGTGTTTTACCTTGTGTGGCACGAATTGCACCCGCAGCAAGTGGAATCCAGTCAATTTGTGCTTTAAAAATTGAGCTCATTGAACCATGACGTTCTGGGCTACACCAAACCATGCCTTCTGCCCACGCCAACAATTCATGCAGCTCTTGAACTTTGGGGTGTGAAGCATCACCATCTTCAGGTAAAGGCAAACCTTTAGGATGGAAAATTTTGACCTCAGCACCAAAGTGCTCCAAAATTCTGCCTGCTTCTTGTACCGCCAAACGACTATAAGAACGCTCACGGTTTGAACCGTACATCAATAAAATTCGTGGCGGATGGTTCAACGGCTTTGCCTGCACCTGTTCAAAACTTGGTGTAGGCAATAAATCTAGATCAATATTGGGTAATAACATGCTGCATACTCTTACAACTAAAATGGGCAACGCATGCCCAGGTTTTTATCTTAAACCTCAAAATGAATAAAATTACTTTGAACTGACAATCGACTCATTTTGATAAAACTTTTTACGCAGCCATAAGGACACACTCACCAAAGCAATTAACACGGGCACTTCAACCAAAGGACCAATAATCGTGGTAAATGCAACGGGAGAAGCCAAGCCAAAAGTCGCAATGGCAACGGCAAGTGCTAACTCAAAATTATTCCCTGCTGCGGTAAAGGAAATGGCTGTCGTGCGTGGATAATCATTGCCCATCCATTTGCTCATAAAGAAGCTAATAAAGAACATGGCAACGAAGTAAATAATCAATGGAATGGAAATGCGTAAAACATCCATCGGCAAGCTCAGTACTTCTGCGCCTTTTAGTGCGAACATCGCCACAATGGTAAATAGCAATGCCAACAGACTAAATGGGCTAATTTTGGGTAAAAAAGACGTTTGATACCAATCTAAGCCTTTGCTTTTCACTAAAATCAAGCGTGTTAAAAAGCCCATCAAAAAAGGAATACCCAAATAGATTAAAACAGCTTGGGTGATTGTCCAAAAACCAACATCAATCACTTGTCCTGCCACGCCAAAATACGGCGGCAAGAAACTCAGAAACAGCCATGCATAAGTACTAAAGAATACAATCTGAAAAATACTGTTAAACGCAACTAATGCAGCCACGTATTGGTTATCACCACAAGCCAAGTTGTTCCAGACCAAGACCATCGCGATACAGCGTGCCAAACCAATTAAAATCAAACCTGTCATATATTCAGGATAATTTTGCAAGAAAATAATTGCCAAAGCGAACATCAAACACGGAGCAATCAACCAGTTCTGTACTAAAGACAGCAACAAAGTTCGACGGTCTTTAAACACTTCTGGCAAAGCTGCGTAATCGACTTTTGCCAATGGTGGATACATCATCAAAATCAAACCAATCGCAATAGGAAGATTGACTGTGCCCACGCTCATTTGATCTAAGCTTGCTGATACTGCAGGAAATACCACGCCAATCGCAACACCTAGCCCCATGGCAATAAAAATCCATAAGGTCAAATTACGATCTAAAAAAGAAAGTTTGGACTGTGCCATGTGCTTACTCGCAATGTGTTGCAATTGTAGGGTTGATGTGCGTCATCGGGCTGACATCTTGCTGCGAGATAATATTTAAAACAGCAAGCGCCCATTCGGGTAAATCAGGGTTCAAACGGTAATACACCCACTGCCCTTGACGTTGATCGAGCAAAATAGATGAGTTGCGTAACAACGCCAAATGACGTGATATTTTCGGTTGATTTAACTGCAATTGTTCTGTCAATTCGCACACACAAATATTGTGTTGAGCCATCACCAATTTCAGAATGTCCAGTCGTGTTGGGTCTGACAAACATTTAAAAAAATCAGTTTGATTCATTTTTTTTCTGCACTTCAATATTAACTATTGCGAATATACGCATATCCATATATAAATGCAATATTGAATTTTATCGACCTAAAACGAGTCACTACGCATGAGTAACAGCATCAAAATTTTTCATAACCCTGCCTGTGGGACGTCACGCAACACTCTAGAATTAATTCGAAATACAGGACAAGAACCTGAAATTATCGAATATTTAAAAACACCACCTACACAGGCTGAACTTGCTAGCATGATTCAACAAGCAGGTTTAAGTGTGCGCGATGCGATCCGTAAAAATGTAGAACCATACGAACAGTTACAACTTGAAGGCAGCTCACACAGCGATGCAGAATTAATTGCATTGATGGTCGAGCATCCGATTTTAATTAATCGCCCATTTGTTGTGACCGAGTTGGGTGTAAAACTGTGCCGCCCTTCTGAACTGGTCTTAGATTTACTCAGTCAACCACAACTAAAAAGCTTCAGCAAAGAAGATGGTGAAGTGGTGATTGATGAACATGGGCAACGAGTGCGTTAAAACGCTTTCATCCATCAGAAATTGATTATAAGCAATCTGTCAAATTGGTATTGAAAGTCCCTACTCTTGCGTTTTGTATGGCACAGGATGAGGAACTTTCTATATCAAGATTAGCCCCCAGCGTTTCAGCACGAGTTTTCTTCTGAATCCCGAGCTATTTACTAGGTTGAATCCTAAATTTAGATTCATACAATAAAGCCATATTTCTGCTATTGCTTTTTGATCATGGCCATTTCCCACGTCACCGAACTTCTTTCTCCTGCTGGTTCTTTAAAAAACATGCGCTATGCCTTTGCTTATGGTGCAGATGCAGTCTATGCGGGCCAGCCGCGTTACAGTTTGCGCGTGCGGAATAACGAATTTGATCATGACAATTTGGCAATTGGTATTCAAGAAGCACACGAATTAGGCAAAAAGTTTTATGTGGTGGTGAATATCCAGCCGCATAACAGCAAACTCAAAAACTTTATTCGTGACCTAGAACCTGTTGTTGCTATGCAACCCGATGCACTGATCATGTCTGACCCGGGTCTGATTATGATGGTGCGTGAAAATTTCCCCGACATGCCTGTACATTTATCGGTACAAGCCAATGCGGTGAACTGGGCAACGGTGAAATTCTGGCAAAACATGGGTTTAACCCGTGTCATTCTTTCTCGTGAATTGTCGATTGATGAAATTGAAGAAATTAAAAATAAAGTTCCTGGCATGGAAATTGAAGTATTTGTGCATGGTGCGCTGTGCATGGCCTATTCAGGTCGTTGCATGCTTTCAGGCTATATGAATAAACGTGATGCCAACCAAGGCGCATGTACCAATGCCTGCCGTTGGGAATATAAAATTCACGATGCAAAAGAAGATGAAACAGGCGATGTAATTCCTGTCAAAAATCTTTCTGAAACTGCCGATGCAGATGAACAACACATGCAGGCACAGCATCAATTTAACGAGCCTGTGTTATTACAACGTAATGATGAAGATATGTTTGCTGCTGAAGAAGATGAGCACGGCACTTACTTTATGAATTCTAAAGATTTACGTGCTGTGCAGCACGTCGACCGTTTAACCAAAATGGGCATCCATTCATTAAAAATTGAAGGTCGCACCAAATCTTATTTCTACTGCGCACGAACTGCACAAATTTACCGTAAAGCGATTGATGATGCGCTTGCAGGCAAACCATTTGACCCTGCATTAATGACTCAATTAGAAGGCTTAGCCAACCGTGGTTATACCGAAGGTTTCTTACGTCGTCATGTGCACAGCGAATATCAAAACTACGCAACAGGTTCATCAAATTTTGAGCATCAACAATTCTGTGGTGAAGTCTTAGAACGCAATGGTGACTACATTAAAATTGATGTAAAAAATCGTTTTGTGGTGGGTGACTCTTTAGAATTGATGACGCCACAAGGCAATATCTATTTTACTTTAAGTGAAATTAAAGATAAAAAAGGCAATTTGATTGAAGATGCCAAAGGTTCAGGGCATATTGTAGAAATCCCTGTACCTGCAGATGTCGATATGCATTATGCCCTGCTGATTCGCAACTTACCAAATTCGACTGCAGATATTTCCGCCTCATCCTTGGCTTATCAAGCCAACTAAGTGGCAATAAACTAAACGAGTTTTGCGATGGCACTCCTGATTACCGACCAATGCATCAATTGCGATATGTGCTTACCCGAATGCCCGAATGAAGCGATTTATGAGGGCGAGAAGGTGTATGAAATTGATGTGGCGCGTTGTACAGAATGTGTGGGGTTTTATGACTATCAAACCTGCGTTTCAGTCTGCCCAATTGAATGTATTATTCCGCATCCTCAGCATGTCGAAACCAAAGAGCAACTACAGGAAAAGTTTAATCAGCTAAATTTATTTGGACAAAATAATAAGATTAATTAGACTGAGATGAATCCAACTACAGTAAATCAAACTGGATGTTAAAAAATAAAAAAAGAACTGAATTGTTAGCCGACTCAGTCCTTAAAACCAAACATAGAATAAATAGACTTTTAATACTGTGCGATAACGCAATTTACTGAACATAGCGCCTGAGTATTGGGGAACTCAGGCGCTATCTTTTTAGCGAATACAATTTAAGGATAGTTCATCCGCGTATTCAGATGTATTCGTTCAGACTTATTGACCTGAACGAATGATGTAATCAAATGCTGAAAGTGATGCTTTCGCGCCTTCACCTGTTGCAATGATGATTTGCTTGTACGGTACAGTTGTACAGTCACCTGCGGCAAATACACCTTTTACATTAGTTTCGTTGCGCTCATTAATCACAATCTCACCACGATTCGTCAACTCTACTTTTGACGCTTTTAAGAAATCCGTATTTGGTAATAAACCAATTTGTACGAAAATTCCTGCAAGCTCAACAGTATGCTCAACATCTGTCGCGCGGTCTTTATATTTCAATGCAGTCACTTGCGCACCATCACCAATCACTTCAGTCGATAATGCATTGGTAATTACAGTAGTATTTGGCAAGCTGTTCAATTTGTTTTGCAAGACTTGGTCTGCACGTAATTTAGTATCAAACTCGACCAAAGTCACATGCTCTACAATCCCTGCAAGGTCAATCGCTGCTTCTACACCTGAGTTACCACCACCAATCACTGCAACACGTTTGCCTTTAAATAATGGGCCATCACAGTGTGGGCAGTATGCCACGCCACGGGTACGGTATTCTGCTTCACCTGGTACATTCATTTCTCTCCAACGTGCACCTGTAGATAAGATCACCGTTTTCGATTCAAGTGTTGCACCATTTTCCAAAGTCACTTCGACCAAACCATTGGCAGTTTCATCAGCACCTCTAATGGCAGATACTTTTTGTAGATTCATAATATCTACATCGTATTCACGCACATGCGCTTCCATTTCTGCCGCAAACTTTGGACCTTGTGTTTTTTGGATAGAAGTGAAGTTTTCAATATCCATGGTGTCCATGACCTGACCGCCCATGCGCTCAGCCACAATACCAGTACGAATACCTTTACGCGCTGCATAGATTGCAGATGTATTCCCAGCAGGGCCGCCACCAATTACCAATACATCAAACGCTTCTTTGGCATTCAATTTTGCAGCATCTTTGCTTGCAGCATCTGTATCTAATTTCGCAACAATCTCTTCCAAAGTCATACGACCTTGACCAATGTGGTTGCCATCTTGGAATACCATCGGCACAGCCATAATTTTGCGCTGCTCAACTTCTTCTTGGAAGAATGCACCATCAATCATGGTTGCTGTTGTGCCAGGATTGTAAATCGCAATGAGGTTCAAAGCTTGTACAACGTCTGGACAGTTGTGGCAGCTCAACGATACGAATACATCAAAGTGAGATGAAAGATTCAATGCTTTGATTTGCGTTAATACTTCATCCGATACTTTTGGTGCATAGCCAGAAGTTTGCAATAATGCCAAAATTAATGAAGTGAACTCATGCCCCATTGGTAAACCTGCGAAGAATACGCGCGGTTGCTCACCTACTTTTGCAATCCCAAAACTTGGTACACGTGCATTGTTACCGTCAAAACGTGCTGTAACTTGTTGTGAAAGTGCCGCAATTTCTTCGACCAATTCTTTAATTTTGGCTGATTTATCAGAACCATCTAAAGTCGCCACAAGTTCGATTGGGCTTTCAAGACGTTCTAATAAAGTTTTAAGTTGTGCAGAAGTATTTTGGTCTAACATAGCTAACGTCTCCAAGGGAGTAAATTTATTTGTTGAGGTTATCTTACGAAAAATAGACACATAGGGGAAACGGTTTATTTTTATATTTATGATCGTTTTTTTGAATGATAGTGAGTTTCAAGTTTACTATTTCATTTAAAATACCTAAAGCTATTCAATTTAGACATTAACATAAAAATTTAATCTCTACCTTAAGCAATTGAGCCTAATCAAGTTTTTATTCAAGTTGTTGTTGAATCCGCTGAATACGTTGCTGTAGATGGCGTGATAAAAACCACAGTACCGCAGACAGTATCAACATAAGCGCCATAACTGCAAGATTCATATAATAAACAAGCGTATTTAATTGCTGTGCTTGCTGCACTTGTTTCTGTACGCTTTGCGCCATAGGTGTTAAAGCTTTGCCATAAACTTGCTGTTGGATCGTCCACAATTGTTCAGGTTTAAAGCCATATTGTAAAAATTCCGGATCTTGCTGCTCGGCTTTGACCAAAGTTAATACTTGTGGAATGGCTGCATCTTTATCTGCAGGATGGTGCATCAATGCTGTTTGCGCCAACAAGTAAGCTTTAACAGGCGCTGCCATGTCTGCATCTTGTAAATAACGCGCCAATTCACTTTCTTGAATGTGCTTTTCATAATGCACAATTTTAGCATATACCTGCTGCGTATCATCTTGTCGGTCATGCTGCACATAACTCAATGCCGACCAGAGTAAGATAAAACTCAGCAACCAAGCTACAAACTTCAAGACAAAGGATTGAAAGCGAATATAGAAAAAACGAATTTTCCTAAGTAGATGAACTAAAACGAATGCACCCATAAACGACACAGACAGTTTTAAAATCAACCAACCAAACCAGCTCAATAAGCTGAAAAAATAATCAGGTTGCTGCCCTAAATTTGCCAAAGTCGCATCGACACTTGCAGGCATGTGTAATTGCTGAACTTCAGTACTTAAACCAAAGAAGCTATAAATCACATCTTGCTGAATAAAAAAGCCAATTGCCGATATAAGCACCATCGTCATAGACAGCACAGCCAAAAAACTGAGCTTTTTTTGGCGCTGTTGTAATCCCACAACACCCGTTTTTAGTTGCTGCGGCTGAATAGCATATTCATCAAGTGCGGGCAAATCCGACTCCTTATCAGGCAAATTGCAGATTAAATGAAGTCATTGTCAAAATGCGTTTATTCACCAGACTGTTGACTTGATCCAATCACCAATTGATTTAGATTCTCTTGTAAAGCCCGTAAACGCGTAGTCGCTTCTGCACGTTTTTGCATTCCTTCTTTTTGTACCTGAATCACATCGTTCACAGTTTTAATGAGGGTATTTTGTACGTGTTCAAGGGTTTCAATATCAATCACCGAACGCTGATTGGCTTTGGCAGTATCCACCGAGTTTTGATGCAATAAATCTGCATTACGGCGCAGTAATTCATTGGTGGCATCATCAATACTGTTGGCCAGTTGCACACTGTTTTTCTGCTCATTTAAAGAAATCGCTAAACTGATCTGATTTTTCCATGCAGGTAAGGTAATGTTTTTAATCGCATAAAATTTATCGACCAACATTAAATTATTGGACTGGATAATCCGAATCATCGGTAAAGTTTGCATGGCAGATTGTTGTAATACCTGCAAATCACTCACTCGCTTTTCTAAATTATTAGCAAGATGATTGAGATCATAAATTTTTTGAGTCGTAGTCTGATCCTGTGGCTGCACGGCAAATTCAGAAATTTGCTGCTGAATTTCCTGCTGTTTTAACTTGCCTGCTGCAATATAAATCCCCAATTGTTTATATTCATCCTGCACACCATGAAACATTTTATCTAGCGTATCTACACGGGTTTTTAAACCATTTTGTGAACTTTCAATTTCTGTGACTAGACTGTCAATTTGCGCTTTGGTGCTGTTAAAGTTTTGATCAAAACTTTGTTTAGCGCCTTTCAACTTATTGAATAAACCACCCAAAAAGCCACTGCTTTTGTTTGGATTTAAAATACTGTTGGTATTTAACTGCTGTGCAACCTGCACCACCTGATTCAGCTTTTGCCCTGTGACATCCAGATCCTTATTTTGCACCAAACCTAAAAGCTCATCGGTATAACTTGACGTTTTAGTGGCGATATTTTTGCCATATTCTGCAACCGAATGATGGCTAAGATCGCTCAATTCTTTACGCGCAGCCAGTACCTCCTGAAAGTCATCAGCCTGTAAGCCAATTTCCTGCAAATTGAGTTGCCGAAATTGTTGTTGTGTCTGTTCATCACTCACTTGCACAGCGATGTTGTGTTGTTCAGAAGTTGTCATATTTCGCCTCTATCTCATCAAAACCATGCCTTATGATTGTGCGGGTTTTTCTAAGGATTTTTTTAACGTCTTAATTAAATGCTCACGACTTTGATCCAGCTTTTCTAGCTGACTGCGTGAGCCACTTTGCTGACTATGTTTGACATGATATTGCCATGCAGGAATGAGTACCTGCTGCGCTTCTTTAAATCGATCTAACAAACTAAAAGAGAGTTGTTGTGAAAGTTGCATTTGGGTAATCGCAATATCATTGCTACTTTGCAAAGTTTTTAAACTATAAATTTTCTTCGCTAGCCGTTCACTAAAATTATCCAAGGGATGCTGATTACGTACAAATCTTGGATATTCCAATAAAAACTCATCGGCAGCTTGAATGTATTTCGCCATTTGCTCACGCAAACCAATGAGCTGCTGAAAACGTGATTGTGATTTCTGAATTTCAATCTGCAGTTTTTGACTCAAACGATCTGCTTGTCCTAACAAATGGTCTAGGTTTTTATAATATTGCACTTGCCCCGCGCCATATTCCAAATCTATGCCTAGCCACTTTTGTAGTGCATTAAACTTACGTTGCTTTAACACTTTTTTAGATTTGCCCAGCGCCTGAATCAACTGCTCAATGGTCACACTCAATTGTTGGGTTAAGTGAGGATCCACTCCATCCAATAAAACTGACTGAGCTTGAATCACCTGATCTGCATAATGATTGAGACGATATTGATCATTCAACAACGGCACTAAATCATTGCGTTGAATAGCCAAAAGCTCTGCACGATCCACCGTAATCTCTTGCAAAGGCAGTAACACTTCAAACTGAGCCATAGACCATCACAACCCTCTTTCATGATTTTATAGTACGTGTTTTTCGGCTAAGGTCATGTAATATTTTGCAATTTTTTATTTCGATCTGCTTAAATGTTTTTTATAGATTCAAATAACATCAGTCATAAGATGCCTGATTCAAAACACCAGCGCATAAAAAAGCCATGATCAACATGGCTTTCAATGTTCCAAACGTAGGATGATAAACTGATAAACAGATTATAAATAATCGCCTTCACGCTCTGGCTGATACAAAATTTTCTCAATTTTGACTTTCATCATGTGACCATCGGGCTGTGGCCATTCAATTTCCTCACCTTCAGCTAATCCTAAAATGGCAGTCCCCACAGGTGCTACCACATTCACCTGCCCTTTCTCACCTTTAAAGTCATGTGGATAAACCAAGGTAATTTCAGTCGGTTCTTTTGCAGGTGCAATGGTAATTAATGCGCGGGTATTCATGCTCACTACGTTGTTCGGTACCTCTTGTGGCGCAACCACTTCAGCACGTGCTAATTCATCTTCTAGATGTTGCATCGTTGGCGTTAATTTAGGTTGATGCTCAAGCATCGTTTCCAAACGGTGCAAATCTTGTTCTGAAATAATAATCTTTGGTCTAATCATTTACTTTTATTCCTGTCATTCTGACAATACTGTCATCATCAACTTGCCTACAATCATATTCAATACGCTTAAGTTATAACAGAAATTCAGCTTATTGAACGAAAAATCAATTTTTTACATCCATAAAAAAAGCCCCCTTGAGGGGGCTTTACTCAAGGCTGTGCTTATTTTGCGTAAACAGGGAATTTCGCGCAAACAGCTTCAACTTTTGCTTTTACAGTATTAATTACTGCTTCGTCACCTTTGCTGTCAAGAATGTCTGCTATCCAACTTGCAAGATCACGTACTTCTGCTTCACCAAAACCACGTGTAGTGACTGCTGGAGTACCAATACGGATACCAGAAGTTACAAATGGTGAACGTGGATCGTTTGGTACAGAGTTTTTGTTTACAGTAATGTGCGCAGCACCTAACCATGCATCTGCATCTTTACCAGTAATATCTTGCTTGATCAAAGAAAGCAAGAACAAGTGGTTTTTCGTACCACCAGATACAACATCATAACCACGTTCAATAAGAACTTCAGCCATGGCTTGCGCATTTTTCACAACTTGTTGTTGATACGCTTTGTATTCAGGCGCCATTGCTTCTTTAAAGCAAATCGCTTTTGCTGCAATTGCGTGCACTAATGGACCACCTTGGTTACCAGGGAACACAGCAGATTGTAATTTTTTCTCAATCTCTTCGTTTGCTTTCGCAAGAATTAGACCAGAACGTGGACCACGCAATGTTTTGTGTGTAGTAGTAGTCGTTACGTCAGCAATTTGCACAGGGTTCGGATATACACCTGCAGCCACTAGACCCGCAACGTGTGCCATATCTACAAATAAATAAGCACCTACTTTGTCTGCGATGTCACGGAAACGCTGCCAATCTACAATTTGGCTATACGCAGAGAAACCCGCAACGATCATGCGTGGTTTGTGTTCAAGCGCTAAACGCTCAACTTCTTCGTAATCAATTTCGCCAGTTTCTGGGTTTAAACCATATTGGATCGCGTTATATGTTTTACCAGAGAAACTTACTTTTGCACCGTGAGTCAAGTGACCGCCATGTGCCAAGCTCATACCTAACACAGTATCGCCTGGGTTAAGTAAAGCTAAGTAAACTGCAGAGTTTGCTTGCGAACCAGCGTGTGGTTGAACGTTAGCATAATCTGCACCAAAGAGTTCTTTAGCACGGTCAATCGCCAGTTGTTCAATAATATCTACGTATTCGCAACCGCCGTAGTAGCGTTTGCCTGGGTAGCCTTCTGCATATTTATTGGTAAGTTTTGAACCTTGAGCTTCCATTACTGCAGGTGAACAGTAGTTTTCAGAAGCAATTAACTCAATATGAGCTTCTTGGCGCGCATCTTCATTGGTGATCGCTTGAGCTAATTCTGGATCAAATTCGGCAATAGAAATATTGGCAAACATTAGCGAGGTCCTATTAATTTAGGGCTTTTAAGCCGTGCTAAGATTGGCGCGTATTGTAGCATAAAGTTTGTGAACTGAGAGAATGAACTTTTCTCAGTTTTACATAAAAATAGCTCATGCTTCAGATAAAACACGAGCTATTTCAGGTCAAATCAATCTTTATCTTAATTCAACAACTTATTGAATAGGCATTAAAGATTGAACATCTTTGACAATCTCATCCATATTATCCACATACACCGAACCATGATCCCATTTTTGCTCTACAGGTAAATCCTGATCAGTGACGTAATGAATTTTAGTTCCCATCCCTTGAGCTGACTGAACCAAGTAATCCGTGACTTGTTTCGGTACAGTTGGGTCAGCCGTTCCTTGATAAATAAATATAGGCGTACTGATTTTCACTTTTAATGGCTGTGAACCATTGGTTAAGAAATCTTTAACTTCAGGGATGGTCGTCATGAAATTCGGTTGAGTACGTGGATAACCATCCAATTTTCCATAAGTCTGTGCGTGCTCTCGCATTGGCTGAAGCATACTCCCACCTAATGCCTCATAACAGATTGACTCTGCCTGAGCAGCAAGTTGATCTGTTGGTGACACAAATATTTCAGAATATTTCAAGGTTGGAGCAGTATTTCTTAGCCCCGCAGCAATTAGAGCAGTAAACGTATCTAATGGTACAAGTGCCTGTACTTTCTTTATTACATCTGGCTCCTGAGCTGCTTTTTGTTCACCACCCGCCAATACCAACGCTAAATTTGATGCAGGTGCGATAGCTATGGCACCCTTATAATTTAACTGCGCACGCGATGCATACTGCGCTGCACCTAAAGCCGCATGTCCACCCTGTGAATGTCCAACTACACTCCAGCGCGTTTCTGCAGTATTACCCAAAAGCTTGCTTGCAGCGACAACAGCATCTGTAATCGAATAAGCTGCACTTTTTAAATTTAAGAATGGGTGTAATTCTTTACCGCTCGGTTCGCCTAAACCTTCGTAGTCGGGTGCAACAACGGCATAACCTGCTGCCAATAGTTTAGCAATGAAGTACTCATTTCCATTTAAACCTTGACGGCTCGGTGCACACGCATCTGCCACGCCTGTTGTGCCATGTGCCCAAACTACAAGTGGCCATCCGCCCGCAGGTTTAACTGTTTGAGGGGTAAAAACAAGTGCAGTTGCCTGAGTTTCCTGTCCATTTACACCTAACATTTTATATGTCATCAATGTTTTAGAGGCACTTACTGTATCTAAAACATTATTCGCATTTTCACCCTGATCCCGATAAAGCTCTGTTTTCACGACTGGGGCACTAAAATTATATTTCGGAATACCATCCTCAACAACCACAACACTCGTATCGTCATGATCATCATTACAGGCGGTTAAAAACAAACTGCTGCTGGCCAAAGCCACGCTTAACCATATTTTTTTCATTTGCTTACCCTTGTCTTCATATTCTTATTAATTGCATCCTTCGCAATCTTTATTTGTACGCTTTTTTATCGTATCAGGCAAGATTTCAACAATTAATATGCAAGTGTATTTTATTTAAAATTAAACACTTACGGTAAAAATCAGTAAATTGATCACATATACAAGTGCCTATTAAATTTCAATTCAATTTGTCATACGCAGCGGCTAATGTTAGATTGCATTTTTATTGAATGACGCAAGCGAATCAGGACATGCAGGCAATTATTCTCGACACTGAAACCCATACTTTAAATGGACAACCCATTGAGATTGCCTACGCCCCCATTCAAATTCAAGATGGCAAAATCAGTCTAGATAAAAGTCAAATTTTCGATCAGTTATATCAAGTCGATGAGCCGATTTCATTCGCAGCGATGGCGGTGCATCATATTTTAGAATCGGATTTAATTGATCAACCGCATTACAGCAGTTTTGAATTACCTGCCGAAACCACCTATATCATTGGGCATAATATTGATTACGATATTCGCGCTTTAGAAAAATGTGGTGTGGATACTTCTAAAATTAAAGCCATTTGCACTTTGGCACTTGCACGTCGCGTATGGCCAAACGCCGAAGCACACAATATTTCAGCTTTAATTTATATGATTACCAAAGGCAGCGAAAAAGCGCGTGACATGATTAAAAAAGCGCATCGTGCCGATATGGATATTATTTTAACAGCCAATATTTTGATGCATGAAGTTCATCAACTACAAATTCAAAGTATTGAAGAACTCTATATCGCCTCAGAAGAAGCACGTATTCCACAAATTATCAATTTTGGTAAACATCGTGGTACGGCAATTGCCGACCTTCCTGCCGATTATGTGCAATGGTTATTAAGACAAGAAGATTTAGATCCTTACTTACGCAAGGCGCTCGAAAATACCAGTATTTTGACTTTATAAATGTTTCAAGTGAATCTTATTGCATTTACCTGTCATAAATTATTCATATTATTGTAATTTTCAAAGTCTATGCTTTGCCTTAATTTATTGGGGAAATAAATTAAGGCTCATGTTTAATTATCAAAAAACTCAACTCGGTCTAGATGCATTACAACAACGCACACGTGATTTAAATGCACGTCAACGTCGTTTATTGGTACTGATTGGTACTGAAGATTTTGATTTACTGGGAGATCAATTCAAGCAACGTCTTGCACCACCTGAATTGATTGAACAGCTATTAGATATGCAACTAATTGCCCCTGCTGCGCTTGAGCAATACACATTGCAACAACAAGAGCAAACGGCTAACATTCTGCTGCAACAAGAGCAAGAGCTATCATCTACCACTTTGCACACAGAAATTCATAGCCAACTTGCAAGCAGCACCCCGCAAGCACATGCAGAAAGTTTGGCAGAACCAATCCACACCCAACATCTTCAATTAAATTCAGCTCCTGCATATTTAGAAGCACGTGTTGCAGCTGCTATCAATACAGAACAGGCCGCTGAACAACTTGAACCACAAGCAGAAATACAGCCTGAAATTACAGCTTTGAGTTTTCAAGATGTAAAATTTCTCATGATGGATACTTTACAGCGTCATTGTGGATTAATGGCAAAACAACTGATTCAGCGAATTTTACAAGCGCAGGATATTCGCAGCTTAAAACTTTGCCAAATGCAATGGATTACCTCTTTGCAAGAAACACGTTTGCCACCGAAAGCACTCAATCAGATTTTGCAGCAAATCAACCACTCTCTGCAAAAGCTCAATCCGACTTAAAGCTTAGATTTTTTTACTTAGTTTTAAGTCTTTTTAACAATTAAAACCATGCTCAGGGACATATGGATTAATTTATTTTTATTACTTTTCAACACCTTAAAAACACATATAAATCCACATCTAAACCTTAGATTCATTATCCCTATAAAAGCTAATACTTTAGCGGCATAGCGCCGCCTCATGAAAATCAACGATAAAGTATTTTCCAGAATTATTGATGCACAGGGGCATGCTTAATCATGCATTTTTTTAGCGTTTGATGCTTATGACAATCCAATGCAACTCGGTAAAGGTGGTAATTGGGTGATTACCTTTTTAAGCCTAACAGACCAGTAAAGCCAAATACAGTTGGCGATTACCAATCTATTACCACGTCAAATTTCGGCACATTTACAACCACGACGTATAGTGATTCAACAAAGTACAGATGCTCTGCTCTGGCAAATCTTGTAGATTGAATGTTTTGATAGTCAAAACAATCAAGAGTCGAGTTTTCAATCCGATGATCACATTGAGCAAGCAGTCATTCAAAAAATTATTCAAGAGTTTGATAAATACGATGTAAATATCCAACTTGTTGAAGATCATATGGTTTAAAGCGATATGTTTTGCACTTAATGAGCACTTTATTTACGTGTGCTTTAAAAATTCTGAGCACAAAAAAGCTCATCGAAATGAGCTTTTCTAAAAATAAAGTGGTCTCACAAATAATTACTCCAACACACGGAAAATACTATCAGACTCTCGGCTTTCAAACAAAAGTTCGATGCTTGGTAAAATTACTTCACCTTTCACAATAATGTGTTCAATTTTGTGAAATAGTGCCAAACCCGCTGCCAATGAAGTTTCTGGGATATTACGTAGCAATGCTTTTGCTTCGTAAATATGGCTAAACTGGTCTTTAACTTTAATATCGATGATTTGCGTCATTGTTGTTCCCTTTTTCTCGACGGAATTTTTTTATAGCATAGCTTATAAATTTTTTAAAAAAGTGAGTTGTTAGATTGTTTAACAATGTAGTATTTTTTTAAACTAAATTTTAATTATTTAATAAATTCAACCACATGTTTTTTAAAATTTTATTTACAACTTACAAAATCACAGTATAGTTGCTTGTTTTTTATTCTAGCACAGAAAAAACTCGCATTGCTGCGAGTTTTTTTATGTTGGAAGGCTAGTGCTGATTTTATTGTTTGAACAAAAGTTGCAAATTCAACGAGCTGTCATTGATCCGTCCAACTGCATCGTAGCGTCAATTACATTGAATGACCTACTGTAATTTCAATATAGCGAAACTTATTTTTTACTCCAATAGCCCACTACATTTCAACACATTCGCACGGCAAAATTTCAATTGATTTAATTTTCAGTTGCGGCATAATTTTATGCGGCTAAAAGCTCCAGCTTTACGATTAGCTTCTGCATAACTTGGCGATACTTTCAAATAATAAGAAGTCGACGATTACTCAATTAATTCAATTTCATAATTAACATCTTGCAGCATATCTTTATTGTATAGCTTTACCATTGCTGTAGCTTCAGCAAAATCATAAAACAAACCTTCTGCCACGGCTTTACAACGAAATTCCGTGGTGCCAATTTCATTATCATGCGGAACAAAATATAAGTTTTCTGGAATGAGTTTAACGATATAGCCCACGAAGCTGCCCTCAGATTTTTCAGTTTTAAAATATGTGAGTTTTATATGCTGAAAAACGTGATCAGGCTATGGCAAATAAGATCGAATGTTTATCTTAATTTTTTATATACTTTTCAACTATTTTTTATATTACAGTTCAATGCTTATATACTAATTTGGTGCGCTCAGCGCGCACAAGAATAAGGTTTTATCATTTTGATTTATAACAATAAAAAATTAACCTTCGACAGCATATACCGTAAAAAATACCGTATAAATACTATTCATTTTTTCAAATTGATAATTTGAAATTTAGTAACGTAATTTGGACCTACATCAAATTCAGTCTATTGAATCAGTTGGAGATATCATTCAAATCCGCAATGAACTTTTGAAATGGTATATAGGTTCTCACGTCCTTACAATCCCATAAAAACGTCATGATATAACATCACTTTTTTGTAATCGCTTTTTTTCATGTATCATTCAAGAGTACAACTTCAGGGGGTAGGTTATGTTTGAAAATATTGATGCTTTAAAGAAAAAATTAGATGAGCATCGTCCTCTTTCTCCTGCTATTGTAAAAAACCTTCAAGAAGATCTTATTCTACGTTGGACATATCACTCAAATGCAATTGAAGGCAATACGCTTACATTGCTAGAAACAAAAGTAGTTTTGGAAGGCATTACTGTCGGTGGAAAAGCTTTACGAGAACATTTCGAGGCAATTAACCATAGAAATGCTATCTACTATGTTGAAGATATTATTCGAAAAGAAGAACCTTTTTCTGAATGGCAAATTCGAAATATCCATCAGCTTATTCTAAAGAATATAGATGATGACAATGCAGGACGCTATCGCCAGCAAAATGTATTAATTTCAGGTGCAACGACTACCCCACCCGACTCTACATTACTAAATGACAAAATGGCTCAGCTTATCGATTGGTACAACTTAGAGGCACATAAACTTCATCCTATCGAACGTGCAGCCAAAGTACATGCTGATTTTGTAGGTATTCATCCATTCATTGATGGCAATGGCCGTACATCACGTCTATTGATGAATTTAGAATTGCTTAAAGCTGGTTATCCCCCTTGTGTAATAACAGTTGAAAACCGATTGGCCTACTATGAGGCTTTGGATCAATGGATGGCTTATGGAAAAACTGAACTTTTTATTCAATTGGTCGCAGATGCTGTACTAGAAGGATTTAAACCGTATCAGGTCATTTTAGGAATTTGAATTTCCCACACTCAATATTTTAGATGAGAAAAAGAGGGCTTGTACATTATATAATTACGAATAGTACTTCTTACAAAACACGCACAATACATATGAAATTTGAAAAAAATTATATTAGAACGCAACTTATGGAGTTAGGGTCTACAAGTGAAGAATATCCAATTACATTTACTGGCCGATATAAACATACAGAATCGCAAGACTATATAACCTTAACAACAATTAGAGTCTATAAAAAAGAAGCTGGGAAACAAAAAACTATATGTAATCATATAAACTTAAAAAAATCATCTATTCCTCAATATATGATTTTAGATGTTAATGTACACAACAGAAAAGTATATTTTGTAGGTGAAGTTATCTTATATGAGCATGATGGTAAAGTACGTGCAGGCATTCAGCTTATTGATAAGCCTAATGAAATTATTATGTGGTTTGCAGACCCAAAATTAAACTTTAACGAGTTAAAATATCAATAGTACTATTTATATTCTACTTAATTGGTAAGCATCTGCTGAACCCCATCGCTATGTTTTAATGGGATTAGGGTTTCCAGCAGTGTGGCAATAATTCTTCAATCTGAGTCACTTTATGTGTCGGCAGCCTTTTCAACACATCACTTAAATAGACATATGAATCCAAGCCATTCAGTTTTGCTGACTGGATTAAAGTCATAATATTGGCAGTTGAGCCAGCAAACAGCCAGTTCTTTCGCCCCAAAGCCCAAGGACGCATCTGGTTTTCGATCCTGTTATTGTCAATCGGTAGATTACCATCATCCAGATAACGACAAAGTGCCTGCCAACGTTTTAGACTGTAGTTGATCGCCTGAGCGGTTGGAGAACTCGATGGCACCGTCAGTTGATATTGGTTGAGCCACTCATATAGCCGTTGTATCACCGGTTGACTATGTTGTTGTCGGTATTCGTAGCGTTGTTGCGCTGGCCCATTTGCCACGTACATGCTGTTTCTTATAGAACCTGTGCCGGTCTGAAATTCAGTTTTTCACTAATATCTTCACTGATACAACGGAGTTAGCATCCACAAGCGTATTGGATTGATACAGGTTCATGCTCAATACGGAGTAGTATAGAGGAACCTCAGTAAAGGTTCCTCTTTTGAAAAACCATGGGCGAGCAGTCAAACCTCAGTATGTTCTTTTT
Source organism: Acinetobacter sp. SCLZS86 (assembly GCF_021560715.1). Classification (NCBI taxonomy): domain Bacteria; kingdom Pseudomonadati; phylum Pseudomonadota; class Gammaproteobacteria; order Moraxellales; family Moraxellaceae; genus Acinetobacter; species Acinetobacter sp. SCLZS86. Next base: position 1,965,914 of record NZ_CP090864.1, read on the forward strand.
TAGCTCAAAAGATCATAACGCTGTGCTGTTAAAGCTGCTTTTTGATAAATATGTGAAGGATATTTATTTTTTAAATTATGTTTTACCCATTGAGGTAAATTCTTCCATTGTTTGCGCACATCTTTAAATTCAGACTTCTGTACTTCTGTTAAATAATAACTATAATTATTTTGCCCTTCTGCAAAGTAAACTCTTTGGTCTTTTGCTTGAATTTTAAAATGCTGATCTAACGTGTAGGCTAAATCACTTTGCCATTTAAATAAATGATCATGAATTAATACAAGATTCATCTGCTTTAACTGATTATCTAAAACCAACCTTTGATTTAGAATTTGTTCAACTTGATGTATATCATCTGTCATCAATAAATCATTATTAGCTGCCGTGCCTAAAAAATATTGAAATACAAAATAATTCTGTATTTTTAAAACCACCACTGGATAATCTGCACCTTGCAGTTCTTTCACATTGGATAAATCAGTTTTATTTTTAACGAAAAATTCATGAGGTAATAATAACCATGCTTCCTGAAACAAAGCTTGATAATTTTTCCAAAAAATATAACGATTGGTTGTTTTAGACAAATCTCCTTCATCAGCCTTATTTTGCGCAATTTCTACTAAAATTTGACGCAATGATTCATAGTTACCAAACCCAATCCAACAGCCCAACCTTTGTCTTTCCTCGCTTGTCAGTTGCAATTTAAATTCAGTATTTCTTGCACATGCTGACAACCAAGCGACGAGCTCAGGATAATCTTTCACTTTTTGTTCTAATGACTCATTTTTTAAAGAGAAAAAATTGTGATTTAAGATACTCGAAGCCAATTTACATTGCTGCTCCAACGGCAGACTCTTATTTAACAGTGCATTTAATGGCTGACGAAATATCTGACGTTGCTTTTTACTCGATTGAATCCATAAGCTTAACCATTCAATATTTGCATCATGAATAATGAGAAGTTTTTTAGGAAAATTAGCTTCCAGCACCAGTTGCACTACGTTCTTATACTCTCGCATAGCGATTTTTGCTAAGGTTTTTGCATCCCCAGAGATTAATGCCAGTAAGATATCAACATCAGTTTGCTCCCCCCATTCATCTGTTCGAATCAAATCCTCCAAGACATCTCTCATCACCTTCACCACATCTATAGGCGCAGGATAGCGCTCTAAATCCGCAAGTACAGTACGTAGTACCATAACCAATCGTAATAATGGCTCGCCTTCCCGATCTTTTTCCAATACGGATAACCACCAATGCTTCATGGCTTGTCGACCTTGAGCACTTTTCCATTGATTACCATCCCAGCCCATTAATGCAAAGACTTGAATTAATTGCAGATCAATTGGTGAACGTATCAATTCCGCGAATAATTTTTCAGGATCAAGCTGCAGTATCAGAGATTCATCAAATGGAAAATTGATAAAATCTGCAATACTTTTCATTCCGCTGAATTTACTTTGTAATTTAGCTTTTTCTGTAAAAGCAAAAAGATCATGATTCAAAAAATTCATTCTTCGCATCACTTCTCACTCAGCTGCTTTGTTTTTTCTATAATTTTATTTTTTGAAATATCACCAAATAATTCCGAAGCGAACTGAAACTTAAATACAACTTTCCGATCACTCGCATCATCATAAGGTTTAGAGTCAATATTGCCACGCCCCACAGGTGTAAGCTTATATAAAAAAGGTAGCTTCCCTCCAAATGCAGACATGTTATTTACATGTTGCACAACTGCGTTTGAACGACTTAAACTTAAAGTCATATTTTTCGAATAGTCAAAACTCGTATTGTTATCTCGGCTGCCGTGCCCCTCTACGATAATTCTTGCAACTTGCTTTTGCTGTTCTTTACTAAGGCGATTAAACAGTACATGACTATATACAGGAATAAATTCATTTAAAAAAACTTTACCCTGTGCCGAAAGTTGTGCAGAACCGTAAGGAAATAATATATTCTCAGCAATACTGATATCGCCTGTATTGGGATCAATCTCGACTTTAATTCCTTCTGCCTTCATGGATTCTTGTATAGATTGAATAATCATTACACGTGTACGATCCTGATTGGTCAACATCAATATACAAAGCACCAGAAAGATCGCCATTAAGCCCGTCATCAAATCCGCAAGTGCGATCCATGTTGCAGATTGACTTTCGTGGTCGGAAAATTCATTTTCATCAATCATTGGATTTTCCTTTTGCTTATTGAGTCATTGCATCATGCAATGGAATTGCAGCTGCTAAAGCAGCAACAGTGCTCCCTAAACGATTTACCGCATCTTTTAAACCATGATCCAAATCTGTGAAAGCGCGTTGATATTGGTTATCAAGCTGCTTAAAGGCATTTGCAAATTCTTCAGGTAAATCTTGTCCTAATTGCCCTAAAGCATTAGTAACATCTGTTAAATATTTTGCTGATTGATCTAACTTTTGACTTAATTTCGCCTCACCCGCATTCAATTCCTGCGCAATACTTTGTACTTTCGGCAGAATGGTGCTTTGTACTCCATCAATACGTGAAATTAGTCCTTTAGTTTCTTCATTCACTTTACGTTGTTTTTCATCCATAAACTTAAATTGTTCAGTTAAGCTATTCGTTACTTCAACCAAACCTTCACGTTGTTCACCAATTGTCTGCTCTAACTGTTCATTTTGACGATCTAAGAAACCATTGAGATTTTCAGTTTGCTCATTTAAATAAATTGTTAAAGATTCTTGATACTGAATACGGAATTTTTCAAGCGACTTTTCTAACTCACTTGAAGTATTTAATAACTTTTGATCAATATCGCCTAATGTATTTTTGAGATTTTCAGATGCAAAATTAATCATATTTTCCGCATTATCACCAACAGCTGCTAATTCTGTGGCCATACGATCCAAATACCCATTCATATCTACTGAGAATGTAGTCAGAATTTCATTAAATTTTGTTTGTGCATGATCAAATTGTGTAAAAACATCCTGAATCGATTTATTTTGTTCTTGAATAATAGATTTGATGGAAGTGTTAAGTTCCGTCGTCGCTTGTGAAACTGCTCCTTTTAGCTCTGTTCCCGCATCATTTAATACTGATCTAATATTCGTGACCATTTCATTTGAAGCAGATTGAATATTTTCTTGCATTTTTTCTGAAGCACTATTAATGCTAGTGTTCATTAAGACCGAAGCACCGCCAATTGCTGTTTCTAATGCTTCTTTCGCATGATTTAGACCATTTTGAATAGCAGGCTCAATACTTGATAAATTTGTTTTAAGTTCTTTGTTAAATGCATCCAAAGATTGTTTTTGTTCATTCTGAATATCATCCATATGCTGAACAGTTTCACCAATTTTAGTGACTAGACCATTCATATCTTGACTTGCAGCTTGCATATTTAATGCTGCTTCACCCACAACAGTAATTAGCTTCTCATTATGCTGTTGAGAAGTTTCAATTGCTTTAATAGTATCTTTGACCGCTTGAGTGGTGTTTTCCAAAGCTATATTGGTTTGATTTAATGCCCCGTTCATTGGCAGTAAAATTTCAGTTTTTAAATCTTCTAATACCTTTTTTATTGCTTCAGTACCTTGATCAGCAACTGCAGTCTTAATTTCAACCAATAAAGGCGTTAAACCCTGAACTACACCTTGACTAATCAGCTGTGCAAGTTGGGTATTGTCATTATCAAATTGTAATTTTGCGATATCTTGCTGCATGAGCTTTTGATTATCGAGCTGCTTTTTTTGTAAAGAAGCAAGTTGTAATAAAGCATTTTCCTGACTTCTTTGAATTTCTAATAAATCTTGGTTATGAAGTTTTGCTTTAGCTTGTAAATCCTGACGTTCTAATAAATGTTTTTGATTTTGTGCTTTTAAAACAAATGTATTTAGAAGCATAAACAACAGGGAGGAGGCTACACCACTCAGAGCATATACAAAGACAGCTTTAAGTTTATCCATTAAGCCTGCAAATGACTGAACATCTATATTTCCATCATTAAATTCAATCCCCTGTAGACCCATTGTTAATCCTACAAACGTCCCTAAAAGTCCTGCAGTAGTTAGAATTGTAGGAGCATACTGAGAAAAAATAGTCAGTTTTTTTTGCTTTAAAGAAATGAACCAAGCAATGAAAGATATTGCAATCAAACCAAGAATAATGACTCCAATTACAGGAACCTTACTAATAAAGGAAATAAAAAAAAAGGATAAAAAATCCATAAAACCCTCAAAAATTAAAATTTAAAATTATTTAATATCCCAAGCTTCTAATAGCTCTTCTGATAAACCCTGCTGCAAAATATACAATGGAATATGACGTGCATATTCATCAGGAAAACCATGCAATCCCAAGGACCATTCTTGGTGCAGCTGATTTAAATCTGGTCGAATCCAAACAAGTTCAGAGGAGGCAAACTTTAACAGCATCAACTGACAACGATTTTTACTCATCCGCATTAATGCATGAAAATCTTTTAAATGCAGTTGATTCTCGCTATCATGAAACTGATCATTAAAAAAGTGTATTTGTTGCATCATAGCTACCACTTCATCTTTATTCATACGCCAGTAATACCTCCTAAAATTAAACCATATATAGTAGCTCTAGGATTATAAAATTAAAGGGAATATTATAATGCTATATAATATCCCCTAACATTTTTACTAAATCAAAGTATATTAGTTTCAATTAACTCCAACATAAACTTGAAGTATTATTTAACTTCAATCAGCTCAACTTCAAATATTAATGTACTATTAGATGGTATAAGTTCTGGAACTCCTTGTTCCCCATATGCTAAATAAGGTGGTATATACAGTACGGCCTTGCCACCTTCTTTCATCAATTGCAGACCTTCAGTCCAGCCCGGAATAACTTGATTCAATGGGAACTCAATTGGTTCACCACGGTCAATTGAGCTATCAAAGACTTTACCGTCAACCAATTGACCTCTGTAATGTACTTTCACAATAGAGTCCGCAGCAGGTTGTTTACCTGTACCTTCTTTAGTGATCTTGTACTGTAAACCAGATGCTGTCGTTTTTAAATCAGATCCGATTTGAGCTTGTATACTAGACTCATTTGGAGAAGAGAGCTGTATCTCATCATAATCTGTATGCTCCGCATTCGACCATTGTAATACGCCATCTAAAGCATAATGTTCAATCGTACCATCAGCTCGTGTCACGACGTAATAAGTATCTATTCCGTGATCTGCTTCAATCCTTTCATATTTATCCCCTTTCCTTAATTCGAAAGGTAAAACTTCTTCTTCTTTAGATTCATCTTCAGAATTTTTTTCACTTGAGGCTATTTCCTTTCGCTCTACAGCAGATTTCTGATTTTCAGGTGTAAGCATTCCTGCCACAACCAGACTAGGTACAGGTAAAATCATCATTAAATATAAAATAACTTTACTCACTGAGTTATCTAATGGTGGCGGTGGCGGTGGAATATTTTTTCCTTGATTGATAAATAATCTGTCTCTTTCATATTCAACTGAATTAGCTCCATGTTTATTCTCACCCGATTTACCTACTATAAGCCCAACAATCAACCAAAGAATACCAGTTAACATACAAGGAATTGCCAACCAACCAGACCAGTTAATATCATGTAATCGTTTTACTGTAAGTACAAATACTACATACCAATAAAAAACCATTATGATTAATCCACCAAATCCTAGTTGCTCACTAGTTATAACCAAAGCCTGTTCAGCTATAACAAAAATAAGAAATAGAGAAAAATACACAAGCAATAACAATAAATTAGCTTTCCAAAACAATCCTCTTGAAATTCGACCTTTAGGCGAGAAAAATAAAGGAATAACCTGCTGCTGAAATAATTTTGTGGACAACATAATTTACTCCTAAACCTCTCTATAAGTCGTGTCAAGAATCAAACCTTGCTGCTGTACAGATTTAAAGTCTCTACTCACTTGCTCAAGGATTTGTTTATTTTTCTTGAGATTTTCCAGTTCTTGTTTTTGTATTTCCAAAATATCTCGATATTGAATATATTCTGGTGCAAAATTAACGAGTGCTGTTTGATCATCAGACAGAAGTTCATAGACAGCACTAAAATGCCCTTGAATTAAATCTTTGAGTTGTCCTCTAATAACAGGAAACTCTTGCTCTGCTTTTTGTCGTTGAGCGTGTTCATTCCACATGCTATATAGGCTCAAGGCTACTCCAGCTACTCCAGCCCATTTGGCAATACCACCTGCTAAATTCGTTGCCCCCCAAGGCTTAAACTTTAGAGATGCACCTGTTAAACCTGAAATCGCATCTCTTGCAGCAATCACCCCCACCTTAATTGTACCTGTGGGTAATTTAGCAACTCTATTCAATGCTAATGTGGAAAATTTAAGTGTCATTTTCTCAAGAGAATTTGCATAGTCTTCAGAAATACTTAATTGATGTTCAATTTTTGAACCAACATTTTTCATAATACCTGTTGTATAACTTAAATGTCTTAAACAGATATTTTCAATCTGTTGTTTTAATTTAGAACCTGTATCATTACCAGAACCACCTATTTGTGATTCAATAAAAGAACCCAAGGTTTCTACACTTAATGTATTCAAATATCCTAATACATCATTTTCAGCAGCTTGTAACTCACTCAACAAATTCTGTTTTGTTGCACTAAACTTTCGCCCCACTTGCTCTAAATCATAAGTGATGGTCTGTATATTATCAGCAGTATCTTTGATATATAGGTCTATACCGTTATACTGTTGTTCAGCCAACGTTAAGTTTTCTAAAATTACATCTCTCACTACATCCAAGCCAGTCTTTCTAATTAGACTATCTCTAGCAGTTGAGCTTAGAATTTGATTCGTTACTGCTTTCAGCTTATTAATTCTGGAACGCTCTCCATAAAGTTCTTTTTTCTCAAGCCAAAAATCCAGTCCTCTACCATTCGGGTTTGAGGCAATACAAACGATATTCAGAGCTTTCTTTTCCTGATCTGTTAGCTGGATAAAGCGGTCTAATTTTCCAAGCAAGTTATCTTTTTTGATCTTCGAGCGTTCTTCAAATTCATCTTCATCCCGTAAGTCAGCAACCTCGTCCATCTTATTAATAATAAAGATCGTTGAAGATAACTTATTCAAATCTCGCAATACCCATTGCACAGTATCTTTATGGCTTTCTTTTAAGGGATTAACTGCATCAACCACGTAAAATATTAAATGAGCTTCTGAGATATATTTACGGGTAATATCACTATATTGGATAGTATTACCCCGATCATCTAACCTTTCTTTATCACCAAATAATCCTGGCGTATCTACAATCTCACATTTCTCGGGTAGATTGTCAGGTTTCTCTGTACACGACAAAAATAGATAACTCATTGAAATAATGTCATAATAATTGTTTTCTAACGACGAATACTATGACACATCTCAATGAGTTATATCTTATCTTAAACAAATCTCTAAAATGGAACAAGTCACATTTAAAGTGCTTTGCGCTCATCATGCTTGTGATTATTTTAAAGCAAACATGTAATCTTTCTTCTGCATCTAAAGCCTTGCCCATCAAGTGCTTACCACAATCATTTTATCGACGTATGCAGCGCTTCTTTGCAGGTCAGTATTTTGATTATCGTCAAATTTCTCAGTTGATTTTCAATATGTTTTCATTCGACCAAGTGCAACTGACTTTAGATAGAACCAATTGGAAATGGGGAAAACGAAATATTAATATCCTGATGCTCGCAATCGTTTATCGTGGAATAGCGATACCTATCCTTTGGACATTGCTTAATAAACGTGGAAATTCAGATACGAAAGAGCGCATTGCTTTGATTCAACGCTTTATAGCCATTTTTGGTAAAGACCGTATTGTGAATGTGTTCGCAGACAGAGAGTTTATCGGTGAGCAGTGGTTTACATGGTTAATTGAACAAGACATCAACTTCTGCATTCGTGTTAAAAAAACTTCATTGTCACCAATCATTTAGGAAAGAATCATAAAATTAGTGATTTATTTCGCCATCTTAAAGTTGGTCAAATTGAATGTCGTAAACGACGGATTTTGGTTGGTCGGGTGAAACTATATATAAGTGCACTACAGTTAGAAAATGGAGAGCTTTTACTCGTCGTTTCTCCTCAGTTTAATGCCAATGCTATTCAGGATTATGCATTACGCTGGGAAATTGAAACCTTATTCAGTTGTCTCAAAGGACGCGGGTTTAATCTTGAAAATACGCGCTTGACAGACCCTAGACGAGTGAAAAAATTGATTGCGGTGTTAGCTATAAGCTTCTGTTGGTGTTACTTAACGGGTGAATGGCAACATGATCAAAAAAAAGCGATAAAAATAAAGAAGCATGGACGACTCTCAATGAGTTTATTTCGCTATGGTTTAGACTATGTTCAAATGGCGATTCAGCGTTTAATTGGTTTTGGGAAAAAAGAAGAGTTTAAGGAAATTTTGGCAATTTTAAGAAGGCAGAATCCTGATAGGATAAGGGTTCTGTGAAATTTGTCGTGTACAGAGGTCAGGTTTATAAATTGCCAACTCATTAGAAGATTCATTACTGTCAATAATCATATTATTCATGACTTGACCTAACCAACCTGCAATTACACTGGTCTTACCATCAGAAAATGCACCTAATAATGCGATTCTTAGCGTATCATCATTTACATTGACAATCGCATTTTCAATTTTCTGTAATACATCTACTGAGTCAATACCAACGTCATTAAGTTTGGAAACAATACCTTTTAACCAATCCAGCTGTTTAATGACATCACTTTTATGTACTGTAAATTGATTAAACTGCTCCATATTCTTTTTCCTTAATACGTTGTTTGAGACTAGAGATAGTCTGGATTTCAGAGCTTAAAATACGTTCAATATCCCGCATCTTTTGATATTCTGCCTCTATTACTGGGCTTATTGTTTTTCTAATTTCTGTCTGTAAACCCAACTTCATTGATGCTACTTCTGTATTTAAATCATAAATAACACTGCTTTGCTTTGATCTCAACATATCTCTATAATTACTTTGTCTCTTAGCAATTCTTTTCTCTTTACCACTTATAGAGTTAATGGCTTCTACTACTGCACCAATAACTGCACCAGCAATTCCACCTACGATATTACCAACCACAGGAATAAAACTACCCAAAGTAGCACCCAAGGCTACCATTCCACCAATATTAGCTAATGTTCCCATCATCCCTTTTACATCAAAAGAGGAATCAAAAGATACATTTAAATTAGTATTAGAAGCTTTATTAGCAATCCTCATAGAATGAATAACTTTTCCAACATTTTTACTCATCATGGAAAGCTCTCGCTTGAGATTATCCTTATACTTATTTAACTCATTATCAGCAGTATTAGTTAGCTTTCTTTTAAAATCATTACCATTGTTTCTAATAAAAACTCCTACACCTCTATTAATCTTTTCATTTTCAGTTTTTCCAAATATTCTGTAATCATTCTGGGTAATTAGTTTATCTGATTCCTCAGCGATTTTAGAAAAGAACTCTCTTGATATATTCTCAAACTCCATTTTCAAACTATACTCGAACTCATTAGTTAGTTCATTAATAGTCGCTAAACCAAAATCCAACTCTTTTTTTACTTTAGATTGTAAAATTTGGTGTTTTTCTAGTTCTGTTTGTAGAATCTCAATCGTTTCTTCCACACGCCGAGAAATTTTATGTTTGTTACTTTCCACAATATCTTGTTTAAAAGTATCAAATTTAGAAACAATATATTCCTGCAACTGACCAATCTTACTAAAATCAGCCATTTTTTCTGTATCTTTAAACAGTTGTAAAAATTTCTTTTGATCTCGACCTAAATCATGATTTCGACCAAAAAATATAGTTGTTTCCTTTTTCTCTGGGTTATAGGCAAGGGCAGAAAATGCCATCAAACCTTGCATATATTGACCACCCTGGATCAGGTCTTCACCAATGCTTTCCTTTAATACATCAAGTGTTTCATCAAACAGTTTACTTGCACCACTATGTGCCTGCTCTAAAGTTTCATACGGTTCATCACTATCTTCATCTGCATAGTACGATGTCGCTGGACCTCGCAAATTTAGAATAGGATAAACTTTTGCATAATCATTAAGATAGCTTTTTATCTTTTGTGCCGTCTTCTTTTCTGGCTTTTTCCCAGCTCCATTGACATAAAACACCAAATGAGCCTTTGCAACTGCCTTATGAACTAAATGCTCATATTTACTCTCATCACCCTCAATACCTGGCACATCGATCAGTTGGAAAGTCTTATCCTTATATGTAAACTCATAGCTCACATTGTCTTTAGTAAAGTCTGCTTCACCTGTACCAATAATCTGTCCATCTACACGATTAGGGTAAATACGAAGCCCTTCTAGTTTTTTTTGCTCATTTAATACATGAATCAAATCCTGCATTAAATCAATATTATTTTCACGATGTGGTTGAGAAGCCCAGGAAATCGCATAAGGTTCACTATATTTTTTCTTAAAATTTTCTACGGCATTTGCCTGAGTAGACTCAACTTCATCGAAATCAACAGAATCCTGAAAATAATCTTCAGTCTGATATTCATTACTATTTAAATTTCCTGAAATCTGTAAAGTACCTGCTTGCAGTTCAGGTAATAACTTTTGGAATCTTTCCCAGTCTTCTAAACCGTTACGCCATACATAACTCTGCGGTTTAATAACTTGGCCATTGTATAAATCTAATAATTCCTTGCTACTAGAAACAATATGCTGCTGATGCTGTTGATCCAAATAAAACCATTTTTGTTCTTGGTTCATTATTATTTTCCTTATTAATTACCTAAGAATTTCATTAAAATAGCACCCGAAATGGCACTAATTAAGGCAATAGCAATATAGAAAAAATATACTTTTTTATAATTTTCAATGGTCTGATTACATACTTTCTGGGCTTCAATAAAATTATTTTTTTCTTTATTATAGTCCATCACTGTTTCGGTAAAACCCTGAATTTGTCCTTTCAGATCTCTAGTTTCATGTTCAAACTTTTTGGCAGACTCTCCTAATGCTTTTATAAGAGAATTAGAGTTCTCCGCAAATGATTTTTCCAAATCTTCTGCGATTGCTTTACCATTTTTTATTTGTTCTTGTCGTTCTTTTTCATTAAAAACAATTCTTAACGCTTCAAGAATGGTGCTTTTCCCTGCCCCTGTTTCACCAAAGAAAGCAATGGTAAATTTATCCCATTCAGAATTATTTTCCAAAAATTTAATATCTTCCCCAAACTTTTCACTAATATCCTGCAATCTAGCTTTGATATTTTTTAAATGTTCCATACCCTGTTCATCTGCCAGTTCAATTGAACTAATATCGGTTAATGCTTGTTGAACATTATTCTTAGCTTCACTATATAAGCCTTGAAAGGCTAATTTTTCATTTGACATTATTAACTCCAGTTAAATTTATTACGTGAGTAGACTTCTTGCACAAGTAGTTATTTAGACATTTGGGTTTTATGTAATACCTTATAAATTAAAATTTATTTTCTCAAATTTTAATTTATGCGAGAGATCTAATAATATATAGATTTAAATACTCTTTCAATTCCACTTCCATCTCGTGTTGCAACCTTTCAGGGCTGACAATCTTCAAATGAGGAATCCAGAATCGAATCAAAGGCAACAACTGCATATCATGATTAATCGTAGAAGATACGAGTAAACTACCATCCCCCAACTCTCTTACAATTTGCTGTTCAGGTAGTATTGATCTCTGTTTAAAATAAAAAGCAACCTGACTATCAATAGTTAAAATAATTTCCTGTTTATCCTGTCCAAACCAGATGCTTTCATCATTTTCTACAAGTTTTACAATATTCGGATCTGGAACAAATTTTAAATACTCATGTGGAGAGTGTGTAAGCTGAATATGTGAAAACCGATATGTACGCAATTGATTTTTTCTCACTGCAGCCAAATACCAACTACCGTGATGATGAATTAAACGATAAGGTTGAACCAGTCTAGGCTCGCCTTTATATACAAAACTAATTTGACTATATTCTTGAATTGCTTTTCCAAGTGCTTTAAATAATTCTTTAAACTGACTTGCATCTTCGAAAGAGTAACCTTTAACACTATAGATATGATGTGCTCTACTATCTAAAATTTCGCGTAAAAAAGTCATATCCAATGACGGATATAAATGACTAATTCCCGAAAGTTGAGCAAAATTACGGATATCTTTTGGTGCAATTTTCCCTAGATAATTCGATTCTAAGTAATATTTTTTAGTTTCTTCATCTTGAAGCAATGGCAAATAAGTATTCAGACGATCAAAATCTCGCAAAATAGTACGGGTACTTACCCCAAACTCTGATGCAAGCTCTTTTATACTTAACTGATACCCCATATTTAATTTTGTTAAAATATTTGCCAATCGGTCAGCTAAACGCTCATGAGTAGAATCATCACGCTGCATAAATTTTCTCTAATTATTTAAAACATATACCAAACTTTTAAAGCTTAGATATGTTTGAAATATAACACATTAGATAAACAAAAAATTACACTAAATCACAAAAAAATTAATGTAATTTCAATTTAAATAGAATTTAGTCTTTCTAAATAACGTTCGAAGTGTAGCATTGCTAAATAGAATTTCTTTAGTTCAACCCATTTTATTTTCCCAAGAATTAATGCTTTAAAAATCCGCGATAAAGCATTCTTCTTATGCTTATTGGTAAATGGATCAGGGTGTATCACCATGCTAGTGTCCTTTCAACGTTCCTTTTAAATTTAAACTTTTGATCAAAATGACTAATCAATCGAATAAAGTGAAGATAGGACATAAAAATGACAGGAGATGTCACCATGGATAAAAAATTATTGTTTAAACCTTTCTTTTTTTCTTTAAGTGTCAGAGGTGGTGGCAATTGAACCCACACTAAAAATACAGATAAAACTTTATCTTATCCTCTAACTTCAGTCATATTTTTACCCAACAATTACCCACATACTTTTTTCCTAAAATATTCAAATCCGTTAATCCCTCATACCTCTTTAGCCTAATTCTAACTATCTTTTTGGATGGCTTCGGACTTCTTCGGACAAAAACATGATAAATTATTTCTCATAATTTTTAATAATTTTAGAGGGATAGACATCAATGACTTTGAACCAAACCCCAGAACAACTTGCTCGGGACAACATTGATGCTCAACTTAAAGAAGCTGGTTGGGAAATACAAAATTTAGATACAATGAATTTTTCTTCAGGACTAGGCATTGCGATCAGAGAATATCCAACTTTTACTGGACCAGTTGACTATGCTCTCTTTGTTGATAATGAACCTGTTGGCGTAATTGAGGCAAAGCCTGAAGAATGGGGAGATAAAATCACCACTGTAGAAGAACAATCTTCTCGATATGCCAATTCAACACTTAAATATATTAATAATGACTACCCCTTAAGATTTGTCTTTGAAAGTACTGGGGTTATCACTCGTTTTACAGATTTTAAAGATCCAAAACCGAAATCTCGTCGTATCTTTAGTTTTTACCAACCAGAAACTATCTTAAAGCTCTCACAAGAATCTAAATCATTTCGTGGACGTTTGCACGACTTGCCAGAGTTAGACCATACAGGTCTTCGTGATTGTCAGATTACCGCTGTTACCAATCTAGAGGCTTCTTTTAAGCTAGATAAACCACGTGCATTAGTTCAAATGGCTACTGGCTCTGGAAAAACATTTACTGCAATCACGTCTTCTTATCGTCTATTAAAACATGCCAAACCTAAAAGAATTCTATTTCTTGTTGATACTAAAAATTTAGGTGAACAGGCTGAACAAGAGTTCATGACCTATATCCCTCAAGATGATCATAGAAAATTCACAGAACTATATACTGTAAGCCGATTAAGAAGCAGTTTTGTGCCAACTGATGCTGAGGTTTATATCAGTACGATTCAGCGCATGTATTCTATTCTTAAAGATGAACCATTGGATGAGTCTGTGGAAGAAGAAAGTCTTGCTGAACAGATGACACAACCTAAAGAACCATTGCCTGTTGTCTATAATAAAAAAATTCCACCTGAGTTTTTTGACGTCATTATCATCGATGAATGTCACCGCTCTATTTATAATTTATGGCGTCAAGTGCTCGACTACTTTGATGCCTATTTAGTGGGTTTAACTGCAACGCCTGATAACCGTACTTATGGTTTTTTTAATGCCAATGTAGTCAGTGAATATGATCATGAGAAGGCTGTTGCAGATGGTGTAAACGTTGGTAACGATACCTTTATTATTCGCACTAAGAAAACACAAGAAGGTGTCAAAGTTGAGGCTGAACGTTTGATCCAATTGCGTGAAAGAAAAACACGTAAAACCAAATGGCAAACAACCGATGAAGATACTGAATATTCGAAAAAGCAATTAGATAAAGAAATTGTCTTACCTGATCAGATCCGTAAAGTAGTACAAACCTACAAAAATAATTTGCCAAATATTTTCCCTGGGCGAGCTGAAGTACCTAAAACACTTATCTTTGCTAAAACGGACAGTCACGCGGATGACATCATTCAAATCGTTCGAGATGAGTTTGGTGAAGGAAATGAGTTCTGTAAGAAGATTACTTATAAAATTGATGAAGATCCTAAAACAGTCTTAGCGCAATTCCGTAATAATTTTTATCCACGTATTGCTGTTACGGTCGATATGATTGCCACAGGCACAGATATTCGACCACTTGAATGTCTCCTCTTCATGCGTGATGTGAAAAGTAAGAACTATTTTGAACAAATGAAAGGTCGTGGTACACGCACCCTAGATGAAGAAAATCTGAAAAAAGTAACCCCTTCTGCTAAAGGTGCTAAGAGCCGTTATGTAATTGTGGATGCAATAGGTGTAACTGAGTCTTTAAAAACAGCTAGCCAACCATTAGACTCTAAGCCAACTGTCCCGCTAAAGGATCTTGCACGAGGTTTAACTTTAGGGGCTCATGACCCAGATACTGTTGTCTCTTTTGCCAACCGCCTTTCTCGAATGGAACGTCAATTAGATGACTATCAACTTGAACTTTTTGAGAAGGAATCAAAAGGTTTAAGCTTACGCTCTTTTGTCAAAAATCTATTTGATGCCGTTGATTCTGATAAGGTGAATCAAATCGCAATGGAACAGCATGGTTTAACATCTGATGAAGAAGTTACAGACGAGCATGTTAAACCGATTCTTAAAGCGCGTGTCAAAGAAGCAGTTAAAATTCTTAATGGCAATATGATCGACTTACTTGACACTATCCGTAAGCAAACTGAGCAAGTTTATCTAGAAGATGAAATCGATGAAGTTGTAACTGCAGAATGGGCTGGTGATATTCAAACCAATAGTGAAGCCTTGAGAAAAGATTTCATTGAGTACCTTCATGAAAATATTGATGAAATTTCTGCACTGAATATTTACTTCAATATTCCACACCAACGTGCTCAAGTCACTTATGCCATGATTAAAGAGTTATTGGTTAAGTTACAACATGAACGACCAAAACTTGCGCCATTACGTGTATGGGATGCGTTTGCATATTTAGAAAGTTACGACACAACCGCTTCTCGTCCAATCAATGACCTTACTGCTCTAATGTCTTTGTTACGCCGTGTTTGTGGTCTAGATGAAGCGTTAGTTCCTTATGATGCGACAGTGCGTCAAAACTTTAAACGTTGGATTTTTAAATCTAATAATACTGAAGGTTCTAAGTTCTCTGATGTACAGCTTGACTGGTTACGAATGATGCGTGATCACATTGCAAACTCTTTCCATATTGAGCATGATGATCTTGAAATGGCACCTTTTGATAGTGAAGGTGGCTTAGGTCGTATGTATCAATTATTTGGGGAAGAAATGGACGCTATTATTGAAGAAATGAATTTGGAGTTAGTCGCGTGATGCAATCCTCTCATGTACCTGATTCATGGCAACAAGTTCGTTTAGGTGATTTTGCTTTAAGTGAAAAAGGTAAAAAACCATCAAATGAAGTCTCAACACCTGAAGATTTTTTATGTATTCCCTATATCGATATAGAAGCTTTTGAAAAAAATATTTTGAAATCTTGGACAGACGGAAAAAATTGTCGTCTTTGTTTCGAAGATGATTTTCTTATGGTTTGGGATGGATCAAGATCAGGTTATATTGGCAAAGGAATGTTCGGTGCTTTAGGTAGTACACTAGTCCGAATTAATTTTCCTAAAATCAATAATCGTTATGCTTATTATTTTCTTTTATCAAAATATCAAGAAATAAATACTAGAGCAAAAGGTAGTGGTACCCCTCA
This sequence comes from Acinetobacter sp. SCLZS86, assembly GCF_021560715.1. Classification (NCBI taxonomy): domain Bacteria; kingdom Pseudomonadati; phylum Pseudomonadota; class Gammaproteobacteria; order Moraxellales; family Moraxellaceae; genus Acinetobacter; species Acinetobacter sp. SCLZS86. The sequence goes on from NZ_CP090864.1 coordinate 1,982,199, forward strand.
CGTAGATCCAGATTTACTTTGGAACTACTCTTTTCCAATTGCCCCACTAGTTGAACAAGCTCGTATTGTTAATAAAATCGAAGAGTTATTTTCTGAAATTGATGATGGTATTCAATCTTTAGAAACTGCAAAAAAACAGTTAGATTTTTATTGTGAAGCTATCCTTATTCAAGCCTTTGAAGGAAAATTGACAGAAGAATGGCGTAAAAATTATCAAAATTTGATATCTACAGGTGAAATATTAAAATCTAAATTTTCTGATGAAAGAAAACTTAGATATGAAAACGAAATCGAAAAATGGAAAGCATCTGTTAAAGAATGGGAATTAAAGCAGCTGGAAGGGCACAAACCTACCAAACCTAGAGCTCCCAAAGATGTTCAAAAATTAACGAAAGATACTTTATCAACTTTACCCGCTATACCTTCGGAATGGTATTGGGACACACTTGGGAATATTACATCAGGTGTGGAATACGGGACCTCAGCAAAATCTCAAGAATCTGGCTCTGTCCCAGTGATACGTATGGGTAATATTCAACAAGGCGTTATTGATTGGGATGATTTAGTGTATACGTCAGATGAGCAAGAAATTAAACAGTATGAATTAAAAGCAGGAGATGTTCTTTTTAACCGAACAAATAGCCCAGAATTAGTTGGGAAAACAGCAATTTATAAAGGTGAACAACTTGCAATTTTTGCTGGTTATTTGATTCGTGTTAATCACTATTCAAATTTCATTGATTCAAATTTTTTAAATTATTATCTTAACTCACACATTGCTAAAACCTATGGCAACTCAGTTAAAACAGATGGTGTAAATCAATCCAATATTAATGGTGAAAAATTACAGAATTACCCATTCCCATTTTGCTCTTTAGAAGAACAGCTGGAAATAGTGAAAATTATCTCTAACTTTTTGGATAAAGAAAAAGTTACTCGTCAATATTTGGATTCAGAGCTAAAACGAGCACATCTATTAAAACAATCTATTTTACAGAAAGCTTTCTCTGGTGAACTTGTCCCTCAAGATCCTAACGATGAACCTGCCTCAGTTTTACTTGAACGCATTAAGGCTGAAAAAGAGGAAGAATTGACGAAAGCAAAAGCCAATAAAATTCCTAAAAAGTCAACTAAGCGTAAAACCAAAACTATAAAAGAAGATGAGCCTGCTCAACAGGAACTGATATGAGCACTTTTGAAACTAAACAACCTGAATTAGAAACCTTAATTCATCAAATTAAAACTGGTGAACTTCAACTACCCGACTTCCAACGTGGTTGGGTATGGGATGATGAACATATTCGCTCACTGTTAGTCAGTATTGCACGCTCCTTCCCTGTGGGTGCCGTCATGCTTTTAGAGACTGGCGGACCTGTCAACTTTAAAGTACGTGCTGTCGAAAATGTAGAATTTTCAGGTGAAACACCTTCTCCGAAATATTTGATTTTGGATGGTCAACAGCGACTGACTTCTTTAACACAAGTCTTAGCTTTAAATAAGCCTGTTAAAACCTTTACTGAAAAAGGTCAAGAAATTGAGCGCTATTACTATATTGATATTGAAGCTGCCTTAAATGGACAATTCGATGACGCTTTTATTTCGGTAGGTAAAGATAAGACTGTTAAAACCAATTTCGATCGTGATTTTAAACAAATCGAAAATGGTGCTGGTCAGCTTATTACTTTAGATTTTTCAACGACTGAGAAAGAGTATGAAGCAATGTTTTTCCCTTGTAGCTTGATATTTAATAGTCATGCTTGGGAGATGGGATTACTCAAATACAATCAAGAAAAATATATTCGTTTTGCTGACTTTAAAGATAAAGTTTTACAGGAATTCAAATCCTATAAAATTCCAGTTATTCAGCTCAACAAAAATACATCTAAAGATGCTGTATGCCTTGTATTTGAAAAGGTAAATACTGGTGGTGTTCCCCTATCTGTCTTTGAATTGGTCACCGCATCATTTGCTGCAGAAAATGATAAAGACAATAATCTACGAGAAGATTGGTACGGTGATCAAAAACAGGGTATCGAGGGACGTTATCAACGTATTGTTGAAAATCGAAAAATTCTCTCAAAACTTGAACCAACCGATTTCTTACAAGTCATTAGTTTATTAACCACTTATGACAAGCGTCAAATTGACAGAAAGGAAGGCAAAACAGGTAAATTACTTTCTGCTGTTTCAGCTAAGCGACAAGCTGTACTGACGTTGACCTTAAAAGATTATAAGCAATGGGCGAATGCTGTTGAAACTGGCTTTACTGAAGTCGCAAGCTTCCTCACGAAACAATGCTTTTTCTCGGAGCGTGAATTGCCATACCGTGGTCAACTTATTCCTCTCGCAGCAATTATGACAAAATTAGCTGAAAGGAAAATGAATTGGCGTGAACCTAAAATTCTACAAAAGTTAGAACAATGGTTCTGGTGTGGCGTCTTAGGTGAACTCTATGGTGGTGCTGCTGAAACGAGAACAGCCAATGACCTAGAAGATTTCATCGCTTGGGTCGAGAATGATGAAACCATTATCAGAACTATTTTTGATGCTTCATTCCAACCTGAGCGCCTTGAAACTTTAAGATCTCGTCAAAGTGCAGCATATAAAGGTATCAACACATTGGTACTCCGTGAAGGTGCAAAAGACTTCTTTTGGAACGAAACTATTCAGCAGCTTGATTTAGATGGTAAGCCATTGGATATCCACCATATTTTCCCTCAACAATGGTGTAAGGAAAAAGGCATAAAACCAGCAGTATATGATTCGATTATTAACAAAACCCCTCTATCAGCCTCCACAAATAGAGCGATTGGAGGTAAAGCACCATCTATTTATTTAAGTCGATTACAGAATTTTAATACGACTCAATACTCTGATGAGCAAATGGATTCAATTCTAGAAGGTCATCTCATACCAACCGATGAGATCCGTAAAGATGATTTTGAATCATTTATGAGATTACGAGCTGATAACCTTATTAGTCTCATATATCAAACTATGGGTAAAACCTTAAGATCTAACCAATTTATTAACCAATACACACAAGCTAATGCAGAGGCAACTTCATGAATGCATCATCTATAGTTTCAAAAGTATGGAGCTTTTGTACCACCCTTCGTGATGATGGTGTTGGTTATGGAGATTACCTCGAACAGATTACGTATCTCATCTTCTTAAAAATGGCTGATGAGTATTCCAAACCACCTTATCGTCGTAATGTTGGCATTCCTGAAAAATATAAATGGGATACGCTTTTAAATACAAAAGGTGCCGAGCTAGAGCTTCATTACATTAGCCTTTTACGAGATCTTGCCAAGGAAAAAGGCATGTTGGGTCAAATCTTTACAAAGGCCCAAAATAAAATCCAAGACCCTGCAAAATTATCACGTCTTATTGAGATGATCAACGATACTCAATGGGTTACTCTGAATACAGATGTGAAAGGTGATATTTACGAAGGTCTTTTAGAAAAAAATGCCGAAGATACTAAATCTGGTGCAGGTCAGTACTTCACTCCACGTTCTTTAATTAAAACGATTGTTGAATGTGTCCGCCCAGAGTCTAATAAAACAATTGCTGATCCAGCTTGTGGTACTGGTGGATTCTTCCTCTCAGCGTATGAGTTTTTAACAAAAAACCCTGATGCTCCTTTAGATAAAGATGCAAAAGCATTTTTAAAGAATAGTACGTTCCATGGTAATGAGATTGTCGCAAATACTCGTCGCATGTGCCTGATGAACATGTTCTTGCACAACATTGGTGAAATTGACAAAGATAGTCTTATTTCACCAAATGATGCGTTGATTGCACCTAGTCCAATTACTGTGGATTATGTATTGGCAAACCCTCCATTTGGTAAGAAAAGCTCAATGAGTTTTACCAATGAAGATGGCGAACAGGAAAAAGAAGATTTGACGTATAACCGTCAGGACTTTTGGGCAACCACATCAAACAAACAACTTAACTTCCTACAGCATATTTGTTCAATGTTAAAAACAACTGGACAGGCTGCTGTTGTTGTTCCAGATAATGTTTTGTTTGAAGGTGGAGCTGGTGAAACGATCCGTAAAGAGTTAATGTCCAAAACTGAATTACATACTATTCTTCGTTTACCTACAGGTATTTTTTATGCCAATGGTGTAAAAGCAAATGTGCTTTTCTTTGATAATAAACCTGCTAGCAAAGATCCATGGACTAAAGAAGTTTGGTACTACGATTACAGAACGAATGTACACCACACTTTAAAGAAAAAACCAATGCGTTTTGAAGATCTACAAGACTTCATCAAATGCTATAACCCTTTAAATCGTTTTGAGCGTTCTGAAACTTGGCATGCTGAGAACAATCCCGAGGGTCGTTGGAAAAAGTTTAACTATGCTGAATTAGTCAAACGAGATAAAACGAGTCTTGACGTCTTCTGGCTTAAAGACAAGAGCCTGACAGATTTAGATAATCTTCCTGATCCAGACATTTTGGCTAATGAAATTATCGAAAATATCGAGTCAGCTCTAGAAAATTTCCGTAGCGTTCTAACGAAACTAGAAAACTAATAAAAAAAGCTCCCTAGATGGGAGCTCTTTTTATCATGCTGCTTTTGAAGCCCAATGCTTAATTTTATCTAACAATATTAACTCAGATGTTTCACATTCTATTTTGATGCCTTGTTGCTCTTGCTTTCGATTTAGGCTCTCGATTAGGCTATCTATTTTCTCTGCTTTATCACTACCTAGCTTATCTAACTCATCATCTGTTGGACTTAAAATAAAGAACGTCGGTTCTCTATTATTCAAGATTGCAGCCGTTTTCAAGTCATTAACATTCATTAAATAATTACTACTTATTCTATCCAAATTGGGTGTTACTGCTGAAACAATTCCTCCGTAACCTTTTGATCCTTGCAATGGAACTAGAAGACTATCATTATTGAAAGCAATATATTTTTGATTAGGAATGACTCCTGATAACAAAGGATCTCCCTTCACTTTATCTTTAAATTTCCTAGTAATTCGATTGATAAGCGCATCGCTTTGCACTGTCTTAAACTCTGACCTTACAGCTTTTTTACTACATTCTCTAGCAAGGGTAATAACGCGCTTATAAAGTCTATCTAGTATTTCTTCTTCCGAATTACCTTTTGCTATTCCCTTATCAATCCATTTAATTTGTTCGGAAAAATTCCTACAGTTATTTTCCAAAGCTGGTAATGAAAGCTCAATAATGTCCTGAACATGCTGAATAACAGAGTTATCAAAAAGGCATGATAATCTCTCGAACTGATCCAACATTTTAAAGTTTATAGTCCCATCAATATTAAGTGCCACACCAATATTTAAAAGTTCTTCAGTAGCAAGATCAGGATTCCACTGAATTAAAGACCATTCACCACGTACGATTTTAGAATTTTGTGTTTTAACTAAATGTAGTTTACTCATGGTGCTACAGCTCCCAAACTACTATTGAAATAAGAGGATAACCCATTAAACCTTGCAACACTTCCTTGCAGTCGATCTTTAAAGTATTGCACTAAAATAGCAATAACCACTTTTGTAGTTGGTACGTTTGGAATTAAACTATTAAAGACCTCTTCAATATCACTCGATATCTCATCAAAACATGGCTCATCAAATGCTCTTAGATTATTATTTGATGCATCAATAATAGGTTTCCATGCAATTATAGATGGACTTCCAGCATACTGATTTATAAAAAATTCTTCTAACCAATTATTAAAATTATGAGCATTTACTAAACCACAATTTACCCAATCAACTCCACCAAAGATTAACCCATGATCGATAATAGCTAAATTATTTTTATTCAAAAAGATGATGTTTCCTGGATTTCTATCACAATTGCCAATGCAGTCATCAAATGCAATTAATTTTTCAAAATCATCCCACTCTGTTAAAGCATCAAAATACTTCGCAAATTCATCAGGTGTTCCATTAGTAAAAGGCGGTGAGAAGTAAAGCTTTTTCATATTACTACTGCCGATACTTCTACAGGCCCAAGCATAATAAAATCCATATTGATGAGCAAATTTATCTGCCGGGTCTGCAGGAATATCATCCACAGATATTTTTATAAGGGCAACTCTTGGAGATTGCTTCAAAGAGGCCTTATTAGCCATCAAGTACCCAAAACTTTCGTTTATGATTTCACGATTCCGACTTGAAATTGGAAAAATTTTAATGAAAGTATCAGCCTCCTCCCCATCAGGCCAGCGAACCGTCGCTAGTCTTGTACTTGCCGAACATCCTCCGCTCGTATTACTCACAAGCTTAAGTGTTTCTAAGTACCCCTCTTCTTCAATAATTTCTATAGTCATATTTATAAATCATAAGTCATATATATATTCACACACTTTATCAAAAAGAATAGATCAACTCTATATGAACATAAAAAGCCCAAGACAAATGTTAAAAATATCTTATTAAATAAATACTTAATGCCAAAAAGTATAACTATTTTCTCTTGCCTGAGCATAAGCCCATTCCGCCACCTTATGCGAACGTTCTTTATCCGTTAGAAACCCCAACACAGAAATTCGATCCACAATAATCAAATCGTGCTCTTCATTTCGATCTTGCCATTTATGCAAAAACTCATCAGATGCGAGTAGATTACTTTTCTTAGAATTACAGCTTGAATCTGCCAACACGAAGTTATGACCTGTATCTGAGGGATACATAGACCATGGAATGAAATGATCAACGGCGTAATTGCCATTGCGCATCGGTTTATTGCAGTAGAAGCATTTACAGTCCTGTAGCTCGACCAACACATTAGCCACAGCATTTAATTGGTTCCGACTCGGCTCAAACATGAATTGTTCAAGATTCGGCAACTGATTCAAAATAGGTGCATTAGTGCTGTTCTTACGGATATAGTCAATCCAACGTTTCTGGCAAAGCTCTTCGATGATTTCACTGAACTGTCGTAAGCAAAACATGACTTGAGGCAAAAGGATGAGCTGCTTTCCACACCGATCAAGCTGATATAAAAACTCAAAATTTTGACCATTGATATTTTGCAAGTAGCGGACTGGCATGTCTTTTACAGTGCGAGCGACATCTTTAACTAGCTTCAACCACACCAATGAATCTCGTCTTAATAATCCAAGAGATGAGTAGCTCTGCCTTAATGCAATAATGCAATTCAATATGGCTGCTTGCTTGCCATTGTTCTGATTTAGGATCAGCTGCCCTTCATCATTAAACACATAGGGTACCGCTTGCTTCCAATACAGCTCGATAAACTTCTCAGCGATATCCGTATATTCGAGGGCTAAGCTCTCACCTGAATCTTCACCTTTTTCAATAGCTAATCGACTAAGGCTAATCAGCAATGCAAATTTATAGGTGCTACTAAAACTACCCGACTGTAAAATCAGCTGAATATTTTTTAGAAATTTAAGTTGTTCTTGTGCAGTAGGAATAAAGTCAGGCATGTTTTTTCCAAAGTACATTCAGCCATTTTTCATCACGATCAGGTCGCTGATCTACTGTAATCCATTGCTGGATTTGTTCAACATCTTCAAAGAGCTGAAGTAATGCTTTTGCCTGAGCCACATCCAAATCCGTAAAAGTCCTACCATCCTTTTCTCGATCACTATCGCCATACTTAAATGACATATACAGCACACCATCTGGTTTCAATGCATGTATCAGCTTTCCTACAACCTCCGCTAAGCGAGTACGCTCACAATGCAGTAATGATGCACATGCCCAAACTCCATCATAAACTTCATGTTCATCAATCTCATAAAAGCTCTGTAACCTCACTTGCAGACCAGTAAGTAAAGTTGCTCTTTCCACAAGCGCTTCTGAGTAATCTATTGCATCGACTTTATAGCCTTTATTTTTAAAAGCTAAAGTGTCACGACCTGACCCACAGCCAACATCAAGAATGTAAGCTTGTTTAGGTAACTCAATTAAAAATGGTTGGTATAAACTAGCCATATCAACGTGTAAAGTTGCCTCAGCAAAATCATCTGCAAATTTATTGTAGTAATCTATTGTTTTCATTAATAACTATTAGGCTATAAGACATATTCAGTCTACTCGAAAACAAAAAAATAAGGGAGCATCAGCTCCCCAATTATTCACGGCTTGCCAACTTATTTTCAATCCACTGATGGATCTCTAAAGCTGACCAACCGATTCGGTTTTGGGTAATCTTTACTTTCTTTGGAAAAGTTGGATCATAATAGGGGGAGTTTTCATCCATCATTTCATAGATAGTAGAACGGCCCACACCAACGAATTCTACAACCTGCTTGATGCTAATCAGCTGCTGCATCTGAAATGTCTGACCTGTAAATGCATTCATGTTTATTTCCTCATCTCATGTTGACGAGCTCCTCGCTCATGAGATACGGCACATCTGTGTGTTTTTACCTGCTAACTTAATTCAATGCAGTCACTGCTCCCTTTAACTCTTGCTGTATATCAAAAGCATTGGTTTCATTACTTTTCGGCTGCTGTTGATCATCCGAATAAAACTCTTCAACCACCTCCAATCCCTCCTCTCCATCCATCTCAAATTGCGCATTGGCAAAGCCTTGTCTGGCGATATGGTCCAAAGCCTCCTGATAGAACCCCGCCTGTTTACTTTGCTCATCAATTTGCTTTGCCATGACAATCGCTTCATTCAAGCTAATACCATCCTTCAAAGTTAAATCCACGTAATACACCGGCTGTCGATAACTCTGAGTTGTACTTTTACCTCTTAGCGTCAACTGCAATGGCAGACATGAAAGTAAGCCATTCGAAGCCGCATGGTAATAACTCAGCCGAGCAGCCAAGGTGCGGATACTATTGAAGCCCGCTGTCCTGAAAATGAAGGTGCCAAATTCATCAGACTCATCTAAGTTCACATGCAATCGTCCATAAGGTTTGCAGTTGCCGCCCTGAGCCAATGGACATATATCTGGCGAGGGACATGGCAGTTTCTCTATCCCTTGCTGTGTTCGCCTTTGACAGGTTTCACCATTTCCCATACACACAGGTCGACCCGTTTGCCGGTCAAACATGGTGTACTCTGCTCTTAAGTTCAGATCAGGATCATTGAAGATCATACGGACAGGAATCGTCCGCAGCTTTTGATTTGGCACATTGACCCGCAGCTGCTCATCTAGCGGATGCTTAATCCATCCTTCTTTGTTCTGAATTTGGGAGGTTATGGTGAATTGGTCGTCTTTTTCAGGCAGACGTTTTCCGTTCTTTTCCACTACCCGCCCAATGCTGATTCGTCCAAGCATTGGCGGCGTGATTGCTAAACCTTTAATCATGCTGTTTTCCTCTTTCTGCATTTTTATACAAAACGGCCAAATCTATAGAGCACCCGCCCTTTAGCCGATTAATTTAAAATTAATAAAAACAAGACACACCAATGGCCACGGGGGAATATGTTGTGCATCGGTCTTTTGATCTGGCAAAGCTGTCCAATGCCCTGTTCTTTTTGAGAATGGGGCGAAGGGGCTGCTTTGCCGATTTTTTATGCTGGCCTGTCTGAAAGCGACGAATCTAAATAAATGTTGAAGCGCCTGCTTCCAGCTCTATACAATGGGTAAAGCTCAATCAAATCGGGTTGATGCTTCAAGACAGCTTGTGTATTCAAACCAACACTATCTTTGGCTTTCTTCCACACCACTGAACCACGGCTGAATACTGCACGCTCAGCATCCTTCATCATCATCTGAATCTGATGCTTAAGTTCATCAAATCGCTCCTGCTTATGCTGAATCTCTTCTTTCAGTTTGATCAACTTATCAAACATGAGATTGGCGGTTTCATTCTGTGATAGATCTTCAACTGTCAGTGGGACATGACTTGGATATAGCCTTTGGATTGCTTCCGCTGCCGATGCACTTGCATCGACCGATGGCGGTGTATCCTTTTCCACACATTCCCAGAAATAGCGTTCAGCATTGATGATGTGCTCAATCACTGATTCAGATCGTGTGACCTTAAAGATTTTGGTTTCGTGTCCACAGAGCAATACACAGACATGCGCTGCATGCTTTCCTGTCACAGCCAATTGATGCTGCACCTGACACAATACATATAGCGGTACACCATCTCGCCATAATTTGGCTCCATGCTCCCCTGCAGTTTTACATTCAAGAATTTGTACTTCCTCATTGCCAACAACGGAGTAATCCAAGTTTGCCAACATAAAGTGCTTGTCAGGATCAGGATGTTGTAGAACAGCATTCACACGGCGGACCTTGGAATTGGTGTGCATGCTGTAATACTCTGCGACTAAGGGTTCCAGTTGCTTGCCCCAATACAGTGGTGCAAGACCCGAGCTTTCATCTTCAATCGACTGCGTCTGACGGCCTGTTTTGATCAGCCACAGTTCGAGCATCGACATGTAGGGGTTTAAACCGCATGCTGTTGCAGCATCACTGCTGCCAATACCTTGTTTGCGGACTTCAAGCCAATCCTGATAGGCCATATCTTTGGTACTAACCAAACGTTTGGCTGTATTGGAACGCTTAGCTGTGTTTAAGGGATTTATTGTTGGTTGTGGAGCGTTCTGGTGTGTCATTGGGATCATTTGATTCATTGCGACATCCTTATAAATGTAAGCGTCCGCTGAACCCCATGCCTATTTTTTAATTCGATTTAGGTTTCCAGCGGTGTGGCAGTAACTCTTCAATTTGGGTCACTTTGTGTGTCGGCAGCCTTTTCAGCACATCACTTAAATAGGCATACGGATCCAAGCCATTCAGCTTTGCTGACTGGATTAACGTCATGATGTTTGCCGCTCGCTGACCACTGCGCAGCGAACCTGCAAACAGCCAGTTCTTGCGCCCCAAGGCCCAGGGACGCATCTGATTTTCAATCCAATTATTGCAAATCGGTAGATTGCCATCATCCAGATAGCGGCTTAAAGCTGGCCAACGCTTCAGAGTGTAATTGATGGCCTTGGCGGTGGGAGAACTCGATGGCACTGTCAGATAATGTTGGTTGAGCCATTCATATAGTTGTTGCATCACTGGTTGACTATGCTGTTGTCGGTATTCGCGGCGGTCTTCCGCTGTACCATCGGTCTTTTTCCTGAGCTCTGCTTCTATCGCATACAGTTTCTGAATCAGCACTAATGCCTGTTCAGCGACCTGACTTTTCCCAGTTACATGCAGTTCATGGAATTTACGACGTGCATGCGCCATGCAGCCCACCTCTATGACCTGGCCTGATTTAAAGCGTGCTTTATAACCACTGTAATCATCACAGACTAGATAACCCTGCCAGCCTTTCAAGAACTCTGCAGCATGCTGGCCTGAACGACTATCCTGAAAGTCATAGATCACCGCCTGAACTGGATTGTACTGTGTAGTGGCATAGGCCCAGACATAACCTTTCTTCGGTTTTTTCTCATCATCACCCATCCGCATGATGGTGACCGGCGTTTCATCGGCATGGATCACCCGCTGTTGCAGCACCACCTGTTTTAAGGCATTGGCCAGAGGTTCCAGTTCCACACCGCAGCGACCAATCCAGTCAGATAAAGTAGATCTGGACAGATCAATGCCCGCCCGCTGATAGATCAGGCGCTGACGGTACAGCGGCAAATGATCGGCATATTTCGATACCAACACATGGCTGAGCAGTTCAGGTGAAGCAATGCCTTTATCAATCACATAGGCGGGCATCGCTTGCTGAGTCAGGGTGTCACACTGATCACAGACCCATTTACCACGCACATGCTGTTCCTTATAGAACTGTGCCGGTCTGAAATGCAGTTTTTCACTGACATCTTCGCCGATACGACGTAACTGGCAGCCACAACTGCATTGGGTTGATGCAGGTTCATGCTCAATACGGATGGTGTGTAGATGATCTGGCAGTGGTCGACGTTTAGGTTTGTTGACTGTGGCTTTCTGTGTCCCTGCATCGGTTTTATCTGCATTTAATCGTTCTAATTCCAGATCAACGGCTGCGATATCTTCTTCGACCGCTTCGTCCCATAGATGGATTTGTTTTGCAGTGAGATGTTCGTTTTTACTGCCGAATTTGTGCTGTTTAAACAGCGCCAGTTCATGCTCGTATTTTTGGTTGAGAATAGAAAGATGTTGAACTTTGGCATCTAATTGCTGGTTTGATTGTGCCAAAGACTGATGCTGCATCGCCAACTGCCTGGTGAATTCCAGCAGTTGTTCATGGGTCAGTTGGCTTAAGTCAGGCAGCGTATTCATGACCCCAGTATGCCTGAGGTCATGAAGAGAATGAAATAGAACGTTTGGAGAATAGCAGAATGGATCAAGCTAGTTTAGAGCATTGTGACCACTTGCTGTCGTCCAATGCGCTGCCAGGGCAAACCCTGGATTAATGCCTGTAACTGTTCCGGGCTGAGGGCCACGGTTTCACCTTGGTGAACTTGAGCCCAGTGGAATTTTCCCTGTTCCAAACGCCTGGCACACAGCCAGATGCCCAGTCCATCATGTACCAACACTTTCATACGATGGCCACGTTTATTACAGAACAGGTAAGCACAATGCGGTTTAATGTAGCCAAAGGCTCTCACCACCTGAGCCATGACAGTATCCATCCCTGCTCGCATATCCAGAGGTTGGGTAGAAAGCCAGATTTCATCAATGCGGATCATGTTGCAAGTGCCTTGAGTAATTCTGCTAAAGCAGATATTTCTGATACTTGCCATTTCAAGCCAATTTCTGCTTTTGAGTGGGGTAAAGTAATTTGAACCGTTAACATGTCAGTAGGAGTAGGATCTAGTGGTGCAGAGCAGGATAAGGCAATAAATGCAGGTTTATTCGGTAGTGGTGAGCGATCATTCCCAGGCTTAGCATCAATTAAGCGAATCCATTTGGATACAAGATTTGTATTCAATCCATGTTGCAAAGCGACCGAAGCAATTGAAACGTCCGGTGCTTTACAAGCCTGAACGATCTGCTGTTTAAATTCAGCACTGTATGTTCTTCGTTTTTTCGCAAGAGATGCGATGGATGTCTGGTGATTTGTAGTCATAAATTTTAGTCCCCACTTGTTTTTAAGTGGGGACTAAATTAAGGCTTATAGGATGAATTCATAAGGTGTGTTCAGCGGACGCTTACTTATAAATATAGATTTCTGTAAATATTGAACGGCATAAAAAAACCATACCCAGCTTCATGCTGGGTATGGTGAATATGAGATGGCAAATATTGGGTTAGATATAGCTTAGGCTAAATGTATCTCAGGCAAGCAATGCCAAAGCTTGCTCTAAGCCTCTTTGTTTCAGACCTGCACCTGCACCGAACCACGCAGAATCTAAACGGTGATCTGTACTCATGGCACGTCTTTCATGATCTGCAAACTCTGTGATCGAGCATAGCAAACCATAAGCCGTGTCCTTTGCTGAAGACAGCATTGCGCCACGTCCCTGACCATTAAACATGTCGAGTGCTTTAGTCATCGCTCTTCCATTTGGTTCAGTTTTGTTTTGCTGTGGTGGGTTGCTTGCCACCTGACGGTAGAACTGAATAATGTTCTCCTCAGGATCTGCAATAGACATGGTGCTGTTATTGAAGACTGCATCAAAGTAAGCTTTGGCTTCCTGCTGACTCACTTTACGCTGGCTTAATTGTTTCATTTCGTACATGTGTTCATCCCATGCACGCACTGAAACACCCAATTGCTGTTTCACTTTCTCTGCATCGAACTTGGTGCTGTGCGGCACTTTGACCACACCTGAACTTGCAGTTGCGCCTTTCAAAGGTAAGCGTCCGCTGAACACACCTTCTGAATTCATCCTATAAGCCTTAATTTAGTCCCCACTTAGAAACAAGTGGGGACTTAATCCATGAACATGGATATATATTCAGCAACACCTCCTGTTGCTAAAAAACGCCGAAAATACAGCAAAGAATTCAAACTCAGTATTGTCAATGCCTGCAAAAATCCTAATACCTCGATCGCTTCGGTCGCACTGCAACATAGTATTAATGCCAACCTTGTCAGTCGTTGGATCAGGATCTTCAGCCATCATGATGGTGCCGTGCAGGATCCTACTCATGTGAATCCAGCATTTATTGCTTTGCCTTACACTGCTGCAATCAGCCAACCTATTGATGAGAGGATCACGTTGTGTATCACCGTGCCTCATACGAATAATGATATTCAGCTAAAATGGCAGACATCAGAAATACCTGTCTTGGCAGAATTACTCAAGGCACTTGCAACATGATCCGCATTGATGAAATCTGGTTGTCTACTCAGCCCATGGACATGCGTGCAGGTATGGATACGACCATGGCTCAGGTGGTGAGAGCCTTTGGCTACATCAAACCGCATTGCGCCTACCTGTTCTGTAATAAACGTGGCCATCGTATGAAAGTGCTGGTACATGATGGACTGGGCATCTGGCTGTGTGCCAGGCGGCTGGAACAGGGAAAATTCCACTGGGCTCAAGTTCACCAAGGTGAAACCGTGGTCCTCAACCCGGAACAGTTACAGGCATTAATCCAGGGTTTGCCCTGGCAGCGCATTGGACGACAGCAAGTGGTAACAATGCTCTAAACCAAGCTCGGCTATTCTGCTATTCTCCAAACGTTCTATTTCATTCTCTTCATGACCTCAGGCATACTGCGGTCATGAATACGCTGCCTGACTTAAGCCAACTGACCCATGAACAACTGCTGGAATTTACCCGGCAGTTGGCGATGCAGCATCAGTCTCTAGCACAATCAAACCAGCAATTAGATGCCAGAGTTCAACATCTTGAAGTCACCAATCAGCAATTAGATTCTAAAGTTCAACATCTTTCTATTCTCAATCAAAAATACGAGCATGAACTGGCGCTGTTTAAAAAGCACAAATTCGCCCAAAAGAATGAACACTTAACGGCAAAACAAATCCATCTGTGGGATGAAGCGGTTGAAGAAGATATTGCCGCGGTTGATCTAGAACTGGAACGGCTAAATGCAGATAAAACTAATGCAGCGACACAGAAAGCCAAAACCAATAAACCTAAACGTCGACCACTGCCAGATCATCTACACACCATCCGTATTGAGCATGAACCTGCATCAACCCAATGTGCTTGTGGATGCCAACTCCGGCGTATCGGCGAAGATGTCAGTGAAAAACTGCATTTCAGACCGGCACAGTTCTATAAGGAACAGCATGTGCGTGGTAAATGGGTCTGTGATCAGTGTGACACCCTGACTCAGCAAGCGATGCCCGCCTATGTGATTGATAAAGGCATTGCTTCACCTGAACTGCTCAGCCATGTTTTGGTATCGAAATATGCCGATCATTTGCCGCTGTACCGTCAACGTCTGATCTATCAGCGGGCTGGCATTGATCTGTCCAGATCCACTTTATCTGACTGGATTGGTCGCTGCGGTGTGGAACTGGAACCTCTGGCCAATGCCTTAAAACAGGTGGTGCTGCAACAGCGGGTGATCCATGCCGATGAAACGCCGGTCACCATTATGCGGATGGGTGAGAATGAGAAAAAACCGAAGAAAGGTTATGTCTGGGCCTATGCCACTACACAGTACAATCCAGTTCAAGCCGTGATCTATGACTTTCAGGATAGTCGTTCAGGTCAGCATGCTGAAGCGTTCCTGAAAGACTGGCAGGGCCATCTGGTCTGTGATGATTACAGCGGTTATAAAGCACGCTTTAAATCAGGTCAGGTCATAGAGGTGGGCTGCATGGCCCATGCACGTCGTAAATTCCATGAACTGCATGCGACCAAAAAAAGTCAGGTCGCTGAACAGGCATTAGTGCTGATTCAGAAACTGTATGCCATAGAAGCAGAACTCAGGAAAAAGACCGATGGTACAGCAGAACAGCGCCGCGAATACCGACAACAGCATAGTCAACCGGTGATGCAACAACTGTATGAATGGCTCAACCAACATCAACTGACTGTGCCATCGAGTTCTCCAACCGCCAAGGCGATCAATTACACTCTGAAGCGTTGGCCAGCTTTAAGCCGCTATCTGGATGATGGCAATCTACCGATTTGCAATAACTGGGTGGAAAACCAGATGCGCCCCTGGGCGTTGGGACGTAAGAACTGGTTATTTGCAGGTTCGCTGCGCAGCGGTCAGCGAGCAGCCAATATTATGACATTAATCCAGTCAGCAAAGCTGAATGGGCTGGATCCGTATGCCTATTTAAGTGATGTGCTGAAAAGGTTGCCGACACATAAAGTGACTCAGATTGAAGAATTGCTACCACACCGCTGGAAACCTGAACCGAATTAAAAAATAGGCATGGGGTTCAGCGGACGCTTACTTTCAAAGCAATCGCAAGCGTGTTATTGCACACGACACGGATACTGGTAAATTGCGCTGTTGTTGCCAAAGTTCCATCGCAGGCCGACGCAAGCAAGATATAGCCATTACTGACATCCTTGCCTTTCAACGCTGTACTTTGACCTGTACGCGCCAATGCCCAGAACTTCTTACCGCCCTTCAAGACACCTGCTGTTTCAAGCTCGAAGCCTGATTGTTCTGTTAGATCACGATAGAACTCCAAAATCTCTTTTGGTTGAACTTCCTGATAACGCTGACTAACCACAGATAACGGTGCATGGGTATCTGAGCGATACAGCACACGCTGTTCTTCAAATGGCATGATAATGCTTTGACCACGTTCATTCTGAGCCATATAACTGACATCAGATGTTTCAATACGCCAATCCATTCCTGCCTGCCGCGCCCAAACTTCCAGAGGTTGATTGGGACTCAGCTGATTACCTAAGCCATGCCAAGGCGTTTCACCTACATAGGCGATTTGTTCAATTTGATGGGCCATTGATTCGATCTCCTATGCTGGCTCAGCGAAAGTTCTGCTGACAATGATTACAGTGGTAGTAAGTCATAGTGATCGGCTTTTTCGGCTCATCAAACACACTACTGAATAAACCACCAATGACTGCGCCTGCTAGTCCACCGAGTAACGGTGATACAGGCAAAGGTAAGCTCTTTGATATGGATGCACCAATGGTCGCTAATGAAGCAGATGCTCTTAGACCTGAGGATTCAGTTCCATTCACTTGTTGGTTCACCACTTGGATGACTTGATCGGATAGGCAGTAAGGACAAGTTAAACTCATAAGATATACCTCAAAAATGAAAAAGGCTTACCGCATGGCAAGCCTCTGTTTTTGAATGTCAGGGGGAAATAAACATTCTTCGTTCATGTTAATGATGTATATCTATGATTTTTTGGAATCCCGTTATCTGCGCCCTGAGCCACCTTTACTAAACTTCCGCATGCCCTTCAAAGGAGCTCTTAAGTATTGATCATCTTTATCAGGATCAGCTAAATAACCTATTGCTTTTAACGCGTTCCCTACCTCTTTAGAGTTACGCCTTTCAATCATTCCAATACCTAACTGATTCAAACCCCAATAATACTTTTTATGCTCAGCTTGATTGCAGTTATAAAACTGTCCACACCCTCCTGTAATTTTATCTTTCCACAATTCACCAATGCACTGTCCTAAGTAAGAATCTCGATTACGCAAAGAACCGTTATATATCAGCAACAGATGACAATGATACCCTCTGCTTTTTCCACCCTGCTCTAGACGATAGACATACCCGACCTGATCCTTAAAAATAGTATCCTTATCCTGAATGCGGCTGACCAACTTCTTAATATCACGATTGAACTGACTTATACTCGGTTGAGCCAAAGCTCTGTATGACAGATCAACTCGTACCAATAGCAGCTTACGATGACGCTGCAACAGCTCATTAAAATAATTTTTTAAACTTCCTTGGTTATCTCGAATCTGATCAATGAATCCATCCAAGAAGCTTTCCTGCTTTTCAGCCAACTCCCGCTGAAAGCATTGAAATACGCTCTTACTTTCAAAGATCTCCTGATCCTCACAAGAAATATGTTCAGGCAGCAGATCAAAATAAGCTTGTACTAAGGGACTGTATTCACAGTCTGAGTTATGGACAGCTCTTGCCTTGCTTTTAAGTGCATCAAAGTCAGACTGGAAATCATTCCAGCGGTATTTTCTTCTAGATACCTTAAGCATGAATTTTTCAATATCAAGTAATATTTGTGCTTCGTTCACGAATGTATTTCCTATGCTTGGTTAAAGACATAGGAATTACTGCTCAGTATTTTTTACACATGGACTGAAATATTAAACTCAATAAAAAACCTTCATCATTTGGAGTGATGAAGGTTGATTAAGAATGTTTAAGTATTTAATAAATAGAATATATATTAAATATATATCCTAGCGATCTATACTTGGAAGATACCCCAATCTATCGCACAAGAATTCACAATCTCTACTTCTATAGCAAATATGGAAAATCTGACGATTTCACCCTATTTGTATGGATAAAGTGGAAGCGGAAGTTAGGTCAATATTTATCATCCAAAATCAGTCAAGAATTAAAAGTTAAATTAGTCACCTATTTAATGTTGCCACTTACTGTTGGATTACTTGATATTAATTGATCAGAGTCACTTACATTAGTAGCTTTGGATGACTTATCAATAGATTTCCGTTTCGGGCGCCCTAAAATTAAACACTTTTTTCTACTCAACATTGTATATTCAGATGGAGTAACTAGGATCATTTGACAGTGAGCATAGTATGTAGATGCATAATGAACAAACAAGCTTTGCTTTTTCCTTTGTCCACTATAGAGAATAACTGAAGAAAAGTTCAATTCTCGTTCCTCTAAAACCACTGATACAGGCTCAGCAATTAAATAAGAATCACTAAAAAATTTAAATGGATTAGTTACACCTTGCATGGTTTTTTCAGGATGTTTTTTATTATATGTTAAAATTTGATCATGCTTATACTGCACATAATTAGCCCAATATTCTTTAACCTCACCCAAAAGACTAGAAGAAACTTCGCTTAATTTATCATCAATCCTAAAAATCAACGTTGCATCAATGTAGTGCTCTTGAGAATTAGGAATATATGCTGCCACATGACCATCCAAATACATTGTAGCTGTACGTCTACGTTTAAGATTCTCAATATAATCTCTAAACATTGCATCAAAATGCTCCGCACCTTCTTTATTGTTAACCTCACACTTAAAAATAAATCGGCAAACTACAACATCTTTACCATTAAGCACATGTTTAAGATAACTTTTAATCGCATCTACTTTTTCATCCGCTTTGATAAATCGCTTTCTTTCTCTATTTATGCTTTCTTTAAGTCTAAACTGTTCTTCTCTTAAATCTCTTTTAAGGCTTCTAATATCATTACAGAAATAACCTTTTAATTGAAAACTATCAACAAAATGACTAAGAAAGCGATAAGAATGCTCTGTACTTAATTTCTTTGAAATATTGTCAGAATTTTTACAGCAATAAAATAAAGAACATAGAATGAACTGCCTAAAAATTAAAGTAAGCTTGTTAAGTGATGGTGATCTCAAAAAACTATCTGAATTATTTCCTTCACTAAATTCATAAATTATTGTTCTATCCAGTCTAATTAAGAATGATTCTATATACATCATTTCTCGTACATACACATCTAATTCGACTATAGCTTGTTGCCGATACAAAAGATGAATCACCTGTAACCACTTAGCATCTTCAATTGGCAACTCTTTTGTAGTGAAGAAGCTATTCATTTCAGATGAGTCAATTTTTTTTACTAGCTCATCCAAATAAAGTGGACTAGGCTTTAATGGCTTACACAGTAAATCCGCTCTTTCTTTTGATTTATTGAGATTTTCAACTTTATCCTTAAAACACATACCTTTATTTAAAATGAGTCCCTTCAGATCCTCTTGAATCTTCAACTCATCATTTTTATCTAGATTGATCAAAAATGTACTGCATAAAAAATACTTTAAAAATTTATCACCGAATACTTTTCTATCTTTTTTTGACGATAGCCCACCCACAAATTTTTCCTTGGGATATATTTTTTCAAGCATAGCTGCATAATTGATTATAGAAACTTCAGAACTATGTATCTCACCAACTATTGAAAAAACTTGCTCGTAAATTTTTTGGTAAAGCAGCTTATGATTATTATAGACCGTTGTTTTGTAGATAATCAGATATGATAAATTGATCGTTCCATAACTAACAATGTGACTATGATTTATATACATTAATATCGCATGATCATTTCCCAAATAACCTTGCAGCCTCTGAATGACCTTCGCCAATAAAGCTCCCGACCAAGAGCCTTCAGCTCCATCTACCATAAGCAGTTTGGAAGGTAATTCAATTTCAATAACACTTGAACCAATTTGTATATTTTTTTGCACTAAATAATCATAGTCATCCATAAGCTGTTTATGAACAGAATTCTGCTGATTTTCTTCATCCTGTATTAGCCGAGAGTGTCCCAATCTCCCTTCTTTAACTTGCCTTTCAAATTCTTCAACGTATTGAAATACTTTCTCCGCTTGAAACGTCTCGACCGTCCAATTTACAAGTTTAGTGCTCAGTTTTTCTCTCTGATCAAAATAATAAGATGAGTAACTAGAAATCAATGAATCAAAAATATAGTTTTCGTGGAATTTTAAAAAGGCCTCATGCTGTGCCTCATCGACCAATACCAATTTTTTATAAAACTCAATAATTCTACTCTGCGCCTCTAAATCATTTGCCATCTTTGCCTTCTCATAGTCATTCCTCGTTGGCGCAGAGTGACTTTCTATTTTTAGCAACGTTCCATGTAAGCTTTCAAGAGCAAGAATTGTCTCATGATAAATATACAGATCATTAAATTTTTGCATGCTGCTTAGACCACTTAATCTGAGCCTAAACTTTTCCTTGAGATAAGCAAAAAGCCCCTCACAAAACTCTTCATCCTTCAATAATATTCTTAACATTAAATTCAAACTCCCCCTCTAAAGTCTTCGTGTAGGTCTGACAAAAAAATCTTTAGCACTTTATTATTTAAATATTCTATAAAAATTGCTACTAAAATCCTTTAAAACAAAGATTAAATAAATTTATTTTAATTTCTATCCCATTAATAATATTATCTATACCATAGATAATTATGTCATATATTTTATATATGTAGGTCTATATCATTCATTTTAATTATGAAAAACTAGAGTCAAACTTATTTTTTGACTAGTTAATTTGTATACATCAATAGATGATCATCTGAACCTGAATAAATTTCAGGCATAAAAAAAGACGTACTAGGCACGTCTCTGAAATCAATTCAAACTATAATTAAGTGAGAAAATAAAATGAAAATACCCCTACTTAACACCCCCAATTTCTTACCTATTCCCAAGGCCACTCCATAACTTTTGCCCACTCATCCCAGTACTTCACTCGGTTATAATCGGATCCAATTCTGTTCTGAGGAGCATGAGTGTTAGCGGCAGTGTAAAAATGACCCCCTAATGGCATTTAAAAACTGACCCCCTTGGTTAATATAGCGGTCATTTTGGACTGCTCAACATGTTAACTTTGGAGCAAGCAGTGACAATCCAAATACTTCATCAACAAGGTAAATCTATTAAAGCCATTAGTCGTGAACTGGGGGTGTCCAGAAATACCGTACGTAAATATTTACGGCAAAACACCACACCTCAGTATCAGCGTATACAGCCTAGAATAAGTATCCTTGACCCATATAAACCCTATTTACTCCAACGTGTAAACGCAGCTCATCCTGAATGGATTCCTGCTGTTGTGCTCTACCAGGAAATTTTAGGGTTGGGATATCCAGGAAAGATCAGGATCTTGAGGGAATATCTTGCAACATTAAAACCAGTTGCTCAACCGGAACCGATCATTCGTTTTGAAACCCAACCTGGCCAACAAATGCAAGTGGATTTCACCACGATTCGACGTAACAGCACGACTTTAAAAGCCTTTGTCGCAACATTAGGGTATTCCAGAGCGACTTTCGTGAAATTTTATGATCATGAACGTACCGATGCATGGATCGATGGTCTAGAAAATGCATTTCAGTTTTTTGCAGGAGTACCTCAAGAAATCCTGTTTGATAACGCTAAAACGATCATGATTGAACGGGATGCCTATCAGGAGGGGCAGCATAAATGGAATCCCAAACTGCTCGACTGCGCCAAGAAATACAGCTTTCGTCCTCGCGTATGTAAGCCCTACCGTGCACAGACCAAAGGCAAAGTTGAACGCTTTAATGGATACCTCAAATCAAGCTTTATTGTGCCATTGAAAGCAAGCCTGAAGACTTCGGGTTTACTGTTAGATGTTGATGTCGCCAATGCCCACATTGGCCGGTGGCTGCATGAAACCGCCAATCAGCGGATTCATGCCACCACGCAAGAAAAACCGGCTGTTCGACTGCAACAGGAGCAGCAAAAATTTACGCCATTACCGCAATCAGATACAGGTTCTAGCACTGTACCTGTTGCAGCAGCACAGCATGTCATGCCCTACGAGAGTTTGCAGCATCCCTTATCGGTATATGACCAGTTGCTGGGAGTTTCCTGATGAATCTGCAATACGACCGTATAGAGCAACTTTGCCAAAAGCTCAATCTGCCTGCCATCGCATCACAATGGTCACATCATGCACAACAAACATTAGGTCAGGATGGAAGTTATGCCGACTTTGTTGAAGCGATCTTGACGCATGAATATGCTGCCAGGCAACAGCGCAGCCAGCAGGTCCTGATGAAACTCTCAGGCCTGCCTCAAGTGAAAACGCTGGAAGGTTACGATTTTAATTATGCACTGGGTGCTCCCAAATCACAGGTGGTCGAGTTGTTCAACCTGAGCTTTATTGCTAGAGCAGAAAATGTGGTGTTTCTCGGGGCTAGCGGTGTAGGGAAAACGCATTTATCCATGGCATTAGGCTATAAGGCCATCATGAACAATGTCAAAACCAAGTTTATTACCGCCGCCGATCTCATGCTGCAACTGAGTACAGCCTATCAGCAAGGTAAATTGAAAACCTATATGCAACGTGCGGTACTGGGACCAAAGTTACTGATTATCGATGAAATTGGTTATTTACCGTTTGGACGTGAAGAAGCGAATCTGTTCTTTAACGTGATTGCCAAGCGTTATGAAAAAGGCAGTACGATATTGACGAGTAACTTACCCTTTAGCCAGTGGTCCAAATCCTTTGCAGATGATGTCACGTTGACCGCTGCGATGTTAGATCGGTTATTGCATCACTGTCATGTGGTACAAATATCGGGTGAGAGTTATCGTTTGAAGGATAAAAAAAGAATTGGGATTCAGCCCCAGGTTGAAATTTAATACGAGATCAAAGGGGTCAATTTTACTTTGCCATTTGTAAGGTGAAAGGGGTCAATTTTAGAATGCCGTTGACACATGAGCAAGCTGGCACTCAATAGTATCAGGGTTAAATAGATTTGACTCATTGAGTATGGTACTGAAAAGTGACCTAAAACCATGGGTTGTCATTCGACCTGCAGAGCCTGACCGCTTAATCACAACCAGAATTGATTCACTGCTCATTGGTTCTTTATTATTTAGATGATACAAAAAAAAGGAGTTCTTGGTTGTGAATCAATATTGATACTCGTCACTCTTTGAACATCCTCTCCCTTGAGGACACTATAAGTACTGAATCCATTTCAGGATTTAGAAAAGAAAAAAGCCTTAAAAAAATTAATTTCTTAAGGCTTTTATGTTAATCGGCTCCCTATTCGTAGCAATATAGATATCACCCACTTTCAAGTTGATCTAAATAATTAGACCATGCCTGCATCATCGCTGTTCGTTCTTCTAAGTACTTTGTACGGTTATAAGCCCGTCCATGCATGTCACGAACCTGATGAGCTAACTGCTGCTCAATTCGTTCGATCGGAAATTTTAGAACTTCATCTAATAAAGTTCTTGCCGTAGCTCTAAAGCCATGCCCTGTTGTCTCACCATTTTCAAAACCATATTGCTTTAAACGTTTATTAATAGTTGATTCACTGATGGTTTTACTTTTATCTCGCATAGACACAAAACAGTACTCTGTATGTCCTGTCAGTTGATGAAGCTCTTTCAACAGTTTTAAGACTTGATCAGACAAAGGAACAATATGTTGTAGGGCTGTCTGATTTTTGGTCTTAGGCGGTGTATAGCACCATGTTCTATTTTTAAAATCTATGTCTGCCCATTTTGCTGCACGTAATTCTCCAGGACGCACAAATACATGGGGGAAGATTTTGACTGCATAATCAATAGCAATATCCCCACGACCTGCATGTGTATTAATATTCTTTAATAGTTGTCCTAGCTTTTGCTCATCAGTAATAGCCGCTCGATGCTTAGTTTTACCCACCTTCAAAATACCGCTAATTTGGTCAGCAACGTTAAATTGACATAAACCCAAAGCAATCGCATACCGAAACACCTGAGATGCTTTACTTCTCATTCGCTTTGCTGAGTCAGTCTTACCTTGTCTTTCATAAAGACGGCATACTTCCAAAATTTGAGTGGCTGTTATCGAATCAATGGGGAACTCACCAATAGCAACATAAAGCTTATCCCAGATAAACTGATTCCGACGTTGTGTACTTGGTTCCAGCTCTTCAGTCTTACGGAATTCATCTGCTACTGATCTAAAACTATTATTTCGACATTGGGACTGTTTATCTTGCTTTTGAATTGCTGGGTCAATATTCTGCGCAAGCAGTTCTCTAAACTCACTTCGTTTTGCGCGAGCTCTGGCCAATGTACAACTTGGATAAATACCGATAGCTATAGTGGCTCTTTTCTTAGAGATTGGGCGAATATAATCAAAACGCCAATATGCCCCACCTTTTCTATCTAACAATAGATAAAGGCCACCACCATCTGAAAGCTTAATATTCTTTTCAAATGATTTCTTTTGCATTGATATTGCAGACTTAATTTTTGAGTCAGTCAGACTGATAACTAATTTAGGCATTTTTACGGTATATTTTTGTCAGAAATGGAATGTACCGTAAAAAATACCGTAAAAGATTACAGTATCCTAAAACGCCTTTGGATAGTATCGGACAACCCAGTTACGTAAGTTATTTATTTTAAATGATTTTAAGACAATATCGGAAGGGATAAAACAAGGAAATGGTGCGCTCAGCGGGACTCGAACCCACGCCACAGGCTTCGGAGACCTGTACTCTATCCAGTTGAGCTATGAGCGCGCGCTGCACATCATAACAAAAAATCGCTGAAGGTAAAGCAAGTATATATAAGTTACGTATTTTTATGCTTATGCTTTAAACAATGTTCCAAACTTGGAACAAAGAATTCCATGTAACTTACTTGGTTTATTGACGCGGATCGCTCACAATAATGGCTCTATTCCTCAAGTGAGAATTTCATGACTGATGCATTGACGTTAAGGGACCTGTCAAAGACCTATCGAAATGGTTTCCAAGCACTCAAAGGAATTAATTTGACCGTTCCTGAAGGTGAGTTTTATGCCCTACTTGGACCTAATGGTGCAGGTAAATCTACAACCATTAGCATCATCAGTTCTCTCACCAAAAAAACGGCAGGTACTGTCGAAATTTTTGGGCATAATCTAGATACCCAACCATCCCAAGCCAAGCAATGCTTAGGGGTTGTGCCGCAAGAATTTAACTTTGGTCAATTTGAAAAGACCTTTGACATTTTAGTTACACAAGCAGGCTATTACGGTATTTCTAAAAAAATTGCCGAACAACGTGCCGAAGAATATTTAGAAAAACTAGGCTTGTGGGATAAGCGTGCCACTCAAGCGCGAATGCTGTCTGGCGGTATGAAACGTCGTTTAATGATTGCACGTGCCATGATGCACGAACCGAAACTGCTTATTTTGGATGAACCCACTGCAGGTGTAGATATTGAGCTGCGTCGTTCAATGTGGGATTTTTTAACAGAGATGAATGATAAAGGCACCTCAATCATTCTCACTACCCACTATTTAGAAGAAGCCGAAATGTTGTGTCGTCGTATCGCGATTATTGATCGTGGAGTGATTAAAGAAGACACTTCCATGAAAAACTTCTTAAACCAGTTAAGTGAGGAATCTTTTATTTTCGATTTAGCTGAACCTATTCAGCCCATTCATTTAGATATTATTGGTGTACGTTTCAACTTAATTGATGCAGTGACCCTAGAAGTCACTATGGATAAAGCTCACACCTTAAATGATTTATTCCAACTTTTAGAAGCACAAGGCATTCGCGTGCGCAGTATGCGTAATAAGTCCAACCGTCTAGAAGAGTTATTTGTCAAAATGGTCGAAAAGAATTTAGATGGAGCTGCGCAATGAATTTTACCCAACTACGGATTGCACTTTATACCTTAGTGCATAAAGAAGTTCGTCGTTTTATGCGTATATGGCCCCAAACCTTGCTTCCGCCAGCCATCACTATGAGTTTGTACTTTGTGATTTTTGGTAATTTAGTCGGTTCGCGTATTGGTGAAATGGGCGGCTTTAGCTATATGCAATTTATTGTGCCTGGCTTAATTATGATGGCGGTCATCACTAACAGTTATGCTAACGTATCTTCAAGTTTTTTTAGTGCAAAATTCCAGAAAAGCATTGAAGAACTGATTATGAGCCCTGTACCTTTGCATGCCATTTTATGGGGTTATGTTT
The DNA here is from genome assembly GCF_021560715.1 of Acinetobacter sp. SCLZS86. Lineage (NCBI taxonomy): Bacteria > Pseudomonadati > Pseudomonadota > Gammaproteobacteria > Moraxellales > Moraxellaceae > Acinetobacter > Acinetobacter sp. SCLZS86. The sequence continues at coordinate 2,008,730 of NZ_CP090864.1, forward strand.
TGGGTGGTGTTAGTCGTGGTGTATTGGTCGGCATTATTGTCACCACCATGAGTTTATTCTTTACTGACCTTTATATTACCAATTGGTTTGTCACCATTTACACAGTATTAATTACGTCCTTTTTATTCTCATTAGGTGGCTTTATTAATGCTGTTTATGCAAAATCGTTTGATGATATTTCCATTATTCCGACTTTTGTACTGACTCCACTGACTTATTTAGGTGGTGTATTCTATGCCATTAGTGCATTAAGCCCTTTTTGGCAAAATCTTTCTTTAATTAACCCTGTGGTGTATATGGTCAATGCTTTCCGTTACGGTATTTTAGGGCATAGTGATGTCAACGTGACGATTTCATTATCTGTGATTACACTATGCTGCGCCGTACTTTACGGTATTGCCTATCATTTACTTTCTCGTGGTTCAGGAATGCGTGAATAATGAGTGTTAAACAATCTCTCCTTGGTAAAGACACCAATTATCCTACAGAATATCAACCCGATATTTTGTTCCCTATTTCACGTGCTGCTGCACGTGAAAAATATGCAGATGTTGAGGGAATCCAACTGGGGCAAGACTGGTGGCACGTTTTTGAAATTTCGTGGTTAAATGCCACAGGAGTTCCGCAAGTGGCGATTGGTCGAATTACGCTACCTGCCTCATCACCCAACCTGATCGAATCAAAATCATTAAAGCTCTACTTTAATAGTATGAACTTTACCCGTTTTCAGTCTGAAGCCAATTTTATCGAAACGGTTGAGCATGATTTAACGGCTGCGGCGCAAGCACCTGTTACGCTAACTTTATTTCAGGTTGATGATTTGGCAATTAGCCAACCTGAAGGTATTTGTATTGATCAGCTCACGCCTGAGCGTTTAGAGCAACATCCTGATCCAAGCTTATTACAGTTTGATTTAGAACAGGCAGAAGATGTAGAGGTACAACTTTTCTCTCATTTATTGCGCAGTAATTGCCCAGTCACTGGACAACCTGACTGGGGCACGGTTTTTATCCGTTATCAAGGCAAAAAACCTTGTTATCGCAGTATTTTGGCTTATATTATTTCATATCGTCAGCATAATGGTTTCCATGAACAATGTGTGGAACAGATGTTTGCAGACATCTGGCAAAAATTTGCACCAGAAAAACTGATGGTATATGCAACCTATACACGCCGTGGTGGATTAGATATTAACCCTTGCCGTGTATCGGATTTAACATGGATGCCTCGCCCTATTCGTTTAGCGCGACAATAACAACATTGAGGTTGAACAATGCCATTTTTTGGATTCATTCCATCTGCAGAATTATTAAATACAATTGAAACTGCACAACAGAAAAAAAATTCAAGTGAACCGCTGTACCCACTGCGTGACAAAACTGCATTAATGATTAATGAAGAAATCATTGATGCCATTTTAACCGAGTTGGTACGTCGTTTTCCTGCCAGCGATAAACGCGACACAGCTGAAAAACTTGCAGGCTATGTCAAATCTACCGTTGCAGTACTGCTAAAACAATTATTAAGCAAAGCGCCAAATGATGTCGTGAAACAATCGATTGAATTTTCTGAACGCAGTAGCTTTAAAGATGCAGAAGGCAATGCACGTGTAGGTGAAACACTCGACGCAAGTTTAGTGACCAACCTGAAACACAACTATGCCGAAATCCAAGCAGGCAATGAAGTGAACAAAGCCGCTTTAACCGAACTATATAAACAGTTTGCAGAAGCGACGGTACGCCACTTTATGAGCGATTTTAACAAAACCCTCGATTTGGGCATGATTAAGCGTAAAGCAGCAGATATTGGCGCAGCAGCGGTAATTAAAGCTGTTCATATTGCGGTGGATAAAATCATCCCAAATTTAACCAAAGAGGAACTTTTGGTTTTAGCGGAATATCACGACACATTATTCCATCATTAATATCAGTGGGTTTAACTCATAATGCGTTTTAAGCCCTTTTGTTGCATGTTAAGTGCAAAATGCCTGATTTTGATCAGGCATTTTTATATGCAATGCAATATCAGGATATGGCTGCAACTTTTACACAATAAAGAATAACTTTTTGCACCTAAATTGAATTTTGTTACAAATCCTGCGCGCTTTTTACACATTCTTTGTCTATTTTTGTATAAGTTTTTGCAAGCCAGTCACGCATGAATGCTATCTTAGTCGCTTGCTTCGCTTTCGCAGTATGGCCCCAATAGTGGCTTATTCTTCATATATAAGTAGCAACTTATTTACTGCATATAAATAAGTTGTGTAAATCATCAATTTGGAATTTTCCCCAATATGTTCAAACTTGATTTTTATAACAAATTAAAACGTCTTTCTTTACTCATTGGTACATTTTCTATTACCAGTTTTTGTCAGGCCAATGATTTCCAAAATCATCCGTCTTATGCCAGTTTTAAACAAAAAACCATGCAGACCTATGGCTTAAGTGCAGCACAAGTTGATTGGGCGATGGAAGGCTCTAAAAACTTACCGAATATCATCAATATCATGAACCGCCCAGGCGAAAGTAAGCCATGGTACGACTATAAAACCAATTTTCTTGCAGAAAGCACTATTCAACGTGGTGTGCGCTTTAAACAACAATATGCAGACACCCTCAATCGTGCTGAACAGCAATTTGGTGTACCGCAATCCATTATTTTAGGCATTTTAGGTGTAGAAACAGGCTTTGGAAGCAATAAAGGCTCTTTTGTAACCCGTGATGCCCTTGCCACCTTAGGCTTTGGTTATGAACGTCGTGCAGAATACTTTAAAGATGAACTCGCGGCACTAATCGCATGGTCATATAAAGATGGTGTTCCAACTTCTTCAATTGTTGGTTCTTATGCAGGCGCTGTTGGTTATCCGCAGTTTATGCCTAGCAATATTCCAAAATTTGGAGTCGATTATGACGGCAACGGACATATTGACCTACGTAACTCGGCAGTCGATGCCATTGGCTCCATTGCGAATTATTTGGCGCAACATGGGTGGCAGCGTAATCAACCCATTGCATTTGCTGCTCGATATACAGGCAACAATCCTGACAGCGTCATTGCCAAAGATTTAACCCTGCCAACGCCTTATGGGGTTTTAAAATCGCAAGGGGTGATGCCAATGAATCCCATTGTGCAAATAGATGACCTTGACTTGGTCAATGTCATTCAATTACAAGAAAATTATGGTCATATCTACTATATAACCTATCCAAATTTTCAGGTGATTACGACTTATAACCGTAGCCGTATGTATGCGACTGCACTGTGGTTATTGGGCACTGAAATTGCGAGTCGCTAAGTACAAATTTAAATATAAAACCAAAAAGTCAAGAAATATTTTTGACAATTTGATCATAAAACCAACTTTTTACATATAATGTTACAATATTGATTATTTTTTAATCGATTAGAGTTGGTTTTTGGTACTTTTTGTCATTATTTTCGTATAAAGACTAGACACCTTTAGTAAGGGATGAATATTATCCATTTCGTCAAATCTAGTCGAAAAAGTGAAATTACAGACAGGATTACCACTATTTCAATCAGTTAAGAGCGAAATTAAGTTAATAATTCTGTCTTCAGGAGTTCAAACCATGCCCAGTCCACTTAAATACTTACTTGCACTTTCTGCAGCTGTTGCCCTAAGTCAGTCGCAAGCTGAAATGGTGCAATCATCATTCAACAATGATAATGAGTCATCTAGCCTAGCTGCGCGTGTACTTAACAAAGAAACACAAAGCTTTAATTCACATTTCTCAAATTTAAATAGCCTTTCAATCACCGAACGTTCAGGTGACCAAATCCGTCGTCAAACGATTGCAGCGAAAATTGAAATTCCTGCTGAAGAGCCTTCAGTGATTGAAAAGTTAAACGCAGTGGCATCGAACACTGTACGTAAATTTAGCCAAACAGGTATGGCATCTTGGTACGGTCGCCAATTCCACGGTCGTAAAACTGCAAGCGGTGAAACATTCGATATGAATGCAATGACCGCAGCACACCGTAGCCTACCGCTCAACTGTTATATTCGCGTGACCAATAAAAACAACGGCAAAAGCGTTGTTGTAAAAGTAAATGACCGTGGTCCGTTCCATGGCAACCGTGTACTTGATCTTTCTTACGGCGCTGCGAAGCAATTGGGTATTACCAATGCAGGTACTGCCAAAGTGAGTATTGAGCGTGTTGAAGGTCCAAACTCTTAATATTCACTTACACGATTTCGCATTTGACTTAAAAGCCACAGCAATGTGGCTTTTTTAATGCCTGTAAAATTTACAGTCATCCCATGCATGTCTGCACCAAGAAGATCCACACAAATTTTGTTGCCACTTCATTTTGAAAATATGAATACTGTTTTGACCACCTCTTTGTTCTCAGTTATATTTTAGACAGTTAAACAATAACAACGGATGATCAGTCTACAGGAGTAGCACATGAAGACAGTAAGTGAATGGCTCGATGAATACAGCGACAGCCATCAAAATAAAACCAATAAATTAATTCACTGGGTTTGCGTACCTACGATCTTTTTTTCGATTGTCGGCATTTTGGCGCATTTCAGTGCTTTACTGACGACTTTACTTCTGGTGCTCAGTTTTATTTTTTATGCACGTTTAGATTTGATTCTTGCAGTTGCAATGGCAGCGTTAATGCTGGTAATGGCATGGCTGATTTATGTTTTACCTGTGGGAATGGGTTTTTATATCGCAATTTTTGTTTTGGCGTGGATTGGACAGTTTTATGGTCACAAAATTGAAGGGAAAAAGCCTTCATTCTTCAAAGATCTCCAATTCCTTCTCATTGGCCCAATTTGGTGCATGGATGCCTATTTAGGTAAAATCCTACCCTCTTGGAAAACACGTCGTAAAAACAGCATTATGAGCGTTTAAACGCTATATCCTATTTTCATTATCGGAAGAACCGTTATTGATAGGTTCTTCCTTGATGTTTCAACCATCCACCCACGTGTTTATTTGCTGGATCATGATGTGTCCAGTGAATGACCCCACCCTTATCTGAGTATTCATATTCACCAAAAAACTCAACAGTATCGCCTTTGGCAATATTGGTAATTCGTGGTGCAAGATCAATATTATGTGCAACCAACACAGTTTGCCCATTATTCAGTTTTAAAATAAATTTTTGATGCCGTGAGCCTTCGTTGTCATCTGCCAACACTGCAATGACCTGCCCACTCGCACGGACTTGTAAATCGCTCTGCTTACGCTCAAACGCACGCTCAATCAGCTGCACACCCTGAGCATCATCTTGCAGCTTATCTCGCTGTAGGTTTGACTGTTCTTTTTCATCTTGTGATGTGCGAGCAGTGCTTGTAGATGGCGTGTTTGATATTTCAGACTGAAACTGTGGTAAATCTATGCCAAAAAATGCAGTAATTAACACCACAATAATTGCGCCAATACTTAAATTCTTTTTATTTGCCATATAACCTTCTTGTTCTGATTCCACCCTATACGATTAAGTCAATTATTCGTAACATACTGATTTAAAATTAATATCTTTAATCTTCATCTCAATATTTATGCCACGATTGCAGATTGCCAAAAGCTATATTCACAAAAAAGCCCCAAAATAAATTGGGGCTTTTCTTACAAAATATTTTACGTTCAGTAAAAATTATTTTGCAGCAGCTTGAGCAGCAGCAACTTCTTCAGCAAAGCTCATTTCTGCTTTCTTCTCAATACCTTCACCCACTTCAAAACGAACGAATTGAGCAACTGTAGTACCTGTTGCTTTTAATACTTCAGCAACTTTCTTCTCGTTGTCAATTACGTACATTTGACGATCAAGCGCAACTTCGTTCAAGTATTTTTCTACTGAACCAGTTACCATCTTCTCTACGATGTTTGCAGGCTTACCAGATTCGATTGCTTTCGCTTCTGCAATTTCTTTCTCTTTTGCGATAAGATCAGCAGGAACTTGCTCAGCAGTAACAGCAACTGGGTTGAATGCAGCAACGTGCATTGCAATGCCTTTACCAGTCGCAGCATCACCTGTATAAGAAACAACAACACCAATTTTTAGACCGTGCTTGTATACAGCAAGGTTTTCACCTTCAACGATTTGTGCACGACGTACTTGGATGTTTTCACCAATTTTTTGAACAAGGGCAATACGTGTTTCTTCAACAGTTGCGCCATCTTCAAGTTTAAGCTCAGCAATTTTAGCAGCATCAGTTTCGTTTGCAGCAAGAGCAGCAGCAGCAACTTTTGCAGAGAAACCAGCAAAGTTTTCGTCTTTAGCAACGAAGTCAGTTTGGCAGTTTACTTCTAAAAGAATTGCTTTGTTGCCTTCTTGAACGATAGTTATTGCACCGTCAGCAGCAATGTTGCCTGCTTTTTTAGCAGCTTTTGCTTGACCAGATTTACGAAGGTTGTCAATCGCTAATTCGATGTCACCGCCTGCTTCTGTCAATGCTTTTTTACATTCCATCATTGCTAGACCAGTACGATCACGCAATTCTTTAACCATGCTTGCTGTAACTGCAGTCATGTTTATCTCCTAAAATCGGTAGAAAATGAATTCTTTTTTAACAGAAACGGCCCAGAGGGTGTCTCTTGGGCCGTCTGCATACATGACGCTTACTTTGCCACTATCACATGTCGCAAAAATGACAAGCTTACGTCAAAACGCATTAAGCCTCAGAAGCAGGAGCTTCTTCGCCTTTTGCTTGAGCATTGGCTTGAGTTTGAGCGTATTCTTTACCAGCAATGATCGCATCAGCCATTGAAGAAGCGTAAAGTGTTACTGCACGGATCGCATCGTCGTTACCCGGAATAACGTAGTCTACGTTGTCTGGGTTAGAGTTTGTATCAACGATACCAATTACAGGAATACCTAAGTTTTTAGCTTCTTTAATTGCAATCGCTTCGTGATCAACGTCAATTACGAATAATGCGTCAGGTAAACCACCCATGTTTTTCACACCGCCTAAAGCACGCTCAAGTTTTTCCATTTCACGGGTACGCTCTAAAGCTTCACGTTTAGTAAGCTTAGCAAAAGTACCGTCAGTAGACTGAACTTGAAGATCTTTTAAACGGCTGATAGATTGGCGAAGTGTTTTCCAGTTCGTCAACATACCACCTAACCAACGGTGATCTACATACGGTTGACCAGCACGTTGAGCTTGTTCACGGATGATTGCAGAAGCAGCACGTTTTGTACCAACGAACAAAACTTTGTTCTTTTTGCTAGCCAATTGGTTTGCGAAGTTCAAAGCATCATTTAACGCAGGAACAGTGTGCTCAAGGTTGATGATGTGAATTTTGTTACGCGCACCAAAGATGTATTGACGCATCTTTGGGTTCCAGAAACGTGTTTGGTGACCAAAGTGTGCGCCAGCTTGAAGAAGGTCGCGCATGCTTACGTTGTAATCTGCCATTTTCTTTACCTTAAAGTTTGGGTTAGGCCTCCATATATCCGCATTCTCCACCCCAAAGGGCACCCAGAGTAATGTGACGATATATGTGCGGATTTTTAATTTCCCTTTTACCACGCTCTTTGAAACATATTCATAAAAAGCATTTGATAAAATGGGCGGCTATTTATACCATAATCACATATAAATTTCCAAAAGTTTTTAGAGATCATGAACAGTACTTATCAAGCGCCTCGTCGATTAATTAAAACCGCAGAAGATATTGAGAAAATGCGGGTAGCGGGACGACTGGCAGCGGAAGTTTTGGATATGATCAAAGCACACGTTAAACCAGGCGTTACTACGCTCGAACTGGATACGATTTGCCATGACTATATTGTCAATCAGCAACAAGCTATTCCTGCCTGCTTAGGTTATGGTGCTGCTCCGGGTCGTCCAGCATTCCAACACACCATTTGCACATCGGTTAACCATGTGGTTTGTCACGGTATTCCGTCAGAAAGTAAAGTGCTGAAGAAAGGCGATATTTTAAATATTGATGTCACAGTCATTAAAGATGGTTTCCACGGCGATACCAATATGATGTATATCGTGGGTGGTGAAACTTCCATTTTAGCCAATCGTTTATGCAAAGTTGCCCAAGAAGCGATGTATCGCGGTATGGCAACCGTTAAACCCGGTTCAACCATTGGTGATATTGGTCATGCGATTCAAAAATATGTTGAATCTGAACGCTTTAGTGTCGTGCGTGAATATTGCGGTCATGGTATTGGGACGACCTTCCACGATGAGCCACAAGTATTGCACTATGGTCAAGCCAACACAGGCATGATTTTAGAAGAAGGTATGACTTTTACCATTGAACCAATGGTCAATGCAGGCGTATGGCAAACCAAATTACTTGGCGATAAATGGACAGTGGTGACCAAAGACCACAAATTATCGGCACAGTTTGAACACACCATTTTGGTCACCAAAGATGGCTTGGAAGTGCTGACTGCCCGCCCTGATGAAGATTTATCACGCTTTACTGCATAACGTGTTTGCAGCCAAAATCTGTCATTGGCTAAAAATTTAACCCGTATTTCAAAAAGATCAGTTTCGACTGGTCTTTTTTATTAATTTCAACGCATACAATTTCTATAAAATCTTTTTATTTCAAACCAATAGAACTTTAAAGCCATCCAATAAAACAAGCATTTTCACGTATTCAACAGTTTTGGATTTAACAAAACACCTGCACACTTTTCCAGTTATTCACAAAAGTTTAAAAAAATATCTTGTAAAAACAACAGTTTTATTTTTCCAGTCCATTTCATAATGCCTTGCATAACAATGCCGTAAATAACAACAAGCAAAATTGGACATGGAGTTCCACAATGAAAAAAACACTATGCTGTTTGGCACTGAGTAGTTTGCCAGTCATCAGTTATGCCAACTCACCTTATTTTAGTTTAAAAGATGGTGATGGTTTTAAACGCTTTTCTGTTTCGGTAGGTGCGCTGCACGTTATGCCACAAGGTAAAGCACAACCTTTTCGGGTCAATACAGCCATCCACAATGGCTACACAGCGGATGTCGGTGAGGTTCAATCGCAAACTGTAAGAGATAATTTACGTGACGGTTTTGAGCCACCCATATTATTAAGCGGAGCATTAAATTTGCTGCCTACCGTGCCTGCCAACATGAGTGGACAAGCCACAATTTCAGGTTTGGAACAATGGGATAATCCCGGTACAGGTTTAGAAGCAGATGATGTCACTACACTGGGTATCATCAGTAACTATTTCTTTACTGATAATATTTCCTTTGAAGTCAAAGGCGGCATTCCACCTAAAGTTGATTTGCAAGGCAAAGGGAAAATTTATGCACCTTTCTCCGCAATTGCACGTCCATTAGGCGGTGCGTTGGGTGAGCTAGAATTACAAAACGATATTTTCATTACCGATTTAGCAGCACATGGCCCTGCTGCTTCTGCCCGAGCATGGACACCGGCATTTGAGTTTCAGTATCACTTTGGCAAAACCGGTGTGAATAAATTCCGCCCTTATGTCGGCGTCGGTTTAATGTATGCCTATTTCAATGAGTTAGAAATTAATCCACGTACTGAGCAGGACTTAATTGCTTCAGGTCACATGATTGCCAATATTAAAGAAGGAAAATCAGGCGCATCTTTAGAAGGCAAACCAAGTTCAGCCAACCCAAAAGTTGAGTTAGATGCGACCGATGCCTTTGCGCCCGTTGCAACCGTAGGTTTTACCTATGACTTTAATGAAAAATGGTTTGCAGTTGGTTCTGTATCCTATGCACATCTTAAAAACGAAACCACCATTACCGTGACCGATGCTAAACACGGCGAACTTATTCACTCCAAAGCCGATATTGATGTGAATCCGATTATTGCATACGCAGGTTTTGGGATGCGCTTTTAAGCTCTAATTTTACTTTTCCACTTTCAACCAAATTTAAGACGGCTACGGTCGTCTTATTTTTTCTTACACTATTTAATTAAAGCAATCGCTTCTATCTTGATAACTCAATTTTATCATTTGATGAATTTTATTTTATCGCGATCTTGAGCTGAATCGACTACCATAACAAGCTGTTAGCCATACGTGGATGTCTTATGTCGGATGCTCAATTTTCCAAACCTCTAATTTATATGTTAATTGGAAGTGCCATTATTTTGGCATTATCGCTTGGGGTTCGGCATGCATTTGGTTTGTATTTGGTGCCTATGAGCCATGAATTTGGTTGGGGACATAATGTCTTTAGTTTAGCCATTGCCATGCAAAACCTGATTTGGGGTGCAGTCCAACCCATCACAGGTGCTTTTGCAGACAAATACGGCAGTAAAATTGTAGTTGCAGTCGGTGGCGCACTATATACACTCGGCTTATTACTTATGGCCGTCAGCTCAACAGGCTTATTGCTAAATTTAAGTGTGGGTTTAATTTTAGGATTGGCGCTTTCTGCGACCTCATTCCCTGTACTACTTTCTGCAGTGGGTCGTGCTGCTCCTCCAGAAAAGCGTAGCCTTGCAATGGGTATTGCCAGTGCTGCAGGCTCGTTTGGGCAATTTATTATGTTGCCATCGACCTTATTGTTATTACAAAGTGTGGGCTGGTCGGGCGCTTTAATTGTCAGTGCGATTTTAATTGCATTGATTATTCCTTTGGCATGGATGCTCAAAGCACCCATGTATCAAAACCCCAATGCAAGTTCAGTCAGCCAACCCGCTTTAGGCTTTAAGCAAGTTTTGGTGATCGCCAAAAACCATAAACCCTTTTGGTTTTTAGCTTTGGGCTTTTTTGTCTGTGGTTTTCAAGTAGTCTTTATCGGGATTCACTTACCTAGCTACTTAATTGATCATGGCTTTAATGCAACCACAGGCACAGTTTTTCTGGCACTGGTGGGTTTATTTAATATTGTAGGCACCTATACCGCAGGTTGGTTAGGTGGTCGCTATTCGAAACCACACTTGCTGATGTGGCTTTACGGACTACGCGGTATTGCCATTATCACCTTTTTAATTCTACCTTTAAGCATCTGGACAATTTATGCATTCGGGATCATTATGGGCTTATTGTGGTTATCTACAGTGCCTTTAACCAATGGTATTGTGGCAAATATGTTTGGAATTAAATACCTGACCATGCTCAGTGGCGTTGTATTTTTCACACACCAAGTTGGCTCTTTTTTTGGTGGATGGCTTGGCGGTCTAAACCACGATCTGACAGGTAACTATAATGCAATCTGGATTGTTTCTATTGCTTTAAGTGCGTTTGCGGTCTTGGTACATTTTTGGGTAGATGAGGAGCATGTCATTCATGATTAATTCTTTATTTAATTTTAAAGTATTGCTCACACTCGCAATCACTGCCCTTTTTGGCTTATCGATTTTTTTATGGATGCAAACGCCACAACTGTTTGAATATTTTAATCAGGCGTTTTGTGCGCATTAAAACGCGATTTCTAAAATATTAAGTCGATTTTGCTACTCAAAACTCCGCTTTAGACATGGAGCGTCTTATGCAGATTCAATTGTATCGTGGAAGATTGATTGACCATATTCATCTTGTGGTGAATGACCTTGAAGCAAGTCGGGCATTTTATACTGCCATATTAGCGGTGCTAGATATTCCAGTTATGGGAACAGCCAATGATCACTTTTGGGCAGATGAACTCTTTATCTCGTCAGTAGAAAGCCCTGCCGCACAAGGCATACTCACTGGGCGTCATCATCTCGCCTTTCAAGCTAAAAATCGTCAAATGGTCAATGCTTTCTATCTTGCAGCATTGGCGCATGGTGGCAAGTGCAATGGCAAACCTGATGAACGTGCTTATCATCATGGTATTATTCAGCTTATGTGCTTGATCCTGATGGCAACAATATTGAAGCTGTCTTTCATGGCGAAGCGCAACGCAGTGCGGCATCAGTTGTTATTGATATTTAACGCGCTAAGTTCCACAGATCAACGCTTTCCTCTGCGCATAACGCTTCTTACAGCAAGGCAATAAAAAAAACACCCCACAAGAATGATCTTATAGGGTGTTTTAAATTTTCTATTTTGCAGTCAGCAGAATCACTTAAAACAAACGATTCATCCCATTTAAGGTCGCGACACGATACGCTTCCGCCATGGTTGGATAGTTGAATGTAGTTTCCACAAAATACTTAATGGTATTGTTCGGGCTGTTCATCACCGCCTGACCAATGTGGATAATCTCTGCCGCATTATTACCAAAGCAATGCACGCCCAAGACTTCTAAAGTGTCACGGTGGAATAAAATCTTCAATTCGCCCACAGTATCACCCGTAATTTGCGCACGTGCCAAATGACGGAAAGATGCCTGACCAACTTCATAAGGAATTTTTTCTTCCGTCAATTCCTGCTCAGTTTTACCAATCGAAGAAATTTCAGGAATGGTATAAATACCTGTTGGAATATCGGTCACAGGTGCAACATTTTCTTCGCCACTCATATTTGCACCCGCACAACGACCTTGGTCATAGGCAGCAGATGCCAACGAAGGCCAGCCAATCACATCACCCGCAGCATAAATATTCTCTACTTCGGTTTGATATTGATCATTCACTGTTAATTGACCACGGCTGTTTGGTATAAGCTCTACATTTTCTAAACCTAAACCATCGGTATTCCCTGAGCGTCCGTTACACCACAAAATCGCATCGGCTTTGATTTTCTTACCACTTTGCAAATATAAAACCACGTGATCATCAAAAGTTTCTAAATGATCAATTTGCTCGTTGTGGCGAATCAACACCCCTTGCGCACGTAAGTGATATGACAAGGCATCTGAAATTTCATCATCCAAATAGCTGAGCAATTTATGCTGAGTATTAATCAAATCAACCTTATGATCTAAACCAATGAAGATGGATGCATATTCGCAACCAATCACACCCGCACCATAAATAATGATTTTTTGAATCGAGAAATCTAAATCCAAAATTTTGTCTGAATCAAATACACGCGGATGATTGAAATCTAACATTTCTGGACGATATGGACGGCTACCTGTCGCAATTACAATTTGCTGACACCTCATGGTTTCTTTAATGCCATCGGCACCAAATACCAAGACCGTGTTTTTATCTTGGATATAAGCACGACCATGATAAATCGCAATTTCGTTACGGTCATAAAAGCGAGAGTGCGTTTCAACTTGCTGCTGAATAACTTTATGTGCACTTTGCAACACTTGTTTCATGGTGAACTGACGCCAATCACCCATTTTTTTAAACATCGGGTCACGACGATAACGGATAATATTCGACACTGTCTGACGCAATGCTTTACTTGGAATGGTGCCCACATGAGTACAGTTACCGCCAAGCTGCTCACGAACATCTACAATCGCAACCCGCTTACCTGATTTGGCAAGTTTCATTGCCGCGCCTTCACCCGCTGGGCCTGAACCGAGAACAACCGCGTCATACTTCACGAAAGTTCCACTAACGACCTCTTTTTTACGTGGCATTCAACGCTCCTTTTCTTTAAATCTGTCTTTTCAATGGGGTGTATTATGACGTAAATCTTTTGAATTTTCTGTATTTACTGTGCATATATTACGTGATAACCACATTTTTTATATGAATATCGTTTTTACCCAATTTAAGCACAATTTCGTTATAATAATCATCTTATGATGAAGTTAAGGTGACATTTTACTTTGGCACTTAGATTCGGTTTAAACAGATTCTATTTCACGTAAAATCTAGCCACACTAAATCTCTCCCCTTTCAAAAACAGTGGAAAAGTTGAATATGTCTGCAAACCGTAAACCAGAACAGGGTGTCAAACTTCGTGGTGCTGAAAAAGTCGCACGTATTCCTGTAAAAGTTATTCCTACGGTTGAAACGCCTCGTAAGCCTGACTGGATTCGGGTCAAAATGACGGCCCCAGAAGAAGTTCAACGCATTAAAACCACTTTGCGTCAGCAAAAATTGCACACCGTTTGTGAGGAAGCTGCTTGTCCTAACCTGCCAGAATGTTTTGGCGGCGGTACAGCAACCTTTATGATCATGGGTGATATTTGTACGCGTCGCTGCCCGTTTTGTGATGTTGCGCATGGTCGTCCAAATGCATTAGATCCTGAAGAACCACGCCACATGGCAGAAACCATTGCCAACTTAGGCTTAAAATATGCCGTGATCACCTCTGTAGACCGTGATGACTTATTAGATGGTGGCGCACAACATTTTGTCGATTGTATTAAAGAAACCCGTTCTTTAAGCCCAAATACGTTGTTGGAAATTTTGGTGCCAGACTTCCGTGGTCGTATGGATATTGCACTACGCGTTATGACCGAATGCCCGCCAGATGTTTTTAACCACAATATTGAAACTGTACCGCGTTTATATAAAGCCATGCGTCCAGGTTCAGACTATCAGCACTCTTTGAACTTGCTGAAAATGTTTAAAGAATATTGCCCAGATATTCCAACCAAATGCGGTTTAATGGTGGGTATTGGCGAAACTGAAGCAGAAGTCATTGCACTGTTAGATGACCTTAAAGCGCACGATGTAGATTATGTGACCATTGGTCAATATTTACAGCCATCTAAAGAACATGCACCGATTGACCGCTTTGTAACACCTGAAGAATTTGAGCGTTATACAGCGCATGGTCAAAAGTTAGGTTTTAAAAATATTTGGGCTGCGCCAATGGTGCGTTCAAGTTATTTTGCAGACCGTCAATATTATGGTGAACCTGTACCAACAGTACGTCGTAAAGCCGACCCTGCTAAAAAAATTAGCGTGCAAACCATTGAAGCTTAACACTCGCTTATTTCAAAATTTGCGATAAAGCTAAAACAGCCCCGACTTTATGTTCGGGGTTTTTTATACCTTGTGGATATATTAAAAATAGATAGATGTGAATATTTTTTGATGGTCTACGACCAAGTGCGCATGGTGTCATCGCCATAAATTGTTAATCTATGCACTTAATCTATACACCGAGCTCAAACAATAAAACAGGGATAGTAAAATGTCACAACAAGACTATGACAATGGCTTAAAAGTTCGCACTGAAGTCATGGGCGAAAGCTTTGTAAAACGCGCACAGGACAACACTGTACCATTTACCCAACCTTTGCGGACTGGATTAATGAACATGCATGGGGTTCAACTTGGCAACGTGAAGGTGTGTTACCACGCAAATATCGTTCCTTAATTACTATCGCCTTTTTAACTGCTTTAAAAAGCCCGACAGAGCTTAAAGGACATATTCGTGGTGCGCTAAATAACGGGGCAAGTGTCGAAGAAATTCAGGAAGTCTTGTTACACAGCTTGCCTTATTGTGGCGCACCTGCAACTCAGGAAGATTTTCGCGCAGCGTTGGAAGTTTTGGCAGAACATACTGCAAATACTTAAACGCAATCTAAATCAAAAAATATAAACGCTCGACATTTCACTAAAACTATTTGGTGAAATGTCGGTAGAGTTGAGTTTTAAATCCAATACACATTAAAGCTATAAAAGAACTCATTTAACTCAAAGCGCACCTGATAACCCAAATCAGTCAGCTGTGCCGATAAATTTCGAATATCTTCTAAAGGTAAATGTTTTGGCAGCACAGTAAAAACTGCGGTATTGCCCTGCTTGGCATTCTCTTCGATTAAAGACGCCAAACGCTGCTTATATAATTCAATATCTAGCTTGGCATGATCTGAATAAACTTTTGCTTGTTCAGCAGTTAAAAAATTTGCCATCTTATTGTTCTCATTATGACCATGTTTAAGATTCAGCATATTGAAACTTGACGATATCGCTCAAGTGATTTTTTGTTATTGTCTGCATAAACGCATAATCAATAAACCCTAATTTTTTAAAAAAAATCACATCGAAGATGGCTTTTTCCCTGCAGACCTTTTAGGCTATCGCACATTCTTATGTTGTAATTTTGCTGGATGACATTATGTCAGAATCTGTTTCTATCTCTCCTGCGCTAATGAACCGTGCTATTGCAGGACAAGCCGATGCCCAATTTGAAGTCGCGGTGCTGTATATGCAAAGCGATTTTAATGAAGATATTGAACTTGCTGAACAATGGGCACTCAAAGCAGCCGCAAATGGACATATCGAAGCCATGTATTGGCTTGGTGAAGGCTATACCGTATATGCCAAAGATGTTCTAGAAGATGACCCTGAAGATGCGAAACAATATTTTGAAGATGCTTTTGTCTGGCTCAAAAAAGCCAGTGATGCACAACACCCTGCAGCTATTTTAGAGTTGGCAGGCTATTACCGTCGTGGTGATGTTGTTGAACAAGATGTCACTCGCTCTGTGGCATTGGTTCAGCAAGCTGCTGAACTAGGCGAAGTACAGGCCATGCGTGACCTTGCTTTTATTTATGCAAATGCTTTGGGTGTAGATGCTGATGAAAACAAAGCTGAATATTGGACACAAAAAGCCGATGCAGCGGAGTAATTTATTTGTCTAGCCAATCAATTGATGGGCTAGACAATTTTTGCATGACTCGAATCGTCATTGAATAAAGCTTAGACTTTGAATAACACTTAGACTTCGACCACAATTACTTGTCTGCAAATGCCCTCTTGCTGACGCTGTTGTTCAAACACAGCCGCAGGCATCGGCTCAAAACTGTCAAAGAAACAAATTTCAGCATCATCAATAGAATATAGCAATGAGTGATTGCCCACGCCTTCTAAAGTGTCGTAGTAGACAATTACAAATTTATTTTCATCAAATGCGTGCTGAATTTGCTGATAGCCGATTGCCGCCAATACAGGCAATTTAAGCTGTTCAGCTTCGGCATAACTTAACTTTTCTGCATCTTGTAAATCTGGGTCAGGGTCAGTATAAAACTGCACATTAAAGCCAAACTTTTTCAGTCCAACAGCCAAGCCAATTGTGGTTGTGCCC
This sequence comes from Acinetobacter sp. SCLZS86, assembly GCF_021560715.1. Lineage (NCBI taxonomy): Bacteria > Pseudomonadati > Pseudomonadota > Gammaproteobacteria > Moraxellales > Moraxellaceae > Acinetobacter > Acinetobacter sp. SCLZS86. Next base: position 2,025,542 of record NZ_CP090864.1, read on the forward strand.
TGCTCTGGCGTATAACCACACACTTCAATCAATTGTTGAATCTCGGCATCAATTCCTAAGTGTCGTAGCAACATCCACACTGCGTAAATCCCGCCGTTGGCTTCTAAATTTGCCAACTCTTGAGGAAGCTCTAAAGCCATCATTCAATCTCAAAAATATGTTTGTAGTGATAATAAACAAAACATGATTGGAACTGAATCAATTTCCAAGTACAATATCGCGCTAGTCGAGGGATGCTGCGACGTTTTACAGGCACGAAATGTAAAATCGCCAGGCTCGACCAGCATAGCAACGCGTTTGCTATGCAAGAAACGGCATCCGCGAACTGAATGATCAATTGTTTTTTATAAGGAGATCGTGATGAACGCGGTTAATGCTTCATTTACAGATTATAAAGTTGCCGATATCACACTAGCTGATTTTGGTCGTAAAGAAATCAAACTTGCAGAAGCAGAAATGCCAGCCCTTATGGGTTTGCGTAAGCGCTACTCAGCTGCAAAACCTCTTGCAGGCGCGAAAATTCTCGGCTGTATCCACATGACCATTCAAACTGCTGTTTTAATTGAAACGCTAGTTGAATTGGGCGCAGAAGTTCGTTGGACTTCTTGTAACATTTTCTCTACTCAAGACCACGCTGCTGCAGCAATTGCTGCTTCAGGTGTGCCTGTTTTTGCTTGGAAAGGCGAAACTGAAGAAGAATATGTATGGTGTCTTGAACAACAAATTAATGTAAATGGCACACCATGGGATGCCAACATGATTTTGGACGATGGCGGTGACTTAACTGCACTTGTTCACGAGAAATATCCTGCATTATTAGAGCGCATTCACGGCATTACTGAAGAAACCACTACGGGCGTACAACGTCTAATTGAAATGTGGAAAGATGGTTCTTTAAAAGTGCCTGCAATTAACGTCAACGACTCTGTGACTAAATCTAAAAACGACAATAAATACGGTTGCCGTCACTCACTCAACGATGCGATTAAACGTGGTACAGACATGTTATTGTCTGGTCGTCGTGCGTTGGTTATTGGTTATGGTGATGTAGGTAAAGGTTCTGCACAATCTTTACGCCAAGAAGGCATGATTGTTCGTGTTTCTGAAATTGACCCAATTTGTGCAATGCAAGCATGTATGGATGGTTACGAAGTTGTGTCTCCATACAAAAATGGCGTACAAACAGGCAATAAAGCAGACGTGAACCTAGAGCTTTTAGAAAATACTGACTTGATTGTGACTACAACAGGTAACTATCACGTGTGCGACGCAGCAATGCTAGATACACTTAAAGCAGGCGCTGTTGTATGTAACATTGGTCACTTCGATACTGAAATCGACACCAACTACTTACGTGGTTATAAGTGGGTTGAAGTGAAGCCACAAGTACACCAAGTGTATCGTTCAGAAAACGAAAACGATTATTTAATCTTGCTTTCTGAAGGTCGTTTAGTGAACTTGGGTAACGCAACAGGTCACCCATCACGTATTATGGATGGTTCATTTGCTAACCAAGTATTGGCACAAATGCACTTATTTGCAGAGAAATTTGCCGATCTTCCTGCCGATCAAAAACAAGCGGCAATTCGTGTTGAAATCTTACCGAAAAAACTAGACGAAGAAGTTGCTGCTGCAATGGTTGCTGGTTTTGGTGGTGTATTAACACAATTGACTCAAGTACAAGCGGACTACTTAGGTGTAGCTGTTGAAGGTCCGTTTAAATCGGATGCTTATAAATACTAAGTTTTTAATCCCTCTGCCTAACCCTCTCTCATAGGGAGAGGGAATGATTCATTGTTTAATGAATGAGTTAGAGGGTAAGTCCTCTCCTGAGCAAGTTTAAAGCACTGCTTTTAAACCCAGCGCAAGAGAGGATTTAGGAGAGGTGAAAAAATATAAATAAGTATTTATAACAAGGATTTAATCATGACCAAACAAGTTCCTATTTCATTTGAATTTTTCCCATCTAAAACCGATGTTGGTGCAGAAAAACTCAAAGTTGTGCATCAAGAATTACAACTTTTAAATCCAGAGTTTTTTTCTATTACTTATGGTGCAGGTGGGTCTACACGTGAACGTACTTTATCTACCATTAGCGACTTCAATGGCAAAGGCACGCCTGTAGCGCCGCACCTGTCTTGTATTGGTGATGACAAAACGCGAATCGCTGAATTGCTTGATATTTACAAGGCACAAGGTATTGACCGCATTGTGGCTTTACGTGGTGATTTACCTTCAGGTCAAGTAGGTTTGGGTGAGTTGCCGTATGCCTCTGACTTAGTGCGTTTTATTCGTGAACATTCAGGTGATCATTTTCACATTGAAGTTGCGGCTTATCCTGAAATGCATCCACAAGCCGATCACTTTGATCAAGACATTAAAAACTTTGTCACCAAAGTAAATGCAGGTGCTAATGCTGCCATCACGCAGTTCTTTTTCAATCCAGATGCTTACTTCTATTTTATAGAACGTATTCAAAAGCAAGGGGTAAACATTCCTGTTGCGCCAGGCATTATGCCTATTACCAATGCCAGCAATTTAATCCGCTTTGCAGATGGCACAGGTGCGGAAATTCCCCGTTGGATTCGTAAACAGTTGGCAACTTATGGCGATGATACTGCGTCAATTAAAGCCTTTGGCCATGAAGTGATTATCAAGCTATGTGAACGCCTGATTGCAGGTGGTGCGCCAAGTTTGCATTTTTACACCATGAACAACACCGAACCGACTCGTCAGTTAGTCACAGATCTTGGTTTGGCTTAAGCTATATTTTTCATATTTTATTGACTTGAATGAGTACTCCCTATGCCCCGTTTTTATATTGAGGCTGAATTAGCAGTAGATACGCAAGTTGAACTGACTGAAACAGTATTTCATCACTGGGTGAAAGTACTACGCGCGCAAGTCGGTGAAACTGCCACCTTGTTCAATGGACAAGGTGGTGAATACGAAGCGGAACTGGTTGAAGTTGCCAAAAAAACAGCGCAAGTGCAGATTAAAAGTTTTAATCCAGATAATCGTACCCCAAGCTTTAGCGCCTTATTAGGACAAGTAATGAGCAAAGGCGATCGTATGGATTATGCGATTCAAAAAGCGGTAGAGCTTGGCGTGACTAACATTCAGTTGCTCACCTCTGAACGCTGTGAAATGCGCTTAAAATATGACCGCGATCAAAAAAAATTAGATCATTGGCAAGGCATTGCCATAGCAGCTTGCGAACAATGTGGCATGAATATCGTGCCGAAAATTTTAGCCCCACTACGGTTAGAGGACTGGCTCAATAGCGACCTTCCTGCTACCAAATTAGTGTTAGCACCGAATAAAGATCAAGTCGATGTGTTAAACAACGCCAGCAAAGATTTGGCTTTATTAATTGGGCCTGAAGGTGGTTTAAGCGAAACTGAAATTAGCGCTGCAAATGCTGTTGGCTTTCAAAACTGGTGTATTGGTTCTCGGGTATTACGCACTGAAACCGCACCCGTGGTTGCTTTAGCAATCTTAAATTATCGTTTAGCTGAGCAATTTATCCGTTTTTACAGAAATCGATAGCCAATAACATTGCAATTTATAAAGCACAGGATTAATCTCGAAGAAGATCTTAAAGATTTTGCATAAAATTTAAACTTAAAACCGCAATAGTTTATGCATCAGCGTAATGTTATTTAAAATATAAATGATGGAATCATTTAACTAGATTTTGGGGAAGTATGTCAGACGCTCAAGATGAATTGTTGCAGCAATACTTATATGCTGCGCAAATCACCAATACCATTCGGCTTATTCGATTCTTTTTGGTCAGCGTCCTGATTGTTTGTCTGTATGTGTTTTTTATTTATCAAATTTCATTCTCACAGTCATCACCCTACCTCAATATCTGGTTTATTCTCACTGAACTGACCATTGGTTCGTGTTTACTGCTCACTGCAATTCACTTTAAAGCAGGACAATATCAACTCCAACATGCAGATCGCTGGTTAAAATTGGTATGTTTCTTAATCGGAACTGCAATCGCAGTTGGGGTAACTTTGCTGTATTACTTTTTACCCCATCAAAACCCTGAACTGAACATCCATGAAGCCATTATTTTAGCCGCCTTATTAATTATTGTGAGTCAAATCTTTGCACTCACCTTTTTAACGCAACGCTTGAGTTATTTTTGTTGGGTATTCATTCCAGTCATTACGCCCTATATTGCCGCGCAGTTTTTAATTCGCTCAGAAACTTCTGCTTTCTTTTTTCTGGCAACAAATTTTGCATTAATCACCTTACTCATTTGTGCCAATACTTCAATGCATATGCATCGTCGGTTATCGAGCGTCAATTTTAAAAACGACCAATTAAAAAAAGCCGCAGAGCAACAAGTTGACTGGACAGATCAACTCCGCCAACAATTGCAAGTGGAAATGAACAAATCTAAAGATATTGAATTACAACTGCAATTTAACAATCAAATGCTGGAACAAAAAATTAGAGAACGTACCTTTGACTTAGAACAAACCCATCTAGACTTAATCAATCAACAACATAGTTTAATTTTGGCACATGAAGCCGCAGGTATTAAAGCGTGGGACTGGAATATCAGAGAAAGAAGCATTGTCTTTGGGACTGGCGCACAACAAACTCGTTTAAAAAATTCCAAAAAGCATCGGAATAAATTACAGCAATTAATTCACCGTGATGATATTGCACACCTTCGTCAAACCATGAAAGAGCATTTACGTGGTCAGACAGAACGCTATCAAACCACTTATCGCATACAACATAATTCAGGTCAATGGTATTGGGTGCATGATATTGGGCGAGTAATTGAGCGTGATCCTGTCACCAATAAACCTTTACGCATGGTTGGGGTTCGCCGTGACATTCATCAAGAACGGATTGCACAAGAACGCTTAAAACTTACTGCCAGCGTACTTGAACAAGCTGCTGAAGGTATTTTTATTTTAGATGAAAACCTGCGCTATATTGAAAGCAATCCATTCTATGCACAAATGAGTGGATTTCAACGTGACCATATTATAGGTAAATATCTGTTTGATTTAGTCAAATCCAACAAAGCAAATCCACGCATGACACAAGACGAAATTGTTCAACAATTACTCAGCAAGGGTGAATATCATACTGAAAAGAGTATAAAATTCCGCTCAGGAAAAGAATTAGAAGTTCGTTTGCATATCAATGCAGTCAAAGATGAGCAAAACCGTATTATTAATTATATTGGAATTGTGTCTGATTTAACCGAACAGAAACTACAAGAACAGCGTTTATCCTATTTAGAAAATTATGATGCGCTGACCGATCTCCCCAATCGTTTTTATTATAATTATCAACTACATCAATATCTTATTTCACAGCAAGATTCATTGCAGCAATTGGCGGTCATTCGACTCAATATTGACCGTTTCAGACCTTTAAACGAATATTTAAGCAATAATGGTGGCGATGAATTACTCCGCCAAGTGGCGCAGCGTTTACGTATCACCAATGCCGAAGCGCTGTTTGTTGCACACTTAAATGGCGATGATTTTGCAATTGTTTATGAAATTTCTCACATTCGCCCTTCAATCGAAGAGCACTGTGAACGTATCACCAAAGCCTTTAATTTGCCGTTTAATGTACAGGGACAAGAACATATTATTACCCTGTCGATGGGGGTTTCCCTCTATCCTGAACATGGACGCCAGTTGGATTATCTAAATAATTGTGCTGAACAAGCCTTGTCTGAGGCTAAACGTTTAGGTGGCAATACCATTAAATATTACACTTTAGACAACACCAAACTGCTAGAGCAAGATGTACATTTAGAGCGCGACTTACGCCAAGCCATTAAAAATGATGAATTAATTGTATATTATCAACCTAAAATTGATTTCCATAACTATCAAGTGGTTGGGTTTGAGGCATTGGTACGTTGGCAGCATCCGAGCAAAGGCATTATTCCACCCAACCTATTTATTCCTATTGCAGAACAAACCAGTTTAATTTCCGATATTGGTCGAGTTGTGATTCAACAAACAGCCAAACAAATTCGTGAATGGAACCTGTTAGGTTTTGGTCACATTCGAGTATCAGTCAATGTGGTTGCACAACAACTGCAACGTGGTCAATTACTTCAAGATTTAGATGATGCGATTAACACCTATCAAATTTCAGGTGCAAGCTTAGTATTAGAAATTACAGAATCCTTTTTGGTGGAAAATTCCACAACCGTGAAGTCCTTATTAGATGAAATTAAACAACGTGATATTCATATCGCCTTAGATGATTTTGGTACAGGCTATTCTTCACTTTCTTACTTAACTGACTTCCCAATTGACATTTTAAAAATTGACCGTAGTTTTATTTCTAAAATTGGAAATACCAAACAAGAAGCCATTGTTAGTGCCATGATTGCTATGGGCAAAGCCATGGGCATGACTGTAGTGGCTGAAGGAATTGAAACTGAACAACAACTCCAATATTTGCAGAATTTAAAGTGTGATATTGCACAGGGTTATTTATTCTCTAGGCCTTTGCCTGAAAGTGAAGCGACTCAATTTCTAAAAGCAAATTTAGTATCCGCGCTTATCGCTCCTTAATCTGAAACTAGACCTAAAAGCTCCAAGTTTGTTCTAAAAATAAACAGTGACGACTGTGCTAAGAGGGCAAGTAATGGTATATTTCCATAAGATTCATAAAAAAACACCAGCATCGCTGGCCAACTTGTCACATAAGAGATTCAGATGGACGATCAATCATTAAAACAGCAGGCACTTTACTATCACGAATTTCCAACACCAGGAAAAATCAGCGTTACTCCAAGTAAGCAGCTGGTCAATCAACGTGACTTAGCGCTCGCTTACTCACCAGGTGTCGCAGCACCATGTTTAGAGATTGAACGTGACCCTTCAAAAGCTGCACTTTATACCGCTCGCGGTAACTTGGTTGCTGTCGTGAGTAACGGTACAGCAGTATTGGGTTTAGGTAATATCGGTCCTTTGGCGTCTAAACCTGTGATGGAAGGTAAAGGCGTACTCTTTAAAAAGTTTGCTGGTGTCGATGTTTTTGATATCGAAATTGCTGAAAATGATCCAGATAAAATTGTTGATATTGTGGCAGCATTAGAACCAACTTTTGGTGGTATTAACCTTGAAGACATCAAGGCACCAGAGTGTTTCTACATTGAGCAAAAACTTCGTGAACGTATGAACATTCCGGTGTTCCACGATGACCAACACGGTACGTCAATCATTGTCGGTTCAGCCCTACTCAATGCTTTGTTGCTCAATGGCAAGAAAATTGAAGAAATCAAAATTGTAGCTTCAGGTGCAGGTGCCGCCGCACTATCTTGTTTAGACCTATTATGTGCGTTGGGCGCGAAAAAAGAAAATATCATTGTAGCGGACTCACGTGGTCTAATCACCACCAAGCGTGAAGGTTTGGATGACTCTAAAAAACGCTATATGCAAGATATTGAAGCAACACAACTTGCCGATGTAATTGGCGGTGCAGATATGTTCCTCGGTCTTTCTGCAGCGGGTATCTTGACTAAAGCTATGGTTAAAGAAATGGCTGAAAATCCAATTATCTTTGCTTTAGCTAACCCCGACCCAGAAATCTTACCTGAACATGCGCACGAAGTACGTCCAGACGTGATTATGGCGACAGGTCGTTCAGACTACCCGAACCAAGTCAACAACGCACTTTGCTTCCCATATATTTTCCGTGGTGCATTAGACGTTGGCGCAACAACTATCAACGAAGAAATGAAAATTGCTTGCGTACACGCAATTGCACGTATGGCACACATTGAAGCAGATGCTGCAACTTATGGTGAAAAATCTGCATCATTCGGCCGTGATTATTTAATTCCACGACCACTTGATCAGCGCTTAATTCTTGAAATTGCACCTGCAGTTGCTCAAGCTGCTATGGATTCAGGTGTTGCAAGTCGTCCAATTCAAGACTTCTCTGCATATCGTCAACGTTTGTCTGAGTTTGTATATAACTCGGCATTGATGATGAAGCCTATTTTTGCTCAAGCAAAAACTGATCCTAAGCGTATTGCTTATGCAGAAGGCGAAGACCTACGCGTACTTCGCGCTGTACAAATTGCAGTAGATGAAGGCTTGGCAAAACCAATCCTTGTAGGTCGTACCTCAGTGATTGAAGCGAACATTAAAAAGCTAGGTTTGCGTCTTGAACATGGCGTGAATATTGAAATCGTTGATCAGGAAAACAACCCAAATTACGAAAAATTCGCAGAAGATTATTACACCATCATGCAGCGTAAAGGGGTTACACCTGAATACGCACAACGTGAAGCACGTCGTCGCTCTACCCTTATTGCATCAATGTTGGTGAAACACGGTTTAGCAGACGGCATGTTGTGTGGTACTTATTCTAGCTATGACATTCACCTTGATTTCGTAAAAAATGTAATTGGTTTAAAAGAAGGCCGCACCAATTTCTTCACGCTAAATGCATTGATGCTTGAAGACCGTAACCTGTTTATTGCAGACACCTATGTCAACACCAACCCAACTGCTGAGCAGTTGGCTGAAATGACACTTTTGGCTGCTGAAGAAGTACGTCGTTTTGGTATGACACCACGTGTTGCTCTACTTTCACACTCTAGCTTTGGTTCTGACCAACAAGACCCAAGCGCACAAAAAATGCGTAAAGTGTTTGAAATTTTGAGCGAAATTGCACCTGAGCTTGAAGTTGAAGGTGAAATGCACGGTGATGCAGCATTAGACGAAAATATCCGTCAATTTGCTTTCCCGAACTCACGCTTCAAAGGTTCTGCAAACTTGTTGATTATGCCTAACTTAGATTCTGCAAATATTTCATTTAACTTGTTGAAATCTACTTCTGGTAACAATGTCACAATTGGCCCAATCTTGTTGGGTGCAGCGAAACCTGTACACATCTTGACGCCAACTGCTACGACACGTCGTGTAGTGAATATGACTGCCCTAACCGTTGCTGAAATTCAACAAACAGCACAAGTTAAAGCATAAACCTATATTTCTGAGTGACTGACTCAGAATTATGGACTTGAGAAAACCTCTATTCTGTAGCATGATTGCTTGAAGAATAGAGGTTTTTTCATGCAAGTTTATTTAGTAGGCGGTGCAGTTCGAGATCACTTGCTCGGTCACCCCTATCACGAAAAAGATTATGTTGTGGTTGGCGCAACGCCCGAACAACTTTTAGCTCAAGGTTTTCAACCTGTGGGCAAAGATTTCCCTGTTTTTCTTCATCCTGAAACCAAAGATGAATATGCACTTGCCCGTACAGAGCGCAAATCTGGACACGGTTATCACGGTTTTGAATTTCATACCGACCCAAGCGTAACCTTGGAACAAGATTTAATACGTCGTGATCTAACCATAAATGCCATGGCGATGGATAGTGATGGTAATCTCTACGACCCTTACGGTGGGCAGCAAGATTTGTGCAATAAAGTGCTGCGCCATGTATCCAATGCATTTGTAGAAGACCCGTTACGGGTGCTGCGTATTGCCCGTTTTGCCGCACGTTATCACGCTTCAGGCTTTGTGATTGCCCCTGAAACCTTGTTATTAATGCAAGAATTGGTAGAGTCTGGCGAATTAGATGCGCTGACGCCTGAGCGCGTATGGAAAGAAACTTCGCGTGCCCTAATGGAGGCGCATGCCGATGTGTATTTTGAAACATTACGTGTCTGTGGTGCTTTAAAAGTTTTGTTTCCAGAATTAGATGCTTTATTCGGTATTCCACAGCGCCCTGAATATCACCCTGAAATTGACTGTGGTGTGCACACCATGATGTCACTTCAACAAGCCTGTCGTGCCAATTACTCACTCGATGTACGCTTTGCAGTGTTATTGCATGATTTGGGCAAGGCTTTAACCCCTGCCGATGAATTGCCAAGACACATTATGCATGAAGAACGTGGGATTAGACCTGTAACGGAATTATGCGATCGTCTGCGCGTACCGAACACTACCAAACAACTGGCACTGGCTGTATGTAAAGAGCATTTAAAATGCCACCAAGCTTTGAGCTTAAAACCTGGCACGTTATGGCGTTTATTACAACGATTGGATGTCTTGCGTCGTCCTGAACGCGTAGAAGCCTTCGTACAGGCCTGTGAATGTGACTCACGTGGGCGTTTAGGTTTGGAAGATCGTGACTATCCACAAGCGAGCTATATATTGGAAGCAATTCAAGTGGTACGAAGCATTAAAGCGCAAGACTTACCTGCCGATGTCCAAGGACCCGATATTGGTGAAATGCTGATTGAACGACGTATTAAAGCGATTGAACAATTGAAGGCACGCCACCTGGCTGCTACTGTTTAGGCTATTTTAGTCTATAGAACGTGATTACATGTGTTCTTTGATCTATCATTCTTAACCTATTTAAGTCAGCCTAAATTTCTGATCGAAAAGCCGTAATCTTCTAAAATATAGAAGCTACGGCTTTTTAGCTCAAATAAATCCTTCTTGAAATAAGAAACTGTCTTTTGCTTTTAGGCAAGCTGTGCAGGAAAGCTAATCACCTGTTCTAAACGCATCTGCTCAGTTGCAACCATCAATAAGCGATCTATTCCTATGGCGATTCCTGAACATTCAGGCATGTTCGGTAATGCAGCCAATAAATATTCATCAATAGGCATTACATGTAAACCAAGTCGTACGCGTTCTGCATTATCGGCTTCAAAACGGGAACGCAGCACCGCAGCATCAACCAGTTCATCATAGGCATTGGCAAGCTCTAAACCTTCGATATATAGCTCAAAACGCGCTGCGACCAATTCCCCATCATCATCTGTTCTGGTTTTAGCCAGAGATGCCAATTCAGGTGGAAAATCAGTTAAGAATACAGGAGCATCAAAGCCCAAACTTGGTTCTACAAAATGTGAAAACAATAGGTCGATATAGCCTAGACGGTCATCCCCCAAGTCCAGATACAGACCCACACGATGACAGCAGTCTTTCAATTGTTGCAGACTTGCTTGTAATGGATTTAAATCCAAACGATCCATAAATGCATGTTTATAGCTCAACACTGTTGGACGTACTTCGCCAAAGCGTTGTTTTAAAGTCAGATTGAGTAAATCTGTCACCTCAAACATGAGATCTTTCAGGCTAAATTGGGGACGATACCATTCCAACATGGTAAATTCGCTGTTGTGTTTACGCCCATGTTCATCATCTCGAAAGACTTTGCAAATTTGATAAATAGCACCACTGCCACTGGCCAGTAAACGCTTCATAGCAAATTCAGGTGAGGTCTGTAAATAGTGCGTATTCAATTTGCCCTGCACATGGCGCTGCGCTTGCACTGAAGCTAAATGCACATCAGTCACCCCTGCCTGTGACAAGATTGGCGTTTCAACTTCAAGTACTTCACGTTCCGCAAAAAACTGGCGTATCTGTGCATACAATTGTGCACGTGCGCGCATGCTTTTTAAGTCGCAAGTGGGTTGATATTGGAGATTTAAACTCATGCTTGCGGGCCTCCATGCGCTGCCCATTCTCGACGCAAAGGATAGGTTTTTCTTAAATGATCAAAAGCCTGTTGCTCGACTTTGCCCGCTTGGACACAGGCACGTAAATTGGCATCATCCTGTGCAATATCATAAATTTGGTTTAAATGTGCATGCAGACTATTTTTCAAATCTTGGGTTTTGAAATATTGCGCGCAGCTTGGCAATTGAGTTTCAAATTGTTTTGTGGCATCTAAACCAAAATTTTCACAAAAAGCCTGATAAATCATTTGTGTGCCGCGTGCCTTGCCTTCTAGGCTATACCCTGCAATATGCGGGGTTGCCAAAGCAAGCAAATCTAATAATTCTGCAGAGATTTCAGGTTCATATTCAAAAACATCTAATACCACTAAACGCTGAGTATGTTGAATATCCTGCATTAAAGCCGCTTCTTCTACCACTGGCCCACGCGCTGAATTAATCAGAATGGCTTGAGGTTTCAGACATGCCAAACGCGCTGCATTGATTAAATGATGAGTAGGATGCTCGCCAGTTTCAGTTAATGGCACATGAATAGAAATCGCATCTGCCTGTTGTAATAGTGCATCTAAGTCGCATTGCTGCACATTGGGCAACTGCACAAATGGATCGTATGCGATGACATCCCAACCTAATAATTGTGCCATTTTGACCAAGCGTGAGCCGACATTGCCCAGTCCAATAATACCAAGTTTAAAGTTTTGATTGGCATGTAGTAATTCAGGCTTAAGATGTAGCAATGCGGTAATGACATACTCACTCACCGCCTGCGCATTACAACCCGCAGCATTTGACCAGGTAATGCCCTGCTGCTCGATGACTGAAATATCAAGATGGTCTGTACCAATGGTCGCGCTGCCAATAAATTGAAGCGCTGTCTGTTGAATCAGTGCTGCATTCACTTGGGTGACCGAACGAACTAACAGCGCATCAGCATCTTGCACATCTTGATGCGTTAGACGGCGTCCTGCCTTGTGCTCTATTTCAGCCAAATCTGCAAAGAAATAATCAGTATATGCTAGATTTTCATCCGCAATGATTTTCATAACGCCATCCCATGTGTATTTGCCTGTTTATGATAGCTTGTGTTGTCTAGGATGACTATGATTGTTGAGATTAATGCAGAATTGTTGAACAGCAAGCCGACGATTCATTTAGGTGGAAACATGCACGTCTATATAAAAGTTGCATATTCACAGCAAAAAAATCAGCCACCCGAAGGTGGCTGACTGCTAAAGATTAAGCAAGTGGAAGCTTAACCAATAAATCTACGCGCATTGCGGAACATGCGTAACCATGCACCATCTTCAGTCCATTCTTCAGGTTTCCAAGAATGTTGAAGCGCACGGAAATTACGTTCAGGGTGCGGCATCATAATTGTTGCACGACCATCTTTTGAAGTCACACCTGAAATACCCTCTGGCGAACCATTCGGGTTTATTGGATAATGCTGGGTCGCATTTCTGTGGCTATCGACATAACGTAAAATCACTTGGTTACCTGCGTTTAAGGCTGCCAAATTAGCTTCAGGTGCAACGACACGACCTTCGCCATGCGCCACTGCGATTGGTAAAATCGAGCCTTCCATATCTTGCAATAATACAGAATTCGATTTTTCAACGCGTACATTAACGCTACGCGCTTCAAACACTTCTGAGGTATTACGATGGAAACGTGGCCACGCTTCTGCACCTGGAATGAGTGGTGCTAATTGTGACAACATTTGACAACCGTTACAGATGCCCAGTGAGAATGTTTCTTGACGGTTAAAGAATTTCTCAAACTGGTCACGTAATTTCGAGTTAAACAAGACTGACTTTGCCCAGCCACCGCCCGCACCCAAGACGTCACCGTAAGAGAAACCACCACACGCCACTAAGCCTTCAAAGTCGTCTAAATCGACACGTCCTGCAAGCAAGTCGCTCATATGTACGTCAACGGTGTTAAAGCCGACTTTATCAAATGCTGCCGCCATTTCTACATGACCGTTTACACCTTGTTCACGTAAAATCACCATATTAGGACGACGTGTGTTGATGTACGGCGCTTCAACTGGCTCGTTTAAGTCAAATGTCGGTTGAGCAATCAAACCTTTGTGGTTCTTATCTGTAATCAAGGCAAATTCTTGATCAGCTGTTTCTGAGTTGTCACGTAAACGCTGGATTTGGTGTGATACTTCACTCCAAGCCGTTTGCAAATCGGCACGTTCAAGCACCAAGCCATTTACAGCAAGTTGGTCTGTGTTATTGACTGTACCGACTACCGAAATTGCATCTTTCAGAGTAGATGCAGCAACTTCAGTAGCTAAGTCAGCCCAATCTGCTTTAGAAATTTGTAGTACTGCACCAATTTCTTCCGCAAACAATGCCGCAACAGATTGATCTTCTAACGCCACACCTAAGCGTGAAGCGAACATCATTTCAGCTACAGTTGCTAATAAACCACCATCGCCAATGTCGTGATAGGCTTGAATCAAGCCGCGGTTATTCCAGTCTTGTATCAAAGCAAAGAATGCTTTGAATTCGTCAAAGTTATCGACATCTGGTGTCACTGAACCAATGGCTTTATACACTTGCGCCAAAATCGAACCGCCTAAACGGAACTGACCTTTAGACAAGTCGATACGCACCAATACTGAATCGGTATTTTTTAGTTCAGGGGTCAGAGTTTTGCGCACATCGGTCACTGGTGCAAATGCAGTAATTACACCTGACATTGGTGAAGTTACAGATTTATCAACGCCTTCTTCATTCCACGTCGTGCGCATAGACAATGAGTCTTTACCTACTGGAATTGCAATTCCTAGCGCAGGACACATTTCCATACCAATGGCTTTTACACCTTCAAACAAGGCTTGGTCTTCGCCTTTTTGACCTGCTGCTGCCATCCAGTTTGCAGACAATTTAATGTCGCTAATCTGGTCAATTTTGGCTGACATGATATTGGAAATAGATTCCGCCACTGCCAAACGCGCAGATGCTGCAGGATTCAATAAGGCTACAGGTGGACGCTCACCCATCGCCATTGCTTCACCTGTAAAGCCTTGTAAGCTGGTGGTGGTCACTGCTGCATCTGCAACAGGCACTTGCCATGGGCCAACCATCTGATCACGTGCAACCATACCTGTAATTGAACGGTCACCAATGGTGATTAGGAATGATTTAGAAGCAACGGTTGGATTCTTGATAACACGGTAAATCGCATCTTTCAGATCAGTAACTTGAGCGGCATCAAAATCATCGCCTTGACGCTCAATGCTTTCATAAGAACGGCTCATGCGTGGCGTACCACCTAACAAGACCTGCATTGGTATATCTACAGCGTTATTATTGAACAGTGGATCTTCAACCGTTAAATGACGTGCTTCAGTCGCCTCACCCAATACCGCAAACGGGCAACGCTCACGCGCACAAATCGATTCAAATAATTCTAAAGAACTTGGACGAATAGCCAACACATAACGCTCTTGCGCTTCATTTGACCAAATTTCCATTGGCGACATGCCTGGTTCTAAAGATGGAATCTTACGCAAATCAAGTACGGCACCTAATTCGTGATCGTTCACCAACTCAGGCATTGCGTTAGAAATACCGCCTGCACCGACGTCATGCACCGATACGATTGGGTTAGCATCTTCCAAACGCCAGCACGTATCAATTACTTCTTGGCAACGACGTTCCATTTCTGGGTTTTCACGTTGTACTGAAGCAAAGTCAAGGTTTTCACCCATGGTTCCGCTATCTACAGAAGATGCAGCACCACCGCCCAAACCAATCAACATGGCAGGACCGCCTAAAACGATTAATAAATCGCCTGGCTGAATTGGATCTTTTTCAACATGGTCTGGACGAATGTTGCCGTAACCCCCTGCAATCATGATTGGTTTATGGAAGCCTTTTACTTCACCATTCACGTTTTGCTCGAAAGTACGGAAGTAACCATTTAGCGCAGGACGACCAAATTCGTTGTTAAACGCAGCACCGCCCAATGGGCCTTCAATCATAATTTGTAATGGCGATGCCATACGTGAAGGCTTGCCATAGTTTTCTTCCCAAGGCTGTTCAAAACCAGGAATATTTAAATTCGATACTGTAAAGCCTGTTAAACCTGCTTTTGGTTTACCACCACGACCTGTCGCGCCTTCATCACGGATTTCACCACCCGAACCTGTCGCAGCACCTGCAAATGGTGCAATTGCAGTTGGGTGGTTGTGTGTTTCCACTTTCATTAGAATGTGGGCAGCTTGGCTCTTATATTTATAAACGTAGTGACCTGTTGCAGCATCTTTTTTCGGATAGAAGCGCTGCGTGTCAAAACCAACAATCACCGAAGCGTTGTCTTTATAAGCCGACAATACATCTGTTGGTGATTCTTTATAAGTGTTTTTGATCATTTGGAACAGTGACAATGGCTGTACTTCGCCATCAATTGTCCATTCTGAACCAAAGATTTTGTGACGGCAGTGTTCAGAATTGGCTTGCGCAAACATCATCAATTCGATGTCATGCGGATTACGGCCTAAGTTGATAAATGCTTCGGTTAAATAATCAATTTCTTCGTCAGACAAGGCAAAACCAAACTCGCTGTTGGCTTTTACCAATGCTGCTTTACCTTCACCCAAAATATCAATGCTATTTAAAGGTTTTGGTTCAGTTTCAACAAATAACGCTGCAGCATCATCAATGTGATTAAACACACTTTCAGTCATGCGGTCATGCAATACTTGTTTTACTTCGTTTGAAACGTCTGCAATACCCTTTAAGGTAAACAAAACACCGCGTTCTAAGCGGTGTACAGGCGTATTACAGTTGGCAAAAATATCGGTTGCTTTTGATGACCAAGGAGAAATTGTGCCCACACGTGGTGTCACTAAAATTTGAACTTCTTCACTTGCAGCTTGGCGTAATTCAAAAGATGCACCATCGTTTAAAAGCTGTAAAGCAGATTGCTGTTGTTGCTCGTCGAGCGCTTGGTCAAATAAATAAACCCATTGGCTATCGAAAGATTGAACAGAACTCATTGACGCTAAACGGTTTAAGAGTTGAGTTTTCTTAAAAGATGAATGTGCAGGTGCACCGGCAACGATAAACATGCTGATTTTGGCTCCACGGGCTGATCTTTTGGACCATGCCACAATGTGACTTGAAGAGAGCGCATATTCTACTGTGAAATGCCATAATCAGCTAGATGGAAAATGGTTTTCTTGGCGCGTTTCGGCAGTAAAACTTCCGAATGTTGATTTAAAGCCTCTATTTCAGATCAATGTATTCAAGATTCGTGCTTTAAATTGCACAAAGCACTCTCACTGTGGAAATTACTTAATGATTGATGCTGTTTTTATTTTCTATGCCATCTGTTTACACACAGATGCTCTAAAGATCAGGACATGACGCTCAACTTCCGCCTTGCTCGATATCAACTAATCAAAGCACCTCAAATTCAATACGTCGATTTTTCTTACGTCCTTGTGGCGTTGTATTGTCTGCGACAGGCTGATTAGAACCTTGACCTTCGGTGCTTAAATGCGTTATCGCAATACCTTTATCGATCAAATAATTTTTTACCGCGCCTGCACGTGATTGGCTTAACACTATATTTTTATGCGCATCGCCCGAACTGTCTGTAAACTACAATCACATTGGTATGTGCAGCAATGGTGGATTTTAATTGTGGGGCTAATTTTATTGACCAGTGTTCTGACTTTTGCTTTTACCCAACCCATTCATTCCACACGAATTGAAGCTGAATATTTAAAAGAAACTGACCCACAAATTTATGCCTTACTTCAGGGAGAAATGCTCAGTCCTCCCCCAGAAGAAGATGCTATTTTGATTCAAGATGCAATCATAGAAACGACTCAGCTTGAACAAAGCTATCAAGCACAACATTCCGCCGAGGGCAGCGTGGATGCTGCTCGTATTGAAACGCCCGTTTTTCATAGCCATGCACATTTAGATTCTGCTTTACTGGATCGTAAATGGGACAAAATCAACCCACGCTATAAGCAACGTCTGCTGATGGTATTTAAAATTATGCGAGAACAACACGGTTATGAACTGGTCTTACTTGAAGGTTATCGTAGTCCAAGTCGTCAGAATATGTTGTCGACTAATCCAAATACTACACGCGCCAAAGGCTATCAGAGTTATCATCAGTTTGGTTTAGCTGCCGATATTGCTTTTAAACGTAATGGTAAAATTGTTATTTCGGAACGTGATCCTTGGGCAATGCGTGGCTATCAACTGTATGGTGAGGTGGCTGAATCGGTAGGTTTGACTTGGGGTGGTCGCTGGAAATCAATCCAAGATTATGGTCATACTGAATACCGTATGCCTGGTTTAAAAAAGACCAAAGAAATGGCTGAACAGTTAATTGCAGAGGGTCAATTGCGATAGTTGAGGGGTTGTAAAAACAAAAGCAACTCAATTTTCAGCCTCTATACCAAGTTAATCATATTTAACTTTTTCAGATATAGGTCATAAGTGAAATAACAAGACATAAAAAAGACCCTTGAAAATCAAGGGTCTTTTAAAAATTTGGCGGAAGCGGTGACAGTCAAATTAAGAAAACAATTAATTGATATTAAATAATAAAATATTTAAAATTTAATTTTTTACTGCTATTTTTACTACAAAAAATTCAACCAACTATTTGTTTAAATTTTCTTCAACCAATCGTATTTCTATTAAACACCCTGTCTATTCACTCATCTAAAAATCTCATATTTCACTCATCTTTATTGAGGTAATTGTTCAATTATAAACTGTACAAAACTATCGATATCTTCTAACTCATTTTCTGGTTTTCCACTTCCAGATAAATCTCTAACAATTTTTCCAAGGCTTCCACTTTTTCCTAAAGAAATTTTTTCAGCTGATACATAATTTGCTAACTCTTTATTGTCATACGTCATCGTAGATGTATATTGCAAAGTGCTATGTGCATACTTTCCAACAGCTTTGGAACCTAAAAATTTTAAATCTTCTCCAGCAAAAACTCTTTTCTGTTTTATTTCAAATGACAAGGAGATAGGCTGTGTTGTTAGTTCATCGGCCAATAAGCCTTTTGACTTTAATTCATTTTTCAGATTCTGCAAATACCGCTCTTCTATTTGATCTTGGGTTAAAAATGATGGAGCGTTAACCTTGTTAGATAAATTTACACTTACAGATTCTATAAGATATTTTTTAGGCTGTATATTCTCAACAGTATTCGTATTCTTATAAGGTTTATAAAATTGTGTAGGTTTTGCATTTGCCGTAAAGGTGATTACAGCCATTACAGTTAGAATTAAGTATTGATTGAACTTCATAGAGGTAGACTCAACATGTTTATATAATAAAATACCCAAAATTTAAGGTAAATAAAAAAAATAATCAGAAATAAAAACTAAAATACATTTCACTAATTCATTGGGAATAAAATTGAGTGCAATAGGTTTCAAAGTTAGGTTAATGAAATTCAAGCACGTGCATAAAAATTCAATTAATTAAGCAAACCTCATACCCTAGTTGCGCCTTGAATTATGAAGGAAAGAGTTGATCAGTTTTTCTTACATAGTAATCAATCCAATTCTGCAAATAAGAATACGGATACGAGAGTTTGTATGGCTTCATAAAGTCGACAATATCTTGATATTCTTCTTGAGGAAGCGGCTCGTACTGAATTAATTCTTTAGGGGCAATTTCATGATTTATGCCTAAATCAAAACCATGCATCGAAGCTAATTTTGCGTATATGACAATTTGTGGCTGTAAATAAAAATCATAATAGGCAAGTGTATTTTTCGCTGCATCTTGAGCTATTTTCTTAATAAAAAATGGCTCTAATGCTTTTTTCATTCCTTCTACATCCTGTTCTGTAAATGCAATGTAAAATTGAAAATCATATTTTCTCAGTTCAAGTTCTTTAGCAAATTGCTTAATTTTAGGCGTTGGGGCATCAAGCACTTTCTGACTGCGTTGTTTTAAGCGTTCTAATTGTTTGCCTTCCAACATCAGTAAAGTGTTGTAAATCATTTGACGGTTTAAGTCGTACTCATCTTCTAAATCTTCTGTATCATTCGCAACTTCTTCAATGTTTCGAATTAAAAAATTTCTGATTTCAGTACTATCACTCATCAGCATATGAAACATCGGTTCTTTGACATTCGTATAACCCGAACGAAAAAAGAACGGCATAGGATCATCACGAGTCACACTATTCAATACGCTTAACTTAGAATAAACATAAGCTAATTTTTTAAATTTTTTAATATCTTGATCAAATAACCACGCACCTGCCATATGCGCATCAATCTCTCTTGAAAAATAATACATTACTGCAAATGGATTAGCTTTTCGTTCATTTAAATAACTTAAGTCCTCCGCAGATAAAGATAACTGCTCTTTATTTTTGTAATGACTTCCGATCACCATTGTCATATGATCAAAACGTTCTTGTGCATTTTTAAATTCACGCCGTGCACACATCATATTCATTTTCATAAATCCCCCCTTATTTTTTAACAGTTGATTTAGATTTAGCAGGTACATTAACAGGAATAATTACAGCTTGCCCTGTAGCTCGATCTACTCCTGTCACTGCTGTTTTAAGCTTTCCTGCTTTATCCGCATTAATTAAAATTTGCCTAGTTGGATCATTTGGAGCTAGATTATCTATAACAGCATCAATCCATGCTTTAGATAATTGTGTATTTCCACCTGCGGCCTTTGGATCTAACTTTACAGTGCCATTGGTAATTTGTTTACTATCTGAAAGTATCGTCACGCTACCATCTTTCGCAACCCAAACATGGTCAAATCCATTATTTGAACCATATTTTCCGCCTTTAATGACAGTAAATCCGTTTTGTTTTGCTAATGAATTAAATAATTGCTCAGTCAGCTCTCCCCCCTTATCTTCACCTTTAGCAATTCTATTAACTAAATCTTGATCTGCTTTAGATGTAATTTTTAGTGCCGTTTGATTTACTGTGACTTTTGTTTTATTCACATAACCTTTTTCAGTTGCTATTGCTGCACCTTGTTCTAGGGCTTTTTTCATCCCAGCTAAGTCACCTGCTTTTTCAGCAACTTTATAAGCCTGACGAGCTTCGCCAAGCCCGGGAACAATCTCTGCCATCGCCCAAAGCACATCACCAGCAGATTTTGCTTGTGCTAGTGTTTGAATATCACCAATTACAGGAAGAAAACCGGTAGCTAGCCAAAGTACTTCTTTTCACTCGGCATACATTTTAGTATTACAAGCCGTGGTACTTAATCCTGCACAATTATTTTTCCGATACAGTTCATCTGCCTCTTGAACCAAATCTTCTGCAACTTGTGCATGTGTCTTACCTTGAAGTTTTGCGTTTACCATATCAGCAAGAGTATTATTATTCTCAACCGCATTCTGCCCAATCACACCAGCCAATTGTGCGTTATACGTTGAATTCCCTACAGCTCCACCAATGACAGCACCAATACCTGCCGTTAAATCACGTATCTGTGCTTTAACATTTTCAGGAAGTAAGTTCGGCTGAAATTCTCCATTTGCATCTTGGTATTCTTTTTTGTCTTTATATTGATTGGTCAGATATATCGCTGCTGCTTCACTAGCCACCGCCGCACTTCCGCCTGCCGTTGGGTCGCCACCATTAATGTAGGCGAGGGTTGCACCCAAGATCGCATGAGACACTAACTGTGCTGCGGTGTTTTTATCCGCTCCATGACCAAATTCTTGCCCAATCACCTGAGCTGCATACGGTGCTAGGGTATTGGTCACCACTTGTAAGTCAGTTTGTCCACCCAATGCTGCGGTAATTGCTGTGGTTACTGCATTCAATGCTCGACTGCTATTGCCGCCCATGCCCCATGTTTGGGCTTGGTCTGATGCGTCCTTGTATGCTGGTAAAGCATTTTTCAGAAGATTTTGTTTCGTTACATAATCCTCTGTACTGTTATATTCAGCCCACTTTTCTCCACCTTCTGCTTTTAGCTTTTCAAGTGCTTGGGCTTCTGCTGCTTGTTTTTGTGCTTCTGCTTCGGCTTGTTTGTTTTGGCTATAAGTGCGTGTTGCTGCAACAATGGTACTTGTGGCATCCGATACAATCTTTTGTTTGTCTAAGATGGCTTGCAAGTCAGGAACATTAGCTACTTGTTGGTTCGCGGTATTGATATCGCTATGGATACCCAGTTCTTGAACAGTGGTATCTTTACCGCCAATATTGATATTGCCTTCGCTGATCGTGGCATAGGTCGTACTGCTGTCACTGTCTTTATCTTGCTGTGGTAAAGTTGGACTAAAGCTTGTGCTGTCTCGCCAATTCACGTTGTTGGTATATGTCTCACCTGAACTATCAGTGCCTTTTTCTTCACCAAAGCGTGTTCCACCTGAAAGTGCAACGGTTGTCGCTTTATGGCTGCTTTCATTTTCGATGTTGCTAAATGTTAAGCTGTTGGCTGTGAGGTCATTGTTTTCTTTTGATGCAGTAGATGCAATTGCTCCACCTTTTAGGTCTACATGGCCTGCTTTTACATGGTAACCGCCATCTCCTGCAAATCATTATTAAGCAGGCTTCTTCATTTAGAAAATATATTGCAGAAGAAGCCTTTAAAAACTGCTTTGTGCAACAAAGCTGTTGATGATCCTAGACAGTATCGTGGACAATCGATCCCTCTAAATTCTTGAAATATTTCTGTTCAAAGGCTTCTGGACTTAACCAGCCGTTTGCAGAATGTCTTCTGACTCGATTGTAATAAATTTCAATATAGTCAAACAAGACAGCATTCGCTTCTTTTCGAGTCGAAAACACACTGCCATGTACCACATGACCTTTTAATGTATGAAAGAAGCTTTCAGTCACTGCATTATCCCAACAGTTTCCACGTCTAGACATACTCTGAGTACAATCATTTTTCAGTAACAGCGCTCTAAAATCACGACTACAGTACTGTGAGCCTTGGTCCGAATGCACCATAACACCAGTTGGATAACCCTGACGAGCCATTGCATAGTTAAACGTATCACACACCAACTGGCGGTCTATTCGATGGCTGGTTTGCCACCCCACGATACGACGGCTAAATAAATCTAGCATCACACATAAATACAACCAACCTTCTTTAGTGCGGATATAGGTAATGTCTGTTGTCCAGACTTTATTAGGCTGAGTAACTGTAAATTGGCGATCCAACAAGTTGGGTGCTGTAGGCAAACGATGGGTTGAATCAGTCGTATGCTTGTATTTACGTGCAATCCTGCTACGTAAACCAAGCTTTTTTAGCATCCTTCCAATAGTACGTTCGCTCATGTTGTAACCTAAATCATGCATGTCATGTACTAATGAAGGTGCACCCAATCGTGCATGATGCTGCCAATATACGGCTTTTAAGTCATTATATTTCTGTGCCGTATTGGCTTGACGTTTTCGCCAGGCATAATAGCCTGAAGTGCTGACACCTAGGTATTTACAGGCAGAAGATACGGTGACTTCATTCATATCTAGATCTTGAATTACCGTGTACTTTTCTTGGCATGATCTGTTAGAAAGTACACATGCGCTTTTTTTAAGATGTCATTGGCTTCCTTGAGCTGTTTGACTTCTTTCTCTAATTCCACGATCCGCTGTTGTTCTGGTGAAAGTTGACGTTTGCTTGAACCTGCCGGATTGGTTTCACGAATCCATTTGTCTAATGTTGAATAACCCACACCTAATTTCTGGGCGATTGCAGCTATAGACTCGTGTGAGTTTGAAAGTGCATAATCAATCGCTTGCTGTTTAAATTCGGGACTAAAACGTTTAGCCATTTCTTGAATCTCCAAAGATTAAAGTTACGTTATCTTTAGAGGGACGTGCTGTCCATTATTTTGTCTAGGATCATGAAACTGAACTAAATCTTGTATGGATCCTCAATTACCTTCAATCCAAACTTGTTTAATCCAATCTGCTAAACTTGCCCACCTATCATCACTATAACCATCCGTTGTCCAATATCGAATTTCATTACCAGGAATTAGGCAATAATAACTACCATTATCCTCACAAATAGGTAACCAATTTTCAGGAAGGCCTTGTTCTCTAGCATCACTTAGTATTTGAGAAAGCTCTCTATAGTCTTTTTTATCATTTGTGATAGATGCTAATTCAATTGTTCCATAAAAAATATTACCAACCTCTTTCAAAACTTTCTTATAGTCTTCTGGAAAAGAAAATCCGATTTCAGTTTCATAGCTAGATATCAAGATATCGTCTGGTAACTTTACATTTAGACGATCGTTACCAGATACTTCCTTTAATTCCTGAATGACATCATCAATTTTATTTTGCATATCTTTTCTCACTTAAGCCCTAACGCTCTATTTTTCCAATAATTAGATCGCCATTTATTAAAATCAGCACGATTAATACCTGATGGAATACTATTATCATTAATATGGATAGTAGCATGATTATCTTTATGAAAACTTTGTGTAACCTCAGCTATAGGACCATCTTGCTTTTGCAACATATGGTGAAGATTTACAGATTTCCCATCTTTACCTATCGGTGCTCTACCCATTTCCATTAGCTGAAGATTTGTCTTTCCTGATTTTTTATCAAGATAATTTGGGTCGAATATGTCATTTCGTTGATATACTTTATTTCCATTAAACTGTATAGGTTCAGAAGTCCAATATTTTCTATCCTGTTTAAAATAATCTGTAACAACTTTTGTTTCCTCAATATTTTTTAGAATTTTTTGCGCTTGCTTAGAATCCTGTACTGTCGCAATAATTTTCTTTGAGCCTTTTGCAAGAATTCCATATGCTTTACCAACAGGAACAACTTCGTAAATTTCCGTTGGTACAATAATCATGGCTAATTCTTTCGAATTATTTATTATTCTTTGCCCAGTCCATGAACTACATTGCCCACTAGAAATCCCACTTTGTGCACAAAGATTGTTATATTGGTCTACTTGTTTCTTCGCAAATTTATGAGCACCTGCTTGATTATTCTCCACCGCATTCTGCCCAATCACTCCTGCTAACTGAGCGTTATAAGTTGAATCTCCTACCGCTCCACCAATGACAGCGCCAATCCCTGCAGTTAAATCACGGATTTGTGCTTTCTCAGCTTCTGACAGTAAATTCGCTTGGAACTCGCCATTTACAAAGTACTTAGGATCATCTTTGTATCTTTCTGCGAGTTGGTTGGTTAAGTAGTTTGCTGCCGCCTCACTGGCAACCGCGGCACTTCCGCCTGCAGTTGGGTCGCTACCGTTAATGTAGGCAAGTGTTGCACCCAAGATTGCATGAGATACCAACTGTGCTGCCGTGTTTTTATCCGCTCCATGACCAAATTCTTGCCCAATCACCTGAGCTGCATACGGTGCTAGGGTATTCGTCACGACTTGTAAGTCAGTTTGTCCACCCAACGCTGCTGTAATCGCTGTAGTCACGGCATTCAATGCTCGACTGCTATTACCACCCATGCCCCATGTTTGGGCTTGGTCTGCTGCGTCTTTGTATGCTGGTAAAGCATTTTTCAGAAGATTTTGTTTCGTTACATAATCATCTGTGCTGTTATATTCAGCCCACTTTTCTCCACCTTCTGCTTTTAGCTTTTCAAGTGCTTGAGCTTCTGCTGCTTGCTTTTGTGCTTCTGCTTCAGCTTGTTTGTTTTGGCTATAAGTACGTGTTGCCGCAACAATCGTTGAACCGTACCGGGTTTGTCGGAGACTTTTTATTTAAGTTAGGCCACCTGACCTAACGGATTAATTTTATCATAGTACATTGCTTCAAAATCAAAAGGTGGCACATAACCTAGTGCACTATGTACACGCTCTTTATTGAACCAATCTACCCAATTTAATGTCGCAAGTTGTACATCCGCTAAACCTTGCCAATCTGCTTTTAAATATTCAATCACCTCTGTTTTGTATAAGCCATTCACTGTTTCAGCCAAAGCATTATCGTATGAATCACCGGTCGTACCGACTGATGCTCGTAAATTTGCTGCTTCTAAACGATTGGTATAGCGAATGGAAAGATATTGAACCCCTCTGTCACTATGGTGAATCACATTCTTTGGCATGTCTCGAGCATGTAACGCTTGCTCAAGTGCATCGAGCACCATATCTGTATTCATCCGTGTCGATACTTTCCATCCAACAATTGCTCGTGAGAAGACATCAATAATAAATGCAGTATAAACCCAGCCTGAATTTGTTTGAATATACGGGTGAGTAGACCAAGGGAATTTCACCCTTAGCCCCTCGCAGAACCGGACATGAACCTCTCAGCTCATCCGGCTCCCATTATCCAACCGATGGTAAACATCCCATTTTCCAGTGCACAAAGGCATTTGGAAAATCACGCGCAAGTCGCCCTAAGGCATATCTAGCCCGTCTTTTATGACGGGCCAAGTTTTTATACTTACGCCTCATCCAGCGTATAAGATAAGCATTCATGTGTTGCCAGATCGCTGACATTGCTGAACCATGGAATCGACCATAGTATTGCTGCCAACCTTGAAGAATTGGATTGAATATTGCAGATAAATCACTTAATTCGCGATTACACATCAGATGTAGATGCCATTTCCGAATAGTCTGTCGCATTGCTTTAAGTGCATCACGACTGACTGCAGGAGAGAAATTTACATAAACTCTTTTATACTTGTCCACAGCCTTACGGGGCCTAAACGTGTACCCGAGAAAAGTAAATTGAACATCGGGATATGCTTTACGACGATTAATATCTTGGCAATAAACAATCTTTGTCTTGTCTGGATGCAATTCGAGACCACATTCACGAAATCGTGCATCGATCTTTTGTAAAACAAGTTTGGCTTGAGATAAACTCCGACAATGAATTACGCCATCATCTGCATAACGGCAGAACCGTACACTTTGAAGATGTTTCGTAATCCACATATCAAAAGCATAATGCATAAATAAATTCGCCAATAAAGGACTCACAACACCACCTTGTGGTGTGCCGCGATTCCTTTCTAAAAGATGGCCATTTATGTGTTGCATTGGTGCTTTTAACCAACGTTGCACATATAAAAGAATCCATGGAATTTCACAGTGTTTCTTGAGTGCACGCATTAGTAAATCATGGTCGATGTTATCAAAGAGACCTTTGATATCAAATTCCACAACCCAGTCATAATCCCAACTTCGTCTCCTCACTATCGCAATTGCATCATGGGCAGAACGCCCTGGACGATATCCATATGAGTTTGGATGAAATAATGGATCAATTTTCGGCTCTAATAAGAGCTTAACTGCTGTTTGCGCGACTCGATCTGCAACTGTTGGAATACCTAGTATACGCACGCCACCTGACTTCTTTGGAATCGGAACAGCCTTAACTGGCGGTGGAAAATAACTGCCAGAACAAAGTCGATTCCATAGTTTGTATAGGTTGTTCTTTAAATGCTTTTCGAATTGCTCAATAGATTCATGATCAACGCCTGGAGCGCCACCATTCTCTTTGACTTTTTTAAATGCCTCCCAGATTAACGCTTTAGGAATATTAAATGGTTTGGTCATAAAGTTTTGCTCCTCCTGCTTGCACAGTTGACAAATCCGTAGACCTGGATAATGCAACCCCTTCGCTCCATTACCATTACAGTAACTTCAACACTACTATGAGTTGCTCCGCCCCTTGGTGACGCATTGCTATTATCAGCCTTGCCTTTTGAGCTTGTGCCTTTCGCTTGACATCGCCACCGAAGGTTCCCGCAGTTCAACGTAAGAGCCTGAATTAGGATCGCGCTGCCTCTACGCCGGACACCGAATGGCCCGTAAGCAGGTAACGGCCAAACTAATCGCGGGGTAACTTCCATCCCCGGTTTTGATGTCATTTGAGTACTTTCGACACTTGAACGGCAGTTCACTGTTGTTCGCCTTCCTAATTCTTACCTGACATCTCTACGATGCCTTTTCCATAACGCTCACGACCGGGACTTTTGATCCAAGCCGCTTATGGTGGTTTGCTACCTGCTCCTGCAAGCCGATAGCGAGGGGCCATACCCTCATCTCTTACGCCGCTTGCTGCGGCACACTGAAGTCAGCGACCCATAGCTGGTCAGGATGATCAGCACTAAAATTACGTTTCACCAAGTCATCTGCTCGTTTTTGATCCTCTCGGCTACGGGTAGTTTGTTTATTCTTACCACGCCAAACACCTTGTATACCTAGTTTTTGCATCAATCGAGCAACTGTACAGCGAGCAATAACATAGCCTTCACGTTTCAATTTTTGCCAAACTTTACGCACACCATATCGACCTGAACTTTCCTTCCAAATTCGTTTAATTTGTTCAGCATGATGCTCATCATGTAGATCTCGCTTTGCTCGATGTTCTGGGTTTTCAACGAAATCTAGTGTTCGATAATAGGTAGAAGCCGTGATCGGTAAAATCCTGCAAATCGCCTCAACACCATATAACGCCTTATTGTTATGGATGAAATCTACCATTATTTGTGTGGGCGGTCGAGCTCCGCCTGGGCGAAAAAAGCGGCTGCTTTACGTAGAATTTCGTTAGCACGTTGCAGTTCTTTATTTTCACGTTCGAGTTGTTTAATACGTTCTTGATCTGAAAGTTGCTGTACTTTAATTGGGTTTTGTTTATCTAAATATTTTTGATACCAAACACGTAGAGTTTCAGGAGTACAACCTATCTTGAGAGCAATAGCGGTGATCGCAGCCCAATTCGATGGATAATCTTTTTCAGATTCAATCAATAATTGAACCGCTCTTTCTCTGATTTCAGGGGTATATTTTACTTTTTTCATCGGGACATTCTCTCAGAAAGCTTGGTCTCCGACAAACCCGGTACGGTTCAATTCTCACTTGCCGCAAAATACTTCTTACATGTCTTTGACTAGGCAGCTCAGACACCAATTCATCACAACTGAATCATTCGCTTATTTTTTCTAAACTTATGATCCCAAAAGTCTTTCTACCTGAACTATTGAAATAAGAAGCTTTCCCATACTTTAACTCTTTATCAAACTCAATTTCGCAATAGCCCTTGTGGGAGTTTAACTCATGTGCTTTTTCTAACTCAGGTTCATTTTTATAACTATAACTTAGTAACCATCCGCCTGTTGGCCCATATCTACGAGAAAGAGTTGCTGTATAACTCATACTTTGGCTTTTTGGTGTCCTCAAATGAATTAAAATACATTTCCATGTTTGTTCAATTCCAATTACCCCATTCCAATCATATTTAGTAGAACCATCATCATTTAAAGTTTGGCCCATTATTTTCCATTCTCCACTAATATCAGGAATTTCAAAAAATGGAACTTTCCATATCCATTTATTAAACAACCAATGAAGTGCTAAATACACTAAACCAGTCGTAATAGTCGCTTTTGTAAAAGCGTCTAGACCAGTCAAATTACTTGCCATAGCTAAAATTTGAGCAACTCCACCAGCTACAACTATCGCAGCAAACCCAAGCCATCTTCCAATTGATGCTCTATCATGCCCAAATACCGCATAATCATGCATAAAGTTCTCCAAATATTAAAAGTTTAATCAATTAGATAACTTTCATTAAAATCAGTATGCACCTCAAATTTATCTGTTCCAAAATATATGCGACCTACTTCTTGCGGACTATTATCTAAACGATCAATCGTAGAATTAAGCTGCTCACATTGTTCAGCATTAATATAGAACCTATGCTTATCAAGCCAATTCCTAGAATCATGAAAATTTTCAATGGTTGATGCAATAAATGTTTTGACATATCGCTCAAGTAAAGAACGACTTACTAAACGACGAATTTCAGGAATAATATCAATAGTTTTATCATCTGATGCAACTATTGCAAGAGCACATCTACCTTCAGAGTATACATAACGAACTCCTGAATTATATCTTGCCCCCCTAGAGGGTGTACATTTGTCATTAACTTCACCATCCAAAATAACCCCAAACGCATGGCAAACACCATAAGGATCAAGCAAAATTGTGCCATCAATACTACTAATAGTTTCAAGCAATGTTTCTGTTAAACGAGTTGCCACAATTGAAGTACCCTGTTTACTTAGCCTTTTCGCTTCAATAGCTGCATCTTCTGTGACAACAATCATGCTACCATATTCTTGTTTTATCTGGACTTGTAATAGATTCCACAAATGCAAACTATCCTCAACTGAAGATAGAGGAAATAAGCGAATATAATTCGCTATAAAAGATTGTTGATCAAAATACTCTTGCGGAAGTTTAGGCACTCCATATTTACTGCGAAGAAGCACTTGTTCGCCACAACATAACTCCCAATAGTAATGGTCAAGAAAATTAATAGTAAAAGCATCTTGTTCACTTGGATCATGAGTTGTTTTCAAATCTCCTAATCCATTGTTAGCGGCAGTGTAAAAATGACCCCCTAATGGCATTTAAAAACTGACCCCCTTGGTTAATATAGCGGTCATTTTGGACTGCTCAACATGTTAACTTTGGAGCAAGCAGTGACAATCCAAATACTTCATCAACAAGGTAAATCTATTAAAGCCATTAGTCGTGAACTGGGGGTGTCCAGAAATACCGTACGTAAATATTTACGGCAAAACACCACACCTCAGTATCAGCGTATACAGCCTAGAATAAGTATTCTTGACTCATATAAACCTTATTTACTCCAACGCGTAAACGCAGCTCATCCTGAATGGATTCCTGCTGTTGTACTCTACCAAGAAATTTTAGGGTTGGGATATCCAGGAAAGATCAGGATCTTGAGGGAATATCTTGCAACATTAAAACCAGTTGCTCAACCGGAACCGATCATTCGTTTTGAAACCCAACCTGGCCAACAAATGCAGGTGGATTTCACCACGATTCGACGCAACAACACGACTTTAAAAGCCTTTGTCGCAACTAGGGTATTCCAGAGCGACTTTCGTGAAATTTTATGATCATGAACGTACGGATGCATGGATCGATGGTCTAGAAAATGCATTTCAGTTCTTTGCAGGAGTACCTCAGGAAATCCTGTTTGATAACGCTAAAACGATCATGATTGAACGGGATGCCTATCAGGAGGGGCAGCATAAATGGAATCCCAAACTGCTCGACTGCGCCAAGAAATACAGCTTTCGTCCTCGCGTATGTAAGCCCTACCGTGCACAGACCAAAGGCAAAGTTGAACGCTTTAATGGATACCTCAAATCAAGCTTTATTGTGCCATTGAAAGCAAGCCTGAAGACTTCGGGTTTACTGTTAGATGTTGATGTCGCCAATGCCCACATTGGCCGGTGGCTGCATGAAACCGCCAATCAGCGGATTCATGCCACCACGCAAGAAAAACCGGCTGTTCGACTGCAACAGGAGCAGCAAAAATTTACGCCATTACCGCAATCAGATACAGGTTCTAGCACTGTACCTGTTGCAGCAGCACAGCATGTCATGCCCTACGAGAGTTTGCAGCATCCCTTATCGGTATATGACCAGTTGCTGGGAGTTTCCTGATGAATCTGCAATACGACCGTATAGAGCAGCTTTGCCAAAAGCTCAATCTGCCTGCCATCGCATCACAATGGTCACATCATGCACAACAAACATTAGGTCAAGATGGAAGTTATGCCGACTTTGTTGAAGCGATCTTGACGCATGAATATGCTGCCAGGCAACAGCGCAGTCAGCAGGTACTGATGAAACTCTCAGGCCTGCCTCAAGTGAAAACGCTGGAAGGTTACGATTTTAATTATGCACTGGGTGCTCCCAAATCACAGGTGATTGAACTGTTCAATCTGAGCTTTATTGCTAGAGCAGAAAATGTGGTGTTTCTGGGGGCTAGCGGAGTAGGAAAAACGCACTTATCTATGGCATTAGGCTATAAGGCCATCATGAACAACATTAAGATCAAGTTCATTACCGCCGCCGATCTCATGCTGCAACTGAGTACAGCCTATCAGCAAGGTAAACTGAAAACCTATATGCAACGTGCGGTAATGGGACCAAAGTTACTGATTATCGATGAAATTGGTTATTTACCGTTTGGACGTGAAGAAGCGAATCTGTTCTTTAACGTGATTGCCAAGCGTTATGAAAAAGGCAGTACGATATTGACGAGTAACTTACCCTTTAGCCAATGGTCTAAGTCATTTGCGGATGATGTCACGTTGACCGCTGCGATGTTAGATCGGTTGCTGCATCACTGTCATGTGGTACAAATATCGGGTGAGAGTTATCGTTTGAAGGATAAAAAAAGAATTGGGATTCAGCCCCAGGTTGAAATTTAATACGAGATCAAAGGGGTCAATTTTACTTTGCCATTTGTAAGGTGAAAGGGGTCAATTTTAGAATGCCGTTGACAAAGCTGCATAAATTGAAATAGCCTGTCTCACATGACAGGCTTTCTTCTTGCTGATTATCATATAGGCTCAAGCAGGGACTCCAAATAATCAGCCCATTCCTGCATCATCTCTTGGCGTTTATTCAGAAACTTGGTTCGGTTGTAAGCTGTACCATTGTTGTCTTTTACCTTATGCGCCAGTTGATGTTCAATGAAGTCCACACGCTGCTCCAGAATTTCATCCAGCATGGTACGTGCAGTTGCCCTAAAGCCATGTGCTGTCTGTTCACCACCATAGCCCAAGCGTTTTAAAGCGGAGTTGATGGTATTGTCAGAAATAAAGGTTTTACCATCCCGCCCCACAAAGATGTATTCGCTGTATGGATGCAGATCAATAATTGACTCAATCAAGTCAAAGGCTTGATCTGACAATGGCACAATATGAAGTTGCTTGGTTTTACTGGCTGTAAATTTAAAGCAACGCTCTTCATGATAGAAATATTCCTTTTTCAGCTTGCGAATCTCCCCAGGTCGCTGAAAGGTCAGCACAGAGATTTTTAACGCCACCTGCGTGGTCAGTAAACAGCGTGTATAAAGCTTAGAGTAGTTCCAAATCTTATTTAGCATTGGAGCTAGGTCTTGCTCTTCTGTCACGGCTGCAAAGTTTCCACCTTGTGGTTTTGGTAATTCAATATCTTCAATTGGATTATATTGGATCAGCTTTTTCTTACGTGCTGATTTAAAGATTTGGTTCAGGTCTGATTTAAGGCGTTTGGCAACAGACAGAGCACCACGCTCAATGATGCGCTTAAAGACCTTAATCTCAAGGATTTCTAGGGTAAGCTGTGGAAAGGTTAAATCACCAACGTAGGGATAGACATCATGCTTTAAACGACGGATCGTCTCTTCATCTTGTTTTTGCTCTAGCTCACGTTTATACAGCCATGCTTCAGCAACGATACGAAAGGTGTTTTCTGCTTCTTTCTGTTTCTGAGACTTGGTTTCAATCCGCTCCATTGCTGGATCAATACCCTGCTTGATAAGTTTCTTATATTCATCACGAATAGTACGAGCATCATCTAACGAAACTTCAGGGTAAGTCCCCAAAGATAAATCATTACGCTTGCCTAAGAATGGACGTGTGTAATTGAAGATCCAGTACTTGCTACCGCTCTGATCAATACGCAGATACAGATTTCCCCCATCTGACAGCTTATACATCTTGTCAGGATCGGGTTTAGCTTTTTTAACCTGTAAAGCACTAAGCTTGTTAATTCCACGAGTCGCCATAATTCAGACATAAAAAATGCAGTAAAGAATAATCTTACTGCATTTTTTACTACTTTATAACTGCCGATTGGTATAGTGCGTCACGGCTTGTCATATTGTAAATTTCCAAATTTAACCTTATAAATCAAAAATTTATACAGTGTTAAACAGTGTCAGAAACTTGAATTTGGCGGAAGCGGTGTCCGTCTAACAATAGTCCTAAGCAATCCAAATAAATATTATAAACATATATATTTCAATGTTTTAACATTTTAATCATCCTAAGCCGTCTTGCCCAATCCTACCATTTCCAGTATTTTATGAGGGGTAGGTTGTGGGGTAAGTTAGAACATGCCAAGGAAATCTAAAGAGCTATCTGCTCTCAGTGTAGCAAAAATTAAGAAGACTGGGCGACATTCTGTAGGGGGTGTTGATGGTCTTTGCTTGAATATAGAAGGCAATTCTCGTGTCTGGATTTTGCGTGCGGTAGTAGGTAAACGTCTGGATAAAAATGGAAAGTTAAAACCCCATCGCCGTGATATTGGTATTGGTCCCTACCCTGAAGTTTCTTTAGCTGAAGCCCGTGCTAAAGCAACAGAATTAAGAATACAAATTCGAAATGGCGTTGATCCAATTGCACATAAACAGGAACAACTTACAAAACTACATATCCAGAAACTACGTGACAAAACATTCATTGAGTGTGCAAAAGTTGTTATAGCAAATAAAACCCGTGAACTTAAAAATGAAAAGCATATTGGACAGTGGACATCTACATTAGAAACCTATATCTACCCAACTCTAGGTGATATTAGTATTAGTACAATTACTAAAGTCGATATTGCCGAAGTTCTTAGACCTATCTGGACTGAAAAGAACGAAACAGCTAAACGTATTCGTGGTCGTATAGAAACAATTTTTGATTATGCCAAGGCTATGGGATATTTTGTCGGTGATAACCCTGCCGAATGGAAAGGTAATCTTGAGCCAATCTTAGGCAACTTAAAGCAGGAATCACGTCCACATCCATCCCTGCCTTATGAACAGGTTGCTGAGTTCATCCATCATCTGAGACAGAAAAAAGGGATTTCACCCAAAGCTCTGGAATTTACGATTTTAACCGCCTGTCGTTCTGGTGAGATTTTTGGTGCAACATGGCAAGAAATTGATTTTAAGAATAAGGTCTGGATCATTCCTAAAGAGCGTATGAAAGCAGACAAAGAACACCGTGTTCCATTGTCTCAAGAGGCAATAGCTTTACTCGAATTAATTCAAGAATATACTCAGCCACAAGATTTCATCTTCCCTGCTCCTCGTGGTGGTATGCTCTCTGACATGTCATTGACGACTCTGATCAAACGAATGCATGAACAAAAAGTTAAAGAAGATGGTTTAGGCTATATTGATCTTAAACAAAACAGAGTGATTACAACACATGGTTTTCGTTCCACATTCCGTGACTGGTCAGCGGACAAAACCGATTATCCTCGTGAAGTCTGTGAGCATGTATTAGCACATAAGCTACCTGATGAAGTTGAAGCTGCTTATTTACGTGGAGCTTACCTTGAGAAAAGGAAAGGTTTGATGGCGGACTGGGCTGAGTTTTGTAATGCACAAAAATAAATAGAATAAAATCCATGCTTCTGCCTTAAATAGCAGAAGATTTAACAGATCCCTTTTGTTTAGTATAGATAATAAATTTAGGGATAGGTATCAAATTTCAACAGAACTAATTTAGGTGTTTAGTCCCGTCATTTGATGGGGACTATATTTATTTAATAATATAATAAGTTTCAGCATTTAAGGTCTGTTTCATAATACATACCAACTGCCCCAATACTGAGATGGAGAATGGGCGTTTTACAGGTTCATTTGACATATTTGAACGTGTGCTTGATGGCGTAGGTTTAAAATTCGAAGTGAATAAAAAAAGTTTAACTTGCCCCAATGGAATGAAATTGAAGAAATATTTACAGAATATGATGAATAAAATCGGTGACATTCATAATATCTATTCTTATAACCGATATAAAAAATGGTGCAGAAAATCTGCACCATTTAATACAAAGCTTTAAGGTGTAGTCGTAGGTCTTAACAAATCTCTGAGCTGCCCAGCTTTATTAATTACCGCATCTGCAACGTTTCTATGTGTAGAACTTTGATTTGTATTCTCTGTGCCCCTTTGATCATTCTGAGTTAATGTTTCAGTCGCTTGACGAACAGTCCCTGGCGTTCTTGTCCCTGAATATGCATTCCTGTTGTCTTTAATCTGACGCAGGTCACTCGAGTCGGCACTACCTTCTCCGCCTAATTCAAAGCCAGATTTGCTGTCTTTCTTGGTCGTCGATGTCACCTGAACCGCAGAAGTGTTCGTTTTATTAATCGAATTATCTTCAACCGCTTTACCATCACTGCCCACAGACTTAAATTTGACATTTTCCATGCTTAATGTCGGCTTAGATGAAGCTGCATCCCCAGAAGCCGCTGGCTGGACCGTGACAGGGGCACCTAGAAGCGCATTGTCATTCGAAGATTCTATAGCCGGTATATTCACTTCAGTTTGCTTGGCAATAATCACTGGTGCGCCATTATGGATAATGGCTTTACCATCTGCATTTCTGGCCAGTTCCGGTGCAGAAACTAACTGTGAAGCAGACGCCAGACTCACTGGGCTTGCTCCTGCCTCATTTAATGTCAGCGGTGCAGCAGCAGGTGCTGGTGCCGTCACTTCAAAAGATTTAGCCGTAATTTCAGAACCAGTGTACTTGGTCGAATTATTTTTAGCTATACCGAAACTGGCAGAAACACCGCCTGATTTATGGGTGGTATCAGTTACTGTATTGCCATCAGCTTTCGTCACTTCCCGTTTTACATTTTCCCTAGCTTTCGTACTCTTTTGCGCATTTTCAAAACCTACCCCAACACCAAAACCGGTTGAATTGCTGGTGCTGGTGCTCTCGGCAGAGGTAAATGTCGTGCTGTTCGCCTGAATAGAGACATTGTTACCCGTTAATGCCGTGCCTTCAAAATTGGCTTCGTTTGCTCTAACCTTAATATTTCCAGCTGCATTTAACCCCCCTACAACTGCCGTAGATGATTTGGCATTAGTTTTATTTTGACCATATTCAGCGCCCAGCTCTATATCTGGCACACCTTTTAAATCCACACCCACTTTCACATTGACATCGACATTACGGCTCGTAGAACTGGATTCATGCGTGTCATGCACAGCGTTATAAGTCAGTTTAGATGCCTCTAAATTGATGTCACCGCCAGTCGAATTAAACTGCGTGCCGTTCAGCTGTGTTTCACCGCTGGAAATTGAGGTGATATTTCCACTTGATGTAAATGAGGAACTTCTTGCCTGCGTATCTTTGCTGTCAACTTTGGAAGACTCCATACTGTATTGCGCAGAAACACCTGCTGCCACTTTAGTACTCTTGGCGCCAGATGAACTTGACTCTCTTGCACCGCTGGATTGCGTGCCCGTGCTAGTAGACGCTGTAGCACCTAAACTTGCTTGTGCAGATACATTGGCACTAGCGCCAGCTTCTGCATACAAGCCTAGTCGAGCCTCATGGGACTGGCTGTTACTATGGAACGTCTGGCTGTCATGTACAGCTTCATCTTTAATTATTGCTGCACTTTGATAAATGCTACTGGCATTGACTTGAGTCGCCTGGTCCAAAATTTCATTTTCAGCAATCCGGACAAAACTGCCTGTTGCTTTAAAGTTATTTCCTTTATTGGTCACTGTGTCATAAGATTGCTCATTGTTTTCAATGGCTGTTCTTAAACCCGCACCTACTTCTGCAGATACACCTGCCGATGCAGATGCACCTGCGCTGAGCGGATTGATGTTGGTTGCATCTGCTGAAGCACCGGCTTGTGCGCTGGCTTGAGCAGAGACACTTCCACTGAGATAAACCCCTGCCAATTTGCTTGAACTGGTACTGGTTTCACTATGTGTATCCTGTACAGCCAGGTTTTTAATGTTTTTTGCTTCAATTCTTAAAGCTGCCGGAGCCCCAACAGGTTTACCATCTTTATCCCATTGACCTGCCTGCACATCAGCACCGTGGAAAGTTGCTGTATCTGTCACTTTGATGAGCATATCTGAACCAGATTTCAGGCTTGAATTGGTATGCGTCAAGCTGTTCATAGTTTCATTTTGATGCTCTGTCTTCGCACCAAATGTTACTGTGCCATTGGCTTCCGCGCTTGCACCTGCATTAACGCCCAAGGATGCACCATTGACACCCACCTTGCCGCCAGCTTGTGCTCCTGCTTGAGCGCTAGCATCACCTTCTGCAAAAATACCGACAGAGGTACGCTTTACATCACGCGAAGCATAGCTGGTATTTTTTCCAGCTTCGACCAGCAAATTCTTGGCAGCAATAGCCAATTTACCGTCTACATCAACATTTGAGCCTCTAACATTCACGGTGTTGTCAGACATGATGGCCAAATTACCTGCCGATACAATATTAGATGCGACACTGGTGCTAGAACCGCTTTTTTCTACAGTTTTGGTTGTCTCTGAAATTTTCAGTGCAGCTTCACCTTTGGCAGAAGCCGAAGCTCCGGCTTGCGCTGTCATCGACAATTTTGTTTTTTCTGCTTTGGCGCTGGCATTGACTTTAACATCTGGCTCATCTTCAGTTGAAGCACCATACATATTTTGCGTTGCATTGCCATTGAATTTCCCTTTTTTGTCTTTCTGGATGCCATCGGCTGCAGTACCGTAAATAGGATTATCATTGCTTGCGCTGCCTTTAGTTGACTTCAGATAAGTTGACGTCGTTGTTACCTTTTCATGACGCTCTTCATCCTTGCCATCCAGAATATCTACACCGGCTTTACCCCGAATCAAGCTGGTACTGTCTTTGTCACGTATGCCAATATTTGAGCCTTCAATAACCGCCTTGCCTTCCGAGTCAACAATTAAACTGCCCACACTTAGGTTACTGGCTTTATTGGTGCCTTTGAAATCTGTTGTTTCGACAGTTTCTTTACCCCAAATCCCGCCGCCGACACCAAAGCCTGATCGTGATGTAGACGTCTTGGTTTCAGTCGTATCCTGATCTGCCAGCAATTTAAAGTCACCGCCGGTTTTCACATACATTAAACCACCAGCCGTAACATCACTGCCTTTAATGGTCGTATCTTTACCGCTTTCCATAACCACATTGCCGCCCGCTTCTAACACCGAGCCCATGTTGGTGACTGAACTGGTCGAACTGCGGCCATTTTTAATACTTTTTGAAGAAGCTTCAGCATTTTGAATAGAGAGGATATTAATATTTTCGCCAGCCTTCAGCGCCAGTGTTTCACCAGCCTTCAGCTTGGCACCAATATTATTGATATCTTTTGCTGCGTCCATAACCAGTGCACCATCACTGACAATACCGGATACTGCACCAATTGACGTTTTACGGTCTGAATCACTACCAGAAGTTTGCACTTCGGTAATATTGTTGATTGAACCTTCTTTAGAAGTTAGGAATACATTGCCACCTTTAATCTGCGCACCAATATTGTTGATATCCTTTTTGGCATCCACAACCACAGTGCCGCCGCGAATGGCCGCATTTTTATTGTCTAAAGATTCAACATCTAAATAGGTCAGAGTTTTACCTTCAATCACTGCACCTGAAGTACTGATACTGTCCACAGTCGCCTTGCTGAGATAAACCTGCGGTACCAATACTTTTTGACCAGCGACTTCAGTTGCTACCATCCAAACGATGTCTTGTTTCAAGTTGCCGATTTGCTCTGGCGTTAAAGCTGTACCATATTTCAAACCTAAAGTAGATTTCTGGTCAGATGCCTGATCAAATAGTTTTTGCATTTGGTCGGCCATAGAGCTGTTGGCATAAAGTACGGCTGTACCTAATGATGAAATCAGCTGCTGCTGCACCAGATTCATTTCATAGCCATTATCGCCCAGGCGTTTCATCAGCTTGTCTGGATTAATGCCCAATTTTTCCTGAAGATAATCTGAACCGATGACATTTGAATTTTCCCCATATAACGGGTTCGATTCGACTAAATATTTTGAATTTGGATTTTTGGTGATGATGTACTGACCATAGTCGGAAACTGGCAATGATAAATTGACAGCAGGTGATTGAGAAATAGGATTCACAGCCTGTATACGTACATCTTCTGTATACTTTGTAGTGTCCACTTGTTTTTTAGGCGTTTCAACATCCGTTCCGTCTTGCGGCGCATCAGCATTTTCTTTTTTATCTTCCGCCGGCTTGTCTATTTGACATGTCAAACCGAGATTTTCACATAATTTCTTATCATTATTTAAAGCCAAATGATTAAGATTGCTTTCAGATTCATTGGTCAGGTCTTTTGCTTTTATAAGAACCGTGTTACCCGTAACTGTTGCCTTAGACTGCGCTGTATTACTTTGCACATTTTGAGGAACCAATGCTTTATAGCCATCAGATTTGACCTTATTCCGAATCGCATCAATTACATTTTTGACATTATAAGTAACCGTATACGTATCCCCTGATCTATCCTTCACAGTCGCGTACTTATCCATATTGGTATCACGATAAGAATAATAAATCCCTGATAGATTCTTTATTGCATCAATATAATTATTTGAGCGATTGAAATCACCATCATCATCAATATTGCTTAATTGAATTGTGCCTGGATTTTTTGAATCTAATGAAACAACTGCTCCAGCCCTGTTGCTATGATCAGTTAACAATAAATATTTTAACTCAAACAATTTGTCACGGTATAAATCAATGGATTGATTGGTAAAATTATTAGGTCCATCTATATTAACCATTCCAGCGCCATTACCCGCGGCATAAATTTTACCGCCTATGTTTTTCGAATCATCTACATAGTTAATAGTAATATTACCGTTATTTGCACCGATTTTGGCTTGGCCTATATCTCCATTTAGGTAGTTTTTGATTGTGTCATAGTTAGTTTCAGTACCGGCCTTCACATCTGTGCTCTTTTTCCAGGTCTCCGTCACTACACTGGCTTGCACACCATCATCACCGCCGCCTTTAATTGCAACTTGAGTGGTATAAATAACTGTATTGCTCGCACTATCATCAAAAGATTCATGGCCCCAGTCATTATCACTGGTTAGGTACATCTTCGGTGTGTTCCACGTTTCAGTAATATTAATTTTATCGCCATAATAGGTCCGTTCATTCAAGAACTTTCCGCTCAGCGCTAAATTAATATCGCCATTATTGACTAAAACATTATAATTATTTTCAAAATCATGTCCGTAAACTTCTATCCCATTTCCAGCCTGCAAATTGCCACCAGAAACCTGAGACTGATTACTGTTCATTTTATTATAAACATTGGTTTTCTTGCTGTTTTCATTACCCAGCACCAGATATGCAGCAGCATAAACATCACCAAAGTTGGTGATGGTATTTACATCACTGCGTTGAGTATTGATCAACAAATTATTTAAAGAAATAATGCCTGACTTTGCAGCATTGGTTAAAGCTGCCGTATCAATAAACAAGGAACCGGCAGAATGAATCAGCTTGTTATTTACCAGCTTGGTTTCGGCTGCAATTTTAGACACACCCGAGGTTTTGATCTGATTGTTATTGGTTAAGCTATTTGCATTCAGATCAGAATCATACAGGTTCACGTCTCCAGTACTGCTGTTGGTAAACTCTGCTTTGGCATTGACAGCTGCACTGTTCATCGCATTCAGCTTACCGGTATGCTGATAATTATTCGAAAAATTCAGTGTCGCAGCATCAACATTGAGCGTACCACCACTATTATCTAATTTTGTAAAGTTGATTGAGGTTTTTAGTGGTACCGAGCCATTTCCTTGAACATAAATTTCACCGGCATTTTTTGAAACTAAACCTGTCTGGTTAAAACTTGCGTTATTGCCCAAATATAAATATGCACCTGAATTGTTTATCAGGTCTGCTACCGAAATTTCAGACAGACTGTCTGAAGCGTTTAAATTCACATAAACATCACCTGAGTTATTCAAACTACTCAAGTTTTTTGCATTTAACGAGTTATAAAGATATATACCAGTATTAGATAATGCTTTCCCGGTATTGGTCAATGTTGTTTGCAAAGAAGTCTTGCCTTCAATCACTGCCGAATCTGCAGAAATTTGTCCAGCATTGACAATTTCATCTG
The DNA here is from genome assembly GCF_021560715.1 of Acinetobacter sp. SCLZS86. NCBI lineage: Bacteria > Pseudomonadati > Pseudomonadota > Gammaproteobacteria > Moraxellales > Moraxellaceae > Acinetobacter > Acinetobacter sp. SCLZS86. Next base: position 2,066,763 of record NZ_CP090864.1, read on the forward strand.
TCTTTAACAGCAGATTATTGGTACTGATAATTCCTTTATTGCCATTTAACAGCTGCTGTGCGGTTAAATTCAGGGCGCCAGCATTTTGATTATTTACCGTGTAAATATAGCCCGTGTTGTCAATCTTATCTGATACGGTTAAATCTGCTTGATTCGCTGCATAGATTTCTCCGCTATTGATGATATTACTGTCTGCTTTTTTAGCTGCATTAATTTGTAAAGTACTGCCAATAATGCTTGCACTGTTATTCACCTCAGATGCGCTGATGTTAACAGCAGAAGCATTTAATTTGCCGGCATTGCCTAGTGACTGTGTATCAATCGTCAGCTGGTTTCCAGCCGAAAGCGAACCATTATTCACTGTATTTATTTGCGCAGCGTCTAATAACAGACTGCCCATCGCAGTAACAGTACCCTGGTTATTAAAATCTGTACCGTTTATATGCAGGTTCAGGTTTTTGTTGCCGGCAAGAATTGAATTCTGAGCGTTGGTCAAGGCTGCTGTGTTTAGCTCTAAATCCTGATTGGAAATGAGTTTGCCGCTATTGTTTACGCTATCCAGCGTACTCAGTTCAAATTTGTCTGAAATCAGACTGCCTTGGTTATTTAATTTTTTCAGCTGGGCTTTGGTGAGCTGCTGTGTATTTACCGCCCCTGTATTGTTTAAAGTATCCGCCGTAATGTTTAAATTGCCTACGGTGGTGACCGCAGCACCGGCAGCGATATTAATGTTTTTCCGGGCTGAAATAGACTGTGTTTGCGCATAGGTTTTGCCTTGCAAGTCAACATCTGCATTTTTAGACTGCAATGTAAGTAAGCCGTTGGTTTCCAACCGTGCAGTGCTGCCTGTCGCCAGATTGTTGGCTGTAATTGCAGTCATTGAATTTTCTGCTCCGGCATAACCATCCAGCTGAATTGCATCTGCTGAAAGCTCAATGCTGTCTGAACCAAACAGCTGTGCCTGGCTATCTACAGTCAGCTGCTGCACTGCATTTGCATTCAGTTTAGCTCCAGCCTGAACTGCGCCAGTTAAATTTATAGCATTTGCATTCAGCAGCAAATTATTTTGTGCATAGACAGCACCAGCCTGCTGCAGGGAATTTAAAGCGGTTAGGGTTAAATTGCCCGCTTCCCATAAACCTTTTAAGTTTAGGTCTTTGGCATTTACCGTATTTAAATTCTGAACAGAAATAAGGGTATTATTACCGCTGTTCAAGGTCCCGCTAATATTTAAATTGGCTGCTGAACTATATAGCTGGCCCAAAAGGTCAGCATTAGATGCTGTAATAGCTGTATTGTTTTGACTGACGATCAGACCATTTTCATCTAGCGTGAACTGCTGAACCTGAATATCGGTATTTGCAGCCGAGGTTTGTGCACTAAAGGACAACTGATTAGCTTTCAGATCTAAAGCATTACCGGCTTTCAGTTTACCACCAGCCAGTTCCATATTGCCATTGGCAGTATTTAAAACGATATTATTTTGGACTTCTGCATCTGTATTTTTAAATTTTAAGTCTTGCGCAGTTTGAATATTTAAATTTTGAGCCGACTTCAGCTGTGAATCCTGCGCGGTGAATGCATTGGATTTCATTTGCAAGTCAGCTGCATCAATAGCTGTATTTTGCAAGGCAATATCTGCATTGGCATTTAATTTCAACGCATCTTTGGCCTGAATTTTGGCACTATTAGCGTTAAATGCCTGACTTTGAAGATCAAGCGTGCTGCCAGCATATAGCGTACCACCTGCAACATCCACATTGAACTTTTGCGCATTCACATCACCAATTGCAATGCTGTTTGCTGTTAATCCGCCTTGAATATTTAATTTTTGCTGCTGTGCAGAGCTGTTCTGTATATCAATTGCCTGTTTGGCATTAATTTTATTATTCAGCTGAATATCACCGGCGGCACTCAAGGTGAAGTCTGCAGCGCTGGCAGCCGCATCACCCGCCATACGCACGCCAACACCCTGTTCAGTAGAAATCAGGCTAATGCGATTTGCATAAAGACCTCCCAACAGGGTTGAATCAATAGCATATTGCCCAGCAGCATCTGTACCTGCAATCGCTGTGGCTTTCCCTGTTGTGTAGTCATATGCATTGGCGCCTGTCACCGCTTCCAGCTGCTGTGCATTGACTTGTCCATCAATACTTAGGTTTCTGGACAGCAAACGAAGTAGGCCAGTGCTGTTGGCATTCAAACCATTATCTGCAATAGAAATATTGCCTTGTGTAATGTTAAAACCGGTAATGTTTCCGTCAGGGCTAAACTTTGGGGTGCCTGTAGTTAATGTCGCTCTGTCTGTATTAATAAAACCGCAGCCAGAACAGGTTATCCCGTATGGGTTCGCCAAGATCACATCCGCTTTGGCGCCAGCAACTTCTATATAACCATTTAATGCAGAACGGTTTGCGCCTGTGACTTCGTTCAAAATCACTTTGGCGCTGGTATTTAAATTGGCATTGGTCATGATTTTGCCAGCCAGTTCAGTCATGACTGACAGCTGGGTTGCTGATTGCGCAGCGTTATTTAAGACCTGACCAGTTTTATCTACGTTATAGTTTAGGTAGCGGTTATGCGAAATTCCGGCCGCATTGGCTGTCGCGATATCAATAATTTGCACACCGTTATTGGCATTGCGAACTTGCGTATTGGTATCACCTACAATCACTTCTGCCAAGCTTGACTGTACAAACAGCATGGCAGCCAGCGGTGTTAGTACCGCAAGAAAATGTGTTGTTCGTTCAGTCCCATTTTCAGCACCCGATTTGCTGCCTGCCGTTTTTTTGCCTTTTGAACTTACATTTTCAGCTACAACATCAAACGCATTTTTTGTTTTATTCCAAATTGTTTTATAAATATGGTTCATTTCCACATCTCCTTAAAATGTGAATGTGGTTGAAAAGAAGAAGTCCGTATCTGGTTTTTTCATAAAGTTTGGCTTCAAGACTGGCTGCGTAACAATCAGCTCAAGCGCAACATTTTTGAAATTAAACGCAGTACCTGCACTTACACCCGCCAGTTCCCCAACTTGGCTGGAATTTTCTTTGTTTTCCACTTTTCCGTAATCGAAACCGACATAATGGCGCGCAATCAGCGGACCATTGCTTAAGCTATAGACCTTGTTCAAATTCAGATCGTTTTTAAATGAGTAGCCGCTGTCACCGCTGAGTGAGCTTTGGTTAAAGCCGCGGACACTGTACAGGCTGCCAATGGAATATTGCTCTGAGCCATATAGCGTATCCAATGCATATTGGCCGGAAAAATTAGAAGAAAAACTGAAATTTTGCCCTAAAGCCTGAAATGGCTTGAAATAACTCAAACCGTAAGTCAATTTTTCAAATTGCGCTTTTGGCATTTCAGCAGGAAAATCTGCTGCATCTTCTAGTGCATTAAACAGTTTTAAACCGCGGCTGTAGCCGGCATTGGCATTGACTACACCAGTCAAAAGCATGTCGCTGTAACTTAAACCGATATCCAGTACCGACAGTTTTCGGCTACTGACATCCAACTTAATGTCTTCTAAAAATGCAGCCGTATCTTTATGGGTCAGACCAATATTTGCTCGCAGCTGGTTGTTGAATCCCCTATAAAGCAAACTATCTAAACGTACTGTATAGGTATTGGTCTCACCGCTTGAATGCAGCTGGTTAAACTGAGTCTGTAATGTTGAGTCATATTCCGAACGCGATGCATTCAGACTTAAGGTTTGATAACCTAATGGCACGGCATAAAAAACACTGCTGGAAAATGAATCCTGACGATTGTTATTAAATGGCAAAGAACGGTTATAAGAAAGATTCAGTAAATCATTCAAGCCAAAAATATTGTCTATGCCTAAGCCCAAAGCCGCCTGATTGCGTCCGGTTGAATCCTGCCCTTTGTTGTCATAACTAAAATAGCCGTTCCAGCGTTTTGAAGGTTCATTGTCAAATACCACAATACTTTCACCGGTTTTCTCACCCGGATAAATATTCATGGTGGCATTGTTGGATTGAAGCTTGTTAATTTGATCCAGTGCCTGTTCTAAATCTCTTAAATTTAGCGGCTTGCCTTCAGCCCCAATAATGGCTGTTTTTAATGACATGGTACCTTTAGCGCGTTCAGTCAGCTGTAACTGGCTTAATTTTCCTTCCTCAACACGCAGCTTAAGTGTCCCTGTTTTCAGGTCCTGTTCAGGCAGATAAAAACGTGCAGCTGCATAACCTTTGCTTAAATATAGCGCGGTCAATTTCCCCATAATTTCTTCAATGCGTTGGGCATCTATGCAGCTATTTTCATAGGGCTGTGTGACTTTGCGGATTTCACGCTGCGCAATTACGGCAGCTCCCTCTACATGAATTGCGGTAATATTTAAACATGGCCCTTTTTCTATGTTTTTAGACTCGGGCGGTGCAATTTCAATACGTGAAGGCGGTTTGGCAGATTGAAGCAGCTGTTCCTGCTCATAACGCAAGCGGTCTTGCTGATTCTGTTGGATCCGTTCATTTTCTTTATTAGCAAGCTCTATTTCAGGTGTGGCTGCGTAAGCCCCTTGCATAATCCCAAGAATAAGGGCACTAAGAAGTAATGGTTGTGAATAAAAATTCATTGCTGTCCCCAATTTAAACAATGATGGCTTCATTCATGATCTGAATTTTTCCATCAAATTATGGAGAAGACATTAACTGTAAATGCTTTATCTTTATATCACTGCAAATGGGTATATTTCAAGAAAACCCGATTAGCTAACAAAAGGGTAGGCATATTCTCTAATTGATTCAAAGCCGTAGTCACCAATCGGGCACCTGATGCGCCAGCGGATGCCCCAAAGCAATCGCCCCACCATTAGGATTCACCCTTGGATCGAGATCTTTTAGCCCCAAATCCCGAGTACAAGCCAGAGCCTGCGCCGCAAAAGCTTCATTTAACTCGATCACGTCCATTTGATCTAAAGTTAGACCTGTTTGCTTTAAAAGCTTTTGAATAGCTGGAGCAGGACCAAAACCCATAATACGCGGTTCAAGACCTACAACAGCTGCACCGATAATTTTTGCTCGTGGTGTTAATCCATATTTCTCTACCGCCTGATCAGAAGCAATAAGCACTGCAGCAGCCCCATCATTAATGCCGGAAGCATTCCCCCCAGTAACAGTGCCGTTCGCTTTGACAACTGGCTTTAGTTTGCTCAGCCCCTCCCCTCTAAGGTAGTGGATGAACGCGGATGTTCATCATTCTCAATCAAGACATCATCGCCTTTGCGCTGTGGAATTAATACAGGCACGATTTCATGCGAAAAAAAAGCCTTTGATTTGTGCAGATACTGTTCTTTTTTGACTTTCTAAAGCAAAGTTATCCTGATCGGCATGGTTAATATTGAATTGTTCCGCCACATTTTCTGCTGTCTGTGGCATGCTTTCTACAACACACAGTGCTTTGAGTTTAGGATTGATAAAGCGCCAACCCATAGTAGTATCTTCAATTTTTTGGCTACGTCCAAAAGCTGTGTCTGTTTTACCCATCACATAAGGTGCACGCGACATGCCTTCTACACCGCCAGCGATGATCAAATCAGCTTCATCTGCCTTAATAGCACGTGCCGCCATAGCGACTGCATCCAATGATGAACCACATAAACGGTTGACTGTAGTGGCTGGTACTTGATACGGCAGTAGGTGGTAGTTGAGCCGTGTGGCCAACGTTCGTGTGCTGTTAAACCCCGTGATTCTAAAGATGAATGTCCCAAGTTCATCGAATTCATCTAATTAAATTCATTTTGCACAAATCTAATATTTCATGAATCATCTTGTAAGATGCTGATAAGAAATATATTAATTATTAAGTCTGTACATAAAAATGGCTAAGTCTGTACAGAAGTTAAGGGGTTATTTAAGGAGTATTTATGCCAAGTTCTCAACTACAAGAACAAATACTGATAGTGAATGCACTAGAAAAATTTATTTTTGACAAAATCCGCTCGTCTCCATTTTTGAGTTTCCATAAATCTATCCTCATGGCATCTAATGAAGAAGATTTAAGGAAGGCAATATATACCTTAATTGACGAAGGTCATTTCAAAGAGTCGGAAGAAGATAAAATAAAAAGACTTTGTAACAAACCTGTTAAGGTATTTTTTCCAGATCAAGATGGGAATGATCAAGTTGCAAAGCTTGATTTCGAATATCGCCCCAAACATTATCACGAAGTACTTCAAGCTATTCGTCAATTTAGATTCTCACTTAAAGCTAATGCTTTAGAAAATATTCAAACTGAACTCAAAGCCATTCGAACTGCTTATTCATCACATGCAGATTGCATGAATCAGAAAAACCTCCCCCAAATTTTAAGGCACTTTTTAGAACAAGGGATTTCCAAGTCCTTCAACACCTATAATTTTCAGCGCATACGCAAACAACCCTTTTACAACTTTGTGGAAAACTATATTCAGAATTATAGAGGTCGAAAATTTAGTAATTTAAAGCAAGTATACAAAGACTTAGATCGAAGAGTGCCAAAGGTAATTCTTCAATCAATTCAAAATGAAATTAACTGGCTAGAAAATTTTCTAAAATTTATGATAGACAGGCATGAGTCATGTTTAATCTTTGATCCTCGCAAAGCTATTATACCTTTATCTGTTGCTGAACAAATATCGTTACTTAAGCAAGGCAAACCTATTTCATCTACGTCATTCTATTCATCGCAGAATCTTACTGATTTTCAAGCACAGTTTGAATCATTTAATGAGAGGAAAGAGAATATTGAAAGTAGAATTAAAACTTTAAAACATGAACTAGAAACTTTTAATAATCCAGATGCCCCTTTTGAAAGAAGCAAGGCTTACCTAAATGAAAGGCCCGACCTGAAAGAAAAACTCAAGGAAAAATGCATAGTTAATAAAAAATCCTAGCATATCTTTATCATTTCCCCCGTTGACGAACTTTTAGTGATCTCTAATGTTTTATTTTTTCCTTGATTAGTCCAAAACTAATCTACAAGGAGTAAAAATGAACACATCAATCGCTACTATCCAAATGCTTAGACTTCATGAGCTTATCAAACTGATTGGTTTATCTCGGTCATCCATTTATGACCGGCTAAACCCGCGCTCGAAACGTTACGACCCTGATTTTCCAAAACCAATTAAGCTAAATAGAGCTTCACGTTGGTTACTCAGCGAAGTTGAGGAATGGATTAGAAACAAAATGTCCAGCCGAAATCGAGCTGCTTCGGTGAGCTAATTCTGTACAAGCAGTTTCTCAAAAACATGCACGATTCGCGCAACTTTTGAGTTTAGCTCTTCGGATTCGCTATAGGTTTGGATTACGGTATTTATATCATTTATATACTATTCAATTATTTAAATGTATTTAATACAATTTGAATGATTGGATCAATGTTCATATAAATACAAGTACTGAAAACATCTATCACTTAACCGAATGATATTCCCGCATGGACACTGCCTTAGCACAGTGTCCAAGGGAAAGCTTTACTTAATCGTTGTGTTTTTAAGTCAATTCCATTTAATTCAAGGCTGAGACATGACTAAACCCAAATTATCCAATACAGCTGGACTGTTTACGATGTTTGATCATGAGCTTCTAGAGCAAGCGAAATTTGATCATCAACACACAATACTGAATCACGGTGAAAACCAGAGAGTTGTCATCCATCATCTAGACAATATCGTTATGCCGATATTGCAGAAAATTGAGTTTGTGCAAGCTGTTCTGAAGTGTAAAACCCCTATTGTTAAGATATTAACTGTAAAACAGCACGGTTTAACTGATCGTTTTTTCGTAAATTTGCAAAACCCATTGAACCTTTAATGCAAAGTTTCTTTGAACTGCTTCATGCATACACACCTCCAGAGATAGAGCCTGGTATGGCCTGTCTTGCGTTTGATCATGCTCGATCTCAACTTACTCAAGATGAATTCAATGAACTGGCAACTCAAGGCATTGGATCATCACATCACCTTGAAGTTATTCAGCCGTTTGTTGATGCCTTTCTACACTTTGTAGAATTGATTAAGTCGTATATGAACGATCCTAAAGTCAAAAAAAAAGTCCGTGACCAAAATAACCATTGTAAAAAGATGAAAATGGTTTGCGTTGGATACATTCAACAATTGCTGGAAGTCTACTCTAGGTTGTTGGTCGTGCGAATGGATTTATCCCTTATGCGAGATCAACAGACTTTACTGAAAAATGCTTATAGCCTGAAAGAAATTCGCTCCAAGCATGATCTGGCTTATATCAAAGCATGTACTCAAAAGCTGCTGAATAACAAACGGAATAATCCAGTCATGAAAATGCTTGTGGGTTATATCTTTCGCTTCGAATATACCGTCCGTACTGGGTTTCATGTGCACTGCTACTTTCTGTTCAACGGGAATAAAAATTTAGAAGATATTACCCTCGCTCAAGGCATTGGCAAATTGTGGAACAAAGTCACACAGGGCCAAGGTACAAGCTATATCTGCAACATGAAAAAGGATTCTTATCGTCACTGTGCAATTGGCATGGTTCATTATGCAGATACTGAAAAACTGAGGTATCTGTATAAAACCTTTGATTACATTTGCAAAACCTCACAGCTGTTTGATTTTACCAATATGAAAGGCGCACGAGGCTTCCAACTCGGCGAAGTTCCAGAAAACACATCAAATGCTGGTCGTCCACGTAAATATGCTCAGCAACTCAATTTAAATTTTTAAATCATGCTTATGATATGGGAGACACTCATGCCAATCCATGCCCGCGATATTTTAACTGCCCAAGAACAATTTGATTCTCTGGAAATGCTGAATCATGTGACCAAAGCTGGAAATCGAGGATTTACAAATTATCCACCGCATATACAGCCAGTTGCACTTTCAATGTATAACACCATGGCAAAAAAAATACGTTCAGCAAAGAACCTAAAAATATTTACGCATCAACCCACTGGGATGCCAACTGGGTTTCCTGATTTATACCTAACCAAGTTGGGGCAATTAGTGATACCAGTTATACACGATTACACCTTTAATCCCTTTGTGAATGGACGCTTTAGGAATATGACGGTCAATCCTTTGATCAAACTCATGGCTGAGACCTTGACTGCACACCAACTTTCCAGTGGTCAGTTTATAAATCGTGAATACTATGAAAAAGCTGTAGATACCTGTTTTTCAGACTTTAAGGTTCGATGTGGTACGCGAAACAGCACCACCATATTTAACTCTTGGCGAGCCATGTATGTAAAATCTCAAGGGGATATCAATCGCTTTATCGATACAATAATCGATGAATCTCCAAGATTCGAAGTTCACTCTATTGTTGTTCAATTAAAAACAGCTTCAGGGAGAATGCCTCAATTCGGCGATGAACAATTCAAGGATCAAACGGAGAATGAAATGTTGGCTGATCTTGTAAAGCCAATCATAAAAGCGGTCTGGCTGAACAAAGATTCAAACGATGTGATTGGCATTCTGTCTAAAAATGAGATCGATATTGTTGGTGATATAAGTAAAAGACTGATTTTCTTTGTGAAAAAAGAATTTACAGATATAGATGATTGGGCAGATTCTCAATTATTTCAATCTCTCAGTCCATTTTTTGAAAATACGATTACTCACAGTATTTCTTATGGTGACGTGCCATCAATGAATGCTGGTATAGCTCCAATGTTCCAAGGGCAGCATTCAAACTTTTACGACATCAATCAGTCTGGCATTGCTCCAAGGTTAAATCGTTTAAAGGCACATCTTTACGGTACTGACTATTGGATGCGTGTAGATGGGGATAGAGCTACTGTGCGAATTGAACACCTATACGGTTGATATAAGCTAAATAAATCCAACGAGCTGTCTGCTCGTTGGATTTATGTTCTCTAACTGGTAATCCCCCTAAAAATAATAGGATCTAAAAGTAGAATTTTTCTTAAGATACGAGCAGGAGATTCTGCATGAAAACATCTAAATTCACTGACAGCCAGATCATGTCCATTTTGAAGCAGGCTGAATCTGGGACACCCGTAGCTGCCCTTTGTCGTGAACACGGTATGAGTAATGCTACTTTCTATAAATGGCGTGCCAAATATGGTGGTATGGATACATCATTAATGGCTCGACTCAGAGAGTTGGAAGCAGAAAATACCAGACTTAAAAAGATGTATGCTGAGGAACGATTAAAGGCAGAGATCATCCAGGAAGCGATGTCAAAAAAGTGGTGAAGCCATCTCACCGGCGTCAGATGGCACAACAGGCAGTAGCACTGCATGCTATTAGCATTCGACTAGCTTGCCGTGCATTTAGCATCAGTGAAACCTGCTACCGTTATCAGTCTAAACATAGTGATGATAATGCACTCATTGAGCTGACTGAGGAAAACACCGATTGGGGTTTTGGTCTGTGTTTCTCTTATTTACGCCATGTTGAAAATTACGCTTGGAATGAGGAGCACTGCTCCGCAAGGCGTGTTTACCGTATTTACTGTGAATTGGCATTAAATCTGCGCATTAAACCAAGAAGAAGGCTGAAAAGGCATGCACCTGAACCACTGAAAGAGCCAATCCGTGCAAATCAGGTTTGGTCATTAGATTTCATGCACGATCAGCTTGCTGATGGTCGTAAGTTCCGATTATTGAATGTGATTGATGATTACCGTCGTGAAGGTTTAGCGATTGAGGTAGGGTTCTCATTGCCAGCAATGCGAGTGATTCGAACACTCAATCAGTTACTGGAATATCGGGAAAAGCCTTTAGTGATCCGATGCGACAATGGACCAGAGTTTATCAGTAACGAATTTGTACGTTGGGCAACCGAACAAGGTATTCGTATTGAATATATTCAACCAGGCAAACCACAACAGAATGCATATGTTGAACGTTATAATCGAACCATACGTTATGGTTGGCTGAGCAAACATTTATTTGATACTTTGGATGAAGTGCAAGATTATGCAACAAACTGGTTGTGGCATTACAACCATGAAAGGCCACATCAAGCCTGCAAAGGAAAGCCACCTCTAATGGCTGCTTAACCTCTACTTTTAACTTCGGTTATTTATGGGCGGATTACCGAGTAAAGAGTGGCTATTCAGATATTGTAAAAGTTAGTAACCTTCCATATTTCTGATCGATTTTTATTACATTAACAAATGTGTAGTGTATTGATGATTAAAATCATACATTGCTAACCCACTAAGATAAATCAACTTAAGTGGAATATAATGTTTAATTTAGCGGAGATATGGCCCATTAATTATGCGATTATAAATAAAAATTATTACTCTAGTCTCCCTTGAAATTTATATTTTTAGCACAATATAAAAAATACTTGATAAATAAGAGAAAATAATGACAACAGGAACGGTAGATTCACTGGCAGAACAGTCAAATTTGATTAAAGTATTAGCCTTAAATGGTGGAGGCGTGCGGGGGTTATTTACCATCACCTTGCTTGCTGAACTTGAATCAATCATTGAGAAACGCGAAAAACGTGAAAATGTCAAAATTGGTGACTATTTTGACTTAATTACCGGCACATCTATCGGCGGTATTCTGGCACTTGGTTTAGCAAGTGGCAAAAGTGCCCGGGAATTAAAACAAGCTTTCGAGGACAATGCACAGCATATCTTTCCGTTAAAGCGTTTTAAACAAAAAAAATGGTGGAATCTACTGCGGCGTTCAATCTATGAAAGTGAGCCCTTGTACGAAACAGTTAAAAATATGATTGGTGATTCAATTAAATTTGAAGATCTCAATAAACGGGTAATGATCACCTCAGTCAACTTGTCTACTGGTAGGCCGAAGTTTTTTAAAACGCCACATAATCCGATGTTCACCTTTGACCGTGAAATTCGGCTTATTGATGCAGCAATGGCAACATCAGCTGCCCCGACCTATTTTAAACCTCATTATATTGAAAAATTAGGTCATTACTTTGCCGATGGTGGGTTGGTAGCAAACAATCCAAGTTTTGTTGGTATCCGTGAAGTTTTAATCGATATGAATACTGATTTCCCTAATGCCGAGCCTAAAGATGTGAAAGTCTTGAACATCGGTACGTTGAGTGAAGATTACTGCATCAGTCCAGATACACTTTCCAAAAAATGTGGTAAAGGTTATTTGGGGCTATGGAATATGGGGGAGCGCATAGTATTAACTACTATGACTGCTAACCAACATCTACAGCGTTTTATGCTATTACGTGAATTTAAAGCACACAATATTGAAAAAAATTATGTTGAAATTGATGCAACCATACCGAATGAAGCAGCCTCCGAAATCACTTTGGATAACGCAACTTCTAGCAGTTTAGATGCACTTCGTGGAATGGGTAAGAAGTTAGGTGCTGAACGTTATACTGAAGATCCCGAATTGCGGAAATTCTTCCTAAAACCAGTTAAACCATTTATAGCCGATACACAATAATAGGGGAATGCAGCATGACTTGGAATTTTCACAGCTACTATACTAATCGTGATACTGGATTGATCGGTCAGTTGATCCTTGATGATCATGATAAAGATGGTCTTAAAGCATTACGTCATATCGTACGTGAACGTACACGGGATGTTTTTGATGAAGCCAAACAGCTTGTAAAGTCATCTAAGCATCACTATACAGCTCTATCTTTTCGTGCCGAGTTTGTTGGTACAAATTTTAAGTATCTATCACCAGATGATCAAAAGATTCTATCTGAATTGATTATGGATCTATCGGAAGATCTAAAAGCAGAATTTTTGAAGCTAAACCCACGTTTTTGGACCCAAGGTAGCTTCATGTATGATACGTTGAATCGGCCATATAAGCCTACACAAGAAATGGATATTGATGACGGTACATACCTGCCAATGCAGTTCTTTGAAGATAAACCGGCAATTGCACATCAACTATTATTGCTATTGGTAGATGCCTCACTTAAATCTTTGGCTTCTGAACGTCATGGATGGTCATTTGAGGCTAAGGATACATGTGGTCGTATTAAGATCCCTGCAAAGAGTGTCCATATTGACGTACCAATGTATGCGATCCCATACGAAAAGTTCTTGGAAAAAGATGTTCTGTTACGAAAGGCTGCGGCTTCTCAAATCTTTGCTGAAATGTATGATGGAGTTGCAGCTGCTGATCATGCACTCTATGATCAGCTTGAGACAGACTGCGTAAATCTAGCGGTACGTAAAGACGATGCAAAATGGATTAAAAGTGATCCTAAAGATGTTCACTTATGGTTTCAAGATGCTTGCCAACGTACAGGTCAGCATTTACGAAAAGTATGCCGTATTCTTAAAGCATGGCGTGATGCTGGTGATTGGAAAGAAAGTAATGGCCCATCATCCATTTCACTGATGGCGGCAGTAGTAGATATTCTGGATCGTACTTATGTAGATCCTAAAGATTTCGGATTGTTGATGCTGACTGTAGCAAGAAAGCTTCCAAATACTTTCCGTAACGGGGTTGAAAGTCCTGATGAAAATGATGAGCGTCCATTGTTTCCTCCGCACTATGAGCATGAAGCTAAGCACAAGGAAGTTATCACGAAGTTAGAGGAACTGGTAACTTCACTTGAATCTGCATATGCAGCCTATACTAAACAAGATGCTTTGAATATTCTAAATGGTGAGTACGGCGACCGTGTTCAGGATTTAAGCCTTATTGTGTCTCAGGCAGCTGCCCCAGCTTATGAAAGCAATCCACTAAAAGCTAAAGAGGCTGCCATCATCAGCACTTCAATGAAGAGTGGCTGATCGAGTGTCAGAATTACATTCAGTAATGCTTGATTGCGGGTATCAACACTTAGCAATCAGGCAACGTCAAAAATATGAAGCATTAGCTGACATAGACGATAAATTCCTTATATATCTTAAAGAATAGTAAGCGTCCGCTGAACCCCATGCCTATTTTTTAATTCGATTTAGGTTTCCAGCGGTGTGGCAGTAACTCTTCAATTTGGGTCACTTTGTGTGTCGGCAGCCTTTTCAGCACATCACTTAAATAGGCATACGGATCCAAGCCATTCAGCTTTGCTGACTGGATTAACGTCATGATGTTTGCCGCTCGCTGACCACTGCGCAGCGAACCTGCAAACAGCCAGTTCTTGCGCCCCAAGGCCCAGGGACGCATCTGATTTTCAATCCAATTATTGCAAATCGGTAGATTGCCATCATCCAGATAGCGGCTTAAAGCTGGCCAACGCTTCAGAGTGTAATTGATGGCCTTGGCGGTGGGAGAACTCGATGGCACTGTCAGATAATGTTGGTTGAGCCATTCATATAGTTGTTGCATCACTGGTTGACTATGCTGTTGTCGGTATTCGCGGCGGTCTTCCGCTGTACCATCGGTCTTTTTCCTGAGCTCTGCTTCTATCGCATACAGTTTCTGAATCAGCACTAATGCCTGTTCAGCGACCTGACTTTTCCCAGTTACATGCAGTTCATGGAATTTACGACGTGCATGCGCCATGCAGCCCACCTCTATGACCTGGCCTGATTTAAAGCGTGCTTTATAACCACTGTAATCATCACAGACTAGATAACCCTGCCAGCCTTTCAAGAACTCTGCAGCATGCTGGCCTGAACGACTATCCTGAAAGTCATAGATCACCGCCTGAACTGGATTGTACTGTGTAGTGGCATAGGCCCAGACATAACCTTTCTTCGGTTTTTTCTCATCATCACCCATCCGCATGATGGTGACCGGCGTTTCATCGGCATGGATCACCCGCTGTTGCAGCACCACCTGTTTTAAGGCATTGGCCAGAGGTTCCAGTTCCACACCGCAGCGACCAATCCAGTCAGATAAAGTAGATCTGGACAGATCAATGCCCGCCCGCTGATAGATCAGGCGCTGACGGTACAGCGGCAAATGATCGGCATATTTCGATACCAACACATGGCTGAGCAGTTCAGGTGAAGCAATGCCTTTATCAATCACATAGGCGGGCATCGCTTGCTGAGTCAGGGTGTCACACTGATCACAGACCCATTTACCACGCACATGCTGTTCCTTATAGAACTGTGCCGGTCTGAAATGCAGTTTTTCACTGACATCTTCGCCGATACGACGTAACTGGCAGCCACAACTGCATTGGGTTGATGCAGGTTCATGCTCAATACGGATGGTGTGTAGATGATCTGGCAGTGGTCGACGTTTAGGTTTGTTGACTGTGGCTTTCTGTGTCCCTGCATCGGTTTTATCTGCATTTAATCGTTCTAATTCCAGATCAACGGCTGCGATATCTTCTTCGACCGCTTCGTCCCATAGATGGATTTGTTTTGCAGTGAGATGTTCGTTTTTACTGCCGAATTTGTGCTGTTTAAACAGCGCCAGTTCATGCTCGTATTTTTGGTTGAGAATAGAAAGATGTTGAACTTTGGCATCTAATTGCTGGTTTGATTGTGCCAAAGACTGATGCTGCATCGCCAACTGCCTGGTGAATTCCAGCAGTTGTTCATGGGTCAGTTGGCTTAAGTCAGGCAGCGTATTCATGACCCCAGTATGCCTGAGGTCATGAAGAGAATGAAATAGAACGTTTGGAGAATAGCAGAATGGATCAAGCTAGTTTAGAGCATTGTGACCACTTGCTGTCGTCCAATGCGCTGCCAGGGCAAACCCTGGATTAATGCCTGTAACTGTTCCGGGCTGAGGGCCACGGTTTCACCTTGGTGAACTTGAGCCCAGTGGAATTTTCCCTGTTCCAAACGCCTGGCACACAGCCAGATGCCCAGTCCATCATGTACCAACACTTTCATACGATGGCCACGTTTATTACAGAACAGGTAAGCACAATGCGGTTTAATGTAGCCAAAGGCTCTCACCACCTGAGCCATGACAGTATCCATCCCTGCTCGCATATCCAGAGGTTGGGTAGAAAGCCAGATTTCATCAATGCGGATCATGTTGCAAGTGCCTTGAGTAATTCTGCTAAAGCAGATATTTCTGATACTTGCCATTTCAAGCCAATTTCTGCTTTTGAGTGGGGTAAAGTAATTTGAACCGTTAACATGTCAGTAGGAGTAGGATCTAGTGGTGCAGAGCAGGATAAGGCAATAAATGCAGGTTTATTCGGTAGTGGTGAGCGATCATTCCCAGGCTTAGCATCAATTAAGCGAATCCATTTGGATACAAGATTTGTATTCAATCCATGTTGCAAAGCGACCGAAGCAATTGAAACGTCCGGTGCTTTACAAGCCTGAACGATCTGCTGTTTAAATTCAGCACTGTATGTTCTTCGTTTTTTCGCAAGAGATGCGATGGATGTCTGGTGATTTGTAGTCATAAATTTTAGTCCCCACTTGTTTTTAAGTGGGGACTAAATTAAGGCTTATAGGATGAATTCATAAGGTGTGTTCAGCGGACGCTTACAAAGAATATTCTACATCTAAGGGTCCTTTTACCATTGCGTTAGAGTTTGGCTATGATGCATATACAATCTTGCCGTGGGCGCACATCATCAGTAAACCTGAACAACTTGAAGATGTCCTGCTTCCTCACGTCAATAATGCTGGTTATCTTTGCTATGTAGAACAACTAGAAGCAGATTGGGACCCGAATGATATTGGGAATTTGTATAAGACTGTAGATTATCAGATCCAAATCACCTTAGACAACTCCATAAAATCATTAGAAAACGGCCATGTAGACCAAACTGAATTAGAGGGTGAGTTTGTAGCCTATTGGAAAGCTGAGAGAGTGACCTATGCTCTGTCAGATTTAAATGCACTGAATGGTGAAGTAGCTTATCTAACTCGAAACATATCTACTGATGGATCTGATTGCCTCGAATCTATTTTGTTTGGGATACAAGATAAAGATATTCAAGAGAAATGGCTTAGCCAGAGATCTCTCAAGGAATTTGACTCCCAAAAGCTCAATGTATTCATCCTCAAAGTCAGACCAACCCGACTTTCCGGAGTTTATTGGCCTCCTAAAGATGCACCAGCCTTATTCAAGTGGCTATCTCTCGTAGATCATAATGCTAAGGCACATTTGATAAAGTATTTTGTAGAACATCCTTATAAACATCATTTGATTGTTTTGGAGGTAGATAAGCAAGATACATTTGGGGTGATATTTGAACTGAATCAAACAGCAGTACAGTTTACGACTTATGCCAATTCTAGAAAAAAAGGAAAAGGTGGCCGTAAACTCGATTTAGGACGAGCAAGTTCAGTCCTTACAGGTAAGTACGCTTTTAATCAGTTCCAAAGAATTTCTTTTGTGAAGTCAGATAAAGACTCAATTCTTTCCCGCAATCGGTCTCGACCTGAGATTGGAGATCTACGCACAAAGAAAATCGCATTAATTGGCTGTGGAACGATTGGTGGGTATGTGGCTGAGCTATTGATTCGTGCCGGTGCCGGTATGGGAACCAAAAGCTTAGATTTATATGATCAGGATAAGTATGGTCCACACAATTTCAGTCGTCACACATTAAGTAGTAATGATTTTGGTAAGTACAAATCAGAAGCACTTAAAAATAGGCTTGAAGATTCAACCCATCTTGTAATCAACATCAATTCTTATAAGTGTGGGTTTCCTCTTTTGAAACCGTATCTGTCCCTATACGACATTGTGATCGATGCTACTGGTCGGGCACCAGTATCAAAACGCTTAGCGAAGTTGGTGCGTCAGCTCGATGGTACTAAAAAACCTATCATTATCCATGGATTCAATGATGGAAATGGCATTGCTTCGAAGGTCTTTATAGATAGCTTGGATGGTTGCTATAATTGTCTATGTGGTGATACAGCTTTCTATAAAAACGGTGTTGATAGACGTTTTGAGAACCTATTAGATATTAATCAAAAAAAAATCTCATGCGGCAATACATACACACCGTATGATGCAGCAGTTAGTGTTATGACTGCCGCATTGATTCAAGAAGCAGTTTTATCAACTCTGGAGCATGAAAGAGATTGGAATTATAAAGAACATATCTTCATGGGCAGTCGCACTAAAAAGCCGACTTGGATCAGAAAAAAAGACTTTTGTGACATCTGTAATGATTGATAAAGAACTTGTGTTTAAAGCTCAGGATCGATCGTTAGTTGTGATCTCCACTGAGGTTGTCAATATATTAGTGTCATACCGTCAATTAAGTGATTTTAGCCAAGAAAGTGCCGGAGTGCTTATTGGTGAACGTAGGGGTGTTCATATTGTTATTAGGACGCTATCTGAGCCTAGTCGTTGGGACATTAGAAGTCGTTTCATGGTAGATCGTGTGAGTAAGCATCACCAAAAGGCTGTTGATAATGCTTTCAAAAAAAGTAATGGTGAATGGCAGTATTTAGGTGAGTGGCACACACATCCAGAAGATGTACCAAAACCATCTGTGACGGATTATAGCAGTTGGTATAAAAATCTAAAATCGTCAAATCCTCTAATTTTGATTATTGCAGGTCGGACAAATTTTTGGGTAGGTAAGAAAATTAACGAGAATATTGAGGTTTTAAAACAGATATAAAGTTTTTATAACTCGTATATTTCTATTAATCCGATTTGTTTTGAATTATTCAGTAGTTAGTAAAAAATCCCCAATAAAGTTTATTTTTATGTGAGTTTTAATTACTATCTTGTAGTAGTTTTGTAAGCGTCCGCTGAACCCCATGCCTATTTTTTAATTCGATTTAGGTTTCCAGCGGTGTGGCAGTAACTCTTCAATTTGGGTCACTTTGTGTGTCGGCAGCCTTTTCAGCACATCACTTAAATAGGCATACGGATCCAAGCCATTCAGCTTTGCTGACTGGATTAACGTCATGATGTTTGCCGCTCGCTGACCACTGCGCAGCGAACCTGCAAACAGCCAGTTCTTGCGCCCCAAGGCCCAGGGACGCATCTGATTTTCAATCCAATTATTGCAAATCGGTAGATTGCCATCATCCAGATAGCGGCTTAAAGCTGGCCAACGCTTCAGAGTGTAATTGATGGCCTTGGCGGTGGGAGAACTCGATGGCACTGTCAGATAATGTTGGTTGAGCCATTCATATAGTTGTTGCATCACTGGTTGACTATGCTGTTGTCGGTATTCGCGGCGGTCTTCCGCTGTACCATCGGTCTTTTTCCTGAGCTCTGCTTCTATCGCATACAGTTTCTGAATCAGCACTAATGCCTGTTCAGCGACCTGACTTTTCCCAGTTACATGCAGTTCATGGAATTTACGACGTGCATGCGCCATGCAGCCCACCTCTATGACCTGGCCTGATTTAAAGCGTGCTTTATAACCACTGTAATCATCACAGACTAGATAACCCTGCCAGCCTTTCAAGAACTCTGCAGCATGCTGGCCTGAACGACTATCCTGAAAGTCATAGATCACCGCCTGAACTGGATTGTACTGTGTAGTGGCATAGGCCCAGACATAACCTTTCTTCGGTTTTTTCTCATCATCACCCATCCGCATGATGGTGACCGGCGTTTCATCGGCATGGATCACCCGCTGTTGCAGCACCACCTGTTTTAAGGCATTGGCCAGAGGTTCCAGTTCCACACCGCAGCGACCAATCCAGTCAGATAAAGTAGATCTGGACAGATCAATGCCCGCCCGCTGATAGATCAGGCGCTGACGGTACAGCGGCAAATGATCGGCATATTTCGATACCAACACATGGCTGAGCAGTTCAGGTGAAGCAATGCCTTTATCAATCACATAGGCGGGCATCGCTTGCTGAGTCAGGGTGTCACACTGATCACAGACCCATTTACCACGCACATGCTGTTCCTTATAGAACTGTGCCGGTCTGAAATGCAGTTTTTCACTGACATCTTCGCCGATACGACGTAACTGGCAGCCACAACTGCATTGGGTTGATGCAGGTTCATGCTCAATACGGATGGTGTGTAGATGATCTGGCAGTGGTCGACGTTTAGGTTTGTTGACTGTGGCTTTCTGTGTCCCTGCATCGGTTTTATCTGCATTTAATCGTTCTAATTCCAGATCAACGGCTGCGATATCTTCTTCGACCGCTTCGTCCCATAGATGGATTTGTTTTGCAGTGAGATGTTCGTTTTTACTGCCGAATTTGTGCTGTTTAAACAGCGCCAGTTCATGCTCGTATTTTTGGTTGAGAATAGAAAGATGTTGAACTTTGGCATCTAATTGCTGGTTTGATTGTGCCAAAGACTGATGCTGCATCGCCAACTGCCTGGTGAATTCCAGCAGTTGTTCATGGGTCAGTTGGCTTAAGTCAGGCAGCGTATTCATGACCCCAGTATGCCTGAGGTCATGAAGAGAATGAAATAGAACGTTTGGAGAATAGCAGAATGGATCAAGCTAGTTTAGAGCATTGTGACCACTTGCTGTCGTCCAATGCGCTGC
Organism: Acinetobacter sp. SCLZS86; assembly: GCF_021560715.1. NCBI lineage: Bacteria > Pseudomonadati > Pseudomonadota > Gammaproteobacteria > Moraxellales > Moraxellaceae > Acinetobacter > Acinetobacter sp. SCLZS86. The sequence continues at coordinate 2,087,053 of NZ_CP090864.1, forward strand.
CAGGGCAAACCCTGGATTAATGCCTGTAACTGTTCCGGGCTGAGGGCCACGGTTTCACCTTGGTGAACTTGAGCCCAGTGGAATTTTCCCTGTTCCAAACGCCTGGCACACAGCCAGATGCCCAGTCCATCATGTACCAACACTTTCATACGATGGCCACGTTTATTACAGAACAGGTAAGCACAATGCGGTTTAATGTAGCCAAAGGCTCTCACCACCTGAGCCATGACAGTATCCATCCCTGCTCGCATATCCAGAGGTTGGGTAGAAAGCCAGATTTCATCAATGCGGATCATGTTGCAAGTGCCTTGAGTAATTCTGCTAAAGCAGATATTTCTGATACTTGCCATTTCAAGCCAATTTCTGCTTTTGAGTGGGGTAAAGTAATTTGAACCGTTAACATGTCAGTAGGAGTAGGATCTAGTGGTGCAGAGCAGGATAAGGCAATAAATGCAGGTTTATTCGGTAGTGGTGAGCGATCATTCCCAGGCTTAGCATCAATTAAGCGAATCCATTTGGATACAAGATTTGTATTCAATCCATGTTGCAAAGCGACCGAAGCAATTGAAACGTCCGGTGCTTTACAAGCCTGAACGATCTGCTGTTTAAATTCAGCACTGTATGTTCTTCGTTTTTTCGCAAGAGATGCGATGGATGTCTGGTGATTTGTAGTCATAAATTTTAGTCCCCACTTGTTTTTAAGTGGGGACTAAATTAAGGCTTATAGGATGAATTCATAAGGTGTGTTCAGCGGACGCTTACGTAGTTTTTTTCATAGACCTCTAGCATAAATCAAAAAACGACCAATTTAGTGATTATTTTTCGTACCGATCAATAAGCCATATTCGGTTATCATTGTTGCATGAACTACTCAAAAGTAAAAACACTGCCAAGCCAGCAGTTTAAACGACTTGTCGGAATACAACCTTCAACTTTTGCAGAAATGCTTGAAGTGATCCTAGACAGTATCGTGGACAACAAATCCCTCTAAATTCTTAAAATATTTCTGTTCAAAGGCTTCTGGGCTTAACCAGCCGTTTGCGGAATGCCTTCTGACCCGATTGTAATAAATTGTTAGCGGCAGTGTAAAAATGCCCCCCTAACGGCATTTAAAAACTGACCCCCTTGGTTAATATAGCGGTCATCTTGGACTGCTCAACATATCAAAGATCACTCTTGCAAATATGCTGGCTTTCGCCGGATCAGACAGCAACTGCATCATCTGTTCCTGATGTGCAGCACTACTGCCAAGAATGGCATCATCCATCGCTTTCGGGAAATCACCCAGCATGGCTTGTTCACGGGTATTGTTGGCAATCTGCTTCATCACAATCTCATTTTCCGCCAGCTTGTCACGTACCGTATAGGCATAGTTCAGCATGTCTTTATCGGTTAGGTTATCAGTGATAAAGACATCATTCAGACGCTCTATAATCTGTGACAGGAACTCTTCTTTCTTGTCACGTGGCTTGGCTGCACCGAGGTCATTGCCCGGTTCTAGCTTAAAATCTTCGGCATCTTCTTTCAGCTTGATGTCCTGCTGACGGATCTTGGACAAGCGGTAATGGCTCATGCTGACATTACTCAGATCCACCTCATCATCTTTCGTTGCGGTTTCACGCAGCAATGGACGCAGATTACGCGCATACAGACTGAGCTTCTCCAGTTCTTTGTCATCGTAGTCCACGATCTGCGACATAAACTCGTAAAAACGAGTAAAGCTTCCCAAGTCTTTTTTAAAGATTTCCAGCTTGTCTTTTTCAAGCTTGGCCTCTTTAAAGGCATTGTCGGCATTGGCAATCAGCACCGCATCATTGGTTTTCTTGCAGCGTTCCAGCATGTCACGGGTGGTGTTATAGGCTTCGATGGCCTGACTATAACGTTTCTGCCAGCGTTCAACCGCGGGTTTGCAGATATTACTGATCGCAGCATTGGATTTGTTCTTGGTAAAAAAGGCTTCTACAAACTGCTCGACTTCCGTCCACAGAAAAATCTTGCTGGCTTTCAGCTTTTCAAACAGGTCAAAGATCTGATCCGGATTCGATACATCAGCCAGTTCTGCGGTTTGGTAGTAAGGCTGGAAGGCCTCAAGAATGTCTTCAGGATCATTAAAGAAATCCAATACAAAGGTGCCAGATTCTGCCTTGCCTGGATAGGTGCGGTTCAGGCGTGATAAGGTCTGTACGCATTCCACACCGCCAAGTTTCTTGTCCACGTACATGGCACACAGTTTCGGTTGGTCAAAGCCAGTCTGGAACTTGTTGGCCACCAGCATCACCTGATAGTCATCACTATCAAAGGCCTTACGCATTTCCCGCCCTTTCAGTCCCGGGTTCATGTTACGTTCATTAAAGGTCTGCCCGACTAAACCACTGCTGTCGGTATCCTTGTCATTAAACTCAACCTCACCCGAGAAAGCGACCATAGCCTGAATCGACTTATAGCCTTGATCCGCCACGTATTTATCAAAGGCCAGCTTGTAACGCACCGCTTCCTTACGTGAACTTGTCACCACCATGGCTTTGGCCTGTCCACCCAATAAGCCCATCACGTTATTTTTAAAATGCTCGACAATGACTTTCACTTTCTGAGAAATGTTGTGGTCATGCAGGCGCACCCACTGATTCAGTCGGATCTTAGCTTTTTTGGCATCGACCTGTTTATCGGCTTCTTCAATTTTTTGTTTGAGCTTATACACCACTTTATAGTTGGTGTAATTTTTCAGCACATCCAGAATAAAGCCTTCTTCAATGGCCTGACGCATGGAATAGACATGGAAGGCTTCCGGCTTGTTCTGCTTGGAGGGCGGTAGCTCAGGATTCGGTACACGGCCAAACAGTTGCAGAGTTTTATCTTTCGGGGTGGCGGTAAAGGCATAGTAGCTGAGGTTATTACTGCCCTTACGTGCAGCCACCACCGCATCCAGAATATCTTCCGAGGACAGTTCTGCATCCTCATCACGCTCTTCCAGCATCAACACTTCTTTCAGCTGTCGTGCCGTAGAGCCGCTTTGTGAAGAATGCGCTTCATCGGCAATCACAGCATAACGTCGCTGTTTCAGGTTAGTGCTGTTTTCAATCGCACGCAACACAAAGGGGAAAGTCTGGATGGTCACAATGATAATCGGCTGTGAGGTTTCGAGTGCCTTGGCCAGTTTTTCCGATTTGGAGCCATCGCCTTCTTTGTTATTGATGCGTCCGACTACCCCATCGGCATGTTCAAACTGGTAGATGGTGTCCTGTAGCTGGGCATCCAGAATGGTACGGTCAGTGACTACAATCACCGAATCAAACAGTTTCTGATTGTGTTGATCGTACAGGGTCGACAATTGATGCGCTGTCCAGGCAATCGAGTTGGACTTACCTGAACCTGCACTGTGCTGAATCAGATATTTCTGCCCAGTGCCCTCCTCTAAGGCGGCATTGATCAGTTTGGTGACCACATTCCATTGGTGGTAACGTGGGAAGATCAGCAGTTCTTTTTTGTACTTGCGTCCTTCCCAGTCTTCTTTTTCTTCAATTTGCAGATGGACAAAACGTCCAATGATATTCAGCATATTGTCCGGGGTGAGAACTTCATTCCACAGATAGGCGGTGGCGTACTGATTCTGGTCTTCTGGCACATCATTGCCTGCGCCACCGTCATGCGTGCCTTTATTGAATGGCAGGAAGAAAGTATCTTCTCCGGCCAGTTGGGTCGCCATATAGACTTCGTATTGACTCACGGCAAAGTGTACCAATGCGCCACGCTTAAACATCAGCAAGGGTTCAGGCTTGTTGGTTTCTGGATCTTTCGGCAAGCGGGTGCGTTTGTACTGCAACATGGCATTCTGCACCGCCTGTTTAAACTCGGACTTGAGTTCCAGAGTAGCAACAGGAAAGCCGTTAATGAACAATACCAAGTCAATACGCCATTTCTTGGCCTGTTTGCCCATGTCCTGTAACTCGGCAGCGGTGGCATACGGGCTATAGACCAATTCCGGTACAATGCGGCAGATGTTCTTTTTGTAATTGGCTAGGGTATCCGGATTTAGCGCATGTTCTGGTTTAAACTGACAGAGGAAAAATCGTGCGCTGCGGGTTTTCACTCCGTGACGCAGCACACCTAAAGTGCCATAGCTACGTGACTGTTCATCAGTGGCATTGATGTCGGCTTTCTTCAGCTGGGCAACCACGGCTTCTAGAAAATGCCGTTCGGTATCATTCGGAAAGATGCGCTGAAACTTCTGCCAGTCTTGTGCTTGGGTTTGTTGCACAAAATCTAGTACGTCCTGCTCATACAAGGCGGTTTCACGGTTGTAGCCTTGTGGCGTACCGAGTTGCCAGCCCTGAGCCAGCATCTGTTGAATGATATCGTTCTGGAAAATGCTTTCACGGGTGGCGTCTAGATTCATGCGTTTAACTCCGTGTGTGCCTCAGCAAGCGTTGGGGCTTGCCAGTTACGAACATCAATTTTGCCTGTCACCGCAGCAGAAATAAGGGCTGTACGGCGTTCTTGCATGAGTTGAATAGCTGATTCAGCTTTAACAATAAGACTATCAATTTTTGTAGTTTCATTATCGAGAGTGCTAACGATTAATTCCCTTTCTTCAAATGGAGGTAAAGGAACTTCAAAACTATTGAGATTCCCAGTAGTAAGTTGATTAATCGTCGCCGTTAAAAAAGTACCTGACTGATATTCAAATAACGAAGAGTTAAATACTTTTGATAAATAATTATTATATTTGCTTCTAAAAATAGACATAAATGCACCAAAGCTAACCCCTTCAGCTCTTTCGTCAATCAAAGCATTTTTCCCAATAAGTGCTCGACTACCATTTCTTGCACAAATCAGAATATCATTTCTCTTTGTTCTTAGTTTTTCAGGAATGTCTCTATTCACATAAACATTATCATTAAATACTAATTTTTTATTTTGAACATTTGATGAACGTAAAACTAAAGTACCTTCACCTTCATCTACAATATCATCAGGAGAATAGGTTAAACCGATAATAGCTTCACCCAAATATTTCAATTTTTTCAATTCCCAATGCTCCGGCACTTCCCCTAACCATTCCACACCCGAATCTTTCATCGGAACATTTGGATCGAGTCCTTTGGTCACGGCATGGCTAATCACCGCTTGACGTTTTTCTTTCAGCAACTCAATCAGTTGTTGTTGTTTTTCAATCAGGTGATCGATTTTGGCGGTTTCATGGTCGAGGAAGTTGGCGATTTGGGTTTGTTCATCTTTGGAAGGAAGAAGTATTGGCAATCTCTTGAAATCTTCAAATTTCATCGACTGGCGTAAACCACCACCCATTCCATAGAAAACTTTTGTTGTGTCGTATGAATGTAATAAACGATAAGCAAATCGAGGATCAATATGTTGATTGGCTGATAATTTTAAATAGGCTGATGTAATAATCCCTTTTTCCTTGACCAATCCAACTCTAAGACTACGTTTATCATTTTGAAGATCAGTTAATCTTAAAATTATGTCTCCATTTTTTACTATTTGATAAGTATTAAATGACTCTGGTAATAATCCAAAATTATCTTCAATATCTCTTCGTACAATACGACCATAACTTAGAGATAAAACATTAGATTCATAGCCATCAGTATTTTTTTCAACTAGCGAGGAAAATAAAGCTAATACAGGTTTTACATCCCATGTTGATGGAATATCTCCGACCCATTCAACCCCTGAATCCTTATATTCTGCATAAGCTTGATACTTTGCGGCTGTCTTAACCATCAGGAATGCACCTCTTGTAGCAGTTGCATAATCTCGGCACTCACCGCATCCAGATCAGAATCAATCTCACTTAGGTCACGTGGTGGCTGGTACACGTAGAAATGACGGTTAAACGGAATTTCATAACCCACGATGCCAATCTCGCCATCTTTTTCATCGCGCTTGTCGGCATTGATCCAGGCATCGGCCACGTGTGGCTGTACTTCACGTTTAAAGTATTCTTCAATCAACTCTGTGGTGCTAATTTTTGGGTTCAGTGCAATATTTTCAGCATCACGCAAATCCCCATCCTGCACAAACTCCACCACTTTGCCCTGGTAGCTGAACTGGCCATATAGTGGGTTTTCCGCCTGTTTCACGACCTTGTTTATCACTGGTTCTGCTTCCGAATTCTTCCAGGTAATGGCGTCTAACAGCTGTTTCTTCTCTTTGGCATCCAGCTTGATGTCGGCCTGCTTCAAAGCTTTTTTCAGCATTTCATCAAACTGGTTAAAATCATCAAACTGCTCAGTGCCAATCACGTTCTGTAACACTTGGGCTTTTTCCATCAGGGCTTTCTGGAATAGCCAGATTTTGCTGTCCAGTACCTCTTTAATGTCTTTTTCTTTTAGCTCAGGGAATTCCGCTTTAATGAGGGCACGGACCTCAAGCGCAGCGTCCTGCAACTGACCATAAGTTTCTGCTGTCCACGCTGTACCAAAGGCTGTGCCCAATTGTGCATCGATACTTTGCATCACGGCATTAAACGGTTTCGGGGCAAAGCGTAATGCAGCAATCGCGCTATCAGTGATTTGTGCCGATAAACGTAATGGACGTTCAATGGTCACGCGACGGTAACCAAATTCATGACTGTCAAAGATTTTGCTGGCAAATGGTTTTTGCTGTTCGGTTTCACCATCCTGCGCCAAGGTGTCTACCGCGACAAAGTCACCGTAATTTTGGGTAATGGTGGCAATTTCAGCTTCAGTCAGATAGTTACGTTTTGAACCCAGCGACTTACGCATTTTGGTACTGAGGTTTGAGGCATTGATCAGCTGTACCTTGCCTTTACGTTCAGCGGCTTTTTTATTGCTGAGTACCCAGATATAGGTGGCAATCCCGGTGTTGTAGAACATGTCGTTCGGTAAGGCAATAATGGCTTCCAGCAAGTCGGCTTCTAAAATGTAGCGACGGATCTCACTTTCGCCACTGCCTGCACTGCCAGTAAACAATGGTGAACCATTCAGGATAATCCCGATGCGGCTGCCACTCTCGCTACTATTGGCATCACGCATCTTGCTGATCAGGTGCATCAGGAATAATAGTGAACCATCCGATACCCGTGGCAAGCCTGCACCGAAACGGCCATCAAAGCCCTTGTGTTCATGTTCGTCCTTGATGTCCTGTTCGATTTTTTTCCAGTCCACGCCAAAGGGTGGATTCGACAGCATGTAGTCAAACTGATCCACAGCAAGCTGGTCATTCGACAGCGTGTTGCCGAGTTTAATCCGGCTCACGTCCTGCCCTTTGATCAGCATGTCGGCTTTACAAATGGCGTAGGATTCTGGATTGAGTTCCTGACCAAAGGCACGCATCACCGCATTCGGGTTCAGCTCATGCAGATATTCCATACCTGAAGACAGGAAGCCGCCTGTCCCCGCTGTAGGATCGTAAATGGTGCGGATAATGCCGTCTTTAGTCAGGACATCATCATCTTCCATAAACACCAGTGCAGTGGTCAAACGTACAATGTCACGCGGGGTAAAATGTTCCCCTGCGGTTTCATTAGAACCCTCGGCAAAACGACGGATCAGTTCTTCAAACACCAAGCCCATGTCATGGTTGGATACGCTCTTTGGACTCAGATCCGTGGTGGCAAACTTTTGCACGACTTTATACAAGAGGTTGGCATCATCGAGGAGGCCCGCAAATTCGATGAAGTTAAAGTATTCAAAGATCTCGCGGGCATCTTTAGAGAAACTTTGCACATAGGTGCTCAAGTTGGCCTTGATATCACTCTGCCCCATTTTGCTGAGATCCATTGGGGAGGTGTTAAAGAAGGCTAGACCGTTGGTGGCACGCAGCAATAACTTTTCTTGAGCTTCTTCTGGTAGATTCAGCTTGGAGACTTTTTCATGTTCTGCCAGTACCGCCGCCTTGCTTTCTTCCAGTACACACTCCAGACGACGCAACAAGGTAAATGGCAGAATGATGCGGCCATATTGCGATTGTTTGAAGTCACCACGCAGCAGGTCGGCAACCGACCAGATGAAAGAAGCGATTTGTGAAAAGTTATTGTTGGTCATAGTGGTGAATCAATTCCTGAATTCTTATCTGTGATCAGTATCTGGCGACACTTCGGTTGCTAGAGATAATACTGATAATTTTTTAACTGTTGGATAATATTATATTATTTAAAAAGCAGATTGTTGATTATTCATTTATTGCATGACAGTTAAGCGACAAATTTTGTCGTCTGATTTCAGATTTTTCTGATAGAAGGTTCATCCACCATAACGCTACAACCCTGCTTTTGAAAGCCGTGCCTATTTATAAGCCCATCTGCTAAACTAGGCTTACATTACCTTTGTTCAAGGAAATTCCGAAATGCTAAACACTCTCGAACAGAAAAAAAAATATATCCAAGCTACGCGCTTGCAGAATTATCAAGCCAGTTTAAAGCTGGAAGGCATTAACCCGTCCTCAACCGCACCGGCATTAAGTAAAGCTCAGATTCTACAGAAATATAAGAAATTCTCACAGACCTCGGAATCGTGATCAGGCTTCCTTATGGATAAATATGGTGAAATGGGTGACAGCATTTACTGTTACCCCGACTCGGACGTCCTCAAAAACAAACTGAACATTCAGGATGCTGAAATTCTGCAACAGGCAGAACTGGAGTTGACTGAGTATGCCAGCACACGAATTGAGTACGCGGAGCCACCTTACGATCTCAAATACCTGCAATCCATTCACTTTCAGCTCTTTTCAGACCTGTATGTCTGGGCAGGTGAACTAAGACAAGTGGATATTGCCAAAGGCGATACCCGCTTTTGTACCTTCCCGCGTATTGAAATTGAAGCCAATAAGCTCTTCAAGCAACTTGAGCAGCAGAACTATTTTCAAGGTTTAGCCAAACCAGCACTTATCCAAAAAATCGCTGATTTTTATTGTGAACTTAATGTCATTCACCCTTTCAGAGAAGGCAATGGACGCACTCAGCGTATTTTCTTTGAGCATTTACTCGCCCACTGCGGCTATGGCGTACAATGGGATAAAATTGACAATAAAGAAGTTTGGATTCAGGCCAATATTGATGGATTCAACTGCCGGCTAGATGGACTGATCGCTATTTTTGAAGCCTGCATTATCACTCCTGAATAACAAAAAAATGGGTATACGGATTTAATGGTTGATGGGGCACCTTCACCCCATCAATCTGATACCACCCTCAGATGGTTGATAGATCGACTCCGTAGTTGAGTTCCTCTGCGAAGTCCGGCAGTCCGTAACCGATGGTTTTCTTGTAGAAAGGAGAGACCTTCGCAGTCGGTGCCTTCTTCTTGTGCTTCGTGGTGTAGAGCATTCGTGCCCGCATCACCTCGAAGGAGTAACCGCGCCCTTCACGGTTCTTGTCCTTGGCCAGTCGGTTGATGGACTCCGTGTAAGCGTTGGTGACGGGCATGTCCGTCTCGAAGTAGGTCATGGTCTCTTCGCGCCAGTTTCCCACTGCCCTGACCAGATCGCTCCAGACTTCCTTTTGGCCCTTCGGGATGGTGGCTATCCACTCGTCCAGGGCGGCTTCTGCCTGGAGCCGTGTGGTGGCGTCCCAGATGCCGTAGAAGCGCTCCTTGTGCTCGTAGGCGGCCAGCAGTTGCGGGAACGCGCCTGTCCAGGTCTCCATGATGAGGCGCTCCCGGTCTGAGACTTCGTGAGCGCGTTTCAGCAGGATTTTCCGGTCTCCCTTGAGAGTCCGGCTCTGGGACGGTTTCAGCTCCTTTCTGAGGCCCTTGCGCACTCTCTCTAGGTCAACACGGCCAGCGCACCCCACAGGTAGCCGGAAACGGGTTGGCGCGTCTCGGGCGGCAGTTTGTCAGGGGCGTTCACGGCAATGCCTCCTCGTGCGCCCGCTCGGCTGGCATGGAGGCCAGTTGCGCGTCCAGATGGGCCAACGCTTCGCGCCGACGCTCGACGAACTGGCGCAGAACGGCAAGCTGCGCGGCCGCTTCATCGCCGTCCGCAGCATCCAGCGCCCGGCACAGCCGCGCCAGCGCGTCCAGGCCGATGCCCGCCTCGAAGGCCGCCCGCACGAAGCACAGCCGTTGCAAGGCGGCATCATCGAACAGGCCATAGCCGCCCGGGGTGCACGCCACCGGACGCAGCAATCCGCGCAGCAGGTAGTCGCGCACGATATGCACGCTCACCCCGGCATCAAGGGCCAGCCGGGACACGGTGTAGGCGCTCATTGAAAACCTCCTTTTTTTATCCAGCGCAGCAGGAAAGCTGCTTCACGTCCTTGTTGAAGGTCTGCGCCGCAAGCTTCAACCCCTCGACCATTGTCAGGTAGGGGAACAACTGGTCAGCCAGTTCCTGCACCGTCATGCGGTTGCGGATGGCGAGCACCGCCGTCTGGATCAGTTCGCCCGCTTCCGGGGCCACCGCCTGCACGCCGATGAGCCGTCCGCTACCTTCCTCGATGACCAGTTTGATGAAGCCGCGTGTGTCGAAGTTGGCAAGCGCTCGCGGAACGTTGTCGAGTGTCAGCGTGCGACTGTCGGTCTCGATGCCATCGTGGTGCGCTTCCGCCTCGCTGTAGCCCACGGTGGCGACTTGCGGGTCGGTGAACACCACTGCCGGCATCGCGGTCAGATTGAGGGCTGCGTCGCCGCCGGTCATGTTGATCGCGGCACGGGTGCCGGCGGCCGCTGCCACGTAGACGAACTGCGGCTGGTCGGTGCAGTCGCCGGCCGCGTAGATGTTCGGGTTGCTCGTGCGCATGCCTTGGTCGATAACGATGGCCCCTTGCGCATTGACAGTGACCCCCGCCGCGTCCAGCGCGAGGCTGCGCGTATTCGGTGCCCGACCGGTGGCAACCAGCAACTTGTCAGAGCGCAATTCACCGTGTCCGGTGGTCAGCACGAATTCGCCGTTCACATGGGCGACCTGGCTGGCTTGCGTGTGCTCCAGCACCTCGATGCCCTCGGCACGGAAAGCGGCTGTCACCGCCTCGCCGATGGCCGGGTCTTCACGGAAGAACAAGGTATTGCGCGCCAGGACCGTGACCTTGCTGCCCAGCCGGGCAAAGGCTTGCGCCAGCTCCAGCGCTACCACCGACGAGCCGATTACGGCAAGGCGTTCGGGAATGGTGTCGCTCGCCAGGGCCTCGGTGGAAGTCCAGTAGGGTGACTCTTTCAAGCCCGGAATCGGCGGGACCGCCGGGCTGGCACCCGTGGCGACCAGGCAGCGGTCGAACATCACGACGCGCTCGCCACCCTCGTTCAAACGGACGGTAAGGCTCTGGTCGTCCTTGAAGCGCGCCTCACCGTGCACAACGGTGATGGCCGGATTACCGCCCAGGATGCCTTCGTACTTGGCGTGCCGCAGTTCGTCGACGCGGGCCTGCTGCTGGGCCAGCAGCTTACTGCGGTCAATCGTAGGCACAGTTGCCGCAATACCGCCATCGAACGGGCTTTCCCGGCGCAGATGGGCGATGTGGGCGGCGCGGATCATGATCTTGGACGGCACACAGCCGACATTGACGCAGGTGCCGCCGATGGTGCCGCGCTCGATCAGCGTGACCTGCGCGCCTTGCTCGACGGCCTTCAGTGCTGCCGCCATTGCCGCGCCACCGCTACCAATGACGACGACCTGCAACGGGCGTTCGTTGCCACTGGGCTTATCAGCGGCCCCTATCCAGCCGCGCATCTTGTCGAGCAGGCCGGCGCGGTTGTCCGTCGGTGGCGCATCGGCAAGCGTTGCCTCGTAGCCCAGTCCGGCCACGGCGGTAGTCAGCGCATCCGATGACGTGCCCGCCTCAATGGCGAGTTGCGCTGTGCCCTTCGGATAGGACACCAGCGCCGATTGCACGCCGGGCACTTTCTCCAAGGCTTCCTTGACGTGAGCCGCGCACGAGTCGCAGGTCATCCCGGTGATTTTCAGGGTGGTCATGTATTTTTCCTTTTCTGTGGTGGCTACGGCTGTTGCCGTCAGCCACGTTGTTCTGGCAATTCACAGCTGTCCGGCCCGCAGCGGCGATGTGCTGGCGAGATGAAATCCCAGACCGACACCCCAACCATCAAGGCCAGGCCGACATAGAGCAGTCCACCGCTCTGCCAGCCGTAAGCCCGCATTAAAAACACCGCTGCCAGCACCAAGATCGGGCCTATCGTGCCGAGCGCCGTGCGTCGCCACTGTCGATGATTGAGCCAAGCGATAGCATTGGCGAGTAACGCGATGCCGGCGAACATCGGCAGCAGGATGCCAATGAATAGCCCCTCGTACTGGCTCAAGAAGCCCAGTCCGATGGCCGCGCCAAAGCTGGCGATGGCAGGAAAACAGGCGGCGCAGCCCATCGCGGAAACGACGCTGCCGAGCGCGCCGGTTTTGCCAGCGATGCGCGTGATGAGTCCCATGTGTCGCTCCCGAGTTCGGTTAACGGATCAGCGTTTGAGGCTGGACGGATAGCCCGCGTCCTCGGTCGCCTTGGTCAACTTCTGGACGTTGGTCTTGGCATCGTCGAAGGTGACGACGGCCTGGCGCTTGTCGAAACTTACGTCGGTCTTGCTCACGCCCTCACCTTGGAAAGCGCGTGCTTGACAGTGATCGGGCAAGAGGCGCAGGTCATGCCAGGCACGGACAGCGTGACGGTCTGAGTGGCGGCGAACACGGGGGCAACGAAAGCGGCGAGAGCGAGGGAGGCAAACAGCTTTTTCATAATGAACTCCTGATTAGTAGAAAAATGGCATGACGTAGGGAAAACCAAGCGCGACCAAGACCAACACGGCGACGAACCAGAAAATGAGCTTGTAGGTGGTGCGCACTTGCGGAATCGCGCACACCTCGCCCGGCTTGCAGGCTGCGGTCGGTCGGACGATGCGCCGCCAGGCAAAGAACAGTGCAACCAGCGCCGCGCCGATGAAGATCGGCCGATACGGCTCCAATACCGTCAGGTTGCCGATCCATGCCCCGCTGAACCCCAAGGCGATCAAAACCAGCGGCCCCAGGCAGCAGGCCGACGCAAGAATGGCGGCCAGCCCACCGGCGAAGAGCGCGCCGCGCCCGTTTTGTGGTTCAGACATACGCTTGTCCTTTCAAATTTGGTTTGGATAGCTTAAGCTTACTTCCGTAGTTATGTACGGAGTCAAGCGATATGCAAATTAATTTTGAGAATCTGACCATTGGCGTTTTTGCCAAGGCGGCCGGGGTCAATGTGGAGACCATCCGGTTCTACCAGCGCAAGGGCCTGCTGCCGGAGCCAGACAAGCCCTATGGCAGCATTCGCCGCTATGGCGAGGCGGATGTAACACGAGTGCGGTTCGTGAAATCGGCCCAGCGGCTGGGCTTTAGCCTGGACGAAATCGCCGAGCTACTGCGGCTGGAGGATGGCACCCATTGCGAGGAAGCCAGCGGCCTGGCCGAGCACAAGCTCAAGGATGTGCGCGAGAAGATGGCCGACTTGGCACGCATGGAGGCCGTGCTGTCTGAACTGATGTGCGCCTGCCATGCGCGGAAAGGGAACGTTTCCTGCCCGCTGATTGCGTCACTAAAGGGCGAAGCAGGCCTGGCAAGGTCAGCTATGCCTTAGCGTGCTTTATTTTCCGATTTCTGAGGTGCCCCCACCCAGAGAGTGACCCGCTTGCCGTGGATGGGCAGATCACGATAGGGAACGTCACGCTTGCCGAACCGTACGAACTCACCCTGCACGCCGCATTCCTCGCAGGCGATGGGATCGGGCACGTCCACCTCGAAGTGCATTTCGTCGTCGGTTGATTTGCAGCCCAGTACTTGGTATTGCGGCAGGTCAAGGATGTTGTCGGGAAGTTCGGTCATGGTGTTGTATAGGCGTAGGTGTCAGTCAGATCCATCCGACTCGGCATTGGTGTTTGCTTTTTTACCCAACAAGCTGCTGGAAACTAAAAGTAAGGCACCGAGGACAATTGCAATATCAGCCAGGTTGAAGGCCGGCCAATGCCAGTCTCGCCAATAGAAATCAAAGGAATCCACAACATAGCCGCGAAAGACCCGGTCAATCAGGTTGCCCATGGCGCCACCGAGGATAAGACTGTAAGCGATGGCTTCTCCTTTATGACGATTTTCAAGGATCAGCTTGATCAGAAAAATCGAGACCACTACCGCGATTCCGATAAAAAAGTAGCGCTGCCAGCCTCCACCATTCGCAAAAAGACTGAATGCGGCACCGGTATTCCATACGTGTACCCAGTTAAAGAATGAGGTCACTGAAATAGACTCGCCATATGCCATTGATTGTTGCACCAGCCATTTTACGGCCTGATCAGACGCTGCCAGCAGGCCCGATATGGACAATAGGGCATACGGCGAGAGCTTTTTGCCAATAATGAGCATTATTTAACCCTTCAACGCCAAAATGCGTCTAGCACCGTTAAGTACAATTACCCCCACGATGGTGCCGATAATCAGATCCGGATAATTGGACCCGGTCCACGCGACCAGAGCGCCGGCGGTGATGACCCCCAGGTTGATCACCACGTCGTTGGCCGAGAATATCCAGCTTGCCTTCATGTGCGCTCCGCCCTCCCGATGTTTGGATATGAGCAGCAGACAACTGGTATTGGCAATCAATGCGACGAAGGCGATCGCCATCATCATCAGCGATTCAGGCTCACTACCGAAAACAAAGCGTCGCACCACCTCGACGAGTACGCCGATAGCCAAAATCAGTTGCAGTACCCCTGCCAGATGCGCGGCACGTACCTGCATTTTCGCACTGCGCCCTACGGCATAGAGAGCCAGACCATAGACGGCTGCATCGGCAAACATATCCAGGGAATCAGCGATCAGGCCGGTAGACTGGGCGATCAGGCCAGCAGTCATTTCCACCACGAACATGATCGCATTGATACCGAGCAACACGCGCAGAGTGCCTGACTCCTGCGTAGCAGAGACTGCCGAGCTCTCAGCGGCCTTGATCGTCTCTGGGTCGGCAATGACGGTTTCCTGAAGCGAGGCGCCTAGCCCCAAGGTCGCCAGTTTCGCGGTAATGGGCTCAGCCTCGCCGTCATGCACGACCTTCAACCGGCGGTTCGACAAGTCGAAGGACAGTGCCCGAATCCCCTCAACGCCGTTCAGGGCCAGGCGAATCATGCGCTCTTCTGATGGACAGTCCATCTTCGGCACGGCATAAACACTGACCCATCTCCCTGGCGCCTCGGAGGAGGCCTGCATATCGATATCCGCCGCAGGCCTTGCATGGTCGCCACAGGGGCCTCCGCAGTTTTTACTCATGATATGACTCCACTTGAATGTGATCGGGTTTTCATTTAAAACTATATAGTAGCTATAATGTCAATAGCGTAGAGAATCCGTTGCGGAGGAACCCGATGCGTATTGGTCAGTTGGCACAGTCAGTAGGGGTAGATACACAGACGATCCGCTTCTACGAACGGCAGGGCTTGTTGCCGCCGCCTGGTCGGCAGGAGAACGGTTACCGTGTCTATACCGAGAAACACGTTGAGCGGCTGGCCTTTATTCGTCGCTGCCGCATCCTGGATCTGTCACTGGCAGAAATTCACGAACTAAAGCGCTATCAGGACGACCCTCATCAGTCCTGTACCGCTGTCAATGCCTTGCTCGATGATCACATCTCTCATGTGCGCTCGCAGATAACCGCTCTACAGGCGCTTGAGAAAGAACTCGTTTCACTAAGAGCGCGTTGCAACGATGACCGGGAAGTTAAGGCGTGTGGGGTTCTTGCTGGAATTAGCGAGGGAAGCATGCATCAGCAGTAGGTTGGAGTGCCAACCAGATAATCCGATGAGATGCCGGTTTGCCTCACTCTCATGCAAAGGTAAGATCAACCATTTAATCCGCTTACCCAAAAAAATTAAGGGAGCCAAAGCTCCCTTCAATTAGTGACTAGCCAACTTGTTCAGAATCCATTAATTGACTTACCAAACTGACTAGATAATTCAACTGTGCTCAATTCACAGCTCTAACACTCTGCTGCAACCCCTGCTGAATCTCCTGCACATAGCTCAATTGCGCTGAATGCTCTGTATCTACAGCACTGTCACTGTGTGGATAAAACTCCTCCAGCAATTCCATCCCCTCCTCTGCATGCACCTCAAACTTGGCATTGGCAAAACCCTGCCGTGCAATCTGATCTAATGCCGCCTGATCAAACCCTGCCTGTTTTCCCTGTTGGTCAATCTCCTTGGCTGTCTGAATTGCTGTTTGTAAATCCACGCCTTCCCGTAACGTTAAATCCACGTAATACACGGGCTGACGATAGCTTTGGGTTGTGCTTTTCCCACGCAACGTGAGCTGCAACGGCAAACACGACAACAAACCACCTGATGCCGCATGGTAGTAATTCAAACGTGCTGCCAAAGTGCGAATGCTGTTAAAACCAGTGGTTCTGAAGATAAAAGTCCCAAACTCATCGGCTTCGCCTAAATTGACATGCAGGCGTCCATAAGGCTTACAATGTCCACCCTGTCCAAGTGGGCATAAGTCGGGGGATGGACAAGGATGTTGCTCTACACCTTGTGATGTCATACGCTGACACGTCTGACCATTCCCCACACAAATCGGGCGACCTGTCTGTCGGTCAAATAAACTATATTCAGCTCGAAGATTGAGTTCAGGGTCATTGAAGATCATACGTACAGGGATGCTACGCAGCTTTTGATTCGGTGCTTGACTACGCAATTGCTCATCCAAGGGGTGTTTAATCCAACCGTCCTTACCCTGTATTTGACTGGTAATGGTGAACTGATCGTCTTTCTCTGGCAGACGCTTGCCATTCTTTTCTATTACACGGCCAATACTGATCCGTCCCAAGATGGGTGGTGTGATTGCTAAACCTTTAATCATGTTGAAATTCCTCTGTCGTTGAGATGTTTAGATGTGTTGTCCTATGTGCTTAAAATAAAATCGGCATAAAAAAATCCCATGCAGGGCTGCACGGGATTTCAGATTTCTTCTTGCTGAGTGATTAACTCTAAACTTTGAGCTAATCGTGATAAATGTTGAAACGACGACTGCCTGCTTTCTGCAGTGGGTACTGTTGGATGAGTTCAGGTTGGTGCTGAAGTAAGGACTTGATGTCTAGGCTGATACTGTCCTTGCTCTTTTTCCAAGTCACCGAGCCTTGCTGAAATACGGCACGTTCATGTTCCTGCATCAGTGCCTGAACACGGTGTTTAAGTAGGTCAAATTGGCTTTGGTGCTGTTCAATCTGCTGTTTCTCCTGTATCAGCTGATCAAACAGTTCATTGGCAAGTTCCACCTCCGTTAGATCAACACAGCTCAGTGGGGTATGTTCAGGATAGAGCTGTTGTAAAGCTTTGGCTGCCGATTCACTGGCATCCACTGCTGGTGGAACATCATTTTCTACACATTCCCAAAACAGCCGTTCTGCCTGAATGATCTGTTCAATCAGAGCTTCATTACGACTGACTTTGTAGATTTTGGTTTCCTGCCCACACAGCAACACACAAATATGTGCCGCTTGCTTGCCTGTCACCGCCAGTTGATGTTGTACTTGACACAGTACATACAGAGGTACGCCTTCCTTCCACAGTTTGGCACCATATTCCCCTGCAGTTTTGCATTCCAGTATTTGTACTTCTTCATTGCCCACCACGGCATAATCCAAGTTTGCCAACATAAAGGCTTTGTCAGGATCAGGATGCTGCAGTACAGCATTGACCCGACGGACTTTATTGTTGGTGTGCATGCTGTAGTATTCTGCGACCAAGGGTTCCAACTGTTTGCCCCAATATAAAGGTGCATGTCCTGAGCTTTCATCTTCAATATTTTGCTGTACCCGTCCTGTTTTAATCATCCACAGTTCTAGCATCGACATATAAGGATTCAAGCCACAGGCAGCTGCGGCATCACTGCTGCCTATTCCCTGTTTACGCACTTCCAGCCATGCCTGATAGTCCAGTTGTTTGGTGTTGATCAGACGTTTGGCATTTAAGCTGCGTTTTGAACCTGATTGACTTTGTTTAGGCTTGTCATTGGCTATAGTTGGTAAATACTGAGATTGAGACGTTACTGTTGGGTTTATAATCTGATTCATGGGTTTATCCTTCTATCATTGATTTTAAAACGGCATAAAAAAAGCCACATCCGAAGATGTGGCAAAGAGGGATCGTTGATTAGGAGGACACTTGATCGTGCTGATCACATGCCCTGATGATAAAATCTCAAGATTAAATCAAGCTTAAACAGCTAAGTGTAAAGCTTGTTCCAATCCACGTTGTTTCAATGCTGCGCCTGCACCAAACCAAGCAGAGTCAAGGCGGTGATCGGTACTCATCGCGCGACGTTCATGATCTACAAATTCGGTGATTGCACAAAGCAGTCCATAGGCGGTGTCTTTGGCTGAAGATAAGTCTGCCCCACGTCCCTGCCCATTAAACATATTCATGACTTTGGTCATGGCACGTCCATTCGGTTCAGTTTTATTGGGTTGTGGATTGGCTTGAGACGCGACATTACGGTAGTACTGAATAATGTTATCCTCCTGTTCCATCGCACTTAGGCTATTGTTGTTAAATACCGCATCAAAATAAGCTGCTGCTTCCTTCTGGGTGACTTTACGTTGGGTAAGTTGTTTCATTTCATACATGTGGTCGTACCATGTTTTCACTGAAATACCGAGTTGATCTTTGACTTTGTCGGCATCAAACTTAGTACTGTGCGGTACTTTGACCACGCCTGCATTGGAACTCTGCCCTCGTAAGGCAATCGCTAAGGTGTTATTGCACACCACACGGATATTGGTGAATTGTGCGGTTGTGGCTAAGGTGCCATCACATGCTGTTGCCAGCAGGATATAGCCATTGCTGACATCCCCACCTTTCAATTCTGCTGTTTGGCCTGTGCGTGCCAAGGCCCAGAACTTTTTCCCACCTTTAAGTACACCTGCGGTTTCCAGTTCAAAGCCGGATTGCTCGGTTAGATCACGGTAGAACTCCAGAATTTCCATCGGTTGGACTTCCTGATAACGCTGACTCACCACCGATAAAGGGGCATGAGTATCTGAACGGTACAGTACCCGTTGTTCTTCATACGGCATGATGATGCTTTGTCCACGTGAGTTTTGAGCCATGTAACTGACATTGGATGATTCAATGCGCCAATCCATACCTGCTTGCTTGGCCCAGACTTCAATCGGTTGGTTTTGGCTAAGTTGATTGCCCAGACCATGCCACGGGGTTTGTCCGACATACGCCATTTGTTCAAGTTGATGTGCCATTTTGATTATTCCTTAAATAAAAGTGAAAGATGTGAAAATGCAGAAATGCGCTGTAAGGGTTTAAACAATCCATCTATTCAAAGATGTAACCGTGTAAAGTCAGAGATGCGATTACGGCACCCATGCAAACGTTTGTTGGCAATCCAAACAGAGATACTGCTCGGCATTGCTGTAATATTTTTCATAGCAGTACTGACTGACAATAACCAATACACCACCCACCACAACACCGATGGCTGCGCCTGTAAAAGGCGGGAATCCTGCCTTTTTGGCAAGCTGCATGCCGAACAGCGCCATCTGTGTCGGTGAAATACAGCGTTGCAGTTGTTCGAAATAGTTGGCGTTTGCATGACTTGAATCAGTCTGTCTGACATAGGTGGATTGACAATAGGGGCATTGAATTAAGGACATTGAATATTCCTTGTTAAATGAATTGGGTACGAAAAGCTGAATTGAGGGCATAAAAAAACCGTGCCCATTGAGGACACGGTTTGATTTAAATTTTACTTTGGCGAGGAGAGTCGCTATTGAAAGTTATAGCTTGCAGTGCCTTTATCTGTTTCGACATCAACCTGCACCACATTACTGTAGCTACAGTCTGTTAATTTCAGTCTTAAACGTTGCCCCATCTTAAAATGCTGCGGATATTCCAATGATCGACGATAGCCTTCATAACGGCATTGTCCATGATTGACAGAAACATGGCTGACATCGATAGGCTCTGCAATATTGGAACGGATGGTCAATACCGTAGCGGATTGATTTTGGGCATACCAGTTACTGGTATCAATTACATCGAGTTCGACCGTAAACGTGTTTGGATCAAGACCTGCATTACAGCCACTCAACATGATGCCTGTCGTTGTAGTCACTGCGATGAGTAAGGGTTTTAAAAGTTGCTTCATCTAGTTCATCCTTAGCAGTAGTTATAGCTCACGCCATAATCGCCTGTATTTAAATCAATGCTGGCCAAATGGATTTCACAGTCTGTGCCGTTATCAAATTTATAAACGTAGTAGCGATTACCCGCTTGCTCCGACTCCAGTGCGCCATGTTCTTGCAAGCTAAAGTCTTGCACTGATTTGCCTGTATCTTTTGCGGCTTTGGCAAAGATATAGCGTTGATACTTGTCTATATTGTCCTGCTCAAATTCAGGCAGTTGATCATAGGGCAGCATCGACAGTAAGGTATCCACCGCCTTAAGGTTTTGATCAAACTCAAAACTCAGCAATTCAGGTTCATGATCTGATGGACTTAGACTTTTTCTTCCCGTGGTCAATTCTTTGACATCGATCCCATCCACTTCTGCTGCTGCAATCTCAGTGGATACTGCTTCTGAACCGGCGGATTCTAAAAGTTGTGCAGAGCTGACCTCAGAAGTGTTGGCTGGAACCGTTTTTTCAGTTGCGTATTTAGGGCTAAAGAAGTAGAAGCCTGCGATGCTGATCAAGGTCAGGGCTAAGATTGCCGCCAAGCCCAATATGGTTTTTTGGGTCATTTGAATGTTCCCCTCATTTAGTTGGGCACAGTGACTTGACCATTCTGCGCATTAAAGTGAACAAAGCGTGGACAACCACCTTGAAAGTTCACCGTGAAATTACGCCAACCACGGTTGCCAGGATTGGTTTTATAAAGACATTGATAAACCCCACCGCCTGTATGACGTGCTTGAACAAGGTAGGATTCACTGGCTTGTGCAAACCAGCCTGCCTGCGCCAATGATGCGCCTGCAAGTAGTGATGAAATCAGGGT
The DNA here is from genome assembly GCF_021560715.1 of Acinetobacter sp. SCLZS86. Classification (NCBI taxonomy): domain Bacteria; kingdom Pseudomonadati; phylum Pseudomonadota; class Gammaproteobacteria; order Moraxellales; family Moraxellaceae; genus Acinetobacter; species Acinetobacter sp. SCLZS86. Next base: position 2,107,997 of record NZ_CP090864.1, read on the forward strand.
CGTTTTTAGGAAAGTTTTAAACATCATCATTTTCTCTTTTTTATAGGCATCACTGGTCTTGGTCTTAATCAGACACAGTGTTCCCCATGTCATAAATATTGGAATGAATATCTATGTTTTTTTGAAGTGTTATAGACGATAAAGCACACAAATCTACGCCCCTCAAAACAGCATGAGAGATTCATCTTCATATCGGTAATATGTAATTGAAAAAGTTTTATTCTTAGAAAGTCATCGACACAGCAATGCGTGAAATACAGAGCATCAGGTCACATTACCCCTGTGGTGTAGATCGGGCACACACATAAAAAAAAGAGAAATATAAAAGACGGTCTTGATGTAAGCACATGGCGTACTCCTTAGGTATAAAGAAGTTTCACCAAATCACTGCTAAATGATGGTGGCGAAACAGAAGACGGGTTAGCAGACTGATACCTAAGAAATCAGCACGTCCGAAGACGTCCCCCCTCCCGTTCCGCCGCAGAGGGGGGCACGTAGGGATACCCACCAAAAAGTTAGACTTTTTAGTGTACTTAGGTAAATGGGTCTGCTAAAACCCGCTGACGATGTAGGTCAGCAGGCTAAGGATAATCTGCACGTTATATAGCGTCAAGCAAGCTAAGTGAATGAATAGTGAAAATATTTAGAATTATGAAATGTTTGAATAAGAATATAGTTAGATTTAAATACAGTTTTTTAAACTACATTCCTTAATCTTCTAAATACAGCTAAAAAAAGCCAATCCAATCCGAAATTTGATGAGGGGTAGGTTGTGGGGTAAAAACACAGACAAAAAATAAGCCCTTGCAAATACAAGGGCTTATCTTAAAATTTGGCGGAAGCGGTGAGATTCGAACTCACGGAGGACTCACACCCTCGTCGGTTTTCAAGTTATTGGGACTTACACTTTACTGGGCTTTATTAACATTTAGTAAGCCATACATTCCTTTACAAAACAATGCCTTGAAGCTATATTTTGTTTTATGTAGCTTGTTTATGCTTTCCCTGTATCGCTTACAAATTGCTTACGAGTTACAGTGCAAAAAAGGCAAGCGACTACGCCAATAGTCCTTGCCTGTGGTTATATCCCTACTAGGAAACAACAAATGAATCATACTACATTTATCGCCAACTACAATGTCGGTGAGGAGTTCTATCATGCCTAAGTTGACTAAGAGCTTCATCGACAAATACCCTGCACCAATCAACAAAGATAAATTTGAATGGGATACTGAATTAAAAGGTTTCGGTATTCGAGTTACCCCTAAAGGTCGTGTTAGCTTTATTGTGCAAAACCGTGTTAATGGTCGCTCTGAGCGCATTACTATCGGGCAGTATGGTGTCTTTGCCCCTGACCAAGCACGTGACATTGCCCGCGAGCATTTACGCACAATGCGCATGGGTACAAGCCCAACAGCGCAGGCAAAAGCACATGCATTAATGTCTATTACGTTACGCGAAGTCTGCGACTCTTACATTAAAGACAGGTCGCTTAAAGCAAGTTCGCAAAGTGAAATTCGTAGACATGTGACCACAAGTTTTGAAGCATGGCAGGATACTCCTATTGCAGCCATAAACCGTGAGGATGTGAATAAACGCTACAACCAACTTAAAGAACATGGTTTACGTGGTAATGCCCCTGCACCTGCCCAAGCTAATCAAGCATTCAGCGTATTAAGAGCATTAATTAATTACGCAATCGATGAATATAGAAAGGAAGATGGCACACCATTAATTCAGGAAAACCCTGTAAATATTCTTAAAAAGAAAATGGTGAAATTAAAACCTCGTACCAGTCGTATTCCTGATTCTAAGGTAAATGATGTTTGGAAATACCTGTGGTCAACAAGGGAAACTGCTTTTAACCGTGAAACTCTAGCAAGCATTGATTTAATTATTTTCCTAATGCTCACAGGCGCACGATTAGGCGAAGCTCGTTCTTTAACTTGGGATAGAGTTAATTTAGAGGAAGCATGGTGGCATATACCCGACCCTAAAAACCACAATCCTGTCTATTTACCCTTATCAACTCAAGCAATAGAGCTGCTCAAAGCTAGACCTAGAACAGAGAGTTCACCTTTTGTTTTTGCTTCATGGTCAAAGTCAGGACACATTATTGACCCTAGAGATTCATTGAAACGTATGAGTGAAGTTGCTGGAACACCAATTACAGCACATGACCTTAGACGGACGTTTACCACAATAGGAGTGGCGCATTGTGGTATTGATTTAAACAAGGTTGAATTGCTGACAAACCATGTGCCTAAAGGGGTTACAGCAATTCATTATTTAGAAACTACGCACTTGCAATATTTACGCCCCGAAGTTCAGCAAGTGGCTGATTGGATTGATAAAAGTTAATCATAAAAAATCATTTGTGCATTAACATAAAACATAATATAGTTGTTTTTAACTGCAAACACCTCGCTTAATATTCACGTAACATGGGTTACATTATTAAGCTTGTATCTATCATGGGATAGAGGCTTCAAGGTTAATTTAAACTTGAGCTATCTGTCCCTTTTTTATTGCATGTCAGATAGCTCATTACTAAAGGAACTTTTGACATGACTATTTCAGCAAACAATCATAAAGATTTACTGACGACTAAAGAAGCCGCTTCATTACTTGGCTTTAAAAAGAACACCCTTGAAATATGGCGTACTAAAGGTAAAGGACCACAATTTATTAAAGTGGGATCAGATACCCAGTCACGTGTCCGTTATTTACGTTCAACCTTAATGGCATGGCTTGAAGCACAAGCGCATTCAAGTACGTCTTCGTATTCAATTCAAACCTCCGACAAATAATTAATTTTCTGTTCTAAACCTTAAACGTATTGCGCTTATTGAAACCTGTGTCCAACACCTCTCCCGACCTAAGCCTATCGTAAACATACAATCAAAAAAAAGACTGCCGAAGCAGTCTTTTTGATAGGAATAAACTGGCATGAATAGCTTAAACCGTACCCCTATTTTACCACAGCAAACTACGCAAGGCAGCCAAGCCCCACAGCAAACCTCTGTCATTATTAATGATTCAAATCTGTGGGCTAATATTCCCGAGGAATTAAAAGAGCGTGCTCAATGGGCTGTAAGTGGAGCAAGTAAAGCCCCCCTTTATGTTGTAGATGGCTATCCCGTTCCTGCTAAATCAAATGACCCTGCAACATGGATGAACTTTAATGATGCTTGCACCTTTGCATGGAACAATCGTGACAGGGTAACGTCACACACAGACAAACACGGTATTGAAGTAAAACAGCAAGGTTACTGCATTGGATACATGCTAAGCGCAGACGATCCATTTACCTGTATTGACCTTGATGTTAAGGATGCTAGTAACTGCACAGACGCATCGCAATGGACTACACCAGACCAATATGAACTCTATCAGCGTATTATTCTAAACTTTGCAAGTTTTACTGAATATTCTCGAAGTGGAAAAGGATTCCATATATGGGTCAAAGGCAATATTGGCAAGGGTCGACGTCGTGAAGGTGTTGAACTTTATAGTCAAGAACGTTTTATTGTTTGTACAGGTAATATCTACAAAAATCATTCAATTAATGAACGTTCTGAATTTTTGAATAATATGGTGACGCAATTATCACCATTAAAGTTAACAAGTGACATTGAGCCAATAGATGACCAACCTCAAGTTGAATCTGATGAGTTAATTATTGAAAAAGCTTTTAATGCAGAAAATAAGCATAAATTTCTAGCATTATGGAATGCTGAATTAGATACAGATTTACATACTATTGGTCTTGACCACAGTCAAGCTGATGCATCGTTAGTTCAAATCCTTGCATTCTATACACCTAATAACGAACAACTTATTCGTTTATGGCATCAATCAAACCTTGGAAAACGAAAAAAGGCAAAGCGTAAAGATTATATTAATCGCACCATTAATAAAGCTCGTTTACATACGATGGTAGATAATATTGAGGCAGCAAAATCTATTCAGGAGGGAAAAGAAATTGCTGAGCAATTATTAAAAAATCATGCTGAAAAAAAGTTTAATAAATCCAAATTACCATTTTTCATGACTGATGAAGATTTAGAAAAGCTACCTCCTCCGTCTTGGCTAGTGGATGACATTATCCCTGAAACTGGTATTGGCGCTATTTATGGCAAATCAGGCTCATATAAGTCATTTTTAACAATCGACCTATTAGCCCATATAGGTAATGGGAAAGCTTGGTTCGGAAAAGATACTAAGAAGAAACCTGTAATCTATATTGCTTTAGAGGGCAATGCTGGAATACCTAAAAGGATTAAAGCTTGGAAAATTCATAACCGTACCAACTCAAATATCAATAATCTTAATCGTGACATTAATATTAATTTTAGAGACAACTCTAATATTGATTATCTAATTGAAAAAATTAAAGATGCTGGGTTAGATGGAGGTGTTATTTGCATTGATACACTTGCTCAGGCAGGGGGCGACATGGATGAAAACAGTAGTAAAGATATGGGCTATATGATTAAAACTTTCCAATATATTCAACAAGAGCTTGGAGGCGTTGTATTGATTGTTCACCACACTGGTAAAGCTAATGATAAAGGTATGCGAGGACACTCCAGTTTATATGCTTCTTTAGACTTTGCTTTAGAATGTATTGCAGATAAAAACAAGCGTAAAGCAAGTTTTAAAATTGCCAAATCTAAAGATGGCGATGATTCTTTAGATTATAATTTTACATTGAATATAATTAATACTGGCAATGAGGATAATGGTAAAGCAATTACTTCATTAGCAGTGTCCCCAATAATCGATATAACCACAATACAAAAATCAGAGTTAGAAAAACAAGAATTAGCTGAGCTTGATAAATCGGATGATATTTTTATTTGGAACTGGATTTCTCGTGAGTGTAGTCAAGGTAATTACCCAAGTAAAAACTCACTAAAAGGTCAGCTAAATGAAATGAAAGTGAAATGGGATATTACCCAAAAGAGAATTTACTCTGCTGTTGACCGTTTATTAGCAACAGAAAAAATTAAAAGCGATAAACACAATGGCAATCCCCACTTAAAAGTTATATCGAACCAAGCACCACTAGGGGGTTCACCAAATTATTAGGGTTCACTAGGGGTTCGCTAAGGGTTCACCAGTAGGTTAATTTGGTGAACCCGACCTACCCCCGATACCCTAGCGAATAGGGTTCGCTAGAGGGTATATACCTTTAGGTAGCGAACCCTACTGGTGAACCCACCCCCCTATACAAAATTATTTTTTTCTCATATAGGGGGTTCACTTATTATTTTCGTTCATTTGTATAACTATTTCTTAGCTCAATAGATTACATGCCCCAGCGATCTTATTAATACTGTGGTTAAAAATATGATTACTTGCTGCTAATTAAATTACTAAACCCTTTACCCCGAAATACAGGTTTAAACATAACGAAATTAGCACGACTTTCAGGGGTAAATAGCCTCTTTAAGCACTCGGTTGGTACAAAGGTACTGGCTACCCTAAAAACTCGCTTAAAACGGCTGTTTTTCGCACTACAAAAACGCTTGTTTATACCCCCATATAATTTGTTATTTGCTGTAAATAATTTGCATCTATTTGATTTCGTCGCCATTTTAATTTGTTTTTCGTATGTTGTAAGCAATAAGTAATTATGCAACCAGTATGCGAGTTCAAAATGTCTATATATCCTCTAATTACACCATCACTACATCCCGACAATATCAAGCACCTTCAAGGCTATGATGAAGAAACTGCTTCTTATGTTCACATTGCTGCACAAGCATTGAGTGAAGCCTACGAAGGTATCAATGATATTCATAAAGCACGTGAAGCAAGTAAGCGAAATCCTGTTTGGAATGAAGCAGCTCAATTAATCCAAACTGATGACTTTGCCAATAAGAAGCTTCTTAAAATTACTAAATCTATTGATTCTGCAAATGCAAACCTAAGTAAAAGCATTGCTCATATTGAAAAGGAACTAACCACACCTTTGAAAGCAGGTGCTAATGACCCTGTGGCTAATGAAATCCGCTCGCATGTTAAAAATATGAATAACAGCAAGCGTCGCAAATTCATTGAAGAAGCACAGCAGAAAAAAGACTTGCAAACACTTCAAGCTCTTTTAGGTGCTCCATCATACCTTTCAGGCTTAACAGATATTGAAGTTCAACATTACACACGTCAGCTCCATGAAATTCAAAATCCTGCTTTAGCTAAGCGATTAAAAGTAATGAAGAATGCAGCAACGTTACTGGGTGAACGTGGTGGCTTGGTATTTAAAGAAGTAGAAAAAGCAGTAGGTAAACCATCACACGTTATTCAAAAACTTCGCAAAGCAAAAAATGAAGCAGAACAAGCGTTCATTTTAAAAGACCAACGTGTCGATCTTTGAAATTGATAATTAATAGTTTAGATCAAGGAATTGTAATGACCACAAATTCAAAGACTAAAACAGCAGGAAATCCAAATTGGCGTAAGGGGATGAACTCCCCTAACCCACAAGGTCGCCCAAAAGGGATTATTGATAAACGAATGAAAGTAAATCAATCCCTACTCGCTGATGCTGATGATATTGCCAAAGTAGTGATTCAATCTGCTCTTTCAGGCGATATGCAAGCGGCTAGCTTAGTCCTTTCACGTATTGCGCCAACGCTTAAAGCTCAGACTGAAACAGTCCAGTTTGAATTAGATGCCACAGCAAGTGTAACCGAACAAGCACAATCTGTTTTACAGGCTATTGCTGACGGCAATGTTGCGCCTGATGTGGGTAAACAAATTATTGAAGCAATTAATGCTTTAAATGGTATTCGTCAGATTGATGAATTAGAACAACGTATTAATGCACTGGAGAAACACTAATGAACCTGCCAACACGAGAAGAATATGAATTTTTACGTTTTAAATTTACACAGGATATTGCACATGGTTCACCAAGTGAACGTTTGGTTGCAATGCATAATCTAATGCACATCATGGCGTTATATGCTTCTAGCGATGAACTTGAGGAAGTATTTATTAAACCCTTATTTGCAAAGCTTGAAGAAAAGCTAAATAGCCCATTACACCCATTTAGCGACTATGTACCTCCTACAGTACCAGTAACGGTTAAAAACATGCTACAGGGGCAACTGTGGGCACAATACCCTAACCCTAATTGTGGTCATACCGATAATGGCTAAGGTATTAAAAGACTTTCAAAGGCGTTTAGCTAAAGTCGAAACCAACAGAAAGAATAAAGCGACTACTATTAAATTAGTAGCCGCTTTTCCACCTATTTTATCTTATGATGAGTGGGAAGCTATTGCTGTACCACATCAACAACAATTAGTAGATGATACTAGGAGTTAATTATTATAAAGTTATTTTGTTTAATGCGCAGAAAGCTTCAACAACCTCATTAACAGTCCGAGATTTAAATACAATCCCTAAATCAATCATTTCTTGATACTGAACCGCTGGTTTTACTGCCGTTGGAATTGGAACGGAAATCACATCAGTTATATTACGTTTGAGATAAACGGCAGCAACTACTCCTAAAAAGTAGAACCTACTTCCTCCCATAATTGTATTATTATTCTTATCAGTATACCCACCAGTTTCACATAAAAAGACTGGACTACCACTGGAACCCCCAAACACAGAAGCGTCTATAAGAAACTTAGGTTGATTCTCAAAATCTATTTGTAATGGTGTAGCAGTTGTGCCTTTTCGAACAATTGGCAAATTATGATAACTATCCCAAATTCCATTTGGATAACCAACAAAGGTAATATTTTCTAATGCATCTAAATCTTTTAGTACAGCTTCGGTGGGAACACTAGCATTTGATACACATCTAAAAAATGGCTGTCTACCCGACTGTTGCTTCACAAAATTTATTAATGGGACAAAAGGACAAATAGCTATATCAACATTAGGATCGGGATGCCCCAACCACATATCTTGCCAAGCAGGATTTTGAATATCCAAATTGAATGTCTCACCTATTTTGGGTTGATTATTTTCTCCTAGATGCATCACAATAGAACCCGATACTGTATTTTCTATCACATGTTTATTGGTAACTAAAAATAAATAATCAATTTGTGGATCTTGCTTACTTTTATATCCATAAATAAATCCAGTGCCAGAGCCTTGTTCTCCGTTAGCACTTAACGTATTTATTTTTAAGGTTAAGTAATAAAGCTGTTCCGCGATGGTAAAAACTTCCATTATTTAATTCCCTACAATCATTGCAATAGCTTTAACACCAAGTGCTTTAACAACGTCAAAAGTTAATTCAAGCCCCTTCTCTAAAGCTGTAGTTTTTATATTTTCCCATACAGGCTTACTTCTAATAGTATCTAAAAGGTCATGCCCTTCCCAAGTAAGACCACTAATAGACACATGAGCTACACTACCTCTCATTAACAATGGTTTGCCATTTAAGAAGCCTGAATCTATTAAAAGCACAGTATTTTCAAGTACTGATATTTTATTTTCCATTTCGGTTTCTTGGAGATAGTCTTCAAATCTATCTTCTTCAACAGCAATAAGAACCTGTCTAATAATTTCCCAATCTCTTTTCATCTCTACCCTACTTTAGATTACTTTTAATCTTGTCTGCTAAATCCGCTTCAATTAAACCTTTTGACAAGCAAGTTAGCGTCACATCAAATGTTGTGCTTCCAACTTTATATTCACCTTGAATATTACTTTTAATACTTAAAGAATTGTCATCAATAATAATATTCTGTGCTACTGTGGTTTTTGTTCGCTTATCTTTTAGATAATCAATACCCATTACCTTGCCACAATCAGCATAACTTGGATCTATTCTATAGTCCTTAGAAGCTGTGGTTATCACACCTGCATCCAAGTCTGAACTTGTTATCTGGTATCCCTCTAAAGCCAAAGTACGTTTAGAAGCTTTAAATATTTCTTCCTTTGTTGCTTGAACTTCTACTGAAATACTTTTACTCTCGCCTACTGGTGGCTTATAAGCCATTGATAAAGTAGAAATGGAAAAAGCTAAAATACTCACAATTATTTTTTTCATATCATTGTCTTTAGTCTAAGAAATATACAAAGTAAATTATCATAGAGAAGAACTTCAATACACTGATTTAATGAAAGATATTTATTTTTAATTTTGTTTTTGCTTACTACAGGCTTACGTTACATAACCCTAGAAACAACAAAGCCCTGAGGATGTCAGGGCTAAGTCGTTGATATTTGGCGGAAGCGGTGAGATTCGAACTCACGGAGGACTCACACCCTCGTCGGTTTTCAAGACCGGTGCATTAAACCGCTCTGCCACGCTTCCATGTGGGCCATGATACGAAGCTTTTGATTTGATGACAAGTAAAAAATAGCACCCAGTCAATCAAATGAATATTGTTTCACCAAATTATCTGTATGTTTCATCAAAACAACAGCATAGCACCTAAACTTTTTAAAGTTGTGCTGCCAACTCTGCTCCTTCACGAATCGCACGTTTTGCATCTAACTCTGCAGCAAGTTTCGCCCCACCAATAATATGATAATTAGCCAAAGTATTTTCATCTGCCTTCGGCATTAAATCTTTAACTGATTCTTGCCCAGCACAGACTACAATACTATCCACACGCAACAGTTGCGATTGCCCAGCCATTTCAATCCACAAACCTTCGTTACTAATGGCTTTATACTGCACCCCACGTAACATACGCACTGCATGTTTTTTCAATTGTGCACGATGCACCCAACCTGATGTTTTACCCAAACCCGCGCCTAAAGCTGTAGTTTTACGCTGTAATAAGTAAATCTCACGAATAGGTGGATGTACTTCTGGAGCCAACATACCGCCTTCAGTCACATAATTAGGATTTGGATCAACTCCCCATTCACGCTGCCATTCTACTAATGGCTGTGGTTGTGGCTGATGTTCAGGTTTCAGTAAAAACTCCGACACATCGAAACCGATTCCGCCTGCACCAATCACAGCAACTTTTTGACCAACAGGTGCGCCACGTAATACTTCTGCATAAGACAATACTTGCGGTGCATCGCTACCTTCAATTTTTAAAGCACGTGGTACAACACCTGTTGCAATTACAACTTCCTCAAAACCTTCACGTTCGAGTTGCTCGCGGTTGACTTTGGTATTTAAACGTAAATCGACCCCAGTTTTTTCAATTTGCACTTTAAAGTAGCGGATGGTTTCATGAAATTCTTCTTTGCCTGGCACGACTTTAGCCAAATTGAATTGCCCACCCACTTCATTGCTGGCTTCAAATAAAGTCACCTGATGCCCACGACTGGCAGCAACTGTGGCTGCAGACATTCCCGCAACACCACCGCCCACAACGGCAATACGCTTCGGTTGCTTGGTTTTCTCATAGACCAATTCAGTTTCGTAGGCTGCACGCGGATTGACCAAACAAGTCGCACGCTGATTTTTAAAGGTATGATCTAAACATGCTTGGTTACAGGCAATACACGTGTTGATTTCATTGACACGATTAGTCGCAGTTTTATTAACCCAGAATGCATCTGCTAATAATGGGCGTGCCATTTGAATCATATCCGCCTTACCTGCTGCCAAAATTTCTTCTGCTGTATCAGGCATATTAATACGGTTAGAGGCAATCACAGGAATTTCAACATGCTTTTTCACCTCGGCTGTGTAATCCACAAAAGCAGCACGCGGTACAGATGTCACAATAGTTGGAATACGAGCTTCATGCCAGCCAATACCAGTATTGAGTAAGTTCACACCTGCTTGCTCCAAGGCTTGGGCAACGGTAATCACTTCCTGCATGGTGTTGCCATCATGTACTAAATCAAGCATCGACAAACGGAAGCAAATAATAAACTTCTCACCTACTTCAGCACGAATAGCTTTCACCACTTCTAAAGCAAAACGCATACGATTTTCAATCGAACCGCCCCATTGGTCTTCACGCTGATTCACATGACGGCTTAAAAACTGGTTCAGCAAATAGCCTTCCGAACCCATAATTTCGACACCATCGTAGCCTGCCATTTTGGCTAGACTGGCTGTTTTGGCGTAATCTTCAATGGTATTTAAAATTTGTCTTTCACTCATTTTACGAGGTTTAAATGGTGAAATTGGAGATTTAATCGGGCTTGCAGACACCACAAATGGCTGATAACCGTAGCGTCCTGAATGCAGAATTTGCATTAAAATTTTCGCGCCATGCTTATGAACTGCATGTGTCACCAGTCGATGCGGTGCAACATCACCCAATGTATTCATGGTACCACCCGCAGGCAATAACCAGCCTTGACGGTTAGGTGAAATACCGCCCGTAATAATCAAACCCACGCCACCTTTAGCACGTTCGCCAAAATAAGCAGCCAGTTTTGGATAATTATAAAAACGATCTTCCAATCCCGTGTGCATTGAACCCATCACGACACGGTTTTTAATGGTGGTAAACCCTAAATGTAATGGTTTTAGAATGTTTGCATAGCGAGTTGTCATGATGAATCCTTATATAATTAGCTTTGCAACTTGTTGCATGAATAATACTTTAACCGATTTTTATAAACTGTTTATGACTCTAAAGTTAGACTGCGTGGCGCAAACGTCAATCTACCGCTTTCCTTGATCTCAAACTGTTAAAAATAGAGCATTTTAATGATGCCCAAAAAATATCTGTTTTGATTATCATCTTCTATCCTCAGTTTGCCATTTCTAAATGAAAATTTAAGCGAGAACCTGATTTTTTTATCAAATGTGCTTTTTTAACGAAAACAAGCATTTTAAAGAGTGCTATAATTTGCAGTTTAGAATTCTCCTTGGCCACCAAAATGTGGTGCATATTTTAAAAAATTAGGACTAGCAATGACTGATAATGCAACTATCTTGCAGAATGTACCAGTAGGCAAAAAAGTCGGTATCGCCTTTTCTGGTGGTCTAGATACTTCAGCTGCTTTATTGTGGATGAAGCAAAAAGGCGCTGAACCGTATGCGTATACCGCAAACTTGGGGCAGCCAGATGAAGATGACTATGATGCCATTCCAAAGAAAGCAGAAGAATATGGTGCGGTAAAAGCACGCTTGGTTGACTGCCGTTTACAGTTGGCTTTGGAAGGTATTGCTGCCATTCAATGTGGTGCATTCCATATCAGCACAGGTGGTATGCCTTACTTTAACACCACCCCGCTTGGTCGTGCAGTAACAGGTACGATGCTCGTGACTGCCATGAAAGAAGATGACGTCAACATTTGGGGTGATGGTTCAACTTATAAGGGTAACGATATTGAGCGTTTCTATCGTTATGGTTTATTGACCAATCCTGCGCTTAAAATTTATAAGCCATGGTTAGACCAAACCTTTATTGATGAGTTGGGCGGTCGTGCGGAAATGTCACAATTCCTCATCGACAATGGTTTTGACTATAAAATGTCAAAAGAAAAAGCGTATTCAACTGACTCAAACATGCTCGGTGCAACACACGAAGCGAAAGACCTTGAGTACCTAAATGCTGGCATCAAAATTGTTGACCCAATCATGGGCGTAGCATTCTGGAAAGATGACGTTGAAGTGAAAGCCGAAGAAGTGTCAGTAACCTTTGAAGAAGGTATGCCTGTTGCACTGAACGGTCAGCGTATTGAAAACCCTGTTGAGTTGATTCTTGAAGCGAACCGTATTGGTGGTCGTCATGGTTTGGGAATGTCTGACCAAATCGAAAACCGTATTATTGAAGCGAAATCTCGCGGTATTTACGAAGCACCGGGCATGGCATTATTACACATTGCTTATGAGCGTTTAGTTACGGGTATTCATAACGAAGATACGATTGAACAATACCGCATTAACGGTTTACGTTTAGGCCGTTTATTGTATCAAGGTCGTTGGTTCGATTCTCAAGCATTAATGTTACGTGAAACTGCACAGCGTTGGGTGGCGAAAGCGATTACAGGTACTGTGACTTTAGAGTTACGTCGTGGTAATGACTATACCATTATGAACACTGAATCTCCGAACCTCACTTATGAAGCTGAGCGTTTAACCATGGAGAAAGGTGATTCAATGTTTACGCCAATGGATCGTATTGGTCAGTTAACGATGCGTAACCTAGACATTACCGATACACGCGCTAAATTAGGTCTTTATACCAATTCTGGCTTATTGTCGATTGGTTCAGGTTCTGCAGTGCCTCAATTGAAAGACAAAAACAAATAATCACTTGCTGATCATTTTGTGAAATCGAAGCCGCTCAAATTGAGCGGCTTTTTTATATACGTTTAAACATGAAGACTAAAAAATTCATACTAAATGAAAGCTGCATTGACATACTCCCACCACTTTCGTTTTCACTCAAGTGGGAGATTCTAAAAGCAAAGCTCTTAGGCGACTTCCTCACGGATTTCGCTTGCTTTCTGCTTCTTAGGGCGACCTTTACCGCATCCACCCTCCACAGACAAAACGGCATGTCCTGCCGACAATATATTACGAGATGCGTTTAAATCCGCATTCGCAACATAACCGCATCCGACACACTCAAATTTAGCTTGAGTTTGTCGGTTTTCTTTTGCTACATGACCACATTCACAGCAGGTTTGACTTGTGTACTTCGGATCAACTTTTACAAGTAATCCACCTCGCCATTGTTGCTTATATTCCAACATACTAACGAGCATGCCCCAACCTTGATCTAGGATTGATTTGTTTAAGCCTGACTTAGCTTTTACATTCTTTCCTTGATTTTCGATTGTGCCACTTGCTGACTTCGACATATTTGCTACTTTTAAATCCTCAACAGCAATCATTGCGTGGTTTTTGCTGAGCGTTGTAGTGATTTTTTGCAAGTAGTCATGACGAATATTGGCAATGTGATGATGTAGTTTATTGATTTTAAAATTCAGTTTTTTCCAATTTTGACTAAATTTAACTTTCTTTCTCTGCTTCCGTTGAAGTCTAGCTAATTTAATCTGATTGGTTTTAAAGCTATTGATCGGGTCAAAGACCTGACCATTTGAGGTAGTGATTAATTTCTTAACACCAAGATCAACACCAATCGCTGATTTTGATGGGTGGATCGGCATTTCAGTAAGTTCTGTTTCAGTACAGAATGAAACGTACCAACGTCCTGACACCTTACTGATCGTCACATTTTTTATTGTACCTAGAATCTCTTGCGACTTCCTGAATTTAATAACACCTACGCCATTAGGGAGTTTGAGTTTATTTCCTTTAACCCAACAGTATTTATCGAATTGTACAAGGCGAATGGAATCATAACCGTCTGATTTTTTCTTAAATCTAGGCATAAGTGGGCGCAACTGAACCTCAGTACCATCAGCCAATTTAAAAAATTTAGGTTTCTTAGGTTTGCGCTTTTTTTCTTTTAGTCGAGCATGTTCTTTAGGGTTGAAAAACCTCCCCCATGCTGATGCAAGATCACGAACTTTTTGTTGAAGTGACACAGCATTTGAATTTCCATCTAAAAAGCTAAACTGAGGATTCTTTTTCAGTGCTGTTATCTTTTTTACTAGATTCACCGCATTAATGTGTTTATTTTGAGCAAACATTTCAAATGAAATTGCTAATATTTGATTCCAAACAAAGCGTGCAGAGCCAACGAGATTATTTAAAATAACCTCTTGCTCGACATTAGGCTCAAGCCTAAATTTATACGCTTTGTTGATTTTCATTAATGAGTGTGTATCTGTTAATATGGTGCTGATTCTAACATTTTAGGTATATTTTTTCAATGAGTGAGATATATAAAAACCGACATTCAGCCTTTAATCTTCATGTTCATTTAGTTTTTATAACGAAATATCGAAAAAAAATACTAGGTGAGTTGCATCATAAATATTTCAATGAGTGTGCAACTGAAATATGTAAAGATTTTGATGCTGAATTAAAGGAATGTAATGGTGAATCCGACCATGTTCACATGCTTATTCAGTATCCACCAACGGTACAGTTAAGCAAATTGGTTAATAATTTAAAGTCTGTAACAAGTAGAAGAATGCGAAATGAGTTTTTAGACTTGAGAGGGAATTATACAAAACCTGTTTTATGGTCAAGATCATATTTTGCAGGGTCTTGTGGTGGTGCGCCTTTGGAAATAATCAAACAATATATTCAGAATCAACAAGTTTGAAATTTGTGAAATTCACCTCCACCCTGACTGACGGGTGGAGTCCTCTTTCACTTGGAGATAGAAAAACTTACAGGACCTCTTCCACCTGCACAGTGTGGTAATAAATTTGATTACGTCCCAACTGTTTCGCACGGTACAAGGCTTGGTCTGCACGTTGCAAGAAATCGCTTTTAAAAATTTCCGCCTCACCTTTATAAACAGTAAAACCTAAACTGATTGTGACATTACTGGAAACTAAAGATTGGCTATGGGGAATCGCCAAACGCTCAACTGCTTTAAAAATATTGGAAGCCACAGCATAAGCACCATGTGCATCTGTTTCTGGCAATAACACCACAAATTCTTCCCCACCATACCGCGCGACAAAATCCATGTGACGAATCGAGTCTTTAATCGATTTGGCAATCGCTGAAATGACTTCATCTCCCTTTTGATGCCCATAATGATCGTTATATTTTTTAAAAAAATCGACATCTATAAAGATTAGGGATAATGGTACTTCATCATGCCGTGCCTGTTCAAAATAGCTATCCAGCATTTCATCAAAGGTACGTCGGTTAGACACTTTGGTCAGCGCATCATGCTGACTTAAATGCAACAACTCTTCGGCATGGATACGGTTAATTTTTTCACTAAGTCGAGCTTGGTGCATCACCAAAAAAATCATCCGCTCTCGGGTACACAGCATTTTGCTGATTAAAAAACCCACTACCGTACTGCCAACCAACACCCGCCCCATCACCATCACATCAATTGGAATATGCAAGCTTAATAACATAATCATGGCAACCACAGCAGCCATTAGCCCTGTCAGCAGCATGTGAAACGGCTTCACCCCTGTCAGTACAAAGCCCATAATATAAATCATACTAATGATCATCATGGCTTGATATCTAAACACTTCGGTAAGCACTGTCATGGTCAGCCAAGTCATCGACACAATGGCCCAAAAAGTCATAGCCATGGCCGCATAGGCATAATATGAGCGTAAAATTTTATAATGGGCAAAAAAGAACAGGGTCAGTAAGCAAAATGCACCATTGACTAGGCCTAGTAAGGAATGGATAAAGTCGTGCTTAAAAAAATTTCGATCAATAATCCAGTAATCCCCAGTAATAATCATCACAGTGATAATAAAGTAGATGAGTACGCCCGACCAAAAATATTGGTTAATGTTATGCCGTGCTTGTTCAAGATGCTGTTTCCAAAACTCCACTTCGAGTTGTTTCGGAAAAACCTGACCCGCACGTTTACGTTGATGTTTAATCAACTCTTCATTTTTTTCTTTGTCGTACTGTAGCTTGGCTAACTTATATTTGTATTCCATGGATGCTTTAAATTCCATTTAATCACGATTGTTGCACAGCAAACCTGTAACAGCCTGAATATAATTTTTTTAATGGTTTAAAAATAACACAATGTCTAAACTATTCATTCAGGCATTTCTATTTTTTATGGCTTTCGGCGTTATCATTTTAACATTTATAGATTATCATCTGTTTTATTTTTCAAACTGGCAGCGCCTTGAATACAATTACTCTTATCCAGCCAGATGACTGGCATGCTCATTTACGTGATGGTTTAGCACTACAACGTACTGTTCCTGATCTTGCCAAGCAATTTTCACGCGCAATTTGTATGCCTAACCTTGTTCCGCCAGTAAAAACGGTAGGAGAAGCAGAAGCGTATCGTGAACGCATCATGGCACATGTTCCTAAAGGTGTAAATTTTGATCCGCGTATGGTGTTGTATTTTACCGATCAAACCTCTCCTGAAGAAGTCAAGAAAATTAAAGCCTCGGCGCATGTAAATGCTATTAAACTTTACCCTGCTGGTGCCACCACCAATTCAGACAATGGGGTAAGCGACATTCGTAAAGTTTATGCGGTGATAGAGCAACTTGAAGAACAACAAGTGCCATTATTATTGCATGGTGAAGTCACGCATAATCATGTCGATATTTTTGACCGTGAAAAACGCTTCTTAGATGAAGTGCTTTCACCATTATTACAACAATTTCCAAATTTGAAATTGGTGCTTGAGCACATAACCACCTCTGAAGCAGCACAATTTGTTTTAGAACAAGGCCGGAATGTCGCTGCAACCATTACCCCACAACATTTATTATTTAACCGTAATGATATGTTGGTGGGTGGTGTGAAACCACATTTCTATTGTTTGCCTATTTTAAAACGTCAAACCCATCAGCAAACCTTATTGGAAGTCGCGACTAGCGGAAATCCTAAGTTTTTCTTAGGGACAGATAGCGCACCGCACTCAAAAAATGCCAAAGAAAATGCATGTGGCTGTGCAGGCTGCTATAGTGCACCTACGGCAATTGAGCTGTATGCACAAGCTTTTGATCAAGCTGGACGTATTGAGCGCTTAGAAGGCTTTGCAAGCTTGTTTGGTGCAGATTTCTATGGTTTGCCGCGTAATACCAACACCATTACCTTGGTAAAAGAAGAGCAAATCATTCCAACCAGTTTAGACTACTTGGATGGTGAACAAATTATTCCGTTATATGCGGGTAAAACCATTCAATGGAGAAAAGTGTGACAAATACAACTTTGCCCGTGATGGGGCAACGTTTTCGTGGTTTTTTGCCTGTGGTGGTCGATGTGGAAACCGCAGGCTTTAATGCCCAAACTGATGCCTTGTTAGAAATTGCAGCTATTCCAATTGTTTATGATGCGGAAGGCAAATTTGTACCAGGCGAAGCGTGTCATGCGCATATCAACCCGTTTGAAGGGGCAAATTTAGACCGCCGCTCGTTGGACTTTATTGGGATTGATCCTTTCAATCCTATGCGTATGGCCATGGCTGAAGATGAAAAAACTGCATTAAAACGGATTTTCAAATCGGTCAATGAAGTGCGTCGCCAACAAAATTGCACCCATGCCATTTTGGTCGGTCACAACGCGCATTTCGATTTAGGCTTTGTGCAAGCAGCCATTGCCCGCACAGGTACGAAGAACCAAAACCCATTCCACAGCTTTTCAGTGTTTGATACAGTGACTTTAAGTGCTGTGATGTTTGGTCAAACAGTGTTGGCAAAATCATGTATTCAGGCAGGTATTGAGTTTGATGGCAAAGAAGCACATTCAGCTTTATACGATACGCAAAAAACTGCAGAACTGTTTTGTTTTATTCTGAATAAACTTGCACCGCACATGGTAGAGAACTTACTCAACACAGATCAATAATACGATTGGTACTCAAACATTGAGAGGTTTACAGGATGACAAACTGCATTTGTCATCCTGTTTTCTTTTTAATATTGTGGTCTTGATTCATGCTTTTCAACCTCAAGGCTGAGTATCGAAATCATTTTTACTTTGAATCAGTTTTTATGCATGCAGTCTTTTAAGCTGACTTTGGTTATAATGGCAATATTCCAATTTGTGTTATTGATTCTGCCATGTTGAAAAAAATTGTATTGGTTTTGGTCATTCTCGCGCCTTCTGCGTTGTATCTTTATATTGTGAATCGTGAGCCTGCCCAACCTGAACCAAACACTCAACCCGCAGCAACACAAACAACAACCACTGAAAAACAATATCAAACCCCTGATCATTAAAATGATGCACCGTATTCAAATTTACATGCACTGATTTATTTTTAAAGATGTATTATTTTTTAAGCAAATAACAAATAGTGCGGCAGTTTTTTTAGATTCAGGTTTGACACTGTCGCAAAAAATTCATAATATACGCCTCACCTCGCATCGTCCCTATCGTCTAGAGGCCTAGGACATCGCCCTTTCACGGCGGTAACCGGGGTTCGAATCCCCGTAGGGACGCCATATATCTTGCTATACGATCATTTCTAATCCAAATTTATTATTTCAAGATTGCAGATTTGTAGTTTTTCTCTACAATACTTCGCTTCATTCCATATTTTCTCCTAACACTTATGCCGTCATCGAATCATCAAAATGGTGCTGTGCATCAAGGTAATACTATGCCTTTAAAACGTGCCATGAGCACTCGACATTTGGTCATGATTTCACTAGGCGGTGCCATTGGCACAGGTCTATTTTTAGGCTCAGGTGAAGTCATTGCACAAACAGGCCCCGTTGGCGCCATCATCGCTTATATTTTTGGTGGTTTAATTGCCTATATGGTGATGCTGTGTTTAGGTGAGCTTGCCGTACACATGCCTGTTTCAGGTTCGTTTGGCGCATACGCTAAACAATATATTGGGCCAGGCACGGGCTATACCATCACTTGGTTGTATTGGCTCACGTGGTCGGTCACTTTGGGCACAGAGTTTACCGCCGCCGCGTTGTTAATGCAGGAATGGTTCCCGCATATTTCCATGTGGATTTGGACACTGATTTTTGGTGGTGTCGTATTTAGTTTAAATATGATTTCCACACGCTTGTTTGCAGAATCTGAGTTTTGGCTGTCTTTGGTCAAGGTCGTGACTGTTATTGCCTTTATTGTTTTGGGTTTAATGGCAATTTTTGGTGTTGTATCCTATCAAGGTTATAGCTCGGCACCTTTATTTAGCAATTTAACTGCACAAGGCTGGTTTCCTGAAGGGCTATTCCCTATTTTTGCCACCATGTTGATTGTTAATTTCGCTTTTTCGGGTACGGAGTTAATTGGTGTTGCTGCAGGTGAAACCAAAAACCCTGCCAAAAACGTGCCTAAAGCAATCAATACTGCAATTTTCCGCCTGTTGATTTTCTTTGTAGGTACTATTGTGGTAATTAGTGCCTTATTACCACATCAGGCTGCAGGTTTGGCTGCAGAAGGGGTAAGCAGTAGCCCTTTTGTGACGGTATTTAATCAGATTGGCATTCCTTATGCTGAAGATATTATCCGTTTTGTGATTATCACAGCCTTGCTCTCTGCAGCGAACTCAGGCTTATTTGCAGCTTCACGAATGATGTGGTCGCTCTCACACCAAAAGCAATTGCCACAGATTTTTTCTAAGGTGAATGCGCGTGGTATTCCTTATATAGCAGTCATCGTCACCATGCTCGGAGCAATGCCAGGTTTATTGTCTGAGCAATTTGCGCCAGAAACCATCTTTAAAAACCTCTTAGGTGTGGCTGCATTTACAATGGTTGTGGTCTGGATGAGTATTTGTTTAAGCCAGTTTAACTTCCGTCGCCAATGGTATAAACAAGGCAAAACCGTACAGGATTTAGGTTTTGCTGCACCGCTATTTCCAATAGTGCCTATTTTAGGTTTTGTGTTCTGTTTTATAACTTGCCTGAGTATGTTATTTGACCCAGAAATGCTAGTAGGTTTTATCGGCTGTATGATTTTTATTGTGTTGTGCTATGTCAGTTATTACATGATTTATCACAAAAAATCATAATGCTTTTTTAGCGATGATGTAAAACAATAGGGGCGATCTTCGGATTGCCTTGTTTTTTGAGTTGTGTTGATTAGCAATTAATACTGCAAAATACAAAGAAAATCATGCTGCTCTAATAAATGTGTCCATTTAAAAATAACTTGAAAAGCATGATTTTTAGCGCTTCAAACATATTACGACAGGAGAATAGTTTTAATTTTATTCAGTTGATCATTTTTTTCAGAATTATTGCCGAAAAGCGTTTGACACCCCCCTTTATACGCCCTATTATACGCCCACCTCTGAAACGTCCCTATCGTCTAGAGGCCTAGGACATCGCCCTTTCACGGCGGTAACCGGGGTTCGAATCCCCGTAGGGACGCCAATTTCAGAAGTAATATTTTATTAAGTCCCTATCGTCTAGAGGCCTAGGACATCGCCCTTTCACGGCGGTAACCGGGGTTCGAATCCCCGTAGGGACGCCATATTCTCAACAACTGCATTGGTTGTTACATGGTTTGAAAATATAAACTTCTATTTGTCCCTATCGTCTAGAGGCCTAGGACATCGCCCTTTCACGGCGGTAACCGGGGTTCGAATCCCCGTAGGGACGCCATATTCGAGATGTTTACATCTCAACAAAAAGCCCAATCAATATGACTTGGGCTTTTTGCTATCTAACGCATTAGTTTTATATTTCAATCTGTGCGGACTGATTCAAAAACCATAGTTTAAGCTTTGAATCCGTCCACTGAGGTTTGAAAAATACGAATCAAGCTGATTTACGTGAGTTGACCTGTCCTTTAATCACCGCAGTTAAATTGCCTTTTAAATATTTGAAAAAGACTTTTAAAGGCGAGAGTTTCGGGTTTGGACGCTTGCCTTGTGCAATTGCTTTGAACTGCGCGGCATACCAAATAATTTCCATAATTGCCATTTTATCAATCATCGGGATACCAGTTTTAATTTTATCGACCCCGTAACGTACATCTTGACCCGCCAACAAACGGTTGGCTAAATCGGTTTCTACCGCAAATGGTCGGGCGATCCCAATAAAGTCACATGCACCACTGTCCAAAGCAGCATTCATGGCAACTACCGTTCTAAAACCACCTGTCACCATTAAGTGGCATTTCACCTGACTGCGAATCAATTCCGCAAAAGATAAAAAATAGGCTTCACGGGCAATGGTACTTGGTTTACGTTTATCAGCTTTAGAGCCTGCCATCGCGGGTGCTTCATAAGTACCACCTGAAATTTCAATCATATCTATACCTGCTTCATCCATGGCTTTAAACACGCTAATCACTTCTTCTTCAGTGATGCCGCCACGTTGAAAATCTGCAGAGTTTAGTTTGACTGATACAATAAAATTGTCTGAGGTCGCTGCACGTACCGCTTGATAAATTTGCATCAAAAAGCGCATACGGTTTTCAATATTGCCGCCCCATTGGTCTTGGCGTTTATTGGTCAGTGGCGATAAAAACTGGCTGATCAAATAGCCATGCGCACCATGCAGTTGAATCCCCTCAAAGCCCGCTTGCTCACAAATCTGTGCAGCTTTGGCAAAACGCTGAATAATATCGAGGATTTCATCTTCATGTAGTTCACGTGGTGTACCAAAACTCAAAGCTAAACTTGGACTAAAAGGCACAGCCGAAGGTGCAACCGTTTCTTTATTCAAGCCTTTCGGACATTGACGTCCAGGATGAGACAACTGTACCAGTTGCACCATGCCATGACGTTTACCAACTTCTGCCCACTGTTTGAGCTTTTCTATATCTCGGTCTGATTCAATTCCCACAACACCCGGTTCATTTTTGGCACGTAAATCGACCATTACGTTGCCAGTGATGGCACAGCCCAAACCACCTTTTGCCCATGCTTCATATAGACCTAAATGCAGGCTATTCGGCTGCCCTGCCGTGTTGGCAAGCGCCTCACTCATGGCACCTTTGATAATGCGATTTTTAAACATGCTATTACGAATCTGAATTGTTTCGGCAAGATGGCTCATACACTGTTCCGTATTGTATTTTATTGGTCTTTTTACTCTAAAGATTTTTCAGAACAGGTCAATGCCATTTTGACAAATCTTATTGTCAATAATGGTAAAACAAGTCAGCCAGCCGAAATAGCTGTTTAAAAATATTGAAGGTTTAATACTCACTGGCTGCTATCAATTGACGGGTGTATTCCGTTTGCGGATGGCTAAATAGCTGTGCAGTATCTTGAAATTCCATAACTTTAGCTTGATGGAGCACCAACACTTTTTGACAAAGCGCTTTCACCACTTGCAAATCGTGGCTGATAAACAAATAACTTATCTGTTCTTGCCGCTGTAAGCGGCGCAACAACTGCACTACAGCGCGTTGGGTGCTACGATCTAAGGCAGAGGTCGGCTCATCCATAATTAACAGTTTAGGACGCAGCACCAACGCACGTGCTAATGCAATCCGTTGACGTTGCCCACCCGACAATTCATGCGGATAGCGCTGTTTAAAACTCACAGGCAATTCTACTTTGCTTAAAGCTTCATCTATGCGCTGAATGATTTCAGGTTTGGATAAATGTTGCAATGTCAAACCTTCACCAATGGTTTGTTCCACATTTAAACGTGGATTTAAGCTGCTAAACGGATCTTGAAATACAATTTGAAACTGCTGTCGTAAGGGACGCAATTGACGTTCATTCAGTTGATTCAGATCTCGCCCATGTAGTTCAATTTTTCCCTCACTTTCAATCAGTCTTGCAATGGCAAGTGCCAATGAACTTTTACCCGAACCGCTTTCACCAACAATACCAATCGATTGACCTTGCGGAAGTTCGAAGCTTAACGGTTCAACCGCAACCACATAATCTTTAACCCGATTCAGTAAACCTTGTTTAATCGGGAATTTCACAGCCACCTGTTCTAACGCCAAAATAGTCGGCAACTCATCAATTTGCAAAGCTTCGTCAAAATCATGGTTTAACAAATTTTGAGTATAGGCTTGCTGCGGTCTATTAAAAATATCTGCCACACTGCCCTGTTCTTCGACCCGACCCTGATTCATGACAATGACCTGATCTGCATAGTGTTTGACCAAGTTCAAATCGTGGCTGATCAAAATCATAGCCATATAATGACGCACTTGCATGCTTTTTAGTAAATCCAAAATCTGCGCCTGCAAAGTGACATCTAAAGCAGTGGTTGGTTCATCGGCAATTAAAATATCGGGATCAAGTGCCAACGCCATTGCGATCATCACTCGCTGACGTTGCCCCCCAGATAATTCATGTGGGTAACGCTTTAGTTTTTCTTCAGGCTGAGAAATGCCAACATCTTCAAGTAATTGCAATACCCGTGCACGCGTTTTTTCCTTGCTCCAACCTTGGAGCAACAAACTTTCACCAATAATTTTTTCCACGCGATGCAACGGATTTAAAGCCGTCATCGGTTCCTGAAAAATCATGGCAATTTTTTGACCACGAACTTGCCGCAATTGTTGCGGTTTAAGGCGAAGCAAGTCCTGTTCTGCAAAGATTACCTGACCTTGCACCTGTAGATGTTCAGGCAATAAACCTAGTAATGCCAAACTGCTAATAGATTTTCCCGAACCACTTTCACCGACTAATGCAATAGTTTCGCCTGCATGCAGCTCAAAGTTTAAATCATGCAGCAAAACCTGTTGCTGCTGCCGAATATGCAGATGACTGACTGTTAGCAATACTGCAGGCTGTGATGCAGTTGAAGGATTAACGTCTTGGATCGAATGCATCACGGGTCGCCTCTCCAATATAAATTAACAAGGACAGCACAATCGCTAAGGTAAAAAAGCCTGACAACGCCAACCACGGCGCATTTAAATTATTTTTACCTTGTAACAGCAATTCCCCTAAAGATGCTGCATCGGGCGGTAAACCATAACCCAAAAAATCCAGTGCGGTTAAAGCTGTAATATTGGCGGTCAGCATAAAAGGCAACTGCGACAAACTCGAACTCATGGCATTGGGTAAAATATGCCGAAACATAATGGTACGATCGGTTACGCCTAAACTTCGCGCTGCACGGACATAATCAAAATTTCGGGCGCGCAAAAACTCTGCCCGAACTAAGCCGACCAGTGTCGTCCAGCCAAACAGCAGCATAATTACAAATAGCCAATACACACTTGGGGTAAACATGCTGACCAAAATCATCACCATGAACAGCATCGGTAAACCACCCCACACCTCTAAAACACGCTGACCAATTAAATCGACCCAACCACCATAGTAGCCCTGTATTGCCCCGACCAAAATACCTAGAGCTGCCGATGCAAAAGTCAGTGCAAAACCAAATAACAGAGATACGCGCAAGCCATATAAAATTCGCGCCAACACATCACGTCCTTGGTCATCTGTACCTAGCCAGTTTTGTGCAGTTGGTGCTGAAGGTACAGGCACGGTCAAATCTAAATTCGGAGTCTGGTAAGAAAACTCAATGAGCGGCCAAACTGCCCATCCTCGGTCTGCAATCAGTTGTTGCACCACAGGGTCTTTATAATCGGCTTCAGTTTCAAATACACCGCCAAAGGTCGTTTCAGGATAAGCCTTGAACACTGGCAGATATAAAGATTGCTCATATTTGACCAATAACGGTTTGTCATTGGCAATCAATTCTGCCGCTAAAGACAATACAAAAATAATGATAAAGACAATTAAACAACCAAAACTCAATTTGTTCTGTTTAAAACGCTGCACGCGCGCCTGCATGATCGGTGACATTATTTTGCCCCTCGCGACTCAAAACTAATACGTGGGTCAATCACCTGATATAACACATCACTGATTAAGCGCAGAATTAAGCCCAATAAGGTAAAAATAAACAAAGTACCAAAAATTACAGGATAATCACGCTGCACAATCGCCTCAAAACCAAGCAGGCCTAATCCATCCAAATTAAAAATAATTTCGATGAACAAGTTCCCGACAAAGAAAATACCCACCAACGCTTCGGGCAAACCTGCAATTACGATTAGCATGGCATTACGAAACACATGCCCATATAACACACGCGATTCGGTTAGGCCTTTAGAACGTGCCGCCAACACATATTGTTTGTTTAATTCTTCCATAAATGAATATTTGGTGAGATAAGTCAGCCCTGCAAAACCACCAATCACCATCGCCAATAAAGGCAATGTCATGTGCCAGAAATAATCGGTAATTTTTCCCCACAGACTTAATTGTGCAAAGTTCTCAGACACCAAACCCTGTAAAGGGAACCACTGAAAATATGAACCACCCGCAAAAAATACTATCAGTAAAATAGCAAAGGCAAACGCAGGAATGGCATAACCAATCGCCAACAAAATAGAAGTCGCTTTATCAAACAACAAACCATGCTGACGGGCTTTTTTAATACCTAATGGAATAGAAATTAAATAAATCAGCAAGGTGCTCCATAAACCTAAAGATAGCGATACGGGCAATTTTTCCCATAACAATTGGGTCACAGGTTTGTCTTTAAAAAAACTGGTGCTAAAATCGAACTGCACATAGCTCGTGAGCATTTGCCAAAAACGTTCATGTGCGGGTTTATCAAATCCATATTGTGCTTCGATTTTTGCGACCATTTCATCACTTAAACCTTTAGCACCTTGATAATTGCTGCTATTGGATGTTGCAGCAGTTTCACCGCCTGTCGTCCCCATGCCCTGAAAAGCTTCGGCTTGCTGAATTGCTTGTTCGACTGGCCCGCCTGGTGCAATTTGAATCACCACAAAGTTAATCAATAAAATGAAAAACAAGGTTGGAATAATCAGGAGCAATCTTTTGAGTATGTATGTGCCCATGTGCTTACCTTTTGGCAATGTTCTGGTTTATCGCAAACACTGTCATGCTTGAGTTTTAAAATCGTTATTGTTGACGTAAATAATGTGCAACTTTCTTGGCTTGTGCCGCATCACTCCACCAATAATCAATTCCTGCCGATAGTTTAGGTTTGATGGCGGGCTGACGATACATATTCCAATAGGCATACCAGTTTTCACCTTTGCCATAGGTTGGAATTTGATAATACCCCGCACGCAATAAACGATCCAAAACTTTGGTACGCACAATCAATTGTTCACGATTAGGTGCACGAATCAACTGTTGTACCACTTCATCAATCACTGGGTTTTTAATGCCTGCATAATTGTAGTTTCCTGGTTGATCTGCGGCAGCACTACTCCAAAGCTGTGCCTGTTCATTGCCCGGACTTAAAGATTGCGGCATGACACTGGTGGTCATATCAAAATCGGCACGACGCATGCGTTCAATATATTGCGGCACATCGACATGCCGAATATTTACCGTAACGCCCAGCCGTTTCATATTGCGCACAAAAGGCACTAATGTGCGTTGCAAACCATCCTGATGGATTAAAAATTCAACTTGAATGGCTTTGCCTTTGGCATCTATCAATTTACCTTGCTGAAAGCGATAACCCGCTTTCAAAAGCAGTTCACGGGCTTTCAGCAAACCGTTACGGTTAAAGCCACTGGCATCGGTCACAGGATACTGCCAATTTTGCAATACGCCTTGACGTTGAATAGGATGCAGCTTGGCTAAAAAGGGTTTTAAAACAGCCAATTCTGCGGCTGAAGGAGTGCCTTTGGCTTCTAACTCGCTATTAGAAAAATAACTTTGCAAACGGTGATATTGCCCATAAAACAAGGCTTTGTTTTGCCATTCAAAATCATAAGCGTAGGTTAAAGCCTGCCTAAAGCGAATATCCTGAAACGCATGTCTGCGGGTATTAAAAACAAAACTTTGGGTCGGAATGGGGTTTTGGTGCTGAAATTTATGCTTGACCACCATACCCGCATTCACAGCAGGAAAACGATATTCCGTAACCCATTTTCGTGCGGTATATTCTTCATGCAGCGTGTATTGCCCCGACTTAAACCCTTCAAAGGCAATATCTAGATTACGATAATAAACATACTTCAGGCGATCAAAATTATAGCGCCCTTTATTTACGGGTAAATCTTTGCCCCAATAATTTGGATTACGCTTATAAGTAATGCTGCGCCCTGCATCAATCCGCTCAATAAGATACGGCCCTGAACCTAAAATCGGTTCTAGGGTAATGCGGGTAAAATCACGCTTTTGCCAGTCTTTCTTAGAATAGATTGGCATTTGCGACAAAATCAGTGGCATTTCGGCATTGTTATTGGATTTAAAACTCACTTTGACCTGATGCTTAGACAAGACCGTGGTTTTATCTAAATCGGATAAATACATTTGTAAACCCGGATTGGACTTGGTCTGAAAAGCATCAAAACTGAATTTGACATCATCTGCTGTAACTGGGCTGCCATCACTAAATTTGGCTTTAGGATTTAAATGAAAAATGACGAATGCAGTTTGCTTCGGATCATAGCTGACTTTTTCTGCCAATAAGGGATACATCACCCCGGGCTCATCTAAAGAACTGCTCATGAGTGAATCGAATATAAAACTCACCCCATCGGTTGAGCTGCCCTTGCCATTCATGTCATTTAAATTATCAAAAGTGCCATTACTGGCACGAATTAAATCGCCACCTTTGGGCGCTTGCGGGTTGGCATAAGGCATAGCCGAGCGCCCCACATACTGAGGCTGGCTATGTACGGCAATATAGGGCGTGGTTTGTAACGCAGCCCATCCAAACTGCGGCAAGACCACACAACCTAAAATACAGCCCAGATATTGATGTGTCTTTTTTATGGCAAATGACATGCACACAGCTCCTTGTGCAGTATTCCTGAGGATGCCGTCAAAACATGACATCCTCAGGATTAAACTTTACAGATTCGGGACTTTAATCACATCGCCAATACGCAATTGAGTATTTGGCTGCATATCATTTAAATCTGCCAATGCTTTGGTGTCGATGCCATAACGACTGGATAAGCCAATCAGCGTATCCCCACGTTTCACTTTATATTCAGTTACGGTTTTGGGAACTTGAATATTTTGTCCAATGCGTAAACCTGAACGTGGCGTTAAGTTATTTAAACTCGCCAATTCAGCAACCGATACACCTACACGGTTAGCAATCGAATTTAACGACTCACCACTTTTAACGGTATAAGCTTCGGTGGCTTTGCTACTGCTGCTTTTCGCAGCACTTACGACCTCAGTTTTTACTTGATTTTTTGCAGCACTGGCATCGACTTTTAAGCGTTGCCCGATGCGTACATTGGCAGTACGTGAAAGGTCATTCAGCTCTGCCAAATAATTCAATTGCAATTTATATTGGCGCGCGATACTGCTTAAAGTTTCCCCTGCTTTGACCACGTGAATGTCATTGGTGGTTTCAGCCACCGCTTCAACTTGGACTTTTTTCTCAGGAACATCACCCGTGAGTTTCAGACTTTGCCCTGCTCTTAAACCGCTGTTACGGCTTAGATTGTTTAAGTCTGCAATATAGTCTTGGCTTAGATTAAATTTTGTCGAAATCGCCGATAAGGTATCGCCACGTTGTACCGTATAACGTTCAGGCACATTAACACCTGCAGGTACTTTAAGGGTTTGGCCAATGCGTACCCCACTTTGAGTGCTTAAATTGTTTAAACTGGCGAGCTCAGCCAAAGAAATTTTGGCTTGGTTGGCAATGCTCGATAAAGTATCGCCACGCTGTACTTGGTAGTTTTCAGTCGGATAGTTTGGCTCTGCTGCTTTTGTTTCTGACTTACTGGCGTCAGCTTTGCTCGCTTCCGTTTTTTGTGCGGTCACTTCATTCACAGGCACATTAATACGCTGCCCAACCAATAAGCTACTGTTCGGGTTTAATCCTGGGGTTAAATCGGCCAATTCCTGATTCGACAAGGCATAACGGTCTGCAATCAATTTTAAATATTCGCCGCGCTTCACCACGTAAGTTTTGGTTGCGATTCTTGCAACCTGTTCTGCAGCTTTTTTGTCGGCTTCTGCTTTGGCTTTAGATGCAGCCGTTTCTTTTAAACTTAGGCGCTGCCCTACAAATAAACCACTGGTGGTGCTTAAGTTATTCAAGTCTGCCAATTGTTTTACAGTTAAACCAAACTGACTGGCAACACCTGTTAAGGTGTCATTGGCTTGCACCACGTACTGCTCTGGCATGGTTTTTGGCTTAGCAGGCTCTGCCTGTACTTGTGGCTTGGCATCGTATAAATAAATACTGGTGCCCACATACAAAGTTGCATCTGGAGCAATTTGGTTCCACTTGGCAATATCACGCCAGTTCAAGCCATTTTTCATAGCAATGCTAGCCAAGGTGTCCCCCGCTAACACGGTATACGTGGTACGTTTGCCTTTTGGTGGTACGACCACCACCTCAGACTCCGTACGTAAATAGTTCTTACCTTGGTTACGCTTTGCTTCTTCTGAATCTGGGCGCGTATTTTCTGCCACACTTTTCGGGTAAGCAAAACCTTTGGTTAATTCTTTACCTTGCTGCTCTGCAACAGACAGACTGGTCTGAATAGCGGTCAGCTTAATTTTGCCATCGTATGGATCGACAATTTCAGTGCCTTGCGGCGCAATTTGTTTCAACTCTGCCACAAGTTGTTCTTGTTCGGCTTTAGAAGCTACAGGTTGCAATACTTCTTCTACAGTTTTATTGCTACCTTCAGCCTGCACTGCTGCAAGAATTTGCTCGCGCTCAGTACTGGAAATTGGTGGCTCAATCCGCACAGGCTGAATATTGGCAGCAGGTGTAACAGCAACAGGAATACGCGGCGCACTTGGAATATCGCTACCCGCAGCAAATGCAGCCAAAGCGTCCGAACCTTGTGGGGTACGTGACAAACGTGCAGGCGTAGTGGTTGCTGGTTTTGAAACACTGGCTGTAGTTGATGCTGTGCTTGGTGTATTGGTAGTCGTGACTGCCGCAGATGCTGCAGGTTTACTTGTAGTCGTTCTGGTTGTTGTACTGGTCGTTAACGAAGGTGGTTCAGATTTAGACGGTGTAATGGTCACACCAGAAGATGAAAACGATGGGGTATTGCTGTTATTACTTGCCAATAAACCGCCACCACCTTGGAGTTTTTTCAATCGTGCATCGACTGTCGGGCTTAAATCTGCAGGAATCAAAATACGCATTGGACTTTGGCTATCAATCCGATCCCCACGATGTCCTGGGTTAAGCGAATACAATTCGGCACGACTTAGCCCTGTAATATTGGCCACATCATTTAAATTTACCGCACCTACATTAATTTCACGGAAGTGTGGACGGTTGGCAATTGGCGGCAAAGACACGCCATAAGCATGCGGGCTTTTAATAATTTGTGCCACCGCCAAGAAACGCGGCACATAGTTCATGGTTTCTTGCGGCAGTTTTAAAGACCAATAATCGGTTGGTAAACCTGCAGCTTTATTGCGGTTAATGGCTTGTTGAATACGACCCGGGCCTGCGTTATAAGCTGCCAATGCCAATTCCCAAGAACCAAACTGATTATACAAACTGCCCAAAAATTCATAGGCAGCACGAGTCGATTCCACGACATCACGGCGACCATCGTACATTGAAGTTTGTTTTAAGCCGTAAATACGCCCCGTACTTGGAATGAACTGCCATAAACCTGCGGCAGCTGCGCTACTGGTCGCGGCAGGGTCATAAGAACTTTCAATGACAGGTAATAACGCCAATTCAGTTGGCATGCCACGACGTTCAGCTTCTTTAACTGTGTGATACAAATAACGTGACGCACGTGCACTTAAACGATCCAAATACGGCTGACGTGAAATAAACCAGCCTCGCTGCGCTTCAATACGTGGATTCCAATGGTTTAAATCCATTTTGAAACCAACGGTCATACGCTTCCAGACATCACCGTGTTTTAAAATTAATAAACGGTCACCTTCTACCGCGCGCATATCGGTTGCAGAGAGTAGATCTTCCAGACCATCTAAAGTACTGGCATCTAAATAACCCGACCCAACCTGACTTGAAGTGAGTGGCTTGCTCGCACCCTGCGTCGAGCTACAACCCGTCATCAAGCCAAGGGCAGCTAATGCTGAACCTAAAACTGTAATTTTTAAAAATGAAGGTAAAGTCGGCTGCCACATGCGCGTGGTTGGTTTATACATAAAAAAATCCAAACAACTCGTATATAAATTATTTTTTAGACTTGCCATTGTAGTAGAGCTAGACAACGACACAAGGCATTAATTTAGCGCGTTTCGTCTATAAATGTTACAAGAAATTAAAAAATAGACAGGATTTACACGTCTAAACTGAATTTGCGATATACAATAGCTTTTCATTTTGATTTATTTTGCACAACCTTCGGATCTGATTTATGTCTCAAACAATCACATTATATGTTGATGGTGCTTGTCGTGGTAATCCTGGCTTAGGTGGTTGGGGTGCGTATATTGTTACTGAACAAGCAGAACATAAATTATATGGTGGCGAAGCTCAAACCACCAATAACCGTATGGAATTGACTGCAGCGATTGAAGGCATTTTATTTTGCCCAACGGATGCCAAGCTGATTATTTGGACTGACTCCAATTATGTCAAACAAGGCATTACTGAGTGGATTCACGGCTGGAAAAAGAAAAACTGGAAAGATGTCAAAAATCCTGATCTTTGGCAAAAACTAGATGCCACCTGTCAAGGTCGTGAAATTGAATGGAACTGGATTAAAGGTCATGCAGGACATGCGGGCAATGAAATGGCAGATCAACTCGCCAATGTGGGTGCAGATCAAGTCAGCAAAATGTTAAAAACAGGAGACTCAAATCCAACCCTCAACGCAACCTTAGTCACATCCGCAGCAGACATAGCAGAACATGATAAAAAAAAAGCCGAATCTGACTGGTTGTTAGATGACCCCTTTGGTTTTGATTTAATGGGCGATGATGCCGAGGCTGAAACAGAAGATATGCAAAATTCGCTTCAGGAAACTCATCAGACAACTGACACGGAACTTGAAACAGCAGAGAACGTGCCTGCAACTGAATCAACAATCACAGACGAAGCAGAAGTAGAAAAAACCAATCCATCAGCTCGCGTTGACGCAGTGAACACAACTCAATCGCATCCGCATATTGTGGTCACCCCTGCCACGCTAAGCTTACACGGCCCGCGCCAACTGATTCTTGATACCGAAACCACAGGTTTTTACTATCAAGATGGTGACCGAATTATTGAAGTCGGTGCACTAGAAATGATTAACCGTAAACTCACGGGCAGCTCTATCCACATTTATATTCAGCCTGAGAAACTGGTCGGTGAATCAGAAAACATTCACGGCATTTCAGATGAGTTCTTAAAAGACAAACCCAAATTTGCCGAAATTGCTGATGTGCTGTATCAGTATCTTAAAGGTGCAGAAATTATCGCGCACAACGCTAGCTTCGATATGAACTTCTTGGATATGGAGTTCAGTCGTGCAGGTTTGGGCAATTTGTCCGAAGTATGCGAAGTGACCGACTCATTGCTGATGGCAAAAAGCAAACACCCTGGGCAAAAAAACTCACTCGATGCGCTCGTTAGACGCTATGAAATACCTGCACGTGACCGTACCTTCCACGGCGCATTACTGGATGCTGAAATTCTAGCCGACGTTTACTTGGCAATGACGGGGGGACAAGTCGCCTTTGATATGGATACCCTGTCTGCAAGTGAAGAACAGCAACGTCAAAGCGATCGTTTAAGTATTGATATTGATCTTGCTGTCATTCTACCGTCTGAAGAAGAATTAGCTGCACATGAGAACTGGATCAAACAATTCGAAGAAAAACACGGTAAACCTTGCTTTTTTGCCAAATAAAATCGACAAGTTTTGTAATTTTATGTATTTAAAGATTTGCCAGTTCAGTTATAGTTAAAGCAAATAGGACTTTGTGTATTTTGCAAAGAACCAACAAACAGATAAAACTCTAGGAAAGGTGCAGATCCATGTCTTACCAAACCTCTATACATTTTGATCCAACTGCCTTGCTGATAATAAAAAATGAGGTTGATAATTCTATCAAATTGGTTGAATCCGCAGTAAGCACCCTAGCTGAAGATCAAACTTTGCCTTTTGGGATTGACGATGCACTGAATCAATTTGAGCAGTGTGCTCAGGTTTTAGCCTTAATTGATATGGAAAGCTTGGCAAAAATTGCGCAATACTCAGCAGAGCTCATGCGTAAAATTATGGGGAACCCAAGCAATATCAACACGCAGGAAGTGATTGCACTTAGCGAAGGCACCACCATGCTCAAGCGTTATATTGAGTTCATTTGCCTACGTGAAGTTAAAATCCCACAATTTCTGCTCGATACTTTAAACCGTTTAGAATTGGCATTGGGGAAACCGTTGACCCAAGAAGGTCAGCATATCGAAACTTTACTGGACTGCATCACCCCAAGTTTCCAATTGCCGCAAGTGCCTTCTTTAGAAAAATCGGCTTATGTGCATCGCTTATATAAGCTGTCATTACATAAACTGCTCAAGCAAGAAGAATCTGTAATGGATCTTCAAGCAATCAAATTAGTAGGAACATATTTGGCAGGCTTGGCAGAACAACATCCTAGTCAGCAATATTGGGGCTTAGTACACGTTGCCTTTAACCATATTGATAACTTGTTGTTGAATGAGCCACGTTTGCGTACTTTTATTGGTATTGAGCACAATATGCGTCAATACTTTGCTACGCCAGAAAGCTTTACCGCCAGCTTGTCTGACCTTGCCAATGTTTTAAGCTTGTGCATTAGTCAGGAAGATGAAGTTTCTCAACATATTCGCAGTCAAATCAATATTGGTGACGACCTACTCACCGACATGCAGTTACAAGTATTCAGCCGTCATTTGTATGGTCCAGACTTTGACACCATGCACACCATTAGCAATTTAGTGACCACTGAAATGACACAAATTCGCAATGACATCGAATACAACTATCAAAACATGAGTCCTGAAAAAACGCTGGAATTGCAAAGCAAATTAACAGAGTTAGCCAATTTATTTAAAGTCTTGAACTTAAATGAAGCGCATTTGGACTTACAACGTCAAGCAGAATCTTTAAGTCGACCTGAATTGCTTAAAGATGAAAACTTTGCTCAGCAATTAATGAACGTGATTTTATCGGCGATGAACTCTATTGGTGTGCTTGAACGTCATCACACTTCTAGCCGTTTACAATTACGCGTGAATAACATGAACATTTCGCTAGATCGTTTAGATGAAGCACATGAAGCCTTACTGAATGAAACCAAATTACTGATTGACCTCATCACGCAAACACTAACACTTCACCTAGAAAATCAAAACGTTGCAGATTTAGAGCATACTTCTGCACAAATTCGTGAAGTTGCAGGGGCTATGCTGTTCTTAAATGCTGAAAATGGTCAAAAAGCACTGAAAGTATCTGCAGATTTTGTGTATGCACAAGTTGAAGCATGGCAAAACTTAACAGCTGAGCAAGTCAACAATATCTTGGATACGCTTGCGAGCGCAGACATGCTGATTGACAATTTAAAGAACAAACAGCCTGTTCTACACAGCATGTTTAAGGTAGCATTGGACAGTAGTGAAAAATTGAAAACTGTAGCCTAATGACTGAACTCTCACTTGCATATATATTTCAGCGACAACAGCTTTTAGTCGATGAAAACTTCCAATTACCACGTGTAGAAAAGTTGGCAAGTGATTTAAGTTTTAGCTCGGGTGATCAAGTGATTGCCCGAGATCTGCTTGACGATGAGTCTATACCTGAAGGATTTCAACTGGTTCCAATCCGACAACTTCTACAAGTCTGGAACACGCAGCAGTTTGAACAAGCCAGCCGTGCTATTCAGTTACTCGAATGGCGTCGCAATCATAAATTCTGCAGCCATTGCGGTCATAAAACCGAAGCCCATGCGACTCAATATGCCATGGTCTGCCCTGCTTGTGGCTATCACCAATATCCGCGCGTAAATCCCTGTGTCATTACCG
This sequence comes from Acinetobacter sp. SCLZS86, assembly GCF_021560715.1. Classification (NCBI taxonomy): domain Bacteria; kingdom Pseudomonadati; phylum Pseudomonadota; class Gammaproteobacteria; order Moraxellales; family Moraxellaceae; genus Acinetobacter; species Acinetobacter sp. SCLZS86. The sequence goes on from NZ_CP090864.1 coordinate 2,143,316, forward strand.
TGATTACCCGTGGTAAAGATGAAGTTTTATTGGCACGTCATGCAAGCAATAAATTGCCCATTTACGGTTTAATCGCAGGCTTTGTGGAAGTGGGTGAAACACTTGAAGAAGCCGTGCGTCGTGAGACTTTTGAAGAAGTTGGCGTACAGCTTAAAAATATTCAGTATCTTGCCAGCCAGCCGTGGCCTTTTCCAAGTAACTTAATGATCGCATTTAAAGCTGAATATGCAGGTGGTGAAATTCAGTTACAGGAAGAAGAAATTCGAGATGCGCAGTTCTTTAAGTTTGATCAACTGCCTGATATTCCATTTAAAGGCAGTATCGCCCATGCCATGATTATGCATGTGACTCAAGGCACGCCTGTGGCTGATGATACCAAAGCGTGGTTATAAATCTAATTTGCAGTCTTGCATTAAAAAAACCGTTGCACTCTATAAGCTGCAACGGTTTTTTTATGACCATTTCAATTCAATGCGGAGGATCAATCAACATCACGCATCTTTAAGCGCCTGATCTAAAGCACGCATAATTTGACGTTTGGTCGCAAAGAAACGGCTAAACAGACTCGACACCGATGCCATGACACTGACATGCCCTGTTTTTGGAATGACCATAATTTCGCTGTGATTGCCATATTTCTTTAATACGTGATCGAAATCTGTGGCATTATTTGCACCCACAATTTGATCTTTTTCTGCCACCAATAAATAGTGTTTGACTGAATTCGACTCCACAAAATAATACGGCATCACATCCTGATATGGCACCTCTTGATCAAAGGCATCGGCACATAGCGGATCATCCTTATAATCAAAATGATAAGGCCCAGCTAAGCCGATAATCGCACGGATGTGATCTTTACATCTTAAAGCATACGGCTGTGGATGGTACAACAAAGACATCACATTAAATGCCCCAGCAGAATGTCCCATCAACACCACCTGTGCAGTGGCAATACCCAGTTTATGTTGCTGCTGAGTCAAGTAATTCAACGCAAGGGTTAAATCGTCAATATAGGTGGGAAAAATATGTTGTGGCGCGAGCTGATAGTTCATCACCGCGACATCAAAGCCTTCTTTTGCAAAAGCTTCGCCCACAAAACGATAATCTTGCTTATCGCCATGTGACCATGACCCACCATGCACAAACACAATGAGTGGACGCTGTGGGCGTGGTGTTATGGTGCGGTACAAATCCAAACGATGCCGTGCGCGTAAACCATAAGCAATATTGCTTTGAACGGTATAACCCTGACGTGGCGTTAAACGGTTCAGCGCATAGCTACCCAAACTATACAGGCGAAATTCTTCATAAATACGTTTCGCCTGTTCTAAAGTTTTATTTAGTTGTTTAAACAAGTGTTCCACATTATTGAACATGCGTCGGTTCAACCTGATCTGGGTCAATCGCGACAGGCGTTTGTGTTTCTGGAGCAACCATTGGACTTACAAAGTTCGCGTTATTGCTTGGTCGTAGCTCAATATTATCAATTAAGGTAATAATTTTAGTGACATTACCTACTTGCTGTAGCACTTGGTTTAAATCCTGCGATTCCGCATTGTTTAAACGTCCCATCACATACAACACGCCATCTTCGGTATGAATACGCACTTTGCTGTCTGACACTACAGGCGCTTTCATAATCAAGCCGCGTGTATTTGCAGTGACCGTAGTGTCCTGCATAATAGTGCTATAACTGATTTGATTACCCACTGTAATATAGTTATGGATGGTTTTTACATCACTCATGGCACGCACATTGTCTTCTGCCAACTGTTTTAAATGCGCGTCAGGCACTTGCCCTGTCAACAACACATTGCCATGAAAACTTTCTATATTGACACGCGATTGTTTAAAACGTGAATCCAATTTATATAAATTAATTTTTGCAGTACGTTCAATAGAATTATCTATAAACACTTGCCCAAGTGAGCGTGCACCACTTTCTGTACCCACTGGCGCAGTGCCTGTACCACTTGAAATAAAACTTGCACAACCCGATAAACTTGCTACACACAGCAAGGTCACTGCAATACGATTGAACACTCAGCAAGACTCCTATTATTTTCTTTCAATTCTGGCTTGTGCTGTGCATTTCATCCTTAGATTTGCACGATCAACAATACACCGACTGATGCTTTTGCTTTAAATTTCACTCAAAGATTAATCAAGTCTGCATCAAAAGTAAAAGCATTTTCAATCCATTGCAAATCATACGGGTATTTGGAAAAGTCTTGCTGTACTGTTTTTGCAAATTGCCGAGAAAAATCAAAGCAAATCACATCAAAACGACAATAATATTCTGAATAGTGTGGATATTTTGTTAAAAACTGCAGGGCGGTTTTCATAATTTTACGCTGCTTAGATGTAGACACCACTTCATAGGCTTTGCCATAGCCAGTTTGTGAACGCGCTTTAACTTCTACAAATATCAGTTGTTCTGCTTGAATAAAAATACCGTCTATTTCACCAAAAGCACTGTGATAATTCTGCTCCAACATGCGCCAGCCATGTTGTTGTAAATATTGCCAAGCCGCCTGCTCTGCCCATGTGCCAATGTTTTGCTGGAGTGTTTTTTGATTCATGTTATATCCAATTTTTTATTTTGTTATGCTGCGCAATCATAGTATTCACTGAGGTGAGATGACGCGAGTTTCACACGTCAGACTGCAATTCAGGTAGAATACGCGTTTGGTCTGTAACTTGCATCAGACGCAAGCCAATACTGCCGTTGTTTCGTGTTTGATCTTTTTTTATTTTAGTTTGTTATTTCCCACGGAGAAAACTCAATGAGTGCCCAGTTATTTGTTGTTGCTACCCCAATTGGTCACTTAGATGATATGAGCTACCGTGCAATTGATGTGCTCAAATCGGTCAGCCTAATTGCTGCTGAAGATACCCGCACCTCTGCACAATTAATGAAACATTTTAATATTTCAACTCCGCTTACAGCCTGCCATGAACACAACGAAAGTAACAAGATTGATATTTTAGTCCAAAAATTACTCAATGGCGAAGATATTGCGCTCATTAGCGATGCAGGTACGCCACTGATTAGCGACCCAGGTTTTAAATTGGTTCGTGCAGCACAAGCCAATGGTATCCGTGTGATTCCAGTACCCGGTGCATGTGCAGCCATTGCAGCGCTAAGTGCAGTTGGTTTACCCAGTGATCGCTTTAGTTTTCAGGGATTTCTCGCGTCTAAACAATCACAGCGATTACAGCAACTTGAAAAGCTAAAAGATGAAACCCAAACCCTGATTTTTTATGAAGCACCGCATCGAATTTTAGATTCGGTCAAAGATATGGCGGGCGTATTTGGTGCAGACCGTCCTGTTGGCTTTGCCCGTGAAATTACCAAAACCTTTGAAACCATTAAAAAGATGACTTTGGGCGAATTGGCTGAATTTATCGCAGCAGATCATCATCAACAAAAAGGTGAAATTGTATTGGTGGTGGGTGGAGCGAGCGAAGAAAAAGACCTTGAACAAGAAAAATTAGATCAGCTATTGCAGCGTTTATTGCAAGATTTATCGGTAAAAGCAGCATCACAATTGGCTGCTGATCTAACAGGAATTAAAAAGAAAATTGCCTATCAACGTGCACTGGAGTTAAGCCAAGCAGCAGACTAAGCACGTTTAGCTTACTGCATTATTCTGAATATACGTTCAATAAAAAAGCATCACCTTGAAGGTGATGCTTTTTTATATATTTCGACCGTAGTCAGTACAACTTGCCTGAATACGACCTCTTAGTCGCGTGCAGACTCATCTGGTGGTACTTCGGTAATTTTTCCACCACGTGCCAAGAATGCAGCAACTTCATCTTCCAATGCCTGACGCTGTTTCAGTTTGGCAGTTACGGTCAAAGTTTCTGCTTCTGCTAAATCTCCATCTGCAGCGCTTTCTTCTGAATCTGCAGCGCCTTTTTCGGCAGCTTTCGCTTCATCTTCGTCAACAGTTGAATCTTCTACATCATCGTAATCGTTCATGTCCGTCATCTTAATCTCCCCACAAATGACTTCAATTTAGTCCAAGTGAAAACTGGTTATGAATTACGATGAAATTTAGCAATCTCTTGACCTTTCGCATAGAGTCTAGATTAAAAAAATCGTATCTTTTTTAATCAAATTGGTAATAACGTATGTATGACCGTACAAAAAACGACTCTTTAGGGTTAAACCTCGTAGCGTGTGTCTTGTAACAGACTTAATCCATTGGCTTGTGCCATGAAGGCATCTTTTAGCGCAGGCTGCTGTTCTACCTGTTTCAAACCAAAGTTACGTGCCCACACCACCGGGAATAAAGTGGTGGTTTCCATCCAGCCAATCGCAGACATGCTATGCATCATGGCATCATTTTGTCCTTTACGGCGATGCTCATAACGCTTTAAGGTCTGCTCATGCGCCCAAACGCCACGTTTAAAGTCGTGCAGTAGTACATCACACAGTACTGCAGCGTCCAGACAACCAATATTCACCCCTTGCCCTGCAAGTGGATGAATCACATGCGCGGCATCACCAATCAATGCCAGACCATCTTGCACATAGCGCTGCGCTGCACGTGCTTTCAGTGGAAAAATAGCACGCGGGGTTGCCTCTAAGACTTCTCCCAACATATGATGACTTTCACGAGTCAAAAGCTGAGTAAAGTCGGCATCATTGAGCTTGGCATATTCTTCGGCATAATCATCAGGTAAAGTCCAAACAATCGACTGCCAATGCCCTTCCTGCTCATCCTGTAAACTCGCCATCGGTAAATAGGCCAAAGGACCTGTTTCTAAAAATATTTGACGTGCAACATGCTGATGCGGCAACGCAGTACGAATTGCACAGGTTAAACCTGCCTGACGATAATCCAGTACATCAAAATCAATATAGGCTTGTTCGCGCACAAAGGAGTTGGCACCATCTGCCCCAATCACCAATTTGGTCTGTAATTGCGTACCATCGGCTAAATGAATATGCCAAACTCCTACACCGCGCTCTAAACGCGTCACTTTGACTTGAGTGCGATAATCATGCACTTGTTGTAACATTTGTTGCTGAATCGCTAGATTTAATATACTTGGCTCAACCATTGACCCCAGAGCATGCTCAATGGCGGGTGTACGTGCGGCACTTACCCCAAAATTAATTTCGCCATAGCCATTTTTATTCCACACTTGCATGCCGCTATACGGCATGTGTCGCGCCAGTTTAGACCAGACATCAACTGTTTTTAACAAGTGGATGGTTGCTTGACTTAAAGCCAATACACGCGGATTGGCAACTGCAAGAGTTTTCTCTGCATCTAAAATAGGTGCCGCATCTAAAACTGTCGCCTGCACATCCCCTTGTGCCAACAAGAGTGCAGTTAAGCCCCCCACCAAGCCCCCACCAATAATGACGACATCTAAAACTTGAGTTTGTTGATTTGCTGTGCTCATGCTTTTAACCCCATGGCATAGTTGGCGACCAAAGGTTTAATGCCTGGAATAGTATCAAACGCGACTAAGCCTGTATTGCGCATAAATTTCAGGATTGGGTTTTGATTGCTAAATCCTCGTACGACACTGTCACAGAATTTGATGACTCGCTGCTGATCTTTCAAACGCGATTGTTCATAGTCACGCAGCATTGTAGCATCACCTAAATCTCCTGACTGAGCCGCCTGTTCGGTGAGATAACGCAATAAGACATATGCATCTCGCATACACAGGTTAAAGCCCTGCCCTGCGACTGGGTGAATGGTATGGGCTGCATTGCCCATCAGTACAACGCGACCAACCGCCTGTTTTTCCGCCAGAACTTGTGATAATGGAAAACTAAAACGACGTCCTGTTTTTTCAAATTTCCCTGCACGATCACCATAGGCTTGTTGCAAGGCATTTAAAAAGTGTTGATCATTTTCATCGCCTATCCATTCATGTTCTGTACCTTTTGGTACAGGCCACACCACAGAACGGCGATATTCACCTGGTAGTGGTAACAATGCCAAAGGCCCTAAATGGCTAAAACGCTCAAAGCCGACATGTGCATGCGGTTTGGAGGTTTGTACTGTCGTCACTATCGCCACTTGGTCATAATCATGTTCCGATGCACCGATGCCCAAGGCTTTACGGCAGAAAGAATCACGACCATCGGCAGCAATCAGTAGTTTGGCAGCAAGCTGTAATTGTTCCTGACCACGAACGGCTTCAATATAGGCAAAATCTGTATCTTGTTTAAGACTGGTGACCTGTACACCATCAATCAATTCAATCAAAGGTTGTTTACGCACTTCGGTCAGTAACACCCGACCTAACCATGCATTTTCAATCACCTGACCAAAGCTTTCGACTTTTTCTTGTTCGGCCAATAAACGTGCCTTGCCAAAACTACCTTGTTCGGTAATTTGAACTTCTAAAATAGGCGTAGCATGTTCTTGCAAGGCATCCCATAAACCTAGCTCTTGGTAAATTTGTACGCTGCGACGCGACAAGGCACTGTTACGTGCATCAAAACTGGAGTGATACGGCGCAAGGTTGGCATCATCATAATTGGGGTATTGAATCGCTTCTAGCAACTTCACTGCAATGTTTGACTTAGCCAACATCAAGGCTAAGCTTAGCCCGACCATACCACCGCCTACAATGATCACTTCTTGTTGCATGCCTTGATCCTTTTTATGAGGTATTCGACTTCAAAAGATTCAATCGAAATACGTATAATCTGTAATGGATTTTATCTTACCGCAAAGTCATTTATTTTTATAATGAATTAGTGTTGAAGCTATGGAAGATGATTAGACTTCTGGCAAATGTCCGATTCAAACTATAATTATTAATCCCCCATCTTCTTGCTCCGAGCCATGTATGACACAAGAGAAGATAAATTCAATACTTAGTATTATTGATGGCTGATGATTGATTTTAGAATAAGCTCAACGATAAAAATGATCTCACATAATGGTTATTATACAAACTATCTTTGTAATGCATATTGCATTACAATATTTCCATACATTCAATAACTGAGAGAAGTGATGGCTACTGTTAATTTCAGGGTCGATGAAGCCCTTAAAGAAAAATCTTATTCAATCCTTAAAGAACAAGGTATCTCACCTACCGATTTCTTTACCAATATTCTTGAATATGTGGCAACGACTGGAAAGCTTCCAGTACAGAAAGCGTTGCTTTCAGAAGAAGATGCTGAACTATTGGCACTTGTCCGTAAACGCATGAATGATCCTAAAGAGATGTTCGAGGAAGTCACATTAGATGACTTATAATCTTTTACGTCACAAGGACTTCACTGCAGAATGGGAAAAGCTTCCGAGTGCTATCCGCGACCAATTCAAGAAAAAATTAGCCAAAGTCATTGAGCAGCCACATATTCCAAAGAACATGCTTAAAGGTGATCTTGCTGGCTGCTATAAAATCAAATTATTAAAAGCGGGTGTCCGACTTATTTATCAGGTCAAAGATGATCAGGTCGTTATTTTGCTCATTACCGTTGGAAAGCGTGCTGATAACATTGTTTATGATGAAGCAAAAAAGCGGATCAAAGACTTAAAATTATTTACTTACTCAAAATTTACACGCGCTTTCTAATAAAAAAGCTGATCACTTGACCAGCTTTAATTAGACCCAATTAAGCAGATTTTGCTTTTGCCATCAATGCTTCAATCTCTTCCACGGTTTTCACCACTTTTGAAGTCAGATTCAATGGCCCGTTCGCAGTCGCCACAATATCATCTTCAATACGGATGCCTATACCACGCCATTTAGCATCTACAGTTTCATCATCGGGTGCAATGTACAGACCTGGCTCAATGGTCACCACCATACCCTCTTCATACACACGCCAGTCTTCACCGTGTTTATAGCTACCGACATCATGCACATCCATGCCCAACCAATGCCCTGTACCGTGCATATAAAACTGACGATAACTTTCTGAAGCAATAATTTCTTCTAAATCGCCCTGCATAATGCCTAGATCAAGCAAACCTTGCACCAAAATACGCACCGCAACATGGTGTGGTTCTTTATAGGAGTTACCAATTTGTACAGCTTCAATTGCTGCAATTTGCGCATCCAATACAATGTTATACAGTGCTTTTTGTTCTGGACTGAATTGACCATTCACGGGAAAAGTACGGGTAATATCTGAGGCATAGCACTGATATTCACAGGCAGCATCTATCAGGACTAAATCGCCATCTTTAAGCACTTTGTCATTTTCGACATAATGCAAAATGCAGGCATTTTCACCACCACCGACAATACTGTTATAGGCAGGTACGCAGCCATTTTTACCAAAAATATAATTCAGTTCAGCTTCTAGCTCATATTCCATCATGCCTACTTTTACTGTTTGCATAGCACGAATATGCGCTTCTGCACTAATATTTGAGGCAATTTGCATCAACTCCAATTCAGACTCAGTTTTATGCAAACGCATTTTATCCAGCAAACGATCTAACTGAACAATTTTAGCAGGTGCAGTATTGCCTTGACGATGTTGTGCATCGGCTTGTTGGTTCCATGCCGCAACACGTAGATCAAATTCAGTCTGATGCCCTAAGCGATAATACAACGTGTCTTTATTGACAATTTTGGCAATGATTTCTGCATCTAATTGCGCAATTGCAAAAGACTCATCTGCCTCAAATAGCTCAATTGCGCCTTCTTGCCCTGCGCGATAACCATTCCAGATTTCCATTTCACGGTTACGTTCGCGGCAAAACAAGGTGTAGGTATAACCTTCATCAATTGATTCATAGGTTTCAATCACAGCGACTGCTTCAGGTTCAGCAAAACCTGTTAAATAGAAAAAACTGCTGTCGGCACGATATTTATAATCTGCATCACGATTCCGCATTGCCACAGGACTGGTTGCAATAATTGCGACACTATTGGGCCCCATCAGTTCTGCAAGTTGATCACGACGTTCTTTAAATTCGACTTGAGTCAGTTTTTTCATAAATACGGTCTACATATATAAAATGATGAAAATATGATTGTTGTAATGACTTAAAGCACCTTACACCGACATACTTAGGCACACAACGCCCGATTAACTCGGACGGTGTGGCGTAAACATTTCAACAACAGCACTTGCGTTTTGTGTGGTTTGTGCAGTTTGTTGACGCGACTTAGCATGTAAGTTTTGCAATAAAGAGCTTTCTTCTACTGGTACTTTTTTACGCCCAACAGATAAACTCACAGGAATCAAACGTACAAATTCATACAATTCCTGATAGCTTTCTTCGCCTTCTTCGTCATTGTCTGAATCTTCAAATTCAACCGCAGCAACATCTTGTAAATGCTCAATCAGTTCAATTTCATCTGAACGAATATGCCCAGAAGCCAAACCAAAACCAAGCACAACGCCTGCACACCAATCTGCCAAAGCTTGCACACGTTCTTGTAAAAGATGTTCATCATCTGGCAATAACGGCAGATAATCTAACTCATCTTCAGACAAAGCATGTGCGACATCTTCCGATTCATCGGTTAAAAGTGACAGTGCGGCTGGCTCTAATTCTGGCACATTGAGGGTTTCTAAAATCTGCTGCCACTCGGTTTCAGTTGGTGCATTTGTCACACAAACTATACCTGTCAGCAAGCCATGTAACTCACTTGGGCTTGAAATTTCTTCAATGTTAGAAAAATTGCGGAACCATTCCGACCAACCTGAAATATCGTCTTGCATTCGTTTATCCAATCTCTATACTTCGTATATATTACCTTTGTTTGCAATACTGTGCGACCACGATATGTTAGAAGAATTACAGCGTCTACAAGCGCATATTGGTGTTTTAAAAACACGAATTGATCATTATGAAAGTGAAAATACCGCCCTCAGCACAGCCAAGCAAACTGCTGAGGAACAGCATCATGCACAAATTGTGCAAAGAAACAGCATTATTACTGCCAAGCAAGATGAAATTGAGAATCTGACTGAGCAATTAAGCAGCACTCAGGCGCAATTTCAGCAGTTAAACCAAGATGCGACAGCACTGGCAGACCGTTACAGTCGTTTGGAAAAAAGCTGTACTGATTTGAAAAACCGCTTTCAGGAAATTTTGGCTGAGCGCAATGAATTACGCATTCTGAAAGAAAAAATGCTGAATGATCAGCGTATGAATCAGCATGAAATTCAGACACTCAAACAAGAACGTGAAAGATTGTTACAAAAAAATGAGCATGCCAAAGCCAAAGTTGAAGCTATTATTCAGCGTCTTGCAATTTTAGGTACAGCTCAAGATCATCATGCGCAAGAAATTCAACAACTTGCCCACCCTGCCGAAGTGAGCGAGGAAGGTTAATATGTCAGTTCAAATTCCAATTGATTTACGTGTTTTAGGACATAGTTTCCGTTTAGCCACAACTGAAGAAAAAAGAGAAGATTTAGAGCGTGCAGCACAATTATTGAATGAACGCTATGATGAGTTTCGTCGTAAAGCGCCCAATATGGAACCGAGCAAACTGATTATTGTGGTGGCTTTAGAGTTGATGCAAGAGGTTCTTTCTATGAATAAATCTTTGCAGCATTATGAGCATTGTGAGCGTTTACTCAGCACCATTTTGCAAGAAGTTGAAGCCCTTACTTAAGTGTCGTTTTTTTGACTTAAGTTTGCATAAAGGCTATGCAAACAAGCTCTATCTTTACAGTTAATTCGTGAACATGAGTTGCCAAGCAACTGAGATGGGTTATACTAATTCTAACTCTGAGGTGTTCGCCAGCGAGTCTATATCCCTGCCGATACTTAAATCTTAGGATTGTGTTCTGCATATTTAGAGCGTATGCCCATCTCGTATGGGAAACCCAGCAAGTATGCGTCGCGTCCGCCTTGAACTTTTTCGGGTTCAGGGTAACGACATGCAGCGGCATCTTCGGAGCTATTTATTTTTAAATATCTAAAAATAAAATGTCTAAAAAATATAAAATCGTTTAGAAAAATGTATCAGCAGAAACCTTAAACCGCTCAGACAGCGCTTTAATATGACGAATATTCAACTGGCGTTTGCCACTTAAAATCTCCGAAATCACAGATTGAGTTGCAACCTCTGCCAAGTCAGATTGACCTAATCCATGTTGCGCCATCAAAAAAGCTAAAGCAGCACGACCATCTCCATGAGGAATAGGCAGGTGTTCATTTTCATAAACAGAAACCAAGTCACCGAGTTGATGAATCAGCCCCATTAAAGGATGCGTTTCATCATCACCAACAATATCTAAAAGCTCATCTAAAGCCTCGACAAGTGCATGAAAATCTTTTTCATTTTCTGGTTTACTCAGCAAAGGAGCAACGTAGTGCCAGTGATCTACAGCCTGTTTAATCATTGCGTTCATACTAATCCTCCTTCCAATGACCTTTGTCATATTCTTTATGGGATAACACATGACGAATATACACACGCTTTGCCTGATACATCACAACAGCAATAAGTCGAATCTTATTCCCACCAATATCGAATACATGAAACTTTCCAACTTTATCAACTGCTGGAAATAACTGCTTCATTTCGGCAAAGTCTTTCGGATCATTTGCCTTAATAATTCGATACCAACCATCGAGTGCTGTTTCAGCCTGTGGCCACTTGTGCATTGCCTCTATAATTCTAGCGTGGGTGATCACATGCATAATATTTTATCGCATTTTGCTATAAATCAAGTATAAACTGATTATCGCATATTGCAATATTTTATAGCGAATTAAACAAACTCAGTTTCACCAACTTGATGATAGTGACGATTAAAATAAACCAACGCCTGATCTTGTTGATTTTTTTGAATGGCAACTATTGGGCAAATAAAAATAGTATGCGTTCCGACTTCTTGAATTTGCGAAATTTCACAATCAAAGCTCACTAATGCATTTTTTAATATAGGAGCACCCGTTTCTAAAGCACCCCATTCCGCCAGCTTAAAACGCTCATCTGAGCTTAATTTTGATGAGGCAAACGAATTGGCAAGGTGTTCTTGTTCTGCATTCAGCACATTCACACACAGCACTTTATTCTCTAAAAAACTGAGATGTGAACGCGATGATTTATTCATACACACCAATAATGTTGGCGGTGTATCTGTCACGCTACATACCGCAGATGCAGTAAAACCATGACGTCCTGCATCTCCCATTGTCGTCACTACATTGACTGCACTTGATAAGAAAGACATTGCATTTTTGAAGTCTGTTGCTTTAACCATCACCGTATTCCAACACTCAACTTTTTTAGAAAGTTCAAAGGATGCTTTTTGCCTGAAAAAGCATCCCTGATTCACTTAACTTAAATTCACTTGGCTTGAATTCACTTCGCCTGATCGAACGCTTAACTAGATAATTCTTGGCGAATAATCTTCGTACCAGCAGCCAAAGCCTGTAACTTGCCTCGTGCAACCTGACGACTCAATGGTGCCATTCCACAGTTAGTCGATGGGTACAACTTGTCAGCATCGACAAATTGCAATGCTTTGCGCAATGTATCTGCAACTTCATCGGCTGTTTCAATCGTATTCGTTGCGACATCAATCGCACCCACCATCACCTTTTTACCACGGATAAGTTCAAGCAAATCCATCGGAACACGTGAGTTGTGACATTCGAGTGAGATAATATCCAAATTTGATTGCTGTAATTTTGGGAAAACTGCTTCGTATTGACGCCATTCTGAGCCGAGTGTTTTTTTCCAATCAGTATTGGCTTTAATGCCATAACCATAGCAAATATGCACGGCCGTTTCACATTTCAAACCTTCTAAAGCACGCTCTAATGTTGCCACGCCCCAGTCATTCACTTCATCAAAAAACACGTTAAACGCAGGTTCATCAAACTGAATGATGTCTACTCCTGCAGCTTCAAGTTCACGCGCTTCCTGATTCAGGATTTTGGCAAATTCCCATGCCAACTTTTCACGGCTCTTGTAGTGTGCATCGTATAAAGTATCAATCATGGTCATAGGGCCAGGCAGCGCCCATTTAATAGGTTGATCTGTCAGTGAACGCAAGAATTTGGCATCTTCGACAAATACTGGTTTTTGCCGAGAAACTGCACCCACCACAGAAGGGACACTGGCATCATAACGATCACGAATTTTGACTGTTTCACGTTTCTCAAAATCGACACCTTCAAGGTGTTCAATAAAAGTGGTAACAAAATGCTGGCGGGTTTGTTCCCCATCACTCACAATATCAATCCCTGCTTGCTGTTGTTCATGCAGTGATAGACGTAGCGCATCTTGTTTTGCGTCCAGTAATTCTTGCCCTGTTAATTTCCAAGCCGACCAAAGCTTTTCAGGTTCTGCCAGCCACGAAGGTTTAGGTAAACTGCCAGCCGTTGATGTCGGTAATAAAATAGTCATTTTGAATCTTCTATCTGTATTTTAAGTTAAGCAACACGTTCTTGATTAGCAGCATGCGGCGGTACGAAATTAGCAGCCCATTGTTCAAGAATGTCTTGATAAGGCTTGATAAAGTTTTCTTCAGTCCATTTACCCTGCTTCACTGCCAACTGAGCACGCTCAACTCGGTCATACACAACTTGGGTCAATGAATAATCCTGATAATTCAAACTTGGCTGATAGACCTCGCCTGCAGGTGAGTTGGTGTTATAAATTTCAGGACGGTAAATTTTCTGGAAGCTTTCCATGGTGCTGATGGCACTGATCAGCTCAAAATCTGTGTAATCACGCAGTAAATCACCAGAGAAATAGAACGCAAGCGGTGCATTGCTATTTTCAGGTTTGAAATAACGCACGGTTAAACCCATTTTTTCAAAGTAGTCATCGGTACGTGAATATTCATCATTTTTATATTCTGTACCTAAAACAGGATGCACATTGGTTGTGCGGTAATAAGTTTTCGTGGTTGATACGCTCAGGCAAATCACTGGTTGTTTTTGAAACTCAGTTTGAAACACTGCTGAACTGACCAAATGCTGATAAAGCTTCCCGTGTAAATCGCCAAAACTTTCAGGCTTTTCATTCACTTTACAGCCGAATGCAGGCAATACCACACTAAAGTCATAATCGCGGACATAAGAAGAAAAACTGTTACCAATCATGCCTTCAATGCGTTCATTTGTTTGATGATCTGTGATCGTACTTTTTAGCATTTCAATGAATGGGAAAGTTTTGCCGTTTCCTTCAATATCAATTTCTGCAGAAATGATGTCAATTTCAAGCGAATAACGATCACCTTTCGGGTTATCGCAAGATGCGAGCGAGTTAAAACGATTATTGATCATCGCTAAGGTTCTGCGTAAATTTTCCTGACGGCTTTCACCACGCGCTAAATTTGCAAAGTTGGTGGTTAAACGCGTGCTGTTAGCAGGTTCATAGTTTTCGTCAAAACGAATGCGTTTAATTGAACAGGTGAATGGCTTGGTCATGATGATCTACTACCCAAATTTAAAAAGTTAAAATTTCTGAATGAGGGTATTTATACTGCAATGACAAAGTGAATAAAAATGATTTAACCTCAGTCCAAAGTGAATTTTATTCACCTTAATTTAAAGCAAGCAGTAGAACATCTAAAAATGATGGTTTTTCTGTTATCCCTTAAATTTAAAAATTAAAATAAATATTTCAATAACAACAAGTTAAAACCAAAAAATATTTTTATTCCGATAAATATTGAAGCGTAGATTTTAGATGACAGCACATCGTTCATTCAGCAGATTTCACCCCTGAATGAATGAAACTCAGCTTCAAGTTAAAAAATCTCAGCTTCTGATTGGTTTGGTTGAGCATCTTCGTGATCAAAATGTATGCAGTTGGTCATATCAAAAAACAACAAGTAAAAATTAGCAGACAAAAAAATAGGTCAATTCGTCAGTTGACCAATTGACCTTACTATAAGCTCACACTTTGGGGCATGATAGATGATGCAGTTTTATTGAACTTGTGCAGGAAAACCATCTTCAGCCAATGCAGCCGTAATTTGATCTACGGTTGCAGTGCTTTCTACAGTCACAATTTTAGTTACTAAATCGACTTCAACTTTTGCAGCAGGATCAACATCTTGAACCGTTGCAGTGACGCCACGTGCACAACCGCCACAAGTCATATTTTCAATCAATAGTTTCATTGCGAACTCCACACTTCTGCATTTGTTGATCTGTAGTTTAAAGCTTACCATGCTGGCAAGGTCAAGCTTATTCTGAGCTAAAATTTACTTGACCTTACCATCATGTCAATCTATATGCTAAGCACATCCCCCAAATTATTGAGATGACCATGGACGCAAAACACCAAAATGCCTCTCTCTATCAGGAAACCTTGTCTATAGAAGGTATGACCTGTGCCTCATGTGTCGGGCGGGTCGAAAAAGCCTTAAAAAAAATTGATGGTGTAGAAAAAGCTGAAGTTAATCTTGCAACTGAAAAAGCACTGATTCACGCATCGCAACCTTTAGACCGTGCGCTGCTCATTAAGGCGGTGCAACGTGCAGGTTTTGATGTAGCTGCCATTCAACCAATCGAACTGTCTATTGATGGCATGACCTGTGCTTCGTGTGTGGCGCGTGTCGAAAAAGCCTTAAAGAAAGTGTCTGGTGTAGACCAAGCCAATGTCAATTTGGCGACTGAACGCGCATGGATTCAGCCGAATGCCACAGTTTCTAGCCAAGACCTAATTCAAGCGATTCAAAAAGCAGGTTACGACGCCAAACTGCTGCAACACGACGCTAATGAACAAAACGATAAAAAGAATCTAGAACAGCAACAACTGAAACGTGATTTAGTGATTTCACTCATTTTAGCCTTGCCTGTATTTATTCTAGAAATGGGATCACACATGATTCCCGCATTTCACATGTGGGTAATGCACAATATTGGACAACAACAAAGCTGGTGGATTCAATTTGTTTTAACCACATTGGTACTGCTTTTACCTGGACGTCGTTTTTATCAAAAAGGGATTCCTGCGCTATTACGTTTTGCGCCTGATATGAACTCTTTGGTGGCTGTGGGAACTTTGGCTGCATACAGCTTTTCATTGGTGGCAACATTTATGCCACAGCTTTTACCCGAAGGCACAGTGCATGTTTATTATGAAGCTGCAGCAGTGATTGTCAGTTTGATTTTGCTGGGTCGTTATTTTGAAGCCAAAGCTAAAGGGCGCACTTCACAAGCCATTCAGCATTTAATTGGCATGCAAGCCAAAACTGCCCGTATTCATCGGGATGGTCAAATTATTGAAGTACCTGTGGCAGAAGTGAGCTCCAATACCATTGTTGAAATCCGTCCGGGTGAGCGCATTCCTGTAGATGGTGAGGTAGTCGAAGGTCATAGTTATATAGATGAGTCGATGATTACGGGTGAACCTGTTCCTGTAGCCAAACAAGTGGGCAATCAAGTTGTGGGCGGCACCATCAACCAAAATGGCACACTGAATATTCGTGCTACCGCCATTGGTGAGGCTTCGGTGTTGGCGCAAATTATTCGCATGGTCGAGCAGGCGCAAGGTTCTAAATTGCCCATCCAAGCCTTGGTGGATCAAGTAACCATGTGGTTTGTACCTGCCGTTATGTTATTGGCTGCACTGACTTTTATGGTCTGGTTTATTTTTGGCCCAGAACCTGCCCTGACCTTTGGTTTGGTCAATGCCGTTGCAGTTCTGATTATTGCCTGCCCATGTGCAATGGGTTTAGCCACCCCTACTTCAATTATGGTAGGAACAGGTCGTGGCGCAGAAATGGGCGTGCTGTTTCGTAAAGGCGAGGCTTTGCAGCTTTTGCAAGACGTCAAAGTGGTCGCGGTGGATAAAACAGGAACACTCACCGAAGGCAAACCGACTTTGACTGATTTTCATGTGCAATCGGGTTTTGAAGCAGATCAAGTCTTTGCACTTTTAGCATCGGTAGAAGCGAAGTCTGAGCATCCTATTGCATTGGCGATTGTGCAAGCCGCAACAGAAAAGCAAGTCAGTTTACTGCCTGTGACCGAGTTTGACAGCATCACAGGTTCAGGCATTGAAGCACTGGTGAATGGTCAGCGTATTCAGATTGGTGCAGATCGTTACATGCAGCAAATCGGGCTAGATGTTAGCGCTTTTGATGCAGAAGCTGCGCGTTTAGGACAAGAAGGCAAAACGCCAATTTATATGGCGATTGATCAACAACTGGCAGCTATTGTAGCCGTTGCAGACCCGATTAAAGATACGACTTTTGCTGCAATCGCAGCCTTACATCAACTGGGTTTAAAAGTGGCGATGATTACGGGTGATAACCGACATACGGCTCAGGCGATTGCTGCCCGCTTACAGATTGATCATGTGGTGGCCGAGGTTTTACCTGAAGGCAAGGTCGATGTTGTACGTGAATTACAACATCAATTCGGGCGTGTGACTTTTGTGGGCGATGGTATTAATGATGCCCCTGCTTTGGCACAAGCTGATGTTGGAATTGCGATTGGTACAGGTACAGATGTTGCAATTGAAGCGGCTGAAGTTGTGTTGATGTCGGGAAATTTACAAGGTGTACCCAATGCAATTGCATTGAGTAAAGCCACCATCCGCAATATTCGTCAAAATCTATTTTGGGCATTTATTTATAATATTGCCTTGATTCCAATTGCTGCAGGCGTGCTATACCCGTTTGCAGGTATTTTGCTCTCGCCTATTTTTGCTGCGGGTGCGATGGCATTATCTTCAGTATTTGTATTGGGGAATGCGCTCCGCTTAAAATATTTCCAAGCAGCATAGGTTTAAATGCAACATACAAAGGGTTTAGAAGATTGTTCTATGCCCTTTTTATGAGAGAAGTCACATGAATATTGGTCAAGCCTCTAAACTATCGGGTATTTCCAGCAAAATGATTCGTTATTATGAGCAAATTGGTTTGTTGGATAGCGCCAAACGCTCTGCTTCGGGTTATCGGATTTATTCTGAGCAAGATTTAAAAACTTTGTCTTTTATTAAACATGCGCGGGATTTGGGTTTTTCTTCTGAGCAAATGAAAGAATTGCTAGGTTTATGGAAAAATGCTGACCGACAAAGTGCAGAGGTGAAGCAGCTCACGCTTAAACATATTGAAACCTTAAAACAGAAGATTGCGCAATTACAGGAAATGGCGAATTGGCTACAAAGTTCTGCAGACCATTGCTCTGGCGATGAACAGGCAGATTGTGTGATTTTGAAAGATATTGAATTGGGCAAGTGATTTGGAATTAAGCTTCCCCCATTCAAACAAGACCTGACAGTTATCCACTTGTTAGAAACCATTGTTGTATCTGTCAGCTTAAATTTAACTTAGGAAATCTACATCCCTATCTTTTTAATACATAGCATAAAAAAACTCACACTTTGGGGAAGTGTGGGGGGAAACTTGGAATATCTGTTACTTTATGGGAGCGTATTATATATAAACACAATTTGAATTAGTGAGCATTCTATATAATTTACGAGATAAATTTAACACTTTTTAAGAATCTCTCCGATAAACTGCACAACAATCAAGTTTTAGCACTATTCATTACGCATATTTTAGCGCGGTAATTCATACCCTTTTTCATTAATTAAACGAACCGCAGCATCACAGACTTCTGCATCATAAATTGTACCGTGTCCACGTATGACTTCTGCAAGTGCGACATCTACCCCTAATGCGAGGAGAAATAAATGACTTTAAGTCAAATACGTCTGGCGATACTAAGTCACGAGATAATTTAGGCATACTTTACCCTGCACCCAACCGATGAATGGTTTTTAGACTGACTTCGCTCACTACAGGTACGACAATATTCTGAAAAGACATCACGATATTTCCTATTTACTTGCAAGCCTGATTGAATCAATCTCTTTTATCATCTTACAAGCTATTGATCATTTTTTAAGGCATTTAAAGGTTGAAATTTAAGGAAATTTTATAAAAAACTCCAAGCTCAAACTCAAAAACCACATTACGACTTCATCTATTTTGTGAAATACCTCTCATTTTTAAACGATAAATTTTTTAGAATGATTTATGCTATATCACACATCAATCAATGAAAATTGAATAACAAGAGAATTTGATCTATGCCTCATTCTTACCACCTCGAAAAACATTATATTTCACGATCTGGATGGTTACGTGCTGCAGTATTGGGTGCGAACGATGGGATCATTTCTGTGACGAGTTTGGTCGTTGGGATGGCAGCTAGTGGTGCATCTTCACAAACATTGTTGATTACCTGTATTGCGGGTTTAATTTCGGGCGCTGCTTCTATGGCAGCGGGTGAATATATTTCAGTGAAATCTCAACAAGACATTGAAAAAAATGACCTTGCGATGGAAGCACGTGAATTAAAACTCAACCCAGAGCATGAGCTAAAAGAGCTCACCAATATTTATATGATTCGTGGTTTAGATGCCGAATTGGCAGAACAAGTTGCCATACAACTGACTGCTCACAATGCTCTAGATGCCCATGCCCGTGACGAAATTGGTATTTTAGAACACACCTCAGCGCAGCCATTTATGGCAGCTTTTTCATCGGCATTGGCATTTACTATAGGTTCATTATTCCCGTTGGTGTCTATTTTACTCTTACCTGAGCATCTGTTAGATAAAGGTGTGATGTTGGTCGGTGTAATCAGCCTAGGGGTTATGGGCGCGCTTGCCAGCTATGTCGGTGGTGCTAGTATGTGGAAAGGCGCATTGCGCGTCATGATTTGGGGTATTGTCGCCATGGTATTTAGTGCGTGGATTGGTTCAATGTTCCATGTTGCAGTGGCTTAAAACCTAGAAAATTCAGTATAAAAATCTGCCCTGTCTTCGAATAAAAATATGTTCAGAGATAGGGCAAGCTTCAGAAATAACATGAATGAACAGCTTATCCATGCAAAGTTTATATCTCTAAAATTTCTATCTTCAAAGTTATTCAAATAAAATTACGACAGATTCAGCCCACAATTTTAAGTCAGTTTTAAGTTTCAAATTTTAGGCTAAAGCATCTTAAAGTCTTTTGAATCATTGACGATGTCTAAGCAGCCCCACTCACCACTTGCTCCGTCTTTCTTAGACCGACTGCGCTTTTGGCAAAAACCGATTTCTTTATTCTATTTCAATCTAATGCTTGCCCTATGGTTAAGCTTGGTATTGAACTATGGATTTTATGAGAAAATTCAACAATTCACACCTTATCAAGGAATTAAAGCCATAGGCCTATTGATCGCAACTATGATCGTGATTGTGTCAGCATATCATCTGTTGCTGCAATGGCTGAACTGGCGTTGGAATGCCAAAATATTAGCAAGTATTTTGATTGTAGTTGGTGGATTCAGCGCTTATTTTGTTAATAGTTTGGGCGTAGTGATTACCGCAGACCAAATTCAAAATATGCTGCAAACCGATGTACGCGAAGTACGTGATCTTTGGTCTGTACGTTTGGTGGTTTGGAGTGTGCTGTTTGTGCTGCTGCCATTGGTCTTGGTGTGGTCTATTAAAATTCAGCCGACTCATTTTGCTCGACAATTACTGCAAAAGACCTTGGGTAGTGTAGTTTCTATTGTGCTGATTTTGGGTTTATTGTTCTGTTTTTATGTGGATTATGCTGCAATCTTCCGTGAACATCGTGATTTAAAAGGCATGCTTTCTCCACAAAATGCGATTGCCTCTAGTCTATCGTATTATAAAAAGAAAGCACCCAAACAGAATTTGCCGCTGCTGCGCTATGGTGAAGATGCACATTTAATTCAACGTGCGCAAACAGGCACAGCACCCAAAATTATGCTGTTGGTGGTTGGTGAAACTGCACGTGCCGAAAGCTTCTCGCTGAATGGCTACGCAAAAAATACCAACCCTGAACTCTCTAAGCTGCCTGTGATTAATTTCACTCAAGTCAGCTCTTGTGGTACAGCCACGGCTGTTTCTGTGCCGTGTATGTTCTCGGGGATGCCACGCCAAAATTATGATGCACAACTGGCAAGTCACCGTGAAGGATTACTGGATATTGCTCAGCGTGCAGGTTATCAAGTCACTTGGATTGATAACAATTCAGGCTGTAAAGGTGCCTGTGATCGGGTGCAGCAATATCAAATTCCTGCAGCGCTAAAACAAAAATGGTGTGATGCCAGCGGTGAATGTTTAGACGAAATTTTAGTAGACAGTTTACAGGCTTATCTTGCTCAACTGGACCCGAAAGACACGCGCTCACATTTAATTGTATTGCACCAAATGGGCAGTCATGGACCTGCTTATTTCAAACGCTCAACCGCAGCTTATCAACCCTTCCAACCGACGTGTAACAGCAATGCGATTCAGGGGTGCAGTGCCGATGCCTTACGCAATACCTATGACAACTCGATTGTCTATACCGACCATGTTTTAAGTCAGTTGATTCAAACTTTAGCGCAACAAAAGCACTATCAAACCGGTTTTTGGTATTTGTCTGACCATGGTGAATCGACAGGTGAACATGGTTTATATTTGCACGGTGCACCATATTCTATGGCGCCTACTCAACAGACCCATGTACCTATGCTGATGTGGTTTTCAGAAACCTGGCAACAACAAAATTCTGCGCAAGTGAATTGCTTAAAAGCACAACGTCAAGCAACATTGAGTCAGGATAATCTTTTCCCAAGTTTACTGGGCTTGCTGGATGTAAACAGCAAAGTAATTGACCCGAAAAATGATATGCTGAATCAATGTCCTACTCCATATACCACTCAACCGCAGCACGAGTCGTAACATGCCTAAAATATTAATCATCGAAGATGATTTTATGATTGCCGAATCGACCCAGACCTTGCTTAAGCTACAGCAATTTGATGTTACTTGGGTGAATAACGGGATGGATGGCTTAAAGCAATTAGAGCAGCAAGATATCCAGCTGGTGTTGCTGGATTTAGGCTTACCCATGATGGACGGCATGCAGGTATTAAAAAATATTCGCCAGTTACATCCACAATTGCCCGTGCTGATTATTTCTGCGCGTGATCAATTGCAACAACGAGTTGATGGTTTGAATCAGGGCGCAGATGATTATCTAATTAAGCCCTATGAGTTTGATGAATTACTGGCGCGAATTTATGCCCTACTCAGACGCAGCAGCGCACAAAATCCTGTAAACGATACTGCACATATTTTAAGTTATGGCGATTTAGTCTTAGATACCGAACAACATTTGGCAAAATTCAAAGGTGAATATATTGAACTGTCGAATCGTGAATGGGCAATTTTAATGGCTTTGCTCAGCCACCCAAATAAAATTTTCTCTAAAAATAATTTAGAAGATAAATTATATGATTTTGACAGTGAAGTCAGTAGCAACACAATTGAAGTCTATATTCACCATTTACGCGCCAAACTAGGTAAGGACTTTATTCGTACTATTCGTGGTTTAGGTTACCGTTTAGGGCAAATTTAATGCAATCCTATTCTTTGCAAAAACGTCTGATTGTTTATGTTTCTATCTTTAGTGTCATGTTGGGCTGCGTTTTGGTATTTGCAGCCTATCGAATTGCCCTAGAAGAGATCAATGAAATTTTAGATGCTCAAATGCAAAGTTTGGCGGAACGCATTGCAGCGAACCACCCAAAACCTACGCGAAGCCAAATCAATTTAAATCAAAAATATAGTGAAGAAGACTTATTTGTCGATATTTGGGCATATGCTGATGCAACACCACAATTACACCCTCAAGATGTATTACTACAACCCGTAGAAAAACCAGGGTTTTATAGTCATCAAACTCAAGTTGAATTGTGGCGTACTTATATTTTGCCGCAGGAAAATCTGCAAATTCAAATTAGCCAGCAAAACTCTGTGCGCCAATATTTAGCTTTAGAGTTAGCAGCAAATATGTTTATTCCCTATGCACTATTTTTACCCTTTGCCCTTTTGGCTTTAAGTTGGCTAATTCGCCATAATTTCCGACCTCTAAATGACTTTAAAAGTGAACTGGCACGTCGTAAAGCGCAGGATCTCAACCCAATTCACATGCTAGATTATCCAGTTGAGCTTGCACCTACTATTCAGGAAATGAATCAATTATTTACGCGAATTTCTGTCGCACAGCAGGAACAGCGCCAGTTCGTTGCCGATGCTGCACATGAATTACGTACCCCGCTCACTGCACTCAACTTACAAGTACAAATTTTATTGCAGCAATTTCCACATAGTGATGCCCTCAATAATTTAAGCCAAGGGGTTTTGCGTTTACAGCATTTGGTCAATCAATTATTAAGCTTAGCCAAGCAAGATGCCTTAGATAGTCTGATTGAAAGCAATCAAACTCTATCTTTAAATCAAATGACCATTGCCTGTGTGGAACAGCTCATTCAATTGGCATTGCAAAAAGATATTGATTTAGGTGTCGAACAACGCCAAGAGTTGAATATTCATGGGCAAAGTTCTGCTTTGCATTCCATTATTTATAATTTAATTGATAATGCGATTAAATATACGCCCAAACAAGGCGTGATTAATGTGACTATTTTTCAGCAAGAACAACATGCAATTTTGCAAATTGAAGACAGTGGTGCAGGTATTGACCCCGCACTGTTCAATCTAATTCGACAGCGTTTTTACCGTATTCACAACCATGCAGAAATTGGCAGCGGTTTAGGTTTACCTATTGTAGATAAAGCCACCCAACGCTTAGGTGCAAGTTTAGAGTTTTCTAAAAGTGACAGTTTAGGTGGTTTGTGTGTGCAGGTTAAATTTCCGATGCGTTAAGATCGGGTTTTAAGTTAGATTTTGATTGTGGCAATTTATGCGCCAAGAACGCATAAGCGACTACGTTCAAACACCAAGTAATCCAGCCTGTCCAAAGATTATGACTAAAAAAATGTGCCCCGCGCATCATTTGCGCCCAGCCCATCCCCATGCCTAAAATGCAAGCCGCAATCAAGAAAAAATAAGCACGTTTAGGTTGAGCAACCCGATAAACAAAATATCCTACCAATAAAGCAAAACCACTTGAGGCATGCCCCCCTGGAAAACAATGCCCTGCTGTTGCACTTAAATCCCACCGAACACCATGCGATGTGGCTATACTCATATCCCACGGGCAAGCATGTGCCGACTGTGATTTAAGTATTGCAATCACACTGGTCGAAATCACCACCATCCAAAAGAAATAGCCAAACTCCCAACGACGAGCACGTAATTTTTGAAATCTGAAAGACAGCAACCAAGCCAGTAAATAACTCAGATATACCGCAATGAGGATATATTTGACATACCGATGATTTAATTCAGCCAATGCCCAGTCTTGTCGAAGTGGAAATTCTGCATGAGCATCCATAAAGGGTTGAATGAGGTGTAAATCTAGCATGCCTGCAACGCTAAAAAAATTGAGCAAGATCAGCAAACTCAGAAGGAGTAAAATTGCTTTCAGAAGTAAAAATTTTGAATGCTGATGCCGCATGAGGAATACTCAACTCACTATCTATTTTAAAGTCTGTTTTATGCTTTTTTGAAGGATTAAGCAGGAATCAGGCATGCGCCCCAAGTCAATGCGATAATTGCCAAAGCAACAAATTGCGCTGCACTGCCCATATCTTTGGCATTTTTAGACAAGGGATGTTGCTCCATTGAAACACGATCGACCACAGCTTCAATGGCTGAATTAATCAGTTCGATAATGATGGCAAGTAAACACACCACGATCATGAGCACTTGTTCGACATGACTAACAGGCATGAAAAAACTGAGTGGAATCAGCAGTGAATTAATCAGAATGATTTGCCGAAATGCCGCTTCGTTTTGAAAGGCGGCTTTAAAGCCTGCCAAAGAATAACCTGTGGCGTTCAAAATCCGTTGTAAACCAGAAGTGCCTTTGTGAGGAGAGCGTGGAAGCATAGTGAATCTGATTTGAAATAAATCGGATGTTAAGTGGTTTAGCTTAAAATTGGCTTAACTATAACCTTTTGAGACTATTAAATTAAATCGGTGCAATATGTAACATTATGAGTGCCTATTGAATAATAAGACGCCATCTAAAGTAAGCTATAAATACCATCAATTTCTTAATCTAAGGTTGTATCAACTGCTCGGCTTCAACTTGCTTCATCTCAAAATCAGGACTTTCTATGGCTTGAATAATTTGCACAGGAATAAAGCGCACTTGAACAACACTGGGTTTTCCGCGTGGATCCTGTGCCAGTTTTTGATTTAATGCAGAAATCTGTTGAGCTTTTGGCGCTATATCTCCACGCAATACTACGCGAATTAGAGTCATCTCTTTACGCCGATCAAACTGCACCGTATCAATTAAATTATTATGCTGATTAAATTGACTTTCAATCAAGCTTTCTACCTGATGTTCATACATCTGTTTATTTAACATCATCATAAAGTTAAAGCTTAAATAGATACCCAGCGCAAAAAGTACTAAAAGACTCACGATATTTCTTTTAATAAATTCAATTACTGTGCTATTTACTTCTTCATCGGAACCGCGTCTAAAACCTGCTGCCCATAACACCAGTGAAGAACTAATTTGAATCGCGACAATATTGGTCAGTGCCAACAGTAGCGCGTTGGCTGCATGTTTCCATTCTAGATGCGCAATTAATATGCCACTTGCAACCAGCGGCGGTACTAAAGCGGTCGCAACTGCAACACCAACAACAGCCACAGACAGACGCGGCGAAACGGCTGCAAATGCCCCTGCCGCACCACCCGCAAGTGCAATCATTAAATCCATAATAGTGGGCTGAGTTCTAGACAAAATTTCATGGGTGATGGGCAAGTTAAAATTGATCAGACCTAAAATGATGCCAATACTGACAATCATCGATACACCTAAAACTAAGGTTCTAAAGGCCGTTTTAAAAAACAACCAACGATTATCAATAAAGGCTAAAGCAATACCTGAAATGGGACCTAGCATCATCGCAACTAGCATTGCACCAATCACCACTGCGGCTGAATTTGACAATAAACCGTAGCCCGCAATAATTGCTGCCAAAGCATTCATAATAAAAAAGGTTTTGCTTGGTAAGGCATCCGCCTGAATGTTCAACCGTACTTGTTTATGATCAATTTTTTTAGAATTTTCGCGCTCCGCCTGTTTGTATTTCAGCTTTTCTTTCAAAAGTTCATATTTTTCTTGTTCAGGACTGTCTTCAACCACTATCGTTGGATCTTGATCTTTTTCCATCGCATACCTCTTTGTCAGCTGAATAGGAATCTTTCCAAATCCTCATGTAGCCGTAGACTTTGTACAATTACGTCCATCAAGTTTAGCTTCATACAATTTATTATCTGCAAGTTTCAGTACATCAGAAACATCTTCTGCATCTTGAGGCCAAAAAGCGATGCCAATTGAGATGGTGATTTGACCCATACCATCAATATTGGTTTGTTGCATGGTCGTTCTTAAACGCTCCGCAACTTTGTATGCCACACTTGGGTCGGCAGTCGTCATCAGCACAAAAAATCCTTCGCCCCCGGAACGACAGCAAATATCCTGTTCCCTAAAATTAGTTAGCATTAGTTGCGCGAGCGTTTTAAGTACCACGTCACCTTGATCATGTCCATACTGATCATTAATTTTCTTAAAAAAATCAATATCAATGGCTAATACTGCAAATTCGGTACGAGTCTCTAGCAGTTCATTTAAAAATAATTGCATACCACGACGGTTATATAAACCTGTCAACGGGTCCGTATTGACATGATGTTTTAACTCCGCAATCCGATGACTAAAGGTTTCCGAACTCATTAATAATGAGGTTCTAAACTTTAAAACCTCGAAATACCATGGATCAACTTCTTTAATTTTATCTTGGATTTCAGCATGATTGAGCATACTTGCCATACGTGCCAAGCGGTTCAAAGGTGAAGAAATAAAGCTTGAGATATACCAAATCAATAAAAAAATAAAAAAGTAGAAAATAAAGACACCAATCGATACTTTTAAAATCAAGGTATTGGCTTGGGCAAGTAAATCATCTGTGGGCTGCTGAGAAACTACAATCCAATTTACACTTGGAATATGTGCAAAACCCGCCAAATTATCTATACCTAAACTATTCTTTAAACGAATTGATCCCTTTTTATGATGATTAATATAATCCAAACCTGTATTATTGATAATTTTTTCACCAATGCGATTTTTATCTGGATGAAAAATAATACGATTATGTTGATCAATCACATACATATAACTTTTTTATAATCATACTGAGTATTGAGCATGGTATTTAATAAGTTCTTCCGTTGTAAATAAATCGTACCACTGATCAAGCCTAAATATTGATGTGTTTTATCATAAATAGGTTGTGACATCATGACAACTAAATTATTACTTATAGACCAATAGGGAGATGAAATATAAGTTTTCTTTTTTTCAATAGATCCATCAATACCAACACTACTATAAGCATGATTAAAATTAAGTTTTAATGTATTAGGTGCATAAGCTAAAATATGTTTATTCTGCCCTACCAATAAAACACTATTAAAATTATTCGATTGATTTTTTAAGCGTTGTACTTCTTCTTTTCTAAGTTGTGTATTATAAAAATTTTTTTCTAATAAACGTGCACTATAATCCAACTCTTGCAGCATATCTGAAAAATGTTGATTGGCACTGGTGGCAATTTTTTCTGCATATTTTTCATTGATCGAAAGTGAATTTTGAATTAATTGTTGTTTAATTACATAATTTAAAATAAATACACTTACGACAAATAAGCCTGATACACTTAAAATTGTGGAAATTAAAATAAGTTTACGCAGATTCAATCCGAGTCTTAGTAAAAAATGTTTCAACAGTTCCTACCCCAAAAAATTCAAAAAACTGTGACAAGTGCCAATTTTAACACATAACTTTACAACTCAATCACATAATTTAAAGCAATACAGTTGAATTTTAGTTGTCTATTTTTGATGTTCAATTGCACAAATTAGATAGTTCCCTTGTTGCTGACCACCACCTCAATTCATAAATATATCCTGTAAATAGAACTTCTACCACACACCTCCCAAGAATGCACCCACTAGCAAACTAAGAATACATAGAATCGCGAGTTGAAGTTTTTTCATACTTAATTTTTTGCTTGAAAACCGTGTCTAGGAAACCATGTCTAATAGATAAAATTTTTTGGTCAATTACACACAAAATTACAAAAAATAAATATTTATTCCATGCTTTAAATTTATCCTATGCACTTAATAAATATATTGTTTTCTCTTATGTTTAAGACACTTTTCACTATAAGCAGTTGCTCACTTTTAACAGCATGTATTGTAGTTGACGGAACAGCATCGGGGCAGATTCCCAATATCGTCATTCAACCTCAAATTCCAGCAAGTACACCTGTAGAACGTCCTGCACAACAAACCATTTATATGCCAACACCTATGCCTTATCCTGCACAAACATGGCAACAAAAAGTCAAAATTAAAACCTATGATGGTCGCTGCGTAGATTTTAGTCGCAGTAATCAACGTTCCATTCAGACTTCACATTGTCATGATGGTACCAATCAGCATTTTATTTTCCATCCTGATCAAAACATTGCCGTGCAAGGCAAATGCCTAGATGTAGCAGGAAAACAGAAACATGATGATGCTGAAGTTATTGCTTATACCTTTAATGGACAATGTAACCAAAAATGGTATCTCGATGGACAGTGTATTCGTAGTTTAGATACAAGCGAATGTTTAGACATTTATAATGGAAAAATGAAAATGTATAGCTGCAATCAAAATCGTGGTCAGAAATTCAATTTTATTGCCTTATAAAAAAGAATCACTAATTCCCTCAGCCTAGCCTGCTCTTTTGAAGATGAGGGAATTAGTGAATGATGATTTAAAAAATTATAAAAATTTTACTTTAAACACCATTAATTAAGGATGCTGGCTAAACAAATCAAAAATCACTTTTCTTAACCACTGATGACAGGTTTGGTGATGACAAGACGTATGCCAATACTGTCGTACAGGATAAGTTGGAAAATTCAACGGCGCACTTACTACTTGTAAATTCCCACGTGCCAACAATACCTCACTTAAATAATAAGGTACTGTCGCAATCATATCGGTTTCTTGCACAATTAAACCAACCCCTAAATAACTTGGAATACTCATTAAAATATTACGTCTTAAACCGCGATTGCTTAATTCATTTTCAATATGGTAGTGACCTATACTGGTATCCACATCGACATGCGATTCACGAATATAAGCTTCAACATCTAAACTTTTTTCACAAATACGTGGATGATCTTTACGACTTATCACCACATAATATTGTAAAAATAATTGCTGCTGATAAAAACCCTGTTCTAATTCAGGTAAAAATCCAATCGCAAAATCAATTTCACCATTTGCCATTTGATAACTGGTTTCACGGGTAATAGGACGAATTTTAATCCGTACCGAAGGTGCATATTTTTTTAAAAACTTTGTCAGCTTTGGCAATAGAACCAAATGCGAAACATCGGTCATTGCCAAGGTAAATAATTGATCGGAATGGGTCGGATCAAAATCGACTTTAAAGTTATTAACCGTTTCAATTTTATTAAGAATTTCACTAATCGGTGAAAAAATCTGTTTCGCCAACTCTGTTGGCAACATTTCATTGCCCACCCTTAAAAATAATGGGTCATTAAAATGCTGACGAATTTTATTTAAACAGTTACTAACCGCAGGCTGACTCATGCCCAACGCATCTGCGGCAGCAGACACATTTTTTAATTTATACACATAATAAAAAATCTGTAGCAGTCTGCTATCTAACTTAAACATATCCCTCTATCCTTAGAATCAGTTTCACTGCTCAGTTTTCATCCTTATTTAACGCCAAGCTTTTAATTTTGAGCTATGTCCAATGCCCACATTAAAACAATTGGTCGGGTCCAATTTTTGATAATGCTGCTTGAGGGCAGGCTTCGCCACGTATAAATGCCCAACATTATGTTCTGCAGGATACTCTGCCCCACGTGCATCTAGCAATGACCACATTTGATGTTCCATTGCCAATGGGTCTACGCCTTTTTTAATAATATAGTCCTGATGAAAGACATGACATAAAAAATGACCATAATACAACTTATGTATAATCGCCTGCTCCAACTCTTCGGGTAAATTTTCAACCCATTGCTGATCATTACGTCTTAACGCAATATCTAAAGCAACAATGTCTTCCACTTCATTTCGGTGTGTATCACGATAACGGATTGCAGCACCTGCCACTGCAAAGCGATGCAAAAAAGCCTTGCGACCTTCATCTTCATTACATAGAAAAAAACTGCCGGAATTGCGCGTGATAAAATAATCCAGTAAAAACTGCTGTACTGCCGCAACATCTTGCTGCTCAATGCGCAAAATTAAATGATGTTCATACAAATCACGAAATTGGTTCATGCGTTCTGGTAAATGATTTGGCAGTAGTTTCGTGAACATTTGCAAAACATTATCCGACAATCCACGCATGCCCCAACGGGTTAGAAAACCATCAACTTTGTCTTTCATGGCAAAAGCTGCAGGTACTTTACTGGTGCCAAACTTCTCGATAAACAAGAAGCTGTCTTTGCCGTATTCTGCACCAATGTCATAGGCATCTCGATGAATATACTCGCCAGCAATCGGTACACGCGGCAAATCACGTAATAAAAAACGGCGAATCGCGGTTAAATCATCCTGCTGATTGCTGCCGATATAAAACACCTGACTCGGAATTTTCTCAAACGTATCCAAACGCACTGCAAACACACAGACTTTACCTGCCGAACCCGAAGCTTCAAACAAACGGCTCGGGTCGGCATTAAACCGTGCAGGCGTATCGGCGTCGACTTGGGAAACATCATGCACATAACGCTGATCAGAAGCACAACAATGTTCCGAATATTCAATATCTTCAGGGCGATATTGTTTTTGCTCAAGTCTGGTTAAAATTTCTTCTGGCGAGTTTCCTAAATTCACCCCCAGATGATTGATGAGTTGCAACTCGCCCAGTTCATTGACTTGTGCATATAAGGCCAACTCAGTATAGGCAGGGCCACGTCTGACCAATGCACCACCTGAATTATTACATACCCCGCCCAACACCGAAGCGCCAATACAAGATGAACCAATGACTGAGTGTGGCTCACGCTGATGTGGCGCCAATTGTTGTTCCAAAGCATCCAATGTTGCACCAGGCAAGCAAATCACTTGCTTGGCATCGTTGATGAGCTGAATACCTTTTAAACGTTGGGTGTTGATCAAAATTACAGGACGATCATAGTCATCACCAAAAGGGGTAGAACCACCCGTGAGTCCAGTATTGGCGGCTTGCATAATAATAATGCAATCTGCTGCCACAGCCACTTGTAACACTTGCCACTGCTGCAATAAAGAACCTGGCGTGACCACCGCAAAAACCTGTCCTTCGCCAAAACGTCGCCCTTGACGATATAAACGAGTATCTGATTCATGGGTCAATACATGCGCTTTTCCCACAATATCGACCAAGTTTTTGAGGGTTGCTGCAGCATCAAATTGTGTTGCAGAAGAAATTGTCTGTGGCATAGTGTACAAGTCCTGAAACAAGATGAAAAATACAATTGAGCGATTCAGCCAAACGTATCAGTTGATGGATTGATCGCTCTTGCTGGCAATTTAGCCTTTCAGTTCACGCTCAAGTTGTACCAAGCAATCTGAGTTAATCGCTTGAATGTTTTTAGCACCCGTTAAGGTCATTGCGACGCGCATTTCTTTATCAATCAATTCGAGTAAATTACTCACACCCGCCCCGCCTGCAGCGCCTAGTGCATAAATAAAGGCACGTCCGAGCATACAAGTATCCGCACCCATCGCCAACATGCGCACCACATCTAGGCCATTACGAATACCTGAATCCACTAGAATTTTTAGATCTCCTTTTACTGCATCAGCAATAGGTGGCAAGGCACGTGCAGTAGATAACACACCATCTAACTGACGACCACCGTGATTGGACACCACAATTCCGTCAGCCCCAAAACGAACAGCATCCTTAGCATCTTCAGGGTCTAAAATGCCTTTAATCACCATCGGGCCATCCCAAAATTCACGAATCCACTCCAAGTCTTTCCATGAAATGGATGGATCAAAGTTATTGCCCAACCAACCAATATAATCTTCCAGTCCAGTCGGCTTGCCCAAGTATTTGGAGATATTGCCCAAGTCATGCGGACGACCCAGTAAACCCACATCCCATGCCCAGTTTGGATGCATCACTGCCTGCATATAGCGTCGCATAGCAGCATTTGGACCACTCATGCCCGAATGTGCATCCCGATAACGTGCACCAGGCACAGGCATATCTACTGTAAAGACCAGTGTTGAACAGCCTGCGGCTTTAGCACGTTCCAAAGCATTGCGCATAAAACCGCGGTCACGCAATACATAAAGCTGAAACCACATTGGGCGTGAAATGGCAGGCACCACTTCTTCAATTGGACACACCGACACTGTAGATAATGTAAACGGAATACCCTTTTTGTCTGCTGCTACCGCAGCCTGCACTTCACCACGGCGCGCATACATGCCCGTTAAACCCACAGGTGCCAACGCCACAGGCATTGACAAGGTTTCATTAAATAAAGTGGTTTCTAAACTCAAAGCCGACATGTCATTCAAAACACGTTGGCGCAAGGCGATCTGTGAAAGGTCTTCCACATTTCTTTTTAGCGTTTGTTCCGCGTACGCACCTCCATCAATATAGTGAAATAAAAATGGCGGTAAACGGCGTTTAGCTGCTTCGCGGTAATCATTCGCAGAAGAAATAATCATGGCGCTATCCTGTTTAATCGACTCGCACGCTGACGACGCGCATCTTCCTCGTCTATCATACGTACTTGTTGAACTACAAATTCAATATGTCCACACACTGCCGAACGGGCAGCTTCTGGATCCTGGCGTTCAATTGCATCCATCACTTGAAAGTGTTGATCATGCAACTGATCGAAACGGTGGGCTTCGGTATAGACTTTGCGTCTGCCCAAAACTACGTTGTATTGCAACAAATCAAATAAGCCACGCATCATTTGAATGAGCACCAAATTGTGCGATGCTTCGGCAATTGCCAAATGAAACTTGGCATCGGCAATTGCTGCCTGATCGTCATCACCTAAAATTTGAAAATGGGCGATTTGCTCATAACATGCACGGATTTTTTTCAAATCCTCAGCGGTTGCCCGCTGTGCGGCATACCATGCCGTACCACCTTCAAGCACCATTCGAGCTTCCTGCACATCAAAACGATAAGCAGGGTCTTCATCAATCAGGTTACTTAAAGGCTGCACAATTTGATATTGCGACCAATTGGTGGGTAGCTGTTGCAAAAAAGTACCCGCTCCAACTTTGCTGACCAGCATGCCCTGACTGGTCAATTGCTGAATAGCCTCACGCAAAGAGGAACGGGAAACCCCGAGTTGTTCACATAACTTTCTTTCGGCAGGCAATCGGTCTCCGACTTGCATCTGATTTTTTTCAACCAGTGTGCGCAGGTCTTGTACAACTTTGTCGGAGACTTTCATGCGGCTATCCTCTTGTGCATGTGGTTATGGAATCATCCATGGGAACACATAAGCTTGTAGAGTGATAATAATACCGATCATTACGGTGAACGTGATACTGTGTTTCACGGTAAAGCGGAATAGATCAGATTCTTTTCCGACTAAACCCACTGCCGCACAGGCAATTGCAATCGATTGTGGTGAAATCATTTTGCCTGTTACTCCACCACTGGTATTGGCAGCAACAAGTAACACTTCTGGTACACCAATTTGCTGTGCAGTTGTGGCTTGCAAGGCAGCAAATAAGGCATTGGCTGATGTATCTGAACCTGTCAAGAACACTCCAATCCAACCTAAAAATGGCGAGAAGAATGTAAAAGCATTGCCTGTATGAGCCAAAGCCAGTGCCAAAGTCGCAGACATGCCTGAATAATTGGCAATAAAAGCAAAAGCCAACACCATCCCAATCGAATAAATCGGTGTTTTTAACTCATTGATGGTTTCTGCAAAAGTTTTAACAGCTTCACGCGGTTTCATTTTTAAGTAAATGATGGTGATGACAGCCGCAATCATAATTGCAGTACCCGTTGCACTCAGCCAATCGAACTTAAAGATTGCATCGTAGTCTTTGACATCTGCCACCACAGGCGGCATTTTTTGCACCAATTGATGTAAAAATGGCACTTTGATGGAAATTACCCAGTCATGCATTGCCCCATCTTTGGCAAATAAATCTTTAAACGGTTTAATACTCCAAATGGTGACCATCACCGTTAATACTGCAAAAGGTGACCATGCTTTAACAATCTGCCCTATGCTGTATTTTTGCTGTTGTTCTGCAACCAAGTTGGCATCTACTTTTGTATCTGCATCACTAAAACGGAAAATGTGTTTTGGCTGCCAGAATTTAAACAACACCGTTAAACTGACCAAAGATGCAATCGCAGCTGTAATGTCAGGTAACTCAGGCCCAACAAAGTTAGAGGTCAAGTATTGTGCAATGGCAAAAGCACCGCCACCCACCAATACTGCAGGCCAAGTTTCTTTCACACCGCGCCAACCATCCATAATTGCCATAATCCAGAACAGCACAATTGGCACCATAAATGGCAGCTGACGTCCAACCATCTGGCTAATTTCCATGGTTTCTACACCCGAAACCTGACCCGCCACAATAATTGGAATCCCCATTGCGCCAAACGCAACCGGTGCAGTGTTCACAATTAAACATAAACCCGCAGCGTATAAAGGCTTAAAGCCCAAACCCACCAATAAAGCTGCAGTAATTGCCACTGGCGCCCCAAAACCCGCTGCACCTTCTAAAAATGTCCCAAACGCGAAGCCGACTAATAGCATCTGGAGACGCTGATCTTCTGTAATCGAAAGAATAGATGAGCGAATAATGTTAAATTGCCCTGTTTTTACAGAGATTTTATATAAGAATAATGCGCCAATAATAATCCATGCGATTGGCCATAAACCGTAAAAAAAGCCATAGATCAATGAAGCAAAAGCCATTGGTGCTGGCATGCCATAGGCGAATAAAGACACTAATAACGCCAAAATCACCGTAATTGTTCCCGCAACACTTCCCTTTAAGCGAAATACAGCCAGTGCCAAAAAGAAAAAAATAATCGGGATTAATGCAATAAGACTCGAAATCCAAATATTTGCCATTGGATCATAGATCTGTTGCCAATGTTGAAGCATTGTCATCTCCTTGAAATGCTCACTCAAACGTAAACATAGGTCTAAGCATAGAGGTAAAATTCTAATTTTGGTCTGACCAATATTAAGATAAAAATCAAAATACTCTTAATATTTGCAACAAATAATAGTTTTATACAAATAAATGTCAACATTGGTCTGGTTATTTATTTATATGGTCATACCAATTTAAATAAAGATGATCTTTGTTCGCAGCATAAAAAATACGGTGAAGAAAAATTTAAACTTTGTTTTTTCTGCAGTTTTTAAAAGGAAGGAAAAACTAAATTTATTCGGCACAGCTTTATACAACTTTAGTCCAATACAGTAAAATACGTGTGCTTTCTTCTAAGATGAATTGAACGCTTGATCAAAGGAATCATGGATAAATTCAGCTCAAGTGGCCGCTATTCGGCTTAAAAACATGTGGATTAAAAGAATTTTTTAGACAAAAAAATAACGCCATTATTGACTGCAACAATGGCGTCATCGTGTATTTATAACAGCAACTCACACCTTACTGTGGCTTAACCTGTCACCACGATCAGGCGCTTTAAACGCGAAATATGCAAATCAATTTGCCCTGCAATTTCAGGTAAAATTTGCTTTAAAAACTGGCTATAGTTCATTGCATCTTCTGCTCTTAATACGCCTGCTTGTACCAATTGTTCCTGCTGTAGCAACATACTTTGTACACGGTTTAAATCAGGCTTTTGCCCTTGGCTTAAACCTGTACTAATTTGCTTAAAGCCTAAATACAACTGATCACGTTGCTGGATTAATTGCTGCATTTCAACTGCAGATACCGCAGCACGCTCTAGCATAGCGTTTGTTTCCAGTACATTTTCAGATTCATCTGAATATAGACTTTGCGTTGTTTCTATCTCTGTGGAAGCCGTGTTCGGTTTCACCCACACTGTTTCCGAAACAGTCTTATTCGGTGGTTGAAACACATACACCACGGTAAACAACACCGCGACCGCCAAAACAAAAAAGCCAATACCGAGCCATCGAGTCCCATTCATGTGCATGCTCCATAAGCAAACCATCCTAAAATGCGCTCAATTCAAATATCGTCTTGAGCGCCTTAGCATGCTTTGCCTGTTATGATCGGCTTAAAAATTACGGCGTCGACCAATCGCTTGGTGCATAACCCAAACGCACTCGCTGTGGGTGATTCCCCACTGGCACACTGCGGACTTTTTCTCCCGTAGCAAAGTCAATCACCGTTACCACATCGGTTTCACTTTCTGAAATCACACAGCTTTTTCCATCTGGGCTACGGGTTGCCCAATATGGTTTACCTGCAGGAATCAGTTTGCCTGCTTTTAAACTCTGACGGTCTACAATGGTCGCGTAATCATCCATCGTACCAGCCACACAGAATTTTTCGCCATCTGCACTGATGGATAAACCATGATGACGTGAATCATTTACCCATTTACTGCGGTCTTTTGGAATTGTACTGCTGCCCGGTAATTGTCCAATACGGGTGACTTTATCGGTTTTTAAGTCGTATTCCACCAAACCATTAAAAAATGAAACCTGTGCATAAAGTTTGCTTTCATCTTTACTTAGCACCATAGGACGCACTGAGTTGGATAAATCTTTACGTCCAAAGGCATCTAACGCAGGTCGGAAATCAATTTTTTTCAGAACTTTATAATTGTTGGCATCGGCAATGGTAATAAAGCGCTTACCTTTGGTAAAATCTTGCCACTGTGCATCCATCGAAGTTTCTACGTTACCAATCGCAGAGTTTAAGATTTTCGTTCCACCTGCAAAGTAAATATTTTCGTGCGGCTTATCCCCTGTTGCAAAACGCCCCAATTCTTTACCTGTATGAATATCTAAAACATGCACCACATTACCTGACGATGCCGACACAGCAACACGTTGTCCATCTGGTGAAACCGCCATGTGGTCTGCGCGGAAACCTTCGACTGGCGTACGCCAATTAATTTTGCCCGTTTTAATGTTGATGGATACCACATCGGCAAAACTTGGACGTGAAGCCACAATCGACTGTCCATCTGGCGTGGAATACATATCATCCACCAACTGGTCATTGCCCTCACCTGCAGTTTGTTGAATGTAAGTGTAGGCAATCAATTTCACTGGATTTAAATGAATTTCTAATAAACGCTCTTTGCGGTCAGGAATCATATTGACCACACCCACTTTGCCAAAGTCTTGTGAAGGGTGAATCACCGTCACTGTGCCATCCCAGTTATTGCCGACAAAAAAGACTTGTTGGGTATTCGGTGGCTGCGGTAAATAGGTCGAATCTGCATAACTTTGTGCGCTGACACAACTTCCTAAAGCCAGCACGCCTTGAAGTAGATGTTTAAACACCTTGTTGGAATAATTCATGTTCTTGTTCTCCCTGAACAGCAAAATGAAAGTGTTGTTTTTGTTTTGGCTTGTGTTTTTACATATTTGTTGTTTTTAACTAAAGCCTGCCTAATCCATCTTGAAGCGATCTTGAAGATTGTTGGCGTGGCATTGATTGGGCAATAGCATAAGAGTTTTTGTAATTTTGCGTCTAGGGTTCGAGCTAGACTAGCCGATAGCAGGTCAAGTTTCAGATAAACAGAAATACAGCATCACATCCTGTTAAAATGCCAAGTATGATAAAAGCTTGTTTTTGTCGATGAAATGACAGTAATCCCATACCCATTCAAGCATTTAAACTCAAGAATATAAGGATGTGCCGAGATGCAGTTGTTGGAACTTAAAACCTTGCGTAAACAGCTTCGACAACAACGCAGAGCAGTCACGCGTACCCAACAGCAACACGCACAGCAAGCTGTTTTGCAGCGGCTAATACGACTGCCAAAATTTCAGTACGCAAAAAAAGTGGGTATGTATTTACATGCTTTTGGTGAAATTCATACACAGCGCATCATTGAATACTGCTTCGTGCATAGCAAACAAGTGTATTTACCCATGATTTGCAACATGAATCAACACTTGGTGTGGGTACAAATCACCCCACAACAATATCGTCAGCATCGCTTTGCCCATCATCGTTTGGGGATGCAAGAACCAAGAACAAGTCGCGGAAAACACATCTCCCATTTAGATTTAGTCTTGATGCCCTTATTGGCTTGCGATACGCATGGCACCCGCATTGGAATGGGTGGTGGTTATTATGACCGCACTTTAGCCTCTGCTCCACAGCGTCCTTATCGCTTAGGTATCGCACATGATTTTCAGCTGATTCATGCAAACTTGCCACGTGAAAATTGGGATCAACCTGTAGATGCCTTACTGACTCCACAACATTTTTTACAGTTTAAACGCAACTTGAAACGCTAAATTGATCATTTTGACTGAATAGGTCAATTTAAAATCAAATACTTAGCTACTTTTTTAAACAATTTATGTTGACCTGCCCTTGTATTTTAAAAAATACCCATCACTATTAAAAAAATGGCAACACCGTTGTCACTCATTAGGAGTGCCCATGTCTGAAATTATTATGAATCAAGAAACCTTAGAGCCTCAGGTTCCAAGTGTATTACCGCTTTTAGCGCTACGTGATGTGGTGGTTTATCCGCACATGCAAATCGCGCTATTTGTAGGTCGTGAAAAATCGATCAATGCAGTTGATGTGGCTCGTAACAGTGACAATCTAGTATTTGTAGTTGCGCAAAAAGATTCGCTTACAGAAGAAATTGATCACGACAATTTGTATCAATACGGTACTGTCGCGAAAATTGTGCAAGTTGTAAATCACGAAAATGATGAAAACTGTATTAAAGTGCTGATTGAAGGCTTATTCCGCGCCAAACTCGAAAAAATTATTGATGAAGACGCGTATTTAACTGCAGAGCACAGCTTAAGCCCAATGACTGTTGCGATGGATGAGAATACCCAAGCAACACGCTTGCAAGAATTACGTGCCTTATTTGCGCAATATGCTGAAGCAAAATTACGCAATGCACGTGAACTGATTGCTGCTGCCAATAAAATTGAAGATTTATCGCAATTGTTGTTCTTTGTTGCAACTCGCGTGCCGTTGAACATTGATATTAAACAAAAATTCCTTGAGCACGACGAGTTTGAAGCTCACTTAACGGAGTTAATGACTTATTTATTGCAACAGTCTGAAGAACAGCAGATTGAGCAAACTTTGCATGACTCAGTTAAACGTCAGATGGAAAAAAATCAGCGTGAATACTTCTTAAATGAGAAGATGAAAGTCATTCAACGCGAGCTGTCCGATATAAACGGCGGTGCGGAAGATGATGTCGCTGAAATTGAAAAACGTCTGGCAGAAGCAGACTTGCCTGAGCATGTACGTAAAAAAGCAGAAGCTGAGTTCCGTAAACTTAAAGCGATGCAACCTGCATCTAGCGAAGCAGCTGTGGTACGTAACTATCTAGAAGTCATTTTAGATACGCCATGGAACAAAGCCAGCAAAGTCAGCATCAACTTGGCGAAAGCACAAGAAATTTTAGATGCTGATCATTACGGTTTAGATGAAGTCAAAGACCGTATTGTGGAATACCTTGCTGTGCAGTCGCGCGTGAAAAAACTCAAAGGCCCAATTCTATGCTTGGTTGGCCCTCCAGGTGTAGGTAAAACCTCACTAGGTGAGTCGGTTGCAAAAGCCACTGGACGTGAGTTTGTGCGTATGGCACTAGGTGGCGTACGTGATGAAGCGGAAATTCGCGGTCACCGTCGTACCTATATTGGTGCGATGCCAGGTAAAATTGTACAGTCATTGACCAAAGTCGGTGTGAAGAACCCACTGTTCTTGCTCGATGAAATTGATAAAATGGCACAGGATTACCGTGGCGACCCTGCATCTGCTTTGTTAGAAGTGCTTGATCCATCACAAAACAACAAGTTTAACGATCACTATTTAGATCTAGACTTAGACTTGTCTGAAGTGATGTTCATTTGTACTGCCAACAGCATGAATATTCCAGAAGCTCTGCTAGATCGTATGGAAGTGATTCGTCTACCGGGTTATACCGAAGATGAAAAAGTGAATATTGCTGAACGCTATCTTGTACCTAAAGCCATCAAAAATAATGGCTTGCGTGCTAAAGAATTGACGGTTCATGAGGAAGCGATTCGTGACATTGTACAGCGCTATACGCGTGAAGCAGGTGTGCGTAGTCTTGAGCGTGAAGTGTCAAAAATTGCCCGTAAAGTGGTGAAAGAAGCAGTCAGCAAAAAAGCCAAAAACCTACAGGTAGATGTGACTTCACAAAACTTGCCGGATTACCTTGGTCCACACAAATTTGACTATGGTATGGCAGAAGAAGAAGCCGAAGTGGGTCGCGTAAATGGCTTGGCTTGGACTTCAGTGGGTGGTGAATTACTTACCATTGAAGTAGCAACCATGAAAGGTAAAGGCAATTTCATCACCACAGGTTCATTGGGTGACGTGATGCAAGAGTCGATCAAAGCTGCGATGACCGTTGTGCGTACCCGTGCTGACAGCTTAGGCATTGAAGCGAGTGTATTTGCCGAAACCGATGTGCACGTACACTTGCCAGAAGGTGCAACACCTAAAGATGGTCCATCTGCAGGTTTGGCATTGAC
Source organism: Acinetobacter sp. SCLZS86 (assembly GCF_021560715.1). NCBI lineage: Bacteria > Pseudomonadati > Pseudomonadota > Gammaproteobacteria > Moraxellales > Moraxellaceae > Acinetobacter > Acinetobacter sp. SCLZS86. The sequence goes on from NZ_CP090864.1 coordinate 2,183,977, forward strand.
CACAGCGTTGGTGTCTGCGTTTACAGGTATTCCAATTCGTCCTGATATTGCCATGACTGGTGAAACCAGTTTACGTGGTCGTGCAATGCGCATTGGTGGCTTGAAAGAGAAACTTCTTGCGGCACATCGTGGTGGTATCAAACTGGTATTTATTCCAGAGGAAAACGTGCGTGACTTGTCTGAAATTCCAGACAATGTCAAAGAAGGTTTGGAAATCAAAGCTGTGAAAAGCATTGATGAAATCTTGCCTTTGGCACTGACCAGTATGCCTAAGCCTTTAACCAAGGCACCGATTGTGAAGCCAGTAGCAGCAGGCAAAGCCGCACGTCATTAAGCAAGTTACTCTGCTTTAAGCATAGAACATCTCAAAAGAGCACTACGGTGCTCTTTTGTTGTATTTAGACTCTAGATTTAAAATAGTTGAATAATTTTTTAATTATTTTTCAAATGGATAGCCTATTTTTAATTCAATTTCCTTGAAAAATAGGTAAACCATCCACATATATAAATTTAAGATACATCGCGCTGTATGTTTCTTGTTTGGTCTATTTAGACCGATAAATTGATCAGACGCTTTTGATTGAAGCGTGCTTCATGTTCTGGTCATCCATATCTCCAGGTGGATGACCTTTTAACCGCAGTACTAGTTCAATTCAGGGCTGCGTTTTTTATGCGCTGCGATCAATCATCAAGGTGATAAAATCTGTGCAACCAAGCCATTCACGACATGTGCCATTTTTTCAAAATTTACTGTTTTTAAAGTATCACCTGTGGTATGGCGAAGTGTGCTGCGATAACTGCCTGTATCGGTAATTAAAATGGCAGGAATATCATATTTCCAATAATTTAAATGATCTGAAAAATCCATGCCCTTGACGAAAGTCGGTGCGACCACACGCTCACATTGCAATTGATTCAAACGCTGCATCGCATTGCAATAGGTTGCACTCATTTCACGTGACTGCATATTGCTCAATGCCGCAATAAAATTGCCATGACTTGGGTAAATCCACTTTAAACCGATTGGGTAATTTTGCACCAAATTACTGTCGTAATAACCAATCATATCCAGCACATACACCGCACGGATTTTTTCTTTTTCTGCCTGCACAGATTTGGCATGTATAAAACTGCCCATCGACTCGGTTTTAAAAAATGGCGGCTCTGCCAAGGTATAGAATACAAATTCGACATTTTGACTAAGTTTATTCTTTTCCTGCGCCAAAATTCGTGCTGTTTCGATTACCCCAGCCACGCCAGAAGCATTGTCATTTGCGCCCTGCTGCTGTCCATACACATCGTAATGCGCACCAAAAATTGTTTTTTTAGCCGCACCTACGTTTAATTTGCATACCACATTGCGATAGCTTTGTTGATTGACCACATAATTCTGAAACTGACAGGGTATGCCAAATACACGCATCTGTTCACGAATCCAAGCCGAAACCCGATTCAATTCATTCACATTTTTATAATGACGATACTGTTCGGAATTACCCAAACCCTGCTGCCCAATCACTTGCTGCATATAGACTTGCAAATTGTTTGGTTCTGCCCATTGAGCCTCAGGCACAGCAAATGTAGCAGTGGTCATCAATCCCATACCCGCGCCCAATATCCATGAATATAACTGCTGACTTTGAAACGCGCGCATGCTGATAATTCCAAGACAAAAAAGACCAATAAGATTGCTGAGTATTAAAGCAACAGCCTGTTGGCAAATTCAATTGCAAATTGTGTCGTTACACAGCGCTTGTGTTGAATCATGGTTATAATGCGAGATTCTGATTGACCGCTACATGCACTCGCTTATGAAAATTCGAATTCTGACCATCGGACAAAAAATGCCAGCTTGGGTGTTAACTGGTTTTGAAGACTATTTCAAACGCATTCAACCCTTTGTTCAGACCCAAATTGTCGAACTCCCAATGGCGAAACGTGGCAAAAATGATTCTGAGGCCGATATTCTAAAATATCGCCAAATTGAAGGTGATAGCATTTTAAATGCCATGAAAAACAATGAGCTGTTAATTGCCTTGGAAGTGGGCGGCAAAGAGTTCAGCACCGAAAAACTTGCAGAAACCATGAAAGGCTGGATGCTAGAAGGCAATGATGTCGTGCTTGCGATTGGTGGCCCAGATGGTCACTCTGAAGCGGTACGAAAAGCCGCAGCTTGGCATTGGTCACTGTCTAAACTGACTCTACCACACCCTTTAGTTCGCGTGATGCTCATTGAACAGCTATACCGTGCCATGAGCATTAACCACAATCATCCTTATCATCGTGCAGGTTAAATCAACTTATTCAATTTGTACGTTGAGTTATCAAAATATCTTCAACTCAAACGACGTTGCAAAGCTGCAACATAGCGTTGAATAAAAGTACATTTCGCTATACACACTTTTTTGCGATGCTGTAGAACAGCAGGCTTTAGGGATTTTGGCATGAACTTACAGACATTACCCGGTTTATTTATCTCGCATGGTTCACCCATGTTGGCACTCAATCCTGAACAGGTTGGGCCTGCGCTCAGCCGTTTAAGTGAAAATTTGCCAACACCGCAGGCCATAGTCGTAATGTCGGCGCATTGGGAAAGTAATGCACTGGAGGTCAATACAGGTATTCGCCCTGAAACATGGCATGATTTTCGTGGATTTCCAGAAGAATTATACGCCCTACGCTACCCTGCTCCGGGCTTGCCAGAACTTGCCGAAGATATTTTACAACGTCTGGCAGATGCAGGCTTTGCTGCGCATGCCAACAGCACACGCCCACATGATCATGGGGTGTGGATGCCGTTACTGCACATGTATCCCGATGCCAATATTCCAGTGATTACCATTTCTTTGCCCATGAATATGAGCGCCGAACAGATTTATCACATTGGGCAAAGTTTAGCGCCATTACGTGAACAGCAAATTTTACTGATTGGCTCAGGCAGTATCACCCATAACTTACGTGAATTATCATGGAATACACCCAATGCGGCTGTGCCTGAATGGGCATTTAGTTTCCGTAATCGTGTGGTGCAGCATTTAAGTCATCGCAATTATGATGCAGTACTAGATTGGCAACAATTGCCACATGTAGCACGTAATCACCCAACCCTAGAACACTTTGCACCGCTGTTTTTTGCAATGGGTACGGGAGATCGATTTAACATTGTACATAGCAGCTTTAGCATGGGTTCACTCGGTATGGATATTTATCGTTTTGACTAACCGATAGCTCCGCTTATTTAAAATCTGACTTTTTAATTTGGATACATTTTGTTAGCAAAAGCTACGATTTGTATCCATATTTTTTGTTAATCTCTTGATTATAATCACGTTGAAACTTTAGCACATAGAATATAAACCAATGAAATTCAGTATTTTTGCGCTTGCCCTGCTCCCTTTGGCTTTAACTGCATGTCAATCTTCACATCTTCCTGCCACTTCAGGAGATCCGGCTATTTCTACTCTATCCACCACATTAAAAACGCCTACACAAATTTTGCCCGCTTATACCTGGGAACTTGATCGTGGGCTGCAACGCCCGATTGTTCTGAGCTTTGATCAACGAGGCAGACTAAGTGTAGCTTCTGGCTGTAATGGCCTTGGCACGAGCTGGACTGTTGAAGATAATACCCTGAGTACGGGTGACATGATGGGCACCATGATGGCATGTGATGCACCATTAATGGAACAGGAACGTTTTATCAGCCAGCTTCTGCAAAAGCGTAATATTCCGTTTAGTCTGGATCTAAATGATGCCAATCAGCCAAAACTGAGTATTACTGCAGCTGATGGTCAAAAATATGTCTTTACCGGAAAAATGACACCGGAAACCAAATACCAAGGTCAGGCAGAAACCATTTTCCTGGAAGTTTCGTCACAGACTAAAGCCTGTATGGGTGTAGCTCAGCAAACCTGCTTACAGGTGAAAGAAATCAAATATGATGAAAAAGGCTTAAAGACTCAGGTCGATAAAGACTGGACTTTATTTTACGATCAGATCGAAGGTTTTCAGCATTCATCGAATGAGCGTCAGATTATTCGGGTAAAACGTTATGAAATTAAAAATCCGGCAGCTGACCAGTCTAAATATGCCTATGTATTCGACATGACCGTAGAGCGTGAAGCAGTCAAAGGCACTCTATAACGATAAAATCGCAATATAAAAAAACCGAGGCATTCACCTCGGTTTTTTTTCAAGCTTAAACTCAGTCAGACTTAGAATACGCCTTGAGAAAGCATTGCATCAGCAACTTTTACGAAGCCAGCGATGTTTGCGCCGTCTACATAGTTCACGGTACCGTCTTCTTTCGTACCGAATTTTACGCAGTTACGGTGAATTTCTTTCATGATTGCATGTAAGCGCTCATCAACTTCTTCGAAAGTCCAACCTAAACGGATTGCGTTTTGAGACATTTCAAGACCAGAAGTTGCCACACCACCGGCGTTTGATGCTTTACCTGGCGCATAAAGAATTTTCGCTTCTACGAATTTCTCTACAGCTTCAAGTGTAGAAGGCATGTTCGCACCTTCAGCCACACAGATTACGCTGTTTGCAAGAAGCGCTGCTGCATCATTCGCATCAAGTTCGTTTTGAGTTGCACATGGAAGCGCGATGTCACACTTGATACCCCAAGGACGTTGACCTTCAAGATATTCAAAACCGTGTTTAGACGCAAATTCAGAAATACGACCACGTTTTACGTTTTTAAGTTCCATTACTTCAGCAAGTAATTCAGGTGTGAAACCTTCTTTCACGTACACAGTACCGTTTGAGTCAGAAAGTGAAACGACTTTCGCACCCAAGTACATCGCTTTGTCTGCAGCGAATTGTGCCACGTTGCCTGAACCTGAAATTGCAACGACTTTATCTTTGAAGCTATCGCCACGTGTTTTGAGCATTTCCTCAGCGAAATACACAGTACCGTAACCCGTTGCTTCTGGACGCGCCAAAGAACCACCGAAAGACAAACCTTTACCTGTGAATACACATGAAGTGTCATTGCTGAGCTTCTTCATCATACCCGCCATGTAACCTACTTCACGGCCACCCACACCAATATCACCCGCAGGGATATCTGTGTTAGAACCTAAGTGACGGTATAACTCAATCATCAACGCTTGGCAGAAACGCATGATTTCGCCTTCAGACTTACCTTTAGGGTCAAAGTCTGAACCGCCTTTACCACCACCCATTGGCAATGTAGTCAAAGCGTTTTTAAAGGTTTGTTCAAAACCTAAGAATTTTAAAATAGAAAGGTTCACTGAAGGGTGGAAACGCATTCCCCCTTTAAATGGACCAATTGCTGAGTTGTACTGTACACGGAATGCACGGTTTACATGAGTTTGACCTTGGTCATCTACCCATGAAACGCGGAATTGAATCGCACGCTCAGGCTCAACCAAACGCTCAAGCAAACCATGTGCTGCATATTGAGGGTTCTTTTCAATGAATGGCCAAAGGCTAGTCATTACTTCTTCTACAGCTTGAAGAAACTCTGGTTGATGTGCATCACGTGTTTTAACGTAATCTAGGAATTCGTTAAGGCTGTTGTATTTCAACGCTTAATCCTCAGCAGAAAATGGATCAAAATTGGTCAAAATTTCAATCAATGATATATTTTGGCGCAAAATATTAAATATCTTTTGTTAACAATCTACAATAGTTTTTTTCAAAAAACTTTAAAACATTTGTATTTTCATAAATTTAACTTATTTTTTAGCGTGTTAAGCCTATAAGTTAATGTAACAAATTAATTCATAGTTTTGAGCATTTTCGCCCAAAAAGCTAGCAATTGTTGTTCTGAATTTGCGCACAAGCCTAAAAGCAGAAATCGTGCTAAAATCATCGACCTAGAATTTTGCCCTAGCTTTATCTTCCGTTTTTCTACTGCTGTTAAAGTGGCATTGGTTTGTCCATGAATTCGCAAATTGCCCTGATCCAAAATATTGATGCGCTGCTTCCACAAACCCAATGCGGTTTATGCGGGCATCGTGATGGTTGTTTACCTTATGCCAAAGCGATCGCTGAAGGTGAAGCGGCCAATAAATGCGTACCTGGTGGACAACCTGTTGCGGATGCACTAGCAAACTTATTACAACGGCCTGTATTGACCGCAGAAGCCAGTGTTTGGCCTGTGCAGGCAGATGGACGTCCACAACGTATGAAAGCGCTTATACGTGAAGATGAGTGCATTGGCTGTACCAAATGTATTAATGCCTGTCCTGTCGATGCAATTTTAGGTTCAGGCAAACTCATGCACAGCATTTTGACTGATTTATGTACAGGCTGTGAATTATGTATTCCACCTTGTCCTGTCGATTGCATTGACTTGGTGGAAGATACACAACCTCTGCTTTCTGAAAGCGCACGTGTTGCAGAACAGAATGATTTACGTCAACGCTACTACGCCCACATTCAACGTGAAGAACAACGCCGTCTGCAACGTAAAGGCCCCGTAGTACGTGCAGAAATTGATACTGAGCTGTTTGCACAATTTTCTGCACAAACCGATGCTGCTGTTCCTGTGATTGAGTTGCCTGTACAAAAAAATGAACAGATTTCTACTGCCGATGCACAAACCACCATCGAACTGGCAAAATTACGCACGCAAATTAAAAAACTCGAAAAACAACTCAGTGTGCGTGAAGATGAAAAAAAACGGCTGTTGCTTGCCAATCTACAACAACAGTTACGTGAATTAGGAGCATAAACATGCCCGAAAGAAATGCACGTCTGACCAATAAAGCGGTTAAAAAAACGACTGCCAAAAGCACAACGCTTAAAGAAAATCCGTCTAAAAATATGACCAAAAAACAAATTCAGACTTTTTTTGAACGCTTACGTGAACAACGCCCAAATCCAACAACCGAACTGAATTTTTCCAACCCTTTTGAATTACTGATTGCAGTGACATTATCTGCACAATCCACCGATGTCAGCGTCAATAAAGCCACTGACAAATTGTTTCCTGTTGCCAATACTCCCGAAGCAATTTATGCCTTAGGTGTGAAAGGCTTAAAGGAATATATTAAAACCATCGGGCTGTATAACTCCAAAGCCGAAAATGTTATTAAAACCTGTAAAATTCTTATCGAAAAACATGGCAGTATGGTGCCTGATAATCGAGCCGATTTAGAAGCTTTACCTGGCGTGGGACGTAAAACTGCCAATGTGGTGTTAAATACTGCATTTGGACAGCCCACTATGGCGGTTGATACGCATATTTTCCGTTTGGGTAACCGTACAGGTTTGGCTGTGGGTAAAAATGTTTTAGAAGTCGAACAGCGTTTAATTAAAGTCATTCCCAAAGAGTTTTTGATTGACTCGCATCACTGGCTAATTTTGCATGGACGTTATTGCTGTATTGCGCGAAAGCCTAAATGTGGTGAATGTGTAGTGTCTGATGTGTGTAACTGGCCAGATCGCTTTGAATTTGGTGCACACCGCCAGATTAAGCTGCATGAAATTCATCACGAGCCCGTATCTAAGTAAGTGCTTCGGTAGAGTTTTGCAAAGTGATCTAAACTTATTGAAGACAAGCTAAATCATTAAAGCAATGTGGATCATCCAAAATAGTGTGGATAACTGTGCAATCTATACACAAGATTGTTCAGAGATGAACTTGTTTCTTCATGGTTGGTATTTTCACCGTTACCTAATCTTTTTGTCTCTGTAACTGCTTGAGATTTTATAAAAATTACAATACCTAAAGTAATAATACCAACCACAAGAATTATTAATAGAATTTTATTCTTTTTCATAAGGTTTTATAAAAACTGCCCAAATTTAAAATTGCAATCTTTTGCAGATGTGTGATGGTTTATTTATCCTGAGAATCTTCAGACTGACGTTGTTGCTGTTGTTTAAGTTTCGGATGCAACTGATAGTGCTTGCCTGATTTTTTTTCAGACGAATTTTGAGCTTGTGTATTGCGCAATAACTTATAGCTCACAACAACAAGAAAGCCTAAAACAGCAATACTTGCCAATAGCATGATGATCACAGCAGCATGTTGCAAAGCACTCTCCTAAACTGAAACAAATAAAAAGAGCCCTAATATGAATCAGGACTCTTTTAAAGTCAAAACAAGCCGCCTGTTTAAACGGTTTTATTTTCATTTAAACAGACTTGGTCTAAAACCTAGGCTTATTTTGCTTGGTCTAAAATCGCAAACAAATCTGCTTGAACTTCTTCAATTGGACGAAGACCATTCAATTTGTTGTAACTTGGTGCATTTTCGCCAGAAGCAGCACGACCCTGATAGAAGCCAACCAATTGCTCAGTTTCTGAGTGATACGCTTTTAAACGCTTACGAATAGTTTCTTCTTGATCATCTGGACGTTGTACTAAGTCTTCACCTGTTTCATCATCTTTACCTTCCACTTTTGGAGGATTGTAAACAAGGTGATAAATACGGCCAGACGCAGGGTGCTGACGACGACCAGACAAACGCTGTACGATTTCTTCGTCTGCAACATCAATTTCAATCACATGATCAATATTGATGCCTTCGCTTTCCAAAGCTTCAGCTTGTGGAATTGTGCGAGGGAAACCATCAAAAATACAACCATTCACGCAATCTGGCTGCGCAATACGCTCTTTAACTAAGCCAATGATAAGTTCGTCAGATACCAAACCTCCACCATCCATAACGCTTTGGGCTTGTAGACCTAATTCAGTACCTTCACGAATTGCAGCACGGAGCATATCACCGGTTGAAATTTGTGGGATATTGTAGCGCTTACAGATCAACTGAGCTTGTGTACCTTTACCTGCTCCAGGTGGTCCGAGTAAGATAATGCGCATAAAAAACATCCTCATTTTAACAATGTATTTGACACTCGTTGCATCAGAGCCATCGCCCTTTACGCAGCCAGCATCCTCTTATAAGAAAGCGACAAACAAATGTATTAAACCAGCAATAAAACCAGTTACACCACCCAAGACAATTAAAATCCACTCATCTTCCTGAAAGGCAGGGCGCAAGAGATTCTGGAATTCTTTTGGCGTCAGTTCACGAATACGATCTCTGAACATTTGATAAATTTTCTGTGCACGGCTCGCATTAAAGGCAGGGTCGCATACAGGCACCATCGTAATTTCAATCGAACGATCAATCAAGTCAGTCTTGAGTTTGGCATACTCTTTTGGCCCCAAAGACAACTGTAAAGAGGTACGAACCAATGGTGTTTCCATAATTGCGTTGATGTGGCGTTTGACAATACGGCGGGTTTTGTCTTTTTTACTGCCATACATCATTTCAGTCATAATGGATTTTAACGTAATCAGATCTTCTGTTACTACCTTTGCAAACACATCCGAGACTTCATCTTGGCGTTTCATGAACGCACCCTGAATATTATAAGTCCCAATGCGTGGAATCACTGGCTTGATCCACGGAAATTGACGATTTTCGGTCAATTTAAAGAACTGCGGATATTTCACGTAATGTGGTTCGACTGGGTTGAATACCATCCAAATGGCAATCCAATTGGTCAAGAAGCCCCAAATTGCCGCCCAAAATGGGACCGTCCAGTGCCATGGCACCAGAAACCAAACAATCATCTGGAAAATACCAAAGAACATCCCAATTAATGCACTGATATGCCAAATAAAATTAATTTCTTTTTGACCGACTTTGAGGAACATACGAACCATTAAGCGACGGTCACCTTCCATTTGGCTAACCACCATTTCACGCATATCCACTAAGGATTCAACATTCAAGGTCAGTTCAGTCACCAATTCACGCAGCACACCTGGCAATTGTTTATGCGCCTGTGCGTAAATACGGCGTTTAATCGAATAGGGTAGGTTTTCCCAAAGCACTGCATTACGGTCTAACATGACCTCATCAATCAAGTGTTCAAGTTCAAAACCCACTTGCTCACCAATAATACGCGCCATGTCTTCTGGGTCCATGGCGTTAAGAAACTCACGCAACGAGCCCAGTTTTGACAAGGTGTTATCGGTAATGATGCCTGAAATACGCCCTGCTTTACGCGGAACAATCCCCTGCCATCCCACAGGAATAGGCCCAAGGTGAAAGCCCCAAAAGCTAATTGGATAGAACACCATTTTTAGTGCCATCCACACGTGCGCCCAAGTCACAAAAGCAGTCACAGGAATAATACTGAGCACGGCCCAAAAATCTGGACGATTCAAAAAGGTTTGCCACAACTGATTGACGTACTCAAGCATGCATTTTTTCCATATTTAGTTCTAATTACAAGATTCTAAAGTAGTTAAAAGTCACTATTCTGACTACAAACCCATACTGAGCGTATAGGAAAATTGTAGTCTAGGCTCAGTTTCCGCAATCACTCGCCCTTGTCGATCTTCCAATTTTTCACCTGCGCCAATGCCAACACTAAAGCTACTGATGCGTTCAGGGCTCAGTAATACATAAGCCAGATCAATGCCTGCACCTAAACGCGCTTTTTCTTCACCATCCACCCATTTAGATTCTAGGTGTCCTGCGTAAGCGCCAATATAATAACCATTTTTGTCCTTACCTGTGAGGTGGTATGGGTAACGAAAACCTGTTTGCCCACCGACTTCATGGTCACCATTTAAAAAAGCCCCCGCTTTTAGATAGGCAATGCCATAGGGATTGACCCATTCACCATTCAAATGCAGTAATTTTTGGGTAATACCCGCCCCTACATTCCAGGTTTTTGCGCTATCTGCGCTAATTTTTGCTTCAGGTAAAAAAGTAGTGTTCCCAGCAAAGCTAAAACTTGAAAAGGCAAGTAATGCCACGAAAGAATAGACTTTTGTCATTATTGTCACCAGTGTCCATTTGTTTTAATTTTAAAAACAGTCCTGTTTTCGTGTTTTGACTCTAGCAGAATTGTCAGGATTCTTATATACAGCAAATTACAATTTTGATGTCGCTAAAGTCAAAAATTAAGATTGCGCCCATCTTCTAGGATAAATCGGGCAATTCAGTCAAACATGGTTACTCAAAATTGCCAATAGATGCGTTAGAATAGTCCAAATTCGTTCTCCCTCATTTTTGTTAAGCCAATTTTTGTATGAAACAACACTATCCGTTAAAAAATGCTCAGCAAGAGAAGCGTATTTTTCGCAATCGCATCTTTTTTTCGGTGGGTGTTGTGGTTTTTTTCTTGCTGCTTTTGGTGGCACGTTATGCCTTTTTACAAATTAGTGGCTACGATGAATTTTCAACTGCATCAGATAAAAACCGTATTCGATTACAACCACTCGCGCCTGCACGTGGTTATATTTATGACCGCAATGGCGTGTTATTGGCCGATAACTACCCTGTATTCTCTGCTACCTTAAGCCGAGCAGATGTTGAAGATATTGATGACACCATTGCGCGACTGACACCTGTTTTACAACTGACTGAAGAAGATATTGAACGCTTTAAAAGTCGGATTAAAACTTCACGTAAAACCGAACGTGTATCGATCAAGCTAAATTTAAATGAATCAGATATTGCGCGTTTTAGTGAAGTCAAATTTCAGTTCCCTGGGGTCAATATTGAAACTCAGATGACCCGTTATTACCCACATGGTGAATTATTTGCGCATGTGATTGGTTATGTAGGACGTATTAACGACAAAGAACTGAAAGAAATTGACAAAGATGCTTATGCAGGCACGAACCTAATTGGTAAAATTGGGGTGGAAAAATCTTATGAACACTTACTACATGGCGTACCTGGCAACGAATCTGTAGAAGCCGATGCGCATGGTAATGTTCTGCGCAATTTAGGACGTAAAGACCCTGTACGTGGCAATGATTTGTTTTTGTCATTGGATTATGGCTTACAAGTTGTTGCCTCAGAACAATTGGCAGAACGTCGTGGTGCAATTGTGGCACTCGACCCACGCACAGGTGAAATTTTAGCTTTGGTCTCTAGTCCTAGCTTTAACCCCAACTTATTTGTCACAGGCATTAGTCATAACGACTACTCAGCCCTACGCGATAATTTAGATCAGCCGCTCTATAACCGTGCGGTACAAGGTGTTTATCCACCTGGTTCTACTATTAAGCCGATGTTTGGTTTAGGCGGTATTCATTATGGCTATGTCGATTGGAAAACAGCCATTCAGGATTATGGTTATTTCACTTTACCGGGTGACAGCCACCGTTTCCGTGACCATAAAAAAACAGGTCACGGTATTGTCGATTTGCACAAAGCACAAATCGTGTCATGTGATACCTACTTCTATGTATTGTCGTATCGCATGGGCATTGAAAAAATGAATGAGTGGATGCGTCAATTTGGTTTTGGTGAAAAAACTGGGGTCGATTTACCGAGTGAAAGCACAGGGCTATACCCAAACCCAGACTGGAAAATGCGTACGCGCAAAGCCAAATGGATGAAAGGTGAAACAATTTCCGTCAGTATTGGTCAGGGTGCATTTACCTCGACACCATTGCAATTAGCAATGGCTACCGCCATCACCGCTAACAAAGGCTTTAAAGTTACACCGCACGTGTTACGTGAAAGTCGTGGCGCGAAACCATTTAAAGTTCACAATGGCACCAACGGTAAAATTGATTTTAACGGCACAGAAGAAGACTGGATTAAAATGCGCGATGCCATGGTTGATGTGATTCAATCTGGTACAGGTAAAGGGATTAAAGGCGGATTACAATATTCAGTTGCAGGTAAAACGGGTACAGCACAGGTTAAAAGTATTGCACAGGGCAAACGCTATAATGAAGCCTTATTGACAGATCGTCAGCTTGACCACGGCTTGTTTGTCGGTTTTGCACCTGCTGAAAACCCTGAAATTGCCATTGCAATTATTCTTGAAAATGGTCGTGGTGGTTCTGCCGCAACAGCCTTGGCGCGTCCAATTTTAGATTATTGGTTACTCAATAAAAATAAAAAGCCTATTCGTCCATCTGCCGCACAAGTAAGTGGTGGCTTAATGACTGCGGGTTTAAAACCAAGTGAGTTACCAAGTGGTGAAGTCCCGTCATCTACTGCACCAAATACGAATAACGTGAATAATCCGAATACAGCAACCAATCATCCTGCGCTCAACCCAAATCCTTCGCAAACTACTCCGAGTTCAGCTCCAACCAATTCACCTGCAGCTGCGCCTGCAGCAGTTGTACCCACTAACCCAATTGAGAGCGACTAATCCATGAAAAATCAACTACGCATTATTGGTGGAGAATGGAAACGTCGTCAGTTGGCTTTTGCTTCAATTGAGGGATTACGACCAACGCCTGACCGAGTACGCGAAACCTTATTTAACTGGTTAATGTGGGATGTGCAAAACGCCAAAGTGTTAGACCTCTGTTCAGGTTCGGGCGCTTTAGCTTTTGAAGCCCTGTCCCGCGGTGCGGCACACGTGGTCATGATTGAGCCAAACCGCACACAAGCGCAGTTTTTACAGCAAAATTTAGAATTATTACGTGTGAATAAAAGCACAGCACAATTAAAAGTTTCTACCGCACAGCATGCCTTGGCAACACTGAAAGATCAGTTTGATTTGGTATTTTTAGACCCACCCTACAGTTTAGATTTATGGGAAGAATTGGCAGCGTTGGCTGATCCACTCATTGCAGCACAAGGTCTGATTTATGTTGAAGCAGATCGTGATTTAAACCTGTTAAAATTACCGCATACATGGCAAAAAATTAAAGAGAGCAAAGCGGGCACTGTACGTGCAGGCTTGTACCAAAAGATTATTGTTTAAATTTTCCCCTTAAAAGATACGCGGTAATTTTATGACTATCGACACTTTTCAAGAGTCATCTATTAATGTTATATTATAACATTACATATTGTGGTGTTTATCTTCATGAAAGTTCGTTCATCTTTAAAAAGTGCAAAATCGCGTGCCGATTGTCAAATTGTGAAACGTCGTGGCAAATTATTTGTGATTAGCAAATCCAATCCACGTTTTAAAGCAAGACAGGGCTAATCCCCTGTCTTTTAGTTTTGATAGATTATTACACTCAAATAGCGTGCTTATTCTGAATAGTAACGTGTATCGACACTAAAACTTTCAGGAAATTTCGCTTGAACCTGCGCATAAAATGCCATGATTTCAGCCATATCTTTTTCAAAATCACCAGTTGGATGGACAATTTTTCCCACACCCGTTTTCTTTTTTGCATAGTCCATATACGCCAAAGCAATTGGCACACCTGCATTTAACGCAACATGATAAAAACCTGTTTTCCATTGTTCTTGACGCGCACGTGTGGCTTCTGGCGTCACCAACATCACCAATTTAGGATGGGTTTTAAATAAGTCCGTCATGAGCTGAACCATACTTGGTCGTGGTTCGCCTCGTGCTTTCGGACGACGGTCGATACCAATACCACCCATGGCACGGACAAACGGCCCAAACGGCAATTTCATATAGCTGTCTTTAATGGTCAGGCGAACATTGACGCCCAAAGCTTTAAGCCCTAAGCGTGCATATAAGGCATCCCAATTACTGGTATGCGGTGCTGCAATCATCACATATTGGTCTAATTCCAACGGACAATGATTGTCGATTTCCCAACCCATTAAATTTAAGCTTCGCTCAGCTAACTTTTCAAACACAACCGCATACCCCAAATAAAGTGTGCGAATTCTAGCAAGCATCGACAAATATAAAAGTCTAAAACGATGAATAAATAAACAAATACTTTATAAATGTATAAAAATTCCCTGCACTCATCTCAATTTTCTCATTCCATGCAAAATCATACTGTTTTTGCGCTTATTCATTGCTAGATTCAAGCAAGTTTAAAATGGTAAATATATAAATTTACGCACAGTTTGCTGAGTTTTTTACGGTCTAATCCGATGTAATCCTTGAAGTGAAACTTAAAACTTTAAAACACCGGGCTTGTTATGATTTGCTACAAATTTTCATTAAATATAAGGCAAATTAGCTTTTCAGATACAAGGTGAAAGTTTAAGGTGGCAGCAAGACAAGTTTGAAGTTCAGAACATTTATGCTGAATCGTTATCCGATTGCACTCAGTACACTTAGCTTACTTTTAGCAGCTTGCGGGTCAACTGATCCAAGCAGGGAATATCAATCCGCTTTGCCTTCTGAGCCACAAATTACGCCCAAAACTGAAGTTCAAAAATCAGCAACTTCTTGGTCAAGACAAGCTACAGGTAACTTTAAAGCCTTATTACCTTGTGACCACTGTGAACAACATGTGATTCACTTACGCCTGAATGATGATCAAACCTTTCAACTGAGCGACATTAAACGTTGGAAACAGCGCCATCGCGAAAACCTAGTGACAGGAACGATTCAAGCTGCTCAGGACAACAATCAGCAAGACAAACAGAACCAACACCCATCACAAACCACTGCAAATGAATGGTTGCTCAACACAGAAAATGGGCAAGCCTACGCGCGCATTCAGCTTACAACTCACGGTCTTAAATTCAATTTATACAAGCAAAAAAATATACAAAATCAACAGAAAATTGAAACTCAGGTTTTCCTACATCCTGTAGAAAGTATGCAAGTCAGTAATGCGCTGAAGCATGTCGATATTCAGGCTGAACACGTACAAAATGTTGAGGTCAAAGAGTTAAACGACCCTGTGATGGCACACGATTATTTTCTGGCAATTCACAATCAATCTAATCAAGCATTGCAATTACATGCCAGTGATTTAATTTTGGTCGATCAGCAGTATCAGGAATATACTGCGGTAGTCGATCCACAGTTTTTAGAGCCTATCCCCGCACAACAAAAACAATGGATTAAGGTGTCTTTCAATTACCCTACTTCTGCACAGGCAGATGTGATCAAAATTAAATAGGTTACAGCTGCTGCATTTCATAAATGAAGGAACATCAATTTAAGGATGTTTCAAAGTTCTTTGACTATTTTAAATAGCCATAAAAAAAACCCTGCATCAGCAGGGTTTTCTTTTAAACCATCAAGCGATTACGCGTTGAATTGGTTCATTGTGTTTTTAGCTTCGTCTGCTGCTTTAAGCGCGTTGTCACCAGAGAAGATTTCTTTGTGATCGTCACCGATGTCAGAACCAGCCATTGCTTGGTGTTTAACGCAAGCGATACCACCACGGATTTCTTTACGTTGTACGCCAGCAACATAAGCCAACATACCTTCAGAACCGAAGTAACCTTCTGCAAGCTCATGAGTAGAAAGCGCAGCAGTATGGTAAGTCGGAAGTGTGATCAAGTGGTGGAACACACCCGCTTCACGAGAAGCGTCTGCTTGGAATGTACGTACTTTTTCGTCAGCTTCAGCAGCTAATTCAGTGTTGTCGTACTCAGCGCTCATTAACTTAGCACGGTCGTATGCAGAAACGTCTTTACCTTCAGCAACCCAACGGTCGTAAGCTTGTTGACGGAAGTTCAGTGTCCAGTTGAACGATGGAGAGTTGTTATAAACAAGTTTCGCATTTGGAACAACTTCACGTACACGGTTAACCATGTGAGCGATTTCAGCTACGTTTGGAGTCGCAGTTTCGATCCAAAGAAGGTCAGCACCGTTTTGTAAGCTAGTTACACAGTCAAGTACAACGCGGTCAATTTGAGTGCCTTCGCGGAACTGGTACAAGCCAGAAGCTAAACGCTTAGGACGGTGTAATTTACCATCACGCTTGATTAGGATTTCGTCTTCTTTCGCTTCAGAGATGTCAATTTCTTGAGTGTCTAAGTAGCTGATGTATTGAGAAGCGATGTCGCCTGGCTCTTTAACTACTGGGATTTTTTGAGTTAAGTCAGCACCTTCAGAGTCAGTACGTGCAACGATGATACCGTCGTCAAGACCCATTTCTAAGAACGCATAACGTAACGCGTGGATTTTAGCGATGAAGTCTTCGTGTGGAACAGTTACTTTACCAGCTTGGTGACCACATTGTTTCGCGTCAGAAACTTGGTTTTCGATTTGAAGTGCACATGCACCCGCTTCGATCATTTTCTTAGCTAATAAGTAAGTTGCTTCTTCGTTACCGAAACCAGCGTCGATGTCCGCAATAATTGGCACAACGTGAGTTTCAAAGTTGTCGATTTGTGCAGTGATTTCAGCAGCTTTAGCAGTGTCACCAGCGTCTTGTGCTTTTTTAAGTGCACGGAACAAATCGTTTAATTCTTTTGCGTCAGCTTGACGTAAGAATGTGTAGATTTCTTCGATCAATGCAGGAACAGAAGTTTTTTCGTGCATAGATTGGTCAGGAAGTGGACCGAATTCTGAACGAAGTGCAGCAACCATCCAACCAGAAAGGTAGATATAGCGACGCTCAGTTGTACCGAAGTATTTTTTGTTCGCAATCATTTTTTGCTGAGCGATAAAACCGTGCCAGCAGCCTAGTGATTGAGTGTATTTGCTAGAGTCTGCATCATAAGCAGCCATATCACGACGCATAATCGCAGCTGTATATTTAGCAATGTCTAAACCAGTTTTAAAACGGTTTTGCATTTGCATACGCGCAGCATCTTCAGGACTGATGTCTGCCCAAGTGTTGCCGAATTTTGCTTTTAATTCGCGGATTGCATCAATCGCTGTTTGGTATGTAGTCATGATATTGTACCCTGTAATATTATTTAGGATTTATCAATCGAAGGCTAAATCGCGCTTATGTTTGATTGCTCAGATTTAGAGCACTTCGTTACGATGGATACAGAGTAGAGTGACTGAATGAATTAATCCAATATTCTAGTGTAATTCTCGGTATTTTTTAAAAAAATGTATAGATCAAAGTCTTAATTCACAAAAACAATAAAAACACAACATATTGATTTTAAAAACCTTATTTAGAAAATCAATCAAATATCTTTGCTTACAAATTCATCTCTGTGCCGATATTTTCTGCATTAGACTTAAGTCTTGCCTTTCATAAAAAATACATGCATTGGCAATATCTGCCATTTTATAGCAAAGTTTTGATGCCTTTCAGCTCAACGTAACTGCATAATTTTCAGACAATATAGAATTTGCTATCAATTCAGCCAATGCTTTTAAGTGTTTTTGCATTTAAAATTAAAAAGTATAGATGCAGTACTAGGCAACCTACATTGCTTTAGGAAATAATGATGGGGCTGGCTGTTTTTATTCAGATTTTTTACTGTTTATCTCGTCGTTTTTTTCATCATCATTTATACACAAGCCTTACGGCTTATGGCATAATCCCTATAATTTAGTGATTTTATTTTCGGTATTTATTTTATGAATCTGGAGCGGGTTGATCTTAATCTATTAATTTATCTTGACGTATTACTTCGTGAAAAAAATGTAACCCGTGCTGCAGAACAATTGGGTGTTACCCAACCTGCAATGAGTAACATTTTACGCCGTTTGCGCAATTTATTTAATGATCCCCTGCTGATTCGTTCTTCTGAAGGTATGACACCAACTGAACGCGCCTTAGAATTACAACCGCGTATCCGTGATGCTTTATCTGACCTTTCTATGATTTTGGAACCTCGTACCGAGTTCCGTCCTTATACTTCAAATCGTGTATTTCGGATTATGACTTCCGATTACGCAGAAGCCACATTAGTACCACGCTTGGTTAAAGCTTTACGCTCTGAAGCACCCAATGTGGTATTGGACTTTTTAACACCAAGTGATGTGTCTTACCGTGACATGGAGCAAGGTAAAGTTGATTTAGCGATTAACCGTTTTAATGAAATTCCTCAAAGTTTCCATCAAGTTTTAGTTTGGCGTGATAGTTTCTCTTGCCTGCTCAATCATAAACACCCTGCTGCCAATAACCTCAATTTAAAAAGCTACTTAGATGCACAACATATTTGGGTCTCTAAAACAGGTATGGGCGTTGGTTTTGGAGTGAATCCTGAAAAACAAGCAGGTCTCGGCTGGATTGATCAGGCTTTAGAGCGTATTGGACAAAAACGTAAAATTTCTGTGTTTACCCGTCATTATCAAATGCCTGCACTACTTGCATCTAATGTGGATTTAGTCGCAACATTGCCTACCCGTATTGCGCTCTTACAGGCCAAAAGCCAAAGTTTGCTCATTAAAGACCCGCCATTTTATATTCCAGAATTTGAATTAAAGATGGCATGGTGTCCGTTGTTACATCATCACCCTGCACACCGTTGGTTACGCCAATTAATTTTATATGTGGCACGGCAAATGATTGAAGAAGAAAACCGTGAGTTTTTATTGAATAACTCTCAATTTTCAGCCTATTAATTAAAAATTCACTGAACTTATTGGCACAAACGCTTATACTCAGATGAGGAATATTTAGATATTCCTCATTGTTTAATCATGATTGAATAAAGATTCAAATTGTTATATTTAAAATAATATAATCCACAGGTGGATTCGTGAGCCTCTTCCAGAATATTGTTATTATCTTCATCCTCATTGTCGGAGCTGGTTTTTTATCGCTTACTGAAATTGCGTTGGCTGGTGCACGTAAAGTTAAACTGAAAATTCTAGCTGAATCAGGCGATGAACGTGCTCAAAAAGTTTTAGACCTGCAAGAAAATTCAGCTGACTTTTTTGCTGCCTCCCAAATTGGCTTAAATGCAGTTGCCATTTTAGGTGGTATTTTAGGTGAAGGTGCTTTTCGTCCTTATTTCTACAACTTAGTAGTACGCTTCTATCAAGGGCCATGGGCTGAAACGCTTAGTTTTGCCTTGTCATTTACCTTAGTGACTTCCCTATTTATTTTATTTGCTGACCTGATGCCTAAGCGTTTGGCAATGATTGCCCCTGAAAAAATTGCGATATCGGTGATTAACCCGATTCAAATTTTTATTCGGGTATGCAAGCCTTTGGCATGGATGATTAATGCGATTGCCAATGTGTTGTTCCGCTTATTTAAAGTCAATACCACGCGCGAAGACAATATTACGTTTGATGATATCTCTGCAGTCATGGATGCTGGTGCTCAAGCAGGTGTTTTACAAAAGCAGGAACATCACTTTATCGAAAATGTGTTTGAACTTGAAGAACGTAACGTACCTTCGAGTATGACCACACGTGAAAATGTGGTGTTTTTTACTCTAAAGGAATCAGAAGCCAGTATTCGTCAAAAACTTGCAGAATATCCTTATTCGAAATTTTTAGTCTGTAGTGAAAATATTGATGATGTGATCGGCTATGTTGATGCTAAAGATATTTTGGTCAGAATCCTCAATAATCAATCTTTACTACAACTGAATGAAAGCACCATCCGTAATGTATTAACCATTCCAGATACACTCACGCTCTCTGAAGTGTTA
The DNA here is from genome assembly GCF_021560715.1 of Acinetobacter sp. SCLZS86. Classification (NCBI taxonomy): domain Bacteria; kingdom Pseudomonadati; phylum Pseudomonadota; class Gammaproteobacteria; order Moraxellales; family Moraxellaceae; genus Acinetobacter; species Acinetobacter sp. SCLZS86. The sequence goes on from NZ_CP090864.1 coordinate 2,204,159, forward strand.
GATCGTTTCCGCTCGACCAAAGAAAAATTTGCCGTAGTGATTAATGAATATGCATTGGTTGTAGGCGTAATTACCCTGTCTGACATTATGATTACTGTGATGGGCGATTGGGTAACACCTATTGAAGAAGATCAGCAGATCATTAAACGTGATAACAACTCTTGGTTAATTGATGGCAGTACGCCAATTGAAGACATTAAACACGCGCTGCAAATTGATGAAATGCCAGATGATGAAAATTATGAAACCATTGCAGGTTTTATGATGTATAAGCTACGTAAAATCCCGCGTCCTGCCGACTCCGTACTTTTTGATGGTTATAAATTTGAAGTAGTCGATGTCGATCATTTTAAAATTGACCAACTTTTAGTGACACGAGTTGTAGAAACGCAGGAAATACAAAACAACACTGAAGCAGATGGATAGTGAGATTCCTTGTATTCGTTCAGCCTGATTGCATCTACATTTTCTAGCATTTACAAAAAAGCACCACATCAAAATGAAGTGGTGCTTTTTTCAAATCTTAACTGATACATCTAAAATTCAGCTGAGTATCTATTTAATATTTACTGATCAATTCATCTAATACCGATTGATAATGAATCGCAATATCTTCAGCTAAAATTTTATAGGCATTGTCGAATTGCACCATTGGCCAACCTTCCTTCCAGAAAGGAAAAATATTGTGCAAATCATGCGTTACCACAGCATCTTCACGCACAATTGCTTGTGCAACCTGAGCCAATACTTGCGCAGTTTCTGCGCCATCAATGGCTAAATAATCAATCCCACGTGCTTTTAAAATACGCACACGGTCTTTTTTATAACGGATTTTTTTCATTTGCGCTTCGTTTAACTGCAAAGCCAAACTTACCGCTTCTACGAATTTGCTTTCGAATGATTGATTCAATGCCACCAACGCTGCTTTATGCGCTTCCTGACGACCTGCTTTCCCACCATTACGGATAATTTCTTTTGCCTCTGTGTCTAACTCATCGCTTTTCATAGACTGCAAAATGTCGAGTATTTCGATATCACTTAATGATTCAGGAGATTGGTCAATCATGTACTGTCCTTGGACAAAAATAGCAAAACGCTATTTTCGCATAATTTAGCTAAAAGCTCGACACATTCCGAATCAATTGTTCACACAAGGCTGTGCTGTACCTATTACAGTGCAGCAGTTTAAAATTGATCTTTCAGTTTTGATCATCCTTGTTTATTTTAAATTTCTTATTGTTCCCTTCGTTTTTCTCCTGAATTTCATCGTCTATTTAAAACCCATTATTTCAAATGAATAATCCAATAAATAACAGATTTAATTTCTCAATCCACTTGTACTTTTTAGTAAAAAATAATTAACAGATTTACTTTTCACTCAATACAAGTTTTCGCGTTTATCATGATCGAGGCGGTCAATATAGCGCTCTAAATGTAGCATCGCACGATACATTTTATTTAAGTTCCCAACATTGATTTGCTGACGAACAATATTTTTGTGTAACCGTTTTAATGCACGTAGACTGTGCTTTGTCGTATATGCAGATAAAATTTTCATAAGCCTGCTCTCTCTATCAAATTATTTTACATGAACCGTTTTGTAATCTTGAGAATGAATTCAATGAATATAAAGATAAGGTTTATTATTGACAGGGTGTGTCCTACACCTCCTTAATATTTGACTATTTGGAAAAAATTTATTGTGTTGAATTGTAGTTTAAAGGAATATTTATGTAATTATGATTAAAATAATTGCTAAAACTGATTCAAAAAAATCTTTGTTAAAATCCTCTATAAAATACACCTAAAAAAACTGACACTCAGTCAGTTTTTTTATGCATGTTGATTTTAAATTTGAGTCTTTAAATCACTTCAACTACCACTTTACCCACATGCTCGCCTGTATCCATTTCGGCATGTGCCTGTTGAATTTGATCAAACTGGAAAGTTTTATAAATCATAGGCAGACATTCACCTTTTGCTAACAATGGCCAAACGATCTCTTGCAACCCTTTGGCAATTTCAGCTTTTTCTACAGGATTGCGGGCGCGCATGGTCGAACCTGTAATAGTAAGACGCTTCATCATGATTTGACCAAGTTTCACCTCTTTGGCTTTTGCACCACCCAAAAATGCGATATACACCAAGCGACCATCACGGCGTAATAAATTTAAATTACGTTCCAAATACGGTGCACCAACAATATCTAAAATGATATCTACCCCAGCATTGTCTGTCGCTGCGTTAATCACTTGTTCAAAATCTTGAGTTTTGTAATTAATGGCTGTGGTGAGATGTGAAATTGCCTGTACTTTTTCATCTGAACCTACAGTGGCAAAGGTTTTTAAACCTAAGGCATTACACAGCATTAAAGCAGTTGTACCAATGCCACTGGTGCCACCATGAATTAATGCCGTTTCGCCCGCTTTGGCTTTGCCCATTTGGAATACATTGGCCCACACAGTAAAAAATGTTTCAGGTATCGCTGCGGCTTGTACAAAACTGACACCTGTTGGAATTATCAAAGTCTGGCTTTCAGGTACAACACAATATTCTGCATAACCACCACCATTGGTTAAGCCGCACACAGCATCACCAACTTTAAATTGTCTGACATCTGCACCCACAGCAACCACTTCACCTGCTACTTCTAAGCCTGGCACTGGTGTCACACCTTTAGGCATAGGATACAGCCCCTGGCGCTGTAAAATATCAGGACGATTTAAACCAAAAGCATGGACTTTAACCAAAACCTCGTTGGCTTGTGGTTCAGGTATTGCAACCGTTTCATAGGCTAATTTTTCTGGTCCACCTTGTTCTGTAATAATAATCTGCTGCATTGTGTTTTGTGTCATGGAAAATCCCTGATTGTTTGAAATGGAGATGAATTTTTACTATTTGAACATATAACAACAAAGCATTAAAACCCAGATCAACTTAGGTATAATTCTCGTACCGTGTTGTTTTCATGCGTGATTCAATTTTCATTTATGATTAAAGCGTGTTTGATGTCAGAAATTGTAGAACACAACGAAAATAATTACCCTGAGTTTGAATATAAAACAGGCGTGGCGGTGATTCGTCTTTATGCAACGTGGTGTACGCCTTGCGTTCAAAATGCCCCATTTTTTGATCAGCTCGCCCAACTTTTTGATGCTTCGGTAAAGTTTGGCAAAGTGAACGTTGATCAATCTTCAATTTTGACTTTGCGCTATCAAGTCTTTGGTTTACTCACCACCTTAATTTTTAAAGATGAGCGAATTGTTGAATGACTATTGGGCAATGTTTCTGTCGCACAGCTTCAATAAAAAATTCAAAGCCATCTTTAAGTCATGAAGAGTCACTGCAACATTTTAAGTCTGAATGACCACCTGATCACGTCCTGCCTGTTTGGCTTGATATAAATGCGCATCTGCGGCTTTCATAAAATCATCCACGTGCGTGTATGCTTGCTCACGAGTCATCCATGCCACACCCATACTTAAAGTCACATATTGTTTATGGTCTTCTCGTGCCACATGCTCAAAAGCTGCATCACGCACAGCCTGCAAGACTTTTTGCATAAGTGGTGCAATTGCAGGGTGTGGAATATCGTGCAGTAAAATGGCAAACTCTTCGCCACCATAACGTGCCACAAACGCATTTTTAGGCAAAGTGTTTTGTAAAACCTTAACTAAGTTTTGCAGAATTTGATCACCTTTTAAGTGCCCATAATGATCATTGTATTTTTTAAAATAATCGACATCGAGCATCGCAAAAACCAAAATATGTCGCTTATTTTGCAAGGTTTCAAAATACAAACGCTGAATTTCTTCATTTAATGCACGGCGGTTATACGCCCCTGTTAATGCATCAGTATTAATCTGTATTTCCAGTTTTTCATTCAAAAGACTGAGTTGTTCAGTGCGTTCCTGCACTTTTAAATCTAACGAGTTGTTTAAATGAATCAGCTTTTGGTTCAAGCGCTCAATATGCACTGTGTGATAGGCATAATTTCGTGCCTGCTGAAACATGATGAGCAATGCATAAATACTGGTCGAAATAAATGATAAATGAATGGAATTGACCAGATTCAACATTAATAAAAAATCATGAATAAATGTGCCACACAGAATAATTACTGCCCAAAAATTGATTTTGGAATAATGCTCTCCTGAACGCAGAGTTTGATAAAACCCATAGGCAAAATTTGCCAAAACCAGCACAAAGAAAAAAGAACTATAAAATGCGAACTGCTGAAAAATAGTGGGTTCTGCCCACAGCGTCACCCTAATATTAAAGCTTAATAACAGCATTGCCGCGCTATATACCCAACGATGCAAATAGCGCGAACTGAGCAAAAACATAAGTTGACAAAAATAACTAATCATGCGAAAAAGTTTTTTTAGTTAACAGATGTTCACACATGCCTCGAATTGTTTCTGTACCACTTAGTTTAGAACAGCGAGAACGACTCATTTTTCTGGCCAAGCATGCAAAACATTGGCGTGAAAGACAACGTGCCCAAACTATTCTCTGGCTTTCTGAAGGTAAAAGTGTTGCGGAAGTTGCCACTCTACAAGAACGTATCCCAGAAACCATAAGGCTACAACGCCGACGTTGGGAATTGTATGAGTTTGAATCGATTAAAGAAGGTCATCGCTCAGGTCGGCCCAATACATTGATCTCAGACTATCAGGCGAAAATCCTAGATTGGGTCAATACAAGTCCACTCAATGCAGAACAAATCCGAGTCAAACTACATGAAGAATACGAAGTGTCCGTGTCTGTTGAAACCATTCGTAAGTTTTTACGTGATTCAGGTATGGTCTTCAAGCGTACCCGTCATAGCTTGAAAAAAAAGAGATCCGATTGCATTTGAACAAGCAACACAGCAGATTGAAAAATTACGAGAGCAAGCGGCACGTGGTGAAATTATATTAGGTTATGTTGATGAAACAGGGTTTTCATCTACACCTGATAACCGCTATGCGTGGACAAAGATAGGTGATGTTCATGCGGTTGATGCAATAAGATTAAAACGAGTTAATGTCATGGGGTGTTTGCTTTCAACGGGGAAACTGGTGACAAGTTGTTTACAAGAGTCAGTTACAAGCACTTGGTTTTATGCCTATTTAACTGGAATAGCTCAACAAGTAAAACAGACTTATAACCTTCCATTGGTTCTTATTGTTGATAATGCCTCGATTCATAGAAGTAAAAAGATGGCTGATTACAGAGAGCTACTTAAAAGTAACATTTCGACGAATTTGTATTTTATTCCAGCTTATAGCCCTGAGTTAAATCGAATCGAGATGGTATGGAAGCAGATGAAATATTATTGGCGAGATTTTCAAGTGATGACAGCTGATAAAATAGAGCAATGGGTGGAGAGAGTATCAAACCAATTCGGAAAAGAATACATGTTTACTTTTTAATGACAGCTTATAACTCAGGAAAAATAAAATCGCGAGAAAACTAAATAAATATTCGAGCCTTATTCCCCAAGACCAACTTAAATTCAGGAAAGTGGTGTAAGCATAGGGCGGAGAAAATAAATTATGTAATGCTAGAAAAACAATAAACAAGCCAAAAATAAACATAAGCTTGGTCTTGCCGCCATTTGCAAGACTAAATGCCGAAAACATCAAGGTAAACAAACCAACACCAAGTACTGCCCCAGAAATCATGGCAATACTCATCATCAAACGCTGATACTGTTGATTGATGGTACGACTTAAACCAATTTTCATTGGATTTTTTAAACCACCTTGCAAGCTTTGAAAACTAGACGCTTGAATGGTTAGGGTAAAATATTCACTTTCAGGGACAAAATACGCAATTCGTGGGGCATTTTCGGTTTGGTGATGACTAGCATCTGCACCGACTGTGCCAACACGCACCAATGGATCGCCATTTAAAAATACCCGATATGCGCCATACTGGTTGGGAATCCAAATCGCAATACGCCTGCCTAAAAACTCTTTTGGAATTTGAAAGTGCCCAATAAAAGTGCCATACGTATTGGCATTGCCCATTAAATCTTCAAATGAAGCAGGCAATTCAACGGTATTCGATGCCAGTACCGCACTGGGTTCTTGAATTAATTGTTGCGGATAAAACAACCATTGCCCACTCAAAATACTCGTTTTATCTTCAGTAAATTGAACAGAATTCAGCAGTTCTTGATGTAGATAATAAGATTTAGGTGCAGACTCATATTGTGCCAACACACACTGTGGAGTGAATATACTAAACAGTAAAATCAAGAATAATAATGCACGCTTGTGCCACATCCGAATGAATTTCAAAAATGCAAAAACCCTATTGTGCTTATTTTTCAATCTAATCGTTCTTGCACTAAATTTAAAGTAAAAAAATTAAGTCATTCATATTAGACCGTACTGACATCGGATGAATGACTTAAATTCTAGCGGTTTGGCTAAATTAAACAGGATTTATTGATCGCGTGTTTTCACATCATACAATTCAATTTCAAAAATTAAATTCGAATTGGCAGGAATGATATTGCCCATTTTGCGCTCACCATAAGCCAAATGCGCAGGTACCACAAGTTTACGTTTACCACCCACTTTCATCCCCATGATACCTTGATCCCAACCTTTAATCACACGACCAGTGCCAATCACGGTTTCGAAATAGTTGCCGCGGTCCAAGGATGAATCAAACTTTGTGCCATCTTCCAACCAACCTGTGTAATGCGTAGTAATTAAAGCACCTTTGACCGCTTCTTTACCCTCTCCTACCACCAAATCAATAATTTCTAATTCCGCAGTCATGTTCATCTCCAAATATTTACACTTCGATGTTTAAGATAATTGCCAACTCGGGTAAGTGTTATTGTAACTGTATCCACTCAATCTGCGCCTGTGCTTGAGCGCCAATCAGTGTCCATTCACCATCCATTACATTCAACTGCAACTGCATGGTACGTTCGCATAAAGCTTGAATGGCTTCAGTACTCGCTTGCGATAATTGCCATACTTCAACATTATTTAATGTTTTGATTTTACTGTTGCGTTTATACCACTCATCTACCGATGAACCATAGGCAATAATCGCAACTTGCTTACAACGTGCACTGACTTTTTTGACTTTATCTTCATCTGGGCAACCGACTTCAATCCACTTGATTAACTGCCCTGTTAAGTCTTTTTCCCACAAAGCAGGCTCATCGGTTTCAAACAAATCTTTGGTGAATTCCAAAGCTTCATCTGCATAACGTGCGAATGCCAAAATACGCACCATCAAACGCTCAATGGTTTCAGAAGGATGTAATGCCATGGTTAGTTGATAGTCACCATATTGATGCACATCCATATTGGCAATGTTCAAATCTGCCTTATAAATTGTCGCTTTTAGCGCCATTGTCTATTCCTAAAACCATGTTCAAATTTGCCGCTAAGCATAATAGATTTTCTGGGATTTTGCTTTATCGTTTGCCCGAGAGCACATAGATTTCATTCAAAAGCCGTAGCAGCATCAACCCGACACCCCAATAGTTCAGCCTCAAATTTTTCCCAATCAAGCTCGGTTTGATAAATAATTTCCACCCGATTGTCTATGCCTTCATCGGTAGATTGATAGTTAAATTGCTGGGGATTGAAGTTAAAACTTTTCCAGCCCTGATTGGTATAAAAAATCCCTTTAATGCGCAACCAATTTTGCTGTTCACAGAGTAAATCTAGAAGTGGATAAAAATCGAATTGCCAGCGTTTAGGGAATTTCCAGCCCGCTACCGAATAACCCTGAGCAGTTTCTACATAATGATATGGCAACTGTTTAATTTCTGGTTCAGACGTATTTGCAGCTTGAATCAGCGTTTTTTGTAATTTTAATAAAGGCTGAATTTTACGCTGTGTGCCGACATACAGCGTATCAATTTCAATCAAAGCCAGATTACCCTGTTCCGCTTTCAACCATTTTTGCGCATAGGCTTGATATTCGTGTTGCAACTGCACCAGCGCCTGCTCATCTGCCACCTGCATTTGATCTGCATGTGACACCACAATAATTTGTGCAGCTTTGAGCTGATCGGCATACAAGTTTTGCTGCGTCCACGCCTGATCATGCAAACGCGATCCATCGACCACCGTAACCAAGGCACGCATCGATAAATGGGTATGCCAATGTGGTTCAGTCAATTGTTCCACGAGTTGCGCAGGATGCCCCAAACCTGTCGGTTCAATGAATAAACGGTCAGGCTTCGCTTCAGACAATAAACGCGACAAGGCAATTTGCATAGGCAATTGGCTGCTACAACATAAGCAACCGCCCAATAATTCTTTGACTTGATAACCCTGTTGCTGAGGTAAGAGTTGTTGATCGACCCCGATTTGTCCAAATTCATTCATCAGCACCGCCCAAACTTCATGTTCTGGTTTTTGGCTGAGTAACTGTTTCAATAAGGTGGTTTTTCCTGCACCGAGAAAACCAGAAATAATATGCGTCGGGACTGCTTTTTGTGGTGCAATTAATTTCAAAATAAGCTCACTTTATTGAATTTCAAACAACTCAAGCATGCTAAGCAAGTTTAGCGATTAGTTCAATCTGAATCTAAACACACACAAATTTATCCAATTGTTGATATTCATTGATGTCGTGACTTGAAAAATTTTCTTACATTTATTGCGTAATGATTTGCCACTTGTTTTAGCAGATTCACCAAGTTTTAGTCGCTTGATGTTATGTTTTATTGCTAACCCTGCAGTTTTCTTGCATAAAATACAGTCATTTTCGCTAAATTTGGCTACTTTTATTTAACAAAAATTACCAAAATGAAACCTATTCATCATCATTGTGCGGTTCAAGTAACCGTCATTGTTTTGCTTTGTTGCAAGCATTGATCCTACACCAATGGCTGTTAGCATGAGTTCCTGTTCAGCCCGTTCAAATCAGGTGATGACTGACTTGAACACTTTAGCCGCAATAAGTTTTTTTACTTCATGCTTGTGCTGAACATTTTGATCATTCGTGAAAACTTTAAATAAGGATGCCAAACCATGAAATTGACACAAATTTTACTCGCTTCAACTTTTGCTTTTGCCACTGCAACTACTTTTGCTGCAAAGGCTGAATCGACAGTTCAAGAACAGGAAAAAGTGGTTGTTTCAACGCAGGAAACTGTGGCTGAACCAGCTTCAGAACAAGCTGCTGCACAACCTGCATCTGAAGCAAGCACTGAAACCCCTGCTGCATCGACGCAACAGCCTTAAAACTTAGATACATTTAAAAATGTAAATCGAATACAAAAAATGAGTTTTCCGCCACTCTCTCGGTTTACTCAGTTTTTGTTTATCTACAAAGCCAATCAATATTGCCTTGGACAAAATTAAAAAATAGGCACAAAAAAACCTGTCTACAATTGCAAACAGGTTTTCAGCTAAATTTGATGAAAACTTAGTTTTGTTCAGTTTTCTTATAAATGCTGCAAGATGGATGATGATTTTCTTGCAAACGTGCAACTTTACGTTGCTCTGCTGCTTCAAAACGGCAACGCTTCCAGTCATTGTCTAATTTCAACGCAGGGATTTGTTTTGGTTTACCATTTTCATCGACTGCAACCATAGTGAAGTAACAGCTGTTGGTATGGCGCACTGTACGCTTTTGAATATTTTGTGCTTCTACACGAATCCCAATTTCCATTGAAGTACGACCCACATGATTCACACTAGCAAGGAAAGTCACCAATTCCCCTACATGAATCGGCTCTTTAAAGTTCACTTTATCAACCGAAAGGGTCACCACATAACTACCAGAATAGCGGCTCGCACATGCATACGCCACTTGGTCTAATAGTTTTAAAATTGTTCCACCATGTACATTCCCTGAGAAATTTGCCATGTCGGGTGTCATTAACACGGTCATGGTTAATTCTGACTGGTCATCTAACACTGGGGCAATTTGATCTAATGGTGACATCGCGTTCTCTAGACTCTTTTAAAGACAGTAAGATATGAGCGTATTATTATATCGCGTTTATAAAAGTTTGAATGTTCATTTCGGCAACAACTGCATCATTATTATTTATATTGTTTATGTGAACATTTATTTAAAATTATAAGACTAAAGACTAAGACTCCCAAGCTGTTATTTTTTAATCCATTTCTTTAATTAGAATATTTGTTCAAATTGAATATACAGTGAATACCATCGCTTCAAGTGTTCAAAAAACAATCTAAAATCTTTTATTTAATGGATTATTTAAGCAAATTTCGGCTATTTTAGCCAAGAAATTTCATTTAGTGGGAGCATTCAAGCCAAGCGCAGCATTTCCTGCGACACATTGCTATAAGTCAAAGTTTGTTCGGTACTTAAGGCAGCTTCAATCACATAAGAACCATCTGGATTAATCATCGTCACTGTAAAAATAACTTGCTCCATAGTGGCAAGTTTCACCTGCTGTCCAATTTCAAAGCCGTGCATGAAGTATCCCCTCGATTTTTTATAAAGTTTTAAAGTCCTGAAGCACAAAAGTTAGGCTGTCTTGGAAGCATGTTCAATTGGTAAACTGCTTAAAAAACGAATTCAGTAAATGCTACATAGAATAAATGGAAACGGTGCAAAAGAACACGCTAAAAAATTGATTTTAAGTCTAAATACCTCATCTCAGTATTTAGATATCTTTATGGTATCTTTATTTTTAAACTATAATATCAAATACTTACAAATAATAAATCTAAGCAATCTAACATTAAAGTTATTTTTATCAAGCACCTAATTAGACTTAAGTTAAATCTGTTGATTTCATTGAATTGACCTAAATGAAGGATCTGGACAGCTATTTAAACTGTCCATAAAGCCCAAAAGTATTACTCACTTTATAGTCTACAATTCTATGCCCATGCGCATAATGATGCTGTTGATAGACCTGATCAATTTTATTTAATTGCGCTGCAGTTGCTTCTGCGCCTGCCAACATGGTCGCTTCGCGCCCTTTCACATCAAAAATATGGGCTTTTTCACGTAAATCGGGTTGAATGACCACATCTGCCAGTTTCAATTCTTCATTGGCCAAATGCTTTTGCATAATATTAATATTTTGGTTAAACAATCCCCACACATTACTGGTTTCAGTATGAATAGGCTGCGCCAAAATATTCACGGCAATCACAATATCTGCCCCTAAATCGCGTGCAACCTTGACAGGTACAGGGCTCACTAAACCACCATCGACATATTCATGTTCTGCAATTTTAGTAGGTACAAACATACTTGGGATAGACACTGACGCACGCACTGCCTGCCCCGTATTGCCATAATTAAATACGACTTTTTTGCCTTCTTTTAATTCAGTCGCCACCACGTACATCGGGATTTTAAATTGCTCCAAACGGAGTTGATCGACTTGTGCATTGACATAATTTTCAACTTTTTTACCATCAAAAAAGCCTTTTAAATCTAAAGTCACATCCCGCACATCATTGGCTTTCATATTCATGGCAATTTCACGTAATTGCTGTGCATTTTTACCACTGGCATAAATTGAGCCAACAATGCTGCCTGCGCTACTGCCCACAATCAAATCAGGCTGAATACCGTATTGCTCAAGTACTTCAATTACTCCAATGTGTGCATAGCCACGTGCACCACCGCTGCCCAAAACCAAGGCGACAACTGGACGTTTTTTTTGTTGTTTTAATTGCCGAAAATCAATTTGATTCAGGCGCGATTCTGCTTCAACCATGGGCTGCGACTCAAGTAGAGTTTGAGTCGAAAATTGCTGCTGTGATGGCACTGCCTGACATCCCACCATCAATAATGCTGTAAGAGATACATACCCAATTTTCATAATGACCTTCTTGAATCCATAGGTTTCAGTCGATATTTCACCGCCAATCGTGTCAAGGTTGATCAGCCTACTTGATACAGCAACCCTCTTAACGTCAACAGTTATGCTCTCTGTTTTTACCTTGCATGAGCGCCCATAGTCTATCTATTATTTTAACCGATCCTTGTAGTAATTCGTTAAATTGTCACTTCTAGCGACTACAGTGGCGTAAAATTTGAATCAATCTAAAATAATATGCAACCACCTTCTTATTCCCTATTATTCTGGATTTTTCTGCAATTAGGCTGTCTGTCTTTTGGTGGGCCTGCAGCGCATTTGGTGTTTTTCCATCAGCGTTTTGTGCAACAACTCAAATGGCTAGATGAATCCCAGTATTCACAAATTATCGCACTTGCACAACTCTTACCTGGCCCAACTAGTAGTCAGGTGGGGTTAGCGATTGGTTATTTGCAAAAAGGCTATTGGGGTGCAGTCCTAGCTTGGTTGGGTTTCACCCTACCTTCAGCGTTGTTTATGGCTTTGGTTGCAGTTTTGGGACATCAATATTTAGATGTCCTGTCTTCAAATAGCTTTCACAGTATTCAACTGATCGTATTGGCCGTGGTAGCTTGGGCATTTTGGCAAATGTTGCGTAGTTTTTGTAAAACGGTTTGGCAATATGCCTTAATGTTTGCTTCTGCCCTATTTATTTATCTGATGCCCTTGAGCTTCAATCAAGTTTTGGTGATTCTGATTGCAGCTTGTTTTGGCATGTGGATGGCCAAACGTACAACACCCACTGCAACGCTCTCATCCGCCAATACAACGGCGACAGATACACATTTTACTGCGGCACACCTACCCCAACACCGTCGTTATGCTGCATTTTGGGTAGTACTTTTTGTTGCACCTTTTATTGTGCTATCCGCGCTAAACTGGCTACAACCTCATTTACTCTATGCAGCCAATTTAAGTTTCTATAAAGCCGCATCTTTGGTCTTTGGCGGTGGGCATGTCATTTTGCCTTTATTGCATCAAGATTTTGTTAGCACAGGCTTAGTCAGTGCAGAACAGTTCGATTTGGGTTATGCCATGGCGCAATTGGTGCCTGGCCCACTGTTCAGCTTTGCAACATATTTGGGCAGTTTGATTCCAATGACAGAATCTATGCTGCTGAATGCGACTTTAGCTACATTGGCTATTTTTCTGCCATCTTTCTTTTTGGTATTTGCGACCTTGCCTTATTGGTCTTGGTTAATGCAGCAAGCCTATATCCGTCATGCGGTAACAGGGATTAATGCAGCTGTAGTCGGTTTGCTGCTGTATATGGTGCTCGAAATGGCACAGCGTCATATTTTGAGTATTGCTGATCTGCTGTTTATTGTTTTGGTGATTGGATTATTAAAATCCAAACTACCTATTTGGCTCAGTTTAATTGGTAGTTTCCTGGTCTATACAGCATTTTTGCATTTCATGGCTTAAATTAAAAATGCTACAGATCAAATAAAAATGCCAGTTCAATTGAACTGGCATTTTTTGTGGATGACTGAATCAAGCCTGAATGCTTTGGAGCTTAGCCACCAAAGAATTTTAGAATAGACTGAATCACCGCAACGTTAATCAAGTCGACAAAGAAAGCGCCACACAACGGCACAATCAAGAATGCTTTATAAGAGGGGCCATACATATTGGTAATGGCTTGCATATTAGCAACCGCGGTAGGTGTTGCTCCCATCCCAAAACCACAGTGCCCTGCGGCCAATACCGCTGCATCGTAGTTTTTACCCATAAGACGGAACGTGATAAAAGCCGCATATAACGCCATGGTGATAGTTTGCGCACCTAAAATCACCATCAACGGACCTGCTAAATCTGCCAATTGCCACAATTTAAGCGACAACAAAGCCATCGCCAAATATAAAGACAACGACGCATTTCCAAACACATCAATCGCACGGTCAAAAATATTGACTTTAAAAATACTTTCCAAGACATTACGCAGAATCACACCGCCCGCCAATGCCCAAACGAAAGTTGGCAATTCAAACATAGTACCTTTGGCAGCGCCTGTCATAAACTCGGCAAATGCCAAACACGCTGCAAATAAACCCAAAGTGGTAATGGCATTATCTGCTGTGATTAAACGCACCTGATGCGGATATTCAAATGGAATAAACTCATTAGAGTCTTGATCTGCAGGCGTATTGTCACGTTTTTCAATTTGTTCTTCAGTACGTGGTACGGCCAATTGATGACGGTTGATTAAGGTTTTGGCCAGTGGACCACCAATTAAACCACCAATGATCAAACCAAAGGTTGCACTGGCCATACCTAATGCCAACGCCCCTTGAATACCATACTGGGTTTCAAAAATTTCGCCCCACGCACCCGCAGTACCATGACCACCCGTTAAGGTAATCGAACCTGCAATTAAACCAATTAGTGGATCAATACCTAATAATGTTGCAAGACTAATGCCGACAAAGTTTTGCAGCACAATAAATGTGGAAATTGCAATCAAGAAAATAATTAAACCAATTCCGCCCTGACGCAATTTTGTAAAGTTCGCGCTTAAACCAATCGAGGCGAAGAAAATCAGCATAAAACTGGTTTGTAATGCGCTACTGATGGTAATGCTATAACCCCAAAATTGATGCACCAACAATGAAACAATTGCGGCAACCAAACCACCTGCAACAGGTTCAGGAATGTTATAGCGTTTTAAAAAATCAATTTTATTGACCAAAAGCCGTCCTAAGAGCAGGACGATGACCGCAGCAATCAGCGTATAAAACGCATTAAAAGTAAATTCCATGGCAATATCCATATAGTGATTGCAGGTTATTTTTAATATGATCAAGAACAGTCTATGCAAACCAAAGCATTTGCATCACTATGACTCTAAATCAACTAAAAAATGCCGCAATACAAAGTATGTAAACAGTATCGTATTTGACCGAAGTTTAAGAGGTATGCATTTCGCTCAACCAACCCATCCTTTGGTTTCACTCAAGCGTTATGATCTGCGTTTGCCTAGAACAGAAGAAAAGAAAGACAAAAGACAGCATTTTCACTTTCGGGGTGACTTCTAGTGCAAACAACTGAATCGGCTTAACACTGAGAGGTAATCTCATATAAGCTCCCAAATATCTGAGGTGGATAAATACCTTCCGATAAAGATATTCAACCACTTGACAAAAAACAGCAAGATTAAAGGTCGATCATTATGCATTTTTTTTGACAAAAAGCTGCTATTTTCTGCATTTTTTCTATAAATTTTAATGATTGTGTTCAGCTATAAGTGAAAGTTACAACATTTTATAAAACTGGATAAAATTTAAGTTATTGAATTGATAACATAAATTTTCAACATAAAAAAACAGAGCTTAAAATTAAGCTCTGTTTTGGATTGTGCTCAAAAGGAGTGACTTAGAAGCTATAGCGCGCCATAAAGCCTACACGGTCATCACTGAATTTTTGACCATGAAAGTTTTTACGCTCACCATTAATATATTCAATACCTAAATCGA
Source organism: Acinetobacter sp. SCLZS86 (assembly GCF_021560715.1). Lineage (NCBI taxonomy): Bacteria > Pseudomonadati > Pseudomonadota > Gammaproteobacteria > Moraxellales > Moraxellaceae > Acinetobacter > Acinetobacter sp. SCLZS86. Next base: position 2,219,459 of record NZ_CP090864.1, read on the forward strand.
CTGGTTTTACAGGTGAATAGATAAAGTTAATCCATGCTTGTTGTACTTTCTCATTCTCTTTATTATCAGAATTATTTGCTGCACGCGCATAGTCTGTACCATCATCCGCAAATAAAGCACCATACGCTAAAGTTGAACGTAGTTGTGGAGAGAACTTATAGGTTGCACCCACTTGTACACCAATCGTTTCGTTTTGCTCAATGCTATTACTATCAACAACAAATGCAGAGTTATTACCATATAAGTAGTTGTTGTTACCCTTAACATAAGAGACATCAGCAGATACTTTTAAAGGCTCTGCAACTTGGTAATTCGCACCTGCAGCAACACCCCAACCTGTTTTGTCATCATTTGCTGCTTCTGATTTGTAATGTTCAACCAATGCGCGTGCAGAAGCAGAGCCTTTACCTCCAGCGTAAGTTTGTACCACTTTAGCTGTCAAATTTGGTACACGATAGGTAAGGCTATCACCTGAACTATTCCCCTCTTCAGCAGAAACGAATAACTGAGTTGTAGGTGCTAGCTTATAACCATAACGAACTTGCGGGACGCGTGTTGTACCACCACCAATATTCGTTGCAAAGTCAATCATTTCTGGTGCATGATTTGACAAGAAGTTCGATGTCGTTTGACCGAATAACCAGTTGTTTAAAGTTAAATAAGCATGACGGATACGCAAGTTGTCTGACTTAGCATTGTCCGAACTTGCAAAGTCAACCTCAACTTTACCGCCTACTTTGTTATCACCAACAGGTGTATTAAAGTCTAAACCTAAGCGGGTGACTTTTGCGGTAGCACGTAATTTGTCACTTGCTTCTTCTTTGCTTGTATGTGCTGAGTTAAAGTCATTATTAGCACCATCAATAATATAGTTTGCATCACCACGGATCGAACCATAAATAGAAACATCTGCACCAGATTTAGATTTCCATGCGCTTAATACACTTGCGGGTGCAGCAGGCTTCGCCTGTTGTACTTGGGCAATTTGAGTTTGCTGCTGTTGTTGTACTTGCTGTTGTTGCTGAATTAATGATTTTAACGCTTCAACTTCTTGACGAAGTTCTTGAATTTGTTGTTGCTCAGTTTTTGCTGCGTGTGCAGTACCTACCATTAAAGTTGTAACAGCAATAGCTAAACCTTTGATCATAAATTGACCGTTGAGTAATTGACTCATTTATCTCTCCAAAATAAAACAACGCTGCATCCGTGCATGATGATTTTGTTCGTCATCTATCGATTTCACATCGAATTATAAAAATGGCTTAAAAATCAAAACACTTTTGCCAAATAGTCCAAGACACTCAAATATTTAAAATATTACAATTTGTGTCATTTATTACAGGCTTCAATCTATCAAGTTATGACGTTTATTAAAATCAGTTTTCCCGAATAAGAAATCATAATTAATCATAATTACAGATTAAAATAATTAAACCATATAAAATTCAATACTTTAAATAGGTTGATTTTTCAAGAATTTACCCCACTATTAGACTATTGTATATATTTCAGTTCTGTCTAAAAGCCCGATTTTTACGAAAAAAATTACCATTTGAAAAAGTATTGACCTCAACTCAGTCTGATTGAGGTTGTAAAATATGAAAAACGGCAAACATACCAGACCCAATAAATAGCAACATTAATACCGCCATATTCAGCAAAGCACTGCCTGTTAAAAAGTTAAGTAATATCCCACCAATCAAGCCACAAAAGAATTGCACACTGCCCATGATCGCACTGGCTGTTCCAGCACGTGCGCCTTGTTTTGCCATTGCCAGCGCCATGGCATTCGGGCCTGTAAAACCGATCCCAGACACTGCAAGAAATAAACCGAGCATGACCAATGCCAAAGGTGCATACCCCAAACTACCTGCAAGCAATAGAATGACCGTACCACTCAGTTGAATGAAGCTGCCTAGTTTTAAGCGTTGCAACACGCCCAATTTTCTACTGATTTTTTTATTTAGGGTCGAAAACAACATAATGCCAAAGGCATTGGCACCAAACACATAAGCAAAAGCCGTTTCAGTCAAGCCATATTGATCCATCATGAGCGCACTTGAACCGCTGATATAGCAAAACAATGCCCCACCTGTCAGACACCCTGCTAACATTGGAAAACGAAAATCACGATCTTTTAAAATTGCGAAATATAAGGTCAGGACTTGCTGAAAACTCAACTTTAAACGGCGTTCTTTGGCTAAAGTTTCTTTAAAAAAGAAATGTACACATAAACAGCAAATAATTCCAACACAGGTCAGCACCACAAAAATGGCTTCCCAATTCATCCATCTAAGCACCCATGCACCCAGCGTTGGTGCAATAATGGGTGCAATGGTCATCACAATCATCATGCTCGAAAAAGCTTGAGCGGACGTTTGCAAATCCAAGCGATCACGAATGGCGGCTCGTGCAATCACCACGCCCACACAACCGCCCAACGCCTGCAAAATACGTGCAGCAATCAATCCCCATTCATTGTGTGCAAACACGCACAACATACTGGCCAGTGAAAACAATACCAAGCCAATATATAAAGGCGGCTTACGTCCAATCCGATCACTCAGCGGTCCATAAATCAGTTGTCCCAATGCCAAACCTAAAAAATAAGCAGGCAAACTGTTTGCGACCATTTGGGTCGATACACCAAACTCGCTTGCCATTACTGGCAAGGCAGGCAAATACATATCAATCGACAAAGGCCCAAGCGAGGTCAGTAACGCCAACAACAAAATCCAGGCTGTCGAATATTGCTGCATGTTGGGTTCTGGCGCAGATGGTGGCGTACTATTTGAACTTGGTAAAGTTTTCGATATGCTCATATTTTAAGGTGGAATGACAAATGTATAGAGAAGCTTGCACGCTCCATAATATCATTTGTAGTGATTAAAGATGAATTTTCACATATTTAATTCTCTAAACACTCATCTACAGTTACAATGTACGCAACCTTTCATCTCATAGCATAATCACTGTTTAGAAAAAAAATTTACTTAAAGGAACGATGTTGAAACCTTGGCTGATTAAGCTCAAACAAGCGACCTATAACACCACATTTATGTATAACATCCGCATGCTCATTGCATTTGCGGGAACTGCTTTTGTTCCCTATTTTATGGGAATGCAAGTTGCTACCATTCCTTTAACTTTAGGTGTGGTTGCCGCAGGTTTGAGTGATATAGATGACCGTTTTTCGGTACGTATCCTCAATCAGCTCTATACTTATATTGGTTTCTTTGTTACCGCCACTTCGATACAGTTTTTATTTCCGCACCCTATTTTATTTGCCACAGGCTTAATCCTGTCGTGTATTGTCTTAATTTTGCTCGGTTCGCTCGGACGGCGTTATGCCACTATTTCTTATGGCTGTTTGGTGGTATCAGTGTATGCCATGCTAGGTGTCAATCTATTTGATGACTGGTACATGCAGCCGCTACTTTTGGTCTCGGGCGCAATCTGGTACGGTGTAATTTCGACCATCAGCTTTTTACTATTTCCTGTTCGCGCTTTACAAGACAAACTTTCGCTCAGTTATTCTTCTCTGGGTGATTTTTTATTTGCCAAATCTAATCTATTCGATGTGGATATGACTGCATCTAGTTATCAGCAAAGCATCATTGATTTATCACTTGAAAATGGCAAATTAATTGCGATTTTTAACGACTTAAAAACTGCTTTGCTGACGCGTTTAAAAGGTGACCGCGGGCAAAAAGATACCCGACGCAGCTTACAGTATTATTTTGTCGCACAAGACATTCATGAACGTGCCGACTCTGCACATATTGATTATCAAAAACTGGCGAAAATATTTCAGCACAGCGATATTTTATTTCGCTTCCAGCGCATTTTGTCTATTCAAGGTAAAGCCTGTAAAGATTTAAGTGAAAGTATTCTGCATCGTAAACCTTATGTGCATAACAAGCGTTTTAAACATGCTTTTGAAAATCTTAAACAGTCTTTAGAAAAGCTGCGCAGCGAGCAGCAATATGACCAGGTTTGGATTAATGCACTGTTTGCCTTATATCAAAACCTAAAATCAATTGACGCTCAACTGCTTAATCTTGAAACCGAACGTAATATTAAACTGGATAAATCCAAGCAAATTGAACAACAACTCATAGATGACGACTTAAAAAGCTGGGATGATATTGTCATCCGTATCAAACAGCATTTAACCCCTGAATCTGTCTTGTTCCGCCATGCCATTCGTTTGTCGATTGTACTGTTAATTGGCTATGTTTTTGTACAAGTCACCAATATTCAATATGGCTACTGGATTTTACTGACCGCCTTGTTTGTCATGCAGCCTAACTTTAATACCACCAAACGGCGTTTACGTTTGCGTATTATTGGGACACTGGCAGGGATAGTGGTCGGCTACACCATTTTATATTTTGTGCCATCCGTAGAAGGGCAATTGGTGGTTTTAATTATTAGTGGCATGTTGTTCTTTGAATTACGCAGTAAACAATATGCACAAGCGACTGCTTTTATGACTATTTTGGCGCTGATGAACTTTAATCTAGAAGGTTTGGGCTTTGCCGCAGCTGTACCACGTATGGTCGACACCTTAATTGGTTGTGCACTGGCATGGTTTGGCGTGAGTTTTATCTTCCCCGACTGGAAATTCCGTCGTCTATCACGCACGATTCGTCGCTCACTCACCGCACAATGTGACTATTTGGCAGAAGTGATTCAACAATATAAAAATGGGCGCAATAACGGCTTGAATTATCGTGTGGTGCGCCGCGCTGCTCACAATGCCGACGCAGAAGTTGCTTCACTGATTTCAACACTCGCCACCGAACCTGATTTTGATCCTGATCAAAAAGCTCAGGCCTTTGAGTTCTTGTGTCTGAATCACACCTTTATTAGTTATATCGCTGCACTGGGTGCGCATCGTGACAAAATTGAAGATCAGGAAGTCTTGGAACTGCTCGATCAAGCGATGGACGATATTCAAGGTGCTTTACTCAACGATGAAACGCCTGATTTAAGCGCACACAATATGCTGCAAACCATTCGTCAGCTTTTAAGTCAAAACAATGAGCAAGATCAAAAATCATTGATTATTTTGCAGCAATTATCTTTGATGATGAGTATCTTGCAGCAATTAAGTCGCTTAAAACAAAGTTTAAGCCACGAACATGATCAGGATGCAACTGAACTGGCGTCTTTATAAATCATTCTGCAAAGGATCCATGTCTACTTTCTCAGCCTAAGCACAATATGTATTCATCGACCTTAGCATGATTTTGCGACAATATACTCACTGAATGACAGCAATTAATGCTAAACTTTTTATAGTTTTAAATTTGTTAGTTTCACTATGACCGCGAAAAGTTTATACGCCTACACCCTACAGCCTGTAATCTACGAAGTTTCTGAAGAAGAACAACGTCACGCTCAACTGGTAATATGGCGCAGTACCAATAAAATTGGCATGAAAGCATGGATTATTATGGGGGTGATAGTCGCCCTTTCCATTTTAGGCATTCTGCTATTAAAAAATTATTCGACCATTTTCTGCTGGGTCGCCATTGTCTGTGTGGCACTCTACCTGCTGGTGCGTAAATACGGCTTGGAATGGTACGTTAAACGCAAAATGAATGAATTTCCTGTTCAAGAAATTAAAGGGATTCGTTTAGGCGTACAACCACATGGAATCGTAATGCGTCAGCAAATGGGCGCTCAAGAAGGCGTGGGTGCAATCGGCTGGAAAGATGTATATGAATGGTACAACACCCCTGAATTTATTTTGATGAACTTCAAAGTAAAAGGTCAGCAAGGTGCTTATATTCTACCTAAACGCATGGACAGCAAGAACTTTTCGTTCAACACCATTCGCAAGCATTTAACCGAAGCTGCAGGCGAAGCCAAGCAAATCTAAATATCCCGATCTAAAAATAAACCTCTATCCCTTGCGATGGAGGTTTTTTTTCTTAAAATCAAAATAATGAACGATAATGAGAATAAATAGCATTTGCATTAACTTCATCTCTGCATTATTCTGCATCACAATTCATACTCAACAACCAACGCTTATGCTGAAGAAAGCCTTTTTCCAAATTCACTGGTTCCTTGGAATTACAGCAGGGCTTATTTTGTCACTCATGGGCGTGACAGGTGCAATTTATTCCTATGAACAACAAATTCTAAAATGGTTGAATCCGAACAGTTACCAAGTTCAAGTTGAGCAAAAACCCAAACTAAGCCCTGCAGAAATTTATCAACATTTTCAGCGTACCCAACCTGACTATAAAATTAATAGCATCACCGTTGCAAAAGACCCGGCTGCATCTTCAACCATCAATATTGCGAAAGAAGGTGCAAAACGTGGACAAAATATCCTGATTAACCCTTACTCGGCAGCAGTGTTGCCTGAAATTCGGGGACGTGAATTTTTCCAATTTATCCAACAATTACACCGCAATTTAACCGTAGGGCCTATTGGTAAGCAAATTACAGCCGCATGTACCCTCATGTTGTTGTTCTTTGTGTTAAGTGGCATTTATCTGCGCTGGCCGAAACGCCATTCATTCAAACAATGGTTTGCGATTAAACCACAACTCAAAGGTCGCAATTTTATTTGGGACTTACATGCTGTGGTCGGTACATGGGTAGTGATCTTCTATCTTGTTATGGCATGCACAGGGCTATATTGGTCGTATGATTGGTGGCGCAATGGCATGTTTAAAGTCATGGGCGTAGAAAGACCACAAGCACAATTACAAGCAGAGGGACGCAATAAAAAAGAAAATCAAAACGCTCAAACACCTCATCAAGCAAGGCAGACACAAGTTGTGGAACATGGCCCAAATAGCACGGATCCTACCAAAAAAAATACACTGGATCAGGCACAAATTAATCTTGCTTTGACGCAGGCATGGCAACATTTCCCGCAGCAGTTAGAGCAGGATTATTCGAGCATCACTTTTAACGTGCCTAAACATGCCAATAGTGAAATTGAAATTAACTTTGTCGATGTCATTCCACAACATGAACGTGCCCGCAATAGCGCTACTTTTGATTATCAACAGGCACGTATTACTCAACTTGAATTATATGCAGACAAACAGCTTAATGAAAAAATCATGAGCAGCATGCTGCCTGTGCATCGCGGTAGTTTCTTTGGACCTGTTTATCAATTTTTAGCCATGCTTGCTGCCTTGATGATGCCGCTGTTTTTTGTCACAGGCTGGATGCTATATTTAAAACGTCGTAAACAAAAGCGATTGACTCTTGCTGCACGTCAAAACCAAACTCAATTTAAGATTGACCCAAATGCTGAACACTGGCTCATCGTCTATGCCAGCCAAACAGGTACTGCCGAACAATTGGCATGGCGCACTGCAACTAGTCTGCAAGAGGCACATCAACCTGTCACAGTCAAAGCTATTCAAGAATTGCAGATAACTGACCTCAAAAACCATACTCAAATTTTATTTGTTGCCAGCACATACGGCACAGGAGATGCCCCAGATTTATCCTCTAACTTTGTGAAAAAAATCATGTCCCAAAGCTTAGATCTCTCTAATTTACGTTATGCCGTTTTAGCCCTAGGCTCCAAAGAGTATCCTGACAGTTATTGCGATTTTGGACATCGTCTTGCTGCATGGCTGCAACGCAATCAGGCTCATGCTTTGTTTGACACTATTGAGGTAGACAATGCCAATCCTGAAGATGTACAGCGTTGGAATCAAGCATTGGCACAGGTGACACAGCTTGAATTACAAAGCATGCAAATTGACAAAACTTTTGATACATGGCGTTTGCAACAACGTGATTTGCTCAATCCGAATAGTTTAGGTGCCCCTGCGTTTAATATTGAACTTGTCCCGCAGCACGAAGCACATTGGGCTGCAGGTGATATTGCTGAAATTCAACCAGAAAACAGTACTGTACGGATTCAGGATTTTTTAAAACAACATCAACTCGATGCCAATACCATTATTGCGGATGGTCAGCAAACCCTAGCACACGCTTTGGCATATAAAGACCTGACAGCCCCTATTCAAACATTTAAAACTATAGATGAATTATTGGCACAACTTGCACCCTTACCTAGTCGTGAATATTCAATCGCCAGTATTCCTTCACAACAGGTTTTGAGACTTGTAGTACGTCAAAAATTTGATGCTCAAGGTGAGCTGGGCTTAGGTTCAGGTTGGTTAACTGCTCATGCAGCAATCGGACAAAATATCGCACTACGCATTCGCAATAATCCATCTTTCCATTTAATTGATGATGACCGCCCAATTATTTGTATTGGCAACGGCACAGGACTTGCGGGTTTAATGAGCTTATTGCATGCACGTACCCGCCTGAATTACACCCAAAACTGGTTGTTTTTTGGTGAACGCCAGCAAGCGCACGATTACTTTTATCAACGCACCATCGAGGCTTGGCAAAGCACAGGCGTGCTACAACGGCTTGATTTAGCTTTTTCCCGCGATCAAGCCGATAAAGTCTATATTCACCATAAGTTACATGAACAGGCTGAAGATTTAAAACGATGGGTTGAACAAGGTGCCGTGATTTATGTTTGCGGTAGTATTCAAGGCATGGCCAGTGATGTCGACCAAGCTTTAAAAGATATTTTGGGTGAAACTCAACTAGAACAATTACGTCAGCAAGGACGTTATCGCCGAGATGTGTATTAATCTCAACTTGTAATTCACCTAATTTTACCCATAGCCTCAACCGAAACATACTTCAGTTGGGGCTAAATTTTTAAGCAGCTTCGGCTATACTGTTTGTACAGCATCATAGTACAATACAGTTATGCAAAGCATGCAAGAAAGTCACGTACAGCCGCAATTTAGTCTATTCAAAAGAATATTAAGTAGCCTAATTGGATTAATTTTAGTTTTGGATGGTGTCTATCTCATCAGCTTAAAGAAAATTCATTTCGGCACCGTTTTACCTGTTTTAATAGGCACGATGCTGCTGTGTTATGCCATTTTCTATACTTGGATTCAAAGCCACTTAAAACAACATACACGCTTAGATTGGTTATGGAAATTCGGTTGGGGCATATTTTGGTTATGGTGCATCAGCCTATTAATCTTTTTTGCTTATATTCATTTCAGTACACAGCAGCAAAATACTGCAAGCAACAATGCCAAAGTGGTGATTGTACTCGGCAGTGGCATAGAAAATGGACAACCATCGCCCACGCTCGCCAAACGGCTAGATACCGCAGCAGCTTATGCCTTAGAACATCCACACAGTTATTTAATTGTCAGTGGTGGCCCCGCTTTTGCGGAACAACTCACTGAAGCGCAGGTGATGTCCAACTATTTACAACAACGCTATGCAATTGCAGCATCACGCATTATCTTAGAAACCCAAAGTACCAGTACGGCACTCAATTTAAAAAACAGTCAACCTTTGCTGCATCAAATCGGCACAGATAAAACCCAACCAATTACGATTGTCACGAGTGATTTTCATACCCTCCGTGCAGCAGCTATTGCTAAACGACAGGGATACACACAGTTCAGTATCTTGAGCGCATCAACACCGCTCTATAGCCGCTATAACGCGTGGTTACGCGAATATTTTGCTTATATCAGTGGTTGGCTGCTCAATGAGTATTGAAAAATAAAATCTAACATGCACATCGCTTAATTCAAACGAATTGAGCGTGGCAAAGGAATTTGCATCTCTTTAAAAAATTCAGGTTTTTGTATATACACCTGATACAAATAATTTTTTAGATCTAGCAATAACTTTTCAGGAGCAACCAATACATTCTGCCCTTCAGGGCTTAGATTCATAGAAACATTAGTGGCTTCCTGACGTAAAAACGGAATCACTTTTTCAATAAAATCTTTCAGTGAAATTTCTTCAACTTGATAATTGGCCCAATTGTCTTTGATTAACAGTTTAGCTAGACTTTTATTTTGCCATATTGCAAAAGCACGCTGCCCTGTAGGGGTAGCACAAAGCGCCCAACCATCTTCATACAATGCAAAAACATGCCCCTGAGAAACAATGGTTTCAATAAATTGCTTGTAAATATCTTGCACATTATAAATTTGCGGCGCTTGCTTAGATGCAGCTTTTCGTTGATAAGGATTTCTCATAAGTCACGGATATAAGTATTATTATAGATAAAAAATTCTAGGCGAATTTATTGCAATATGCAAGAAATATGAGATGAAGGTGTATGAAAAGATATGGTGGGCGCTGACGGGATCGAACCGCCGACATTCTGCTTGTAAGGCAGACGCTCTACCAACTGAGCTAAGCGCCCTGAAGATAAAAATAACATTGTTATTTTTTACGATGCAAAACAAGGAAAGAACGTCGTCTTGAACTTTGAAACTCACTTTTCATATCAGGGAATGAAAAATGGCGCAGCGGACGGGGCTCGAACCCGCGACCCCCGGCGTGACAGGCCGGTATTCTAACCAACTGAACTACCGCTGCAACGGTAATTGCATTAAGCAATTAAGGGCTTTTTTGTATGTATGTCAAGCATCTATACTAAAATATGGTGGGCGCTGACGGGATCGAACCGCCGACATTCTGCTTGTAAGGCAGACGCTCTACCAACTGAGCTAAGCGCCCTAAAAAGATCAAAACAACATTTTGTTCTGATTTTGCAAAACTGTCAAATTTTGCATCATTTAAGTTTATATCTATCAGTAAACTTAAACTTCTCTTTTGAATGGCGCAGCGGACGGGGCTCGAACCCGCGACCCCCGGCGTGACAGGCCGGTATTCTAACCAACTGAACTACCGCTGCATCGCAAAAGAATCTGGTGGGCGCTGACGGGATCGAACCGCCGACATTCTGCTTGTAAGGCAGACGCTCTACCAACTGAGCTAAGCGCCCTCAAAAGAAATTTATGTAAATGGCGCAGCGGACGGGGCTCGAACCCGCGACCCCCGGCGTGACAGGCCGGTATTCTAACCAACTGAACTACCGCTGCACTTACACAAAGTCACTCTTGTGGTACAAACGATGGTTAAAGAATCTTAAGTGGCGCAGCGGACGGGGCTCGAACCCGCGACCCCCGGCGTGACAGGCCGGTATTCTAACCAACTGAACTACCGCTGCACGTAAGAATCTATAACGTAAAGGCTTGGTGGGCGCTGACGGGATCGAACCGCCGACATTCTGCTTGTAAGGCAGACGCTCTACCAACTGAGCTAAGCGCCCTTAACGTCTTTATCGTTTGTGAGGTGCATTATAGAGAATCTTTACCGCCTGTCAAACGCTTTTCGGCTTGTTTTCAGTTTTTTGTGACTAAGTGATTAAAAAATAGGTGATCCGCTATAAAAACAAACAAATTCTGCAGGTTATTTTAGTTTTCAAACAAAATTAATGTGCTTTTCAACTTGTTAGCGCTGCAATCTACCTGCTCAATCAGCCAGCTTTTAGGTAGTGATAGATGCAACATTATTCATCTAAATTCACCTCGCAAGCACCATCAACTAAGTAAACCTAAACTATTTAAATCCAGTTTGTGTTCAGAAATATAAACCAGCGCTTTTTCTGGTATCAGTTCAAACAATTCTAAAATATCTTGGTTACGCATCCGAATACAGCCATGCGATGCAGGAATGCCCATTGGTTCTGTGTCTGGTGTGCCATGTATATAGATATAACGCTGAAAAGTATCGCAGCCGATGCCCTGATTAAAACCCTCTTGCAGACCACTAAGCCATAAAATACGGCTTAAAATCCAGTCCCGTTCAGGAAATTGTTCGGCTAAATCTAAATTGTAAATTTCACCCGTAGGTTGACGCGCAATGAACACTGCATTTTCAGGTTCATTTTCACCAAATTTCAAAGCGACTTCATGCCAACCACGCGGTGTTTTACCACTATTTTCAGTTTCACCAATGCCATTCACCCCACTAGAAATGACATAAAATTTCTGATGCTTAGGCAAATATAAAGTTTGCTCGGCTAAATCAATCAAAATATCTGCTTGTGTATATAAAAAAGTCATTGCGTTACCCTATTCTTCTTCTTTCTTAAGCGGCTGTGGTTCAGGACGTAACCACAACCAAATACACACCACCAACATGGTGGTATTGGTAAAAACTTTGACCGCAACAGGCGCAGTTGTAAACAGCATTATCACGGCACTGATACTCATCATGATCGTTGCTAACCATTTGGCTTTACGCGGTACTGTGCCATTAGCACGCCAATCCCTGAGTGTACTGCCATATTTAGGATGATTCAGTAACCAGTTATCCATTTGCGGCCAACCACGTGATGATGCCCAAGCTGCTAAAATCAAGAAGACAGTAGTAGGCATACCTGGTAACAATGCACCAATAAAGCCAAGGATGGCAAAGATCACCACTAAACCTCGCCATAACAAGCGTTGCATACTACTGTCCTAAACTTCGAATTGCGGTAGTATAAAGCGTTTTTTAATTTTCCGTTGTAATTCTGCATTTTTCAGTATGGATTCATAATGATTGAGTTGCATCAATCCGAGCTTATGCCCGAAGTCTGGCTGACTTATAAAACCCCGCTTATCCGTCAGTTGGCTTTTAGTGTGGCCAGCCCGAATATTTTATCTGCTGTGCCTGAGCAATTGCCCATTCAACATACTTTTGAATTCCATGCAAATGCTTTTTGGCAAAAGCATTATCAAGCTTATCAATCACGTTTAGCCTATTTAGATTCTCATCCCGAAGCGGTGTACGAGTTTTTAAATCAGCTGAAAAGTACCCGTTTAGGCTTACGCTTTGAAATGTTGATGTGGTTTTGGCTGCGTGATCGTGACTATCATCCCTTCGAATTATTGGGGCACAGTATTCAAATTATTGATGGTGCTAAAACTGTGGGTGAACTGGATTTTTTACTGCACAACCATGACACAAAGCAGGTTGAACACTGGGAAGTGGCTTTAAAATACTATTTAGCTGAAACGGACTGCTCTTTGGCACATTGGTATGGTTTAAACCGCTCCGATACTTTGGCGCGAAAACTGAATCATTTTAGTCAAAAGCAATTTCAATTTAAACAAGCTTTAGATGTGTCAATTGAACGTCGCTTTGCCGTACTCAAAGGACAATTGTATTTCGCCATACATCACTTGGCACAATCAGCTACAATACTTGTGCCACACTGGGTCAATCGCGCTCGTCGTTTAGGACTTTGGGGGAGTGATATTCCAGCGCCAGCAGAACAGTTTTATCGCCTGCAACGGCATGAATGGATTTGCCAAAATGCTCAAGTCAGTAGCCATCCGAATCAATGGTGGGGAGATGGTTTATATTTTCAGGCAGCACATTCACAATTTTATATGTACCGCGCTGCACCGCTGATTAGCTATCCCCCTTTAACACGCTGAATAACAGTTTCAACATTTTATTACGCAAGCACCATAAAAGTTACCTATTTATTATTCTGATTATTTTCTATGCTTAAAAACACATCAAAATAATCTATCTAGCGCATATTGGAGATGAACATGAAAAAAATTTTAGCGACTTCACTGTTATTAGCCTTTATTTTAACGGGTTGTAATACAATTAAAGGTGTGGGCGAAGACGTATCTTCTGCAGGTCATGCGGTGAGTAATACTGCTGAAAAAACCCAACAAGAAATCCGCAAATAATTCTGAGCATTTCAGAAATATTTTCACAAAAACTACAAAAAACCTTGTTCTCGGACAAGGTTTTTTCACGCTAAAATTTCACTTTTGTTGCATTTTTCCCCTATTATTATTACTTATTCTTGATAAACGTCTGAAACTCTCATGACCTCTTCTGCTACTCTGGATTTAAGCCTTCAGCTTTTACACCAACCGTCTGTCACTCCTGTCGATCACAACTGTCAAAACCTCATGGCAGAACGCTTAGAAAAAATTGGATTTAAGATTGAGTCTATGCGTTTTGACGATGTAGATAACCTCTGGGCGCGTAAAGGTACAGAAGCACCTGTCTTTTGCTTTGCAGGTCATACCGATGTTGTACCGACTGGCAATTTAGACGCATGGAATACCAATCCATTTGTACCTGAAATTCGTGATGGCAAACTTTATGGTCGTGGCAGTGCCGATATGAAAACAGCATTGGCTGCCATGGTCGTTGCCTCTGAACGCTTTGTCGCCAAACATCCTGATCACAAAGGCTCAATTGCCTTTTTGATCACCTCAGACGAAGAAGGCCCATCCATTAACGGCACCGTAAAAGTCGTTGAAACTTTAGAAGCACGTCAGGAAAAAATGACTTGGTGTTTGGTCGGTGAACCTTCAAGTACGCATAAATTAGGCGATATTATTAAAAATGGGCGTCGTGGTTCACTGAATGGAGTCTTGACTGTAAAAGGTAAACAAGGTCATGTGGCTTATCCACACTTGGCAATTAACCCGATTCATACCGCGTCTAAAGCGATTTCGGAACTTTGTGAAACGGTGTGGGATCATGGCAATGAATACTTCCCTGCCACCTCATTTCAAATTTCAAATATTCAAGCAGGAACAGGCGCGACCAATGTTGTCCCTGGCAATATGACGGTGACCTTTAACTTCCGTTATTCGACTGAAGTGACTGCAGACGAACTAAAAGCTCGCGTCTTGGAAATTTTAGATCGCCATCAAGTGGATTATGAAATCGAGTGGACGCTTTCAGGTTTGCCATTTTTAACCCCTGTAGGTGAATTGGTTAATGCTGCACGTCAAGCCATTCGCAATGTCACAGGTGTTGAAACAGAATTATCGACCAGTGGCGGTACATCTGATGGTCGCTTTATTGCGCCAACAGGTGCGCAAGTGTTGGAATTAGGCGTACTCAATGCCACCATTCACCAAATTAACGAGCATGTTGATGTGGCTGATTTAGAGCCATTAGCAGAAATTTATGAACAGATTTTGGAAGGGTTATTGACTTAAACCCTATAAGATTAGTTGCATGAAGCAGAAAAGGAACTCTATTTTGAGTTCCTTTTCTATTTTACAACGGAGAAAATTGCGTTTAGATCGTCAAGTTTTCTTGAATGTATTGTAAATTTGGTACATGAAAGACCTGCTCACCCATACGGACATATTGGAATACCGCAGGATCAGTCGTGGTTTGTTGGTCATCATCCACTACTTCAGAAATACGCAAGCGCAGTGTTTTAGGCATTTCATTGCACATCAAAGCAAAACGCTGCTCCATTTCATCACCTTCAATGACCAGTGCCACGCCCATTTTTTTCTCTGGGTCATTGACCGCATAAACAGGCAATTGCGATTCGTGCCATTCCACAGTTTTAACTTGAGTGGCGTTATCCAGCGCTGACAACACAATATTTTGAGGTATCAGCATTGGTTGTTTACCATGACATTCAACAATATAAGCATCAATAAAACCGGTAGATACGGTAATTAAATGTTGCAGCTCTTGCTGACTGATTTGCCCGAGTAAATTTGGACTATTCGTCTGACTCATCGTTTACCCCTGACTGACTGCTAATAATTGTTCAATATTGGCAAGCAATTCTGCCTCTTGGAACGGTTTACCCATGTAATGCGTCACACCCAAGCTAAACGCACGTTCACGGTGTTTTTCACCTGTACGTGACGTAATCATGATGATCGGCAGATTGCTATGCATGTCGTGGTGGCGTACAAGATTAGTCACCTCAAAACCATCCATACGTGGCATTTCAATATCCAGTAACATCAAGTCAGGTTTGACGTTTTCAAGCTGCTCCATGGCATCGACACCATCTTTGGCAGTCACGATGTCATAACCTTGACGCTCAAGCAGACGTGAAGTTACTTTACGTACGGTGACTGAGTCATCCACAATCATAATTAAGCGGCGCGTATCACGACGTTGGCTATTACGTTGATCGCTGGCTTGTTTAGTACGTTGCGTTGCAAGAATTTGACGGGCAATGTGCTGACCATCCAAAATCAAACAAACTTGACCATCACCCAAAATGGTTGCGCCTGCAATTGCACCAATGCTTGAGAACTGTTGTCCAATTGGTTTCACAACAATTTGACCACGCGAACCAATCAACTGATCGACCAGCAAGGCAATGGTTTGACCTGTACTGCCTTTAATTAACAGGACAGGTAATGAATGACCCACATGGCTTAAACGCGGTAATGGCTGATTGCCAACGAACTCAGATAAGTAACGTAACTTATAGGTCTGGTTATCAATTTGGAAGAAATCTTCATTGCTATTGAAGTAAGATTCCAAAGTGGTTGGTGCAATACGTACAATACGGTCAATTTGCGCCAACGGTACAGCAAATTGTTGATCACCAACTTTAACCATTAAGGCATCGGATACCGCAACCGTCGTTGGTACACGAATACTAAAGGTTGTGCCTTGACCTAATGTTGAATCTACAGAAACGTGACCGCCGAGCGCCTTAATCTCACTTTGTACCACGTCTAAACCAACGCCACGACCTGAAATTTGTGTAACCGATTGTGCTGTTGTAAAGCCTGGGTGGAAAATGTATTGCAGAATTTCATTTTTATCTAAATTCTGATCAGATTTGATTAAACCTAAGCTCAATGCTTTTTCTTTAATCTTGGCATCATCAATACCTTTACCATCATCCACAAAAGTCACCACAACATCTGTGCCTTGGCGGGTGATGTTCAGTTCAATTTTACCAACCTCAGGTTTATTAGCAGCAGCACGTTGCGCAGGGTCTTCAATACCGTGGTCGACCGCATTACGCAGCATGTGTTCAAAAGGTGTCACCAAACGTTCTAGAATAGTACGGTCTAATTCACCTTCAGTGTTATTAACCACCAATTCTGTCGGACGGTTCAAGGTCGATGAAGTCTGACGCACAATACGTTGTAAGCGTGGCAATAAACGCGAGAATGGTACAAGGCGTGTACGCATCAAGCTTTCTTGAATTTCGGCCTGAATACGTGATTGTTGTAATAACAAACCTTCGGCATCACGGATTTTGTCAGCCAATGTGCTCTTAAAGTCCACCAAGTCCGATGCAGATTCTGCCAGAGATTTAGACAACTGATTCAACGATGAATATTGGTCCATCTCTAATGGGTCAAAGTCTGCATAACGTGAGTTTTCAGAACCATGTTTGGCAATAATTTGCGATTCTAGCTCGCCTTCCATTCGACGTAACTGATCGGCAAGACGTTTAATCGCCAATTCCATCTCATTCAACGTACCGCCCAGTTGCCCAAGCTCCATTTCAATACGTGAACGGTTAATCGAGTTCTCGCCTGATAAGTCAATCATTTTCTCGACTAAATCGGCAGAGATACGAATCATCTCATTGCTATTATCCAGCTGTGTGGTTTCGCCCCACTCACCCGACATTGCAGGTGGCTCTGTACCATCACCCTGAACAAACTCATAACTACGGCTTGGTGATAACAAGTCGTTATGCGTTAACCGCTCAGGCAATTGTGCAGATACATCTACAAACTGCATCGCCGATAAGCTTGATTTTAAGCTGTCATAATTGCTGTAATCTGCTTTGAAAATTGCATCACGCAACCATGCCAATGTGGTTTGCAGCAAGGCATCATAAACATTTGAGTTAAATTGATGCACTGCAAACTGTTCAAAGGCACTTTCCAGTTGATAGGCAATTTGCGCAACAGACTCAATTTCAGCCATACGTGCACCGCCTTTTAAGCTGTGCGCCGCACGTTGTAATTGAAGCAAGACACTACGGTCACTACGCTGCTCAAACCATTGTTTCAAGCGCTGATCTGCAGCATCCAAAATTTCTTCCGCTTCTTCTCGGAAAGTTTCAACCACAATTGAATGTAATTGCTCATCTTCAGATTCAGCATTTGCTTCATGACTTGCAGTATCTGTGAGCGGTTCAAATGACGCAGCAGCGGTGTCTTCAAGATGTGCCTCATCAGCAATAACTGCGTCATCTTCAGCTAAATCTGCAGTCATGTCTTGCAAGGCTTCTGCCGCCAACACAGGCTGTGCATCAACCTCTTCTGCTTCAACAGCCTGTTCAGGCTGCGCAGCGGTTACAGCACTTGTGACTGACACATCTGCATCGCCTTGTGCCAAGCTGACAATGTTGCCTAAAATCGCAATTGACTCTGGTGCAGCATAGTCCACACGCTCATCGCGAATGGTCTGAATACGGTCTGCAATATCATCTTGCACCAAACGGATAATTTGAATTAACGCAGGTGAAACAACAATTTGGTTGTTAATGATACGCTCGTAAATCGACTCGAGGTTGTGTGCAATTAAACCAATATGCGTCGCAGAAATCATATTTGCGCCACCTTTCAAAGTGTGCAAATAACGCATTAAGTTGTTTAAAGCCGAAGTATCGCTGGCGTCTTTTGACCAAGTATTGACGTCATCATCCATACCCACCAAAAGCTCTTCTGCTTCTTCCAAAAAGATATCCAGCAAATCAGTATCGAAGTCTTTATTGGCATCATCGGCATGCATGTTTTGTTGATCTGATGCAATACGTTGTGACAATTGCGATAAATTCACCGTGCCCGAACTTTCGCTAGCAACTACAGCAGGCACCGCTTCAGGTTCTGCAACAACTGCTCTTTCTACAGCATTGTCGCTCACCGATGTTTCTGCATCTTCAAGTGCAATTGCATCAATGTCTTGCTGCACGAATGCAGTTAAGTCATTTAAGGTTTTCTGAATATCTTCAGTAACCGTAACACGCTGACCCGCAGCCAAGGTATCAAATAAATGAATAAACTCTTGGTGCGCCTGTGCAAATAACTCATAACCATATTCAGAGTTAAGCAAAATTGGCTTGGCTAAAACACTGTCGTAAGCTGCTTTAAGTTCTTCAGTAAATTGATGGATACCCACTGATGCACGGTTATCGGTATGCTCTACCAATAATTGCGCTTGTGCGCTGAGTTCTTCTAAATAGCTTGGGAATTGCGCTTGCGCCAATTTATCAAATTCAAATTCAGCATCAAGTAAACGATCAATATTCAGTTCGATGAGTCTCGATACCAAACCTTGAGGATTAGAGTCTTCTGTATCGCTGGTGGTAAAGCCGTAGCTATCCCATGCTTTATTAAAAGTTGCATAGATAACATCTAAACCATCACAGTAACCTTGGCGAAGTACATGCAAATAATCACGGACAAATTCTGCATATTGCACCAACAGCGCAGTTTCTTTAGAGGTGGATTCAATTTCATCTTGCACAAATGTTTTAAACAAGTTTTCAACTTTAGAACTGGCTTGAAAAACTTGATCAATTTGCGCCATAGATGAACTGCCGCGCAGTGTATGTAAAGCACGGATTAAGCCATTATAGTCTTGTGAGTGAATCTGATCTTGCGCCAAGAACTGATCAATGGTCGCTAAATGTTCTTCAGCTTCTTCCACAAAAATAGCCAGAGTTTCAGCCAATAGGCTCGCATCAGCAGCCGCTTCTTGTGCAACTTCTGTCTGCAGCATTTCTTCAGCAGTCATTACATCCTCAGATGATTCAACTGCTGCGACAGCTGCTGTTTTAATTGCAGCATCCGCCAACTCTAGTCCTGTCGGCATATCAGTTGCAGTCAGTTGATCCGCTAGAACTAGCAACTCTTCCAGTGCAGGTTCAGGAGTTTGGTTTTGTTGTAATTGTTGTCCTAAAAGCACCAATGGGCGTAAATCAAGATCAATTAAACCGACTTGTTTAAAAATTGGATAAAGCTTGTATTGATAAAGATTGAAAACAGTTTTTGCGTATTGTTGAATATCAGTATTGAGTGTTACCGCACCCGAAAGCACACGGTTTAAAGTATCTTCAACCGTCCATGCCAATTCGCCCGCAGACTTCGCACCCACCATGCGACCCGAGCCTTTTAAAGTGTGAAAGTGACGACGAATAGTCACTAAAGTTTCTTGATCTGTTGGGTTAGCAAACCATGTTGTAAATAATGGATTTAACTCTTCGAAGATTTCTTCAATTTCTTCGACAAAAATTTCAAGAATTTCTGCATCTTGCTCAAGATAACTATCTTCAGGAAGCGTCATTGTTTCGACTAAATTTTTTAATATTTCTTTCATAGCTAAGGCTTCTTACGTTTTCAGCACCAAAAGGTACTTCAACTTAATTGTAACCATCCTGAATGCCCCTAACCCAAAAGTTAAGTTCATCTTTGCGATGCTTTATCTCTGAATGATGGTGTACCCATAACTGTGTATAGGTACACCTTTCCCCAAGCTGGAATCCCGCTTATTCAGGTAGTTTAAAGTCAGTTACAGATTCACGTAACGATTCTGCCATGTTGGCTAACTCAGATACCGAACGTGCAGTATCAAAAGTTGCACTGGTCGTTTGTGAGGTAATTTCCTGTACAACGTTCATCGTGGTTGCAATGTGACCAGCAGAAGCCGACTGAAGTTTTGCAGCATCCGAAATGTTAGAAATCAATTTCGCAAGGTTGCTCGATACCGTTTGAATTTCATCCAGTGCAACACCCGCATCCTTAGATAAGTTCGCACCACGTACAACTTCAGATGTGGTTTGTTCCATCGAAATTACGGCTTCGTTGGTATCGGTCTGAATGGTTTTTACCAGTGTCTCAATCTGCTTAGTTGCCGATGCTGAACGTTCCGCTAGACGCTGTACCTCGTCGGCTACGACTGCGAAACCTCGACCAGCTTCACCCGCCATAGATGCCTGAATTGCTGCGTTTAATGCCAAAATGTTCGTTTGGTCAGCAATATCATTAATCAAGGCAACAATGTTACCAATCTCTTGTGAAGATTCACCCAAACGCTTAATACGCTTTGAGGTTTCTTGAATCTGCTCACGAATAATATCCATACCTTCGATTGAACGGTTTACAACATCTGCACCATTCGATGCAATATGTACTGATCGTTCTGCTACCGCTGCTGATTCTTCGGCGTTGGCAGATACTTGGTCAATTGACATGGCCATTTCGTTAATAGCGGCAGATGCACCTGCAATTTCTTGCGCCTGATGCTCAGATGCTTCTGCAAGCTGGTTCGTAATGTTCTGTGTGGTTGCCGTATATTGTGCAACTTCGTGCGATGTTTCGTGAATACGAGATACCAGGTCACGTAATTGGTCAATCGCGAAGTTAATCGAGTCGGCAATAGCACCGGTGAAGTCTTCCGATACTGTTGCATAAGAACGTAGGTCACCGTCCGCAAGGTCAGCAATCTCATCAAGTAAACGTAAAATCGCGTTTTGGTTACGGTCATATTCATCTTGTAGACGAACCACGCGAGCTTTATCGGCTTCACCACGTAAGTTCAAGAGTTTGAATACACAGAACAAGAATGCAAGTAATGCTGCAATCAATCCAATTGCAGGAATCGCAATCGACCAACCTGAACTGCCAGACAATTTATTTAAATTGGTTAAAAGTTTATCTGACTGGTCAAAAATAGAAGATGATGCCTGACGTACTTTTACAATTTGTGATGAGTTACTTAAAACCGTTGCAGCCGCAGATTTCAATACATCTTCATATTCTGCTTGAATGCCTTCTAATGAACTACGTAAATCTTCTTGAGTAATACGCTGTACGCCCAGTTCTGCACTACCATTTAACTGCGCTGCTAAGTAAGCACCAAACGTTTCTGTATCGGCACTAAAGTCATCTGCAGATTCACGAGAACTGTCTGTACCTGTCAATACAGAACTGATTGAACGTAAAATACGCTCTGCAATGAATACTTGGTTCTTGGCAATAACCACTTGGCTACTTGGCATGTCTTGACGTGCCATTTGGTCAACCATCAAATTATATTCCGCCTGAATACCTGGAATGGTTTCACCAATTGCAATGCTCGTGTCATAAAGCTGGTTAATAATTTTTTGTTGTGAAGCAATCAAATCAATATTTTCAGAAACCGATTTCCACTGTGTTTCTACTTCGCGCAAGGTATCTGTATTTGCATGAATGTCTTTCACTGTTTCTAAATTAGCAGCAAAGGCTTTTTGTGAATCTGTTAAGTTTTTAATCGATTCAGGTGTACCTGATGCCGTGGCTTCAGTTGCTTGACGTGAAATGGTTTGTGATAACAGACGTAATTCACCCAAACTACGGGTAAAGTCGTTATTACGCGGCACACTATAAAAAAGGTATAGCAACAGGAAAAGCGATAAGAGGATACAAAAAGCTGCACCTAAAATAAGTGGCTTAGATTTTTCTGTTTCGCCAAATACACTCGCAAACTCTTCTGTTCGCGCCTGTAGTTTTGCAAAAAAACCTGGACCACTTGCTTTACGGACGGTTTCTTCGCCTGAATTTTTCTTTTTAAGTTTAAAGCCCATGCAGCTTCTCCCCGATTGACGCCTTCATTTTTAGGTGCGCGACAGTTAATTTATAAATTTTATAGATGCGTTCATGTATTTTGGGTTTTGCAATAAACGACTCAATAAGAAAACATGCCATTGTTGGTTATGTTGGTGAAAATACCCCTGACAATATTCTTGTAAATTACTATCTAAATCATTGTGTTTAGAAAAGAAACTTTTCTTATTAAAGTGCTGTATACCCAAAACTTGATCTACAACTAAACCGACATAATGGTCATTATGACTAATACACATTACCTTTTGAGTAGGTGAATATTGGCTACTTTGCCCAGAAACATAATGTGCCAAATCTGAAACTGAAAGTAATCTTCCTCGAATATTCGCTAGACCCACTACCCAAGGCTGGGTATTAGGTACTGGCGTGTATTTCGGTGGATAAATTACCTCAGAAACTTCTCCTAATGGAGCAACGAAATATTGCCCCATCATTTCAAAAGCAATACCAGACCAGCGGTTTACCTCATTTTCGGTACTAACGTAGTTTTTGTTTCCACGTTTAGATAGCCGAAGTAATTCAATAAAACCATTTGCAGCCATAACTTATCCTGCATTAAGGTGTTGATTAATCACATCAATTAATTGTTTTTCGTCAACAGGCTTAGTTAAGTAATCGCTTGCACCTTGGCGTTTTCCCCAAACACGATCGGTGGCCTGATCTTTGGTACTCACAATTACAATTGGAATATGTTTAGTAGTATCACCACGCGAAATTTGACGTGTTGCCTGAAAGCCGTTCACGCCTGGCATAACTACATCCATTAATATTAAATCTGGTAATTCAGCTTGGGCCATGGTCACGCCATCTGCCCCATTCGTTGCTTCAATGACATCAAACCCACGCTTGGTCAAGATTTCTCTAAAGCGGAATGTTTCTGTAGGTGAATCATCTACAATAAGAATACGAGCCATTATTTTCCCCAATAAATCTATTTAACTAACTAATAATTATGCTGTCACGTGGTTACGAATGGCGTTTAATAACTCATCTTTACTAAATGGTTTAGTCAGATACTCATCAGAACCCACAACACGTCCTTTGGCTTGATCAAATAAACCATCTTTACTAGATAGCATAATCACAGGAATGTTTTGGTAGTTTTGCGAGTTTTTAATTAAGGCACACGTTTGGTAACCATCAAGGCGTGGCATCATAATATCTACGAATACGATATCTGGATTTGATTCCGCAATTTTGGATAAAGCCTCAAATCCATCAACTGCGGTAATCACTTCACAACCTTCACGTTGCAAAAGTGTTTCAGCTGTACGGCGAATGGTTTTTGAATCATCAATCACCATGACTTTTAGATTTTGGAATTTATCGTCCATTCAATGACCCTTCCCATTTTTGTTTGTACAAGCAACTGATTAGAAAAATTTTACACATTGATGGTATTTTTAACATATCTTTACTTGTAGTTTCAATGAACATATTTAGTGTAAAGCTACACTTTTACACCATTATCACCAAACCGCTCACACTTTCGTGTGACCATTGATATTTTTTTATCGGTTGTATTTTTTTAATTCCTAATTTTGATCTAATATAACACTATTATTACGTGTAATTTAAGTAATTTAGTCAACTTTATTGTGGGGGACAACGTGAGCACTTTTTTTGCAAAATCACTCGCTGTCAAATTAAAACAAAATAAGCAGTCACTTAAATTGGGCATGCTTACTTTACTGCTATTACCCTCTACCCCACTCATGGCTGATAGCCAGAACAAAGCGGTGTGGTATCGCTATTATGATCAACATGGCGTTGCAAATATTAGTAGCAATGTGACACCTAATCATATTCGTCATGGCTATGAAGCATTAGACCGTAACATGCAAGTGATTCAGCGCGCACGTCCATACAACACCGAAGCGGATATTAAAAAAGCTCCACAGCGTGCTGCTCAAGCGCATCAGATGGAATCTGATCAGCGTTTAAAAAACGCTTATACCAATAGTCAAACTGCGATCATTAAACGCAATAACGCTTTAGCACATATTAAAAAGCAAATTATTTTCCAACAAGAACAACTCAAGCAGCTGCAAAATGACCGTATTACTTTTAAACGTCAAGAAATGGAGTATCTACGCAAGGTCAAACCTGTGCCTGCGCAAATAAAAAACAATTTGGACAATAACTTAAAAAACATCGAGCTTAAAAAAAATATGATTCAATCTTTACAAACAAGCTATCGAAATACTCAAGCTGAATACGACAAAATTATTACTCGCTTGAAAGCACTTGAATAATTGATTTGAATTAGCTTGCCATTTTGGCAATCATTAAGGACAAATATGCATGCACATTGCACAGCGTATCGCCGTTAGGTTTCATCGGCAGTATTTACCTATTTTTCGTATTGGTACTATCGGATTATGTATTTTACTGAGTGCCTGCCAAAAACCAGAAACTGAAAATAAAACAATAGTATCAGAAAAAATTGAACTTATTCAGCAAGATTTAGTGTCACCCCAACAAGGCAGTGCCATTAATAAAACTGCCTTTACAGGCACAGTACGTGCAGTCAATCAAAGCAGTATTCAAGCACAAGTGACTGCCACAGCAACTTCAGTCTATGTCAAAGTGGGCGATAGCGTACAACGTGGTCAAACCTTGCTGCGCTTGAATAATCAGGATAATGCTGCACGTTTGGCTCAAGCTCGCGCCAATTTAGCTGCAACGCAAGCACAAGCCAACCAAGCCCGAAACATGATGCAACGAAAAAAGCGTTTGCTCGATCAGGGTTTTATTTCGCAAGTGGAATATGAGCAAAGTCAGCTAGATTACCGTGCACAAATGGAAAGTGTACGCGCGCAACAAGCCAATGTTGATATCGCTTTAAAAGCCGATCAAGATGGCACAATTACCAGCCCTATTCATGGTGTCATTACACAACGTCAGGTTGAGCCTGGGCAAACAGTAGCTGCAGGACAAACCTTATTTGAAATCGTCGATCCGAAGCAATTAGAAATTCAAGCAAAATTACCAAGCGAATTACAAGCTGCACTCAAAATTGGTCAAAAAATTGAATATCAACTTCAAGGTCAAGCAAACATATTTAATGCACAAATTAGTCGCGTTTCCCCTGTTGCAGATTTAGCCAGTCGTCAAATTGAGTTTTTTGCGACCCCGCTTGAGCGTCTTCCTTCTTTAAGTATTGGGGCATTTGTGGATGGTTATATTTTAGCGAACACGACAATTTCAGGACAGATCATTCCACTCAATACCATTCACGATATCCAAAACAAACCTTATGTTTGGGTGATTCGAGATCGTAAAATTGCCCGTGTCGATATTACAGTTTTAGAACAACGCTACAGTGATAATTCTGCTGTGATTCAAGGCTTACAGAACAATGATCTAGTGAGTCGAGTGGTGTTTACCCCCGATCAAATCCAGCAGCAGGTGATCATTCAGAATAACCCTCAATAAATTGAATTTCATCTCAATGCAGTAGTGCAGATGTCCAATAAATAAAAAATCAGGATCGTTGTTATGTGGTTTACCCGAGTTAGCGTCAAGTATCCCGTTTTTACCATCATGATGATGTTTTGTCTGATGGTACTTGGCTTGGCGTCATGGCAACGTATGGGCGTGGAAGAATTTCCTGACGTCGATTTTCCATTTGTAGTGGTTTATACCAGCTATCCGGGTGCATCACCTGAAACAGTTGAGTCTGAAATCACCAAAAAAATGGAAGATCAGATCAACACCATTTCTGGACTAAAACAACTGGTTTCACAATCCAGTGAAGGGTTATCTACCATTATAGCCGAATTTAATTTAGATGTTCCTTCGGCAGTGGCGGCACAAGATGTACGCGATAAAATTTCTTCAGTCAGTGCAGGTTTTCGAGATGAAATTCAAGACCCTGTAGTGGAGCGCTACGACCCCACTGCCAATGCGGTTATGTCGATTGTGTTTGAATCCTCACAAATGTCCTTGCGAGATCTAAGCTCCTATTTAGATCAACAGGTTGTACCACAACTGCGTACTGTGTCTGGCGTCGGAACTGTCAATTTATTGGGGGATGCACAGCGACAAATTCGAATTGAGGTCGATCCACAAAAATTAATGAGTTTTGGCTTAGGTGTGGATCAGGTGATCAATACCCTCAAAGCTGAAAATATTGAAGTGCCAGGCGGTACACTCAAACAAGCCAATAGTGAATTGGTGGTCGAAATTCAATCCAAAGTCATTCACCCTCTGGCTTTTGGCGATTTAATTATTGCCAATAAAAATGGTGCGCCAATCTTTTTAAAACAGGTGGCAACAATTCAAGACACTCAGGCAGAGCTAGAAACCAGCGCGTTTCTAAATGGGCAAACTGCGGTTGCTGTCGATATCTTGCGTAGCTCAGACTCTAATATCATTGAAGTGGTAGATAACACCTACAAAACCTTGGAACGTATTCAAACCCAACTGCCTGCAGGCATGACTGCAAAAGTCGTGGCGGATTCTTCTAAAGGGATTCGAGGCAGTATCCGAGATGTAGCCCGCACCATTATTGAGGGTGCGATTCTAGCCGTCCTGATTGTACTATTGTTTCTTGGTTCATTCCGTTCTACCGCCATTACAGGATTGACCCTGCCCATCGCCCTACTCGGTACACTCACCTTTATTTGGGCATTTGGCTTTACCATCAACATGATGACCTTACTGGCGCTCTCGCTCAGTATTGGCTTATTGATTGATGATGCAATTGTTGTTCGTGAAAATATCGTGCGTCATGCAGATATGGGCAAAGACCACGTCACGGCTGCTTTGGATGGCACCAAAGAAATTGGCTTGGCGGTTTTAGCCACCACCTTAACCATTGTTGCGGTATTTTTACCCGTGGCATTTATGGGCGGGATTATCGGACGCTTTTTTTATCAATTTGGTGTAACCGTCAGTACTGCAGTACTGATTTCCATGTTTGTCAGTTTTACCCTAGACCCAATGCTGTCTGCACATTGGGCAGAAAAACCCAATCCCAATAAACAACCTGGACGGGTAAAACGTTTCTTAAACTGGATTTCCAACAAACTCGACAATTTAAGTCATCATTATGAAAAACTTTTAAAATTAGCGCTACGATTTCGCGTTATTACCTTATTGATTGCCGTAGCTTCATTATTTGCCGCACTCGGATTATCTAAACTGATTGGCACAGAATTTGTACCTGTACCTGACAAAGGTGAAATTCGGATTAAATTTGAAACACCTGTGGATGCCTCACTTGAATATTCACAAGCAAAATTAAAACAAGTAGATCAAATCATTCGTCAACACCCTGAAGTACGTGCGACTTACGGGGCAATTAACAGCGTGACAGATCGCGGGAAAAATCATGTTAACTTGCGTGTAACTGTCAGCCCGCGTAATGAACGTCAACAAACGCTGACTGAGCTCAATAATGAATTCCGCCAGCGTCTACAAAGTATTGCAGGCATCACCATCACCTCTGTCGCATCTGCCGATGAAACGGTTTCTGGTGGGCAAAAACCTGTGATGGTGTCTATTAAAGGCCCTGATTTAGCAGAATTACAAAAAATCTCTGACCGCTTTATGACCGAAATTGCTCAGGTGAATGGTATTGTCGATTTAGAAAGCTCGCTAAAAGCTCCTAAACCTACATTAGCTGTTCATATTAACCGTGTCCTTGCCAGCGATTTAGGGCTATCGGTAAATCAAATTGCCAATATTATCCGCCCACTGATTGCGGGGGATGATGTCACCACTTGGCAAGATGAACGTGGCGAAACCTACGATGTCAATGTTCGCCTTACAGAAAACCATCGTAGCTTGCCGAGCGATGTGCAAAATATGTATTTAACTTCACAAAAAACCGATGCCAATGGACAAAATATTTTAGTGCCTCTAGCAAGTGTGGCGAAGTTTGAAGAAAGTTTAGGTGCAGCGCAAATCAACCGCCGTGATTTGGCCCGTGAAGTTTTGGTCGAAGCTAACACTGCTGGACGTCCTGCAGGTGACATTGGTGCCGACATTCAAAAAATTCAGGATAACTTTAAATTACCCGCAGGTTATAGCTTCGACACTCAAGGCGCCAATGCTGACATGGCTGAATCTGCAGGTTATGCACTGACTGCAATTACCCTGTCTATTGTGTTTATTTATATTGTTTTAGGTTCGCAATTCAACAGTTTCATTCACCCCGCAGCAATTATGGCTTCCCTACCTTTATCGTTGATTGGAGTATTCTTGGCACTGTTTATTTTTAACTCGACCATGAACCTGTTTTCTATTATCGGTATTATTATGCTGATGGGATTGGTCACCAAAAATGCGATTTTACTAATTGATTTTATTAAAAAAGCCATGGATCAGGGCGATTCACGTTATGATGCAATTATAGCTGCAGGGAAAACCCGTTTACGCCCTATTTTAATGACCACCAGTGCAATGGTGATGGGGATGGTGCCACTCGCACTTGGCTTGGGTGAAGGCGGCGAACAAAGTGCGCCTATGGCACACGCAGTCATTGGCGGTGTAATTACATCCACCCTACTCACATTGGTGGTCGTACCTGTCATTTTCACTTACTTAGATGATTTTAAGAATTTTATGTTACGCCAAACGCGTAAACTGATTTCTTAAAATCTCACGCAAAGTCACACAATCGTTCGGGCTAAATTTTAACGCAAGTTTAGCCCGATTTTTATTGTATAATCTGGCTTTGAAAAAACTCCATTTAACGCTTCACTTTTTAGGACAGTTTCCATGCGCGCGAGTCGCTTTTTATTTGCTACGTTAAGAGAAACCCCAAACGATGCCGAGGTGATTTCTCACCAGCTGATGTTACGTGCGGGTATGATTCGTAAATTGGCTTCAGGTTTATATACTTGGCTGCCAATGGGTGTGCGTGTGCTAAATAAAGTTGAAGCCATTGTTCGTGAAGAAATGAACCGCGCAGGTGCTTTAGAAACCTTTATGCCTGTCACTCAGCCTGCTTCACTTTGGGAAGAATCAGGTCGTTATGTGCAATACGGTCCTGAATTACTGCGCTTTAATGACCGTCACGACAATCCTTTTGTACTCGGTCCAACACATGAAGAAGTCATTACCGATTTGGCACGTAACGAATTAAAAAGTTATAAGCAATTGCCAATCAACTTCTATCAAATTCAAACCAAATTCCGTGACGAAATTCGCCCACGTTTTGGGGTAATGCGTTCACGCGAATTTATTATGAAAGATGCTTATTCTTTCCATACCGATCAAGCCTCTTTACAAGAAACCTATGATGTAATGTACGACACCTACTGCCGTATTTTCTCGCGCTTAGGCTTAGACTTCCGCCCAGTTCAGGCAGATACAGGTTCTATTGGTGGTTCTGGTTCACATGAATTCCACGTTCTGGCTTCAAGTGGTGAAGATGATATCGCCTTCTCTACCGAATCTGATTATGCAGCCAATATTGAAATGGCTGAAGCTATTTTGGTGGGTGAACGTGCTGCTGCAACCCAAGAACTCAACATTGTGGATACACCAAACCAAAAAACCATTGCGGAAGTTTCTGCATTTTTAGGCACAAATAGTAACCAATCAGTCAAAGCGCTCTTGGTTCAAGGTGTTGCAGATGAAACAGGTCAAGTGCCTGTGATTGCATTATTCCTGCGCGGTGACCATGAACTCAACGAAATTAAAGCAGAAAAGCATCCACAGATTGCTGCACCACTTACTTTTGCAACCGATGCACAAATTGCAGCTTTAGGTTTAACTGCTGGCTTTGTTGGTCCACAAGGTTTGGTTGAAAAAGGCATAACAGTGATTGTAGACCGTGCTGCATCGATATTGTCTGACTTCGTTGCAGGTGCAAACCAAGTTGATCAACACGCAACAGGTGTGAACTGGGAACGCGATGCACAATATACTGAAGTTTACGATTTACGTAACGTCGTTGAGGGCGATCCATCTCCAGATGGCAAAGGAACTCTACAAATTAAACGCGGTATTGAAGTCGGTCATATCTTCCAGCTTGGTACTAAATACTCAGAAGCGTTGGGCTGCAAAGTATTAGGTGAAGATGGCAAACCGTTTACTGTTACCATGGGATGCTATGGGATTGGAGTAACACGTGTCGTTGCCTCTGCCATTGAACAAAATTTTGATGATAAAGGGATTATTTGGCCTGCAGCCATCGCACCATTTGAAATTGCGATTGTACCAATGAACGCACATAAATCACCTCGCACATTAGAAGCAGCAGAAGCACTTTATGCTGAACTTCAAGCTGCGGGTTATGATGTATTACTGGATGATCGTAATGAACGTCCTGGGGTGAAATTCTCTGACCTTGAGCTTACAGGTATTCCGCACCGTATTGTGATTGGTGAGAAAGGTTTAGATGCAGGTACTTTTGAATATAAAGGTCGTCGTGATGCTGAATCTAGCAACCTTACGAAAGAAGAATTACTCATCAAAATTGCCAAATAAGATTGAACACTGAGTATAAAAAATCCCGCACAAGTTGCGGGATTTTTTTCATTTGGGATTAGCAGAATTTCATACCACCATAACAGTTAGGGGTAACATTTTGGTTATTTAAAAGCTTATCCTTTAATGTAATCGTAGCTGGATTTCCTGTTGCATAATTCGTAAATTGACCTACATTAATATTCAATTTTTTTTCAACTGCTACGCCAGCCAAAGAACCTAAAGCCTCAAAAGCACCAACATCAATTGGTTCGGATTTATTGAGCAAATAGTCACTAATCGCTGTAGCTACTTGTGGTAATACCGCAGAAATATCAACCTTATCTGTTGTTGCTAAATATCCCAGTTGTATAGGTTCTTTAAAAGACATCCACCACCCTTGTTGAGCAACATCACCCTGATCGGCTCCTTGCCAATGCACAGGTTTACTTTGCAGAGATAAATACCCTCCTGTGCCATTGAGTGGAATATTGTGAATCATATTCAAAGCTTGAACAAAAGTAATATCCATATTAAGTTCATCCAAACTCGAGCCTGCTGCCATTTTAAAGAATGAGTGTGTCCCAAGAGAACCAAATAATAAAGCAGGGAATTCTACATAAAGCTGGTCTTGAGAGAAATCAGGAGTTCCTTGAACACTACCCGGTAAACTCTTACCCGGCTCTGCAACAGCTAAAGGAATAGAAGGAATAGATGAGCGAATACCACTCACTTTGGCAGCAGTCATACGTTGACCTGTAACCACCGTTTCTGGCATAGTAAAATCTACTTTCATAGAAGGAACTGTAATCCCGGTATGCCCTTCTGTTCTAACACCATTTGTAAATGGCTTACTATCAAACTGTCTTGTTTGCCCCAAAGCTTTTAAACGACCAGAAATAATTTCATCATCGGTCATACCAAATATCGCTTGCTCAGTAAATGAATTCCCTTGCGTTTGTGCCATTTTCATATAACCACTGAAACTTTTAATCCCGTCATTTGGGTTTTGCACGTTATCTGTACCCAAAGTCAGTAGACCTAAAATTTCTTCAGCACCTAAGCGAAAACCAACCACTTCACGTGTTGACGCACTATTTCCACTAATCGCAAATTCAATAAATGGATTGGTAATTTGTGCACTGGTACCCGCACGTTCACCATTAAACTTTGGGTTACCTGTTGAATCATAGGATTCATTCAAACCACTTAACGAAATATTAGAAATATCAATATCACATCCCGCTTTACCACCAATCGCGTTATTTACACCGCCACAACCAAGTTGTAGCGTTTTAATGTTGGCATTAAGCTCCATGAGTGCATCAACACTTAGTTTATAAAAATTTAACCCTTGCGATTGATCTGTCGCAGTCATCAGGTTCAAAAGTGCCTGACCTTGTACATGAGATAACTGATCATCATTTAAAGCCTGCATCGCTTGAGCAGAATTGAATGAAAAAGCTGTACTTAAAATAGATGCAACTAAAATTGTTTTTTTCATTTTATTTCTATCCTTTAGCGTGGCGTAATGCCCAATGTGCTGCGCATGGTTCCACCTGTAAGCACGACAGATGCGATTTTCTGCATATTGCCATTGGTAGACATTGCAAAGTCTGTTTTAAAGGGTTGAGCAATATCATTTTTATAATTAAATTTAACTTGATTGTCTAAAGTGACCGTATCTGCACTGACAACAACTTTTCCTTTAACACCTAAATGACCTTCCATTCGATTCAAGTTTATTGAAGAAGTTTGAACAGTTTCATTATTCACTTGATCTTCATTAATTAAACTAAAATAACTACCTAAGTTCTTCGGATCTGCCTTTTCTGTGCTATCTAAACTTCTAAACTTAAAGTTCGCATCAAAAGACAAAAAGTTTGAGTTCGGATTAGTATCGGTAGGATCCACTCCAGGAATTACCAACAATTCACCATTGCCATCTAATTTAAAAGCAATTGTGGTCAACACATCATCTTTCTTAGAGAAATTATCGTAAGGTACAAAGCCACCGCATTTAGTTGATCCTGTGACGCAGTTGTACTTTGAACCTGGTAATTGTCCAATCGCTAACTCTGCTTTTGCTGCAATCAATAAATGATCTGCACGAATATAAATCCCTTCATCTTCATAACCAATCACACCGTCGGACTGAATTAATGCATCAATATTTCTTAAACCAGCATAATAGTTGACAGCTTCACCAGCATGCAGGCTGTCTTGCCCGTCAATTAAGATAATAGAAGTGGTACTTGGTAAGCCTGTTTTTGAATCAATGCCATAACCTTCGGTAGAAACAATAGCGTTATAACCAATTCCAGTTTTGTTCGTTCCATCATAAGGTGACAGATATTGTTTACCCGACAAGGCCACATTGGCATTTAAATTATAAATTGGAATCCCAATACCCCAAGAACCACCATCTCCTGTCAATTCATTTAAAGAGTTGTCAGAAATAATTCTAGCTTTGGCTGCAATAGACTGAAAGTCCATACCACGAACAGCGATCAGTGAGAACTGGTCACCTTCAAGCTTACTCGATAGCAACTGGTTTAAAATAGGACTGGTTGCACCAATGGTATTTTTAATATTTTCATTGACTAAAAAATTGAGGTTTTTCGCTTGTACGGTATTAATATAAATATCGCCAAAATCGATAGAGGCATTTTTATTGTGTAAATTACCTTGTGCATCACGTGTGGTTAGCGGTCTTAAATTCGAAAACTCAACCGCATAACTGCCTTTTCCTGTGTGCCCAATTTCTAAGGTTGTTGGTAATTGCCCTGCAGCCAAGCCTGCCGTATTTTGATTGGTAAAATCAGCAGATAAGCCCAAATGCAAACCACCTTGCCCCACCACAGTATCGTAGCCTGTAACTGCGGTATTTTTAGTTTCAATTACACCATTGACCTTATTCGAAACGTCAAAATTGGCAACATTTTTTTGATGCCCATTAAAAAACAATTTCGCATTGCTTACCGCACCTGATGCACCAAAGCGAATTAAATTTTTATCATCATAACGCAAGTCAATATTGACCCCAGGGTTAGTTGCATTTTGTCGGCTACTAGCAACATCACTCAGGTCTTTCACTCGTCCAAGATTCACAAAATGGTCGGTGGTGCCATTTTTAGTGGTAAAGACCAATCCCTCATCGGCATCAATGTACATATAGCCGTCAGTCGCAAAATTAAAGTTAAAATCATGCATAGATAATTTATGCTTACCTAAACCATGACTAATTTTGGCATTCTGTAACTGGAAGTTTAAATGTGCCGTTTCATTTTGATTGAATAAACCTGCTTTGGTTTCTAATAAAACTTTTAAAGGTGATTTAGTTTCTAAGCCGAACTGACCCAAGCTTTGTGTTTCTTTAGTACAACTATTTCCGACACAGTTTTTTTTGACCAAGTTTAAATCTGCAGTCGATTGAAAAGCATCAATACTCGCATCGATACGCACACCTGCGCCAACATCAGTTTTCCCCACATCTAAAGCAAGCTTACTGATAATAGGCTGGTTATTCTGTCCTTTAATTTCTACATTATGTAAGCCTAAACCCTGTTGAGTTCCAGCCACTAAATCAGGATCATACCAATTGACTTGATTAATCGTGGCTTTAGACATTTCATGGGTGATTACAATACCATCTTGCCCACTTACATCAGACAAATGCTGGTCTGCAATCAGCTCTAAAGCATACACTTGTTGCGCACAAAGTACGCTCAATGTTAATAAATTCAACTGCATTATTTTTTTCATTGTTATTTCCCTATACTGTACTTAATCCTATATTCAACAACGACTTGCTGCTGAACCTGTACAATTGTAGCTAAATATTTTCACATTGCCAGACATGTGCATATTGCCGTGAATATTTAAGCCCATAAATCCTTTTTCAGCGCCCTGATCAAACAAAGGTACATCTTGCTGAACTAAGTTATAACTACCATCTTGTTGATAATTTCTTCCTTGAAATTTGGTATATACCTCTGAATTTGCATAACCTTCATTTGCTCCCTGCCCTGTACCTGTTTCAATAGATAATGCAGCGAAACCCAAATTTCTTATTTTTAATGGCTTATCATCATAAAACTTAAGCTGCATTGCCGTTTGTGGGTCATTTTTATAGTTAATAATAGTCGTGCCATCTAAAGAAAATTTATCTATTTGTATGGTGCCCTGAATTTGTTTAAATACCAGCCATTTTTTATTGCCGTTATTATCTTCATGGTTATTGGGTGCAATGGCTAAACGACAAAGCACATTATTGTCAGCACAATTTTTACTATAGCGATAATAAACTTCTGTAGGTTTAGTCCCACCATTAAATTTAGAAATATTGCTGAGTTCTAAATTTTCGGCATATTCATGGTTTAACGATAACGTCCAACTGAGGTCTGCTCCACCTTGACCAGTAGCCTGCGTTAATTCATGATTTTCCAGTGCAATTAAATTGGCATGGGTCAAAGGACTACACATCAATGCAATACAAATCAGTTTTTTCAACATGATGATTCTCCTTTTATAGACCTGTTGTTTTAAATTTAAGGTGCTGAATCAGCACACCATCTATTGCAACTGAACCTAGATTCTTAGCAGTACCATCCACACCTTTAAATACAACACCTGTAGCATTATCATGATCCTTGGCACGCAACATATTATTTGGCAAGCGTTCTACAGTACCAATTGCAATACTACTATGCGTCGCATTACGTCCTTGATACATCGCAGCACTGTCATTGGCATTGGCTTTTAGCGGTGTGCCACAGCTCACCACATTACAGGTAGAACCTGTAAATGCTGTAGAACCTAAATATCCACCCTTTCCATCTTCATAATTTTGATAAATTTTATTGTAAATTTCAGGAACATTCGGAATACGTGTTACTTCCAGCACAATATTATTGCCCTCAGAACCAACCACAAAAGGCTGATACATATTCCCTAAAACTAAATTGATATTTGGGCTGTATAAATACAAACCTTCTATATCATGAAAAACTGGTGCTAATGAACCATCTATTGCTGGTGTGACCGCAGTTCCATCTAAAGTGTCTGACTTTGCTGCTGTACTAATGCGAATTCCTTTA
Source organism: Acinetobacter sp. SCLZS86 (assembly GCF_021560715.1). Taxonomy (NCBI): domain Bacteria; kingdom Pseudomonadati; phylum Pseudomonadota; class Gammaproteobacteria; order Moraxellales; family Moraxellaceae; genus Acinetobacter; species Acinetobacter sp. SCLZS86. Next base: position 2,255,256 of record NZ_CP090864.1, read on the forward strand.
CTGTCTAAGTTTGAGTCTGTGAAACTTAAATTCGCAGGATTATCATTGGTATTTAAACGCAATACACTTGCCATACCCAAGGTTTGATGATGATTTGGGTTATCCGAGTCTAAAGTCTGAAATAGTCGAGTCTGTGAACCATTTAAACTTAAACCATTGGCAATAAACTGAGTACGTAAACGGTGCTCTTTATCTAAACCCGATTTTGGTGCTCCAGTGCTCGGATCAACCTCTGCGCTTGAGTTCAACTGACGCGAAAAAATATCAGTCCAAAAACCCAATTTAATATTATTATCACTTTCAGTTGGCGTTGTAGTTGCGAGCGGTGCCTCTAATGCTAAATAACCAACATCTTTTTCTACATTTTTAAATTGTTTTACTTTTTCTGTGCCTGCACGGAATAACCATGGGTTATCTGCTGAACCCCAGTTAAAGCCTTGATTGCTATAACGACTGCTTAATGAGTTATCACTTTTAGATAATGCCAGACCATAAATAAAGACATCTGCTTTAGTTCTGAGTGAACCCACTGAAGTTTGTGCTGCTGCTGTTTTTGCTGCTTGAGTTGCGTTATTTACTGCTAATAATTCTAATTCTTTGATTGCATTTGTAGCTGCTGCTTTTGCAACTTTATCACCCTCAAGGTTTAGCCGCTCTTGAGTTACAGTTTCTACAGTTTGAGCAACCTCAGTATCAATATGATTAACTCTTGTAACCCCTTGCGTCCACTGTGTTGAAGGTACAGTTTGAGTACTTCTATTACCATATAAAATTTCAATCATTTCATAGGTATTCTGTAATGCATACTTGGTAGATGCATCTTTATTCCTCCAAGTTGGATTTGCAGCACTAGGAATAGTCGTTCCATCCTTCGTCGCATTAATCCTTCCTTCATTATAATAATCAGTATAACGCTGTTGATAATATTCTTGCATTAGGTCAGATTCAAAGTATTCTGCTACTAGACTTTGACGTACACCAACTGAGATTTCACTGCTCACTGCTGTTTTTGTAGAGCTATAATTTTGTGTTTTATAGTTATTAAAAGTCGTTGTATAGGTACTTTGATATAATGTTGATGTAGTTGAAACACCTGCCAAATATTCAGCATCATAAACCTGATTATAAACTTTCTTATAGGTATGTTCTGAAATATTCTGATAATTCTCCCCCGTCGGGATAATACGAATAAAGCCCGTATCATATTGACTTGGGTTTTCTAACCCACGTGTATAGCTCGACCCTGTTGATAGGTCATTCGGTTGCTGAAACACCATTTTGAAATCATCAAGGACTAAAGCAACCCCTTCGCCTGTGGTATTTGACAAAGAGTCATCGGAGAGTGCTTGTAAAGCATAACTCGGGTTCGCCAAAAATAAGCCTATCGCAGTGGCTAAGCAATGCTTACGAAAAGGGTAAGTAATTGCGTGTTCAGTCATCTCGACCTTCCTTTTATCTGATGCTCCGCATCTTTTTTTATTTATCTACAGCTTGGCTATTTATTTGAGTGTTTTTATCCTTAAAAACGTGATTATGCCAAAGCATTCTCATATTTAATTATGCTGAATATTTATGCAAATGCAAAACAAACTGGCTAAACTGCACAGCTTTCCGATGAATGAAAAAAAAGCGAGCACATGGGCTCGCTTGTTCAACAGAAAAATTATGATGAGTTAATAACTTATGCTTTAGGCAAGGTAACGCCTGTCTGCCCTTGATATTTACCACCACGGTCTTTGTACGAAGTTTCGCAGACTTCATCTGATTCAAAGAACAACATTTGTGCCACACCTTCGCCTGCATAAATACGTGCAGGTAAGTTCGTGGTATTGGAAAATTCTAAAGTTACATGACCTTCCCACTCTGGTTCCAGTGGCGTCACATTCACAATAATACCGCAACGTGCATAGGTCGATTTACCTAAACACACGGTTAATACATTGCGCGGAATACGGAAATATTCAACGGTACGCGCCAAGGCAAACGAGTTTGGCGGAATGATGCACACATCTGATTCAATATCGATAAAACTTTTTTCATCAAAGTTTTTTGGATCGACAATTGCTGAGTGAACATTGGTAAAGACTTTAAATTCACGTGCACAACGTACGTCATAACCATAGCTAGAAACACCATAGGAGATGAGTTTCTCTCCATTTTCGTCAAAGCGAACTTGGTTTTCTGCATACGGTTCAATCATGCCGTGTTTTTCGCTCATTTCACGAATCCAACGATCAGACTTAATTGCCATTTATTTTCTATCCAAAATATGAATGTTTAACTGTGCTGTACTTTAACTGAAATCTAAGTTAATGAAAACCAGCCGTTTCCCTCGCACCGCTTTTTTAAGTGCAATGATTATTTGTGGTGGACACAACTTTAGCTTTATAGACTCAACAAAGCCGAATAACTTAAAGGAATTGAAAAGCTCAGCAACACAATAGAAGCTGTTTTTTGTAGATTGCACTGATTGAGCCAGCTAATATTATTTTTAGCGAGCACCGAACCAATAAATGTCCAGAAAAAAGCAATCGGCACGATTAAACATAAAAATGCCAACATGTGTGCCACATAATAGTCTGCTTTTACCCATGCAATCGTTGGGAAAATTGCAGAGGCGAACAACAATGCTTTAGGATTCAGTAAAGTCGCTAAAAATAGCTCACTCGCACGGATCGTAGGTTGATTAAAGCTTTGCTCTACTTTAGCCGTGCGCCATAATTTAATCGCCAAGAAAATAATATAGCTTGCACTGAATAATTTTAGAATGGTGGGCAACAACGGGAGATGAGTAGACACCGTACCAATTAAGGCACCCCAAAGTGTAATAGAAATCAAATAACCCAATGCTTCTGCTGGAATTAATCGGAAAGATTTGCGGATACCAACCTGAATACCTGATGATGCAAGCAAGGTATTGGTTGGCCCTGGTGTCAATAAAATTGTGATCACCAAACCGATAAAAAACCATGAAATCATGCATTGACCTCACTACTGAATGAGCGCAGATTAAAATAGTTCATTGCAATTGGCAAAAAGTATTTTGTAAGACAAATTCTTGATCAGTTTAACATTTTAAATTTATTATTCTTATTCAATTACTTATATAAAAAATATTTTTTAATTAAATGGTAACTTATAAGTCATTTTATCTTAACATTTTTAGGATATTTAGAGATTAAACACCATTAAATCAGATGCTTGTGTATTTTTTAATCAAAAAAAATAGCTCACCGAAGTGAGCCAAATTTTCAAAATATTGTGACTTAGCTTTTAAAGATGAATCAGTCAAAATTTAAAGAATGATAACTTAATGACTGCAACTGCAATCATTCCAAGCTGAGATCCCTCACTAGAAAATACGATTCTGATCTTTTTCAGCTTTAGGCAGTTTTTTTGCAATTTGCTGAGCAATCGCAATGTAACTATCGGCAGCATCATCGCCTGCAATCACTGACGGCGTACCTGCATCGACATTTTCACGAATACTGACATTCAATGGTAAACGCCCAAGTAACGGAATGGCATATTGTTCTGCCAGTTTATCGCCACCACCTTGACCAAAAATTTGTTCTTCGTAGCCGCAGTTTGAGCAGATATGCGTCGACATATTCTCAATTACGCCCATGACAGGGATTTGCACACGATTAAATAGTTCGATGCCTTTGACAGCATCCATTAAGGCAACATTTTGTGGTGTAGTCACAATCACCGCTCCCGTTACAGGAATACGCTGTGCAAGTGTCAATTGAATATCCCCCGTTCCTGGTGGCATATCAATCATCAACACATCTAAATCTGGCCATAAAGTTTGATTAAAGAGCTGCATTAATGCACCTGTGGCTTTTGGTCCACGCCACGCTACAGGTGTATTGTGATCACCTGTTAAATGTCCGATGGATAACACAGGCATCCCAAAAGCATCCAATGGTACAAATTGCTCAGCTTCAATCATTGGAGTTTTGCCTGCATTGCCGAGCATGGTCGGAATACTTGGACCATAAATATCGGCATCCAATACGCCAACTTTTAAGCCTAGCTTTTGTAATGCCAAAGCCAAATTTACAGTAGTGGTAGATTTTCCAACCCCGCCTTTGCCCGAAGATACCAAAATTACGTTTTGAATACGCGGATGTTTCGGCACATCGCGCTGTTGTGGCGCAGCTTTTTGAATCGGTGGATTATTCGGATCGGCTTCTTGCATTGAACTTTGACCTGCAGCATCGACTACTGGCGGTAAATGAGATGCTACGGTCTGTGTGGTCGATGTTGAGCAGCTTTCACCTTCAGCATGTTGATGCCCACAACTTTCTTTTTTCTGTCCAGATTTCTGCTGAATCACATGCATATTCAGTTCTTTAATGCCGCATTTTTCTAAAGCATCTGCCAGTTCATCATGAATTTGTTGTAAATGTTGTTTTTCTTCAGGATAAGTATTGATGGTGATTTGCAGGATGTCACCTTGCACATTCACTTGAGAAATACGGTCTTTTAAAGCATGTTCAGATTCAGGCAATACATAACTTTGTAGCACGTGCTGAATAGCTTCCTCATTCACCGTATGCGAAGGTGAAAAAACTGATTTAAGTGAAGAAAGCCAAGACATAGATTTACTCCAAAGTTTGGAAATACCGCGATTTTCATAGTGTAACGATAATTCAGTATAAGGTTAAGTCGTGCTTTCACTGAAATACTTAATTCTGAGTATATTGCTTGGTTTTCAACATGGTTTATCTTCAAATGCAGACCAAGAGCTTGTTTAGATATTGTATTTAGCCTTCTAGGCGGATTTGAAAAGAATTCATGGAATCCCTTGTGCATCTATGTGCTATCTAAGGTAAAATTGCCCGAATTGCATCGTCCCTATTTGAGAGAGTTATATCCGTGCGTCAAATTTTAGTCACTAACGCCCTACCATACGCCAATGGTCCGATCCATATGGGTCACTTACTCGGTTATATCCAGGCAGATATCTGGGTTCGCGCCATGCGTGCAATGGGACATGACGTGACTTATGTCTGTGCGGATGATGCGCATGGTACAGCAATCATGCTGCGTGCCGAAGCCAACGGGATTAGCCCTGAACAGCAAATTGCCAATGTGCAACAAGAACACATTCGTGATTTTGACGGTTTTGGCGTGCATTTTGATCATTATGATTCAACGCATAGCGACACCAACCGCGCACGTGCCAGTGAAATTTATGTCAAAAACCGTGATGCAGGCAATATTGCTGTTCGTCCTGTTACGCAATTATTTGATCCTGAAAAAGGCATGTTTTTGTCTGATCGTTTCATTAAAGGCACGTGCCCGAAATGTAAAGCAGAAGATCAATACGGCGACTCTTGCGAAGTTTGCGGCACAACCTATAACGCGACTGAGCTGATTAATCCAAAATCGACTTTGAGCGGTGCAACGCCTGTAGAAAAATCATCAGATCATTACTTCTTTAAATTGCCTAATTTTGGTGAATATTTACAAAAATGGACGCGCGATGAAGGTCGTTTGCCAGTTTCAATTGCCAACAAATTGGATGAATGGTTTGAAAACGGTTTAAATGACTGGGATATTTCACGTGATGCACCATATTTTGGTTTTGAAATTCCAGATGCACCAAATAAATATTTTTATGTCTGGGTTGATGCGCCAATTGGTTATATGTCGAGTTTTGAAAACTACGTAAAAACCAAACGCCCCGACCTGAATTTTGACGATTATTGGAAAAAAGATTCAGACAAAGAAGTCTATCACTTCATTGGTAAAGACATCGTCTATTTCCACGCTTTATTCTGGCCTGCGATGTTAGATGGTGCGGGTTATCGCACCCCTACAGGTTTATTTGTAAATGGCTTCTTGACTGTAAATGGTCAAAAAATGTCAAAATCTCGCGGCACATTTATTAAAGCAGAAACATATTTACAGCATTTAAACCCTGAATATTTACGCTATTACTTTGCCTCAAAACTGTCTGACAAAGTTGAAGACTCTGACTTAAATCTGGATGATTTTGTGCAGAAAGTAAACTCTGACCTTGTAGGTAAAGTGGTGAACATTGCCAGCCGTTGTGCCAAATTCATCAACACCAAATTTGATAACAAATTAAGTGCAAACTGCGCAGAACCTGAGTTGGTACAAAGCTTTATTGCTGCAGGTGATTCAATTGCCAAAGCATACGAAGCGCGTGAATTTTCTACTGCTATTCGTGAAATTATGGCGCTTGCTGACCGCGCCAACCAATATATTGATGAGAAAAAGCCTTGGGCTTTAGCCAAAATTGAAGGTGAAGAACAACAAGTACATGATGTATGTTCTGTAGGGATTAACCTGTTCCGTCAATTGGCCATTTATCTTGCGCCTGTACTGCCAACCTTGGCTGAACAAGTTCAAGCCTTCTTACAGTTAGATAGCTTTAACTTTGAATCATGTAAAACTGTTTTAGTCGGTCATGAAATTGCGTTGTTCCAACCACTCATGCAACGTGTAGACCCGAAAGCTGTGGCTGCTATGGTAGATGCATCTAAGGATTCTTTAGCTGCTCCTGCTGAAGCACCAAAAACTGAAAAGAAAAAGGAAAAAGCCAAAGAGAAAAAAGCAGAGCCTAAAGTAGGTGAAGCAGAAATTATCACCATTGATGACTTTGTCAAAATTGATTTACGTGTTGCAGAAGTTCTTGAAGTGGCTACTGTTGAAGGTTCTGATAAGCTTCTTCAACTGACTTTAAATGTTGGTGAAGCTGAACCTCGTAACGTGTTTAGCGGTATTCGTGAATTTTATCAACCAGAAGATTTAAAAGGCAAATTGGTGGTGATGGTGGCTAACCTTGCACCACGTAAAATGCGTTTTGGTATTTCTAACGGGATGGTACTCGCTGCGGGTAATGGCGAAGGTGTTTGGGTGATTTCACCTGAAAGTGGTGCTAAACCGGGTGATAAAGTGTCTTAATATTTGAGATTAAGATAAAAAGCCTCTACTGATGTAGGGGCTTTTTTATAACTCAGCTCAAATAAAATTTGTCGCCAAAATTCTTCGAGTTTAAATTCTTAATTTTTTATGATGCGTGTACTCAAACACAACATCATGGAGATTTTAAAATGAGTAAACAAACCACCCCACAAAGTAACTCAGCTAATCAATCAAATGCAAATAAAGGAACAAATGGGACTAATATTGCCTATGATCGTGCTCAAGGTAATCGTGGTCAGCAATTAAATCCAAATCATAAAAAGTAATTTTTAAGTTTTAAGAAGCATTCTAAAGAGTGCTTCTTTTTTTCATTTATAATTAAGAGGGCTTTTTTATGTACGCTTTGGCACAATTTCCATCGCAAGGTGATTTAATTAAATTTGCTTATGATGCTTTAGGGATTATCCCATCTAAATCTGAACAAATTTTAGATTTAAAAATTGAAAATAAAAGTCTACAAAAAAGTCTTCAAAGATTAGCAGATGAAGATGGTTCAAATTATCTAGAGAATTTCAGTAATCACGTTCAAGCCTTAATTAATGCAATAACTGATCTCTTTCCATCGTATCAATTGCATAATAGCATTCTAGATACACTGAAAGAGTTCTTTCAGTGTTATTTAGCTACTGTTTTAGATAATCATACATATTTAGAAAAAAAGAAGTCGTTTGAGTTTATTATCTTTTCTACTCTTTTACCTAGATTACCCATCTCACTCTTAAAACATAAAGAAAGTTATGCTGATTTTTTTCAAGAAATTCATGCACCACAAAATTTTTATTGGTTTTTAGGATCAGAAGATCAAACACCTCTAAGCTATATTATACAGTGGATTTATAATTCAGAGAGCTTATCTCACGAAGAATTTCACATTTTACTTAAAAACCAATTGAAAAATAATGAGGACAACCAAGATGAAAAAGATATTTGGAATACGCGAAAGTGGCTAACTAACCAATCTCTTCCACCATTCAGTCGTATCAAGGCTGTATTTGATAGGGCTTTTATTGCTAACTCCATTTCAGCAGAGAAACAAGAAATATATTTATTCTTTTTAGCTATTGCACGTTTCTGTACATATTGTATTCAGAAAATTAAAGAAGTTTATGGGGTACATACTTTAGAAAGCATTATTACTACGCTACGGATATACATAGATGCAATTCATAAAGATTTTTATATGTTTAAGAATAAAGTTAAACAAGCTATTAGAAGACAAAAAGATCTTATAGAAAAAGATCCTTATAGCATTGAACAGAATACAAATGTGGATGAAATGGTAAATTTTGCCGTATTTGAATCTTTCTCAACAAACTGCTTACAAGCTGGTGAAGAATTAGCTTTACATGTACAGCAAGTAGGTCATACGAATGATCTATCTGATTCTGATGATAATTTTCCTGCTAATTTTAATTTAATTACATTAAAAGATGGTTTTCGCTATTTGCAATCACAAGCGAATCCTACAGAGTTTTTAACAAATATTGAAAATTACCATCAAGGTCACCTTGATGTCCTTGAGAACAAAATATCTTTTGATACATGGTTTGAGTCTTATAAATTATGTAAAAATGATGTCGTTTATCCATGGTTAGAACAATGGATTCGCGGTGTTCTTGCTTTTAAGAAAAATCAGTATCAAGAAGCATTAAATTTTATGGATAGTGCTTTTGAAACAATTCGTTATGCTGCAGGTAAGCATCAAGAACGCTTTTTGGAAGAGTATCTTTTAATTAGTTTATCTAATCCTAAAGGCTACAAAAGTTTTAAGAAAGCCTATAAGTGGGGAACTTTTATGAACCATTTTGGTGGATTAAAATCTTTATTTAACTTAGAAAGTGATGAGGAAATTAAACAGCTTTATCAAGCTAAAAAAGATGATTTTAAAGCGTTTGAAGAAATGAAAAATAATATGAATATGAGAACTTTAGCAAAAATGGTTTTTCATTAGAGATAAGCTGTCATTAAAAAGTAAACATGTATTCTTTTCCGAATTGGTTTGATACTCTCTCCACCCATTGCTCTATTTTATCAGCTGTCATGACTTGAAAATCTCGCTAATAATATTTCATCTGCTTCCATACCATCTCGATTCGATTTAACTCAGGGCTATAAGCTGGAATAAAATACAAATTCGTCGAAAAGTTACTTTTAAGTAGCTCTCTGTAATCAGCCATCTTTTTACTTCTATGAATCGAGGCATTATCAACAATAAGAACCAATGGAAGGTTATAAGTCTGTTTTACTTGTTGAGCTATTCCAGTTAAATAGGCATAAAACCAAGTGCTTGTAACTGACTCTTGTAAACAACTTGTCACCAGTTTCCCCGTTGAAAGCAAACACCCCATGACATTAACTCGTTTTAATCTTATTGCATCAACCGCATGAACATCACCTATCTTTGTCCATGCATAGCGGTTATCAGGTGTAGATGAAAACCCTGTTTCATCAACATAACCTAATATAATTTCACCACGTGCCGCTTGCTCTCGTAATTTTTCAATCTGCTGTGTTGCTTGTTCAAATGCAATCGGATCTCTTTTTTTTCAAGCTATGACGGGTACGCTTGAAGACCATACCTGAATCACGTAAAAACTTACGAATGGTTTCAACAGACACGGACACTTCGTATTCTTCATGTAGTTTGACTCGGATTTGTTCTGCATTGAGTGGACTTGTATTGACCCAATCTAGGATTTTTGCCTGATAGTCTGAGATCAATGTATTGGGCCGACCTGAGCGATGACCTTCTTTAATCGATTCAAACTCATACAATTCCCAACGTCGGCGTTGTAGCCTTATGGTTTCTGGGATACGTTCTTGTAGAGTGGCAACTTCCGCAACACTTTTACCTTCAGAAAGCCAGAGAATAGTTTGGGCACGTTGTCTTTCACGCCAATGTTTTGCATGCTTGGCCAGAAAAATGAGTCGTTCTCGCTGTTCTAAACTAAGTGGTACAGAAACAATTCGAGGCATGTGTGAACATCTGTTAACTAAAAAAACTTTTTCGCATGATTAATTATTTTTGTCAACTTATGACCAAGATTAATTTATAGGAAGAAGAATTACCCTTATTTGTATATAGCGCTAAATGGATAATCAAATTTTTTCATGCTAAAAATAACTTATCCATTTAGAACTTACAAAAAACCCATGAAAACGTTAAAACCACTATTCCTAGCACTCGCTCTAAGCACCACAGCCCTCACCACTTACGCTGCTGAACCGACTATTGCCCAACAAAAACAAGTAGCGGGCTATTACCATCATCAAATCGGCAATACCCAAATCACCGCCCTACTCGATGGTACAAACCACCTCAACCCATCCATGTTTAAAGGCTTAAATGACACTGAAAAAACCGAGATTCTCAAAAAATACTATGCTGACCAGGCCAAAGGCATCCAAACTTCCGTGAATGCCTTCCTGATCAATATAGGCAATCAACTCTTGATGGTCGACAGCGGTGCAGCCAGCTGCTTTGGCGATCACTTAGGTTCAATCTATAACAATTTAAAAGCCTCAGGCCATCAACCAGAACAAGTGAATGGTGTCTTTCTGACACATTTACACCCTGACCATGTTTGCGGTATTTCCAACAACGGCGTAGCGCATTATCCAAATGCCACTTTGCATATTTCAAAAATAGAATACGATTTCTGGCTGAATCCCAAGACAGTGAAGAAACTGCCAAAAGACAAACAGGCAGGCTTCTTAAGCACAGTTGAAAAAATTAAAGCGGCTTTAGCGCCGTATGAAAAAGCCAAAAAAGTGAAGGTATTCTCGGACAAATCATTGGCATTGGGTGACATCCAATTTAAACCATCCTTTGGCCATACCCCAGGGCATTACAGCTTTAAGCTGAAAGTCGCAGATCAGGAAGTCGTTTTTATCGGTGACATCGTACATTCGCATACATTGCAATTCGACAAACCTGAAACAGCAATCGAATTCGATGTTGATCCTAAAACTGCGGTACAAACCCGTTTAAAACATTTTGCCGAATATGCGAAGCAAGGTCAGACTATTGCAGCTCCTCATTTACCCTTCCCAGGGATCGGTCATATCTATTCTCAGGATAGAAAGAGCTATCAATGGATGCCTATTCATTTTAAAGATTAATGATTCTAAAAAACCTTCTCCATTTAGGAGAAGGTTTGAATGAAGGCACTATACACATATTACTCACTTCATCCCAAAAATCAGCTTTAACCCAAGCACTGTCATCACTGCCCCTGCTAGCCGATCAAAACCCGCTTTAAACTTCAAATAGACTTTACGTGGTTTTTCTGCAGACAAAGCCACTGCAACTAATGAGCACCAACCTGCATCAATAAAAAAACACAGAATTGGCAGCACCACATAAAAATAAGTTGGAATTTCTTTAGGCAACAAAGCCGTAAAAATACTGGCAAGCACAATTGCAATTTTAGGGTTAGATAACTGCGTAATTAAACCTGTGGTAAACGCACGGCGAAGCGACATTTGCTGCCCATCCGCAAGATTGGTTTGAATAGGCTCTTTGGCATGCTTCACAATTTTATAAGCCAAAAATAACAGATATAAACCACCGCAAATTTTAAGCAGCAAATATGCTGAAGGCACTGCCAATAAAATAGCCTGCAACCCCATCACCGCCAATAAACCAAAAATTGCGGCACCCGTACCCGTGCCTAAAGCAGTAAATAAACCATGCTTACGTGAAATGGCTATCGAATTTTTTGCCACATAAATAAAGGTAGGCCCAGGACTCATTGCCCCCAACATTAATGCCATCGCAATTGAACCTAATATAAGCAAGGATTCCAAAACCAACACCTGACGCAGCAAAATCAATTTAGCTATTTTACGGTTTTTATTTCCATGGTTGTACTATTTGGTCAAATTATTTATGGCTCATTTTCCTACTAGATGCCGTAACCAATTGATAGTGATGTTCATGTACAGGCATGCCCACCATAATCACTCCGCGAGTTTCTATTTTGTTTGAGCTTTGCGTTTGTGTTTCTTGCACACTTGCGGCATCACATCCACATAAACCCAGAATCACACTAAGCAAAAATAAAGAACACCATTGATGAGAAAAGAATGACATGTTTTTTCTCCTGTTCTTCTTTTATATTTATCGTTCGAGCATAGCATTCATTCAGCACGTAAATTCATTGTGTTTGTTACCGTGCCATTTATAATTATGTGATTAATCTTATTGCTGATCTGTATGTTCGATACCATCGCGCAAGAAATTCCTTTACAACGTATTAATTTTTATGGCCGTGAGCTATGGATAAAGCGCCTTGACTTAGTGCATCCCTATATTTCGGGCAATAAATTTTATAAATTAAAATATAATTTTTTAGCTGCGCAAGCACAGGGTTATCAACACGTTCTAACTTTTGGTGGCGCATATTCAAATCATATTGCTGCAACCGCTTTTGCCGCTCAGCTGTTTGGTTGGAAAAGTACAGCAATCATCCGTGGTGAAGAGTTGGCAGAACGCCCTTTTAACTCAACTTTGGCTTTAGCCCATAAAATGGGCATGCAATTTCAATTTGTTTCACGTGAAATATATCGTCAGAAAAGTGGTCCAGATTTTTTACAGGATTTGCAGCATGAATATCCCGATGCCTATATTCTCCCTGAAGGTGGCACTAACGCATTGGCAATTCAGGGCTGTCAGGAAATTTTAAGTGCCGATGATTTACATCAGTTTGATCTGATTTGTTGTGCCGTTGGTACAGGTGGCACGCTTACAGGTTTGATTGAAGCGAGTCATCCACATCAACAGATTTTGGGTTTTTCTGCTTTAAAAGGAAATTTTTTAACGCAGGATGTCAAACAACTAACCATAAAAAGAAATTGGCAGATCTCTGATGAGTTTTGCTGTGGCGGTTATGCCAAAACCACACCTGAATTACTGACGTTTATTCGCGCCTTTGAAGATCAATATCAAATTCCCCTAGAACAGGTCTATACTGGAAAAATGCTATGGGGATTGTCAAAAATGCTACAAAGAAATGAATTGAATCATAAAAAGCGTATTTTGGTGATTCATACAGGCGGTTTACAAGGCAGGCATATTACACCTGCCTGATTAAACGAGTAATTAAATATAATACGGTTAAACTTGAATCGGTTTATTATCATTCAAGGCAATTAAACCTTTCACTAAACGATAAACATGCCAAACAAATACCACCAAAATAAGCAGGTATCCAATCAAAATCACACTTAAAATTAAGCCAAGTACATAGCCAATTAGACTGTACCAAAAAGTTTTAATTTGCCAATCGACATGACTTTCCAACCATGTTCCTCGCATTTCATTGCGTTTGACATAGTTCATAATAATAGCAATTAAACCTGTAATCCCCACCACAAAACCGACTAAATATAAAATATAGGTGATCAGGTTATATTGTTTCAGCTGATTGAGATCAATATTTTGTGTCATGTTATTTTCCTTGTTATATAAAAATACAGTTTAAAACCAATAATTAAATATATTTAAGATCATGAATGGATGAATAAATTGTGTTTTATATCAGCATAAAATAAAGATAGAAACATCATAAAAGAGTTTTATGAAAGTTTTGTTGAAACTCTGTATGTAGAATTATATTCATTGAGAATTGTATATCTTAAAACGCATAAAAAAACCATCCAACGCTGCGTTAAGCGCTGGATGGGAAATCAAAATATAAATCACTTGGTTATTTTAAGCGGATTTGCTGCAAAGTATCTTTCCAAATGATTCACATGAGAATCTGGACGAGGGGTGCGCATATGCGCAGCCACACCATTGTACATTTGGTCACGTGGCGTTAAGTGGAACTTGTTTAAATCTGGATCCATATACGGCAAGCGTTGTTTGCGCTGCAAATATTGGTGTAACTGTCCATTCACCTCTTGCAAACCATATCCGCTGAGCGACCAAGCACTGCTATGTCCGCCCCAATGGTGTCCAAATTCATGTCCGATAATCCCAATACTGGTATTAAAGTAATGTGCATAGAATAACCAAGTATCTACACCTAAAACTTCACCGCCACATATTGTAGATACGCCTAATCGGATCGTGCCTCGCTTCATAATCTGATCATAATTTTTTTTATAATCTGCTTCGGTAAAGAAACCACCATCTGCGACCACTTGACCTTTATTACCTAAGAAATTATGCCCCATCACCGCTTTATGATTAAACCAGATATGTTTAAATTCAGGGCTGTCAATTAAATAGGCAAAGTTGGTAATCATAATCACCCATTCACGTGCATAAGCAGGCGTAATTCTCCCCCAGTTTCCGTGTGTTTCAGGGGCATGACTGACATCTCAACCACAATTCAATTGCAAAAAAGCGGCAACGACAAACGATAAAGTCTATAATAATGCGCTTTCTCATTTCTCTCGGTGCAACATGGCAACTGCAAATCAATATGATGTTTTGGTATTAGGTGCGGGTGCATCGGGGCTGATGACTGCTTACATGGCAGCACAACGTGGTCGTAAAGTATTGGTATTGGAAAAAGCCAATAAAGTGGGCAAAAAAATTCTAATGTCTGGTGGTGGTAAATGTAATTTCACCAACTTAGAAGTCGAACCAATCCATTATATTTCACATAATCCACATTTTGTCATTTCTGCTCTCACCCGTTATACCAACTGGGATTTTATTGGTTTGGTCTGCGAATACGGCATTGAATATGAAGAACGTAAACACGGGCAATTATTCACTTTAAACGGCGCTAAAGAAATTTTAGCCATGCTCTTAGCCGAATGTGAAAAAACCAATTTGGTCGATATTCAAACCAATTGTGAAGTCAAAGCTGTGAATGCCCTAGATGATTAAGGTTTTCAAATTGCAACGACTTTAGGGTATTTCCAAGCAAGTGCTGTGGTCGTCGCCACAGGTGGTTTATCTATTCCTACTTTAGGTGGTTCAGGCATCGGTTATGAAATTGCCAAACAGTTTGGTCATCGTGTTTACCCGACCCGCGCAGGTTTAGTGCCTTTTACCTTCTCAGACAGCTTTAAAGAAATCACTACACGTTTAAGCGGCAATGCGGTGGATGTGACTTTATCAAATTCATTGAATAGTTTTACCGAAGCACTGCTATTTACCCATCGTGGTTTAAGTGGGCCAAGTGCCTTACAACTTTCTAATTATTGGGATGTCGGACAAAATTTTAAAATTAACTTTTTTCCTTACTTAGAACTCTATGACTTTTTTAAAAATAAAAAGCAAAGAAGTCCTAAAGTCTTACTGCGCACCTTGCTCAGTGAACATTTGCCAAAAAGTGTAGTAGCTGAGTTACAGCAACTAATTTGGCCTACGCTTTCTGAAACTGCAGTTGGCAATATTAGTGATGACAAGCTAGAACATATTGCAGCACGTTTAAATGCTTTTGAAGTCAAACCATCAGGCACAGAAGGTTATCGTACTGCCGAAGTCACTTTAGGCGGTATAGATACCCAAGAAGTTTCCTCTAAAACTATGGAAAGTAAAAAACAAAAAGGCTTGTATTTTGTTGGGGAAGTTTTAGATGTAACGGGACATTTAGGTGGCTATAACTTTCAATGGGCATGGTCATCTGCACATGCAGCATCGGAGTATGTTTAAGTTCGCTTTTAGATGAAACATGCAAATAAATGAATGTGATAAAAATGCTTCGAGTCTAAACAGAATAATATTGATCTTGCCGATCAAATTTTAAAATAACAAAAGCCAGTTTTTTCTAAACTGGCTTTTTCTTTAACACCATCACGCACTTTAACGACTGAGCAATACGTGAATCCTGTTATTTTATTCTAAATAATCGGTACGAAATAATACTAATTTTGGCGTATTTGCCAAACGTGATTCAGTTTGCTGCATTTTGAGCACCGCATTTTGCTGATGCATTGGTAACGAATTTGCCACTTGAACTCTTAAACAGATACGTAATTTGTTTAGCATATTGATTTCTCTCATTATTGTCATCCTTGCGCGAATTTTAAGACTCAAATATTTCAGCTTGGTTAAAACCCAAGTTTTTTATTTTTCCCTTAAACCCTCATCAAGCTTTCCAAGCTATTGATCTGATTTATCCAAATCATTCTTTGGCTCATTCCTGCCAAAGTTGATTAATTTTTAACATAATTTAAGAGCTTGGTCTATCCTCTTTTGGATGATTTTTCTCAACATTTTCAGTTGGTTTTGCGGTGGCTTCTGGCTTGGCAAAAACAAATTTATAGGCTGCAACAAAAAAGCCGATGGTGATGCCAGCAATCACGATTGGGGCAAAAAACTTATCGGGTGCTGATTTGGACATTATCGTTTCCTCTTTTTTAATGAATACCGAAAAGAAATCGACCAATACGGTGATTGGTCAATCATCTTAGCGATTCAAATCAAAATTTGAACAGGTTATTTCGGGTCATTTTTTGGATGTTCATCGACATCTGGTTCAGCATCACCTGTCGAACCAAATGGGTTGTTGACTGGTGGATGTTCAGGATCAACCTTTAAGGTATCTGGCACTGCATGATCAGTTGCCGCTTCAGGTGTTGTAGTCACATCACTTACAGACGCTTGCGGCTGCTCAGATACAATAGGTGTCATCACACTTGATGCTGACGTTGCCGTTTCTGTCTTGTGCAAAGGATTCGGTTGATTTGCCTCACGTTTAGCTTTATCAATCAAATCAGTTAACACACGCTCTGCAGGTTGACGACCACCTAAACCAAAGGCAAGTGCGAAAGCCACTGCAACAGAACCGAGAGTTAAACCAAAGGCCAAGTTCACGATAGAGTCAGCAATACCCATCGCACGTAAGCCCATCGCCACCACTAAGCCCATAATGAGAATACGGACCAAGTTCGCTAACCAACGTGAGCTATTATATTCGCCACGTTGTACCACTTTGGCCACCAAATTTGCTAGCCAGAAGCCCATTACCAGAATAACAGCACCCAACAGAATGTCGGCACCAAACTGGATGAACATGGCAATCAAGCCACTGACTTGCTCAAAGCCCAAGCGATTTGCTGCTTCAGATACAGCAAACAACATGGTAAAGAACACAATCAGATAACCGACTACACATGAAATTTTAGTTGTGCCTAAAAAACGTTGTAGGTCAAGTTTGGCAGGAATTTCATCTACACCTGTACCTGCAACCACTTCTACCACAATATTGGCAACAAAGCGTGACACAACATACGCTAAAATAAGAATCAGACCCGCAGCAATAATATGCGGAATCGCATTCATAATTTCATACAGCATGGCTGTTGCAGGTTGCGAAATAGCTTCAATGCCGAGTGCTTCAAAACCAATGATTAAAGCTGTGATAATAACTAAGGCAAAAACAAACGAACCGAGTAATTTAGGTAAATTTGAATTTTTAAAGATGCCAACTTTTTCAGCATGCTGTTGAATATTCAGGCTGCCCAGTAAACCTTCGACAATGCCACGAACAATTTTTGCCAAAATATATCCGACAAAAACAATCACGCCTGCAATGAAAATATTCGGTAAATAAAGCACAACTTCATTCACCATATTTTGCACAGGGAACAACAGACCGTTTAAGCCTAATATAGAAAGTACAATTGGCAAGAACAGCAATAAAATCAGCCAATAAACAATTTCACTGATATTTTGACTTAAGCCACTCACACCGACATCGGCGCTGAGTTTTTCATCCAACTGGGTACGTGCCAACAGTTTTTGCATGCCCACTTTGACCAGATTTGCCAAAATCCAACCAATAAAAGCAACAGCAACAGCAGCAAGCAAAGAAGGAATAAACAGTAAGAACTGCTGAATCATATTACTGAATGGCCCACTGACACTGGTCAGATTCAACACATTTAGCGCTCCAATGACCGCAATAATTAAAATCACCCAAAACACGACACGTGACACAATCAGTTCAATATTTGAACGATGCCCCGTTGCATTTGATAATTTATGATCCGTACCCAATTTTTGTAGAACCTTTTTAATTCCACCCGCAACCAATAATGCAATCACCCACCCGACAAGTAAAATTGCGACTGCAGCTAAAATGGGCTGAAATTGCTCCCAATAATACATGGCATTAAAACCTCTACCATGTAGGTTGCCATTTAAATAATCATTCATCTTGTTTAATCCTCATGGTGTTTAGCTTCATTTTTAGGTTTGCGCTGCAGCGCAAAACTGCTTTTTATCGATTCAAATTATTGAGTTAAGCTCTACCCACCATAGAATTTGCATATTTTTTATTCAACCTTGAGATGCAGAATCGCAACAATTCTACAAAGGAGGGATAATAAAGCTTGCGAAAATCCACAAAAAAGCCCTGCAACTAGGCAAGGCTAAATTTATAAATACGATTTTTTGACGCTTAGGCTAAACTACTGATCTGTTGCTGTTGCAGTATTGCTGTCATCCGCACGTGCTTCATCTCCAGCTGTGCCCGTAGTCGTGCTATTTGGCGTTGCTTGTTGTACAGTTGGATTCGGATGTCCAGGAGGTGCTTCGCTTGGACTCGGTTTGCGATCCGCCAACATGTAAATCAGCAATGCCAATAAAAAAATTCCCACCAGTACAAGCATATATACTGGAATACGTTTTTTTCGCTTAATATCTTCAGCTGAGTTTACATGAGGTGGTTTATTCAAATCATGTGGCATGTTCCCCTCACTTATGTATTTATCTGATGAATTTTTATACTAACAAGCTCATCACGCTTATTGTGTGAAAATACATAGCAAGATGGTGAAAAGATGTAATATACCTCAAGTACCACCTATGTTGCCCAATATCGACAAAGCTGCCTCTCACGGGGAAATGCGCTATAATCACCTACCGTTTTTTGTGTACTTTGAACTTTATGGCGTATCGTCAACAAAGTGTATCGCTTGATCTTGACACTGACGTCACTCATCAATGTGCCTTGCACTATACCCGTGATGGGCATCTCATTGGTATTATTGAATTTAGCAAGCCAAGCTATCTGCTTAAATGGGGCGATTTAGAATATTTTCGTCGCCGTACCGAAGAGTTTTCGGTCATGCCATTTCCAGATTGTGTAAATGCTATGATCATTGACATTCGCAACATTGCTGCATTTTTGGATAATGAAGTGCCAATTTTGCCGTGGCGCTTAATTGAAGAAGAATGTCCTGTGCGTTTGGTGGTTCCACAAGAACGCTTAGAGCATTATGCAGGTTTTTTTGAACCGACTTGGCTAAGTAGCGATGTCGATAGCGCGATTCAGGAAATCCGCGAATATATGGATATGTTTGTGCACTAATCTCTTTGAAGAATCACTTTCAAGTATTGCCCTCAAAAGTTACTTTCAAAATTGTATCACACCAATCAAAAACCTCATTTGCAGCATTGTAGATGAGGTTTTTATATGAATGGTGAAGATCACCTCAACAACCAATTTTTAGCGAATTGTGAAAATACATTTATTTTCAAAACTCGATTTAGGCAGCCACCAAACCTGCTTAAAACGCACCTGATCTATGCCAAAACTGCGCATTTTCTTAGATGTATAACGCCAACCGACACAGTCTTGATACTTCTCATATTCAGGAGTCTGCCCTGCAATGATTGAGCTTTGCTGAACTTTAATTTTCTGAAAAAAAGCGGTTTCCTTTGCACGGATTGGGCCAATGTAATCGTTATACATTTGCTCCATTTCAGCACTTTCAAATTGCATTTTTTGCAAACTGCCGCCATGCAAACAGAGCTGACTACGCAAGTTTAAATATTTGACTTTGCCCGCAGCAAACACATAATTGACACAAGAAGAAAAGCAATACTGCGCAACTTCTACATTAAGTTGATGGTCAAAGACCAAATTGCCCAAATCAATACCTAAGCCGATCTCGCCACCCCGACTGTTGATTTTTAAGGTATCAATTTTATCTGACTGTTTAAGTAATTCCGCTGCACGTGCGTTGGCTTCAGGGCTAAGTGGCCCATCATAAATGAGTACGTGATCTTGCACAGCAACCTGAGTTTCCACCGTTTCAGCCTGTACGGTTTGTGCGACTATAAACATCAGCCCTGCGCTGGCTATATATTTGAACAGTTGATATTTGAATAGTTGTATCACATCCTCACCAATAATTTTCAACTGCAATATTACCTTCGCCGCGGCGATTCATGCTTAAACCACGTGCTTTTAAGGCTTCTTTAGTATCATCAACCATGGCAGGGTTACCGCATAACATCACATGGCTAGTTTCAGGGTTGAGTACACTGCCTGCAGCCTGTTCCAATTCACCATTTTCAATTAATACAGGCAAACGATCATGCAAAGCTGCTTGAGGGTCGCGAGTGATAATTGGGATAAATTTAAAGCCTGTATGCCCTTCTCCAAAAGTTTCGGCAATTTCGTGAATTTTATCGACATAAGCCAATTCGGCTGCGGTACGCACGCTATAAACCAAATAGATATATTGATATTTTGTCCACGTTTCAAAATCTTGCAGCATGGATAAAAACGGTGCAAGACCTGTACCTGTAGCCAACAACCATAAATCGTGTGGTGCAGGCAATTGATAACGCGCCAAGGTCAAAAAACCATAAGGGATTTTTTCCAAGTACAGTTCATCACCCACTTGAAGGTGCTGCAAGTTAGAAGTAAACGCACCATCTGGCACGACAATCGAGAAAAACTCTAAAGTTTCATCAAAGGGTGATGACACCACCGAATAAGCACGTACTACCAATTCATCGCCCACTTTTAACCCGATACGTGCAAACTGCCCTGCGGTAAATTTAAAATGCGCAGGTCGGGTCATGGTGAAGCTAAATAAGGTGTTGGTCCAACGATGAACCGAAAGCACTTTTTCTAAAGTAAATTTTTCAATTGACATGATTTGAGCGTGGCATGAAAGACTGTGCTCATGTTAGCATGTCAGGGTAATTTATGAATATTTTTTAAATGTTAAGGCTTGATTCATGCGCATGACTTTACGCCAGTTGGCGGTTTTTGTAGCAGTTGCCCAAGAAGGGACAGTAACCAAAGCCAGTGATGCCGTTAAGCTCACCCAAAGTGCTGCAAGTATGGCCTTAGCAGATTTGGAGGATGGCTTAGGCGCTCCACTGTTTGACCGTTTGGGTAAGCGCCTACAACTGAACGATTTAGGTCGTTTTTTATTGCCTCAAGCCTTAGAAATTTTGGGGCGTTGTGAAGCATTTGAACAGGCTGCTAAAGGCGAGCTGCAAAGCATCGATTTGCGTTTAGGTGCAACCCTCACCATCAGTGACTATTTGATGCCTGATTTAATGGCAGACTTTTTGCAAATTCAACCACAAGCGCATTTACAATTACAAGTGGGCAATACCCGCCAAATGATTGAAGCTGTAAATCAGTTTCAGCTAGATTTAGCCCTGATAGAAGGCTCTTGTCACTTACCACAACTCCAATGTATTCATTGGCGTGATGATGAGCTCGCAGTGTGCTGTGCACCAAGTCATCCTTTAGCGCAGTTAAACCGTGCTTTAAGTATCGCAGATTTCGAAGACGCCGAGTGGATTTTACGTGAAGAAGGTTCAGGTACTCGTGAAGTATTTGACAATGCAATTTTAAAAGACCTGCCTGATGCCAATATTCGTTTAACTTTGGGTCATAACGAAGCGATTTTAAAAATTGTCGCAGGTGGAATTGGTATGTCGTGTATTTCACGATTGGCGATTGAACCTTTACTGGAAAAAGGTCAATTGGTGATTTTAGATACACCTTTCTGGCAACTGACGCGCCCCTTATTCATGTTGGTGCATCGTCAGAAATACCAAGGGCCTGGTTTAAGGGCATTTATGAAGTTCTGCGACGCGAAATAATTCATAAGAGTACCAATCAAGGTACTCTTTTTTAACACTTAAAACTGACTCTCACATGGTATGCCGTCACCATCACCGTCCATTTTAGTATTTGGACAATTTCGTATAAAGAATAACGCTTCTTCGTAAGACGTCATTTGACTACAGTGCTCACGCCCATCACAAGTAAAGTTCTGTTCGACAACTGGAACTTCTACTGCTTTTTGTACTGATAAAGCTTCAGGCTGGCTATTTTGCCAAGCTTGGTACTTATTAAATACTGCATAAGCCAAGACGAATATAATCAATATACCCATATAAGTCACAAAATTGGATGAGTTATTTTCAGACTTCTGCTGTCTTTTTTGAATCTGCTTTGTCGTATGAATTGCCCTTGATTGAGGCGTATGCCTTTCGACTGCAACCTTAATATCTAGACGGACGATATTATCTGCTTTGAACTTGCCATTTTCTTCTACTTTACGAAATTTTAGATTTTCTCCCACTTTTGGTGGCAGATTTTTATTAGGAAAATCTTTAATATGAAAAAACAAATCTTTTGGCTCTCCTTCTATTTAAATAAAACCAAAGCCTCGTTCTTCGTTATAAGTTTTTATTTTCCCTTCTAAAAACATAAATTACTCTTTACACGTTAGTTTTTGATTATTGTATAAAAAAAGAGACTGAAATGCCCCTTTCTATTCATGAAAATATTTAAAATTAACCCTTTAAGTTCGATAACAATGCAGACGTAATAGACGTATTTGCAGCCACCGCTTTGGCTTTTTTCGCTTTCTTGGATTTATCTTCTACAGGTTCAATATTAATGGCTTTATAACGATCACCATTTTGGACCACATTAAATTTAACCCGATCATTGCGCTTTGGTTCGCCTTCAGCCGCAGGAAAATCTGAGATATGGAAAAACACTTCACCTTCAGGTGCGGCAATAAATCCATAGCCTTTTTCGGCATTGTATTGTTTGATTTTCCCTTGATATTGTTCAGATTTCATGGCTTAACCTTTTACGAGCTGCACTATATGTGAGTATATAAAAAAGAGACAGTTAATGCCTCTTTTTTACCAACATTCAGCTTAATCTTTTTGGACTGAACCAAAAATTTTATCGCCTGCATCACCCAGGCCAGGCACAATATAACCATCTTGGTTTAAACCTTCATCAACCGATGCAGTAAAGATCACCACATCTGGGTGCGCGGCTTCTACACGTTGAATGCCTTCTGGCGCTGCAACCAAAACCATCACACGGATGTCTTTACAACCACTGGCTTTGAGCAAATCAATTGCTGCCACTAAAGATGAACCTGTGGCAAGCATAGGGTCAATAATCATCGCGATACGATTTTGTACATCTGGTACTAATTTTTTGTAGTAAGTACGCGCTTCTAAAGTTTCTTCATCGCGTTCCAAGCCAAGTACAGACACTTTAGCACTTGGAATCAGGTTCAAGAAACCATCTAACATGCCAATACCTGCACGTAAAATTGGCACAACCGTAATTTTTTTACCCGCAATACGGTCCACAGTGACTGCACCATTCCAACCCGCAATTTCGTGCTCGACCACTGGCAAATCTTTAGTCGCCTCATAAGTCAGCAACATGGTCACTTCTTGTGCTAATTCACGGAAGTTTTTGGTGCTGATGTCTGCACGACGTAATAGCCCTAATTTATGACGAATAAGTGGATGACGGATTTCATGAATAGCCACGGGAGAACACCTAAAAGGAAAGAAAAGCAAATATCGTTTTATTATATGCTGTTTTTATTGTATATATAAACCAAAAAGCCTTCAATTTATGAAGGCTTTTTGACTGAAAGTTAAACTTCTTTCAAATTATTGCTGTGACAGCATGAAATGGATGGGTGACAAAATTTCAGCTTCAAGTGCCATTTTGATAATTGGGTCTGGATAAACACCAATCACCAATACCGCTAAAGCTGCAACCAATACCATAATACCGCCCACTTTTTGGCCCCAATGATCAACAGCGTCCATTTTTGGTTCATCTGGCGGTGTCATATACATCACCACCATAACGCGCAAGTAGTAGTACAAACCAATACCTGAACCTACGATGATCATCGCAGCTAAGAACCAGTGCTGAGTCGTGACCGCAGCCATCACTACCAAGAACTTACCAATGAAGCCTGCAGTGAGTGGAATACCCGCAAGAGAAAGCATCATCACGGTTAAGACAGCAGTCAATACTGGACGACGCCAGAACAAACCACGGTAGTCAGCCAAGCTTTCTGCTTCAGCTACGTTGTTATACGGGCTAGACATTAATGCGACTGCACCAAACGCACCAATCGTGGTTAAGACATAAGTAATCACATAAACGCTGACATTGCCCAAGCTTGCATAAGACATGCTGATTAAACCAATCATCAAATAACCAAAGTGTGCAATTGATGAGTAAGCTAAAATACGTTTCAAGTTCACTTGACGTACAGCAAGGAAGTTACCTAGCAAAATTGAAAGCACAGCAATAATGGTCATGATGGTCACAATCGAGTCAATCAGGATTGCACCTGACCCCAACATGTAACGCACAAACACACCAATGGTTGCTACTTTTGCCGCAGTCGCAAGGAAAGTTGCGATTGGTGCAGGTGCACCGTCATAAACGTCTGGTGTCCATTTGTGGAATGGTGCCAAAGAGAGTTTAAATGCCACTGCAAAGACAATTAAGCCTAAACCTAAAACGACCAATGGCTGTTGGATATTTTGCATTAATGCTTGTACAGAGTCATAGAACGACAATGAACCTGTGTATGCATAAATGTACGCCATGCCCATAAGCAACATTGCTGAAGCAGTTGCAGACAATACCAAGTACTTCACGCCCGCTTCTAAAGATTTAGAACGCTGGTGGGTATATGCCAATAAGCCATAAACAGGAATTGACATTAACTCAAGGCTAATGAAGAACGATGCATAGTGCGAACTTGCCACCATCAACATAGCGCCCGTAACCGAACATAACATTAAGATGTAGAGTTCTTCGCGGTTGTCTTTATACGTTTCAATATACGCATGCGACAAAGTAGAACATGCCAATGCTGCGATCAGAATCACCAGTTGATATAACAAAGTGAACGGATCAATCATAAACATGCCCATCACGCTGGCAGGAGCAAAATTCCCGCCAAACATCATGAGTAAAAGGTAAGCAGCAGCGAGGTTCAAGCCCACCACTGATGCTGTAGCAATTAAGTTATGGTTACGCTTAATTGCAGTAAGGATCATCACGATAATCGCAGTTAAAGCCACGATCATCACAGGAGCTAAAGGCATAAGCTCAGAAAATGACATTGTGAAGTTCATGGCTTATTGGATCTCCACATTTTCGAGTTGAGCTGTTACTTCTTGTGTAACTTCAACTACTTCTTGAACTGGGATGTAGCTATTTGCTAACCACGCCATACTTGAATTTGAAATATCAAGGAAGGTTTGTGGATAGAGACCAAGCCATACTAGACCCAGCGCACAAATTGAAAGAATCACAACTTCACGTGCATTTAAATCTTTTAACGGATTTGCATAGTGTTGTTTTTGCTCTTCATTTGGTACACCAAATAAGGCTTTGTGAATCAGGATTAAACCGTAAACACCTGCAAAAACTAAACTGATTGCCGCAATAATTGTGAAGGCTGGGAACTGTTCAAATGAACCCATTAAAATCAGGAATTCACCAATAAAGTTACCTAAACCAGGAATACCAACTAACGCTGCCACAAAGAACATCAGGAAGAATGAAAGGTATTGGAATTGACCACGAATACCGCCCATTAAACGCATGTCACGTGTGTGTACGCGCTCATAAATTTGACCACACATAATGAACAGAGCTGCAGATGACAAGCCATGTGCCAACATCATGATCATTAAGCCTTGGTAAGTCAGAATATTACCTGCATAAATTGCAAGTAATACGAAGCCCATGTGCGAAATAGAGGTATACGCAAGTAAACGCTTCATATCGGTTTGCTGGAAAGCACACCACGCACCGTAAAACACACCAATTAAACCCAAAATAATGGCAATGTCAGCAAACTGAGCAGAAGCCGCTGGGAAGAATGGAATCACGAAACGTAGTAAACCGTATGCTGCAGTTTTAATCAAAATACCTGCAAGGTCGACAGAACCCGCTGTAGGCGCTTGTGCGTGTGCATCTGGTAACCAACCGTGTAATGGGAAAACTGGAAGTTTTACCGCAAAACCGATGAATAAACAGATCATGAAGGCATAAGCGACTGCTGGTAATTGTGCGTCAAGGGTATTCGCCACAGCCAATAAATAGTTGTAGTTGAACGAAATTGTACCTGACATCATGTATCCGTAGATCACTAGACCTAAGATACCCACTAACATGATTAAACCAGCAACTTGCGTGTAGATGAAGAATTTGGTTGCAGCGTAAACCCGTGAACGACCGTTTGAACCTTTATGACCCCATAACGCAATCAGGAAGTAGATTGGTACAAGCATCATCTCCCAGAAGAAGAAGAACAGGAACAAGTCAATCGCAAGGAATACACCAATTACCCCACCCAAAGACCATAAAAGGTTAAGGTGGAAGAAACCGACATTCTTTTGAATCTCACCAAATGAACAGCCTACCGCTAAAATACCCAGTAATGCGGTTAATCCCACCATGAGTAAAGATAAGCCATCCACCGCTAGGTGAATGTTGATGCCTAGGGTTTGAATCCAAGGCAACATAAATTCAGCCGACCAAGTTGGAACTTGAGCGCCTAATTCATAGTTATAGCTGGCACCTTGCCACAATGCGACGGTTAAGCCCAAAGTAACGAGCATGCCCACTAAAGCAATGTAACGCGGTAATTTATCGTCGAGTTTATCGACCAGCCAGCAAATAAAACCTGCAATGAACGGAACAAGGATCAGCGCGGGTAGAATTAAATTGTTTGGAGTATCCATCTTATTTCCCCACGACCTGAATCACGATCAAGATCATTAGTAAAACCACCACACCAAGTGCCATACTCGATGCGTACTCACGTAATGAACCAGTTTGACGTGAACTTGTGAAGCTATGACCACCTTTCACCAGTGCAGGCAGTACTAACCACATGCCATCAACTGGATCACGACCTAATAGTTTGGCAATCAGCAAGTATGGTTTTACAAATACGATGTCATACAACGCATCGAAACCAAGTGCATTACGGCAAATATTGGCAAGACCTGCACCCAATGAAGTTTGTGCGAATCCTTTTACCGCATTATAAGCAAAGGCAAATAACACAACACCTACAGCTAAACCAGCCAAAGCCACACCAATTGCAACATACTCTGCACCATGTGCACCTGCTTCTAATGCTTCAGGAATCACAAATGCTGGGATTTTTGCAGCATCAAGAATACTCATCACTGGCGCTTTTAATACAATTGCTAAACCAGTTGAAAGTACGGCAAGCACTGCCAATGGAAACCAATAAGTTGCGCCTTTGATCTCGTGATACGGTGTGTTTTCTTTACCAAAGAATACAACCCAAATTAAGCGGAATGTATAAATTGATGTTAAGAATGCACCTGCTACACCCACCCAATATAAGGTGTTATATAGCGGAATACCTGCGATATGACTTTGCGTCCAAACTGCTGCCAAAATAGCGTCTTTTGAGAAGAAACCAATGGTCAAGAATGGAATCGCTGCCAATGCACCGCCACCAATCGCGAAACATGCAAACAGGAATTTGTTCTTGTAGAACAAGCCACCCATTTTGAAAATGTTTTGTTCGTGATGGTAAGCCAAAATCACCGCACCGGAAGACAAGAATAATAATGCCTTGAAGAATGCGTGAGTGAGCATGTGGAACAAACCCGCTTGGTATGCTTCTGCACCAACTGCCATAAACATATAACCCAGCTGACTCATAGTTGAGTAAGCCAAAATACGTTTGATGTCGGTTTGAACCAATGCTGCAAAACCAGCAACTAGCAAGGTCACAGCACCTGTAATTGAAATGAATAACATCACTTCAGGTGCAAGTTCAAATACGCTGAACATACGGCAGCATAAGTAAACACCCGCAGTGACCATGGTTGCAGCGTGGATTAATGCAGATACAGGTGTAGGACCTGCCATCGCATCGGCTAACCAAGTTTGCAACGGAATTTGTGCAGATTTACCCGCAGCACCCAAGAACAACATTAACGCTGTCCAAATGGTGATCGACGAGCTTTGAGTCATTACATTGGCTGCATTTTCTACGATGTATTGTGTGTTCAACGTACCAAATTGTTGATACAACAAGAACAACGCGATCAGTAGGAAAACGTCACCCACACGTGTTACGGTAAATGCTTTGATTGCTGCAAAACCATTTGCAGGGTTTTGGTAGTAATAACCAATCAGCAAGTAAGAGCACAGACCTACACCTTCCCAACCCAAGAACAATAACGCCAAGTTATCGCCAAGTACCAACAACAACATGCTCGCAACGAACAAGTTGAAGTAAGAGAAGAAACGTGCAAAGTCTTCTTCACCACGCATATACCATGATGCAAAGATGTGAATTAAGAAACCCACGCCTGTAATCATGCCCAGCATGAGTAAAGATAAACCGTCTAGGTGCAAGCTAAACGCAGGTGCAAAACCACCCACATTGAACCAAGTCCATAAATGTTGAGTCGTTGCAACCGAACCGTTGTTTACAAAGTCCATGCCTGCAATTAACGCAAATAATGCAGACAGACCTACTGAACCTACGCCAATAATCGCAGCAACTTTTTCAGGTAAGTTGTTACGCCCTGCCGCTAAAAGGATAAAACCAATGAGCGGAAACAATACTGTTAGATATAAATAACTCATCCGCGCATCTCACTAGCAGCATCCACATCCAAATGATGGAAGCGATGATAGAACTGAAGGACGATCGCAAGACCGATACACGCCTCTGCCGCAGCAAGTGTCAAGATCAGGATAAACATGATCTGACCATCTGGTTGTACCCATGCACTACCAGCCAAGACAAACGCCAATGCAGCAGCGTTCATCATGATTTCAAGGCCCATTAAAATAAATAGTAGGTTGCGTCGCACCATCACACCGTAAAAACCGAGTGCAAAAAGAATGGTCGCGACAATCAAACCATGTTCTAAAGGGATGTTGCCCATTATTCTTTTTCCTCTTCTGCACTTGGTTCACGTTTACCGATGTGGAAGCCTGCAACCAAGGCTCCAAGTAATAACATTGCGGCAACTTCAACCAACAATAAGTACTGAGTAAAGAGTGCTTGACCCACTGCTTTTGGACCCACCATTTCGGTGCCCATAAGCGCGCTTGGTGCAGTGTAGTCTGAGCTTAATGACCACACTAAAACCAAGCCAATCAGGAAGCTCATCAAAGCTGGGTATGCCCAGGTTGATGAAGTCAACCATTTACGCTCTTGTTCAACAGTTTGCTGACCGAGGTTGAGCATCATCACCACGAATACGAACAAGACCATGATCGCACCCGCATAAACAATGATTTCCAAAGCGCCAGCAAATGGTGCACCCACGATCATGAATATACCTGCAACAGCAAGTAATGACACGATCAGGCTTAATAAAGCATGTACTGGGTTCGCGTTAGTTACTACACGAACCGTAGAAACAATGGCCACGAGTGCCATCAAATAAAACGGCCACATCATGGTAATAGACTCCGTACATCAATAGGTGCGCTTTCACGTTGCGCTTGACCCTTGTCTTTACCTGTAACAGCCATACCCGTTACACGGTAGAAGTTGTAGTCAGGATATTTACCAGGACCTGAAATGAGTAAGTTTTCTTTCTCATAGACCAAGTCTTGACGCACATATTCACCTAACTCGAAGTCAGGCGTTAATTGAATTGCAGTCGTTGGACATGCTTCTTCACACATACCGCAGAAAATACAGCGTGAGAAGTTGATACGGAAAAACTCCGGATACCAACGACCATCTTCCTGTTCTGCTTTTTGTAGTGAAATACAACCCACTGGGCATGCAACTGCACAGAGGTTACATGCAACACAACGCTCTTCGCCATCTGGATCGCGTGTTAACACAATACGACCACGGAAGCGTGGAGGTACAATTTCATCGGCTGGTACTTCCGGATACAAAATGGTGTCACGTTTACGTGTCACGTGTGAGAAAACCATCCACAGTGAACGTACAATTGACCCAAACCCAGCTAGAAACTTAAACATATTGTTCTCCCTGCTGTCTTAGGCCGAATGATTCATAAGAATCACAGCACCAGTTACCAAAAGGTTAACAAGCGCCAATGGCAAGCAAATTTTCCAACCAAAGTTCATCACTTGGTCATAACGTGGACGCATTAAAGAACCACGTGCCAAGACAAACATCATTACAAAGAATGCTGTTTTGATAATGAACCAGAAAGCTGCTGGAATGAATGGAATTTCAAGGTTAAACGGCGCAAGCCATCCACCGAAGAATAAAGTCACGATAAGCGCAGAGATCAGTACCACGTTGACATATTCTGCAACGAAGAACATACCCCATTTCATACCGCCATATTCTACGTGATAACCTTCTGCCAATTCTTGTTCTGCTTCTGGTTGGTCAAATGGGTGACGGTGTGTTACCGCAACACCAGCAACCACGAAAATCAAGAACCCTAAGAATTGTGGAATCACAAACCAAACATCACGTTGCGCTTCAACAATTTCACGCATGTTGAATGAGCCTGCAATTGCAACCACACCCATAAGTGAAATACCCAAGAACACTTCATACGAAATGGTTTGAGCTGCTGAACGTAGACCACCAAGCAATGCGTATTTGTTGTTTGATGACCAACCACCAAATAACACCGCATAGACTGCAATACCAGCCATTGCCATAAAGAACAACAGGCCAATGCTCATGTCTGCAACACCTAAATAAGGTGATACAGGAATAACCATGAACGACAGTACCGCAGTTGCCATTGCAACTGCTGGTGCCATACGGAAGGTTAGTTTGTCGGCAAATTTAGGTGTCCAGTCTTCTTTGAACATGATTTTAAGCATGTCGGCAACAATCTGGAACATACCGCCTGGACCTACACGGTTCGGACCATAACGGTCTTGCCATAAGCCCAGTAAACGACGCTCAATAAAAGACATGAGTGCAGCAATCAATACCACAACCAGTAAAATGACAATCGCTTGAATGACTGAATAGGCAATTGGCCAGTTCTCAGCCCACAGCGGCGTCTGACGGATTAATTCTTGTTGCATGAATTACACTCCTACCGCGACTGAAACAGGCTCTGCAAGAGATACCGTTGGTGCAAGACCAATTGGGTAGCCAATATAACCTGTAGGTAAATATTCAATCACTTGTACTGGCAGTACGATAGACGTTTCACCTGCTTGTACGGTAATTGTTTGACCATCTTGTACATTCAAACGCTGCGCATCTTGCGTGCCTACAGCAAATACAGCTTCAGGAATACGCGTTTCCATTACAGGTGTTTTCACCGTAAATTCACCCGATGCAAAAATGTGATGCATTGGAATTAAACGGAAGCTTTCAGGATTAGCTAGCACAGGTGCTGGTGCCACATAGCTACGTGCAGGACGTTTTGCTAAGCGATCGAATAAACGAATGCCTGAATCACCACCTTTTAAGTGACCGCCCACATTGTCTTGGAATTTGTTCCAAGCTTGTGGTGAGTTCCAACCTGCAGACCATGCAAATGGTACAAGTGCCGATGGTGTTTGGTTACCAACATAACCTTCCATAGAGAAAGTTAGTGCAGAATCGACATCGACAGGTTGTTTTGGCTCGTGAATAGATAACGGCGCACGCATTGCAGTACGACCTGAGTAACGACGTGGTTCACGCGCAACTTTCAAGCCATGTACACGGAAACCTGCATCTGGTGCAACATCCTGAATTGCTTCAAGTGCTGGAATATTTTTCGCAACAGATTCAATCACGTCATCTAAAACAGTCCAAGAAATTGCTTTACCTTTTAAGCCTGTTTCAAGTGCGTGTAACCAGCGCCAAGATTCTTTGATTGCTAGTTCAGGTTTGTAGTAGCTTGGGTCATACACTTGGAAGAAGCGTTGAGCACGACCTTCTTGGCTCACTACAGTACCATCACCCTCAGCAAAGCTTGCTGCAGAAAGTACGATGTTGGCTTTTTGCACTGTTGCTGTTTCAGCATGATCTAACACGATTACATCTTGTGCTTTTGCCAAAGCGGCATCAACTTGTGCCGCAGGTAAACGACGGTATAAGTCATTTTCAACCACAATCACAGCATCATAATCTTGTGCAAATGCTTGCTCTAAGCTTTGACCACCTAAAATTGCCAAGCCCATTGAGTTCACTTCTGGCACAGTTAGGGTTAAACCTGCGTTTGCACCCAAGTTTTGTGCCACTTGTGCAGCCGCTTCCATAATGGCAGCTTCTTGTAAGCTTGTACCTGAAATCACCAATGGCTTTTTCGCAGCTTTTAACGTGTCGGCAATAGTTTGTGCAAATGCTTTGGCATCGTTATCTAAACCTGTGATCACGTCACCTACTACCGCAGCAGCAATGGCAAAACCTAAACGTGCAATGTCGTTTGGAGATGCAACAACTTCACCAGTGGCAACATCGGCTAAACGAGTTTGCGTTGCAGCTAAAATATAAATTGGTGATTTTGCATCTTGCGCAATACGTTGCACAGGTTCAGCCAACCAGTCTGGAGTACGACGCTCTGCCGCCATTTCTTTGGCTTTGTTTTTCGCCGCTTGACGAACAGACAATGCCATACGTGGTGCAGTTTGGGTTAAATCTTCACCCAAAATTAACACAGCATCGTAGTCTTCAATTTCACGCATACCCGGGTTGTAAATCCCTTCGGTTTGCATGATTGAAGCTGCAAGTTCAACCAAGTTTTGCTCTTTTTGCGATAAACCTGTTGAGTAGTTGTCTTGGCCAACCAACTCACGCAAAGCAAAGTTTGATTCAAGCGATGCACGCGGTGAACCAATACCCAAAACTTTTTTGCCTTGAACTTTGGCAATAATCGTATCAAGCGCAGTATCTACAGAAACGGTTTCTACGCTCGCACCGTTACGGAACTGTGGCTGACGTGGACGATCTTCACGGTTCACATAACCTGTACCGAAACGACCTTTGTCGCACAGGAAGTATTGGTTAACTTCACCGTTAAAGCGGTTTTCTACACGACGCAATTCGCCATAACGCTCACCCGGAGAGATGTTACAGCCAGAAGAACAGCCTTGGCATACGCTTGGCGCATATTGCATATCCCACTTACGGTTATAACGTGCAGAGTGTGTTTTGTCGGTAAATACACCTGTTGGACATACTTCAGTCAAGTTGCCAGAGAATTCAGATTCTAAAGTACCCGACTCAGGACGACCAAAGTACACACGTGATGCGTTGGCATAAACGCCAAAGTCTGTACCGCCTGCATAGTCTTTGTAGTAACGCACACAACGATAACATGCGATACAACGGTTCATTTCATGTGCAATGAACGAACCTAGCTCTTGGTTATAGTGCGTACGTTTGGTGAAGCGATAACGACGACGGTCATGCTGCGTCATTACAGTCATATCTTGTAAATGACAGTGACCACCTTCTTCACAGACTGGACAGTCGTGTGGGTGGTTGGTCATCAAGAACTCTACAATTGAAGCACGGAACTCAGTTGCTTCCTTGTCTTCAATCGAGATATAGGTATTGTCAGCAGCAGGTGTCATACATGACATCACCAAGCGACCACGAGTATCTTCAGGGTTCGCATATTGGGTCACGGCACATTGACGGCAAGAACCGACAGAACCTAAGGATGGATGCCAACAAAAGTACGGAATGTCGATCCCAAGGCTCAAACATGCTTGCAGCAAGTTTTCCGAGCCATTGACTTCGTACGATTTTCCATCGACATGAATTGTAGCCATAGTCGAATTCCTTAAGCTTGTTCTACGTTGCTAGCTTGAGCAGCAGGACGGCTATTTGCCACTTTTGCTTCAAACTCGCCACGGAAATATTTGAGTGCGCCCATTAATGGCTCCATCGCACCTGGTGCGTGAGCACAGAAGGTCTTACCAATCCACAATTTTTTGGTGAGTTCTTGAAGATGTTGAATGTCTTCTTCTTTCCCTTCGCCATTTTCAATTGCTTTGAGTGCTTTTACAGCCCACGGTAAACCATCACGACATGGGGTACAGAAACCACATGATTCGCGCGCAAAGAATTCTTCTAAGTTACGGGTTGCAGAAACCATACATTGGGTTTCATCGACCACCATAAGCAAACACGTGCCTAAACGTGAACCTGCCTTCATGATGCTTTCTGCATCCATTGGCAAGTCAATGTGTTCTGCTGCCAAGAAGTCGGTAGATGCACCACCCGGTAACCATGCTTTTAGCTTCAAGCCATCACGCATGCCACCCGCATAGTCTTCAATTACTTCACGTGCAGTCGTACCAAATGGAAGCTCCCATAGACCTGGGAATTTCACCTTACCAGAAGCACCGTAAATTTTTGTGCCAGGGTCTTTCGATTTACCTGCAGATAAACCGATATACCACTCTGCACCACGCAACATGATTGCAGGTAAGTTGTTATAGGTTTCTACGTTGTTGACAATCGTTGGACGACCCCATGCCCCTGCAACTTGCGGGAATGGTGGTTTAGTACGTGGGTTAGCACGACGACCTTCAAGCGAGTTAATCAATGCGGTTTCTTCACCACAGATATAACGGCCTGCGCCCGTGTGCACGTATAGTTCAAAGCCCCAGTTAGTACCTAAAATGTTTTCGCCCAAATAACCTTTGGCACGAATTTGCTCAATCGCTTCATTTAAGTACTGTGCAGCTTCGATGTATTCGCCACGAATAAAGATATAGCCGTGGGTTGCTTCAAGCGTGTACGCAGCAATCAGCATACCTTCAATCAGTTGGTGTGGAAGTTTTTCCATCAACAAACGGTCTTTGAAAGTACCCGGTTCCATCTCATCGGCATTACAAATCAGGTAACGTGGACCTGAATTGTCGTTTGGCGCCATCAGTGACCATTTGATCCCTGCTGGGAAGCCTGCACCACCACGACCTTTTACTGTCGCAGCTTTAATGACTTCAAGCACATCTTTAGGCGGCATAGAAATCGCTTTCTTAAAACCTGCATAACCTTCTAGGGCTTCGTAATCATCTGCATTACGCACGTGCTCTTGCTTGCTTAAACGCCAAGTTAATGGATGCGTTTCTGGGTTACCGTCACCATAAATTGGTCTTGGTTCGGTATTCATACATACTTCTCCAATAACTGTTGCACCGATGTCACCTCAACTAAACCGTGAGTATCTTCATCAATCATCAAGGTTGGACCCTTATCGCAATTTCCTAAACAGCAAATTGGCAATAACGTGAAACGACCATCTGCAGTCGTTTGACCAAACTGAATGCCTAATTCACGCTGGAATGCTTCTGCAAGTGTTTCTGCACCCATCAAAAAGCATGCAATCGAGTCACACAATAAAATCACGTGACGACCTACAGGCTGGCGATAAATACGGTTATAGAATGTTGCGACACCTTCTAAATCAGCAACGCTGATGGTTAGAAGCTGTGCAATCGCATTTAACTGCGCATCATCTACCCAGCCATTACGGCGCTGTACACACTTCAAGGCATCTAAAGATGCTGCACGTGGGTACGGATAATGACCAATGTGATGTTCAATTTCATGGATTTCTTCCGCAGTCAAAATCCCTTCAACATTCACACGTGGCTTTTTATCAGTCAAAATCATCATAATGCGTTTACCCCTTAGCGATCCACGTCTGCCATTACGACGTCAATGGTCGCTAAATAAATGATTAAGTCAGATACCAGACTGCCGTTAATCACAGAAGGCATTTGCTGTAAATGCGTGAAAGTTGGTGTACGAATACGGGTACGGTAACTCATCGTTGACTTATCTGAAGTCAAGTAGTAATTCGATGCACCTTTCACCACTTCTGCCATTACAGATGCTTCACCAGCAGGCATTACAGGACCCCAAGACACGCTTAAGAAGTGCGTAATCAGGGTTTCAATATCTTGTAATGTCTTATCTTTTGGTGGTGGAACAGCCAATGGATGGTCTGCTTTATATGGACCAGATGGCATGTTATCTAGACATTGTTTGATGATTTTCAATGACTCTTCGATTTCACGGAAGTGAACCAGTACACGAGCGTAAGCATCGCCTTCGTACTCTACAGGTACTTCGAAGTCATAGTTTTCATAACCACTGTATGGACGGTATTTACGCACATCAAAGTCGATACCTGTTGCACGTAAACCAGTACCTGTCACACCCCAAGCCAAGGCAGATTTCGCATCATACTGCGCTACGCCTTGCGTACGACCCATGAATACCGAGTTGCGTAATGCCGCAGTGTAGTATTCGTTCATACGTTTTGGCATCCACTCTAAGATTTCACGAATCAGGTGTTGCCAGTTGTTTGGTAAGTCGTGTGCGGTACCACCGATACGGAACCATGCTGGATGCATACGGTAACCCGTAATAGCTTCAATCGCATCGTAGATTTTTTGACGGTCTGCGAACATATAGAATACAGGGGTCATACCGCCCGCATCCTGAATTGCAGTACCAATGAACAATAAGTGGTTATTGATACGGAACAATTCCGACATCATGACACGGATACATTGTGCGCGGTCTGGCACAGTAATGCCTGCCAGTTGTTCCACACCCATGACATACGGCATGTTTTGGGCACAACCACCCAAGTAGTCCACACGGTCTGTATACGGAATGAATGAATGCCAAGTTTGACGCTCAGCCATCTTTTCCACACCACGGTGGTGATAGCCGATATCTGGCACACAGTCTTTCACTTCCTCACCATCCAACTGCAAAATTACACGGAACGCACCGTGCGCAGATGGGTGGTTAGGACCCAAGTTCAGGAACATGAAGTCTTCGTCTTTATTACCGCGCTT
Source organism: Acinetobacter sp. SCLZS86 (assembly GCF_021560715.1). Classification (NCBI taxonomy): domain Bacteria; kingdom Pseudomonadati; phylum Pseudomonadota; class Gammaproteobacteria; order Moraxellales; family Moraxellaceae; genus Acinetobacter; species Acinetobacter sp. SCLZS86. The sequence goes on from NZ_CP090864.1 coordinate 2,292,032, forward strand.
TAAGCCCCAATCTTCAGGCACAAAGCGAAGGTGTTCTTGCTCGAAGTCTTGTTTGGCTTGGTTCTGCATATACGGTGTATATTCCGTTGCACGTGCAGAATACTCTTTGCGTAACGGATGACCTTCCCAATATGTTGGCAACAAGATACGACGAAGCATTGGATGCCCTTCGAAGTTGATACCAAACATATCGTAAGCTTCACGCTCGTACCAGTTGGCATTTGGCCAAATGTTGGTTGCTGTTGGAATGTTGAGATCACTCTCATTCAACGCAACTTTAATACGAATGTCCGTGTTACGCTCAAGCGATAACAAGTGATAGAACACAGTAAAGTCAGACGCAGGTAGACCATCGCGGTGAGTACGCAAACGCTCATCTACCGCAGACAAGTCGAACAACATCACGTATGGACGTGACACTGTACGCAAGAACATTAAAACTTCTTGTACACGTGCGCGCTCAACCCAGACTGTTGGAAAATCTTCAAAAGTCGTTTGCACGTAGAAGTTCTCACCAAATTTGGTTTTGAGCTCTTCTACAATTGCAAATGCTGGGCGTGAATCAACTGCAGTTGATTCTGGCATAGCAATGTCAGTTTCAGCCATTGGCTTGGCTTCCTATTTAATACAAATTCAGTCAACCTAAACGACAACTACACCCGTCGGGTGCATCAATATTTGTACGTTTAAATTATTTAATTTCATCCATAGAGCGTAAGTTTTTCACCGCAATACGCTGTGCATTCTTACGGTCACGTTCTGGCATCATCTTCGGCTTATACACTGGCTTAAGATCATCACCAATCACCGCAGATAACGGACGACGCTCTAATTGAATTTGGTCTTGTAATAACATCAATGCTTGGATTAATGCTTCAGGACGCGGTGGGCAACCCGGAATATACACATCCACAGGAATGATTTTATCCACACCTTGCACAACTGAATAAATGTCGTACATACCACCTGAGTTTGCACAGGCGCCCATTGAGATGACCCATTTAGGCTCAAGCATTTGCTCGTACAAACGCTGAATTACAGGTGCCATTTTCACAAAACACGTACCTGCAACAATCATTAAGTCTGCCTGACGCGGTGAAGCACGAATAACCTCTGCACCAAAACGTGACAAGTCATGCACACCTGTTAAGGTGGTTGCATACTCAACGTAGCAGCACGATGTGCCAAAGTTAAACGGCCAAACTGAGTTCTTACGTCCCCAGTTTACTGCTGTATGTGCCAAGTCCTCTAAACGAGTCATGAACACATTTTTATTCACTTCTTCTTCAAGCGGATCGGTTACGATCTGACGCTCTTGAAGTGGATATTGATCAGCATCGGGATTCGCACGGGTTAAGGTATATTTCATCCCGAGTTACTCCTTGTCAGATGAGGTAGTCGCAGATTTTTTTACACGACCAGAGGATTGAGCTGGAATTTGACCGGTAGGGTCCGTTACCAATTCTTCAATTGAGTTAAAGCGTGTGATTTCTGCAAGATCCATATTTGGCGAACCAATTTTAGGTTTAATCCCTGCTGCTTTACGCTTATCAGATGGCGCCCAGTTCAGCGCACCGGTTGATAATTCATAAATTAAGCCAACGAGTAAAACTAAAATAAATACAGCAGCCGTTGCAAAGCCCACCCAACCTACTTCACGAACAGAAGCTGCCCATGCGTATAGATAAAGTGCTTCTAAGTCGAAAACAACGAAGAAAATTGCAACCAAATAGAACTTTGCAGATAAGCGGATACGTGCTCCACCAGCACCTACAACACCCGACTCAAACTGCTCTTGCTTCGCACGCCCCCATGATTTACCCCCAAGGAGTAAAGGAACAGTCAGCATAAAGACGCATAAAAATGTAACGCCGATCACGAAGGCAATAATTGCCCATTCGTATGGAGTAATGGCACTCATGCGGGGATAACTCCTGGCAGGCCTATTTATTAACAAAGAATGTATGTATTGGCCTTCAAATACACCAAACACAAAATTAATCACGCCAATTGTACCTGATTTATGATTTCACTTGCTAGTTCATAAGTCTTAGTCTTTCGGATGATTTTTTATTCAAATACTTGATATTTTAGAATTCCACTACTCAGCAGGGCTCTTAATCGCTTTAATAAATAGATAAATCAGTTGTGATTATTTTTTCCATAACACCAATTAAGCGCTTCGTTGCAAAGTTTTTAAATTTATAGAGAGATCATCGCAACTTCAGGTTTCAGCTTAGTTTAAGCCACACAAAAGTTTGTGTATTTTTTGCAACTTAAGCCCTGAGTTTCTTTAATTTTTCGCCCAGAGTGTGCTATTCCTAGTAAGCATTAAAAATCTGAATAATAAGGAGTAAACACATGAGCTTAGACTATACCCACAAACCAAATTACTTTATGTTTGCGCAATTATTTATTCGTCATTTGCAAAATTATTTTGAAAAGCATCCTGATGCACAAAATGCAATTTTTGACCTGCGTGATATTTATGAATTATTTCGCCAAGACAAAGCATCTGCCACCATCAATTTAGACGGCATTATGAATATTGCAGATGAATACCGCCTTGAAACCTTACAGGGCGATCAAAAACTAATTAGCCATTATGCGATTGATCCACAAAACAATTCTTTGTTGGTCGATTTTAATCGTGAAGCTTTAGACAGCTTAAAACAAGGCAAAGTAATTTTGCCACCTGATGCAACGCTTCAAGAATAAAGCCATATAGAATCTGCATTAAAGTGTGTCGTTTAAAACAGCTAACACTTTCCATAAAGCAAAAAAAAGCGAGCATCTGCTCGCTTTTAGGTATCGGGAGCCATAAGCTCCCTATCTAAAATAATTCAGCTTTTACGTGACAATAAAAACTCTGAAATCTGCTTTAATGCTAAGACGTTGTCAGTTTTAAAATATGTTAATGCAGCAAAGGCTTGATCGTGCAATTCTTGTGCATAAGCTTGTGCTTTTTCCAAGCCCATAAGTGCAGGATAAGTCGATTTTTCAACTTCTTGATCTTTCCCTGCAGTTTTACCCAATACTTCAGTATCCGAAATAATATCTAAAATATCGTCTTGTACCTGAAAGGCTAAACCAATCGCCTGTGCATATTCACGTAATTGCGGAATCGCTTTATCTCGCCCATCGAACACGGTCACCGCTGCCATCATCACGGCTGCAGAAATTAACGCACCTGTTTTATTACGATGGATATTTTCCAAAGTCGCCTGATCCACCTGTTTACCTTCAGACTGCAAATCTAAAACCTGTCCACACACCATTTTTGAAGAAGCGGTGGCTAAAATTTGCATCTGTTTAAGCACAATGCCTTGATCAACTGCAGCAGACTGATCAAACAATCGGCTACCTAAGATTTCAAATGCCATCGACTGCAAAATATCGCCTGCCAGCAGCGCAGTATCTTCACCAAACGCTGCATGACATGTCGGTTGCCCACGACGCAATAAGTCATTATCCATACATGGCAAATCATCATGAGCCAATGAATAGCAATGAATGAGTTCAATCGCAACCGCAGCACGGCGTACCGCAGCAGAGTTTTGATTCGGTCTTAATGCTGCAGTGGCATAACACAAGGCAGGACGAACACGTTTTCCACCCAACATGACTGCATGATGCACAGCAGATTTTAACGGTTCTGGCAATGCAAAAGCCTCTAAAGCGGTAAGCAAGTCTGGCTGAATACGTTGTTGGGCTGCGGTTAATGCATGCGCCTGTAAATCGTGAAGAGATGACACATTCGCCTCGAGTGATTGGTTCATGTCTAATAAGCAGTAAGCTACCTGTGTAGCTGCATTGTACCTATAATTCAAAGTTTTTTAAGCCTTAACTGAACTGATATAACATTCCAGCCATAAAAAAGCCCCTATCGAGATAGAGGCTGTATTTAGTTAGCTATTATTTGCTCAAAGCAAAACTTATTCTAATGTTTCCGCAGGTATGCGCACCCAACCTTCCATTAATACACGCGCACTACGGCTCATCACGGCTTTTTTCACTTGCCATTGTCCATTTTCCTGTACAGCTTGCGCACCCACACGAAGCGTACCTGATGGATGTCCAAAACGTACAGCTTCTCGCTCGCCCCCGCCTGCAGCCAAGTTAACCAAAGTTCCTGGAATAGCTGCAGCTGTACCAATTGCGACAGCTGCAGTGCCCATCATGGCATGGTGTAATTTACCCATCGACAATGCACGGACCAACAAATCAGTGTCTTCAGCCTGAATCTGTTTGCCACTTGAAGATACATAACTTTTTGGGGCAGAAACAAAGGCAATTTTTGGCGTATGTTGACGTTTTTCAGCTTCAGCAATTTCCTGAATCAACCCCATTTGTTTAGCCCCATAAGCGCGAATAGTTTCAAAACGAGCCAATGCTTGCGCATCACCATTGATTGCATCTTGCAGTTCTGTGCCTGTATAGCCAATTTCTTCTGCATTGAGGAAAATTGTGGGAATACCCGCGTTAATAAAAGTCGCTTGGAATGTTCCAATATCTGGCACACGCAAAGTATCCACTACATTTCCAGTGGGGAACATTGCCCCACCTTCTTCGCCATCATCGGCAGGGTCTAAAAATTCAATTTGTACTTCTGCGGCAGGAAAAGTCACGCCATCCAACTCAAAATCACCCGTTTCTTGCACCTGACCATTCATCATTGGCACATGCGCGATTATGGTTTTTTCAATATTTTTTTGCCAAATGCGTACGGTACAAATACCGTTTTCTGGAATTTTACTGGCATCGACCAAGCTGTTGCTGATTGCAAACGCCCCGACTGCAGCTGTTAAGTTACCGCAGTTACCACTCCAATCTACAAATGGCTGATCAATCGAAACTTGTCCAAACAAATAATCAACATCGTGATCGGGTTGAGTACTTTTGGCTAAAATCACGGTTTTACTGGTACTCGAGCTCGCACCACCCATTCCATCAATTTGCTTGGCGTAGGGGTCTGGACTGCCAATTACACGCAACAAAATTTGATCTCGAATTTTGCCTGGCTGCTGCGCTGCTTCAGGTAAATCGTCAAGTTTAAAAAATACGCCTTTACTGGTACCGCCACGCATATATGTTGCTGGAATTTTAACTTGTGGTGCAAAACGCATGAATTTTATTCCCTTGTTTTCTGATTGTTATGGCCATATAAAAAGACCTTTTTGCATCATAACGGTTTTTATTCAAAAGGTATCGCGGCCTTGACTTAAGTATAAAAAAACAACATTTGGTAAAATTTACCCTAACCAGTCATCTTGATTTATATGGTAAAAATAAAATTAATATATTAATTATCTCTGTACACGACAAAAATAGATAACTCATTGAAATAATGTCATAATAATTGTTTTCTAACGACGAATACTATGACACATCTCAATGAGTTATATCTTATCTTAAACAAATCTCTAAAATGGAACAAGTCACATTTAAAGTGCTTTGCGCTCATCATGCTTGTGATTATTTTAAAGCAAACATGTAATCTTTCTTCTGCATCTAAAGCCTTGCCCATCAAGTGCTTACCACAATCATTTTATCGACGTATGCAGCGCTTCTTTGCAGGTCAGTATTTTGATTATCGTCAAATTTCTCAGTTGATTTTCAATATGTTTTCATTCGACCAAGTGCAACTGACTTTAGATAGAACCAATTGGAAATGGGGAAAACGAAATATTAATATCCTGATGCTCGCAATCGTTTATCGTGGAATAGCGATACCTATCCTTTGGACATTGCTTAATAAACGTGGAAATTCAGATACGAAAGAGCGCATTGCTTTGATTCAACGCTTTATAGCCATTTTTGGTAAAGACCGTATTGTGAATGTGTTCGCAGACAGAGAGTTTATCGGTGAGCAGTGGTTTACATGGTTAATTGAACAAGACATCAACTTCTGCATTCGTGTTAAAAAAACTTCATTGTCACCAATCATTTAGGAAAGAATCATAAAATTAGTGATTTATTTCGCCATCTTAAAGTTGGTCAAATTGAATGTCGTAAACGACGGATTTTGGTTGGTCGGGTGAAACTATATATAAGTGCACTACAGTTAGAAAATGGAGAGCTTTTACTCGTCGTTTCTCCTCAGTTTAATGCCAATGCTATTCAGGATTATGCATTACGCTGGGAAATTGAAACCTTATTCAGTTGTCTCAAAGGACGCGGGTTTAATCTTGAAAATACGCGCTTGACAGACCCTAGACGAGTGAAAAAATTGATTGCGGTGTTAGCTATAAGCTTCTGTTGGTGTTACTTAACGGGTGAATGGCAACATGATCAAAAAAAAGCGATAAAAATAAAGAAGCATGGACGACTCTCAATGAGTTTATTTCGCTATGGTTTAGACTATGTTCAAATGGCGATTCAGCGTTTAATTGGTTTTGGGAAAAAAGAAGAGTTTAAGGAAATTTTGGCAATTTTAAGAAGGCAGAATCCTGATAGGATAAGGGTTCTGTGAAATTTGTCGTGTACAGAGATTAATTATACTAATTTTTAAAATAAAAAACCAATAAACTTATTTTTATAATTTACATAAATTTAACTCATAACTACCTAGCTACTAGGCTAATGAAATTTGATCTATTACAATCTTGTCACTTTTTCATTTGTCGGGCTGAATACTTTGAACAACGAGTCTTCACAACTTCAGCGTGGCTTAAAGAACCGCCATATTCAATTGATTGCCATGGGTGGCGCAATTGGTACAGGCTTATTCTTAGGTTCCGCGCAGGTCATCCAATCTGCTGGCCCCTCTATTATTTTGGGTTATGCCATTGGTGGTCTTATTGCATTTTTAATTATGCGCCAATTGGGGGAAATGATTGTTCATGAGCCCGTTGCAGGATCATTCAGTCACTTTGCCTATAAATATGCAGGTAAATTCCCCGGGTTTTTAGCAGGTTGGAATTACTGGATTTTGTATATTTTGGTGGCAATGGCAGAACTCACCGCAGTTGCCAAATATATTAACTATTGGTGGCCGCATATTCCTGCTTGGACTTCTGCACTGTTTTTTTTCATTGTAATTACCATTATTAACTTGGGCAATGTAAAGTTCTACGGTGAATCAGAGTTCTGGCTAGCAATCATTAAAGTCGCAGCTGTGGTTTCGATGATTGTCTTTGGTTTATATCTCTTACTTTCTGCAGATGCCAATTCAACCGCATCATTCAGCAACCTTTGGACGCATGGTGGTTTCTTCCCGAATGGCTTTGAAGGTCTGTTCTTTATGCTTGCATTCCTCATGTTTGCCTTTGGCGGCATTGAGTTAATTGGTATGGCAGCCGCAGAAGCGCAAGATCCTGAAAAAACCATTCCTAAAGCCATTAATCAAGTGGTGTTCCGTATTCTGGTTTTCTATATCGGTTCACTCACCATTCTATTATCATTAGTGCCTTGGAATCAGTTAGATTTAGGTGGGTTAGATAAAAGTCCATTCGTAATGATTTTTAGTCAAATGGGCATTGAATGGGCAGCTCACTTACTGAATTTCGTGATTTTGACTGCGGCACTTTCTGTATATAACAGTGGGATGTATGCCAACAGCCGTATGCTGTTTGGTTTAGCCAAACAAGGCAACGCACCAAAGATTTTCCTGAAAGTGAATAAACAAGGTGTGCCAATTCCAGCAGTATTATTCTCTGCAGTATTAATTTTCGGCTGTGTATTGTTGAACTACTTTGTTCCTGAAGAAGCTTTAAGCCACCTCATGTATATTGTCGTGGGTGCATTGGTTTTAAACTGGGCGATGATCAGTTTGACTCACCTCAAATTTACTAGCACACTGAAAAAATTAGCGATTCCAACCAAGTTCCCTGCGCTATGGTCACCATTGAGCAACTATTTAGTTTTAGCGTTTATTGCAGTGGTACTTTATATTATGTGGACTCAAGGCTTTAAAGAATCTGTCATTATGATTCCTGTATGGGTGGTCTTGATGTACATTTTATATAAAGTGCTTAATGCGAAAAAATCTTAATTTGCATAGTACGCATAGTACAGATTTCTAAAAATTAAAAAGTTATTGCTTCGGCAGTAACTTTTTGCTTTTAAGCCCCCCTTTTAATAGCCCATAAATAAAGTGCTGCACTTAAAATAATTTAAATTCCAACCTATTGTTTTCAGTTGATATTTCAACTTTTTGTAGCAAAAGCTACATCATTTACATTCTAAATGATAAAAAGACTCTACATGAGAAGAATTCTTAGTTATTATTTGAGCACGAAATTTGTCGTGTGAATGAACTATGAATGCGTACGCTGCTCAACCTGCCAATGTCTTGACGATCCAACAGCTCAGTAAAAAGTTTGGCTCGCGTTTTGCAGTGCAACAAGCAACATGGTCGGCAATGAGTGGACAAATTGTATGTTTATTAGGTCATTCAGGCTGTGGCAAAACCACGATGCTGCGTCTGATTGCAGGTTTGGAAACACCTAGCAGCGGCACAATTCAACTAGAACAGAATACCTTGTGGAGTGAACAAGCACAGATTCCTGCAGAAGCTCGCCATATTGGTTTAGTTTTTCAGGATTACGCACTTTTTCCACATTTAAGTGTGTTAGACAATGTTATCTTTGGCTTAAAGAAATTTCCCAAAGCGCAGCGGGAAACTATTGCGAAACAAGCTTTAGCCCATGTTTCTATGTTGCATCATCAAGACAGCTATCCATATACACTTTCAGGCGGCGAACAACAACGCGTTGCCTTAGCACGTGCCTTAGCACCAGAACCACAAGTCTTGTTAATGGATGAACCTTTTTCAAATTTGGATCATCGCCTGCGTGATCAAATTCGTCAAAACACCATTCAACTGCTCAAACAAACTAAAACGACTACGGTTATCGTGACACATGACCCAGAAGAAGCACTGCAAATTGCCGATCAAATTATTTTGATGCACCAAGGGCAAATTATTCAAATTGGTTCACCGAAACAACTTTATTTACAACCGAAAACCTTGTTTGCTGCACGTTATTTTTCTGCATTGAATGAAATTCCAGTGCAAATCAAGCAGCAAGAAATTCACACTGTATTTGGCAAGATAGATTTACCAGAACATACCACCGCTCAAGATTCACTGGTCTGCTGCTTCCGCCCGCATCAATTACGTATCAGCCAAACACCAAGTGAAAATGCGTTGCCAGCAAGCATTGTGTCATCCAGTTTTATGGGGCATGCGCAACAACTGCATCTAAAACTACGCGATCATGATCTCACGCTTTTAGCACAAGTCAGTCATCTTCAAGATATTCAACCTACTGACCAGGTCTATGTTTCTGTCGATTTAAACAACTGTTATTACTTGGCTTCTGATGAGCAATCACCCACTGCTTCATCTTCTACTCAAGCTACTGTTCAGGTTTAAATTTTTAATTAGGAATACTGTATGAAACCATTGTCGAATTTATCATTACTTGTTACAGGTTTACTTGCATTTGGTACAAGTGTCGCACAAGCAGCGGAAGTCAATTTATACACCACACGTGAACCTGTGCTCATTCAAACTTTATTGACTGAATTTACCCAAAAAACTGGGGTAAAAGTGAATACGGTTTTTATTAAAGATGGTTTATTAGAACGTGTGAAAGCAGAAGGCCGTCGTTCTCCTGCCGACGTTATGTTGACTGTAGATTTTGGAAATTTGGTTGATTTGGTTGAAAGTGGTTTAACTCAGCGCGTGAGTTCTAAAACCTTAAATAGTGCAATTCCTGCCAATTTACGTGCTGCCAATGGTCATTGGTATGCCTTGTCGATGCGTGCACGTGCCGTCTATGCCTCTAAAGACCGTACACCGCTTAATGCGATTACTTATGAAGATTTAGCCAATCCAACATGGAAAAATAAAATCTGTATTCGCTCAGGCAACCATCCATATAACACCGCTTTGATTGCGGCTTATATTGCCCATCATGGTGAAAAACAAGCCGAAACTTGGTTGCGTGGTGTGAAAGCCAATTTAGCTCGCCCAGCCAGCGGTGGTGACCGTGATGTGGCACGTGATATTTTAGGTAAAATTTGTGATATTGGCGTTGCCAACACCTATTATGTCGGCACGATGCGTACAGGTGATGCGGAACAACAACGCTGGGGCAATGCGATTAACGTGGTACTTCCACGTTTTAAAAATGGTGGAACGCATGTAAACGTATCGGGTGCAGTGGTTTCTAAACATGCACCAAACCGTAAAGAAGCTGTACAACTGCTCGAGTTTTTAGCTTCAGATCATGCGCAAGCCATCTACGCACAAAACGGCTTTGAATACCCTGTCAAACCTGGGGTAAAAATTGACCCGATTATCGCTAGTTTTGGCAAACTGAATATTGATTCAATTCGTTTAAGCGATATTGCACGTCACCGCAAAGCCGCCAACTTATTGGTCGATAAAGTCCAGTTTAACCGCTAAAATTTTCTGCTTTTGTCTTACAGTGCAGCGCTTTGCACTGTAAGATGCTCAGCTGTTCCCTCCCCCTTATTTAATACCTCTATTGCAATGCTTAAAAATAAATTTAATTTTTTATTTTCGCTCAGTGGGTTATTGACGCTACTCGCCTGTTTACCTGTGCTCGCTTTAATTTGGACGGCATTACAAGGTGATAGCGAAATTTGGGGGCATCTGCTGCGTTATGTTATTCCACACACGTTGGCAGAAACAGGGTTTTTATTGTTGGGCGTGGGTATTCTCACCATCCTGATTGGTACAGGCAGCGCATGGATTGTAACAGCGTATCAATTCCGAGGTCGTGCATTTTTAGATTGGGCCTTACTGCTGCCTTTAGCCGTACCAACTTATATTATTGCGTATAGTTATATCGACATTTTGCACCCCATTGGCCCTGTGCAAAGTATCCTGCGGGATGGGTTTAATTTAGAATTACAACAGTTTTGGTTTCCTAATATTCGTACCGTTTGGGGCGGCATCTTCTTGCTTAGCTTTGTGCTGTATCCGTATGTGTATTTAAGCACCCGTGCAATGTTTCTGATGCAATCGGCCAGTTTAATTGAGGTTGCACGTACATTAGGATTAAAACCCGATCAAGTGTTTTTACGTGTTGCAATTCCACTGGCACGTCCTGCAATTGCTGTGGGTACTAGTCTGGTTTTAATGGAAACCATTAATGATATTGGTGCAACAGAATTTTTAGGCATTAAAACCTTAACTTTGTCGATTTATTCAACCTGGACCAATCAGTCCGATTTAGCCAGTGCTGCACAAATTGCCATTTTCATGTTGATGATTATTACCTTATTGGTGTTAGTAGAGCGTTTAGGACGACGTAAACAGCGCTATATGAACTCGGCTCAACGCAGCCGTTTAATGCCTGCACAATCGGTCAAAGGGCTTAAAGCGCTTGTGTTATTAGGCTTGGGCTTAATTCCTGTTTGTATTGGCTTTTTAATTCCCACCAGTCACTTACTTGTAGAATCTTACAAACGCATTCAATATGCAGGCTTTTCAGATTTCCTAATCCAAGCCTCAATCAACACACTAATCCTTGCCAGCCTTGCCACCATCGTCACCATTTTGATTGGTTTCTTTATTGTCAGTGCGGCACGTTTTAGCAAACACAACTGGTTTAGCCGCATTTCTAGCTTAGGCTATGCCATTCCAGGAACTGTTTTAGCCATTGGTCTCATGTTGGCTTTGGGCAAAATTGATCATGCCGTTGCAGATTTTTTAGAGTTTAAATTAGGGATACACACAGGTTTATTATTTCTCGGTACTAGTTTTACCCTTATTTATGCTTATGCTGTGCGTTTTTTAGCTATTTCAGTAGGTGGCATTGAGTCAGGCTATAACCGTATTCATGGTGTTTTTGATGATGCTGCACGTAATTTAGGACAAAACAGCTTTGCATTGTTATGGCGTGTGCACTTGCCATTATTACGCCCTGCCATTATTTCTGCAGCTTTATTAATCTTTGTAGACTGCATGAAAGAGCTACCAGCAACTTTATTGCTCCGTCCTCTAAATATGGAAACGCTCGCCACCCAGCTATATGCAGAAGCTTCTAGAGGAACCTATGAAGATGGTGCTGTGGCTGCTTTGCTAATTGTATTGGTTGGGCTGATTCCTGTCATTCTTTTGGCAAAGCTTGGAAAAACCCCACGTTAATGCACCCCATTTTGTTGCAAGATATGCCTTGCAACAAAATGAGTTTTGATAAAAAGTATTTTTTTTAACCAATTAAAAACACTCAAACAAAAGATTGATTTTTAAATTTTATTCTTTAATTTCAATCACCAACAAACCAAAAACCCACACCAATTAGAACAAATACTCTATTTAGTTTAATTTTTATACTGAATAGTTTTTTTCTAGAGCATTTACTCTTATTTTAATTGTGATATTTTTGTCACATGGAGTAACAAATGGTCTCGGTTTGTACAAGCCGAAATCATCCTAGATGAAAGCTTAAAGCATCAACAAAAACTGTCATAAAAGACTTTATAGCCCAAAGGAAATGTATAATGAAATTAAAAGCACTTAGCACAGCAATGATTTTAGCAACTGTACCAATGACAGGTGCATTTGCTGCAGCAATGGACCGTTCAGGACAATCTATTGCAGCCTTCCTGCAACCGGGTAATTACTTTGAAGCAGGTATTTCCGTATTAGATGCGGATGTATCAGGGCGATCTACGCCTTTAGCTCCAGGATTACCGTCTCAAGACACAGGTGATTTGGCAAATGATTATTACTTTCCAGCAGCAGCGTTAAAGCTTCAGCTTACAGATAACTTTTCCTTTGGTTTACTTTATGATCAACCTTTTGGAGCTCATACTGAATACAATACACCTAATTTAAATTTTACAGATGCTACCGGTGGCACATCTGCAGAAGTTACAACTGAAAATTTAACTTTCTTATTCGGCTTTCAGCCGAATCAAAATTGGAATTTTTATGCAGGTCCAGTAATTCAAACTGCTGAAGGTGAAGTTTCATTACGTGGTTTAGCCTACGGCGGTCCTACTGCATTTGGATCTTATGATGCAACATTGAAAAAAGATACTGAGTTAGGCTGGATTGCAGGTTTAGCTTACCAAATTCCAGAAATTGCTCTTAAAGCATCCCTAACTTATCGCTCAGAAGTTGAACATGAGCTTCAGGCCACTGAAACTGTTCGCTATGGACAATTTAATCTTGCATCAAACCCATTATTTACTCCAGGTAAAACATCGGTAACTACCCCACAGTCTGTTAACCTTGATTTTCAAACAGGTGTAATGGCTGATACAGTAGCATTTGCTAATGTACGATGGGTAAATTGGGAAGATTTTTCAATTCGTCCAAATTATTTTGGTCAAGCTGCAGATGCACGTGGTTTAGTGGGTGCAAATCTTGTTGATTATTCTGATGATCAGATTTCAGCAACCTTGGGTGTTGGTCGTAAATTTAATGAAAAATGGGCTGGTAATGTATCTGTAGGCTGGGATTCCGGTGCCGGTGATCCAGTAACAACTTTAGGGCCAACTGAAGGTTATTGGAATGTTGGTTTAGGTCTACAATTTAGTCCAGCAACTAATTACTTTATTGCCGGCGGTGTAAAATATTTTATGCTAGGCGATGCTACTGCTAAAACTGCTGCTGTTAATAATGTTGGTACTTTTGAAGATAATGATGCTTGGGGCTACGGTCTAAAAATGGGCTACCGCTTCTAATTAATTATTACCAAATCTTTAAAAACCACCCTTCGGGGTGGTTTTTTAAACACTTTAACTTCCAGTTTTATACAAGTGCTAACCAAATGTTCAAACTTAAAGCAATTAAACTCATATTTACCCTAACATCACCCTAAAAAAATTATTTAATAAAATTCATTTATTTAAGACCTAAAAATAGTACATTTACTCTAATCAAGTACAATTTATAACTTATTCAGTTCATTTATTCTGCAAAGTTGAGCATTTACTCTTTTTTTAAATATGTTACTTTTCCTGCACTTTTTGTTACATAAAGCATCAGGGAACGACCATGAAGCTCAATAAAATCTATTCGGCTATTTTACTTAGTACTCTCCCACTTACACCTGCGCTTGCTGCTGGTTTAGACCGTTCTGGTCAATCTATTGCTGCATTTTTACAACCGGGTAATTATGCAGAAGCTGGTATTTCAATTTTAGATCCAACAGTTAAAGGAAAAGATCTTATAAAAAATAACGTCAGCGATATGGCAGAAGATTATTATTTCCCTTCTGCTGCGATTAAAGTACAAGCAACAGAACACATTTCTATAGGTCTTTTATATGACCAACCATTTGGTGCAGATGCGATGTATAACCTAGAACAGAGCATGTTTACTAATGGAATTGAAGCTACAAAAGTTGAAGTAGAAACACACAATCTCACGGCTTTAATTGGTTACCAACCTACAGAAAACTGGAATTTCTACGCAGGTCCTGTTTGGCAAACTGTTGAAGCAGATATCTCCCTACGTGGTCAAGCCTATATATCACCTAAAGACCCAACTAAAGTTTTAAGTGGCTATGACATTAAAATACATGAAGAAGAGGCTTTTGGTTGGCTCGCAGGCTTTGCTTATCAAATCCCTGAAATCGCACTTAAAACATCAGTAACTTATCGCTCCGAAATCAAGCATAAAGCTAAATCGGTAGAGACACACAAGTTAATGCCAATGTTAAATGTAGAATCACAACTTGATGTCATAACCCCACAATCAGTAAATATTGATTTCCAAACAGGTGTTGCAGCCAACACTTTAGCTTTTGCCAATATCCGTTGGGCACATTGGGATCAATTTGCGGTCACACCAAAGTTTTTAAATGCAGCTTCTGGCAATAACCTTATTGACTATTCAGATGATCAATGGTCTGCAACCGTAGGGGTGGGTCGCAAGTTTAACAGTCATTGGTCTGGTTCTGCTTCTGTAGGTTATGACTCTGGTGCAGGCAACCCTGTCACCACTTTAGGTCCGACTGAGGGTTATTGGAGCGTTGGCTTAGGTAGTCAATACAGCCCTGCAGAAAACTACTTTATTCAAGCTGGCGTAAAATACTTCTGGTTGGGTGATGCCACTGCACGTACGGGTACAAAAAACGTTGGTGAATTTGAAGACAACTATGCATTGGGTTATGGTCTAAAAATCGGCTACCGCTTCTAAATCAATTCACTGTTAATATCGCATAAAAAAACAAAGGGCATCAAATGATGCCCTTTATTGTATTCAGCTTCAGATTAAGCAGGAATATCTCGTACCGAAGCACCACGAATCGCCTCTTTCAATGCTTCATAACCATGAATGGCCGGGAATTGCGGGAATTCTGCAATTACATTGTCTGGTGCATCAAACAAGAAACCATGATCTGCTTCACCAAGCATCGTGGTGTCGTTATACGAGTCACCCGCAGCAATCACACGGAAATTTAAACCATGTAAGGCTTTAACTGCCTGACGTTTTTGATCTGGTTGACGTAATTTATACGCAGTGATCATGCCATTTTCATCTGATTCTAGCTTATGACAGAAAATGGTTGGCCAGCCCAATTGCTTCATCAACGGATGTGCAAACTCATAGAACGTGTCTGAAAGAATAATCAATTGGAAGTGTGTGCTCACCCACTCTACAAACTCTTTCGCGCCCGGGAATGGCCCCATGTCTGCAATCACCGCTTGAATATCATTTAAGCCCAAGCCATGCTGTTTTAGAATATTTAAACGCTGAGTCATCAACACATCGTAGTCAGGAATATCACGTGTAGTTGCTTCAAGTTCTTTAATGCCAGTTTTTTTAGCAAAGTTAATCCAAATTTCTGGAACTAACACACCTTCAAGATCAAGACATACGATTTCCATGGGTTCTCCCAAAATACCATTAAAAATTTTTCCCTATCATAGCCGAAGATTCGGTTTTTGCCTTGTTCTTTTTTAAATCTATTTAGTTCATAAGCATTTATTTTTTAGTGATAAGACCTTTTTAGGAATTCCATTAAAATAATCCGCTCAAGAACAAAGATTAGCCCTCAAGCCGACTGCAGGAAGACTTATGCACACCATTCCCACCATAGACATTGTTGATGCACTCGCGACTGAATATGCTGACAAATCGCCTAGCGAGATTTTAAAACTTGCTTTGAACCAGCAGGGTGAAGTTGCAATTTCTTTTTCTGGTGCAGAAGATGTGGTACTGATTGATATGGCGTCTAATTTAGGTTTGCCATTTCGTGTATTTAGTTTAGATACAGGACGTTTGCATCCTGAAACCTATCAATTTTTAGAAACTGTACGCAAATATTATAATATTGAGATCGAAATTTGCTTTCCTGAAACCGAAGCAGTCCAACAATTGGTACAAGAAAAAGGCTTGTTTAGCTTTTTTGAAGATGGACATCAGGAATGTTGCGGAATTCGTAAAGTTCAACCTTTACGAAAAAAACTGGCAACACTAGATGGCTGGATTACAGGGCAACGTAAAGATCAAAGCCCAGGTACACGTCAAGATATTCCAGTGGTACAAGCCGATGCAGGTTTTGCTGGTCCAAATAAACAACTAATTAAATACAATCCACTGGCAAACTGGTCAAGCAGTGACGTGTGGAACTACATTCGCATGATGGAAATTCCATACAATCGTTTGCATGAAAAAGGTTTTATTTCGATTGGCTGTGAACCTTGCACCCGCCCTGTGCTCCCAAACCAACATGAACGCGAAGGTCGTTGGTGGTGGGAAGAAGCAACGCACAAAGAATGTGGTCTGCATGCAGGAAATCTCAAATAATCTCCACCCTATTACCCTATTAAGGTCAATAAAAATCACCCACCTACTGTGATTTTTATTGACGGATGATGGCGCAAAAACCACTATATTTGTTTGATAAAAAAGATATACTGAAATTAAATCTTATATAACTCTAAAAGCCTATTCAGCAAAGAACAGGCGTAGAAATTGCAGTGAGGCAATCCAGAATATGCGACCATTACACCCTATTGATTTTATTTTCCTGTCACTCGAAAAACGTCAACAGCCCATGCATGTGGGTGGATTATTCCTATTCCAAATTCCAGAACATGCGCCAGACACTTTTATTCAAGACTTGGTTGCCGATATTCGCAATTCAAAGTCAATGCCTATTGCACCATTTAACAATAAGCTCAATGGTCTATTTTGGGATGAAGATGAAGAGTTCGATCTCGATCATCACTTCCGTCATATCGCCTTGCCAAAGCCAGGCCGTATTCGTGAATTATTAACTTATATTTCACAAGAACACAGCTCGTTGATTGATCGCGCCAAACCACTCTGGACTTGCCATATTATTGAAGGTATTGAAGATAATCGTTTTGCGATGTTCTTTAAAATTCATCATGCCATGGTAGATGGTATTGCTGGCATGCGTTTGGTGGAAAAATCCCTTTCGCACGACGAAAATGCAAAAAGAATTGTACCACCTTGGTGTGTAGAAGGCCCACGTGCTAAACGTCTAAAAGAACCGAAAGTCAGCCGTTTAAAGAAAATTTTTGGTGGACTTAAAGGTCAGTTTGAAGCAACCCCTCGCGCAGTTTATGAAGTATCACAAACTGTTGCCAAAGATATGGGACGTAACCCTGATTATGTCTCCAGCTTCCAAGCACCAAGCACCATCTTAAACCAACGTGTGAGCGCCTCACGTCGTTTTGCCGCTCAATCTTTTGAGTTTGCACGTTTGCACCGTATTGCCAAAGCTTTAGGCGTAACCATTAATGATGTGGTGCTGGCAATTTGCTCAGGCGCATTACGTGAGTATTTACTCAGCCAATATGCCTTACCTAAAAAACCGCTCATTGCGATGGTGCCTGCCTCTATTCGTGATGACGATTCTGAAGTATCCAATCGAATCACCATGATTTTAGCCAACTTAGGTACACACAAAGAAGATCCGCTTGAGCGTTTAAGAATTGTGCGCCGCAGTGTGCAAAATTCTAAGCAGCGTTTTAAGCGCATGAATCCTAATCAGATTATGAACTATAGTGCTTTTGTTTACGGCGCTGCAGGTTTAAATATTTTGTCAGGTATTATGCCAAAGCGTCAGGCCTTTAACTTGGTGATTTCTAATGTACCTGGTCCGCGTGAACCTTTGTATTGGAATGGTGCAAAACTAGATGCGCTTTATCCTGCTTCAATTGTGTTAGATGGGCAAGCTTTAAACATTACCATGACTAGCTATTTAGACAAATTGGAAGTTGGTTTAACCGCTTGTCGTCAAGCCTTACCCAAAATGCAAAACTTATTGCAGCACTTGGAAGATGAAATTCAGCGTTTTGAACAGATTATTGATGCACCTGAAGGGGTCAATAAAATCGTGGATTGATAGGCCAATCCATCAAAACAATTAAGGGGCAATTGCTGCCCCTTATTTTTGAATAGTACGACACTGTTTTAATAATTGCTGACAAACTGCGCTAATCATTGCAGTGGTAATTTGAGTTTCTTTACCTTGCTCATCCACAATATAACCGTTATGTGTCACTTTACGATCTAACACTTTAAAACTCTTTTGAATTACTACTTCACTCATACCCATGACATACCTCATTTGCTAAACCGAAGGAGATATTCGGCTTTGGCTACGCTGTATCCTTAGTATTGAGAATTCGCTCAAAAAAGTAAAATTTCAGATGTAACAACTGTTTAGCGATATCCTGTTACAATTTCAACTCAGAATGATATCGTATTGCTCTTGCGTATATAAATTTTCCACCTGAAATTTAATTACACGGCTAATAAAGTGCTCTAAATCTGCCACTGCTGGCGCTTCTGCAGTTAACAAACGGTCAATCACTGATGGATGCGCAACGACAGTAAAGCCACGTTGTGATTCAAATGCACGTGCATATCTCAAAATTTCTCGAAAAATTTCGTAACACACTGTCTCTGCTGTTTTAACATATCCCCGCCCCTGACAAGTTGGGCAGGCTTCACAAAGTAAATGTTCTAAAGATTCACGGGTACGTTTACGGGTCATCTCGACCAAGCCTAGCTCAGACACTTGGGTAATTTTGGTCTTGGCATGATCTCGTTCAAGCATACGCTCAAACTGACTCAAAACTTCATCCCGATGCTGCACTTCTTGCATATCAATGAAGTCAATAATGATAATACCGCCCAAATTACGCAAACGTAATTGGCGAGCAATGACCTGTGTGGCTTCCATATTGGTTTTAAATACAGTGTCTTCTAAAGTGCGACCACCGACATAAGAACCCGTATTTACATCAATAGTAGTCATGGCTTCGGTTTGATCAATCATCAAATAACCACCCGACTTTAATGCCACACGGGTTTGCAATGCTTTTTGAATATCTTCTTCGACATTGTATAAATCGAACAGTGGGCGCTCACCTGGGTAATGAATCAGGCGATTGTGCATATTGGGCACAAACTCATCCACAAATTCTTTTAACTTGGCGTGAATTTCACGTGAATCGACATAAATTTTAGCGGTGTTATCATTCGCTAAATCACGGATTACGCGTTGTGGCAATGGTAATTCTTCAAAAATCAAAGAAGGCACAGCAATACTTTTTTGTTTACGCTGAATGTATTCCCAGAGTTTGGCCAAGTAACACATATCTTGCATTAAGGCGGCCTCATCGACGCCTTCGGCTGCTGTGCGTACAATCACTGAACCTGGCAGTTTATGCTCGGCCTGAATGGTTTCAATGATCCCGCGTAGACGCTCACGCTCTTCACTCGATTCAATACGTTGTGATACGCCAATATGGCTACCATAGGGCATTAACACCAAATAACGTGAAGGAATAGAAAGATCAGTGCTTAGTCGTGCACCTTTAGTACCAAGCATATCTTTCATCACTTGAACGGTCAGAATTTGCCCAGGCTGCAATAATTCAAAGACATTCGGTGTAGGTTGGCTGCGCGGCCAAATCATGTCATTGATATGCAAAAAAGCAGTACGTGATAAGCCAATATCGACAAAAGCGGCTTGCATACCTGGCAGCACGCGCACGACTTTGCCTTTATAAATATTACCCACCAAACCACGCTTGGCGGTACGCTCAACGAATAATTCATTGACCGTGCCGTTTTGAATTAACGCCACCCGACACTCCATCGGTGTGACATTAATCAACAACTCGTCAGACATAATAAAACTCAAAACATTATAAAAATTTTTGTGCAGCAGTTAATTTAGTGCCTTAACTGTCTGTAATAACTGTACGGTTTCATGCAAAGGTAAGCCCACCACATTACTATAACTCCCTTCTATACGCGGAATATAACGTGCTGCGATGCCTTGAATTGCATAAGCACCCGCTTTTCCAATCGGCTCACCTGTTGCCCAGTAACTTTCCATATCATCTAGGCTAAGCGATTGAAATTCAACCTGTGTACGTACCACTATACTGGATTTTTTCTGTTTTGTACGCACACAAACGCCTGAAAAAACATCATGTTTTCGACCAGAAAGTTGTGACCAAATGGCAAAGGCATGTACTTTGGATTCCGGCTTTCCCAAAATCTGCCCATCTACGCCCAAACTGGTATCGGCAGCAATCACCATAGCATCAGGAAATAGCTGCAAAACGGCATCGGCTTTGGCACACGCCAAACGCTCAACATATGTGGCAACATCTTCGCCCGCTAAAATAGATTCATCAATATCTGGACTGTAAATTTCAAATTCCAGTCCGAGCTGTTGTAGGAGTTCACGACGACGCGGTGAACTTGAAGCGAGAATTAAATGCGCCATTTTCGCAAGAAATAATACAGCACAGGCCAGAGTAAAATACTACTTAGTAAAGGTTGCCAATGACGCGCAAATGGGAACTGAATCCCACCCATGACTTGCATCACCCAAATCAAAGCGAGGTGTGCCAAAATTGCGATTGCACTGATGACCCATAAATTCGCAAACGTCATAATACGGCGTTCACGAGTCAGGAAACGCGCCACAAAAGTAATCACCACAAAACTCAGGGCATTCATCCCCAAAGGAGCATCAAGGAGTAAGTCTGCAAACAAGCCTGTACCAAAGGCAAACCAGATGCCACACCACGTTGGCTGCCCAAGCACCCAAAACAAGGTCACCATCAACATAAACAATGGTCGCCAACCCGAGCCTGTATAAGACAATGGATACACCATAAGTACGGATGCAGCTATGACAGAAAAAATAATCGGAAACAGTGGATCTTTATTCTTGTTTTGCCCAAGTCGAGTTTGTCCAATTTTAGCGATTGGCATTTGGCTGCTCCTTCGCTAAAGATTCTGAGAAAAGCACCACTACATGATGACCACCCGCCAATTGTGCTGCAGGCATCACATCAATTTGTGCAAACTCACCAGAATTATGTCGGCTGATTTTGGTAATGCTGCCAACCAAATATCCTGCGGGAAAATGCTCGCCCAAGCCTGAGCTATAAACCTTTTCTCCAACTTGAATATTGGCACTGGTCGGCACATATTCCATTTTTAAACGTCCCAAATCGCCAGTACCTGACACAATCGCACGCATGCCTGTATGCTCTAAACGCACCGAAAGCGAATGTTCCTTATCAGAAAGCAACATGACACGGCTACTGTGTGGATACACCGCAATGATCTGCCCCATAATGCCTTTATCATCCAAAACGGTTTGCCCGACTTTGAGCTGATTTTGTGAACCACGGTTAATCACAATAATGTGACGCAAAGGATCGGCATCTGTGCCAATCACTTCGGCAATTTCCATGCGTCCATCAATGATTAGAGGAGTATCGAGTAGACCACGCAGGCGGGTATTTTCTGCAGAGAGTTCAGATAATTTTTGCAAACGGACTTGAGCCTGTAATAGCTCTGCCTGCATCGCGGTATTTTCACGACGCAATTGAGCCTCAGACTTGCTTTGTTGACTTAGCCATTCTCGCGACAATACAGGATAGCTTGCAAGGGCATAAATTGGATTATATGCCGCATACAAGACATCACGTGCAGGTTGAATTACATGAGGAACACGCCAGTTAAAAAACAGGATGACCAAACAAGTAATGACCGCAATGATAAAAGAGCGAAAAGATGGCGGTTGTCTGGAAAACAGATTTGTTTGCACCGCCGAATCCTATGTATTAGCCAACAAATAACATATCGTGGTTTGGATTATCAAAGAATTCCAAGACCTTACCGCCACCACGGGTCACGCAAGTTAATGGTTCTTCAGCAACCACCACAGGTAAGCCTGTTTCTTGTGCCAAAAGCTTGTCTAGGTTACGCAATAACGCACCACCACCAGTCAGCACAATTCCACGCTCTGCAATATCTGAAGAAAGTTCAGGTGGAGTTTGCTCAAGTGCAGATTTTACTGCCGATACAATACTTTGTAATGGATCAGAAATAGCTTGGGTAATTTCATCAGAAGTTACCGTAATGGCACGTGGCACACCTTCTGCCAAGTTACGGCCACGCACTTCAATTTCCAGTGGTTTAGCACCTTCATCTGGCAAAGCCATACCGACTTCTTTCTTAATGGTTTCTGCTGTGGTTTCACCAATCACACAACCATGTGCCTTGCGCACGTAGTTAATGATTTGCTCATCAAACACATCGCCCCCAATACGCAATGAATCTGAATAAACACAACCTTGTAATGAAATGATCGCGATTTCTGTCGTGCCCCCACCAACATCTACCACCATTGAACCACAAGCTTGCTCGACTGGCATACCTGCACCAATTGCTGCTGCCATGGGTTCTTCAATTAAACGTACATCACGTGCACCTGCATTAAATACGGCTTCACGAATTGCACGGCGCTCGACCAAAGTCGATTTGCATGGTACACACACCACTACACGCGGTGCAGGTGGAAATAAACGCTTTTCATGCACTTTGCCTATAAATTGGTTCAGCATGGTTTCAGTCACTTCAAAATCAGCGATGACACCATCTTTCATTGGGCGAATTGCAGAAATGTTTGCAGGGGTACGACCCAACATTTGTTTGGCATCAAGACCGACTGCGGCAACAATTTTCTGTGAACCGCTGTGACGAATTGCCACAACCGTCGGTTCATTTAATATAATGCCTCGTCCTGGCGCATAAATAAGTGTATTTGCTGTACCTAAATCAATGGCTAGGTCTGGCGAAAACAAGCCAATTAGTCGTTTTAGAATCACGGAGTCGTTCTCGATTAAACTTTATGTGGACGCAAGTTGGCAACTTTAACTAAATGTGGTGCGTTGAACAAGTCAATCGCTTATTATAACGCACGATATTTTGAAATTTTTTATTAATACTGATTTTAGGTGATGTTATGTCTACCTCGGATGCTCAGCATTCTGCAGATTTAAATGCACAAACAGTTTCAGCAATTGCCCATCTTGCTCGTCTTAAACTCAATGATACGCAATCTGCTGAGTATGCTCAAAGTCTAAATAAAATTTTAGGCATGATGGAAAGCTTAAAAGGCATAAATACCGATGACGTTGAGCCTTTAAAAAGCCCATTTGACCACCCGCAACCATTACGTGAAGACGTCGTAACCGAACAGAATCATCGTGAGCAATATCAAGCTGTTGCCCCTGCAGTTCAGGATGGCTTGTACCTAGTTCCACGTGTGATTGAATAATTTATTCGGCTGTTACATATTGACTTCATAAAAAGGTAAAAGAATTTTTCTCATGACAGATTTACATCGCTTATCGATTCGTGAAATCTCTGAGGGTTTAGCAGCAGCCAAATTCTCCTCTCGCGAACTAACAGAACATTATTTAAAACGTATTGCCAAAATTGATCCGCAAGTACGCTCTTATGTCACCGTAACCAATGAGGTTGCACTTGCTCAGGCAGATGCAGCCGACGCGTTGCGTCAGGCAGGTCAAGCGACAGCACTGACAGGTATTCCTGTTGCGCATAAAGATATTTTTTGTACTCAAGGCATTAAAACCTCTGCGGGTTCAAAAATGCTGGACAATTTTATCTCGCCTTATGACGCAACTGTGGTGGCACAAGGTAAAAATGCAGGTTTGGTCACTTTGGGTAAAGTGAACATGGACGAATTCGCAATGGGTTCAACCTCTGAAAGTTCGTTCTATGGCGCGACCAAAAACCCATGGGCACTTGACCATGTACCGGGTGGTTCGTCAGGTGGTTCTGCTGCTGTCGTGGCGGCTGACCTTGCACCATTTGCTACAGGTACAGATACAGGTGGTTCAATCCGTCAGCCTGCGTCTTTCTGTGGTTTGACTGGTCTCAAACCAACTTACGGACGTGTTTCACGTTACGGCATCATCGCTTATGCATCATCTTTAGATCAGGCAGGTCCAATGGCACGCTCTGCAGAAGACTGCGCATATTTAATGAATGTAATGGCAGGTCATGATTCCAAAGACTCAACCTCTATGGATAAAGCGGTTGAAGATTATGTGGCGAACCTGAATGCAACAACGCTCAAAGGCTTACGCATTGGTATTCCGAAACAATACTTCAATGTGGCTGGTTTAGATGCTGCGGTGAAAGCACGTGTTGAAGAATCACTAAAAAAATTAGAAGAATTGGGCGCAGTATTGGTTGAGATTGATCTCAACATGACTGAAAGCTACGTGCCAACTTACTATCTGATTGCCCCTGCAGAAGCTTCGTCTAACCTTTCTCGTTATGATGGTGTGCGTTATGGCTACCGCGCAGAAAATCCTCAAGATATTTTAGACCTTTACAAACGCTCACGTTCTGAAGGTTTTGGTGCAGAAGTGCAACGTCGTATCTTGATTGGTACTTATGCTCTTTCTGCGGGTTATTACGACGCTTACTATGTGAAAGCGCAAAAAGTGCGTCGTTTAATTCAGCAAGACTTCTTAAAAGCTTTTGAACAGGTAGATGTAATTGCAGCACCAACTGCACCAACAACTGCCTACAAAATTGGCGCGTCTTTAGACCCTGTTGAAATGTATTTGGGTGATATTTACACCATCGCAGTGAACTTAGCGGGCTTACCAGCAATTAGTGCGCCTGTTGGTTTTGACCAAGATCACTTGCCTGTGGGTTTACAATTAATTGGCAAT
Source organism: Acinetobacter sp. SCLZS86 (assembly GCF_021560715.1). NCBI lineage: Bacteria > Pseudomonadati > Pseudomonadota > Gammaproteobacteria > Moraxellales > Moraxellaceae > Acinetobacter > Acinetobacter sp. SCLZS86. The sequence goes on from NZ_CP090864.1 coordinate 2,317,037, forward strand.
TACTGGTCTGAATCACAACTGCTATCTGTGGTACATCAGTATCAACAAGCGACCGATTGGCATACTCAACGCGCTGCAATTGCTGAGGAGAACGCGTAATGGCGAAGAATACTGCTAAACCAAAATCAAACCTGATTGATGGTTGGGAAGTCGTGATTGGTATTGAGATTCACACTCAGCTTGCAACCCATTCTAAAATTTTCTCAGGTTCATCCACCGAGTTTGGTCAAGACCCAAATACGCAAGCCAGCCTTGTTGATTTAGCTATGCCGGGCGTACTGCCTGTATTGAATAAAGAAGTGGTGGATTTGGCAATCCGTTTTGGTTTGGGCATTGATGCTTACATTGACCAAGCTTCTGTGTTTGCGCGCAAAAACTACTTCTACCCTGATTCTCCTAAAGGCTACCAAATTAGCCAGATGGATAACCCGATTGTGGGCTTGGGTCATATCGACATTCAACTTGAAGATGGCACAACCAAACGCATTGGCGTAACTCGTGCACACCTTGAAGAAGATGCTGGCAAGTCAATTCACGATCAATTTGAAGGCATGTCAGGCATTGACCTCAACCGTGCAGGCACGCCTTTATTGGAAATCGTATCTGAACCAGATATGCGTTCAGTTGAAGAAGCGGTTGCTTATATTAAAGCAATTCACACTCTGGTACGTTGGTTGGGTATTTCTGACGGCAACATGGCAGAAGGCTCATTCCGTGCGGACTGTAACGTGTCGTTACGTCGTCCGGGTCAGCCATTCGGTACACGTTGTGAGCTTAAAAACTTGAACTCATTCCGTTTCATTGAACAAGCGATCAATGTTGAAATTGAACGTCAAATGGAAATTTTGGAATGGGATGGTACCATTGACCAAGAAACACGTTTGTTCGACCCTGTGAAGATGGAAACGCGTTCAATGCGTTCTAAGGAAGAAGCCAACGATTACCGCTACTTCCCTGATCCAGACTTGTTGCCTGTGATTATTCCTGATGCGCAAATTGAAGCCATTAAAGCAACTATGCCTGAGCTTCCTGCTGCACGTCGTGCACGTTTCGTGGCGGACTTTGGTGTAACTGAGTACGATGCGCACGTACTTACATTGACTCGTGAAATGTCAGAATTTTATGAAGAAGTGGTGAAAGCTGCTGGCGGTGCTGCACAAGGTAAGATTGCTGCAAACTGGGTAATGGGCGAATTCTCAGGTGCTCTAAACAAAGCTGGCCTAGATTTGGCTGACTCGCCTGTATCTGCGGAAAAACTTGGCGGTATGATCGCGCGTATTGTGGACAACACAATTAACGGTAAGATCGCGAAGCAAGTATTCGGCTTTATGTGGGAAGAAGGCAAATCTGCGGACGAAATCATTGCTGAAAAAGGCTTGAAACAGGAAACTGATACAGGCGCAATTGAAGCAATTATTAAGGAAGTGCTTGCTGCCAATGAAAAAATGGTTGAAGAATATAAGTCTGGTAAAGACAAAGCCTTCAACGGTTTAGTCGGTCAAGTGATGAAAGCGTCTAAGGGTAAAGCCAACCCTGCTCAAGTAAATGAATTAATGAAGAAATTGATTGGTTGATTAATTGACTAATTAAATTACTTTATGCGATAAAACCCTACCCTGTGTAGGGTTTTTATTTTTAGAGAGAATAATGGCTTTAAAAACGATTTTTAATGTTTCAGAAGAAAAAACCGCAAAATTAGCAGTGTTGATTGATGCAGACAATGCTTCAGCAAAAGATATTGAAAATATTTTAAATGAGCTTACAAAGTATGGAGAAGCTACTGTTAAGAGGATTTACGGTAATTTCGTAAGTCAAAATGGTAATTGGAAACAAGCTATTAATAGTTTAGCAATCAAACCAATGCAACAATTTGCTTATACAACAGGCAAAAATGCGACTGATGGTTTCATGATTATTGATGCAATGGATTTACTCTATACAGGGCGATTTGATGGTTTTTGTTTAGTTTCTAGTGATAGTGATTTCACTGCACTTGCAATTCGAATTAAAGAACAAGGAGCTACGGTTTACGGTTTTGGCAAAAAACAAACACCCGAAGCCTTTAGAAATGCATGCTCACATTTCACTTATGTAGAAAACTTAAGTAACTATGAAGATCCTTTAATTAAAGAAGTAGTTAATGAAATTAAAGAAGTCAAAATAGAAAAAAATGTTAATGAAGTTCCAATTCAAGAAATAAAAACGGAAACTATATCTACTTTACCATTACATATTATTAAACAAGTTTTCGATAACCAAGATGCTGAATGGATAACTGTTGCATCATTAGGATCACAACTTAAATTAATGAAAACTGATTTTGACCCTAGAACATACGGATTCAAAAAACTTAATGATTTAGTAAAAGGTTATCCAAAGATTTTCCAATGGGATGAACGTACCTTAGATAATGGCCATAAGCATTTATATGTAAAGCTCAAATAAATATAGAAAACTGAATAGCCACCAATTTTGCTACTCAACTGATAAATGCATGACCGTATCAATATAATATTGAATGTTCCCTCTCCTTTTAGGAGAGGGTTAGGGAGAGGTAAATATTTAATTTTCAAAATTTTTAAAATACAATCAATCCAAACACTTCAGACTAAAAACAACATGACTATCAAAAAAGTATCCTCGATCACCAAACTCGAAGACTTAGGACGCATTCAGCTATCGAAGTCTTTCTTTATGCGTGACTTTCTCTATAGCGAAATCGCTAACTGGTACGGTATCCCTAACTTTCCAGACCATCCTGAGATTGCCATTCGCACAGGAAAAGAACTCTGCCAACAATTACTCGAACCACTACAAGAAAAGTTTGGGCGTATCGCTATTCGTTCAGCCTATCGCTCACCAAGCGTCAACCAACTCGGCAATGAAAAAGGTCATAACTGCGCAAGCAACGAGAAAAATTTTGCCAGTCATATTTGGGACTACCCCGATGCTAAAGGCTATGGGGCAACGGTGCAAAATACTGGATAAAACGACCACCCATTCCTGTTCGTATCATACCAGTCACTCCTGTTCGTGCCATACCACTATAATTAAAATAATAGGGAGAATGGTGTAGGCCATTACTCCCTTAACTGAATAAAGTTACCATTATTGAGCGTAGATTTTTTCCCGATAAGATCGACCTGAAATTTCTAACTCGTATGAACGATGTAAAATGCGATCCATAACTGCATCTGCAATCGTCGGATCTTGAAATTGCTCAAACCACAACCTCTTAGGAACTTGGCTAGTAATGAGTAACCCACCATTCTGTGATTGCTTATCAATAATTTCTAAAAATGAGGGTGCTAAGGACTGAGTAAAACCACCCAATCCAAAGTCATCAATAATAAGTAGTTTTGCAGAACATACCTTTTTCTTAAAATCTTTGATTTCACCTAATGTTATTGCACTGCTAATTTCATCGAATAGGCTTATTGCATTAAAATACATAGCACTATAGCTACGATGGCAAGCTTCCGCACCCAAGGCACAGGCTAACCATGACTTTCCTACGCCTGTCGCCCCAGAGATAATTAGCCCTCTGCAATCACTAATCCACTCACAATTCGCATAGCGAGCAATATCAGCCTTTTTAATTTCTCGCTCAGAAGCATAGTCAATATGCTCTAATCGTGCAGTGGGATAACGAAATTTTGCAATCGAAAAAAGTCTTTCGATTCGTCTGTTTGTCCGATCATTTAATTCGGCTTCTAGGCAGAAGTCCAAAAACTCTTCGAAACTTGTGCCTCGAGTAAGCATTTGATCCAAAGAAGTCTCTGCTGTACGTAAGAAACCTTTGAGTTTAAGTTGCTCTAATTTATCTTTCACGGATTGTTTAAGCATGAGCAGCTCCAGAATTGCGGAAATAGTAATCTGCACCACGAATATTATGGTGTGGTGTGGGTATATGACTTAATGCGTCTGATACAGGTTGTTGCTGGATTTGATAAGCACTGTTTGCAATGATTCGTTGTAGTCGATCCACGGCATAAATTTGTCGTTGTGATGCAAAATCACAAGCATCTTCAAGACAATGGGACTTTTGATTATCAACTACCCACTTTCTCAGTTTGTTCAATGATTTAATATTTCTAGCTAGATCTCCTTTTTGATTTAAAATATGGCATACATACTGTGAAGTATTTGGACCAGCCCGATTTGCCCAATAAATAATTTCATCTTTTGATAAGCCTTTTTGGGTACGATGCGCAGGTGACATATGTTCATCAAGACATATATCTTGACGAATACCGTGACTAATTGCATGTTCCGCAATTTTTTCACGTTCATAAAAAACATGTATTGCTGATTGGGTAACTTTGAGATCGACATGCAAATGTATATGGGTATAAGGAACTGAATATTGATTCCCATCATATTCAACTCGATAGAATTCACTCACCCGTACATGCCTTTTCCATGAACAAAGCTCATAAGGATAAAGTGGTAATGGTGAAATATCTTTGCTATCCAACGCCAAAAACTGCTCATAACGACTAATCGTAAAACGCCGAGTTGTTTTTCGATTGATAATATCCATTTTTTCCTTAATGGCTTCGTTTAATTCTTCAATAGAAAAGAATTTTTGATTTCGTAATGAAGCAAGTACTGCACGTTGTACAATTTGAACACTCACTTCAGCTAGACCTTTATCTTTAGGATGACGAGGACGAGTTGGAATAATTGCAAAGTCATAATGTGCCGCAAAGTCTTCAAAATCCTTTTGGAATATCAAACCTGACTTATTGTTTTTAATGACTGCTGATTTGAGATTGTCTGTGATCACGGTTGCAGGAACACCACCAATATGATCAAAAGTTTTGATAAAACATTCAAGCCAATGTTCCACCCTTTGACTTGGCACAGCATAAGCAAATGTATACGCAGAGGCCCCTAGAACACCCACAAATACTTGAGCATAACTTTTTGATCCATCTACTGGAGATGTAATCTCCATAGTCCTACCACAGAAATCAACAAGCAACGCTTCACCACTTTTAAACGTTTGGCGCATTGAAGCATGTTTTTTATTGCGAAAACGATTAAATACATGGCAAAAACGAGAATATGAAAGGCCTTCTTTAAATTGAGCAATATACTCTTGCCAAAGCAATTCCAGAGTCATATCCCGTTTTTTGAGTTCTTGATTGATATATTCAAAATCAGGGTAGATTTTCCGTGTTGGGTAAGAGCAAATACGGGAAATCTCAAAATAATCCAACAATTCTAAATTGGTGAATAAATTAAGTTCACTATTATCAATAGGGAAAAGTTTTAATTTATCGAAAATGGTTTTTACAGAACTGCGGTTAGCCTGAACCTGTATTGCTGTTGATCTTTGGCTATGCCCAAGATTAAGGAGCCGAACAATTTGCCTAATTTTATCTGTTTCAATACGCATAGGATTGGACCTCTTTGGTTTAAAAGAGGCAGAAAGAACCGCTTGAACATTGATAAATCAATCGATGTTCAATACAATGAAGTTGTCTTGACCGCAAAATTAAGACAACTTTAGAGACTCATGTACCCGCATGAGTCTCTATTATTTCTGCCGTATTAGTTATCTTTCATCTGTTGTACATTGCTAGGAATTTGCAAAAATTGCTTTAAAATAAAGTTAATTTGAGCATTCATGGACCTTTGTTGAGCAATAGATTCTTCCTGCAATTGCTTTCTTAAATTGGCAGGAATACGAATTTTAAGTTGGGCGAGTTCATGAGTATTGGGGTTCATAGAAACCTCTTTGGACCACATTGGTTTAATTATATTAAACCAATGTGGTTTATATATCAATATGTAAGGTCCATGTTCTATGAGTCTATTAAGTGATTCTCAAGTAAAACTAAGATTACCAACTGAATTGAAACAAAGAATCGAAGCTGAGGCACAAGATGCTAAGCGGTCAATGAATTCAGAAATCGTAGCACGTCTTGAAAATAGCTTTAATTTTAAAAAGTTGGACACAGAAAATGGGAGTATGGCATTAAGCCCTTACCAACTTTTAGATCGTAAAAAAGAATTATCAGATAGATTAGTTCATTCTATTCAATGGGCAAATTTCAATAACTTTCGAGAGTTAAAATATTCTCATATCGCAGAACAGCTTGAGTATGAAACAGCAGAAATATTTTTGGATTGGGTACAAGGTAAACAGGAACCTACATTTATTGAGCTCAGAAAAATTGCTGAATTCTTAGGGGTTGAGCAAGATTGGTTGGTGCATGGAGATGGTTATCCAACACCACATTCTTCATTTGACGCTTCAGGTTTACCAGAGCAAGATATTCCAGAGCTATTTCAAACGGAAGGAATCTCTGACCATGAAATTTTTATGAGTAAAGTTAAAAAGATTCACTTTGTAAGGAATATCTCCCCTGAAGGCGAGTTAGTAATTATCCGAGAATATAAAGATGAGAAAGTTGATGTGCTAGAAACTCGAGCTCATATTTCTACGGAAATTGGTGATGGCGGACGAACAATGCTGCAAAATTTTGCGAGTTTATGGGCTCATCTTTACAATAGTCCTCATCGTAATTCAGTACATAGTTATTTAATGAAGAAAGAAAAATTTAACGAACTTCGTAAATTATACATGCACCCTTTAGCTATTCTTCGCCACACCCAACCATCTTACTGGTGGGAGGAAATTTGGAGAAAACAGCCAAGTACCCATACTATACAATTATATGAAGGTCTATGGTCTGATTGGTTGTCTACTGTTCATGTTGCCAGTGAAGGAGTTAAAGATACGAATCCGTAATCTTGATAGGTAAAAATAATAAATTTAAGTGCTTTTTAAATTGTTCTTTAAAATAGTAACTGTTGAAAAGGTGTTGACAGTATATAGTTGTATTGGTAAATTTATTTTCGCAATTATCAATCGTTTGGTGAAGATTTTGCTAAAAAAATATTTAATTAAAGCAATGATATTGTTAATTATTTTATTTATCTACGTATTCATGAATTATATTTTTTCAAAGTTCGCTATTAGATATGATTTAGAAAACAGTATTTACTCATATATTTTTAGAGGAGTATCAGTATTTATACTGGTATTCCTTTTGATGAAATTTATTAAATGGAATAGTGAGAGGAGATTACCTTGAGAGAAATTACTTTAGAGGAAATGGAAATAGTGTCAGGTGCGACCGTTCCTTTACATGTAGCTGGAGCTATTGTTGGTGCAGCCACATATGCGGGAGAGGTTATAGGGGGAAAAGAGTTTTCTTGGGGAGAGTTGGCAATTAATACTGCTGCTGGTGCTTTAGGTGGAATTGCAGGAAATAGCATTAAAGCAATTAGAGCTGGAGCTACCGCTGCAAATACAGCACACGCCGCAAATTTTGGTGCGGCTGCGGGTGCCTTAAAAGAGAGTGTCACAGGCGATAAAAGTGGTAATGACTACTGTGAAGACGGTAGCGATTATTAAAAATTTGATATTCTACAAATTTATTTAATTGGCTGATATAATCAGCCAATTTTATTTATAGCTAGGTTGTTATGCTGCTAAATTTTTCTCTTGATAAAGACACTTTTAAAAACGATTTTTTATACCAAAAACCTTTTCTATTTAAAAATGCAATTGATTCCACCAAATTTTCTTGGAAAGAAGTTAATGAGCTTTATAGTCGTGGTGATATTTCACATCGTGACTTTAAATTAATGAATGGCTATGAAGTGCCTAAAAAAGAATATGTAGAATCATATGACTTTTTGGGGGTAACAGAATACCGCTGTATTACTTCAGTCTTCTATGAGTATCTTAGAAATGGTGCAACCCTAGTCCGTAATCGGATTAAAAATGAACCCTTCGTTGATCAGATTAGTAAGCAAATTGGTAGCTTCGCAGAGGCTCGTACACTTACAGGTAGTTATGCGGCATTTAGTTCTAAATCATCCTATAAAAGTCATTGGGATACTAGAGATGTTTATGCTGTTCAATTATTAGGTCGGAAACGTTGGATATTAAGAAAGCCTAATTTTGAATTTCCTTTATATATGCAACAAACCAAGAATTTTCCAGATATAAAAGAACCAGAAGAAATCTACATGGATGTAATTTTAGAAGCTGGAGATATTTTATATATACCTCGTGGCTGGTGGCATGATCCATTACCTTTAGATGAAGAAACCTTTCATTTAGCTGTTGCAACATTTGCACCGACAGGATTTGAGTATATGCGCTGGTTGCAGAATGTTATGCCAGGTATTCTAGACTGCCGTAAGAATTTTACTAATTTTCAAAATGATGCAGAGATGATCAACAGTCTTAGTCAGCAAGTTATGGAAATTATCAAAGACAAAAACTGTTATCAAAGTTTTATGATGCACCACCTAGCAGAGCAATCAGTACCATCCATGTTATCACTAGATGTATTGGGTAATGGTAAAGTAAGTCAATTGGATAGCAACCAAAAGCTATATTTGAATGCCAACTTATTGCATTACTTTGATGAAGGCTTTGTTATCATTAATGGCAATAAAATTAATGTCGATGGTACGAGTTTAAGCTTAATTCAATATTTATTTAATCACCCCTATTCGCGCGTAGAAGATATTTTGAGTAACTTTTTAGAACATCCTCCAGAAAAAATAAACAAACTTCTTTTTCAATTATCCGTAGAAAATGTAATTGAGCTGGTAATGTAAAATTATAAATGAGCTCTAATTTATTTCGAAAAGAAGCACTTGATGCCAAACAGGTTAAATGGACGGGAACTATCATTCTATCCCGTCCGTTTAGTTTTACCTATTTAACAATCTGTGCCTTATGCATTGCTTTAGTGATTATCGCTTTTGCAATATGGGGGAGCTATACCAAACGTAGTACAGTCCAAGGACAATTGATTCCGCAATCAGGGCTGATACAGGTTTATACAACACAGTCAGGTACGGTTCTTAAAAAGAATGTGCACGAAGGACAAACAGTTAAAAAAGGCGATGTTCTTTTTACAATTTCAACCGCCAGTTATGGTGAACAAGGTAGTATTGCCGATGCTTTAGCGAAGCAAACGCAATTAAAAGAGCAATCCATACGAAATGAAATCACTCGAATGCGCTTTATTCACCAAGATGAGAAGCGAACAATCAATAATCAGATTGGTTTGCTGAATGGGACTTTGATTAAGGTTGAAAATTTAATTGCTAATCAGCGGGAACGTGTCAATCTAGCTAAAAAAAATCAACAGCGGTATGGCAATATACTTCATGAAAATGCAATTTCTCATGAAGAGTTTGAAGCAAGAAAAATAGATTATCTGGATCAGTTGGCTCAATATGAGTCATTACAACGTGAAAAAGTATCATTAGAAAAACAGCTCACAGAGCAGCAAATTAGCTTGTCAGGATTAGAAAATAGACAAAATAACCAAATTGAGCAGTTGGAGCGGTTGTTATCGACCAATACGCAAGAATTAATCGAAATGCAATCTAGGCAGCATATTGCCATACAGGCGAATTCATCAGGCGTTATAGGTACCATTAATGCTGAAGTTGGACAGTTTGTTGATTTATCTAAGCCTTTATTGACGGTTCTTCCTGAAAACACAGCATTGATTGCACAGCTTTATGTACCTAGTCGTGCCATTGGTTTTGTTAAAGAGGGGGATCAGGTTTTACTACGTTATCAAGCATACCCCTATCAAAAATTTGGTCATGCAAAAGCACAAGTTTTATCTGTAGCAAAAACGGCATTGGCAAGTCAGGATTTACAAACGATCGGAATTATCTCACCACAAGAACAGCTTAATAATGAACCTGTCTATTTGGTAAGAGCAAAACTCGATAAACAGATGGTGAAAGCTTATGGCAAGGATATGCCTTTACAGGTGGGAATGACCCTTGAAGGCGATATCATGCATGAAAAGCGTAAATTGTATGAGTGGGTTTTAGAACCATTATTTAGTATTACAGGAAAACTATAGTCCATGCGTTATCTTGATCGTTTATCTTTAGGTCTTGGTCGAAAAGTTCCTGTAATATTACAAACAGAATCGTCAGAATGTGGACTAGCGTGCCTTGCAATAATTGCAGGCTATTATGGTTATGAATCAGATCTTTTAACATTAAGACAGAAGCATCCTATATCCCAAAAAGGGGCAACGCTTACAACTTTGGTTAAGATTGCCAATAAGCTGCACCTCACGACCCGCCCTTTAAAACTTGAATTGGATGAATTAAATCAATTAAGACTGCCATGCATTTTACATTGGGATTTAAACCACTTTGTGGTTCTCAAGAATGTATCGGCAACAAAAATAACGATTGTTGATCCAGCTTTCGGAGAAAGAGTCTTCACCTACGATCAGGCTTCATCCCATTTTACAGGCATTGCTTTAGAATTATGGCCTGATTCTAATTTTGAAGAAAAAAAAGATAAAACAAGTATTCGTATTTTTAAATTATTTGGTGAAATTAGAGGCTTATGGAAATCTTTAGGGCAAATTCTTATTCTTGCTTTAGTCCTAGAAGTATTCTCTCTCGTCAGTCCATTCTTTATGCAATGGGTGATTGACCATGCGATTGTTTCCGCTGATCTAAACTTGCTCACGACCTTGGCACTTGGTTTTGGTCTGTTGATGTTGTTGAGTAGCTTAATTAGCTTGTTACAAGCATGGGTGGTCATGCATATGGCAACTACATTGAATGTACAATGGAAAGCCAATATTTTTCATCATCTGGTTAACTTACCGACCAATTTTTTTCAGAAACGTCATTTAGGCGATATTATTTCCAGATTTGGTTCGATTGATGCAATTCAAAGAACATTAACAACATCATTTATTACAGCCATTCTCGATGGTTTAATGACGATTTTCACATTAATTTTAATGTTCGTATATAGTGCAAAATTGGCATGGATCGCAGTGATCACCATGCTGTTGTATGCAGTCATTCGTTGGATCTGGTATTACCCTTTAAGGCGAGCAACGGAAGATCAGATTGTCCATGCTGCAAAGCAAAGCACTCATTTTATGGAAACTATGCGTGGCATAAAGACCATTAAACAATTCGAAAAACAGGACTATCGTCAAGCCACGTGGCTAACGCTATTCGTAAACCAAATTAATGCAGGATTGACGACACAAAAACTTAACATCATGTTTGGGTTTGTAAATACATTACTGTTTGGATTACAGAATATTATCATTGTATGGCTGGGTGCAACTCTAGTCATTGAGGGCGAGTTTACTGTTGGTATATTAATGGCCTTTCTTGCCTATAAAAACCAATTCGGTGGTCGAGTTAGCTCTTTAATTGATAAGTATGTTGAAGTAAAGATGCTCAGTCTACATGGTGAACGTCTAGCGGACATCGTCCTTACCGATCAAGAAAAAACAGATAGCTATTTATTTGTACCTGAATCGTCAGAACTACAAAAAACAGAGATAGATGTTAAATCGCTCAAATTCAGGTATTCAGAAGATGAGTCTTGGATCATTCATGGCATTAACTTTAATATTCCAGAAGGACAATCTGTAGCCATTGTAGGCCCTACAGGTTGTGGTAAAACCACACTTATGAATTTGCTCTTAGGTAATTTAACTCCTGAGCATGGTGAAATCAAAATTGGTGGGCAAAGCATAAAGAACCTTGGTGCTAATAAACTCAGACATTTTATTGCCTATGTTGCCCAAGATGATGTTTTATTTGCGGGCTCTATTCTAGAAAATATTAGTTTCTTTGATGATGGTGTTCAGCAAGATTGGGTAGAACAATGTGCAAAAATGGCATCAGTACACGATGAAATTATGGCGATGCCTATGGGATATCAGACATTAGTCGGTGATATGGGCAATATTTTGTCTGGAGGACAAAAGCAAAGAATATTATTGGCAAGAGCATTGTATAGAAAGCCTAAGATTCTATTTTTAGATGAGGCAACAAGTCATCTAGACATCATAAAAGAGAAAGAAATTAACGATATGATTAAGTCACTCAATATCACCCGAATCATTATTGCTCATCGCCCAGAGACGATTTCATCGGTTGATCGTATTATTGCTTTAAACAATGGTCGTATTGTTAGTGATCAAATGCTTTAGTCTTTTTAATAGATATTCGGATTAGTGTAGAAAATATTTAATTTAATAGTCAATATTGGTGTTTAGCTCCACCCTTTATTCGTTTAATTAAAGTGGTATAGCACGAACAGGAATGACTGGTATGGTGGGAACAAGAATAGGCGGTATGTTTATACAGGAATATGCAGCAACGGCGTGTATTGTCATTCCATCATTTTTAGAGCTATATGAAAAAGATCAGGCCAATTGGCAACAACTCGCCTATTGGATTCATAATAACTTGAATTACAACCATCTACAGTTTTTCCCAAAACTGTGTGCTTTTAATATTGGTTGGCATGAACAGCCAACACGGGAAATTTATAGTTATATCCAACCCAAAGGCTATTTATTACGTGGGGAAGCGGTGAATCAAGAATTTGAGCAGTTTTATCCTGATCTTATTTAGTTTTACCTTTTAAATTATCCTCCCCCTTGCGCAGCAGTACTACTCATCCAAGTAGGAGAAGGAGCTTCCATTACCCATTAAATGCCATCAAAAATTTAATATAGAATATTGAAAAGGTCTTTAAAACAAGCACTAGTGATAAACTGCACTGTGGTGCAAGGGAGAGATAAATATTTAAATTTTAAAATGAAGAGCAGATCAGAAATTATGCGCTCCTCACTTCATGCCTCTTAACATATTCTTAGCCCCTGCATGATTATAATTGTTGGCTAAATTCTGCAAAATACGTTTTGCCTGCGCATCGGAATTTGGGAAACGACTCCGATAATTCGAAACACCCGTTAAACAACGAGCCACCAACATGCCAGACTCTGTATAAATACGTGTACCCTCTGCGCCTTGTAACTTGCCATAGTTATAAGCACGTTGCGCATTATTACAGGCATTAATTTGATTACGCCCATTGTTTAAATCGCGACGTGCCGCGACATATAAACGTGTCTGTTGCTGTTGCGCTGTTTCAACCACACGTGGTGGAGCTGTTTTTACTGGCGCAACTACAGGCTCTTTTTTCTCTTCAGGTTTTTCTTTCACTTCCGCAACTTTGGTTTTATTAGTTGTTTTGGGATTACTTGGAGTTGCTTTAGGTCCTGCCTTTGTAGGTGCAGAAGCCGTGCGGTAAAAGCGTCGTGCTTCATCTTCAGACATTATTTTAGTGACCAAACTCACCACTCGCGCTTCACCACGGTGTTCCAACTGGCGCTCTGCCACAGGCTCAATAGATACAATCCAGCTATCACCCTGATTACCTACACAACGGTATGCCCCAATCCCCTGTTTTACATCTCGATAAGTATTGAGTAATTTTTTAGACCATGCAATTTTGACTAAACTCATTGAGCTTTTATAGGCAAGCGTGAGGCGTCCATTTTGTGACTGACAATAGCTGCCCATATATTTACGTGGAATCATAGATTCAGCAGGTTGTTCTTTACGCTGTGGCCCCCAATAATAGACATATTCTTTAGCGGCACCACTCGGCTGATTTAATTTTTTTTGAACAATCAGTTCTTGTGGAGATGCAAAATGCTTCACCGAATTTGGGCTATATTGATCGACTGTTGCACAACCAAATAATAGGCTGCCCATCCCCCCCATTAAAAGTATTTTTTTGCAGGTCACGTTTCAATTCTCAATTGTTTTTATAGGAATGAAAATATATGAATTGGCGGAAAATAACAAATCTAACACCTTGATTTTATAATTAAATAATCATCGCCTTATTTGAATCGAGTTTGATATTTTTATAAAACAATCCAATTCATCACAGTTTTTTATGATTTTGAACACTAACACTCATATTATTTTATACAACTGTTCAGATCAATTTATATTTAGCAATCATGGCTCTGAACATGTGAACGCGACATCCACAACAAATCATGGATGTCGCCACCACAACTATTGATCCAATGTCGATTCAAATGCTTTTAAACGCTTATAGATAGACAAGAGCTCAATAATGGTTGGCCAAGATGCAATCAGATACTGAAAAGATTCACGGACTTTGCCAAATACGTTGGCAATTTGCATCATCAAACCCAATGTAATAGCCCCTGCGGCAATACTTGGGAACAACACAAATAAACCATAAATATTGTCCAATTGCATGTACCAAATGCGTACCAAGTTAAAATAGGCATAGTGGAAATATAAACGGAAATAGTTCAAACGTACTTTGCTAAACAGTTCTTTTAAACTCAGCGGATCAGCACGTTCAGCGTGATCTTCACCATAAACCAATTCTTTACGATAAGCCGCCTCAACTTTTTGGTTATTAAATTCCAGACCTGGTAACTTCGCACCCACCACAATTAACACCACTGTACCAAATACTGCCCAACCCACTGCAGCCCAAACTAAAGCATATGGAATTTCTCCTATTATAGGCAGGGCTTTGACATGGACAGACAAACTAAACAGCACAGGTAAAAATGCCAACAAAGTCATTAGGGCTTCGACTAAATTTACCCCTAAAGTTTCCATGGTTTTTGCAAAGCGCATGGTATCTTCTTGAATACGCTGCGATGCACCTTCAATATGTCTCAGTTTTTCCCAATGTGCGGTGTAATAATTATTCATTGCCGTACGCCAACGAAAAACATAGTGACTAACAAAAAATAAATTCAAAACCATTAAGGTCACTGCCACCATGGCAATGTATAAAAAGGTCAGCACACCTGCATAGAGTTCATTGACATCTCCACCGCCACTACTGAGCATTTTTTGAATCAGGTCATAAAATGGGTTGTACCAAGCATTCACCACAACATTGACTTGTACCCCAAACCAAATATTAAACAGGATGAATGCCGATCCCCATACCGACCAGCGATGCCATGGGTGATTTGCTTTAAGTTTCCAGAAAATGGCAAACAGCGTCGTTGCCACAAAAAACCACAGATAAAACCATAAAAATGCAGGTGACCAAAAACGGCTGACATCGATGGGTAATGTTGCTTCAGCATAACCTTGCGGAAAGCCAATCCAACTACCCCATGCGCTACCGCCTGAATACCACAAAGCTAGATTGATCGCGAACCAAAAAAGCAATGAAATAAAAAACCACTTTGGATTTGGAAAAAATGACTTAAACATGCAGACAAAAAGCCTTTATTTTTTAAATTGGAATGTAAAACCCAGTGCCTTCACCACTTAAAAAAGCGTGGATGGATACTTTAACTTTTATACTTTATACGCTGTTTTTTCAGCAATAATTTTATTTTTATACTGAAAACTGTAAATTTCATCAATCGGCTATATTTTACTGCGCTGTTCATTTGCCATTCATCTAAAAAATTAAATGAAATTGCAATTTCTTATATTTTTAAAGTGTCAAATTATGCAGTATTGGGCATATTTATTGCGTTTTTTTGACCAACCATTTAAATACCAAATGTTTAAACCCGACACAAATTTACGATTTTGTGTAGATTATTCATCAATTTACTATATAATACAGTTGATTAAAAATAACTCATTTAGGGTGCGGTATGGAATCTCCAACAGAAAACATTGCTATTGAGCTACTTGAACCTATTGTTCTACGTAAAGAAAACTGCGCACCAATTGAATTTGAGCAAGGTACAATTTTAAAAGTTTTATTGGTTAATCCTAACTCCTACTTGGTTACCGTAGACGACGAGTTTAACTTTACTGTCGCTTTAGAAGATGAAAATAAGGTGTGGCGTAAACTTTAATTACTGAGTCGCCACAAACTTTAATGATTGAATGTACGCAAAGCACATTCAATCATTAGATAAAGCTTGATAAATACGCTACTGCTTTCATGGCTTATAAAAACTAAACTTTCATTACACCTATCAATCACAGCATCCTTTTAATTTTTCAGAAGTCCACTTCGGGTATGGCTCTCTGAAAATGTTGCCTAAGATTCAGTTTTCAATCCTCTGTATATCATTGTAGATTTTGCAACAATCTCATCAAAATCACCTTTATATTGGGCAAAATGAGATAAAAATTAGCTTTAAATTTTCATCTTATTTTCTCTATAAAAATCAATAAAATATACCAATTGATCAAACCCAAACAACAACAGCAATGACTTTAAATTCACTTTTACAACTAAGTAAAGCCAAAATCAATCAGAAATTATGATAAGATCATGCTTCTTGTAAAATACATTTTTTTATAAAGATGAGTTGCTTAAGCAATTTTTACTGTCTTTTGTGTATTTTATTTTTTCTATTTTTTTAATTCACATCCTATTTTGACAAGGTCTATTTGACCTCTAAATTTAGGATTGTATTTGCTTATTTTAATAATGCGGATATTTAAAATCCTGAATTGTGTCACTCAAAATTGGAGAAGTAATTAAGAACTCAAAAACTAATGGAGATAGCAATGGATCGAATTGCAATTATTGGCGCTGGCCCAAGCGGCATGGCCCAATTAAGAGCGTTTCAGTCAGCAAAGGCCAAAGGTCTACAAGTTCCTGAAATTGTATGTTTCGAAAAACAAAATGATTGGGGTGGACTCTGGAACTATACTTGGCGCACAGGTATAGATGAACATGGTGAACCTGTCCACGGCAGTATGTACCGTTATTTATGGTCAAATGGCCCTAAAGAAGCGCTAGAATTTGCCGATTATACTTTTGATGAACATTTCAAAAAACCAATCGCTTCATATCCGCCACGTGCAGTACTGTGGGATTATATTCAAGGGCGTGCAGAAAAAGCACAGGTGAAAGATTTAGTCCGCTTTAACACTGCCGTTCAACATATTCATTATGATGATGCGACGCAAAAATTCACAGTTGATGTCGAAGATTACGCACAGCAACGTCATTATTCAGAACAGTTTGATTATGTCGTGGTGGCCTCTGGGCACTTTTCTACCCCGCGCGTACCTGTTTATGAAGGCTTTGATCAATTCCATGGTCGTATTCTACATGCACATGATTTCCGTGATGCACTGGAATTTAAAGGTAAAACAGTATTGTTGGTGGGCAGCAGTTACTCTGCCGAAGACATTGGCTCACAATGCTATAAATACGGCGCCAAACAAATTTACAGTTGCTATCGCACTAAACCCATGGGCTTTAAATGGCCAAAAAACTGGTCTGAAAAACCACAATTACTGCGTGTAGATGAAAATACTGCTTATTTTGGCGATGGAACATCGGCAAAAATTGATGCCATTATTTTATGTACGGGCTATTTACACCATTTCCCATTTATTGAAGATAACTTGCGCCTCAGAACGCATAACTGTCTTTATCCTCTAGGTTTATATCAGGGCGTGGTGTGGGAAAAGAATCCTCGTTTGTTCTATTTAGGCATGCAAGATCAATGGTACACTTTCAATATGTTCGATGCGCAGGCATGGTTTGTCCGTGATGTGATTTTGGGCAAAATTGCGTTACCAAGCACAGACGAAATGCAACGCCATACCCAAGCCTTGCATGAAAAAGAACAACGCTTAATGAATGATGAACAATCCGCGCGTTTCCAAGGGGATTACATCAAACGCCTGATTGCGCAGACTGACTATCCATCCTTCAATATTGATGCCGTACATGATATTTTCATGCAATGGAAAAAGCATAAAAAAGAAAATATTATGGGCTTTAGAGATAAAGTTTACCGCTCAGTGATGACAGGAAAAATGGCCAAGCCGCATCACACACCATGGCTGTATGCACTAGATGATTCTTTAGAAAGTTATTTAGAAGATGAAGCTCAACGTGAGGCAATGTAAGGCGTGATCTATAAGATCAAAGTAACGAAAAAACAGCTACAAGCCTCAAAAGTTTTGCTGATGAGGCTTGTAGTTTAAAGATTTATTTCAACTTAGCGTTATTGAAGAAATAGCGCTCATTATAAATCTGACTTGGCGCGTTTTAAGGCTTGTTGCCAACGCGCTAAATGTTCAGCCCGCTCTGCTTCATTCATTTGAGGTTCAAATACCCGATCTAACTGCCAAGATGCTGAAATTTCAGATAAGTCAGAAAATACACCCGCCTTTAAACCTGCCATGGCTGCTGCTCCCCAAGCAGTTGATTCCAACATTTTAGGACGTAACACAGGCACATTTAAAATATCGGCTTGGAATTGCATCAACATATCATTTTGACTCGCCCCACCATCGACCCGCAGTTCTTTCAGTGGATGATCTAAATCAGATTGCATCGCAGAAAGTACATCCGACACCTGAAATGCAATAGATTCCAAGGCAGCACGGGCAATATGTGCCTTATGGGTGCCACGTGACATTCCACATAAAAGCGCTCGCGCTTCACTGTCCCAATGTGGCGCTCCAAGTCCTGTAAAAGCCGGAACTAGCACCACACCTTCGCTAGAAGTTACACTATTGGCGAGCTGTTCAACATCACAGCTTTGTTGAATAATCCCCAAACCATCCCGTAGCCATTGCACCACAGCCCCAGCCATAAAGACACTGCCCTCTAGGGCAAAATGGGTTTGATTTTGACATTGCCACGCCAAAGTGGTGAGTAATTTATTTTTACTAAACTGCACCTGATTGCCTGTATTGAACAACATAAAACAGCCTGTACCGTAGGTGTTTTTTGCTGTGCCAACTTCAAAGCAAGATTGTCCAAATAACGCCGCTTGCTGATCGCCTAAAATACCTGTAATTGGGATATTTGCGCCCAATAAACCTGTTGCCGTATCTGCTATATAACTGTCGGATGCAATAATTTTAGGTAAAACGGATGCAGGAATTTGAAATAATTCCAGCAATTCTTCATCCCAAGTTTGACGATGTAAATTCATCAACATGGTTCTTGAAGCATTACTCGCTTCAATGACATGCTCTGCACCTTGGGTCAGATTCCAGATTAGCCAACTGTCGATGGTGCCAAAAGCCACATGCCCCTGCTGTGCTAATGCTTTTAACCCACCGACATGCTCCAGCAGCCACACCAGCTTGCCTGCACTAAAATACGGATCGATACGCAGACCTGTTTTTTGTTGAATCAATTGCATCTGGTTATTTTGAATCAAGTGATGACACCAATCTGCAGCACGACGATCTTGCCAAATTATTGCGGGCGCTAGAGGTTTGCCTGTGCGTTTATCCCACACTACTGTGGTTTCACGTTGATTGGTTACTCCAATTGCGCAAATGTCTTTGGCCAAAATACCTGCAGTTGCCAATGCCTGTTGCACCACTGCAATTTGATTTGACCAAATTTCTTGGGCATCTTGCTCCACCCAGCCTGATTGCGGAGTCTGAATTTGGGTTTCACGTTGTGCCGTAGCCTGAACTTGTCCGTGTTCATTGAAGATGATGGCGCGACTAGAGGTTGTGCCTTGATCGAGTGCTAGTAAATAACCCATATTTTTTTGTGTTTGACTTGAAAAAGAAAATATTAGCGCAATTATGTAACTAAGCGCATTGAAATGTTTAATTGTGCAGAAAATACATCGTAATTTTTGCCAACTATGCTATGATAGCGCTGTGATATGGGGGTGTTATTGGCTTCGACGCTGATGATGAAGCTCATAGATGCATGCCGAGAGCGCATTTTCTCTCGTAAATCAAATTTGCATTAAAATAGTCGCAAACGACGAATCTTACGCTCTAGCTGCCTAAGGGCAGCTTGTCCGCTTCACTGAATACTTGTGGTCAGTGAACCCGACTGAAGCGCACGCACACAAGTCCGTATAAAGTTGAGCCTCGGGACTTTATACCAAACTTAGAGGATCGCACTTTGAACCCTGTTCGTCGGGTCTTAGAGTGTTAAAATAATAGACGATATCTAAGCATGTAGTATTCTCGAGTGTAGTGTTGGCGGACGCGGGTTCAACTCCCGCCACCTCCACCAAATTCTTAAATTCATATGAAGTTACATAACTAAATATGACTAAAAAAGCCTTAAACATCAGTGTTTAAGGCTTTTTCTATGGGTTTTGCGTCCAATGCTATCCAGAACAAATTGACCCAAATTTGAATAAATTGGGTCAAAATTGCGTCAATTTGACCCACAACTTTTAGATCTATAATGACCTGAAGCGAAGTACATCTCTCAAACAACCCTTGTCATAAATTTGTAATGTTTGTTGCTTATAAATTCTTAGAAATTTCAACTTTATATTTTAAGGTTCAGGAATGTCAGCAAACATCAGCTTAAAGTATCTAAATTCATTGATCAGTGATGCTCAGACTAAAGGCAATAAAATTGAGAAAATATTATTGGGCTATAAGGCTTATTATTTTTTCATGTCAGATAGTGATTTCCATAAGGCAGTGACTAGCTCTGCACTCTCGCCAAGCAAACGTAAATATAAAGACCATAAAATTAAAGTCACTCAAGACGACTATCAAGTTGAGTTAAAACTTCACGAAAAATGATCAGGATAGCTTTCTATTAAGCGATCTAGGTTCAAATTCACTTTTAGTGGTTTGAGCCTTTTTATTGGGTGGTTTATTCATCTCCAAACATTTTTCGCTTTCACTCCCCAAACCGAATAACTCCCCCGCACAACAACAAAATAGATTATATTATCCTTAATTGATAAAAAATTATGCGGAGTACACATGCAGGTATTTCCCTTAGGAAAGCGAACTATTTCCGTGATTGTGGTCATTGTAGCTCTGGTTTTATTGTTAATTTACGTGGTCTTACGCACAGGCCCATTTGCCCCTGTCAACGTCACCCTCACGCAAGTCAAATATCAATCCATTCAACCTAGCCTGTTTGGCGTAGCAACCGTTGAAGCGCGTTATAATTATAAAATTGGCCCAACTGCAGCAGGTCGCTTAAAAAACTTAAAAGTAGATATTGGCGATAACGTACAAGCAGAACAACTGTTAGGCGAAATGGATCCTGTCGATTTGGAAGATCGTTTATTGGCTCAACGTGCGATAATCCAAAAAATTACCGCTCAGCAACAAGACACTCAAATCCGTCAAAATTTTGCGCAGCAACAAGTCAATCGTTATCAACAACTAGCTAAAATCAATGCCACCAGCCAAGAATCTTTAGCCATTAAACAACAAGAGCTCGATTTGGCAACGGCGGCACTCAGCGCGATGCAACAAGAACTCAATAAAGCACGTGCAGACCTGAATACCTTACAAGCACAGCGTGATAATTTAAATTTAGTGGCCACAGCTGCAGGTGTCGTCACTGCACGTTATGCAGAACCGGGTTCAACGGTGGTAGCAGGTCAAACCGTACTAGAAATTGTCGATCCTAACTCCATTTGGATGAATGCCCGTTTCGATCAATCCAGTGCGATTGGTTTAGCTGCTGACTTACCAGCTCAAATTCATTTACGTTCACGGCAAAATAATGCTTTGGCAGGTCATGTGTTATGGGTAGAACCTCGTGCCGATGCCATTACCGAAGAAATTTTAGCTAAAGTGGTTTTTAATCAACCTCCAACGCCTCTTCCGCCTTTGGGTGAGTTAGCAGAAGTCACTATCAGCCTCGCACCATTGGCACGCAGCTTAACCATTCCCAATGCGGCAGTTCACCGTATCAATAACCAAGTAGGCGTGTGGAAAGTTGTGGCCGAAAAGCCGCAATTTGTTGAAGTTCAATTAGGACGTTCAAATTTAGCGGGCGATGTGCAAGTGCTCGCAGGCTTATCCGAAAATGATCAAGTGGTGCTGTATAGTGAAAAACCCCTACATGCCAAAAACCGTTTACGGGTTGTCAAGCAACTTGCAGGAGCAGCTAAATGATTAGTCTGGCAGGTCGTGATATTTTCCATTCATGGGGTAAATTTGTATTTACTGGCTTTGGACTCGGCTTGCTGATTGGTGTGACCTTAATTATGGCTGGCGTGTATCGCGGCATGGTAGATGATGCCAAAGCCCTGCTGAATAACAGTGGTGCTGACCTATGGGTAGTGCAGCAAGATACACTTGGCCCTTATGCAGAACCTTCAAGTGTGCGTGATGATTTATATCGCAGCGTGATGAATATCCCTGGGGTGGCGCATGCTTCAAATATTACTTATTTAACCATGCAAGTGCATCATCAAGATAAAGATATTCGCTCGATGGTGGTCGGGATTCAAACAGGTGAACATGCGTGGAATAACTTGGGGTGGCCGCCACATTTATTGGCAGGACGTCAATTGACCCGCGGGCACTATGAAGCCGTAGCCGACATGAGTACGGGATTAAAGTTGGGTGATCGTATTAAAATCCGTCGTAACACCTTTACCGTGGTGGGTTTAACCCGACGCATGGTGTCTTCGGGTGGTGACCCGATGATTTTTATTCCGCTGAAAGATGCACAACAGGCGCAATTCCAAAAGGACAATGCTGCCATTTTACAAGACCGTAGACGAATTGCAGTAAACCCAATTTATAACCGCCCTGCTTATCCTGACTTGCTTGAAAGCGTACTCAATGCACAAAGTAGCAACCGTTATGTGAATGCTATTTTAGTCCGTTTAAATGCAGGTGCTTCAGCTGAAGAAACAGCAGCACATATTCAGCGTTGGCAACAACTAACAGTCTATACCCGCCCGCAGATGGAACACATTTTAATCAGCAAAATGATTGCCACATCCGCCAAACAAATTGCCATGTTTTTGGTGATTTTGGCCTTGGTCAGCGCCGCGATTGTGGCATTTATTATTTATACCCTGACTATGGACAAAATTCGTGAAATTGCGGTCTTAAAATTAATTGGCACACGCAATCGCACAATCGCTTGGATGATCTTGCAACAAGCACTCGCGCTTGGATTAATTGGGTTTGCTGTTGGTAAAATCAGTTCAACCTTTGCCGCACCATATTTCCCGAAATATGTCTTATTGGTTCCGCAAGATTCTATTTTTGGATTTATTGCGGTGATGCTGATTTGCATGTTAGCCAGTTTGGTTGCAATTCGGATGGCACTGCGCATTGACCCTGCCGAAGCAATTGGGGGATAACATGACACACGGCATTTTAATTGAAGGTTTAAAAAAGCGTTTTGGACAAGGTGACAATGCCTTTTATGCCTTAAAAGATGTCAATATGCAGGTTGCATCCGGTGAAGTGGTTGGGCTGATTGGCCCCTCAGGTTCGGGTAAAAGCACCTTGCTCAAATGTTTAGGTGCCGTGATTGATCCTACCGAAGGACGCATGACTTTGGGCGATGAGGTGATTTTTGATCAACGTTGGTTAGTCAAAGACTTAAGTGCCTTACGCCGCGATAAAATTGGTTTTATGTTCCAAACCCCGTACTTAATTCCTTTTTTAAATGTTTTGGATAATGTAGCGCTGCTGCCGATGTTAGCAGGCGTAGCCAATGACATTGCCCGCGCCCGCGCATTGGAAATTTTAACGGCGCTCGATGTGCAGCATCGGGTACATGCCATGCCTGGGCAATTGTCTGGTGGTGAACAACAGCGTGTCGCCATTGCACGTGGTTTGATTAATCAACCGCCTGTGATTTTAGCCGATGAACCCACTGCACCATTGGATAGTGTACGCGCGATGACCGTGATTCGCTTATTACACGAAATGGCAGAAAAATTTCAAACTGCAATTATTGTAGTCACACATGACGATAAAATCATCCCTACCTTTAAACGCTTGTACCACATTCGAGATGGTGTGACTTATGAAGAACAAGGCGAAGGACGTCCTTTTAAGTAGGCTCTAAAGTTTTCAGCGCTGGAAACTGATGTTTTAGCTCAATATCAAAAGCAATAAAATATCTGCATTTCAAGTTACATGCGACACAATGCCAAAAAACGGTTGATGTGGTATTCTGATAGCATCAGAAATGCAAAAATATAATACTTACTAGCTTCATACTGTTCTTGGAATTTAATCAAAATACGCATATATTGATTAAATAGAGCAATTTATTCTTAATCCAAGAATTGACGCGCTAACCATGAAACTTAATCACCTAGAGGTTTTAGATATGTCAACTAGAA
Source organism: Acinetobacter sp. SCLZS86 (assembly GCF_021560715.1). Lineage (NCBI taxonomy): Bacteria > Pseudomonadati > Pseudomonadota > Gammaproteobacteria > Moraxellales > Moraxellaceae > Acinetobacter > Acinetobacter sp. SCLZS86. Next base: position 2,340,952 of record NZ_CP090864.1, read on the forward strand.
ACCGAACCAATGAAAGTGAAATCGCTACAGCTGCAGCTGACGTTTTGCGTGAACGCTTCATTGCAGTAGCTCACAGTGATCGAGTACTTTATGTGGAAAATGATGCCTTAGTCAGCAAAACCCCGAATGGCAAACCAGTTTTAATCAAACAGTTATCTGGTCGGAACCCTGATCTAGCCCGCCAGTTTAATGGTCGCAGAACCTTTAAAATTAGAAAACGTAACATAGAGGCTACTGCAGAATAATTTATGTTGCCAAAAACACCTCGAATCAGAATGTTTGCGGGTCCAAATGGATCGGGCAAAAGTACGATGATTAATGGTTTAGATAGCCGTTTATCTAAATTGTTTTTGAATGCTGACAACCTTGAGCGCGATCTTAAAGCCACACCCATTCTTGATCTAAGTCAATTTGATATACGCATTAATGCAAACATATTGGTTGATTATCTTACTCAAGCAAGTCGACCACTAAAAAATGCAGATGGTACTCTAAGCAAAAGTCCTCTCCTCTCAGTAGATCCTGTGATTGATGGAAGCTTAATCGACTTAAGCGGGAACACGATTGATTCCTACCTCGCAGCCCGAATTCTTGATGTCATCCGTAAAGAGTTACTTACGCTTAAGGTTGGATTTACATTTGAAACCGTAATGTCTCATGAGAGTAAAATCGAGTTTTTGCGAGATGCTAAAACGCAAGGCTATCGTACCTATTTATACTTTGTGACGACTGAGGACCCTGATATTAATGTGGACCGAGTTAAACAACGTGTGAAAAATGGTGGTCATCCAGTCGAAGAAATTAAAATCCGTGAACGCTATTTCCGCACTATGCACATGTTGATTGATGCGATTGAAATATCCGACCGAGCGTATTTATTTGATAACTCAAGTAATGCGACCAAGAATATGGCTTCTTATATCTGTGAAGTGACTAACGGAGATACATTGATCATTAATCCAGATTTTAAAGGAGAGTTTCCGATCTGGTTTGAAAAATATGTACTTGTTCATTTGGTTGATGAAGAATAAAAAAACCGCGCTTGAATCATTCAAACGCGGTTTTTTAAATATTCACAGGTCAGTAAACTGAACCCATCGGCATCTTACTCAGCCAACATTTTACTCAGTATTCATAGCCATTGTTGATTGACCATTGCTGCAATTTGCCATAATAGATTTCATCGTTGAACAGTAGGTCTGCTTTAGAGGCAGCATTACTTTCTTCAGTTGGGCAGAAACCATCATCACAATCGGCATCGACAACCCAGCAACCACGAACGAACAATACTTTATTGCCTTCTTGCTCCAGTTGTTTCTGAACGCGATCAATCGCTTCATGTAAGTCATCTGCGCCTAAATATGCGGTCAAATACGCATAAGAGCCTGTTTCATCGGATGCTTTGCGGAACTCGACACCCACACAAAATAAATGTTTTTTCATTCTTGGCTCCTTGTCATCTTATACAGCTAAACTAATCTTTAATTTGGTCTAGGTCTAGTGCTTTTTCTTACACTTAACAATACGTTACCTATTCACAATACTGCAGTTCAAAGTAAAAACATAGTATCCAAATATTAGACTTAAGCCATAATCGCTGTATAAATGAGGTAGAACGCAACACCAATAACTGTCGTAGCAAATACCTTTTGTACAGTATTGCTATTCATGCGATGTACCAAAGTACGTCCAAGTAACATCCCGACAATACATGCCAGAACAAAGGTGATGGTGACTGCCATTGGGTACTGAAAGCCATCTAAAACGTGTGCTGAAATACTCACGCCACCAATCAGAAAAATAATCATCAAAGAGGTTGCGACGATACTGCGCATATCCAAATCGGTAAATTTACGCAATAACGGCACAATAATAAAACCACCGCCCACACCCAACAAACCCGTCAATAAGCCTGCAATTACACCCACACCACCAAGCAAAGACGCCGTTTTAACATTCCAAATTAAGCGTCCTGTGTTTTGGTTTACCTTACACGGTGGATTAGTTTGGTCGTTGACCTTATTAAAGAAAATACGATACGCCACAATAAACATGACCAGACTGAACGCCAGTGTTAACCACATGGGCGGCACAATACCTGCCAAATGCACCCCATAACGTGCAGATGGAATACTGATTAAGGCAATCCACAATGCAGCACGATAACGCACAATACGTTTGAACAAGCCTTCAACTGTGCCAACCAAAGCTGCCAAAGTGACTGCCAATAAACCCACGGGTGCAGCCTGCGCCACAGTCCAGCCTTGGCTTGCCATAAGAGCAGGAACGGCAAGAATACCGCCCCCTGCCCCTGTCAAACCCAGCAAAGTACCAATCGCCAAGCCTTCTAGGATTAACATCCACATGCGTATTTCCCCCTATTCCATCACTATGTTGTGCTGTGCAAACATCACTTGCCACAAACTTTATTGGCAGGCAAAGCCACATCAATATGTTTTGGATAAGGCAGGTTTAAATTCTGCATGAGGGTAATAAATTCCGCTTTGGTACGTCCTTGTCCTAAACGCGAGTTATTGCGTTTTTCCTGCCCAACGGTAGAAGATAAACGCCCTTTATAGTCATGCCCTGGATACACCAAAGTGTCATCAGGCAAGCTAAAAATTTGTAGATGAATGCTGTCATATAAAGTCGCTGGGTTGCCTTCCTGAAAGTCAGTACGACCACAACCATCAATTAACAACGCATCGCCAGTGAATACCATGCCATTGACCACATAGCTGGTACAGGCGTTGGTATGACCCGGGGTATAACGTGCTTCAATCAATAATTCACCCACACGAATGGCGCTGCCATCGGTAATGAAAATATCGCCACACACCACACCTGAATTACGATGTAATACAGTTTTACAACCAAAACGTGTTCTGAGTTCGTTGGCAGCAGTAATATGGTCAGCGTGTACGTGCGTATCTAAGCTATACACCAATTGCAAATCATGCTGTTCTAGAAAAGCAGCATATTGCTCAACCTCTGAAATTACAGGGTCAATCAGCACCGCTTCACGGGTTTGTTCAGATGCCAATAAGTAAGTATAGGTCGAGCTGTCAGCTTCAAAAAATTGATGAAAGATCATGAGATAGATACTGAGTTTTATATTTTGTTATTCTTAATTTTGCAAATATAGTGCCAACTTAATCTCTTTTAAATATATTAATAAAATACAATATATTAAGAGATATTGTTTAATTTAGATCATGCTCCATGTTTCACATCTGTTGCATTTTGTGTTTCAATTGAATCAATAATGAAACAAAAGATGAAACATCATGAATGCAATACATGACTTTGAACAACAAGCCAGTCTTGAAAGCTTTTTGTTTCATTTACAACAACTTTGTCCAGACAGTTTGCTCTATGTTTATGACGACATTGCTCAAACATGGATTTATGAATATGCACAAGATGCTTCTGTTTCTGCAGCTACGGGTAAAACATTAAAAAACCAATTATTGAAATTAAAACTACAATCACAATCAGCATCACAACCACAGACAGGTCTGCTGCAACTCCCGAATAGTGCTAAGGCATGGCACTACCACAGCTTAAATATTCGTGTCCATACAGCCGATTTCACAGGATGTTTATTCTTTCTGCAGCCTAGCGTTGCAACAGTGTCATCACAAACACTCACCCCATCTGCCCAAGCACAAAATAGTTTGGCGGAGTTTTTCCATAGTGATTCGCCACAAATGCAGCATATGTATTCCATTATTGAACGGGTAGCGATTACTGAGTTTCCTGTTTTGGTGCGTGGTGAATCTGGTAGTGGTAAAGAGTTGGTGGCGCAAGCAGTACATGCACGCAGCCAACGGCATACACAAGTCTTTATTGCGATTAACTGCGCGGCTTTAAATGCCAATATTTTAGAAAGTGAATTGTTTGGGCATGTGAAAGGTGCATTTACAGGGGCAATTCGTGAGCATAAAGGTGTGTTTGAACGTGCTGCAGGTGGTACTTTATTTTTAGATGAAATTGCAGAAATTCCACTGGAACTGCAAGCCAAATTATTGCGAGTATTAGAAACGGGCGAATTCACCCCTTTGGGCGGTGAAAAAGCGATTAAATCGAATGTCAGAATTATTACCGCAACCCATCGCGCTTTACGTGAAGAAGCGCGTTTAGGCAGATTTCGCCAAGATTTACTTTATCGTTTACGGGTGATTCCAATTTTTGTGCCACCACTACGTGAACGTAAACAAGATATCCCTAAAATTGCAGCATTTATTTTGCAACAACAAGCCCAGTTTCAGGTCACGCCACATTTGACCGAGCAAGCACTGAAGGTATTAATCAATTACGACTGGCCGGGCAACGTGCGTGAATTAAAAAATACCTTGCTGTATGCATTGACCATGTCAGCAGGTAAAACGGAAATTGATCAACACGATTTACCCGATGAAATTGTGCATGCTAGTTTGAAACTCGCCACAGCTCCCCCAACGCCACAACCTATTGAGCTGCCCATCAAAACCAACAATAAAGTAGATAAAGACACACTGCAGGATTTACTGGAAAAATATCAGGGGCAAACTGAATTGGTGGCACAAGCCTTGGGCATTAGCCGAACCACCTTATGGCGTTATCGAAAAAAATATCATTTATGAGGCGGAAGTTTGCTGAATAAAGGACGCTTTGCTTTGATCTGCATATTCATAAATGGTGTCTAAATCTTTTTGAATGGCAGCTGCGACTCGGCTAGGCATCAACTGATTAAGTTTTACAAAGACTTTTTCAGGATAACCGACCTGATAGGATTGACGGTCTGTTTGTAAAAATTGATACAGTTCTTGTGCCACAAATTCAGGTGAATCCACTTTTGTACCCATTTTGATATTCATTTCAATCACATCGGGATTATTCATACTGGTATTGGTCGCGCGTGGGGAGAAATATCTAAAACGAATGGCAGTCTGACAATACTCTCGCGCCAACGCTTCAGTTGCACCACGCAAGGCAAACTTACTGGCGCAATAACTCACATAGCCAGGATAGCCGATGCTGCCAAAAGTCGAGCCAATATTGATGATCTGACTCGGCTGACTGTCCGACATATATGGAATCACATCCTGAATCAGTTGCAGCGGATAAGCCACATTGACCAACATCATTTGCTCAATGGTATCCTGTGATTGCTGCGCAAACAGACGAAAATCATTCATGCCTGCATTGTTAATATAGTAATGAATCGGCTGTTTTAATGCGGCAAGTGCCTGAATAAAATCATGACGACTGCTGGCATCAATTAAATCACAACACAGACTGTGTAATTGCAACTGAGGATACTGCTGCGCCAGACTTTGCTCTAGTTGTTGCAAGGTGTCTTGCTTACGCCCAACCAAAATTAAGTTTAAGCCTTTTTTAGCAAAATGATGCGCAATCGCATGACCAATCCCGCCTGTTGCCCCGAAAATCACCGCAGTTAAATTTGACATAAAAGATACTCTCAATTTTAAGATATTCGATACAACTCAATTATAAAAATGCAGGATTCAGTCCCAAGCCCATACAAATATAGAGTTTACGATCTTCTAATGGCACCAATATTTCACGTCTGCCATGCATAAAGCGCTTGTTATCAATGAGCACCACATCACCATCTTGCCAGTCAATTTCTGAGGTTTCACGCTCGCATCGCTCTGCCAACTCTTCCAATAATTCCGCTTGGATTTCGCTGCCATCGGCAAAGTAAAAACGCGGCTTTTCGTAATTATAAGAAGGCCCCAACAAGGTGTTGGCAAAGGCAGGCACAGCTTTTAAATTGTCATGGCGAATCATCGGCATGTTCAAGTCATACTGCACACCTTCATCATGCGCAGGACGAATCCGTTGTCTAGGAATCATCGCAATAAAATGAGCGAGTTCCCGCTGCCCGACCTGTGCAGCATCGGCAATATTGAGTGCAGTTGCCACATACTTTTGCCACATACTTTTGCCACATTACTTTAGGTAAGTAACGGCTGATGGTCATCGGTTCAGCAAATTTCTGTTTCAGTGTATCAGGCAGTTTTTTCCATACCTCATGTCCATCACATAAGGTGGTCTGCGAACCACGCGAAGCACTTTTTTCACTAAAAAAAGCAATAATATCAGGCGGCATTGGGGTTGAACCATTTTCTATATGCAGCCCCATTGCCTGCGTACCTGCATCTACTTTTTGCGATTGTCGGGTCACATTTTCACGTGCAGGGTCATAGGTCAGCTTTTGGCAAATATTGCTCATCAGCCCACTAAACGCATTCACATCATAATGTTCATTTCTAAGTAAAACCCAACCGTGTTCCACCAATTGTGCTTTGATCTGCTGATGGGAACTGCTCAACTGTTTTTGTGCAATATTCATGGAATTTATCTCACTAATTTTGAGTATTTGCTGTGTTTAATAGCACTCATCAAGCTGAAACTTCAGGTTAAGCCGTGGCAAGCTGCTGTGCTGATGTAGTCAAAGCACTTTGAAAATGTTGTTGAATTACAGCTCTGCGCAGCTTGCCGTTATCAGTCAGCATGTGATTGGTTAAAGAAAAGGCTTGTGGCGCACGACACCATTGCTGAATTTGGGCATAGTCAGGCATACGCGTATTGGCGCGCTGAATAGCGGTAGCCAGCTGTGCATCTGAAGTTTCTGCTGCAGCATAAATCACCGCAGATAAATAAGGCTGTGCTTCGCCAAATATGGCAATCTGCTGAATTTCGGATTCACTCAGACTATTAGCTTCAACCCATTCAGTGGAAATATTGCGCCCAAAACTGCTGACAATAATTTGCTTGATACGCCCCGTGATATATAAATAGCCATCTTCATCAAAATAACCTGCATCGCCTGTGTGAATATCGGCTGATACCGCATCCTGCTCACGCCCAAGTTCATGCATATATCCCAACATGGCATTGCCCTTGACCACCACTTCTTGATTGGCAGCAATTTCGACTTGAACATGCGGCAATACGCGGCCAACACTGCCAATTCTGCGAGCTTCAGGCAGGTTTAAACTCACGACCGATGCACATTCAGACAGACCATAACCTTCATAAACAGGTAAATTGAATTGCTGACACTGCTTGAGTAAATCTGCAGACACCTTGCCACCACCCACGGCAATAAACTTCAAAGTGCGCAAGCCCAAATCGCCGTGTTGATGGATATATTCCACAATCGCTTTGAGCATTTGCGGCAATAAAATCACGCTTTCAATGCGATATTGCTGCACGGCATCGACAAAGCGTGAAACATCAAACTCATGGTTGGACAGCAAACCAAACTGACTGACTTCAGCCACCACCACTGCACGCCCATGTGAAAAGGCACATACACGCCTGCGATATTTTCAAGCAATGTTGCAAATGGAATTAGACACAAATGCCGCCCAAGCTGGCTGCTTTGCAATGCCTGACTTAAAGAGTACGTAATTGAATTGATGGTGGCTTCTGCCAAACACACACCTTTGGGAGTACCCGTACTGCCCGAGGTATAAGTAATTTTTGTAGGCTGCTCAGCAGAATTTGGGGATAAATGCGGTTGTGCTGTTTCAACGCTTAGACGAAACAACTGTCCTTGATATAAATCTGATGGTGCCAAAACCTGTGCCTGAACTGCATCAATCATCTCCAACAAAGCTTCTGGAATAGCAGTATTTCCAATAGCCGAGTTAACATTGGACGGAGTATCGCTTTGTGCAGTATCCGTCAAAATACACAGCAACTCCGCTTGGCTGTCTTGCAGTAAATGTTGCACTTGTGCAGCAGTAAAAAATAAAGGCACAGGAATGACTGTCATTGCAGCTTTACGTGCGGCTAAATCGACCACAATCCAATCGGCCTGATTCACACCCCACAACGCCAAACGCTGTACTTGATAAGTTGCCAATTCTGCACTGAGCAACTCAACCCGTTGCTGTAATGTGGCATAACTCAGTGTGGTTTGTGCCGTCACAATTGCTTCACGCTCAGGGTCTGTTTGGGCATAGTGATTCAGGTTTTCAAATAACTCATTCATCTTTCAATTTCCGCCTTTCTGCATGACCTTAGGCATAAAAACAATATTGCTGTTGCGTGACCGCCAACGCTGCTGCAACGTCAATCGCCAGTACATAAGGCTTCTGTTGGTAATAACTGCCCCATTGATGCTGTGCATCGCCCAAGGCTTCGGGGTTGGCTTTTTCTAGTACCTGAAAATGCAAACCCATTTGCTGTAACACATAGCGCACTGCTGCTGTTCCTGTGCAAACTGCCCACGACACATTGTTCTGCGATAAGTGAAAGACCAAAAAAGCCACCATCAATTTGGCTTTGCTCATGTCTTGCGCTGCCAAGTTGCCAATTTCAACAATCTGCGCGCGCGTTACAGGCACTTGGCTCAATTGGGTTAAAATGGTTTCAATGGGTGCACCTAAATACTGTTCCAAAAAGGCTTGGTTTGCGCCCAATGGTTGCATGCCAATCACCACTTGCATGTCGTGGTTTACATAGCCTGCAAACAAGGTATCTGAAAAAGTATTTATGGATGCCTGATGGACTTTTTGGTATTTATCTCGAATAAAATGCTCTAATGCCAAGCGTTGTTTGCTAGCATCTTGGGTCACAGTTGTCACATTTAAATGTTGTGCTGTTGTGTGTGCTTGAATCACCGAGGCATAGCTGTGTAATACATCTAAATGTGGCTGTTCTAGGTTCAACTGTTTTGGGTTCGTTTGTGGTTTATACGGCTGCGCTACAGATGCATACCCGTTGAATTGTTTTTTATTTTTTTTCTGATGAAAATTCGCATCCAGAAAATGCGTTTGACTGGATGATTGAGCATCAAAATTAAATTTGATCATGTGCATCACATTGGATAGAAAATAACTCAATGCTCAAGATAGAAATCTAAACTTAAAGAAAACTTAAGTCGCTACAAACTGTCACAATTCAAAAAACTCTTCATGCACACAAAAAAAGGAGATGATCACTCAACTCCTTATATGTTTAAAACAATAAACTAATCAAAAATAAACAGTCATCCAATTAGGCAAAACACAATTGTTTGCGCCCTAGCTTAGATTTTAATAGGCATAAGACGCTATTGCCGTTGCAATCGGTTTATCTTCATCATTCACCATCGTCATACGCATAGTGCAACCTTTACGCCCTAAACGTAAAGTTTCCGCACGGGCAATAAAATACTTGCCACGTCCTGGCGCTAAATAATCCACCCGCATATCTACCGTAGCCAAACGGGTGACTTTTTTTATGGTGTCGGGCAAGTCGTCAGGTTTAGTACTTTTATATAACTCGCCCATCGCCACAATACCGCCCACACTATCCAAAATGGTTGCAGCAACGCCACCATGTAAAATTTGGAAAGCCACATTGCCTATCATATACGGTTGCATCTCAATATATGCTTCAATTTGACCATCTACCACACGCATGCTCATGCCATTGTGTTGAAAAAATGGCGATTCATTAAATGCATTGACCAATTGTCTTAGCACGATATCAATATCGACTTTCGCGCCTAAATGTATATTCCCAGTCCAATTTTGCTCTGCATTATTCATAACGTGCCCAAAAGTCCAAATAACTCAATTTACCAACAATAAAAAAACCCAATGTATGCCCAAATGAAATTTAAGGGGCTACAATAGTTGTCTAGTTTAATACTGATCAGTGAGATTTTTATGACCTATACGTTCAATCGCCCTGCATTTCCTGCCACTCGTATGCGTCGTATCCGTAAAAATGATCAATTACGCGCCATGGTTCGCGAAACTCACTTAAGCACAGATCACTTGATTTATCCTGTATTTGTTTTACCAGGACAAAATCAAACCCAAGATATTCCAAGCATGCCGAACATTCAGCGTTTATCGGCAGACCTTTTACTCAAAAAAGCCGAGCGTTTAATGCAGCTAGGTGTATCTAAACTGGCCTTATTTCCAGTCACGCCACAAGAAGATAAAAGCCTAAACGCAGAAGCAGCATGGCGTGAAGATGGCTTGGTGCAAAACACGCTACGTCTGCTGAAAAAAGAATTACCAGAAATGGTCTTAATTACCGATGGTGCACTCGACCCATACACCACGCATGGTCAAGATGGCATTATTGATGACACAGGCTATGTACTGAATGATGAAACCGTTGAATGTCTAATTAAACAGGCATTAAGCCATGCCGAAGCGGGTGCAGATGTCGTTGCGCCAAGTGATATGATGGATGGTCGTATTGGAGCGATTCGTCAGGCGCTCGAAAGCAACGGGCATATTTATACCTCTATCATGGCCTACTCTGCCAAATACGCCTCTAGCTTTTACGGTCCTTTCCGTGATGCCGTTGGTTCTTCGAGCAACCTGAAAGGCGGCAACAAATACAATTATCAAATGGATATTGGCAACCGTGCCGAAGCCTTGCATGAAATTGCACTGGATATTCAAGAAGGTGCAGACATGGTGATTGTAAAACCAGGCATGCCTTATTTAGACATTGTACGTGAAGTGAAAGATAACTTTGGTGTGCCCACCTTTGTTTATCAAGTGAGTGGTGAATACGCCATGCTTGCTGCAGCGATTCAAAATGGCTGGTTGTCGGACAGCGTGATTATTGAATCGCTAATGAGTTGCCGCCGGGCAGGTGCAGATGGTATTTGGACGTATTTTGCCGAAGAAGCTGCACTCAAACTAAAAGATATGGCATAAACTAGGCGACTTTCATGCACATCGCAATTATTGGTGCAGGCATCAGCGGTTTGTTGTCTGCACTCGAACTGGTAGAGCAAGGTTGCTCTATCAGTATTTTTGATCAACAACAGGCAGCACAAGCCGCATCATGGGCAGGTGGTGGAATTCTTTCTCCCATGTATCCGTGGCGTTATCCTCAAGCGGTCAATGACTTAGCTCAATTTGCCAAACCACAGTACCAAGCATGGAATGAAAAACTCAAACCCATCACAGGCATTGATTTTGAAATCCATGAAACAGGCATGCTGATTTTTGACGAAGATGATTTTGAAATTGGTTTAAATTATGCCGAGCGTCATCAGGAACCCATGCAGCAAGCCGAATATCTGAATCGGGAACAGCTCGAACAAATTAACCCGCATATCCATCCCAAATTTAAACAGGCTCTGTATTTTTCACAGCTTGCCAATGTACGCAATCCACGTTTATTACAATCGCTCACGCAGTATTTGAAACAACATCCGCGCGTGCGTTTTTTTGAACACTGTCCAATTCAACAATTTCAGATCATTGAAAATCGTATTCAAGCCATTCAAGCTGCCGATGGCCGTTTACATCAAGCCGATCATATCGTGCTTACAACAGGCGCATGGTCACAACAGTGGGCGGCACAACTGGGTTTACAGATTCCTATACAGCCTGTGCAAGGGCAAATCGTATTGTTTAAAACCCCAGCACAATGGTTACCCAGCATGTGCATGAACAAGGTCATGTACTTGATTCCACGTCAAGATGGGCATGTGCTTTGCGGTTCAAGTATGCGTCATGTTGGTTTTGACACCACACCAAACCCGCAAACCCAACAAGATATTTTAACGGCCTGTTTTGAAATGGTGCCTGAATTGGCACAATTCCCCATTGTGAAACAATGGGCAGGTTTACGTCCAGGCTCGCCTACAGGTGTGCCGTATATTGGCAAAGTACCAAACTTGAATAATGTTTGGGTGAATTTCGGACACTTCCGTAATGGCCTATGTATGGGCACTGCTTCAGCGCAGTTATTAAGACAACTCATGCTTGGGCAAGAGACAATTGTGGATCCTGCTGCTTATGATCCAAAGCAATTACAGCCCACCTCAATCTGTGCATAACACTCAGCATCATCCTCTATTCAAGTAGAGGATGATGCACCTAAACAAGCCGCTAGCGCCTGTTCAAGTTTTGGATATTGAAAACAATAACCCGCGTGTTCTAAGGCTTGGGGTTTGACATATTGCCCATTTAGCACCAATTGTGATTGCTCACCCAATAGCCAACGTAAGACAAAAGCACGTAACACAAAAAATGGACGACGTCTTAAAAGCCGAGCTGCAGTTTCGGCAAAGTCCTGCTGACTGGTTTTTTCAGGTGCAACTACATTCAGAATTTTGGCGTCTACCGGTTGCGTCATTAACCAGTGAATGATCTGTAAAACATCTTGTATATGCACCCATGCCACAGGCTGCCGTCCATGCCCAATCCGCCCGACAGCATTTAAACGAATTGGTAATAACATTTGCGGTAAAATGCCGCCACCGCGTCCAAACACCACGCCCAAGCGCATAATTTTGGTTTTTTGCTGACTGAAGCTTAATGCAGCCTGTTCCCATTGTTGGCACAACTGCGACATAAAAATATCTTGTGCCGCACTGTGCTCGGTACATACTGCTGACCATTGTTCCTGCGGGTCAATTCCGTAATACCCCACTGCCGAGCCTGAAATAATACACTTGGGGAAAATACGGCGCTTTTCAAGATATTGATATAAGTGCAGTGTGGTCTGAACTCGACTATCAAGCAATTTTTGTTTGCGTGCTGCTGTCCATCTGCCCTGCCCAATACTTTCTCCCGCCAAATTAATCACATAATCAATTTGGTCGGTGTCGAGTTCATCCAACTGCTGAATCCAGCGTAATTGTGGATGTTTGGATACTCGATTAGGCTGTCGGGTTAACCCCACCACCCGATAATCCTGTTGCAATAAAAATGGCAACAATTGTGAACCAATAAAACCACTTGCCCCTGTTACCAGTACCAAAGGTTTATGCATCTTCCAATCTCAGCATGATGAAAAATATAGTTTTAGCTATACGTGATTTAGACTGAATGTTCAAGTCTGAGCAAATCATCAGCACATAACTGATCATGTATATTTAAATAAAATCAGATATTAACAACTTCTTTTATCAGCCAAACATTTTCACTGCCATACGCTGTGCTTGTTTGCCATAAAACCAATAAGTCAGCAAATACAGTGGGATTGCAATCAATAAGAACATTATCACCACCACACTCATAAATTGTGGCTGTTGCAAATACTGTAAAAAATCTTGCCAAATGCTTGGGTTTTGGCGAGAGAATATGGCCAAACCTAATAATAAAAATGCCAAGTTATAGCCCCAAAAAATCAGGCTAAATCCTAAAGTAAATGTCTTGCGTTCCTTGTCATTCGGTGCGCGGCGTTGTTGTTTTAAAAACTTATACAGCACTAAAATCATGGCAACCAAATAAGGCACTGCAGTTAAAATCCCGCCCATACCCGCAGGTAACAATGCAGCCAATACGCCACAAATACAGGTCATCACAAAGCAATACAAGAAAAACCAGAGAAAATAACGGCTTAGCGATACCATGAAGATGACTCAGACAAAAGATTCAGCCTAGTATAAAAAAAATTGGTTTTTTTTTCATGAAATTGTCAACCGAATACAAAAGCCTGACGTTATATAGGCTACAAGGTCACAACAACCGTTAATGTGTATGGCATCCACAATATTTTCGGTGACCTGACTAAAGCAATAAATCGCATGCAGTCATGCTTTGAGCAGCAGCCCAAGCTTTACTGTATCGCAAGTTTTTCTTTGACCGACGATTTCATCATCACTCGAATCGTCGGTCTTTATTTTTTAAGGTCTTTTTTTAGCCTTTCTAGCATCAGTACTTTAACTCTCTATATTTTTCTATACAGATCGCGACAGATTTTATTTTCTCTTCTCTTTAAAATTTCTGCGACCTAAATTGTCGCTTTAAAAGCAGAAAACTGGTTTTTTGCCGCAGTGTTGCGCTCAGTTATGTTAAGTTATTGCATAATTCAACATCAAGATTGGAACACACATGGCTGTTCATTTTTTACATACGTCTGATTGGCATTTGGGACAATTTTTCCATCACCATGAACGTGAATATGAACATACTGAATTTTTGAATTGGCTCTTAACTCAAATTAAAAGCAAACAGCCGAATGCCCTGCTCATTGCAGGCGATATTTTTGATGTAGTTAATCCTGCTTCGAGCGCTCAAAAACAACTCTACCAATTCCTTACCGATGCGCATGTGCTTGCTCCACACATGCAAACCTTAATGATTGCAGGCAATCATGACTCTGGGTATCGCATTGAGCAAGTTGAACCCTTTTTAGACCGCTTCAACGCCAAAGCTGTGGGCGTGATTGGTAAAACAGCCGAGCAAAAATTAGATTTAGATAAACTCCTAGTGCCTATTTATGACGCTGCGCAAAATATTGTGGCATGGTGTCTGACCCTGCCCTATTTACGCAGTGCAGAAATTACAGGTTTAAATGAACATAGCAGTGACAATCAATCTGCGGTTGCTTACTTACATCAACAACTGATTGCAGAAGCCAAAGCCCGTAAACAACCCGATCAAGCCCTGATTTTAATGTCACATGCACACATGCAAGGTGGCGAAACTTCCGACTCAGAACGCCCAATTGTAGTGGGGAATGAAGAAGCCTTATCGACTGCGCTGTTTGATGAGGTGATTGACTATGTCGCACTCGGACACTTACACAAACCGCAACAGGTCGGACAGCCACACATTCGCTATAGCGGCTCACCCATTCCCTTATCATTTAGCGAGCTGAATTATAAACACCAAGTCCTTGAAGTTAGGATTGATCCATTACAGGCAGATGCACAGCGTTTCCAATATGAAAGCTTGCTTATTCCACGTACGGTAGAGCTGCTTCGGATTCGCTGTGAACTTTCTGAATTAATCACTAAACTTCATCAATTGCCAAAAGATGAAATTGCAGAAGTTTGCGCACGGCATTTTTTAGAAATTGAATATATCAGCGATGCCCCGCCACCCATTGATTTACGCCAACAAATTGAACAAGCACTGCCTGCCAACCGCTATCGTTTACTGCGCATTGCACGACGCTTTCAAAATAGTGAAAACTCGAACGTGCAACAATCAAAAATTGATTTAGAGCCGCCTACGCCTGAAAAATTATTTTTAGATTTATGGGAAAAAATGGGCTATCAACCTGACCCAGAAGTGAGCCAAGATTTTTTACAGCTTTTGGCCGAAGCCCAACAAGAACTTGATCAGAATAAAGCTTAAGGATTTGCCATGAAAATTTTACGTTTAAGTTTAAATAATTTGGCATCTTTGGCAGGCACGCATGTCATCAATTTTGAAGATGAGCCATTAGCACAGGCAGGTTTAATTGCAATTACGGGCAAAACGGGTGCAGGTAAATCGACTTTGCTGGATGCTATGTGTTTGGCACTTTATGATGAAATTCCACGTTTAAGAGGTGCTACAGGCAGTCTGACCGATACCGCAGGTAAAGAAATTTCTTTAAAAGATTCTAAACATATTTTACGTCGTGGTACGACTTCTGGCTTTGCAGAACTTGAATTTATCGCGCTCGATCAAAAACGCTATTCGGCACGTTGGCAAATTCGCCGTGCGCACAACAAAGTGGATGGCAACTTAAAAGTTGAACGTGCCATTACCTGTCTAGATGAGCAACGGGTTTTAAATCAAAGAATTTCTGAAGCTACGCCAATTGTAGAGCAGTTAATTGGCCTTAGCTTTGAGCAGTTCACTCGAGCAGTATTATTGGCACAATCGGAAGTCGGGGCATTTCTAAAAGCCAAAGACCATGAACGGGCAGATTTGCTTGAATATTTAACCAATTCGCAAATTTTTACCGAAGTCAGTAAACGTGCAGCCGTTAAATTTAGTGAAATTAAACAAAAACGGACAGATCTTGAAAATGTCATGGGGCATGTGGTGCTCCTCAGCGAGGAAACACTGAAAGGTTTAGAAGGCCAAAAACATGAGCTGAGTCAGCAGTTAGCTTTGTTGACCCAAACCGAAAAACTGTATGAAAATGATGTGAAATGGCACAAAGATTGCCATGAACTCTATGCCAGCACTCAAGCAAAAAAAGAAATATACGATGTTCAAGTCGATGCTGATCGTAAGCTCGCTTCACAAAAACAATTGCTCAAACATTTAGATGAATTTCAAACCATCCGAGAGCAATTTGTGTTACGTCAGCAAGCGGATACCGAGCTAAAAAACCTGAATCAGCAGCTTTTGAAATTTGAACCAAACTTGCAACAAGCTGAATACGCACAACAGCAAGCGATGAGTCAGCAACAGCAAGCGGAGAAAGAACTTGAGGCATGGCAGCACCATGTAGAGCAATTGAAACCACAACTTGAAATTGCGGCACAGATACAACATGAAATTTCCAGCAAACTCCAGCAATATACCGCTTTGGATGCCGCACAAAAATTATTTGTAGCGCAGCAAATTCAACCCGTACAAAATAATTTGAACCAACTGACGACTCAACTAGCCACTGAGCAACAACAACAGCAACACTTACAGCAGCAATTCAAACAGACTGCTGCATGGGCAAATTTTGATGAAAACTTAGCCCTTACGATGCAACGTTTACAAGATTATTTGCAGCTTGAACAGCAACTACGTCACCAAAACCCAACGCTGTTCCAATCTGCATTGGATGCTTTAATTGAGCAACAACAACATATACAACAACAACTTTTAGTTTGGGAAAAACAATATCAACACCCTGAACAACTTGAGCAACAACTCACGGCAGAGCAACAGCAATTACAACATGCTTTAAAGAGTATGCATGTTTTAGAGCGCATGCAACAAGCACTTGAACAATGGCAACAACAGACCACCTTATTTGAGCAGTTACAATTGCGTCAGCAAGAAACTTTAAGTCTGCAACAGCAGACACAAACTCAAATTCAAACCCAACAGCAGCAAGTGCAAATTGCTGAACAAGCCTTGCAACAATTACAGCAGATTTTTGAACAACAGCGTTTATTGCAGCATCAAAGTGTGCAGGATTTACGCGCCCAATTAAAACCGAATGAAGCGTGTATGGTGTGTGGCAGCCTTGAACATCCGTTTATTCAACATGAAAACTTACTCAGTGATGCTTTAAACCAATTGCAGGATCAGCAATTGCAGCAAGCCAAAACTGAATTTGAGCATGCACAAAAACAGTTACAGCAATTGGAGCGTGATTGCAGCCAATACAATGCAACTTATCAGCAACAACAACAACGTAGTCTTGAGCTGCAACAGCAACTTGAGCAGCAGCAGACATTGGTACAACAGCTTACAGCATCCTTATCTCTAGATGTGGATGCGGCGCTGCCTGTTGCAAAGCAAATTGAACACGTGCAACAACATTGGGCAACAACACATCAGTCCACTCAACACTTGCAGCAGAGCATTCAACAGGCAAACGACACCCTAAAACTATGGCGCATTGCTGCACAGCAGGCAGAACAACTCAAATATGCCATTCAGCAACGCCAAGACCTCGCTCAGCGTTTGCAGCCTATTTTGTCACTTTTGGATACAGAGCAAAGAAACGCTTGGCTCAATCAACCAATTGAGTACTATCAACATGCCTTGCAACAGTTAGAGCAACGTCACCACTTACAGCAGCAGCAAGTTCAACTGAGCAAAACGATAGAACAACTGACTCAACAACAGCAGCAAGTGCAAGAAAAGTTGCTATTTTTACAACAGCAACATGCCGAGAAAACCCTACAACTGCAGCATATTAAAACTGCAGGAAGTGAGCTGCGTGATCAAATCAAGCAACTCACAAGAACTCATGCAGGATGTGAATATCAGACCTATCAAGAATGGCGGCAGGCTTTAGATCAGCAACAACAGCAACTCAGTCTTGCACTTAGCACACAACGAACTGTGCTTAACCAAGCGGAGCAGTTGTTAAAAGACTTACAACTACAAAAACATGGTTTGGACAGTAAAATTCAACAGCGCATGCAGCAACACACTGAATGCCAGCAACACATTGCAACGTGGCAAGTGGCACACACGCACTTTCAGGCCAGCGTCATTGATGACTGTTTAAAGATTTCTTATGCTGAACATCAGCAAATACGCAAGATGCTACAGCAACAGCAAAACAGTTTGGAAAGTGCCAAAACGGCTTGGCAAACGTTAGAAGAACAATATCAAAAGCACTTAAAACAACAGCCGCAACTGAGTTTTGACGAAGTCACTACTCAACTGGCAGCGCTGCAAACAGACAAAGCCAAACAACAGCAAGACTATAATGACATTGAGGCGCAGTTACGCCTGAATCGCACCAATCAGGGGATTTTTGCTACCTACCAGACTCAAATTGAAAATATCAAAGCTGAAGAATATCGTTGGGGACGTATTTACGATTTAATTGGGCATAAAGAAGGGACAAAATTTAAGAAAATTGCCCAAGAACATCACTTGGATATTTTGGTGGAATACGCCAATCAGCAATTGCTACCACTGAGTTCGCGTTATCAATTGCATCGTATTCCAGACAGTTTAGGTTTAGCGATTATTGATTTAGATATGAACAGTGAAATTCGCCCTGTCCTGTCTTTATCAGGTGGAGAAACCTTTTTGGTTTCTTTAGCTTTGGCACTGGCAATTGCCAATATGGCATCTGGCTCAATGAAACTGGAATCGCTATTTATTGATGAAGGCTTTGGCACTCTCGACCCGACTTCCTTGCACATGGTGATGAATGCCTTAGACCATCTGCAAAGTCAGGGACGTAAAGTGGTGCTGATTTCGCATATTCAGGAAATGCACGAACGAATTCCTGTGCAAATTCAAGTCAAACCAGTGGGTGCAGGGGCAAGTGAAGTCAATGTGGTGGGTTAAAGCCAATACTGCCTAAAATCTGAAGATTATTTGTCGATTGAAGAATTATTGAGATGACTGTGAGATTTCAGATTTTAGGCTTCCATGAAGTTGTATTGAATTTATTTTAAAATCACACACACTTTAAGTACTTAATTTTATGGATATAAAAACGATTATTCTCTTTGCTGTATTGCCCAGTTTAAGTATTATTTTTCTCACATGGTTAATACGTTTCCCTAAACCTTGGGTTTTTAAAGCGGTTTTAATTTTTGAAATCATTCTCACCGTCTGCACTTTAGTCATTGAGTTGGATGCAAGAAAAACACCTGGAAATAGCGGTTGGACCATCATTTTCACAGGCTTCTTTCAGTTCTGTTTTTTGTTATTTTTACTAATAGCACGTATTCGAATCTGGATAGAGAATAAATCTTGAATGTCTACTTCACCTATTTACTGGACGGAAGTGGCGCTTTCTAAAAATAGTGAAGGTCATTAAAAATAATCTACACAAGCCAAAACTTTGACAACTTTACAGCATACAAAACTAAAAAAGCCTCGACATCCTGTCGAGGCTTTCTAGATTCAGTTTTTGGTATAACTCCTGTCGTACCAAGCACTTCCGTGTTGTTCTATTTCTTATTCTTCTTATTTAGGAAACTCCTTGTTTCCCGATAAGTTCATAATAAGAAAAACCAGCCTTCAGCACTAGCCGCAAAATTCCGCATTTCGTGTCAGCCAAAACGTACAAGATAATTTTGCAAAATCTTGGCAGATTCTTTGTTCATCTAGCAATTAAGCCTGGGAATAGTCACGTGCGCCAAACAATGCTGTACCAATCCGTACCATAGTTGAACCTGCTGCAATTGCAGCATTTAAATCGCCCGACATGCCCATACTCAAAGTATCCCAATCTTCAGGCTGTGCATGTTGTGTCTTAACTGCATCAAACAATTGTTTGGCATCTTGAAAAGCTTGAGGATGATTAGGTGCAGGAATCACCATCAAACCGCGTAGTTTTAAATGCGGTAGTTGACTGATCTGTCGGACTAATTCTGCAACTTCAGTTGGGTGGCAACCATCCTTCGTGTCTTGCGCATCAATATTCACTTGCAAACAAATATTCAGTGGCGCTTGCTGAGCATCGCGCTGATTCGATAAACGCTCTGCAATAATCAAACGATCTACCCCATGCACCCATGCAAACTTTTCTGCCAAATGCTTGGTTTTATTGCGTTGCACATGCCCAATAAAGTGCCATTCAATTTCTAAGTCGCTCAAGGCCTGCATTTTATCCAAAGCTTCTTGCAAATAATTTTCGCCAAAAGCGCGCTGCCCTGTCGCATACATTTCACGCAAGGCTTCACTCGGATGAGTCTTAGACACCGCCAACAATTGCACCGTATATGGCTCGCGCTGCGCCAAATGGCATGCCTGTTGAATTTGTTGCAAAACCTGAGTGCGCATAAGCTGCAGATTATTCATTGATGCATTTCTCATTTCATTCATCTTTTTTTAGCTTGTCCAGCAACTAACAGTTGGTTAAGCTGATGGAAAGCCGTATTATTCTATCAAAATAATTAAGATTTAATTGATCTCGGGGACTTTCATGGATATTACAGAATTATTGGCGTTCTCCGCTAAAAATGGCGCTTCGGATTTACACTTATCTGCGGGTATGCCACCACTGATTCGTGTGGATGGTGAAGTTCGTCGTATTAACTTACCTGCATTAGAACATAAAGAAGTACACAAATTGGTGTACGACATTATGAATGATAAACAACGTCGTGATTATGAAGAAAATTTAGAAACGGACTTTTCTTTTGAAGTGCCTGGCGTGGCTCGTTTCCGTGTGAACGCATTTAACCAAAACCGCGGTGCAGGTGCAGTATTCCGTACCATTCCTTCAAAAGTTTTGACCCTTGAAGATTTAGGCATGGGACAAATCTTTAAAGATATTTGTGAATATCCACGCGGTTTGGTTTTGGTGACAGGCCCAACGGGTTCAGGTAAATCGACCACACTTGCCGCGATGATTGACTTTATTAATGACAATCGCTACGACCATATTCTGACCGTCGAAGACCCAATCGAATTTGTACACCAATCTAAAAAATGTTTGGTCAACCAACGTGAAGTACACCGTGATACGCATGGCTTTAACGAAGCATTACGTTCGGCACTGCGTGAAGACCCTGACATTATTCTAGTAGGTGAGATGCGTGACTTAGAAACCATTCGGTTGGCACTGACGGCTGCGGAAACAGGTCACTTAGTATTTGGTACGCTACATACCACCTCTGCAGCAAAAACCATTGACCGTGTAATTGACGTATTCCCTGCCGAAGAAAAAGACATGGTACGCGCCATGTTATCTGAATCTTTACAAGCCGTCATTTCACAATCCCTGCTCAAGAAAAATGGCGGTGGCCGTGTAGCAGCGCATGAAATCATGATTGGTATTCCTGCGGTGCGAAACTTGATTCGTGAAAATAAAGTAGCTCAAATGTACTCGGCAATTCAGACAGGTGCCAACTACGGTATGACTACCCTCGACCAGAGTTTGAAGAACTTGGTATCGCGCGGTGTGATTAGCCCACAAACGGCTCGAACGGTTGCAAAACAACCTGAATCATTCTTATAAGTTTAAAATTCGAGATACGCGATGGACTTTAATGATTTATTGAATTTAATGATTCAGCAACAAGCATCAGACTTGTTTATTACAGCCGATGTTGAACCTTCCATGAAAATTCATGGACAAATTGTACCTGTGGCAAAAAGTAAGCTCTCAGGTGAAATTGTCGGTCAGCTGCTTAACTCAATTATGAGTGAAAAACAGCGCAAGGAATTTGCTGAAACCCGTGAATGTAACTTTGCGATCACCAACCGTGAAAAAACAGCACGTTTTCGTGTCAGCGCATTCCAGCAACGTGATGAGCCGGGCATGGTACTCCGTCGGATTGAAACCAAAATCCCAACTATGGATGACTTGAAACTTCCTCCTATTCTCAAAGATTTGGCGATGACCAAACGTGGCATCATCATTTTTGTAGGCGCAACGGGTACTGGTAAATCGACTTCTTTGGCGTCTATTATTGGTTACCGCAACCAAAACTCTAAAGGTCATATCATCACCATTGAAGACCCGATTGAATTTGTGCATGAACATGCGGGCTGTATTATTACCCAACGTGAAGTCGGGATTGATACCGATTCCTTTGAAATTGCGTTAAAAAACACCTTGCGTCAAGCGCCTGATGTGATTCTAATTGGTGAGATTCGTTCCCGCGAAACCATGGATTATGCCATTGCCTTTGCCGAAACAGGTCACTTGGTATTTGCCACCCTACACGCCAACAACGCTAACCAAGCAATTGACCGTATTATTCACTTCTTTGAAGCAGACCGTCATAACCAGTTGTTCATGGATTTATCGCTAAACCTGAAAGCAATTGTGGCACAGCAGTTAATTCCAACCATTGATGGCAACTCACGTCGTGCTGCGATTGAAATTTTAATTAACTCACCACTGATTGCAGATTTAATCCGTAAAGGTGATGTGCACGAAATTAAAGACCTGATGAAGCGTTCACGTGAGTTGGGTATGCAAACCTTTGACCAAGCGTTATACGATCTTTATAAAGCCAAACAAATTAGCTACAAAGATGCACTTAAACACGCCGACTCGCCAAACGATTTGCGTCTACAAATCAAACTTGCAGAAGAAGGTGGCGAGCGCTTGTTACATGCAACTTCGAATATTACCTTCGATGGGCAATAACATCACAACAACGCTTAAACACAAACAAAATAGGCTTCCATACGCAAGCTTATTTTTTATGCTTACAGCAAATTATTTCTTGCGTAAGGCTTCACGACATTCTGGCGCATCACAATAACCATATAAATTCAGCGAGTGCCCTGTGAGCTCAAAACCAAATTTTTCAGCTACATCATGCTGTTCTTTTTCAATGGTATCGTTAATAAATTCAACCACTTTGCTACAGTTCAAGCAAACCAAGTGGTCGTGGTGATCTTCCTGCATAATTTCAAACACAGAATGATTGTTCTCAAAATTATGACGCTCAATAATGCCTGCAGCTTCAAACTGTGTTAACACACGATACACAGTTGCTAAACCCACATCTTCACCCTGATCGAGTAAAGTTTTGTAGATATCTTCTGCACTTAAATGATGTTGTTTTGAATTTTCTAATAATTCTAAGATTTTAATTCGTGGAAGGGTAACTTTAAGTCCAGCTTTGCGTAATTCTTGATTTGAAATAGGCATGAAAAAAGGTCTCTCAACAAAATTAAAGTTGGAATATGCAACAAAGTTAAGATGCAGTATGATCTAACACTGGATCAAGATCAAATGCATCATAATTAATTTGGGATAGTGTAGCAAAATGCAAAAAATCATGTTGACGTTATTGGTCACTTCACTGCTCGCAGGCTGTTCGACCTTGGGCGTTTATAAAGTCGATATTCCACAGGGTACACCATTAACCCAAGCTCAAGCGTCTAAAGTCCAAGTCGGTATGAGTCATCAACAAGTCCGCTTTTTGCTGGGCAGTCCAACCATCGCCGATCCGATGAATCCATTACGTTGGGACTACATTTACAACTATATCCCAGGAACTTATGCTAAAAAAGCCAAGATCCCTGCCGCGCATGGTCAGCATTTGAAAATCTTTTTCAATCCAAATGGTATTGTAGAAAAAGTTGAAGGCTTGGAAACGATTCCAGAATCTCAACCAGGTCTACCAGGATCGAAAGAAGCGATTCTCAACGCGCCACCACTATAGCCGCTTTAGAATAAAAAGAAACCCCTCACTGAAATTCATCTGAGGGGTTTTTTAAATCATTGCAATTGTCTCAAGCGATTGCTTTTGGCATAACGCCCTACTGGGTTCTTTGCGGCACGTTTACGACGAATATCTTTCGGATTAATGGTCAAAGCACGATAAATCTCAACCCGATCACCTGCTTGTAATACATGCTGCGGCTCAACCCGTACGCCAAAAACACCCACCATCAACGGTTCAGGCAATGTCGTTGCTGTTGCAATTCCACTTTGCTGAATTGCATCCAAAACAGTCATGCCCTGCTGAAATGCAACTGTCATATGCCATTGTTGTTCGGGTGTGGCATAGGCCACCCAAACCTGTGCCATTTGACTCATGCGAACCACTGTCCAATTAACGCCACCATTGCCACTACGATAGATACAGGCAACACCACACGTACCGCAATACGCCAAATGTTATAAAAGGCTTCACTGCTAAAGTTCATGGCTTTACGCAGATGGCTGATTTTCATAATCCAGCCTGCAAAAATAGCGTAAATCAAACAAATGACTAGGCCCCAGAGCAACAAGGCAAAATTAAATACTGGACGAATGGCAGGAATTGCCCAAACCAAAGTTGCTGCAGTCAATACAATCCACTGAATCGCAACCGCCATTTGACGTTGTGCTAATTGTTCACGTGCCAATTGCAATAAAACCGCTGCTGCTGCAACAGTTGCCACCACCAAAGCCAACGCTGGAATTTGTGCCTGCACGGCAAAGAATGCAAAAGCAAAGACTGCCAATAGCTGAGCAATCCAAATTGGCAATACCGTTGCGGTTGCTGCAGATTGTTGCTGTGCTTGCGGCAAACTGGTTTGCCAGTACAAGCCCATACCTAAACCACTGGCCACCAAAGCCAAAACAGTTGCACTACCCCATTCGCTAAACTCAATTGAAGTGACTTGCCATGCAGGAAGTTCTGAACCCATCACCATCGATAAAACCAAAGCCACCACAACAGCAACAGCGGTACATAGCAATAAAATTTGACGCGGCACTAATGACAATGTCAGTGCTAAAACAGCCACAATCAAAAACAAGACATGACTAGGCAAGTCCGCAGCGGCATATTGATTTAAAATTTGCGCAGCATTAGACAACAAACCGCCTGCTAAAAATGGAATGAACACCACTGCAAGCCAGCCCACCAAACGCCATTTTTGAGAGGCATCGGCATCACGAGTTAAACTTGAAAGTGCTTGTAATGCTGTCGTTTTTGAGCGTTTGGCTAAGGCAATTTCCAAATAAGTGATCGGTAATGCCAAAATCAGCATGGTTGCTAACCACAATAACCAAAAGTCGAGCTGACGCTCAACTTGAATACCTGTCATTGGTGCGAGTGTAGCAATAATAATGAATGATAAACCAAATGCCATCAGCGGCGATAACCATCGTGACATAGCATTGTCCTGCATGACGCTGTCCTAATAAAAATCTAGGTCTATTTTGCCTTTGTCATCAAGGAAAAGCAAAACCTCAAAAAGAAAAAAGCAAACTGTCTGAGAGGCTGCTAACACTCCATCTATTGATGATAGTGTCAGCAACTCCTCTAGTTTGCTGCGCAAATTTATAATTGTTATTCTTTCATTTTTTTGGCTTCAGACTTATGAGAAGAAACGTGCGAACCAGCCTTTACCTTTTTTCTTCTCGTTTTCTTTAATAATGCCCATCATATTCTCTTTTACAGCCCCTACATAATCGGCGTCATCGTGTTGAATATGATTAATTAACCATTGTGATAAGACTTCATGCAATTCACCTTCAATGGATTGCCCCATTTCGAAACGATCACGATAAGACTCAATTTTTTTAATAAATAAATCATGCACTCGTTTATGTGGCACGCGGTATTTATAACCAGCTTCTTCTTGTAAAGATTCTTCAAAGGTAAAATGCGACTGGGTATAGTCAATAATATTATCTAAAATCTGCTTTATACGTGCTCGATCAGTACCATCGCTAATTTCAACAATTTCATTAATGTAATCGAGGATACGTCTATGCTGATCGTCAATCACATCGATACCAGTGTTGTATTCTGGAACCCATTTCATCTTCATACGACCACCTTACAGAAATAAATGAATAATCACACTGTGGAATAGTAGCAGTATTTCCCTTAAATAAAAATGAAGTGAATTGGTAGGGATTCATCAAAACCACAAAAAACAAACATAACCAATTGATTTACATTAGACCTCATGCGAAAGTATACTTTTGTCTAATTTTTGAATCGCCTAAAACTCATAAAATATAGCTTTTGGCTGCTTAAAATTGACTAACGCAAGAAGTCTATTAAAAACAATAGCAATACCCGACCAAAAGAATCGATGATTAATTAATCAATTCACACATTTTTATTCTTGATTTTATGAAAATACACCTAAATAAAATGAATATTTTTCACATATACGACTCGGACTGATTAATATTGATCAGCTTTGGTCATCCGCCTTAGTTCAGGATTTAAACGCTCACGTTCCAATCGCGCAATATGTGTCATTTGGGTTTTAATTGGGCGTCCATGTTGAAATAAAATCATTTCACCTGGTTGAAATGCAGTCCATGTTTCATTTTGAGTCAAAGGTTCGGTGGTAATCACCGCCACACAATCCTCTGCTGTGGTGACTTGGCTAAAATCGACCTCAACATCTAAATCAATTAATTGTGCAGGTTGAAATGGATAAGCGCGTACTAACCAATGTAATTTGGTCACTGCATAACTAAATAATGCCTGACCATTAGACAAACAAAAATTAAAAGTGCCATGTTCTGCAATTGTAGGAGAAATTTCGACTAATAGATCAAAAACTTGTGTCAGGCTAGGTTCATCATAACCAAAACGATTTACCAATTGATCTAACAAATAACAAAATGCTCGTTCACTGTCGGTATTGCCCACAGGAGTAAATCGGCCTGATAAGCGTGGATAAAAGTCATGTAAATCGCCATTATGGGCAAAAATCCACTCGCGTCCCCACAACTCACGACTAAACGGATGCGAATTTTCTAAATTAATTTTGCCTTGTGTCGCTTTACGAATATGGGCAATCACATTACGCGATTTGATGGGATAGTTGCGGATCAATTCTGCAATGGGTGATTCTACTGCAGATTGGTTATCAACAAATAAACGACAAGCTTTATCTTCAAAAAAAGCAATTCCGAAGCCATCAGAATGGTCTGAGGTGATTCCTGCGCGCTGCGAAAATCCCCGAAATGAAAAGGTAATATCGGTAGGTGTGGCACAATTCATTCCAAGCAACTGACACATAAGGCCTTATCTTTATACAAATAATGAAATTATCTGATTATTGTGCATCAGCCATGTAGATAATTCAAATCTGAAAAATATAATTAGATTTCTACATCACCATTCTATAAATATGCAGTGCTGTAGAAATCTCTATTTCATCACGAGGTTATGATGCTTTTACTTTCTTTTGGCGAATAAAATGCTTTGCCATCTGTTTCACATCTAACAAAACAAAATAGTCCAAACAGTTAAAATCACGATCGTAAAATGCTTGTTCAGACAACTTGGCATTCATTTTCAGGTAAACATCAAACAATTTAGGAATTCGTTCATCTTGGCTAAAACTGTGACTCGGGCAACTTGGCTCAAACGGCTGCTGTGACTGAATATCGCAGCGCTGATTTTCTGCCAATTGCTGAATCACTTGATGAGTATGATAAGCCCGCGCTTCATTGCCTTCTAAACGAATACTGACACAGCCAATCAGGTGTTTGGCACGCATTTCCCATAACACTTTCGGTACTAGATTTAGCCATAAAATAGAGAGTGTTTTGCCTGAACGATAACGTGGATGCACACAAGTACGCCCCATTTCGACAATATTCGAGAGATGGCCTAACTCATCTATAATTTTAAACTCTTGAGCGCTATAACTATTCGCAAGGTCATGCCCTTGCCAAAGTTTTAAACGGGTATAGGCAACAATTTCGCCCGTAGATTTATCTCGAAGTACGGCGTGTTCACAGCCAAAATCGTACAAGTCCTGATCTAAACCTGATTCAAATTCAATGCCAAATTGCTTTGAAAATTGTTTTGCACGAAAACGCTGTACTTCTTGTAGTTGCTTTAAATTTTCAACCCATTCAAACGCATATTGCGTAGCTTTGCTGTTTTTTTTCTGAGCTTTACCCACTTTAACCATAGGAAAGCTAAACTGCTGACGATACTGATTTAATTTTTGTAGCATCATAGATACCTCATGTTTTCTCCTACACTAGGACAGCGACATGACACTATGATGACTGCGGTGTCACTGACTAAAATTTAAGATTTCAAGATCGCGACAAAGCTATTTCAAGGATGCTGAATCAAAAAAATTTTAGTTTTGTGCTCAAAGTCTTATACAAAAAAAAAGCTTCAATTGAGAAGCTCTTTTAAGGATCATCTTCTAAAGTTTCATTTACGCGTTTGGACACGGTTGGTAATTAATGTTCCTACACCATGATCTGTAAAGATTTCCAATAAAGTAGCATGTGGCACACGACCATCGACAATATGTGCGCTGATCACACCACCCTTGACTGCATCCAAAGCACAACCCACTTTGGGAATCATGCCACCGTAAATCACACCTGTATCAATTAAACGATCCACTTCCTGAGTGGTCAAACCGGTTAACAGTTTTTTATTTTCGTCTAATACACCCGAAATATTGGTCAGCAAAATTAACTTTTCAGCCCCCAATGCTTCAGCAACTTTACCTGCGACCAAATCGGCATTGATGTTATAAGTATTGCCTGCATCATCGACACCCAAAGGTGCAATCACTGGAATAAAGTCACTGCTGGTAAACATTTCCAACACATCGGTTTTGACACCCACCACTTCACCCACCAAGCCAAGGTCAATCTGTTGTACTTCGCCTGTTTCAGTGGTTTTTTGCATCAATAATTTCTGCGCGCGAATCAAGTTACCATCTTTACCCGTCAAACCAATGGCACGACCGCCATGTTGGTTAATTAAATTGACGATAGATTTATTGACGCTCCCGCCCAAAACCATCTCTACAACTTCCATGGTCGCAGGATCGGTGACACGCATACCATCAATACGGTCAGACTCACGTCCCAATTGCTTGAGCATAGAATCCACTTGTGGGCCACCACCATGAACCACAATTGGGTTTAAGCCCACGGTTTTTAACAACACAATATCGCGAGCAAAAGAACTTTCTAGCTCAGGATCGGTCATGGCATTGCCACCATATTTCACAACAAGGGTCTTGCCCGCAAAACGTTGAATATACGGCAAAGCTTCGGTCAAAATTTGCGCTTTGTCGATACCAGTCTGTTGATGTGGCATTCGCCTCTCCTTATTGAGCATCTAAAATGTCTTGGGCGATTTCAGGATATCGCTCACTTAACATGGAAACAAATGTATCGCGAATATCATTCAGTCGTGATGGATTATCGGCATCAAAACGCACTGTAAAATATTCGCCTGTATTAGATGCTCGAATAATGCCAAATCCATCTTCAAAATCAAGTCTTACACCATCTATTTTACTTAATTCTGCCCCACTGCGATGGCTATAACTTTCAACATCATTTAAAACCATACTCGGTTCAATATTACGTGTGCTGATATAAGTGTCTTCGGTGCAGCAACGCTCAGGGTATTTCTGCATCAGTGCTGAAAGACTGCTGTAAGAACTATGGCTTAAATATTCCAGCACGCGCAAGGCGGCGTAAATACCATCGTCATAGCCAAAACCACGTCCATCATTAAATACATAATGTCCCGCGTATTCGCCACCAAACACTGCTTTGTTTTGTGACTGAGCCAAATAACGACGTAAGAAGGTGCTACCTGTACGAATCATCACTGGTTCGCCACCCAAATCACGTACGGTATTGCGTACCATGGTGGAGCATTTTACATCAAACACCACTTGATGCTGAGGATGGGTTTTTAAGCACATTTCTGCAAATAAGGACAACAAGCGATCGGCAGAAAGCACATTTGCACGTTCATCCAACAAGACGACACGGTCACCATCGCCATCTAAAGCAATGCCAATGTCTGCCTGATGTTTACGCACCGCAGTTTTTAAATGCTGTAAGTGTTTTTCTTGAGATGGATCGGGTGCATGCTCTGGAAAATGACCATTGGCTTCGCAGCGTAAAGAAATTACCTCACAACCCATCTTTTGCAACACCAGAGCAGCACAATGCCCAGCCGAGCCATACATCCCATCCAACACAACTTTATAAGTGCGTGCCAGATGCAGGTCTTGCAACATCGCATTTTGATATTGCTGACACGCATCTTCAATAAATTCATGAGAGATATTGTCAGCTTGTTGTAATTCAAGGAATGTTGTTGCATCGGTATTTAAATAATGTGGTGCTGCATCGTGTGCCACTTGTTGAATCATTTCAGGGCTTGGCGGTTTGCCCTGTACTATCCATTTAATGCCGTTGTCTGATTTTGGATTGTGACTAGCCGTAAGCATAATGCCATTGCCTGCCGTAAGTCGTGCCATAAAATACAGCATGGGGCTAGAACAACAACCCACCATCTTTACTTGAAATTGATGGGCAAGAAAGACTTGGCGCACAATTTCAGCATAAGTAGGACTATTTAAACGCGCATCATAACCAATACTAATTTGAGTTTGCTTTTGTTGTTGATATTGTTGCACCAATCCTTGTGCAATCGCGTTTATCAATTTCACAGTCAGCACAGTTTCTTTGCCACGTATGTCGTAAGCGCGAAAAATATGCTGTGGAAAAAGTGTTTGTGGATTGTTCATAGGCTTACAACTACAAAGATGAACCAACATAAAATAAATAAATCTTGGCTCGAGATATTTTGAAAATTCTAATTAGATTTTTTAATAGATGTGCAATGGTCTCATCAGAGCTAGTGATTTACTTGTCATTATTAGTTCATCTTTCGTTACTTTTCAAGAATTGCTGGTAAAGTTTCAGGTAAAACCTTACCAAACGATATAGGCTGAAACCTAAGTAAACTTAGTTTTTGCCCGTATGCCCAAAACCACCTGCACCACGTTCGGTGGCAACAAATTCATCTACTTGTTCAAACTTGGCCTGTACCACAGGAACCAAAACGTATTGCGCTAAACGCTCACCAGGTTCTAGACTAAATGCTGTTTGGCTACGGTTCCACACCGAAACCATCAACTCACCCTGATAATCTGAATCAATCAAACCCACCAAGTTACCTAACACGATGCCATGTTTGTGACCCAAGCCTGAACGCGGCAAAATCATGCCTGCAAAACCTGTATCTTGAATATAAATCGCTAAACCTGTTTTGACCAATACAGTTTGACCTGGCTCAATCACGGTGCTGCTGTCTACACAAGCACGTAAGTCCAAACCTGCCGAACCTGCAGTTGCATAAGTTGGCATTGGCCATTCTGTACCTAAACGTGAATCTAAGACTTTAACTTGAACTTTCATGAGGTTTATCCTGTTTTAAATTTTCAATGTAATTTCGATTTTCGATGTGCCCTTTGATGCTGTACTTGCATCAACACCCCCTGAATGTTTTTCAGCGCTTAATCAGGGCACGTAAATTTTCCAAATAATGCTGTGCCTGTAATTTAGGATCGACATCACCGGCTAACTTTTTCTTACGTCCGAGCCATTCCAATTCATCTTGTGGTAATTCATCCAAAAAACGACTTGGGGTCATCTGTTTCATTTGCCCACCTGCTTTGCGCTGTTCTGCCAAAGTAATGGTTAAGCCCTGACGTGCACGAGTAATCCCCACGTACATCAAACGGCGTTCTTCCTCGACAGTATCTGCCACAATCGAGTTTTTATGCGGTAAAAGCTCTTCTTCCAAACCAATCAAATACACGTACGGAAATTCCAAGCCTTTGGACGCATGCAGGGTCAATAAATTGACTTTATCAGTGTCTTCTTCTTCCTGTTGCTGTTCGAGCATATCGAGCAGCACCATTTTACGAATCACACTTTCAATATTCTTTTCATCGACATCTTCAGCACGGTTAATCAAACTTTGGATGCTGCTATACAGAACTTCAATATTATCTAGCTTGGTTTTTTCCTGCGCAGGGGTGGCTGCTTGCTCTTTAATGTAGTCGATATAACCTGCTTCGAGCATCATTTGACGGATGATTGGCACAGGCTCATCATCTTCCAATAAATTACGGGTAAAATTACCAATAAAATCTGCAAACTCTGCCAACTGTGTCGTGGCTTTTTTCGGAATTGCCATCGTCAGACGCTGATCACCTGCGGCAGCCAATAATGACAAATGGTTTTCTTGTGCAAACAGCCCTAATTTTTCCAAAGTCACAGGGCCAATCGCACGTTTAGGCGTATTAATAATGCGTAAGAATGCGCTGTCATCTTCAGGGTTAATAATCAAACGCAAATAACTCATGATGTCTTTGATTTCAGCACGCGCGAAGAATGACTGACCACCTGAAAGCTTGTACGGAATTTGCATTTGGCGTAATTGGGTTTCCAAAATGCGCGCCTGAAAGTTACCACGATACAAAATCGCATAATCTTTCCAGCTTTTACCGTTCATTAACTTATGGGTGAGTAAGTCTTTCACCACGCGTTCTGATTCATCATCATCGTTTCGGCAAGTGATCACCCGAATCACTTCACCATGACCTTTATCTGACCAGAGTTTTTTATCAAAAATATGTGGATTATTACCAATAACAGTGTTGGCTGCTTTTAAAATACGACTAGTCGAGCGATAGTTTTGCTCAAGTTTAATCACTTTTAAATTTGGAAAATCGTCTTTCAGTAAGGCCATATTTTCAGGCTTCGCACCGCGCCACGCGTAAATCGATTGGTCGTCATCACCTACCGCAGTAAACTGCCCCATCACACCTACAAGTAATTTCACCAAGATATATTGTGCGGTATTGGTATCCTGATACTCATCGACCAATAAATAACGAACACGGTTTTGCCACTTGTCACGCACTTCGGCATTTTCTTGCAAAAGCCGTGTCGGCATTACAATTAAATCATCAAAATCTACCGCGTTATAGGCACGTAAATTACGTTCATAAAGTTGATATAAATGTGCAAATTGGATGTCTTCTGGCGTTTCGCAGGTGGTATGCGCCTGCTCTGGTGCAATCAGATCATTTTTCCAGTCTGAAATCATCTTCATGGCTTTGGCAATCAATTCTTTGCTTTCTGCACCCGACAAATTATCGCGGTGCATTAAATCCATCAAAATACGTTTGCAGTCATCGGCATCTAAAATAGAGAAGTTGGCTTTTAACGGCGTGTGTTTTAATTCAAAACGTAATAAGTTCAGACCAAATGTGTGGAAAGTCGAAACCGATAATCCTTTAGCTTCTTCACGTGACAACAATTTGGTCACACGCTCTTTCATTTCTCGTGCTGCTTTATTGGTAAAAGTCATCGCTGTAATACGATGCGCAGGAATCCCGCAATGCTTAACCAAATAGGCAATTTTTCGGGTAATCACCGAAGTTTTACCTGAACCCGCCCCTGCAAGCACTAACAAGGGTCCTTGAGTGTATTTCATCGCTTCAAGTTGCTTGTCGTTTAACTGACTTGCCAGTGACATAGTATTTCCTCTATTTCGGTTCGAGCTTGATTATAGTCATCTCAGCCTAAGATGACTAATCTAAAATGCTGCTTTCAACGTCATTGTCTATTTGCTGAGTATGCAATTAGACAACACTAAATTTTTGACATGAAAAAACCGCCCGAAGGCGGTTCTTTACAGTTTATACAATGCCAGATTATTGGATCGCATAAATGCTGATTTCTACACGACGGTTTTGCTCACGGCCTTCAGCAGTTGCGTTCGATGCGATTGGGTTTGCTGAACCCTGACCTTGTACATTAATACGTGTTGTAGAAACACCTTGAGATGCCAAGTAACTTGCTACAGATTGCGCACGCGCTTGAGACAGAGGAATATTGATTGAATCATTACCTGTACTGTCTGTATAACCTGTTACAAGTATACCGCTCTTGTTATCTTCAGTTAAGGTTTGCGCAACTTTATTTAAAGTTGAGTAGAAGTTTGGTTTGATGTTTGATTTGTTCGTATCAAACGTGATGTTACCTGGCATGATCAAGCCAACAGAACCATCAGCATTACGTTTAACTTCTACGCCTGTACCTGCCATTTGTTGGCGAAGTTTCTTCTCTTTATTGTCAAGATAAACACCAGTTGCACCACCGACAACTGCGCCAATCGCTGCAGCACGGTTGTTTTGTGCACTTGTGTTTGCGTTACTTTTAGAGACGCCATAACCTGCAGCAGCGCCAATTACTGTGCCTAACGCTGTTTTGTCATATTCCATACCACCAAGGTTGTTAC
Organism: Acinetobacter sp. SCLZS86; assembly: GCF_021560715.1. Taxonomy (NCBI): domain Bacteria; kingdom Pseudomonadati; phylum Pseudomonadota; class Gammaproteobacteria; order Moraxellales; family Moraxellaceae; genus Acinetobacter; species Acinetobacter sp. SCLZS86. The sequence continues at coordinate 2,374,844 of NZ_CP090864.1, forward strand.
CAGTCGATTGACAACCTGTTAATACCATTGCCCCTACAACTGCTGTCGATATTACTAATGCACGCATGGCATGCCTCCTTACTTGTGTTTTGTTGTACAGGCTGAATATTGAATGAAAAAATATACTTAGACCATTGATTTTTTGTTAATAAAAAAACTTTTACTTACAAATATACATGATCATGTACAAATCTGGGTATAACTTCATCACAATTTCTACACACTTTCACTTCTACACTTTTTTATTTTAAAAACAACATTTATAGTGGAGTAATCTACAAATACGTGACGCATTGGACGATTTATCTTCAGGATTGATTTATATGTCATCGCAAGCAAAGAAACACCCTTTATTAAAAAAAATCACAAAAGGTCTCACCGTGGGTACAGTCATCACTGGCAGTACATTTTTTCACGGCCCTCCTGTGTTGGCTTTGGGCTTAACCAAACTGTTAAAGCAGTCACGTAAGGTCGATGAAACCAATATTCAAATTACCAACAGTTGGCTCAGTGTAAACAACTGGCTGATTGATCATGTATTACCCAACACCCAATGGGATATCAGCATTGATGAAGATTTGCAACTGAGCATGCAAGGTCGTTATCTCATGACCTGTAACCATCAAAGTTGGGTCGATACCACAGTAAATCAGTATTTTGGCTTAACCCGTATGCCATTGACCCGCTTTTTTACCAAGTGGGAACTGATCTTTATTCCCTTTGTAGGACAAGCCTTTAAAATTTTAGGCTTCCCAATGATGAAGCGTCACAGCAAAGCACAAATTGCCAAAAAACCTGAGCTGAAAGACCGCGATATGGAAGAAGCGCGTAAAGCCTGCCAACAGTTATTAAGTCAGCCCTTTACCCTGCTGAATTATTTAGAAGGCACACGCTTTACCCAAGAAAAACATGATCAACAACAATCGCCTTATCAACATTTATTAAAGCCAAAAGCTGGTGGTTTAGCTTTGGCATTGAATATTTTGGGTGATCAAATTAATGCCTTGGTAGATATGACCATTGTGTACCCAGATGGCGTGCCGGGCTATAGCGAGTTTTGGTTAGGTGAGGTGCCGCGCATTGCGGTGAATTTACGCAAAATTAATATTCCAGATTGGGTGTTGGGCGGCAATTACGAAGATGATGCTGAATATCGTGAGCGTTTTCAGCAATGGGTGCATGAACTGTGGCTGGAAAAAGATCAATTGATTGAAAGCATGCAACAAAAACTTGCAGCTCCGACTGCATAACCATTCAGGTACGCCATGAAAAAGTCTGAAGAACCTGTCATCAAATCCTCTTTTCATCCCCTGCGTAAAGATTCATGGGGATGGAAAATTGCCTTGGCTTATGACTTGTTTTTGATGGGTTTAATCATCTTTAACTTGTTCTGTTTAAGTGCCAATGCCATTTTAATGAGTGATTTTGGCGAATGGTTGTTCGATTTTATTCGTCTACCTGAAATTTTACAGTTTTATCGAACAGAATTGCGCCCTTGGGTGGTGATTACCGAAGGCTGGTTTACCACATTTTTAATTGTAGAGTTAGGCGTACGTTGGGGTATTGCAATTATTTTCAAACATCATCAGCGTTGGTGGTTTTTCCCGTTTATTCACTGGTATGAAATTCTTGCGATTATTCCGCAATTGCGTTTTTTACGTTTATTACGTGCCATCGCGATTGGTTACAACCTGCATAGCCACGGCTATAAAGTCATTCCAGACAGTTGGTATAAACGCGGCAACTTTTACTACAACTTGCTCATGGAAGAACTCAGTAGCCGTGTGGTGCTCACGGTACTCAATGGAGTGCAACGTGAATTGACCACCAGTACTACTCACAAACAATTTATTGATGATTTGGTCGAGCATCATCGTCAATTACTCGCGATTGCTCTAGCCGATATTTTGCAGGAATCTTTAGGCAAAGAATTACACATGCAGCGTCACATGATTGCGAAAAATGTCGGACTGGTGGTGAATCAAGCCATTGAAGATACGCCTGAACTGACACAATTACTGCGCCTGATTCCATTGGTGGGTGGACGTATTGAACAGCAAATTCAAAGTATCGGACAGCGATTGGGTGAAAATATCACCCAAGGTTTAATTGAACCTTTTGCACAGCAGCATCAACAAGTACAAAATCCAACTTATCAAATGATTGCTGAAAAAATTAGTCAGATTGAGATTGAACATAATCAGCATATTGATAAATTAGTAGAATCAGCGATATTTGAAAGTTTAGAAGCAATTCGCAAACAAGTAAAAGTTAAACAATGGCAACAAATTTTAAATGAAGGACAACAACACGATATTTCATAAAGGTCTTTCGATAATTTTAGCTAAAACAATGTGAAATATTTTTAGTAACTGAACTAGAGAATTCACCCAATTTGTTCTAGGATTTGCTCTATTTATAAGATGACTTCAACAACCAGCAAAGTTAGAAGTGTTAAGGAATTATTATGGCTGACATACGGATAAAAGGCAGATTGGTCAATGCGATTCGCATTAGCTTAGACACCAATGATCATGATGCGATCCGCCAGCAACTAAGCCCAATGTTGCAAAAATCATTTCCACCAGGGGTTTTGGTGGTCATTGAAAGTTCAGTCGAACAAGAATTGATTGCGCTAATTCAATTGCTAATTAGCCTAGAAGCACAGCCAATTGCTGTGACTGAAGGCATTATGGCAGATCAGGCACGTGCTATTCAGTTCCCTGTCATCCCGCAAGACCGTCCATTGCAGGAAGTGAAAGCGACCAAAGAACAAGTGGTGGAAGTTAAACCTGAGCCTGCCGCAGAACAGCAACAGACTGAAAATCAAGTCGCTGAAACTACACCTGCTGTAGCACATATTACGTCGTACCATGATGAAATTTTGCGTACAGGTCAATGCTTGGTACAGCATCAGGGCGACATCATTTTAACCGCAGGCATTAACAGCGGTTCCGAAGTGATTGCTTCAGGAAATATACATATTTATGGTAGTGTACGTGGTAGAGTCATTGCCGGCGCGGGCGGGAATATTGCAGCACGAATTTTCTGTCATTCCCTAGAAGCAGAATTGGTATCTATTGCAGGCACATATTGCGTTGCGGACGACATTCCACAGCATGTGACCAAAAAACCTGTGCATATTTACTTAAATGATAACCAAGAGCTTGTATTTGAAGCTCTACAATTTTAATGTATAAATAATCACCAAAAATCCCCAAAAAATATAGGGGAATTTAAACCATAACAGGAGTGGATTCGGTGGCGAAAATTGTTGTCGTAACATCAGGCAAAGGTGGCGTAGGTAAAACCACTACAAGTGCATCTTTTGCAACAGGTTTAGCCCTACGTGGTCACAAAACTGTTGTTATCGATTTTGACGTGGGTTTACGTAACCTTGACTTAATTATGGGTTGTGAACGTCGCGTTGTTTATGATTTTGTGAATGTATTAAATAATGAAGCGCGTTTACAACAAGCATTAATTCGCGATAAAGATATCGAAAACCTTTATATTCTTCCAGCTTCACAAACCCGTGATAAAGATGCCCTCACCGATGAAGGTGTGGCACGTATTATGGATGAGTTGGCACAAGAGTTTGATTACATTATTTGCGACTCACCTGCAGGGATTGAGCGCGGTGCCATTCTTGCAATGTACCATGCCGATGAAGCGATTATTGTGACTAACCCTGAAATTTCTTCAGTACGTGACTCTGACCGTATTATTGGTATGCTTGACAGCAAAACCAAAAAAGTAGAACAAAATGAAGGTCGTGTGCGTAAGCACTTGTGTATTACACGTTACAACCCAGAACGTGCCGATAAACAAGAAATGCTGACCATTGACGACATTTCTAAAGATATTTTACGTGTACCAACTTTAGGCGTGATTCCTGAATGTAAGAGCGTACTTCAAGCATCTAACGAAGGTAAACCTGTCATTCTGTATAGCGATGCTGCTGCAGGTCAGGCGTATGATGACTTAGTTGCACGTTTCTTGGGTGAAGAACGTCCGTTTCGTCATATTGAAACAAAACCGAAAGGTTGGTTAGCACGATTATTTGGAGCGTAGACATGGCAGGATTTTGGAGCAAATTATTTAGCGGTGAAGACAAGCCATCTAGCGCACAAACAGCAAAAGATCGCTTAAAAGTGATTGTTGCTTCTGAACAAGGTCTAGGTAAACGCTTAAGCCAAGACAAAATTGATCAGATGAAAAAAGAAATCATGCAAGTGGTAAATCGCTACGTGCGTGGTGTCGATGAACAACATATTCAAATGTCTGTGCGTTCAGAAGCTAATATTGAAATGTTGGAAATGAATATCAATTTGCCTGAAGAGCGATAATCTGAATACTGATTAGTCAAGCAAATTGAATCAGGGCAAAATATGAGACTGGAATAGCAAAGCACTGCTTTGCCCAGTCGCAAGACGAGAAGCTGTGCTTCGAGATAAAGTGTACAAAAACACTTTTCCGCTTGCGAACTCATATTTTGCCTTTTTTATTTATAGAACAATACCTGGAGATTGCCATGGCATTATCTCAACCTGCGACCTTTAACGAAGCATGGTCGGATGAACGTGTATTTGCCTATTTGAATCAACTTCCACCTGCAGGTGTGAATGCAGATTTTCACGTACTCTATCACGCATTTAAACACATGCGTCCAAGTGACTATGAACGTCTATTGACACAATTTGTTGCCGATGGTCGCGATGTCAATGCCACTAATCCTGAAGGTCAGCGTATTCACGATGTGATTGCTGAATTTCCACGTCAAAAAGATGGTTTTTTAGCAGTTTTAGCCAAGTTTGCTTAAACTGTTTAAACACAATCTCTGGCTAAATTCAGCCAAAAAGATTGAGTGTAAAAAGAAAAAATCCCGCAATTGAATTGCGGGATTTTTTTATAGCACTACTTGATTCAAAATCAAACAGAAAGTGAAAGCTTTACACTAAAATTTCACGTTTCCCATTTGCTCCTTGCTCGCTCACAATGCCTTGCTCTTGCATCTGATCGACAATACGTGCCGCACGGTTATAGCCCAAGCTAAATTTGCGCTGTAAAGATGAGGTCGACACTTTACGTGTTTCCAAAACAAATGCTACACACTGATCATACAACACATCACGGTCTGGACTGCCTTCACCATCTTCAAAACCACGTGAAGATGGTTCTTCATCAAATGGCGTCAAGATTTCATCAACATAGTCTGGATCACCACGCTCACGCCATGCATCACAAATACGGTTGACTTCATCATCCGAAATAAATGCACCATGTACACGTTCTGGCTCAATTTTACCAGGCCCTAAAAATAGCATGTCACCATGACCAAGTAGATCTTCTGCTCCGCCTGCATCCAAAATAGTACGTGAGTCAATTTTTGAGTTTACACGTAAAGCCACACGAGTTGGAATGTTGGCTTTAATTAGACCAGTGATCACATCTACCGATGGACGCTGAGTTGCTAAGAGTAAGTGAATTCCTGCTGCACGTGATTTTTGTGCTAAACGGGTAATCATTTCTTCCGCTTTCTTTCCTACTTGCATAATCATGTCGGCAAACTCATCTGCCACAATGACAATAGATGGCAATGGCGTTAAGCGCGGTGCACGTTCCTGCGTTGCAGAATCGCCAGGCTTCCAAGTTGGATCAATTAAATCTTCACCATTGGCAATAGATTCTTCAACCTTACGGTTATAGTCACTTAATTTACGAATTTTTAGGAAAGACATCAGCTTATAGCGACGTTCCATTTCATTGACACACCAATTTAAAGCACTGACTGCATCTTTCATGTCTGTCACCACAGGCGTCAATAAGTGTGGAATATCGTTATAGTTAGCAAGTTCCAGTTGTTTCGGGTCAATCAAAATTAAGCGCAATTGATCAGGCTTGTATTTCAGCAACATCGACAAAATCATCGAGTTCACTGCCACCGATTTACCTGAACCCGTCGTCCCTGCTACGAGCATGTGCGGTGCTTTGCCCAATTCAGTAATCACAGGATTGCCTGAAATATCTTTCCCCATCGCCATAGATAAAATGCCGTTTGGATCTTCAAAAGCAGGCGTTTGTAATAACTCAATCAAACGTACCATTTCACGTGAACTATTCGGTACTTCAATGCCAATATACGGTTTGCCTGGAATCACTTCGACCACACGTACCGATGCCATCGACATTGAACGCGCCAAGTCACGAGAAATATTGGTTACTTTTGAAGCTTTGACCCCAGGTGCCAAATCCAGCTCAAAACGGGTCACGACAGGACCAGGCTGTGCTTCAACCACTTTGGCTTTGACATTAAATTCCTGTAATTTAATTTCCAGCAATTCCGACAAGCGCGATAATTGTTCTGCGGTGAAGTTGACTTTTTTGTTTGGATCGACTTTATCAAGCAAATCCAAACCCGGTAATGGCGATAAATCACGACGTTTTTCTGCAACCTGCATGGCGCGTGACATCGGACGACCATGTGCATCGGTCAGCGGCGCATCAAAATCAAAGTCATCTTCGTCTAGTGGTTTGCCTGCGGTTTCCTGCCAAGCTTCGATAAATGCTTCTTTGGATAACGCCACTTTTTCTGCTTGTTCAGCCTGTGTAGCAGTCGCTGCGTTTGCCATCACTGCGGCAGTGGCTGCCGTCTGAATAGGTGCCTGAACAAAAGCAGAACTTTGTGCATAGCTACTGGTACTACGCGCTACAGGCGCTTGATCTTGAAATGCATCTTGCTGTAACTCATCACCCAAAAGATCATCCACCAACAAGTCATCTAAACTGTCTAAATCATGCTGCAAATGACGTTCTTGGCGTACAGCATGATTTTGCGTATTCGAAGCACTTGACGATGGCGGGTTAAAATCTGACTCAAATCTGCTGAGATCATCGTTAAAATTGTGAGCCGTAGGATTCGAGTGCGGATGCACTGTTTCTTGCTGGGTCACAGACTCATCTAAAGTATCCATTGCCCCGCTGTTTTGGAATGGGCTGTGTAAATCACTTGCAGCTTTGCCTTGCGGAACTGCTGCGAGCAATTCATCAAAAATTTGATCATCATCCCAATCTAACGAAGATTTTGCAGTGGCTTGAGATGCCGTAGATGCAGGACGCACTTCATCAAAAGGATTCGATTGTAGATGTGGCTCTGGTTCTTCAGAAGCACGTAATAATGCATGAATGTCTTGGTTATGCTGACTGTCGGTATTTTCTTGTAAAGCACGCCACACTTCGCCTGTCGCAACAATACGCTGGCTGTCTTGATCTAAGCGATGCGCCTTTTCGATGGTTTTTTCTAACTCAACATCATCAATTTCATCTTGCACCAATAGCTGTTGCTGCGCCTGTTGCTCTTCTTCTTCACGTTGCTGCATGTGATTAAACATACGCTCTGCCGCAGGATGTGGCGCAGTTGTTTCAACTTCTTTCGCCTGTGCAACCACGGGTTCACTTGCTGCTTCTAAATCAGTTGATGCCACTTCAACAGCAACCACAGGTGCAGCAGCGACAACGGTCTTTTTCACCTGTGGTGTAGAACGGTCAAAGTCAGATTCTGCTTCAGGTACATTGCGATAGAACAAATCTTGCAGATAAGCAGGTGTAGCTTTTAAAGTTGCCCACGTTCTGTTCCACTTCACCCCAAATGTGAGGGTAAATAAGAAAATCCAAAAGACGACTAAAAAAAGTGTTGCTCCATAAATGGTTAAAATTTGCGATAAACTTTCCCCAAGTTCAAAACCAATGATGCCGCCTGAGGCATTGTCTAACGTATCGGCAGGCACTTGCCAAAATAAATACAATAAACTTGCAGTCGCCAATACAATGAAGAATTGTGCAGCATAACGAAATGGACGGTTTAAAAAACTACGTGGCCACCAGACTTGTAAGGCTTCAATAAGAAAATAAGCAGGAAGAAGCAGACTCGCCCAACCTAAAAAGCCAAACAGTAAATCGGCAATCCACGCACCTGCGATTCCACTCGCATTTGAAACCTGTTGGGTGTCACTGGAAATGTGCATCCAACCTGGGTCAAATGGAGTATAGGTCACCGTTGCAAGGAACAGATATATTCCAAAAGAGACCAAAAATAATGTCGCTATTAAGCGATGTGCATAAGCACCCGACACCGCAGTCATATATTGTCCTGTCGCCAATTCTTCATCAATGTTTTTGTTTGTTCGATGGTCTTAAAAAGCCACCTGATTCGGAGCGTCTGTATTTCATTTAGCTATGTCATTTAAGGTTGCATTTCACGATGCAAGCTTCATCACACAGCAAGCTATAAATTATAACAGACCTTCTATTATGCATGTGTTGCCTAGAAAAAGATGCAAGATTATTGAAGTGTGTTGTTAACTTTTTCTATATAGCTCAAATCGATTTACATGATCAGTAATATCAACTTTAATCACACAGCAAACTCATCCTGTTTCACGTATAATTCCATAAATTTCTAAATAAAAAAAGGATGCTGTGCATGAGCGCTCGTCACTCACGTTTAATTATTTTAGGTTCAGGCCCTGCAGGTTATAGTGCCGCAGTCTATGCCGCACGTGCCAACTTAAAACCAACCTTAATTGCAGGCTTACAATTGGGCGGTCAGCTCACCACGACCACAGAAGTTGATAACTGGCCAGGCGATCCTGAAGGTTTAACAGGCCCAGCGTTAATGGAACGTATGCAAGCTCATGCGGAACGCTTTGGCACAGAAATCGTGTATGACCATATCAATGAAGTAAACCTGAATGTGCGCCCATTTGTACTGAAAGGTGATATGGAAGAATTTACCTGTGATGCTTTAATCATTTGCACAGGTGCGACTGCACAATATTTAGGTTTAGAATCTGAAGCAGCATTTATGGGTCAAGGCGTAAGTGCCTGTGCCACCTGTGATGGTTTCTTCTATAAAAACCAAAAAGTGATGGTCGTTGGCGGTGGTAACACGGCTGTTGAAGAAGCATTATACCTGTCTAACATTGCATCACACGTGACATTGGTGCATCGTCGTGATTCACTTCGCTCTGAAAAAATCTTGCAAGATCATTTATTTGCCAAAGAGAAAGAAGGCAAAATCAGCATTCTTTGGAACAACCAAGTTGATGAAGTCTTGGGCGACAACACAGGCGTAACTTCAGTACGTTTAAAATCAACTACCGATGGTTCTACTCAAATTGTTGATGTGTCTGGCTTATTCATTGCGATTGGTCACAAACCGAATACAGGCATGTTCGAAGGTCAATTGAACTTGCGTGATGGTTATATCCAAGTACAAAGCGGCACTTCAGGCAATGCGACTCAAACTTCTGTGGCTGGCGTATTTGCTGCAGGTGATGTGGCCGATTCAATTTATCGCCAAGCGATTACTTCTGCAGGTTCAGGTTGTATGGCAGCTTTGGATGCAGAAAAATATTTAGATGCACTTGGTGAATAATTTAGTGACCAAGTTTAAAGACCGCTCTCCTTGAGCGGTTTTTTTATCACGGCATTTTTAGGTATGATGAAATCAAGTTCATCGCAAAACTTCTTACGGCAATTGAAATGCATACACTCCCGGCTTCACAATTCATTTTCCCCGATCCCATTGAAGTTGATCCTGAGGGTGAAGGCTTGATTTGTGTAGGTGCAGACCTTTCCCCTTCAACCTTATATGAAGCCTATACACATGGCTTATTTCCATGGTTTTCAGAAGGTGATCCTATTTGTTGGTGGAGTCCTGAGCCACGTTGCGTGATTATTCCGCAACATTATCAGCCGAGTAAGTCTTTAATCCGCAACATGAAAAAAATGGATTATCGCATTACTGTCAATCATGCCTTTGAACAGGTAATTCGCAATTGTGCCTTGCCCCGTAGCTACGCCAATGAAACTTGGATTTCTGAAGAGATCATTCAAGGTTACAGTCAGTTTTTTGCAGCAGGTTATGGCTATAGTGTCGAAGTTTGGGAGCAAGATCTTTTGGTCGGTGGTTTATATGGGGTCAGCATTGGCAAGGGCTGTTTTGGTGAGTCCATGTTTAGCCATCGCACTGATGTATCTAAAATGGCATTTTATAGTTTGATGCTGCTCGGACAAGAACAACAATTGCCTTGGATTGACTGTCAATTGGTCAATGATCATTTAATTAGTCTGGGCGCATGTACACTTTCTCGCCAAGACTATCTTAAATCGTTACAAGATGTTGTAAAACAGCCTGCAATCAATTGGAAAAAATATCAGGACAGTGTATTTTCAAGTAAAACAATAGCGCAGTATGCGCGCCTATTTGAATGACAATAACAGAGAGGGATCTTGAAAATGAATTCATATCACCCAAAATCCCTGCTAAATGATTTGCAGTATTACATTACTCCGCCGCATGATTGCAGCTATTTACCCGAAAAATCTGCGCGGATGGTTTTTTTAGACCCTGCACATAAAATTGATGTGCTGACTTTGTCTGAACTCTCTCGGGTCGGTTTTCGTCGCAGTGGCGATTTTGTCTATCGTCCTGAATGCCATTTGTGCCGCCAATGCCTTTCTTCGCGTATTCCTGTCGCTGAATTTAAAATGAACAGCACCCAAAAAAAAGCTTGGAAACGCAATCACGATTTACAAATCAAAATCACCAAGCCACAAGATGCAGGTGATTTGCATTATGCGCTGTATGAACGCTATATCAATGAACGACATGCCGATGGCGATATGTTCCCTGCCAGCCGTGACCAATTTGAAAAATTTTTAATCCACAGTTGTACCAGCAGCTTCTTTTTAGAAGTTTGGCAAGCTGATCGCTTAATTGCAGTATCGACCTGTGATTATTTAGATGATGGTATTTCTGCGGTCTATACCTTTTTTGATCCAGACGAAAGTCGTCGCTCACTCGGAACATTTGCAGTATTAAAACAAATTGAACAGGCACAGCATTTGGGACTGCAATATGTTTACTTAGGCTATTGGGTGCCTCATTCCAACAAAATGAACTACAAATCGCAATATGTGCCGCTTGAGCTACTACTCGATGGTCAATGGCGACGCATTAACCGCAGCCTAAATACCAATGAGGTGCAGCAACTGGGAAACTCCTTAATGACCACGCTGCCCTTAGGCTGGAATAACTCCATCATCAAATAAAAATATAATGATGCAATACTGATTTTTGCATCGATCAGATTCACTTAAACAAACTGGCAAAATCATCACTACAAGATTTCACCATAATAATGGCATGCTCGCGTGTCCCATCCGTTTTAGGATAATAATTTTTACGTAAATCAATTTGATGAAAACCTGACTTTTCATACAGGGCTATCGCGGCTAAATTACTTTCACGCACTTCTAAAAAAATTTGCACAGGTTGGTTCTTCAATCCTGTAATAGAATGTTCCAGCAGTTGATAACCTAAACCTTTGCCTTGCTGACTTGGATGTACCGCCATCAACAACAAATTCGCTTCATCCAACACAGGTTGCAAAATACAAAAACCCACCACTTTCCCTGCGTGTTCAATCACAGTACTGTGATAACTGTCCACAGCTTCGGCAAATTGTTTGGTACTCCACGGATGACTTTGTACCAAATTTTCAATCGCAACCACATCAGCGACATCATGGGCTTGCATTAAACGAATCATAAGAATGATCTTGTGTTGTTCTAAGATGTAGGCATTATAGATTTCACTACAAAAAAATCGAGCAAAAAAAAAGGCAACTTGCGTTGCCTGACCAAAGGGAAAAGTTTAAAAGCCTAATTTAGCTTTCCAAGTATTTAATAAAGCTGTGGTGTCAAAATCTTTAGGATGAAAATTCGGCTTGAAATAGAACAACATTTCATTGCCCATGCCGGTAATAATCCCTTTAGATGGACTATAAGCAAAATGATAAATCATGCGTAAATTTTCCAAATTCAATTGCTTGTCTTGTTTTAATAAACGCAATAGAAAATAGTTTTGAACTAAAAACAAAGTCAGCATCGAGATAACCAAAGAACTTGTCCGTAGTGCATAGGCTTTCAAACCCTTACCAAACACACCTTCAAACACATCATAAGCCACAGCTTTATGTTCATTTTCTTCAATTGCATGCCACAACCACATGGTTTTCATGGTGTCATCAGTCATCAATTCTTGAATATATGAATTGGTCAATAATTGTGAAGCAATCGTTGCTGTGAAATGTTCAAGCGCAGTAGTTGAAGTTAAATCTACCATTTCCTGTGTAATACCAATCGGTTTAGCTAACTTTGCTATAAATTTTCGTGTAGTTTGAATCACAGTATCTGTATAACGATCTAAAGTATCTACATCATGTCCAAATTTCTGTGCAGCGGCATTAAAACTAACATGCTCATGCGTGTGCATGGCTTCTTGTCCAATAAATGCACTGATTTCTTTCTGTAAATCTGCATTGTCTTTCAGCATAGGATGATAACGCACCGCACGTACACTATCTATAAAAAACTTCTCACCTGCGGGAAATAATGCAGATAAAGCAGTCATAAAATGAGTTAGACCTGCATTACCACTCATCCAATATTCAGGTACAGCATCAAAGTTGAAATTCATACGACGGACAGGAAAACTCGCACCAGCACGTTCTCTTATACTCACTTTAGCATTCATGTTACTTACTCCTGAGGTTACAACAATGAAGTCATTCATTTCCTGTAACCCGCTATATTTTTTATTTATCGGTACGACTTCATATTAAGGTTTTCTGTGCGTTATTTAACTGCACTTAAGGACAGTGAATTGTCAGTTCAGGACATGAGCAACAAAAAATAAAGATAAGTGAAATTATTTTTTGTGACGCAAGAGTAAAAAATAGACAATGAAATTATTTTTACGACGCAAGAGTAAAAAAATAGACGATAATTTTTTATGACGTAAGAGCAAGAATAATTAGACAGCAAAATTATTTTTATGATGTAAGAGAAAAAAGGCAACTAAACCGCAGCAAAAGAATGTTCATAAAATGGTTTTAGATTGATTCAAGGTTTAAAGAACAGCTATTTCATCCATCAATACAGTAGGACAAGCTTTCATCCATCTGGAAACTAGCACACAAAATACAGCCATAAAAAAGCGCCCCAAACGGAGCGCTCTTTCACACTATAAAGCGATTATGCTGTTACTTTAGCAACAACACCCGCACCTACAGTACGACCACCTTCACGGATCGCGAAGCGTAAACCAGCGTCCATTGCGATTGGGTGGATTAATTCTACAGACATTTCAACGTTGTCACCTGGCATTACCATTTCAACGCCTTCTTTCAACTGTATTGCACCAGTTACGTCAGTTGTACGGAAATAGAATTGTGGACGGTAACCGTTAAGGAATGGAGTGTGACGACCACCTTCTTCTTTAGAAAGTACGTATACTTCCGCATCGAATTTAGTGTGTGGCTTGATTGTACCTGGCTTAGCAAGTACTTGACCACGTTGTACGTCTTCACGCTTAGTACCACGTAAAAGAACACCACAGTTCTCGCCCGCACGACCTTCGTCTAGAAGTTTACGGAACATTTCTACGCCAGTTACAGTTGTTTTAACTGTGTCTTTAATACCTACGATTTCAACTTCTTCGCCTACTTTCACAATACCAGTTTCTACACGACCAGTTACTACTGTACCACGACCAGAAATAGAGAATACGTCTTCGATTGGCATTAAGAATGCTTGGTCGATTGCACGTACTGGCTCTGGGATGTAAGTGTCAAGCGCTTCAACAAGAGCAACTACAGCATCTTCACCGTATTGACCAGCTTCACCGTTAAGTGCAGCAAGTGCTGAACCACGGATTACAGGAGTGTCATCACCTGGGAAGTCGTAAGTAGAAAGAAGTTCACGAACTTCCATTTCAACTAGTTCGATTAACTCTTCGTCGTCTACGATATCGCATTTGTTTAAGAATACGATGATGTAAGGTACACCTACCTGACGAGAAAGAAGGATGTGTTCACGAGTTTGTGGCATTGGACCGTCAGTCGCAGCACATACAAGGATCGCGCCGTCCATCTGAGCAGCACCAGTAATCATGTTTTTAACATAATCGGCGTGGCCCGGGCAGTCTACGTGCGCGTAGTGACGAGTTGGAGAGTCGTATTCTACGTGTGAAGTATTAATTGTAATACCACGTGCTTTTTCTTCTGGTGCAGAGTCGATTGCCGCGTAGTCTTTCGCTTCACCACCGAATTTACGTGCACATACAGTTGCAATCGCAGCTGTTAAAGTTGTTTTACCATGGTCAACGTGACCGATTGTGCCCACGTTAACGTGTGGCTTATTACGTTCAAACTTAGCCTTAGCCATGAGATCTTCCTTTTTAAAACAACTCATGGAGGATCACTCCATGAGCATTAGGTTTTTTAACTATAAATTAGTTTGCGCTTATAGTAATCGAAAGATTACTCGTCGTCACCTTTTTTACCACCAGACTGGAATTTAGCAATGATGCCCTCAGCCACGTTACGTGGAGTTTCAGCATATTTAGCAAATTCCATAGAGTAAGTCGCACGACCTTGAGACATAGAACGCATGTGTGTTGCGTAACCAAACATCTCTGCAAGTGGAACTTCTGCACGAATTGCTTTAGTACCACCAGGTAAGTCGTCCATACCTTGAACCATACCACGACGACGGTTTAAGTCACCCATGATATCGCCCATGTAGTCTTCTGGAGTTTCTACTTCAACTTTCATGATTGGCTCAAGAAGAACAGGATCTGCTTTCATGAAACCGTCACGGAACGCGTAAGAACCCGCCATTTTGAACGATAATTCGTCAGAGTCGACATCGTGGTAAGAACCGTCGAATAATGTCGCTTTAATGCCTACAACTGGGTAACCAGCCAAGACACCATTCTTCATACGTTCTTGGATACCTTTGTCTACTGCACCGAAGAATTCTTTAGGTACTACACCACCTACAACTTCTTCAGCGAATTCGTAGTCTTTACCAGCTTCAGGATCAAGCGGCTCTAAACGTACGAATACGTGACCGAATTTACCTTTACCACCAGTTTGACGAACGAATTTACCTTCTTGTTCAATCGTCTTTTTGATCGTTTCGCGGTATGCAACCATTGGTTTACCAATGTTTGCTTCAACGTTGAATTCACGCTTCATACGGTCAACGATGATGTCAAGGTGAAGTTCACCCATACCCGCAATGATCGTTTGACCAGATTCTTCATCTGTACGAACGCGGAATGATGGGTCTTCTTTCGCCAAGCGACCTAAAGCAACTGACATTTTTTCTTGGTCAGCTTTAGTTTTAGGTTCAACAGCTAATGCAATTACTGGCTCTGGGAATTCCATACGCTCTAGTGTAATTACGTGGTTTTCGTCACATAATGTATCACCAGTGGTTGTATCTTTAAGACCTACACACGCTGCGATGTCACCTGCACGAATTTCTTCGATGTCGTGACGGTCATTTGCGTGCATCTGTACGATACGACCAATACGCTCACGCTTCATTTTCACTGGGTTGTAAACCGGGCTACCCGCTTTAAGAACACCAGAATAAACACGTACGAACGTTAAGTTACCAACGAATTTGTCGTTCATGATTTTGAACGCTAACGCTGCAAAAGGAGCTTCGTCAGACGCTTCACGAGAACCTTCAGTTTCGTCTTTGTCGTCTAAGATACCTTTGATCGCTTCAACGTCAGTTGGTGCAGGTAAGAATTCAATGACTGCGTCCAACATACGTTGAACACCTTTGTTTTTGAATGCAGAACCACACATTGCAGGTTGAATTTCACCCGCTAATGTACGTTGACGTAAACCAGCAATGATTTCTTCTTTAGAAAGTTCGCCATTTTCTAGGTACTTGTCCATGAGTTCTTCTGATGCTTCTGCAGCAGCTTCAACCATGTTAGTACGCCATTCTTCAGCAGTTGCTTGAAGATCAGCTGGAATCTCGCCGTATTCAAACTTCATACCTTGTGAAGCTTCATCCCAAATGATTGACTTCATTTCGATTAAGTCAACAACACCTGTGAATGTATCTTCTGCACCTATTGGAACAACGATAGGCACTGGGTTTGCACCCAAGCGAGTTTTCATTTGTTCAACTACGCGGAAGAAGTTTGCACCCGTACGGTCCATTTTGTTTACGAACGCTAAACGAGGTACTTTATATTTGTTTGCTTGACGCCATACAGTTTCAGACTGAGGTTGTACACCACCTACAGCACAGTAAACCATACACGCACCGTCAAGAACACGCATAGAACGCTCAACTTCGATGGTGAAGTCAACGTGTCCTGGGGTGTCAATTACGTTAATACGGTGTTGGTCAAACTGGTTACCCATACCTTTCCAGAAGCATGTTACAGCTGCTGAGGTAATAGTAATACCACGTTCTTGCTCTTGTTCCATCCAGTCAGTTGTTGCTGAACCTTCATGAGTTTCACCAAGTTTGTGACTTTCACCTGTATAGAACAAAATACGTTCTGAAGTAGTTGTTTTACCCGCATCGATGTGCGCAGAGATACCAATGTTACGGTAACGAGAAATTGGGGTTTGACGTGCCATGATTTCTAGCATTCCTAAATTTTGTTGTTTAAAACAGGACGCTTTAAGCTGCTTAGCAACTTAAAGCGATTTGATGACAATTCAGTGACAACTGATTCATCACCCTCCTGATTAGGGCCTGTTTTATCCGCTTAGAAACGGTAGTGAGAGAAGGCTTTGTTGGCTTCAGCCATACGGTGCACATCTTCACGTTTTTTGATCGCCGCGCCTTTACCTTCAGATGCATCAAGCAACTCGCCAGCAAGACGTAACGCCATAGTTTTTTCAGAACGCTTAGCAGCAGCATCTACCAACCAACGCATCGCTAAAGCAGTACGACGGGATGGGCGTACTTCCATAGGAACTTGATAAGTAGCACCACCAACACGGCGTGCTTTTACTTCGACCATTGGACGAACTTTTTCAAGCGTAGCTTCAAAAAATTCAACTGGGTCAACTTTAGATTTTTCTTGAACGCGGTCTAAAGCACCGTAAACGATACTTTCAGCAATAGATTTTTTACCATCTTGCATTACGTGGTTCATGAATTTAGCGATTGTTTGGCTGCTGAATTTAGGATCCGGAAGGATTTCACGAGCAGCGACTACGCGACGTCTTGGCATTTTAAACTACCTATAAATATGACACTTCAGGGTGATCCAGCCGTAGCACAAAGTGTCGTGTGCATTTCGCTGGCCTTACTACACGTCGCTTGAATTTCACAAAATTAAATGCAGAAATCAGACAAGCGAGACGATAAAGGATTGCAGTTCTACGAACTAAGCGGTTAATCTTCAAAAGATTATTTCTTAGGACGTTTAGCACCGTATTTAGAACGTGCCTGGTTACGATCTTTCACGCCAGCACAGTCTAAAGAACCACGAACGGTATGGTAACGTACACCTGGTAAGTCTTTAACACGACCACCACGGATAAGAACAACACTGTGCTCTTGTAGGTTGTGACCTTCACCACCGATGTAGCTAGAAACTTCAAAACCTGAAGTTAAGCGAACACGGCAAACTTTACGCATTGCTGAGTTAGGTTTTTTAGGTGTAGTTGTGTAAACACGTGTACAAACACCACGACGTTGTGGACAAGCCTTCAACGCAGGAACTTTTGATTTTTCAACCAAAGTCGTACGACCCTTACGGATCAACTGATTTGTTGTTGCCATGTGGCAATTCTCCCGTTAATAAAAAGCCCCAAAACATACTACTTTTTGAGGGCATGCAATTGTAAGCGAAGATAGAAAAATGGTCAATATTTCATAGGCAGTTAAAATACCAACCATATTTCTACTTATCACTTGTTTTTATTCAGCTTTTGGCTTGCGAGTACTTGTACGAGTTCTCGGTTTTTTTGTAACCTGCTTTGCATTTTCTGTGCTTGATGTTACTGGATTTTCCGAAACAGTTTCAGTCACTTGAGTTGAATCTTCCACAGGCTCTAAAGCATCTTCCTGCATATATTCATCAATTTCTTCTGCAGTTACAGCAGGTTTTTGCGGTGCAACTTCAGCATGTGGCTCTAGCATTTGATCTGCCAATTCTTCTAAACCTTGCTGAATATTTTCATCGAGTTGTGCTGCAGTTGTTTCCACTTTGTCCGATTTTTTCTGCACTTTTACCGTTCTGATACTTTCATGGTCTGATACGGTTTGCAGCAAAGCATCTGACGGCGCAGATTCTGCGCTCTCTTGACCCTCTACCAATGCATCTTGCTCCGTATGTTTGGCTTCATTACCCTTCAATTGCTCCAAGAGTTTGGGCGCAGCCTGTGCCAGCAATTCCAATGATTTTTCATACGCATGAATAGCCGATAAATTGCTGTCTTTATGCTGAATTAAATAGCTGCGAGCATTTGAGAACACTTGCTGCGCTTTGTGATGTACATCTTCCACCAATTTCCAGCTGTATACGGCACTCACCGATGCGGTTGCCACAGGCGTGAGTTTATTCAACATGGAAAACTTAGGTACATGATTCAGCCATGGCCATTTGACTTGACCTTGCTCATTCAAGAAATATTTCTTTAATACCTCATAATCATTGCTTGAACCGAGCATATTTTGTAATTGATGCACATCATGAGTTTGTAGCATATTGGATAAGGTTTTCAGCCCCATCAGCACTGCTTGCTTTTCTGCAATAACGCCCAAATCAATTTGTTTAAAAATAAACTGAACAATTTCTTGCTCGGTATCTTTATTCAGTTCAAAACCGTAGGCACGCCCCACCTGATAAATGGTACGCAAAGACATCACAATAGATGCAGGCACATCAATGGTTGAACCAATCACTCCTGTTGCACCTGTCAATGCACCTTGCAGTGATGCAATCCATTTATTTTGTTCTGCGAGTGCTTGACCAATTCGCTTAGAACGATCTACATCTTGAGTCAATTCTTCTAAATCGCGTACGCCTGCCTGATCAAGCACATCATCAACAGAACTAATATTGGAAGTAAAACTATTCAACTGATCAAATAAATAATCTGAAATTTTGTCAGAAAAATCGGGCGACACAAAACTCGCCACCTGATTGACGCGGTTATAGTGACGACCTAAAAGCTGACGTGAAACTTGTGGCACATGCTGTCTGAGCATGTGTTGAGGATTGTCATATTGATGTGCTTGAAAAGCACTAAAGCTACGTGCCTGACCTTCAATAATTTGTCCTGATTTTGCACTGTGCTCATCCTTCGCTACAGCACTTGGTGCAACTTGCTGCAAAACATGGATGCCTGTTCTGCTGAGCTTTTTAGCCACTCCAATCGCATTCGAGAAGAATCCGCTTGATTGTTTATTGTTGGAATCTGACATTCTTACTCCTCATTTTTAATTTCTATGATTTATGGGTAAATACTAGGTGTAGTCTAAGTTTATCTCAATATAATTGTGTATCTTTTGGTTGGCTTCCTGCATCTTATTTGCTGCTTCACTGCGGTTTGATCTTCTCTGCAAAGTGGCATCATATTTGCCATAAGAATTCAAAATTCTTTCTGTTATTATGAACGCAATTGTAAGACATGAGTCATACCGTATCAGCGATTGCTTGGCAATTACGGTGTTCGGCTCAACATTATCACCATAAAAGGGATCTGTAGATGAAACGTGTTGTAATCACCGGCATGGGCATTAACTCGTGCATTGGTAATACTTTAGAAGCTGTGACTCATTCTTTACAAAACGGTATTTCTGGGACACGTTCCAACCCAACTTATGCTGAACTTAATTTCAAAAGCCACGTAAGTGCAGCAGCAGAACAAAACTTTGACCATATTGACCGAAAATTAAAACGTTTTATGGGCGTGTGTGCGATGTACGCTTACAATGCTGCAGTAGATGCCATTGAACATGCGGGCTTAAAGCAAGAAGATTTAGCAGGCAACCCACGTTACGGTATCGCGGGTGGTTCAGGCGGTAACTCTACAGCATCTGTTGCAGAAATGATTGAGCTACTTGAAGAAAAAGGCGCGCGTAAAATCGGCCCATTCTTTGTACCACGTAATATGTCGAACACGATTACGGCAAACTTGGGCGTTGCGTTCAAATTACAAGGTATTGCGCACTCAATTACCAGTGCATGCGCAACTTCTGCCGATGCAATTGGTTATGCCTACAACCTTATTCAATTGGGTAAACAAGATTTAATGCTAGCAGGTGGCGGTGAAGAAGATCACTGGTCACAAAGCTTATTGTTTGATGCGATGGGTGCATTGTGTTCTAAATACAACGACACACCAGAAACAGCATCTCGTCCGTATTCTGCAGACCGTGATGGTTTCGTTATTGCTGGTGGTGGCGGTTTCGTGGTTCTTGAATCACTTGAACACGCTCAAGCACGTGGTGCAAACATTTTAGCTGAAGTAGTTGCATATGCTGCAAATTCTGACGGTGCAGACATGGTTGCTCCTAGCGGCGAAGGTGCAACACGTTGTATCTTGATGGCTTTAGACGAAGCGAAACAACACGGTGTAGACGCAATTGACTATGTCAACACACATGGTACTTCTACCCCAGCAGGTGACGTGACTGAATTAAAAGCGATGGAACGTGCGTTTGGTGAAGGTAAAGTACCTGCTCTCAGCTCAACGAAGTCGATGACAGGTCACAGCTTGGGTGCTGCAGGCGTTCAAGAAGCAATTTATTCTGTCTTGATGATGCAAAATGACTTCATTGCACCAAACATCAACGTCACTGAACTGGATGAAGGCGCGAAAGCATTTGATATCGTACTTGAAAAACGCGACACAAAATTGAATACTGTGATGAGTAATAGTTTCGGTTTTGGCGGTGTAAATGCCTGCCTTATTTTCAAGAAGTGGGATGAATAATCTCCTATAGGATAGTCGATGGATGCACCTTCTGATGCTTTTTTATGGGTAAAAGCATTACATATTATTGCCGTGGTTTGCTGGTTCGCTGCATTGTTCTACTTACCACGTTTATATGTTTACCATGCCATGAGTGAAGATACACTGAGCCATCAGCGTTTTGAAATCATGGAGCGCAAGTTGTACCGAGGAATTATGTGGCCGTCGATGATTGCGACCCTCATTACGGCACACTTTTTGGTAGATTGGGGCGATGCGACCCGCAATTACCACGATGCGTTATGGTTTTACCTGAAAGTGGCATTGGTTGGTTTATTGGTGATTTACCATTTAGTTTGTGGCTATTACCGCCAAAAACTGATTGGCAATGCACATTATAAATCACACAAGTTTTGGCGATTCTTCAATGAAATGCCGACTGTGCTGTTATTGGCGATTGTAATTTTAGTCGTGGTAAAACCACAATTTTAAAATTTGAAACGCCAAGCATCCTGACATCTCAATCTGATTCGGTTGTAAAAAAACCTCAGTTCAAAGAACTGAGGTTTTTTTATGGATGACAACTAAAAACAGCACTTATGCTTTGATTCAGCGTATTTGTGAGTAAGGCTGAAAGCCCAATGCTGCTGCTTGTTTTTGCTGTGATTGAGGAATCGTGACAATGGCAATTTTTCCATCTGCTCCGCCACAGACCTGTGCATACATCCGCCCATCTGAACCTATACTGGCCTGCTTCACTTGAATCTGTGCCTGCTGTAAACGCTGAACAATTTCTGTAAGGGTTAAACCCGAATCTGGCTCACACTGTCGATGTTGCAATGATGTGTACATTTCGACCTGCGCAGTAGGTGTTGTGGATGTAGCAGTATGATTGGCACATGCAGTCATCAGTATTGAAACCGCTACTACTGCAATAGATTGACTAAATATCTTCATCACATACCCTCTTTCAATATTAAAATTAAATATTCAAATTAAATATTGAAGCACGATCTTTGCAATAATACTGCGCTAGAAATGCAAACAGATGTAAGCATCTCACTCATCAAGATAATTGTTCAAGCAACGGCAAGATTTGCGCAAAACACTGAATTCTATGTTTTGGGGCAGCGAAGTCTAGCTCCTGAGCCGAGCCATAGCCGTACTCAACTGCAACACAATCGACTCCATTGGCTCGCGCACCGAAAATATCGTGTTCACGATCTCCAATCATTAAACATTGTTCAGGTTGCAATTGTTCTTGCTGCAAAATATAGGCAATTAAATCCGCTTTATGGGTACGTTCCCCATTCAGTTCGCTACCGTAGGGATATTCAAAATATTGCAATAAATCGAAGTGATCTAAAATTTGGCGTGCATAAATTTCAGGCTTGGCTGTTGCTAAAAACAGTTTATAGCCTTGTTGCTTTAAAGCTGCCAATGTTGCGGCAACATCTTCAAAGACATGATTTTCAAATAAGCCTGTTGCAGCAAAACGCTCTCGATAGCCTGCTAAGGCTTGCTCTGCCAATACGTCATGCACATCTACATGAAGTAATTTTGCCAAAGAGGCTTTTAAGGGCGGCCCGATAATCCAATCAATATTTTCCGTATCTGCAATAGGATGTCCAACCTTAGCCAAACCATAACGCGCAGAAGCGGTAATGCCCTCTTTCGGGTCGGTCAGCGTGCCATCTAAATCAATTAAAAGGTTCTTTATCACAATGTCAGCCTATGTGCCTAAATGACTATCGAGTGTTACTCCAAAGTTGCCTATACTAACGTAAATAGAAGCAATTAAGGATATGTGTGTGCGACCAACAGTACTATGTTTTTCTGGTTTAGACCCTTCGGGTGGCGCTGGTTTACAGGCTGATATTGAAGCCGTTGGCAATAGCGGTGCACATGCAGCGATTGCCTGCACAGCACTGACCATTCAAAACTCTCAGCAAGTATTTGGCTTTGAAGCAACGTCTAAAGAATTGTTATTGGCGCAAGCCAATGCGGTGGTGAATGATTTGCCCATTAAAGTTGTAAAGTCGGGCATGTTGGGCACCACTGACAATATTGCAGCGCTGGCAGATTTTTTACGTGCACATCCTGATTATTTATATGTGCTTGACCCTGTTTTGGTTGCCAATAGTGGTGGTTCTTTAGGTGATCAAGCGACTTTGGTTCAGGCATTTGTCGAGTTGATTCCACTGGCGACTTTAATCACGCCAAATACTGTGGAATTACGTGCCTTAACGGGTGAAGATGATTTAGAACGCGCAACAGCTAAATTATTTGCAATGGGGGCACAGGCTGTTTTGGTCAAAGGTGGGCATGAAGATACCCCTGATCATATTCGTAATACACTGTATATCAACAATGAAATGATTTCTGAAACTCGCTGTCCACGTCTTGAAGGTGAATATCACGGTTCAGGTTGTTCATTGGCAAGTTTTATTGCAGGGCGCTTGGCATTAGGCGATCAACTGAAACAAGCGGTACAACATGCTGAAACTTGGCTGTTTGGTGTGCTTAAAAATGCGGAAACGCCTGTACCGAATGGACAGAAAATTCCGAAAAGGTTTTAGTATTTAACGTTCAACTCTTTCATACCCTGTTCACCTTGTATCAGGGTTTTTTATTGCAACTTTTTAACGTTCTTGCCTTTGTTTAAAATTTTCAACATGCTGACGATTGGTTTTCCAAGACTTATCAAGTAATTCTTTTTCAATTCTCAGTTGAATACGTTTCAGTTTCATCGGTGAAATAACTTCATGCCGAAAACCTTTGACATACTCAACCCATGCACTGCCTTTAAAAACATTGTTAGGCAAGGAGGTCTTAAACTCACAGTCTGGCATAAATACAATCACAGAATGCAGATATTCAGGCTCGACAATATCGCTCAATACTGATTCCAAAACTTTTATATGCTTATAGTTCTGATAGACAGGATTCTGAAACTTATAGGTCTTTTTATAAATTTTTTGTGTCCATACTTTTTGGCGTTCTCCACCAAAAATCCAGCCTTTATAGTTTTTTGTTTCAATCACAAAAACTCCAAAAGGACTCAATAAAATATGATCTATTTGGGTTGTTCCTGCGGACTCATCAGGCAGGGTTACATCATTCAACAAAATATAATGTTCATCTAAATACAACTTCACATGCGTACTTACTGCGAGTTCCCCCGCCTTTCCCTTTAGAAAAGGTTTGAAAATTTTGATCAGTCCTACACCTGCAACAAGCAGAATAAGCCACCAAAACTGTAACAATAATGTTTTTAACATTTCCTCTGCTCTATTTTATTTAGATCAAAATTGTTGTTGAATCACAGTCATTTATACTTTTGAAGTTGATGATTCTAACTTTAACAAAATCGCTTTATTATCCAAACCGCCTGCAAAGCCCACCAGTTTTCCGCTTGCACCCACCACCCGATGACACGGCGCAATAATCGAAATTGGGTTTTTACCATTTGCCGCACCTACGGCGCGCATCGCATTCACACTACCGACTTGTTCTGCAATTTGCTTATAACTACGAGTTTCTCCAAAAGGAATGCTTAATAACGCCTGCCAGACTTTCTTCTGAAATTCAGTGCCTTCAAAATCAAGAGGCACATCAAATTGCTGACGCTGACCTGCAAAATACTCTTGGAGTTGCTGCTGAGTTTTGAGCAAAATAGGATGATCATCTTGTCGAACTAAATTGGCTAAACGTACCCGTTTGTGATCTTCGTTATCCCACATTACCGCGACCAATGCGTGATCGTGAGCCACCAATTTAAGCACACCTACAGGAGTGTCCATTTCAGTAAATGCCAATTGCATTATTTTTTCTCCTCAAGCAGGTTGGGTATCAGCTCATCCTGTTTTTAACCCAAACCGATCTGTGATTGCGCACACACCAAAAGACTGCATTCCAAGTTAGCTGGATGAAATTTTCATCAGCACTAAACCTGAAATAATCAGAACAGCTGCCAACATACGCATAGCACTGGCAGGTTCGCCTAACACAAAAACACCCACTAAAAATGAACCGACTGCACCAATACCCGTCCAAATCGTATAAGCTGTGCCCAATGGTAAAGTACGCATGGCATAGGCAAGCAAGGCAAAACTTAAAATCATAAAAAATAGGGTCACGATACTGGGCGTTAATTTACTAAAGCCGTCAGACAACTTCATGGAGTATGCCCAAACCACTTCAAAAATACCCGCCAATATCAACATCATCCAGGCCATAACGCCCTCCTTCAATAGCATGAAATCAGGCCGTCCTGAAGATTTTTCTTGTCGAGTGTTCAGTCACTTTGACTATTTCTAAAAACCCAAACAAGGGAGGTCGTTCCTCCTGTTGCAATTTAAGCCACCGCGCAGCGATGATCCGTCTATTTTAAACTTAAAATTTTGCGCGCACCATTCAATACAAACATGGCCACAACTAAGCCAATAATCAGGTCTGGATAATTCGACCCTGTCAGCATCACCAAACCGCCCGCGATAATCACACCTAAATTCACAATCACATCATTGGCGGAAAAAATATAACTGGCTTGCATGTGGGTTCCACCATCTTTATGCCCTGAAATCAGCCATAAACAGGTAACGTTCGCCAGCAATGCCACAGCACCAATACCCATCATCAATATGGATTCAGGCTCACTGCCCAAAAAGAAACGGCGCAGAACATCAAATATAACCAGTGCAGCCAAACCCAGTTGTAACCAACCAGACAAATGCGCAGCTTTGAGCTGTTTCTTGGCAGATTGCCCCACGACAAATAAAGCCAAACCATACACGGCGGCATCGGCAAACATATCTAAAGAATCAGCAATTAAACCTGTCGAAGATGCAATTAAACCCGCGATTAATTCCACCAAAAACATAGCGGCATTAATGCTAAGCAAGGCATACAGCACTTTTTGTTGCGCAGCGCTGTTAGATACAGGCAATTCGGTTTGTGTATTGGCTTCAGTCTGTTGTAACACAGCACCCAAACCCAATGCTTCTAATTTATGGGTGATTTCAGTGGCAGATTGATTGCTGTGATAAACCTTTAAAAGTCGTGCAGGCAAATCAAAAGATAAGGCAGCAATATCATTATGGTCTGCCAAAGCAATCCGCACCATTTGTTCTTCAGCACCGCAATCCATTTTAGGAATATGGTACGCACTCACCCACGGACTCAAAAGTTCAGAATCCAAAATTGTTACTTTATCTGTCTTGGCTGTCGTTGCAGATGTACAGCTATTTTGATCAGCACAGCTTTTTTCTGTATCACAAGACGAACCACAGCCTGTATCGCCACATGACTCGGACTGTATAGGGGCAGTTGCACAAGGCTGGTTTACATTTTTTTGCGTGTCACAACCACAGCCAGCATTGTTTAGATTTTGGTTTTCTAAGTTTTTATCTTGATTCGATTGAGGATCTTGAGTTGATGAAGACATACGCCACACCCAAAAATACAATAGGCTCAGTATAAACCAAGCCTATGTATTTAGGGACAATCTCTATTTAGAAGCAGCAACGATCCATTGACTTAATCATTGATAAATCCCCCTAATCATTAAAACCTGAAACGCAACCCTATCGCATATAAGCCGCTCTGTTCGGAATCGGTTGCAGACTGCCAAACAGTTTGTTGATTACCATTCGTATATTCATAACCTGCACTGATATACGGCATGATGTTCTTGCTGATTTCATAACGCATTTCCACACCCACAGCTGCACGGTTGAGTCCTGTTTTTTTCGCATATTTGGCATCATCCTGCAGAATGACATCTACATCTAAATAAGGCTGTGCAATCAATTTTTGAGTCAATAACAGATCCCGTGTGGCTTCCAAACTCAAAGCCGCATATTGATCCTCACCCAAATAAAAATAAGCATCGGTTTCAAAAAAATATGGAGCTAAACCATGTAAGCCAAGCACAGCATCAAACTTATCTTCTCGGTCTGTTTGATGCGCTTGCTGATTCACTTCATGTCGATAACGCCCACCTGCTTGCACATCCCAGAAATCTGAAATCATACGACTGTATAACAACTTGGCATCATATTCAGTCGCTTGTGACTCTTGCTTATCGCTATGAATTTTCACAAACAACTTGTTTTCATCAGTTCCGATACGAGTTTGTAATTTAGATTTGAGCACTCCCTCGGCATGATCATTCACTTGCCATTGCGTATCTAAAGTGCTCACCGCGTACACCTGCGCACCATGTTCTTTACGATGATCGTGTGACTGCGACTCTTGCACGGACGAATCGGATTGATGCGATTGATGCGATTGATGCGATTGATGCGATTGATGCGATTGATGCGATTGAGTATCAGCCTGAGCTGCAATTGTTGCAATCTCTGCTGAACTGGCATGTGCAATATGCACCTCTGTCGCTGCTAGCCCAACTGTACTGATGCAGCAGACAGAAATACTTAAAACTGTTTTCGCAAAAAGATTAATGTTGTGCATGTGCTGCTCCTTTTTGCGCTGTCGCTGAAGGGGTTTGAGTGGCTTGAATTACTGTGGTTGAAAGCGGTTCATTTTCACTCACCTGCGCTACAATCAATTTATTCATCATTCCCGCGCTCATGTGATAGAGCAAATGACAATGTATTGCCCATTCACCTAATTCATCTGCAGTAAGCAGTGCAGTTACAGTTTGACCTGGCGGCACAATTAAGGTGTGTTTATTCGGCATTTCTGCTGCCGTTTGACCATTTTCCAACTGCATAAACATGCCATGTAAATGCATTGGATGTGCCATCATGCTGTCATTGATAAATTTAATCCGAATACGCTCACCATATTTCACCTTGAGTGGTGTGGCATCACTAAATTTCTTACCGTTGATTGTCCAGATATAACGCTCCATCGTACCGCCTAAACGCACGACTAATTCACTGCTTGGTTCACGTGTATCTGCTTGTGGCTGCAGCGATTTCAAATCTTCATAGTGCAAGGCTTTATGCCCCGCGGGTGTAGAAGCATTTGCCCATCCATATACCACCGCATTTTTGTGTTCTGTTGAAGGCATGCCATATTGTGTATGCGTATTTTCAGACATTGTTGCATGGTTCATCTTGGAATGATCCATTTCCGACATTACCGCATGATTCATCTTGGAATGATCCATTTCTGACATCGCTACATGGTTCATCTTGGAATGATCCATTTCCGACATCGCTGCATGATTCATCTTGGAATGATCCATATCCGACATCGCTGCATGGTTCATCTTGGAATGATCCATATCCGACATCGCTGCATGGTTCATTTTGGAATGATCCATTTCAGACATCGCTGCATGATTCATTTTTGAGTGATCCATTTCAGACATCGCTGCATGGTTCATTTTGGAGTGATCCATTTCAGACATCGTTGCATGGTTCATCTTGGAATGATCATCGCCTGAATGCTCTGTAGCATGCCCCATATCTTGCATGGTGAGTAAAGCACGCGGGCGCGCTGCAGGGAGCTGTAGATTTGATGTTGCAGAATGAAGTTCACTCTGCAAGCTACCCACAGCAAAACCTGAGCGGTCTATTGATTCCGCTTCAATTTGATAATGCGCTGCTTGAGGTTCAACAATCACATCGTAGGTTTCTGCAGTGCCGATACGAAATTCATCCACAGTCACAGGTTTGACTGGCTGACCATCGGCACTGACCACTGTCATTTTTAAGTTTGGAATCCGAACATCATAAAATGACATGGCAGAGGCATTGATAAAGCGCAAACGCACTTTTTCATTTGGCTTGAATGCACCTGTCCAGTTCTGTTCAGGTGTCTTGCCATTCATTAAAAAAGTATAGCCTGTGACATCGGAAAGGTCGGTTTTCAGCATACGCATTTGATTCCACATTTTACGGTCTGACCATGTGGCTTTTAGTCCATCACGCTGTATTTGACGCCAAACATCACCTAAGGTTTCGCGCTGATTTTGATAAAACTCGGCTGAAATTTTTAAATCTTTCTGAATTTGATTGCTAGATTTTTCATGAAAATCTGACAGCATCACCACATAATCACGATCTGCGTATTCATGTGTGTTTACGGCTGGCTTGGCTTTAGGATGAATCACCAATGAGCCATATAGACCATCTTGTTCCTGACCTTTGGAATGTGCGTGATACCAATAAGTACCACTTTGACGTACTTTAAATTGATAAACAAAATGCCCTTGCGGCTTAATCCCTTGAAAACCATTAAAGCCAGGTACGCCATCCATCAAACCAGGCAACAATAAACCATGCCAGTGAATAGATGAATCCTGATTTTTTAATTGATTATTAACGTGAATCACCGCCTCATCACCCTCTTCAAATTCGAGTGCAGGCGCGGGAAACTGCCCATTGACCGTAATGCGTTGCACAGGTTTTCCCGTGATATTGACTGTTTGTTCTGCAATGGTCAGGTGATATTCCTTGACCGCAGCAAATGCAGAACTCGAACACAATGCACAGACTGTTAAAAACAGCGCAGGCTGATAAAATTTAGACATGACTTAATCCTTAAAATAAAACGTAAAAGTGTTTTGAATTCAGGATTAAGCTTTGGGTGGACGTAAAATTTGCTGCCAATGCCCAAGTAAATGTTGAGCGTGATAAGCAGGCAATAGAATATTGACAGATGAGAGTGCTACAGGTTGAATCAATTCAGGAACTTGCACATGCAACACACTGTTTAAGCTTTGACAATGCAACTGCACACAGTCTTGACAATTCATCTTTGCAGCAGAAAAATCAGCCGAGCCATAACAATCTGCCGCATTTAAATCCGTATCAGTTGCAGATGTGTGCTGACTGAGGTGCTGGTTGGCATTGGCATCATGCCCAGATAAATGCTGCTTGGTTTCAGGATGCGTTTGTAAAGCTGTCGTATGACAATTTGGTAAAGATGTCACTGCATGCGCTGTAGTTGCAGAATGCCGATTTTCAGACCCTACTGCATGATTTGACATCATCCAATCATGTGCAGGTTTGACCGCAGCACTGACAATACCACTCCACCCCATGACAAATGCCATCAGGACAACAAACCACATTTGTTTGTAGGGTTGAGTCAGCACTAAATGAATTCCTGAGTATGAAAGATGTAGACCTGAACTTGCGCAAGAATTGAACATTTTTGCCAAGTGCAATCCACAACCTACAATTCACTCAATATAATTCAAGCTCCACTTATACACAATATCTTCTGCATTAAAAAACAGAATGAATCAGTGCGATTTGAAAGCCAACTAAAACAATCAAGTTATATATTAAGCAACTTATTTTTATAATTAACTGAGTAAATACTCAATAAATTCAGTGTATTTAAAATAAACAAAAAGGATTCTATTGAATCCTTTTTATACTTATTTTGTATAATTCATAAACAACTGATGTACCAATGTTTATAAATTAATCTGTTTATCCATAGTGTTATCAACATAGATATCCATACGGTTATCTACAAAGTTATCCACAGCATAAGCACTTGTGATTGTAGAAATTTATACTTTGACTGCGCCAACTTTTGCCAATTCAGCACGCATTTCATCAATCACCGTTTTATAGTTTGGCTTGCCAAAAATTGCTGAACCTGCAACAAACATATCTGCACCCGCTTCTGCAATTTCACGAATATTGGTAGGTCCTACACCGCCATCAACTTCTAAACGAATATCACGACCTGACGCATCAATAATTTGACGTGCCTGACGTAATTTCTCTAAAGTCATCGGAATGAATTTTTGCCCACCAAAACCCGGGTTCACACTCATGAGTAAAATCTGATCGACTTTATCAAGTACATAATCTAAATAATGTAGCGGTGTAGCAGGGTTAAATACCAAACCCGCTTTTGCACCGCCCGATTTAATCAGTTGCAATGAACGGTCAATATGCTCAGAAGCTTCAGGATGGAAAGTGATAATATCTGCACCCGCTTCAAGAAAATCACCAATCATTCGGTCTACAGGTTTCACCATTAAATGCACATCAATTGGTGCCGTAATACCATAGTTTTTCAATGCCTTACACACACCTGCACCGAAAGTTAAATTCGGTACATAGTGATTATCCATCACATCAAAATGCACCACATCGGCACCTGCCTGAAGTACATTTTCCACTTCTTCGCCTAGACGAGCAAAATCTGCAGATAAAATAGACGGCGCAATTAAATAAGGCTTGGACATGGGAGAACCTAGCTGAAAATTGGATTGAGGCGCATTATAGCAAAGACTGGTTGGCGTGGTGGATTCTGTTACGATTGGATCATTCAGTTCGATGATTCAGTTGGATCATCCAATTTGATAGTTCTATCTCCGCAACGCTCTGTTGCAGCATTCCACTGTTCTTTCAGTCTGGCTTTGTTATAGTAAAGGTCTTTACTTATTTGAACAAAATGCTGGTTTCAACAGATGATGAACAGTTCTGCCCATATTCAAACAACGCAAGCAAGCCGTATCGCCAAGCGTCTACTCAACCACTGGAAACATAAATTTGACGTTGCAGAAAGCGCAACCCAATACCAAATTATGATGCCAAGCGCCACAATTCTGCTTACGCCTCAAACACATGAGCTTGTGGTTGAAATTCAGGTAAAAAAGGCTGAAACAGATTTAAGTTACCTCGAACAAGTCGTGCTTGACCATTTAAGCCGTATGGGGCAAACAGAATTGAGCGCGGTTTGGCAACGGCACTAACTGTTTCATGTTAAGGCGCTAAACGCTGCGTCTGTTCAAAATCTTTAACCGCTTGAATACGTTTTTGAGTTGCAGGATGGCTTTGCAAAAAATCCAAAGGGCTGTTGGCGGTGTCTTCACCTGCATCTTCTGCCAAACGCTCCAGAAAATGAGCGAGATGAATGGTTGGAATGCCCTGAGCGTGCATCGTATTTAAAGCATAATGATCGGCTTCAGATTCAAAATTACGTGAATAATTTGCCCCCACGAGCGCCACAGGCAAGGTCGAAACTAAATCTGTACCATCTCCTGTAATCGCGAGCAAAATAATACTAAACCCTAAGCTGGATAAAGCTTGTTGCAAGCTGTGTCTTTCTGCCAAATGCCCTTGTTCATGTGCCAAAACGCCAATGATTTCCTGATCATTCTGCGCCAATTTCACCAATTCATCGGTCAAAATAATAGTGTTATTCGGAATTGCCAAAGCATTCGCTCCTAAGCGATCACCTTGTCTAAACAGCACTTTGGCAGGTGTATCTCCTGCAATGAG
Organism: Acinetobacter sp. SCLZS86; assembly: GCF_021560715.1. NCBI lineage: Bacteria > Pseudomonadati > Pseudomonadota > Gammaproteobacteria > Moraxellales > Moraxellaceae > Acinetobacter > Acinetobacter sp. SCLZS86. Next base: position 2,406,888 of record NZ_CP090864.1, read on the forward strand.
CTGTTGATAATCTGCCAAAATTTTCTGCTGACGCGCTACGGGGAGCTGACTTGGCGCTGTCATATCTAAAATATAACGCTCTGCTTCATCACCAATTTGATTTAAGGTGTTCGCAGGCAACTGAAAAGCAACGTATTTGGATGCACTTGGGATGCCCCACTGCACTGTGACAAATACCATCAACGACACAAAAACCAGACTAAATACTATCAGACTTGGCGTGCGTTCCAATTTCCAGATGGAATGCTGCACCTGTTTATTTCGCAGTTGAAACCACTCCGGCAAGGCTTGGGAAAATTCAATACGCGCATCATCTTTGAGTTCAATGACAGGTTGAATTTTACCTAGTGCCCCCACCAACATCATGTCTTGATAATGATAACGTCGTTGTTGCTGTAAATTTTCACCATAGCGGATGAGTACCGACTGAGCATCTATAGGAGAGATTTTGGCTGCCCATGGTTTAGACACCACACCATCATAAAACACCACATCCACGATCTGTGCCGCCATCTTCATCTCCTACCTTACAGCGATACATCAATATCAAAAATATCACTGATTTCTTCTGCTAGTGCGCTATGTTCAGCTTGCAGTTGATTGATCATCAAATCTGGATCATTTTTTAAATGTAGACTTAAAGACTCAACCTGATAACGATATAAACGAATAGCTGCCCATGGGGTCATTAAACCCAAACTCAGGACTTTCACAATCCAATTGGTCACCACAATCCAAGTATAGTGCCACTGCCCACAATCGGTCTGAAATTCACTACGACTGATACTGGTATTGTTCCATGTAGTGATAAAAATTCGCGCCGACATTAGTGGCCAAATTAAAAACAACCCCAACAGATAAACCGCTAGAAATAACCAAACCAACTGCGCAGGATTACGACTCAACTGTCCTGCCAAAGCCAACATTATCCCGACTGCAAGCAAAATGCCAAAAAACAAGAGAACAGGTATATACATCGCGCGCATATATGCTGGCCAATCTGCTTTCAGCTTAAATTTAAGCTGTCCTGCATATAAATGGTCCAGGCAATAACGCTTATACATCCACACCAACACAGGAAAAAATAAGCCCAATGTAAACAGATTAATCACGATACATTTTAAAAATACCCAATAGGCTTCTTTGTTACTGCCTGAAAAATAAAAACGCGCATTGCCAAATTTACTATTTCGCGCCTTGAAACGGATGGTCGCTCGAATCAACCACGGCACAGCCAAATATAAAACCACCACGCCAATAACCATGGCTTTGACTGAATAATTGGAAATCACCGAGATCACCACATAAATTCCGATGGCAATTAAACGTCCTAATAAAATTTTATGTGGGATACCCGTGAAATCAAAACGACGTTTGATTAATTCGGTATTGCCATAAAAGTAGCGCAAACGACGTACTTTTGCCCATGGTGCATATAACCCGAGGGTTACAATCATCAACAAAATATTGACAATCCAAATGCCAAAATACTCTGAAGCGCTACCATGAAATTGAAAATGATGAATCCGTCCAAGTAATGGATTCCGTGCGGGCGGTGTTGTAGGCTCCGCTGGAAAAAACGGGGAAGATGGCGTTACTTGTTGTGGTGAATCCCACTCTGAATTGTGCATGTGATGCCTTAGTTATTTTATTGTGTGGTCGTTATTTTACCCAGACGCTCAAACCCAAATGAGTAATCTTTCCAAATGGTAAAAAACAAGTGTCCACCATTCTAATAAAAAGTGAACAACTTGCCTAGAAAAGTTTAAAAATCAATGTGTAAAATTGAGTACTTGGCTTAGTCTGTTTGCAATTGCACCGCATGGAATTGTAAATGCTGATCTATAAAGCTTTGAATGAAATAATAGCCATGATCATAACCTGCATGTTCACGCAAACTCAGTTTTTGCCCAACTGCATCGCAAGCTTGCTGAAATAATGCAGGATTGAGCTGACTATAAAATTGGTCTTGCAATCCCTGATCAATCAAAATTTCACTGAACAATGCACCTTTGGCCCGCACCAAAGCAGTCGCATCGTGCTGTAACCATACTTGCTGATCTGTACCTAAATAATTCGAAAATGCTTTTTCACCCCACGGGCATTGGCTTGGTGCACAAATCGGAGCGAAAGCAGACACGGACTTAAATTTTCCAGGATATTTAAACGCGAGGGTCAATGCACCATGACCACCCATACTGTGCCCCATGATGCCAACGTGCTGTGCCTGAATTGGGAACTGTTGCAGTACCAATTGATAAAGCTCATCGGCGACAAACGTTTCCATTTGATAATGTGTCGCCCACGGTGCTTGTGTCGCATTGATATAGAAACCTGCACCCTGTCCAATATCCCAATGGTCGCCTTTAGCAACACCCTCACCACGTGGTGAAGTATCTGGACTCATCAAGATTAGTCCCAATTGTGCTGCCATGTGCTGCGCATGTGCTTTAATCGCAAAGGTTTCTTCGTTACAAGTTAAACCCGCTAAAAAAAATACCGCAGGACACGCCTGCCCAGCCAAAGCTTGTTCTGGTAAAAAAATGCCAAACTGAGTTTCAGTCTGTAAAGCATTTGAATGAAAACGATAAATCCGTTGCTCACCCTCAAAACAGCGGTTGCTCTGAATTAACTCCATCACCCTCTCCTCTTTGGCTTATTGAACAGGCTGCGCACTCAATTGAATTTCTGCAGATGTTGCAACACTTTTTTGTGGAAACAAACGCTGCTCTAATTGTGGCAACATCAATTCCATATTTTTACCAATTGCCCATTGCGGCTCTGAAGGCTCAAAACCTTGCGCTTGCTCCCACTTGGCCACAGTCACTTTGGCTTCATTAAAGGCATTGGCAAAAGAGTTTTGTTCACGCATAGCCTGATCAAAAAAGGCACGGCCAAAATAGGTATAGTCAGCTTCGTTTGAACAGCCAAACGACTCACGATCTGCTGCCGATGCAGTAATCACCAAGGTATTATCATCTTGCAAGGCTGATACAAAGCTACCTGAATAACAGGCTGAAATAACGATCACACGCCAACGAATACCTGATTTATCCAAAGTATCACGCAGCCATTTCGGATCGACCTGATTTAAGTCGAGTGGCGCATTTTCAATTTCAAAATGATCTTTTAAACCGTGTGAGGTCATATATAAAAACAGCACATCACTTTCACGGTTCATGCGTTGCCCAATACGGCGCAGCGCCAATTCAATACTGGTTTGCGAAGCAATTGGAATTACATTGCGGGTCATTGGGTTATTAATGAGCACCATCGAACGCCCAAAAGTGCCAAAACGAGTATCAAACTGTTCACGAATGCGCTCAATTTCAGACATAAAAACGTCTTGATAGCTCGCCCCTGCAACCCCTAAGAAGTACCAATGCGATTGGGCAAATTCCCCATATTGAATACTGTCTAAAGCTTTATTCAGTACACGGCTTTGTGCATAAAAAGCTTCTTCGCTTAAACTTGGTGGAACTTCTTCAACTTTCCAAATAGGCTGACTTTTCACTGACATTTGCCAAACCACCAAAGTGAATAAGGTCGCCAAAACAATCAGTGCACGTTCCCACCACGGCCAATGTAGCTCACGTGAAAACACCCACACCACGGCCAAGCTTTGCCAAACAAACAGCACCATAAAAATGGTAGGCAAATAGTCATACAACACATACGGCAAGACATCCATCATGCCCATGTATTGAATCAAGCTTTGTAATAAAGCAACGTGAGTATCTAATACCAACCACAACAAAGCAGGAACTAATAATAATCGCGGGTTATTGACACGCTGAGAAAGAATAATTCCGACAATTAAGGCAATAAAGGGCCACAAGGCGTAACTGACCAAACCCTGTGGGTTAAATTCACCCACTTCTCCCGCCACCAACCAACTGAATAAGGTATTGGCAAGACCGCCTAAAATCCCCCAAAAAATCAGTTGTAAGATAGAAGGTCGAATAATTTGTAAAGAGCGTCGCGAACCCAAAAATAACCAAACGCCCGCGGCTTGGTTGCTTTTAAAATCGTGCCAAAAATTAATGGAGGGTTTGAAGTCAATCATAGGATTCTGTTAATCGCAGCTCGCGTTTCCACACTCCAAGTTTATGCTTGTCGTTGTAATTATCAATTGTCAATTTTAACTATATAACAAATCTTTGCGCATTATAGAAGCATTGAACGCCTTGCCACTGCTTTAGTGGTAGAAATCTACCCGTTGTTCAAATTTGCTTGGAAATAAGCATCAAATCGGCAAGCATCGCCCTGCCATTGATGTGTAGTTTCCTGTCCCGCCAAAAATACGGCCAAACGTGGACGCTTCACCACAACACGTTTGGCAATTTGCTGTGCTAAGCCTAATAAATGATCACCCAAATCCATTTCACCATCTTCAGGTAACAACAAATGTAATAACTGCATTTGTTTTTTGACTTGAGCCTGCTTTTTTTGTGCCTGTTGATGTTGATCTCGCTGCGGAAACATCGGATCTAAATACACCACATCAACGATTTTTTCCTGCGTCGCACAGTTGCGTAAATAATCTGCTGAATCTGTAAAAACCAACTGGATACGGGCAACAACATTTGCTAAAAAAGGATCATCTGCGGCTTGACGTTTCGCATCTTCCAACAAAGTAAAAAGAATCGGATGACGTTCCAACAACGTGACCTAAGCACCCAAATGTGCCATGAGTAAACTGTCATGTCCTAGCCCTGCCGTAGCATCAATCAAACTTGGTTTTTCCGACAAATTACAGGCGCGAGCAATCATTTCCGATTTTAAAGAGGCACGTTTCAACCGCCCAATTTCAGCTTTCCAATCGGGTTGCATTTTCATGCCATGGGCACATAACCACAGCCCTTCAGCATCGACACACAATGCCAATTCAGGGTTCAAACGCAAAAAACGCGCATTGAGTTTTTCTACTGTTTCAATACGCGTTTGCACGCCTCTAGATAAAAGCACAGCAGAATAATGCTGTGCTTGAGTGAGACACTCGGCTTCAGTGTATAAGCGAAGTTCGCTTACCATAGTTTCCAGCCTGTGAATGCGAACAATAAAATGATTAAACCTGAAGCAATACGATACCAAGCAAAAATCATAAAATCACGTTTCGCAACATAAGCCACCAATGCACGGATCAGCAAAAGTGCGGAAACAAATGAAACAATAATCCCTAAGCTGAGTACGGTCCAATCTTCGGTGGTTTGGAATACATCATAGCTTTGGTACAAGTCGAGTAAGCCTGCACCGATAATGACTGGAATCCCCAAAAAAAAGGAAAACTCAGTTGCCGCTTTGCGCGATACACCCAAGAACATTGCGCCAATAATAGTTGCACCTGAACGCGAAGTCCCCGGAATCAGCGACAATACCTGAATTAGACCAATCCAAATCGCATCTCGATAAGTTAGTTCTTCAACCTCATGGGCACGTACTTGTGGTGGATGTTTTTCAATCCACATAATGATAAAGCCGCCAATAATCAAACCAATCGCTACAGCAACATCATTAAAGAGTAATTCTTTTACAGTCTGTCCAAAGGTCAATCCAATCAGAATAATTGGAATAGATGCTATGATCAGACCAAAGCCCAAGCGTCGACCTTTTTCTTCGCCTGTAAACATACCTGTGGCTGCGCCCCATAGACGTGCCCAATACTCATATATGACCGCTGCAATTGCCCCCATTTGAATGGCAATTACAAATACATCGCTTTTTTCTTTGGTCCAAAAGTCCATTAGCTCTGCAGCTAGAATCAAATGTCCTGTGCTAGAAATGGGTAGAAATTCGGTAATCCCTTCTACAATACCCATAATTGCTGCTTTGAGCAGCAGTAAAAGATCCATAAATAACCCTAATTATGCCTTGCCTTGTTCTGGAATTTTTTTCCAAGCATTGTCACGTAAATAAACAGGCAATGCTTGTTCTGCGCTGACCCATTGCTGTTGCTGTGCACAGACGCGTGCAATAGTAGCAATATCTTGTGCGGTTGCACTTAAGCCTTTGTATTGTATTTGTTCTTGATCAATCAGACCTGCACCAGAACCGACCAATTGAAAGCGTACCACCTGTGCAGCATCGCTATAATTCAATAATTGTTCCTGATCAACCGCCTGCATAATCCCTTGTGCATCTAGCTCATAACTGGCGATATACACTTCATTCATGCGTGCATCCAACACAGCAGTAACTGCAGTTAATCCTTCAAGACGATAAGCCGCTTGCGCCAATGCCTGCAAAGTCGATACAGGAATTACAGGCACATCATGTGACCACGCCAAAGCTTGCGTCACTGCCGCATTAATTCGCACGCCACTAAAAGAACCCGGGCCACGACTAAAGGCAATTGCAGTTAGCTCGGCCGTACTGATTTGAGTTTCAGCAAAGCCTTGCTCAATCATCGGTAAGATGGTTTGCGTTTGTGCTTTTGCTCGCGCATCTAATTGAAAAAAGAGTTCCTGTGTTTCATCTACAATCGAAACGGAACACTGCTCATTGGCAGTTTCCAATGCCAGCAATTTCATGCACAACCTTCAAGAATTAAATATCAAAAATTGGCGTTATGATACTCCACTCCTGAAATTCAAGCGAGGATTTACATCCCTTAGATTGCAATTCCTGCGTATAAAATTCTATGTAATTACAGCGAAAATATGCGTTTGACTGAACAATGCAAATTCAATTTTAAAGTGTTGCAGGCTCTAGGTTTACAAAATGCTGAAAATGTTCAGCATAGTGCAGCGCACTCATTTTTAAACGTGCTTCTGCTGACTCATCCAATGTCTTGACCACTTTCCCAGGAGAGCCCATCACCACAGAATTATCAGGAATCACTTTCCCTTCAGGAATTAAAGCATTCGCACCAATAATACAGTTTTTACCAATCACCGCATGATTCAGCACCACTGCATTAATACCTATCAGACTGTTATCTCCCACGGTACAACCATGTAACATCGCCTGATGTCCAATAGTCACATAATCACCAATCTGCATTTCAATCCCTGCATCGGTGTGCAACACAGCATTTTCCTGAACATTGCTAAAATTACCCAATTTGATTTTGCTGTTATCGGCGCGCACCACAGCCCCAAACCAAATGCTGACTTTCTGCCCCAACTCAACCTGACCAATGACTGTGGCATTATCCGCTACCCAACCATCCCACGGTTGCTGCATTGCTTTAGGCGCATATCCTTTAAATTTATACAACATGGTTCCTTCCTATCCTCACATCAAAATTTTTCTATTTCTTAAATGTTGGTGAATTTAACAAAAACGGCCATTCTTTACGATAATCCAAACCATATTCAAATAAAGACACTAACATCCGCGCTGTTAAACCCCAAACCACTTCATCTTCAACCTGCATACTAGGAAAATATAATTTTTGTTGTGCAAAGCTCACTTCATAGGGCGTTGGTGGCGCTTCCATCAAATGCTGTAAAGAGGCAAAAAAGATGCGATCAATTTCTGAAGGTTGTGGAATTAGTTCTACTTTTGGGGGAATCAGCCCCACCACAGGTTTGACTAACATTCCATTACGGGCTTTTTGCATGGGCAAATCGCCAATCAACTGCACTTCAAATGGATTTAATGCAGTTTCTTCCTGAGCTTCGCGCAATGCCACCACAATATTACTGGTATCTTGCGGATCGCGTTTGCCGCCCGGAAAAGACACCTCACCCGCATGATTATTGAGTAGGGTAGAACGGCGGGTTAGCAATACCTTAGGATCAGACTCGTCGGTAATGGCAATCAATACCGCTGCATGCGCTTCCATGAACGTTTTAGAAAAGCGCAAACGTTGCTGTAATAGATGCGTGAGCGAATGATCAATCATGCCTTATTATTCTCCTTGTCTAAGTTTTCATCATAGCTGAAATAGATAGGCAATAGATAGAGAGGATGCCAAAGTTGAAATTTTAAGTTATTCTGAGAGTTCCCTTTAACAATGACGATCACTATGAACTTTTGTGGAAATTGTGGGCAAAAAACAATAACGAAAATTCCGCTTGGCGATCAGCAATTACGTCAAGTGTGTAGCGCATGTGGCAATATTCACTACGTCAATCCAAAAGTCATTTGTGGGGCACTGGTCGTTTGGGAAAATAAAGTATTATTGTGTCGTCGTGCAATTGAACCGCGCTATGGTTTGTGGACTTTACCTGCAGGCTATATGGAAATGTTTGAAACCATGGAGCAAGGTTCTGCCCGTGAAACCCGCGAAGAAGCCGAAGCTGAAATTGAAATCGAACAACTTTATTGCATGTATAACATTCCTCGGATTGGGCAAATTTATGTGCTGTTCAAAGCTCAATTGTTGAATGGTCAATTTGGTGCGGGTGAAGAAACCATCGAATCACGTTTGTTTAGTGAAGATGAAATTCCGTGGTCTGAATTGGCGTTCCCAAGTGTAGAACGTACTTTACAGCACTACTTTGCAGACCGAAAAAAAAATCATTTTACGATTCATTTAGAAACCTTAGGTTCACGTACCGATCACACGGGTTAAAAACCCCACATGATGTTCATTTGAATCAACCTGAAATCCTAATAATAAATAGCCCACTCTAAAGTGGGCTATTTTCATCACTATGTCACCTAAAATGAATGTTAAATACGCACTTTATTTGGGTTATAACACTCAGCAACATCTAGACTTACAGCTCCACCTTGAGCTTTCACCAAAGCTTTATCTGCATCGGTTGCTAAAGTTGGGTTCTGAGCCACGTAAGTTGCGAGTTGCGCATGATAAATATTGCTCCACTTCACTGCTGAGCCATTAAAATCAGACAAAGTAATACGGGTAGAGTTGGCAGCAACTAAATTGCCTATATTAGCGCGTGCACCCCCCACCACTTGACCATTCCCACCTTCAACCGCTTCAATTTTGGTATTCAAACCAATGACTGCGCCATCAAGTTTATTAAATTTTGGATTGGCTAAAATCATACGCAAAGTGACTGCTTTATTGTCAATATCGGTTGCACCTAACACACCAATACGGTATTGCTGCACACCATTTGTATCAACATATTCAGCAGCAGACTGACTAATTGCAGCACATTGACCAGACATATCGGTTGCTGTGGCATTAGGTGCTATATCTGTACGAATATTGCCATCCTCATCTAAAACAATACCTAATTTGATGGTATCTGTAGTCGTTCCACCATCAAAATTAAAGGTCAAGGTTGCATAAATTGGGAAAATATAGCGACTGCCTAAAGGTACATTTTTCTGGGTTTTAAAAACACGATTATCCAAAAAGTTCACAGAAAAGAATTTGTAGGCATCAAAAGATCCTTTGAACTGATCGGTGCCTATAGTTTGTTGCCATTGACCATAATCTGCAGGATTTGCTGTTGTAGATTTGGTCAATAATTTATAAAAACCTTCCGTACCCGCAATCAAATAATCATTGAACACCTTACCTTGGGTAATTTTAAAATCATCAGCCGCATTGTCATTCACACTAAAATGGAATGGCCCCTGAATACGTTTATTCAATGGGTTGACCCATGTAGTTTGTGGTGCTGCCACCATACGATCAGGACGAACTTTACGAATCAATTCACCGCTCACAGTTAAAATTGGATTGGTGGTGTTTGCAGACACTGCACCTTTCCATTGCATACCATATCCAAAGGTATATCCAGAACGGTCTGTGATCAGCTGATACTGCCCAATGAGGTGTTTCAAATCTGCGACCGTAGATTTACAGTCTGCCAAATTACAGCCATATAAACCTTGTGGCAATTGTGAATCTTCTTTGGCTAAAATTGGATAGTTAGCTTGATAAGATGCCGAGTTATTCATGTAAACCAAGGTGTTTAATGCTTGATAAGCATCATCTTGAGACACCAGTGACACATCTACCCATGGGCGTAAAATACTGGCATAAGCCCCGGAACGATAGTCACCAACCTCAACGGACTCAGCAATATTTGCCAATTGTTCTTTTTTAAGGGGCGTAATTGTTAAAGGCTGAATATCACCTGCAATCGTTCCTCCACCCTCAACAGAAAGTGCTTGTAGCAAGCGTACAATTGCAGTCGCAACCTGTATTGTTTCGTCGCTACTACTCAAACTCGTTGCTTGGCGTCCTGTTAATCCACGTGCCATATCAAGCACACTTAAACGTGGATAACCCGCACCTGCAGTACTGACCATTCCAATATCTGACAATGATACTGTTCCTAAATCAATATATTGATTGGTCTTTTCCTGAATAAAGAAGTGGACTTTATCTCCTTCACTACATTTACCTGTTGCCGCATTACTTTTTGGCTCAATCATGGTGATGTAGGTTTTACTGGTATCACTGCTACAGGTAAAATTCAAACCATCCACAGGATAATCCAATGCAAATTCCACGCAATTTTTTGCTGTACTGGCACAACTTCCGTTGATATACGCCACAGCATTCGGCTCTGGATTAATATTGGCACTTTCTCCACCACAGCCACTCAATGCCGCCATCAAAGCTGTCGTTGCAAAAGGTAAAATATGTCTTGTTTTCATCCTGAATTCTCTTATTGTTGTTAGCGTATCGCAATGAGTTTTAATTGCCCTTGGTTACTGAGCGCGCGATGTTCCATATCCACTGCAGAAGCCAATGGCGTTAATAATACATAGTGGCTATTTTCTGGAAGTTGCAGCATACCTTCAATCACCTCATGTCGTAAGACATTGCCTGCAGTATCCTGATTTCTAAAACCACCAGCACCTTCAATCACACAGCCTTTTTGATCCAGAAAAACCACAAAAGGCCAATAAAAGGTAGGTTGATTTTGCTTCATGGCATAAGATTTAATTTGAATGTTTTGGATGTTGCCTTCTAACTTCACCAACTCATAATCAAATTTTTCAGTTAAGGGGGCTCTAGGCCACAAATTTAAATCTTGTTGTGCTTTTAAAGTTTTAGCCTTATTTTTTTTTCTTTCAGCAAAACATTGCTGCCCCAAGCCCTCTATCGCTTCAGCTTGATTAACACGATAATAGTCTGCAGCCAAAACAATAGCTTGAGGCTCAGCAACCAACTGCTTTTTAAATAATTTATTGAGAACGGAACGGCTCACACCACGTTCACGTTCGAGCACTTGCATGCGAGTACCACCGCCATTTTTTGTGTCAATCATGCCTTCTGGCATACTGTAAAAGCGTTTTTTCCCTTCTAAATTAAATTCCTGATCTTCCAAATACTCACTTTTAACATATTGTTCACCCGCCATCTCCATAAAACCCGTTTGTTGGGCAGATGCATGCGATGCTTGATCTGGTGTTTTTTTAGAGACAGTCACTGTGGATGGATCAATCGTAAATGGCTGAGGAAGCTGTTGTAAACTTTCTAGCACAGATGGTTTGACCGCAACTTCGTTAATCGCTGCTTCTTTTGCCAATCCTGTTTGATGAACGGATTCCGCACTAGACATTTTTTGTTGCGCTACATTTGGCTCAGTGTGTGATGCACGCAATGATGAGTTCTCTTTGCTTTGACTAGCCTGATTTTGTGACATAGCGGATTGTTCTGAGATATTCGGCTTAGACAAATTCAGTTGCTTGCTCGCCTGAACAGAAATATTTTTAGATACCTGCACAGATGTTTGAGCAGGTATCTGCTGTGCTTGATGCGCCTTGTCTTGCTTAAGCTGGTCTTGTTGTTGGTTTTCTTGTAGTTGCTTTTGTTGGACTTGCTTTTGCTGTTGTGCAGTTTCCAACGCCTGTATCGTTTGCTTTTTTTCTGCAGCATTACGCTGCACCACAATTGGACGACCATCTGGTCCAATAATAGTGTAAAACTGATTCGCGTAACACACCGATCCCATACTGAAAATCAGTGTGAGTATCGACTTTGAAAATAAAGTCCGTTTTATTTTCCGTACTGAACTTACCATCGTGTTCTATAACTCAATCCAAGAATTGTAATTTTTGTATCCGTTTTCACATTCAAACCCGCATAAGGGTTTAACAGTAAGTTATTTACACCTTCCTTATTGGCTAAGCTACTGGTATTGGCTGGAATTTTATCCTTGCTTTGTAAAAAGCCGATGGATAAATCGAGGTCTGTATCTGCATCAAAACGATATCCCACACCTAAACCAAATAAACGTGCATTATTAATTGGTACCATGGTGTTACGTTTATTGTCAGGAATCGCACTACCTCGTGGTTCATAACCCGCTCGCAACTTTAAACGATCTGTGGCTGAATATTCGATTCCAATACCCCAGCTCCACGGAGACTTAAACTCTAAAGGCAAGGCCAAACTGTCATCAGATACGTGCTCTGAAAGCAATTTTGCAATTTTTAATGCTGAGATTTGGCGATCAAACTCAAATTTGAATTTATCCCAGGCTTTATAGTCAGTCCAGCCCACATCAAAATTGACTTGCAAATCAGGCATGACTTTATACTTTATCCCCGCTTGAAAATGCGCAGGATACTCAAAATCCATCGAAACCAAACCAGACTCACTGGCAGGAATATAACTTGGGAAACCTAAAATTGCTGCTAAAATCTGCCCTGTTGGTGAAGACATCAAACCATTAATTAACTCACGGGGTGCTTTAGAATTATCAATATGATATTTGCCCTTCAAGCGCATTTTGGCTGCACTCTGATACACCATACCAAAGCTAAAATCTTCTGTCGGTTCCCACAAAATGCCTAAGTTATAACTCGGGCTTAAGCTTTGCTCAACCGCCAGTTGCATTTGCCCAAAACGGGAAAATGGATTCATGCCTTCTTCGGCATTACAAATCCCGAGCAACAAAATATCGGTGATGATATTGGCGTTTTCTTTAAATGGCGTACAGACCACTTCATCCACCATACGCAACATCCCAATCAACTCATTCGGGAAGCGCAAATCGGTATTCATGGCAATGGCTTGGTAAGACATGCCAATTGATGCACCGACTGACAATTCATCATTGACTTGGTAGGCGATAGATGGAGAAAGATAGGTGATACGCTCTAAGGCAACCTGTTGTCCCATAAAGTTACCAGGGTTACCATTTTCGGCACCAAAGCCCGCAATCAGCGGTGCATATAATGCGGTAGCAAAGGTCACTTTGGAACCAGGTGGATTATAAGCAATACCGTTGGTTGGCGCGGCCAGCGGCATGCCCTTACCCAAATCGACAAATTTTTTCAGAATCGGGACATACAGCGTTGGATATTCTACATCGGCTTGTACAGTACCTTTAAAATCGGTACAAAAATCGGCCAAAATTTCTGGTCCATCATTACACACCACAGGGTCATCAGAATAACCAAATACGTCATAACCTGCTGGAACAGAAAGCTCACGCTGTACATCAAAATGTGCCAATACCCCTTGCACATCTGTTTGCAAACCTTCAATTTTGGTCAGTGCGGCAGGGTTAAAGTGAATCGCACTAATGCCTGGAGGGTCTGCGGTTACAGCATTCCCCATAGTCAAAGAACGAATATCGACAGATAAGTTTTGTCCGAGCTGCGCAAAAGCAGCCCCTGAACAGCCCGACAGTATAATTGCAGTCACTAACGGGCGAAGTCGTATCATTTTCATGCGACTAGCCTCTTAGCGAATTTTTTTACCGAAACCGAGAATATCCAATGGGAATGATAAACCAAGTGATACGTCTGGCGCGTCTTCGGTCAGACCGATTCCTACCGTACCATTCACAATGGTTTCAGGTGAAACGCGCACACCTAATGAAATAGCTAAAGTCGAACTGGTTTGGTCTGCAGGTGAATAGCTTTCACCTGAACGATAAGTAAACTCCGAACCTGTATTGAAGCTTTGCTGATAAGACATGGTCATCGACACATCATAGTTAAACGAATAAGCAAAACCAAAAGCAAAACCACCACTAATACCTGGCTCAAATTCTTCAATTATACGGCTACCGCGAATTTGATTTAGACCGCTTTCTTTAAAACCATAGTTGGCTGAAGCAGAAGCAAACAATACAACAGGGTCAATATACTTACGCGTACTTGCACCAATGCCTGCAGAGTAATAACCCTTACCTGTTGATAAATCTTTAACAGGATTAATCTCATAAGGACTATCCCCCGTTTTGGTCGATAAATTCGCGAATAAAATTAAAGGTAAACGCCCCGCTTTTAATGGGAATGGCTCCCAACGTGCGCCTAAAGAAATATCCCCCAAACCTGCTGCAGTAGCATCCTTTAATAAATCTGACTTTGCAACTAATGGTACAGAAGCAGATAAAGTTAAATTGTCACGCAAACCATATTGTGCAGTGAAAGTATTGGTTAATGCATGGGACGCATTTTCTTGCACACGAAGCTGATACAACTGACCTTGAGCCATTTCAAGATCGAGCTGCGTATCACGATGATAGGTATAATCAATATCATAATAAGATGAAATTTCACCTTGTTTCATAAGGGAATATTGGCGTTCATTCGAGGTAAATACTTCTTCTAAATTCGCCTCTTTGGTTGCATCGCCCTCTTGCTGTTGCAAAGCAGATGATGCTGCTTGTGCGCCATTTGTAGCCGTTGCAGCAACAACTGCACTATTCGTTTCAGCACTTGTCTCTGCAGTAGATGCTGCTGTATCTGAGACTTCTGCCTGTTCAGCTGTGGTTTCATATTCCCCTAATTGCGGCTCCTCTGCGGCATAAGCCACCCCAAATACCATTTGAATACTGAGAGCCAATAAGGTTTTATTCATCCATTTACGATCCATGATTTACCCCTTCCATTTTTTATTTTTGTATTTCGTGAACAACTGATTATTTGTTTTTGTAGTAGAGTCTTAAAAAACGATGCTCGTACTGTCCGTAATTTTCAGAATCTTTATTTACATTACGTTCCAGACGTATCGTTGATGCTTTATCGGCTATTTTTTCCATCGCAAATTGTGGATATTGAATGTCAACAAAGGCATAACGATTCACTGTTGCATCTTCCACATGACGTAAATCTGTTTCTTGTAATGCCAACATACTTTGACGATGTTGCGGTGCGACATTAATTAGAAATAAAGTGTTATTTTCCCAAACTTCTTTAAAGCGTTCTTCATCAAAACTGATATTGCCTAATGCAGGGTCTGCCACATAGACACGTCCATTTTTATATGCCTTATACACCACAAAATGTTTAAAACCTGCATAGGAAATCGGCACAATCGCAGGCTGTCCTTGTTTCACTAAATCCGAAAATTCCCCGCGATATCCGCCACTTTCAAAGCCTAAAGCTGCGACAAAGCGCTTCATATCCAATAGTGAAAAACTACGACGTTCAATAATTCGTTCGTATTCTCCATAACGCAGCAAGCCACTCATGGTTTGTTGCTCGTTTAATTGTGTTCCAACATAACCATTCAGTAAGGTTGTTAAAGCTGCAGAACCACAACTGTAGTCATAGGCTTGACGCACAATGCCACGGAATTGATCTTCTAAAGCAGGTTTAATTTGCACAGGTTCTCTATGCATACGGGTAAATGAATTATTTCTAGAATCCAAAGTTTCTGTGTAACGCACAGTTTCAGGATGCTGTTCTTTTAAATCAAAGGCTTGTGTGGCAGCGTAATAGATCAATGCCGAGCCCAAAGCGATCTCTAACATATATTTTTACTTTTTAGTTCTCGGCAATACCTGCCTAATATTTTTATTTTAGAGTTTTCACTCTACTTCCTTGTATTTAGAAAGATACTCGTTTTATAGAAAAAGAAAAGGGCTTTCTATATTTTTTTGCGAACTCATCAGTTTATTTGTAAAAAAAAGCGCGTGAATTCACGCGCTTTTTCAGTGTTTAAATTAGTGACCCGAAATGGTGATAACAGCACCCTTCGTGTAGCTACCCTGAGAAGTACTGTAGTAAGTTTGAAGACCTTGAACTTCCATATCACCAATAGAAGCAGCAGTACGACTACCTAAATGGATACCTTTAATATATTGGTCTTTGGCACCAGTGTCATTGCTTACAATGCGAATATGTGCCGCCTTACCAAGAGTAGTACTACCGCCAACATAAGCATCATTAAATACTTGTATATCTTGATTTAGGGTCAAATCTTTACTATCTGCATCTGCAATTTTAATGCTTTCAATAAAGATTTCACCCGCTTCCTTCGTTGTCACAGCTGTTGGATTGCCACCAACATTTACAGAACCAACTGCTTTGCCTTTAGTTGAGTTGTCCAAAATACCTAAGTTTTTAATTTCTAAACCACCCACCATTGTGGTATTCAATTTAATCATGGCACCTTGTGGCGCTGCACCCAATTGAATATTGGCATCCATTTTACCTGTTTTTAACGTTAAGCCAGATAAAATTGCATTATAGTTAGTATCATCATTACCACGGCGGATAGAGGTCGTACTTGTATTTTCAGCATTTGATGCAGAGACACCAATTTCACCAATCTTGATATCTAAGCCAGATACTTGAGCTGCAACATTAATAAATGCTCCACCAGCAGCAGTATCACCAGCATCTGTATCAATGACTAAATCTGCTAAATTACGAGAAGTTAATAAGTAAGCACCATTATTATCATAGTTCGCACCAATCACAATACCATGCTTTTCATTTGCATCCCCAGAAATACCATTGCCTTTAATAACAATTGCAGCAGCTTTGTTTGTGCCACCTAGAGAACCGATAACAGCTGGTGTACCAGGAGTTACAACATCACCATTCGCATCTAAGACAGGAGCAACTGCTGCTTTGGCACCATCACTAACCAAACCATCATTATCATGGATTAAAAGTTTTTCGATTTCGATTTTAGAAATACCAATCCCGATGCTTAAACCATCTTGACCAGTAGTTGCGCTTAATGCAGTATCATCCATTGCCTGCATTGCCATTGCATTTGTCGTTAACGCGATTGATGATACCAAAGCAAGTTTAGTAAATTTTTTCATCTTGTTACTCTCCCGAGAGTATTATTTTTTTGGTTTTACCACTCAGTGCCAGTGATTGTGTTTTTATTTGATGAGGACAACACTGACACACATTCCTTGAGTAGCCGGTTTGCACATACAAAGGTATATCTGAGTTATTTTTTGTTCAACTGCTGTTGGTCGCAATCCACATCTTACCGACAAACGGTTATTTGCTTTTTATCTGCTGCAATCATGTAAAATAGCCTTTTAAAATCTCTCAGCTGTTTACGCTTTATGTCCTATCCTACTCATTTTAAAAAATTATTCTGTGAACCTGAATATGAGGCTGCAAGAATTTTACAAGCTTTGGCAGCACTTTCACATTGTATTTATTTGCAAAATAATGGAAAGGCACGTATTGCTTTTTTGGCTGAACGCTATTGTGTGGAACAAAACCATCAACATTTTTACTTTCAAAAAACGGCATTGGATCAATATGAATTAAGTCCAACTCAATTAGATTTAACAGCTCATCTCGGTGCTTTAGAAGATGCTGACACCGCCCCATTTTGCAGTGTAATGGGGTTTGTTTCGTATGATGCTGCAGCACAGCAACACATCAATATGCAACCCCGTCCCCAGCCAAGTATTTTTTTAGGTCAATTTAAAAGCTATTTACAGCAAGAAACTGATGGCTGGTATTTTTATAGTTCAGACGATGCTGCTACTCAAATCTTTGATTTTATTTTAAATTTATATACTCAATCAACCATAATTGAACAGTTCCAATTAAGCCAAAAGTGTCAAGCACGCTGGAATTTCACAGATTACCAACGCGCCTTTCAACATGTTCAAGACTATATAGTGGCAGGAGATTGTTATCAAATTAATCTTACGCAAGAGTTTAGCGCTGAGGCTCAAGGTCAACTTTTAGAGACTGCAGCTCAGTTTTGGCAACTGACCAATGCACCTTATGCAGGTTATTTACGTATTGGTGATTTTGAAATTTTAAGTTGTTCGCCCGAACTCTTTATCGATTTTGAGGAAAATCGAAAAATTACCACAAAACCCATTAAGGGCACGATGCCACGTTATGGCGATCCTGAATTAGACCGACAATCGAAACAACAATTAAGTGAGTCTGAAAAAGATCAGGCTGAAAATGTGATGATTGTAGATTTATTACGTAATGATTTAAGTGTTTATGCCGAAACTGGCAGCGTCAAAACGCCAAAGTTATTCAATATTGAGTCTTTTAACCAAGTGCATCACATGGTCAGTGAAGTGACCGCAACACTAAAAGCCGAGATGAATCCTTTTGATGTGTTGATGTCTGCCTTGCCAGGTGGGTCAATTACAGGCGCACCGAAAATTCGTGCCATGCAAATTATAGATGAACTCGAAGGTGCAGCACGTGGCGCCTATTGCGGCTCTATGGGTTATTTTGATGCCGATGGAACGGGTTCTTGGAATATCCTGATCCGTTCTATTCAGAAATATCAGCAAGATGTTTCATTATGGGCTGGTGGTGGCGTCACGATTGCATCTGTTTGTGAAGCAGAATATCAAGAATGTTTTGACAAGGTTTCAGCGATGTTGGACTTATTGAACCGCTGGTACAAACCTGCGCAATAGCAGTAAAAATAAAAAAGCGAGTGAATTCGAAACTTCACTCGCTGCTACGATATTTTGATTATTAGGCCAAAATATCGTATTTTAAAGTATCTACTAAGCGTTGATTTTGATCATCTGTACCAATAGTAATGCGCAAATATTGATTGATGCGTGGTTTATTAAAATAACGCACAATAATACCGCGTTCACGTAATGCTGCGGCTAATTCACCCGCATCCTGTTGAGGATGTGATGCAAAAATAAAGTTGGCGTGTGATGGCAATATCTTAAAGCCCAAGCTCGTTAAATCCGTCACCAATTTCTCACGGCTAGCAATAACTTTTTGGCATTGGGCTTCAAAATACGCCTGATCTTGAAAAGATGCCACCGCAGCTGCAATGGCAAAACGATCCATTGGATAAGAGTTAAAACTATTTTTTACGGCTTCCAATGCGGCAATTAAATGTGGTTGTGCAATCGCAAAACCAACACGTAAACCTGCCAATGAACGTGATTTAGAGGTGGTTTGACACACCACTAGATTCTCGTACTTTTCCACCAATTTCACTGCAGACTCTGCACCAAAATCGACATAGGCCTCATCAATCACCACCACTGAATTTGGATTGGCCTGTAAAATTTCTTCAATCGCGCTTAAACCTAAAGCAATACTGGTCGGTGCATTCGGATTGGTGATGATAATGCCACCATTGGCTTGCTTATAGTCATCAACTACAATTTCAAAATCATCATTTAAAGGCAAAATTTTAGTTTTTACCCCAAAAAATTGACTATATACAGGGTAAAAACTATAGGTGATATCTGGATACAGTAACGGCTGTTCCTGAACAAAAAAAGCCTTAAAAATATGTGCAAGGACTTCATCTGAACCATTGCCAACAAAGACATTTTCAACAGCTACATTTTGCTGTTTCGCAATGGCTTGCTTAAGCTCAGACGCATCTGGATCTGGATATAAACGCAGTGCATCTGCCGAGTTTTCTAAAACCTTTTGCACCGCTTCCACCACTTTAGGCGAAGGTGGATACGGGTTTTCATTGGTATTCAATTTTAATAAATTTTGAATTTTTGGCTGCTCACCCGGTACATAAGGCTCTAGCTCACGTACTTCAGGGCTCCAAAAACGCATTTGTTCTGCTGTGATATTCATTTTGTATTCTCTTTAAACCCTCTCCTAACCTCTCCCTGAGCGAGAGGAATTTTCATTACTAAAGACACAAAATTTGTGTGGTTTAAATTCCCCTCTCTTTATTAGGAGAGGGCCAGGGAGAGGTTGTAATGCTATTTATGATTGATAACGATAACGTGCTGATCGTGCATGCGCATCCAGATTTTCCTGCTTCGCTAAAATATCAGCGGTTTTCGCCAAACTTTTCACGCCCTCAGCTGAACACATAATCAGACTTGAGCGTTTTTGGAAATCGTAAACACCCAATGGTGATGAAAAACGTGCTGTACCCGACGTTGGTAATACGTGGTTTGGCCCTGCACAATAATCACCAATAGCTTCTGGTGTATAGCGCCCCATAAAGATAGCACCCGCATGACGAATTTCTTCTGCCATCACTTGTGGATCATCCATACACAATTCTAAGTGTTCGGGCGCAACTTGGTTGATCAATTCAATCGCCTCTTGACGATCTTTCACCAAAACCAATGCACCACGATTTGCAATAGAAGTACGGGCAATTTCAGCTTTAGGCAAATTCGCCAAGTGCTGTTCAATCGCTTGCTCAACCTGATTCAGCAATTGCGCATCTGGTGTAATAAAAATAGATTGTGCAACCGTGTCATGCTCGGCTTGAGAAAGTAAGTCCATGGCCAACCATTCAGGATTATTCTCACCTTCAGCATAAACCAAAATTTCGGATGGCCCTGCAATCATATCAATACCAACCTGACCAAACACAGCACGTTTTGCAGCTGCCACAAAGCGATTACCCGGCCCCGTAATTTTATCTACCGATGGGATAGTTTCTGTACCATAAGCCAATGCAGCAATTGCTTGCGCGCCGCCAATGGTAAATACACGAGTCACTCCTGCCAAATATGCAGCGGCCAAAACCAATGGGTTGAGTTCACCATTCGGTGCAGGCACAACCATAATAATTTCAGGCACACCAGCCACATGCGCAGGTACGGCATTCATAAGCACTGAAGATGGATAAGACGCCAAACCACCTGGTACATAAATACCAACACGGTCTAATGGTGTGACTTTTTGCCCGAGTGTATTGCCCAAAGCATCAACATAAGTCCAACCATCCTGTTTTTGTGCTTGGTGAAATTCACTAATCCGTGCAGCAGCCAACTCCAAAGCTTCACGGACTTCATTATCTAAAGCATCAAATGCGGCTTTCAGTTGTTCCTGACTTAACTCAAGTTCTGAAAATTGATGCGCTGGATGTCGATCGAACTGTTGAGTGAGTTTAAGAACCTGAGCATCACCATGCTGACGTACATCAGCAATAATTTGATCTACAGTTTTTAAAAGTTCAGGATCACTGACAGTTTCAAAAGCCAACAAGTCTGCAAAGGCTTGTTTAAAGCTTTGATCTTGAGTCGATAAACGTCGCATCAATTTACCCACAAGGTTTGATAGAAAAGTTTAGTTTACCTTGTTTCTAGGGCTTTGTGGGAGTCTATACATGGCTAAAGCAGTATGTTTTGATGGAAATTCACGTTTAAAATCATTCAAGAACAGAATCATGCACGAACATAAAAAAACCGCCATTGAATGACGGTTTTTTGAGAAGGCAGGATGACGGATACAGATTTAAGCAGATTATTTTGCCAACTCGCGTTCTGCCACCGCTTTTTCAAGTTGTGCCAAAATTGGATTAAGCAAATCTTGCTTACGTTTAAAACTGGCTTTATTCACAATCAAACGTGAAGATACTTTACAGATCTCTTCTAATGGCTCTAAACCGTTGGCACGTAAAGTATTACCTGTATCCACCACATCGACAATGTAATCACCCAAACCGACCAATGGTGCTAATTCCATTGAGCCATAGAGTTTAATGACATCAACCTGCTCGCCTAAGCTGGCATAGTATTGACGGGTCAAATTTACGTATTTAGTGGCAATTTTTAAACGACCTTTTGGACGCTGCATACCAACCTTGCCCGCAGTCATCAATTTACAATTGGCAATTTTCAGATCCAGCGGCTCATATACATTTTGAGCACCATGCTCCATCAACACATCTTTACCCGCTACCCCAATATCTGCCGCACCATTTTCAACATAAGTTGGCACATCAGAGGCACGTAAAATTAAAATACGCACTTGTTTATGTGTGGTTGGGAAAATTAACTTACGTGATTTATCTGGATCTTCCAGTAAATTAATTCCCGCAGTTTCCAATAAAGGCAAAGTTTCTTTTAAAATTCGCCCCTTACTTAATGCCAAAGTTAAACCATGATCAAAATTGCCCATGACGTCAAAATTTGGATCATCGTTTCTCATGTCATTCATCAATTTACTCGCTTAATTTGGGCGCCTAAACCTTGTAACTTTTGTTCTACATTTTCATAACCGCGATCAATATGATAAATACGGTCAATCAATGTTTCGCCTTCTGCCGCCAATGCTGCTAACACCAACGAGAATGAGGCACGTAAATCAGTTGCCATAACAGGCGCAGCAGAAAGTTTTTCTACTCCCGTCACAACCGCATCATTGCCCTCTACCTGAATATTGGCACCCATACGTGACAACTCAGGGACATGCATAAAACGGTTTTCAAAAATAGTTTCCGAAATCGTGGCAAAACCGCGTCCAATCGCATTCACTGCCATTAACTGTGCTTGCATATCTGTTGGAAATTCAGGATGTGGTAAGGTTCTGAAGCTCACGGCTTTAGGGCGCTTGCCCATCATATCTAGTTCAATCCAATCATCGCCACGTGTGACTTCAGCACCCATTTCTTCAAACTTATCCAACACAGATTCTAGCAAGGCAGGATCGGTATGTGTGGTTCTGATTTTACCGCCCGTAATTGCAGCTGCAGCCAAATAAGAACCCGTTTCGATACGGTCAGCAACGACTGAATACTCACAACCATGCAAGTGTTCAACACCTGTGACCACTAAAGTATCGGTGTCTAAACCTTCAATTTTAGCACCCATTTTAATGAGCATTTGCGCAAGATCAGTAATTTCAGGTTCACGTGCAGCATTACGAATAGTGGTAACACCTTCTGCCAATACTGCCGCCATGAGAATATTTTCTGTACCGCCAACAGTGACCATATCAAAAACCACTTCGCCACCTTTAAGGCGACCGTTGACTTTAGCGTGCACATAGCCACTTTCAACTTCAATCTCAGCACCCAAAGCTTCTAGTGCTTTAAGATGTTGATCAACAGGGCGTGAGCCGATGGCACATCCACCAGGTAAAGATACTTTTGCACTACCATAGCGCGCGACTAATGGGCCAAGCACCAAAATAGAAGCACGCATGGTTTTGACTAATTCATAAGGTGCAAATTGGTTGTCCAATGTTGAGGTATCCGCAATGACAGTATCGCCCTCATAAGACATTTTAATGCCTAGACCCGCGATCAACTTCACCAAGGTATTTACATCTTTTAAATTTGGAACATTTTTCAATGTTATTGGTGTTTCTGCAAGAATCATTGCAGCAAGAAGTGGCAAGGCTGCATTTTTTGCACCAGAAATGCGCACTTCACCTTCGAGCTTATTACCGCCCTGAATTAAAAATTTATCCATTAAATTATTAAGCTCCAAATAAGCTTGCTTTACGCCATTCTTCTTGTGTCATTGCACGAATTGTGACCGCATGAACTTCACCGCTGGCAATATAGCTATTCAATGGTGCATACACTACTTGTTGACGAGCAACAGGACGCTTACCTTCAAACTGATTATCTACAATACGAAGATCAAACTTGCCGCCTTGCCCACTTACAGCAACTTCAGCCTCTGGAAAAGCAGCTTTTAAAATTTCAGTGAGCTGTTCACTATTCATCACAAAGACCTCTTATAGGACCAACGGTGTAAAAACCTGTCATTTTACTATAAATAGAAAAAATTATTCATTAATCGTATACATTATCGCAATAAAAAAAGAGGTTTATCAAAAACCTCTTTTAAAACCACCTTAAGGCTAAATCGCTAAAGGCTGGTAGTCCAGTTGCATCTTCCGATGCTTCTCTAATTGGCGTTTTAATTTTTCAGTCATCATCTTAATAGAAGTATACATATCATCCGCACAAGCTTGCGCAAACAGCTCGGTGCCGGGCAAGCGAATAATCGCTTCAGCAATATGATTGGCACTGCCTTTTTTAGAATGTTTATCGATTTGATGATCTTTACTTAATTTCACCTGCATACTATTGACCTGATCCAGATGTTTGGTCATTTGTGCAAACTTAAGTCGAATATTTTCTTCAATTGCAGGGGTGATAGCTAAGTGATGTCCACGAATTGTTATTTGCATAATTCTATCCCTCACCTTCATTAGGATTAGGAAGGCATAGTTCACATGATTGATTGCCAAATAACAGATCACTGTAGAGGTCACTTTAAATCATGTCTAACTATTCCTTCAAAGAAAAAAGATTCATTATTTAGTCATAATGAATCCTTAGAATAGACCGATTTTAAAAATTAGATCAAGACTTTTCGTTCAGAAGATGATGCAATATTTAATGACTCACGATATTTCGCCACCGTTCTGCGCGCCACATCAATACCTTCTTCCTTAAGAAGGTTTGCAATTGTGTTGTCTGACAAAGGTTTACGTGGATTTTCATCTGCAATTAACTTTTTAATCTTCGCGCGAATCGCAGTTGAAGATGCTTCTCCACCAGAACTTGTTCCAACATGACTTGAAAAGAAATATTTCAATTCAAACAATCCACGTGGAGTGAGCATATATTTATTGGTCGTTACCCGTGAAACGGTCGATTCATGTAATTCAACTTCATCAGCTACGTCACGTAAAATTAAAGGCTTCATGCCTTCTGCGCCAATTTCTAAAAATTCACGTTGATGTTGCACAATACAAGTCGCTACCTTTAATAAGGTTTTATGACGTTCATCAACACTTTTTATAAAGTTTTTCGCATCTAGCATTTGATTACGCAAATATTGATTATCTTCACTTTGATCTGCGCGTTTAATCATATTGGCATAAAAGGAATTAATTCTAAGCTTAGGCACAACATCTGGATTGAGTTGCACATGCCAATGATCCTGTTTTTTACTGACCACTACATCTGGAATTTGGTAGTCTGAATCCTGATCTTCAAATGCAGTACCAGGATGCGCTTTCAAGGTTTTTAATAAAGCCACTGCATGCTGTAGCTGATCTGCGCTTAACCCCGTTTGCTTAATTAACTTGGCTAAATCATTCGAAATTAATAACTCATAATGCTGCAAGAGTTGCAGTGCTTCCTGCCGATAAGGCACATCTATAGCCAAACTTTCAAGTTGAATAGATAAACACTCAGCCAAATTCCGTGAACCAATCCCAATCGGCTCTAAACGCTGAATATGTTTCAAAACCACCAAAACTTCATCGTCTTCAACTTCATCTTCGTATTCCATGGAGATCAATAAATGCTGTACAGATGCAGTGATTTCAGATATTTCACAATCCAAGAAACCATTGTCATCCAAAGCATCAACAATACAATAGGCAATGAGCTGCTCGACTTGAGAAAAATGCAACAGATTGATTTGTTGCATCATGTGCTCTTTTAAACCTAAATGCCCCTGACGATTATCCTCGCGCTCTTCATATTCCGCTGCTCCCAAACTCGTTGGTAGATGGGTGTACACATCATCCCAGTCTGTATCGACAGGCAAATCATTTGGCAAATGATCTGCATTTAGTTCTTTGGTTAAATCCTTTTGATCACGTTCTTGTTCTTCTAAGGTGGATAAGCTTTCAATACTGCTTTGCTCTTCTACTTTTTCTAATAAAGGATTACTATCCAATTGAATTTGAACTTCTTGCTCAAGTTCCAAGCTTGAAAGTTGAAGCAAACGAATGGCTTGTTGTAACTGCGGTGTCAGTGACAAGGAGTTTGCAACTTTTAATCCAACCGATAACTTCATTTTCACCCACTCTTTTAAATTTATGTTTTTCAACAACTTAATATATAAGTTTTTGATAAGCAATTTCTATGCCGTTTTATTAGGTATAACATAGATTCATTAAAAGACATAAAGATTTTAATCAGAAGTTCTGTTCAGATTTCTTTCTACTTTTCTTTCCCTCATAAAAAACACCCTCAACGCTAGTTGAGGGTGTTTTGAATAATGAGCTGGCGATGACTTACTCTCACATGGGTAACCCCACACTACCATCAGCGCGAAGAGGTTTCACTTCTGAGTTCGGGAAGGGATCAGGTGGTTCACTCTTGCTATGGTCGCCAGCACAACTGTTTACGGAGACTTGCATTGGTCTTATTCACGATGGTGATGCACTGCGTTTTCCGAATCTGTAACAGATTGGGCTGTATTGGGTCTGAATTTTATTGTTTAGCGTTAACTAAATCAAGATCAGTCTGAATTGACTGATTGGATTTGAATCGATTGAGCATACAACCCCAACTGTTTGGGTGTTGTATAGTCAAGCCTCACGAGCAATTAGTATTGGTCAGCTTCACATATCGCTATGCTTCCACATCCAACCTATCAACGTCGTAGTCTTCAACGGCTCTTTAGGAGGCATAAAGCCTCGGGGAAATCTTATCTTGAGGTAGGCTTCCCGCTTAGATGCTTTCAGCGGTTATCCCTTCCGAACATAGCTACCCGGCGATGCGACTGGCGTCACAACCGGTACACCAGAGGTTCGTCCACTCTGGTCCTCTCGTACTAGGAGCAGATCCTCTCAAATTTCCAGCGCCCACGGTAGATAGGGACCGAACTGTCTCACGACGTTCTAAACCCAGCTCGCGTACCTCTTTAAATGGCGAACAGCCATACCCTTGGGACCTGCTTCAGCCCCAGGATGAGATGAGCCGACATCGAGGTGCCAAACACCGCCGTCGATATGAACTCTTGGGCGGTATCAGCCTGTTATCCCCAGAGTACCTTTTATCCGTTGAGCGATGGCCCTTCCATACAGAACCACCGGATCACTAAGACCTACTTTCGTACCTGCTCGACTTGTGGGTCTCGCAGTTAAGCGCGCTTTTGCCTTTATACTCTACGCGTGATTTCCGACCACGCTGAGCGCACCTTCGTACTCCTCCGTTACTCTTTAGGAGGAGACCGCCCCAGTCAAACTACCCACCAGACATGGTCCTCGTCCCGGATAACGGGACAGAGTTAGAACCTCAACATTACCAGGGTGGTATTTCAAGGACGGCTCCACTCGGACTAGCGTCCAAGTTTCAAAGCCTCCCACCTATCCTACACAAGTAAGGTCAAAGTTCAATGTCAAGCTGCAGTAAAGGTTCACGGGGTCTTTCCGTCTAGCCGCGGGTACACCGCATCTTCACGGCGAATTCGATTTCACTGAGCCTCTGCTGGAGACAGCGCCGCCATCATTATGCCATTCGTGCAGGTCGGAACTTACCCGACAAGGAATTTCGCTACCTTAGGACCGTTATAGTTACGGCCGCCGTTTACTGGGGCTTCGATCAAGAGCTTCGCTTACGCTAACCCCATCAATTAACCTTCCAGCACCGGGCAGGCATCACACCCTATACGTCCACTTTCGTGTTTGCAGAGTGCTATGTTTTTAATAAACAGTTGCAGCGGCCTGGTTTCTGAGGCTGTCGACAGCTCAAGGAGCAAGTCCTATCACCATCAACAGCGTACCTTCTCCCGAAGTTACGGTACCATTTTGCCTAGTTCCTTCAGCAGAGTTCTCTCAAGCGCTTTGGTCTACTCGACCTGACCACCTGTGTCGGTTTCGGGTACGATTCCAGTGTAACTGAAGCTTAGAGACTTTTCCTGGAAGCAGGGTATCAGCCACTTCACTGTACAAGTACAGCTTGCTATCAGATCTCAGCATAGAGCACCCCGGATTTGCCTAAGATGCATGCCTACTTCCTTTCACCTGGACAACCAACGCCAGGCTGACTTAACCTTCTCCGTCCTCTCATCGCATTACACTGAAGTATTGGAATATTAACCAATTTCCCATCGACTACGCCTCTCGGCCTCGCCTTAGGGGTCGACTCACCCAGCCCCGATTAACGTTGGACTGGAACCCTTGGTCTTTCAGCGAACGGGTTTTTCACCCGTTTTGTCGTTACTCACGTCAGCATTCGCACTTCTGATACCTCCAGCAGACTTCTCAATCCACCTTCTTCGGCTTACAGAACGCTCCCCTACCACGCATAATAAATTATGCATCCGCAGCTTCGGCACATAGTTTTAGCCCCGTTACATCTTCCGCGCAGGCCGACTCGACTAGTGAGCTATTACGCTTTCTTTAAAGGGTGGCTGCTTCTAAGCCAACCTCCTAGCTGTCTATGCCTTCCCACATCGTTTCCCACTTAACTATGATTTTGGGGCCTTAGCTGGCGGTCTGGATTGTTTTCCTCTTGACTACGGACGTTAGCACCCGCAGTCTGTCTCCCGGATAGTACTCATTGGTATTCGGAGTTTGCATCGGTTTGGTAAGTCGGGATGACCCCCTAGCCGAAACAGTGCTCTACCCCCAATGGTATTCGTCCGAGGCGCTACCTAAATAGCTTTCGGGGAGAACCAGCTATCACCGAGTTTGATTAGCCTTTCACCCCTATCCACAAGTCATCCCCTGGCTTTTCAACGACAGTGGGTTCGGTCCTCCAGTTAGTGTTACCCAACCTTCAACCTGCTCATGGATAGATCACCCGGTTTCGGGTCTATACCCAGCAACTATACGCCCTATTAAGACTCGATTTCTCTACGGCTCCCCTATTCGGTTAACCTTGCTACTGAATATAAGTCGCTGACCCATTATACAAAAGGTACGCAGTCACCAAACAAGTTGGCTCCCACTGCTTGTATGCATGCGGTTTCAGGATCTATTTCACTCCCCTCACAGGGGTTCTTTTCGCCTTTCCCTCACGGTACTGGTTCACTATCGGTCAGTCAGGAGTATTTAGCCTTGGAGGATGGTCCCCCCATATTCAGACAAGGTTTCACGTGCCTCGCCCTACTCGTCATCATTATGTGTGCCCTTTCGTGTACAGGACTATCACCCACTATGGTTGCACTTCCCAGAGCATTCCACTAAAACACACATAACTTAATGGGCTTTTCCCCTTTCGCTCGCCGCTACTGAGGGAATCTCAATTGATTTCTTTTCCTACGGGTACTGAGATGTTTCACTTCCCCGCGTTCGCTTCGTATGACTATGTATTCATCATACGATACCTACCTTAAGGTAGGTGGGTTTCCCCATTCAGAAATCTCCGGATCAAAGGATATTTGCCGCCTCCCCGGAGCTTTTCGCAGGCTATCACGTCTTTCTTCGCCTCTGACTGCCAAGGCATCCACCACATGCACTTAATTACTTGACTATACAACCCCAAACAGTCGTTAATCCCTACAAGTAGGATTAAGACAATTAAATAAATAATCAATGATTTATTTAATCTACAGTTCAAAGTCTTGTGCACTTAAGCACTGTACAGCTTCAATCTAAATTCATATACCAAAACGCTTGATTCAGTTAATTTGCTAGTTCTCACTTCAATTCGTAATTAAACCGTAACACCGAAGCATTACTGTCAATCTTGAATTAAATGAGTTGAACAATTTATTTCAGACTCAATTTTTGCCAATCTGTTAATGAATTAATGCGTCTTCGTCAGATCGCACTAAATACTGTGATATTTAAATCACAGAACTTAATAAGCTTATACTTACTAAATTCTGTAATCTTTAGCTTATTCCCGTATTCAATAAATACGTGGTGGAGACTAGGAGAGTCGAACTCCTGACCTCCTGCGTGCAAAGCAGGCGCTCTACCAACTAAGCTAAGTCCCCAGCTTATCATCTGTGATTCGATGTATCTTCTTCTGCATAATTGCTTCGTCAGTAGTGGTGGGTCTGACAAGACTTGAACTTGTGACCCCACGCTTATCAAGCGTGTGCTCTAACCAACTGAGCTACAGACCCTCAGATACATCAATGAAGAACAACTTGTTGTGGATTCTTACCAATCGTCAATCTTTCGTTAAGGAGGTGATCCAGCCGCAGGTTCCCCTACGGCTACCTTGTTACGACTTCACCCCAGTCATCGGCCACACCGTGGTAAGCGTCCTCCTTACGGTTAGACTACCTACTTCTGGTGCAACAAACTCCCATGGTGTGACGGGCGGTGTGTACAAGGCCCGGGAACGTATTCACCGCGGCATTCTGATCCGCGATTACTAGCGATTCCGACTTCACGCAGTCGAGTTGCAGACTGCGATCCGGACTACGATCGGCTTTTTGAGATTAGCATCCTCTCGCGAGGTAGCAACCCTTTGTACCGACCATTGTAGCACGTGTGTAGCCCTGGCCGTAAGGGCCATGATGACTTGACGTCGTCCCCGCCTTCCTCCAGTTTGTCACTGGCAGTATCCTTAAAGTTCCCATCCGAAATGCTGGCAAGTAAGGAAAAGGGTTGCGCTCGTTGCGGGACTTAACCCAACATCTCACGACACGAGCTGACGACAGCCATGCAGCACCTGTATGTAGATTCCCGAAGGCACCAATCCATCTCTGGAAAGTCTCTACTATGTCAAGGCCAGGTAAGGTTCTTCGCGTTGCATCGAATTAAACCACATGCTCCACCGCTTGTGCGGGCCCCCGTCAATTCATTTGAGTTTTAGTCTTGCGACCGTACTCCCCAGGCGGTCTACTTATCGCGTTAGCTGCGCCACTAAAGGATCAAATCCCCCAACGGCTAGTAGACATCGTTTACGGCATGGACTACCAGGGTATCTAATCCTGTTTGCTCCCCATGCTTTCGCACCTCAGTGTCAGTATTAGGCCAGATGGCTGCCTTCGCCATCGGTATTCCTCCAGATCTCTACGCATTTCACCGCTACACCTGGAATTCTACCATCCTCTCCCATACTCTAGCCAACCAGTATCGAATGCAATTCCCAAGTTAAGCTCGGGGATTTCACATTTGACTTAATTAGCCACCTACGCGCGCTTTACGCCCAGTAAATCCGATTAACGCTCGCACCCTCTGTATTACCGCGGCTGCTGGCACAGAGTTAGCCGGTGCTTATTCTGTGGGTAACGTCCACTTAGCCCAGGTATTAACCAGGTAAGCCTCCTCCCCACTTAAAGTGCTTTACAACCAAAAGGCCTTCTTCACACACGCGGCATGGCTGGATCAGGGTCCCCCCCATTGTCCAATATTCCCCACTGCTGCCTCCCGTAGGAGTCTGGGCCGTGTCTCAGTCCCAGTGTGGCGGATCATCCTCTCAGACCCGCTACAGATCGTCGCCTTGGTAGGCCTTTACCCCACCAACTAGCTAATCCGACTTAGGCTCATCTATTAGCGCAAGGTCATAAAGATCCCCTGCTTTCTCCCGTAGGACGTATGCGGTATTAGCATCCCTTTCGGAATGTTGTCCCCCACTAATAGGCAGATTCCTAAGCATTACTCACCCGTCCGCCGCTAGCTAAGTTACCGAAGCAACCTCGCCCGCTCGACTTGCATGTGTTAAGCCTGCCGCCAGCGTTCAATCTGAGCCATGATCAAACTCTTCAGTTAAAATCATTTTGAAGTTTTAATTTAAACTTCCAAATCTGGCTCATCAATTTCTGACTTAAATTTCGCTCAAATAAACTTCGAGTAATTTAAACCAATCAATCAATGAAATATGTTCGATCAATCAATCAGTAAAAATCCACACAAGTTGTTCTTCATAATCTCTTAATGATCTTCTCAACGCTTCGTCAGCATCAAGCTAGGTCGGCTATATTACGCTTTATTTCTAAAGTGTCAACTGGTAATTTAAATTATTTTAAACTTTCTTTCTAAAACCCAACCTAACCATTTTCAATCAAGTCATTGTTTTATCAGAAGTTTTAATCTGCATCACCGCCGATGGATGTGCATTATAGGTCAATTATTTCGCCATGCAACACTTTTTTCAAAAGAAATATATCGGGTGTTTATTTTTTGTTCATTCTTACCTTTTCTACACACATTTTGAGCTAATTTGCTTTAATACATTGTTTAAATTAAATGTTAATATATACCCATCGGCGATATAACAGCTTTTGCTTACTCAGATTTAAGCGCTAGGATTCTTTATGTATCAACAAAAATATCTTTGGGTGTGCCTTGTTTCTTTAGGATTCATCACCTCAACACATGCGACAATGCCTTCTACTGAAGAAGTTGCTCAAGAAGAAACCGCTGAAGTTATTGTGGCTGATTCATTTTCTGAAACTAAAAGTAGTCGTTTGGATACGCTTAAAGAATTAAAAAGTGTCAAAGCCAAAGATTTAAAAGTGAATGCAAATGCTACACAACCCGATGAAGTCAAAGATCCACTACAACCTTTGAACCGTCAGATTTATGCATTCAACGACATGCTAGATCGTAATGTCGCCCGTCCACTTGCGGTGCAATATACCAAGAAAGTTCCTGGTGAAGTGCGTGGCTCATATCGTCAGTTCCGGAAAAACTTGGGTGAACCTTGGAATGCGGTTAACCAATTGATTCAAGGTCGCCCTTTACGTGCCGCAAAAACTTTGGGTCGTTTTAGCTTAAATACGATTACTACTTTAGGAATGGCTGATCCTGCACGTCGTTTAGGTTTAGACACAGAAGAAGAAAATTTTGGTACAACCTTGGGATACTACGGTGTCCCTTCAGGGCCTTATGTTATGTTACCAATTTACGGTCCAAGTACTTTCCGTGATGGTTTTGGCACACTTGTAGATGGTCAAGCGCGTCCGCAAAAATACATTTTAGATGACAATGACCGTTTATATTGGTCGGAGCAAGTTATGCGCGGCGTAGATACTCGCTCGCAACTCTTAGATGTAGAGCAAGTGTTACAGGGTGACAAATATGCTGCGATTCGGGATATTTACTTGCAACGTAAAAACTTTGAAATTGCGGAAAAGAAAGGACTCGATGCCGACAATATTTCGTTTGTAGATGATGAAACCGAAGAACTTTTTGATGATCAAGAAGAAATAAACCTGCCTGAAGACAGCACAGAATAATTTGTAAAACATTTTACTCAAGGTAAGTTTTTACTTTCCTTGAGTATTCAGGCATTGCTATAGTAATGCTTTGTTTAGGTTCAGGGTCAACACAAAACTCTATGTATTTCATTCAACCCACACGTGATATTCCATATCTAGAACAGGTGCTCGACACACTTCCTAGTGTGCAAATGATTCACATAGATGACATCAGCTTGTATGACTCAACCATTATTGCAATTGCTGATGTGCAAGATTATTTAACTCATCAATGGAATTTACCCACGATTGTATTGGCCTTTGAAGATGAAGGCACGGCGTTGGTTCAAGCATGGGAACAAGGTGCTTTAGCAGGTTGGTTGTGGAGTCGTTTACCAGAAAATCCACCACAAGCCTTACGCAAAATTGACGCACAATATAAACGTAATCAAGACAGCCGCGACTTACCTTCTGCGGCGGAACTACAAAAAAAATTACTACCGAACCCTATCGAACTGTGCAACTACCGAGTAGATACGTTATTTAAACCTTCTGCTTATTTGTCGGGCGATTGGTTTGATTACTGGAAAATCAGTGACAAAGAAATCATGTTCTATTTGGCCGATGTGTCTGGGCATGGTGTAACCAGTAGTTTGCTGACGTCTTGGATGGCTGCATTTCATGGTCGCTCCAAAACACCGCGCGAACTGATTAAAAAGCTGAACGGTATGCTGGTTCAAGAAAATATTGAAAAGCATATCACCATGATTAGTGGGATTTTAAATATTGAAACCCATGAGCTGCGCTGGTCGAGTGCGGGGCATTATCCACCTGCCATTATTATTGAACCCAATCAAGCACCTAGGATTTTAAATACCAGTAGTTTTCCTTTAGGACTGACTGAAGATTTAGAAGTTGAGGAATTTGAGTGCGTATTAAATAAACAGGCACGGTTTATTATCTGCTCTGATGGTGCGTTAGAACCTTATAGCGGTGGTTTGAATGAACAGTTTGAACAATTGGTCTTTCACTTGCAAAATCAATCATTCCAAGCACCCGATCATGTAGCCGATGACATTGCAATCTTGAGTTTGTGTCGAACAAAATAACAAACAAATCAGCCAGTTAACTTCTTAACCCTAGATATACGACTGTAAGCTACTTGAGTCTATATAGTCGCTATGGGATAATTATCTAATCCTTCTCTGCAAATGGCATTTATATGTCAACAGGTCATGTTGAATATGCAAGTTTGAATGGAACGCATATCTTTAAGCTTTTTGGCGAAGTGCGTGCCCAATCTTGTATTAGTCTAGACAAACTACTCAGTAAAATTGAACAGCAATCCAATGTGGTGGGTGCAATTGTAGATTTAACCCAAACTACATTTATTGACAGTACAGTTTTAGGTATATTGGCTAAGCTAGGCTTAAAACTAAAACAAATTCATAACATTCAGGCAGTTATGCTATCTACTAATCCAGACATTACTACGCTCGCAAATAGCATGGGCTTAGGACAGGTGTTTGTGATTTTAAATTACTGTGGCGATCCGACAGTCTGCACGCGTGAGCTGGTAGAAGAACACGTCACGCATAGCAATATGCTCACTACAGTATTAGATGCCCATCAAACCCTCATGAAGCTGAATGAAAATAACCAAAATATGTTCGAACCTTTGGTGAAACAGCTACAAAAAGAACAAGATAATCTTGATCAATGTGCTCAGCAAAATGAGCAGAACGCTTGATCTTCACTCAGGAATGCTTTGATGACTTTACTTTCTGTTGCTCAAATGAACTCGCAAAATGATATTGAAGAAAACTTCAAAATCATTGAAACATTGATTCAACAAAGTAAAGCTGATGGCGCTGAACTGATCGTTTTTCCAGAAAACTTTGTTTGCTTTGCAGCAGGCAAACAACGCGAAACCGCGGCACAGTTTGAAAATATTCAACAGCGTATGGAACAGCTTGCGCATCAATATCAAATCTGGATTGTGGCGGGTACGTTGCCCTGCCCGTATCGCCCTGATGGTTCAACAATTGCAGATGGTCGTGTGCGTACGGTCAGTTTATGTATTAGCCCAGAAAAAACTGAAGCACGTTATGACAAAATTCATTTGTTTGATGTGCAAGTTGGTGACTCTGTTGGCGGTTATCAGGAATCTAAGTTTTTTGAACCTGGTTCTGAAGTCGTTGTTGCGAAAACACCATTTGGCAATATTGGCTTAATGGTGTGTTATGACTTGCGCTTTCCTGAATTGGCCTTAACTTTACGTGCGCAAGGCGCAAATATTTTAACTGCGCCATCGGCTTTTACTTACACCACAGGTCAAATGCACTGGCAATTGCTCTTGCAGGCACGTGGCATGGACAGTCAATGTCAGGTTTTAGGTGCAGCCCAACAAGGCTGGCATGGTGAAAAGCGTCAGACTTGGGGACATTCAGGCGCTACCAATTCACGCGGGCAGCTATTGTCAATGGTGCAAGACGAAGGTACGCAACTGATTACAGTGCCTTTTGATTTAGACGAACAAAGCAAAATTCGAGAGTCGATGCCCTTAATGCAGCATCGTCGTTTGCTGCAATTTTAAAATTGAATTTCAATAAAAAGGGTTGATCAACAATATAGTGATCAACTCTTTGTATTTCTTATCTTAACCTTACTTTTTAGCTATTCAGCCGCTTCATTGGTCACGCGCAGCACTTCTTCCAAAGTGGTTTTACCTGCCAATACCTTACGCAATCCATCTTCACGAATCGAACCTGATTGCTGTCGTGCATAATCTTCCAGTTCATATTCCGCGGCATTGCCATGAATCAAACGGCGCATTGCTTCATCCACAGGGACAATTTCATAAATTGCAGTCCGCCCAGTAAAACCTGTATGTGAGCAATGTTCACAGCCTTTCGGTTGCGGAAGTTTTAAATCAGTTGCATCGGTCACACTTTTAAACAGTTCTTGTTCAAAGTCATCTGCGTCATGCCATGTGGCACAGTGTGAACACAAGGTACGTACCAAACGCTGTGCGATCACCCCAATTAAAGAACTTGACAGCAAGAATGGCTCAATACCCATATCTTTTAAACGGGTGACTGCACCAATGGCCGTATTGGTATGTAGGGTAGACAGTACCAAGTGACCAGTTAAGGAAGCCTGCACTGCAATTTCGGCGGTTTCTAAGTCACGAATCTCCCCCACCATCACCACATCTGGGTCTTGGCGCAGCATGGCTTTTAAAGCACGAGCGAAGGTCATATCCACTTTGGTATTGACCTGTGTTTGCCCAATCCCTTCAAGTTGATATTCAATCGGGTCTTCTGCAGTCAAAATATTTTTAGAACCGTCATTCAGGTCTGACAAAGCTGCATATAAGGTCGTAGTTTTACCCGAACCTGTCGGCCCTGTAACCAAAATAATCCCGTGTGGTCGATGTACCAGTTGCTTTAAGCGCTCATAATCATTTTGCATCAGCCCCAAGTGCGTCATGTTTAAACGACCTGCTTGCTTATCTAGCAAACGCATTACCACCCGCTCACCATGCGAAGATGGCAGCGTTGACACACGTACATCGACCTCACGACCTGCTAGTCTGAGCGAAATACGACCATCTTGAGGGATACGTTTTTCGGCAATATCCAGTTTTGCCATGACTTTAATACGTGACACCAATAAAGGCGCAAGTTCACGGCGCGGTTGCACGATTTCACGTAGCTGACCATCGACCCGTAAACGGACTGACAATTTTTTCTCAAAAGATTCGATATGAATATCGGATGCACCGACCCGAATCGCTTCAGATAGTAAGGCATTGATTAAGCGTACAATAGGTGCATCATCTTCCTGATCCATCAGATCTTCTGCTTCTGGAACAGAATCTGCTAAACTGAGCAAGTCAGGATGATCTTCCAGTCCTGCAGCGACTTGCTGCGACTCACCCGTATCACCAGCAAAACTGCTGCTTAATAATTGGTGAAACTCCTGATCGCTACAAAGTTGATGCTTTGCAGGATGCCCCAAAAAACGACGTGCTTCCTGAATAGCAAGCATCGGCGTGTTTTCACGACGTACAATAAAGGCATGATCGCCCTCATAACGAATTAACACCCCATGGCGTTTGGCAAAGCTATACGGTATTTGTAATTGTTTCAGTACTTGCATCAGCGATTATAATAATGATGAAAAAATTTAATTTGAGTGTACTCTAAGCGTATGACAGCGTGAAGTCTGTTTTCGCTGATTTATCAAGAAAGGGATAGGCCATTGTCACAAAATCATGAGATTTCAGAAACTGATTCAGCTAAATTAAAATGGTGGGGTGACTATGAGTTTGAGCTCAATCATCCTAAAGCATGGCAATTTGGCTCACTCTTAGTACGTTTGACACGTGGCATGCAAGAATGGCGTTTGGAATACTATCGTCCGCAAATTCAATACGATTATGAACAGCAATGGCATAAAATTGATGATCCTGAGTTTGCCTTTCCACAACCTATAAAAATTGAACGCTATATGTTCAAATCTACACAAAGTAAATTACAGCTCATGCCACGTTTGGCAGACCGTTCTGTGGTGATTAAACCTGTCGATCCAATTTATATTCCTGCGGGGCAACGTGGCACATTGTATATCAGCACACCGTTGTGGATGTCTGCCTTTGTAAATGGACAACGTGAACCCATTTTTGATTTACCAATTATTCGTCCGAAAGATACTTGGTTTGGCCCAAATCATCGTACAGGTGAAGTTTGTTATGCCACAGCAGTCGATGGCCGTACCGAATTACATCAACTCAAACCACGTGCATTTCGTGCCGTCACGCCTATTGAATTTCACAACACCAGCAATCAACAATTGCGTTTTGACCGAATGAATGTGCCTGTGCCTGCGCTGCCTTTATTTTTCAGTGAAAGCACAGGTCGTTTATGGACTTCACAAATTAAAGTCATGCATGAAGGTTTAGACCGTCCACCACGGATTCGGATTGAAAATCGTACCCCGCCACATGCAGGTGAGGTGACCTATTTGCAACCGCCACGTGAAACGGCAGGTGCTTTATTTAATATGTTTGATTCATTTTTCTAAGAGGATGTTATGGCAGATTCCAATATTTCCAAAGAAATCACCAACAGCCTCAAAGGAATATTTACCAGTGTTAATACAGATCGTCTGACCGAAATTTTGGTCGCAATTGTATTGTCTTTGATTGGTTTCTTAATTGCACGTTTTGTTTCCAATACTTTTGTACGCACTATTGGCGCACGTTTTAATGCGCATCAACGCTTAGTTTGGCGACGCGGGATTTTTTACTTTATTTTCCTGCTGTTTGTGATGGCGAGCCTGAAAGAAGCAGGCTTTAAACTCAGCGTGTTTTTAGGTGCAGCGGGTATTTTAACCGTGGCTTTGGGTTTTGCCTCACAAACCTCGGCATCCAATTTAATTAGTGGTATGTTCCTGATTGGTGAAGGTTCTTTTGAAGTGGGCGATACCATTCAAATCACCCTGATTCGCGGACACACCATTGAAGGTGAAGTGATCTCAATTGACTTACTTTCAGTTAAATTGCTGACCCAAGACAATATTTATGTGCGTTTACCCAATGAACAATTGATTCGTGCACCCGTGCATAACTTGTCCAAGTTTCCAATCCGACGTGTGCCCATTACCCTCGCGATTAATTTTCACGAAGATATTATTAAAGTGCGTGAAGTGTTGCTCAGTGTCGCCAATCAATATCCGCTCGTGCTGTCTGACCCTAAACCCGCGGTGACAGTTACAGCTTTCCGTGAATCTTCAATTGAATTGTTGTTTGCGGTGTGGTGTCAGCAAGAAAACTTTTTAAAGGTACGTGATGAAATGCAGGAACGTATCCGTAATGGTTTCCTAGACAACCAAATCGAAATTCCTGTACCCAAAATGGGTTTTGTTGATCATCCTTTATCGCGCCCTTTAAATAATGAAGAACTTGATCAATATGCCAATGCCCAAGCACTGAAACGAGAACCTGACTTAAAGTAATCGTTTCAGTCTTCGACACTTTGCCTCTAACTAAACTTGAGGATCTGCTCAAGCTTTGGAAGACGGCGAAGTGTTGTTTTTTGCGAGATCTGGCTCAGGAATTGGGGCGATATATGCAATCAGTAGCATACCTAAACCTGCAGCAAAGAATGACAGCACGCGCATTAAAGTCCCAATATTAGATAAATCTAAAAGCACCAATTTTAAGGTCACAATCACCAAAATACTGCTGCCTAAAATCCACAAGGCACGTAATTGTTTCAGACTGGCAATCCACATGGCGATACAAGCCAAACTCACCCAAAGCAAGGTCAAACTGAGCTGCACAGTGGCGTCTTGCCAAACAGCAATCTCGTTGATTGGCGTTCCTAAATACAGATGCAAGGCGCGTAATAGCACATAACTACTCAGCCACAGTAAACTCAAGACCATAATTACCGCAGCCAAGCCT
This sequence comes from Acinetobacter sp. SCLZS86, assembly GCF_021560715.1. Lineage (NCBI taxonomy): Bacteria > Pseudomonadati > Pseudomonadota > Gammaproteobacteria > Moraxellales > Moraxellaceae > Acinetobacter > Acinetobacter sp. SCLZS86. Next base: position 2,445,984 of record NZ_CP090864.1, read on the forward strand.
TGATCTAAATGGGTTTTGCGTTGCAGATTCAGCATCCACAAAATAGCCACCAACATGGCTATACTGACCAAATCAAATGGATTCAAAATAGGCAGTACATAGCCGTAGAATGCTTGTTCAGTCAAAAGTTGTGAACATAGCATCCACATCAACATGAAGATTAAATTGCTACGCGCATACCAAAACTTGCGCCAATCTAAATCTGGTTGTTGCCACCAACACCACGCAGCAAAGAGCAATGGTAAAATCACCACACTACTATATGGATGCTGTGGTAACAGCGTTAAACTTGCCATCGCCAAAATGGGTAACAACCCTAAACTCACCCATTCTTTGTCGCTACGGACAGTCCATAATGGACGCAACCACAACACACTGAGCACGCCTGCAAACAAGGCAAATAGCAGACGTTCAGTGCCCGAAACCCAATGCACCGCTCCATCATAGCTACGGCTGAATAATAATCCTGCTGCAGTGAGCGACACAGGTGTTAAACCTAACCATTTGGGCAATAGCCATGACCATGTCGCTTGACGAGCAAGCAATACTTCGTTGATAAGTAAATAGATCACCACCACCGCCAAAAGCGTTTGTACGGTTGCAAGTTCTCCATCTAGGTAGTCTAAACCTAACCATAGCCATAAACTGGTTGCAGACAACATCATCAAACACAGTACACTGGTAGTTGCGGTGCTCAGTTGTTGTCTGAAAGCTGCACGGCTGTTGGAAAACACCACAACCGTGGCATAACTTAGGCTCAGTACCCAATAAATACTGCGCTCGAAATAAGGCAACTCGACTAAATAATACAGCCCTGACAAGCCTGCTACAGCAAACAAACCCAGTGCCAAATAACGGTTAATTTTAGAATGTTGAATAAAGGCAAAAATAAACACAACCACGCCTTGTAATGCCCAACCGATTACACTCCATTGTTCAGGGAGTAAAATAGGTGGAATCATCACACTAAAAATTAGCATCAAACTGAAATAGCTTTGCGCAATAAATTTTGTCTGCCGATGCTGTTTGGTTAGCCAATACAAACCTGCAAAAACCATAGCAAACAACAAACTAAAGGCTGCCTGCTCTGCTGTTTCTTCAAAATACATTAGATATAAACAAGCATAACCGACAATGGGTGCACCAAAAATCAAGGCAAGGTCTAAAATAGGTTTCAGCTGAAACGTGACAACATCATCCTTTGCCAAAAGCTGACTAAAACGAAAACCCAACCAAATAAAAATAGCCGCATGCGCCAAAACTAAAAGTGTTAACACCTGCCGTTCAAAGATATAACCATGATAAAAGGCATAGCTGCCACCCACCACAACCGTCATTAAAAACGCAATTTGATTTAAATATTTCCACGGACGTAAACTACTTAAAATGGCAACCGAAATATTAATCAGCAAATAATAGGCAATAAATTCAATGGCTGTGGCATTACGTACAGGTAAAGTAAACGGTGCAAAATAAGCAATTAGCATCGCCATGAGGGCAAGTTCGACTGATTGTTGTTTTAAACTCAGCCAGAGCGTGAGCAACATCACCACAATAAAACATAGACTGGCAATAGCTAAATTTGGAATGACCAAATTGTAATAAGCAAAAAATAAAGTCAGACACAGCCCTGCCAACCCCAAACCTTGCACACCCAAAGCAAAGCTGCGATTTTTGTTGCGTAACAAATAACCGAATATTGTCACTGCAGCACTCACACCAGCAACGAACAAAAGTTTCACTGCCAAACTAAATTGCCAATGCTCAGTAGCAAAACGTAACAGCAACACCACGCCTATGAGTAACACTACAATTGCCGCTTTTAACACAGGATTGCCATGTAACAGCCAGGATTGAACTTGTTGCAATAAGCTATTACTTGATGTGCGCGCCTGTGTTGCAAAAGGTGCAACAGACCTTGAGGATTTGGCTAAATCTGGAGCTGAATATTCTTGATGTAGATACTCTTGGTCTTGATATGGATAAGAAACATGAGCTGCTTGTTCCTGAACCGAGTTCGGCGCACTCGACAATGTGGAATCAGATTGAATAGCGATGATTTCAGGTTGAGAAGTGGTTGATATAACACCATCATCCACATTTGCCTTAACTGATGAAAGACTTGCATCAACTTCAGATGTATTGGCTAAAATATGCTCTGCGAATTGCGTTTGAACCTTTTTCTCTTGAGCATTGGTCTTTTGAGGATAGCTCTTTTGAGCATGCGCCTGAAGCTTAGCGGCACTTTGTAATTGCTGTAATTGATACAGTCCTTGTTCCAAACGCTGCAACCATCGCAGCAACATAAAAATCCATGCACTTAAAGCAATCGATGCCAGTAAATACCAATCCAGCAATATTCCTAAAAAAGCAATCAAAGCGGCGATATATAAAGAAGTTTTAGAGCTTTGGCGTTGTAGTTGTGACTGTGCCTCTGCAACCTGTTCAAGTGAGTTCTGCACTCGTCCCACAAAAAACATCACGCTGATCACCGCAGCAACTGCACAGATATAACTCAGCATCGGCACACCGAGCCACCATGCGCCAATTGCAATTATGATTAATAGCATGAACCAAATGATTCGAATTTCATTCTGCCCTGTCTGCATTGCTCTTCATTTTATTGATATTGTCATGGCTCCGATCATACAACAGACAGCACGATTCTGAATCAGGATTCATCAGCAATTCGGTAACTGTGCGTCTGCAACACTTGCCTTAAAAATCAGTTTCTGCGACAACTGCAAAAATCACGTACAATAAAATGCTTATTTGCAGAAGGAATCAATCCATGCCACCATTTGTCTTGGTCGATGGCTCATATTTTCTATTTCGTGCCTTTCACGCACTACCACCATTAACCACGTCAACTGGTTTACATACCAATGCTATTCGTGGCGCGATCTCTGCGATTCAAAAGTTGATGCGTCGTACTCAGCCTACTCACATGGCGGTAATTTTTGATACGCCTGAGCCGACTTTCCGTCACGAACTATCGCCAATTTATAAAGGTGACCGCCCAAGTATGCCTGAGGAACTTTCTCAGCAAATTCCATACTTACATGCTTTAATTCGTGCTTTGGGTATTCCACTTTACATGCTACCAGGCGCAGAAGCCGATGATATTATTGGAACTTTAGCCAAACGTGCCGAAGCCGAAGGACAGCAAGTACTGATTTCTACGGGCGATAAAGACATGGCGCAGTTGGTGACTGAAAAAGTTACCCTTGAAGACAGCTTCAAAGAAAAGCCAATGGACATTCAGGCTGTATTTGACAAGTTTGGCGTATGGCCGCATCAAATTATTGATTATCTGACCCTCATGGGTGATGCTTCTGATGGTATTATGGGCGTGCCCGGCATTGGCGCCAAAACTGCTGCAAAACTACTGACCGAATATGGCTCGATTGGTGCGATTTTAGAAAATGTCGATCATATTAAAGGCAAAGTCGGACAAAATATTAAAGACAATGCCGATGGCATCGCGCTAGATCATCAACTCGCCAGCATTGTTTGTGACCTTGATCTGAACTTTGGTTATGCCGATCTAAAACTACAAGAACCAGATGTTGAAGCCTTACGCAATTTATATACCGAGCTAGAATTCCGTAATCAATTACAATCGCTCGATCATCCAAATAATCCAAATAACCGTAATTATAAACAAGCTGCAAAAACAGTGACACCACCGACAACCAGTGAAATTGCGACAGAAGATCAGGCCACTCAAAGTAGCGTAGATGATCAACTGGGTTCTGCAAGCTATCACACCATTTTAGATGCACAGCACTGGGATGCCTTACTGCAACGTCTGAATACGGCACAGCGTTTTGCCTTTGATACAGAAACCACCAGTCTGGATTATCGAATTGCAGAAATTGTTGGTTTTTCTATCGCGTTCGATGCCAAAGATGCCTATTACGTACCTTTGGCGCATGATTATGCAGGCGCACCACAGCAGCTCAACCGTGATCAGGTTTTGGCACAAATCAAACCTATTTTAGAAAATAATGCGGTGGATAAAATTGGGCATCATTTAAAATATGATGCGCATGTGCTTGAAAATCACGGTATTCATTTACAAGGTTGGTATTTCGATACCATGTTGGCATCTTATGTGCTTAACTCAGTGGCAACCCGTCACGGCATGGATGATGTGGCACGCTTATATTTAAGCCACCTGACCACATCTTATGAGCAAATTGCAGGCAAAGGCGTCAAGCAAAAAACTTTCAATCAAATTGAAATTGAAACGGCAGCACATTACGCTGCAGAAGATGCGCATGTTACGTATCGTTTATATGAAGTGCTGTCTGCGAAGCTACAAAAGCATCCTGAATTGGTCAATATTTTGCACAACATTGAAATGCCTGTGGCGCGTGTGCTGACCAGTATGGAAGAAAATGGCATTCAGCTTGATCTGAAATTTTTAGATCAATTGGGTGTCGATTTTTCCCAAACCATGCAAGATTTGGAAAACCAAATTGTAGAATTGGCAGGTGAAAACTTTAATGTCAGCTCACCGAAACAAGTGGGCGAAATCCTGTTTGATAAACTCGGACTCAAAGGCGGCAAGAAAACCGCAACAGGTCAATACAGTACCAGTGAAAGTGTTTTGGAAAAAATTGAGCATCCGATCAGTAGTTTAATTTTAGACTACCGTGGTTTATCTAAACTCAAAAGCACCTATACCGATGGCTTACTGAAACAAGCCAACAACGATACGCATCGAGTGCATACCAGTTATCACCAAGCTTTGACTGCAACAGGGCGTTTATCTTCTACTGATCCAAACTTACAAAACATTCCAATTCGTACCGAAATTGGTCGTCAAATTCGTAAAGCCTTTGTCGCACCTGAAGGTCGCGTGTTGTTGGCAGCCGACTACTCGCAAATCGAATTGCGTTTAATGGCACATTTTTCACAAGATGATGCCCTACTCGATGCCTTTAACCATGGACAAGACGTGCACCGCCGTACTGCGGCAGAAGTCTTGGGTATTGCCTTAGAAGACGTAACCTCAGATCAGCGTCGTCAGGCCAAAGCTGTAAACTTCGGTCTGCTCTACGGCATGTCGGAATTTGGCTTAATTCGTCAGCTTGGGTTTACCCGTGAAGAATCACAAAACTACATCAAGCAATACTTCCAGCGTTATCCGGGCATTTATGAATATATGCAACGTACCCGCCAAGTCGCGCTAGAACAAGGTTTTGTAGAAACTATTTTAGGTCGTCGCCTCTATACGCCAGATATTGCTGCACGTAATATGATGGTACGTAAAGCGGCAGAACGTGCGGCAATTAACGCGCCATTACAAGGCTCTGCAGCTGATATTATTAAAATGGCGATGATTGAAGTCGACAAAATGTTACCGCAAGCGCAAGCCAAAATGTTGCTGCAAGTACACGATGAATTGGTATTTGAAGTCGATGCAGATGTGGCAGATGAACTCGCGCCGAAGTTGGCAGAAGTCATGCAATCTGTGGTGGAAATTTCTGTACCATTGGTGGTGGAAGTCGGAAAAGGCAATAACTGGGATGAAGCGCACTAAAGTCGTTGCGCTCTCTTTTTTCAGCACCTTCCTTCGCCTAGAAGGAGGTCAGGATGCAGGTTATTTGTATTTCTGAAGACTCATTAAGGTCGTCAGCCCAAACTTAAACTACAAAAAAAGGACTCAAATCGAGTCCTTTTTAATGTTTTAGGATAATGCGACTTATAAGCCAGTCAGCAGTACAATCGCTACCTGATTCATAATAATTTCAGCGATATATAAAGCCAAAAATGCAATAATTGGCGACAAATCAATCATGCCCATGTTCGGCAATAAACGACGAAATGGTGCTAATAACGGCTCTGCCAACTCTTGAATCACCTCAATATACGGGCCACGAGATTGAGTAAACATCACCACCCAACTCAAAATAATGGTGGCAAAAATCAAATAACGACAGAAACGGATTAAATCCTGAATCATGGTCACAAAAGTCAGAATCAGTAAGTGAATTGGACTATTCGGCATCGCACCATTGAGATACATAACACCAAAAATTTTGAGTAGATACAACACCACCAACAAAGCCAAGGCTGCAGAGTTAACTCGACCTTTGCCAACCGTTGGAAAAATACGTCCAAATACATCTACAATTTTGGTGGCTTTAATGGTTGAAAGCACCACAGGGTTATAAGGACTCACCGCTGCCAATTGCATTAAGAAACGGAAGAATACGAGCAAAATCGCTACGTTAATGATAATGCCAAAAATTAGCGCAGAATTTGCACCCATACTTAAACTTTCCTAAAATTTAAATTCATTGTTTTTCAATAATTAAATACTATCACTCAACTCTTGCGCTAATTCTTGACTACGCGTTTTAGCAGCAGCCAATGCCGCCTGAATATTTTGTGAAATTTGCGCATGATCAAACACTTCAATTGCCGCTTGGGTCGTGCCATTTGGTGAAGTTACATTTTTGCGTAATTCTGCAGGTGTATTCGAACTGGTAATTGCCATTTGTGCTGCACCCAAAGCAGTTTGTAACGTCAGTGCTGTCGCCACTTTTTCATCTAAACCTAAGTTCTTGCCTGCACGAATCATACTTTCCATCAAATAGAAGAAATATGCTGGCCCTGAACCCGATACAGCAGTTACGGCATCAATTTGTGCTTCAGAGTTTACCCAAATGGTTAAACCTGTTGCCGCCAAAACCTGACTTGCTAATTCACGGTCTGTGCTATTGACCTGTTCGGTTGCATACAAACCATGCGCACCTGTTTGCACCAAAGCAGGTGTATTTGGCATTACACGCACCACACGTTCTGTACCCAATAACTCAGAAATCGTGGCAATTTCTGCGCCTGCAACAATCGAAATCACCAGTTTATCATCAAACTGACCGTACAATGGACGCAACACTTGTGCCAAAACCTGAGGCTTGACTGCAAATACGACAATATCTGCCTGTGCGATTGCGGCCAAATTATCCTCAGTGACATGCACATCTTTTTCTTTTAATAATTCACGCACTTGTTCTACAGGGTCTGAAACTGTAATACGGGTTGGCTGCAAACCTCTGGCAATCAAACCACCAATCAAGGCTTGCGCCATGTTGCCACCGCCAATGAAACTAATATTACAATTCAATACTGCACTCATGATTCACGCTCTTCGTTGAGTTCTTTGTCGTTAAGAGACTAAATTCGGTTGCCATCCATCTGCGACACAATAGTCCGACTGTGCAAGCCAAAAGCCTTTGGGGCTAAAAACGCCTAGCATAACATTATCTAGGCTTAATATTTGAATTGTATGACGCGTCCACGGAAAAATTTGTGCTTCCTGAATGGCTTTTTTCAGTGGCCATGTGCCCACCCGACCATACAAATGAATTTTTTCACCACCCAAACGTGGCCGTAAAGTTAACGGACGATTCAGCAAAGTTGCAGATAAACCGACTTTGGCTTGTTGCAGTTGATAACAGCCAGACCACACTTGAAAAGTCTGCTCTGCCTGCAAACATAACACTTGTTCTTCTGCCTCAAAATGTTCTGCAGCTAAATACTCCGCTTTCGGCAAACGAAATAATTGTTGCTGATAACGCAGATAATAATAATCCTGACAATGTAATGCCGCTTGTGCATCGGCTTTGGCTTGAATCACCTCACGTTGCAAGCGTTCGACCATATCAAAACTTGGGCGATATTGTGCCTGTCCTTTCATCCATGCCGATAAAAGCTGACGTTGCCGTGGCAAAGACAATTGTTGTAGCTGAATTAAATTCAACTGCGAGTCTGTGCCGCAAGCCGCTAAATCCTGCGCTAAAACTTCTGCCAAAATGTGTTCGGCATCTTGCATCAAGTTTGCAGTCCGCACCACAGCTTGCTGCATTTTAGGAAAACGTTGTTGCAAGACAGGCCACAATATTTCTCTTGCCCAAGCTCGGTCATAATGTACATCCTGATTGCTTGGGTCTTGTACATAATCGAGCTTTAATTCCGCACTCCATTGGCAGATCTGCTCACGCGAAATATCCAATAACGGACGCCAAATGCTGAAATCATCACGTACATCGACAGCTTGCATGGCAGCAAGTCCTTGCACACCTGCGCCTGAAAACAAGCGCAGCAATACGGTTTCTGCCTGATCTTGTTGATGGTGTGCCAACACTAAAACTTCATTGCTATCCAAGTGCTGCATATAGGCCTGATAACGCGCCTGACGTGCCTGATTTTCTAGATTGCCCTCAGACACACTGACTTTTTGCAGTACACACGGTACATTTAAATTCTGACAGGTGGCTTGCACCAACGCGCCCCACGCTGCGCTTGGACTTTGCAATTGGTGATCAATGTAAATCGCGCGTATTTTTTCAGGGCACAAAAATGCCAAAAGATGCAGTAGCAACATGGAATCCATGCCGCCACTACATCCAATTAAAAATTTTGTCTGTGCAGGAAAAGCCTGTAATTGACTTAAGACGCTAGACCTAAATTGTCGCTGCCAAACTTCATTAAACGTTGGTAACGTTCTTCGCATCGTTGTGTTGCATCCATCGCTTGCAATTCATTCAAAGCTTCTTTTAACACATTTTTCAGACTGTGCATGACGTGTTCAGGGTTTAAATGTGCACCCTCACCTTCATCAACCACGTATTCTACAATACCAATCTTTTGCAGTTTTTCTGCGGTCAATGCTAATGCTTCACTGGCTTGTTCGGCTTTTTCTGCAGTTTTCCAGAGAATAGACGCACAACCTTCTGGTGAAATAACAGAGTAAATACTGTGTGACAACATCACCACACGGTCAGCCACCCCAATACCCAACGCACCACCTGAACCACCTTCGCCTAATACTGTGGCAATTACAGGTACTTTTAAGTTCGACAGTTGTGCCAAGCTAGTCGCAATCGCTTCTGCCTGACCTCGTTCTTCTGCACCTACACCCGGGTAAGCACCCATGGTATCAACAAAAGTGAAAACTGGCAGATTAAACCGCTCTGCCATATCCATAAGACGCTGCGCCTTACGGTAGCCTTCTGGATTACACATCCCGAAGTTGTGTTGTAATTTTTCGCGGGTACTGCGACCACGATGTTGACCTATCACCATGACAGGCTGACCATCAAAGCGTGCCAATCCACCGATCATTGCACCATCATCACCAAATAAACGATCACCATGCAAGGCATCAAATTCAGTGAAAATTTCACCCACATAGTCTAGAAATTGCGGACGTTCAGGATGACGTGCAATTTGCACGGTTTTCCATGCTTTAGATTGAGCAGCTTTTTTCATAAGTCGACTGTTATCCCTAAATTAACCAAATCTTAATCGACAAATTGTTCCGACTGAATATTCAATTCAATGTCCCAATTCTTGAATTGCACTTGTTCATCGTGCAATTCAGCGACAAGCAATGGCCACTGTTTGGCATCACCCGACACGCTGAGCTGCCATTGTTGCGCATTGCGGATGCTTAATTCAATGGCAGGAAGCATCGCATCGCTACGACTTGCGTTGACCAAAACTGCAAGGCGAAGCAACAAACTTAAGTAAACAATTTTATTGCCACCCGCTTTCAGTGCTTCTGTTTTCGCGTCTTGGCGTAACTTTCTGCGATGGTTGGAAACCAAATGCGAGAGATAGTTTTGGTCAATTTGTGAGAAACCAGGAATGTCCGAATGTTGCAATAAATATGCACCATGACGATGATAGCTGCTGTGACTGATGGCTAAACCAATTTCATGCAGATACGCAGCACGACGCAATAAGTCACTATCTTCATTATTTAATTTTAATGGTTCTGCCACACTATCAAACAAATGTTGCGCAGTTTTGACCACGCGTCCAGCCTGTTTCGGGTCTGAGTTATAACGCCCCATTAAGGCCTGTACACTGCGATCACGAATGTCTTCATGCTGGAAACGTCCTAACAAGTCATACATTACGCCTTCACGCAAGGCACCATCGGAATACACCAGTTTATCGATATCTAATACATCAAATACGGCATATAAAATCGCCAAACCTGCTGGCAAAACTGCTCGGCGGTCTTCTTTTAGACCATCAAATTCCATTTCTGATACGTGTTTAAACTTGAGCAAACGGTCTTTGAGTTTTTCTAAACCTTCACGAGTCAGATTTTCCTGCTCATTGCTCCAGCCCATATTTACCGTAATTTGACGACAGGCTTTAATGGTACCGCTAGAACCTACAACCGTATCCCAGCCTGCTTCTTTATAAGTGTTAGCAATCGAATACAGCTCTTTACGCGCTGCGACTACTGCTTTTTCAAAACTACTCTTGCTAATTTCACCATCGGCAAAATAGGCTTGGGTATAGGCCACACAACCCATTTGTAAAGATTCAGTATGAATTGGCTCAAACTCTTCGCCAATAATCAGTTCTGTCGAACCACCGCCAATATCAATAACCAAACGACGCCCACTATTCGCCATCGTGTGCGATACACCTAAATAAATTAAACGTGCTTCTTCACGCCCTGCAATAATTTCAATAGGTTTAGGCAAAATTTCTGCGGCTTTTTGAATAAATTCATGTCCATTTTTGGCCTGACGCAATGCGTTGGTTGCCACAATACGCAAACGGTTTGACTGTACTGCAGTTAAACGCCCCACAAAACGCGCCAAACAAGCCAAACCTCGTTGTTGAGCTGCTTCGGTCAAATTTTTATTTTCATCTAAACCTGCAGCCAACTGTACTTTTTCTGACATTGATGCCACTTTTTTTACTTCACCATGATCCACCCGTGCAATCGCCAAGTGGAAACTATTCGACCCCATATCGATGGCTGCGAGTAACTCTTCATCAATTAAAAAATCAGACATTCTTCAAACAAACCTAGACAGAATTGTGCCTAGAGTAATTCACATAAACCTAATTTAAAAGCCATTTATCAGCACAATTTAATGACTATTTAAAAATTCTGCATATATGACAATTGTGTTACAGAATTGTCGTGATCGTCACGATCAATTAGACAAATTTGTATTTTGAATGGAAAATTAAAAGATTCCCCTACTTTGTTCAAGATGGCTATGTAATACTAATTGGTAAAGCTATTTTTAAAAATTATTTGGAGCGTAATCCATGTCTGGCAACATCGTAAACACTACTGATGCAAACTTCGAAGCAGATGTTCTTCAATCGGATACTCCTGTATTGGTTGACTTTTGGGCTGGCTGGTGTGCGCCATGTAAAGCAATTGCACCTGTACTTGAAGTACTTGCAAACGAATATCAAGGCAAAGTTAAAATTGTGAAAGTGGATGTGACTTCTTGCGAACAAACTGCAGTGAACTATAACATCCGCAATATTCCAGCTTTACTTATGTTCAAAAATGGCGAAGTGGTTGCACAGCAAGTTGGTGCAGCGCCTAAATCTAAATTAACTGCATTTATTGACGAAAATATCTAAGTCTGTTTTACAGATCATGAATATAAAAATACGCTCTCTGTTGGCGTATTTTTTTTGCCTACAAATTGACAAACTCCCGTTTCTCTCTTATATTGCATGCTCAGGAAGCATAGGATCTTTCATCCTCTTTCTGAAAAGACACAACACAAAAATGCCGCTCGGCAACAGAAATTGTTTTTCACATTTTTCAATCAAACAATGAATCAGTGCTCTGAATCGTTATTGTGCAAATACAATTGCTTTCATTTTATTGTATGAATGCGGCTAAATGTTGCTCCCTCTCTAACCTGTACCCCAGAATTTTAATTCTATCAGAACCTCTATGAATTTAACCGAACTCAAGAAAAAACCGATTGGCGAACTCATCAAGATTGCCGAGTTTATGGGCCTTGAAGGAATGGCGCGTAACCGCAAGCAAGACATTATTTTTGCCATCTTAAAGCGCCATGCCATGAATGGTGAAGAGATTTTTGGTGATGGCGTTCTAGAAATTCTCTCTGATGGTTTTGGTTTCTTACGCTCAGCTGCAGGTTCATACCTTGCTGGCCCAGATGATATTTATGTCAGCCCTTCGCAAATTCGTCGCTTTAACCTGCGCACGGGTGACACCATTACAGGTACGATTCGCCCACCTAAAGAAGGTGAACGTTATTTTGCTTTACTTAAAGTAAACCAAATTAACTACGACACCCCTGAAAATTCACGTAATAAAATTTTATTTGAAAACTTGACTCCACTTTTCCCAACAGAACAATTGGTAATGGAGTTGGGTAATGGAACAACTGAAGACTTAACTGCTCGTGTAGTAGATTTGGTTGCCCCAATTGGTAAAGGTCAGCGTTCAATTATTGTCGCTCCGCCTAAAGCGGGTAAAACCATGTTGCTGCAAAACATCGCCCAGTCGATTGTGCGCAACAATCCTGAGGTGTTCTTAATCGTCCTTCTGATTGATGAACGCCCTGAAGAAGTGACGGAAATGGAGCGTACGGTTCGTGGTGAAGTGATTGCATCAACCTTTGATGAATCACCTGCACGTCACGTTCAAGTGGCTGAAATGGTGATTGAAAAAGCCAAACGTTTGGTTGAGCACAAAAAAGATGTCGTGATTTTACTGGATTCGATTACCCGTTTGGCTCGTGCCTATAATACTGTTGTACCTTCTTCAGGCAAAGTTTTAACGGGTGGTGTGGATGCACATGCTCTAGAACGTCCAAAACGCTTCTTTGGTGCTGCACGTAATATTGAAGAAGGTGGTTCTCTAACCATTATTTCAACTGCACTGATTGAAACAGGCAGTAAAATGGATGAAGTGATTTACGAAGAGTTTAAAGGTACAGGCAACCAAGAGATTACCTTAGACCGTCGTATTGCAGAAAAACGTGTTTTCCCTGCCATGAACATCAAGAAATCAGGCACGCGTCGTGAAGAGCGTTTAATGAGTGAAGATAATCTACGTAAGGTTTGGATTTTACGTAAATTGTTACACACTCAAGATGAATTGGCAGCAATGGAATTCTTGCTTGATCGCATGAAAGAAACCAAAACCAATGACGATTTCTTTGATCAAATGAAACGTAAAGCTGCCAATTAATTATCTGTAAATATTAGAACCCTTAAAAAAGTCATCTTATAACGATGGCTTTTTTGTTTGGTTGACAAAATTTACATAAAGACACAATTGCACGTAGTATATGTAAACTTATTTTTAAGTAAATGATTATAAAAAAATATTTAGTAAAAAACTTTTAGTTTTTAGCCAGTTAACGCGCAACTCTCCAATCTAAAATGCCAAATTAATTGTTATTTTCTGTTAAAAAAGCACGTATTTTTCGCGTTTTTTTGCCTTTTTTTCAATCAACCTAGTAGCAATTCAAAAAGCGCAGTGATAGCATATTCGCAGACCAGTTAGACTGCGCCTGCGTTGTTAGTGCCTAACAAAATTTAGGAATAATAAAAGCATACAACAGACTAACTTCGGTTTTTTTTAATCTCATATTTTAGAGAGTGATGCCATGTTATTCAAAAAAATCGCTATTGCTGCTGCAGTTGCTACTACTTTAGCTTTCGTTGGTTGTGCTAAAAAAACTGAAGAAGCTGCTGCTGACGCTAACGCTGCTGCATCTGAAGCTGTTGTAGCTGCATCTGAAGCTGAAGCTGCTGCTGACGCTGCTGCTGTTGAAGTTGCTTCTGACGCTGAAGTTGCTGTAGACGCTGCTGCTGATGCTGCTGACACTGCTGCTGATGCTGCAACTGATGCTGCTGACGCTGCTGTAGACGCTGCTGCTGCTGCTTCTGAAGCTGCTGCTCAATAATCGATACGATTAAGCAGTACAAAAGAGAGCCATTGGCTCTCTTTTTTATTTCTGAATATTTTGTCTAAAATTTATTTTACTCAGCACAATATCTCCAAATCGCTCAATCCATCTTTTTTAAGTAGATGATTCAGCATATAAAAGCATTTAACCAAAACACTTAACCCCATTCGGCATTTATTTCGATATAACCTTTTGGTTTCTCATCTCCACGCTCAATTCTTAGGTAGCGTCTTGTTCAGCTCTACAGTGTTTTCATTCATATCCATAGTTTGATTCAAGTCTCTCAATTGCAAGATCAATCACTATGTCTTGCTAAATCACAGCGTCTTTCTAAAATCTCTTATAAAAAGCATAAAAAAAAGCAGATCAATCGATCTGCTCATTTCCTACACGCTGGCGGAATTTCTGCCCTGCGCGGAATGTGACGACACGGCGTGCTGAAATTGGAATTTCTTCGCCCGTTTTTGGGTTGCGACCAGGTCGTTGACGTTTATCACGTAACTCGAAGTTCCCAAACCCTGAAAGTTTAACTTGTTCGCCAGAGATCAGTGCTTGGCTGATCTCATCAAAAAATAACTCAACCATTTGTTTCGCTTCACGGCGGTTTAAACTCGTGAGCTCACTTAAATGATCAGCCATTTCTGCTTTTGTTAATGCTGTCATGAAGCCCTCAATGTCGCTTGGTAAGTGTTTTCCAACACTTGCAGAATGTTATCCATACCAGATTTAATTTCAGCATCTTCAAGTGTACGTGTTGGGTGTTGCCATAACAGAGCAAAAGCCAAAGAACGTTTGCCTTGTTCAACCCCTTGTCCAGTATACACATCGAATAACCAAGTTGAGTCTAACAGCGCTCCACCCGTTTTTTCAATAAGTTGCTGAATTTCACTTACATTTATCTTATCACTAATTAAAAGCGCAATATCACGTCTAACCGATGGAAAACGTGATAATTCTGTAAAATTAGATACATAAGTTTGCAAAACTGCTGTTTGATCGAGTTCTGCCACCCATGTCGTGCCTAGATCTAGCTCATTTTCTAAAGATGGATGCAAACGACCCAAGTAACCAATAGACTGACCATCTACTAAAATTTCAGCAGATTGCCCAGGATGCAACCAAGTGCGCTCTGAACGAACATACTCAACCTGTACACGACCCGCAGCTAAAATTTCTTCAATATCACCTTTAAAATCAAAGAAATCCATAGGCTGAGATTTGGCATGCCAAGATTCTGCGTGTTTAGCACCCACAGCAATCAATGCCAAAGTTGGAATTTGTTTTAAATCATCAATGCTAACTGCATGTTGATAATCAAAACGCAATCCCAACTCAAAGAAACGCACACGATTTTGTTGACGATTCACGTTGTACTGCACACATGGAATCAAGCTGGATAACAACGTTGAGCGCATCACTGCCAAATCGCTCGAAATGGGATTTGCTAATGCCAACGGGTTCACCGCAGGGTTTAACTGTTTTTCCAATTTTGCATCGGCAAAACTAAAGCTAATTGCTTCTTGATAGCCCAAAGTTACTGCAGTTTGACGCAATTGAGCAACTTCAAATTGATCTTGGTATTTTGCCAATTGCACATCAATCACAGGCAAACTGATTTGAATGTTGTCATAACCATGAATACGGGCAATTTCTTCAATTAAGTCTTGGTAAATTGCCATATCAAAACGATGCGATGGGGGCACAACGCTCCACTGACCTTCAGCTTGAACAGTCACTTCGCAACCTAAACGGGTTAAAGCATCGGTGATAAATGTAGCATCGACGTGATAGCCCAAGAGCTGATCGACTTGCGCTTGATTTAACGCAATTGCTGCACGTGTTGGTAAGTGTGCTGCTTGTTCTGCCACTGTAATTGGACCAAATTCGCCACCCGCTAATTCTGCAATCAGCTGGGATGCACGGTTCATGGCCAATAATGGCAATTCAAAATCGACACCACGCTCATAACGCTGTGAGGCATCGGTATGTAAGCCATAACGACGTGCACGGCCAGCGATATGTAACGGTGCAAAGAAAGCGGATTCAAGGAAAATTTCTGTGGTTTCTTCACTTACCGCAGAAGATAAGCCGCCCATGATGCCTGCCATCGCCAATACTTTTGCATCATCAGCAATCACCATGACATCTTCTTGTAGCTCTACTTCTTGCTCGTTTAACAACACCAATTTTTCTGCTGCAGTCGCTTGACGAACTTGAATGCCACCCTGAATTTTAGCACCATCAAACGCATGCATAGGCTGACCCAATTCAATCAAGACATAGTTAGTAATATCTACCAAAATACTATGCTGACGGATTCCTGAACGTGCCAACGCGCGCTCCATCCACTCAGGTGTAGCTGCTTTGGTATTTACATTTTTAATCACACGACCTAAATAACGTGGACAGCCTTCAGTCAGACTTTGTACGGTTTTTTCATCGTGAATGGTTGATGCTACTGCCTGAATATCAGGTGAATTAACTGGCAATTGGTTAATCACCCCAATTTCACGAGCCACACCACGAATACTGAAGCAGTCACCACGGTTTGGCGTAATGCTGATATCAATTACATGGTCATCTAAATCAAGATACTCACGTACATTCACGCCTACAGGTGCATCTGCAGGCAGTTCCAATAAACCATCAAGTTTATCCTCGAGGTCAATTTCTGACGCACCGCACAGCATCCCTTGCGATTCCACACCACGCAATTTGCCTTTTTTGATTTTAAAGTCGCCTGGCAATACCGCACCAATGGTTGCCACAGGTGCTTTCATACCCACACGTACGTTGGGCGCGCCGCACACAATCTGTAATGGCTCACCTGAACCAATGTTTACCGTAGTGACACGTAAACGATCTGCATCTGGATGCTGTTCAACCGTTAAGACTTCACCTACCACAACGCCTGTAAATGGCTTTGCTGCTGGTGACATATCATCGACTTCTAGCCCCAGCATCGTGAGTTGATTCGATAAAGTTTCGCTATCAATGGCTAGGTTGACCCAAGTGCGTAACCAATTTTCGCTAATTTTCATACATTCATTTCCTGAATCTCCCCTAACCCCTCTTTAACAAAAAGGGGAATTCCCACACTGCTATTTATTTCGCGTAAGTCCCCCTTTTACAAAGGGGGATTTAGAGGGATTTTTAAAATCTAATAATAATCTCTTTTCCCTCTCCTAATTGTAGGAAAGGTTGTTTAAAAAAGTTTTAAGCAAACTGGCGCAAGAAACGCACATCATTTTGGTAGAACATCCGCAAGTCATTGATACCATAACGCAACATCGCAAAACGCTCTACCCCTAAACCAAAGGCAAAACCTTTATATTTTTCTGGGTCGATGCCTGAAGCGCGTAACACGTTTGGATGCACCATGCCGCAGCCCAAAACTTCCAACCAGCGACCACGTTCATCCATAATATCCACTTCGGCACTTGGCTCTGTGAATGGGAAATAAGATGGGCGGAAACGTACTTTTAAGTCTTTTTCAAAGAATTCATTTAATAGGTTAATCAACAAACCTTTGAGTTCTGCAAAACTGGTATTTTCTGCGACGTATAAGCCTTCAATTTGATGGAACATCGGCGAGTGTGTTTGGTCTGAGTCGCAGCGATACACACGACCTGGACAAACAATACGAATAGGCGGCTGCTGATTTTCCATGGTGCGAATCTGTACGCCAGACGTATGTGTACGCAATAAATGATTCACATCAAAATAGAAAGTATCGTGCATGGCACGCGCAGGGTGATGTCCTGGAATATTCAACGCTTCAAAGTTGTGATAGTCATCTTCAACTTCTGGCCCCGTTGCAACGGTAAAACCTGCTTTGGTAAAGAATTGGCAAATACGTTCCTGTACCTGCGTAACTGGGTGAATACTGCCAATGCTTTGACCACGACCTGGCAAAGTAATATCAACGGTTTCATTGGCCAGTTTTTGTGCCAAAGCCGCTTGTTGTAATTCAGATTGACGCGCAGTTAATGCCGCATTGATTGCTTCACGCACAGTGTGAATTTGTGCACCAAACTCTTTACGCTGTTCAGGGTCCATTTTACCCAATGCTTTGGATTGTTCCGCAAGCTGGCTTTTTTTCCCCGTAAATTGCACTCGCACCTGGTCGAGTGTAGCAAGGTCCTCTGCTGCTGCAATTGCAGCGAGCGCTTCATTGGTCAGGGCTTCCAGTGACATAGTAACTCTCAAAAGCAACAATTTAGAAATAATTTAAAAACCCCGTATTCTAACAGTTTTTAGTTGCTATGATGAAGCTTCGATGTAATGAAAATTAGATTAGCACCTTGAAATACAAAAAGTATAAGATAAAGCCAATCACCACGAGATCTCAATATTATGGCGCTCGATCAGATTTGGAAACAGCAACTTGCCCTTGTGACTTATGGCAATGAATATTTGGCTCAAGATTTAAGTTTCAATCATTGGCTGAAGCATCAAGTGTTTAACCAGCATCAAATTCAGTTTCGTGATTTATTGTCACAACATTTATTGGCACAACACTTTCAAATTTGGTTAGAGCATCTTAAACAACAAGGTGTGCGACGTTTAAGCCTACATCAGGCAAGTATTTTAAATGATGAGAAAAACCCCAATCCCAATGTAGAGTTATTACCTTTTGCACACTTTATTGTAAGCCACGAGTCACAGCACAAATCTGCATGGATTTTCGGAAAAGAACTTGCAGAATGGTATACTGCAGAACAAGATTATATGGCGCCCGTTTCGCAACAGAGCGAGCTACGTCAGGAAGTGATGTGGCGTTATCAACTAAGCCACAAACTCGCCAAACAGCTCGATGCAGATTTTGCCTCTCCAAACTGGGATGAAATTGATCGCTTTATTCGCTCTGAATTATTTTTAAATCCTTGTGCTGCCGAGTTTATCGAACCAGAGCAAAGCACTAGACCTTATTTCGGTGTAGATCTGACTCGAAACTCAACTGAAAGCATGCACCCAACTTTGGCGTTAATTCCAGCAGACTACCCTGCTGCGTATGCACATCAAATGCTGTATCAATTAGATGCACTGGATCAACACATTCAGAGTAAAATCCAGCATCCTTATCATGCCGATGGCACAGAACTCGAACCGAGTGAGCAACTCAATTTACGTCATTTTTCTCAGAAAGTTGAGGATTTACACGCCAAATTTATCACAAAGGTGGCAAACCATTATCAGACCGCGCAGCTCACTCCAGTACAAACGCCTAATCCTTTTGAATCAACGCCTAGTCAATTACAAAACATCGCTTCACCACACATACCAACACCTACAGCTACGCATAAGGTGGGCACATCTGCCGTAATTAAACTGATTTTAATGACTGTGGTTATTTGTGCGGCTGCTTATTATTTTGGTTTATAAGCTTAGGGTCTGTTGACAATTCGTCTATGTTTGCGACAACGCATATTTTTTAGCTGATATAAGGCATGGGCATGGGACAGGAAATTTAGTCATTCTAAATGACCGGCACATAACGCAATAGCAGCAAAAAATATGCTTGTCCTTCGCTGCGCCTTCCGCTGCAAACAAAGCAGTGCTTGTTTTTGCTCAGGCTGTGGCTAAAAATTTCTCAGATTGAGTTATGAAACTTGGCAGAGACCCTAAATTTCAGGCATAAAAAAAGACCGCAAATGCGGTCTTTCTTTTAAGTCATAAGACTTATGCAGCTAATGCATCTTTAGCTTTTGTAGCTAAAGCAGCAAATGCAACTGCGTCATGCATAGCGATGTCAGCAAGTACGCGACGGTCGATAATCACTTGAGCTTTTTTCAAGCCAGCGATCATACGGCTGTACGATAAACCATTTTGACGAGCGCCCGCATTGATACGCGCAATCCATAAAGCACGGAATTGACGTTTCTTTTGACGACGGTCACGGTAAGCGTATTGACCTGCTTTGATTACCGCTTGGAACGCTACGCGATATACGCGTGAACGAGCGCCATAGTAACCTTTAGCACGAGCAAGAATTTTTTTATGACGGCGATGAGCCTGTACACCACGTTTTACACGAGCCATTTATAATCTCCTTAGATGTATGGGCACATAGCACGAACAGCAGCAACGTCACTCACGTGAACCATTACACAGCCGCGCAATTGACGGATACGTTTAGCAGATTTTTTGGTCAAAATGTGGCGTTTGAACGCTTGTTTACGCTTGAAACCGTTAGCAGTCGCTTTGAAACGTTTAGCTGCACCACGGCGAGTTTTTAACTTAGCCATAACAACCTCTTTAAACACCTGTTCGGCACGTCTGCACCATTGCAAAAACGACCTGCAGGTAAGGGAGCGAGTATTCTAAAGCATCTTTGCTTAAAACAAAAGCATATTAGCTAAATAAAAAATGATCATTACCTCACTCGTTTGCCGTAATTCAACTCAGGAAAAATACTGGAATTGCGAACACCCACTTCAATTCAAAACAAAGCTAAAGCTCTGTCAAAAATTGTGCAGATCAACATCCTAAAAACTTGCAATAAGTTACGGATTACCCTTGCGATTATCCTCAATTCCATCAATACTTCGCCTCGGCCTATGTGAGATAAAAAGACCGTAACATGATGAAAACATCTTTATATATAACTCTATTGCTTGGACTCAGCGCGACACATCTCTATGCAAAACCACCGCAGCAGAAATTAACACCAAAAGCCAAACTCGAGGTACAAAAAAGTGCTGCCTTGCCTGCTCATCTCACTACACGTTTAGCATGGCGCAAGTTCCCACAACCTAAATATAAAAATGAAGATTTAAATCAACAAAACCGAGCTGCAATTGTGCGCATTTATGCAGATGAAACGGGCAAAATTAGTCAAGCCACTATTCAAGAAAGTACAGGGCTGAAAAAATTAGATGATGCCTTATTACAAGCGGTTCGCACTGCTGAAATTGAACCGACCTATGTAGAGGATACTGCCGTTCCGACTATCGGTTTTCAAAGCTTTAATTTAAGATTTCAGGATAACCAACACGAAAATTGCCAGTTTGATTTTCAATCTAAACAATGGTTAGCACAGCAACAACAGCAAAAAGTTCAATTTAAGTATCGTAGTCAACCACAATTAAACTTAAGTGCTGAAGATTTAAAAAACCACTCACGCAAGTTAAAGTTTCAATTCAAAGTGAATAAGCATGGCGAAGTGAAACGTGTGAAATTGACACAAGGTTCGGGACAATACGCGCTTGATCAACAAGTTTTAGCTGCAGTGAAAGCTGCTCAAGTAGATGTACCGCGTCAATTTTGGCTGTATAAAAAATCAAAATTAAAAGATGAAATTTATTTTGATTTAAACACGTGTGATGCTCAAGAACAGTCTTAAGTGTCTATAGATAATAGGGGTTGCTTGCTTAAACCCACGTATAAACAAAATAAATAAACAGAAAACGCCCGATTTTGGCAAGACTCACCATCAACACAAAACGGGCAAAATGTTCTTTCATTAAACCTGCAATCAACGTAATTGGATCACCAATAATCGGCACCCAACTGAGTAATAAAGACCAAAACCCATATTTGGCGTAGGTGTGCTGCGCTTTTTCTAATTGTGTAGCCGAAACAGGAAACCACTTTTTATCTTTATAATGTTCGAGCTTGAGTCCCAAATACCAGTTCACACAAGAACCTAAAATATTACCTAGACTGGCAATGCTAATCAGCCAAATGGGGGCATAACTGCCTTCATATAACAGCCCCAACAACACGGCTTCGGACTGTAAAGGCAATAAAGTGGCCGCACCAAATGCAGATAAAAATAAACCAAATAGCGTCCAAAGCATAGACGATTTTAAAGCCCTAAAGCCCGTTTGGTTTTACGATATTCCCAGTTCGCCCAAACAATACTGAGTAAAATAAGTGCCGCACGTGCCCATGTATAACGCTGGGTAATAGGCTCAATGGCAGCACGTAAAACCTGCTGATCTGTGCTATTTAAAGCCGCGATCATATTCTGCACATGAAATGCTTCAACCACAAATAAGATCAAGCAAGACACAATGCCTAAAATAATGCTCCAATACACTTTGGCATTTTGTTCAACAATCTTGGTAAAGTTTAAAAAAAATTCTTGCATAACCCATCCAATAAAAAAACCACCTGAAAAAGTGAGGTATCAGGTGGCTGGCATCTTAGCATAAAAGTAGATTTAAACTTGAATCGCGAGTGCTTTCTGCACTGCAGGGCGCGCAGTCAGCCGTGTAATATAGTCTTGTACATACGGATAATCTTCCAGCGAAATATTTTGCCAGTCATGACGTAACGCCCACGGCAAAATAGCCATATCAGCAATTGAATATTCGCCCGCCACGTACTTTTGCCCCATCAACTGCTTATTTAACACGCCATACAAACGCTTGGATTCATTGATATAGCGTTCAATCGCATAAGGAATTTTCTCTGGTGCATAACGGCTAAAATGATGATTCTGTCCTAACATTGGACCAAAACCACCCATTTGCCACATGAGCCACTGCTCTACTTCCACACGTTCTTGCTCATCGTTAGGGTAGAACATGCGTGTTTTTCGCCCAAGATATTGCAAAATTGCACCCGACTCAAACACAGAGATTGGCTCACCACGTGGGCCGTTCTGATCGACAATTGCAGGAATTTTATTATTGGGCGAAATTTTTAAAAAATCTGGCTGAAATTGATCATCTTCTGAAATATTGATGGGGAAAGTTTGATATTCCAAGCCCATTTCTTCAAGTGCAATACTAATTTTATGACCGTTGGGCGTACCCCAATAATAAAGATCAATCATGTTTTATCCTTCATTACTTTTTTTGCTTTTTGACCAGCATTCTTCTACTGCGGTTTTAGTTATAGCATGTTTTTAAGCGTTTGTTGCGTGTCGCTGCGTAGAGTTTTTTATCGAATGGCATATCTCATAAACATGAAACATAGATGCTCACTTTCATCACGCAAAAAAAAGCACCGCCAAGGTGCAGTGCTTCTTTTGTTCAAGATGGGATCACTTTTTCTTTTTAGGACCAAGCAGCATTCCCATTTGACGACCTTCCATTTTTGGTGCTTGTTCAACTACACCATATTCAACTACGTCAGCTTCAACTTTTTGTAATTGAGCCAAACCTAACTGTTGGTGAGCCATTTCACGACCACGGAAGCGTAAAGTGATTTTTACCTTGTTTCCTTCTTCAAGGAATTTGATAATTGCACGTAATTTTACGTTGTAATCGCCAACATCAGTCGCAGGGCGCAGCTTGATTTCTTTCACCTGTACTTGATGCTGTTTTTTCTTCGCTTCTTTCTGCTTTTGCTTTAGATCAAACAAATGCTTGTTAAAGTCCATGATTTTACATACTGGTGGTTCGGCATTTGCCACAATTTCCACCAAATCAAGGTCGACGCTTTCTGCTGCGCGCAATGCATCAGCCAAGCTTACAATACCTTTTTGCTCACCATTTTCGTCTACAAGACGGACTTCTTTTGCACGAATTTCATCATTCAAAGCAGGACGGTTAGATTTTCCGCCCTGTTGATTACGGTCAGGCTGTTTAATCGCTGTTACTCCACAATATACCGGCCGCGTTCTGCGACGGCTGTTTTCACTAGGTCAATGAAAGCATCAATTGACATAGTACCCAAATTTGTTCCTGAGCGAGTACGGACGTTTACCGTTCCTTCTTCCACTTCACGGTCCCCAAGTACCAATAAGTATGGAATACGCTCTAATGTACGCTCACGAATCTTAAAGCCGATTTTCTCATTTCTCAAGTCAGAAATAGCACGAATACCGTTTTCTTTAAGTTTTGCGACGACCTGTTCACTTGCAGCAGCTTGTGAGTCAGTAATATTCATCACACAAGCTTGCACTGGCGCTAACCATGGTGGCATAAAGCCTGCATAGTGCTCAATAAGTATACCAATAAATCGTTCAAAGCTGCCAAGAATTGCACGGTGCAACATTACAGGCTGATCACGATCATTGTCTTCAGTGACATAAGATGCCTCTAAACGTTCAGGCAAGTTAAAGTCACACTGGATTGTACCACATTGCCACACACGACCTAAGCAGTCTTTCAGTGAGAATTCAATTTTCGGACCGTAGAACGCGCCTTCACCTGGTTGCAACTCCCATTCCAGACCTGCAGCATCCAAAGCATCTGCCAAAGATTTTTCTGCCATATCCCAAAGTGCATCATCTCCCACACGTTTTTCAGGACGTGTAGACAGCTTCATTTGCACCTCTTCAAAACCGAAATCTTTATACACATCTAAAGTCAGTTTGATGAAGTCTGCAACTTCTGGCCCAATTTGTTCTTTGGTACAGAAAATATGCGCATCATCTTGAGTAAAGCCACGTACGCGCATAATGCCGTGCAATGAACCAGATGGCTCGTTACGGTGACATGAACCAAATTCTGCCAGACGAATTGGCAAATCACGATACGACTTAAGCCCTTGGTTAAAGACTTGTACGTGACATGGGCAGTTCATTGGTTTTACTGCATAGTTACGGTTTTCAGAATGGGTCGTGAACATATTGTCTGCGTAGTTGGCAGCATGTCCTGATTTTTCCCATAACGTAAAATCGACCACTTGCGGGGTACGAATTTCTAGGTAACCATTGTCTTGTTGTACTTTACGCATGTATTGTTCAAGTACTTGGTAAATCGTCCAGCCATTTGGATGCCAGAACACCATGCCTGGCGCTTCTTCCTGCATGTGGAACAAGTCCAAAGCTTTACCAATTTTACGGTGGTCACGTTTTTCTGCTTCTTCAATACGTTTGATATACGCTGCGAGCTGCTTTTTGTCTGCCCAAGCCGTACCATAGATACGTTGTAACTGTTCGTTTTTGGCATCACCGCGCCAGTAAGCGCCAGAAATTTTGGTGAGTTTGAACGACTTTAAGAATTTAGTGTTCGGAACGTGTGGACCACGGCACATATCCAAATAGTCTTGGTGATAGTACAAGCCCATCTGGGTTTCGTTTGGCATGTCTGCAATCAAACGTAATTTATATTCTTCGCCACGTGCTGTGAATTCTGCAATCACTTCATCACGCGGGGTCATTTTTTTTACAACATCATAATCTTGGTCGATGAGCTTTTTCATACGCTCTTCGATTGCGGCCATGTCATCTAATGTAAATGGGCGTGGCATCCAGATGTCATAGTAGAAACCTTCTTCAATAACAGGACCAATCACCATTTTTGCTTCAGGAAAAAGCTGTTTTACCGCATGCCCCACCAAGTGCGCACATGAGTGACGGATAATTTCTACACCTTCTTCATCTTTAGGCGTAATAATTTGTAGGGTTGCATCTTCGGTAATTAAATCGCAAGCATCGACTAAACGATCATTCACACGTCCAGCAACTGTATTTTTGGCAAGACCTGGACCGATGCTTTGAGCAACTTCCATCACAGATACGGCTTGATCAAACTGTTTTTGATCGCCATTTGGCAAAGTGATAATAGGCATAGATAAAAATCCTTAAGGAGTGATGCCCCGTACCATGGAGCATATCACCGCGAGATTATGATTAAGGGAAACCCTCAAAAGATAAAAACGGTGTATAAATAAAAAAGCGCCTTAAATTTTACACGGCTTGCGTACAGGTTTAAACCATTGTGTCCTAAAAAAGCCAAAGAATCGGTATTTCAGCTGTTTTTATTCCCTAAATGTTGCCCAAGGCGTGTATTGTCCATGTTGATAGGCATACACCGCTTCAAAGTGTGGTAACACCGCCTCACTCTGTTGCGGGCGTAAAAATACATAATCCTCTATTTGAATGCGATACTGTTTGGGTACTTGAACCAACTCTTGATTGCTACTGCGTCCGTATAAGGCGTGTGGATGACTGCTCTCAGGATAAACATAATCTCCCATCCAATAGCCACCATAAACAAAAACGGCTTGATTGGATTGTGGCAAATAGGACTGCAAACGATCTAAGCCTGGCACTTGTACCGCAGCCAATACCTTTAAAACAGGTGTTGCAATCCACAAAGCCGATTGCAAATCTGACAAGATTTTTAAATCAAAATCACTGGGTTTAAGCAACATCGAACCAAAAGCCAGATCATTACATTCACTGTGCTGACAATGCTGCATAAATGTCAGGCTACCACCACCGTTAAAACACAAGTCATCCTGCCACAACTTTGGAAAATGATGCTGAATCAGTTGTTTATAATTTCTATATTGCTGCTGTGAGTGTTGATAGGCTTTGGCTTGTGCATGAAATACATTTGGTAATTTCACCACATGCGCATCGTACCCCATCAAACCTGACAGTTTTAAATGTTGTGGATGCTGCTGAATCAATTCCAGCATTTGCATAAATCCAGCATGATCTTGCGCCCCACCACGATGCAAACCGATATCAATTTCAAGATTAATATTCAAACAAAGCTGGCGTTGTTGTGCCAAATGTAAATACTGTTGTAAACGTGCAGGTTGATCAACCAACCATTGTAAATGCAATTGGATATTCTCAGCAGACGCCATCACCTGCTGATAAAAAGCATCTACCGCACGTATTGGCATTGGCTTGCCAAACAGTACATCTGCTTGTGGAAAGTGCTGCATCACTTCATACAAATGTGGCAGATGAAACAACATAAAACGTTGCGTATTCAGATTTTGGCTTGCATGTTGCAATATTTCCAAACACGCTAGCGATTACACCACCAGTCGTGGTTGCAACCGTGCAGGCAAATGCGCTGCAACATAATCCAAGTTATGCTGAAAACGTGCTATATCCACAATCAGTTGTGGTGTTCCTGTATCCTGATGCTGAAAACTTTGGTTGAGTTTCTAAAAATAATCTCTGTGCATGTCACGCTCCCTAATTGAATGCTCTTATTTTGCGATTGCTTGAGTTGTTTATTGAATATCGCGCTGCACGCAAACTTGGAGTCGTGAAAATTTGTCTTAAATATGGATTAACCCATTTTTGCTGTAGATTAAGCTGTTCAAGAAGTTGAATAAAATCATCCCATTTTGGATATAACTCACGTAATTGATCCGCTTGCATACTGTGCAATTTGCCCCAATGTGGACGTCCCTGATATTTTTGTAAAATCGGTTCAACCCATTTAAAAATATGTTGGCAATCTTGTTTATAAAATTGGTGGATTGAAATAGACACCGAATCCCGTCCATAAAAAGGACTCAGCCAAATATCATCGCCTTTGACATAGCGAAACTCGATTGGGAAAAACATGGCGACACGCTGTTGTTTCAAAACCGCCAATAATTCTTCTAAACACGCCAAACCTTGCTCGGCAGGCAATTGGTATTCCATTTCGTTAAATTTGGTATTGCGTGGCGTTGGGAAAATTTGACTCGACCAATCGACATGAGTACTCGGTTTGATAAACACGCCCAACAAAGATTGTAAATACGGATTTAACTGTGGAAAAACACGGATTATTTCCGAACAAAAATTTAATAAACGGTCTTCTGATAACCAATGTTGCGGACGAGGATCCGTCAATCCTCGGCTCTCATCTAAGGTTTTTAAAATCACCTGATCACTGTGTAAAAATGCCCAAAACTCAATATGGCGATGTTGATGCTTCCAACGGTCTATATATTGATAAATATCACTCAAGGCACATAAACGTAGCTGCTCTTTGAGTTTATAGCGCGAACGGTTTTGTAAAGTGATTTTGGTCATCACCCCAAAACTGCCCAGCGCGACCCGACCTGCCTGAAAAATTTCAGCATTGTGTTCAGGTGAACATTGCAACACCTCACCCTCTGCTGTGAGCAGTTCAAAATCAGTCACCAAAGCCGATAGACAAGGTAAATCCACACCTGTGCCATGTGTTCCTGTTGCAACCACACCTGCCAAACTCTGATGATCAATATCGCCCTGATTTTGCAGCGCCTGATGAATCGGTGCTAGACATTCACCCAGTTTGTACAGCCGAGTCCCTGCATGTAAGGTGCATTGCTGCTTTTGTGCATTAAATTGATGCACCCCCTGAATATGATCTAAATTCACCATCACATCATCGGTTGTGGCTAAGGGGCTAAAGGAATGCCCTGCTCCGACCATTCTAATTTTGTCGTGCTTTCGCACAATTTTTTTCAGTTCATCTACATTTTTCGGCTGTAAAAAGTCTGGATAGGCTGTTTGCTTTCCAGACCAGTTACTCCAACGCTGTTTCATAATCCTTCCTTTTTCTGCGTGGCATTTATTTTTATTGCAGTTTGTTTTGCGTTACTTTTTAAAGTACCGCATTAAAAAAATAGAGACACATGGATGAGATAAATGACCTCTCTATCCATATTGATTTAGATTAACCTCCTGACTAGTACATGATTTAGAATATGTTTCACATGGAACAATGTATAAAAAAACTACAATTCATTTAGCGCATTAGCTTTCAAACTGTCACGATATGTTCTTTTTTCTAATTCATCCAAAGGTACAGCGGGCGGTAATAACGATGCTGTATCGCGTTGTGGAATAGGCAAATTCAATTGCTCTGCGAAATATTGAAATTTAGTTTGCAACGCTGCCAAAGTCCACTGTCCATATAAAGTGTGACCACCTTCATAGGCTTGTTGTTGATATTCCTCGAAGGTGGTCACATAGCCCATATAATCATTGCAATATGAAGCCAACCATACTTTTTGAGTCGATTCCAATTCTTGTTGTACGGTTACTTTGAGCCGCTTAGCTGCAACAGTAGTAATTTCCCCAGGACAGCACAGCAAGGTTAAGTCGCCAATTTTAATTAATTGTAATGGCACTACATTCGGTACCAACAAGCTATGATCAATTGCGCCTACACTGGCCTGCTTGTTCATTTCTGCAATCAGTTTGTCTAAAAATTTAGGATAATGATTCAGTGGCTTGCCAAAAATGGTTTTAGAACCACATTCCAGCACAATATCTTTGGGGCCTTGTGAGGCATATAGCTGTTGATAATAGGTATAATCTGCGGCTTGAGGATTACTCAACTTTTTCTTTTTCACTCGCTACGCTAACCATTGCATACCTTTAAAAATCGGTTGTGCCACACCTGCACCATCTACAGGTGTTCCTGCAAAAAATGCTGCACCATGACAGGCTGCACTGGTTTTTGCATCTGTTTGCCCCATCGCAAATTCAACTGGAATTTCAATATTGCTTAAATCGACATAATGGCACACAGCATCTAAAGCTCCCATTAACGGCGTACCTCTATGTGCCAAAGCTTTCAGTGCCAATTCACTTTGATAGCGACCATTTTGCTGTGTATATTCGTATTCTTTTTTCATCGCGCATTGCAGCACGTACCTGTGACTGCTCAGGGCCATGATAATGTGGAGAAACATCACCCGCTGCGGCTTGGGCAAAAATTGCTACAGGATTTTTGACCCCACGTTGTTGCAGTGCACGCTCGGTACAAAGTGCGGCATAACCTTTGTTATCACCATCATGAGCGCTTAAACGACTGCTTAAACAGGTAGCATGCACCCCAAATAAAGAAAAAACTGCCTGTAAATTACCTTCGCGATAAAAACCAAGCAATTGCATATCACGATCTAAGGCCAAATGTGCCTGTTCCAGCGTTCTACGAGATACATCAGGATTACGGTTATACGCTGTTAAAGAGCGATTCCATGCCACTGGCGTTTCTTCTGCAAAACGACCATTGCTCATATAAATATCGGTTTTTTCTGGGTCGCCAAAGCTTTGAGCACACCGCTCACAATCGCATCGACCACTGCATTTAAATGTTCAGGCACAAAACCAGGTGTGGGCATATTGTACAACGCTTCATGTGCACAACCGCCAGGTGCAGAATGAGTATGCGTTGCCATCAATACCAAACGCTGCGGCTGAAAACGCTCCCCCAGTTTACGCTGTAAACGCTGTATCGCTAAATGACGCATGGCATAGGTCACACACCCCATATCCAGACAGCAAAAAATTAATAAGTCATTGTCTAAGGTTTGAATACAAATACTGCGGGCAAATAAAGCTGTTCGTTGTTCATAGGCACGATGTTTCCAGTTGCCATAACCAAACATGGCAAGCCCTTTTGGCTGAATATGAATTTCCTGTTTATCCCAACCCACCAAATACATTGCAATCGTATTCCTTTTCATCTATACAATCAGTCATGACGCTGATCAATGCCATTAAACAAAATTGCATCACGGCAAATAAGGGGCAAAGCAACAATGGCATGGGGGGATAATCGGACTTATGTCAGCAACTTCAAACTACTTGCTGCAGCACGTGCCGCCTGCCTTATTGTCAGGTCTGATTCATTACGCCAAAGAACAACAGATCCCCTATCAACCATGGTTTCAGGGAATTTCTCAAGATCTTGATCAAATCGTCCAAGGCAATGGTTTTGTTTCATTTCAAGATATTTGCAAAGTGGTGACACGCGCCCTGCAAGACACTCAATGTGCACATTTAGGCTTAGAAATTGGACGTGACAAGGGGCTGATTTCCATGGGCATGCTCGGTTTTGCCATGGTATCCAGTCAAAATGTTGTAGAAGCCTTACAGACAGGACTGCAGTACCATCCCATTTCAGGCAGTGTGATGGATTTGGAGTACGATTTTTCCTCGACCTCTCCTACACTGGTGATGAAAGAGCGTTATCCCACGGGGAACTTACTGCGCTTTTTTTGCGATGAAGTCCTCTCCAGTATTGTTAGCTGCTTAGACGTCATGCTTGGCAATCATCAAGATTTGGTCGAAGTGCATTTTAGTTTTGCCCAACCCGACTATTTAGAGGCTTATCAGGTGCATTATCAATGTCCTCTGCACTTTTCATCATACATGAATGCTTTGGTGTTCCGACCAGAGATTTTAGGACGCCAAATTAAAACCTCTAGTGCCGCCAATTACAGCACCGCCCTGCGTGTCTGCCAACAAGCGTATCAGGATATGCAGGCGATTAATCAACAGCAATATGCACACGTGTTGAGTTATCTAATCGAACAGCATTTACCTCAGCACTTTGATATGCACCAAGCGGCACAACATTTTCAAATGAGCGAAAGACATTTACGCAGACAATTACTTGCCGAAGGCTGCAACTTCCAAAACCTGCGCCAACACGTTTTGGAAAATAAAGCCAAACAACTGCTACAACAGCCTTTGAGCATGACTGAAATTAGCCAACAACTTGGCTTTAGTGAATTACGCGAATTTCGACGTGCATTTAAGCGTTGGACAGGTCTCAGCCCATCACTCTATAAAAGCCAAATGACAGAATAAGTTAATATTTTCCAATAAGCTACTATTTTTATTGAATAAAAAATAGCTGCTAAATTTTACTTAAACTAATTTTTAAACGTACTTACAAGTGATTCAAAATAAAAACAACAGATTTTCGACTAAAGCATAACTGCAAAGCTGCCATAAAGTCCCTATCTTTTAGGGTCTGTTGACAATTCATCCATGTTTGCGACAACGCATATTTTTTAGCTGATATAAGGCATGAGGCTGGAAATTTAGCATTCTAAATGACTGACTCATAACGCAATAGCAGCAAAAAATATGCTCGTCCTGAAAGGCTGTGGCTAAAACTTTCCCAGATTGCGTTATGAAACTTGGCAATAGACCCACTATTCCCCGCGTTTCATGCCTGATCTGCTCAGTTTTAGCCTACAGCGCAAGTCATGCATGAAATGTCAGCAGACCCTCTGATGGATAAAATAACGACACATATGGAGAATAATAATGGTCAGCGCATACGATGAACTACCGCGTACCCCTGCGAACTTTGTCGCCTTGTCCC
The DNA here is from genome assembly GCF_021560715.1 of Acinetobacter sp. SCLZS86. Lineage (NCBI taxonomy): Bacteria > Pseudomonadati > Pseudomonadota > Gammaproteobacteria > Moraxellales > Moraxellaceae > Acinetobacter > Acinetobacter sp. SCLZS86. The sequence continues at coordinate 2,477,485 of NZ_CP090864.1, forward strand.
CGTTACGTTACTTAGAACGGGCAGCTTATATTTACCCTCACCAAAACGCAATTATTCACGGTTCCCGTCAAATTACCTGGCGCGAAACTTATTTGCGCTGCTGCCAATTTGCGCATCAACTTCAAAATTTAGGCATCAGCAAAAATGATACTGTTTCGGTGCTGCTCCCTAATGTTCCCGCCATGCTAGAAGCACACTTTGCCGTACCAATGGCAGGTGCAGTGCTGAATACACTAAACACTCGTCTGGATGCTAAAACACTGGCATTTATGCTTAATCACGCAGAATCCAAAGTGCTTTTGGTGGACCCTGAATTTGCAGCTTTAGCACAAGAAGCGTTAGAGATGGTTAATCATGAAGTTTATGTGATTGATGTCAGCGATACAGAATATGAACATGCTGCCAACGCCCTTAGCATCGGACAGATTGAATACGAAACTTGGCTGTCTGCAGGTGACCCGAATTTTGAATGGCATTTACCTCAAGATGAATGGGATGCAATTAGCCTGAACTATACGTCTGGCACGACAGGCAACCCGAAGGGCGTGGTCTATCATCATCGTGGTGCTTACATTAATGCAGCCAGTAATATTATTGCCTGCGGAATGACCCCACGTGCAATCTACCTATGGACATTGCCCCTATTCCACTGTAATGGCTGGTGTTTTGCATGGACAATGGCGGCCAACGGTGGCACCAATATCTGCTTACGTAAAGTCGACCCTGAACTGATTTTTAAATTAATCGCAGAGCACAAAGTCGATTATTTCTGCGGTGCGCCAATTGTTTTGTCGATGCTCATTAACACCCCAGAACAGAAAAAGACTCAGTTTGATCACCGTGTCGAAGTGATGGTTGCGGGTGCTGCGCCGCCAGCAGCAATTATTGAGGGCATGCGCAATATTGGCATTAATGTGACTCACGTTTATGGCTTAACTGAAACCTATGGCCCATCTGCGTTGTGTGCTTCTCAAGCAGGATGGAGCGACCTATCCATTCAGGAACAGGCACAGTTACATTCGCGACAAGGCGTGCCTTATCCGTTGCAAGATGGTATGAAGGTTTTAGACCCTGAAACCATGCAACCTGTACCAAAAGACGTAAGCGTCCGCTGAACCCCATGCCTATTTTTTAATTCGATTTAGGTTTCCAGCGGTGTGGCAGTAACTCTTCAATTTGGGTCACTTTGTGTGTCGGCAGCCTTTTCAGCACATCACTTAAATAGGCATACGGATCCAAGCCATTCAGCTTTGCTGACTGGATTAACGTCATGATGTTTGCCGCTCGCTGACCACTGCGCAGCGAACCTGCAAACAGCCAGTTCTTGCGCCCCAAGGCCCAGGGACGCATCTGATTTTCAATCCAATTATTGCAAATCGGTAGATTGCCATCATCCAGATAGCGGCTTAAAGCTGGCCAACGCTTCAGAGTGTAATTGATGGCCTTGGCGGTGGGAGAACTCGATGGCACTGTCAGATAATGTTGGTTGAGCCATTCATATAGTTGTTGCATCACTGGTTGACTATGCTGTTGTCGGTATTCGCGGCGGTCTTCCGCTGTACCATCGGTCTTTTTCCTGAGCTCTGCTTCTATCGCATACAGTTTCTGAATCAGCACTAATGCCTGTTCAGCGACCTGACTTTTCCCAGTTACATGCAGTTCATGGAATTTACGACGTGCATGCGCCATGCAGCCCACCTCTATGACCTGGCCTGATTTAAAGCGTGCTTTATAACCACTGTAATCATCACAGACTAGATAACCCTGCCAGCCTTTCAAGAACTCTGCAGCATGCTGGCCTGAACGACTATCCTGAAAGTCATAGATCACCGCCTGAACTGGATTGTACTGTGTAGTGGCATAGGCCCAGACATAACCTTTCTTCGGTTTTTTCTCATCATCACCCATCCGCATGATGGTGACCGGCGTTTCATCGGCATGGATCACCCGCTGTTGCAGCACCACCTGTTTTAAGGCATTGGCCAGAGGTTCCAGTTCCACACCGCAGCGACCAATCCAGTCAGATAAAGTAGATCTGGACAGATCAATGCCCGCCCGCTGATAGATCAGGCGCTGACGGTACAGCGGCAAATGATCGGCATATTTCGATACCAACACATGGCTGAGCAGTTCAGGTGAAGCAATGCCTTTATCAATCACATAGGCGGGCATCGCTTGCTGAGTCAGGGTGTCACACTGATCACAGACCCATTTACCACGCACATGCTGTTCCTTATAGAACTGTGCCGGTCTGAAATGCAGTTTTTCACTGACATCTTCGCCGATACGACGTAACTGGCAGCCACAACTGCATTGGGTTGATGCAGGTTCATGCTCAATACGGATGGTGTGTAGATGATCTGGCAGTGGTCGACGTTTAGGTTTGTTGACTGTGGCTTTCTGTGTCCCTGCATCGGTTTTATCTGCATTTAATCGTTCTAATTCCAGATCAACGGCTGCGATATCTTCTTCGACCGCTTCGTCCCATAGATGGATTTGTTTTGCAGTGAGATGTTCGTTTTTACTGCCGAATTTGTGCTGTTTAAACAGCGCCAGTTCATGCTCGTATTTTTGGTTGAGAATAGAAAGATGTTGAACTTTGGCATCTAATTGCTGGTTTGATTGTGCCAAAGACTGATGCTGCATCGCCAACTGCCTGGTGAATTCCAGCAGTTGTTCATGGGTCAGTTGGCTTAAGTCAGGCAGCGTATTCATGACCCCAGTATGCCTGAGGTCATGAAGAGAATGAAATAGAACGTTTGGAGAATAGCAGAATGGATCAAGCTAGTTTAGAGCATTGTGACCACTTGCTGTCGTCCAATGCGCTGCCAGGGCAAACCCTGGATTAATGCCTGTAACTGTTCCGGGCTGAGGGCCACGGTTTCACCTTGGTGAACTTGAGCCCAGTGGAATTTTCCCTGTTCCAAACGCCTGGCACACAGCCAGATGCCCAGTCCATCATGTACCAACACTTTCATACGATGGCCACGTTTATTACAGAACAGGTAAGCACAATGCGGTTTAATGTAGCCAAAGGCTCTCACCACCTGAGCCATGACAGTATCCATCCCTGCTCGCATATCCAGAGGTTGGGTAGAAAGCCAGATTTCATCAATGCGGATCATGTTGCAAGTGCCTTGAGTAATTCTGCTAAAGCAGATATTTCTGATACTTGCCATTTCAAGCCAATTTCTGCTTTTGAGTGGGGTAAAGTAATTTGAACCGTTAACATGTCAGTAGGAGTAGGATCTAGTGGTGCAGAGCAGGATAAGGCAATAAATGCAGGTTTATTCGGTAGTGGTGAGCGATCATTCCCAGGCTTAGCATCAATTAAGCGAATCCATTTGGATACAAGATTTGTATTCAATCCATGTTGCAAAGCGACCGAAGCAATTGAAACGTCCGGTGCTTTACAAGCCTGAACGATCTGCTGTTTAAATTCAGCACTGTATGTTCTTCGTTTTTTCGCAAGAGATGCGATGGATGTCTGGTGATTTGTAGTCATAAATTTTAGTCCCCACTTGTTTTTAAGTGGGGACTAAATTAAGGCTTATAGGATGAATTCATAAGGTGTGTTCAGCGGACGCTTACCAAAAGATGGCAAAACCATGGGCGAAATTATGTTCCGTGGCAATATCGTGATGAAAGGCTATTTGAAAAACCCAGAAGCTACCGCAGAAGCTTTTGCAGGTGGCTGGTTCCATACGGGCGATTTAGCTGTCTGCCAACCTGATGGCTACGCCAAAATTACTGACCGTTCTAAAGATGTAATTATTTCAGGTGGTGAAAATATTTCTTCACTCGAAGTCGAAGAAGTGTTGTATCAACATCCTGCAGTTTTGACCGCCGCAGTGGTGGCAAAACCAGATCCACGTTGGCAAGAAGTCCCGTGTGCCTTTATTGAACTAAAAGAAGGTAAACAGGTCAGCCCTGAAGAAATTATTGCTTATTGCAGTCAACATTTGGCGCGTTTTAAAGTGCCAAAGGAGGTGGTCATTACTGAAATTCCCAAAACGTCGACAGGTAAACTACAAAAATTTGTACTCCGCGAATGGGCCAAAGAGCGTTCAGTTGGTGAGTTTAGCTAAAGTTTGAAAATCCATACACATAAAAGACAATGAAAAACGACTCGTCATGAGTCGTTTTTTATTGCAATCAGACAAGCTCGCGTTTGATCACTTGGTTCTCTGATAGCTTAGTTTTCTGACAATAAAGCAACTTGCTGCACATAGTTAAACAACTTAAGTTTAGATGCTTCAAGTTCTTCTGCAGAAATTTCCTGCTTCATATCACGATGGATACGCAATACATGCTGACGCAGCGTATGACGCTCAGCTGCTTTATAGGTTTTACTAAAATCATTAATCACAGGGTCGCCGTCTTTAATAATTCGCTCTACCCAACGCTGTAACTGTGCGGTTTTTTTCGCACCTTGCTGCGGTGTCAAATAAGACAAAATTACGCTTTCATCTTCATTACGTAACAATTTACCAATACGCTGACACTGACGACGACGAGCTTCATGTGAAGTAATACTTTGCAATTCCAGTAAAGCATCAATTAAACGCTCTTCTACTGGAAGTTTTTGAATTTGTTTGGCGCTTAACTGCGCCAATTGTTCGCCCAGCGCAGCCATACGTTGTACGGCTTTTTTCTGTTCGGTTTTACTTGCACGCCCTTCTAAAGATTCAAAGTCATCTTCGGTAAAACGTTGCGGTCGACGTGCCACGATTAATCTGCCTCGTAAAATTTTGCTGCAAACAGTGCTTGAATATCAGATAAAGCTTTTTCTTCATCTGCACCATCAATCACCAAGCGTAAAGTAGTTCCCTTGCCTGCACCTAACATGAGCAAGGACATAATATTTTTGGCATCAACCAATTTGTCGCCTTTACCAATTTGGATTGACGAACGGAATTTAGTGGTCACTTCAATCAGTTTCCCAGATGCCCGTGCATGTAAACCTAGTTTATTAATTACGTCAACAGTTGTGTCAATCATGACCAGTGCTTCATTTCTCGGTGTAAGACTTGAATAGACCATTTTGCCTCAAGTGCTTTTTTAGTCTATCAACGATATAAACTGAACGGTGTTGCCCACCCGTACAGCCAATTGAAATGGTAATGTAGTGTCGATGCCCTTCGGCAAAGGCTGGCAACCATTTTTCTAAAAACTTCTGAATGTCGTGAAACATTTCATGCGTTTGTGAACTTTGTTGCAAAAATTCCTGCACAGGGGCATCTAAGCCTGAATATTTCCTAAGCTCCAAATCCCAATGTGGATTGGGCAAATGGCGCACATCAAACACATAATCGGCATCTAAAGGAATTCCGTGCTTATAGCCAAAGGATTGTAAAATTACAATAAGATTGTCGGTTTGTCCAAGCTTAGACAACAATACGTGTTTTAGATCATGCACACTTTTGTCAGTAGTATCAATATGTACCGTAGAGCGAAACTGAATGGGCATCAACAAGTTTTTTTCTTCTTGAATACATTCATTTAAGCTTTTAAAACGATTAGAGAGTGGATGCGGACGGCGTGATGCACTAAAACGTGCAATCAATTCCTGATCTTGCGTGGTCAGAAAAATAATATCGACTGAACCATGCTTTTGCAGTTGTTCAAATACCAAATCAAACTCTTGCAAGTCGGCACGGGTACTACGTACATCCACCCCCAATGCCAACTGTTCTAAGTTATTTTCCTGATCCAGTTTATCCACTATTTCGGGGAGCAATGCCAAAGGTAAATTGTCAATACAGTAATAACCCAAATCTTCCAACACTTGTAATGCCGAAGATTTTCCTGAACCCGATTGACCTGTTACGATCAAAATACGTTTCATGGCATGCAACCCTTCTATTGCCAGCTATGCAGAATGTTTGACCTGCAAATTATCAATTAAACGTGTATTGCCCAATTTTGCCGCAACGAACAACACTATATCTTCACTAAATGCTTCAATTTTCTGTAGTTCTGTTGTACGCGCCTCTACATAGTCCACAACAAAGCCTGCCGCTGTCAATGTTGCTTTAATATTCGCTAACACTTGTGACAAAGTTTCACCTTGTTGTAATGCGTGTGCAGCAACCTTTAAACTTTGATAGATTGTCGGTGCAATTTGACGCTGTTCTGCGCTCAAATAACCATTGCGTGAACTGAGTGCCAAACCATCTGCCGCACGAACAATTGGCACACCAATCACCTCTAGCGGAATATTCAAGTCGCGTACAAACTGGCGAATGACTGCCAATTGTTGATAGTCTTTTTCACCAAAGAAAGCATAGTTTGGCTGTACCATATTGAATAATTTGGTCACGACCACCGCAACACCATCAAAGTGTCCAGGACGCTGCAAACCACATAAGTCTGCCGTAATCTCGCTCACTGAAATATTGGTCAAACGTGGTTTGTTGCCATACATTTGCTCAACTGAAGGTGCAAAAATAATGTCGCAACCAACCTCTGCCAACAATTGACTGTCTTGGTCTAAAGTTCGTGGATAACTATCAAAATCTTCATTAGGCCCAAATTGAATTGGATTGACAAAAATACTGACCACCACCACATCACATATTTTTTTCGCTTCGCGCACTAAGGTTAAATGCCCTTCGTGCAAATTGCCCATGGTCGGAACAAAACCAATGGTTTTTCGTGCAGCGCGTGCAGGCTGTAATGAAGCCGCTAAGCCTTGAATTGTGGTTTCAGTTTTCATATTACAACTCGACTTGGAAAGTTTGTTCACGTGCTGGGAAAGAACCATCTTGAACTGCAGCATGATAGGCTTTAAACGCATCTAAAATCGCATTTTCACCCGCTTGTTCTTTCATGAAGTTACGCACGAATTTTGCGACACGACCAAAAGTCAGCCCCAGCATGTCTTGCACCACCAATACCTGACCATCAGTGTCTGCGCCCGCGCCAATTCCAATTACTGGAATTTCAGGGAACAAGGCAGAAATTTCTTGACCTAGCTGAGCTGGCACACATTCTAATAATAGAATCGCCGCACCAGCTTCTACAACAGCTTTACAGTCAGCAATTAGTTTGTCTGCAGCTTCCCGGGTACGTGCCTGTAATTTATAACCCCCAAATACATGCACCGATTGTGGCGTTAAACCTAAGTGCACACAGACAGGAATACCATTACGAGTCAGTGTTGCAACGGTTTCACTGAGCCATGCACCACCTTCCATTTTGACCATTTGCGCACCCGCCTGCATCACTTCTTTGGAGCTTTGCAATGCATCATTTAAGGTGGCATAACTCATAAATGGTAAGTCAGTCAAAATAAAAGCGTGTTGATTACCACGACGCACCGCCGCAGTGTGATAAGCCATATCCGCCACGCTGACAGGCAAGGTTGAGTCACGTCCCTGAATAGACATACCCAAAGAATCACCAATTAAAATCGTATCAATTTCAGCAATTTCCATTGCTTTCGCCATGCTTGCATCATAGCAAGTTAAGCAGGAGAATTTTCGACCTTCCGCTTTAAATTTTCTGAGGTCACTTAAACTAATCATGAAAATATTCCTCTATGGAAAAAGCATCACGCATGCTTAATTTAAAACTTTATAGCCCTGCCCAATTGCCTGCATCCACAACAGTTAAGCTCGGATGTTCAAGCAATGGTGAGTGTTTTAATAATTGTCCTTTGACACTTAAGTTAGCATCTAAATCTAACAGCGGGATGACGACAAAATCACGTTCTAATACCCCTACATGCGGTACAGTCAGACGTTCATTTTGAATATTGGCATCAGCATAAATCAACAAGTCTAAATCTAGCGTACGCTCACCCCAATGGCGTAAACGTACCCGACCTGACTCTTGTTCAAAACGCTGTAATTCATCTAACAATGCCAACGCTTCAAGTTCGGTATCTAAACGTACCACAGCATTCAAATAATTAGGCTGATCTTGTGGTCCCATGGGTGGGCTTTGATACAGTTTAGATGTCTCCACTTGCCCTAGTGTTGCCAGTTTTTGCACCGCTTCAGTCAAAATTTGACGCGAATCGCCCAAATTACTGCCTAAACCAATATAGGTGATGTTGCTCATTGCGTTGGCCCAAAAATCACTTGGCTTAAATCACGTTGCACACGTTTACGTTTTAAAATTGGATGATCTGCACCAATACCTGAACTGCTTGCTGTAGCAGTCAATTGTGCTCGATTTTCTTCATACTGTTTGGCTTTACGGGCCCGACGACTACGAGGCTCAGGCTCATTCACCAAAGGTTCAATTAAATCAGCAGCATGTGTTGCTGGTGTCACATCAACAGGCTCTTGAGCTGTTTTACGGCGGCTCTTGGCTCGTAGTCGATTGTACTGAGCAATCGCACGTTCTTTTTCATCGGCGCTCATGAGTTGGTAGGCATCCCACCACTGTCCCATCCCTAAAGTCGAGCTATCACCTGCTTTTTCACGCAGTAATAAAAAGTCAAACCCTGCACGGAAACGTGCATGCCCAGACAATGCTTCAATTTGCTGTGGTTTCGGTTGCAATAAACGGGTTTGCATTTCCCAGACTTCACGAATAAAAGTTTCAGCAAAGCGCGGAATAATGGTACGTGTCGCCTGACGTTTTAGTACATCTAAACCAGCTTGTGCTCGCGCTTCGGCGGCCACCACACCTTTAGACAGATAAAAGTCACAACGCTCTAAGAATGGTTGCCACAACAGCACCGCATAAAAAAATGCAGGGTTTATGGTTTTACCAATCGCAATCCGTTGATCGGTATTTTTTGCTGCACGTTCAATAAATGAGTTGATGTCTGGTTTGATATCAGCAAATAACTGACGCCAAATACCAAACTTAATCAACATCGGCAGGACTTTGTTTAAATGTCCCATCGTAAAGAGTTTTTGCGACTCATCATATAAACGGTGTGGCGAAACATCACGCAATAACTGCGTCATTTCAGGCGTAAAAATTTTAAGAATTTTTGGATCAATATTGAAATTTAATTTAGCAGCAAAACGCAAAGTACGCAGCATACGCACTGGGTCTTCTTCAAAACGTAAGGTTGGATCGCCCAATAAGCGCAAGTTTCTGTGCTTAATATCATCTACAGCATTGCAAAAATCGAGCACGATGCCTTTACGTGGCTGGTAATACAACGCATTGATTGAAAAGTCACGACGGGCAGAATCCTGCTCGATTGTGCCCCAGTTATTATCGCGCAGAATCATCCCCGCCGCAGACGTCACAGCTTTTTTCGGTGGCGCACGGAAAGTGGCCACTTCAATTAGTTCACGCCCTGCATAGACATGCGCCAGCTCAAAACGTCGTCCTATAATTCGGCAACGTCGTCCGAAAACTTCTTTCACTTGTGAGGGTGTAGCATTCGTTACGGCATCAAAATCCTTCGGATTTAGCCCTAACATTAAGTCACGAACTCCACCACCGACGATATAGGCTTCATAGCCTGCTTTGGTTAAAGCATCTAGAACATCTAAAATGGAAGAAGGTAATTGAGCGGTAGATAAACCACATTTTGACGCGCGCAAAGTTTGCAAAAGACGCTGTCTCCTACGTCTGAACGTAAAACAGATAAGATGTCGCTAATCATATCCCTAACACAATCAAAGGGCAATTTGATTCACACGCTAATTTTGCAATGTGCAGTGCTAAAATTCTGCTTGCAGCTACAATGCCAACTTATGCTTATTCTTGGCAAATAAGGCAGGTCCAATCCCTTTGACTTGCTGAAGTTCTTCAATACTTTGAAATTTTCCATTTTGTTTTCGGTATTCCACAATCGCTTGTGCTTTTTTCATACCCACCCCAGACAATTGCTGCAATTGTTCTAGTGAAGCACTATTTAAACGCACCTGATTTGAATGCGCACTTTGCTGAGTAGGACGCGCTAAATAATGTGCTTCGCTTGATGATGCGGTTTGAGTCACACTTAAACGCTGATCTTGCGCGGCTTGCTGTGCTTTCCATTTTAAATAGTTTTGATCATAGCTGTAGCCATTCACCTGCGCAGGCCTGGACTGCACATTTTGTGCTGTACTCCACATGCTGATACTACATAACAGCAATGCAAGCAAGTACTGCCATCCGAAAGAACAAAAGCGAAAAGATGTTTTTAACTGCTGCGATATATTCATGTTGCCGCAAAACCTGTCATTCTAATTGTTGTTTTGCCTGCTCCCAAAGTTGATCCATTTCTTCTAAAGTCATATCTTCTATTGTTTTTTGTTGTAATTTGGCCTGATCTTCAATGAAAGCAAAGCGTGTTCTAAATTTATGAATCGTACCCAATAATGCCATCTCACTGGATAAGCCAAGTTTACGTCCAACATTGATTAAAGAAAACAAACAATCACCAAATTCATCCCGTATTTCGTCGGATTGTTGCTGCTGAATCGCCTGTTGTAATTTTTGCAATTCTTCTTCTAACTTACCAAAAGCATCTTGCACAGTATGAAAATCAAAGGCCAATTGTGCCGCATGCTGTTGAATTTGCTGTGCTTGCACCAAGGCGGGTGCGTGTTTCACTTCATCTAAACGGGACTTTGCTTTACCCTGTTTTTCTTGTTGTTTGATGGTTTTCCATAAGGCAGCCACATCTTCTGCGCTGAGCTGTGCAAACTGCTCAGCCTGAAACACATGCGGATGCCGACGGATCAATTTATCGCAAATGGCTTGCACCACATCCTGAAAATTAAATGCACCTTGCTCGCTATACATTTGTGCCTGAAACACCACTTGCAACAACAAATCACCTAGCTCATCACGTACATCATCCACCTTGCCTGAGCGTACCGCCGCTTCAACTTCATACGCTTCTTCAATCGCATATTGAGTCAAACTTTCTGGGGTTTGTTTTTGATCCCACGGGCATTGTTGACGTAACTGTTGCATGATTGAAAGCAATTGCTGCATGGGTTGTTCCTTATTTCAATTTATTGCACGAATGTAGCTATTTTTTGTTATGCTCAGACAGCAAAGACGATATGCACAACAAAAATAAGATCAGGGAGCAAGTTCAAATGCACAGTATCTTGATTAGTGGCGCTGCACAAGGCATTGGTGCGGCAATCGCACAATTGTTTTATCAACAAGGTTACCGTGTTGGTATTTATGATATTCATCTCGCACAAGCGCAGCAATTGGCAGACCAATTGGGTGAGCGTGCACATGCAGGTTTACTTGATGTAGCGGACTATGCGAGTTGGCAAACTGCATTATCTGATTTTTGCCAATGGGCAGGTGAGCTGAATATTTTGGTGAATAATGCAGGAATTCTCTACTCAGGCGCATTTGAGAACACCCCTATAGAAGCGCATCATCGAACTATGGCGGTGAATGTAAATGGTGTGTTGAACGGCTGTCATTCAGCTTTGCCTTATTTAAAACAAGCAAGTTTTGCACGGGTGATTAACTTATCTTCAGCATCTGCGATTTATGGACAAGCCGATTTAATTTCTTATTCTGCCTCAAAATTTGCAGTGCGTGGCATTACGGAAGGTTTAGATATAGAGTGGCAAAAATACGGTATTAGGGTCTTAGATGTCATGCCGCTATTTGTACAAACTGCAATGGTGAAAGATATGGATGCAGCCACCATTCAAAACATGGGTGTGCATTTATCAACAGAAGATGTTGCTCAGGTGGTATATCAGCAAGCGACGGTTAAAGATTCAATTCTTACCAATACGCATCGTGCAGTTGGTTTAAAAGCCAAAACCCTGATGCAACTTTCGAGTATTAGTCCGCAATGGTTAAATCGTCTATCCAATAGCTTATTGGCGAAGCGTCATTAATTCTACATCTATCTTTTTTAAATTAAGTCGCTCAAAAAAATCCCGAATGTGAATTCGGGATTTTTTTATCAAACTCGTCAAAGTTTAAGCCTTAGCCTCGCTTAAACTTCTTCTCGGCTTTCTTAAACTTCTGCACATAACGACGACGACGTGCCGCTGTGCGCTCATCTACTTGTGACTTACGTCCTTCAAATGGGTTTTCAGAGGTTTTGAATTCAATTTTTACAGGTGTACCTTCTAGCTTATAGACTTTACGGAACACATTTTCTAAATAGCGGCGGTAATCTGCAGGGGTTTTATCGACCTTATTCCCATGAATCACGATGGTTGGCGGGTTCTGTCCACCCATGTGTGCATAACGCATTTTAATAGCACGACCTTGCACCTTAGGTGGATGGTGTGCATCTGTTGCATCATTCAAAATCTGGGTCAGTTTCGCAGGTGACACTTTTAAGTGCGATGCTTCATAAGCACGGTGAATAGAAGGATATAAATCGCCCACACCTGTACCATGCAAGGCAGAAATTAGGTGAATTTTTGCCCATGGAATAAAGTCAAAACGACGCTCAACATCTAATTTACATTGTTTGCGATCATATTCGGACATATTGTCCCATTTGTTAATCGCAATTACCATGGCACGCCCAGCTTCAAGCGCATAACCAATTAAATGTAAATCTTGCTCGACAATGCCATCACGTGCATCCACCACAATCACCACCACGTGTGCATCTTTCATGGCTTGCAAGGTTTTGACAATCGAGAATTTCTCGATCATTTCATCGACCTTACCTTTACGACGCACACCTGCAGTATCAATTAAGGTGTATTTACGTTCATTGCGCTCAAACGGAATATAGACAGAGTCACGTGTTGTACCTGGCTGATCATATGCCACCACACGTTCTTCGCCCAACAAACGGTTAACCAGTGTCGATTTACCCACGTTTGGACGTCCAATAATGGCTAAACGCAAACCTGTATCTTGATCACGTGCATCTGGGTTTTCATCTTCAGGAACATCTGCCAAAACGTCTTCCAGCATTTGCTGAACGCCTCGACCATGACTAGCAGCCACTTGCAATGGCTCCCCCATTCCCAATTTAAAGAATTCAACCAAAGCGGCTTCGGCATGTACGCCATCTACTTTGTTCGCCACCAAGAATACTTTTTTGCCCAAAGTACGCAATTCACGGGCAATTTGCTCATCCGATGCTAACAAGCCTGCACGTGCATCGACCACAAAAATGATGATATCGGCTTCGTGGATGGCTGTTTTAGATTGTTCAGCCATATATGAGTCGATGCCGCCTTCACTTTCGCCAATACCGCCGGTATCGACCACAATGAAAGATTTATTTTGATAGCTTGCATCACCATATTTGCGGTCACGTGTCAGACCTGCAAAGTCAGCAACAAGTGCATCACGGCTCTTGGTAATCTGGTTAAACAGCGTTGATTTTCCGACGTTAGGACGACCAATGAGCGCAATTACGGGTTTCATAGATTAACCTTTATTCAAGATCAGTCAGTTTCAATGGTCTGTACATCCGAAACTGTGGAAGAAAGAACAGAGTATGGATGTTGGGTTCAGCGTTGCGACTACGCAAACGACAAAGAGAACATCGACCACCCTATTAAATAAAAACACGGGGTATTGATGATTCAATTACCCCGCGTAAAAATACGGACGACTATTTTAGCATAAAAGTCAGAACAAAATTAGCGGTTCTGCCAAACGCTTAATGCGCCCTTTTGCGTTGCCACATAGAGTTGATTGTCTATTACACGCAAAGAACGGACTTCGCCATTGGTTTTTGAACGTCCAACCAGTTGGCCTGAGCTTGGATCAATGAGGTGTAAAACACCATCTAAATCACCGACCACCAAATATTTTCCAAACAATACAGGATTAGATAAACGACGGTTCAGTAAAATGTCATTTTCCCAAAGTGCTTGTCCAGATGTGATTTCATAAGCTGCAATTTTGCCATCTGCAGTGCTGACAAATACACCATTTCCCGCGACTTCTGGGCGTTTGGTACTACTTGCATCTTCACTCCAAATCACTTGTTGTGAAGCCAAGTCCAATACAGTGACCTGACCTTGGTAGCTTGTCGTCACCAAGAATTGACCCGCAACCACAGGGTCACCATCAATGTCATTTAAGCGTTGAATGTCTGAACGGCCTTCACTTATAGCAACACGGCGCTGCATACGTGGTACACCTGTCACAATATCCAGTGCATATACATAGGCATTTGCTGAAGCAATCAGCACAGTACGTGAATCGAGCGCAACGGGTGCCGCCATGCCACGTAAGCTAAATTGCACGTTTGGCAAATTGTAAGTCCAAACCAATTGACCTGTTTCGGCATTGTGTGCATATACCGTGCCGTCATTACTTACAGTCACCACACGGCCTGCTTGAATTAACGATGGTGCAAGAATTGCTCCTGTTAACTTTGCAACCCACTTTTGTTCACCTGTTTGCTGATCTAAAGCAAACAATTGACCTTTGGCATTTCCTGCAACCACAATGCCATCAGCAGCATTGACACCTGCCGTTAAGCCTTGCTTAGACACTTGTTTTTGCCAAAGACGCTGCTTGCCTTGATAGGCAGCCATCTCACCTTTAGGATCAACAGTATAAATCACCCCGTTTTCAGCATCCAATTGCAGGCGCAATGGATCGGCTGCTGTAGTCGATGCAACGCTTTGTGAAAACACAGGAACTAGACTTTGTGCTTGCTCAAGTTTTGGTAGTGGATTTGGCTTAACTTCTGCAACTTTAATTTTATTGGTGGAACACCCCGCCAAAGCGAGGGTTAAAACGGTCAGTGCAAACGGTATTTTATACTTTCTATTCATTAGCTCTCATCCACTTGTGTTTCTAATACTGGGCGTTCAATTTCAGGATCATCCACCAAAACACCAACACTTTCGAGTTTTATTTGTAAAATTTGACGTTCCTGTTTACGTTCCACCAAAGTATCCCATGCACTTTGATACGCTTTTTGGGCATTTTCACGGTCATTTTTCGCGACATAAACATCGCCACGCGCTTCATCTGCAGTCGCCTTAAACGCAGGATCAGTCACCGCTGCCAAACTTTGAATGGCTTCATCGTATTTCTTTTGTGCCAACTGTGCATAAGCCAAACGCAACTTAACCAATTGCACTAAGCCTTGGTCTTTCACTTTAGAGTTTTCAACTTTCTTTAAGGCTTTTTCTGCGGCAGCAAAATTTTGCTGATCGTAAGCGAGTTTAGCCATTAAAAATTGGGTTTGAATGGCTTGCGCAGAATCAGGGGCTTCTTTCATAATTTTATCGGCAGTCGCAGACAATTGACTAAAGGCATCTGGATTGCCTTCTGCTGTACGCGCATCATCCATCAGTTGTTGAACTTTCGCAGTATTCATTTGCTGCTCTATCAATGTCTTTTTCTGCCAATATTGCCATCCGAAAAAGGCAATCAACGCAATTAAAATCCCGCTAATAATGGCCGAGCCATACTTTTTCGCAAACGATTTTAAACTATCAAGTTGTTCGTCATCACTCAATGCGCTCATTGGATTACCCTTTTCCTTATGTTATTTGGCTTATTGTGAAGAAAATTTTTCAATGATGAAAGGCACAATTTTGGTCACTGCAACAGTCGTTTGCTCGGCAGTTGCCAAAGTTTTGACTGCCAATTGCTGTGCTTCCGCTTCGCGCTCACCATAAATCAATGCGTAGATTGCACCTGACTGATCGGCTTTTTTCATTTGGCTTTTCATTGAACCTTGTGAACCGACTTTCAGGCGAATTTGGCTGCCTGCCTGTTCCAACTGGTCACGAATTTGCTCAGCCAAAACCAAAGCCTTGCCTTGCGTTGTTGGGTCTGCCAACAAGAACACTTCACAATCACGTACTGGTGTATTGTCTTCGACTTGCTCAAGCAACAACAATAAACGCTCAATACCCATGGCAAATCCCACGGCAGGTACAGACTGATCTGCTTTGCCTTTCAATTGCCCAACCAGACCATCATAACGTCCACCTGCACAGACTGTGCCTTGTGAACCTAAATGCGTAGTTGTCCATTCAAATACTGTTTTGTTGTAATAATCTAGACCACGTACCAATTTTTGATTAATTACAAAATCAATGCCTGCATCTGTTAAATATTGCTGTAACTGGGCAAAGTGATTTAGGGTATCTTCACCCATAAAATCATGTAATTTCGGTGCATTTTCTAAGATGCTTTGTGTTTTAGCATCTTTAGAGTCCAAAATACGGAGTGGATTAGTACTTAAACGACGCTGAGAATCTTCATCTAAATCGGCCTTGTGAGCTTCTAAAAACTCAACCAAAGCAGCACGATACGCAGCACGCTCATCCGACTCACCCAAAGTATTCAACTCTAAGCGAACTTTATCGGCAACGCCCATGCGCTTCCATAACCGTGCGGTCATTAAAATCAGTTCGGCATCCATGTCTGGCGTTGCAACCCCAAAGGTTTCTACACCAAACTGATGAAATTGGCGGTAACGGCCTTTTTGCGGCTTTTCATAGCGGAACATCGGGCCGATATACCACACACGCGGGGTCGCGCCACGTAGTAAATTGTGCTCTAACATGGCACGTACACAGCCCGCAGTACCTTCAGGACGCAAAGTCAAAGACTCTGGCGGATTGCCTTTGTCCAAAAAGGTGTACATTTCTTTTTCAACAATATCGGTCGCATCACCAATTGAACGCTTAAACAAATTGGTTTGCTCGACCATTGGCAAACGAATTTGTTGATAACCATAAGCATCCATTAGTGATGCTAAATGTTGCTCTAGACGTCTCCACGCAGGAGTTTGCGTAGGTAGAATGTCATTAAAACCTTTGATTGCAACAATTGAACTCATGTCTTACTCAGAAAAATTTGTACGAATAATCTCTTTAGATTTAGCTTCTTCAAGCTCTGTCACACGTTGACGAACCATGCTTTCGATTTCATCAACAAGTTGGTTGGTATCAATTAAATGGCTTTTTTCACCATTTCGATATACCAACGAACGTGGACTTGCCCCCACGACACCAATGTCCGCCTCTTTGGCTTCGCCTGGGCCATTCACTTTACATCCAATAACCGATACATCCATAGGCGTGCGGATATCTTCCAAACGCTCTTCCAAGGCCTGCATGACAGAAATTACGTTAAATTCCTGACGTGAACAGCTTGGGCAAGCAATGAAGTTAATGCCGTTTGAACGTAAGCTTAAAGATTTAAGAATATCAAAACCAATTTTTACTTCATCTTCAGGTTCTGCCGCAAGTGAAATACGCATGGTATCACCAATGCCTTCCATGAGCAGACCACCCAAAGCAATTGCTGACTTAACCGTACCTGTACGGTAAATCCCTGCTTCGGTTACACCCAAATGTAATGGATTATCAATTTGTTGTGACAACAGGCGGTAAGCATCCATGGTTAAAAACACATTCGATGCTTTAACTGAAATTTTAAATTCCTGAAAATCTAGACGATCTAAAATATCAATATGACGCATGGCAGATTCTAGCAATGCTGCGCCTGTTGGCTCACCATATTTTTTCTGAATATCTTTTTCTAACGATCCCGCATTCACACCAATTCGCATAGAAATGTCATGATGCTTGGCAGCAGCCACCACTTCACGAATCTTGGCTTCCGACCCAATATTGCCTGGGTTAATCCGTAAACAGTCCGCACCCGCATCGGCAACCGCCAACGCAATTTTATAGTCAAAGTGAATGTCTGCCACCAACGGCACAGAGACTTGCTTACGAATTTCACCAAATGCAGCTGCGGCTTCCATTGTGGGTACAGAAACACGCATGATGTCTACCCCCGCATCTACACAACGCTGAATTTGTGCCACAGTTGCAGCAACATCGCAGGTTTCTGTATTGGTCATACTTTGGATGCTGATGGGCGCATCACCACCCACATAAACAGAACCCACACGAATTTTACGGGTCGGTCGGCGTTGAATTGGATTTACAATCATGATATCGCTTTACCTTACTGTATTATCGAGATAAACGGAATTCTGCTTTTCCGTTCACCGTGTATGGCGATAATGAAATCGACTCATTGTTCAAACTTAATGACACAGCAGTCGCATCATCTAAGCGAATTTGAAACGGGGCTTCGCCTTGTAAATTTAAAGTAGAAGCTTGACGTCCTGTTGCCAAAACCTTGCCAGTAGCGTCAACAATATGCACTGAAGTTGGACGAGCAAATTGCAAATTCAGCTGATCGCCTGAAGCAATTACAGGCGTGCTGCCTGTTGCATTGTCTGAAATAATTTGCACATCGGATTGCAGCACTGCGATTTCAGGTTCAGCCCCCTCTTGACCAGATGACATCCAGTTTTGAATTAGCGAGGCCAATGCCCACAACAACAGCAATACCGCCACAATTATGGCGATACGAGTAAGCCACTTTTTATTGCGCTCACGGTTAGAGCCTGGCAGTTTTCCCATAATTTTGATGGGTGAATTGTTCAAGGCGTGATTTGGCAACAACCCTGTATCGTTGGCATAAATTTCATCAAAACGCTGAATAATGGCTGAAGCATCGACCTGTAAATATTTGGCATAGGTACGATAATAGCCTTTAATAAAGGTCGCTTCAGGCAAAGCCGTGTATTCGTCTTGCTCTAGCGCCATCAGCGTTTTTAATGGAATTTTCAAATCTTTTGAAACATCATCCAGCTCGCGTTTTTGATTCACACGAATTTGACGAAGGTACTCACCTGGACGTTGAACATTTCCTAATGCATGGGATACAGGCGTTGTCCCCTGTGTGGGTTGCGGTGAATTAGGATTTACTTCCATACGGCCTCAGTACTGTACTGTAATTGCAAATAACGTTGGTATTCTTGGCTATTGGGAAATAATGCACGCAGCTGGTTCACTAAAACCTGAGTTCCCAATTGATCGCCATTGGCACGTGCTAAACGAATCCCTATCCATAAGGCACGCGCACCTTGATTTTTTTGCCCCACTGCACGTACAAATTGTTCATACAGTTGTCGTGCGGGTGCAAACTGTTGTCTTAAATATAAAATTTCCGACAACTCTAACATTGAAACATAAGAATCGCGATTGGCTTGCAAGGCTTGTTTGAATGACTTTTCGGCATTCTCTATATCGCCTAATTTCAAGTAAATGCGACCTACATTTTCCAATGCTCTAAAGCGTTGATCATAACCCAGCGTTGCACCTGCAATGCTAAGCTGCTCAATCGCATCATTATAGCGTTCTACTTGATATAAATACGTACCATAGTTGTTACGCGCTTGTGCATTTTTTGGGTCTGCGGCAATGGCTCGCTTAAAATAAGCATCGGCTTTTTCTAAATTCAACTTGCTGCCTTCTTGTTGCAGCAACACGCCCATCATCATATTGGCGGTGGAATCGCGTGAATCGCTTTCCAAAGCTTGATCAAGTGCGCGCTTAGCAGAATCTAAATCACCATTTTTTAAGTATTCTGCTGCCAACTGCGTACGTACTTGCACCGCTTTTTCAGGGTCTTTTTGCCCTAAGGTTGGAGCTGTGGTTTGACAAGCTGCAGCAAAAATTGCCGAAATACAAACAGTTGTAATTTGTGCGATTTTAAATACAGGCTTATTCAATGGACATCCCCTTTACGTCTTCGTTCGATGCAAGTTACTTATCTATACAAGTCATTATCCTTGCGAGCGTATAATTTCATTTTGCGCTGCAACTTTCTTTTTCCACTGTTCGGCACGACGGGTGCGGTCTGCCACTTGTCCGACCAATTGCCCACACGCAGCATCAATATCATCACCACGTGTCTGACGAATCGTACACACAAAACCTGCATCAGACAAAGTTTTTTGGAAAGAAATTATTCGATTTCGGCTTGAACGTCCATACGGCGCATGTGGAAATGGGTTAAATGGAATCAAATTAATTTTGCTTGGCAGGTTCTTGAGTAACTTAATCATTTGCTGCGCATGTTCGGGATGGTCATTTACACCATCTAACATCACATATTCAATGGTCACGTGTTTACGTGCGCTTTCGTTGCCATCTTTACCAATATAACGCTGACAAGCTGCGATTAATTGTTCCAACGGATATTTTTTATTGATTGGAACCAGTTCATCACGTAGTTGGTTATTGGTGGCATGTAAAGAAATTGCCAAAGCCACATCAATGTCTTGCGCTAATTGGTCAATTTTAGGTACAACGCCCGAAGTCGATAAAGTCACACGACGCTTAGACATACCATAAGCAAAATCGTCCAGCATAATGCGCATGGAGTTCAAGACGGCATCGTAATTCAGCAACGGCTCGCCCATACCCATCATCACCACGTTGGTCACTGAACGCTCACGCTCAATCACAGGCACATCTTCCATGTAGGAGTAGTTTGCCATCCACAACTGACCAATAATTTCGGCTTGGGTCAGGTCACGCTGAAAACCTTGTTTGCCCGTAGAACAAAATGAACAATCGAGCGCACAACCCACTTGCGATGAAATACACAAGGTTTTGCGTGAGCCAGTTTTATCTTCTGCAGGAATCAGAACAGTTTCGACGAGTGAGCCTTCACCTTCGCCCACACGGAACACCCACTTACGCGTACCGTCTTTAGAATAGTTTTTATGCACCACTTCTGGCGCTTTAATTTCACAAATCTTTTCCAGTTTTTCACGTAACTTGCCCGAAATATTGGTCATTTCGGCAAAGTCTGTAACAAAAAACTGGTGAATCCATTTCATCACCTGCCCTGCACGGAATTTCTTTTCGCCTAACTCTTCAAAGAATTTTTCCATTTGTGGACGTGACATGCCAAGGAGATTCACTTTCTCTGCAGTCGCAGACTGTGCAGGAGCGGATGCAGATGCTTGCTGAACATCTGTCGCAGATGCAGCGAGGACTTCTGTACTCATGTGTGTATTACCTAAACCATGTCTAAAGATGAAAGGAGATGCTCAAGAGGTGAGCAAGGGTTTATTCAGAAAATAAAAAATCGGAGAATAAAAAACCAGATAAGCATAATAACACTTATCTGGTTTGAATACTGCGTATTAACGAGTACGTGGGCAAACTTCAGTTTGAGCAAAGAAGTAGTTTACTTCACGCTCTGCAGATGCAACTGAGTCTGAACCGTGAGCAGCGTTTTCGTCGATGCTTACAGCGAAATCTGCACGGATTGTACCAGGAGCAGCTTCTTTAGGGTTTGTCGCACCTAAAATTTCACGGTGAGCAAGAACTGCGTTTTCACCTTCAAGAACTGAAACAACAACTGGACCAGAAGTCATGAACGCAACTAGGTCACCAAAGAAACCACGTTCTTTGTGCTCAGCGTAGAAGCCTTCAGCTTCAGCTTGAGAAAGGTGTTTCATTTTAGTCGCAACGATTTTAAGACCAGCTTTTTCGAAACGAGCAAAGATGTCACCGATGTGGTTTTTAGCAACTGCATCTGGTTTTACGATAGATAAAGTACGTTCAATAGCCATGATTGGCTCCTTAAGTCAATGTTGACGCGAAAATTTTGCCGCATTATACCGAATAATGGGCTGTTTTCTGCTTTTGATGTGTAAAAAAATTGCTTTTTTCGAGATCAAGCGCATTGTGCAGAAGCTTGATCGGCAAATCAATCTAGCTTCACACCGCTAAATTAACGCGCTTCGTCAATCCATGCCATTTGAATGGCTTCCAAGATGCCTTCAGTCGATTTTTCAGGATCGTCTTCAAATTCTGGCAAAGCACAAACCCAAGCGTGTAAATCGGTAAAACGAATCCATTGCGGATCGACATCGGGATGCGCCTCATATAACTCAATGGCAATGTCGATGCTGTCCGTCCAACGTAAACCCATGTGTATTCCCTATTCTAGTCAAGACAGCGACTACTTTAACAAATTTCGCATGGGCTGCCTGCCATTACTGCACTGAATTTTCGATTTGGTTTTATCCAAGCTTATAAAACAATATTTACATAAGGTGCAGCCAAAATAATCGCACTCGCCACTGAACCGCCAATCATCGCCCCG
This sequence comes from Acinetobacter sp. SCLZS86, assembly GCF_021560715.1. Classification (NCBI taxonomy): domain Bacteria; kingdom Pseudomonadati; phylum Pseudomonadota; class Gammaproteobacteria; order Moraxellales; family Moraxellaceae; genus Acinetobacter; species Acinetobacter sp. SCLZS86. Next base: position 2,499,316 of record NZ_CP090864.1, read on the forward strand.
ACTGCCACATCACTCGGATAGTGCAAGCCTAAAATCATACGGGAAACGGCCACCAAAATCGTAAAGGGCAACATCAACATCAACAATACTGGCTGGATATAACCCAAAACCGTTGTGGTCATGACTGCATGCAAAGTGTGACCTGATGGGAAGCTAAAATGATCTAAGGGACGTTCACCCAAACGGATCACTTGGTGTACCTGATACGGACGTGGACGGACGGTTTTCTGTTTTAAATATTTATAAATACCTGTGCCGACAGAACCGCCTAACAACAGATAAATAATTTGTAAACTATAGCCAATGCCCTGCATCATCCATGCACTTGCGAGCATGACATACCAGAACACACCGTCGCCCAAACGGCTAATGACTTTAAAAAATTGTGCCACCCGCTGAGAGTGGGAAAAATGGTTAAGATACAAACAGCCTTTTAAGTCGAGATCCAGCATTCTTATTTTTGCATTTTTAAACTTCATCAGTTCTCTCCTCTTTGGCGTATAGCTAAGATGGCATGTATAGCTCCTTCGCCACCTGATATAACGCCTGCTCAAATTGTTGGACTGGGTGTTGCCAGCCAATATTTAAAGTCGCTTTGCGGGCCTTTTCGCCCATTTGTCTAAGGGTTGTAATATCGGGAAGTCGGTGGATATGACCGACCAAATCTTCTGGCTGACCGAGTGGACTCAACCAGCCTGTTTCATTCGGTTTTAGATGTAAACGTGCGCAAGCATAGTCATAAGCAATGACAGGCAAGCCACTGGCCATAGCTTCTAACACGACATTGCCAAAGGTTTCAACCTGACTGGCAAAAGCAAACACATCGGCACTGGCATAGGCTTGTGCAAGTGCTGTGCCACTTAAACTACCTGTAAAAATGATATCTCCCTGAGCGTTCATGGCTTCTAAACGTTCACGGTCTGGCCCATCTCCAACAATCACCAATTTCACAGGCTGTTCGGTATTTTTTGGCATACGCTGATAGGCATTAATAATAAGATTGACTTCTTTTTCAGGTGATAAACGCCCTACATACAACATCACCCGCGTATTTTCACTCGCACCCCAGCTTGCTCGCAGTTGGGTAGAACGAAAATCTGGTGAAAAATATTCAACATCGACACCACGCCCAACCACCACCAAAGGCCCTTGCACACCAAACTGATGCAATGATTTTTCAGTATGGCTACTTGGCACACACGTCAGCGAGGTATTGTTATGAAACCATTTTAGATAGTGCTGAATTGGCTTGAGTAAAAATGCCAAATCGAAAAAACGGCTAAAATCTTGAAATGCGGAGTGAAAACCACTTGATACTGGAATATTTTTTGATTTTGCAATATGTAAACTGGCAAGCCCTAAAGGGCCTTCAGTGACGATATGCACTACATCGGGCTGAAACTCATCTAGCGCCTGCGAAACTTTAGACCACTGTGGCCAGCCAAATTGTAAATTATGATATTTAGGAATGGCTTGTGCTTTTACCAGACATTCTTGATACGGTTGGAATTGAGTGCAGGCTTGTTTTTGTTCAGGGCGAATCAATAAAATTTTGTGTCCAAGTTCCTGCAATCCTTTGCAAAGCTGCAACAGTGAACGTGCTACACCATTAATTTCAGGTGGCCAAGTTTCTGTTACAAGGGCAATTTTTAACCGCGGGCGGACGAGCTCTGAGAGTTCAGAAGTAGGCTGGCTGCTTTTTTGTTTTTGATCTTGTTTGAAATAAAATTTAAACGCATCGCTGTAACGCTCTAACTTACTGCTCTGCTTTGCCAATACATTGCTCATCGCCTTACTGCTCAATTCTTATTTTATGCTTGCTAGCATAGAGCAGCTGCATTGCAGTAATATGATGCTTTGGTGACACGTTTGTCATTTTTTAAACAACTAGATGACCACTCATACCTAGTTTTATGTATATCCTTTGCTGTCATTCAGCAAAAAATAGATAAAAAAAGCAGATATTGTCTACCTGCCTGCTGAATATCTTGTTTGCTGAATACCTGATCCGCGGCGCATTTTGTCTGGAACTGCCGCACATCTAAGCCCGCTAAAACAGTAAGTTAATATACAACTCATCGGTATAGCGTCCTGCTGGCGTTGTCAAACTCGGCTGTTCATCTAAGCGTACCGCAACACTGTATTTATGTCCTGTCGTAGAAACATGCCCTGCGATAGGCGTGTTCCACAGATTTGTTTTTGCACCCATAATGCTCATACTGGTACGTAAACGGTGTGTACCATTATTCACAAAACTGCTGCCATGTTTGTCCCGTAAATTACGACTACTAAACTGAATGCTATAACCCCGATCACAGTGCACATTAAAACTGGTTGCCGTCTGACTACGGTATTGTGAGCTCATTTGCAATAAAGACTCACTCACCGAACCAATAGTGCAGGCCTGTGTAGGAACACAGACCCAACAACCACACAACACTAGACTTATTTTTTTTAAGATCCCTAATCTTTTCATGTTCTCATCCTCAATCATGCTGCTGATATAATTACTGACAAATCAAATCTAATTGTCTGGTTTGTGGAACAGTACCAGCTTTAACTTGAGGTAATTCAAGTGAACTATGGCAAACTTTTCCACCTTTGGTTTTAACCTTAAGCATATAACTGCCTGCTTTCACACCATATAAATGTACTTTTCCATCGCTGCCAACAGGTACAAACTCAGTTGCATCATCACTTAAATACACTTCACTGCCCTGCACAAAGGTCTGCTGATCGGGCGTAAGTAAACGCAATATAATCAAACCTGTACGCTGAACAGGGAAATTCACTTTATAGCCACGTTGATTCATGCCAATCACTTTTTGGCTTGAATATTCAAAGCTGTCATACATATCTAACTGGTCTTGATCAAAAGACACGTCGTAATTGACGTAAGGGACAATGTCATGCACAAACGCATAGCCGTGTTGATTGGTTTTACCAACAGGCCTTAACGCACGCAGTACTTCCACATTTGGAATATCACCAACATTCACCAAAGCAAAAGCATTGTCTACATATTTGGTCATGGCCCATTTACGGTCTAACCACACTAATGCACCCTGATAATTGGCTTGACTGTAGCTAAAGCTCTCACTTTCATCGTGGCTTAAATATAAATTGCCCATCGGCATTTTCAGGGCGGTATAAGCATTTACACCAATATCCCCTTCAGCTTGCTGATGGCGCACAGCAAGCGTGTAATCCACACCATTTTGAGTTAGGCTGCTTTGCGCATAACGTAACTGGGTTTGTTCTTCAAAATTATGTGAAAGCTGCGCACTGCGGCGTTGGTCAAATTGATAATTCAGCGTTAAATAGGCTCCGTCGCTATCCTGCATTTTCAAGTCTTTATAATAAGAAAACGACATTGAGGTTTGACGCCCAAACATACGAGAAAAACCGACTGTAAGCATTTGGCTATCTGTAAAACTATTATTTGCATTGGGATGATAACGGCGCTCTAGATAGTTCACATTTAAGGTATTGATTAAAGGAATATTGAAAATACTGACATAAGCTAAATTGTCGTATTCTACTGTTTGCGTCGTATTGCTATATCCCAAACCGCGATATTCAGGACTGTAGTATTTATGACTTGCACCAAGCGCAATCCTACTTCCATTACGGCTTAGCGAAGCGCCAAAGGTATAGCCATCGCCCCAATCACTGTGACTAGAAGCTGCATGCGTATCTAACAAGGCATATTTGTTGATAGCTTGTGTCCATAACAAACCAACATTTTGCACATCCTTGCTATAATTTAAATTAGTGCCTAAGGTCGTGCTGTCGGTAATCCCGCGTCTGAAATAAAGGTTGCCAAAAAACTCACGATAATCATCCGATACGTAGTCATAGTCATAACGCAGCTTGCCTGCAGAAAAGTTATATTCATTCAGTCCAGGTTTGAGTAATTGCGTGGTGACATAAACTGGAAAAGATTGTACGGTACGGTTACCCAATACATCTTCCACGACCACTTGCGCCTCGCCCGACTGCTGAATATTTGCACCCGTATTTAAGGTATAGTGTCCAGGCGTAACCTGTTGTTGATATAAATTGATGCCATTAATGTATAAATCGACTGTGGATGGCAGTACAGCACTGCCTCTTAAGGTGGGTACATTCCAATAAATAAAATCTGGATAACTACTAAAATTCGAACCAAAAGATACACCGCCAAATCTAAATGTATCTAATAATGGATTATAAACGCTGGTGTTATCACCCAAGGTTAAACGCTGATAACGTGATGGAAACTCTATTTCAAAACTGGTATTCAAACGCAGTAGCTTATCTTGATCTTGTTCTACCTCTTTGCGATACATCATGGCATTTTTAAAAATCCAGTAATCTTTAAAAACACCAAACTCCGCCAAGCCATTTATTTCATTGTAATTATCATAACGTGCATACAGCACATCATAATTTAAAAAGCCACCCAGGTCCGCTTTTGAGGGAATCGCATGCGTTTGGGTAAATTGTGCATCAATAAAATAGCTGGCAGGTACGGTCAATTTAATCGCTTGCAACGCAAAGTCTTGCTCAGACTGAATTTCATTGGTGGTTACAGAACAAAACTGAGTTTGTGCGCTGTGTTTTTGCAAACGGTCTTGCTGTAAACCGAGTTGTTGCAAGACCTCACATTCCATATAGCGTTGCCCATCCTGTTGCAACACCAGACTTTCAATGACACGATCTACGCCATTTAGCCAGACACTATTTAATACCATTTCAGTATTGGCAGCATTGGCGGGTAATGGTATCCCCCACAGGACACTTTGCAGCGCAAAAAACAGTCGAGTTCTATGCATGATTTAGCCCTTCATTTTCAACTCAATGGCTTGCTCACTTTTATCTGTTTCAAGTTTGAGTATGTAATTTTTCAAATCACTGAGTTTGATTTGCCCCATATCAAAGCTGTGCTTTTGTTGATTCAACAAATATTTCATTTCACGAGTAGTTGCGACAGGTTGTTTTTGTTGATTTAAAATACTGATTGAAGAAATTTGCACATGCGATGCAGCATGATTTTCTATCTCTAAAAATAAATGATCATTTTGATAACGCGGAGTTGCTGTTACCTGAATGGCTTCTTGCTTACCCACAAATAAAGGAACAGAAATTGTGAATAAAAATTGCAGAGCGTCTTCTTCCACTACAGGAGCAATTTCTTTAAAAACAATGCGCCAAGTTTTTTCTTGCGCCATTTCTTCCTTAGAAAGTGGTCGGCTAAAACCTACACGAATCATTTGTTGTGTATTAGGTTGTAAAACAAAGTTTTTTGGATTAATTAAAAGGTCTTGATCTGGCTCTAGTACATCTTCACCCTGAGCATTTTGCGACCATTTATAGGCAAACATTTCAAAGCTTTTCGGTTCGGTAAGATCAGTGGCTTCCATCACAACCGTTGCACTGCGTTGTCGTGCTTTATCGCCCAAATACATTTGTGTAGGTGAAATCACCAAATTTGCATAAACAGCATCTACACATAAGCAACTTGCAATCAGCATATATTTCAATAATTTTTTCATGCTTCCCCCAGCAATGTCTGATTACGCTTGTCTTTAGACTAAAAAGTTGACTCCACCCTGTCGGTAAAGCCAACTGATTCAGATTGCGTTCAAGTGAATTAGAATGACACTCGAATGTTGTATTTATCGGTATAGGTACCCGCTGGTTTAGAAATACCTACACCGTCACTTTTAACCAAGACATTGTAAGTACTCCAGCCATTGCTGCCTGGCGCAATATTGGTTTGCTTATCATTTAACAGAATCAAAGACGGTGAACCCGCACGCTTGGTTTCAACCGTTAAGCCCACTGCATGATTACCTGATTTGGCTGCAGATTTGGTTGTTTTGCCTCCACCAACACGGTTGTCGGTATCGACCAATAAGTTGTAATTTGCATTCGCTCCAACCATAAATTGACCTGAAGCTTGTGCACCATCTTTTAATGAGATACTTGATGTTTTCACTTTCAGCTCACAACGCTTAGGTACAATCACTTGAATTGGAATACTTCCTGTGCACGGCCCTTCGTTACATACTGGGGTTGGCTTAGGGTCTGGTTTAGGATGATGATTACCACCTGCCATTGTTACTGTTGAAAAAGCGCCGAAAACCACCACAGCTGCAGCTGTTTTAATAAATTTAGACATGTCATTTCTCCATAACTCTTATAAAAAAACATTTTTTAATCATTCACTCGCTTGAGATATCGTTAGAATTATTGAAACGCAATCCTTAGCAAGCTTCTTCATTTTAGGTATTTCTCACAAAAAACCATCTATACGCGCTATTTCACGCAATATTGAATAAACCTTGGAATTCAGCAAATTAGGAGATTAAAGTACTGTTTTAAATGACATCACAAAAAACTAGGGAGCAGCTCACTCCCTAAAATTTGTGATACCAATTCTAGGGATACCCAAAAAATATATTTATTTACATTTAAACCAACACATTGTTTTTATTTTAACTTTTGTTACATTTTAAGTCGGTTTATTTTTGAAAGAATGGTCAAAATTCAGTTTTTAGTCTGATTTTTACTATACTTTTCACATATTTGATTCACTATCTCCTATCACATTTGACAGACTAAGCGTTTTTTAACATCAAATCTCACCAATTGCAGGGATTGCCTCTCGCTATAAAAAAGCCATGTTTTGGGCGTCTGAATTTATCCAAAAGATCAAATTTTTACATCACCAACTCAACGAAGAAACAGTTGATCATTCATCTATGTCTGTAACGTGAGAAATAAACCTCGCAAGAAGTTTAGCTAACTCATAACGCAATAGCAGACAAAATAAAACCCCATTCAAACTATTGCCTAAATGGGGTCATCACACCTGAGTCAGTAATATAGACTCAGGTACACACGCGTGACTTATTTAACGTAAGTCAACCAATGTGCATATTTGTCATTCTTGCCTTGAACTGCGTCAAAGAAAGTTTTTTGAATTTCAGTCGTAATTGGGCCACGTGAACCACAGCCAATCACACGGTCATCGTATTCACGAATTGGAGTAACTTCTGCTGCTGTACCTGTAAAGAAAGCTTCATCGGCAATGTAGAATTCATCACGTGTAATACGGCGTTCAACCACCTCATAACCCAAGTCTTTAGCAATAGTGATCACTGTTTGACGCGTAATACCATCTAAAGCACCGCCTGCGATGTCTGGTGTGTGTAAAACGCCATCTTTAATTAAGAATACGTTTTCACCAGAACCTTGGCATACATAACCTTGTGGGTCCATCAACATCGCTTCATCATAGCCTGCTTGCGCGACTTCTTGGTGTGCAAGAATAGACAAGGTGTAGTTACCAGAAGCTTTAGCTTTACACATAGTCACGTTTGGATGGTGATGCGTAAACGATGAAGTTTTAACGCGAATACCTTTAGCCATCGCTTCTTCACCCAAGTATGCCCCCCAACCCCAAGCCGCAACCGCAGCATGAATGGTGTTATTGGTTGCAGCAATACCCAGTTTTTCAGAACCAATCCAAATTAATGGACGTAAATAGCACGATGAAAGTTTGTTTTCACGTACCACATCAATTTGCGCCTGTTCTAAAGCTGCCTGATCAAATGGTACTTTCATTTGATAGATTTTTGCAGAGTTTAACAAACGCTTAGTATGGTCCTGAAGACGGAAAATCGCAGTTCCGTTTGGCGTTTCATAAGCGCGGACACCCTCAAACACACCCATACTGTAGTGTAAGGTATGCGTTAAAACGTGAATTTTTGCATCACGCCAGTCAACCAATTGTCCATCTTGCCAAATAAAACCATCACGATCAGCCAAATTCATGGCACACACTCCAAATGTTTATACAATAGTCATTTTAATCCAATGCAGACGTTGCAGTCGGATCAATTAATCTTTGCCATAACTTGCAAACGACCTCACGGGTAGCGTACCAGTCCGCAGCATTGACTTGCATGGATTGATTTGCAAGGGCTAAGCGGTGGCTTTCGGCTCGTTCACGGAGATAAGCTTGAATCAATGCTGTCGCATCGTCGCTGGATAAGCAACCTGTTTTTGCGGCATCTTCAAGGATTCTTACGTTGTCGGAATAATGGGCGAGATCAGGATTCGACCCACTCCAGGCTAATACCGCATACTGTGCCATAAATTCGATATCAACGATACCACCTGCATCCTGTTTTAAATGAAAAATTCCATCTTTTTTTTGCTCTTTAGATGAACCCAAATGATCTTTCATTTTTTGACGCATTTTCAGCACTTCGCTGCGGACATATGCTTCGTCACGCGGCTGGGTTAAAATCTTACAACGCAACACTTCAAACTTGTCACGTAAACATTGCTCTCCTGCAATACTGCGCGCACGTACCAAAGCCTGATGCTCCCATAACCACGCGCTTTTGAGTTGATATTGCTCAAAGGCCCGTAAACTGGTCACCAATAAACCCGCATCTCCCGAAGGACGTAAACGGGTATCGACATCATAAACACGACCATCTAAAGTTTGCGTGGTCATTAAAGATACAAATTTACGTGCCACCCGCATGGCGAATTCAAAGCCACTAATCGGTTTAATGCCATCGGTATCGGCTTGTTCATCCATGTTGTGAATAAAAACCACGTCTAAATCTGAACCATAACCCAGTTCAATACCACCCACTTTGCCATAACCAATAATGGCAAAAGCGTTATGCTCCAAACCACAGCGCTGCCCTTCACTGTCTAGCGGATAGCCATGTTTTTTGACAATCATTTGATAGGCCAGTTGCAGGGCAGCATTTACGGTCACTTCGGCAATATCGGTTAAAGCATCTGACACTTTCATCAAGTGGCTTTCTGCCAGTACATCGCTGGCTGCAACTGTCAATACGTTGGATTTTTTGAATAAACGTAGCACCCGCATGAGGTCTTCGACTTCATCCAGTTCAATGCGCAGCAATTGTTGGCGCAAAGAATCTTCCAAATCGCTGCGTTTCGGCAATTCAAAATCCATGGATAAAAATTCATCCAGCAACACAGGATATTGCGTCAATTCTTCACAAATCCACGGGCTGACTGTGGCCATTTTCACCAAGCGTTGCAGTGCCCCTTTGCTTTCAATCAGCATGACCAAATACACGGTACGACGTAGTACAGATTCGACCAATGGCATTAAACGCATCAATGCCATTTGCGGATTTTCCGACTGCAACACCGCTTCAATCAAGTGTGGCCAAAAGGTTTTTAAACGCTGTAAAGCTTTGGCGGTAAGTTTTTTAATGCCATGCCCATACCAGAACTCATGCACTAAATTTTTCGCTTGGTCGTCTAGTACAGCATCGAGCTGTTTTTCTAGCTGACTATAATTTTCCAACAAAGAATCGGGTTCATTCTCTTTAATTAAATGTTCAAACTGATAAATGACTTTGACACGCTTTTCATTGAGGGTCTGCATAAAGCTATCCCAATCGGCAAAGCCCAAAGTATCGCTAATGCGTGCACGTAACTCAGGTTCGGTTGGTAAAGCTTGGCTTTGCTGATCATTCAAGGCTTGAATGGCATGTTCTACTCGACGCAGAAATAAATAAGCATCTTCTAAATCAAGTACGGCTTGCGGTTCTAGCAATTCAGCTTCGCCCAAATGACGCAAACTGACCAAACATTGGCGGTCTTGTAATTCTAGTTTTGAACCACCGTAAATGAGCTGAAAAACCTGCACAATAAATTCAACTTCACGAATACCACCTGCACCTAATTTAATATTGTCTTCGATATTACGGCGCTGTACTTCGCGCTCAATCATAGCTTTCATTTCGCGCATAGCTTCAAAGGCGGTGTAATCGACATACTTGCGGAATACGAAAGGTCGGGTCATTTGCAGCAATTCATGACCTTCTTGCCCGCCTGTGATAATACGTGCCTTAATCCAAGCATAGCGTTCCCATTCACGTCCATGCTGACTTAAATATTTTTCCAATGCCACATGACTAATGGCCAAAGCTGAACCATCGCCCCACGGACGTAAACGCATATCAACACGAAATACAAAACCATCTGCAGTGATGTGATCTAACAGATAGATCAGCTTTTGTCCCCATAAAATACAGAATTGCTGTACTTCAATGCACTTGCGTCCGTTGGTTTCGCCTTGTTCATCAAAAGCAAAAATCAGGTCGATGTCACTGGATAAATTCAGCTCCTGCGCACCATGCTTACCCATAGCCACCACAATTAAATCCTGCACTTTGCTGTTATATCCCATTGGTTCACCATGTTTGGCAACCAGCGGAATCCGAGCAAAATCTTTGGCCACTTGCACACAAATATCGGCAAAATCAGAAAGTTCTTGCGTCAACGTCACCACATCGGTCAGTTGATTGGCATCTTGCCAAATCCAGCGGAACATTAAACGCGCACGTAAAATGCGCAGGGTTTTCATCCACAGGGTTTCATCTTGAATGTCTTGTAAAGTCGAAATGACCAGTTGATGAATATAATCGGCACTCAGTGGTTTCAGAAATTGGTCAATTGCATAATCCTGTTGTAACAGGCTTTCGTGATTTGCCAAGACTTGTTCTGCGTATTGACTGGCATGTAATGTTTTTTGCAATTGTTCCGCATTCATTTTCAAGACCTAAAACCGAGCTTTATTTTGAAATATTGTCAACCCATCTATTTATAGCAGCAGATGCGTCAAAGAAGAAAATAAAATTACAGCAATCTGCAAAATACCTCTTACTTAAAATGCAGCGATAAAAAAACCGAAGCCTAAACTTCGGTTTGATTTACTAGATGCAATGCTTATTCAGCATCTAGCATTAAATCTGCGCTCATGCCTACCGTATTAAAGCCTGCATCGACATACAGAATTTCACCTGTAATACCGTTGGCCCATGGTGAGCATAGGAATAACGCGGCATTACCAACATCTTCAATCGTCACGTTACGTTTTAACGGTGCAACTTTTTCATTCAGGTCTAACATTTTACGGAATGATTTAATGCCTGATGCTGCAAGGGTACGAATTGGACCTGCAGAAATTGCATTCACACGAATACCTTCTGCACCCAAGCTTGAAGCTAAATAACGTACGCCTGCTTCCAAAGAAGCTTTGGCCATACCCATCACGTTATAGTTAGGCATAACACGTTCAGAACCTTGATAAGTCAGTGTCAATACGCAACCTTGGCGGGCTTGTAATAATGGTTTTGCAGCACGTGCCATTGCAATTAAGCTATAAGCACTGATGTCATGTGCAACTTTAAAGCCATCACGGTCAGTAACATCGGTAAAGTCACCATCTAAAGTATGTGCAGGTGCAAAACCAATAGAGTGAACCAAACCGTCTAAACCATCCCAGTGCTTTGCCAATTCAGCAAATGTTTGCTCAATTTCTGCATCTACACCAACATCACATGGCAAAACAATACTTGAACCAAATTGTGCAGCGAATTCATCAACACGTTTTTTGAGTTTTTCATTCGGATAAGTAAATGCTAATTCTGCACCTTCACGATGCAATGCTTGTGCAATACCAAATGCGATAGATAATTTACTTGCAATACCTGCAATTAAAAAACGCTTACCCGCCAAAAGACCTTGTGCCATGTGAAACTCACCTAGATATATTTCGCTGTATCATGCCAATTCTGAACACAGAGTGAAATTGCATAATGCGCCTTTTTTTGCAGATTATGTAAAAACTCAATGGCGATTCAAGCGAGTGATAGATGAAGTCACAGGATGATCTGCAAGCGGTGACGTACAATCTTAGTTAAAAACTTGCCCTACCACTTGGCATAATGCTGTTCAAGCAAGCCGTATTCGTTTAACAAAATAATTTCGGTATCGTCTTGTTGAATAGTACCGCTAATTTTGGCTTGCCATTGACTAAACTGACTGCCGACCAGACGTAAATTCAGATTTTCATAACGGCGCCAACCTGTGCTGACAGTTAAATTCAAACGATGATCCAGTGAACGAATACTCCACGAACCGTCATCTTCAGGTTGGAACAACACATCTGTTAATGGATACAGCACGCCATTAATCCACAAACAGTTTTCATTGCCAAAACTTTCATTCACACCAGAAGCCAAATTCAAACCCACACGACGGTTTTCGGTATCCCAGAAGTTACACGACAACCAAAACCATGCCGTTTCAGGACGTAAAAACCCGCAGGTGTCATCTAGTGAGGCAAAAGTCCGCTCATGGAATTGAATGGTTTGTCCTGTTTTATTAATAAAATAGCCTTCACAGCCGAGCGTAGTCAGTTTTTGAGTATAAGTCCAACCATTAATACCCGTTGGGCTACACATACTCAGCGGGTCTGTGCCTGCACAAAATATTCTCGCACTGAGTTTAATTTCACCGTATTTGGTCACGCGGATATAACGCACACCATTGGCATGTTGAATTTCAATTTGAAATGGCGATTTTTCAAAAAAACTTTGATTAAATAATGGTTGCTCATCTAAAACAGTATTACGCGATAAAAAATTAATCGCATTCCATTCCTGCACTTCGCCCGTCATGTGATTATAAATATAGACAAAACCGTGCCCTGCCCAAGCAATATCGGCAATCGCAAGCCCAATGGTATAGTGTTCGTGCTGAATACTACAAAATTTAAACTTTTTATATTTTAAGCGCTTACGCCAACCTGACAATACCTCACCATACGGTGATTTATATTGGTAAGCCTGATAATCAATTTTTTTGGGAAGTTCACTAAAACGTCCATAATGCGGTTGTCCATTCGTCTGAATTAAATCCATTGAAGACATTCCCTATTGTCTAAAAACAATTCATCTTTGGTCGTATTATGCCTACAAATGCATGTACAAAAAACCCGCAACTTATGATTTTGTTCAAAAAACTATAAAAACATAGATTGTTTTACTATTTTAAGGTTTGAGCGTTCACTAAATACACAAAATATAAATTAATAGATATCTTTCCCTCAATATTCTAAAGGTATTTAAACATCAGCATTCAAAGTCAGATAGGTATTTTCCCATCGATTGCCTGAGAATGATCCTTCAACCAATTGGACATAGCGACCATGCACCTGATCTATCGCAATACAATCATCCACTTCTAATACCCGATCGGTATGTTGTTTTTGCCAGTGCTGGGCAAAATAGGCTTTACCACGCTGTTTTGCCACCATTGGGTTTTGCGCCACCACCAGTACATAACGATGCAACTCACCAAATTCACGTGGGTCATATCCACCTAAATTAATTAAATACAGTCGGTTTTCTGCCTGATTCGGCTGCGCATCGGTAAATTTTAAATAGTAGGATTTGCCTTCGAACTCAACACCGTTAATTTGCGCCCATGCATCAATATGCAAACCTTTCGGCTCTGCAAACCAAGCCTGCTTGAGTTGAGGATAGGTCTGTTCTAAAGAATCTCCTACCGCGATTACCACATCATGCACTTCGGTATTGGCTCGCGCATGACGCCCACCTAACATGACGATAAATAAACTGGGCATATCCGACTCCTACGCAAATATCCTAAGCTTGATCGCTTTTATAGTTGATGATTTTTAAGCTTGATCATTTAAAGTAGCGAGAATTTTTTAATTCTCCAAATAAAAAATCGTGCCGAATTGCTTCAGCACGATTGAATTGAAATACAGCATGCTTTATTTCAAGCAGCTTGCGATTTACATATCCACCATTTCCACACCATCAATGCGGGCAACAGTCATTAAGTCTTTATCACCACGACCTGAAACAGTCGCAATAATGATTTGGTCTTTATCCATCGTTGGTGCAAGCTTGCTCACATAAGCCATAGCATGCGAGCTTTCTAAAGCAGGAATAATCCCTTCAATACGGGTTAGGTCACGGAAACCTTGCAAAGCTTCTTGGTCATTGATTGGCACATAATCCACACGATGCATATCTTTCAGGAAGCTGTGCTCAGGCCCTACACCCGGATAATCCAGACCAGCAGAAATCGAATGGGTTTCAATAATCTGGCCTTGCGCATCCGACATTAAATAAGTACGGTTACCGTGCAATACGCCTACGTGTCCTGCATTCAATGGCGCAGAGTGCTTGCCTGTTTCAATACCTAAACCTGCAGCTTCAACACCGTACATTTTCACTTCGGCATCGTTCAGGAATGGATAGAACAAGCCCATCGCATTAGAGCCACCACCGACACAAGCCACAAGTGCGTCAGGTAAACGACCTGCCTGCTCTTGAATTTGACGACGCGCTTCACGGCCAATAATGGACTGGAAATCACGCACCAGTTGCGGATATGGGTGTGGACCAGCCACAGTTCCGATCACATAATAGGTTGAATCGACATTGGTGACCCAGTCACGCATCGCTTCGTTCATGGCATCTTTTAAAGTTTTAGAGCCACTTTCTACCGGTACGACAGTTGCACCCAGCAAACGCATCCGGTAAACATTCATGGCTTGGCGCTTCACATCTTCCGCACCCATGAACACCACACATTCTAAGCCTAAACGAGCGGCAATGGTCGCGGTTGCTACACCGTGCTGACCTGCACCTGTTTCGGCAATAATGCGTTTTTTACCAGACAGTTTTGCCAACAGTGCCTGACCAATGGTGTTATTCACTTTATGTGAGCCAGTATGGTTCAAATCTTCACGTTTTAAGTAAATTTGCGCACCACCCAACTCTTTTGACCATCGCTCAGCATAATACAAAGGACTAGGACGACCTACATAGTAGGCGAGATCGCGGTCGAATTCTGCCAAAAACTGCGGATCATCTTTCATGCGGAAATACAGTTTTTCTAAATCTTGTAAAGCCGCCATCAGCGTTTCTGACACAAAACGTCCGCCATGGATCCCAAAATGCCCTTTTGCATCTGGGAATTGGGTATAGTCAATCACTGAGTTATTGTGATTTGTACTTTGCTGATCCACGTTGGACTCCTTGCATGAAGTTTTCTATGAGTTGTTGGTCTTTAATACCTTTTGCAGACTCCACTCCGCCACTGACATCAACAGCATAGGCTTGAGTCGTCTGAATTGCATCTTCAATATTTTCAGGGTTTAAACCACCCGCCAAAATTAAAGGAATATCGAGTTTGGGGAATTTTGACCAGTCAAAACTGTGTCCTGTACCACCTTTCAACTCAGGATGCCACGCGTCTAATAATACTGCGCTTGCACCTGCTTGTTGATAGCTTTTTATTGCATCCAACACATTTAAATCGGGTTTGACCTGAATGGCTTTGTACCATCGACGTCCAACTTGCTCTGCTATTTGCAGACATTGCAACGGTGTTTCATCGCCATGAAACTGCAGAATATCTAAAGGTACTTGTTTCAATACAGCGGCAATTTCTTCTGCCGTTGCATTGACAAATAAACCGACCACTTGCACATAAGCGGGAATGTTTTGCAGCAAGCATTGTGCTTGTTCAATGTTCACATGGCGCGGACTTGGAGGATAAAACACCAAGCCTATTGCATCTGCACCCGCATGTACCACACTGTTTATATCTTGAATTCGCGTGATTCCGCAAATTTTGGTACGGGTACGCATCGTTTTGCACTCTAATCCTGATTTTCAATCTTCATTTTGCTGATCTTGCTGTGCGTGACTTTTAAATTGTCTGTTCACACTCACAAAATCATATATTAGGGCGAATCATTGTAATGCAATTTTCAGGGGTTGAGTGCAATTTCAGCATCTTTTCACCTCTAAATGAAATAACCCTGAATAATTATCAGGGTCGTTTATTTTAACTTTATTTTTTTAACTTTATTTCATCGCATAGCGTTTTTAACTTTATTTCATCGCATAGCGTAAAGTTATCCAAGCAGCACGACCATCTTGATTGAACAATGTTCCATTGGTATAACTAGTGTAATATTCTTTATCAAACATATTTGTTAATTTTGTTTGAATCGAAAATTCAGGCGTCGCCTGATAAGTTATACGGGCATCCACAGTTGCAAATGCACCTAATTCCATTGTGTTTTCTGCACTGGCAAAACGTTTATCTTCAGCATGTATAGAAGATCCAATAGTCCATTTATCCAATGTATAGTCTGCAGAAAAATTAAATAATTGCTTAGCTCTCAAAAGCAATTGTTTTCCTTGGTTGACTGTAGACTCATTCTTTGGATCTTGATATGTATAATTCATAGACCAATTAAAATTATTTATTTGTTGCATCAACGAAAATTCAACACCTTTAATTTTAGCTTTTTCGACATTACTTGGTACCCAACGATACGGATCACTTGCTATTGGTGCTTCAGCCCATGCAATCATATTATCGATTTCATTATGAAAACCATTTAGCTCCCAATTGACACTATTCATTTGACCTTTTAAACCAATTTCATAGTTTTGAGACTCTTCTGGTACAAGATTTGGGCTTTCACTACCTGGCCAATATAAATCGTTAAATGTTGGTGCCTTAAAAGCTGTGCCATAACTAAGATAACTTTGTACCGCATCATTAAAACGATACCCTAAAGTTGCGTTACCAGTTGTGTGAGAACCAAATTGCTCATTATCATCTAAACGAATTGCACCTTGTACATCAAAAACACCAAATGAGCCTAAGTATTGTGTGAAATAAGCTTTATTGTCTCTCTCTTTCACAGCATAGGTTTTGCTTCCAGAAACTTCATCTTTCTGATAATCCATACCTAACATTAGAGTATTTGATGTATTAAAATTTAATGTATTTAGCCAAGACAAACTATCTCGCTGCGTATTGATCACTGCTGGAGTTGCGTCACGATTATCGGACTTATCTTCTGAACGACCTAATTTTAGTTGTGTAGTCCATGCATCGAATGGCTTATAAGTTGCACCCAAACTGTAAACATTTTGCTCTATTTGGGTATGTACATTTGTTGCATCAGTATAATTTGGACTCCATCTGCTATCATAACTGTCATATTCAGACTCCCCATTTACAACCAATACACTCGCATCTACCGTCAATTGATCAGTGAATTTATGCCCCATGCGCAAAGATGCAGATTTATTTTCATACCCATCTTTATCCAAGTCATTCGGTTCATTCAGTGTTGTTGAGTTAAAACCTTGAGTTTTTACTCCAGCAAGACTTAAAGTCGCCCAAGTTCGATCTTGCTTGATATTTATCCCAACATTGCCTTGATAAGTTTCATGTGAGCCATAACCTAATGATGCAAATGGCGTAACACCGTCCCGTGAACCTTTACGGGTATAAATTTGAATCACACCGCCAATAGCTTCAGAACCATATAAACTTGAGCGCGGCCCACGCAAAACCTCTACACGTTCAATTTGATCAATGGGAAAATGCTCAAAGGACATCTCACCTAATGTAGCCGAGCCTACTTTTTGCCCATCCACCAATACCAACACATGGCGATTATTGGTACCCCGAATTGAAATCCCAGTAACTTTCCCTAAACCACCTTGATTCGTATAGGTGATACCTGGAATAGTTCTTAATAAATCTTGCAAAGATGTAAGTTGCTGACGTTCAATTTCTTCGCGATTAATAACAGTAACTGCAGCCAATGTTTTACTCGTTTCTTGCTCCACAAGGTTCGCAACAGTATTAATTGTCGGTAATATTACTTCTTTCTCGGCAGCCATAGCATTTGAGAGTGGAGATAAAACAAAGAAAGTTCCAAGAAAGGTTCTATAAATTGAATACATGATTTCTTTTCCTAACGCACCGCCCGTGCGAATCAAAAATATGGATAATGCATAAGCGGTTGTAGGAATAAGCACCATAATAAAATTATGCTATCCAGTTATAACGCCCACCGCATTAAATTAGGTCTGCAACAGGCCGGTCTCCGGACTTAAGTTATATAACTATTCACCGTTGCGGGGGCAGTGTTAGCTTCAAATCATAATTTTGACTAACTTCCCAGTTTCACTTTTTTAAAAAGCACCTGAAGCGCCCGAAGAGTAAATTTCAAGCAGTAATAAGTCAAGTTCAAATTCCCTTCTTTACCTCATATTTCTTTTGCTATCTAAATACTTTAGGGTATCAGTCATTAATTTACGAGGAAAAAACATGGGCCACCGTTTAAGCAAAATCTACACTCGCACAGGCGACTCAGGCACAACAGGACTGGGCGATGGCTCACGTGTCGCCAAAGACGATTTACGCATTCATGCACTGGGCGATGTCGATGAACTCAATGCCTGCATTGGCGTATTACGCTCACAAATTACACTTAGCAACATTCCAGATAAAAACACTTGGGAAAAATCGCTCAGTTTGATTCAGCATTGGCTATTCGACTTAGGCGGTGAAGTATGTATCCCGAATTACCACCTTGTGCAACCGCTTGCGATTGAGTATCTAGAACAAGACATTGACCGTATGAATGAAAACTTGCCAATGCTCAAAGAATTTATTCTGCCTGCAGGAACATTGGCATGCAGTTATGCACATCAAGCCCGTGCCGTATGCCGCCGTGCAGAACGCAGTTTAATGACCGTCCACAACCGTGATCAAAATATTCAAACACCGTCTTTGCAATTACTAAACCGACTGTCAGATTGGCTATTTGTGGCATCTCGCAGCTTACAACGTGCCGAAGGCGGCAGCGAAGTGTTATGGCAAAAGAATATCAATGACAGTATTGGTAACTAACATCACACTCTAAAATCGGAAACTAAAATAAAACCCTGATTTTGCATCTAAAAAATCACGTCGGATGCTGCTTGAAATTTCACATCATCCGACCAAAATAAGAGATGTCATCTCTTTGTCACGTCGTACTTGCAAAATGAAAGCAAACTTTCAATTCATGGGCACATTATGCGCATAATTGGTCATCGTGGTGCGCGTGGTGAAGCGCCTGAAAACACACTCGGTGGTTTTGAATATATTCAAAATATTGGCATTCGTGCAGTCGAGTTTGATGTCCGTCAACTCAAAGACAACGCCTTGGTGGTGATACATGATGATCAATTCATTCGCACCACAGGACAAGACAAAGCACTGTATGAATGTAGTCTGGAAGATTTAAACCATTACAATCATGCGGTGATGTGGTCTGATTGGAATAAAGTTGAAACTACTCCCCTACTCAATCAAACCATGACCATTATTCAAAATTTTGATCATATTGAAGTCGAAGTTAAAGCAGTCAACTCGCATGCCGATGCCGAAAAAATTACCCAAAGTTTAGAGCAGCATTTACAGGGTTTTGAACATAACGCTATCATCACCAGTTTTGATACAAAAATTCATTGGGCCTTGCAACAACAAAAATCACGCTTTAAACGTGGTTTATTGGTTGAAGACAATTTGCAATATCAAGCGATTGACCAGGCTTTAGCATTAGGCTGTTGCCAAATTGGTTGGATGAATGAACTCGCAACCAATGCACTCATTCAGGCCACACAACAAGCCCAACTGAATATTAGTGTTTGGACAGTCAACCAAATTGAACGTGCCAAACAACTTAAAGATTTGGGTGTTCAGGGTTTAATTACCGATTATCCTAAACTAATGATGCAACACTTGTAAAGTGCAGGCTAAGCGCATATATATGTTTAAATAACAGATTTTCTGTGCTGGTTTGGCTGTCATACCGCACATTTTCGTAAAAACCTACAAATACCATTATATTCTGTTACCACCCAGTACAATACAACTGTACAATAATGCTGTGATCGTGAATACGCTCATGCTAATATGCGAAAAAATTAATCCCTATAAACTTTAATACTATGATCATTTCCTTCGGGCAGATCATGATTTTATAAAGGATTAAGCGTCCATTTATACCTCCCAAGGTTCTAGGAGTGCTGTTGGAGATGAATGCTCCCTTACCCAAAGCCCCAATCAACTGGATTGCCATCTTTGCACTGGTTTTCTTACCTATTGTTGCAGTGATCGCGATTCCTTGGTATGCGTATTACCATGATTTTAGCTTAGCCGCTTGGATCAGCATGTTTGTATTACTTGGCGTAAGTAGCTTGGGTATTACAGCAGGTTATCACCGCTTATGGGCACACCGTGCTTATGAAGCTACCCTTCCTTTAAAAATTCTTTTAATGATTATGGGAACATTTGCCGTTCAGAACAGTATTCTGTTCTGGGGTTCAGGTCACCGTACCCATCACCGTCATGTCGATGACGTCGAAAAAGACCCATATTCAATTAATAACGGCTTTTGGTATGCGCACATGGGCTGGATGTTACGTGACTATCCTGCCGCAGAGCCAAACTTTAAAAATGCACCAGATTTGTTAAATGACAAGTTGGTGATGTTCCAACACAAATACTATATTCCGCTCGTGATTGCAGTTCACGTTGGTATTTTGGTGCCAATAGGTTGGGCTGTAGGCGATATTTGGGGCGTGTTGTTATTAGGCGGTTTAATGCGTCTGATTTTAAGCCACCATGTTACTTTCTTTATTAACTCACTATGTCATATGTGGGGTTCGCGTCCTTATACTGACGAAAATACCGCGCGTGATAACTTCTGGTTAGCAATTGCCACTTGGGGCGAGGGTTATCATAACTATCACCACATTTTCCAGTACGATTATCGTAATGGCGTAAAATGGTGGCAATATGACCCAACCAAATGGTTAATTTGGACATGCTCAAAGTTGGGCTTAGCGAAAAACTTACGCCGTATTCCAAGCTTTAATATTAAAAAAGCAGAATTGGCGATGCGTTTTAAATATGCAGAGCAAGACTTGGCGGTTTATGGACACAATGTAAATGACGACATTGGCCAAGTTAAAAGCCGTATTTCGCAAGAATATGATGCCTTTACTCAAACTCTGAACGATTGGGCAAAGTTAAAAGAGCAAGAAATTCAGGCGAAAAAAGCATCAGTAGCTGAAAAAATCCACCAAATGGATGACAAACTCAAAGTTGAATTCCAGTTGGTTGAGCAGCGTCTTTCACACCATCGTGAAACCTTGAATTTGCTAATGCGTAACTTGAAAAAAAATCCAGTATCTGAATAAAACTCCTCACTGATGGAATGTGAAAGCCCTGACCTGTTCAGGGCTTTCTGCATTTTAGACTACAGTTTTTAAAGCCTAAGTTTGCTATAGTCAAACTCACTTTGTGCCAAAGCTCTCTCACTATGCAATTTAATCCACGTTATCCGACCCTGCCCGCCCGTCTTTATCATCAACAGCAGCCTTTACCTTTAAAAGGTGCAAAAGCAGGACACTTTAATGCTGCATTGGCAAAAGAACTGCAATGGACAGCCGAAGAACAACAGCAATGGGTTGAAATTTGCAGCGGACAAACCACGTTTAAAGAATTTCCTGCTTTGGCAATGGTCTATGCAGGACATCAATTTGGACAGTGGGCAGGTCAATTGGGAGATGGACGCGGTTTACTCATTGCGCAAGTGCTAGACACACAACAACGTACCATTGACCTGCATTTAAAAGGTGCGGGGGCAACGCCATATTCTCGTATGGGCGATGGACGTGCAGTATTACGTTCCGTGATTCGTGAATATTTGGCGGGACATGCTTTAAATGCGCTGGGTGTGCCATCAAGCAATGCGGTGGGATTTACCTCATCTACTCAAGGTGTACAACGTGAAAAATTAGAACTTGGCGCAATGCTATTACGCACATCAGACTGTCATATTCGCTTGGGTCATTTTGAATGGATCAATCAGTATCAACCTGAGCTGCTACCTGAATTTGTGCAAAAGTGTATTGAATGGCACTATCCAGAATGCTTGGCAGCCGAACAGCCTGTACTCGCCTTTGCTACGCAAGTTATTCAACGTACCGCAGTGATGATTGCCAAATGGCAATTGGTCGGTTTTGCGCATGGGGTGATGAACACCGATAATTTAAATCTCACAGGTTCTACTTTAGATTTCGGCCCGTATGGCTTTATGGAGCGTTTTCGTCCTAACTGGATCAACAATCATTCGGACTATCAAGGACGTTATACTTATCAACAACAACCCAGCGTAGCACACTGGAATTTATGGGTCTGGTTAAATAATTTAATTCCGCTT
The DNA here is from genome assembly GCF_021560715.1 of Acinetobacter sp. SCLZS86. Taxonomy (NCBI): domain Bacteria; kingdom Pseudomonadati; phylum Pseudomonadota; class Gammaproteobacteria; order Moraxellales; family Moraxellaceae; genus Acinetobacter; species Acinetobacter sp. SCLZS86. The sequence continues at coordinate 2,521,286 of NZ_CP090864.1, forward strand.
GAACAAAACCCAGATCAAAAAGAACACTGGAAACAAGCACTGGCAGCATGCTTAGAACATTTTGAACCCACTTTTTTAGAACATTATAAACTCGGTTTATGTGAAAAAATGGGACTGCCAAGCTTCCATAAAGACAGTTTTGACTGCGCAACCAACTTCTTACGTATTTTGCAAAGTGAGCAACTGGATTACACCCAAAGTTTTATCCGTCTACAAAATAAACAATACACAGAAATATTGGATGATTGTTTGGATCGTCGTCAGTGGGAAAGCTTTTTGGCGCAGTATTTACAAATTCGTGAACATCAGGATACCGATGCCTTAGATACTGCTATGCAGCAAGTCAACCCTCATTATATTTTGCGCAATCACATGGCACAAAAGGCGATTGAGCACGCAGAACGTGATGATTTTTCAGAAGTTGAGCGTTTATTTAACTTGCTCAGCCAGCCATATAGCAAACAGCCTGAGTTAGAACAGCCTGAAGATTTAGCACCTTTACCCAGTGATGTGCCAGAAGTGATGGTGAGTTGTTCATCTTAGTGCTATTTTTAAGCAATAGGACGTTTAGAATTCCAGCAAAGTTATACACATTTTCTGTGGAAAAAGCTGTGGTTATCCACAGGATAAACTTTTAAGGTAAAGATGAATGGCACAAACACAGAAATCACTGCATCAACTTGCTGCCAATACCGCAGAAAAATTACCTGAAGTGAGCTTAAGCGAACCTTTTGGCGATGGCTGTTTGGTGCATAAGGTGGTTGATAAAGTGTTTATGCTGAGTCTGTATTTAAATGGTCATGCCATCATCAATCTAAAAGTTCAGCCTGAACATGGCGCCATGCTACGCGATTTTTATCCGTATATCCGTGCAGGTTGGCACATGAACAAACAGCACTGGATTTCAATTTTTGCAGATGAGAATTTAGATGAGCAACTGGTGCAAGATTTGGTATTAAATTCTTATGAACTGGTGGTCGCAAAATTAAAGAAAGTAGAAAGACAACGGATTGAGCTTTTGCGTAGCGCAACTTGAGTCAATAAAAATTTTTTAAAGCTATTTGCTCTGCACTTTTTCAACATAATATCTAACTAAGAAAACAAAAGCGAATCTTCCAAGATTCGCTTTTTCTATACCTGAGACTTACTCTTCAGGATATTCAAAACGATAGCCCACGCCATACACAGCCTGAATCCATTCATGCCGATTCCCTGTTTCTGCTGCGTCAGAAATTTTACGGCGCAAGTTTTTAATGTGGCTATCAATCACACGGTCAGCTACTTCAAAACTGTCAGGGTTAATATGATCTAGCAACTGCGCACGTGAATACACCTGCCCGACATGCTCTAAAAACAATTCCAATAAACGGAATTCGGTTGGGGTCAAATTCAAGGTTTTTTGCTGATACCAAATACGCTGCTGAGCTTTATCCATACGGAATAAATCATTGCTTTCAGGCTCATTTTTACGTTCCAGACGGCGCAAAACCGCTTGCACGCGCGCGACCAATTCTTTTGGACTAAAAGGCTTACAAACATAATCGTCTGCCCCCATGTTTAAACCCAGCACCCGATCAATTTCCTCTGTTCGGGCGGTGACCATAATAATTGGCACATCGGACTGTTCACGTACTTTGCGGCAAATGGTCAAACCGTCCATGCGCGGTACCATCAAATCCAAAATCATCAGGCTTGGTTTACGCTGTAAAAAGCTGTCATAGGCCTCTTGTCCATCATGAAACATACTGACTTCAAAACCAGCAGCTTCTAAATAATCTCGTACCAATTGGGCCAGTTCAATTTCATCTTCAACCAGTAAGATATGTTTCATGCACGATTCCTTAAAGTCTTTCAAGATTTGATTGTTTTGGGAAAACTTAATTTGCAGCGTAAACCACCCAACGGTGAATGAGCAAAACTTAACTCTCCGCCCAATGCTTTGGCAATTTTGACCGATAAAGCCAGACCTAAACCTGTCCCACCTGTGGCGCGTGTACGCGAATCATCGACACGATAAAAACGTTCACCCAAACGCGCCAATTGTTCATCACTTAGGCCAAACGGGCTGTCATCTACATACACGGTCCACTCTGTTGCGCTTTGACTGGTGTGAATATGCACCTGCCCACCTGCTTCGGTATAGCGAATACTGTTACTCAATAAGTTGAGCATAATTTGTTTAAAACGGTCTATATCTAATTGTAATTGCGTGCCTTCACCCGACACGATCAAGTCCAACTGCGCCTGTTCAAATTTCGGCTTAAAGCTTTCAATTTCCTGCTCAATCACTTGCCATGGATCAATGCTCGAGAAATAGCATTTCAGCTGCATGGCTTCAGCTTGCGCTAAGTCCGATAAATCCTGAGTGAGTTTTTTCAGACTGTTGACCTGATGCATCATGGCTGCTAGATGCTCTGGTGTGGCTTTGCGGATACCATCTTGCATGGCTTCAATTTGTGCCTGCAACACCGCCAATGGGGTTTTCAATTCATGCGAAGTATCTGCCACCCACTGACGGCGTGAAGTTTCATGTTGGTGTAAAATCACCGCCAAATGGTTCAGTTCTGTCGATAAATCACCCAATTCATCATTACGATTGACCGTGACCTGATGCTGATAATGGCCTTTGGTTAATTCACGTGTGCCATTTAATAAGCGCTGAATTGGCTTTTTAAAATAGGTCGCTAACAATAAGGCAGCAATCAAACTAGCCAAAATACTTAAGGCATAAACCAATAATAAATAACGAGTTTGCTTACTAAAGAAGTTAATACTTAGCGCATCTTCCTGCTCTAACACAGGTTTTAAACCCAAATACCCCACGATTTTTTCACCGACCATAATTGGACGAAAGGAAATTTGAGTTTCAGCAGGCTCTCCCACTACAAATTGCCGCTGGGCATCATATAAAGATAAGCGTGAACTCAAGCCTAAACGGTCAGGCATCGAAATAAATTGTTTTTTTCCAGATGATTCTGTCGCGTTTTGGTGTCCTTCATTTTTACGATCAGGACGGAAAGCATTCTGATTGGCACTCAAGGGAAACACTAAACCTTCAAATGGCTGAAATTGTGAAGGTAAATTCAGCTCTAACCAGCGAAGTTCTTCCGCATTGGCTTGTCGTTTACCTGGCTCAGGCTCGACTACACTTGAGTTGACATTGGCGAGGGTGTGTTCCTGAAAATAACGCTGCTGCAAAGCAATATCATACTGACGACGCAACCACCACCGCGATAAACGGTCATAATCATCGGGCGCAGCTTCACCTTCAATTTGGAGAATTTGCGCCTGAATGGCATTGCCCCAATCGTGATATACCGCATAGACTTCTGCCAAGTTTTGAGTGAGCAAGTCCAGCTTTTGCATTTCGACATCGGCCACATATTTGCTGAAGTTTCGCTGCATATTGACATGCAATACCCCCAAGCTGACTGTGGTGATCAGCAAGGTCGTCAGCAGCACTGTTAAGAACAGGCGTAATGCGATGGGTATACGGCGAATTTTCAAAAGCGCAATCTCAGCTTTTTTTGTCGATTTTGAGCATTGTAACCAACAGTGCTAGAAAAAACTCTCCATTGTTTCTTCATCTTTATTATTTAATCTTTAATCATCCAAAATCATATGCTCTTGTATGGGGGAGTTTAGAATGAATAAGATGACAAAAATTGCTTTAGCCACTGCCAGCGTTTTATCTGTAGGTGCGTTGACTGCCTGTCAATCCACCCAAGCACCAAAAGATATGAAGCAGTCGCAATATATGCATGGTCATTATCAGAAAGACCGTCACATGACGCCTGAACAACGCAAACAATTTGAAAAAATGCGTACTGAACGTAAACAAGTCATGCAAGACATAAAAAAAGCCTGCGATGGCAAAGCGGTGGGTTCAGCAGTCCAAGTCAAAGCAGGTGAGCAAACACTAGAAGGCACATGTGCGATTACATTTAAACCGAACCGTGATGAAATGAAACGTGGTGAACATCACCCAATGCGTGCCGATAAAGCCGATCGTGGTCAATTCCGTGGCATGCATATGCATCGTGGCGAACCACTAACCGATGCGAAACGTGCTGAGTTAACCCAGCAATACGATCAACGTTTAGCTGAACGTCAAGCGCGTCAACAAGCTGCGACCAAAGCCTGCCAAGGTCAAACCGATGGTAAAGCCGTGCAGCTAAAAGTCGGCACACAAACAATAGATGGCAAATGTATCGTTCACTTCCAGCCTAACGCGCCTGTTTCAGCACCGGATAAGGCTGCTTAAGCCAATCTAAAAAGAATAAATAGATAAAAAGGCGCAAATTGCGCCTTTTTTATTGGACATATCTCTTTACGGTTTTGACTATTTGTATGATTTCAAATTCAGCAAAACTATTTACACTCAAACAACTTAGCCATTTCAAGGTAAAAATCTTTGACTTTACAGTCACCAAGAAATGCCATGCAGATGCTTGTACCGAATTAGAAGATGTTGCACGATTACAACCATTGCAACACGGCATGTCTAATAAGGCATGCGCTGAAATCCATTTAAAATATAACGCTGGTCAAACCAGTATTGAGGAAACCGATATGCCACAATACAAAGCGCCTTTACGTGATATGCAATTTGTTTTGCATGAATTATTAAATGCCGAAGATCACTATTCAAAATTACCTGCATTCCAAGAAAACGTAAGCCGTGAATTGGTTGACCAATATTTGGAAGCTGCAGCAGATTTCTGTGAAAACGAACTTTCTCCAATCAACCAAAGCGGTGACCGTGAAGGATGTACTTGGAATGATGGTGTGGTGACAACACCAACAGGCTTTAAAGAAGCGTATCAAAAATATATCGAACTTGGCTTCCCATCTCTTTCTGCTGAAGAGCAATATGGCGGTCAAGGTCTACCTGTTTCTCTAGGTAACGTGATTTCAGAAATGGTAGGTACAGCAAACTGGGCATGGGGCATGTACCCAGGTCTTTCTCATGGTGCTGTACGTACTTTAGAACACCACGGTTCAGATGAACAAAAAGCCACCTATCTGCCAAAGCTTGTTTCAGGTGAGTGGACGGGTACCATGTGTTTAACCGAATCTCATGCAGGTTCTGACTTGGGTATTATCCGTACCAAAGCTGAGCCACAAGCAGACGGCAGCTATGCAATCTCTGGCGAGAAAATCTTTATCTCTGCTGGTGAACATGACATGGCAGAGAATATCGTGCACATCGTATTGGCACGTTTACCTGGCGCACCTAAAGGTACTAAGGGTATTTCTTTATTTATCGTACCAAAGTTCAACCTGAATGCAGATGGCTCTTTAGGCGAGCGTAATGGTGTACGTTGTGGTTCAATCGAACACAAAATGGGTATTCATGGCAATGCAACTTGCGTCATCAACTTTGATAATGCGAAAGGTTTCTTGATTGGCCCTGAAAACCGTGGTCTAAACTGCATGTTCACGTTCATGAACACTGCACGTATCGGTACAGCGGTACAAGGTCTTGCAGCATCTGAAGGTTCTTTCCAAGGTGCGTTGACTTATGCCAAAGACCGTTTAGCAATGCGCTCACTTTCTGGTCCGAAAGCTCCTGAAAAAGAAGCAGATCCAATTATTGTGCATCCTGCTGTACGCAATATGCTATTGACTCAAAAAGCGTTTGCTGAAGGTGGTCGCGCACTAGTGTATCTGTTGTCTCTACACGCAGATATCGTTGAACAAGGTGCAACTGAAGAAGAACGTAAGTTCTCTGACAACATCTTGTCTTTATTGACGCCTATTGCAAAAGCATTCTTAACTGAAACAGGTTCTGAATCAGCAAAACATGGTGTGCAAGTCTTCGGCGGTCATGGCTTCATTTCTGAGCATGGCATGGAACAAATTGTGCGTGATACACGTATTTCATGCTTGTACGAAGGTACAACTGAAATTCAAGCAATCGATTTGTTAGGTCGTAAAGTTTTGGGTACACAAGGTGCAATGTTGAAAGACTTCACCAAAATCATCCATAAATTTGCAGAAGCCAACAAAGACAACGCAGCAATGCAAGAATTTGTTGAACCGCTCGCAGCGCTCAATAAAGAATGGGGCGATTTGACCATGCAAATTGGTATGCGTGCAATGCAAAACCCTGAGGAAGTAGGTGCTGCAGCAGTAGACTACATGTACTTCTCTGGTTATGTAACACTAGCTTACCTATGGGCACGTATGGCATTGGTCGCTCAAGAAGCACTTGCAGCAGGCACAACCGATGTAGACTTCTACAATGCTAAAGTGACGACTGCACGTTTCTACTTCAAGAAAATCTTGCCACGTGTTCGCTCACACGTAGACGTGATTGCAACAGGTGTAGAGCCACTATTTGCATTAGATGCTGAACACTTTGCTTTCTAAGCGAAAATTGAAACTCGCTAAATATTGAACATATTTAGCGGGATATTCAAAATGTTGTACTCTTGAGTACAGAAATTGAGAAAGGACGGTCATAGCATTGACAGTCCTTTTTCTTTATAAATAAAGCATTCTTTCGCTTTAGTCGCCTACAACATTCACAATTGTAGATTACACTGAACTCAACGAATCAAGATTCAAACAATAAACAGGTGAACTCACATGCCAATTTATAATGCCCCACTTGCCGATATGAAATTCATCTTAAATGATGTATTCAATGCAGAACAATTCTGGCAAAACAACGAAAACCTCGCTCATCTTGATGCTGCAACGGCTGAAGCAATTTTGGAAGAAATGGCAAAATTTGCCCAAAACGTGACGCTGCCGATTAACCGTAGCGGTGATGAAGAAGGCGCGATCTATAACAATGGCGAAGTCACTACCCCTGCTGGTTTTAAAGAAGCATTTAAACAATATGCCGAAGGCGGCTGGATTGGTTTAGGCGCAGATGAAGAATGGGGCGGTCAAGGCATGCCAAAAATGCTGACAGTATTGTCAGATGAAATGCTCTTTGCCACCAACCCATCATTCTTATTGTATCCACTACTGTCTGTCGGTGCAGGTATGGCATTAAGCAGCTATGCATCACAAGAACAGAAAGAAACGTATTTACCTAAAATTTACTCAGGTGAATGGTCAGGTACCATGTGTTTGACTGAACCGCATGCAGGAACAGACTTAGGGATTATTAAAACCAAAGCTGAACCAAATGCAGATGGTACATACAACATCACAGGGACTAAAATCTTTATTACAGGTGGTGATCACGACCTCGCAGAAAACATCATTCACTTAGTTTTAGCGAAAACACCAGACGCTCCTGCAGGTTCACGCGGTATTTCTTTATTCATCGTGCCAAAATTCTTGGTGAATGAAGATGGTTCGTTGGGTGAGCGCAACCCAGTAGGTCCAGGCTCAATCGAACACAAAATGGGCATTAAAGCCTCTGCAACTTGTGTGATGAACTTTGATGGCGCCAAAGGTTACTTGGTCGGCAAAGAAAACGAAGGCTTGGCTGCCATGTTCGTAATGATGAACTACGAACGTCTGTCTATGGGAATTCAAGGTTTAGGTGCATCAGAATTTGCCTATCAAAATGCTGCACAATATGCGACTGACCGTATCCAAGGTCGTAGTGCATCGGGTGTAAAATCACCAAACAAAGCAGCGGATAGCATTTTGGTACATGGCGATGTACGTCGTATGCTGCTCAATGCACGTGCCAATAACGAAGCTTCACGTGCATTTGCGGTATATGTGGGTCAACAATTGGATATCACTAAATTCTCTACCGATGCAGAAGCTGTGAAAAAAGCCAATGACCGTGTTGCATTGTTAACTCCAATTGCCAAAGCCTACTTAACCGATACTGCTTTCAATGCGACACTTGATGCGCAAATGTGCTTCGGTGGTCATGGTTATATCCGTGAATGGGGTATGGAGCAATGTGTTCGTGATTTACGTATCGCCCAAATTTATGAAGGCACCAACGGCGTACAATCGCAAGACTTGATTGGTCGTAAAACCATTAAATGTAATGGCGAATTTATTGCAGAATACATTGCAGAAATCCGTGATTTCACCAATGGTTTAGATGCAGACCTCAACTTCATTAAAGATGCAACTTTAGATGCAGCGACTGAAGTTGAATCCGTGACTCAATACGTTTTAAATGCAGCCAAAGAAAATGTAGATTTCCCGAACGCTGCAGCGGTTGATTATTTACATGCGGTAGGTTTGCTCAGCTTCTCATATATGTTTGCGCGCATTGCCAATGCAGCCAAACAAAAAGAGGGTGAGTTCTATCAAAACAAATTGTCATTGGCACTGTACTTTGTACAACGTATTTTGCCAGAACTAGCTTTACGCATTACCAAAGTGAAAGCGGGTGCAGAAGTGGTAATGAACTTCAGTGAAGATTACTTCACCAACCAGTCTTAATTCATACAGTATCTGCAAAAACGCCTGAATCATCAGGCGTTTTTTTATACTAAATTTTATATCCCTATTCTAAATTGTGCATGAAATTTGCATTACCTTTGTTGAAGTCTGAATATCCATACTCAAACAGGAGGTGAAAATGGCAGTACGTCGTTCAAAAATAGATAGAAATATTCAAGCAGTTGAAAGCCTATTAGACAAATATGGCAATTGGGCTGTAGAAAGTTTTCATTATCTTGCGCTCTTTATCATTGGCTGTATGGTCATTTGGTCTGCTGGGCATACGGTAATTGATATTTTCACCATCAAACAATATGCCACTATTGATGACATCTTATTGCTTTTTATCTATTTAGAACTAGGTGCAATGGTGGGTATTTATTTTAAAACCAATCACATGCCTGTGCGTTTTTTAATTTATATTGCCATTACCGCACTAACCCGTTTGCTAATTTCAGATATTCAACACGACCATAAAGCTGATCTCGACTTAGTGATTATTACTGGTTCAATTTTAATTTTAGCCGCTGCAATTTTAGTGGTGCGTTTTGCATCTTGGCATTACCCTTCCGTTATTCGAGACAAGCACAGTGAAAAGCCTTTAGCACAAGGCAAAACCCCTCGCCCAGAAGATGATGAATTGGCGTAAAAATCTAAAATAGGTCAAAAAAATGCTTCTAGATACTCAATATCTAGAAGCATTGATGTCTATGATTTCACTTTTTTCTCAACGATTTGCCACCAACACATAACGCCCATGTTCAAAAATCCAGTACATACCTCGTGGCGGAGCGGGTAAACCCAAGTGCTGCCAGTCGGTCACCACACGATAGGTCGAACTTTCAATATGTGCGCTACTTGGCTCACCATTTACCCAACTGTAACTTTGGTGGTTATATTGCACAGTACTTGGCGCATTGTATTGAATATTGATGCCACTACGAATCGTGGGCTGCCCCCACTGCGGCACAGGTCGTTGATGGTATGGATAATGTGGTGGATAGGAATAGGGTTGCTGTGAATGATAAGGTCGATGCTGCGGATAAGCAGGACGATGTTGTGGCGAATAAGGACGATGCTGATCACGCTGTGTATTGACGCCTGTATATCCTGCCCAACGATTGGTTTCGGCCAAGCTCTGCATCGACACACCTAAAAATAGCATGCCACTCAATGCAGTTAAAATCGCCACTTTCATATCTAGCACTCCTATTTTCATATTTTTATTCTAAGCTCAAATTAAGGATAAATAATGAATAAAAAATCAGCAATTTTAAACTTTCGTCTCCGCAGATTTCACCGACACGGCTCGCCATTTATGAAATATCTCCAACCCCTATGCTAAGATACATTTTTTTTGAAATTGGATGAAACCTCGTGCCTGAATTAAATTTTGACCGCCTTCATCAGTTTTTCTGCAAAGTTCCGAGTGTACAGCAAGCCCGTGTAGACGCTTATGGTTCAGACGGTCAGCATGCATGGTGGTTCAAATTTCAAATTGATGTAGAACATCCGTTAGCATGGCAAACTGTGCAGGAATTGGGACATGTGCTGAATTATATTTCCAGAGATGAGCGCTTGCCGACTCAATTCTTACCTGTTTCACCGCCACCGTATATGAATGGTGAAGCCAAAGATTTTTTATCGTGGGTAATTCAATGCAACCATCCAGAATTTAGCCCAGATGTGGTTTGTGATTGGTTAGAAGCGCGTTTACCGAATCCTGTGGATGATGAAGCACAATGGAAAATCAAAACCGATATTGCCGAGTTAGATCAAATGAGTGATAAAGATTTGGATGAAATAGTGCCGCCAAATCCTGTAAAGTAATATTCGGCTCAAAAAAATCCCTCTTTCAATAAGAGGGATTTTTGAGTTCAAGGCATAGAATTAAAAAATCAAAAGGTCGATAAACCACTCCATTCCATAAAGCGATACAGCGCATATTTCCACTTCGACTCATCGGCATAAACCGCATAATCCACACTCATATTTTTACCCTCAAGGTTTGACCATGCGGTATTAAAATAGTGTTGAGCATCCTGAAATACAGGGTCTTGCACCTGTCCGACCACACGCAAGTTGCTTTCTAAATTATAGTTTTTTAAATTACGTGCGGTGAAATTAGCAGAACCTAAAATCAACTCAGCCTGTGTGGCATTCGATTTCATCAGCATTTTATTGTGGCATTGCTCACCTTGGGTATTACACCAACGTACCTTCACCCCTGCAGCATGTAATTCTGCCGCCACCTGTCGGTTTGGAATGCCATTTTTTTCACGTCCAAAAGCATCTTTATTCGGGTCGAGTAATACCCGCACCTGTACGCCACGTTGCTGTGCAGCAATCAGTGCTTTGATGATTTGTCGCTCCGATAAATAGAACATTGCCAAATCAAGATGCTCTTGCGCCTTAGCATTTTCAATCATTGATAAACTTGCATCCCAAATGGCCTGTTCCGTTAAAACCTGCACTTGAGGGTAAGAATGATCTGCCTCAAACTCTCCCACAATCACCCCAGACACATTGCCTTGCGACATACGTGCTACGGCTTGTTCAGTCTGCAAAATATCAACTGCGGTATTGCCTGTGACCACTAAAGCGCTATTAGAATGACGTGAACTGCCATCATGTGGATTAAATGACGTGACCAATGCTTTCCAGCCTTCGGCGGTATCGACCACCATGGTTTTACGATGGTTGGCTTTAAAATTAAGCAAGCTGAAATAACTGCGCAAGGTAATTTTATCTTTGCCGAACGGACTGGGTAGCCAACCCTTTTCAGCATTATTTGGAATGCCCTGACAGCAGAGATACCAAAACCCCGACCACAGCGGATTCGATGCGCGCAGCGGGGTTAAATCTGTTTCAATCACATCAATACCCGCCTGACGCAATTGACGATAATGCTCAGGTGCAATACCACCATATACTGAGTTAATGGGATCTGTAATGACCTTAATTTCAATATTTGGCTGCAGCTGACGTTTATGAATTAAAGCTTCGGTCAATTGCTGTGTCAGTGGTTGATGCTGTTGTTTAGACGTCCCCACCTCTGCATTAAACAAAAACATATCCAACACAATGGTGCTTTGTGCTGCATCAATCAGACCTAAAATTTCATTAAAAATTTGATGCTGTTGTTGCTGAACACCTTGCGCGTCGATATAGGTCTGATCGGCAATAAATTTAATAGGCGCATGACGTAACTTTCCAGTGTAATTCAGACCATCTGGTAACGGTTTAAGACTGTGGTAAATAGCCGAGGACAAATAACCTAAAGCCAGAAAACTTAAAACCAGTCCCACATACGCCCGAGGCGACCAATTCAATTTTTGATGAATTCGCTGAAAGATACGCATAACAAAAAACCTAGTCCGATGCGCTCAGACTAGGTTTAATTGTTTGGATTTTCAAGAGGATTTCTGTGTTTTCACGCAGACATCCTATAAAGCTTAAATTGAATTTTAGAAGCCAAATTCCACGCCAACTGTAAAGTTACGACCCACTTGTGGAATATTCGACAAGAAAGATGCATGTGAATACACTTCATCATCGAGCAAGTTGTTGGCTTTAAAATACACACGGTAATCTTGTTTGTTGGCATAGTTGCCCGCATAAGCCACACCAACATTGACCATATTATAGCCTGCTGTTTCTTGCTCATACGCTGCAATTTTGTCTTGCTTAAATACACGATAGTATTCCGCCATACCCGACCAACCATCAGCAAAGTTAGCATCTACTTTAGCTCCCAAACGGCCTGCAGGTACGCGTGGTGCGTTTTGATTGTCAATTTCACCACGCACATAATCACCAAACACACTGAGTTTATAATCTGGGCTCAACTGATAGCCTAACTTGGCTTCTGTGCCGTAGAATTTGGCTTTGTCTTGAGTATATTCCACACCACGCAAATTACCTTTCTGCGCTACTGTTGCGCCATAAATATAATCATCGAACCAGTTATGGTAAACATGCAGCGAATAATCAAATTTGTCGGCTTCATAGTGTAAACCTAGCTCTAAATTATTAGATGTCTCTTTATCTAGATCAGGATTCCCCACCTCGTAAGTATTGGTTGCGAAATGTAAGCCATCAGCATAGAGCTCTTGCGCTACAGGTAAACGTTGCTGGTGTGAACCTGTAAGCGACAATTTATAGTTGGGTGCAAACTGCCAATTGGCTGCAGCAGACGCAGACACACCAGTACCTGAATAATCTTTTTTGTCCGAATCTGCTTGAACTTTTTGATGTTCAACTCGCGCACCAAGTTCAACATGTACATCACCAAATTGTTTATGCTCTAAACCAAATAAGCTATATTTTTGTGTTTTCGTATCTGGCATAGGTACTGCTTCATGATAATGATCACCATGTTTTTCCTTCTGACCAGTCAAATCAATTTCATGCTGGCTAAACTGTGTACCAAATACACCTTCCCAACCTGCAAGGGGTTTGTGCACCAATTCCAAACGTGCATCATAACCTTTGTTTTTAAAATTACTGATGACTTTATTTTCTTCTAATTCATCATGTTCATAGTCAGTAAAACTGGCATGCGCACGCAGTTTATCAAAACCTGCAAAGGGCTGATCAAGCTCGGTACGCAAATCATAACGATGTGATTCTAAATCCACCCATGGGCCACCATGTGCATGTTCTTCAACAGTATTTGAATTAGGTGTCGGGCAACCATGAAAGTGATCATCGTGCAATACACAACCATGATATTCATGGCTATGCCCTGGCAACCCATATTTATCCTGACGATTACTATATGACATGCCCACAAAACCACGATCATGAATCCATGAGCCACCAATATTCACCGTTTGCCCTTCAGCAAAGGTATTCTCTACACGGCGTTCTTTTACCAACTCTTCATGTTCATGTGTATGGGTTGAGCCATCTGGTTCAACATGTACTTCTGTATGATGATGTTCTACCCAATAGTTTGGGGTAATGTAATCATTAGCCTTACGCTTAGAACCTTCAATACGCAGCGCAAATTGATCACTGAGTGCTGCAGTTACCCCCGCACTCACTAGCTTTTCATCACTGCCTGTGTTATAACGCAGACCGACTTGTCCTTCTAAACCATTATTTGGCATTTGAGTTGGAATTTTTTGATCAGTCACATTGACTAAGCCACCAACCGTTCCTGCACCATAAAGTAATGTTGATGGGCCACGAATAATTTCAACTTGTTTGGCTAAGATTGGATCGACAGTGATAGCATGGTCGGGTGAAAGCATAGAAACATCTGCCGTTTCTGAAGCATGTTGCAGCACTTTAACCCGTGGGCCATCTTGCCCACGAATCACAGGGCGGCTAGAGCCTGAACCATATTGGTTAGAATAAACACCTAGCTCATCTGCCATCGCATCACCAATGGTGGGACTTCGCTCTGCCAACGTTTTTTGATCAATCACATGATCCGCTACTGCAAAATCTGCTGCAGTTTGTACCAAAGGATGTGCTTGTAGCTGAATGGTTTCCAGTTGTGTACTACCGCTTTCTGTATTGGCGAATGCCGCAGGTGTGAGCACTGAAAAAATGGAAAGAGTTATTAAATTTTTATGGAACGACATGACCCATGCTCAAATTAGTAAAAAATAATTGATGTTATAATATAACATTTCAATAGCATTGCAATAAAAAACATTGTTCCTCTGTATTCTCAATTAAGCTATTCATCACAATTTATTCTGATTTTTTATATTATTTACTTTGAATTGGTATGCCCTTTACGCTCTCACATGCGGTACTTGCCCCACCACTCGCCAAGCTTTCAGGACAACGTCTGCCTATCGCTGCACTCGCTATAGGCACGATGTTGCCAGATTTACACCGTCTGTTTACTTTGCGTCATGATCCCACTCCTCATTTATGGTCAGCATTGCTGTATCCGAATTTATTATTGGGTCTTGTCTTTTGTGCGCTGTGGTATTTGCTCTATCGCCCTGCATTGTATCGCTTTGTGGGAATCCATCACCCGTTAAATCTAAACACAATAAAATCTGTACTTGGGTTTGTATGTGGCTTGATTCTCGCCTTACTGATTGGCAATGCCACCCATTTAATTTGGGATGGTTTAACCCATCACGACTTTCGTAGTTTTGCCTTTCAGGATTTTTTAGCGCAATCGGTACAATTAGGCACAGGTATTTATCCGATGCATCGCGTACTACAAATTGGCAGTTCTATTTTAGCCCTGCCTTTTTTATTTTGGATGAGCCTGCATTATTATCGCAAGCATCGGCAGGTCAATTCTGTAAGCAAAAAAATTCGCGTTTATGCCATCGCTCTCATTCTCTTGTCGATTGTATGTGGTGGTTTTTCACTTTGGGATTATGCGCGCTATATCCCCGATGCGACTTGGCAAGCCGAACTGTATTACTTTACAGGGCGTGCCATCAATGAATTTAGTCAAGGCGCGTTACTCATGTTGAGTTTGGGCTGCCTGTTATTTTTGTTTTTAGATTTTCAAGGACGCATGGAATAAACACTCTATCGCTCTACTTTCTCTTTCATCTGCCTACATTCTTCAGTTTGAAGTAGATTCCCGCTAAAAACCCACTGTTTTTGCAGCAGGTTCTTGTCGCCACATGCCCAAAGAGGCATAATCCTACCTTTGCTAAAGGCGGTGCGCTGTTTACGTATTCGCTTCCTTAACCCATATAGTTGGATTTTTAACGCTATGATGCGAACTCATTATTGCGGTTCTTTAACCGAAGCTCAAATTGATCAAACCGTGACCCTGTGTGGCTGGGTACACCGTCGTCGTGACCACGGTGGTGTAATTTTCCTAGACATGCGTGACCGTGATGGTCTTGTGCAAGTCGTAATTGACCCAGATACCCCAGAAGCATTTGCAACTGCAGATAAAGCACGTTCAGAATTTGTATTAAAAATCACAGGTCGTGTACGTCGTCGCTATGCAGGCACAGAAAATGCCAATATGGTCAGTGGACAAATTGAAGTTTTAGGCAAGGAAATTGAAGTTCTTGCAGCATCTGAAACGCCTCCGTTCCCATTGAACGATGAAAATACCAACATTTCAGAAGAAATTCGTTTGAAATACCGTTTCTTGGACATCCGTCGTCCAGAAATGTTAGATCGCTTACGTTTCCGTTCTAAAGTCACCAACCTAATTCGTAACTATTTAGACGATCATGGTTTCTTGGATGTTGAAACACCAATTTTAACACGTGCAACGCCTGAAGGTGCGCGTGACTATTTAGTACCAAGCCGCGTATCTAACGGTAGCTTCTATGCGCTGCCACAATCGCCACAATTATTTAAACAATTGTTGATGGTGGGCGGTATTGACCGTTATTACCAAATCGCTAAATGTTTCCGTGACGAAGATTTACGTGCAGACCGTCAGCCAGAATTTACTCAAATCGACATTGAAACATCGTTCATGAGTGACGATGACATTATGGATTTGATGGAAGGCATGACCGTGAAGATGTTCAATGAGCTTCTAGGCGTGAAATTCGACAAATTCCAACGTATGCCATATTCAGAAGCGATGCGTGATTATGCGTCTGATAAGCCAGACTTGCGTATCCCACTGAAATTGGTAGACGTTGCAGACTTAATGCAAGACGTTGAGTTCAAAGTATTTGCTGGCCCAGCGAAAGATCCGAAAGGTCGTATTGTCGCGCTTCGCGTTCCTGGTGCGGGTTCATTACCACGTAGTGCAATTGATGAATACACTAAATATGTTGGCATCTACGGTGCGAAAGGTTTGGCGTATATTAAAGTCAATGAACTTGAAAAAGGCATCGAAGGTTTACAATCTCCTATCGTGAAATTTATTGAGCCAATCGTGCTTGATTTATTAAAACGTGTAGGCGCTGAAAATGGCGACATCGTATTCTTTGGTGCAGATAAAGCCAAAATTGTCAACGATGCAATGGGTGCACTTCGTGTCAAAATCGGTCACGATTTAAACCTTGCAACCTGCGAATGGGCACCGCTTTGGGTGGTTGATTTCCCAATGTTTGAAGAAACTGAGGATGGTAAATGGACCTCTGTGCATCACCCATTCACTTTGCCAAAATCAAGCGTTGAAGATGTGAAGAGCAACCCAGGTGAAGCTTTATCTGTTGCCTATGATATGGTGTTGAACGGTACTGAAATTGGTGGCGGCTCACTGCGTATTTATACTTTAGAAATGCAAAAAGCAATTTTTGAAGCGCTTGGTATTTCTGAAGAAGAAGCCGAAGAGAAATTCAGCTTCTTACTGAATGCGTTGAAATACGGTGCGCCTCCGCACGGTGGTTTGGCATTTGGTCTTGACCGTTTGGTGATGTTGATGACAGGTGCATCGTCTATTCGTGATGTGATTGCCTTCCCAAAAACCAAAACGGCTGAATGTCCATTGACTCAAGCACCAGCACCAGTTGAAGCAAATCAATTGCGTGATTTGGGTATTCGCTTACGTGAAAAACCCAAAGCTGAAGAAGCTAAATAATTTTTAGCTCCTGATGTAAAAACCCTGCAATTGCAGGGTTTTATTGGATTATTACTTAAAAATTTAATCACTAAAATGGAACCAATACTTAGATCAATTTAGTTCATCCATAAGATATAAACTGCGCTATGATGTAGCACATAACAGTTATGTGATCATAGCTAAAACGATATTACTGTATTTATTGATTTATTCTAATTTTTTGTTCTGTAGATTCTCATTCTTTTTGTACTATTTTCTGAAAGTGCATAGTCTCTTGACAATTTTTTAAACAAGTCATCTGTTAAAATAACCGAGATTCGCACACTGCAATGTATTTCATCTTCAAGACACTGTCGCTATTACCCTTAAGAATTTTGCAAGCTCTGGCTTTGTTCGCAGCATTTGTGCTTTATGCTTTCAATTCATCTATTAAACGCATCACCACAATCAACATTCAGTTGGCCTATCCAGAATTAACTGAACATGCACAGCAGCAACTGGTTAAAAAAAGTATGCAAAGCCAATGCCTCACCTATATGGAGTTTATTAAATGCTGGGGGATGCCACCCAGTTATAGCTTAAATTTATTAAAGCATATTCATGGTGAATCGGTGCTAACTGAAGCTTTAGCCAATCAAAAAGGTATCATCGTTGTAATACCGCATTTTGGCTGTTGGGAGTTGCTCAATGCTTGGCTAAATGTCTATACCGCACCAATGATTATGTACAAGCCCAACAAAAATAAGAGCATCAACCGTTATATACTAGAAGCACGTCAAAAGTTTAATGCAACCTTAGTCCCGACAGATGAAACAGGGATTCGTGCCATTTTTAAACATTTGAAACAAGGTGGCTTAACTGTCATTTTACCAGACCATTTACCTAAGCCTTCTGGTGGCATTTATTCCCATTTTTTTGGGCAAAATACCCTAACTGTGACTTTGGTGTCGAAACTCGCTGCAAAAACACAATGTAATGTGATTGGTTTGAGCTGTATCCGCAACGACGATCTATCTAGTTTTGATTTACATTGCACAAATCTCTCAGATGACATTTTGTCTAGAGATTTACAGCTCTCTGTAGATACTCTCAATATTGCGATGCAAGATATAATCAATCAAGCACCTGAACAATATATCTGGTCTTATAAGCGCTTTAGACATTGTTTAGGGAACATCAACGTCTATCGTCAATAAAATTATTGGTACTACCGTCAAAACCTTACATCTCATTGTTGAGCAAGATTGCATAGATTCACCTTATTCAATTGAGATCAATTATCGATAGTGGCATAATGACCCCAATTTCCACTTTTAAGTGAATCTCCTATGGCTATGCGTCCTGAAGTTCGTCGTCGTGCAATCGTTCTGATTATTTTTTCAATCGTACAATGGCTATTCATGCGCTACATTTTGGCCAACGAGTTGTTTAACTTAACCACCTATAATCGTATTGTTTTGTTCTGCGTGAGTAGTCTTGCAGGCGCATTATTAATTTTCGTCGGTTTGATTTATATGGTGTTGAAAGGTAATGCGGATAAGGAAAATTAAACCTTCAAATACTATAGAATGATGTAAAAACAGGAATATGTAATCTTCCTGTTTTTACATCATCTAATTATCTAGACTCTTCAGCAATAACATTTCTGAGATCATTGATAAATTTCGGTACATTATGGATATTTTTAATGTATTCAATTGCTTCTAATGAAATTTTCTCTCTTTTACCATTATCCATTAATAAATAGTTAATTGCATTTACATACAAATCAACCTTATCAAAACCATCACCTAAAACGTCCCCTACGTGAACCCCAAATTTAGAAGTTAGATCTTCTGGATTTCTATTACTAACCAATAATGTTCCATAAGATAATGCCTCTAAAAATGAAATTGGCAAAGCCTCATGAATTGAGGTATTAACTAAAATTTTTGCCTCTTTTAAATATTTTTCCTTTTCTTCACCTTCTACGTGACCCGCAAAATGTAAATTTGGAATAGCATTATAATCGGACATAATCTGAGAGTTCCTACCCTCTTCTCGATGAGTCTTACCCAATATATAAAACTCATAATTAGGCATCTTCTTTGCAATTTCACAGAAAAGCCAACCACGCTTTACAGACTCTATTCGCCCCAAGAAAATAATCATATTTTTCTTTGGAAATTTTTTTACATCAAAACTTTCATCTACATTAATTGGGTTTGGCAAATATTGTATGCTTACATTTTGCTCTAAATTATATAAATCAATAGCCTTCTGATTTAAGAAATACCCTTGTGAAATAAACTTTACACGCCCATTCTTATACCAGTCATGGACTAAATCATAAATTTCCTGATTATAATAATTATATTCAGGAAATAATTTTACAGTTTCTATTTCATCCCATTCGTATTTAGGTCTAGGATCTTGTATCCATAAGATTAATTTCTTATTTTTATTTGGTTCATTTAACAGAATGTAATTATCTGTCAACTCAATGCTCAAATAAACATCATAATTTTGCTTTTTAAGCCACCTTCTTGCAAACCATTTTCTTCGAGGCAAACGAAAAGCGCGAATATTGTCAATATTATATTCTTCAACACAGAGTTTCTTCGAACCCTTCCCTAGCAAAACATCAATTTGTATATCCTTATTCGGAATGTACTTAGAGATGTATTCTCGCGCTAAAAAACCATAGCCACCAAAAGCAGTTCCAGCTCCACCAAAGAATTCGTCAATGATTAATCCAACTTTAAGCATACTAACATCAATCCCTATATTTTATTATTTAGCAATAAAGCTAAAGTAGACTTCGAATCAATACTTTCTAAATCTATACCTCGTAACATTTCATTATATAAATGAATAGCCAAAGTACGTGACGTTGTAAGCTCTTGAATAGTTAAATTTGGATCACACAATTGACTAATGCATTGATAATGAACTGGGTAAAAAATGTCTATAGGCTGGACATTGTTTTCTTGCTGATATGACCGTACATAGTATGTAATCGCTTTGGGACCGATCACCCCCCAAGGCATATCAGCTAAACTTGTACCTATACCAAAAGCCTTCTTCATTCTTAATCTAAATTGACGACTTTTTGAATACCATGGCGGTACAAATTGCGGGTCATATGCTGCATTCAATAAACTTTCTAACAATGGGCTATTTTTTGGTATTCTTAATACTGCACCATTAATCCAGTTATCATCTTCAAAACCTAAAACATACCCATGTTC
This sequence comes from Acinetobacter sp. SCLZS86, assembly GCF_021560715.1. Taxonomy (NCBI): domain Bacteria; kingdom Pseudomonadati; phylum Pseudomonadota; class Gammaproteobacteria; order Moraxellales; family Moraxellaceae; genus Acinetobacter; species Acinetobacter sp. SCLZS86. The sequence goes on from NZ_CP090864.1 coordinate 2,541,362, forward strand.
TGGGATAGATAATGGTTTTAAGCAATAAACATCGCAATCAACATAAATACCATCTACTTTACGCATTAGTTCATAACGAAAAATATCAGAAAATAAGGCATAACTCCCTGTTTCATTATGCTTTATAATTTTTTCGGCAGAAATAATTAAATTAGCATCAACTTGATTCACACCATCAGGCAAGTCATCAATATCACCATATGTATGCAAGTGAACTTCATGTCCCCTCATCACAAAGGATTGAAGACAACTTCTAGAAATTGGCCCCAATTTATTTCCGATCCATAATGCATGAATTATGGGTAAGTTAATTGACATTGCTTACAATCCTATTTTCTTTTAACTTTTAAACTGAAATATATGTTCACAAGAAGCGTAGCTGCTATAAAATGATCACTGATTAAGAACGAGCATTTCGCCTTAACCCATCACAAAACAGTCTAAGACTATCAACCAAGCGTAGTGCAGTATAGAATACCTTAACTATAACATTTCAAGTTAAAGCAACATGAAAAAAATTCTTATCTTATGTGTATCTTTAAAAGATAGTTTAGATCGACAAGAAAAAATGAAAGACCAACTTCTATCGCTAAAAGAACATGTTCAAGATATTCAAATCGAATTTTCTTTTTTTGATGCTATCTATGGAAAGAAACTACAGCCCGAATATTTAACGTTTTTAAATATTAGCCGTGAAATTGCGAATCAATGTGAACATGAATTAGGGCCTAGTGAACTTGGATGTTTTCTCAGCCATATGATTCTATGGCAACGACTTGCTCAGGGAGACTACAATAGTTTTGATCGCGTTATTATCATCGAAGATGATGTGATTCTTAACTTTAATAACATTAGCCAAAAGCTCCATTCCTTATTAAATACAAATCATGATTTCGCATTTCTAGGTGGCCACTCTGAACCATCTCGCCGAAGAATTAGAGGCTATGTTAGCCCCGATCAATGTTCATTTCATATGACTGGCCCTAAAGATCTTTACACAGCTACATATGCTTACTCATTAACACCTAAGACTGCGCACAATTTTATTTATAAACAAATAAAAAAACTTACCTATATTGATGACTGGAAATACTTATTGGCGGATACTGTTTCAACTCCTTTTTTCTATTGTTTCGAGCATGATGATGCCCAAATAAGTCATATCGCAAATGATAGAAAAAGCTTCATGAAAAAACCTAATCGCCTCAAAAAGAATTTTAATAAAATTAAAAATGATATTATATCTAGAATCATTTCAATCTTTGTTTTTAAAAGAATTATTCGCTTGTCCACGTTTATAAAAATGCATAAATCTTCAAATGAAATATGATCATTATTAATTCAGGATTTCAAGCTATGTCTTTATCGCGTTCATTATTAAAAAAATGGTATAAATACCAGCAAAACCAACAAGCTAAAAAGTTTACCTCCCACTGGTATATGCGCTTTGGCTGGCTAGATCAACCCTTAAAAAACCAAGAACAGCTCAAGAACCTGTTTGAAATTCATTCACCGCGCAAATTCACTTTTGCTGACTGTTTCTATGCTCAGGACAACGACCGTCATTTCATTTTTTTTGAAGAAGTCGATGATGTTCATCCCGTTGGATTCTTATCGGTCTTAGAAGTATTTAAAGATGGCACCTATACAGAACCGCAAACCATTCTAAAACAGGATTATCATCTTTCCTACCCATGCGTTTTTAAAGTTGAAAATGACTGGTATATGATTCCTGAAACCAGTGCTAAAAGAACTATTGAACTATGGAAATGTACTGATTTCCCTTTAAAATGGGAAAAACATTTAAACTTATTTGAAAATATTGATGCTGTAGATACCACTCCCTTTTATCATGAGGGTATGTGGTATTTATTGACGTCCACACGTAGAAACTGCAAAAAATTTGGTGACCGTTTAGATATTTTCTTTACTGAAAATATTTTAAATCCTAACTGGCAAGAACACCCACAAAATCCAGTCTGCAAAGGTCATCAGCAACTCAGAATGGCTGGGAAGCCTTTTATTTATAAAGAAAAACTTGTACGTCCTAGTCAAGATTCATTAAAACGTTATGGTGGTAATATTGAATTCAAAGAAATTCTTGAACTTAGCCCAACCTCATATAAAGAGCAACTTTTAGAAGTTGTTTTACCCACATGGAATAATAACGATGATGGTTGCCATACAATAAATGTTGAACATAATTTTGTAGTTTTAGATGCAATACGCTTATCAGTTAAAAAGTAAATAAGACCAAAACAACTATTTTAGCAAATGCTCATAAATATTGAGCGTTTGCTGTGCCATGGCTGTAACAGTTAACTCTTGCTTTGCTTTCATAAATAAAGGTAAAAAATCTATTTGTGCTTGTACAGTTAAAGCATTTTCTATTGCTTGTTGTAACTCTTTCGCTTGTCCTATATTTGCAAGATATGGCTCTGGCAACCATTCAATAACACCATTTACACGAGTAGATGCCATCGTTTTATTTGCTTGTAAAGCTTCAACCATCACTAATGGAAATCCTTCACGATCCGAGGACAATACAACAACATCAGCGATTTGGATTAAATCACGAGCATCTGTCCTAAAACCTAAAAAAGCAACACGATCTAGCATTTTTTGTGCTGCTGTTTGTTGCTCTAAATCTGAACGTAATGACCCATTACCAACAATAAAAAGATGTGCATCTATATTAGACATTGCGTCAAGCAGTAAACTTATATTTTTTACAGGCTCTAAACGTCCAATACACATTACTATTTTTTTAGAAGAATTTAATAAAGAATATTGAATATAAATTTCAGATTTTAGTTGTTGTTTTTGCTCGTCAGATAAATTTGGTTGTGTATATACCCCATTATAAACCACATATGCTTTTTCACTAGGAATTCCCTGCGTTAAAGCCTGACTTACTGCAATAACGGCATCTGCAAAAGTATAAATTGATTTGTTCTTTTTCGTACCATGGACTGTTGTTACAAATTTAACAGGTTTTAGCCATGTTCTTATTTTAGAGACCAATTCAGCAGCTTTTCCTGCTTGTGCATGTACAATATCTGGATGAATTTTATTAATAATAGATTTTAGCTGGCAAAGTAAAAATATATTCCAACGACTACGAGAAAAATCTACAGCATGAAAACATACATGCGCATTAAATTTATCCACGTAGCAAGGGTGTGCAATAATATGTACTTCATGTTGCTGAGATAATTCGTTAACCAAGTTAAAAGTGTGTTGTTCTAAACCACCAACACCACCACTTGTTGCCAAAACTTGAACAATCTTCATAGATTATCCTGTTTATTTTTCATTTTATGATGTTGCTCAAATAATTTAGCTTCCTTTAAAAATGCATAAAAAGCATTTACCATGCTGTTTACAAAGCCCCTCCACCCATTTAAGCAGCTACGTCTAATAAAATAAGACTTTACAAAAGTGAGAGGCATGACTAAAACCAACTTTAATAAACTCGGCGCTTTACCTTTTTGGTATTTTTCTTGTGCTTTTAATTCAGAATATTGATTATTTTTTTCAACTTTAACAAAAATACTTGATTCACCATAATGGTAAATATCACCTTCTGCACGATCACTCTGACCATCTACAATCACATTTTCATGCACTTTATTTTCTAAGTCATATCGCCCTTTAGATTTACGAAAAAAACGTACCTTGGCATGCTTTTTTGTATGTTTACTATTGGGAACACCTAAAAACACATCGTTAATTGGTGTAATTAAAGCATCCAATTGATTACTTTGTATCGTTTGCTCAATTTCAGCTTTTAATTCAGAAGATAAAACTTCATCACCATCTAAATTTAAAACCCAATCATTTTTACATTGCGCCAAAGCTAAGCTTTTTTGACCAGCATAGCCCTGCCAATCTTGATGAGAAATCCGCGTATTGGGAAATGATTCTGCAATAGCATAAGTATGATCTGTACTGCCTGAGTCTAAAATAATGACCTCTGAAAAGTCTTTTACACTTTCCAGTGTACTCTCAAGCCATTCAGCACAATTTAATGTTACGATATAAACACTACAAGGAATCATAATTTATATCGTCCTTTGGCTAAAGCAATACGCATTTGCAAAGCATTCATTGCGCCATGTGTACTGACACGTGGAATATTAAATTGATTAGTTTCTGTATAAGCTTCTACTTTTTTACGTGTAGATACAGCATTTTTAAAACCAATTTTTTTTGCCATTTGTTGATGTTTGTCATTAAAACGCCCAAATGGATAAGCAAAGCTTGGACATTTCCCTACTAAAACTTCTACATCTTTTTTTGATGCCTGCATTTCTGCAAATGCTTCCTCATCAGACAATTTCAGCAAATTTACATGATGCTGAGTATGTGCACCAAACTCAATTAAGCCAGAAGCTGACATTTCTTGAATTTGTGCTGTATTTAACTTCTCAATACCTTCAATTTGTGTTGCTAAATAAATTGTTGCCTTCGCATTATATTTTTTGAGTAAAGGAAATGCATATTGGTAGTTATCCTGAAAGCCATCATCAAATGATAAGGCAAAAACATTACTCTGCCCCTCATACTGGTCAAGTTCGGAAACGAAACAAAAAATAGCCCGTTTTTTTACCAAATACTGCAACAACTGTTCAAATTTAGCCGGTGGCATATTCATACCTGAAGCTTCTGCATGGGGGGTTACTTGATGCAACATCACGATACGTGGCAATTTTGCACTGCGTAATGGTAACCAAAAGGTATAATTACCCAATAAGTAAAGTATTGCAGCAAAAACAATTAAACCAAGTACCACATAAACAAACCACATTAGATATACACCTCATATGCCCACTCATATGCTTCAGATAACGGCTGATCAAAAGTAACTTCAAGCATAAATTGAGTAATACGTTTAGCATTAAAACTATGACGCGTTTTGCTCCAACCCAATTCTGCAATTTTTCTTGCCTCATCAGGATGATCTGCATAGTACTTAATTTTTTCAGCTAAATCATTTTGGTCGTTAAAATAGACAATTTCTTGTTCACTATACAGTTTTTCAAAATCAGGGATACGAGGGCTAAAAGTCAACAGGCCATTACCCGTTAACTGCACAATACGATCTGAACTGTATAAAGTTACATCGTTTTTACGTGAATAATTTAACCCCATACGCGCTTCTGAAAGCACTTTATAATAACCTTTTCCATACACGCCAGCTTGCTCAAAACAACCATAATATTGGTATTTCAATGAATGTGCTTGGAGAGTATTTGCCAAGTCTTTCAAAAATTTTTCACGTTCTGGTTCTTTATAAACAACACCACAGAATATAAATTCTTTATCAATATTTGTAGATTCAAATTGTTTTAGTATTTCAACATTTGAATGCCCGACGTTAGGAAAATAAGCTACTTTTAAATTTGGCTGTTTCAATTTTTGAAGATATTCTCCACCAGTCGTACAAAAAATAGCATCTAAATATGGAGAAAATTCACGAACAAAACCAAGTTTTTGCTCCAAATACAAAGGATCAACATACCAAAATGCAATTTTTGTCTTTGGGAATTGTTGCTTGATCTCTTTTAACACCGTTGGACTCATTAAATCGCTATGTCCAATCAAAACTAGATCTGGTTCTAAATTAGAAACTATTTTAAGAACTTCTTTATTTGCCCAATTTGCCCCTAATTTTTTTGTTTTAAAAATAGTTCCCATTCTAGCCATATCACGAAAACTAAAGTCATATACAAAATGACCATTTTCAATCAAACCCGCAGAAATCTTACGGTCTGTACAATAAAAATGAGCACCTTGTTTGTTGAACCCAAAATTCGCAATATGTAATATTTTCATAAATCACTCAAGAAACAAATGAATGTCCCATTTATAGATTGGTATATTTTAATCGTTGTTAAAAAAGAATAATAGGATATAAGCTAGTCCATCATAACAATTTAAACAACTACACCTCATTTAACTAGCATCCTATTCGCCACACGCTCTGCTTCTTTAAAAGCAGTCGTAGAATATAATTCAGCAATTTGTCTAGCATTCGATACAAGTTTTTGATCAAGCAAATGCTGTACCGAACGCGTAATCCGATCCTCTTTCACTCGATCTATCTGAATAAGCCCTACTTTACAACCTGCAGTGAGTGCCTCGTATATCATAGATACGCTATCTTCAGTCACCCATACCGCTTCCGCTTTTTGCATCTCTTCAAAAATCCAACCCTGCGGCGTTTCTTCAACTGGAAAAATTTGTAGTCGTGAAGCAAAACTTTGCTGAGCCAATGTCGCTAAAAAATCAGCAGGTGTACGCCTAGAACTCGTCAAAATAATGTCACACTGCATATTCTGCTGCACGATCTGCCCAATCGCAGACAACACCTTATCTGCATTCCAAACATGCCGTTTAGATGAACCACCTAATGCGATCAAAATACGGTTTGGCATGTGTCGCTGCTCATTTTCAATTGGATTCAGCGCACCTTGTGTAACAATCACATTGCCCTGTTTAGCAACACCATCATGTTCAGGAATAACCACATAATCAAACCAAGACAATGGAAAATTTGGTTTCATTAAAATGACAGTTTTCGCTTGCGGAAAAACTTTGCCCATCAAAAAAACACGGAATTGTGTATGACTGCCTACCCCAACAATATAATCTGGTGACTGCGATACTGCTGCATGTTTTTGTTTTTTATATGCAGTCACCAAACTCAACAGCGGTAAATGATCAATCGAAATTTCTTCAAAAGTGAGCTCAATATGTGTTTGCTTTTGTATTGCCTTAAATAGACCTAATGCCTGAGACCGATGACCGGCCTTGCCATCACTCACATATACAATATGCATATTCACCCACCAGATCTAAAGCAAGAATCGCATTATTTTACTCGATCAAAGCATTTTAAGTAAGTAAAGCTACATCTCCTCAATGACTCGAAATATAAACTTCATTGAACTGTCACAAGGCTTGAATCCGCCTTTTCAGATTCAATGAGTAATTGAACCGCTCTTTCTCTAATTTCGGGAGTATAGTTTGGTTTTTTCATCGGAATAGTCTCTCAGAATATTGAGTCTCCGACAAACCCGGTACGGTTCAAATTGCCTTAATAGATTGACCTTGTTGATGAAGTATTTGGATTGTCCCTGCTTGCTCCAAAGTTAACATGTTGAGCAGTCCAAAAAGACCACTATATTAACCAAGGGGGTCAATTTTCAAATGCTGTTGGGGGGTCATTTTTACATTGCCGCTAACAGTAAATTCCATGAACTGCATGTGACCGGGAAAAGTCAGGTCGCTGAACAGGCATTAGTGCTGATTCAGAAACTGTATGCCATAGAAGCAGAACTCAGGAAAAAGACCGATGGTACAGCGGAAGACCGCCGCGAATACCGACAACAGCATAGCCAACCGGTGATGCAACAACTATATGAATGGCTCAACCAACATCATCTGACGGTGCCATCGAGTTCTCCCACCGCCAAGGTCATCAATTACACTCTGAAGCGTTGGCCAGCTTTAATCCGCTATTTGGATGATGGCAATCTACCGATTTGCAATAATTGGGTAGAGAATCAAATGCGACCTTGGGTCTTAGGGCGCAAGAACTGGCTGTTTGCTGGCTCGCTGCGCAGCGGCCAGCGAGCGGCGAATATCATGACTTTAATCCAGTCAGCAAAGCTGAATGGCTTGGATCCGTATGCCTATTTAAGTGATGTGCTGAAAAGGCTGCCGACGCATAAAGCGACCCAAATAGAAGAATTACGCCACATCGCTGGAAATCCAACTCAAATTAAAAAATAGGCATGGGGTTCAGCGGACGCTTACAGCGCAAGGAGTGAAAACACAGTTCTGAGCGAAGCGCAATGCACGTAACATCCTTTACTTCACCCATAAAAAAACCCTTATATAGAATAAGGGTTTTTTAAAGATTAAACTAAAACTTAGTTTTTCTCTTTGTCTACGATCTTGTTCGCTTGAATCCAAGGCACGAAAAAAATGGGAAAGCACTGCTTTCCCATTTTTTAAGGCACGTAACGCAACCTTAGTTCTTTTCTTTGTCTACGATCTTGTTCGCTTGAATCCAAGGCATCATTGCACGTAACTTGTTACCCGTAACTTCGATACCATGTGCCGCGTTTTGACGACGACGTGCAGTCATAGATGGGTAGTTCAACGCACCTTCTTGGATGAACATCTTCGCATATTCACCAGATTGAATACGTTTAAGTGCATTACGCATTGCTTCACGAGACTGTTCATTAATTACTTCAGTACCAGTTACATACTCGCCATATTCAGCGTTGTTAGATACTGAATAGTTCATATCAGCGATACCGCCTTCGAACATCAAATCAACGATCAATTTAAGCTCGTGTAAGCATTCGAAGTAAGCCATTTCTGGTGCATAACCCGCTTCAACAAGAGTTTCGAAGCCCATTTTAACCAATTCAACAGCACCGCCACACAGAACTGCTTGCTCACCAAATAAGTCTGTTTCTGTTTCTTCACGGAAAGACGTTTCGATGATACCTGTACGACCACCACCCACACCTGAAGCATAAGAAAGCGCAACGTTACGTGCATTACCAGAAGCATCTTGATGAATCGCGATAAGATCAGGAACACCTGAACCACGTTGGAATTCAGAACGTACCGTGTGACCAGGTGCTTTAGGTGCAACCATGATGACGTCTAAGTCCGCACGTGGAACAACTTGGTTATAAAGTACAGAGAAACCGTGAGCAAATGCTAAAGTTGCGCCTTGCTTGATGTTTGGCTCAATCACGTCACGATAAAGTTGTGATTGGAACTCATCTGGAGTCAAAATCATAACTAAGTCTGCTTGAGCAACAGCAGCAGGAACTTCAGAAACTTTAAGACCCGAATTTTCAGCTTTTTTCCATGAAGCAGAACCAGCACGTAAACCTACAGTGACGTCTACACCAGAATCTTTCAGGTTAAGCGCGTGCGCGTGACCTTGTGAACCGTAACCAATGATCGCTACTTTCTTAGATTGAATGATAGATAAGTCGCAGTCTTTATCATAAAAAATTTGCATTGCTGTCTCCGCTAAAATGCTTTGGATTCCTATCTTACTCAAGTACTTGTCTATTCAGTACTAAAGTAAGCGCTCCATCCTTAGAGATGGAATGAATTCGATGAATAAAATTAACTATGAAATTAGTTAAATGGTTAAAACTTTTTCGCCACGTGCGATTCCCGACACACCTGAACGCACAACTTCTAAAATAGTGTTTTCTGCAATCGCATCGATAAAACCATCTAATTTTTCAGTTGTACCCGCAAGCTGCACGGTATAAGTCGTTGGTGTGACATCAACAATTTGTCCACGGAAGATGTCAGCAGTGCGTTTAATTTCAGCACGTGCCGCACCCGATGCTTTGACTTTAATTAGCATCAATTCGCGTTCAATATGTGGACCTTCTGACAAGTCGACGACTTTAACCACTTCAACCAATTTATTCAGTTGCTTAGTGATTTGCTCAATTTTATGATCATCACCATAAGTCGTAAGCGTTAAGCGTGAAAGTGTTGGGTCTTCGGTTGGTGCAACATTTAAAGTTTCAATGTTATAACCACGTTGAGAGAATAAACCCACTAAACGAGAAAGCGCACCTGATTCGTTTTCAACGAGAACGGAAATAATGTGTCTCATTCTGTACGCTCCCCTTTACCTAACCACATATCTTTCATGGATTGACCTGCAATTTGCATCGGATAAACGTGCTCTGTACGGTCAACCATGACATTAATGAATACGCATTTGTCATTAATTGCCATGGCTTCTGCAAGCTTAGACTCAAGCTCATCGGCATGGTTAATTTGAATACCCACATGACCATAAGCTTCCATCAATTTAGGGAAGTCAGGCAATGAGTCAACATAAGAACTTGAGTGACGACCTTCATAGTTCATATCTTGCCATTGTTTAACCATACCTAAAGCTTGGTTATTCAAGCATAAGATTTTTACGTTTAAACCATATTGCTTACAGGTAGAAAGCTCTTGGATACACATCTGAATAGATGCTTCACCTGTAATACATACAACCTGTTGATCTGGATAAGCCAGTTTAGCCGCCATTGCATACGGTAAACCTACACCCATCGTTCCTAAACCGCCAGAGTTCAACCATTGACGTGGACGCTTGTACTTATAGTAGTTCGCGCCAAACATTTGGTGCTGACCAACGTCAGAAGTAATGATCGCATCACCATTGGTCACTTTATCCAATGCTTCAACTACTTGTTGTGGCTTCATGGTTCCATCGGTTGGTTTGTCATATTTCAAACCATGAACCTTACGCCATTCATTAATCTGATTCCACCATGCAGCAATCGCTTCAGGGTTTGGCTTAGACACATTTAATTGCTTCAATTGAACTAACATTTCCTGAAGTACAGGTTCAACTGCACCTACAATTGGAATGTGCGCCATGATGGTTTTTGAAATGGTCGCTGGGTCAATGTCAATATGAATGACTTTGGCATTTGGACAGAATTTTGCAGGGTTATTGGTTACACGATCATCAAAACGCGCACCAATACACAAAATCACATCAGCGTTGTGCATGGTCATGTTAGCTTCATACGTGCCATGCATCCCCAACATACCAATAAATTGTGGATCATTACCCGGGAACGCACCCAAGCCCATCAATGTATTGGTTACAGGAAAGCCCAAGACGTGCGCAAGTTCAGTCAATTGCTCAGCTGCATTGCCTTGAACAACGCCACCGCCTGAATAAATTACAGGACGTTTGGCATTTAATAATTCATCAATCGCTTTACGAATTTGACCTGAGTGACCACGATGCGGCGGTTGATACGAACGCATCTTCACTTTTTCTGGGTATTCGTACGCAAATTTTTCCGCTGGATTGGTTGCATCCTTAGGAATATCAACCACCACAGGACCTGGACGGCCTGAAGATGCAATATAGAATGCCTTCTTAATCACTGAAGGAATTTCGCTGGCATGGCGCACTTGGAAACTATGTTTTACGATTGGACGTGAAATACCCACCATATCGGTTTCTTGGAAGGCATCTTCACCAATCAAGTGTGTTGCAACCTGACCAGACAAAATCACCATTGGGATTGAGTCCATATAAGCCGTTGCAATTGGAGTTACCGTGTTGGTTGCACCTGGACCTGAAGTCACAAGCACCACACCGGTTTTACCTGTTACACGCGAGTAGGCATCTGCCATATGACCAGCAGCTTGCTCATGGCGCACAAGGTAATGATTAATTTTGTCTTGTTGAAAGAACGCATCGTAAATATGAAGTACTGCGCCGCCTGGGTATCCAAAAACATGTTCAACGCCTTCGTCCGCCAATGCGCGAACAAGCATTTCACCACCAGATAAAAGTTCCAACGTGATTCACCCTAGTCTTGTCACTGCAAAATGGGAGACACCTGCAGTGTTTTGTTCATTAATTCCTGCACTGTTATAGCACACATATTTCATAGTTTTCATGGCAATAGGAAAAATTTCTGATCTGATTACCGTATAAGCAATATGAGATCTAAAACGTGTTGGGGTAAACACATTTTATAAGCTTTGTTCAGCTTCTCGGCTAGAGAAGTTGCCCATTGCATGACATGACACTTATTCGAAGGGTGATCGATCTAAGGCACATAAAACTAAAGTGTGCATTTTTGTAGTTTACCTGACTAAAGTCAAGTTTAAAAATCGGCTTTTTCTGCTTTATTGATAAACTTGGTATTTTTTAAGCATTGCGTCATCCATCACAATTTAATCCAAAGTCTAATATTTCCATATAAAACAAATAACTTCAGATATTTGATGAATTTTTTATAATTTTTTCATATTACATTCATAAAAATAAAGAATGAGTTAAAAAAAATATAAAGCGCTTGGTTATGATTAACCAACGTATTTCAGCTTATTTTAGCTTGCAAATAGACAAGTCCATGCCCCAATTTTAAACAAGCGATATTGCAGATAAAAATCATCAAAAAATTGTCAATAAATCCTAGCTTAATGAGTAATTATTGCTAAAATTTAGCCAACATGATTTTTTGTGATTGGTTTTCTCCCATTTACCTTTTTTACTCAGGACGTCCAAACATGAAAACACCAATGATCCGCTTGAGTTGTCTTTCTGCAAGCTTGATTTTAATTTTTGCCACCAGCTCAGTTTCTGCAAAACAATATTACAAGTGGGTCGATGCAAATGGTTCAACCCATTACACCACAACACCGCCACCAAAAACTGCCAAGAAAAAAGGTAAAGTCGATACCTATGGCTGGAAAAATTCAGCACCGACTGTTGCTACTCCTGCAAATTCTACTGCGAACCCTGAGCCTACTGCTGCAAATGCAACAAACCAACAAGCGACACCAACTACAAATCATCCTGTAGGAAATCCAGCCATGGATCAACAACAACGTGAAGCCAATGCAGCTTTAAATCAAGCACAATAAGAACGTGCCAGTCCACAAGTTTTTTAAGTTTTAAGCCATAAAATACGACTCGCTTAAATTTTCCTGCACAATCCAACGCGCAAAATTCAATTTAGCTGCATTTTGCGCTATGCTGTGTGACACACTTTTTTTAACCGTTTATTCCTGATTTAACCTTATGACTACTCACATTGACCCTGAATATCAAGCCAGTGCGATTGAACCTCAAGTCCAGAATGACTGGGAATCTCGCAAAGCCTTTAAAGTTGCCGACACTGTCGAAGGTCCACGTCGTTATATCCTCTCGATGTTCCCTTACCCAAGCGGCAAACTGCACATGGGTCACGTGCGTAACTATACCATCGGGGATGTAATTAGTCGTTTTCACCGTTTGAAGGGTGAAACCGTTTTACAACCAATGGGTTGGGATGCTTTTGGTTTACCTGCAGAAAATGCAGCGATTGCGCATCAGGTTGCCCCTGCTAAATGGACTTTTGAAAATATCGCCTACATGCGTGACCAATTGAAAAAATTGGGCTTGGCGGTAGATTGGGATCGTGAATTTGCCACCTGCACCCCAGAGTACTATCACTGGGAACAATGGCTATTCGTGCAACTGTATAAAAAAGGGTTAATTTATCGCAAACTCTCGACAGTCAACTGGGATCCCGTGGATCAAACAGTGTTGGCCAATGAACAGGTCGAAAATGGTCGTGGTTGGCGTTCAGGTGCATTGGTAGAAAAACGTGATATTCCAATGTACTACTTCCGCATTACCGATTATGCCCAAGAACTATTAGATGATTTAGAAACCTTAAAAGATGGTTGGCCACAGCAAGTTTTAACCATGCAACGCAACTGGATTGGTCGTTCGCAAGGGATGGAAATCACATTCCCATCGGCAAATCCAGAAGTTTATGCAGAGGGTCTGACTGTTTTTACCACGCGTGCCGACACCTTAATGGGCGCAACTTATGTGGCTGTGGCAGCAGAACATCCAATGGCGTTAAAAGCAGCAGAAAACAATGCACAATTAAAAGCCTTTATTGAAGAATGCCGTATGGGTTCTGTGGCGGAAGCTGATCTTGCCACTGCCGAAAAAAAAGGGATGGCGACTGGCTTATTTGTGAAGCATCCAGTAACAGGTAAAGAACTACCTGTATGGATTGCCAACTACGTGTTGATGTCTTACGGTTCTGGCGCAGTGATGGCTGTACCTTCTCACGATGAGCGCGATTTTGAATTTGCCAATAAATTCCAATTGCCAATTCTTCAGGTGATTGATGCCAAAGGTGCAGACGATGCGGACTTTGACACAACCCAATGGCAAGAATGGTACGGTTCTAAAGAAGGTAAACTGGTCAATTCAGGCGAATTTGATGGTTTAGATTTCCAAGCGGCTTTTGATGCACTTTTAGCGAAATTAGAGCCACAAGGCTTAGCCAATGTAAAAGTACAATTCCGCTTACGTGACTGGGGTGTTTCACGCCAACGCTACTGGGGTTGCCCAATTCCAATGATCAACTGTGAAAAATGTGGACAAGTGCCAGTTCCAGAAGATCAGCTACCTGTCATTTTACCTACCGATGTTGTGCCAGATGGCTCAGGCAACCCGTTAAATAAAATGCCTGAATTCTATCAAACCGCTTGCCCATGCTGTGGTGGCGAAGCACGTCGTGAAACCGATACCCTAGATACCTTTGTAGAGTCGTCTTGGTACTATGCACGTTACGCATCTCCAGATTTTACGGGCGGTATGGTCAAGCCTGAAGCTGCACAAACTTGGTTGCCAGTTAATCAATATATTGGCGGTGTAGAACACGCCATCTTACACTTGTTATACGCGCGTTTCTTCCACAAACTCATGCGTGATGAAGGCGTAGTGCAAGGCAATGAACCATTTGCCAACTTACTGACTCAAGGCATGGTCTTGGCAGATACTTTCTATCGTGAAGCAGAAAACGGTAAAAAAACTTGGTTTAACCCTGCCGATATTGAACTTGAAAAAGACGAGAAAGGTCGTGTTCTTTCTGCCAAATACATAGGTGATGGTCAAGCTGTGATTGTTGGCGGTCAGGAAAAAATGTCGAAATCGAAAAATAATGGTATTGACCCGCAAGCCATTATTGATCAATACGGCGCAGATACAGCACGTGTATTCATGATGTTTGCTGCACCACCAGATCAGTCTTTAGAATGGTCAGATGCAGGCGTTGAAGGTGCGAACCGCTTCTTAAAACGTGTTTGGCGTTTAGCAGCAGGTTTCCTTGAAAAAGGCAGCAATACAACTGTAATTGACAGTAGTAAACTTGCTACAGCAGCGCAAGACTTACGTCGCAAAACCCATGAAACCATTCAAAAAGTGGGCGATGATATTGAACGTCGTCATGCGTTCAACACTGCAATTGCAGCATTGATGGAACTCTTGAATGCTTGCAACAAGTTTGAAGCACAGAATGAACAAGACCTTGCGGTTGAACGCGAAGCAATTGTGACGTTATTGACCTTGCTTGCGCCATTTGCACCACACTTGAGCCAAACCTTGTTGGCAGAGTTCGGAATTGAATTAACCTCCACCCTATTCCCTGTGGTCGATGAGTCTGCATTAACCCGCAATACTCAAACGATTGTGGTGCAGGTAAATGGTAAATTACGCGGCAAGCTTGATGTAGCAGTAGATGCATCTAAAGAAGACATTCTTGCACTTGCCAAAGCGTTACCAGAAGTACAACCATTCTTGACTGGGCCAACCAAGAAAGAAATTGTGGTACCGAATAAGCTAGTGAATTTGGTGGTTTAAGTGCTTTTAAACCTCCCTTTTTTAAAGGGAGGTTTGGAGGGATTTTATAAAACAATCCCCCTAAACCCTCCTACAAAAAAGGAATTAAAACAATTTCCAAACAAAGCCCGTTGTCAGTCAACGGGCTTTGCACCTACAATCAAGATATTCTCAACTTCCGCTTTTAAACTTTCAAGAATATTACAGAGGACAGCACATGCACTTTAGCCAACGTCTAGCAGTCATTGTTTTAACTTGTGGACTCAGTGCTGGCTTAGTCGGCTGTGGTTTTCATCTTAAAGGCACCAATCCAAGCATTGCACCAGTGGCTTATTCAAAAATGAGTCTGGCTTTACCGAGCAATGCTGAAGAATTAGAAGAAAAACTTTCCATTCACATGGGTACAGCGGGCGTACAACTCAGCAATGACCCTAATGCTTATGTACTACGTGTACTTGACTATACACCACGTCGCTTGGAATTGAATGGCAAACTGGTGGAAACCTTATTGCGTTTGAGTGTGACTTTCCGTATTGAAGATGCGCAAGGCAACCCGATCACCGAACCTCGTACCGTCATGGCAAGCCGTAGTTATCAATACGATGTCGCAACGGTGAATACCGATGATCAGGAACAAAAATTCTTAAAAGAAGTCATTATTGATGATGTAGCACAGCAAATGGTGCGTCAAATTTCTTCGAACCGTTTACCTTTGGTCAACCCACCTGTGTATTCAAACCCTAAATAAGTTTTCGAGTGCGAATTTTTTATGAAACTTGACTATCTACAAGCCCTCAAACGTGTCGATGAAGCACGTGGCGTATGGATTTTGCATGGTCAAGAACCCTTACTCGAACAAAACTTGCTGGATGCTTTTCGTGCCAGTTGGCAAAAACAAGAGATTGAACGCCAGCGTTATGACTTAAATAGCGTGAGCGACTGGAAAAATGTATTCAATGCCTTAAACAGTCTGTCACTGTTTTCGAGTCAATTGGCGGTTGAAGTACACGGCAATATCAAGCCTGATGCCAGCACACTAAAACAACTGAAAAGTTATATTCAACACAATGAACAAAACTTGCTGTTGGTGGTAATGCCGAAACAAGACAACAATAGTCTGAAATCCAGTTTTTTTCAGTTGATTGATGCCAATGGGGTCAATGTTGCACTCACGGCGAATTATCCTAAAGATCGGCAGCAGATTTTAGGTTTGGAAGCAGAAAAGCTTGGCATCCAATTGGGACATGATGCGTGGCAATGGTTGGAACAACATCATGAACACAACCTTTTGGCTGCCAAAAATAGCTTAATGCGGGTCAGTGACACCTTTCCTGAAATTCAGCAGATTCAGATTGAACATTTACATGCCTGTTTACAAGATCAATCTCGTTATAGCACTTATGATTTAAATGATGCTTTACTGGCAGGAAATCTGGCACAGTCCATGAAAATTTTTCAATACCTCATGGCTTCGGGTGAAGCCATGAGTTTAATTTTGTGGAGCATCAGCAAAGAAATGCGTCTACTGATGCAATTATTTGAACAACCACAAAATGCTTTGCAACTGGGTATTTGGAAAAACAAAGTCAGTGTTTATCAGCAAGCTTTGCGACGTTTAAATCCAAATAGTTTCTTGCAATGGCCCGCCCTATTATTGCGTATTGACGCCGCCATCAAAGGGATGTCCAAGGAAAACCCTGAACATTTGGTGCTACAAGCCATTACAGAACTATGTGGTAAAACACTGTTCGCTTCTCACTCGGCTTAATTTAGCAGACTTCATTAAATAAATTTTAAAGTCATCTGCTTATCAGAGGATTAGCTAAAGAAACGTGCAAACCAACTTTTACCTTTTTTCTGCTCCTGCGAACGCAAATAATGCAGCATATTGTCACGCACAGCATCGACATAATCCTGATCATCATGCTGAATATGGTTAATCAACCACTTAGACAATAAACGATACAAATCATTTTCTACCGATTCACCATTGGCAAAACGCTGACGGCAATCATTCAGACGTTTTACAAACAATTCATGAATACCGCGATGTGAAGGCAAATATTGATAATTCACCTGCGCCAACACGTTTTCTTCAAAACTAAAATGCGATTGTGTGTAATCAATCAAATCATCTAAAACTTCTTTAATTTGTTCACGCGCACCCGTCGCCCGAATTTTTTCTAGCGCATTAATATAGTCCAAAATTTGTCGATGTTGATTGTCAATCACATCAATTCCGATATTAAATTTCTCACTCCACTCCATAATTTACCCCTCAGATTTTTTGCTTAAAGTCATGTTTTATTGCATCGTCCCGATGCCGTATTATCCTAATGATTAAATCCATAATTATTTTATGGAATTTGATACTAGCTGCTTTTAATTCTTAAATCCATATAGAAAATAAGGTTTTTTAAGCAACTTAGACCATAGTTGTATTTTTCAGCATTTATCATAAAAATTCATAAAATTATCATAGAGATGAAACAAACTACCCCCACCTCGTTAACAGATGCTATTTTCACTTTTTTTATGGATGTAATACCGTACTCAGACTGTATTAAATCTAGCTCAAACCACTAATAAATAATTCTCATTTGCAGTTTCTTCAAAAAATTCACGATTTATCCTTATTTCACTTCTATAATCCTTTTAATTTCTTTTTTTCTGTTTTTTGACTCATGCCAAAAATAAAATCGACCAAACTTATTGCGGGAATTATCATTGCGCTAATGCTGGCACTTGCCGCTTGGTATTTTTTAAAACCGAAAGAACAACAACCGCAATACATTACTGCCGAAGTGAGCCGTGGAGATATTGAAAGTGCGGTGTTGGCAACAGGCGTACTTGAAGCCACCAAAATGGTCAGCGTTGGTGCGCAAGTTTCAGGTCAAGTCAAAAAAATGTATGTTCAGTTAGGCGATCAAGTCAAACAAGGACAGTTGATTGCCCAAATTGACTCTGTACGACAGGAAAACGAGTTTAAAACAGCACAAGCCAGCATTAAAAACCAACAGGCACAATTGGCGGTTCGACAAGCTAATCTTGCTAAAGTCGCAGCAGAATATCAGCGTCAACAAGCCATGTATGCGCAAGATGCGACCTCACGTGCCGAACTTGAAACTGCCTTAGCCAACTATAAAACTTCGCAAGCAGAAATTGCTGCCATTAACGCTCAAATTGAACAGTCACGCCTAACTTTAGACACGTCTAAAGAAAATTTAGGTTATACCCGTATTCTTGCCCCAATGGATGGCACTGTCGTCGCAATTGTGACCGAAGAAGGTCAAACCGTGAACGCCAATCAAAGTGCGCCCACGATTGTTAAATTAGCCAAACTTGACACCATGACTGTAAAAGCAGAAATTTCTGAAGCGGATATAATGAAGGTCGAAGAGGGACAAACGGTCTATTTCACCACCTTGGGCAACAGTGAGAAAAAACATTACGCTACTTTACATCAGGTAGAACCTGCACCCAAATCCATCAATACCGAAAGCAATAACAACACCTCATCATCTTCAAGTTCTGCCGTGTACTACAACGCTTTATTTGATGTACCAAATGAAGACGGCAAGCTACGCATCAATATGACCGCACAAGTGTCCATTGTTTTGGCAGAGGCACGGAATGTACTGACCATTCCTGCTGCTGCAGTGCAAGGTGCAAACCGTTCACGCAGTCGTAGCAACAGCAATAATTCAGACAGCAACGCACGTACTGAACGCAACAATACCGATGCCAGCTCTAGCAAACGCCCTGCCCGTTTGGAATTGACTGCCAATGAAAAAGCCTTGGTTGATCAGGGTAAAGCCTCTTTAGGCATGGTACGCGTGCTACAAGCCGATGGTTCAGCCCGTCCACAATCGGTATTGCTTGGCTTAAACAACCGTGCAACGGTACAAGTCATTCGCGGCCTAAAACTGGGCGATCAAGTCATTATTGCCGATGGTTCTGATACCTCAAACGATTCGGCGAAGCGTGGTGGTCGTGTTGGCCCATCAGTGAGAATGTAAGATGAGTCAGTCACAACCTCTGTTAGAGGTCACCAATCTGACCCGTGAATTCCCTGCGGGTGAATCTACAGTGCAGATTCTCAAAGGCATTGATCTGAAAATTTACCCAGGTGAATTGGTTGCCATTGTAGGTCAGTCGGGTTCGGGAAAATCCACCCTCATGAATATTTTGGGCTGTCTGGATCAACCCACCACTGGCAGCTATAAAGTCAAAGGACGTGAAACCAGACAACTTGAAGCCGATGAACTGGCACAGCTCCGTCGTGAATATTTTGGTTTTATTTTCCAGCGCTATCACTTATTGGGCGATTTAAGCGCTGCGGGCAACGTCGAAGTGCCTGCAATTTATGCAGGTGTCGATGTTGAAGAACGACAAGCACGCGCGACTGCGTTGCTCAGTGACTTAGGTCTAGCCGATAAAACTCAAAACCGTCCAAGTCAGCTTTCAGGTGGACAACAACAACGTGTATCGATTGCACGTGCCTTGATGAATGGTGGTGATGTGATTCTTGCCGATGAACCCACAGGTGCACTCGACAAGAATAGCGGTATTGAAGTGATGCGGATTTTGCGTGAGCTGAATGCCAAAGGTCACACTATCATCTTGGTCACACATGACCATAATGTCGCTAAAAATGCCACACGGATTATTGAAATCAGTGATGGGCTTATTATTTCTGATCAGCCCAACACACCTGCCAATCAGGATGATATTGCTCAACAAACCTTGCAACATCCACCACAAAAAAGAACTTCAGCTTGGCGCTCTGTATTTGATCGTTTAGGTGAAGCCTTCCGCATGGCGCTACTGGCGATGAATGCACATCGCATGCGCACCTTTTTAACCATGCTCGGGATTATTATCGGGATTGCTTCAGTTGTATCTGTTGTGGCACTCGGCAATGGTTCACAGAAACAAATTCTAGAGAATATCAGCAGTTTAGGCACCAATACCATCACAGTGTTTCAGGGGCGTGGTTTTGGCGATACCTCACGCTCATCTCAGCTCCAAACCCTAATTCCTGCAGATGCCGATGCTTTGGCAGAACAACCTTATGTGGATGGGGTCAGCCCATCGGTCAATAGCAACGTCACAGTACGCTTTAAAGACACAGAAGCGTCCGCCACAGTCAATGGTGTGAGTGAAGACTTTTTCTATGTACGCGGCATGAATTTCCAGTCCGGTCAGCCTTTTGACAAACACAGCGTACTGGAACAAGCGCAAGATGTGGTGATTGATCACAATACCAAAAATACATTTTTTAGTGATGGCAGCAACCCAGTTGGGCAAGTAATTTTATTGGGCAGTGTACCCAGCCGTATTATTGGCGTGGTCGAAGAACAAAAAAGCATGATGGGCAATGCCGACAGCTTAAATGTGTATTTGCCTTACTCTACGGTAATGAGTCGCATGCTCGGTCAAAGCCATGTGCGCAGCATTATTGTACGAGTCAAAGATGAATATCCAAGTGCTGCAGCAGAAAATGCCATTCTGAGTCTGCTGGTACAGCGTCATGGTGCGCAGGATGTATTTACTCAAAATGCCGACAGTATTCGCGAAACCATCCAACAAACTACCGCCACCATGACCTTACTGGTTTCTGCTATTGCAGTGATTTCACTGGTGGTGGGTGGAATTGGCGTAATGAACATCATGTTGGTCTCTGTCACAGAACGCACCCAAGAAATTGGGGTACGCATGGCAGTCGGCGCACGACAAAGCGATATTTTGCAGCAATTTTTAATTGAAGCCATTTTAGTGTGTATTTTAGGCGGTGTACTTGGCGTCTTGCTCGCACTCGGAATTGGGCAATTGATTAATCATGTGGCAGGTGGAACCTTTCAAATGGCGTACTCCACCACCTCGATTGTAGCCGCTTTTGTCTGTTCAAGCCTGATTGGAATTGTGTTCGGTTTTATTCCTGCACGTAATGCTGCCCAACTGAACCCTGTCGATGCGCTATCTAGAGAATAAGGAATTAGAGTAAGGAATGATGATGCGATTTAACCAGAAGTCACGACAATTCAGCCAACTTGTCACTGCGCTTTTTCTTGGCAGCAGCTTGGTGGGTTGTGCAGCCGTAGTCAAAACGCCTTATCAGGCACCTGCTGTAGATATTCCACAACAGTTTGACCATCAGCAAAAAAGCCAGCAAGTGCTTGCACAACTGAATACAGACCGTTGGTGGACACTCTTTCACGATGCTGCTTTAAATCAACTGATTGAACAAGTCTTGGCGCGTAACAGTGACCTTGCAGTAGCAGGGTTGAATTTGCAACAAGCCAGATTACAAGCCAAACAAAGCCAAAGTCAGCAAGGTGTCCAGATTGGCAATGCAGGTATTTCTACAGAACATCAATTTAGTTTAGAGGGCAATGGTGATACAGCACGCGGGATTTCGCTGAATTATCCCAGACTGAGCTACGAATTGGACTTATTCGGTAAACTTGTCAATCAGACTGAAGCTGCACGTTGGGAAGCCTTAGCCACCGAACAAGACTTACAAGCCACTGCACAAAGCCTGATTGCGACCACTGCCAATTTATATTGGCAATTGGGTTATTTAAATGAACGCTATGTTGTCGCACAACAAAACCTTGCCAGTACGCAAAAAACTTATCAATTGGTCAGTGCGCAATATCGCGCGGGTGCAGTTTCAGGATTGGATTTAAACCAAGCCGAACAAGCCCTGCAAAGTCAAAAATCAACCTTGAGCCAAATTGCACAGCAAAAAGTTGAAACGCGTACCGCCTTGGCAGTTTTACTGCATCAACCTGTGCAAATGCTGAATATCAATGAACCACAGAGTTTAGCCGCTGTTCGCTTACCCAACATCACTGCAGGCTTACCTGCGGAATTGCTATCACGTCGTCCCGACTTACGTGCAGCTGAATTACGTTTACGCAAAGCCTTGGCCAATAAAGATGCCAATCGAGCCAGTTATTACCCATCCATCAGTCTTACAGGCACACTCAGTACAGGTGTCGGTACAGGCGCGCATACCTCTTTAAGCGATGCCCTAAAAAACCCAATTGCCACTTTAGGTGCAGGTTTAACCCTGCCATTTTTGCAATGGAATGACATGCAGCGCGATCTAAAAGTGAATGCTTTGGAATATGAAAAAGCCATTGTGCAATATCGACAAACTTTATATAAAGCCTTTGCCGATGTCGAAAATGCACTGTCAGCACGAACCGCGCTGAATCAACAAGTCGCGCTGCAAAGCCGCAATTTAGCACTGGCAGAGAAAACTGAACGCTTAACTGAGGTGCGTTATCGGCATGGTGCGATTGCCTTAAAAAACCTGCTAGATGCACAAGAAACCACCCGCAATGCACGTTTAAGTTTATTGCAGACCAAGCAAAACCAATACAACGCCTATGTGACTTTATTGCAAGCGTTGGGTGGTAGTCCGATTCAAAACATTCAATAATGCAAGAGTTGATCTAAATTGATCACGATAAAAAAAGCCTGTGGATGATTTTAAACATCCACGGGCTTTTGCTTGCTTTGTATATAAACTTTGAAATTAAGTTTTCTCAGATAATAACGCTTCTTTACTTAATACTTGATGGCTACTGGTCGCAATTGGCAAACTGACTTTAAAAGTCGTTCCCACACCTTCTTTCGATTCCACCACAATTTGCCCGTGGTTCAAATCGACAAAACGCTTACACAAGACCAAACCTAAACCGGTGCCCTTTTCACCTGCAGTGCCTTTAAAACTAACAGTCAGTTTAGGCTCGAACAACGTTTCGAGTTGTTGTGCAGTCATGCCTAAACCTGTGTCTTGGATATAAATATCCACACTAGTTTCTGTTTGTTCTGCACGTAAAATGACTTTGCCTGTACCATCGGTACAGGTAAATTTCAGCGCATTCGAGACCAAGTTTTGAATCACCGAGGTAATCATATTGATGTCAGCATAGACTTTAATGCCTTCTTCAACTTGATCAATGAGTTCAATATTTTTCTTAATTGCTAAACTTTTCAAAACATCACAAACAATTTTGGTCGATTGCTTTAACTCAAAATTGATTGGATGGTAGACAAACCGTCCACCCTCTGCCATTGCCCAATTCAATAAACTTTCTAACAAGTTATAAGTCGATTGTGCTGTATCGAATAAATAATCAGCTATATTTTGAATACTAGAATCATCCAAAGTTTCGCGCTCTTGGGCTAAAACCTCGGAAAAACCCAATAATCCATGAAATGGTGCACGCAAATCATGCGCAATAATCTGGAAAAACTTGGTTTTACTAAAATTCAATGCAGACTGCTGTTCATACAGTTCTTTTAAGCTTGCATAATCAACTTTTAATTCAATATAACGCACCAAACCTGCAGCAAACTCCGCCACTGTCGGCACAGCACCTAAACTAAACGCTTCTTCACGATGATCAAATAACAACAACTGTCCAATTGACTCTCCATCAGTCTTGAGTAAATCCAGTGCAATTAAGCGCGCAGCTTCTATCCCCAAACTTGCGATGTGCTGCACAAACTTCGCATATTGCGGATGTTGAGGTTCAATCAGTTGCTGACCCTGAAAGAATGCGTCTAGCTGTGCATTTGGATTGGCACGAAAAGCTTTAAAAACTTGAGTGGTGGAATACCAGAAATAGGGCTCATTTTTAAAAGTTAAAATGGCATGATCGACTTGCAGCATTTGACGAGCAAACTTCAAAAAACCATCAATTTGGTTACTTGGCGTTTGTACGCCCAATAATAACGAGAGTTTGCAAGCATTGAGTTGCTCCGTCTCAGGACCAATTTCCAGCAACTGTATTTTCATTTTTTCCTCGTTAATTAAAGTGTGCCGCGCCTATGAATTATTTTTTCTGCAAAACTCGTCCATTGAATTCAGAGTTAACCTACAAATTTTAACACAAAATACAAGCTTTCAAACTAATTTAAAAAACTGCGTAACAACTCGGCATTTCTTCTTTACTACTTGATTTTTTCATCTATGGATTAACAAGGGTTTAGCTCACGCTTGATTATGATTTTTGATGGATCAAACGGTGCTACAAACCCACTAAAAAATACGCCGATTTTTGTAAAATTTAGACCATAAAAATAGATCTTAACTTTTAGAATCTCAATCAGGCTTTTTATCTGTAGATTTGCAACCGGTTTTAAAGAAAATCTCAACTTCTATACAAGAATTTACATTACATCATACTGTAAAAAATAGAAGCAACATATTGATAAACATATAAAATAAATAGACTAAATATATCTACCTATCATTTTCATCGATTATTTATCAAACATACGACTTAAGTCGAACCATCAACTGGTTAATTTATAATAAAATATACATATATTTTTGATGTCATATCTTCATCATACGATTTGATTAGTATTTCAACACTAAATACTCAAGGCGATTTTTAGGTTTAAACAGGCTCGTTTTTACATTAAGCCGTGTCTTGACTCGCACAAATGCGACACATCATTTCGTAGCGAAATGGCGTCATCACTGTAATTACGTTGACTGAAATGCATAGAGAGTCGATACTCTCAAGGTTAAATTAGGCAAATCGGTTCGCAGGGGCTGAGTCATGATCTCGCTCCTAAAAAACTCAATCAAAGCAAGGGGCTATATATGGCTGGTGGAAAGTCAAAAATCATTTATACACTGACCGATGAGGCGCCATTGTTGGCGACCTACTCTCTACTGCCGATCATTGAGACCTTTACTAAGCCTGCCGGCATCGAGATTGTCAAGAGTGATATCTCTGTCGCAGCACGCGTACTCTCTGAATTCTCGGAATACCTAACCGAAGAACAGAAGGTAGCCGACAACCTCGCAGAGCTTGGACGTCTCACGCAAGATCCAGATACCAATATCATCAAACTTCCAAACATCAGTGCTTCAGTTGCTCAGTTAGTTGCATGTATCAAGGAGTTACAAGCAAAAGGCTATGCAATTCCTGACTATCCTGAAAATGCGGATACTGAAGAAGAGAAAGCTTTACTCGCTCGTTTTGGTAAATGCTTAGGCTCAGCAGTAAACCCTGTATTACGTGAAGGTAACTCTGACCGTCGTGCACCTGCTGCAGTGAAAAACTATGCAAAAAAACACCCTCACTCTATGGGTGAATGGAAGCAATGGTCACAAACTCACGTTTCACACATGGATGAAGGCGACTTCTACCATGGCGAAAAATCAATGACGCTTGACCGCGCACGTAATGTAAAAATGGAACTCATCACTCATTCTGGTGAAACCATTGTACTGAAAGAAAAAGTAGCGTTACTTGATGGTGAAATCATCGATTCTATGTTCATGAGCAAGAAAGCGCTTTGCGACTTCTATGAAAAAGAATTGGATGATTGTAAAGAAGCAGGCATTTTGTTCTCTTTACACGTAAAAGCGACCATGATGAAAGTTTCACACCCAATTGTATTTGGTCACTGTGTGAAAATTTACTATAAAGAAGCGTTTGAAAAACACGGTAAATTGTTTGAAGAACTTGGTATTAACGTTAACAACGGTATGGCAGGTCTTTATGAAAAGATCGAAACCTTACCAACTTCTTTACGTGAAGAAATCATCGAAGATTTACACGCATGCCAAGAACACCGCCCTGCACTTGCAATGGTGGATTCTGCAAAAGGCATCACCAACTTCCACTCTCCAAACGATGTAATTGTAGATGCTTCTATGCCTGCAATGATTCGTGGTGGCGGTAAAATGTGGGGTGCTGACGGCAAGCCTTACGACTGTAAAGCTGTAATGCCTGAGTCTACTTTCGCGCGTATTTACCAAGAAATGATCAATTTCTGTAAGTGGAATGGTAACTTCGACCCACGTACAATGGGCACTGTGCCAAACGTAGGTTTGATGGCGCAAAAAGCTGAAGAATACGGTTCACACGACAAAACTTTTGAAGTTCCTGCTGCGGGTGTTGCAAACATCACCGACATTGACACGGGTGAAGTGTTGATGACTCAAAACGTGGAAGAAGGCGATATCTGGCGTATGTGTCAGGTGAAAGACGCACCTATTCGCGACTGGGTTAAACTTGCAGTAACTCGTGCACGTAACTCTGGTATGCCTGCAATCTTCTGGTTAGACCCGTACCGTCCGCATGAAAACGAAGTGATCAAAAAAGTGCAAAAATACTTAAAAGATCACGACACGACTGGTTTAGACATTCAAATCATGTCTCAAGTGCGTGCGATGCGCTATACACTTGAGCGTGTTGTACGTGGTTTAGATACCATTTCTGTAACAGGTAACATTTTACGTGACTACCTCACTGACTTGTTCCCAATTATGGAACTTGGTACTTCTGCGAAAATGCTGTCCATCGTTCCGTTAATGGCGGGTGGCGGTATGTACGAAACTGGTGCGGGTGGTTCTGCGCCTAAACACGTACAACAACTTGTTGAAGAAAACCATTTACGCTGGGATTCTTTAGGTGAGTTCCTTGCACTTGCTGCTTCTTTAGAAGAAATGGGCATTAAAGAAAACAATACGCGTGCGAAATTACTTGCATCAACCCTTGATCAAGCGACCAGCAAATTACTGGACAACGATAAGTCTCCATCACGTCGTACTGGCGAATTGGATAACCGTGGCAGCCACTTCTACTTGGCAAAATTCTGGGCTGAAGAACTTGCTGCGCAAAACGAAGATACTGAGTTAAAAGCGAAGTTTGCACCGCTTGCACAAACTTTAGCTGCAAACGAAGACAAAATTGTTGCTGAACTTGCTGAAGTACAAGGTAAATCGGTTGATATCGGTGGTTACTACGCAGTAGATCAAGCCAAAGTGAATGCCGTAATGCGTCCAAGCCCAACATTCAATGCTGCTCTTGATGCAGCTCAATAAGTTGATGCAAAACTAACCTAAGTTAGTGATGTAAAAAACCAGCGCTTCGGTGCTGGTTTTTTTACACACTAATTTATATAGTGTTATGACAACTATTTCATTTAATGCTTAGATCTAAATTTTATGAATGTGAGTTATCAAAGGTTAGGATTTTTCATTGAACTATAGCCGTAAAATAAGGAAAACCTAAAATGGCAAATTCATGGGGAATACCAAAGCACATAGAAGATGCGGTCTCGGAGCGAGACCTGTGCTGTGTATATTGCGGCAAAAAGTTTGGCACTGAAAGAGCTAATAAGAAGTCTTGTCAACGGCATTCTAAAATTGACCCCTTTCACCTTACAAATGGCAAAGTAAAATTGACCCCTTTGATCTCGTATTAAATTTCAACCTGGGGCTGAATCCCAATTCTTTTTTTATCCTTCAAACGATAACTCTCACCCGATATTTGTACCACATGACAGTGATGCAGCAACCGATCTAACATCGCAGCGGTCAACGTAACATCATCCGCAAACGACTTAGACCATTGGCTAAAGGGTAAGTTACTCGTCAATATCGTACTGCCTTTTTCATAACGCTTGGCAATCACGTTAAAGAACAGATTCGCTTCTTCACGTCCAAACGGTAAATAACCAATTTCATCGATAATCAGTAACTTTGGTCCCAGTACCGCACGTTGCATATAGGTTTTCAGTTTACCTTGCTGATAGGCTGTACTGAGTTGCAGCATGAGATCGGCGGCGGTAATAAACTTGGTTTTGACATTGTTCATGATGGCCTTATAGCCTAATGCCATAGATAAATGCGTTTTTCCTACTCCGCTAGCCCCGAGAAACACCACATTTTCTGTTCTAGCAATAAAGCTCAGATTGAACAGTTCAATCACCTGTGATTTAGGGGCCCCTAGGGCATAATTAAAATCATAGTCTTCCAGGGTTTTGACTTGAGGCAGGCCTGAGAGTTTCATCAGTACCTGCTGGCTGCGCTGTTGCCTGGCAGCATATTCATGCGTCAAGATCGCTTCAACAAAGTCGGCATAACTTCCATCCTGACCTAATGTTTGTTGTGCATGATGTGACCATTGTGATGCGATGGCAGGCAGATTGAGCTTTTGGCAAAGCTGCTCTATACGGTCGTATTGCAGATTCATCAGGAAACTCCCAGCAACTGGTCATATACAGATAAGGGATGCTGCAAACTCTCGTAGGGCATGACATGCTGTGCTGCTGCAACAGGTACAGTGCTGGAACCTGTATCTGATTGCGGTAATGGCGTAAATTTTTGCTGCTCCTGTTGCAGTCGAACAGCCGGTTTTTCTTGCGTGGTGGCATGAATCCGCTGATTGGCGGTTTCATGCAGCCACCGGCCAATGTGGGCATTGGCGACATCAACATCTAACAGTAAACCCGAAGTCTTCAGGCTTGCTTTCAATGGCACAATAAAGCTTGATTTGAGGTATCCATTAAAGCGTTCAACTTTGCCTTTGGTCTGTGCACGGTAGGGCTTACATACGCGAGGACGAAAGCTGTATTTCTTGGCGCAGTCGAGCAGTTTGGGGTTCCATTTATGCTGCCCCTCCTGATAGGCATCCCGTTCAATCATGATCGTTTTAGCGTTATCAAACAGGATTTCTTGAGGTACTCCTGCAAAAAACTGAAATGCATTTTCTAGACCATCGATCCATGCATCCGTACGTTCATGATCATAAAATTTCACGAAAGTCGCTCTGGAATACCCTAATGTTGCGACAAAGGCTTTTAAAGTCGTGTTGTTGCGTCGAATTGTGGTGAAATCCACCTGCATTTGTTGGCCAGGTTGGGTTTCAAAACGAATGATCGGTTCCGGTTGAGCAACTGGTTTTAATGTTGCAAGGTATTCCCTCAAGATCCTGATCTTTCCTGGATATCCCAACCCTAAAATTTCCTGGTAGAGCACAACAGCAGGAATCCATTCAGGATGAGCTGCGTTTACACGTTGGAGTAAATAGGGTTTATATGGGTCAAGGATACTTATTCTAGGCTGTATACGCTGATACTGAGGTGTGGTGTTTTGCCGTAAATATTTACGTACGGTATTTCTGGACACCCCCAGTTCACGACTAATGGCTTTAATAGATTTACCTTGTTGATGAAGTATTTGGATTGTCACTGCTTGCTCCAAAGTTAACATGTTGAGCAGTCCAAAATGACCGCTATATTAACCAAGGGGGTCAGTTTTTAAATGCCATTAGGGGGTCATTTTTACACTGCCGCTAACAGTCTTGGGAACACATTATCAACGATATAAGAATTACAACCTTATCCAATATTGCATTGTGCTGTATTGGCTGCAATGCATCTAAAGGCAATAAAGACTTAGCAACTTGGCTCCATTCTGAGAATGCTCGAAAAAGAGGCGTCACCACTGAGACAATTGCAGATGTCATCAAAGTAGCTTTAGATAGTGAATAAAGCTTTTAAGTACTACAAGCCCTATAAGACACCCGATCAATCACATTTGATTATTGTATTGATCTAATAATTTAAGCTTAGCATCTGATTCCACCATGAGTATCCAAACAAAGATCGGGTACTCATTTTACGAAGTGACCACCTGATATGTGGCTAATAGAATCATCGAAAATTTTCTAGGGATTTGATATAAGTTATTAATTTCAGACAATAAAAAACCCCCAAGTCTTAATATGCTTGAGGGCTTTTCCTTTATATGGTCCCGAGGGTCAGAACTATATCCAAACAATAACACCATGATATTAAAAGATATTTTAATTAAATATACCAATGTATAGCTTTATTTTCTATTTCACCCTGCTTCAACACTCGTTCGCTAGGCTCTATATCTTGATGAATAATTATCTAAATTTTCAACGAAATAAAAAGCCAACTTTCAATCGTCGGCTTTGTTGTTAGCAATATTTAGCAGATTGGCTCGGTTGATCCCCCATGTGAAATATTAAACAATTTGTCTTCTTAACATAATGATTTTTAATATCCGAAGATATATATGCCTCATCGCTTATATATGTTTTATATTTCAAATCAATATGATTAATATTCTTACTGCCTTTCCAAGAAAATAGATTCTCATGCCACTATCTAAACGTAGAAAAAAACCGCAACCGAACAAGCAAACAAGTTCACACCCTCGCCTAACTCCTCAAGCATTTGCTAAAGCACTTGCTAAGTATGAAATACTAAGAAATTCGACACGAAGAATTTTTCATATTCTTGAAGAATATTCCGAAAATCAAAATGAACATTTTAAAGATCAAATGTTTACTGGAATAGGAACAGGTATACTGTTAAAGCAAGGATTAAATTACTTTCTATTAACGACGCGTCACACATTACTCGACTATATAGATAATCATGAAAATTCTAATACTTCACCCTTTTGGGTTACATCTAGAGCTAACCATAGCTTTAAATCTATAAATGACTTCTTATACCCGAAGTATTTCGTAGAGATTGCTGATCTCATAGAGGAACATGAATACTATGACTTTAAAGATGTAATTTTAGTCGAGTTATTCAATCCTATGCCTGGTCAGGAGATTAATTTTTGGATCGATGTCGATAAAACTGCCACATTAGAAATAAATGATTTTAAAGAAGGAATATTGTTATTCGATAATGGATTTACGGAAAAATCGAACGAAATATTCTATGACTCAGAAAACGCAACTATGAGCTTTAATCCCGATATTCACTCATGTAGCACTATAGTTAATAGAGATGTTATTAAAGGAGTGATGACGAAGGATACCTACACTCATGTTTTCAAAAAGTTAAGTTATTTGAGTGAAAACACAAATGGAATGTCGGGTGGATTAATTGTAGGATTCCATCGAGGTAAAGTTAAATGTGTAGGTATGCACATTAGAGGTAGCGAAGATAGCGATAATATTAATTTTTTACCGATTAGTGAAATTTTTAAAGCAGTGAAAAGACATGAAGAAGCCAAAAGAATTATTATCGATTACTGCCATCAAGAACGTGTGGAAAGTGGAGAAAATTTAATAGGGTTTGATGATCTTTTTATCATTTGGGCAAAAAATATGAATCTCCAGCTAGATGAACTTACTCCAAAGCAAATCTTTGAACAAAGAATAGTTTTCGTGAAAGATAATTTAGAAACATTCGTAGCTGATATGAAGGATAGAGATAGAATATTAAATAAAAATATCTCTGTACACGACAAAAATAGATAACTCATTGAAATAATGTCATAATAATTGTTTTCTAACGACGAATACTATGACACATCTCAATGAGTTATATCTTATCTTAAACAAATATCTAAAATGGAACAAGTCACATTTAAAGTGCTTTGCGCTCATCATGCTTGTGATTATTTTAAAGCAAACATGTAATCTTTCTTCTGCATCTAAAGCCTTGCCCATCAAGTGCTTACCACAATCATTTTATCGACGTATGCAGCGCTTCTTTGCAGGTCAGTATTTTGATTATCGTCAAATTTCTCAGTTGATTTTCAATATGTTTTCATTCGACCAAGTGCAACTGACTTTAGATAGAACCAATTGGAAATGGGGAAAACGAAATATTAATATCCTGATGCTCGCAATCGTTTATCGTGGAATAGCGATACCTATCCTTTGGACATTGCTTAATAAACGTGGAAATTCAGATACGAAAGAGCGTATTGCTTTGATTCAACGCTTTATAGCCATTTTTGGTAAAGACCGTATTGTGAATGTGTTCGCAGACAGAGAGTTTATCGGTGAGCAGTGGTTTACATGGTTAATTGAACAAGACATCAACTTCTGCATTCGTGTTAAAAAAACTTCATTGTCACCAATCATTTAGGAAAGAATCATAAAATTAGTGATTTATTTCGCCATCTTAAAGTTGGTCAAATTGAATGTCGTAAACGACGGATTTTGGTTGGTCGGGTGAAACTATATATAAGTGCACTACAGTTAGAAAATGGAGAGCTTTTACTCGTCGTTTCTCCTCAGTTTAATGCCAATGCTATTCAGGATTATGCATTACGCTGGGAAATTGAAACCTTATTCAGTTGTCTCAAAGGACGCGGGTTTAATCTTGAAAATACGCGCTTGACAGACCCTAGACGAGTGAAAAAATTGATTGCGGTGTTAGCTATAAGCTTCTGTTGGTGTTACTTAACGGGTGAATGGCAACATGATCAAAAAAAAGCGATAAAAATAAAGAAGCATGGACGACTCTCAATGAGTTTATTTCGCTATGGTTTAGACTATGTTCAAATGGCGATTCAGCGTTTAATTGGTTTTGGGAAAAAAGAAGAGTTTAAGGAAATTTTGGCAATTTTAAGAAGGCAGAACCCTGATAGGATAAGGGTTCTGTGAAATTTGTCGTGTACAGAGTAAAAATATTTAAGATTTTTTGAAAGGAAGTTATATGTGTCACTCCCTTTCTTTTGCTCCTATTCGCCACTCCAACTCGATCAACACACTTTCAAAGAAAAACTTCAACATAACAAATAAACGCGAATGAGAGTGTTCTAGAGCGCGTATTGAACCGTACCAGGTTTGTCGGAGACCAACTTTCTTGAGAGAGAATGTTCCAATGACAAAACCAAAATATACCCCTGAAATCAGAGAAAGAGCGGTTCAATTATTGATTGAATCCGAAAATGAACCGTAAATGAATTGCCATGTCTTTGTGCCACTAGGTCTAACAATTAAGTACAACCCGTTGCCATCAGCAAGCTTATTATTGACAAGTTTTCCTTGAGAGTTGACTTTGGGCTTTGCCGAAGAACACTTGGTATCGGTGAGAGGTTTGACGATTTTAGCCATAATAAAGATATAAATTTCGAAAAGATAAACCGTATCTTTAATCGTATCTTTAAAACATTGGGATGTGTATAGGCATGGGTTGGTATGCAGAAACAACAAAGCCCTGAATTATCAGGGCTTTCGAAGCTTATATACCATTGGTTGGCATATAATTATATATCTGTGGTCCCGAGGGTCGGACTCGAACCGACACGTCATCTCTGACAGCGGATTTTGAGTCCGCCGCGTCTACCAATTTCACCACCTCGGGTAGGTGTTGATGGGTATCATAAACTTTTTTGACAGCTTGTCAACGCAAGTTTTTTGCAATTGCTTAAAATTAAATCAGCTGTCATTTTTTTGATTTATAATCGACCAATTTCATCTATAAAACCTAAAAAAGCATATACTAGGCGCAGTTTTCCCAGTGATCTAACTTTTTTTATCATGCAGCTTTCTGACTTTAATTTTAATCTCCCCGATGAACTCATTGCACGCTACCCTCTAGCCAGTCGTAGTGCCTCTCGCCTGCTGCATCTTGATGCTCAAGGTCAATATCATGACCACCAATTTACTGACTTACTGAATGTACTCGAAGCAGGCGATTTACTGATACTTAACGATACCAAAGTCATGAAAGCACGTCTTAAAGGTAAACGTGCCACAGGCGGTGCAGTGGAAGTCTTGGTTGAACGTCTGCAAGATCAATTTATTGCCCATTGTCATATTAAAGCCAGCAACTCACCAAAAGCAGGTGCAGAACTGTTTATTGGGCCTGATGCTGTAAAAGTGACCGTTCAAGGACGTCATGAAAACTTATTTATTGTCGAATTTTCACAGCCTATTTTAGATGTGTTAGATGCCTACGGTCAGCTGCCGATTCCGCCCTACTTTAACCGTGAAGCCGAAGCGATTGATACCGAGCGTTATCAAACCGTATTTAACGACCCGACAAAACTCGCTAGTGTTGCCGCACCTACTGCTAGCTTGCACTTTGATGAAGCCTTACTTCAACAGTTAGAAGCTAAGGGCATTCAAAAAACCTTTGTGACCTTGCATGTAGGCGCAGGTACATTCCTGCCTGTACGTACCGAAGATATTGCCAATCACATCATGCACAGTGAATGGTGTGAGGTTTCTGAGGCTGCCGTAGCGCTGATTCGTGAAACCAAAGCACGAGGCAACAAAGTTATTTCAGTGGGTACAACTGCCACCCGTGCTGTGGAAAGTGCGGCACAAGCCCATGCAGGCGAACTTGCGGCGTGGTCGGGTGATACACAAATTTTTATCTACCCAGGTTATCAATTTAAAGTGGTGGATCGTTTGATCACCAACTTCCACTTGCCTGAATCAACCTTATTAATGTTGGTGTCTGCGCTTTCGAGCCGTGAAAATGTCATGCGGGCGTATCAACATGCTGTGGCTGAACGCTATCGTTTCTTTAGTTATGGCGATGCCATGCTGATTGATCAAGCTCAGTCTTAATTTTCAAACTGTAAAAGATATCGCTATGCCGCTCGATACCGTGAAACACTCCATTCATATTCGACGTAAGAAGAATCAGCGGGTATTTCGCAATATCGCTCGGTTATGGGATATAGGAAAAAAAGCGCAAAGCCATCAAGAAATTTTGGATGGTTTGCACCCTTGGCAAGATGACATCACCCTCAAGTTTGAAAATGTTTTGCCTATTTTGCTTGGTATTATGGGGGTGTTGTTCTGTTTATTGCTCTTGATTCAACCGAGCAATATTTGGCTGCAACTCTGCTTGCTAATTGGGTTGGGCTGTATCTTCTGGGCATTTATTACCTATGAACAAGACGACCCCATTGAAGAAGTTATCACTTTTTTAGAACAGGAAAGCATTGCACAGCGCTATCAACTGGCATGGCAGCAACCGCCGCAACATCTTGCCCGCACCTTACAACCCGTTTATTTGATTGCTCATTTAAAAAGTCTGTTCCCTTTATTTAATTTAGGGAATCTGTCTAATGAAATTCGCCGTTACGCCAGTACTGTTTGGCAAGATCAACAAGGCAAGCAGCATCAGGTTTTGGTGTTTGAATATCGCTATGTCAGCGAAACCCGTATTAAAGATCAAAATGGCAATGACTATAAAGTTCGTGAAGTCGTGCGACATTTATCGGGCGTATTTGTCTTTGATGTGCAGCTACAAGGTTTAGCCGTTACCTCAAACAATAAATCCTTTGGTACGCCTTATCATGTGCCGTGGCATACCAGTGATATTTGTCTGAATAAAAAACTCAATTTTTTTGGTAGTGATGCAATTCAACTGGCGCGTACGCTCAGCCCTGCAATGGTGTTAAAACTAGATGATTTTTTTCAGCATCAGCAAGGTGATTTGTTATTTCACCCTGAGCGGAACACGCTGTGTTTTTTAGGCAATCGCAACCTGTTTGAAATTTCCAGTAAAGCAAAAAATATTCAAGATATTTCCGCATTGCGTGGACACTTACGCACTTTTAAATTACCTTATTTAGAACAATTACAGACAGATCTGGTCGATTTTCTGGACTAAGAAAATCATCTTGGGGCAAAGCATGGGTATCGCAATTTTTCTTTTGGTTGTTATCGTATTGGTGATTCTAGGTATCATGATTCGTAACAATATCGTACGCCACCACAACGCTACTATCCGCGCTTGGGCAGATGTGACAAGTTTTGAACGACAGAAATTAAAAACACTCGAAGAACTTGCGCCAGTGGTCGAACAATATGCAGGCATGGAAAAAGGCACTTTAGAAAAAGTGACTGAACTACGCCAAAATATTATGAACCTGAACATCAACAATGCCGATGTAAGTCAGTTACAACGTGTTGAAGCCTTGAGCAAAGAATTGATGCGCAGCTTGAATGTGGTGGTCGAAAATTATCCTGAGCTAAAAGCCGATCAACTGTATTTAAAAATGATGCATGAAATTGATGAGCAGAATGAAAATGTCGGTGCTGCAATTACTATTTATAACCGCAATGTCGAACTATTTAATAATTATATTCAGGTCTTTCCTAACAACATGATCAATACTGTAACCACAGCCAAAAAACCAGTGCGCGCTTTTCGTGATAACAGTGCAGCGCAAAGTTTTGATTATCGTCCAAACTTTTAAGCCATTTAATTCTAAGCCGCTCCTTTGAAATTATTTATAAAAACAGCAAGCACGAAGCTTGCTGTTTTTTCAGATTTCAACTAAACACAAGACTGTGTCAGATACTGCACCTGATTACGCCCCTTATTTTTTGCCAAATACAATAATTCATCGGCTGAATGCAGAAAATCGACCACATTGTGATACTGCTGATTTTGATGATAGCTATTTGCGCCAATACTCACAGTGACTTGAGTGATTTCCCCAGTCTTGGTATGTGGAATTTCCAGTGCATATACCGCCTGCCTAAAGTTTTCAGCAAGTTGTACAGCATCTGCCAATGGCGTTTCAGGCAATAGCACCACAAATTCTTCACCACCAAAGCGAGCCACAAAGTCAGATGCACGCGCAAAGTGTTGTTTAAGCAACTGCGCCACGCTAATCAAACAGTGATCACCCTGTAAATGCCCATAATTGTCGTTATAAGGCTTAAAATGGTCGATGTCGATAAACAGGATAGACAAGGCATGTTGATGACGCACAGCACGTTTAAATTCATTCTCTATACACTCGCTGAGCGCCTTTCGATTAGCAACCAAGGTCAGCGGGTCTTGTAAGCTCAAAGCCAGATTTTTACGACTTAATGCTTCGAATTCCAACTCCATCTGTTTACGTGCAGAAATATCAAACATAAACCCAATAATCGCCACAGTTTCGTTATTTTCACGAATCACATGCACCACATCACGAATCCAGACATAATCTCCTGTAGCGGTTAAGGCACGATAATCAGCTTCGTGGTCTGTACCTTGATCAGACAAACTCACACACATATTTACGGTCTTGTCTCGATCTTCAGAATGCATCCGATCAATCCAATCTTGTGCAGTTTTCCAACTGTCTTGCGTCCAACCCAGTAAAGACTCAATTTGTGGACCGATGTAGCTAAAAGCTTTGGTTTTCCAGTTAATCTGCCACGGAATTGCATTCGTGGTTTCCAAAAGTTTTTTATAGAATTGGTCTTCTTTTAGTGCACTGTTTATTTCACTCATAGCCCACCCTATGAATTTATTTTAATTACAATGTAACAACTTAAGTGAGCTTTGACTACAATTTGTTCTGTCTTATTGACATTTTTCTCAGCTTTGACACAACCATGAGGTTGAGCAAAATATAAACAACAATTGCTCAAAACATAAATCCCAAAATAAAAAGTAAGCCGATAAAATGTTAGAACATATTGAGAACCTGAAAAACACCCTCATTCAAGAGTTTTTCCAACTCTATGAGCAATATGAACAAGACCAAATTTATGCCTGTGTACTGGTCTTTAATGAATATCTTGGGGTCGATTATTTAGCTGTTTCAAGCCAACGCAGCCTGTTTAATGAACAGGAAGATGAAGCACAATATTTATCTGAAGTAAATAAATGGAATATAGAAAAATGGCGTTATCGCACTCAAGCCAACAATTCTAGCGGTCTGCATCAATTTAAAAATATTTTTGCAGATTATTTTAAACAGCGACATATCTATGGCAATCCTCTGCTGAATTCCAATGACACGCTGCAATACAACCATCTTGAACTTTTACTGGATATATTTCAGCAGGCTAAACAATCTTTATCGGGCGCTTATGGCTTAGATTTAAGCCAAATTCTGTTTTTTATTCATGTGCCCAAACAGGTCGATGTAGAAATCCACTCAGCGCAATTTCTAAACGCTCCAAGTGCTTTGCTCGATGAATTCCTGCACAACAAAGCGCCTCAAACCACGATGGAACAATCCACCGCACAACCCAAGCTCAAACTACAACAAGTGGATAAAGACTTGCTGATTGATCTGGCACAACTTTTAGAAGTGGAACCGTATGATTATTTGAGCATTGCACATGAAGCCTATTTGCTCACATTAGAACCGAGTTTTATTGACAGTAATTTATATATTCAGCGTTTAATTCAGCACGTTGCTGCAATGGACAACCATGAACAAGGGGAGTTTGCCTTACATAAAGAAGAAATTACCCAACGTATTCAGCAATTTAACGCCATGTAAACGCAATGGATTTGAGCAAAATATTTACTCGTAATTTTTACCAAGGAAAACGTATCTCAACTGGCAATTCCGTGCAGAATCTAGGAAAATAGTGCACTTTTAGCATGAACAATCAGCGAACTGTTTTTTCGCCTTGATTTGGAACATATATGAAGTTTGAGAAATTAGGTCAGTCGGGGCGCGCCCGTCGTGGTCGTTTAACGCTTGCTCATGGTGTGGTAGAAACTCCTGTGTTTATGCCTGTGGGGACGTATGGCACAGTCAAAGGCATGCTGCCACGTGATATCGAAGAAATTCAGGCACAAATTATTTTAGGCAATACCTTCCATTTATATTTGCGTCCAGGGCTAGAAGTGATTCAGCAACACGGCGGTCTACACGAATTCATCAAATGGGATAAGCCTATTTTGACTGACTCTGGCGGCTTTCAGGTGTTTAGCTTAGGCGCAATGCGTAAAATTAAAGAAGAAGGTGTGACCTTCCGCTCGCCTATTGATGGCTCAAAGGTTTTTCTTTCGCCTGAAATTTCGATGGAAATTCAAAAAACCTTGAACTCTGACATCGTGATGATTTTTGATGAATGTACGCCTTATCCTGCAACGCATGAAGAAGCACAAAAATCGTTGCAATTATCTTTACGCTGGGCAAAACGCTGTAAAACCCATCACCATGATGAACTACAAAATAGCAACGCACTGTTTGGAATTATTCAAGGTGGTATGTATGAAGATTTACGTGATGAATCTTTAAACGGCTTACTTGAAATTGGTTTTGATGGTTATGCCATTGGCGGTCTTTCGGTGGGTGAACCGAAAGAAGAAATGATCAAAGTCCTAGATTATTTACCAGCTAAAATGCCAGAAGATAAACCACGTTATTTGATGGGCGTAGGCAAGCCAGAAGATATTGTGGAAGCGATTCGTCGTGGTGTGGATATGTTCGACTGCGTGATGCCAACCCGTAATGCGCGCAATGGTCATTACTTTGTCACCGATGGCTTGGTACGTATTCGTAACAGTAAGTATCGTCATGACCAAAGCCCGCTCGATCCGCATTGTGATTGCTATACTTGCAAGAACTTTACCCGCGCTTATTTGTTCCATTTAGAAAAATGTGGCGAAATGTTGGGTTCAATGTTGGGCACGATTCACAACTTACGTTATTACCAACGCTTTACCCAAGATATTCGCAATGCCTTGGATAACGGCACTTTTGATGAATTTGTACAGGACTTTTATGCACGCCGTGGCTTAGAAGTACCGCCTTGTCCTGAAGATTAGTCTTTTCAGTATTTGCGCTGAGTAAAAAGACAAGGTAAATTGCAGAACAAACCCAATTTATTATCAGATCACTGATCGCCAGTTTTTAGTTTAGGAAAATGAAATGAGCCTTTTTATTTCGACCGCTCACGCAGCAGGTGAAGCTGCACAACAACCAAGCCTTGTGGCTAACCTTTTAATGATTGCAGTCTTCATTGCAATTTTCTACTTCCTGATTTGGCGTCCACAATCAAAGCGTGCCAAAGAGCATCGTACACTGATTGAAAGCTTGGGCGTAGGCAGTGAAGTGGTATTCGCAGGTGGTCTTATGGGTAAAATCACGAAAATTGAAGGTGATTTTGCAGTGGTAGAGCTGAACCGTGGTGTAGAAGTAAAAGTACAACGCGCGAGTGTCATTTCAGTTCTTCCTGAAGGCACATTAAACAACCTCTAATCAAAAAGAGTCGTGCTCACGCACGACTTTTTCATTTTAAGAAGAAAATAAATGCGTTACCCAGCATGGAAATATCTGCTCATCCTCGTTGTTCTTGTGGTGAGTACATTATATGCCCTGCCTAGCTTGTATCCAGATGAACCTGCTGTTCAAATTTCAGGTGCCAAAGCTGGTACCCAAATTGATCAAAGCATCATACAAAAAGCAGAGCAAATTTTACAATCAGAAAATATTACCAGTCATGACAACAGCTTTACCAACAATGCTGCATTGTTGCGTTTAGACACCTCAGAAGCCCAACTCAAAGCCAAAGAAGCTTTACGTCGCGGTTTAGGTGATGACTATGTCGTGGCACTGAACCTTGCGCCAACCACACCCGAATGGCTACAAAAAATTGGTGCAAAACCAATGAAGCTCGGTCTGGACTTGCGTGGTGGTGTGCACTTCTTATTAGAAGTGGATATGGACAAGGCCATCAGCCAACGTATGGAAACTTCAGCCACCGATTTACGCCGTCAATTGCGTGACAACAAGCTGAAATTTAATAGCCTTTCGCTGAATAACAACACCATCACGCTACAGTTTGCCAATAATGCAGACCGTGATGCAGTGATGGATTTCTTGCGTCGTAACGGCAATGAGTACACGCAGCAAGCTGTAGCCACCACAGAAGGTTCTAGCTTACGTTTGAACTATACCGATGTTCGTAAACAGGAAATTCAGTCGTATGCGGTCAATCAGAACTTAACTACTTTACGTAACCGTATTAACGAGTTAGGTGTGGCTGAGGCTTTGGTACAAACCCAAGGTAGCAACCGTATTGTGGTGGAATTGCCAGGCGTACAAGATACAGCTGAAGCGAAGCGTGTACTCGGTCGAACTGCGAACCTTGAATTCCGCTTGGTGTCTGACTTAAATGATCAATATATTGATCCATACACAGGTCAGGTTACAGGTCCAGTACCACCTGGCACAGAAGCTTTTGCCTTTGAATCATTAGACAGTGGGCGCCAATTATTATTGAACCGTAGCCGTATTTTAACGGGCGAACGTGTTCAAAATGCCTCAAGTGGCTTTAGCCAAGATACAGGCGGTGCAGAAGTTAACATTACCCTAGATGCTGCGGGCGGCAAGCTCATGGCAGATGCGACGCGTAACGCTGTGGGTAAACGTATGGCGGTATTGTTTATTGAAAACAAACAACGCATTAGCTATGTGACCGATGAAAATGGCACACAAACTGAAGTACGTACCCCTTACACCGAATCTGTCGTCATTAATGCTGCAACTATTCAGGCGGTATTAGGTTCACAGTTCCGTATTACAGGTCTAGATTCTCCACAAGAAGCCTCTGAATTAGCCTTAATGCTTCGTGCAGGTGCCTTGGCAGCGCCAATGTACTTTGTCGAAGAACGTGTGATTGGTCCTAGCTTGGGTCAAGAAAACATTGATAAAGGTGTATTGTCGACTCAGATTGGCTTCATTTTGGTGGCAATCTGGATGGTGGTGTTCTTCCGCCTGTTTGGTTTGATTGCCAACTTCGCTTTAGTGTTTAACTTAGCCATGATTTTAACCGTCATGTCTTGGATTGGTGCTTCACTCACCTTACCAGGTATTGCGGGTATCGTGATCACTATTGGTATGGCGGTGGATGCCAACGTCTTGATTTGTGAGCGAATACGAGAAGAAATTAAGTGGGGCGCCTCGCCAAAACAAGCGATTGTGGCAGGTTATGACCGAGCGTATAACACTATTTTCGATTCGAACTTAACCACATTTTTGGTGGCATTCATTCTATTTGCGATTGGTACAGGCCCAATCAAAGGCTTTGCTGTGACGCTCATGATTGGTATTGTCTGCTCGATGTTTACTGCAATTACAGTCACCCGTGCAATTGTACAAATCATTTATGGCAAAAAACGTAACTTGAAAAAGTTGAGCATTTAAGGAGATCACTGATGACTGAGAATACTCAACTGCCTTCAAAAAAATATGGTCGCCCTGATGATGAGCGCGTGATTCCGTTTATGAAGATTGCTTTGCCAGCGGCATTGCTTTCTATTCTATTAACGGTTGCTAGCATCTTCTTTATTGCCACTAAAGGTTTAAATTTAGGTTTGGACTTTACTGGCGGTATTGCGGCAGAACTTAATTATAGCAACCCTGTCAAAGCGACTGATGTATCTAATGCTTTAATCAAAGCAGGCTTCAATGACCCTGTGGTACAAACACTGGGCTCTGACCGCGACCTCATGGTGCGTATGCCTGTGCAAGACGATGTAAAAGCCGAAGACCTAACCAAAGCGATTACCGCTGCGGTACAGTTGCCAAATAACACGGCAACCGTTCCAAAGGTAGATGTGGTGGGTGGTCAAGTCGGTAATGAGCTATATGTGCGTTCTGCGGGCGCTGTCGCTTTAGCGCTATTATTGATGCTGGTTTACGTCACCATTCGCTTTGAATTCAAACTGGCAATGGGTGCGGTACTGTCATTGTTCCACGATATTATTGTGACACTGGGTATTTTTGCCATGATGCAATGGCCATTTGACCTGACTGTATTGGCAGCGTTATTGGCAATTATTGGCTTCTCACTTAACGATAATATTGTTGTATCTGACCGTATTCGTGAAAACTTCCGTAAAATCCGTGGTGCAACACCGCTTGAAGTGGTGAACATTGCACTGACAGAAACTTTACGTCGTACCATTCACACCTCTATGACCCTATTATTGGTTGTAGTCGCAATGATGCTCATGGGCGGTGATGGTCTGAAATGGTTCTCGATTGCGATG
Organism: Acinetobacter sp. SCLZS86; assembly: GCF_021560715.1. Lineage (NCBI taxonomy): Bacteria > Pseudomonadati > Pseudomonadota > Gammaproteobacteria > Moraxellales > Moraxellaceae > Acinetobacter > Acinetobacter sp. SCLZS86. The sequence continues at coordinate 2,583,915 of NZ_CP090864.1, forward strand.
TTTGTCGGTGTATTTGTCGGAACATATTCATCTATTTACATTGGTACAGCCTTTGCTTTATGGCGCGGTTTGAACCGTCAGGACTTCATTGTTCAAGTTAAACCAGAATTTGAGGGTGAAGAGCAAGAAATTCCTTAATGTATTTCTGCTGACACCAACATTCAAGCCTATCTTCGGATAGGCTTTTTTGTGCCTTAGCATTGCGACATTTACGCTGACGTTGCGATGCTAATGCCGAATAATATCAATCTGTGGAAACTGAAAGCCTGCGCAGGAAGGTGCAGCTCGCCATGCTACAGTCAGCATACAATCTGGTAAACGAAAGTTTTGATAAGCGAAATGCCCAATCTGTGGATGATGACAAATGCCGCCCTGTGCATTGGGATGCATCCGGGTATCTAACTCATTTAGGCTTAAACGAATCCCCAAACCCGATGCTTTCAGCACTGCTTCTTTAGTTGTCCAGACACGAAACCAATAATCAGCGTCGTGTTCCAAATCTTGCCAGTATTGGAGTTCATTGGGATGAAACGCATGTTGTGCCAAGGCATCGAAACGCACCTTACGGTCTAAGTCCTCGACATCTACGCCAACATCGAGCAATTCAAAACTGCTTACCAAAGCATAATGCTGACGGCTATGACTATGGTTAAACTGCAATTGAGGGAATGCTGTCAAAAATGGCTTGCCATGTGGGTTACGCTCAATATCGCTGTTTTGAATATCGTGTTCTAAGTATCCAGAAAGCAATTGATTCCGATGCCGATAAATAGCCTGTTTTTGCTGTTGAATCTGTTCACTGCGTACAGCACTTGGATCGGGACTAAAAATCTGCTGAATGCGGCTAACATTCACACAAATTTTTTTAGGTGTTTTATTCATCCGCCCTTCTCCATTTTGGCTGAAATACGATAGAAAAAAACCAGCAAACATGCTGGTTTTTTAAAGCGTGCTCGCTTAGCTGCCTTGCACCAAACGGCGTGCACTGATAATACCTGGTTGCTGCTCCAAACGCGCCAACAGACGAGAAAGTTGCGCCAAGCCTTTGACCTCAATCAACAATTTCATATTGGCAATTCCATCATTTTCAGAAATGGTATTCACCTGACGAATGTTAATTTGATCGGCAAAAATCACTTGAGTTAAGTCTTTGAGCAAACCACGGCGGTCGTAGGCTTCCACCACAATCTGCACGCTTTGACCACGGGTTGGCTGCATTTCCCAGTCAGCTTCGACTGCACGTTCAGGTCCATTGCCAATCATGCGCACATAGTCTGAACACGCTACTTTATGAATACTCACGCCACGATTGAGAGTGATATACCCCGCAATCGCTTCACCATGCACAGGCTGACAGCATTGTGCGATATGCAGTTCAACGTTATCCAAACCATCAATCAAAATACCATGTGCCGATAAGGTATGGCTGGCTCGTGGATTCAAAGTCGGCTTCAACACCAGTTCAGGTTCATCCTGATCTAAGTGCATGTGACGATTGACCTGATTAATTAAAGCATGCAGGCTAATATCACCATTAACCAAACCAATCAGAATATCTTCACCAGTTTTGACATTAAAGTGATTGCAATAATCATTTAGATCAATACTTTTTGGATGAATCGCCAAACGTGACAATTCTTTGTTGAGTACTTCACGCCCTACTTCTAGATTTTTGCTGCGGTCCTGCTGTCTAAACCAATGACGCAGTTTATCGCGCGCACGTGCCGTTTTAATATATCCTAAAGAGTTCACCAACCAATCACGGTTCGGTTCACGGTCTTTTTTGGTCAAAATCTCGACCTGCTCCCCTGTTTTTAAAGTATAGGTGAGCGGTACATAGCGCTGATTGACCCGTGCAGCATAACATTTGTTACCCACTTCGGTATGCACATGATAGGCAAAGTCCAGCACTGTTGAGCCACGTGGTAATTCTTTAATATCACCATCACGGCTGAACACATAAATTTTTTCAAAATCTTCAAACTCTTGAATTTGTTCAAAGTTTTCAGAATCATCATCTGCTTTATGTGCACTGGCATCGTTACGTTCCTGATAATGCTCTAAAACAGAACGCAAAGAATGTAAACGATGATTGAACGAGTGGTCTGTTGTTTTAGAACCTTCTTTATAATTGAAGTGCGAACATACCCCAAGCTCGGCTTCTTCGTGCATATCCAGGGTACGAATTTGCACTTCAAGCGACTTGTTTTCTGCAATCACTGCAGTATGCAACGAGCGATAACCATTGGCTTTTGGATTGGTAATGTAATCATCAAACTGGTGCGGAATATGCCGCCACAATTGATGTACGATACCCAACGAGTGATAGCACTCTGGAATGGTTTTCACCAAAACACGTACAGCACGAATGTCATAGAGCTGGTCAAAGCTGAGGCTTTTACTCTTCATTTTTCGATAAATCGAATAAATATGTTTCACCCGTCCACTAATTTCGGCATCAATACCGTTATTGCCTAGCTCTGTACGCAATTGCTCAATTATGCTTTGAATGTAATTTTCACGTTCTAAACGCTTTTCATTCAGCAATGTTGCAATTTCTTTATAGCGGTCTGGTGCCAAATAACGGAATGCTAAATCTTCGAGTTCCCATTTCAGTTGGGCAATCCCTAAACGGTGTGCCAATGGCGAGTAAATGGTTAAAATTTCCCGCGCCACACGCTCCTGACGTTCTTTAGAAGCAGTTGCCAACTCACGTAATGAATAGGTACGTTCTGCCAGTTTAATTAACACCACACGCACATCTTCTGTCATAGAAATCAGCATTTTATAAATGCCTGTTAAATGTTCACGCTGGTTATTATTAAAGTGGTCTTCTAAACGCTTATTTTTCTCAATCAGCTCAGACAACTTACCCATCGACAAGGTGCCTTTGATCAAGCCGTACACTGCTTCACCAAATTTTTCACGCACATCATCTAACTGTAGGACATTTTCACGCACACTACGATAGAGCACCGCTGCAGATAAAGTGTCTTCATCAACATGCAAGTGCGCCAAAATATTCGCCATCTCAATACCTGTATACAAGGTATGCGATGGGTGACTAACGTCTGTTTCTAACTCTTTTTTTAGGGTGTAATGGGCAACGCGTTCTAATTGTTCAAGTGCCGCCCCATCGTAAATCCCGCGTACTCGGTCTAGCCATTCTGCTAAATCCTGTCGGGCTTGCTCGGCATGTTCTACAGTCGTTTCCTCAGACAGTTCATTTAAACGCCCAGGAAGTTGTTCACGTACTGTGACCATACCCTTCTCCTACCTCTATGTACTTCATATTATAAATCGTTTATTTGCTTTTCTTTCTCAAACAAGGCAATGGATTCGACATGCCCCGTATGCGGAAACATATCCATCACGCCTGCTTTTTTTAATTGATAACCCTGCTTGACCAATACACCTGCATCCCTTGCGAGTGTAGCTGGATTACAGGACACATAAACGATTCTATCTGCGCCAAATTTGGGCACATAATACATCACTTCCTCTGCACCTGAACGCGGAGGATCAATTAATAATGCCTCAAATCCTTGATTTGCCCAAGAATGATGCGAAAAATCTTTTGTTAAATCTTGTGAATAAAACTTAACATTGTCTAAATCATTACGTTGCGCATTCTCTGCACCACGCTGCACCATTTGCTCTGAACCCTCTACCGCAACAACCTTTCCTGTTGCACCTACACAACGTGCAAGCGGCAAGGAAAAGTTGCCTAATCCACAAAATAGATCAAGCACCCGATCACCTGATTTCAAATTAAGCAAATCACATGCCAGCTTAACCATCTGTGGATTAATTGTAGAGTTGACTTGGGTAAAGTCTTGCGGATGAAAGCTAAAATTCACATCAAAATCATCTAAACGATAATGCAAACGCAGTGCTGCATGTGGATCATCTACCCGATGCAAACTATCAGGACCTTCAGGCTGCAAATACAATTGCCAGTGTTTGTGTAATGCAAACTGTTGTAACTCGTTGATATCGGCTGCAGATAGTTGTTCTGTATGCCTTACCACCAAAGCAATCTCTTGATCTCCCATTGCCAATTCTATATGACCAATATGGGCTTTGCCTGTTAGACTTTGGAATAGCTGCTTGATTCGTGTTAACGAACCAAAAGCCTGATCCAACACCATGCAGCGGTCAATTGAGGTCAGTTTATTGCTATTGCGCTCACGAAAACCGACCACCAATTTATCTTGATTGGCAATATAACGCACCCCAACACGGGCTTTACGGCGATAATCTTCACGCTGTGAACGCAAAGGCGTTAACCATTCTTCAGGCTGAATTTGCGCAAAATGTTGCAGATGCGACTGCAACACCTGTTGTTTGAGATGAATCTGCTCATCCCACTGAATATGTTGCATACTGCAACCACCGCAACGCTGATAATGCGGACACGGCGGCGTGACCCGTAATACCGAAGGCTCGCTCAGTACTTCTAAACACTCGGCTTGTTCTAAGTGTTTGTTACTATGCTTAATTTTGGCGCGTACTGTTTCACCAGGCAATGCGCCTTCAATAAAAACTGTTTTCCCCTGCTTTTCTGCAGGATGACCCGACTGAGCTGTATAGTGTGCAATCCCGCGGCCTTCATGTGACAACGATTCCACCTGAAAGCAATACTCAGCCTGCTGCGTGGTACGGTTTTTACTGCGATGCTTCATATCAGTCTAAATATCGGAAGATGGGGAAGATTGAAAAGGCATCACGGGTTCATTTGAAGACGTGCTGACACTTTTTTCAGGAAAATCTGTACGGGTAAATTCAGTTTGCTGCGAACTGTGCTGCCACACGCTTAAAAAGTCTGCATGCTGCGGTTGGGTATGCAAATAATGAATGGTGTGCTGTACCCATTGAGTGTGCTCTTCAAGCAGTAATTGCCCTTTGAGCAGCAGCCAACGCAGGTAAATGAGCCAAGTATTTAAGACATCGCCTTCACAATAACGCGTCAACCTCGACCATTCACCGCTTTGCATAAATGCAGGAACATGATAGCCCGCATCTACGCGTTTACCTGGAAAACCTAACAAATAGGCAATGTCATCCAACTTTTGAAAATGACGACCATTAAACATGGCCATCACATCCATTAAATCGACATGACGCTGATGGTAACGGTTTTGATAATTGTTATAGCGTTTTTGCTGATCAATCTCACCCTGATCAAATAAACTTGGTGCAGACAGCCCATGATACATGGCACGGAATAAAATCACCGGCAAATCAAACTGCGAACCGTTCCAACTGACCAAAGTCGGATGACGCTTATCAAAAATAGACAAAAACTTTTTCAGCATGGCCGCTTCACTGTCGTGTTCACGGCTAAAGGAAAAAAGCTTCATGCCGTGTTCATCAATCCACAAACCTGAAATACACACAATTTCGTGCAAGGGCAAACGCTGAAAATCGGTTCCCGCTTCTTGGCGACGCAGTTTCATTAAAGCCTGCTCAAGTTCAGCCTCAGGCAAATCCAGCTGATATAAATGCGCGCCTGACTTCAAATCGGTAACGGTTTCTATATCGAAAATCAGCACAGGTAAACGCATAAAATCTTACTCAATGGGTGATAGAAAAATGAATATCACGATTCAGTATCTTGAACAGAGAATAAACCTGTCGATAAATAACGATCACCACGGTCACAGACAATACAAACGATGACTGCGTTTGGATTTTCTTCGGCAATTTTTAAAGCTGCCCATACCGCCCCGCCCGATGATGTGCCCGCGCTGATGCCTTCTTTTTGCGCCAATTTACGCATGGTTTTTTCCGCTTCAATTTGCGGAATATCAATAATACGGTCAACACGGCTGCGGTCAAAAATGGTGGGTAAATAGGCTTCAGGCCAGCGACGGATCCCTGCAATACTTGAACCATCGGAAGGTTGTAAACCAATAATTTGAATTTCTGGGTTTTGTTCTTTTAAGTATTTAGACACGCCCATAATGGTGCCTGTTGTACCCATAGAACTGACAAAGTGGGTAATTTTACCGCCCGTTTGCTGCCAAATTTCAGGGCCCGTGGTCAGGTAATGTGCCTGCACATTATCTGGATTCCCAAATTGGTTCAGCACCAAGCCTTTGCCTTCGCGTTGCATTTGCAAAGCCAAATCGCGCGCGCCTTCCATGCCTTGTGCTTTGGTCACTTCAATCAACTCTGCACCATAGGCACGCATGGCATCTTTACGCTCCTGGCTCATGTTGTCAGGCATAATCAGCTGCATTTTGTAACCACGCATGGCGGCTACCATCGCTAAAGCAATCCCCGTATTGCCACTGGTTGCTTCAATTAAAGTATCGCCCGGTTGAATTTCACCGCGTTTTTCTGCCTGCATAATCATGTTGTAGGCAGGACGATCTTTAACAGAACCCGCAGGGTTATTGCCTTCCAGTTTTGCTAAAACCGTTGCCTGCGTATGTTGAGCCAAACGCTGCAAACGCACTAATGGGGTTTTGCCCACATAATGATCTAACAAAAATTCATCACTTTGGAAGTCTGGTTGGGTATCACGCATGCTCTGCACCAATATCAAGGTGGGCTTATTGTATGAAAAAATGCATCTTCCTGCACGTTTTTCACAGGCTTTTTATCAAATCGACAAGAGTCTGTCGAGAATTTATGCATTCCTTTACATCGTTGCTGCCTCTCATTGCTTTGACTTATTTTTTATCGCTTCAAGCACGTCAAATAGCGTTTAAATCCACACGACTTAACTTCTTATAAACGACCTACTCATCTATGAAAATCGGCATCACTAGCACAGAAGCAGATGAAAACACAGTCAGCAGAAATAAAGCATGCTAAACTGCCTTGCATAGGGATTGAACTGCGTCAACCATGTCAAATATCAATAAAAAGTTATTTAAGCGCTTGCACTTAAATCATGCTTATGGACAGCTGATTGCACTTATTTTTGTGCCAATTATGGTTTTGGCATGCGTCGGCACGATGCTGGTTTTATCCGAAACTTCGAACGCAGCCAAAGCACAGCAGCGACAAATGGCAATTGCGATTTTGACCCGTTTTGAGTTGCCATCTGAAGCAGCTTTGCATCAACTGGCTAGCTTTCCGTGGAAGTACGAAGAAGCCCGTTCTTATATGCAAAATATGATGAACGAAAAGCATTTGGTTCGTACTGCACTGATTGATGCTTCAGGTACACGCCGTTTAAGCATGGGCTTTCAAGATCAAGCAGGTTGGCCCAAATTTCCTAAAAATGCCGATTTTTTTGGCCCAATTCAATATAAAAACAATCATGTGTATGGCATGCAAATTCAGCAGGAAATCAACCGTCCTGCATGGTTATTGATTGAACTAGACAATCAACCGCTACAAATAGCCCGTTATCGGGTCATGATTGTATTAATTGCCACAGGCTTGCTGACCTTATTACTGTTATTGCTGTGTCTGAATTTCTATTCACGACGCTGGATTGCACCCATGTATGAAATCCGCATGCAGCTACAACGCCTGAATGCCGATACGCTCGATCAACACATGGTCATTAACAGCACTGGCGAATTGCGTTTATTGCAGCGGGATATTGCCAATGTGGTAAAACGCCTGCATTTCAGCTTTTTAGAACTCAAAGAACATACCGAACAAACTGAAGATGACTTGCGCCGCACCCTCGATACTTTGGAAGTGCAAAACATCACTTATCGTCAGGCACGTGACCAAGCGATTTCTGCCAACCAGTCTAAATCGGTATTTTTAGCCAATATCAGTCACGAACTCAGAACACCGCTAAACAGTATTGATGGTTTTATCCACCTGTTATTGCGTCAGGAAAATCTGAGCAATGAACAGAATTTATATTTACAAACCATTCGTAAATCATCGGCGCATCTTTTAGCACTCATTAATGACGTGTTGGATTTTTCCAAAATTGATGCAGGCAAACTGGAACTGGATACAGCACCCTTTGATTTAGAAGAAGCTATTTTTGATGTGATGGATATGCTATCGCCATTGGCTGCACAAAAAAACATCAACATGGCCTTTTATTTTGCCAATAATGTGCCGCAATATGTGCTAGGCGATGCTTTACGTTTCAAGCAAATTTTGACCAATTTAATTTCCAATGCGATTAAATTCACCCCCGATGGTGAAATTATTGTACGGGCGCGGGTAGAACATGATGATATTGGACAATGTCTGATTCACTTTAGCGTCCAAGATAGCGGTATTGGTTTGAGCGGCACGGACCGTAAAAAACTGTTTGAGTCGTTCTCTCAGGGTGATACTTCGGTCACGCGTCAATTTGGTGGTACAGGGTTAGGTTTGGCTATTTCCAAACAGTTGGTGCATTTAATGCAAGGTCAAATTGGCTTTGAAGACAATCAGGAACGTGCCCCAACCGAAAAAGGCTCGACCTTCTGGTTTACTGCCTTGTTTACGGTAGATGAAGCACATGCTCAGCAGCATCCAACTTTTAAAGAGATTCAGGTAGTGTCCTATTTGGCGCACCCTGCCACAGCCAATATCTTGCGTCATTATCTTGAAAATTATGCGGTGCGACATATTGAAGCCGCTTCAATTCTAGATTTATTTAGCCGCTTAAAAGATGTATCTGACCTGCAAGACAACACTTGGTTGATTGTTGACCATAGCGGCGACACGGAAGCCTTGTTAAAAGAAATTCGTACCCGTTATCAAGGCAACTTGGCGGTATATGGCTATCAAATGGCGCTAGACCCAAGCCTATTAAATGAATATCGTGCGCGGGCTTTGTATCAACCGCTCAGTCGTTCAGCATTAATTGACTTACTTAACAATGAAAACAATTTTGATGAACAAGATTCTGCATCATTTGATGGTAAAGGCCTGCACGTTTTAGCGGTGGATGACCATCTACCCAACCTGATTGTACTGGAAGCCTTGTTGGGCGAACTGAATGTGACCACTACCAAAGCGCAAAGTGGTCAGGAAGCGTTGGGGATTTTGCAGCAACGTATTGAACAGGGACAGCAACCCTTTGACCTGATCTTTATGGATATTCAAATGCCTGTGATGTCAGGGATAGATACCACTCGCGCAATTCGTTCTTTAGAGTCAACTTTAGAAAACCATAAACGCTTGCCTATTATTGCCCTCACCGCACATGCACTTGCCGATGAAAAGCAAAAATTACTCAAAGTTGGCATGGATGACTATGTCACCAAACCGATTCAGATTGAACAAATCATCCAGATTTTAACCCATTGGACGACGCAAAGTTTTAATAAACCACCTGCAGTAGATAAAGCCATTGTGATTGAAGCGCTAGACCCAGACGTGTTGAATTGGCAACAAAGCCTAATGTTGGCAGCCGACAAAGAAGACCTTGCAGTGGATTTACTGAAAATGTTGGTAGATAGCTTTGCCACAGAATTAAATGAAATTGAACAGCTTATTGAACTTGAAGATTTCCCGCAACTCGAGCATGTGCTGCATCGTCTGTATGGTGCAACCCGTTATGTTGGCACGCCAAACCTGCAAGAAGTAACAGGTTCATTTGAACAGTTTGTTTCGACCCTGCGTAAAGAACGCCGTAAAGCCGATGAACTCTTTGTGCAGGAAGTACTCAATCGTTATCAGGAGTTAAAAGCATGTATCCAACAAGTGGAACATGCAGCAGAACATATTTTTGCTCAACATACAGCAACTGGTTCGTAGTGAATCTGGGATGAATAGCATTTCGTCAAAACAAAAATAGCGTTTTAAATACACGTTTCACAAACAGCATCGCATGATTTTTAGGAATCATTTCAGGCAGAGTCCACCGTTTTGGCCGTGACTCTGCTGTCATTTATCTTGGGTCTGTGCATGCTATGCTTTGCTCAGTAAAAACAAGAGCTCACATCATGACTTTACTTCGAATCGAAAAAAATAATGGCATTGCAATCGTTTCCTTAAACCGTCCAGATAAGCGCAATGCGATGAGCTTTGCCCTGCTCAAGGAATTGGTACGCACCGCAGAAAAACTGAAAAAAGACCGCAGTTTACGTTGTGTAATTTTAACAGGTGAAGCACAAGTTTTTAGTGCAGGCATTGATTTAGCCGACCTCAACAATCCACAAAACCGTGCTTTTGCAGCTTGGGAACTGATTAAACCGGGGCAAAGTCTATTCCAAAAAGCATTTTTGGTTTGGCAGAAGTTACCTGTACCTGTCATTGCAGCAATGCAAGGTTATTGTTTTGGTGCAGGCATGCAACTGGCGTTGGCTGCCGACATTCGTATTGCACATCCTGACACACAAATGTCGATCATGGAAAGCCGCTGGGGCTTAGTGCCAGACATGGGACTCAGCCGTTCTTTAAAAGGTTTGATTGGTTTAGACCTTGCCAAAGAATTAACCCTCACCGCACGTATTTTTGATGCAAACTATGCCAAAGAGATTGGATTAGTGACACATCTTACCGATAGCCCATTACAACAAGCACAAGTACTTGCTGAAGAAATTGCACAGCGCTCTCCCGATGCTTTGGCAGCAGCCAAACAAGTATTGGATGCCATGGAACACACGCCTGCAAAATCTTTACGCTTAGAAAAAATTTGGCAATTAAAATTATTATTGGGTAAAAATAGCCAACTGGCACGTAAAAAGGATAAGAATCCAGAAGTACGCTTTGCCCCACGTCAATTTTAATCGCAAAATCTGCTGCCTACTTTGACCAAAGGCGAGATTGACATTTCGCCAAGGGCTTGTAATGTAGGAAAAAAGGAGAACTCGCTATGCACTTTGACCATGACACACAAATCGCTTTTTTAGGTATGGGACTCATGGGCACGCGCATGGCGACCCGCTTAATTCAGGCGGGTTATAAGGTCGCAGTATGGAACCGCAGCCCTGCTGCATGCGAACCGTTAATCAATGCAGGTGCTAAACCGCTTCAGCTTCAAGAGATCGGGCAATACCCTGTCATTTTGACCTGTTTAGCCGATGATCATGCAGTTCAAAGCGTATTTGATCAAATTGAACCATACTTAACCACACAACAAGTCATTGTTGATTTTTCCAGCTTATCGGTTGCACAAACCAAAGCCCTTGCACAACAAGCCAAGCAAAAACACGTGACTTGGATTGACTCACCTGTATCTGGTGGCACCGCGGGAGCAGAACAAGGTACGCTAGTAATTTTTGCAGGGGGGGATGCAAACACCATCGAAAAATTAAGCCCGATTTATGCGGTGCTGTCACAACGTGTGACTCGTATGGGCGAAACCGCAACAGGTCAAGCTACTAAAATCTGTAACCAACTGATTGTTGCTGCCAACAGTACCCTAATTGCCGAAGCCGTTGCCCTTGCTGCTCAAGCAGGTGTAGATACACAGCTACTTGCACCTGCTTTGGCAGGTGGTTTTGCCGACTCGAAACCGTTTCAGATTTTAACGCCACGCATGGCAACCCACAGTTTTGAGCCTGTGCAATGGAAAGTCCAAACCCTATCTAAAGATTTAAACAATGCCTTACAACTGGCAGCGCAATTTCAGCTACAGATTCCTGTGGCGGAAAAAGCCCTTTCACAACTACAAGCTCATCAAGCCAAGGGTTTTGCAGAAGCAGATTTAGCCACCATTATCCATCAGGTCGAAGCTTAATCGGCTTGATTCCTGATCCAATCTTTGCCTGCAAGGAGCATCTGCATGTCTAAACTGGCGGTTAATCTGTCGATGATTTTTACCGAAGTGCCTTTAATTGAACGCTTTGCCCTTGCACGCGAACATGGTTTTCGGCATGTTGAAATTCAATTTCCCTATGAGCTGAGTATTGAGCAGATTCAAACCCAACTCACACTCCACCAACTCAGCCTGTGCTTAATTAATGTCCCTGCAGGTGACCTCATGCAAGGTGGCAATGGTTTGGCGGGCGTACCCGGAAAAGAGATTGAATTTCATCATGCCCTAGAGTTGGCTATCCGCTATGCCACAGCGTTAAATGTCCCCCGCGTTAATATTTTGGCCGGCAAACAACCTGTCGATGCCGATTTACTGCCGTGCTTAAACACACTGGCTGAAAATCTAAAACTGGCCTGCTCGATGCTCACTCAACATCATATTCAGCCTGTATTTGAAATGATTAATGGCACCGACATGCCTCGTTTTTTAGTTCAAAATATTGCGCAAGCTCAAGAGATATTAGAAGCGGTCAAACATCCTGCTCTTAAAATGCAATACGACTGTTATCATATGGCGATGATGGGCGAAGATGTGCTGAGCGAATTGCAAGAAAACATACAGGATATTGGTCATATCCAGTTTGCTGACAATCCGGGACGCCATGAACCCGATTCGGGCGAGTTAGACTATGCTGCTATTTTTAAATGGTTACAGCACAGTCCTTATTCAGGTTATGTCGCTGCAGAATACCGCCCAAGTCTTACGTCAAATCAATCATTTGCATGGAAAGACAAATATTTTGCCTCGCATTAAAATGCTTAAAATTAAACCAATTTGAAATTTCAGGCTAAAACAGCTATATTAGATGATGAATAATTTTAGGAAATTATACACTCCATGAATTTAGAACCATCGCCCGGCGCTTCTAATTCTCACGATCTTGCAATGAATACCCAAAAGCATGACGTACAAACCTGTCTTAAAGTTGTACATGAAGCTCTCCTTGATGTAAAAGCCAAAGAAATTGTTGAACTTGATGTCAGCAGCATTAGTAATGTTTCAGATGCCATTGTAATTGCTAGCGGCACTTCAACTCGCCACGTAAAATCTATTGCCGATAATGTTGCTGAAGAAGCGCGCAAAGCAGGCTTTCGCCCAATCGGTATTGAAGGTGAACGTGATGCAGAATGGATCTTGGTCGATCTTGGTATGGTAGTTGTTCACATCATGCTCCCAACAGCACGTAAATTTTACGACCTAGAAAGCTTATGGCGTACTACGCCTGAGTCTGTTGCTTAATACAACATCTCACTTGAGCAGCCTTAGAGATACACAAAAAGCGACTTTCAAATAAGTCGCTTTTTTAATGCCAATATTTTGAGGTTTAGATCTTTAATCGTTTTTATATCGCATTAACCTACCCTAACCAAATTCCCTATCTCAATTGACCACTTTACATCAGCCATAAAAAAACCGCCCGAAGGCGGTTTCATCTCTAGGAACAGTGTCTTAGTGACCTGTACCGTTGATTGATTTGGTCATATCTTCCACAACTTTTTTGGCATCACCAAAGATCATCATGGTCTTGTCGTTATAGAACAAGTCGTTGTCTAGACCCGCATAACCTGTTGCCATAGAGCGCTTGATGACCATAATGGTACGTGCTTTATGCGCTTCAAGAATTGGCATACCGTAAATTGGCGAGTTTGGATCATCTTTTGCCGCAGGGTTTACTACGTCATTTGCACCAATCACCAACACCACATCTGTAGCAGGGAAATCTGAGTTGATTTCGTCCATTTCCAAGATATCTTCATACGGTACATCAGCTTCTGCAAGCAATACGTTCATGTGACCTGGCATACGACCTGCCACTGGGTGAATCGCAAAGCGAACTGTTACACCTTGCTCTTTCAACAAGTTTGCCAATTCTTTTACCGCATTCTGAGCACGACCTTGTGCCATACCATAACCAGGTACAATCACCACGCTGTCTGCATTTGACATCAAGAAGCCAGCATCATCAGCAGAACCAGAACGGTAGTTACGTTGCACTTGCGCACCCGCTGCTGCTGTTGGTGCAGCTGCACCGCCCATCGCACCACCAAACAATACGTTGATGATTGAACGGTTCATGGCTTTACACATGATGTAAGACAGAATCGCACCTGAAGAACCGACCAATGAGCCTGCAACAATCAGCATGTTATTTTCAAGCGTGAAACCAATACCGGCTGCTGCCCAACCTGAGAATGAGTTCAACAAAGACACCACAACTGGCATGTCACCGCCACCCACTGGTGCAATCCATACCCAACCGAATGCCAATGCCAAACCTGTCATTGCCCAGAATGAAGTCATGTTTCCGCTCAGGAAGAAGTGAATCCCGAAACCGAGCATGGCAAGAAAAATTAACGCTTGAACAGGTTTTACCCATGCACCCGAAATGGTTTTTGCCCATTTCTTTGCCGCCAATTTACCGTATGCAAAAACAGATGCGGTAAAGGTAATCGCCCCCACGAAACAGCCAACAAACAATTCAAATAAATGAACTTTACTCATTTCATGGAAAGTAATGCCATTTGCAGCCAACAAGTCTGGACCGAGTTCGATCAACTTGTTGTTATGAATAATCGCAGCAATCGCAATTAAAACCGCAGCTAAACCGACTAAAGAGTGCATTAACGCTACAGTTTCAGGCATTTGAGTCATTGGCACCGTACGTGCGCGGGCAATACCCACCACCGCACCTGCCGCCATAGCTGCCAGAATCATCCACACAACAGGATTGTCTGCCACAAAGAATGTGGTCAAGACTGCAATCGCCATTGCGATCATGCCGTAACGGTTACCTGCAATCGCAGTTTTAGGACCAGACAAACCACGTAAAGTTAAGATAAAGAGTACAGCCCCGATTAAATAGAACCAGTCTGCATATTCACGAATAAATTCCATGCATTAGCCCTCTTTTTTCTTTGCTTTTGGTTTGAACATTTCCAGCATACGTGCAGTCACTGCAAAACCACCGAAAATATTGATGCTTGCCAAGAACACAGCAATCGCACCCAGTACACTCACCACATTAATGGTTTGGAAGTCGACACTTCCTTCTACACCCATAATTGGTAGACCGACAGTTTGAATCATCGCACCTACAATAATGATTGAAGAAAGTGCATTGGTTACTGCCATTAATGGCGTATGTAACGCAGGTGTTACCCCCCACACCACGTAGTAACCTACGAAGATGGCAAGGACAAAAATCGTAATTGTTTCAACCATGAGAGTTCTCCTTAACCATGCTTTAACAGCACTTGACCGTTATGAGTGACCAGCAATGCTTTCTGAATTTCTTCTTCTGGATTCAATGCGAAGTTCTTGTCGTTATCAAATAATGTTTCAACAAAATTGAACACATTACGCGCGTATAGTGCAGATGCCTCTGTCGATACAGTCGATGGAATATTTGGAATACCCAAAATTTTTACACCATTGGCAGTCACTACAGTTTCACCGCATTGTGAACCTTCGACGTTACCGCCCGTTTCAACCGCCATATCTAAAATCACAGAACCTGGCTTCATTTTTGCCACAGTTTCTGCTTTGATTAAGCGCGGTGCATCACGACCTGGCAATAACGCAGTGGTGATCACGATATCCGCATTAGAAACAGCTTTATCTACAATCACTGCCTGATCTTTAATGTATTGTTCACCTGGCATCCAGCCGTAGCCATTTTTGGCAGCATCTGCAGCTTTTTGCTGTTCTTCTTCAGACATTGGCACGTCTAGCCATTTACCGCCTAAAGACTCTACCTGATCTTTCGCAGTTGGACGCAAGTCAGTTGCTTCAACTACCGCACCCAGACGTTTTGCCGTTGCAATGGCTTGCAGACCCGCAACACCCACACCCATGATTACAACACGTGCAGGTTTTACAGTACCCGCAGCCGTCATTAACATTGGGAACATGCGTTGGTATTCTGCTGCAGCCAACAACACTGACTTATAGCCTGCCAAGTTGGCTTGTGATGACAACACATCCATATTTTGTGCACGTGACAAAGTACGCGGCAAAAGCTCTAACGCAAATGCAGACACCTGAGCCGCAGCAAACTGATCTAATTCAGTATTGCGGTAAGGATCAAACATCGCCACGACAGTGCTATTCGGTGCAAGTTTTTGAATTTCATCACCCTTCGGGGCACGAACTTTCAAAATCATTTGACTGCCACGATAAGCATCATCTGTCATGGTCGCACCCACTTGTTCATAAGCACTGTCGATATAAGCGGCTTTAACACCCGCACCACGTTCAATGACTACGCTATGACCCGCGCTAATCAACTTCTTTACTGTTTCTGGCGTCGCAGCGACACGATTTTCACCGACAACAGTTTCGGTTGGAATTCCGATCTGCATGAGCGTCCCTCAAGCTAGTTTTTCTTAAGTCAACATCGTGGATAACGATGCTTTCCCCTCAGGATAAGTTTTGTTGAATTTTTGGATTCTAATGCAACATTTTTAAATTACCACCCAATATTTATTTAATAAATACCCATATTTTGAACTGATGATTCATAAAAATATTGTTGCGAGATATAATTGATAGGTTTTGCTTCTTTAATATAAGTCTAATTATTCAGCAAAACTTCGATTTGAAGTGTCTAAAAGAAAAAAAGCGATGCTTTGAGCTTGCAGTTGACCACATTTAAATGAATTAAGCATTGATCATTCTGACATGCATTTCACTTAATTGGGAAAATCCGACTTAGCGCTAAAAGATTGCATATCTATACATTTAAGCGCTAAAAGCAAAAACTTAAACACCAAATTGACTTTTCTGACAATTTTTACACCGCACAACATGGTTCAATTTAGAAGTGTTTTGCGCATCTGAAAACCTTAGAAAAACCTACCTTTGCCTTATGAGTAAAACCGAATATTTGAAACAGTAAAACTTTTAAAAGAAGCTTGAATTTATTCAACTCAGGTCTAAGTTAAGTGCTGCTATTTTTTTCATTTTTTTTGTGCGTCATTTTGTCTGATGATGGATTTTCTCTGTTTTGCAATATTTTCAACTAATTTGCACCATTATCGTGCAAATCCCATTTACTCTACTTTTCACAAAATTTATGCCATCTCAAGCAGACCATCTGCATAAAATCGGCTATGCTTGCTCAAATACAGCACACACAGCTTGATCCATGCAGTCGCATCTGCCTTTATCTATCATGCAACTTGCATTTGTGTGCGCGGCATGTGTCACTTCTCTTGCATCCACCTTGCTCGACAGCATTTTTCATGATCAGACTTAACGCCACACAATGGGGCTCCATCTTTGCCTTATTTGCAGCCTTTTTGTTTAGTACCAAAGCCATTTTTATTAAACAGGCTTATGCACTTTCACCGTTGGTCGATGCAACCGTACTCATGGCTTTGCGCATGGCAAGTGCCCTGCCTTTCTTCTTGCTGATTTGTTGGCTCAATCGCCATCACAGTCGCAACATCTCTACACGCAATTGGCTGC
Organism: Acinetobacter sp. SCLZS86; assembly: GCF_021560715.1. Taxonomy (NCBI): domain Bacteria; kingdom Pseudomonadati; phylum Pseudomonadota; class Gammaproteobacteria; order Moraxellales; family Moraxellaceae; genus Acinetobacter; species Acinetobacter sp. SCLZS86. The sequence goes on from NZ_CP090864.1 coordinate 2,601,067, forward strand.
TAATAATATTTGCAGGTCTGATGGGCTATTATTTTTCTAGCTGGCTGGATTTTTTAGGGCTGATGTTCATTAGCGCTTCATTAGAACGCATTATTCTGTTTTTATATCCAACGCTCACCGTTCTGGCTTCGAGCGTAATGTATCGGCAGAAACTTAGCTGGCTGAGTCTGTTTGCAATTGCTCTGAGTTATGGCGGAACAGTGATTGTGATGTTACAGGAACAGAGCAATACCCCACATGACACGTATTTTTGGTTAGGCAGTAGTTTGGTGTTCGCCAGTGCAGTGTGTTTTGCAGGCTATTTATTGCTGACCAAAAGCCTGATTCAGCATTTTGGCTCTTGGAATTTTACAGGTCTGGCTTTAAGTATTGCCTGCATCGGTACGCTTACGCATTACAGTTTGGTCACACCTAATCCGCTCGGACTGGTGCAACAACTGCCTGTAGAAGTGCTAGGCTATGGTATTGCTTTAGGGATATTTGTCACAGTCTTGCCCACCTTACTCATGGCGCACAGTATCGCCCGTTTAGGTGCGGCACAATCGGCCATGATTGCTTCAATTGGCCCCATCTTGACGATTCTATTGGCCACAGCATTTTTAGGTGAACATCTAAATGGCATACAATGGTTCGGCTGCATGCTCAATATTGTAGGCGTGATGATGATCACCTTGTCCAAAAACAAGTTTTCTCATTAAGCTAAAGGCGACATCCTGCCACTAATGAAGTTGAATATTGGATTCAATCTTTGAGCTACTGCAACCCCGTTTTACCATTGACCTTAGGATAATTATGAATACTGCACCTGACATTAGCCAAGACAAAACCCTGCTCTGGTTAATGGCGATTGCCTGCGGTTTATGTGCAGGTGCAAATTATTATTGCCAACCTCTGATTTACTCCATTCATCAATCTTTTCAAATTCCACAGTCACAAGTTGCACTGACTGTGACATTTGCACAAGTCTCTTATGCACTCGGCTTACTGTTTATTGTACCGATGGGCGATATTGTCAATAAAACCAAGTTCATTCCCCTATTCATGTTCTTGGCATCGGTAGGTTTGTTTTTGTGTGCCTTTTCTAGCAATTTAAGCATGCTTTGGATTGGCACCATCATCACAGGGCTATTTTCTGTGGCGGCACAAGTATTAATTCCTTTTGCGACCATGACCGTAAAACCTGAAAAAATGAGCGAAGTTGTTGGTTTGCTGATGAGTGGTTTATTGGTCGGTATTTTACTTTCGACCAGTTTAGCAGGCTTGCTATCTAATTTATTTCACTGGAAAGTGATTTATCTGCTCAGCGGGATATTCATGTTGTGTATTGCTGCGGTACTTAAAGCACGTTTGCCTTTTATTTCTACCAGCAAACTCAGCTATTTGGCCGTATTTCAGTCCATGGGCAAACTGATTTTAGAAGAACGCCGCTTGGTGTATCGTGCATTACTCGGGGCTTTTGCTTTTGCTGCGATGAGCGTGTTGTTTTCCACCATTGCCGTATTACTCAAATCTAGTTTTGGCTTAGCTGACTTTATGGTCGGCATTGTGGCAATGGTCGGAGTATTTGGCGCACTTTCGACCAAACAAGTGGGTAAAATTGCAGATCGTGGCTATGTCACAGCGCTGACGTGGGGTGGTTTGGCGCTATTGGCAATCAGTTGGGTCTTTCTATACAACGGACAATTTAGCTTATGGAGCTATATTCTTGGTTTTGGCTTAATTAACCTTGGGCTTGCCACCGTACACAGCAGCAACCAAAACGTAATTTTTCGCTTACGCCCCGATGCCAAATCGCGGATTAACTCAATTTATATGACCAGTTATTTTACTGGCGGTGCTTGTGGTTCTGCCTTGGGAATCTATGCATGGCAACACGGTGGATGGTTATGGAGTTGCCTAGTTGGTTTGTGTTTTGTTGCCGCCGCAATGAGCTTTGCCCTGCTCGACTGGCAACATCAACGTCAACACACCGCCATGCCTTAAACGCTGCTATTACAATCAAGCAAGTCGCTTAAGACATTTGCATCACAGGATAAAATGGCTGACTCAACTCCACATTTTCTAAATTTTCCAATAAAATTTGGATAAAACACGGCATCAACGCACACAGTAAAGTATTGGCATGGCTGAGTTGTTTGCGGTTGATTGCACTGTTATAAGTTGCACCACCTTGTAAAAGTTGCTGCTGTAACGTCAATAAGCGCTTAAACAAACATGCCAAAATTGTAGCTGAATCATGGATGTGCAATGCCTGCATAATCTGCTGTTTCTCTGCTTCATAATCTGCACGCCATTCAGCTTCAGTCATTTTTTGATTACGCCAATCCCAAAAACTTTGATACAAATAAGGGTTGGTCAGCAACACCTCTAAACTTTGTGGATATTTTTCCCAAATAATTCTCGCCATGCGCTGATCGACATCTTTTTGATACATACGCTGCACAAATTGCTGCAAGGTCTGTTGTTGTGTATGCTCTGCTGTCTGACTTTGCGCATACAAGGCACTCAAGGCTACCCATGCTGTCATAAACTGCAAATCAAGATCATCATGTAAAGCAATGGCTTTTTTCCACCAGCTCAAACTGCGCTGCATGCGTAAATTAAAGGCCTTTGAAAACTCGTTTTTCTTGGTTCGATAAATTTCTTCTAAAACCAACATATTATTATCCCTCTTGTGCCGCTTTATCGTTATCTTTTCAACATACTAAAAAACGGCTACGCATACAAATACTGAGCAGTTCCGCTTTGGCACCTACGGTTGCGCTGCTTTGTTCATAGCGAACAAAGCAAAGTTGATGCCAATGGATGTGGGTTGGGGATACTGTCGATTTTCACTTAAACCCCGTATAATGCGTGGTCTTGTGCTTTTGTTTTTCAATTCAGGTGGGTTATGACACGTGCCATCCAAACTTTACAACCTCGCATTTCGGTTGCCCCGATGATGGATTGGACAATAAATTTAAAATATATATTAAATATCAATAATTTATAAAAATATTAAAATTCCATGGCGTAAAATTGGTGTAAGTTTAATCTTTTGTATCAAAACTTAATCCCTCAACATTCTCACTCCCAAACAATGATTGACGATCTAACGCTCCAGAACCAAATCAGGGATCTGGCTTTAGCGAGTCGGAGCGAACCGACCGATGGTTGGCGTACCGAAGAGCTTGACCCTAAGTTGTGGAACGGTTGGCGTAAAATGATTCAGGGGGACCGGCTAGAAATCGCTGAATACGATCTGACGGCTAAGGTTAGCCAAGGGGACTCTCCTAGTGACAAGCCCGGAGTGGTTGAAGGTCTAAAACAAAGAATAAGGGCTTACAACTTTAGTAAACAAAGGACGTCATCAATAGCAGTGATATAAAAAGTTATCTTTGCCGCCCCGATAAGGCTTTACGGGGCGACTAAGTCTCACCCAACCGACAATTCCGATAGTTTCAGAATAAGCTTTGAGTTTTCTAAGATTGGAATTACTACACCACAGCACGTACTCGAGATACTACAAATAGCTTTTTGGTAGGACCGATACCGAATAAATATCCATAATACATCAGGAGAAACTTTTTTTAATTTTCTGTAACCGGTCATAAATCAGTGGCGGATAATTTGCATGATATTCACCACACTCTGGGCAATGCTCTTGTTTTAGGTACGCTTGATTGTCGAGATCTTGATAAGGAAAAACGCTGAAGAGAAGTTCGTGCTGCATAAGCGTTTTATAAAAACTCTTATGATAAGGTGCAATCTCGCTGTCTTTGATTTTGTCGAAATATAGGTCAACGCTGTTCAAAATGCTCATAATTTCTTTAACCCCGTCGAACCTTAAAATGTCGTCATCTTTGTGAATATCAACATCTAAGCTCTCTAGATCCTCCATGAAACATTTAATCGCACGTCGAGAATACAGAAGGATCACTTGCGTCTTGCCATCAACGGTCTTTTCTTGATCGTAACTAAAATTTTTGATGTTTCTTTCGACGAACATATAAAGTTCGTGAAGTTGATCTAACTCGTGCCTTAGTTGCTCCTTCGTGTTTTCTTTTTCGATTTGCTGATGAAGGATTCTATTCGCATCAATCTGGGCTTTCAGCGCTAAAAACAGAACTACTGAACCTAGTATCTGTACGAATGGGTTCGAAATACCTCCAAAAGCATCTCCTATTTCGCCATAATCCTTCAAGTAGTGAAGAGGAAGAAGAGGTAAGAATAAAGGGAGAAGAAGACAGAATACACTGCCGACGACGATGACCCAGAAAGCTATTTTGGTAACAGGAGAGTTATAGATATTCATTTTTACACCTTTTCAGAATTTTCTTTTCTGTACGCGCTAGGAGTTTTGCCAATTTTTTTCTTAAACAACTTTTGAAAGTGTTCATGTGCCGGATACCCAATGGCTTCACTCACTTCGGGAACAGACTTACCGGATTCTTTAAGCAGCTGCTTTGCTTTTTCAAGCCGACAATAGGTTAAATAATCAAGAGGTGTCATGCCTGACAGCTCCTTAAATTTGACGCTGTAGTTCGTACGCGACATCCCCGCAATCCCGGCGAGATCGTCAAGACCCCATTTTTTATCGAGACTATGATGAATAGCTTCCAAGGTTTTGCTGAGTTGCGGATTTTCGATCAGTTTGAAGAATCCAGCATTTTTATTGGATTTGTACATGTGGATTCTTAACGCTTGCACGAAGATAATTTCGGTCAGCTTTCTGACTAACGTGTTGCTTCCAGGAAGCCCTGATTTTGCTTCCTGCTCTATAATACTTAAAAGCATGGCAAGCCAAGGCGAGTGGGAGTTATCAGCACTCTTGATATGCACGACATTTGGCAGCGAATTTAAGAATGGATGATCGGGTCCGCCATTAAAACAAAAATGTCCGCAAACGACGTTGGCTTTGAGCTTGCTCTGATCACCGTATTCCAAAACTTGAGCTTCGGTGAGGTTGGCTTTAGCTCTAAATTCGACCGCAGGCTCGGCCTTGATTTTTGGTGCACTGGCCATGGTGTGCTCCATCCCTTTGAAAAAGATCAAAATATCGCCCTGCTCCGCCAATGCTTTAAGTTTAAGTTTTGGCACCTCATACCAAAACTCGCCATGAGTCACGATGTGAAATCTCGCTAGATTCTCTTCCTGCGGGAGGCTGATGCCCCAGTCTCCCGCAAATGAGGTTCTATACCAGTAGCTGCTAGTAAGCTCTACCTTATCTAAAATTTCACTGAGAACATCCATATATAGCTCCTACGTAAACTGTCCAATAGGTCATGTTATACGAACTATTGAACATATTATATCTATTTTACATGCTGTAAAGTCAGTCTAATCAGTAAGTGGATGAAAACTAAGGAGGCTTTATGAAACTAGATTATGTGATCGTTGCCGGAGGGTGTTTTTGGGGTCTCGAAGACCTCCTTAGGAGTCTGGACGGTGTGACGTCAACGAAGGTGGGCTACTCTGGCGGAGATTTTGATGATCCTACCTACGCCGATATTATAACAGGGAAAACGGGGCACGCCGAAGCGGTTCGCGTGGAATACGACCAAGACGAAATATCTCTCGAAGAGATTCTACATTACTTTTTCAAAATCCATGATCCGACTACGAAGAATCGCCAAGGAAATGATGTTGGCACTTCGTATCGCTCGGCAGCGTTCTATCGTGACGATGCACAGAAAGCGATTATCGAAAACGTGATTGATGAGGTCAATGAGATCGGTCGCTTCGAGAATCCCGTGGTCACGACGGTAGCCTTGGAAAAAGAGTTTTATGACGCTGAGGAGTATCACCAAAACTATTTGAAGAAGAATCCCCACGGGTACACGTGCCATTTTGAGAGAGATTAAACCATGAATCAAACGAAAGAGGAAAAAATGAAAGAACTTAAGAACGTTGTCATCTACACAAAAGACCATTGTCCGTTTAGTAAACGCGTGAAGGAGTACTTAACTTCTGAAAAAGTTGATTTTAAACAAATTCGCGTGGATGACGATCCCAAGACTTATGATGAGTTGAAGAAAAAAACCAACCTTCAAACTGTTCCGCAAGTTTTTGTGGATGGAAAATTCATTGGTAGCGCGACTGACTTCTTCGCGTGGATTGATAGCTAAAGAACAAACCCAAAAATAAAGGAGCAAATTTATGTTCAACTGGGAAAGCATTAACAACTATCTCGATAACGGCACTCCCGCTCCTCCTAGAAAAGTAGAAAAGAGCGAGGAAGAGTGGAAAAAAATTCTGACGCCCGCTCAATTTAATGTCATGCGGAAGAAAGGCACCGAGCGCCCTCACACTGGGGAACTCTGTTCATTTTATGAGGCAGGACGGTATGCCTGCGCGGGCTGCGACACTGAACTGTTTGATTCGAACGTTAAGTTTGATTCGGGAACAGGTTGGCCGAGTTTTTCTGAGCCCGTCGCCGACAACGTAATTCAATATGAACTGGACACGACTTACGGACGAAGAATCGAAGTGCTATGCAATGTGTGCGAAGCCCACTTAGGGCACGTTTTTCCAGATGGTCCTGAGCCCTCTGGGGCTCGATTCTGCATCAACTCGGAGTCGTTGAAGTTTGTAGAGTAATTTTAGAAAATGGAGGGGGTCGTGGGGATTAAGCTGTTCGGTCATAAGGACTGCCACAAAACCAAGATTTACCAGTCGTACTTGAAAGAAAAAGGAATCGAGTTTGATTTTTTAGATGTTCATGAAGACGACGCGGCTGCTGATGAACTGTGCTCCCTCTATTCGAACGGAAAGCTGAATTTCCCGACAATAGTGGTTGGGACAAAGAAGCTGAGAAACCCCAAGTTCAAGGACCTTGACAGGTGGTTGGAAGCTTCAATGAAATAATGAGTTTTTTAGAATTATTAATAACTTAATAAGCAGTAAGATCAATGATTACAGCAATTTTCCGCAGTTGTGTTACCAAGAAACATGCTGCGGAGTTTTAGCAAAGATACTTCATCAAGCTGGTGTTGGAAAACGTGGTCTTATCGTCGTTTGCACGGCGTGAGGAATGGGAGTGGCTTCAATTTTTGAAAGTTAGGTGAAAAATATGTCGGATCTAAAAATGAATAAAGAAGACGGTGTTGAAAGCTATGAATTTGCAACCCCTGAAGCAATCGAAGAAGCATTGAAAATCGGGAAGCTTAGTCAAACGGTTTTCGGCATGGGTTGCTTTTGGGGACCGGATTCTAATTTTGGAGGGACGCAGGGAGTAGTGCAAACACGTGTTGGCTACGCTGGAGCATCAACTCTGGATCCGAGTTACCGCAACATCAACGGACACGCCGAAGTCGTCAGAGTGATCTACGATAAAGACCAAATCAGCTACAGGGAACTTCTTGGAAGTTTTGAATCATGGTCTGTTCATGGTAGAAAGCAGGGCCAGTATCGCCAGATACTTTTTGTTTTTGATCTGGAGCAAAAACAAGTAGCTGAAGAACTGATTCAAGCGATTGGAAAGGAGAAATCTCCCGAGGTGATTGAGGCCGGAGAACAAAATGGTTATTTTTGGCCCGCCGAAGATTACCATCAAAAGCATCGTCTTCGCAGAAACAAACAGCTTGTAAGTCTTGCAGAAGTAGATTTCGGTCCTCGCTGGGATGAACATCTGTATTTTACTAAATTAAATAGTACCGATAGAAAAGGCTTCAGTCTCTCAAGCTGGCTAAAAAAGTTGTCTCCGGAAATGCAGAAAGCTTACCGAATCGGTTAATCTGAAATTGCAGCTGGCTAAAGAACTCTATTTTCTATATGTAAAGAATGTGACGATCTCCTTCACATGGAGTCCAAGAGAGCATAAAAAATCTGTGTAAGTCGCATTACCCATGTATTTGAAAGGAATAAATAATGCCAATATCAGACCAGCTTATCGACCGAAGCAAGACCTCAGTTTTTATGAGGTCTTGAGATCAGCGCAGCATGAACAGATCTCTTACAGTGTGGCGAACACACTGGTTTGATTGCGGCCTTGGGTTTTAGCTTTGTATAACATCTGATCGGCGACTTCGAGCAACTGCTTTTTGTCGTCAAATAAATCAGCGCTGGCCAAACCTATGCTGACCGTTAATTGTCGTAATAACCACTCATGGTTAGCCACTACCAGCCTTAACTTTTCCAGTGTTTTATTTGCGGACGCTGTGTCTGTGCCTGGCAGGATCAGCACAAACTCTTCACCACCATAACGGGCGAAAAAGTCATAGTTCCTGCTATGGCGCTGAAACAGAGCCGCGACTTGACTCAGTGCCTCATCTCCTGCGGCATGACCATAGCTGTCGTTAAAACTCTTAAAGTGATCAATATCAATCAATGCCAGTACAAAAGATTGTCCTGTTCTTTGCCAGCGAGCAAATTCAGCTTCAAACTTGAGGTCAAAAGCTCTTCTGTTGTTCACCCCTGTCAGCGCATCCGTCATGCTGGTATTATGTAATTGTTCGCCGACTTTTTTCAGCTCCAGTATGGCGATCACTTGTCTGGACAGAGCCTGCAAAGAGCTTATCTGCCGCTGGTTCAGCTGCTTAGGAACATGATCATAGACACAAATAGTACCAATCACTGCACCTTCGGGATCAATCAGCGGCGAGCCAGCATAAAATCGGTAGCCAGGTCCTGAAATCACCATAGCATTGGTACTGAATCTGTGATCTAAAGTAGCGTCAGGGACCACCATTACCGCATCAGGTGTTTCCATTGCATACACGCAAAAGGACTCTTTAATTAATACAGAGGTACGCGAAATACCAACTTTTGCAATTAGATTCAGCTTTGTGTCATCGGTTCGCGTCACCATAGCCACTGGTGCATCACAGATATAACACGCCAGTTCAGTGATATCCCGCAGGTTCTGATCTGCTTCAGCAGGTGCTTTTAGTGTGGTTTCTGCACTAGCTGTTTGAGCTAAACTAAAGGTCATGTACTTCTCCGTTTTTCTACTGCATTTTTCAAAGATCCTGCATAGAAAAATGAATTAAATCGTTGATTTTGTCAACGGCATTTTAAAATTGACCCCTTTTACCTTAAAAATGGCGAAGTAAAATTGACCCCTTTGATCTCGTATTAAATTTCAACCTGGGGCTGAATCCCAATTCTTTTTTTATCCTTCAAACGATAACTCTCACCCGATATCTGTACCACATGACAGTGATGTAATAGCCGATCTAACATCGCAGCGGTCAACGTAACATCATCCGCAAATGACTTAGACCATTGGCTAAAGGGTAAGTTACTCGTCAATATCGTACTGCCTTTTTCATAACGCTTGGCAATCACGTTAAAGAACAGATTCGCTTCTTCACGTCCAAACGGTAAATAACCAATTTCATCGATAATCAGTAACTTTGGTCCCAGTACCGCACGTTGCATATAGGTTTTCAATTTACCTTGCTGATAGGCTGTACTCAGTTGCAGCATTAAATCCGCTGCGGTAATGAACTTGATCTTAATGCTGTTCATGATGGCCTTATAGCCTAATGCCATAGATAAATGCGTTTTTCCTACTCCGCTAGCCCCGAGAAACACCACATTTTCTGTTCTAGCAATAAAGCTCAGATTGAACAGTTCAATCACCTGTGATTTAGGGGCCCCTAGGGCATAATTAAAATCATAGTCTTCCAGGGTTTTGACTTGAGGCAGGCCTGAGAGTTTCATCAGTACCTGCTGGCTGCGCTGTTGCCTGGCAGCATATTCATGCGTCAAGATCGCTTCAACAAAGTCGGCATAACTTCCATCCTGACCTAATGTTTGTTGTGCATGATGTGACCATTGTGATGCGATGGCAGGCAGATTGAGCTTTTGGCAAAGCTGCTCTATACGGTCGTATTGCAGATTCATCAGGAAACTCCCAGCAACTGGTCATATACAGATAAGGGATGCTGCAAACTCTCGTAGGGCATGACATGCTGTGCTGCTGCAACAGGTACAGTGCTGGAACCTGTATCTGATTGCGGTAATGGCGTAAATTTTTGCTGCTCCTGTTGCAGTCGAACAGCCGGTTTTTCTTGCGTGGTGGCATGAATCCGCTGATTGGCGGTTTCATGTAGCCACCGGCCAATATGGGCATTGGCGACATCAACATCTAACAGTAAACTCGAAGTCTTCAAGCTTGCTTTTAATAACACAATAAAGCTTGATTTGAGGTATCCATTAAAGCGTTCAACTTTGCCTTTGGTCTGTGCACGGTAGGGCTTACATACGCGGGGACGAAAGCTGTATTTCTTGGCGCAATCGAGCAGTTTGGGGTTCCATTTATGCTGCCCCTCCTGATAGGCATCCCGTTCAATCATGATCGTTTTAGCGTTATCAAACAGGATTTCTTGAGGTACTCCTGCAAAGAACTGAAATGCATTTTCCAGACCATCGATCCATGCATCCGTACGTTCATGATCATAAAATTTCACGAAAGTCGCTCTGGAATACCCTAATGTTGCGACAAAGGCTTTTAAAGTCGTGTTGTTGCGTCGAATTGTGGTGAAATCCACCTGCATTTGTTGGCCAGGTTGGGTTTCAAAACGAATGATCGGTTCCGGTTGAGCAACTGGTTTTAATGTTGCAAGGTATTCCCTCAAGATCCTGATCTTTCCTGGATATCCCAACCCTAAAATTTCCTGGTAGAGCACAACAGCAGGAATCCATTCAGGATGAGCTGCGTTTACACGTTGGAGTAAATAGGGTTTATATGGGTCAAGGATACTTATTCTAGGCTGTATACGCTGATACTGAGGTGTGGTGTTTTGCCGTAAATATTTACGTACGGTATTTCTGGACACCCCCAGTTCACGACTAATGGCTTTAATAGATTTACCTTGTTGATGAAGTATTTGGATTGTCACTGCTTGCTCCAAAGTTAACATGTTGAGCAGTCCAAAATGACCGCTATATTAACCAAGGGGGTCAGTTTTTAAATGCCATTAGGGGGTCATTTTTACACTGCCGCTAACAATTTAACTCTAGCATAGATCTGTCAGACTTGAAGTTATCTCTGTAGCAATGGTATTGTTTTGTACAATATTCGCCTGCTTGATTTGAGTTTTAGCTGTATTTATAAACTTTTGGCTTTTCCGGTCGCAGGCTCTATAATTTGCTCGTTTAAATCCAACTCTTCGTCTAACGTCATCTATTTAGTGTGCATGCGGCCTCCGGAGCATTTTCCGTGGCTTATTTTACCGAAGCATCGGGATTGCTAAATAGAGCTGAACGCTGTAATGCGCTTTCGAACTGAGCTTTCCGTAACTTCGGCATTAGTTCATGTACCTTGCTTACTGGATGTTGGTTGACGCGCAGCAGCACGTCCGTCAGATAATCGTAAACGTTAATAGCAGTGTTGACCTTGCTTTGAATGACGCCAACATGCTTAGCACCAAGCTCCGTTCAGCAGAATCACAGCCAGTTTTTCAGTTATCCCAAGTGTCACTCTCAGATTAAAGGCCGCCATACCGGATGTAGTGCCAACAAGAAAACTAAAACACAACTTCGCTGATCATCGCTGAGTGTTTATAAATCGTCTCCCATCACCGGTATCGATAAGCAGATAAGCCTGGTTATGCCATTAGCAGTTCTTGAAGCATTCCTGCTTTCAATGTCGTCAACGTGATCACGATTTGAGTTGAGATAACGACTCTGTTGCTGAAGACTCTCAGTTAATTGCCACTCACCAGATTCAAGAACAGCACCCGCTAACTCGGCACATACTGTTGCAAAACCATAAAGCGCTTGATTATCGCGGGTAAAACGCAGCGGCATCGTCTGGCCTTTTACAAGAAGGGACCATTCCAAAACTCTGTACTTACCTTTTAATCGGTTACTGACAAAAATAGTTATACTTGTACCGCTGGCGCCAACAACTAAAAAGCTCGTGATAGCTAGTCCTATCAGAGACCATAACTCTGGTTTCCCACTTAGTAACAGTGGATTAGGCAAATGACTCCTCAAAACGAGATCAGCACCAAGGGTCAGCGCTGTTTTATACACTGCTTGTTCTAATAATGGAGTTGCATTGACCAGTGACGCAACAGCATCACAACTATAAGGTTCTAGAACTGCCGTAGCTCTCAACCATTCTGTTTCATGGGCAATCGCCAACAAATTTGACCAAATTCGAACCAGTGCCGCTATATGAATGGAGTTTTCATCAGTCAGGACGGTTTGATTAAGCTGCTTATCCAGTTCCTGATGCCAGTATTGGTATTGGCTTGTCAAAAGTACAAACAACTCAGATTGAAGCAACTTATTATTAGTTACCGGTCTTATCCTATTTGACATCTCATTGAATAGTTGTATAAATTTTTTGTCTGCTTGTTGCTCACGCTTTAGCAGATCTTGCTGTTGTTGAAGCATCTGTAAATCGTATTCAATGGCCTGCTTAAAAAGTGTGAGTAAGGAACAGTGTTGTGATGCCCGATCTGGGCTTGAAAAGTCCAACATACACAAAGTACCGAAAGTTTTTCCGCTAGGCCAAAGCAATGGCAGGCCATAGTAATAACTAAAGCCTGCTGCAAATGTTGGGTTATTGTTTTCATATCGGGTACCGATTGCATTTTCAACTAGTAATGGCTGGTTACTGGAAATGACTTGGGAACAATAAGTGTTAAGTGCCAATGGAACAGGTTCACCGCAATAAAAAGTTGGTACTGACACACTGCCAACAGCCTGACAAATTTCGTTTTTATCTAATCGATTAATCAGCACACAAGGCACTTCCGCGACTTGAGCCATCGAGTTTACAATGCCTTGCCAGCGCTCTAGGAGCAGAGCGGTTTCTATGCTCAAATCTACTGCCATTTGTTCCCTCAGTATTTAAATAGTCCCCTTTTGCATCATTCGATCTTGTTTATCTCAGAGTATCAAACAGGAAACAAAGTGATTGATGTCAATCAGGGAATTAGCAGCATTGATGCATTAAGCGGCGCACATACACTCTAAGTAAAGTGCTTAAGTCTGATTATGGCAAGAAATTGTTACTTTGTCAGGGATAGTCAACACTTTATTAGCGAGAGACTTGCTTGGCTGACATTTAAGACAAATCGCGAGATTCCAAATCTGCCACCAACAGTCGGAACTGAGTAACTCACTTGAGCTTTAAAAAGTAAAGCATTGAAATATTTATGGTATTTATACATCCTACCTAGCTCACAGCAGAGTTTAGCATCGTGCATTAATATGACCTTACACTAAAAATACGTACTAGTTGACGTCTATCAAACTCGTTTACGAGATAGTGTAGTGGTCGACAAATTTTGGCCACATCGTTATTGCCTAATAACCGATGCTCTCTTTAAATGCGAAATGAGTAGTGCACGCATTTTTAGCCTTTTGGCAAAACGTTGATGTCTCGAAATTTTCAAGCGCTGTGCCTTGTTTATTTTCAGAAACGTCTGCTTTCAGTGAGTTCCTGATGCTCGGGCGCTCTAAATTATGGGTATAGACAATCTGATTTGCCCTATATTTGCAGTTTTTCGTGAACCCTTAATTTCACAACTCTTTTAATCTGATATCCAAAGTCTGCATCCATACATAGCCCCTACGTAAACTGTCCAATAGGTCATGTTATACGAACTATTGAACATATTATATCTATTTTACATGCTGTAAAGTCAGTCTAATCAGTAAGTGGATGAAAACTAAGGAGGCTTTATGAAACTAGATTATGTGATCGTTGCCGGAGGGTGTTTTTGGGGTCTCGAAGACCTCCTTAGAAATCAGGACGGCGTGACGTCAACGAAGGTGTGTAGTGGCACTGAAATGGCGACTGCGCAAGACGTGAAGATGAGCTGTCTGATAGCAACGGATTATCAAGCAGAACCTTCTTAAATACAATTTATTCCACGCCAATACAGCGTGCTGTCTTTCAAATCACTAGGAGAAATTTATGTCACGTTTGAACACCCCTACCACAATCGACGCCGCGCCTACTGCTACCCATACCTCACTCAAGGCTGTGGAAAAACAACTGGGCCGCGTTCCTAACATGTTCCGCGTCGTTGCCAACAGCCCTGCTGCGCTGACTGGCTACCTGCAATTGAGCGCAGCATCAGCACAGGGCGGCTTGGGTACAGCGACTCTTGAGCGTATTGCCCTAGCCGTCGCTGAGATCAACGGCTGCGATTATTGCCTTGCTGCCCATTCCTTCCTAGGCCGTAAGGTGGCCAAGCTTGATGATGCTGAACTCACTGCCAACCGCAGCGGTGCATCAAATGACCCTAAGGCCGACGCAGCCGTGCGTTTTGCTGCCGCCGTAGTCCGCCAGCGCGGGCAAGTCAGCAATGACCAGGTCCAAGCGGTGCTGAACGCTGGCTACAGTGATGCACATGTAGTGGATATTCTGTTGGCTGTTGCCCTGAACACTTTCACTAACTACGTTAACGAAGTGACACAGACCGAGGTCGACTTCCCGGCCGTTCAACCACTAGGCATTGATGTCTAATCCATTGGTGCTCAACTACAGCAATTACCTAAGTTAGGTTCGACTCGAGTAAACATATAGTTTTTCTCAAGAGTCATATCATTTTAGTGGGCTACATAGAGTGAGTCCACATGGCTAAAAATAATTGGAGATATAAGATGACTATTCCCGAAATTGAAAATGGTGTCCAGACTACCAATACCCTTAGTAATAATCTCGGTGCAAAAATCACTAAGTTTGGTATAGGTGGCATCTACGTTGCCATGACGATAATATATTTGTGGTTTGGTGGCATGAAATTCACTAGCTACGAAGCAAACGGTATACATGGTTTTGTTAGTAATAGCCCTCTGCTTTCGTGGATGTATAGCTTCCTCAGCATTCAAGGATTCTCAAATTTTCTGGGTGTGCTTGAAATTTCAGTTGGCCTGTTAATCGCTGCACGAGTTTTCTCCCCTAAGCTCGCAATCTTGGGCGGTGTACTTTCAACCGGACTCTTTTTTACGACATTGTCGTTCATGCTGACTACACCCGGTGTTTTTGAGGCATCTCTTGGGTTTCCTGCGATCTCTGTGGTTCCTGGCCAGTTTTTGCTAAAAGATTTAGGCTTGTTTGTCGTGTCTATATTTATCGTAGGTACATCACTTACAGCACTGGAGCACAAAAACAAATAAGCCTCACCCGAAACAACTATAAGTTAGATGGCTCCTAAACACATTAGAGAGCCTTTATTTTTATCTTTTAAGTGCTTCAAGTACGTGCCTTACTAGAGGCTGTTGATCTTTGAGTAAGCGTCCGCTGAATCCCATACCAATTTTTAATTCGATTCAGGTTTCCAGCAGTGTGGCAGTAACTCTTCAATCTGGGTCACTTTATGTGTCGGCAGCCTTTTCAGAACATCACTTAAATAGGCATACGGATCCAGCCCATTCTGCTTTGCTGACTGGATTAAAGTCATGATATTTGCCGCTCGCTGACCGCTGCGCAGCGAACCTGCAAATAGCCAATTCTTACGTCCCAACGCCCAAGGTCGCATCTGGTTTTCCACCCAATTATTATCTATAGGTAGATTGCCATCATCCAGATAGCGGCTTAAGGCTGGCCAACGCTTCAGAGTGTAATTGATGGCCTTGGCGGTTGGAGAACTCGATGGTACCGTCAGTTGATGTTGGTTGAGCCATTCATATAGTTGTTGCATCACCGGTTGACTATGCTGTTGTCGGTATTCGCGGCGGTCTTCCGCTGTACCATCGGTCTTTTTCCTGAGTTCTGCTTCTATCGCATACAGTTTCTGAATCAGCACTAAGGCCTGTTCAGCGACCTGACTTTTCCCAGTTACATGCAGTTCATGGAATTTACGACGTGCATGGGCCATGCAGCCCACCTCAATGACATCGCCTGATTTAAAGCGTGCTTTATAACCACTGTAATCATCACAGACTAGATAACCCTGCCAGCCTTTCAAGAACTCTTCAGCATGCTGGCCTGAACGACTATCTTGAAAGTCATAGATCACTGCCTGAACTGGATTGTACTGTGTGGTGGCATAGGCCCAGACATAACCTTTCTTCGGTTTTTTCTCATCATCACCCATCCGCATAATGGTGACTGGTGTTTCATCTGCATGCAGCACCTGCTGTTGCAGCACCACCTCTTTTAAGGCATTGGCCAGAGGCTCCAGTTCTACACCGCAGCGACCTATCCAGTCAGATAACGTTGATCTAGAAAGCTCGATTCCCGCCCGCTGATAGATCAGACGTTGACGGTACAGCGGTAAATGATCGGCATATTTCGATACCAGCACATGGCTGAGCAGTTCAGGTGAAGCAATGCCTTTATCAATCACATAGGCAGGCATCGCTTGCTGAGTCAGGGTGTCACACTGATCACAGACCCATTTGCCACGTACATGCTGTTCCTTATAGAACTGTGCCGGTCTGAAATGCAGTTTTTCACTGATATCTTCGCCGATACGACGTAACTGGCAGCCACAACTGCATTGGGTTGATGCAGGTTCATGCTCAATACGGATGGTGTGTAGATGATCTGGCAGCAGTCGACGTTTAGGTTTGTTGACTGTGGCTTTCTGTGTCGCTGCATCGGTTTTATCTGCATTCAGTCGTTCCAGTTCCAGATCAACAGCTGCGATATCTTCTTCGACCGCCTCATCCCACAGATGGATTTGTTTTGCGGTGAGATGTTCGTTTTTACTGCCGAATTTATGCTGTTTAAACAGCGCCAGTTCATGCTCGTATTTTTGATTGAGAATAGAAAGATGCTGAACTTGAGCATCTAATTGCTGATTGGATACTTCAAGATGTTGAACTTTGGCATCTAATTGCTGGTTTGATTTTTCTAATTCTTGTTTTGATTGTGCCAGAGACTGATGTTGCATTGCCAACTGTCTAGTAAATTCCAGCAGTTGTTCATGGGTCAGTTGGCTTAAATCAGGCAGTGTATTCATGACCGCAGTATGCCTGAGGTCATGAGAAGAATGAAATAGAACGTTTGGAGAATAGCAGAATGGACCAAGCTAGTTTAGAGCATTGTGACCAATTGCTGTCGTCCAATGCGCTGCCAAGGCAAACCCTGGATCAGTGCCTGTAACTGTTCCGGGCTGAGGGCTACGCTTTCACCCTGGTGAACTTTAGCCCAGTGAAATTTGCCCTGTTCCAGCCGCCGGGCACACAGCCAGATGCCCAGTCCATCATGTACCAGCACTTTTATGCGATGGCCACGTTTATTACAGAACAGGTAAGCACAATGCGGTTTGATGTAGCCAAAGGCTCTCACCACCTGAGCCATGGTCGTATCCATACCTGCACGCATGTCCATGGGCTGAGTAGACAACCAGATTTCATCAATGCGGATCATGTTGCAAGTGCCTTGAGTAATTCTGCCAAGACAGGTATTTCTGATGTCTGCCATTTTAGCTGAATATCATTATTCGTATGAGGCACGGTGATACACAACGTGATCCTCTCATCAATAGGTTGGCTGATTGCAGCAGTGTAAGGCAAAGCAATAAATGCTGGATTCACATGAGTAGGATCCTGCACGGCACCCTCATGATGGCTGAAGATCCTGATCCAACGACTGACAAGGTTGGCATTAATACTATGTTGCAGTGCGACCGAAGCGATCGAGGTATTAGGATTTTTACAGGCATTGACAATACTGAGTTTGAATTCTTGGCTGTATGTTCTGCGTTTTTTAGCAACAGGAGGTGTTGCTGAATATATATCCATGTTCATGGATTAAGTCCCCACTTGTTTTTAGGTGGGAACTAAATTAAGGCTTATAGGATCGCTTGGTAAGGCTGTGTTAGCCGGATGCTTACATCTTTGAGTGAAAAATGAACGGCATAGCAACAAGGTATAATGGTTTCGCCAAAAATCAAAAATACCACCGAGAACGGACGTTGCTATGCCAAGGACAATGCTAACAGATAACGCCTAGGAAGCCCTAAAGCAAATACTTAAAGAGACAGGGCGTGTTTACAATAAATATGAACACCGAAATACACTGGAAGGCATACTTTATCGTATGCGCACAGGCATTCAGTGGCGAGATTTGCCTGAAAGTTCTACTGGGGATAAATGAAAATCCTCTATCTTTTTAATATCCTTAGGAGCAAACCAATATCTTATTGCGGTATTACAGGTTCGCGTACCTTCCGCTACTGGGCATTTTTCCCATACGTTAATTTTCTTTTTTTTATTATTTTCTTTTTCCACCTTTTTGATTGAATCTAAATCAGTAACTACCAAAGTCTTAAGTTCAAGAAAGTCGAGGAGTGGATAAAAAAGATGAGCATGAGCTCCTCCAGCTTCAATACAAGTTACATACTGGCTTGCTAATTTTTGATGTTCTGGTAAGGATTTATCAACTAATTCTCTGAGGCGAGGCATTAATAACCGTTCAGTTGTCCCCTCAACCATAATCACTTTATCTGCAAAATAAAGATCACACTTAGTCAGAGTCATGTATTTATGCAAGAACTCTTTATCAGTAACAGATATTGTTTGCATACCCTTTTTAAAATCTTTAACTTTAGTATTTCTAATACTTTTCACTGCATCTTTTTGGTTATAGAAATATCTTACTGCATCAAAACATGCCGCATTAGCAACATGAGAAGAATGTGTAGTAATAATAAACTGAACATTCCAAACGTCTTCTGCTGGATAGGCACTCGAAAGCTTTTGAATAGCAACATTTAATTGATTAATAAAAACTTCCTGCATCTGTGGATGCAAATGAGCTTCAGGTTCTTCAATGAATATCAAATGGGCTGAAGGGCGAGTAATTTGAGATCGGTAAATTTTGTGATAGCTTTCAAGTTGTAGCAGCATATAGATTAAATTTCGCGTACCAAGACCATTATATCCCTCAGGTAAATGCACACCATCTGTACCACTATAAACAACTTTTGTATGCCCAGACAAAAGTGCCTCTACATTTAATGAAGTTTCAGGCCTTAATTCAGTATCATTAAGACTTGGAAAACCCATCACCCCCATAACAGGTAATAACTTTTTGAGCATTTTGTCAAAATCACTTTGAACATTAAGCTCAATATCTTCAACAGATTTCTTTAATTTCGCAGCTAACTCTTGATCAGATTCTGTAGCCGTTGGTGCAGCAGCTGTTTTAAACAATTCACTAAGTAATTTTCCGATAACATCAGCCTCACCAAGCTTTGTCTTATCAAGAGTTCTTTGTGCTTGAACAAAGTTACATTGTAATAATGCTGCGAATGCTGAAGTATCCTCGAAATTTCTCTTATTAGACTTATCCGTCGGATCTATTGCACTAACATGCACTTCGTAAATTTTTGATAAGTTATTACGTAAACACTTAAAAAAATGTATTTGAGGTTCCATACCTACTGGTGGTTGAGGTATATCAAACAACAAATGCATTTTTGCTAAGACAGGCCTATATTCAATACAAGCAATCGCTGTTGTAGAGTCCATATCTAAATCAATGATAAATGGTGAAAGAGGCCCTAAAGTCGGGGCATCACTATCGTATCGAAATGTCAAAGAAAGAGTGATTATAGGCAGTGTATTATATATCTGCTCTGGACTTGCCCCCTCTTCTTTCAATTTTCTTGCATTTAAAAACTTCTCACGAGACAAACTAGAAAAATCTTCCAACCTAAAACGGGCTCCTGACTCACCACAAAAACAATCAAATATGCTAGTAAAAGATGTTTTTCCGCTATTATTTCGCCCTACAATCACAGTTGAATTCTTTTCTAATACAATCTCAATATCTTCAAGAAGTCTATACCCCTCAACTCTAACTTTTTCGATACGCATTGTTCCCCCCAAAATACATTGGTTATTGTAACTTTATCTATTTTTTCAAAGGTTTCGCCCAAGAAGAGCATGTAAATTATTTTGTGTACATTACGTTCTTTATAAATGATTTTTTAGCTAGTCGTCCACGCATTCGACAACTGCTCAGCTTGCTTCATCACAAGCTCAATCGCTTCAGCCGCTTTATCAGGCGGGTATTTCCATCGCTGCAAAGTACGACGTACTAATATTTTCAGCTGAGCACGCACACTATCCCTAACCTGCCAATCCACTGTCGTTGACTTCCTAAGCTTCTCTGTAATCTCTCGTGCGATCTGTTTCAGCGTATCGTCTCCAAGCTCTCTGACAGCACTTTCATTGTTTGCCAAAGCATCATAGAAAGCGATTTCATCAGGATTCAAACCAAGTGCAGCTTCACGCTGCATCTCTGCCTGAAATTCTTTTGCCATTTGAATGAGTTCTTCAATGACCTGAGAAGTTTCAATCGCTCGGTTATTGTATTTCCTCAAGGTTTCCTGCAAACGGTCAGAGAAGCGTTTTTCCTGTACCACATTGTTTCGCGTCTTTGCCTTAATGCCATCATTGAGTAACTTTTCCAGAAGTTCAACTGCCAAGTTACGGTATGGCATCTGCCGTACATCTTCCAAGAACTCATCTGAAAGCAAGCCAATGTTGGGTTTATCCAAACCACACATTGCAAAGACATCTGTTACCCCATCAGCAATGACAGCATTGTCCAGAATCTGTTTTAGCGTACTGTCCTTTTCCGCTTGCGACAGTTTACGATCTACAGAGGTATGCTTGCTAATGACTGCTTTAATGGCTGAGTAAAAGGCAATTTCTTTGTGCAGGTTCTTCGCTTCATCCAAGGTGCTGCATAAAGAGAAGGCTTTATTGATTGCCAGAACTAAATCAAGAAAACGCTTTTTACCATCCTTTAAGCTCAGCACATAGTTAGCTGCGGGGATAATCAGTCGGTGTGCCTGAGTTTCATAAGCACCCAAATCCATACCTGCCTGCTCGTTGGTTTTGGTGAACATTCCTCGTATTGCATCCATCTTTTCAGCAAGAACCGCATAGGCTTCTTCTGCACGTAAGGTCGGCTCACCTTTCCCTTTGGCATCGGTATAGGTTTTTAAGGCCTGCTTCAATTCATTAGCAATGCCAATATAGTCAACAACCAGACCACCTTGCTTATCTTTAAAGACCCGGTTCACGCGTGCAATCGCCTGCATGAGGTTATGGCCTTTCATTGGCTTGTCGATATACATGGTGTGCGTGCACGGTGCATCAAAACCTGTGAGCCACATATCGCGAACAACCACTAACTGCAAAGGATCTTTGACATCCTTAAAGCGTTTCTCAAGACGCTTTTTAACTTGCTTGTTGTGAATGTGCGGTTGCAGTAACGGTTTGTCTGAGGCTGATCCCGTCATGACCACTTTAATTTTTCCCTTTTCAGGGTCAGGATCATGCCAGTCTGGACGGAGGGCAACAATCTCATTGTAAAGATGAACACAGATCTCGCGGCTCATACTGACAATCATGCCTTTGCCTGCCGTTGCTTCGGTACGGGCTTCAAAGTGAACAACCAAGTCCGCTGCTATCTGTTTCAGCCGTGGTGTGGCACCCACCAGTTTTTCTAGTCGGCTCCACTCACTCTTGGTCTTTTCCCTGTTACCGACATCTTCTTCATCTTCTACAACCTCATCGACTTGATCAGACAAATCTTCAATTTCAGTCTGATTGATGTCCAGCTTTGCCAAGCGTGATTCGTAGTAGATTGGGACGGTTGCACCATCATCGACGGCATCCTGAATGTCATAGATGGAAACATAGTCGCCAAAGACAGCTCTGGTGTCTTTATCCTCACTCGAAATCGGAGTTCCAGTAAAGCCAATAAAAGCAGCATTCTTTAAAGCATCGCGCATGTGCTTGGCATAGCCGAACTTGTATGTGCCATCATTGCTCAGTTTTGCTTTCAGACCATATTGGCTACGATGTGCTTCATCTGACATCACAACAATATTATGGCGTCCATTCAATAATGGATGCTCACTCTCACCTTCTAGTAATGCGAATTTTTGTACTGTGGTAAAGATGATGCCACCAGACTCACGCTCAGCTAAAAACTTTCTCAGCTCATCACGGTTATTTGCTTGTACTGGCGTTTGTTTTAATAAACCTTGAGCATTGCTAAAGGTTTCAAAAAGCTGTCCATCCAAGTCATTACGGTCAGTTACGATTAACAAGGTTGGGTTGTGCATGGCTGGCTGCTGTAAAATTTTGCCTGCATAGCAGCACATGGAAATACTTTTACCCGAGCCTTGTGTATGCCACACAACGCCTGCTTTTTTGTCCCCAGTTGGATTGGATGCCGCAATGGTCGCTTGTACGGCTTCTCTAACCGCATGGAATTGATGATAGCCTGCAATTTTCTTAATGGTCTTTTCACCATCTGTTTCAAATAACACAAAAAATCGGATGTAATCTAAAAACAACTCTCGGTCAAAGAAGCCTCGAACTAATGTTTCAAGTTCCCATTCTAAAGCAGGTTTATCATCTTCATTCTTGATCGTACGCCACGGCAAAAAACGTTCCTGATTCGCCGTCAGTGAGCCTACACGTGCTGTTACGCCATCACTCACTACCAAGGCTTCGTTATAAACAAATAAATCCGAGATTTCTTCTTTGTAGGTTTGCAACTGGTTAAAGGCATCCCATATATCAGCATTTTCATCGGTTGGGCTTTTTAGCTCCAACACGGCAAACGGAATACCGTTGATAAAGCAGATGATGTCAGGGCGTCGAGGTTGTTTAGTACCTAGAATAGTAAATTGATTAATCGCCACAAAGCGATTTTGATGAACATGGTTAAAGTCCACCAAGAAGGCATGGTCATGTACCCAATCATCTTGCTTCTTATACGTGACAGGCATACCCTCCAACAACATACGATGGAAAGCACGGTTATTGGTGACGAGATCCAAACTTTCAGGCTTGCTCAGTTTTTGCCAAACCTGTTCAAAACAGCTTGCAGGCAAATGTGGATTTAAGCGTTCAAAAGCCGCCTGTAAATCAGCTTCGATTAAAATCTGTTTATAGTCTTTGCGTAGAGGATTACTGCTATCAGGTGCAATATCAATACCATGAACGACTTCCCAGCCATTTTCAGCGAACCAATCTAGGCATAAGTTTTCGAGTTGTGTTTCGTTCATGATCAAATTCACCTATCTAGCATTTTTATCAACTTACAATGAAATAAGAAAATAATTGTTAATCAATATTTTAAATTTAAAATTAGAAGTCACTTTGATTTGCTCTGAAATAAGATTATGTATCCTAATAACAACTTAGATTCCGTCTTATTCATAGTTAAGCCCCCAATCAAAACCACTGGCTTGATTTGGAATGAAATAAAAAATAAATTTAAAATCAAAATCTTACAGACAATTCAAGAGTAATTTCGATTTGCGATGAAATAAGATTTTATGCCCAAAATGGTATATATCTAGCATAACGTCTAGAGTCAGGGGCATTCGGATCATTCTTAATTAAATTTTGTTCGACAGCAGAAGAAATTATTTGAGAAATAATATTAGCACTTCCTTCTGATACACCAAAACGCTGTCTTAGTGATTGATTCGTCATTTGTTTTCTCAAGACATATTGTAGAACACAGTGCTGATAACATGCTCGAATACGATCACTACCACTCATATCGCGGAAAGCTTTTTCCCCATGAATAACGACTATTGTTCTTTTATGGCTTATAAGAAATTCAGGAGCTGGTAATTGTAAAATCTCAGCTGATTCAATTACTCTATCAATACCACTACTTTTTTCTTCACAAATACCAAACCGACGCATTATATCTGCCAAACGTTCGTTTCTAGACTGATAACCATCAATGAATCGTTCAACAGGTACAATTGGTTCGCCAGGATTGGAAATCTCTATGCGATTAGAAAAAACCTCTACCACAGGTGATGCACCTGTCATTTCAAAGTCCTGATGAATTAAGGCATTTGCTAGTAGCTCCCTAATAACCACTTCTGGCACTAACTTCACTTCTTTACGGATAGCATTTTTTATTATTTCATTTTGAGGCAATTTACCCATGACATATTGAACTAGCCCAATAAAACCAACTGCGTAACCTTTTTCTCCAGTTAAGTCAGAAAGTGTTTCTAATTTTGATTCCCCTTTATAGACAATTACCCGAGTTGCTTTTCTCTGAATATGGCTAAAATTTTTAAGATTTTTAGCCAGTAATATTGCGCCAATATTCAGTATGTTAAAACCAACATCTGTTTTCTCAATCAGCTTTTCGCTAATAAGTTTTCCAATTACACCTGATTGATCCGTCGGATATGGTAGGTTCAATAATTCAAAAAAAGTCTGAGTATCTAAAAGATGTACTACATCTTGAGCTGATATATTTTTAAGTGCAATCTCTTCCAACCAATTAGGCTGTCCTTCAGCAAAAATTTTACGCAGTTGGTCTTCAGACATAGGAACGAGTTCCTCACCCGAACGCATGAGATAAGCACCTTCATAGTGATAAGCTGTTCCCCTAGGGCGTGGTGGAATAATAAATACTAATATTCTGCCATCTGGATGATTAATTTCTTCTATATCAACGCGAAATCCAACCCAAGTAAATAACTTACCAGCTATATCAACAACATCATTAAAAGCCTGCGTTCCTACTACTTCTCGAGGCAATTTATCCTTGACTCCGAGAATTAGATGACCACCACCCTCATTTGCAATAGCAACGCAGTATCGAGATAATTTTTTAGTATCGTATTGTGTTTTTGCTTCTTTAAATTCCAGATTTTGTGTTTCCGAAGGCAATTGTCGCCAAAGATTTATTTGTTCAACTGTAATACTCATGCTTTAGCACCCTCACACTGCAACGCCGCCAAATTAACCTCACCCGATAATAATTTTGGTAATAAAGTATCTCTAATACTTTTTAAAGCCTGATTTTCTTTTTCTATAATATTTTGTTTTAAATAAAATTTTCTAACTTTTCTCGAATATAGTCTCCTTAAAGTTATTGATGGTATAACAACCTGAAAATTCATAATAGCTTTTTTATCACCTCTAGGCATTTTTGATCCTTTAGATGAAGCCATCATTTGATCAAAAAAACTGTCTTGGTAAATTAAATTGTATAAATATTCCTCACAACCTTCTTCTAAGACCTCAAAATTTAAGACATCATTAGAATGTCCTCCCTCAAAAGAAGAAAACCAAATTTTCTTAAAATAAGGCCGAATATTAGAAACTAAAATATTTCCTTTTTTGAAAGCAGGCACGTTATTCACTTTTGGCAATGAACTCGCTTTTTCAATTCCCTTCTTTTCAGATAACATATTTTCTGTAGAGATATAATTTTCAAGATTTAGGTCATTTAATAAAATCTTATTAGAGCTATATTTGGCAATATCTTTAAGTTGCTGTAATTCCCACCCCTTCGGCACATCCCCCAACTCACTCTCTACCAACTCATCAGGAAACAGCGCAGCACTCGCTTGTAACTCAGCAAAATCATCTTCAGACATTTGCTGAAGCTCTTCTTCGTTTTTACCACTAATGGCACACATGGCAGCAAGTTCAGGGTCTTTTCCTTCCTGCTTAGCTGCAATTTTGGCACGGACAGGATCGAAGTCGACAAACCAACTTTTAAAAATCACTTGGGCGATAGATTCTAAGGTTTGATTTATTTGCGTATTAATTAATGTATTTTTCCCAATTAAATCAATTACTTTTGTTATTGAATCACGTTCTTCTCTAGGAGGAATTGGAATGCCAATTTCCCGTACATCTTTTAAATTCAAGGTTTTTTGAACTGTGGTATTTAATCTAGCTTCTATTAAATGTTGTGCGGGCTTACTTGCCAGTACATAACGTATCCAAGACCGCAATTGAGTATCTTTCAGGCGAATCACAGCCAATGCTCTAGCCACGTTCCAGCCACACATTTCATCAGTTACGATTACACAATCACCGGGATTACCGACTAATGTCAGTAAAAGCTCCGAACCATTTAAACGAGTCCTTTTATACTCTTCATCAACTTTGTTACTGATACAAAATGAAGGGCGTGATGCAATTGCTCCATTTTTAACATCAGAAACCTTAATTAAAGGAACACCACCATCAGTATCAGATCCCGGATACATCACACCAACTGATATAGCCTTCGGATGCTCTAATAACTCATCTATTGTTTTAAATTCCCAATGCTCAGGCACATTACCGCCCGCAGCTTCCCAAAACAAACGTAGAGTAGAACTCACACCACACCCCCAAACTCTTTCTTAATCACCCAATAGCCACGAGTCCCACCCACACGCTCAAGCCAGCCTGCATCTTTTAAGTTGTTTAGATGCTTTTTCACTGCTGACTCATTAATACCGAGCTGCTCCGCCATAGTACGATAGGAAACTTTGGGATTTTGTTGAATCAAAACCAAAATCTCTTTTTGACGATCTGTCAGCATAGTTTCTTGGATTGAGCCACCTATTGAGCCACCTATTAAGCCACCTAATTGCTCAATCGAAGGACGATAAAATTCCCAATCTACAAAATCACCTTGTGCTTTCAGTTGAGGTTCTGCATTACCTGCTTGTAAACAAAGATCTTTAATACGGGCAATACCACTGCCCCACTGCTCGATATAACCCAGCTCTTTAAACACACGCGCCAGAACACGGTTACGAATCTCTGAACGACCTTGCGCTAAATCTTCTTCAGTGAGTCCATTTGGTAATCCACCTGGCGATACGATATTCAAAATGTCATCATAAATGCCAACCTTAATATCACGCCCTGCATTGCTATAGTCACGGTGCAGCACTGCATTCACCAAGGCTTCACGAATAGCAGGGATTGGAATTTCAAAACTTTCTGTACGTTGTAACCCTAAAATTTCAGCACGTAGATGCAGATGGTTTTTGATGAATTGCTCTGTTTGCTTCAACTGACTAAATAAGTCTCCACGGTATTCTTTCTTATCCAAAAACACTGTCATGGTCGTGCCTTTAAAGCGGCTACATTTGATCTCAACTTGCTCATAAAGCCCCAACAAAATGAGTAACCCATGACTTGGGTAATCCTGTCCATTCTGCTGAATGATCAATTTAAGATTACGCATTTTCTGCAAAGACAGCTCTTTACCCAGATCAGCAAAGGCTTGCTGTAAAGGCTGTAAATCAATGTCATCTAAACTGTATTGTGGATTCGGCTGTTCATCAAAAGTCTGGTTCAGACGTTGCAATTCAAGTTGCTGAATATATTCAGGCGATGCCACACGATTGCTTGCACCTAAACGGATATACGTCCCCTGTGCCTTGCCTTGCGGCTTGAGATAATAAGGCAATAATGAACCACGGCTGACTTCAATCACTAGCAACTCAATGCCCTGGATATTCTCGATATAGATATACGGCAAAATATTTGGCGCACACAGTTCATTGATCATCGAAGTGATCTGATCTTGCAGCTCAAAAATATCATCTTGAATACCTACGAGTTGGCGATCATCACTTACACCCACTACCAATTTACCACCACTGGTATTGGCAAAAGCAATCAGGGTCTTTGCGACCTGTTGCCCTTTCGGTAACTGCTCTTTAAATTCAAGGGTTTGACTTTCACCCTTCTGAATTTCCAGCAATAAAGAATGATCAGAACTCATAGCCCAAGCCCTTTAGGTTCTTTTTAATCTCACTTTCCAAGACCGCACTTTCAGCAAATTGTTCTTTGAGCTGAGCGGTCAAACGCAGCATTTTCTCAGCGAATGGCTCGCCATCATCTTCCTGCTCGACTGCACCCACATAACGCCCCGGAGTCAGTACGTAGTCGTGCTTTTGTATATCTTTTAACTCAGCAGAGAAACAGAACCCTTTCTCATCTTGATACGCTTCACCTTCAAAATTTTCGCCTTGTTGCCAAGCATGTAAAGCATTGGTGATTTTAGCAATATCTGCATCGGTAAAGTCACGCAGTACGCGATCTTTCATATAGCCCAAATTACGGGCATCGATGAACAGCGTCTTGCCTTCACGGTTGGCTTTCTTTTTATCTAACGACAAGCCATTCTTTTTGTCCTTGGTTAGAAACCAGATACAGGCTGGAATTTGCGTGTTGGTGAACAGTTGTCCTGGTAATGCAACAATGCATTCCACCAGATCGGCTTCGATCAAGTTTTTACGAATCTCACCTTCATTGTTGGTATTGGAACTCATCGAACCATTGGCAAGTAAAAGTGCCATGCTGCCTGTTGGTGACAGATGATGTAGCATGTGCTGCATCCAAGCAAAGTTGGCATTACCTTGTGGCGGTGTACCGTATTTCCAGCGTACATCACTTTCTAGCGAAGCATGCCACCAATCTTTGATATTAAAAGGCGGATTAGCCATAACAAAATCAGCACGTAAGTCTGGATGCTGATCATCTAAAAAGCTGTCTGCGTTTTTCTTACCAAAATTAAAATCAATCCCGCGAATCGCCATGTTCATAGCTGCCAGTTTCCATGTGGTCGGATTGCTTTCCTGCCCATAAATAGAAATATGCTTTTTCTGCTCTGATGCTTTGTAATGCTTTTCCTGTGCATGTTGTTCAATAAATTTTTCACTGGATACAAAGAATCCACCTGAACCCATTGCAGGGTCATACACACGACCTTTATAAGGCTGCAACATTTCAACGATTAAGGTTACGATGCTTTTAGGCGTGTAGTACTGCCCACCTTGCTTGCCTTCAGCCAAAGCAAACTGTCCTAAAAAGTATTCGTAGACATGCCCGAGAATATCTTTGCTGTGCAGACTGAGTTTTTCGCCATTATATTCAGGCTTGGTAAAACTGGTATCAGAGAAGGTGTTGATCAGATCAAGCAGTTTGTCATTGTCCAGCTGATACTGTCCAATACGATTAAGAATACCCT
This sequence comes from Acinetobacter sp. SCLZS86, assembly GCF_021560715.1. NCBI lineage: Bacteria > Pseudomonadati > Pseudomonadota > Gammaproteobacteria > Moraxellales > Moraxellaceae > Acinetobacter > Acinetobacter sp. SCLZS86. The sequence continues at coordinate 2,629,748 of NZ_CP090864.1, forward strand.
TAAGCTTTGGATTGGCTTTTTCAATTGCATCAAAGGCATTGTCAATCAGCCAGGATACAGAACGCAGTTTGACATCTGTACCTTGTTCATCCTGCCAAATGGTTGAGCCAATTGGTAAAGCGGCTGCATCACGGATATTTGACCAGCGGCCTGCTTTTGGCACCCAAAATACGTTTTTTTCTTGGTAGTAATCCAGTATTTCTAGTTCATCAGCAATAGACTGTTGGTATTCTTCTTCGCTGTCGTACTGATCACGCGGCATGTAATAGATGTTGTGATCGTCTTTTTGTGCAAACAATTCTTTGAGTTCAGATTGCCGTTCATCAAAAGCATCTGATACGTACTTTAAGAAAATCAGTCCTAAAACAATATGCTTGTAGTTAGCGGCATCCAGACTGCTGCGTAATTTATCGGCGGCTTTCCAAAGCTTGTCATCTAAGTCATTTAGAAACTTTTGTTCCAATGAATGCATTTTATTTCCTCAATCCAAGATCAACCGCTTTGGTTTTATACTTAATGTTAAACAATGTTGCTAAGTTAGCATATCAATGACCTATTAAAAGTCATGCACTTAACAAAAAAAATAGAGATTAATAAAGTCCTGTCATTTTAACGGGATAACTTTAGCTAAAATAGTCCTTTAACAACTGCTACGTCTTATAATGTCGTAAAAAAAAAGAGCAACCTAGAAAGTTGCTCTTTTCCAACCAATCGATTAATTGACGGGTCTGACTGATCGCTGCAACCCCTGCTGAATACCCTGCACAAACCCTTCAGGCGAAGCTTGTTGCTCCACCGTACGGTTTTGTTCTTGTTCAGGGTAGTATTCCTCCAGCACCTCTAACCCTTCCTCTATATCCGTTTCAAACCGTGCATTGGCAAAACCCTTCCTTGCGGTAAAGTCTAATGATTCTATGAATACACCTAACTTTTTCAACTAACTACAAATGTGTTGCACTTGGGATTTGAATCTGCGACTTTAAAAAATATTCATCTTAAATTTTATACTTATTTTACGCAAAATTTACGATAATTTTATTATATATCAATAAATTAAACCATAACATACATTACTTCAATGACTACTAATTTAAAGTGTTATGAAAAAATTATACCATCTACTTTTTAGCCTTATACCGCTCTATTCAAGTTATGCTTTTGCTACTGGAGATGAAAGCTCTCCCGCTTTAAGCTTTTCAGGTAATGTATCATTGGCCAGCGACTACCGCTGGCGCGGCCAAACGCAAACCCAGAATGATCCGGCCTTGCAGGGAAACTTTGTTTTAAGCCATGCTTCAGGATTTTATCTTGCTGCATTTGCATCGAATGTTGATTTTGATGACGAAGTAAATTTAGAACTGGATCCCCAGATCGGCTATACAGCGCCAATCGCGCTAGGTTCAATCCATCCTGCAGTTGATCTTGGCATGCTGCGCTACAATTACATCGGCAACAGCGATTTAAATTATAATGAATACTATTTCAAAATGATCTTTAATGCGTTGCTGCATCAGAACGATAGCTTTACACCAAGCATAAGCTATACCTATAACTATGGCGGCAAAGCTGCCAGTGACAGTATAGGTAAAGATATCTCAAATTGGTATTTTAATGTCTTATATGCTACACCGATTGCTCAAACTAATTTTGGCACAAATGTTAGCTTAGGTTATTCCAAAGCAAATCAGGACATTTATGGTTCTGAAGCAAAAGACCATTTTTTTGATTGGAAAATTGGTGCAACTTACCGCTAAGTTGACAAAAATAACTAATCATGCGAAAAAGCTTTTTTAGTTAACAGATGTTCACACATGCCTCGAATTGTTTCTGTACCACTTAGTTTAGAACAGCGAGAACGACTCATTTTTCTGGCCAAGCATGCAAAACATTGGCGTGAAAGACAACGTGCCCAAACTATTCTCTGGCTTTCTGAAGGTAAAAGTGTTGCGGAAGTTGCCACTCTACAAGAACGTATCCCAGAAACCATAAGGCTACAACGCCGACGTTGGGAATTGTATGAGTTTGAATCGATTAAAGAAGGTCATCGCTCAGGTCGGCCCAATACATTGATCTCAGACTATCAGGCGAAAATCCTAGATTGGGTCAATACAAGTCCACTCAATGCAGAACAAATCCGAGTCAAACTACATGAAGAATACGAAGTGTCCGTGTCTGTTGAAACCATTCGTAAGTTTTTACGTGATTCAGGTATGGTCTTCAAGCGTACCCGTCATAGCTTGAAAAAAAAGAGATCCGATTGCATTTGAACAAGCAACACAGCAGATTGAAAAATTACGAGAGCAAGCGGCACGTGGTGAAATTATATTAGGTTATGTTGATGAAACAGGGTTTTCATCTACACCTGATAACCGCTATGCGTGGACAAAGATAGGTGATGTTCATGCGGTTGATGCAATAAGATTAAAACGAGTTAATGTCATGGGGTGTTTGCTTTCAACGGGGAAACTGGTGACAAGTTGTTTACAAGAGTCAGTTACAAGCACTTGGTTTTATGCCTATTTAACTGGAATAGCTCAACAAGTAAAACAGACTTATAACCTTCCATTGGTTCTTATTGTTGATAATGCCTCGATTCATAGAAGTAAAAAGATGGCTGATTACAGAGAGCTACTTAAAAGTAACTTTTCGACGAATTTGTATTTTATTCCAGCTTATAGCCCTGAGTTAAATCGAATCGAGATGGTATGGAAGCAGATGAAATATTATTGGCGAGATTTTCAAGTCATGACAGCTGATAAAATAGAGCAATGGGTGGAGAGAGTATCAAACCAATTCGGAAAAGAATACATGTTTACTTTTTAATGACAGCTTATAAGCCAATGGGAATAAATGCAGAATTAGCAGCGGTTGGTAGTAATTTAAAAACCAAAGACTTTACAAGTCAAAATAAAAAAGGGGTAAAAACTGAAGCAGTATTCACCCTGACTAAATCTTTTTAAAAGTTAAATGCCAATAGTATCAGCAATACTATTGGCATAATTATTTTACTTGAGTGATTTCAATATATGATCTATCTCACTTCGATTAAAACCTCTTTCTTTAAAAATAGTATGAATTATTTTTTTCATACTTTTTGACGCATACTGGTATTTCTTTACTAAAATGTCAGAATCAATTTCCTGTAAACTATACTTCAAATATAATTCTTCATTGAGCTTCTGATTTCTAGCATCATCTTCATTATTTATCGTGTTATACATTTTTAAGCAGTTAAATATCCCAATGTTGTTCGATCAAAGTAATTTGGCTGTACATATACTGATGCTCAGCACGTTTAACTGCACACCATAATTCCATAAATCTTTTGCCGAGATATTTTTGCAAAACAGTATTCCGGTGAAAAAATGTTAAAGCATCCAGCTGATTCGTACTTAAAAAGTGCGGCTGATGTTTATTTTTTATCTGAGTGGCTTGCTGTGGAATTTCTAGATTCTGTGTCAACCCATGCAGTGTGCCGATCAAAATCAGGGCTGCAGTTAAATAAGGATTGCAATCCGCACCTGCAACACGATATTCCAAGCGTTGATTTTCATTGTCCGAACGTGGTATGCGAATGGCCACATTGCGGTTATTCACGCCCCAATTAGCTTCTAAGGGCACATGGTTTCCAGCTTTAAACCGGCGGAATGAGTTTACATTCGGGGCAAGCACCGCCATGGACGGCGGCAGCAAGACTATCAGCCCGCTGATCGCCTTTAATAATTGCCGTGACGGTAAAGGATTCTGCTTCATGCTGAAAATATTCTGCTGGTCTTGATTTAACAAACTCATGTGAAAGTGCATGCCGCTGCCCGCTTTATTCAGATCAGGCTTAGCCAAAAAGCTTGCATGTAACCCATGTTCTACAGCGACTTGCTTAATGGTGCGCTTTAGCATCATGATCTGATCGCATAGCTTCAAAATATCACCGCTATGCTGAATATTAATTTCGTATTGCCCGGAAGATGATTCCGAGACTAAGCCTGTAATCTGAATCCCCTGCAAAAGGGCAATCCGTTCAATTTCATCCAGAACGTCTTGATATTTATCTTGCGCATTCACATCAAAACATTGATTTAAATAAATCTGATTGGAGCCAGATTTTTCATTGCTGTCAAATAAATAAAACTCCAATTCTGCGGCCATGCAAGGATAAAAGTTTTGATCATGCAGCGCTCTTAAACTTTTTTTTAAAATATTGCGCGGTTCAACTTCGCAATCTTGATGATTGTCATCTTTCATGGTTAGGAATAACTGTGCATTGGACTCTGGATTTAAAGCGCAGGGCTGCAGGCTTCCCAATATAGGTTTACATAAATAATCCGGCTCACCGATCGATTTTCCTAAACCCGATTCTTCAATCACTTCTCCATCAAGACTCATGGCATAAATAGACATTGGGAAATAACAGCCTTGTGCAATATTTTTTAGACCGACAATATCTATGCGCTTGCCGCGGACATGACCATTCAGATCGTGCAGGCAAATCTCAACATGACGGGTATTGGGATAGCGCTGCAGATAGTTTTCGATTTCTTCTGAAAATAGAATATCTTCAATATCGCAGCATTGACGCGCAGATGGCATGGATTCAGGGACCGCTTCTTCGTCAGCTATATTATGTCTAGCCATGAGTAAATTACTCATTATTTTGTCCTGTTAAATATTAACAATGATCAAAATAAAACAAGTTCTACCGAATGTAACGTAAATAAACCGTAAAAAAGCACCCAACTAATATGATTATTTTTTAAACTATTAAAACCACGAAAAAGCTAATTTAAAATAAGTTAAAACATAAAAATAACAATAGATCTCTTTCATAAATCAAAAAACGATCTTCTTTTTGGTTAATATTTGCACTCCGGATTTCTTAGCATTCGTGCATAATCTGCGGATGAAATACATCGATTCAAACAAGCTTTCTGATCCTCAGTTCAAGCGATACACAGGCATCTCATGGTCAACTTTCTATTTGATGGTTGAGCAATTGCAGAAGCATGTCTCTGCCAAAGACAGACCGCCCAAGTTAAGCCTGGAGGATCAGGTTCTGCTCTGTCTGAGCTATTGGCGGGAATACCGAACCTTATTTCACGTTGCGACGAGTTACGGGGTTTCAGAGCCCACAGCCTCAAGAATTGTCCGTCATGTTGAAGACTGCCTGCTTCGGTCCAATCTGTTTAATTTACCCAAAGATTTACCCGAGGGCGAAGGCATCGACTGGAATGTTGTGATCGTGGATGCCACGGAAATTCCAATCCAAAGGCCTAAAAAAACAGAAGAAAAGCTATAGCGGCAAAAAAAAGACCCATACCTTTAAAGTACAAGCCATGATTCACTACAAAACTCAGCAAATTCTGAGTTTATGTGCCAGTCGCGGGGCAGTGCATGATTTCGAGTTGTTCAAACGCAATTTAAACCAGATTCCTTTTGGGGCTTTTATCCTGGCAGATAAAGGCTATCAGCGGATTTATGTGTTGTATCCGAATAGCCTGTTGCCATTAAAAGCCAAAAGACACTGTAAATTGGATCCTGAATTGAAAATCTATAATCAAGAAATCAATAAAAGATGAATCGGAATTGAGCATGTATTTGGCAACCTGAAAACCTTCAAAATCCTTGCTGAGCGTTATCGAAATAGATGTAAAAGGCTTAGTTTGAGATTCAATTTAATCGCTGGAATCTACAACTTGGAACTGAGCAAAAAATGATTTATGAAAGAGGTCTAATTACTCATGTAAAATAAATGGCATATTTAATATTAATAAATCTTCAAAAATCGCAAACCCACTCCCGGTTCAGTAATAATATATTTAGGCTGCACAGCATTATCATTTAACTTCACTCTTAATTTAGCCACCAGAATCCGTAAATAATGCGTATCTTCTTGGTGCGTTGGCCCCCACAGCTCTTTCAATATTTGCGGCTGAGTAATCAATTGGCCTTTATTTTTCGCCAATAAATTCAGCAGCTGATATTCTTTGCGTGTTAAGGAGAGCAATTGTTGATTTAAAAAAACCTGCCGTTTGGAAAAATCGATTTTTAATACGCCATCATCAAAAATTACAGTATCAACAGTACTATGCTGGTGCTGCCTAAGCAGTACACGAATGCGCGCCACCAGCTCCTGAACACTAAACGGCTTGGTGACATAATCATTTGCGCCAGCATCCAGAAGCTTCACTTTTTCTTCTTCATTTGCCCGCACAGACAGCACTATCACTGGAACGTGCGACCATGTGCGAAGCTCAGACAAAACCTCATAACCATCCAAATCTGGCAAACCCAAATCGAGGATCACTAAATCTGCGCCTTGCAAAGCTAGGAGTTCCAAACCCTTTTGGCCATTTTCAGCCAAAAGGGTTTTATAGCCTTGCGCTCTGAGTGCTATATCCAAGAATTTTCGAATCTGATTTTCATCATCAATAATCAAGACATTGGTCATGGAGCTGGCTGATTCATTCTGTTCTGGCATTTTCCCACCTAAAAGCTGCTAGATGCTTTAAGTAATTTGCTGAATAGGAAGCTGTATGCGGATACATGTTCCTTGATTGTTCTTGCCTGATGATGCCATGATTTTCCCCATATGCGCACCCACAATCGCTTTCACAATCGTCAAGCCCAAGCCTGTACCATATTGCCCGCGGTCACCGCGCTGCATGGTATAAAACATGTCAAAAATGCGTTCCCGCTCACCTTCCGGGATACCCTGCCCCTTATCAGTTATGGCAATTTCGATCTCATTTTCATTCACCTGCTGCACCTCAATCATCACAGCTTTATTCTCTGGTGAAAATTTTGCGGCATTTTCCAGCACATTAAAAATGGCCTGTTCAATCAAGGCGGCATGTACAAATAAACTCAAAGATTCTTGAGGCGCATGCACTTCAACCAATGCATCTGGCATATAACGGTTTAAACGGCGCACTGCTGAACCGATCAGTTCATCAACTCCAATCCAGTCCCGCTTCAAGCTTAAGCCTTCATGGCCTAAACGGGTCATATCCAGTAGGTTTTGAATATAGCGGTCTAAACGTTCCCCCTCTAAATGAATCGCTTCCAGCAAGCTGTCCTGATCATTTTCATTCATGGAATGGCGGTAAGTGCTCAAAGTATCCGCTGCTCCAATCATCGACGCCAAAGGCGAGCGTAAATCGTGCGATACGGATGATAATAATGCCGAGCGCAATTTTTCCGTTTCAGAATTCACATTGGCTATTTCCAAAGCCTTGGTCAGCTGGGTGCGGAAAATCGCCTGCGCAAGATACTCTACCATGAGTTCAGCGAGCTGTTTTTGCTCCGTATTGATTACTGCTTGCACATCTTTAAGTTTCAACCCCACCACGCCTAAGCATTGCTTGGAAGCCAATAAGGGCAAAAACCACCACTCATTTTCCGTCAAGGTTTGGGTAAAGCGACCGGACGGTTGATGGTTTTTGAATGTCCAATCGGCTGAAATTTTTTCTTTATTACTCATGATAGTGGATGATGCTTGAGTTGCTGCAGTATCTGGGAAATACAGCCAGACATCTGCATTGAGATTTTTACTCAGGCTATGTTCAGCAATCTCCTTGATTTGTGCCAAATCTAATGCTGTGGACAGCTTCTGCCCTAAATCCTGCATAATGCTGTTATAACTGTTCGCCGTTTTGAGTGCAGTCACCTGTTCTTTCAAACGTGACGCTAATCGGCTCGAAATTAAAGCCGCGCCCAAAAATGCAACCACGGTGACAATCCCCTGATGTGCAGAAATCTGAAATGTAAATTGCGGGGAAATAAAGAAAAAATTATAAGCTAGAAAGAATAGGATGGCTGAAAAAGCTGCAGCCAGCATCCGTGTTTTTGATGCCACAAAAACCACAGCGGTGATAAAAATCACCGAAAGATCTTCAATCCCTAAATACTTTTCCCCTAAGCTTGCAATCACAATGCTGATGACCGTGGTGGCTAGTACGTACTGTATTTCTCTCAGCGACAAGAATGCCCTTTGAGTGAAAAAGGACAGATGCTTATTCTCTGCAATAATCGGCACAATACTGAGTTCAAAACTGGGCCGGTATTGCAACAACTGATCAATCAAATTGAGCCTTAAATTCAGCGAAAACTTTTGCGGAGCCGCTTGTGCTAAAACCAAGGTTGAAATGCCGCGGTCCATCACATAATCAAATAAAGTTTTAGCATGTTGCTGGCCGTGAAGGACTTCAGTCATTCCGCCCATTTGACGCGTTAAGTTTAAAGCCCGTTCAATTTCACGGCTTTGCGAGTTTTCCTGTTTATTCATGATTTGCGTATCATGAGAAAAAGCAACAACTGTCCAGTTTGCCGCACGATGCTCGGCAATACGGCATCCAGTCCGAACTAAAGCTTCAGAATGCCCTTTGCCATCAATCATAATTAAGACATGATTTTTTAAGGGAATTTGAGCAAGCCCTTGAATGGCGAAATTTTCGCGTACATCATTATCAACATAATTGGCCACAGTTTGCATTGCCAGTTCACGCAGTGCCGTTAAGTTGGAGCTGTTGAAAAATCGCTGCAAGGCCTGTTCGGCCTGCTCAGGCACATAGACCTTTCCTTGGTTTAAGCGCTCCAACAGCTCATTTACAGGCAAATCAATCAAGCGGATATCTCGAATCCGTCCGAATACCCGGTCTGGCACGGTTTCAGTGACACGAATCCCTGTTATTTGATATATCACATCATTCAAACTTTCCAAATGTTGAATGTTCATGGTTGTAAAAACATCAATTCCAGCATCTAATACTTCATTGATGTCTTGCCATCGTTTTTCATGACGGCTGCCGGGCATATTAGTGTGGGCAAACTCATCCACCAAAACAATACTGGGCTTTTTTTCCAAAACAGCATCCAGATTCATTTCCTCCAGATGCTGCCCTTGATATTCAATAGCCTTGCGCGGAATAATCTCTAAACCAGAAATTAAATTTTCAGTTTCTCTACGGCCATGCGTTTCTACATAGCCAATGACGATATTAATACCCTGCAGCGCCAGTTCATGCGCACGAACCAGCATGGCAAAGGTCTTTCCCACGCCCGGAGCTGCGCCTAAAAAAATCGTCAGCCGCCCAGACTGATAACGCTGTGTATGTTGCAGCAAAACATCGGCTTTATTGGTTCGTGGATCAGTCATAGAAGTAATCTTTATTTATTGCTTTAAAAGATGTTTTTAAATTCATTTAAATGCGTCTAAAGTCAGCTTGGCTATTGCTGGGCAATATGGATGCCACCGTTGGGCGGAGGTATAGAACATCCCCTCGCCCAACAATCGTATATAACTTAATTCAGATTATTCAATAGCTTTCAATCACTATATTTTAATCATCAAGCCATTCATATCACTTCCCGCCCCGATCCAAAGCCAAATTCAATTCAAGCACATTGACACGTGCCTGCCCTAAAATCCCAAAAATCGGCTGAACCGTATGCGACTGAATCAGTTTTTCGATATTCTGTTCAGGCATATGCCGTGCATGGGCAATCCGCTTCACTTGAATCATGGCTGATTGCACGCTAATTTCAGGGTCGATGCCGCTGCCTGAAGCGGTGACCAGATCCGCAGGAATTTTAGATTTTTCAATCTGTTCCTTCGCTGCGATTCGATTCAGCCGTTCCTCTATGGCTTTCTGCAGTTCAGGATTGGTTCTCGCCATGTTGCTTCCGGCCATCGCCATAGGATCATAATTTGCGGCAGATGGACGCGGATGGAAATATTGAACTTGGGCAAAAGGCTGTGCCACTAAGCGTGAACCGATCACTTGATTATTTTCGACAATCAAGCTGCCGTTGGCTTGTTTTGGAAAGAGCATTTGTCCTAAGCTGGTTGCAGCAGCACTATATACAAAGCCGCATAAGCCTAGAGCAATGATGGTCATTCCAAACGAAGCGCGCAGTTTCTCACCCCATGATGAGTCTGCCAATTGATGATTTTGCATATTCACTTTGTCATCCTCAAAAAATTTATAGGGCCAAGATTGGACTGATCAGCAGATCAATCGCTTTAATGGCAATAAACGGTAGCAGCACCCCGCCCACACCATAAATCAGCATGTTGCGGCGCAATAATTGGGTAGATGTCGAAGGTTTGAATTTCACACCGCGCAGTGCAATTGGAATCAGCATAGGAATAATGATCGCATTAAAGATCAGCGCAGACAGGATGGCACTTTCAGAACTGCCTAGTTGCATGACATTTAACACATGCATTTGCGGAATTGCCGCGACGAATAATGCCGGCAAAATTGCAAAATACTTTGATACATCATTTGCCAAGGAAAAGGTGGTTAATGCACCGCGAGTAATCAGCTGCTGTTTGCCTATTTCAACCACAGATAGCAATTTGGTTGGATCAGAATCTAAGTCCACCATATTGCCTGCTTCTTTGGCTGCTTGCGTTCCCGAGTTCATGGCTAAGCCAATATCTGCTTGAGCCAACGCTGGTGCATCATTAGTGCCATCGCCGACCATCGCGACCAAGTGCCCTTTGTTTTGCTCGGTTCGAATACAAGTGAGTTTATCTTCAGGTTTGGCCTCAGCAATATAATCATCCACACCAGCTTCGGCAGCGATGGCCGCTGCTGTGAGCGGATTATCTCCGGTCACCATCACAGTTTTAATGCCCATTTCACGTAAGCGCGCAAATTTTTCTTTAATGCCTTGCTTAATCACATCCGATAGTTCAATCACCCCCAGCAAATGATGGTCTTTGGCCACCACCAGCGGCGTTGCCCCTTTTGAAGCTACTTGTTCTACGCGCGCTTTCAGTTCGGCATGATTTTCAAGGTTTTGCGAAGCGAATTTAAGAATGGCATCCATAGCGCCTTTACGCACTTGATGACCATCCGCCAAGTTAAGACCTGAAATGCGTGTTGAAGCATTAAAAGCGATAAATTCAGCCTGTTCAGGCTCGGCCACTCTTTCACCTTGCTCTTTGGCCAAAGCCACCACCGATTTACCTTCTGGTGTTGGATCGGCCAAAGAAGTCAGTACCGCCGCTTGGCGAAGCTCAGACTCCGTCACTCCTGTTAATGGATAAAAAGCGGTCGCCTGACGGTCACCGTAAGTAATAGTTCCTGTTTTATCGAGTAGTAAAACATCTATATCACCTGCAACTTCAACCGCCTTGCCTGATTTGGCAATCACATTGGCTTTGAGCGCTCTGTTCATCCCTGCAATCCCAATAGCTGGCAATAAGCCGCCAATGGTGGTTGGAATCAAGCAGACCAATAGCGCCACCAATAAAATCGGGCTGATTTCCATATTCAGGAAATGTCCAATCAACGGCAGGCTGACCACGACGATTATAAAAGTCACAGTCATCACGGTCAGTAAAATACCTAAGGCAATTTCATTCGGTGTTTTTTGACGGTTTGAGCCTTCGACTAAAGCAATCATTCGGTCGAGAAAGCTATTCCCCGCCTCTGCGGTCACTTGCACGATGATCCGGTCTGTTAAGACTTTGGTTCCGCCAATCACCCCAGATTTATCTGTGCCCGCTTCACGGAGTACCGGCGCAGATTCACCTGTTACTGCAGCTTCATTGATCGTGGCAAAGCCCTGAATTATTTCACCATCTGCGGGAATCAATTCCCCTGCACGCACTTCAATGAAGTCATGCATGTTCAATTCAGCCGCTGAAATCTGCACCCCATCCATATCATCTTTAGAATGGATACGGCGCGCCGTCAAATTCTGACGAGCTTGACGCAGTGATGACGCCTGTCCGCGGCCTTTGGCTTCAGCAACCGCTTCGGCATAATTGGCAAAGAGAACCGTCACAAATAAAATCAACGTCACCAAGAAACCAAAAACCAAACTAGATTGACCTAGAATTGTACTGATCAGTGTAATCAGCGTGCCAAGCCAAACGATGGCCATCACTGGATTTTTAATCACATGCTGCGGCAGCAGTTTAATAAAAGCATTTTTCCACGCTTCAGCTTGAAATAAGGTTGAAGCTATGGTGTTTTGCTGTGTTTGAACAGCGTGTTTTGAATGATTCATTGTACTCACCCTTAACCTTGAACCAATAACAGATGATCAGCGATTGGTCCCAAGACCAGGACTGGCATAAATTGCAATAAGGTCAACATCACCACAATTGCGATTAACGTTAGTGCGAATGTTGGCGTTTCAACTTTTAAACTGCCACTGCTTTCAGGCGCTTGGCGTTTAGCAGCTAAACGTGCAGCGATGATTAAAGGAATAATCAAGGTCGGGAAACGGCCGAGCAATAAAGCGATACCGCAAGTGACATTCCACCATACGGTATTGTCTGCCAGCCCCTCAAAGCCTGAGCCGTTGTTGGCAAATGCAGAGACATATTCGTACAACACTTGGGAAATGCCGTGGTATTGTTGATTGCTGTTGCCCGTCAATTCAGGGAAAAATACGGTTATTGCCGTTAAACCAAGAATGACAATGGGTTGAATCAGAATCACCACAGCGAGCAACTTGATTTCACCGGCTTCAATTTTCCGTCCAAACAGCTCTGGAGTACGCCCTGTCATTAAGCCAGCAATAAAGACCGCTAAAAACAGATAAATAATGAATTGCTGCAAACCACAGCCAATTCCGCCCCAAATGGCATTGATCAGCATATTGGACAATTGCACCATGCCTGTGAGCGGAGCAGATGAATCGTGCATCATATCCACAGACCCGTTATTGACTTGGGTGGTGACCGCTGACCACAAGGCAGAAGATGCTTCGCCAAAACGCACTTCCTTACCTTCCATGACTGAAAGCAATGTTGACGTCGATGAAAGGCTTTCTGACCAGATAGCGCTGACTGCGGAAATGATCGACATCAGCAGCATCGAAGCAAAGACAAAGCCAGCGAATTTGGCACGTTTGGTGAAAAAGCCCAGCATGAAAATCACCGAAACAGGGATCAGTAAAATCGCAAGCATTTCTAGAAAGTTTGACAATGGTGTCGGATTTTCCAAAGGTACACTGCTGTTCGGACCATACCAGCCACCACCATTGCTACCTAATTGCTTTATCGCCACCATTGGTGCAACTGGGCCTAAAGGTATTTTTTGCGCTGTTAATTCGCTGCTTTGATCGATGACTTGAACTTCTGGTCCGCCTTGAAAAGTCGATGGCACACCTTGGCTAGTGAGCAGCAATGACCAAACCATGCATAAAGGAATCAAAAAGCGGAATGTCGGACGAATCACATCAGCCCAATAGTTGCCGACATCAATTTGCTGCACTTTATGCTTAAAGCTGGTTTGCTTATCGGTTTCAGAAAGCACATTGGATTGTTTATAAAATAGTGCTCGTACTGTTGCCACCACCATTGCGAGCCCCATCATCGGCGTGATGATCTGCAAGCCGACAATGCCAACCATTTGCGATAAATATGACAGTTGCGCCTGTCCTGAATAGTGCTGCTGATTGGTATTGGTCAAAAATGAAATCATGGTATGCAGCGCCAAATCCCATGACATATTCGGTGCATGGTTTGGATTCAGCGGCAGGCTGGCTTGAACCATAAATAGAATCCAAGTCACCAAACCGATCACCGCACAGCTCATGACAAAATTGAATGAATAGGTTTTGACATTCATTCCCCGTTTGGGATTGGTTCCTAAAACCGCGTAAATGGGCTTTTCAATCCAATTGAATAGAGGATCAATTTTCATCTCGCGGTTGTGCATTATCGCTGCGAGGTATTTACCCAAGGGATAAGCCAGAACAAAGACGATGGCTAAAAGCAAAGCAAACTCTAACATGGCATTTCACTCCTATGTTTCAGAGCTGAAATCTGCTTAAAGAAGTTGAAATAAGATATATTTTGATTGTTTTGTACAACGCAATTTTTTTGATGCTGTACCTGCTGATGCGCGTGAATGACCGCACTCATGTTTTTCATCCTAAGCATTGGGATATTCCACTATCTAGTATGAAAAATAAAACCGTAAAGTCTCTATCCATAACTTTGGATGCCGCGTAAAGAAAGCGTAAAAATTTGGCTCAGTGAATTTATAAATGCAGAAAAATATCTTAAAAGTGATGGCTATTATTATTCTGTGACTCACTTTATTTATGGATATAATTTCAGTACTTAAAGCCTTATTTTTAGGTTTTATAGAAGGTTTAACGGAGTTTTTACCCATTTCCAGTACTGGTCATTTAATTTTATTTGGCCATTTAATTGATTTTCATTCAGACTCAGGCCGTGTCTTTGAAGTTGTCATTCAACTGGGCGCAATCTTAGCCGTTTGTTGGCTCTACCGTAAAAAAATTATTAATCTACTACATGGTTTTATATCAGGTGATTACCATGCGAGACGTTTTGCGATAAATGTCTTCATTTCATTTATTCCTGCAGTAGTGATCGGAGTTATAGCTGTTGATTTTATTAAACAAGTTTTATTCAGTCCTTCGGTTGTGGCATCTGCACTGATTATTGGTGCACTGTTAATTTTTGCTGTAGAAGCTAAAAATTTTAAAGTCCAAACCATTGAGGCAACCAATATTGGATTCAAACAGGCCATTGTTATTGGTTTGGTTCAATGTCTTGCGATGATTCCGGGGACTTCACGGTCTGGTGCAACCATTATTGGTGCCGTTACTTAGACATATTTCGCAACGTTGATGTTTTAACTTCAGAAAATTTATTGAATATTTCCGTAGGCTTTGTAACCGCATTCATCGCAGCTTTGCTTGTGGTAAAAGCCATGGTTAAATTTGTAGAAAAACATACTTTAAAAGTTTTTGCTTGGTATCGCTTGGTATTAGATTCAATCATCTTATTTGTTTTTTAATACAAAAAAAATAAATTAAAGAGAACTCGCTGTTCTCTTTAAATTTTTTAATTTACAATCCTTACATTCTGCTTCAAGCTTTTCTGAATCTCTTGTACAACACCCTCTCCCTGATGGGACTTAAGCTCTGATTTAGATTTATTTTTGATTTCAGTTTGTACCGATTCAGACTCAAAACCCTTATCATTATAAAACTCTTCAACCAAATCTAGTCCCTCCTCAGCATTCACCTCAAATCGTGCATTACCATAACCCTGCCGTGCCATTTGATCTAAAGCAGCCTGATTAAAACCACACAACTTACTTTTCTGGTCAATTTCCTTCGCTGTTTGAATCGCCTCTTGTAAATGAATGCCATCCCTGAGCGTTAAATCCACGTAGTACACAGGTTGACGATAACTTTGCGTTGTACTCTTTCCTCGCAAGGTCAGCTGCAGTGGCAAGCATGAAAGCAACCCATTTGATGCTGCATGGTAGTAATTCAAACGTGCTGCCAAAGTGCGAATGCTGTTAAAGCCTGTGGTTCTGAAAATAAAAGTCCCAAACTCATCTGCTTCACCTAAATTGACATGCAGACGTCCATAAGGCTTGCAATGCCCGCCTTGTCCAAGTGGGCATAAGTCGGGTGATGGACAAGGATGTTGCTCTACACCTTGTGATGTCATGCGTTGGCAGGTCTGACCATTCCCCACACAAATCGGGCGACCTGTCTGTCGGTCAAACAAGCTGTACTCGGCACGTAAGTTCAATTCAGGATCATTGAAGATCATACGCACAGGAATGCTACGCAGCTTTTGATTCGGTGCTTGACTACGCAATTGCTCATCCAAGGGGTGTTTGACCCAACCATCCTTGCCTTGTATTTGACTGGTAATGGTGAACTGATCGTCTTTCTCAGGCAGACGCTTGCCATTCTTTTCGACTACACGACCAATACTGATCCGGCCCAAGATGGGTGGTGTGATTGCTAGACCTTTAATCATGTTGAAATTCCTCTGTCGTTGAGATGTTTAGAAGTGTTGCACTGTTTGCTTAAAATAAAATCGGCATAAAAAAATCCCATGCAGGGCTGCACGGGATTTCAGATTGCTTCTTGCTGAGTGATTAACTCTAAGTTTTGAGCTAATCGTGATAAATGTTGAAACGACGACTGCCTGCTTTCTGCAGTGGGTACTGTTGAATGAGTTCAGGTTGGTGCTGAAGTAAGGATTTGATGTCTAGGCTAATACTATCCTTGCTCTTCTTCCATGTCACTGAACCTTGCTGAAATACGGCACGTTCATGTTCCTGCATCAGTGCCTGAACTCGGTGTTTGAGTAGATCAAACTGGCTTTGGTGTTGTTCAATCTGCTGTTTTTCCTCTATCAACTGATCAAACAGTTCATTGGCAAGTTCGACCTCCGTTAGGTCAACACAGCTCAGTGGGGTATGTTCAGGATAGAGCTGTTGTAAAGCTTTGGCTGCCGATTCACTGGCATCCACTGCTGGTGGAACATCATTTTCAACACATTCCCAAAATAATCGTTCTGCCTGAATGATCTGTTCAATCAGGGCTTCGTTACGACTGACTTTGTAGATTTTGGTTTCCTGCCCACACAGCAAGACACAAATATGTGCCGCTTGTTTACCTGTCACCGCCAGTTGGTGTTGTACCTGACACAACACGTATAACGGCACACCATCTCGCCACAGTTTAGCGCCATATTCTCCTGCGGTTTTGCATTCCAGTATTTGCACGTCTTCATTGCCCACCACGGCATAATCCAAGTTCGCCAACATAAAGGCTTTGTCAGGATCAGGATGCTGCAGCACCGCATTGACCCGACGAACTTTGCTGTTGGTATGCAGACTGTAGTATTCAGCCACTAGCGGTTCTAACTGCTTGCCCCAATATAAAGGTGCATGTCCTGAGCTTTCATCATCAATGTTTTGCTTTACCCGTCCTGTTTTAATCAGCCACAGTTCCAGCATCGATATATAGGGATTCAAGCCACAGGCAGCTGCGGCATCACTGCTGCCTATTCCCTGTTTACGCACTTCAAGCCATGCCTGATAGTCCAGTTGTTTGGTGTTGATCAGACGTTTGGCATTTAAGCTACGTTTTGAACCTGATTGACTTTGTTTAAGCTTGTCATTGGCTACAGTTGGTAAATACTGAGATTGAGACGTTACTGTTGGGTTTATAATCTGATTCATGGGTTTATCCTTCTATCATTGATTTTAAAACGGCATAAAAAAAGCCACATCCGAAGATGTGGCAAAGAGGGATACAAGATAAAATTTAGGCTGCAAGATATAAAGCTTGCTCCAATCCACGTTGTTTCAATGCTGCGCCTGCACCAAACCATGCAGAATCAAGGCGGTGATCGGTACTCATCGCTCGACGTTCATGGTCGACAAATTCTGTGATCGCACAAAGCAGTCCATAAGCGGTATCTTTGGCTGAAGATAGGTCTGCTCCACGTCCCTGCCCATTAAACATATTCATGACTTTGGTCATGGCACGTCCATTCGGTTCAGTTTTATTCGGCTGTGGATTGGCTTGGGATGCAACATTACGGTAGTACTGAATGATGTTATCCTCCTGTTCCATCGCACTTAGGCTATTGTTGTTAAATACCGCATCAAAATAAGCCGCTGCTTCTTTCTGGGTGACTTTACGTTGGGTAAGTTGTTTCATTTCATACATATGGTCGTACCATGTTTTCACTGAAATACCGAGTTGATCTTTGACTTTATCAGCATCAAACTTGGTACTGTGCGGTACTTTGACCACGCCTGCATTGGAACTCTGTCCACGCAAGGCAATGGCTAAAGTGTTGTTGCACACCACACGGATATTGGTGAATTGTGCGGTGGTGGCTAAAGTACCATCACATGCGGTTGCCAGCAGAATATAGCCATTGCTGACATCCCCACCTTTCAATTCTGCAGTTTGTCCTGTACGTGCCAAGGCCCAGAACTTTTTCCCACCTTTTAGGACACCTGCGGTTTCCAGTTCAAAGCCTGATTGCTCAGTCAGATCACGGTAGAACTCCAGAATTTCCATTGGTTGGACTTCTTGATAACGCTGACTCACCACCGATAAAGGCGCATGAGTATCTGAACGGTACAGTACCCGTTGTTCTTCATACGGCATGATGATGCTTTGTCCACGTGAGTTTTGAGCCATGTAGCTGACATTGGATGATTCAATGCGCCAGTCCATACCTGCTTGCTTGGCCCAGACTTCAATCGGTTGGTTTTGGCTAAGTTGATTGCCCAGACCATGCCATGGGGTTTGTCCGACATACGCCATTTGTTCAAGTTGATGTGCCATTTTGATTATTCCTCAAATAAAAGTAAAAGATGTAAAGATTTAAAGATGCAACCGTGTAAAGTCAGAGATGCGATTACGGCATCCATGCAAACGCTTGTTGGCAATCCAGACAGAGATACTGCTCGGCATTGCTGTAGTATTTTTCAAAGGCATACTGACTCACCACCACCAGTACACCACCCACCACTACCCCAACGGCTGCACCGAAGAGTGGTGAAAAGCCTGATTTTCGTGCAACTTGCATCCCCAACATCGCCATCTGTGTTGGTGAGATACAACGTTGTAGTTGCTCAAAATAATTGGCATGCGTATTGCCTGAGTCGGTTTGTCTGACATGCGTAGACTGACAGTAGGGACATCGAATAAAAGACATGGGGATTCCTTGCGAAATGAATTCAGTGCAAAGCGCTGGATGAAGGGCATAAAAAAACCGTGCCCATTGAGGACACGGTTTGATTTGGTGTTTCATCTAAATTTAAATGCTGTGTTTTAACATTTAGAATGCACGACGGTTATTGAAAGCTGTAGCTTGCAGTGCCTTTATCTGTTTCGACATCAACCTGCACCACATTACTGTAGCTACAGTCTGTTAATTTCAGTCTTAAACGTTGCCCCATCTTAAAATGCTGCGGATATTCCAATGATCGACGATAGCCTTCATAACGACATTGTCCATGATTGACAGAAACATGGCTGACATCGATAGGCTCTGCAATATTGGAACGGATGGTCAATACCGTAGCGGATTGATTTTGGGCATACCAGTTACTGGTATCAATTACATCGAGTTCGACCGTAAACGTGTTTGGATCAAGACCTGCATTACAGCCACTCAACATGATGCCTGTCGTTGTAGTCACTGCGAGGAGTAAGGGTTTTAAAAGTTGCTTCATCAAATTCATCCTTAGCAGTAGTTATAGCTCACGCCATAATCGCCTGTATTTAAGTCAATGCTGGCCAGATGGATTTCACAGTCTGTGCCGTTATCAAATTTATAAACGTAGTAGCGATTACCCGCTTGCTCCGATTCCAGTGCGCCATGTTCTTGCAAGCTAAAGTCTTGCACTGATTTGCCTGTATCTTTTGCGGCTTTGGCAAAGATATAGCGCTGATACTTGTCTATATTGTCCTGCTCAAATTCAGGCAGTTCATCATAAGGCAGCATCGACAGTAAGGTATCCACCGCCTTAAGGTTTTGATCAAACTCAAAACTCAGCAATTCAGGTTCATGATCTGATGGACTCAGACGCTTGCTTCCCGTGGTCAATTCTTTGACATCGATGCCATCCACTTCTGCCGCTGCAATCACAGTGGATACTGCTTCTGAACTGGCGGATTCTAAAGGTTGTGCAGAGCTGACCTCAGAAGTACTGGCTGGAACCGTTTTTTCAGTTGTGTGTTTATGGCTAAAGAAGTAGAAGCCTGCGATGCTGATCAAGGTCAGGGCTAAGATTGCCGCCAAGCCCAATATGGTTTTTTGAGTCATTTGAATGTTCCCCTCATTTAGTTGGGCACAGTGACTTGACCATTCTGCGCATTAAAGTGAACAAAGCGTGGACAACCACCTTGAAAGTTCACCGTGAAATTACGCCAACCACGGTTGCCAGGATTGGTTTTATAAAGACATTGATAAACCCCACCGCCTGTATGACGTGCTTGAACAAGGTAGGATTCACTGGCTTGTGCAAACCAGCCTGCCTGCGCCAATGATGCGCCTGCAAGTAGTGATGAAATAAGGGCAGTTTTTAGGAAAGTTTTAAACATCATCATTTTCTCTTTTTTATAGGCATCACTGGTCTTGGTCTTAATCAGACGCAGTGCTCCCCATGCATGAATGTTAGAATGAATATCTATGTTTTTTTGAAGTGTTATAGACGATAAAGCACACAAATCTATCCCCCTCAAAAACAGCATGAGAGATTCATCTTCATATCGGTAATATGTACTTAAAAAAGTTTTATTCTTAGAAAGTGATCTACACAGCAATGTATGAAATACACAGCATCAGGTCACATTACCCCTGTGGTGTAGATCGAGCACACACATTAAAAAAGAGAAATATAAAAGACGGTCTTGATGTAAGCGCATGGCGTACTCCTTAGGTATAAAGAAGTTTCACCAAATCACTGCTAAATGATGGTGGCGAAACAGAAGACGGGTTAGCAGACTGATACCTAAGAAATCAGCACGTCCGAAGACGTCCCCCCTCCCGTTCCGCCGCAGAGGGGGTACGTAGGGATACCCACCAAAAAGTTAGACTTTTTAGTGTACTTAGGTAAATGGGTCTGCTAAAACCCGCTGACGATGTAGGTCAGCAGTCTAAGGATAATCTGCGCAATGTAGAGCGTCAAGCAAGTGCTGGAATGCAATATGAATTTTCAGCGCCGTACAGGGGCTCCATCAAACCATTTAAATCCTTTCGGGTAGATGCAGATTCTACTCGGAAGCCCAAACTGACCCGTTTGATTCTCCGGCATGCTATTTAATGCACCCAAAGGACAGCCCGCTTCTTCTTGCATGATCCAGTCAATCCGCAACGCTTTTTGTGCATCAGCATCGGAAAGCTGATGATGCATTTCTGGATAAACGCATGTGCCCAGATATCCAGTCGTTCTCATCCAGTGCTCTCTGATCTCATTGCAATATCCCAAAGGGTCAGAATAGAGTGATCGGTTAAAGCTCAGATAAAAGTGAATCACATAGCGCTGCTGAACATCATCCCGTACAATCTGATAAAAGCGGTAAACGACTTGTGTTCTATACCAATACTCAGCCGCTAGACTTTTTTGAAAATTTAATAAATACCGCTCTAGCTGCCGTATGCCGATAATTTCACTTCCTGTATCATTTAAGCTCAGTTCTAGTTTCAAATCTGCAGCATCGGGATAGAGCTGACTGGTATTGCAATAGGATTCTCTCAGCTTTTCAATCCGTTTCTCGTATCGCTCATTCAGCTTATGCATTTCTTCAGTCAAGCTGGTGCTTTCAAACAGTATTCTCAACCGCTTTACGATCTTATTGATATAAAAATCAGCGCTTCTTTGCGCCGTGACCTCAAAGAACCGAATCTGCTCTTCCTG
The DNA here is from genome assembly GCF_021560715.1 of Acinetobacter sp. SCLZS86. Taxonomy (NCBI): domain Bacteria; kingdom Pseudomonadati; phylum Pseudomonadota; class Gammaproteobacteria; order Moraxellales; family Moraxellaceae; genus Acinetobacter; species Acinetobacter sp. SCLZS86. The sequence continues at coordinate 2,650,939 of NZ_CP090864.1, forward strand.
TAATACACTGCAGTAAGCCTGAAAGAACTTGTCTGCCCAAAAGGAAAAAGATAAATGCTCATGAATGCCAACGGCCATCATTCTGCGCCATGCTGAAAAATAACCCGACAGTTTCCGCTTGAACTCCTGATCTATATTTTTTTGATGAGCATCGTAATCAGTACCTTCTGGAATTGGAGCAAAGCGAATCGTTTGGTAATGCTCTAAAACGTCTTGTTCTAATCGGGGTGCTGTAACAAACTCTAACTCTGAATGGCTCATGTGTTGTCCTACGAATTAATTAACTTCATAGAACTGGCATGTTCATAATTTTTTAAACCAAATCTCCTCTTCCAGCTTTGCTAAAGCGGTCTGCGCATTCCACTCTTTGATTCTTCTATTTTCTTCTGTGTCAGGTATTGGGCGACCATGATGCTGATAATCCCCCTTATAAAACGTTTTACGCCCTCGTGGTTTAACCAATAACGTCTGCTCGTATTTATCTGGGTCACTGAGATACGCAACTGCACCCAAAGCATTATTGCCTTGTTCGGGTATTGTTCGACGAATATCTCCAATGCCTAAACGACCTTGCTTCTCGTAGTTGTCTTTATTCGCTGTCGTGTTGATGTTCCGCCCAAAACCCTTATCGAATGTGATTTCCTTCCACTTATCGATCACTCCCTCAGCAATTTTATAATCACTCTGATGCTTCGATCTATTAATCACCAATGTTAAATGAGCATGAAAGCCTTTGGTTATACCCTGCTCCAGTGCGATCGCATAGGTCAAAAGTGCATCAAAATATCCATTCTTATCAGTGATCAAATCACGTAGTTTTCCGATATGCTGATAGAAGTCATTTACAGTAATTTCACTCATGCTGTCCTTGCTATAGCTCAAATCCACTCTGATCACTAGAACCGAATAATACCCCTTAATTGCGCCTTCGAACTCCTCAAGTAATGCCACTCGATTCAACTCTTTCTGTCTCGCAAAGCTTTTGATCTCATCACGTATCAGCCCTCGATGCGCATGCAGGATTCGTCTTAATGCCTTAATTTCCCCTATTGAAAGCCCTGTCAGATATTCAGCAAAGCTAAGCATGCCACGTTGGCTATTGACGTATTCAGTAACTGCAATAAACGCCCTAAGCGATGCTGCATACTCAAGCCCTTCTTGTTTAAACGCTTCAAATGCGCAATACAAGCGTTCTAGGTTGAAAATGAATGCTTCGTCTGAAATATCAAAATTAAGACATACATCTACAAAGCGATGAATGGTATACATCACCCCTGCCTGATCATCTAAATCCAATGGGAACACGTTGAACTTCCTTAACTATGATTCACGTCATAGTTAAGCAATCGACTTATTTTTTTAAAAAGTGTTTTTATCTCAAGTAAGGACAAGTCATCCACTATCCGCATTTATCGAATAGTGCTCTCATTCTACATGGACTATTGGTCCCTATCATCATGCATATTGGGTATATATTCATATCTGCATGACATGTCTAACTGTTCTTGTTATCTGTATGAGTAACAGTGATTGTATTGATATATCTAGTATTTATAGTTCTATACGCTACAGTCATTAATCTATTATTAGTATTAATCTCTATATATTAATAATATATAAAACCGTCTTAGCGTAAAAGCAATAACCATAGCCTAGCTGACCAGCAGAATTTCCAGACCTTCGGCTAAGCTAGGCTTTTTATATATTTTAGCGTTACGATAGTTAGGTCAGAAAAATGGTTTTTTCAAAAAAAACTTAGCGCAAAAAACTATTCGAATAATGACAAACAGTGATGATGCAGCAGTCCGTAATCTTTAAGTTTTGCCAGTGTTGGTGAAATGTCTGTTATTTGCTGTGTAGGAAAATCAAAGCGAGTTCCATCCTGAAAGGGTTCTTGAAACGCCAATTCACTTAAGAAATACCTGTTAGTTTCCGCATGCTGATCAGGGACAAAGCAACAGCTGTATGTATTCTGTATAAATGACCGAGGTAAAATCCTAAAAGGCGTCACTATTTCAGTTGCATTTACCAACACCCTTTCCAAACTACTTTTAGTTGCACTGAGCTTTTGGTCAATATCAGAATGTTTCCGCATACATTGCTGAAAAAAATAAATTTGGTTATATGCAATTAGATCCATAAGGGCCATTAAAAACTGATGAATTCTGGACTGCTCAGCATTTAACTTGAAGGTGATCATTGATTCAATTTTATCAGACTCATTTTTTAGCGTCATATCCTCTTTGATTGTTTTGATTTGAGTCGCTTGCAATGAATACGGATAGAGAAAGTCTGTGCACCCTAAACGCTCAAAGCTTTCATCATCGATTACTACTGGGTTAGCTTCTTTCAGCATTTTAAAAAGCGATTTATTCTGACTGTATATCTGGCAGCACCACTGTTCAAGCAAGCTTTGAAAAAGACCTAAGCGGTTGTTCATCCCGCTGAGTTTAGTATGCTGGATAGATGCTAAATGACCCAAAACCGCCTCATCCTTCAAAATATTTTCATGCGGCTTTAAATAAAACGTCGCTGATAATGGGTTCTCTGGATGTAACCGCTTTAGCTCGACATAATGATCATATAACTTCATTATTTCCTGCTGTTGTAACAAAACATAATTTGCATAACCTACAGCATCACGAGACCGAAGAATAAACGGTTTCATCCAGCACAAAGGATCATGTAACAAATAATAGTTTTTGCAATTCAACACCTTCAAGCCAACACCTGAATCTTCACTTTTAGTGTTTGACAACAAGTCGCTCTTTGGATTCAGCATAGTAAAAATAGAGGCCACTTTCTGAACTTCAAAAACATGCGGCTGGGGGTACTTCAAAATATAAAATTTGCCGTAGATCGCAGCACCCCCCCAAAACCTATGCGAAAGGTTTAAAGCGTATATTGGAGACTCTGTTTGAATAAAACTATTTCGAATTGCGCCATCCGCTTGGCAGCGGATAAATCCGTTTTTTTTAAGCTGCTGTATAGCGCGATAAATAGATTGTTTGCTTAAACCCGTGGCTCGCTCAATTTCACCAATTCCACACCCTATAACAATCCCAAACGAGTCTGCACCGTAAAGCAACCGTAATAAAACAAGATAACTTCGATAATCAAGATAGCAGTCGATCTCTATTTTTTTAGGTGAATTGCTAATACTTATGCCATCACTCTTTATAAATAAAGTCTGAATTAATTTTAATAAAGGGATCTGCCTAACCATACGCTTATTACTATTTTCTAACCATTCAATAGACGTGGCTGAATCAAGCCTTATATAAGTAAGATTAAGTTGTAAATGACGAACTCTAGACCTTTTTCCAGTTTCAGGAAAATCTATTTTTAATATTCCCTGTTGTTCCAACTCATTCAATACACCCCGTAATTTTTTAACCTGTATGCCGATCACTTTTGATAATTCACCGAGTGGCAATGATGTACTTCCGACTCCAAAATTTCTGATAAACGTGATTAATGCCCAAAAAGCATAGGCTGAAATTTGCCCCTCCACCCTTTGATAGAAAGCCATAAATAGCGCCAAAAAGCGCTGTTCAGAATCCTGAATACTCATGCTAAAAATTCCCACACACCAAGTTCTCCTTTGGGTATATGTATTTTACAGCAATAATGATAGGCATGAAATGATAATTGAAATTTGTTTTTTTAACAGTTAATGCATAATTAATATTTACTTAATATTTAATTACTGATATATAAATGTTAAGTAAATATTTATGAATTGTAAAATGGCACGACCACATTTAACCTTAGATAAATGGTTATCGACTGACACGGACTTAAAAAAAGATTTCTTGGATCAAGAGAGCTACATGAAGGAAAGTCTATTAACTGAGCTTGATGAACCTAGCCAAAAGATTGTTTACATATCTACAAATCACCCCCAACCTAGATCACATGAGAATTTAATATCAGATTCTCTACAAAACCCGGCTAGGACATCCCACACAAACGAAAGATTTACAAACCCCCTCATATGTGAGACAACAAATTTTATTATTAAAACTAATGATGAACATTTTTCAATTTTAAAAAAGAAATTCCTTTTATTTAAATACCACTCTGAGAAAAAGAAAGCCAACCGTATCACCAAACAAATAACAATGGACGAAAATATATTAAAACAACTTGAGAAAATTAAAAAAAATTGTAAATTTAAAAGTCTAGATAACTGCTTAGAATTTTTAATTGATGCACATAATTTTAAATTAAGTGAAAAAGATAAAATAATATCAAGACTCAAAAAAGAGCAAAATTTAAATCATGATTATAATTTAAAGCAAGAATTGAAATTTAAGGATGAAAAAATTACAGAACTCGAAAAAGAACTCGTGCACCAAAAAAATATCATCCACGAAAACATGAGCAAATCTGCAAAAGAATTTGAGGAATACCTAATTCAATTGGCTATAAATCAAACCATTGAATTAGAGAAAATTAAAGCTTTTTTAGGCGAGATTAACGAAGCAGATCAACAAAGCATTAACCAAACTCTTGCACCCGAAGCACTTAGCGAAATTGAAACTCAATTGAGAAATGAATGCGCAAAACAAAAGCAATTTTTAACAATCAAAAATCAACCAAATACCAATTATGCTTTAGGATTTGATCAGCATCATCAATATGGCAGTACCGTACAAAATGACGATGAAGTTGTACCAGCTCAAACCTGAGCTAACAGTTACTCATTTCTAGGAGCAAGCAGCAATAGCACACCTCATCCACTTGCTGCCTAAGAACGAGCCCCCCTCATCACCTCAATGATATTCATAATTGAACTTGGATAATCTCTTTCAATAAATCAGGACGACGCCTTAAGTGATTGACCAGCACTTCATCGCAATATGCTGTATTAAATGGGAGTTGCTTTTGCTGTGGAAAATACCGCTCTGGATGCTGTAGAAACTGTTCCCATTTTTTATTTTCATTCTGTAATTCCCTGATCTGGTTTAGATAGGTTCTATCCTGAATTTTAAATGACACACCAAAATCATCATCTTCACAGGTGTCTTTATTTTCGTTATTTTTTCTGGCTTCTGTTAAATCTAAAATTTTCTGTTTATTTGTCTCTAATCTGCTTTGAACCCATTGCAAATCAAACTCTCTAAACTTGATTTGCAGCGTGGGTAAAATCAGTTGTACTGCCTGCGAAGCATTTTTAAATCTGCCATTTTTTTGAGCATAACCAGTTAATTCTGAATAGAATATTTCAAGCTTTTTATGCAACAGCGGCGCATATCGTTTTCTTATATTCAAAATTCCATTGATTCTACGCTTCAAACTCGGGTTATAGGTGTAGACTCTACCGCCTTCATCAACAATCAACTCAATATATTTATTTAATATTTCAGAATATTTCTCATTAATCTGCTGCTGTCTATAATCACGAATCCCCTCTATTACCGTATTAATTTGACCAAGCAAATTCAGCAAGTCCTGTACCGAATACGTTTCACCAAAGAACTGCATTTGGCTATGCTCTACCATAAGTTCAACCAAAAATTCGCGTTCTGACGCTTCAAACTCAGTCTTTGGGTCAGGATCACTTATTATTTTATGTTCTCTTAAAAAACGTCCAGCATGATCCAAAAAGCAATTCAGAATTTCATCCTGCAATTGCTCAAAATCAAGAAGTGTGCAATTTTTCATTTATGAATCTAAATAATAGTTTTCAATATGTTATACCACAACTCTAGTAAAATATTATTTCTAATTATTAGTATTACATAAAGACCTACATCAAAAAAATAAGATTAAGACATAGGGATGGTCAGCCTTACTTCAAAGGTGACCCATTCAAATTAAAAAAGTTTTATGTATGGAATACCCACTTCATGAATTGCTTTCAAATTAATACTACCGAACTACTTTTTATAAAGTATCGTTCTATGACCGTTGAACTAATGACAGTAGTTTCTGACTATTATCCCCACCTCAGCAAAGCCGAAGCACTGAGAAAAGCGAATAATCAACAATTCCCTTTCTCAGTATTCAAAATAGATAAAAGTAAACGTGCTCCATTTTTGGTACACATTAAGGATCTTGCTGCTGTCTTGGATAAGCAATATTCAGAGGCATCCAAAGATTTTGCTACGTTTCATCGATGAGGCGTAGCACCTCCTCCAACTGTAATATATTTCTTCTCGCTTTCACTGATACATAACGCTGTAAACTCCCCCAAGAATCGTGCAAACTTACTTTCTGAATTTCAGGAATAGTAAAACTCTGTTCAGCTAATCGAGTACAGCCTTCATGTCTCAAGTCATGAAATCGTAAATCTTCAATCCCCAAAATTTTACAAGCTTCTCTAAACTCTTTACCCAAACTTTTGGGATTCAAAGGCAATAACAAATTTTCATTATGTCCAAGCTTTAGCATCCGTTCTCGAACTTCTGAATGTTTCAGTCTTTTGATCAGCACCTTACAAGGATCAAGTACATCAAATGACTTATGATTACCTTTAGAACCATTAGGATTCTTTAAATCATGCACTTTCCACGTTGAATGATGTGGGTCATAATCTCGAAGATACAATCGTGTTAATTCAGCTTCACGTCTGCATGAGAAAATTGCAAACCACATAATCAAATGCATTGGGTATTTAGAGCCATAACGATTTAGCTTCCATCGTTCTGCAAAATACTTCGTCAATGCAATCAATTCATCTCTCGAAGGCAGTCGGTCTCTTTTTTGACTGGAGGATATTTGACGTGTTTTTCTTAACTGAGCAGTAGCCTTATCAAAGCTATTTAAATCAATATCCATTTCCCACATAACAGCAGCATGAGAAAGAACACCTCTGATATGTAAAAGCTCATGTTGCAGTGTACTAGTCGCAATAGGTTCAAGATCGAGGTACGGAATTCCACCCTTCCTTAAAGCCACATGCTCGGCCAAATGTACTGATTTTATTTTTGTGATAATATTGCGCGCAATTGGTAGCTTCTTAATTAAGAGCAGAGAATAGCGTTTCGTCCTTCCGTACTCGCTCCCGACTTCATCCAAATATTTATCTATGGCATCTGATAAGGTCAGATCAATCAACTTTTCTTTGCCAAGCAAAATATCAGGATTTTCTTGAATTTCGACTTCTCTTTTCTTAATCCAGTTTTCAGCTAATTTCTTTGAGTGAAATGTTTTACTTTCAGAAAAAGCAGGAAAGCCCTTTCGAGTGATTCGAATCGCAGCACGATAGTTAACTTTACCATCTGCACCTTTCCTTGCTGTAATTGAACCCATAATTTACACCAAAAGCTATTTTTTCTATTATGGTGTAAAATTTGGTGTAAATGCAAACGGATTCACCCACCTAAACACAGGTTCAAACAAATTCTCGCAGGTTGCAGAATATAGATTAAAGGTATGATTTTTAATGACTATTAACAAAAACATTGAAAACACTCAATCTCCGAGAATCAGCGTAGCCCCGATGATGGATTGGACTACCCGCGATTACCGTTTTTTTGCACGTTTATTTAACCCCAATATCATTCTGTATACTGAAATGGTAACCACTGGCGCAATTTTATTTGGTGATGCCAAGCGCCATTTAGATTACAGCAAAGAAGAACATCCTATTGTCTTGCAGTTGGGCGGTTCAAATCCGAAAGACCTTGCGACCTGCAGTAAAATGGCACAAGACTGGGGTTATGATGAAATCAACCTGAATGTTGGCTGCCCAAGTGATCGAGTACAAAACAATAAAATTGGTGCGTGTTTAATGGCAGAACCAGACTTGGTTGCAGAGTGTATTGCCGCCATGCGTCAATCGGTTGATATTCCTGTGACCGTAAAACATCGCATCGGGATTGATGACATGCACTCTTATGCAGAGATGCTGCATTTTGTCGATACTGTGGCTCAAACAGGTTGCAATAACTTTATCGTGCATGCCCGAATTGCCTTATTACAAGGTTTATCGCCTAAAGAAAACCGCGAAGTTCCGCCTCTGCGTTATGAGGATGTGTATCGCCTAAAACAAGACCGCCCCGAATTGTTAATTGAAATTAATGGTGGAATTAAAACCTTTGCCGAAACCCAACAACACCTCAAGCATGTCGATGGGGTGATGATTGGTCGTGAAGCCTATCACAACCCTTATTTACTGGCAGAGCTTGGGCAATTATGGGGGCTAGAATTACCTGACCGTTTTGAAATTATGCAGCGCATGTTGCCGTATATTGAACAACGTCTACAACAAGGTGCACCACTTTCTGTCATTACCCGCCATATTTTAGGTTTATTCCAAAACCTGCCAGGTGCACGAAAATGGCGTCAGGCACTAAGTGGTGGCAACGCCAAAACCTTTGCCGATGTAGAGCAAGCATTGGTCAATATTCAAGCAGCAATGCAGCGTACGGAAGACTATTTAAAAGAGCAGCAGCTACAACGACCTACTGAATAAAGTCATTGGCGATGTGCAAAATCAAAGAACTTTTTTATAAGCCATGCCTCGCATGGCTTTGATTTATGTATTTTTAGCCTGTAAGGCATCTAACTTTTTCAGCACTTCAGCCACAGCCACCATTGCAAAACTGGACGTAACCACCACAGCCGAACCATAGCCACCACAACGTAAGCCTGCACTTGGGCAAACATCTGCACTGGAAAATGGATTGTCTATAGAATACACGCAGGTAATACCAAACTTTTCTTTTGGCTTTTTACAAATGCCTTTGCTGCGTAATTGGGCACGCAATTTAGCCAACATAGGGTCTTGTTCGGTTTTAGATAAATCGGCTACCCGAATTTTCAACGGATCAAGCTTCCCACCTGCACCACCCGACACAATCAAAGGAATCTTGTTAAAACGACAATGCAGCATCAACGCTAGTTTAGCTTTTACATCATCAATGCAATCTAAAATCAAATCAGGTGCAGTCGCCAATAAGACTTTGACATTGTCTGGACTGAGGTAATCATCGACCAAATTAATTTTGATACGTGGATTAATAGAACGACAACGCTCTGCCATAACATTAATTTTTTCATGCCCCAAGGTCGAACTCATGGCAGGCAATTGACGGTTAATGTTGGATGCAGCGACCACATCCATATCCACCAATGTCAGCTCGCCTATACCTGTACGTGCCAATGCCTCAACTGCCCAAGAGCCGACACCGCCAATTCCAATCACCATGACATGACTTTGGGCATAATGCTGAAAAGCACTGTCGCCATAAATTTTGGCCACACCTGCAAAACGGCGTTCATATTCATCATCTTGAAGAAGGTCTGTCATGCTGCAATCAAATCTAATTTCAAAGTGTGGGCATTTTACTGCGTTTCGCAGACTTCGTGTTGTTTCATCTAAAGTTTAGGCAAGTCTAATATTTGAATGCTATTCTGCCAAATCTGTGCGGCTAAAGTTTGCGGTGCAATATCTAAACAATCCGCTAAACTTTCAAGCACATAAATTAGATTCGCAGGGGTATTACGGGTGCGTGATTGAGTATCTGTCTGACAACATAAAGGCGTCATATCGGGGCAGTCGGTTTCCAAAACCAAATGTTCAGCACCAATTTCCTGCACAACACGCCGCAGTTTTTTTGCATTGGCATTGGTAATCTGACCTGTCACACCAATTTTAAAACCCAATTTGATCAGTGCTTTGGCTTCTTCTACCCCACCGCTAAAAGCATGTGCGATGCCACCAAACTGAAATTGTTGCTGTTTGAGTATTTTTAAGGTTTCGGCATGAGCCTTACGAATATGTAGCAGTACAGGTTTATGTTGCTGACGAGCGATTTCCAATTGCGCGGCAAAAAAATCTTGCTGCTTTTGAAACGCTTCGGGCTGTTTATGTTCAGCTAAAAAAGTATCTAAACCAATTTCGCCCACAGCGACACAATGCTGTTGTTGCAAAAACTGCTCTAAATCTTGTAGATGTTGGTCTTGATGCTGTTCAATATAAAAAGGATGCAAGCCTGGTGCAAGATGACTTTGTGGCACCTGCTCAAGTTGATTTAAAAACTGTTGTGTGGCGATTAAATCCTGAAAACGGGATTGTACAAAGCCAATCAGCACCAAATGTTCTACGCCTGCTGCATTCGCCGCATACGCCAATTGCTCCCGATCTGAGTCAAAATCAGGTACATCAAAATGGGTATGCGTATCAAACAGCGCAATGCTCATATTAAGATTTCGCTTTGGTTGTGTTTACTGCACTGGCTTCAGCAGGTTGTGCGGTTGCTTCAGAGGCTGCTTCTGTTACAGGTAAATACGTAGTTTTTATAATTCCCTGCAGTTCTGCATACGGAATGGTTAAACGTGGCAAACCAACAACATAAGGACCGATTTCATATTCCGCATATTGCAAAATTAAACCCTGTTGACCTAAATAGTAGTTTTCCGATAGCTTAAATTTCCACGCTTGCTCATATTCTTCCACATTGGTGGAAAGTTCAGATGCAATGACCCATTGTTTAAACGCTTCATAAGCTTTACGCTCCAATTGGGGACGCTGCTTCTCTAACAAAATGTCATTTAACAATACTAATTTTTTCTGCTCTAAATCAAAATTATAGTATTGCTGTGCCGATGCACCATGTGCTCCGCCCAAATAACTACTGCTATTTAGTACTACTGTTGCCAAAGGCTGATTTGCATTTAAAATTTTAGGCTTAATCATCAAACTTATTTTATGATTTGAACTTAAAGCTTTCAGTTCCTGATCAAGCGCCAAAAAGCTTTGCACATAAGGCAAGGTTTGTTTTTCTAATTTTTGTGCCAAAGTTTCAACTTGTGCAATGACTGCTTCAGTGGGGTTGCTGGCCGGTGCATCTGTAGCACTGGCTGCAGTATTTTCACTGGCTGTCTTCTCAATTGCAGCAGCTTCAGAAGCCGCCTGCTGTGGTGCAATTTCTAAAATTTGTGCCAATTCTTGAATAATTTTCTGATCAATAAAATGGTCGATAAAGGCCTGATTGCTATTCAAACGTTCAATTGAGATTTCAGGGCAGTTTTTCCCATCACATTTAGGCAACGATAAATTCAGTTTTTCAATATCGCCGACCAGTTTTAGGCTTTGCTGTTCTGTCTGCGTTTGCTCTGGCTCAACAGCTTCAGGTTCTGTTTTCTTTGGCTGACATGCAGTGATCCCTAAAGTTGTAATTAAAATACTAATCGCCAAAATACTTCTATTTTTCAACATGGATACAACCTTGATTTCATCAATTTTTGCTTATCATCGTACTCATCTACTAAAACATAGATGGATAGATCTCTGCTTTTAAAACTTGTTGTGTTTGTGCTTTGCTTAGGTAAATGTCTAACTGCGTGCCATCTTTGACAATTTCATGGGTGCGGTAATGCAATCCTAAACCCTGATCATCAAAAAACCAATCTGCCTGCCCCCAGTATAATTTGGCAGGTGCTACTTTTTTCACGTCACTGCTTTGTGTTTTGAGCCAATCCTGATAGGCCTGCTGTACAAAAGTATTCATACGGGTTTGTTGTTTGGCATCAATCACATCTAAAACAGACAAGGCTTTTTGCTGCTTCCGATCTGCGACAAAGAAATAATAGCGTTCTTTGACCTGGGTACCTTCCTGTTGGCTATCTACCCCGACTTGCAACAAGACATATTGATTGCGTTGATATGCTATACGGGTGTATATCGCTAGTTCATAAGCTTTATTTTGATCTAATTGTGCCTGCCAAGCATCGGATTTTTTTACATAGGCATCTACGGCTTGCTGCAAACTCATGTTTTGTTTTAAGCCGATCTGGTCTTGAATCACCATAGCCTGATTTTTAGCAATCCAACTGTTGAGCCATGCGTCTTGGGTATTTAAAGTTTGCACCTCTAATTCAATACAGTTTTTATTTTCACAAAAAGGCAAGGCAATATCTGCCGCCTGTTGTTTGATATTTAAATAAGGTAAAACTTCTGCCTGATCTTTCTGAAAAATAGAGGTTTGCTCATCTGAGTTTTGATTTTGTTGAGATGAGTCACAGGCGCTAAGCAAAACAATCCCGCTCAAAATTGCACCCAGATAAACCGATTTTTGCTGCATGATTTCCCCAATTCATTTATCAAAAATAATCTTTAATCTTTTACCGCCCCCATAATAAAACAGCTTCCTAAAGAAGCTGTTTTAATTTTGAAACTTTTAGGCATGCCGAACATTCATCTGCGCTACGCTGATTGCATCTGCCAGATTAAGCATCATCAACCTGAGGCTTAGTGCTCGCGTGTATTTCTAAACTCAATATCAGGATAACGCTCTTGCATTAACTGTAAATTCACGCGGCTTGGTGCGAGATAAGTTAAGTGGCCACCCCCATCGACAGACAATTGGTCGTGGGCTTTTTTCTTAAACTCATTAAATTTTTTCTCATCAGCACAAGACACCCAACGCACAGTATTGATGCTGACTGGCTCATACATACAATCAACCTTATATTCTTCTTTCAGGCGATAGGCGACTACTTCAAACTGCAGCACACCCACAGCACCTACGATTAAATCATTGCTGTTTTGTGGCATAAAGACTTGCGTTGCACCTTCTTCTGAAAGCTCCTTAAGACCTTTTTGCAGCTGTTTGGACTTCAATGGGTCTTTCAAACGCACACGACGGAACATTTCAGGTGCGAAGTGAGGAATACCTGTAAATTGTAGCTTCTCACCTGAAGTGAATGTATCGCCAATTTGAATAGTACCGTGGTTATGCAAACCAATAATATCGCCTGGCCAAGCTTCTTCTAAGTGCTGGCGGTCACCTGCCAAGAAGGTTAAAGCATCACTAATACGCACATCTTTATCAATGCGTACATGTTTCATTTTCATGCCTTTTTCATATTTACCTGAACAAATTCGCATGAATGCAATACGGTCACGGTGTTTCGGATCCATATTGGCCTGAATCTTAAATACAAAACCACTAAAGCCTTCTTCATCGGCTTCTACAACACGCTCTTGAGTTGGATGTGCTTTTGGTGGCGGCGCATATTCACTAAAAGCATTCAGTACATGATCTACACCGAAGTTACCCAAAGCAGTACCAAATAATACAGGGGTTTGACGACCCGCTAAAAACTCGTCACGGTCTAATGGCTCATTCGCCATTTGTACCAATTCAAGTGATTCTTCAAATGCTGCCCATGCCAATTCACCGACTTTTTCACGTAAATCTGCATGGTTATAGCCATCACGTACTTCTATCTCGGGAATGATTGAACCAAAGCCTGATTTATACACATAAAATTTTTCTTCGATGAGGTTAAACACCCCTGCGAAATCACGGCCTGTACCCATTGGCCAAGTAATCGGCACACATTTAATTTTGAGGACATTTTCAATTTCATCCAACAACTCTAGTGGCTCACGAATTTCACGGTCCATTTTGTTGACGAATGAAATGATAGGTGTATCACGCATACGACACACCTCCATTAATTTAATGGTACGGTCTTCGACACCTTTCGCACCATCAATCACCATCAGTGCGGAGTCTACCGCCGTTAAAGTCCGGTAAGTATCTTCAGAGAAATCTTCATGCCCTGGAGTGTCCAGCAAGTTGATCATTTTGTCTTTATATGGGAATTGCATCACCGAGGTGGTAATGGAAATTCCACGCTCTTTTTCCATTTCCATCCAGTCAGATGTAGCACCACGATCAGACTTACGGCTTTTCACCATCCCTGCAACCTGAATAGCCTGTCCCCATAACAGCAGTTTTTCTGTCATAGTGGTTTTACCAGCATCAGGGTGGGAAATAATAGCAAAGGTTCTACGAGCCTTTACTTCTCTAGCTAATTGATCTTTAAACATGAGAAAAATCTACAATATGTACACAGTTATGTACACATTTCTAAATATGTACTAAAACTGAAAAAGTGGGAATTCAAAATTGGCGTAATTGTAGCAGATTTGAATAGAATTTTACTGATTGCAGATATGTCTTGATTTATCCACAATTCAAATTATTGAATAGATTCACCAGCACACATTTCACAAAAGTCTTTGTAATCTGACTCAAACAAATCAAGCATCTTTTTCTCGTGATCTAGGATTTGTTCTTTTTTCCAAACTTTTTCTTCTTCAAGCGTTTGAATCATCAAATACAATTTAAGGGTATCAATTTTACCCTTCCTTATCTCAGGCATAAAATAATCACGTTTAGCACTTGGCAAGCGATTCCCTATGCTTGAATTTTTACTTGAACTAATGAGACACAAGTTCCCAAAGCGATGTAAATTTTCATGATCTGATTCATCACGCTCTCCCTCTATCTGTTGTGCATAAAAATGCTCAACCGAACTCCGTTGCGTAAATTTAAATTTTTTGATTACATCATATCGATCATCTAAATTACGTTTTTCTGCATTACAATAAATTAAGAAATCCAAATAGTTAAAGACAAAATTATTTTCAATATTTCCAAAGCTTAGTTTGGATTGATCAATTTTAAAATCATCAATTTTCTGATTGCCATAAATCAAATCAAAATAATCAATCTGTTTTTCATTTAGATACCGCTGAAAAATAAACTTTCTCGCTAAATGTTGGAATGCATTAAAATAGTCAGACACAGATTTATCTTTATTTTGATAAAGCCAATACAGTGCGCCATTTAACCAGTATTTATAAGACAAAGTAGGCGTGGATACATGAAATGCTGTCATCAATAATAGAATTTTTTGATTAATTTCAGAACTGTCTCCATCCAATGTATTCACATAAGAACCACTATTTTCATATCGTTTAAGTTTTTTTATGCTCCAATCATCATGATCCGTAGAATAATCCCGTTTAACAATGTATTGATCAAATATAAATTTGCACTTCAGCAAGGTAAACATAAAACCTTTTACATTCTCAATAACCCTTTCATGCTCTGGGTTTCCCTGCCCTTTTAAAAGAATATGTTTTTCAAATTGATCAATCAGTTGCTTATCATCCAATGCCACTTTTTCATTACGCATCGTTTGACTTAGCCAAATTTGTAAAACCTGTAATAAGAAATTCGGAAAATTGATAATACTGTTGAATCGTTCAGGCTTTTCTTCTTTTGTATCTTTATTTCTAATACGCTCAGGCACTTTTTTTAACATTTCAGAAATAGATTGAAAATTGTTTTCCGAATTTGTTTGTTCTTGTGATTCTACATTTTTGCTAAAAATTTCGAGCAAGCTAGAAGCATTTTCAGGAACAAAATCACCCCAATCCTTTCCAAAAATCACATCACGCTGTGTTGTGGAAAAACCATATTGAACGTAACGCTCCATATTGGCAGTCGCGTTCCAAATACTCGTAAATAGTGTCATGCTTGATGTTTTATCTGCTTCATCTTTGATTTGATTCAATACGCTCATCAATTGCGCTTTTAAAATTTCATGCTTTTCTAATTGTTCACCACGGTTATTCATAACCTCAAAATAATGATTGAGATCAGTATCTTTCGGAACTAAAACTTGTGTGATGACTACATTTTCAAATAAATATTTGCAAAAAACACTCAAGTCACCCTGTTTGATGATTTTTTGAATTGCACGTTGTAGCAACTCAAACCCCTGAACTAAATCCGCGTTATATTCGGATGATTTTAAATGTTGTAGATGATCGCCTCTGAGTAAAGCCTGAAAGGTTAAAGAAGACTTTGGACGACTATGAAAATCAAGATTGAATTGATTAAACCAAGACATATCAAGAACAATTTTTTCTTCTTTGGATAATCGTTTCAGGCAAATCGCTAACAAGGTTAAAGTGGTAAATCGTTGCTGACCATCGATAATTTCATAAGTGCTATTGCTACGCTCAAAAACAACCAAAGTTCCAATATAGTATTTTTTATTTTCTTGAGTCTGTCCTTGATTTAATTGATCAGTTTGCTTTTGATAATCTTGAATATCCAAAATTAACTGATCAATTTCTTTCTCACCCCAAGCATAATTACGCTGATACATCGGGATAATATAAGTTTGTTTATTCTCGAATAAGGCTTGAACATTAAGAGCTTGGATTGACTCATTTGTCATTATGATTTTCCTGTTTGATATAATTTAATTCTTTAAATAATTCGATCAAAGGCTCAACTTTAGTGCCTTCCTGTTTATCAACTATCGGGAGAGACCATCCTATTAACTCACTGGGTGATTGAGCATATTTCAGTAAACTGAATATATTATTTTTTATGACATAATTATCTATCGTTGCTAATTGCACCGAATATTGACTAATACGACTGTGATATGCCCAAATAAAAATCTTTTCAATCGCCTCAGATAACCGATCGGTAGCAAATTTATCGATGTAAAAAATCAATGCAGAATCAAACAAGGTTCGCACATAGCCATCACCTGACCGATGGCTTGCACCATGAAATTTATTCAAACTTTTGATAATTCTATTTGCTCTATCTTGTAATATTGCACCAAACATAGAGATCTTCTCAGACTGATCTTGATGATCCACCACTTTACTGATCTGTTTTTCATAGTGCTCAACCATTTCAAAAAATCGACGACCATTTATGATCATTTGATCAAGCTGAAATGGGAAACTCATTTCTTGTCGATCTATTTGCCGTTGATATTGTGCGTTATAGTCATCAATAAAATAATGCGCTATGCGTAATGGTTCTAAATATGGATGATGGTCTGATTGCCCAAGATGAATACCTTTAAAAAGATGCACATGATCTTTATTGAAAAATCTTGCGGACTTTCCTCTTGACCAAAGACGAATACGGAATAGATAGTTCGAAAATAACTTTGCCAAATGAGCCGAGTCTAAACTTTCCCAATGCGCAACAGTTTGCGCTTCTAAATGTTGCTCCTGTTCAGAAAATTCTCGTAGATGATAAGCTTTTAAAAGATCATGCGGTTCTAAATCACGACCACGTGCATTTTGTGAATCAAAAAACTGAAATGCCTCTGAAATATCATCTAAAATAAAAACCGCAACCTGACAATTATTGAGTAAAAAATCAATATCTTGTTCGGAAAAGTTTACTGCAACGATCCGTTTAGCGGCATTAAAGTTCTGATAAATATTGTAATGGCTAATATCACTATTAAATTTTTGCACATCCATAAAGACATTAATTTGATTCGATATTTCATTCAAAACTGTTTTCAGATCCTCTCGTTCTAAATCTAATTCTTGCTTCTGAATAACCGCCCAAACAAGGAGTATTAAAGTTAAAGTTCGTTGTTGTCCATCCACAATATTTATATTTTTAAGGCTCGTATTATTTTTATCACGGTGTAATACGATAGTACCCAATCGATATGCAGATTTATCTTTATGTTCCTGTATATCATTGACGAGGGCATTTAAATTTTTTTCTGTCCATTTGTAAGGACGCTGATAATCAGGAATTCTGAGTTGATCTAAAATTAAGAGTAATTCTTTTACTGACCAAATTCCTGTTTTCAGTTGATCAACTTGATGCTGAGCCATAAAAAATTATCCTAAAAATAAAATTTTTTAATTATTAAAGTTGTTATTTCATACCTTGATGCAATTTATAGCCATACCCATAATCTAGAACAAAAGTTTTTGTAGATTCACAAATACTTGCTTCAATTAACTGGCTAAGTAGTTGTTCTGCATGAGAATACCCAATTAAAAAATGGCGTTGTAAACTCGATACAGAAACGACACCCACTTCCTTTGTGAATAATTTGGCACGTTCAAAAAGATCATCTGATTGCATAATTTCCCCATTCTCAATGAATTAAATTTTTGCTCGTACTAAGACCATGCTGATATTGTCATACGCCTGTTTTGAATCTAATGACGCTTTCATATTGAGTAACCATGTTCGAAGCTCCATATCTACTTTTAATGGAGGCCATTCTGTACACTCCATCACATCATGTACGCCATCCGTACAGACTAATAGGGCATCATTCTGAGTTAAGAATTCCTCAGCTATTGTAAAATCCATCACTTCATGCAAGGGATCAGCACAAAAGTATTGTAATAATGCACCATACATACTGGCATAGTTCTCTCCAGCTTTTACTTCTCCATTTGCTCTTAACTGTTCAAGATAATTATGGTCACTCGTCAGACAGTGCCATTTTTGATCATGCTGACTAAACAAATAAACTCGGCTATCACCAATATGTTGAATGGTTACAAAACCTTGTCTTGTACCGTGATGAATGAGTGCGAGTGTTGAACTGGCGCCAAAACTACTTTTTTTATTTGCTAATTGATCAACAAGATACTGCTGAATGGTAAATGCTTGACAAGGTTCTATCTTTTTATTTTGTATTAAAGCTTTTAAGACCGTATAGGATGCTTGCTCAGCTACTGGACTATTACTAATCCCATCCGCTACAGCAACACACCATAATTCTGTTTCAGAATGGCTGTAAAGTTTACTGATCAGCCCATTATGTTGAATAACCTTATTTTCAATCAATATGGCATCTTGTTGATACTTCGATCTTGCCTTCCATGTCAGACCTTGCATTTCAAAAGTACTCATCACACCGATCTCACACTTGGTAATGATTTTATTTTTACCAAACCCCAATAGCACAATCAAGAAAAATATTAAATAAATTATTGATTAATAATAAATTATTCATTTAAAAACTTACTTTACGCTTTTTGATTATCATTCATGTCTAACTACTTAAGCAAAGATGTAATAAAATATTTTTCAAGCTAAATCATGGTTTAAGACGATACTTTTGTTTCGGACTTTTCGGTTTATCTGGAATAGTACGCTCAATCAAGCCAGCTTCTATAGCAGGATTCAAGTAATTCTTTTGGAACGTTGCTCGATGAGTCAATCCGACCAATTGCATCAACTCAGCGAAAGTATAGTCTCCTTGCTTCATTGCTGAAATTAACCGTTGAACATGATCGCCAGCTTGAGCGGTAGCATGATCGCTGTCTTGAGCGGTATCGGTTGAACTAAGAATGGCATCTAAAATCATCTGTAAGATGAATTCTATAAATGGGGCTGAATCTGTTCGGTCTGTACTTGCTTGCAAAGCATCATAGTAGGCTTTTTGATTTTGATAGATCAAACTCTCAACAGGAATATTAGCAAAGATTGGATTCCACCTGCTCAAAATCAATGTCTGCCACAGCCTTCCCATCCGCCCATTACCATCTGCGAATGGATGAATAAACTCAAACTCATAATGGAATACTGAACTTTGAATGAGTGGATGCACATCACTATCATTCAACCAACCAAGTAGATCAGCCATAAGACGATTGATCTGATTCGCAGGTGGCGCCATATGCACCACACGATCACCTGACATTACACCGACACCACCATGACGATATTGACCGACTTCATCAATCAAGCCTGTCATCAAAACTTGATGTGCTTGTAATAGGTCTGCTTCTTGGCTCGGTTGCCACTGCTGAAATGCTTCATAGGCTTTGATAGCGTTACGCACTTCCTGTACTTCTTTTGGAGGTGCAATTACTGTTTTACCATTAAGGATTGCCGTGATTTGCTCAGTGCTAAGCGTGTTACCTTCAATCGCAAGTGAACCTTGAATGGTACGAATACGATTAGCTTTTCTAAGTTTTAAATTTTCTTGGATTTCTTCTAAAACAGTCAAACGCCCTATATTCTCACTGATCTGAGCAATCAAATGAATGATTTTTGAGGTGATAGTATAAGGCGGTTGGTATTTCATATTCCCTCAGTGCGCACCAGAATTATTCATCAAAACACTAATATTTATAAACTTATTAAAAAATAAAAGAAATTACCGTATAAACTCATTTTTCAAAACAACCTTACCACCTATCAACTGCATATATTCATAAAAATCTTCAATCATCTGTTTTTGATAATAGCTGATTCCATGTTCATGCCAGTGATCATTTTTATATGCCACTAACTTAAGCCGAATGTTTAAACAACTCTTCTAAACGCTCAACATCCATCGGTAAGCCTAATAAATAACCCTGCAATTGCTGACAGCCCAAACGGGTTAAAATTTCTGCTTGCAATGGTGTTTCCACCCCTTCAGCAGTCACAGTTAAACCTAGTTTAATCGCCAATTGAATAATACTTTCTAAAATTAATTCTTCTTTACTGTCCGAACGCAAATCTAAAATAAAAGCACGGTCAATTTTCAACTCATCGACTGGCAATTTTTTCAGATATAAGAAGCTCGAATGTCCTGTACCAAAATCATCAATCGCCAATTGAATCCCCATTTGACGCAAACGCTCAAAACTACGAATACTCGATTCAATATGATGCATTGCCGTGCTTTCAGTCACTTCAATCATCAGGTGTTGGGGTTGAATCTCATAGCGTTTAAACAAGTTTTCTAAAGTCGAAAATAAATGCTTATGTTCAAACTGCACTGCCGATAAATTCACAGCCACAGGGAATAACGGTGCGCCCGATCTTTCCCAAATTTGAATTTGTTTAAAGGCTTCTTCTAGCGTCCAATAGCCAATTTGAATAATCAACCCCGTCTTTTCAGCCCCTTTAATAAACATATTTGGGGTAAGTAAACCATGCACGGGATGATACCAACGAATTAAAGCTTCTACGCCACAAACTTTATGGTCAGTGGCTTTAAACTTTGGCTGATAGAACAACGCAAATTGTTGTTGTTCAGCTGCTTTATATAAATCATTAATCAACTTACTTTGGCTTTTGGCCTCAAGTAACTCTAGATCATAATTAAAGACTGAACTGGTGTTACGCCCCTGATATTTAGAGGTCAGCATCGCCGCATCGGCATTCATTAAAATATCTTGCAAATTGGTGCCATGCTCTGGATACATCGCAATGCCAATACTGCCTGAAATATTAATGACCTTGCCTGCAATTAAGAAACTTTGCTGAATCAATTCCAATATTTTTTCAGAAATAACGGTGGCTTCGGCAATATCGGTATGTTCTATCACCAAAAGAAATTCATCGTCACCAATTCTTATTAACTGGGTATTTTCACCTAAGTGGGATTGCACTCGTTTAGACAACTGAATCAGCAATTGATCGCCAACATGGTGCCCAAATACATCATTCACCGCTTTAAAGCGGTCTAAGTCGATATATAAAAACGCAATTTTAGTATTTTTTTGCCGATGCTCAGAAAAAAGCAATTGTGCATATTCAGCTAAATATAAACGGTTGGGCAATTTGGTCAGATTATCTTTGAGTGCCTGATCGGCTAATTCTCGATTAGCCAAAGACAATTGTCTGCTTTTTTCTTCTAAGCGCAACTCCAGCAGAGATACGCCCACCGCAGCAGCAAAAATCAGACTGGTTACTAAAATAACCACCAACAGGGCTGGTCCTTGCCCGATCTGGAAATGACCTGATTGAGGCAAATCGGCTGTAGAGTAAAAATGCAGTGCTTCCATGCCTATATAGTGCATGGCAACAATGCTCAGACTCATGAGCACCGCGATGAAAATTTTATATTGTGCCTGACGCTCCATTCTGCACTTGGAGCGAAACATAAACCAAAAGGTAAGTATTGCTCCACCAATCGCTACTAATACAGATAGCAAAACAATCGTGGGATCATAATAACTACGGTAACCTTCTACCTGAATTCCCATCATGCCCGTATAGTGCATGCCTGAAATGCCCAACCCCATCAAAATGCCGCTTAGAATCAAGCGCGCCACAGGCAAAGTCGGTTGTGTGGTCAGCCAAACCGCACACGTAGAGGCGATAAATGCAATAACAAAAGACAGGATCGTAAAACTAAGATCAAACTGATACGGTGCAGGTAATTGGCAGGCCAACATGCCCACAAAGTGCATACTCCACACTGCCGCACCTAACAGTAAACCGCTCATGATTAATGCAATTTTTTTTAGTTGTTGTTGTACATTTTGAAAGAGCATTTGCTCAACAGACACTGCAAAATAGCAGGCCAACACTGAGATTGCTACCGAGCCAATTACCAAGCTCAGATCATAATGTACATGCATTATTAGATGTATCCATCTCTGTCATATTTTATTGTTTTTTGGTTACTCAATCTCACACTCTCTTATAAATAACAACTAAAAAGCAACCTGAACGGCGGATTGATCTAGCAAAGACCGCATTGATTTTAGAATCTAATACTATTCTGCTTTGGTCAATAGTCAAATAAATAATATATCGTCATAAAATAATGGCAATTTAAAACTGCTAAAAATAGCTGTCTAACTCAAAACTATAAGCATCTTGCCATTTTACTTTTCGCTTTAGGATAAAAACCAGCAACTTTTAGCTGCTGGTTCTATTTGATTAAGATTCTAAGATTGTTTTATGGTTGATTCGGCTCAGATACACCTTTTTGTAACATGGCATAATCTTGTAACACCTGCGCTGCTTCAATCACAAAAGTTTCTTCCTCAGGCAAGGCAGGACGTTGTGCCGCCTTCATTTTGGCACGCGCTTCTGCCAAAGCATCAATGGATGCCTGATAGCTCTCCCAATTGGCAAATGGTTTCAAACCTGTTGCCTGACGGCGTTTGTTTTCCGCAGTCAGCGTTTGTTGCTCCAAAGCCAGCAACTCTGCTCTGCGTTGTTCAATATCTAACACAATACTTTTGCGATCTTCAGTTTGTTTGGCAATTTGCTTACGTTGTTCTAAATATTGAAATTGCGGATCAAGCTTTACACGTTGCTGTGACAATTGACTCAACTTGGTGATATACGGCTGCACTGAACCTTCACGCTTAAATGGCGCAGTTGGAATAGTATCCCACTTCAAGGCATTTTTCGCTTTGCGTTCACCAAACTCCTCATTGTAAATATCCACCAGTTTAATGTCTGGAATCACACCCTTGTTTTGGGTACTTCCGCCTGTAATACGGTAGAACTTACGTTGAGTTAAGGTCGCCTGACCATAGGCCAAGGTGTCGAGTTGTACCTGCGCCGTGCCTTTACCTGTGGTGGTGCTACCAATCACAATCCCGCGCTGATAGTCCTGAATTGCAGCAGAGTAAATTTCACTGGCCGAAGCAGAAGCTAAGTTAATCATCACTGCCAATGGGCCTGCATAAGTCTGTGCACCACCATCGTCATCTTCAAATACGCTCACATTGCCATTGCCATCACGAATTTGCACCACAGGGCCTGATTTGATTACTTGCCCAAGCATACGTGCCACTTCTTCCAATGAACCGCCAGGGTTGTTACGTAAATCAATAATAATCCCTGCGACATTTTTGGCCGCCAAACTTTTCAGGGCATTGTTGGTATCTTCCGATACCGAGCGATATTCATTACCTGCACGACGCGCACGGTAATTCAAATAAAACGATGGAATTTCAATCACACCATAGGTATAAGTTTGACCATCACGTTTGATGTCAATCGTTCGTGAGCGAACTCCCGCATCTTCTTCCTGAATCACATCACGCACAATGGTCACATTACGCGCCTGATTCATCGCCGCACCCGCACCCAACAAACGCACAGTGACTTTGGTGCCACGTTTACCGCGAATCAGCCCCACAATTTCATTGCTCGGCCAACCCACAACATCCACCATTTTTTCGCCATCTTGCGCCACACCAATAATGCGGTCACCCGATTTCACCTGCCCTGTTTTACTGGCAGGGCCACCCTCAACAATGGTTTCAATTTTGGTGTAATCTTCATTGCCTCGTTCAGGACGAATCGACACCCCAATCCCTTCCAACTGTAAAGTCGTTTGACGGTTTAGCTCCATCGCATCGACTGGTGGGAAGTAGTTACTGTGCGGATCGTAAGTCAGCATCATCGCATTTAAAGTTTTGTCCAGTACATCATCACTCTTTAAACGATTCATGCGCTCTAACTGCCGTGTATAACGTTTGGTTAGCGTTTGCACTGGAGTCAAATCTTCAGGACTAGCCAAATCTTGCCCATTGGTCAACTCAGGATTGTCTTTAATGGCTTTTTGTTTTGCCAGTTCTTCTTCTTTGCTGATGGTGAGGTTAATCAGCTGAGATACCAGCATTTTTTGCCAGTGCGCACGCATTTCTGCTTCTGTTTTAAAGAACGGTGCTTTTTCTCGATCTGTTTCAATACTGACATTTGGCTGTTTTAAATTTTGTGGTTTTTTCAGCTCTGCCAACATGAAATGATAAAACTGTTTTAAGCGTTCACGATACTGGGCATGAATTTGATACGGCCCAGCCAAATTACCCGCTTTTAAGGATGCACCAAAAGTTGCCGCATACTGTTTACGGTACTGTTCAACTTCCTTTGCCAAAAACAAGGTGTGGTCTGGGTCTAGACTGTCGATATAAAAATCAAAAATACGCTGAGATGTAGACGCATCCAAACGCTGATTTAAATAATGCTGACGATCGACCAAGGTCGCCAATTGACGCGAAACCAAAGCTTGTTCCTGCGTCGGCACAATACTGTTGGCCACTGCAGCGGTGTTATTGGCTGCAATCGCTTCATTAATGGCGTGAGAAAAGAAAAAACCGCCAGTTGCAATAGCAACCGCACAAGCGATGGTTTGAAGTTTCATAAAAATATTTACGTCCTTGGTTTTTGACCAATCTCTGCTTTTCAATGCGAATCGAGCAGATTCAAAATCTTATATAACTTAATTAGGTTCTGTCGTGTAGTTTTATCATAATCTGTACTGTCAAAATGTAGCAAATCATTGCAGAATTCGGGTATTGTTTTTTTATTGATAAAAATCGAATACGGACACCCACTATGATTGGCGCATTGATGCTCGACATTGCAGGTACAGAGCTTACCCAAGAAGATATTGAACTATTACGCGCTCCGCAAGTCGGTGGCGTAATTTTATTTGCCCGAAATATCCAGTCACCTGCTCAAGTTCGTGCCTTAACCGATCACATGCGCCAAGTCCGTCCAGATATTTTAATTGCAGTGGATCAGGAAGGTGGCCGAGTTCAACGCTTGAAACAAGGTTTTACCTTATTGCCTGCTATGGGTAGATTTGGTGAACTGTACCAGACTGAACCAGAACGTGCGCTGAAACTTGCCGAAGAGTGTGGCTGGTTAATGGCCACCGAGGTGCTGGCTGTAGGTATTGATTTTAGTTTTGCACCCGTCTTGGATTTAAATGACATCAGCGATGTGATTGGAGATCGTGCTTTTGCTCAACAACCTGCCGACATTATTGCTTTGGCAGATGCCTTTTTACGCGGAATGCACCGTGCAGGTATGGCTACCACAGGCAAGCACTTTCCTGGACATGGTTCGGTTAAAGCGGATTCTCACGTGGCAGCCGCCATCGATTCACGTACCTTTGCAGAAATTCAGCAGCATGACCTGCAAACCTTTATCCAGTTGCAAAATCAGCTAGATGCCTTAATGCCTGCACATGTGATTTATGATCAAATCGACCCAAACCCTGCTGGTTTTTCTGAATTTTGGTTACAACAAGTCTTGCGTCAAGATATGGGCTATGATGGCGTACTCTTTTCGGATGATTTAAGCATGCAGGCCGCTTGTGTAGCAGGCGATGCTGATGCCCGTTTGCGTGCAGCCTTAGCTGCAGGCTGTGATATGGGCTTGGTCTGCAACAACCGTGCAGCGCAACAACTGGCTTTAAATGCGATTACGGATTTTCCTTTGCCTAATCAAGCTCGATTGGAACGTATGCGTGGCAAAATTCCTGCCCTAAACACAGTTGAGTTGCGTGAAACCCTCGACTTGGGTGATGAATGGCGTACAGTGCGTGATCGCATCTTAACCTTTAAAGAACAAAGCGCAGCCTTATTGCCAGCGCAAGCCAGTCGAGACCCAACCGCTTATACAATTTAGATAAGCAGTACAAATAGTGCAGTTAAACCAAACTCAACCTGCACTTCATTTGAGAATCTGAGCATTACTTTTACGATAAAGAGACACGACAGCGTGTCTCTTTTTGATTATGATAAAATTTCTCATATTTTCAGCATGGCTTACATTCAGGATTTTGACCTGAGTTTATTTCTAAATAGCTGTGAAACCACATGACCACCATATAAAAAACTAAGGTCCAAATTCGTATGACAAGAACCGTAATTTCCCAAGAAGATCACTCGCAGAGTTCAAATACTCCCCCTGTAGCACCACCGCTATCTAAGCATCGCCATATTTCTTTTACTGCACATTATACGGGTTATATCTGGTATCAAATGGGTATATCACACCCTGTATTTGCAACCCGCAAAGGCAAATTTTTAGCCAAATTGGTGCATCCTCTAGAAAACTGGGCAGAACGTCATGTTGGCGGAAGTATGCGCAGTACACTCAAACAACGTCACCAAATGATTGATGCACATTTGAGCCAACTGATTCAGCAGCATCCACAACTACAAGTACTCGAAATTGCGTCTGGATTGTCGCCACGCAGTTGGAACTTCCGACAAAAATTTCCTGAATTGAATTACCGTGAACTTGATTTGCCAGATATGGCAAAAATTAAGACTCAAGCTTTGCAACAAATTAATCCCGATGCGCCTAAAGTGCTCACAGGTGACATTTTCAGTGAATCTTTCCAAGACATTTTTGAAAATTTTGACCACTCGCAGCCCTTGGTGATTATTAGTGAAGGCTTGATTAACTACTTTAACTTAGACATGCTGCAACAGCTGTTACAAGGCATGTGTAACTACACCCAAGACTTTCCAGAACTGCATTATTTAACCGATATTTACCCTGAACCCGTCAAGAACAAATTGGCCAGTTTTATTTGGAGTTCGAGTCGCTTACTGAAGTTTATGTCACGCAGTGCCTTCACTTTCCATTTTCAATCTCCACAGCAATTGTCACAGTTTTTTCAAAGTGCAGGTTTTGAGCAAGTCAAGGTACAACAGCCACAGTTATATTTTTCCAGCGCCCCGCTAGACAATTCAAATGAAGAACATTTAGGCGATTTAGTTTGGATGATTCATGCCTACAAAAAAAATAGCGTGGTTTAACACGCTATTTTCATTCTTTCTTATTCAAGTAATTTCAGCTCTATGAAATCACAATATACCTAGCAGGCATATTCTAAATTTTGGGCAAGCGCTTTTTGACACGCTACATAGCGCAACAAACGCTCTGCTACATCAAAACTACCATGCTTAAACAATGCACGCAGTTGCGACCCTTCACTTTCAAAAATTAAACACTCTATGCTAAAGCTGCCTTCTTCATCTTGTAGCTGCAAGGCCATATCCCGTTCAAATTGTGCTGCCTGTGCAGACAACGTTGGATTTTCAAAATCAAGTAACACACCAAAGAAGTTTAAATCGACAATGTGTGTGGCAACATTCAAATCAGAATGACGATGCTGCAAATGACTATGCGGGTTTTGTACAGCAATGCGAGCCTCACCACGACGTTCCATCGTCAGAAGCTGCGCACGTGTCATGGGAATGATGCCATCTAAGTCCTGAATAGATTCATCGCTTAAAAAAGTCGCAAACAAATTCATGGTTTCTTTACGGCGCTGTAGTTGCGGCACATGATCTGCATTGGCAATCATGGCAAACTCCATATTCGGGCACTGTAAAGCAAAGTTGGCATTTTCATGCGGTAAGGTAAAACTGTCATATTGCCCACACGCCACCAAAACCTTACATTGTGGAATAGGCACATTAGTTAAACGCAATAAACGGTTGCAGTTCACATCGTAGCGATCTTGCTCTGTGGCGGTAAAGTCGGCCATTTGTCGGTAAAACAAACGCTTTGCAGTCGGAGACATGCGAGTTTGTTCCATTTTGGCATGATTGACCAAGTACAAAATCACCGCCTGACCAAACTCATCCATGCGCTGCTCTTTCATTAAATGCAGCGATTCTTCAAGCAACATGCGCCAACTTTTACGGGTCTTTTGCATGACCCCCATTAAAATCATGCGATCAATCAATTCAGGACGCTGATCTGCCAAACAAGATGCCACCACCGAACCCAATGACATGCCCATCACCGAGACTTTATCTAAGTCGACAATATCCAGCCAGTCACCCAACATCTGCCCCAAGTCATGCAGTTCTAACGTTCCTGCCGACTCACCTGTTTCCACATTGGTCATTTGCTGATTGGCGCCCATAGATGGCATATCAATTAAAATAATTGGCCCAGCACGAAAGAGCTGTTCCACACAATATTTATACGAATTAAAGTTTTGGAATGCACCGCCAATAATCACAATTGGGGTTAAATGTGCGGTTTCTGGCTGAGCAATTGCCATGTACTCCACTTTCCAACCATTGATCCAAGTGGTACGAGCGGGTTGTTTAAAGCTGTGCTTATCGTAAATATCAAAAAAACAGACATGCGAACTTGCGTCCTGTACATCCGTGTCCATCTGGATCATGGAATTCATATTCCTTACCTCCATGCGCATTTTATTTTTATTGTGCAAGTGTTCGTAATTGAACGATTACCATCTTTACCGAAGTGGCATCCCGCTTATTGTTGTGAATGACATCAATGTCTTATCGCATCATTCTATACAGGTGCTGATTTTATACGCAAGATTTTCTATGACCGCTCATCTACTTTTAAAGATGAATAGATTACAAAATATGTAAAGATTGAACAATTTAGTCTATTTTCTGCCGAGATGCTTCATTGTGCAGGCACAGACTGCTAATATCAGATAGAAATTTCTAAGTGATCAAACCGCTATGCAAGAGTCTATTGAACAATATATGCAAACGGTAGGACAACAAGCACGCCAAGCCTCTCGTGTCTTAGCAAGCGCTTCTACCCAATCTAAAAACAATGCGTTATCGGCTATTTATACGGCATTGGAAAATAGCGAGTCCGCTATTTTAGCTGCCAACCAAATTGATATGACCAAAGGTCGTAACAACAACTTGGATAGCGCACTGCTTGATCGCTTAGAACTTAACCCCGCACGCTTTAAAGGCATGTTACAAGGTCTAAAAGATGTGATTGGCTTAATGGATCCAATTGGAGAAATTACTGATATGGCTTACCGTCCATCAGGTATTCAATTGGGTAAAATGCGGGTGCCACTAGGTGTGGTGGGTATGATTTACGAATCACGTCCCAACGTGACCCTTGAAGCTGCATCTTTGGCTTTAAAATCAGGCAATGCCATTATTTTACGTGGTGGTTCTGAAGCATTGGAATCCAATCAAGCCATTGCAACTGCGATTCAACACGGTTTAAAAGCTTCAGGTTTGCCAGAAACTTCGGTGCAAGTGATTAACACTTCAGACCGTGCTGCAGTCGGGCAACTGATTACCATGTCTGAATATGTGGATGTAATTGTGCCACGTGGCGGTAAAAGTCTGATTGAACGCATCAGCAATGAAGCACGTATACCAGTGATTAAACATTTAGATGGTAACTGTCACGTATTTGTAGAAGCACAGGCTGACTTGCAAAAAGCGCTACCAATTGCACTGAATGCCAAAACGCACCGTTATGGTGTTTGTAATGCTATGGAAACCTTGTTGGTCGATGAGGCTGTTGCAGAACAATTCTTGCCTCGCATTGCCGAGCTGTATGCAGAGAAACAGGTCGAATTACGCGGTTGCCCAGCAACCCAAAAGATTTTGGGTACAAGTGTTAAAACTGCCACAGAAGAAGACTGGTACACCGAATATCTAGGTCCGATTTTGGCAGTTAAAGTGGTTTCAGGCATAGATGAAGCGATTGAACATATTAATAAATATGGTTCACATCATACCGATGCGATTATTACTGAAAACTTTAGCTTGGCGCGTCAATTCTTGGCTGCGGTAGATTCTAGTTCAGTCATGATTAACGCTTCTACACGCTTTGCTGATGGTTTTGAATATGGTTTAGGTGCTGAAATTGGAATCTCTACCGATAAAATTCATACCCGTGGCCCTGTCGGTTTGGAAGGTTTAACCTCACAAAAATGGATCGTGTTTGGCGATGGTCAAATCCGCCAATAAAATCCATCTGTAATTTTGCAACATCTAAATGTAATGTTCAGTTTCACATGAAGCTGAACATTATTCCCTTCTATTTTTTAGACATTGTTTTAAGACACAGTTCCACTACACATTTCTGCCTCACGCTCACTTAAAATAAAAACACCATCAAGATTAGAAAAATCATCAAAAAGAGTGGCGATGCTTATGTTTTATTATTTGATTATTAGTACCTTTGCTTTAGCACTGTTGGTGTCGTTCATTGTCATGCGTCTGTTTTCCAGCTCCATTAATGCTATTTTGGCACGTATCATTCACGACCCTATCCATGAAGCATGGGCAAAATACACCAAGTTTGCAGGCATGGTGGTGGGTACATCATCAGGCATTCGTATTTACGATATGGAAAAATACATCACACCGCTGACCTATGCCGAGAATGATAAAAAAATTGTAATAGAACTGACTCAAGAACGCTGGGTACTAGAAATTTACCGCACCATTATTGAAACCTTGCAAGGTTTGGCGTGGATGATGCTGGTGTTTTTTATGGTGGCATTGATTGCTTATGTGATTGTCCGCTGGTCGGAAATTAAGTACGCAGCCAAATCTAAATAAACCGACAAAGATTGAGGAAATAATTTAAAACAGTTTGCCACTCGTCTGCAGAATGAAGTGTGCTATGTTAAGAGAATACAACAGGAATTAAGCAGAAATTTTAGACCGTTATTTCATGAATAAATGAAAGTTTTGGACTGATAAATTTTAATTATTTATGATTTCATGGTCGATAATGCTTAAGTCTAATCTCCTAAAGTCTATCTAGGAGCAACAAAAAACCCATGATAAAACATACATACTGATCAAGATTGCAGCGCAACACATTGCCATTTGCCATATCTTGCAATGCAGCTTGATTCACTAGGGATAACTTCAATTAGAATTCGGGTACATAAACGTGACTACATCAGTATTAGTGATTAACTGCGGATCTTCTTCTATTAAATATGCACTTGTATCTGAAAGCGTTGGAGATCGTATTTTTGGTTTGGCAGAAAATCTAGGTTCTGCTGATGCACGCATTAAAGGCATTACCGCAGGTGGTGAACCTCTCGAACTTTCTATTCCACATGCTGACCACGAAAAAGCATTGGAAACAATTCTTGGCCGCTTGTCGCAATATAAGCCTCAAGCCATTGGTCACCGCGTTGTACACGGCGGTACTTTAACCAAAGCAGAATTATTAACAGAAGAAATTGTTCAACGTATTCGTGCAGCAACTCCGCTTGCTCCGTTACATAACCCAGCACACTTGGTGGGTATTGAAGCAACGATGCGTTTGTTCCCAGAGCTTCCGCAAGTCGCTGTATTTGATACTGCATTCCACCAAACTATGCCTGCACACGCTTACCGTTATGCAGTACCTAAATTCTTATATACCGACCACAACGTACGTCGTTATGGCTTCCACGGTACAAGCCATGCATATGTTTCAGAGCGTGGTTCAGAATTGGCAGGTAGCTTTAAACAAGGCGGCTGGTTAACAGCTCACTTAGGTAACGGTAGCTCAACTTGTGCGATTTGGAATGGTCAAAGTGTAGATACATCTATGGGCTTAACCCCACTTGAAGGTTTGGTAATGGGTACCCGTAGTGGTGATGTAGATCCAAGCTTACACAGCTTCCTTGCAAGCAACTTGGGTTGGGACATCTACAAAATTGACAAGATGCTAAACAGCCAAAGTGGTTTACTCGGCTTGTCAGGTTTATCGAACGACATGCGTACCCTAATTGAAGCATCTGAACAAGGTAATGAAGATGCAACGCTTGCCATTGAAGTATTCTGCTACCGTTTAGCTAAATCTTTAGCTGCACTTAGCTGTGGTTTACCACGCTTAGACGGCTTGTTCTTCACTGGTGGTATTGGTGAAAACTCTGCTTATATCCGTGAAAAAACAGTATCTTACTTACCACACTTCGGCTTTAACTTCAGTAAAGAGCGTAACGACAACTTAAAACGTGGTACTGAAGGTCGTATTGATGCTGGTACTGGCCCACAAATTTGGGTTGTACCAACTGACGAAGAAGGCCGTATTGCTAAAGAAACTGCGCACGTTGCTGAGGAGCTAAAGTCAGCTGGAAAAAAGTCTGAATGTGATGCTGCGATTGCTTAAGCAATCGTAGTGCTCAGCCACTTTCAATAAGTCCCTTTACGATTTAGAAAAAACTATGAAAACAATACTTTTGGTTCCTACTGAAATTGGTGTTGGCTTAACATCAGCATGTCTAGGCTTAATTTACGCTTTGGAATGCCAAGGCGTAAAAGCAGGTTTCTTAAAGCCTTTCTCGCAAGAATTACAGCCAGAAGCAGACCGCACTACAGCGTTGTATCGTCACCTGTTCAAGCATGAAACTGTTGAGCCGATTGCTTATACTGCGCTGACTGAGCGTTTAAAGAATAATGAAAACGACGAATTGCTCGAAGATGCAGTGCGTTTACATCGTGAAATTTCTAAACATCACGATGTGATTATTGTTGAAGGCGTGTTGCCAAACGGACGCGATCCTTTTGCAACTGAACTGAATGCTACTTTGGCCAAAGCACTTGATGCAAAAGTCATTATTGTTAGCAATGCCGACATTAACAATGCTGTTAAAACAGCGTCAAAAGTAGACAATCAATTACGTTTCTTTGGTGGTGCAACTTGTGAGCGTACTGCGGGCGTATTGTTTATGCGTACCAAAGGTTTACCAGAAGATTCTGCACAAATTCCTGTTACGCTTGATCCAAACTTACGTTTAATTAGCGACACCAACCAGTTTGTCAGCAAAATTCAAACTACACATCCAATGATTGGTAAAGATTGCATGCCAGTGATTGGCTTGGTGCCATTCAGCAATACTTTAAGTGTGCCACGCATGTCGGACTTGGCTGCACACATTTCTGCAGAATGGATTAACCAAGGTGAAGCAGCGCAGCGCCGTGTATTACACAGCAGCTTAATTGCATCGAATATTGAACACGAAATGCATAAATTCGTTGCAGGCGAGCTGATTATCAGTGGTTCTGACCGTGTCGATGTATTGCTTGCCAGTAGCTTAGCCAGCAGCAATGGTATTCCACTTGCAGGTTTAGTTTTAACTGAGCATCAAGCACCAAGCGCACAAGCTTTAGAATTCTGTCAAGCAGCGATCAAAAATGGCTTGCCTATTTTACACACCAAATTGAGCACCTTTGACACTGCACAACAGGTATTAAATCTCAGCAATGAAATTCCTGTAGATGACACTGAGCGTGCTGAACAAGTTACTCGTTTTGTTGCGAGCCACATCAACGCTGACTGGTTAACGCAATTAATTAGCGATACGCATAAACCACGTTTATCGCCTTCTGCATTCCGTCACGAATTGGTGCAAAAATCAATTGCAGCGAAAAAACGTATCGTGCTTCCTGAAGGTGATGAACCACGTACCGTTCAAGCTGCAGCAATTTGTCAATCACGTGGTATTGCCCACTGCGTATTATTGGCAAAACCTGAAGCTGTTGTAGATGTTGCCAAAGCACGTGGTATTGAGCTTCCACACGATTTAGAAATCATTGATCCTGATTTGATCCGTGAAAACTATATCGAAAAAATGGTTGCGATGCGTAAAGGCAAACTCACTGAAGACCAAGCACGTGATCAGCTACAAGATACTGTGGTATTAGGTACCATGATGTTGGCACTTGATCAGGTCGATGGTTTGGTTTCAGGTGCAGTACACACCACTGCCAATACAGTTCGCCCTGCATTCCAGTTGATTAAAACTGCTCCAGACTACTCATTGGTATCTTCAGTATTCTTCATGTTGTTACCAGATGAAGTCTACGTGTACGGTGACTGTGCAATTAACCCAGACCCAGATGCGGAACAATTGGCTGAAATTGCAATCCAGTCTGCAGACTCTGCAAAAGCGTTTGGTATTGACCCACGCATTGCCATGATTTCTTATTCAACCGGTACTTCAGGTGCAGGTGCTGATGTAGAAAAAGTAGCGAAAGCGACTGAAATTGCGAAACAGCGTCGTCCTGATTTACTGATTGATGGCCCATTACAGTACGATGCAGCATCTGTTGAAAGTGTTGGTCGCTCTAAAGCACCTAACTCTGAAGTTGCAGGCCGTGCCAACGTGTTCATTTTCCCTGACCTGAACACTGGTAACACGACTTATAAAGCCGTACAACGTTCTGCGAATGTGGTAAGTGTTGGTCCAATGCTACAAGGTTTGAACAAACCAGTAAACGACTTGTCTCGTGGTGCATTGGTAGATGACATTGTGTTTACCATTGCATTGACTGCAATTCAAGCAGAGCAACAAGCTGCACAGTAATTCGTAAAGTTAAGTTTTACAAACCACCTAATTGAAAAATTGGGTGGTTTTTTATGTGTAGATTTCGTATAACGACCATTATGTTAAATAAGCTCATATTTCAGACTTTATCTAACTAAAAAGTGTCTATAAAATCGGTGTCTGTTCACGTCGACCGCTACCCGATCATCTACTCACTCTGCGTATTGAGCATGAACCTGCATCAACCCAATGTGCTTGTGGCTGCACCTTGCGTCGTATCGGTGAAGATATCAGTGAAAAATTGAATTTCAGACCGGCACAGTTCTATAAGGAACAGCATATTCGAGGCAAATGGGTGTGTGATCAATGTGACACACTGACCCAACAAGCAATGCCGACATATGTGATTGAGAAAGGAATCGCCAGTCCTGAATTACTCAGCCATGTACTGGTATCGAAGTATGCAGATCATTTACCGCTGTACCGTCAGCGCCAGATCTTTCTACGCGCAGGTGTTGATCTGTCCAGATCAACGCTATCTGACTGGATTGGTCGCTGTGGTGTAGAGTTAGAACGCCTAACCGATGCATTAAGAAAGGTGATCCTACAGCAAGCGGTGATTCATACAGATGAAACACCCGTCACCATCATGCGGATGGATGATAAAGATAAAAAACCGAAGAAAGGTTATGTCTGGGCTTATGCAACAACCCAATATAATCCAATTCAGGCGGTAATCTATGACTTTCAAGATAGTCGTTCAGGTCAGCATGCTGAAGAATTCCTGAATGGCTGGCAGGGCCATCTGGTCTGTGATGATTACAGTGGTTATAAAGCACGCTTTAAATCAGGCCAGGTCATTGAGGTGGGCTGCATGGCACATGCGCGTCGTAAATTCCATGAATTGCATGTGACCGGGAAAAGTCAGATCGCTGAACAGGCATTAGTGCTGATTCAGAAACTGTATGCCATAGAAGCAGAACTCAGGAAAAAGACGGATGGTACAGCGCAACAACGCTGCGAATACCGGCAACAGCATAGTCAACCGGTGATGCAACAACTGTATGAATGGCTCAACCAACATTATCTGACGGTGCCGTCGAGTTCTCCAATCGCCAAGGCTATCAATTACACTCTGAAGCGTTGGCCAGCTTTAAGTCGCTATCTGGATGATGGCAATCTACCGATTTGCAACAATTGGATCGAAAATCAAATGCGCCCCTGGGCATTGGGACGTAAGAACTGGTTGTTTGCTGGCTCGCTACGCAGTGGTCAGCGAGCTGCGAATGTCATGACCCTGATTCAGTCAGCAAAGCTGAATGGGCTAGATCCGTATGCCTATTTAAGTGATGTGCTGAAAAGGCTGCCGACACATAAAGTGACCCAGATTGAAGAATTACTGCCACACCGCTGGAAATCCAACTCAAATTAAAAAATAGCTATGGGGTTCAGCGCACGCTTACGTTACAATTTGAATGCTACATCTTTTTCATAATCAATAGCCTCTAACATAAAAAGATCATTTGTTCTTAGGGTATTTTTTTTGGCATTTTTATGGGTGATAAATTGAAAGAAATAACAACATTTACTGGTTGTTTTATTGCCGGAACTTTAATCCGTGTTCAAAGAAATCTTGATTTACCACATATAATGTGGAAACAGATTGAAGATATTCAAATCGGAGATTTAGTTTTATCAAGACCTGAAGATGGTACAGATATTCAGGAGTATAAGCCTGTAGTTAATACTTTTAAACTAGATAAAAAACCAGTATGGGTACTGCGTACTTTAGAGTTAGTGGCTGATTTTATTAACAACCCAACTCTTTCTTCCGAAATTATTGCAACAGCTAACCACTCCTTCTGGGTATGTGGCATTGCTTCAATTGCTGGAGAGTTAAATAGTTTAGTATTAACTCAAGGACGATGGAGCCGCCTTGATCAGTTAAATAATGGCGATGTTGTTCAGTCAAATAATAAATATTTTGTCGTGTTACATGCAACGCAATTATATCAAACAGAAGAAGCGCATATTGCATGGGCATTAGACCCTGAAGGCGATGGCTATGGTTCAGCTTTTGATTTGAATACTATTAGAGAAACAGGAAGGATAAATGGGAAGTTTGCTTATAATTCTTATCATTCTGAGAATGAACAAGGAGAAAGTGAATATATTCCATATCTCGCTGATGTCTATAATTTTGAAGTTGAAGATTATCATACCTACTATGTCGGGACACGATCATTCTGGGTTCACAATACCAATTGTGGGGCATTTACGAACCCAAATGACCAAGTACCATAGTCTCTTTATTGAAAATTTATCAACCAATTTTCAGAGGGGCTTGAGGATAAGGGTATTTTTTAATTTCATCCTCTCCCTCTTGCGCGTAATTACGCTCATCCTTAATAAGGAGAGGGAATTTCCATTGTGAAATAAATTACAGTGAAACCCTCTGCGCCAGCAAAGTTGCAAAATGTTGTTTAATCCGATTTCCCTGTGCATCCACCCGATGCAACTCACCGACATTTTCATTAGAATTCTTTCATAAATCAAAAAAAGACCGCTCCTTCGCTGAAGATTTGCACTCTATTTTTCTGCATATTGGTGCATAATCTACAGATGAAATACATCGATTCAAAGAAGCTTTCTGAATCACAGTTTAAGCGATATACAGGCATCTCATGGTCAACCTTTTATTTAATGGTTGAACAATTAAAGAAGAAAATTCCTGCTAAAGGTAGACCACCCAAGCTAAGCTTAGAAGATCAGGTTCTTCTATGCCTGAGCTATTGGAGGGAGTATCGGACTTTATTTCATGTTGCAACGAGCTATGGTGTTTCAGAGCCAACAGCTTCACGAATTGTACGTCATGTGGAAGACTGCTTAATTCAGTCAAACCTGTTCAATTTACCGAAGAATTTACCTACAGGTGAAGGCATAGACTGGAATGTTGTCATCGTAGATGCCACAGAAATTCCAATACAAAGACCTAAAAAAACAGAAGAAAAGCTATAGTGGCAAGAGAAAGAGTCACACTTTCAAGGTACAGGCGATCATTCATTATAGAACTCAGCAAATCCTAAGCTTGTGTACGAGTCGCGGTGCAGTGCATGATTTCGAGCTATTCAAACGCAATTTAAATCAAATTCCTAAAGGGGCTTTTATCCTTGCAGATAAAGGCTATCAGGGAATTTATGCTGTTTACGCTAATAGTCTATTGCCGTTAAAAGCTAAACGACACTGTAAGTTAGATCCTAAACTTAAAATGTATAACCAAGAGATCAACAAAAGAAGAATCGGGATTGAGCACGTATTTAGTCGCCTTAAGACCTTTAAAACTCTGGCTGACCGTTACCGAAATAGAGGTAAAAGACTTGGTCTGAGATTTAATTTAATCGCGGGGATTTATAATATGGAATTGAGTGAAAAATGACTTATGAAAGAGGTCTACTATTCTGTTCTAAATATTTGTTTGAGTAAAAACATTAATTAGCTCTTCTACAATTTACATAATACACCTTATACGCAATGCTTTTGAAATTGTGTTATAATTCAATATGTTAATACCTATTTTATAGCCCACTCTCCATCGAATGGGCTTTTTTTATGATTTTTCACTTTCCACGCTCAATTCTCAATCATTGTTCCACATGATTATTTAGCATGACTAATATCAAAACTTCTGCGCCAACCACACCGTATGCCCTGCACAATCCTGATCTTCCGCGAGCATTTTCACAACTTTAAAGCCATAATCTTTTAACAATTGCCGATATTCATCCTGCGACAAACTGGCGTGATAAAGTGCTTCACCAAACATTTCCCCAATCGCCTCACCCGCAGCAGGTCCACTGCTAAACATTAAAACTGTATTGGCGGTAGACCATTGCGCAAATTTCTCGAACATGCAGCGCTGATCGTTTGGCGTTAAATGAAAAAAACTATCCCACGCCAAAATACCATCAAAGCACCGATTCAAGTTCACTGAGCGCATATCGGCTTCAATCCAGCACTGTTCAGGAAAATGTTCACGTGCCATCTCCAGCATGCTGTCCGCGCTATCTACTCCTGTAAGTTGATGCCCATGCTGTAATAGATATGCAGCAATAGGACGCCCCGAACCACAGCCCAAATCTAATATTTTGGCCTGCGCAGGCAAATAAGCAAGAAAACGATCCAGCCAAGTTTTTTCATATAACAACTGACCGCGCAAGTCTGTCCACGCTTTTGCATGCCGTTGATAAATGGGGATAATCTGAGCAGCTAAATGCGTGTGATCATTCATATTTACCCCAAACATCATTCCAAAGAAGTCTTTGAACATAGCTGAATTTGCACCAACAAAACAGCAAAATCATGGCCCGTTTTGACGACATAATTTTATGGATATTTCACAAATTCTCTCAAGCTAACGACTGATATTAAACTTTCGCCCAAAGCTTGATCAAAGTGCCCACAATCGCTGCATTTTGTCTTATAATTTAGTCCGCTAGCTATCTGCCCGCTCAAGAGATTTTTGATATGACAACTATTATCAAGCAAGAAGACTTGATCACTTCGATCAAAGACGCGCTTCAGTTTATTTCCTACTATCATCCACAAGACTTCATCCAAGCGATGAGCCGTGCTTATGATCGTGAAGAAAACAAAGCTGCGAAAGATGCAATTGCACAGATCTTAATTAACTCACGTATGTGTGCAGAAGGTCATCGTCCAATCTGTCAAGATACTGGTATCGTAAACGTATTCCTTGAAGTGGGCTTAGACGTTAAATTTGATTTAACCATGAGCTTAGATGATGCAATTAACGAAGGTGTACGTCAGGGTTACCTAGAAAACTCAAACGTGCTTCGTGCATCTGTATTGGCTGATCCTGCATTTGGTCGTAAAAACACCAAAGACAACACCCCTGCAGTAATTCACTACAAACTCGTTCCGGGTAACAAAGTAGATATTACAGTTGCTGCCAAAGGTGGCGGTTCAGAAAACAAATCTAAATTGGCGATGTTGAACCCATCTGACTCAATTGTAGATTGGGTACTTAAAACTGTTCCGACTATGGGCGCAGGCTGGTGTCCACCGGGTATGCTTGGTATTGGTATTGGTGGTACTGCCGAAAAAGCCATGATGCTTGCAAAAGAAGCACTCATGGAAGAAATCAACATGGACGAATTATTGCGTCATGGCCCACAAAACAAACTGGAAGAACTCCGTATCGAGATCTTCGAGAAAGTGAATGCTCTTGGTATTGGCGCACAAGGTTTGGGCGGCTTAACGACGGTTCTTGATATTAAAATTAAAGACTACCCTTGCCACGCTGCGGGCAAACCTGTGGGTATGATTCCAAACTGCGCGGCAACTCGTCACGCACACTTCCAGTTAGATGGTTCAGGTGTAGCACATATTCAAGCGCCTAAACTTGAAGACTACCCAGAAGTAACTTGGGATTCTTCTAAATCTAAACGTGTAGATTTAGACAACATTACTCAAGAAGAAATGAACTCTTGGCAGCCGGGTGATACGTTGTTATTAAACGGTACGATTTACACAGGTCGTGATGCTGCACATAAACGCATGGTCGACATGATTAACAATGGTGAGGAATTACCAGTCGACTTAAAAGGCAAATTCATTTACTACGTTGGCCCTGTCGATCCTGTTGGTGATGAGGTCGTTGGCCCTGCAGGTCCAACAACTGCAACCCGTATGGACAAATTCACCCGCCAAGTCTTAGAACACACTGGTTTGTTCGGTATGATTGGTAAGGCAGATCGTGGTCCTGCAGCAATTGAAGCGATCAAAGATCATAAAGCGACTTACCTCATGGCTGTAGGTGGTGCAGCTTACCTCGTATCTAAAGCAGTACGTGAAGCAGAAGTGGTTGCTTTTGAAGACTTAGGTATGGAAGCAATCTACAAGTTCAAAGTTGAAGATATGCCTGTTTCTGTTGCGGTGGATGTCAACGGTACGTCAATCCACGCCATTGCACCAAAAATCTGGCAAGCTAAAATTGGTAAAATTCCTGTTGTAGATGCTGCAGCAGAATAATTTTCCAATTTAGTAATAAGCGAAAAAGCACCCAACTTTGGGTGCTTTTTTATGCGTGCTAGAAATGAATAAAAGCAATGCATGAGATACAGATGAAAAACCTTACCAGGTTCTAGGATCCCACAACTTAAATGGCTGGGTTAAATGCACATCTTCTGCAGGGTCATATTTTTCATGCTTAATTTTTTGTGGCTTTTTACGCAACTTCCCTGTGGTTTGATCTTCCGCAACAAAGTTATAGCTTTCTGTTTTGAGTTGGGTAAACGCTATTTCCTGTTGTGCGGTACTTGTAGGCATAAGAATTAAAGGCCCTGAAACTTCCTTACGTGTACTCAAGTTTTCTTCGTCATACTTAATAAAATACGACTGCCCTGCCTGCACCTGAAAATCTAAATACTTCGGTTTTTGAAAATGTAATGCCCCCAAAGGTCGACTCACACTCAGACGATACTCACCCGGTGCAAGTTCAATCCAGTAATAATGATTGTGCAATAAACTTGGAATCCGATGCTTATTGATAAACATACTGGCTGCGACAACTTCCTGCCTATTCCACTTAGAGTCAGGGCGATACAAATACACAATGGCCGCATCGGCATGTTGTGCCTGAACAGGTTTAAAATTTTGCCCTAGTTTTTGATTAACCCAACCACCAATGGTCATCATGCCTAAGCGGTGCTGCTCTACAAAACCAGGCTTTTGTTCTAAATCTAAAACTTTTAAGGTACTCGGTGGTTGCGTTTGTTGCACCACGTTTTTTTGCCATGACATCCCAGCAACATTAAACTGGTCACGACCAAGATTGCGACACCACGCATGTCTATCCCTCACTGCGTTTCTTATTTTTGTAAGTCAAGTTTTTGCAAATCAAGCTGCAAATTCATTTTGCAATTGTTGTTTTGAATAATGGCCATCCACGCCTAGGTCTAAGATTAACACTGCCTTAATTTTTTTGACAATAAAAAACGTGCCGAAACCTAGCGTTTCGGCACGTTTCAGACGAATAGCGTATTAAGCAGTTTTGCTGCCCAATACTTTTAAGTCAACTTTTTCTGCTGCAGGTTCTTCTGTTTGAGGCTGACGTTCGGTCTGAAATTCAGGCTTCGCACCGTGTTCAATCACTGCTTCAGTCACCACCACTGTGCCAACATCGGTACGACTTGGTAAGTCGTACATGGTTTCGAGCAAGGCATTTTCCAGAATTGAACGCAAACCACGCGCACCCGTATTACGCTCAAGGGCTTTTTTCGCGACTGCACGTAACGCTGCATCTTCAAAAACTAAATCGACATTTTCCATCTCGAATAAGTATTGATACTGACGGGTTAAAGCATTTTTCGGCTCGGTCAGAATTTGCATCAATGCATCTTCATCTAGCTCGTCTAGCGTTGCAATCACAGGCAAACGACCAATGAACTCTGGAATTAAACCAAATTTCACCAAGTCGGTTGCTTCTACCTGACGGAACAAATCAGACAATTGCTTGCCTTCATCTTTTTTCTTCACGTCTGCGGTAAAACCAATGCCACCTTTTTCTTGGCGTTGCTGCACAATTTTCTCTAAACCAGAGAATGCGCCACCACAAATAAACAAGATATTTGAAGTGTCAATTTGAATGAATTCTTGCTGCGGATGCTTTCGTCCACCTTGAGGGGGAATAGAAGCGACCGTGCCCTCAATCATTTTGAGTAAAGCTTGCTGAACACCTTCACCAGACACATCACGAGTAATCGATGGGTTTTCAGACTTACGCGTAATCTTGTCAATCTCATCAATGTAGATAATGCCTTTTTGTGCTTTTTCTACATCGTAATCGGCTTTTTGCAACAGCTTTTGCACGATGTTTTCGACATCTTCACCCACATAACCCGCTTCGGTTAAAGTCGTGGCATCTGCCATTGCAAAAGGCACATCCAATAGACGCGCTAAGGTCTGTGCAAGTAAGGTTTTACCCGAACCCGTTGGACCGATCAACATAATGTTACTTTTTGAAATTTCGACAGCATCGCCTGCTTTATGCGCCTGATTGCTCACTTTTAGGCGTTTGTAATGGTTATATACTGCAACCGATAAGGTTTTTTTCGCAGTATCTTGACCAATAACATACTGATCAAGCGCAGCACGAATTTCATGTGGTTTTGGCAATGGACGTGTTGCCCAATCACCCGACTCAACTTGTTGACTGGTCTGAACCAAGTCTAAGCATACGTCCACACATTCATTACAGATGTATGCGTCCTCGCCTGCAATCAGCTTCCCGACTTCAGACTGCGTTTTACCGCAAAATGAACAATGTTTTTGTCCCTGAGGATGTTCGGACATAGTCACTCCAATATCTCAATCTTTAAAACTTATGGACGTTTTGTTAAAACTTCATCCACAAGACCGTATTCCTTCGCCGCCTGTGCAGTCATGAAGTTATCACGGTCGGTATCTCTTGCGACAGTTTCATAGTCCTGACCACTATGTTCTGCCATTAAACGGTTTAAACGCTCTTTAATGAATAGAATTTCACGTGCATGAATTTCAATATCAGATGCCTGACCACGGAAACCACCAAGTGGCTGGTGAATCATGACACGCGCATTTTCAAGACAGTAACGCTTACCTTTTGCACCTGCGTTGAGCAGAAAAGCACCCATAGATGCTGCTTGTCCCATACAGTAAGTCACAACATCAGGCTTAATAAATTGCATGGTATCGTAAATTGCCATACCTGCAGTCACTGAACCGCCTGGTGAGTTAATGTATAGGTGAATATCTTTATCTGGGTTTTCTGCTTCTAAAAACAACATCTGCGCCACGATTAA
The DNA here is from genome assembly GCF_021560715.1 of Acinetobacter sp. SCLZS86. NCBI lineage: Bacteria > Pseudomonadati > Pseudomonadota > Gammaproteobacteria > Moraxellales > Moraxellaceae > Acinetobacter > Acinetobacter sp. SCLZS86. The sequence continues at coordinate 2,693,937 of NZ_CP090864.1, forward strand.
GTTGGCCATATTATCTTCGACTTCACCCGTCAAAAAAATGACACGTTCACGTAAAAGACGTGAATAAATATCAAAAGAACGCTCACCACGAGAGGATTGTTCAACCACCATGGGTACTAAAGCATTTTCAATTGTTGGAACATACATATGGTTATTTATTCCTAAATTCTTGTGACACGACTCATGTTCACAATATGAGGGATAATTGTCTAAATTGCAAAATATTCACAGCTTAAATCGTAGATATTTTGAGTTAAATGTTGTCGATCTGTGAAAAATCCAAAAACTGCGATGCAATAAAAAAGGCGCACGAAGCGCCTTTTTTACCTAAAGCCAATTAGCCTTGTTGACGAGCTTGCTGCTCTTTCAATAAGTCTTCATAGCTTACAGTTGTATCTGTTACTTTTGCAGAAGCTAAGATGTGATCTACAACCTGGTCTTCTAAAACAACAGCTTCAATTTGTGAACGTTGTTGTTTGTCGTTTTTGAAGTATTCAATCACTTCGCTTGGATCTTCATAAGAAGAAGCCATGTCTTCGATGTAAGCATCTACACGCGCTTGATCTACTTCAAGTTTAGCATTTTCTAATACTTTGCTAACCAATACGCCAAGTTTTACAGATTTTTCAGCTTGTTCTTTGAACAATTCATCTGGAAGCATGCTTGAGTCAAATGCTTTTGCACCTTGCGCACCAAACTGTTGTGTGAATTGCTGAATCATTTGTTGACGTTGACGGTCAATTTCTTGAGCAACCATTGCAGACGGAATTTCAACTTCGTTTGCCGCAACGAGTGCATCAAAAGTTGCGCCTTTTACTTGGTTACGTAAACCGTTTTTCACTTCACGTTCCATGTTTTTACGAACGTCAGCTTTTAACTTTTCTACGCCTTCTTCTTCAGAAATACCGAAGATTTGTAGGAATTCAGCATCAATTTCTGGAAGTTTTTGCTTTTCAACCAGCTTCAATGTGATTTTGAATTGTGCTGCTTTACCTGCAAGGTTCGCTGCTTGGTAGTCTTCAGGGAAAGTTACATCAATCACTTTCTCTTCGCCTTTTTTCATGCCCACGATACCATCTTCAAAACCAGGAATCATGCGACCAGAACCAAGTACCAGTTTAAAGTCTTCAGCTTCACCGCCTTCAAACTTCTCGCCATCTACAGTGCCTTCAAAGTCAAAAGTCACTTGCATGTCTTTTTTCGCCATGCCTTTGGTTTCAACCCAAGAAGCACGTTGCTTTTGAAGGTTTTCAAGCATTTGTTCAACATCGCTATCATTTACTTCAGAAGACTTGCGTTCAACTTCCAAACCGTCAAATTTCACTTCAACTTCTGGATAAACTTCAACAGTCGCTTCGTAAACTAAAGCGTCGTCTTTCATTTCAGTTTTTTCGATGTTTGGCATACCAACAGCGTTGATTTTTTCTTGTTGGATTGCTTCAAAAACGGTGTCACGAATAATGTCGTTCACCACTTCTTGATAAATACCCGCACCGTATTCACGACGAACAACGTTTACAGGCACTTTACCTGGACGGAAGCCGTTGATCTTCACAGTTTTGGCAGTGCGTTTCAAGCGAGCTTCAAACTGCTCGTTAATACGGCTCGTCGGTACAGATACATTTAAACGACGGGCAACGCCCGAAACCGCTTCAGAAGTTACTTGCATGGCTTCCTCGATATAGTTAGTAATAACAGTTTATAAAAAAGTGCCACATTATATGACAACATTTAAGGATATACAAAATACGTTCTGATCTCGAATGAATTTTATTTAATTCGCGAGCTATTTTCTATAAATTTTCAACTTTGTGTATATTTCTTGTTGTAAATAAGAATCCTTATCATTATTATTAGTCAAATTCTGCATGAATGATTCTAATTACCATATAGGTCCAATTGGCATCATTGATTCATTATTAGAGATTTTATTTTTATGGCTAAGTTCAACCTACACCCGCTGTGTCTTGCATTACTTGGGGCAGCATCTACTTCAGTTTTCGCAAATACCTCTACCGATGCGACTTCAACCCACCAACTTTCCACAATTGTGGTTTCAGCGGCAGGTTTTGAACAAGAGCTAAAAAATGCACCCGCATCTATAAGTGTAGTAACAAAAGAAGATATTGAAAAGAAAAATGCGACCAGTATTGCTGATTTATTGGCCGATGTACCTGGAATTGATATTCGCTCAGGCGTAGGTAAAACGTCGGGGCTAAATGTGAAAATGCGTGGGCTTGGAAATGATTACAGCCTGATTCTAATTGATGGACGTCGTCAAAGTACATCTTCAGATGTCACCCCGAATGGTTTTGGTGAAACATCAAATGGATTTTTGCCACCACTTGCCGCAATTGAACGCATTGAAGTAATTCGTGGCCCTATGGCGACGCGCTACGGCTCAGAGGCAATGGGCGGTGTGATTAATATCATTACCAAAAAAGTGTCAGATGAATGGAATGGTAATGTTACTATCAGCGGTAATGTGATGGAAAACAATGCCGAAGCCGATTCATGGAAAACCAGTTTTGTCGTCAATGGCCCACTGATCAACGACCGTTTAGGCTTACAACTACGTGGTAGTTATTTAGACCGTCAACGTTCAGAGCGTATTGTTGATGGATCTACTGGTCGTGATCCTCGTCCAAACAAAGCAGATAACTATGATGTTGGCGCGAAATTAGACTTTAAACTGGATGATCAAAACTCTTTTTGGGTAGATGGTTTTTCATCAACACAAAAATATGATAACTCTGATCAACGTTTAGGTAACTTTATTTCACGTGGTGGCATTGCTGGATATAAAGATGAGCTTGAATTTAATAGAGTTCAAATTGCTGCAGGTCATGATGGACAATATGACTTCGGTTTATGGAAAACTTATATCAGCCACAATACGACTGAAACCAAAGGACGCACCATTCCAACAGATGCATTTCCCGCATTGGCAGGACAACCGCGTAAATTAGAAAATACTGATTTAGTTATAGATTCACACTTAGTCGCACCAATTGCAAATCACAAACTGACTATTGGTACCGAGTATAAAGACACGACTATTGCCGATGATATCGCAGGTATTGGAAAAGAATTTACTCAAGATACATGGTCACTCTATGCTGAAGATGAATGGCAATTAAGAGATAATCTTTATTTCACCTTTGGTGGACGCTTTGAGGATCACAGCGGTTTCGGCGGACAGTTTAGCCCGCGCGCATATTTGGTATGGAATACAACCGATGACTTAACGATTAAAGGAGGCGTCAGCACAGGCTATAAAACTCCATCAGCCAAAGATTTGTATAACGGTATCAATGGTTATAGTGGACAAGGTGCAACACCAAGTCTCGGAAATCCTGATCTAGATCCAGAAACTTCAGTCAACTATGAACTTGGTTTTAATTATCAACCGACTGATGCTTTAAATTTAACGGCAACAGCATTCTTCAACCAAGTTGAAGATAAAATTATTTCTAAAACCTTTAGCTGTCAAACCAATGACTGTTCTAACTTCAGCAACAAAGTTACCTCTTTTAGTAAAAGCTTTAATGCTGATGAAGCGGAAATTTACGGATTAGAAACTTCATTGCAGTACCAAATTATCCCAGAATGGGATATCAAAGCCTCCTACACCTTTACAGAATCAGAAATCACCAAAGGTGATGATAAAGGGTATGCTTTAGAATCAACTGCTAAACATTTACTTAACTTGACTTCAACTTGGCATATTAATGATGTATTTGATATTTGGTTACAACATGAGTACCAATCTGGTCGCCCTCGCTTTACTGCCAAACCAACAGATGCCGGCTCACAAAGCATTGAAGTACAAACAAATAATGAGTTCTCTGGGTATAACCTCTTTAACTTAGGCACAAGCTATCAATTTAACGATCACATTCGTATTAATGCTGCAGTAAACAACTTACTAGATAAAGACTTTACCCAAAATATGGATTACATCGATATCAATGGTGATACACAACAGGCATATAAATATCTATCTATCGGACGCAGTTCTGAAGGTACATATTTAGCAGGCCGTAACTACTGGCTCTCTGTTTCTTATGACTTCTAAGTCTTAAAACTTCATCTCAAACCCTGCTTCGGCAGGGTTTTCTAGTCTCCCCCCAAGCCTTTCACGTTTACATCGTTTTATTAAATAAAAATATTGATAATGATTATTATTTTCAAATAAGAATTAAAGAAAACACCACTCCGCACATTGTTATTGATAATGATTCTCAATACAATTAGCAACACTTGTTATAGACGTCATAACAATAACTTCACACTTTATTCATTTTGAGCTAAAAACGCTGAATAAAGCATGACCTCGTGTTGGTTTACATTTAGGGAAATACCATAAATGGCACAGATCAAAAGTCGCAAACACAACCGCTCTGCGCAACTGATGGCTTTAGCCGCCTCTCTTCCACTACTTGCTCATGCAGCAAACCCTGAAGATGACGTCACCCACTTACCCACTATTACGGTTAAATCTGAAGCGGAAAGCAAATACAAGGCAGACAGTTTAAGTTCCGCAAAATACACACAGCCTTTACTCGATACTGCACAAACCATATCTGTAATTAAAAAAGAAATCTTACAGGAGCAAGGTGCAACCTCGTTAGTTGAAGCCTTGCGTAACACCCCAGGCATTACTCTACAACTTGGTGAAAATGGCAATACTAGTGCTGGCGATGCCTTTCAAATGCGTGGTTTTTCCACCCAAACATCGACCTATGTTGATGGTGTCCGAGATTTAGGCGCAATCAGCCGTGATGTATTTAACATTGATCAAATTGAAGTTGTCAAAGGCCCATCGGGTTCAGAAGCGGGTCGTGGTGCGGCTTCGGGTTATATCAATTTGGTCAGCAAATTACCGCAAAGTGAAAACCGTCAGGAAATTTCTGCCAGCTATAACACCGCAGAACATGCCCGACTCTCTGCAGACATTAACCAAGTCATCAACCCCAATACGGCGTTTCGCCTGAATGTGATGGGGCAAGAAGGCGGTGTAGAAGGACGCGACTATATTGAAAACAATAGTTATGCCATCGCCCCTTCTATTGCTTTCGGATTAAACACTGCCACACGTTTATATTTATATTCTCAACACATCAGACAACGCAATATTCCAGATGGTGGCATTCCAACAATCGGCATGAAGGGCTTTTATAACTCAGATTCACTGTTAGCTACTGCACCTAAAGTCAATCGGGAGAATTTTTATGGCCATGTCAATGACTATGAAGATGTCGATGCTGATATGTTCACCGCAAAAATTGAAAGTGATTTAACCGATCAACTCAAACTGACCAATATCACCCGTGTAGGCAAAACCCACATGAATCGGGTGCTGACAGGCATCAATACAGGTGCAAATGGTTTAAGAACCAATGGTTCACCTGACCCTGCACAATGGGAAGTGAATCGCTCCCGTCAAGGCATTGATCAAGAAAATAAAATTCTGGCCAATCAAAGCACTTTAAACTGGAGTGTCAAAACGGGCGCAGTACAGCATGATGTTGTTGCAGGCATGGAGTTTTTAAAAGAACAGCAATCTAGCAAACTCATGGCAACCCAGATGCCTGGCGAAGCCACTGCCGATACACCGTGGGCCAATCTTTATCACCCAGACCGAAATCAAGCCATGCCGCAGCTAATTTACAATGGTGGTTATACCGATGGTGAAACCCAAACGGCAGCCGCATATTTATTTGATACTCTAAAATTTGGGGAGCGTTTTCAACTGAATGGTGGTGTACGGGTCGATTATTATGAAACCGATTATCAAGGGCTTACTCTGCCACGTGGGGGAAATGCTTTGGTGGCCACAGATCTGAGCACCCACGATACGCTGTTTAGCTGGAAACTTGGCGCTGTGTATAAGCCTACGTTAAATAGCAGCATTTACGCTGCATATGCAAAATCGCTGACTCCGCCCGGCAGCGCCAACTTTAGCCTGTCTGAATCGGGCAATGACGCAATCAATGCAAAGCCTCAAGAAACCCATCACTATGAATTAGGCAGTAAATGGGAGTTACTCCAAGGCAAGCTGGCTTTGGCTGCTGCAGCGTATCGTACAGAAAATGAAAATCAATCGACTATAGATCCAATTTCTCAGCTTGCTGTACAAGAGGGTAAAAAACGGGTCGATGGCATTGAGTTGAGTGCCGTTGGTCAAATGACCGAAAACTGGAATTTGTCTGCAGGCGTTGCGCACATGAAAGTGAAACAACTGAATCAACGTTCATCGAGTGCCACAACCTTATCGGAACGTTGGTCGCCTGAATGGACTGCAAGTTTATGGTCAACCTACGACTGGGCGGGCTTTAAATTAGGTTTGGGCGCGCGTTATGTCGATGAACAAAAACGTGTTGTGACTGGCAGCAACGCACCAGCCAACATGCCAAATATTCCAGGCTATGTCGTGTTTGATGCATTGGCAGGCTACAACTTCAACAAAAATGCCTCGTTAAATTTAAACCTTTATAACCTTGCCGATAAAGAATACATCAGCACGCTAAACAATGGTGGTGGTCGCGTCGTGCTTGGGCAGCCACGCTCGGCAGCAATCAGCTTAAACTACAAGTTCTAAGTTATAGCAAATCTGTAGTAGCCAGCTTAAAACAGGCTACAGATTTAGATTCGAGCGATAGATTATTTTTCATACCATCTATTGCTCGAACTTTGCATGCCGAACAACGCTGTAGAATGTTCAGCAGTTTGAATTCAAACTTTTTCAGGAAGAATCGGTATGATGCTTCACATTCCAGAAGTCCTCAGCAAAGTGCAAGTCCAACGAATTCGTGCTGAATTGGACACCGCATCTGCATGGCAAAATGGTCAACTCAGTGCAGGGGCTCAAGCACAGAAAATTAAACAGAATTTGCAGTTTGACCTGCAACATCCGAGCTATGCAACACTGTCACAAGACATCCTCAGCGCACTGAAACAGCAGACTTTATTACAGTCGTTCGCGCTCCCTTTGCATATCCTCCAGCCGATGTTCAATTGTTATCAAAACACAGCAACCTATGGCAATCATGTTGATAATGCCGTGCAATATTGCGCACAGGTTCAACGTCCGATTCGCACAGATGTGTCTATGACCCTGTTTTTAAGTGAGCCTGAAGAATATCAGGGCGGTGAACTGATTATTGAAGACAATTACGGCAGTCATGAAGTCAAACTCGGTGCAGGTGATGCCATCGTGTACCCTGCTACCAGTTTACATCGGGTCGAACCTGTTACAGCAGGTCAAAGAATTGCAGCGTTTACATGGTGTCAAAGTATGGTTAAAGATGATTGGCAACGCAGTATGCTGTTCAATTTAGATATGACTATTTTGCAATTGCGTCAACAACTTGGAGATACAGCAGAAGTATTGGCACTGACTGCGCACTATCACAATCTGATTCGTCAATGGAGTCAGTTATGAATACCGCACCATTGGCAGCCTTAAACCATATTCCGCCACACTTACACACCATTGCCGACTATCAAAAACAGGCGAAACTACACTTAGATGCAGCCACTTGGGCCAATTTAGAAGGCGCTGCGGGTGATGAATATAGTCTAAATAATAACCGAACTGCTTTTGCCAATATTCAATTATTACCACGTCACTTAAATTCTTTTAAAGATGCCAATACGCAGATTCAACTTTTAGGCGAACACTATCCCCACCCAATTTTTTTAGCTCCCGTAGCTTATCAACAACTGTTTCATCCGCAGGGGGAAGTTGCCACAGCGCAAGCAGCTTCCGCTATGCAAGCGCCTATGATTCTCAGCCATTTAAGCACCACCTCAATGGCAACGCTTGATCAGGTTTCATCTGCGCCAAAATGGTTTCAACTGTATTGGCAAGGCAGTCGTAAAGCCGCTTTGGATTTGATTTTTCAAGCTCAATATCATGCTTTTCAAGCCATTGTACTCACGGTTGATGCACCACACATGGGCATTCGGGATCGTGAACGTCGCGCTTATTTTCAATTACCTGCACATATTCGGGCAGTGCATCATCATCCTGTGAGTACAGCAACCCTCAAAGACAATCAGCATCCTCTTTTTGATGGATTGATGCAGCAGGCTGCCACATGGGAAGATATTGCTTGGCTAGTCCAACACAGCCCGCTGCCTATTTTACTCAAAGGTATTCTACATCCTGCCGATGCGCAGCAGGCGTATCAGTACGGCGTACACGGGATTATTGTGTCTAATCATGGTGGTCGAATCTTAGATACCGCAGTCAGCCCAATTCAAATTTTAGGCACGCTGCGAAAAATTTTACCGCAAGATTTCCCCATTTTATTGGACAGTGGTATTCGTCGTGGCACAGATATTTTTAAAGCACTGGCCTTAGGGGCAAATGCAGTATTAATTGGACGGCCATATATTTATGGCTTGGCAGTTGCAGGCGCGCTAGGGGCAGCGCATAGCATCAAGTTGTTAAAAGAAGAATTTGAAGTGAGTATGGCACTTATGGGAACAAACTGCATCGAACAGATTAACAACAGTTACATTTATCAGAAATAAAACAAATAACAGAAAAAATTTTCACAGCTAAGGCTATATTTGTAAAAAACAGGGAATTATTACCCTTGCAGATCAATTAAGATACAGATATTGGTTTACAAGTGCCATGATTCTACTTTTAGCGATAGCCTCCTGAAATCAGCTTGTAAATTGATAGAATAGACACAATCTATATTTATAGTAAGTTGCCGTTATCCACGACCGATGCAACCGCTACTATTCAAGGAGTTTTCACATGATGTTGGCAGATCCAAGTAAAAAATACCGTCGTATGTACCAGCGTGTCGACTTACCAGACCGCCAATGGCCAAATAACGAAATTACCAAAGCGCCAATCTGGATGAGTACCGACCTACGTGACGGCAACCAAGCGATCTTTGAGCCAATGAACATTGAACAAAAATTCAAAATGTTCCAAATGCTTGTGAAAATTGGTTTTAAACACATCGAAATTGGTTTCCCATCGGCATCTCAAGTTGACTTCGATTTCACACGTAAATTGATTGAAGAAGGTCATATTCCAGATGACGTGTATATTGAAGTATTGGTACAAGCACGTGACCATTTAATCGCACGTACTTTTGAATCTTTACAAGGTGCAAAACGTGCAATTGTGCATATTTATAATGCCAACTCGCCTACCTTCCGCAACAAAGTCTTAAATGTAGATGTTGCGGGTACCAAACAATTGGCCATTAATGCAGCTAGCAAAGTAAAAGAATATGCAGCGAAGCAACCTGAAACTGAGTGGGTATTCCAGTACAGCCCAGAATGTTTTACTGCAACTGAATTAGAAGTGGCTAAAGATGTATGTGATGCGGTAACTGAAATTTGGGAAGCATCGCCAACCAATAAAGTGATTTTAAACTTGCCTGCAACAGTGGAAGTGTCTACACCAAACGTGTATGCAGACCAAGTTGAATGGATGCACCGTAATATTGAGCGTCGTGATGGCGTGATCATTTCAGTACACTGTCACAATGACCGTGGTTGTGGTATTGCCGCTTCTGAATTGGCCATCATGGCGGGTGCAGACCGTGTAGAAGGTTGTGTATTTGGTAACGGTGAGCGCACAGGTAACGTAGACGTTGCGGCAATTGCCTTGAACATGTACACCCAAGGTGTTGCACCTGAGTTGGATTTCTCAAACATCAACGAAATTATTGCAACAGTTGAAGAATGCACAGGCTTGCCAGTACACCCTCGTCATCCGTACGCAGGTGACTTAGTCTTTACTGCATTCTCTGGTTCACACCAAGACGCAATTAAGAAAGGTTTTGAGTTCCAGAAAAACGAAGAAATTTGGGATATGCCTTACTTACCAATTGACCCGAAAGATTTAGGTCGTGACTATGACGCAGTGATTCGTGTCAACTCACAATCGGGTAAAGGCGGTATTGCTTACTTGTTAGAATCGAACTACAACGTGACTTTGCCGCGTCGTTTACAAATCGAATTCTCGCAAATTGTGCAACAACGTACCGATGAACAAGGTACAGAAATTAGCGCAAGCGAAATCTGGAACTTGTTTAAAGAAACTTACGTTGCGGTAAAAGATGCGCAATATGCAACGCAAAACTACAAATTGTCTGATGAAAATGGCAATCAAGTCATTGAACTAGATGTTGTGGTAAACGGCGAAACGCAACGCTTACGCGGCGAAGGCAATGGTCCAATTTCAGCAATTTTGAATGCATTGCAATTGCCAATTGATGTCTTGAACTATGAAGAGCGCAGCATTAGCTCGGGCGCACATGCAAAAGCGTTGGCTTTAATTGAATTGCAAGTGAAAGGCACAGGTAAATCTGCCTTTGGTGCAGGGGTACATGACAACATCGTGACCTCATCTATTGATGCAATTATTGCCTGCACCAACCGCTTGATTGAACAAGGTGTGTTAAGCACAGATCAAGTGGTTGCAGCAGCAGTATAATCTTGCGCTAACATGTAAAAGCATTTTGAAAAGGATACCCCAAGTGGTATCCTTTTATTTATTCATCCTCAGGATTTAAGGCGAATTATTCCCGTGTCTTTTCCAGCTGACTCAGTAGGCATTGTTGTTCCAAAAAAATTCCAATTTGAAGAACCTTTAGAACTCGAATGTGGTCGTGTTCTGCCCCGCTTTGAACTCATGGTCGAAACTTATGGCACACTCAATGCCGATAAATCCAATGCGATTCTAATCTGTCACGCACTATCAGGGCATCATCACGCTGCAGGTTATCATCATGCCGACGATAAAAAAGCAGGCTGGTGGGATGCCTGTATTGGCCCAGGAAAAGCCATTGATACCAACCACTTTTTTGTGGTGGCCTTAAACAATATTGGTGGCTGCAACGGCTCTACGGGGCCCACATCACCCAACCCTGAAAATGACAACCGTCCTTATGGCCCTGACTTCCCTTTAGTGACGGTGCGAGATTGGGTCAAAACCCAAGCCATGCTGTCTGACCGTTTAGGCATTGAGGTTTGGTATTCAATTATTGGCGGCTCTTTAGGTGGCATGCAGGCTTTGCAATGGTCGGTTGATTATCCTGATCGTCTGAAAAAATGCGTCATTATTGCCAGTGCACCAAAACTCTCCGCACAAAATATTGCTTTTAACGAAGTCGCGCGTCAGTCGATTTTATCTGACCCAGATTTTCATCATGGGCGTTATTTGGAACATGACAGCTATCCAAAACGTGGATTGATTTTGGCGCGCATGGTTGGACACATCACTTATTTGTCTGAAGAAGCCATGAAACAGAAATTTGGTCGTGACTTAAAATCTGGCAAGTTTATGTATGGCTTTGATGTCGAGTTTCAGGTCGAAAGCTATTTACGCTATCAGGGCGAACAATTTAGCCGTAATTTTGATGCCAATACTTATTTAATTATGACCAAGGCACTCGATTATTTTGATCCTGCACGTGAATATGAACAGTCCTTGCAACAAGCCATGGCCAATACCAAGTGCAAATTTTTAGTGGTGTCTTTTACCACTGACTGGCGTTTTAGCCCTGACCGTTCGCAGGAAATTGTAGATGCTTTAATCAGCAATCATAAGCCTGTCAGCTATTTAGATATTGATGCCGAACAAGGACATGACTCCTTCTTGTTTCCAATTCCACTGTATGTAAAAGCCATGCGTGCATTCTTGGGTGGTACAGAACATCTTCAAGCAACCCCACAGGAGGCCGTGTAATGCGTCTTGATCAGCAACTTGCCGAAAAGTGGATTAAACCGAATTCTAAAGTACTCGATTTAGGTTGTGGCGATGGCGAACTGTTGGCTCACATGAGCAAACAGCACAATATTCGTGCCTACGGATTAGAAATTGATCAAGAAAAGATTGCAATTGCGATCAGTCGCGGGTTAAATATCATCCAACAAGACTTGAATTTGGGGCTAAGCCGTTTTGCTGACCAGTCTTTTGACTATGTGGTCATGGCACAAGCCTTGCAAGCAGTAGATGCACCTGACGTATTATTAAGAGATATGGTACGTGTGGGTAAACAGGCAATTATTACCTTTCCAAACTTTGCGCATTGGAAGACTCGTTCTTTTCTTGCCTTAAAAGGGAAAATGCCTGTTTCAGAAGCATTGCCATATATGTGGTATAACACCCCGAATATTCATTTATGTACGTTTCGTGATTTTGAAGCACTTTGTGCCGAAAATAATATTCGAATTATTAACCGACTTGCCGTGAATGGGAATCAACAAGATAGTTTACTCAGTAAACATCTGCCTAATCTGTTTGGTGAAGTCGCAATTTATCGAGTGAGCGCTCTATGAAAAAACTATTATTAAGCATCACGCTATTGGTTGGACTGTTGAGCATTCAAGCCCATGCAGATTATGTTCCACCATCTTCTGTAGCAAGCCAAGCAGCACAATATTCTGTGATGGATATTAACGGCTTAACGAAAGCAGCCAAAGCAGGTCAAGCAGGCGCACAATTTTACTTAGCGACTAAATATCAACAAGGTAAAGACGTACAGCAAGACAGCCGTCAAGCGTTTGCTTGGTACAAAGCTGCGGCAGATCAAGGTTTATCTGCAGCACAATTGAATGTAGGCCGTATGTTGGCAGATGGCATTGGCACGAAAAAAGACGAAGTCTTGGCGCGTCAATATTTTGAAAAAGCAGCCAGTCGTGGCGACAACCGCGCAAGCTTTAACCTTGCCATGATGGAAGAGCAAAAGAAAAACTATATGGGTGCATATCAGTGGTATGAATTATCTACCCGTGATGGCATGCTCGATAACAAAGTGATTTCTCTGTCTGAAGGTAAGAAAACTGCATTGGCAGCGAACTTGACTCAAGAACAAATTCGTCAAGCACGTGACCGTGCTGACAAGTGGATTCAAGCGCAATAAATCTAACCGCGTTTAATTTCATTAAAAGCACCTTCGGGTGCTTTTATATTTTATTCAAAATAAGCACGATGCATGGCCTTTAGCAGTTCAGGGGTTAATGCTTCTACCGATGCAGAACCCAATACGGCGTCTATACCACAATGCGGGCAAATAGCCGTTTGCTCGTCATCACACCACTCTTCAATTTCACTATAGTTAAAAATTTCAAGACAATAAAAGCAACCACAACGCTCACTTTGCTGAAGTAATGCGCGATGCTGACTTGAATCACGATATAGTTCTGAAATCTTGCTCACACTTACCCCCTTCTACTTTTTAAAAATAAATCTATGCAAGATTAACCTTTTAAATCTGAAAAATCCGTTAAAATATGCCCTATTGTTTTCAATTTAGATCTAAATTATGACTGCAACTGATTGGCGCGCTCAAGGCACTTTGGTTTTAGCAAGCAACAACAAAGGCAAAATTGCAGAATTTGAAACCCTGTTTGCGCAATTAGACTTGCCTGTGCAAGTGATTCCGCAAGGTCAATTGAATATTGAAGATGCTGTTGAAGATGGTTTGAGCTTTGTTGAAAATGCCATTTTAAAAGCACGCCATGCCGCAAAAATTTCAGGAAAGCCTGCCATTGCAGATGACTCTGGTTTATGTGTGCCTATTTTAGGCGGCGCACCGGGGATTTATTCTGCACGTTTTGCAGGCGAACATGGCAATGATGCAGCCAACAATGAAAAACTGCTCAATAAACTCAAACCACTACGTCAAGACGGCGCAGCCATTGAAGGTATGTTTGTTTGTGTTTTGGCTTTGGTTGAACATGCCGATGATCCACTCCCTAAAATATTTCAGGGGATTTGGAAAGGCGAGATTTTAGCAGAAGCTCGTGGTGAAAATGGTTTTGGCTATGACCCGCTCTTTTGGTTGCCTGAATTGGGAGTGTCGAGCGCAGAAATGTCGAAAGCAGAAAAGAATAAAATCAGTCACCGTGGTCAGGCGATGCAACTGTTTAAAGATAGCCTACAAGCTTAATTGCATGAACATCTATTAAGTCGAATCTTAATTGCTCAAATACAACAGCCTGCGGTCATGTACAGGCTGTTTCTTTTTCCAAATTTATATTCTTTAATCCCCTGTCTTTAAATCGCAACACATTCGTCACCGCATTGTCATACAGACCTGTTGAGATAGGCTCAACTATTGAGAGGTCTAAATCATGGCAGGATTATCTATTTGGCACGTGCTGATTTTTGCAATTGTGGTCATTTTATTATTTGGTACATCTAAGCTTAAAAACTTAGGTAAAGATGTAGGTGGCGCGGTCAAAGATTTTAAAAAATCAATAAAAGATGATGAGGCAGAAGCCGCTCAACTGAAAGAACCTCGTACGATTGAACATCAAGCCAATAGCAGTGATGTCAATTCGACAGTAAAACACTAAGGCTGAGGGTTTGAGATTATGCTCAATATTGGAATGACGGAACTGCTGATTTTCGGCATCATTGCATTATTGGTGCTGGGTCCTGAAAAACTCCCTGAAGCAGCGCGTTTTGTCGGCAAGTGGTACGCTAAAATTAAACGTATGGTCAGTAATGTTCAAAATGACATTGACCGCGAATTGCGTTTATCTGAATTACGCGAGCAAATGCAGCAAGAAATGGCGCGTATTCAGGAACTTGAAGCAAAGATGCAAGCACAAATGCATGAAATGCAGCAAGAAAAAATATTTGAAGATATAACTGCAAAAAGCACACATTCCCCGCATGCCGTATCAAAAAATACCTTACAACAGCATCATTACACCTTGGTTTTAAATACTGAAAAAACCTCTGCTGTGTTACTCCCTAAAACTAAAATGACATCACATTCAAATTTATCTGCGCTACAACATACTACAGCGCCCTATACTGAAATGAAGGTTGCAGTATGAGCCAATCAAACGCTTCTGAGCTTTCGCATTTGCCTGTGAAGGCAGAGCAAGCCGCATTAGAAGAAATGCCAATTACCAAGCACTTGATGGTGCTGCGTAATCATCTTTTTAAAATTGTAGGGCTTATTCTTGCCTTATTCTTCTGTTTATTGCCCTTTGCCAATAAAACTTATCAAGTATTGTCGGAACCATTACGTGCACAGTTGCCACATACATCAACCATGATTGCGACTGATGTTACCGCAACCTTTATGGCGCCGTTTAAACTAAACTTTTTTGTCGCGCTGTTCATTGCGATGCCATTTATTTTGTATCAGATTTGGGCATTCGTAAAACCAGCGTTATATGAAAAAGAAAAAAGTTTGGCGCTGCCTTTGCTGATCGGCAGTATTTGCTTGTTCTATATCGGAATTAGCTTTGCTTACTTTGTCGCCTTGCCATCCATTCTGCACTTTTTCATTAGCGTTTCCCCTGAAACAGTCGCCCCGATGACCGACATTAATAGCTATCTTACGTTTTGTTTGAAGCTGTTTTTGGTTTTTGGTTTTACCTTTGAGATTCCAATTGTCACACTTTTGCTGATTATGATTGGTGTCGTGTCTACGCAAACTTTGGTTGAAAAACGTCGCTTTATTATTGTTGGCTGTTTTTTTGTGGCCATGTTTGTCACACCGCCAGACGCTTTATCGATGATCATGCTTGCCATTCCGATGTGGATGCTGTTTGAAATTGGTTTGTTTTTTGGCAAATTAATTGAGAAGCGCCGAGTCAGTCACAGCTAATCTAAAATATTGAATTTTAAAAAGAAGCACATGGTTGCTTCTTTTTTTGTGCGTGTAGATCACAACTGAACGGATTTAATCAGTTTGACACATAAGCTTAACCCGCATGTCATGTTTAGCCACTAATTTACATATAACTTTCAAACGACTAAGCAATTTGCTAGGAAAAAAAATGACTGATTTTATGCCTTACAATGAAGATCAAGAGTTAGATAATAACACTTCAGACAATACGCACTTTCGTGACATTCTAGAACAACGCATGAGCCGTCGCAGTTTAATTAAAAAAACTGCAAGCGGTGCAGCAGCTTTAGCTTTAGCTTCTTCTTTATCTGCATGTAGTGATGATGATGAAGATACAAATGTAACACCACCAACAAGTAAAGAAGAACCCTATACCAAGCCTGAAACATTAACATTTAAAGCTGTAGATAAAAATTTGAATGATATTGTTACTGTTCCTGAAGGTTACCAAGCAACTGTATTATATGCTTTAGGTGACTCAATCAATCCTTCTTATAGCAATTGGAATGCAGATGCAGATGTTCCATCTGGCCCAAGTTTCCAATTCCGCTCTGGTGACTGTCACGATGGCATGAGCTATTTTGGCTTAAGTACTAAAACTGGTCGTTATGATGAAAATGCATCAGATCATGGCTTATTGGTTTTGAACCACGAATATATCAACCAAACCTTCTTACATCCAAAAGGCGCAACTAAAAAGGATGGACGTCGCCCAGAAGATGAAGTGATTCGTGAAGTAAATGCACACGGTGTTTCAGTCGTTCATATTAAGAAAAATGCTGAAACTCAAGCTGTAGAGATTGTGAAGTCATCACCATTTAACCGTCGTATTACAGCTTCGACTGTCATGGATTTTGCAGGGCCTGTAGCTGGTTCTCCATTACTGCACACAGCATTCTCTCCCGCTGGTCGTCAAACTCGAGGCACACAAAATAACTGTGGTAATGGTTATACACCATGGGGCACTTATTTAACTGCTGAAGAAAATTTTATTGGTTATTTCCAACGCTCAGGTACAGACCAATACTCAGCCCGTAGTGAAGCTGAAAAAATAGCACTTAAACGCTATGGCTTAGGCTTAGAGATCTCTTATCAAACTGAAAAAAATGCAGACGGTAGTGTTAAACGTGATGCGAAAAACAACATCATTTATATTT
The DNA here is from genome assembly GCF_021560715.1 of Acinetobacter sp. SCLZS86. Lineage (NCBI taxonomy): Bacteria > Pseudomonadati > Pseudomonadota > Gammaproteobacteria > Moraxellales > Moraxellaceae > Acinetobacter > Acinetobacter sp. SCLZS86. The sequence goes on from NZ_CP090864.1 coordinate 2,710,735, forward strand.
TAGATGCTGATGGTAAAAAAATTCCAGAACGCGATGAGCAAGATCGCATCGTGTATTTGAATAAATCTTCACGCTATGGTTGGGAAACAGCAGAAGCTGGTTTTGAATCTCAAGACATGTATGATCGTTGGGCTGCTAACGTAACCAAAGAGTCTGCAACTCAAGACTATCGTAATGCGCCAAATACATTTGGCTGGATTGTAGAAATTGATCCATTCGATAGCCGCTCAAACCCAGTAAAACGTACTGCATTAGGTCGTTTTGCTCACGAAGACTGTCGCGCCAGCCGCGCAATTGAAGGGCAAAAATTTGCATTCTATATGGGCGATGACTCGCGCGGTGAGTACATCTACAAATTTGTATCAGATGCAACATGGGATCCTAAAGATGTGAATGGTGGTTATCGAGCTGGCGACAAATATATGAATTCAGGGAAATTCTATGTCGCTAAATTTAATGCATCAGGCACAGGAGAGTGGATTGAACTGGCTTATGGTAAAAATGGCTTAACCGAAACAAACGCTATTTACCCATTTAGCTCACAAGCGGATGTCCTTACTTTTGCTCGTCTTGCAGCAGATGCTGTAGGAGCTACAAAAATGGATCGTCCAGAATGGGTTGCTGTAAACCCTGAAAATGGTGAAGTGTACGTGACTTTAACCAATAACTCGAACCGTGGTTCAAGCTATGCAACAGATCCTGCAAACCCACGTAACTACACCGATCCTGAAGGTGGTAAAGGTAACGTCAATGGTCATATTATCCGCTTTAAAGAAGAGAATACTGCAGCAACATCATTTGAATGGGATATCTATCTATTTGGTGCTGAAGCAAGTATGGATCCGACAATTAACCTTTCTAATTTAAGCGATGCAAACGACTTCTCAAGTCCAGATGGTATGTGGTTTGACCCACGTGGTGTTCTTTGGATTCAAACAGATGATGGCGCATATACAGATGTTACAAACTGTATGATGTTAGCAGCACTACCTGGTCAAGTTGGTGATGGCGGTGTTGTAAAAACTGTTGGTGATCAAAGTACAATTGCTGGTGCTCAAGTCACCGATAAAAACTTACGTCGCTTCCTTGTTGGGCCAAAAGAATGTGAAATTACAGGTGTAACCATGACACCTGACTACAAAGCAATCTTTATTAACGTTCAGCACCCAGGTGAAGATTCAAAGAGTTTTGATGCGCCAAGCAGCCATTGGCCTGCAACACAAACTGACATGAACAATAAAACTGCACGTCCTCGTTCAGCAACGGTTGTCATCACCCGTAAAGACGGCAAAGCAATTGCTGGATAACATCCATAAATTAAAAATGCCGACATCACGTCGGCATTTTTTATGCCTCAATATTCAACTGTTGTTGCACAATATTTCCCTTTTGTTCACCATATTGTGTTTTTTCCAACCATGTAAATTGCTGCGCCTGCATCCGTAAAAAATTGGAACAGCGTGTCCCATACAGTGGACTTTGAATAAAAGTTGATGACAACAACGCTTCCATCTCCAATGAAATCCCTGTTTGCGGTAACAACTCAGATGCAACCTTGCGTTCATCTTGCAAAATATCCCACGCAGCAGCATTTAGCTCTGCCGTTGCAAGATCAGGCAATTGCAGCATCGGTAAAAACTCCTGCGTAAAGCGTTTGCGTAAACGTGCAGTTTTTTCCCAAGGGTCACTCATCAACCCATTCGACACCACATAAACGCCTTTAGCTAGAACCTGTGGTGCTTCACCGCGGTTACTCATATACACCGCTTGAGTGGTATCGCCCACAAATAAATTAAAACCTGCATATTCACATTGCTGTTTTTCCAAGGCTTGGGCAAAACGGATAGGCGTTTGCTCAGATTCTAAAAAGGCCTGAATAATATGCCCACGTGAGGTTGGATATTCACGAACATCATTCGCATCACGATAATTGGTAATTACTGCCCAGCGTCCCGATGGGGTAATCCCCATCCACGTACCGCCCGATTCTAAATCTTGCCCTGCAACAATTGGACTATCAGACCATGCTGCCAGTGCTGCTGTCGAACGCCGATAGAACTCATCCCGATTTGAAATCAAACACAGGGGTGTGTCTGCCAAGACCTGCCAAGCCAATGCAACAATACACATAATTCAAACTCTTAATCTTTACACATTGAATGTACAACATTTTTCATCACATTCAGCTAAAATCTGTGCAAAACAGAATCACAAGGAACAGGAATGCTCACCTATCCAAATATTGACCCCGTTGCGATTTCGCTCGGGCCTTTGCAAGTCCATTGGTATGGCTTGATGTATTTACTGGCATTTTTATTTGCATGGGGTTTGGCAACTTACCGTGCCAAACAGCGTGGATGGACACCAGACATGGTTTCCGACCTGATCTTTTACGGCGCTTTGGGCGTAGTCATTGGTGGACGTGTCGGTTATGTATTTTTCTATGGCTTTGAACAATTTTTGGCAAATCCGCTATGGTTATTCCAAGTTTGGACAGGCGGCATGAGTTTTCATGGTGGCTTTTTGGGCGTGATTTTAGCCATGCTGTTCTGGTGTAAAAAATACAAAATGACTTGGTTCCAAACGCTGGATTTTATTGCCCCATGCGTACCTACAGGTCTGATGTTTGGTCGTATTGGTAATTTTATTGGTGGTGAATTATATGGTCGCCCTGTGACCGATCCTAACTTTGCCTTGGGGATGATTTTCCCGACCGATCCTTTGCAATTGGTACGGCATCCATCTCAGTTGTATCAAGCCTTATGCGAAGGTTTAATTCTATTTATTGTACTGTGGTGGTTTAGCTCCAAGCCACGTCCACGCATGGCAGTGTCTGCCCTGTTCCTTATTGGTTATGGTTTGGCACGCTTTGTTGTCGAATTTTTCCGCGAACCCGATCATGGTCAGCTCTTTATTGCATGGATGAGTAAGGGACAATTCCTGAGCTTGCCAATGATTTTGGTCGGTATCTGGATGATGTGGTATGCCTATCAAAAGAAAATTTATGATTGGGGTCCGCAGAAAAACAGCTAAGCTACTACCCATTTACATGCAGGTTTCATCTATTCAGGCGAAGTCAATCTTCGCCTTTTTTATGCTACAGTGCCATCTAGTACTTATACTTTTCAGATATCAATATCTCACATGCTTGAATTTTGGTTTAACCCACAGATTACCGTCAAAAAGAAAATTGCCCTGCTAATGCTGATCGCGCTGGTCACTGCAGCGTTATATTTCTTAGAACCCTTAAAGCTCGATGCGATTTTAATGTTTCTAGCGGCAGGTCTTGTTTTTTTAATTTGTCGTTACTGCAAAATTCATTTTACTGCCCAACATCCAACAGGTTGGTTAGCACGATTATTGACTTGGATTCCGCTAGCGTTGTTACTCGCACTGATTTTTATGCAGATTCAACACGGTGAAATTTTACTGTCGGGTGCACAAGGCATTGGCTTTACCGCTTTGGCAATTTGCCTGTTTTCACCACTGTCATTGCTGCATCAACATCACACTTCCGACTCACAATAAAGTCATAACTTTAAAAACTCTGCTATTATTCTTTCTGATTTACTGGGCATCGAATCGCCCAACCAAAAATATTCACTTTTGCTTGACCAGAGAACGCTATGCGCCAGTATTTAGACCTACTCCAACATATTCTTGACCATGGTGGCGACAAAGGTGACCGTACCGGAACAGGTACGCGTTCTGTATTTGGGCATCAAATGCGTTTTAACCTTGCGCAAGGTTTTCCACTGCTGACCACCAAAAAAGTGCATTTCCGCTCTATCGTGATTGAGCTGTTATGGTTTTTAAAAGGCGATACCAACGTCAAATATCTACAAGAACATAAAGTCAGTATTTGGGATGAATGGTCTACCGCAGAACAAACCGCACGCTTTGGTCGTCCTGAAGGTGAACTTGGTCCAGTGTATGGACATCAATGGCGTAATTTTGGCGCAACACAAAAAGCCGATGGGTTATATGAGCAAGATGGTTTTGATCAAATTGCATGGCTAATCAATGAAATTAAAACCAATCCAAATTCACGTCGTTTAATCGTGTCAGGCTGGAACCCGAATGAAGCAGGACAAGTGGCTTTACCGCCTTGCCATACTTTATTCCAGTTTTTTGTGCACAACGGCAAACTCTCATGCCAGTTATATCAACGCAGTGCCGATGTGTTTTTAGGTGTACCTTTTAATATTGCCAGCTATGCTTTACTGACCCACATGATCGCACAAGTCTGTGATTTAGAAGTCGGAGATTTTGTATGGACAGGTGGCGATACGCATTTATATGCCAACCACTTTGAACAGGCACAGTTACAGCTATGCCGTGAACCATTGGCTTTATGTCAGTTAAAACTCAATCCTGAAATCAAGGATATTTTCGACTTTAAATTTGAAGATATTGAAATTGTAGGCTATGAGTCACATCCTGCAATTAAAGCGCCTGTCGCAGTTTAATTACCTGTTGCTAGATTTAGCATCTCAACATTTAAAGGATCTGAACATCCCTAAAACACTTTGCAGACTAAGAAAATACGAGCCGAATTATGTCATTTCAAAATTTAGAAGTTGTACACGTGGTCGCTATGGATCAACAACGCTGCATTGGTCAAGGTAACCAATTGCCGTGGCATATTTCGGCAGACTTAAAACACTTCAAAGAAATCACCCAAGGTGGCGTGGTGATTATGGGACGCAAAACCTTGGAGTCGATGGGACGCACTCTCCCTAAGCGTGTGAATTGGGTGATTACCCGCGATTCAAACTGGTCATTTGAAGGCACAAAAGTCGCACACAGTATTGAAGATGCGTTGCAACAAGCTGTTGCAGATGTACACGCCTCAGAAAAACCAAACACTTTATTTATTATTGGCGGCGGTGAAATTTTTAGCCAAACCATGCCGCTTGCTGACCGTCTGGAACTGACGCATATTGAGCTGGATGTGCAGGGAGATGCGCATTACCCTGCCATTCCTGCCGAATTTAAAAAAGTAGCCTCTGAACAGCATGTCGATGAAAAATCAGGCATTGCCTTTGAGTTTGCCCGCTACCAAAAATAATGCTGACAGCCTTGGCAATCTTTGATTATGATGACTTAAACGGAATTTAACTTGTCTCAGGAATGGCGGATGCTGCATTTCATCTTCAGTTTAGGTGTCATTCTTTCTTCTATTTGGCTGAGTATGGCCTTATGGATTCATCAGCCTTTGGGTTGGCTGATGAGCCGTGTGCTGATTGGAACTTGGCTGGCCTTTACGCTCAGCATTTTGGGCATTTATATCACTCAACATTTGCTGAGCCGCAATCAAGATATTCTGGTTTATATATTGGGTTTTGCTTTGGGGCTGTTCTGGTATTTTGGGATGGATGCCAAGCAAGACCGAGACTGGAACCCTGAAGTGGCTCGCATCCTGCATTATGAACAAGTACAAGATCAGGTCACACTGCAAAATGTCCGCAATTTTGACTGGCATGCCGATGGTCGCTATACCGAACACTGGGAAACCCGCCAATTTAATCTGAAACAAATTACTGGGGTGAATATCATCACCTCATACTGGATGGGGCCTAAAATTGCGCATACCTTGGTTAGTTTTGACTTTGCCGATCAAGCGCCTCTGACTTTTTCCATTGAAATACGCAAAGAAAGACATGAAGAGTTTTCTGCGATTGGTGGCTTCTTTCGGAAATATGAGTTGAGCCTTGTTGCTGCCGATGAAAAAGATATCATTTACACTCGCAGTAATATTCGGGGTGAACAAGTTTATTTTTTCCCAATTCAACTGAATCCTCAAGAAGCACAAGCACTGTTTCAGGAATATCTGCATAAAGCCGATGCTTTGGCCGCCAAAGCGCGTTGGTACAACACTTTGACCAGTAATTGCACCACATTGTTGTTTGATATGATTCAGTCAGTAACACAAAAACGCTTCCCTGCAGACTATCGCCTGTTGGCTTCGGGTTATTTACCCAATTATTTATATGATCTGCATGCGCTGGATCATCGTTGGGATATGCAAACTTGGTATCAACGCGCCCACATTAACCCACGTGTGGAAAACTTAACAGATATCCACAGTCAGGACTTTTCCGCGCTTATTCGACAAGGGGTACAGCTCGATTCCTCACCAAAAATCAGCACGCCTTACTCGTACCCAACCTATCAAAACAAAGTGCTGCCTTGACCTATTTTGGTCATTTTACCCAGATACAATCAATTCAGAGAAAAAACCCCACCATATCTTGGAAAAAGTTGCAGCAAACATACAAATTCAACTAGAGCCACGGCGCATAATTTGTTTAGATAGCAACAATTTCAAAAATTAGAGATCATTCCATGCTAAAAAAATACTTCGGGATCACCTTATTGGGTGCAATGATTGCTTTATCAGGATGTGAAAATATGCCAACTCAAACGAGTGCAAGCCAAATTACCGCAATCAATCAAGCTAACTTGGTACAACGTACATGGACGGCTACGCAATTGGGCAACAGTATGTTAAATACTGCAGCAAACCGCCAAAACTTGCCATATTTAAACTTTGATGCCACCACACAAACAGTCTCAGGTTCAGATAGTTGTAACCGAATCAACGCTAGCTATACCGCAGGACGTGACACCCTACAATTGGGTCAATTGGCGACCACGCGAATGGCTTGCTTAAATAACAACAACTTAGATCAGAAATTTCATGAGGCCATGAATAAGGTGACACATTATCAGGTCTATGGTAAAACCCTGAAATTGCTAGATCGTCATGGAAATTTACTCATTCAATTTGAAACACCAACGGCTGTACGTTAATGGCTAAGTCTAACCATAAATAGGCTTAAAATGGTTGATTCATAAAATATAAGGACAAAATCATGCAACAAGCATTGTTTGGTGGCGGATGTTTCTGGTGTGTCGAAGCTGTATTTTTACAACTGCAGGGCGTAGAAAAAGTCACCAGCGGTTATGCAGGTGGACACACCTTAAACCCAAGCTATGAAGATATTTGCCGCGGCGACAGCGGACATGCAGAAGTCATTTTGATTGATTTTGATGAGCAGCAGATCAGCTATTCACAATTACTTGAGGTATTTTTTGCCACACACGACCCAACCACATTAAACCGTCAGGGCAATGATGTCGGCACACAATACCGCTCTGTGATTTATTATTTAGATGCTACACAGCAACAAGCTGCCACCGAGATGATTGCAGCATTACAAGCTGAAGGTGTGAATGTTGTGACTGAACTCAGTGCAGCACCTGAATTTTACCCTGCAGAAGACTATCATCAGAATTTTTTTGCCAAAAATCCAAATCAGGGCTACTGCAATTTTTCCATTCCACCGAAACTGAATAAATTACGCAGTAAATTTCAGCATTTACTGAAAGTATAACCTTCGGATTTAAAAGCAAGTACAAAACGGTGATACTCATCTTTTGGGGCATCACCGTTTACACCACTATTTATTTTACAAAAGTCGTCCAGACAAATGCCTGAGTACGTCCTTGTAAGGTCATCTTCAACTGATCGCCCGACTGTAATGCTGCCACTCCTGCAGGCGTACCAGTCATGACCACATCACCAGGTTCTAAACTAAATACTTGGCTAATATCTGCCAACAATGCCGCAATATCAAAAATCAATAAACTGGTATCGCCTTGCTGACGTAATTCATCATTAATGACCAAACGATATTGCACGTTTTTCCAGTCCTGAATTTCCGATACATCCACCCAATCTGCCAACACACAAGAACCATCAAACGCTTTGGCTCGTTCCCAAGGCTGTCCTTTTTTCTTCAGTTCATCCTGTAACTCACGCAAAGTTAAATCCAAGCCCAAAGTCACTGCACCTACAGCATCCAATACTTTGGCAGGATCTGTGTCTGCATTTAAAGGCTGGTCAATGCGTAAACTCAATTCACATTCATAGTGACAATTGCCCCAGACTTTATTCCACGTAATCCCATCATTTAAACTGCGTAAACTGCTTGGCGGTTTAATAAATAACACAGGACGATCAGGTACAGCATTACCTAATTCTTTGGCATGGTCTGCATAACTGCGACCGACACAGACAATTTTAGATGGACGTGTACTCATGATCATTCTCAAATAATTCGTAAATTGGGAAAATTAGAACTTACTTTTTAAAGGTATTTTCAAAAACCGTTTGTTCTGCAGGCTGATTAAATGCACGTTTCGGTACAATCACCACTGTACGGTTTTTCAATTCCAGCATATAGGTGAGTTTACCCACAGCGAAATTTTGCACCTCGTTATAATGAAATACCTGTTTACGACCATTGGCATACAATTCTGCATAGTCTTGAAATAAATCAATACCTTGCTCGCTTTTTCCAAATTGGTATTTGACAAACTGGCGTTTAAACATCATTGGCAAGAACCAATATCGCATTAAGGTTTGCAAGATTAAAAAGAACGCACCGAGTGCAACATAATAGCGACCTACCCCATCGAAGCCCAAATAAAAGCCCCAAGCGATAATCGCCACACTCATCAGTGGTGTAATAAAACGGGTGAATTGTTTTTTACCAAAAGTCGCAAGGGCAAAGCCGTCTTGAGATTCTTCTAAATTTAAAATATAGCGCAAAGACAATGCTGGCTGCGTGTCAGACATAGGCTCATCATCAAGTCATTCAAATTGAGCTAAATCTTACACTAGATTGAGCACATTCCTTATTTTTTTAGTGTTTATTCGCTCAAAGCCAGATGTAAAACAATAGTCATACTTTTGACACAGAAATTTCATCATTTTTAGATAGTGTAGATGCAAAAAAACCGCATCAAAAGTGCGGTTTTTTATTTCAAGTTGGTGCGCTCAGAGAGATTCGAACTCCCGACCCCTTAGTTCGTAGCCAAGTGCTCTATCCAGCTGAGCTATGAGCGCGACGACTTGATGGGGTGCATTATACGTGTTTTTGTCTGGCTGTTAAGTATTAATTCATCATTTTGCAATCAAGTGCACAGATATTCGACGATTCAAAAGAATTTTAACGTAAAACCATGAGTACGCTATTCTTTTTAATAAACTGATTATTGTTTGAGTTTACTAAATTTCAGGCACAAAAAAACCGCATTTAAGCGGTTGATTGTTCAAGTTGGTGCGCTCAGAGAGATTCGAACTCCCGACCCCTTAGTTCGTAGCCAAGTGCTCTATCCAGCTGAGCTATGAGCGCATTACTTGTTTGCCAATTTAGGCGATACGTTACTGTTCAGTTTACTTATTGGTGCGCTCAGAGAGATTCGAACTCCCGACCCCTTAGTTCGTAGCCAAGTGCTCTATCCAGCTGAGCTATGAGCGCGACATAAGTAAGCGTGGCGGTGAGAGAGGGATTCGAACCCTCGATACAGTTACCCGTATGCGTCCTTAGCAGGGACGTGGTTTCAGCCACTCACCCATCTCACCGTAACGTGCCGCCATAATACAAATTAAGTGCTAGCACTGCAAGCTTAGACACCACAATTTTTGCATATTTTTGCTCAATTAAATATTTTTTAAACAATTTTCAGGATTCATCACCACAATTGCGCCTGAACTTTTGGCAATCACTACACAAAAACCAGAAACATCGTAAAATAACGACAGAAAACACATTATTGCAATCATTTACGTGCAGTCTTCACGTACATGACTTATGCTAAACCTACCTTCTGACATGAAGCTTATTCCATGATGAAAAATTGGGTCGATCCTGAAGCGAAAGCTGAAGCCGAACGTTACGAAAATCCTATTCCAAGCCGTACCTTAATCTTAGAAACCATTGAAACACTGCAAGCGGCACAGTCACATGCAGACTTGGTTGAGCATTTCGCCATTGCCGATCAAAAAAGTATTGATGCGTTAAGCCATCGTTTAATTGCCATGGTGCGTGATGGTCAGCTTATGAAAGATGGATTCAAGTTCCAGCTGGCTGCAGAACAACCGACTCATGACGCCACGGTGTACATCAACAGTAAAGGTTTAGGCACAGCCAATATTGCAGGTCATGAAGATATTTTATTGCCTGAACGTGAACTACGTTTGGTGTTTAATGGCGATCAAGTCAAAGTCCGCCAGACTTCGGTAGACCGTAAGGGCAAGGCATGGGGCTTTATTACCGAAGTCACCCAGCGTCGTGTCAAACAAATCATTGGTAAATTGTCAGAATACGATGGTGAATATTTTATTCAGCCCGCCCAACCAAATAGCCATCAACCCATTACCCTTGAAAAAGAACTAATTGAACATGCCCAAGTTAAACTGGGCGATTCTGTTCGCATTGCCATTGACGACTATCCAACCCGTGAAGAATTCGCCACAGGACATATTATTCAGTCGATGGCAGACAAAGCTGATACTGAAATTATTATCCCTCAAACCATTTTAGAATTTGGTCTGCCATATGAATTTCCTGAAGATGTCATTCAAGAAGCTGAAAGTTTTCAGGAACCGACTGCCCAAGATCGTGAAGGACGTATTGATTTACGCGATTTACCCTTAGTCACCATTGATGGTGAAGATGCCCGCGACTTTGACGATGCGGTGTACGCCGAAAAACGTCCAGGCGGTGGCTACCGAGTCGTTGTCGCCATTGCCGATGTCAGCCATTATGTCCGCTCAGGCAAACCATTAGATAATGAAGCTCAGCAACGTGGGACTTCGGTGTATTTCCCACATTTTGTATTGCCAATGTTGCCTGAAGCTTTATCGAATGGCTTATGTTCACTCAATCCGCAGGTAGACCGTTTATGTATGGTCTGTGATTTAAAACTGTCACGTGCAGGTCGAGTCACAGGTTTTGAATTCTATCCATCGGTTATGCATTCCAAAGCACGTCTAACCTATACCCAAGTGGCACAATATTTTGAGGGTGATAGTGCGGCAATTCCAGAAGATCGGGAGGTGCGGAAATCATTAAATACTCTGTTCCAACTGTATCAAGTGCTGAAAGGCTTACGTGCTGAACGTCATGCCATGGAGTTTGAAACCGTTGAAACCTACATGACCTTTGATGAGTTAGGTGGAATCAAGGAAATTTTGCCGCGCACCCGTAACGATGCGCATAAACTGATTGAAGAATGTATGTTACTCGCCAACGTCGCAGCAGCAGAATATGCACTCAAACATGATGTGCCGATGCTGTACCGTGTACATGAACCGCCTGAGTTTTCACGTATTCAAAAAGTGCGTGATTTTGTCAAATTACTCGGGCTACATTTCCCAGAACAACCAACTCAGGCCGACTATCAAGCGGTGATTGAAGCCACCAAAGATCGTATTGATGCGCCAAGTATTCACGCGGTGTTATTACGTTCCATGATGCAGGCCTATTATGGTGCCAACAATGCAGGACACTTTGGTTTAGCTTATGATGCCTACACGCATTTCACTTCACCAATTCGCCGCTACCCTGACCTGTTATTACACCGTGCCATTAAAGCACATTTACAACACAAGCCATCCCCACTTTCGGGCGCAGCTTTAGATGATGCAGGCGAACATTATTCTGCAACTGAACGTCGTGCAGATGAAGCTTCGCGCTCTGTCACGACATGGCTAAAATGCCACTATATGCAGCAGCATTTAGGTGAAGAATTTGTGGGCATAATTTCTGCAGTGGCAGAATTCGGTCTATTTGTTACGCTCAAAGACCTTTATGTCGATGGTATGATTCATGTCAGCCAGTTAGGCGATGATTTCTTTGTATTTGATCAAGCTAGTCAAAGTCTAATTGGACAAGCACGTGGTCAAACCTTTAGCTTAGGCGATGAAGTCAAAATTAAAGTGGCGGCCGTGAATTTAGAAGACCGCAAAATTGATTTTGAACTTATGCAACAACTCACCCATGCAGGTCGTGCTATTCGTATGCGCGCACCGCGCGTGGCAAAACCATTCAACCGTGAAGCCACCGAAGAAGTTTTTTCTGAGCGTCCAAGCAAGGCGACTTTAAGTGAAAACGGTGAGCAACCTGTACCAAAGAAAAAGCAAAAAAACAAACCGAGTTCTTATGGTAAAAAAACCTCAGCGAAGTCGGAAGCTAAACCGAAAGAAAAAACCAAGAAAAAGACCAAAGAGAAAAAGAAAAAAGCCAATGCCAAGTCTAAATTTGACTAGCATCGGCTATTTTCAACTTCTTTCCAACCACTTCAAAAAGAGCTACGGCTCTTTTTGTTTTTTGGGATCGCCTCAAACAGCCATATTGTGCTGAAGTTATCACCTTGATTAGCTAAATCTGCCCTTTTGCCTTGATTTCAGCCCTCAAAAGCCCTACATCTATTAATCATGAAAGAAATTTAGATGGCACTCAAAAAATGAAATTACAGCAAGCAACTTTACCTGTTCCACAGTTTGATCAAATTACACTGGCAGATTTAAAAGAAAAAATTGAGCATGCTATTCAGCAGGGACAAAGCTTTTTAAATAAGCTGACTGCAGTACCTGAAAGTATTACGGCGCAATTAAATGTTTTAGAACAGATTGATCAGCTCGAAAATAATATGAGCGAAGCATGGGGCGTGCTGTCACATTTAAATGCGGTCATGAATAATACTGAAACCCGTGAAATGTATCAGGCGTTATTACCCAGTTTAAGTGACTACTATACTCAATTGGGTCAGCACACGGTGTTATATCAAAGCTATCAACATATTCACGATGCCAACACCTTTAAAGATTTGCCCGCTGCACAACAAAGCGCAATTCAACTGGCCTTGCGTGACTTTAAACTATCAGGCGTGGCCTTAGAAGGCGAAGCCAAAAAACGCTATGCTGAAATTTCAGCACGTTTATCGCAACTGTCATCAGACTTTTCCAATCATGTTTTGGATGCTACTCAAGCCTATTACAAAGTATTATCAGAAGATCAGCTCAAAGGTTTACCGCCAAGCAGCATTGAATTGCTGAAACAATATGGTCAGCAACGCGAATTGGAACAAGCTGTGGCAACACTGGATATTCCTGCCTATTTAGCCATTATGACCTATGCCGATGATCGTGCTTTGCGCGAAACCTTGTATCAGGCATACACTACTCGCGCGTCCGATCAATCAGCCCAGTCTGAATTTGACAATACCCCGATCATGGAAGAAATCTTGCGTTTACGTCAAGAAATGGCGCAATTGCTCGGTTTTAACAACTATGCAGAATTATCCCTTGCCAGCAAAATGGCACCAAGTGTCGAAGCAGTCGATCAATTCCTGCGTGAACTGGCAGAACATGCTCGTGCACCTGCAGAACAAGAAATTGCCGAACTCAAAGCCATTGCTGCCCAAGATGGGATTGATACCTTACAACCGTGGGATACAGGCTACTATTCTGAAAAATTAAAATTACAGAAATTTAACCTTTCACAAGAAATGTTAAAGCCATATTTCCCTGCACCAAAAGTAGTTGAAGGTCTGTTTAGCATCGTTAAGCGTTTATACGATGTCGATATTATTGAGCGCGCTGCCCCTGTTTGGCATCCTGATGCACGTTATTTTGAACTTGAAGAGCAAGGTCAAGTGATTGGTGGTTTTTACTTTGATCTATATGCCCGTACCGGCAAACGCGGCGGCGCATGGATGAGTGGTTTCCGCTCCCGCTTGCAATTGGCACAGGGTTTACAAAAACCAATTTGCTATATGGTGTGTAACTTTACCCCACCTGTGGCAGATCAACCCGCGCTTTTAACCCATGATGAAGTCATTACCCTATTCCATGAGTTTGGACATGGCTTACATCACATGCTGACCGAAGTGGATAATATTGCTGTGGCAGGTACACACGGTGTCGCTTGGGATGCGGTGGAGTTACCAAGCCAATTCATGGAATTCTGGGCTTGGGATCAAGACAGTTTAGATATGCTTAGTGCGCATATTGAAACCCAAGACACCCTGCCTGAACACCTGCTTAAAGCGCTGTTAGATGCACGCTTCTTCCAATCGGGAATGCAAAGCCTACGCCAAATTGAATTTGCGCTGTTCGATTTAAGTATTCATCGCAGCAACCCTGCTTTAAATGCGGAACAGATTCAAGCCATGCTAGATGACATTCGTCAAAACTATGCCGTTGCACCCACTACAGCTTACAACCGCTTCCAACACAGCTTCAGCCATATTTTCGCAGGCGGTTATGCTGCAGGATATTATTCATACAAATGGGCAGAGGTTTTGGCCAGCGATGCCTTTGATCGCTTCGAAAATGAAGGGCTATTTAACACCGAAACTGGCAAGCAGTTTAGACAGTTTATTCTAGCAGTTGGCGGAAAAGATTCAGCGCTTGACGCATTTATCAATTTCCGCGGACGCGAGCCAAAAATTGACGCACTATTACGTCATCAAGGTTGGACGAACATAGTCAAAAGCGCTTAAACTAAGACCTTTAGATGAAGTTAGGGGAGTCGTGATGACCATTAAACGTCGTTTCATTGCAGGCGCAAAATGTCCAAAATGTCAGGCGATAGATCGGGTTGTCATGCTCACCGCTGGCGAAGCTGAATGGATCGAATGCATCGAGTGTGATTATACGGAAAACCGTCCGACACATATTGATGAACCTGAAATCCCAGAGGTTTCAGATGAAATTGGGGTGATCCAGTTTAAGCCGCGTCAGTCAAAGTAAAACAATAAGGTTCAACAACGCATGACTGAAGATCAACGACATAACCCTAAGCTTTTATGGGCGATTACGGGCGGGTTAATTATTGTCATTATTGCCGTATTTATCTTTCAATGGATGGGCGATAGCGACAATACTGCGTCTATAGAAACTGCCCCAACTACGGCGCCTGTAGCGAAAACTGCACCTGCTGAAGCAACGCCATTGCAAGAAGATGAAGCAGCACCAAAACAGTTGGTCACAGAAGATTTACTCAAAGCACCTGTCTCTGAAAATGCAGCCCTTGCAAAAGAAGAAGCGGCTAAATTAGATGACATTCAAAATCAGCTGAATGATCAACGTGCCTTATTAAAACAGCAACATAGTGATGCCGATGAGTTGATTAAACTAAAAGAGGAGCAAATCAAAATACTGGAAGCCCAACTGGCACAGTAAACCTTCTCTGCTTCACATCAGTCGTTTTAAAATACGATAAAAGGTCAGTGTTGTAGCCGATTTAAGCTAGAATAGCCTGAGGTTATTCTGGCTTTATTTGTATGACATCTTCTGGTTCTGCCCAACAAAATTTGCTCAAAGCAATTATGCTGTTGACCTGCTCTGCCTTTCTGTTTTCGCTCATGGGGGTCTGCGTTCGTTACGCCTCAGAAACGGTAGATAATGCCACTGTAGTATTTTTCCGTAATTTTATTGGTTTGTTTATTTTTATCCCGCTCATTTTCAATAAAGGCTTAGGCTTTTTTAAAACCGAAAAGTTATGGATGCACACTTGGCGTTCGGTGGTCGGCTTAACCGCCATGTATGGTTTTTTCTACGCGATTGCCAATCTAAAACTGTCCAATGCGATGGTCTTTACCTATTCATCGCCTATTTTTATTCCCTTAATTGCATGGCTATTCCTTAAAGAAAAAATCACCAAACCGATGCTATTGGCTGCGTTCATTGGTTTATTTGGCGTGTTATTTGTCGCCAAACCCGATGCAGGTATGTTTAATAGCATGTCCGCAATTGGACTCAGTGCCAGTTTTTTAGCAGCGATGGCTTTTGTCACGGTACGCGCCCTGACTCAAACCGAACCGCCTGAACGCATTGTGTTTTATTTTTGCATGATTGGGACACTCATTTCTGTTGTACCGATGTTTTGGTCATGGCGTCCCTACAACTTAAAAGAGTTGAGTTTTTTAATTGGCGCAGGATTACTGGCCAATATCAGTCAGATCTTTATGTCCAATGCCTACCGTCTTGCCCCTGCAGGGCAAATTGGCCCTGTAAATTACATTGCGATTATTTTTGCAGGGATTTGGGGCTTTAGCTTTTGGCATGAAACGCCAGACTTATTTAGTTTGATTGGCTTTGCCCTGATTTTGCTTGCCATTATTTTGTGCAGTCCACTGTTACAAAAACACCTGAATCATCACTCCCCGCATTCATAATGCTGTTTTGTATTCCCTGCATATCAACCTATTAAAAAAACACCGCATAGCGAACTACAGGGTGCTGTTAAATAATAAGATGACAGTGATTAAGTATGCTTATTCATACCAGCCGAATAGGTTAAATGCATACGGTGCATAGGCAATAATCAACATCGCAGGAAGCATCACAATCATAGGCAAAATCCAACGCTCAAAGCGATAATAGAACGATTTATGACGAACTTCTGCATCGGCTGCAGCGACTTCTTCATCTCCAATCGACTGCCTTGCCAATAAGTGATTCAGCGCTACAGGTGGCGTCACATAGCCTAATTCAAAACCAACTAGGGTAATCATCCAGAAATGCACAGGATGAATCCCATATTGATAAGCCACAGGTGCAACCGTTGCAGAAATTAGAATCACCGCACCAAATGGATCCATAATCATGCCCACAAAAATCATCAGGGCAACAATCAGGCTAATCACAATAAAGATGCTGCTAATGTCTGTTGGAAACGCTTCCATAATTTCAATGCGTTCTAAATAGCCGCCCACACTGACTGAAAGCGCCATCAAAATCACCAATGCCCCAATATGTCCCACCGTTTCACTGGTAGATAAATGCAGTGCTTTAAAAAAACCATATTGACGCAATGGTGAATCAGGTGCGGTCAATAATGAATGCTCAGATGAAGCTGTTGTCTGTTGTGCTGTAGGCTTATGATCAAAACTCTGATCCCACTGCCCCATGGCTGGAATAGGTGCAGGTTCATGGCGCAATTTATCAAATAGCACCATCATCAATAAAATAACCGGCATCATGACAGGAGCAGTAAATTCATTCATATTGGTGTCTAAAGCATATTTATAGAACAGCCAAATCAACACAAAAATAAGGATATAGGGCATTACAGGGCCAATAGCACGTAGGGACAATGGCGCAGCTATTCTTGGTGCAGCAATGCGGAATTTATTTTCAGCAAAGAACAACGAAATCACTAAAAACAGGGTTGAAGTCAAGAGGAACACATACAAACCATAGTGATACAGCATGTCTGTTGTAACTTCTTTGTTCAGCGATGCCACCACAACAATCAATAGGCATGGACGAAGCACGACCCCCATTGAACCCGACATAGCTGTTGCCGCCAGTGCAAACTGACGTCGTCCACCCGCATTCCAAACTTCTTTATAAATGATCGCACCTGCAGCAATAACAAAAATCCCCGATGCACCGGTATAAGCTGTCGGCAATGCAGCGGCAATCAGAATCAGCCAGGTTAAGGTTTCAGGTGCCAAATTCCACGGACGTAGAATATTCAGGAACAAATCCACAATTCGGGTTTGTTTGAGCAACATCCCCGCCCAAACAAACAAAGCCAAGTTCAGGAAAATACTGGAGAATTCGACAAGTTGCCCCAAGTAAATCCCTTGCCCCATCGGATAATCCATTAGGAAAGTAAAGGAGAAACCTGTACTAATTGCCATATAGGCATACAAAGGCACGCTCAGGAACGCAAGACCTAAACTGCCGCCTTCACGGGTTGGCGCGGGTGGCTTAATGAGCTGGAATAAACTAATCAAAGTCAGAGTTGCAAACAGAATCATCCACATCCAGTAAATGATTTGCGTTTCACCACTCATCGGTACGCCTGAATTGAGTACTGAACGATATTGACTGATACTTGACGAGGTTAAGAAACCATTCGCCACCACCATTAAGGTCGAATACACCTTGAAGTCAATTTTGGTCGCAGGGCCACGTAAACCAATGTGATGGGTCTTTAAAGTGGCACTAATTGCAGCAAAGACCACCATCAATACCAATAAAATGGCACGGTTTTCAGTACCAAATTTAAAAATACCAAAAAAAGAGGTTTCAATGGTTCGATACATTTTCAAGCTTGGATGGGCTTGAATATGCTGAATCGCCTGATCATGAAATTGAAATTTTTCTTCACAAATTTGTTTGGCTGCTAAAATGGAAGCGCGGACATCTGATTCAGAGGCAGTACCAAAAATATCGGCAAACTCATCAGCAGCATTGGCTTGCATTTGGGCATGTACTTGTGCATCGATATCGGGGTTGCGTTCGCAGTCAGGTGCAGTGGGTTCGGCACGCAAAAATGAATACTGCATACCCGTTGCAGGGTCACCGTATAGGCGTTCACCCATGCGCAACAACTGACCATGTACCATTTCACCTGTACCAATAATAAGTGTCAGTAGCAACAAGATCAAAATAACGAATGTAGAAATCCATTCTGTCCATATATGTCTGAGCAAAGCCAAGCCAGACCTGCGTTGTCCGTTATTGTGCATATATTTTCCTGTTTTTATTCTGCGCAGAAACCGAGACTCTCGAATTTCTGTCTATCCTTATTCAACGGAATGTCCATCTTCCATTGAGCATTTTTGTATTCAGTTTAAATGTGCATGAGCGTCGTTATTTTTAAAATGACAATATAGATTTTCTTTTAAGTAAAAATGGTCAATTGTGAGATTTTATGTGAGCCCTTTTTGCCATCATTTTGATGTAATTTTAATGCGGATCAATGCAATAGGCCCAAATAATATAAGCCAGTGCAAAAATTACTCCCCAAATCACCCCCAATAAATGTGCCTCAACTAATACAGGACTCCCGATTAATTCTGCTGTACCCAAACTGCCCACGGTATTTTCCCAAATCAGTTTAGATAAAATAAGCAGCAAGACCAATGTGGCAAAGCCACGTTCTTTTTTATAAAGCAAATGCACACATGCCACCGCCACATAAGCACCATGCAACACCCCAGAAAGTCCTGCATAGGCATCAATATCGGCAAGGAAGTAATAGAAACTCAGACTAATCGCTGGCGGTAGTACCAACAAAAGCGCCACAAAGTGCCATACTTTGGCATGCGGAAAAATAAAAGGTAAACAGGCAAACGCGATCATATTGAGTAAATAATGAATCCAGCCCACATGCACCCAATGCCCTGTCCATAAGCGCCAAAATTCATCCAATAAATGTGTAGACCAATAAATAAAATGCTCTGCAAAAATCTGCAAACATGCCGAAACCGACATACATGCCGCAATAAACACAATTTTTCGACTGAGAAATTGAGATGAATATTGCATAGGCGCTTGCATCCTCCAAATTATTCTTGTTATGTGCTTCGGCAAACGGATTGCCCAATCCTAAAACTTCTTGTCTATATTGAATTGGGCAATCTTGATATTTTTACAATTGAGCTGCCGTATCCTCATTAAATAAATCATCTAATTCAGATGAATCATCTTGTTCATCCCAGAAACGTTGCTGATCACCAGTACGCACACCTGTATGTTCAGTCCAGTAACGGTCTGAAATTCCTTGTACCATGCTTCCTGCCATGGCATCAATCAATTTAAATTGTGGATTTACAGGTTTTTCGTCACTGCGTGCATTAGAAAAGGCTTTGAGTGCATCGCGGATTTTGGCATCTTCACCACTGGCTTGGGCAGCAACCGCATATAAAGCGTGTGATAAACGCACCCCTTTATTTTCACCAATTTGCATCGACTGCTTTAAGGTTTGATACGGATCAGGTTTGCCATCTCCCGCACCTGGAAGCAAAGTCCAAATTACGGCACGTGTAGCCTCTGGTGCGCCCCAGAATTTTTCATTGTTTAAACAGGTCATACCACGTTCAACAATCGCGGCAATATCTTTAGGCACATGCACTGCCCCGCCTGAATTAATATCATTGGTCATGGCTTGCAAGCCACTCAACATCCCCAACATATACACAGTTTGATCAATATCACTGTTCATTTTTGGACAACCTTCGCCCAAAGGTTTCCGATATTTCTTTTCCCAACGATGCTGAAACAATTGATAGCCTGTGTATTGGCGCTGTGCCGCCAAAGCCGCCCAACGTTTTTGCTGAATCCGCGCATCTTGCGCTTCGCCCACTTGCCCTGCTTTTGCTGCACGTAAATAACGCAATTCAGCATCCAAAGCTTTTTCTTCGGCACAAATACCCGCAGCCGAATACATTAGTACCGCAACACGGGTTGGGTCTGCGCCCATATCTTTAGTCGCCATAATGGCAGGGGTTAAGGAATTACCAGAATTACACACCATTTCAGCATCTTCCATCGCTAAAATTGGCGGCACAATATGTTTTTCAGTAAATCCAAGTGCGACATTGGCACCTGTTTTGATCACTTGTGAACAACCTGATAATAATAAACTTGTGATTGCAAATACGGCCACACCCTGGCCTATTTTTTGGACTTGCGACATTTTCCTGTCCTCTATAATTGTGTTTATGTCCATTGCAACAAACATAGCAGAAGCAATATCTGAATAAAAGCGTCTACTTGCTGCTTCAGATGGATAACTTTGCCATGTTTTAAAGTGACTAAAATTGACTGAAATCTGTCATCCGACAAAATTTAGGCAAAAAAAAGTAGCATTGCGACGGTTCAGCACATGCTACTTATTAACTGATGCCCAATTCGGGCTTATCTTAAAAAATCTTTCGACTAAATTTAAATCTGCACATTTCAGGAATCTGATTTGTATTGATCTACACTTGTCTGGAATGAATATAACTAAAAATAGGGATATGTGTAATCTTTTATGCCAATATAAAATGACTGATCAGGACACGAAAAATAG
The DNA here is from genome assembly GCF_021560715.1 of Acinetobacter sp. SCLZS86. Classification (NCBI taxonomy): domain Bacteria; kingdom Pseudomonadati; phylum Pseudomonadota; class Gammaproteobacteria; order Moraxellales; family Moraxellaceae; genus Acinetobacter; species Acinetobacter sp. SCLZS86. The sequence goes on from NZ_CP090864.1 coordinate 2,731,410, forward strand.
ATGATAATTTTATCTTTATGATACTTATAGTTTTTTATTATTATAAAAATATACAGCTGTCTGTAAATTAGAGCATTTTCGCCAATATTTTTAGAGCCTTCCATTCCGCCTTGGAAACCTGATCACACCAAATCACCAGAGGTTTAAAGGCTTGCTGAAATTCCATGACGATATAAATTTGATGATCTATCACTTGACGCAGTTGCACACGCTGAATTTCAATTTGGCGAGCTGTGCTTTTAATCTGTTGTGATACTACACGAGGCGCGAGATAGGAAATTGACCATTCACGGTCATCTAATTGATCTAAACCAACAATTCGGTTTGCACGAACAAATTTAAAATATGTCCAGCCCATAATGACAATACATACAACGCTAAGCCATGGCTTTAACACTTGTAGTAAAAGCCAAACGATGAGTAGAGCGATCATCAGCTGAAACACTATTGCGATGACACTAGGTTTCAGCTGAAACTGCTGCTTAGCCATGCACATAATGCTTTAGTTTACGGATAAAATCTTTCAACTCAGGACGTGGTGGCTCAGACACTTCCATAAACCAATCCAATAAATCTGGGTCTTCCTGCTCAACCAAATCGGCAAACATTTGTTTTTCTTCCGCACTGGCAGTCAAATAATGATTTTTCACATACGGGTCAAAATAGACATCAATTTCCTTTAAACCACGACGGGCACGGTAAATCACTTTGCGTTCTTCTAAGCTGATGTCATCACTCATGCGGTTTCCCCATTAAAATTAAACTCAGGCTAGTTTAACCGACCCCTTTTAAAGTTTCGATGACTTTTATGCAGCATTGACCAAAAGCATCATCTTTCATTTGCAATTGAAACTTTTGCACCTTGTTGCCCCCTATAAATTCTTCTAAGGTGAATTCAAAATAACAACATCAGGAAGATAAAACCATGCAATCTGCCGCAATTCGCCCCATTGCCAATATGTTACCGCGCACCTTATTCAGTGCTGAACACGACAGTTTTCGTGATTTGGTACGAAAATTCTATTTGCAAGAAGTCACCCCCCATACTGAAAAATTTGAAACGCAGCAGCATGTAGATCGTGAGCTTTGGCGTAAAGCAGGTGCTTTGGGTTTGCTGTGTAGCACCATGCCTGAAGAATATGCAGGTTCAGGGGTAGACCGCTTATACAGCATGATTTTGATTGAAGAACAAGCTTATGCAGGCGACAGTGCCACAGCTTTTTCACTGCATTCAGATATTGTCGCCAATTACATAAATAACTTTGGCACGACTGAACAAAAACAACACTGGTTACCTCGTATGGCAACTGGCGAAGTGATCACCGCGATTGCGATGACTGAACCCGGTACAGGTTCAGACCTACAAGCTGTACGCACCTCTGCGGTATTGGAAGGTGATGAATACGTGATTAATGGTTCTAAAATTTTTATTACCAACGGCTATTTGTGCGATATGGCGATTGTGGTGTGCAAAACCGCGAACACAGAAAAAGGTTCAGCCAACCTGTCTTTAATACTGGTAGAAGCGGACCGTGCGGGATTTAGCAAAGGCAAACCACTGAATAAAATTGGCATGAAAGGTCAGGACACTTGCGAATTATTTTTTGATAATGTCCGCGTGCCTCGCAGCAATTTATTGGGCACAGAAGGCATGGGCTTTATCATGTTGATGAAAGAACTGGCTTGGGAACGCTTGATTGTCGCGATAATTTGTCAAGCAGGTGCGGAAGCTGCTTTTGCGCATACACTGCAATATACTCAGCAACGACAAGCCTTTGGTAAAAGTATCCAAAGCTTTCAAAATACACGCTTTAAACTGGCAGAATTACGCACCGAAATTGATTTTTGTCGTGCTTTTTTAGATCAATGTATGCTGTCACAACTTCGAGATCAACTCAGTGTCGAAGCTGCTGCAGCTGCCAAATATAAAATTTCAGAGATGTATTCCAAAGTGGTAGATGAATGTCTACAACTGCATGGTGGCTATGGTTATATGCTTGAGTATCCAATTGCACGTGCTTACTTAGACAATCGGGCCAATCGTATTTATGCAGGTACCAATGAAATTATGAAAGAGCTGATTTCACGTTCTTTATAAAATATCCACCTCAACATGAAAATGGCGCAAGCAATTTTAAATTTCTTGTGCCATATTATTTTTGCACCCGACAATTTAAGATACTAATTTAGGTTTACGCAGCTGTACAGGCACAGCTTGTTTGAACTTTAAAATACCATCTTCAAAACTTGCCTGTTTTAAGGTTTTGCGATCTTCTAAGTAATTATTTGTCACTCGCCATGGTGCATGTTTGCCTTGCTTCGGCATCACATCAGCAGCACGTGCGATATAGCCCGAACTCAAACTGCCCATTACCGTATCTTCCAATAACTCAGTTTGATCACCTTGAGGAATTACCTCGTCATAACCTTGTCGATCCATATAATTGAGCAAACGACAAATATAATCAGCAGCCACATCCACTTTCAGTGTCCAAGACGCATTAATATAGCCAATAATCATTGCCATATTTGGCACATCACTGATCATCACACCTTGATACAGCATGTGCTTCGATGTGTCCAAAGGCACACCATCAATTGTGGCCTGAATACCGCCTAGAATTTGAATATTCAAACCAGTAGCAGACACAATAATATCAGCATCCAAATGCTTACCTGATTTTAATTGCACACCAGTTTCGGTAAATCTTGCAATTTGATTGGTTTCAATCGAGGCATGGCCTTCGCGCAAAATCTTAAATAAATCACCATCAGGCACGACACATAAACGTTGATCCCACGGATTATAATGTGGTGTGAAATGTTTCATATCCACCTTGCCTTTGAGCTGCATTTGGATGGATTTCAACAACAAAGTACGCAGTAATTTCGGCTGCTTTTGCGCCAAAGCATAAATGGCGCGTTGCATGCCAATGTTACGTGCACGGGTGATTTTGTATGCAACATCTTCAGGAAAAACTTTACGCATTTGCTGATAAACGAAGTCCATTGCAGGCACAGAAGCTATATAAGTCGGTGAGCGTTGTAGCATGGTGACATGCGCTGCACCACCTTTCGACATAGCAGGTACCAAGGTAATGGCTGTTGCACCACTGCCTATAATTAACACCTTTTTACCACGATAGTCTAAATTCTCAGGCCAGTGCTGTGGGTGGATAAATGTGCCTTTAAACGCATGTTGATTCGGAAAGTCTGGCTGAAAACCATGATCGTAATTGTAATATCCTGTACAGCCTATAACAAAATTAGCCACCCAATTTTCAATCTGTTGCACTGCATTTTCTATGCGTAACGTCCACTTACGTTTTTGAGAATCATAATTAGCTGATAGCACACGATGCTGAAAATGAATTTTTGAATGCAAGGCTTTTTCTTGAATGACTTCCGCTAAATAGTCTTTAATAGATGCACCATCGGCAAGTACATTGGTTTTTTTCCAAGGTTTAAAATTATAACCAAAGGTCGACATATCCGAATCGGAACGAATGCCCGGATATTGAAATAAATCCCAGGTACCTCCAAAACTTTGACGACGCTCAATAATTTCAAAAGAACGCTGTGGGCACTTTTGACTCAAATGTGCAGCTACACCAATGCCCGAAATCCCAGCCCCAATAATTAATACATCAACCTGCTTATCCATGTTTATTGTCCAGCTTGAATGATGTTTTTTATTAAAGCACAGATTTGACAATACACAATGTCAAGTTCAACAAAAGTTACTAAAATTTATATCAATTCGGGACAATTTCATCATTTATTGATATTCAATATATTTTTTTCATAAAAAAAGACCGGTAAAACCGGCCTTTTTCTGAACAACGTGCGTTATTCTTGACGAAATTATTTAACTTCGCGATCTACAAGCTCAACGTAAGCCATCGGTGCAGCATCACCCGCACGGAAGCCCGCTTTAAGAACACGTAGATAACCGCCGTTACGCTCTTTGTAACGAGGGCCAAGAACGGTAAATAATTTACCAACAGTTGCTGCTGAACGAGTACGAGCAAACGCTAAACGACGGTTTGCTACTGTATCGTTTTTAGCTAAAGTGATTAAAGGCTCAGCAACACGACGTAATTCTTTTGCTTTAGGAACAGTTGTTTTGATTAACTCGTGTTCGAACAAAGAATTAGCCAAGTTTTGGAACATCGCTTTGCGATGGCTGCTTGTACGGCCTAATTTCACACCACTATTACGATGACGCATGGTGATAGTCCTACTTAATTAACGGCTACGATAGGCGAAACGATCGTCCATACGGAGACTAGCCGGTGGCCAGTTCTCTAAACGCATGCCGAGCTGTAAGCCTTTAGAAGCCAGAACATCTTTGATCTCTGTAAGCGATTTTTTACCCAAGTTAGGCGTTTTAAGTAGCTCAACTTCGGTACGCTGTACAAGATCACCAATGTAGTAAATATTTTCTGCTTTCAAACAGTTAGCAGAACGAACAGTAAGCTCTAGATCATCTACTGGACGAAGCAAGATAGGGTCAACTTCTTCACGAGGCTCTTGAGCAACAGGAGCTTGATCTTTCTGAAGATCAACAAAAATTGCAATTTGTTGTTGCAAGATTGTTGCCGCTTTGCGGATCGCTTCTTCTGGATCAACTGTACCATTGGTTTCAAGATCAATGATCAACTTGTCAAGGTCAGTACGTTGTTCTACACGCGCATTTTCTACGATGTAAGACACACGTTTGATTGGGCTATAAGAAGCATCTAACTGCAAACGACCTACAGGGCGAGTTTCGCCTTCTGGGAAACGTGAGTCAGATGTTTCATAACCACGACCTTGAGCAACTTTCAGGCGCATTTTTAAATTGCCTGTAGCACTTAAAGTGCCGATCAAGTGTTCAGGGTTAACCACTTCAACATTATGAGGTAAACGAAGGTCTGCAGCAGTAACATCGCCTGGACCTTGTTTTTCCAATGTCAAATAAGCTTCATTTTGATCGAACAGCTTAATAGACAATCCTTTCAGGTTCAGCAAGAGCTCGACGATGTCCTGCTGCAAGCCTTCCAAAGTACTGTACTCGTGCTCGACACCTTCAATTTCAACTTCTACCACAGCTGCGCCAGGTAAAGAAGAAAGAAGGATGCGACGTAAAGCATTACCAAGAGTATGACCAAAGCCACGCTCTAATGGTTCTAGAATAACTTTTGCCGAGGTCCCGCTTGCCGCTTCGACCTTGATCGCTTGCGGAGTTAGAAACTCATTTGCAGTACGCGTCATTATTGCTACCTCAAGGATTATTTAGAATACAATTCTACAATCAAGCTTTCGTTGATTTCAGCAGGTAAATCAGAACGATCTGGTGCAGCTTTGAACGTACCTTCAAGCTTAGAATGGTCAACTTCCATCCATGAAGGGATACCACGTTGAGCAGCCAATTCAATTGCGTTTTTAATACGTAATTGTTGTTTTGCACCTTCGTGAACTGCAATTACATCACCAGCTTTAACTTGAATAGACGCAATGTTAACACGACGACCATTTAAAGTAATGCTACGGTGAGATACAAGCTGACGAGCTTCTGCACGTGTAGAACCAAAACCCATGCGATAAACAACGTTATCAAGACGGCTTTCGAGCAATTTCAACAAGTTTTCACCTGTTGCGCCTTTCACACGAGCAGCTTCTTTATAGTAGTTACTAAATTGACGCTCTAAAACACCGTACATACGACGTACTTTTTGTTTTTCACGTAATTGTAGTGAGTACTCAGATTGCTTACCACCACGAGCCCCGCCATGTTGGCCAGGTGCTTTAGCGTGTTTTTTAGTTTTGACGTCAAAAGGTTTAACGCCAGATTTAAGTTGCAGGTCTGTCCCTTCGCGGCGAGAGAGTTTGCATTTTGGACCAATATAACGAGCCATGAATGTTTCTCCTTACACGCGACGTTTTTTAGGTGGACGGCAACCGTTGTGAGGGATTGGAGTCACATCGGTAATGCTGTTAATTTTATAACCCACTGCACCTAATGCACGAACCGCAGACTCACGACCTGGACCAGGACCTTTAACAAGGACGTCCAAGTTTTTCAAACCGTAATCTAAAGCTGCTTTACCAGCAACTTCAGCAGCTACCTGAGCAGCGAACGGAGTTGATTTACGTGATCCACGGAAGCCTTGTCCACCTGAGGTAGCCCAAGCCAGTGCATTACCTTGACGATCGGTAATGGTCACAATGGTGTTATTAAAAGAAGCGTGAATGTGTGCAACACCTTCAGAGACGGTACGAGTGACCTTCTTGCGTGTGCGAGTATCTTTAGCCATCTTTTAGCTTCCAGAAATCTTATTTCTTAATCGGTTTGCGCGGACCTTTACGGGTACGTGCGTTAGTTTTGGTGCGTTGACCACGGACAGGCAAGCTGCGACGATGACGAAGACCGCGGTAGCAGCCTAAATCCATTAAACGTTTAATGTTCATGGAAATTTCGCGACGTAAGTCACCTTCGGTCGGAACCTTAGCAACTTCTGCACGAATCGCATCAAGCTGAGCGTCATCTAATTCACGGATCTTTGTCGTTGGCGCGATACCAGCAGCAGCTAAGATAGTCTTAGCAGTGTGACGACCAATACCAAAGATATAAGTGAGAGAGATAACAGCGTGCTTGTTATCCGGAATGTTTACACCGGCAATACGAGCCATTCAATTTTCTCCAAAAAGGCAGTTAAGATAATCAACCGCCCCACAAAAATCTTGAGGGGCGGATAATAACCTAATTAGCCTACTGAAATCAACAGGTCTTAATCAAATTAACCTTGACGCTGCTTATGACGAGGTTCTGCGCTGCAAATTACGCGAATAACCCCATTACGACGGATAACTTTGCAGCTACCACAAATTTTCTTTACAGAAGCTTGTACTTTCATGATGAAACCTCTAAGTGCGCTTATCCCTTAGGATGAGCAGTCGTTTTTCTCATTAACGTTTGATTATCGTACTGGTGCGAGGTGAGATGTGCTTGAAGCTGAGCCATAAAGTCCATCACAACCACTACAACGATTAATAATGATGTACCACCTAAGCTAAATGGAATTCCAAATGAGCTTTGTAGAATCATCGGCATTAAGCAGACTACAGTGATGTAAATCGCGCCAATAAAGGTCAAACGACTGAGAATATGATCTAAGTAACGAGCAGTTTGCTCACCTGGGCGAATACCAGGCACATAAGCTCCGCTGCGTTTCAAGTTTTCCGAAACTTCTTTAGGGCTAAAAACTAGCGCAGTATAGAAGTAACAGAAAAAGATAATTAACGCACCAAAGAGCACCAAATACAACGGTTGTCCAGGCGACAATACCAATGCCAAGTCTTGTAGACTACGCTTGATTAACCCAGCATTTGGATCAGCACTGCCGACCCATTGACCTAAGCTCGCTGGGAATAAAAGCAATGAACTGGCAAAAATTGCTGGAATCACACCTGCCATATTAATTTTTAATGGCAAATGCGTTTGCTGAGCAGTAAATACACGACGACCTTGTTGTTTTTGAGCATAGTTTACTGGAATACGACGCTGCGCCTTCTCAATAAACACAATTGCTGCAAGTACACCTAAAGACAATAAACCAAAAATTGCCAAACCAATCAGGCTTGACTGACCACTGTCAATAGATGTGAAGGATTGCATAATTAAATTAGGCAAGCCCGCAACAATACCTGCGAAAATGATCATGGAAATACCATTACCCACTCCGCGTTCGGTAATTTGTTCACCCAACCACATTAGGAACATTGTGCCTGCAACCAAAGAGGTAACAGCCGGAACGTAAAAAGCCAGACCTGACGTTAAGGTAATACCTTGACCAATCAAACCTGCACACATCCCGATCGCTTGCACAAGTGCAAGGAACAACGTACCTTGGCGCGTATATTGATTAATTTTGCGTTTGCCTTGCTCGCCTTCTTTTTTCAAGGCTTCAAGCGAAGGAACCACTGTAGACATTAACTGTACGATAATCGAAGCAGAAATGTATGGCATGATCCCTAAAGCAAGAATCGACATCCGCTCTAATGCACCACCCGAAAACATGTTAAACAAACCAAGGATTGTACCTTGGTTTGCATTAAACAATTGTTCAAGTGCGGCATTATTAATACCTGGTACTGGAATATGCGCTCCTAGTCGAAATACCAATAACGCGCCAATGAGAAACATCATTCGGCGTATAATTTCACGGTATTTCACGTGAAATGGTTGGCCTTTCATCATGTGAACATGACCTGAAGAACTAGGAGACATAGACACTGGGGATTACTCCTCGACTTTACCGCCAGCCGCTTCAACAGCAGCTTTAGCGCCTTTAGTCACAGCAACACCTTGAATAGTGAATGCACGAGTAATTTCACCAGAAAGTACGATACGAGCACGAGCCATATCTTTACGTACAACATTCGCTGCTTTTAAAGTTTCAAGGCTAACAATGTCGCCTTCCACTTTAGCAAGCTCAGATAAACGTACTTCAGCAGTTTTCAAAGCGATTTGGCTAGTGAAACCGAATTTAGGTAAACGACGATATAACGCAGTTTGACCACCTTCGAATCCAGGACGTGTACCACCGCTCTTACGTGAGTTTTGACCTTTGATACCACGACCACCAGTCTTACCAACGCCAGAACCGATACCACGGCCTAGACGACGGGCTTCACGCTTAGCACCTTCTGCAGGTGCAAGTTCATTTAAACGCAGAGTCATGGCTTATTCCTCTACACTAACCATATAGTAGACTTGGTTGATCATACCACGGTTAGAAGGCGTATCTTGCACTTCTACAGTATGACCAATACGACGCAGACCTAAACCTTTAAGGCTAAGCTTGTGATTTTTCAAGCGGTGCGATGCAGATTTAGTCTGGGTAACTTTAATCGTTTTCATGATTGATTACCCTTGAATTTGTTCTACTGAAAGACCACGTTTCGCAGCAACCTTTTCAGGAGTTGTCATGTCACGCAAACCATTGAAAGTTGCGTTGACTACGTTTGCAGCGTTAGTAGAACCACGGCATTTAGTCAATACGTTACGTACACCTGCAGCTTCTAAAACTGCACGCATAGAACCACCCGCAATTACACCAGTACCTTCAGATGCTGGTTGCATGTAAACACGGCTTGCGCCATGACGTGCATGAATCGGGTGTTGTAAAGTACCATCTGCCAATTCGATAGTGATCATGTTACGACGTGCAGCTTCAAGTGCTTTAGAAATAGCAGCTGGAACTTCACGTGCTTTACCACGACCAAAACCTACGCGACCATTACCATCACCCACAACAGTTAATGCTGTGAAAGAGAAGATACGACCACCTTTAACAACTTTGGCTACGCGATCAACGGCAACCAGCTTTTCAACAAGACCTTCGTTTTGTTCAACTTTAGCCATGATTAGAACTCCAAGCCGTTTTCACGAGCAGCATCAGCCAAGGCTTTGATACGACCATGATATTTAAAACCAGAACGGTCAAACGCAACTTTAGTTACGCCAGCTGCTTTCGCGCGTTCTGCGATTAAAGCACCTACTTTCTGAGCTGCTTCAACGTTACCAGTTGTACCAGCACGTAAAGTAGCATCTAAAGTTGAAGCTTGCGCTAAAACTTTGCCACCATCTGCTGAAATAACTTGAGCATAGATGTGACGCGGCGTGCGGTTTACACACAAACGAGTCGCACCCAATGCACGGATGTGCAAGCGTGTGCTTTTCGCACGACGCAAACGGGATTGTTTCTTTTCGTTCATAAGAACCTCGCGCCTTATTTCTTCTTAGCTTCTTTACGAAGAACAACTTCATCCGAATAACGAACACCTTTACCTTTATATGGCTCTGGTGGACGGTATCCACGGATATCCGCAGCAACTTGACCTAAAGCTGCTTTATCAGCAGATTTAAGGATAATTTCAGTTGCAGTTGGAGTTTCTGCAGTTACACCTTCAGGAAGGGTGTAATCGATTGGGTGTGAAAAACCAAGGTTAAGGTTAACAACGTTACCTTTTACCGCAGCTTTATAACCAACACCAATCAATTGCAACTTACGTTCGAAGCCTTCGCTCACACCTTTTACAAGGTTGTTAAGCACAGCGCGAGCAGTACCAGCTTGCATCCAAGCGTCTTTCGACTCAGCTTTAGGAGCAATAGCTAAAATACCGTCTTCCTGTTTTAGCTCGACCAGCGCATGCAGGTTGAAAGACAATGTACCTTTGCTGCCTTTCACTTCGACCTGCCGGCCGTTCTGAGTAACTGTAACACCGTTAGGTACAGTTACTGGGGCTTTAGCCACACGAGACATGAGGAATCACCTATTATTAAGAAACAAAAGCAATAACTTCACCACCGATACCTGCAGCACGTGCAGCGCGATCAGTCATGATGCCTTTGCTTGTAGAAACGATTGCAATACCTAAACCTTGCTTAACGCTTGGAAGTGCATCTTTACCGCGATACTGACGTAGACCTGGACGGCTTACGCGTTTCACAGTTTCAATCACTGGTTTGCCTTCATAGTATTTTAAAGTAATCGTTAATGTAGGTTTGCCTTCATTGTCAGCCACTTCTACATTTGCGATATAACCTTCTTGTTGAAGTACGTTTGCAATAGCAACCTTCAACTTAGAATTAGGCATAGAAACAGTTTGTTTCTTTGCCATTTGAGCGTTACGAACACGCGTTAGCATGTCGGCAACGGTATCTTGCATACTCATTTATAGTGCTCCTTACCAGCTTGCCTTAACAACGCCCGGTACATCACCTTGCATTACTGTGTCACGTAATTTGTTACGGCTTAAACCGAACTTACGGAAGTAACCATGAGGACGACCAGTTAAACCACAACGGTTACGAAGACGTACTGGAGACGCATTACGTGGTAATGCTTGTAACTTCATCATCGCTTCGAAACGCTCTTCGTCGCTTGCATTTACGTTTGCAATCGTAGCTTTTAATTCAGCACGTTTTGCAGCGTATTTCGCAACAGTAGCTTCGCGTTTCAATTCGCGATTAATCATACCTTTCTTAGCCATATCGACCTCTTATTTGAACGGGAAGCCGAATGCACGCATAAGCGCACGGCCTTCGTCATCGGTGCGAGCAGTCGTAGTAATGGTGATGTCCATACCACGAATTTGATCAATCTTATCGAAATCGATTTCAGGGAACATGATTTGTTCCTTGAGACCCATAGAATAGTTACCACGACCATCGAATGATTTCGAAGAGAAACCACGGAAGTCACGGATACGAGGGATCGCGATAGAGATCAAACGGTCTAAGAATTCGTACATACGTTCGCCGCGTAAAGTAACTTTACAACCAATCGGCCAACCATCACGGATTTTAAAACCAGCGATTGATTTACGAGCTAATGTTAAAACTGGTTTTTGACCAGCAATAGCTTGCATATCAGAAAGAGCGCCATCTAACAATTTCTTGTCAGCAGCTGCAGCACCAACACCCATGTTGATGGTAATTTTAGTGATGCGAGGGATCTCCATCACATTCTTAACGCCCAATTGTTCTTGTAATTGAGCCTTAAGTTCGTCGTTGTAACGTGTTTTAAGTCTGGCCATTGCCTATTTCAACCTATTACTTCGCCACCGCCACTGATTCACCATTCGATTTATAAACGCGAGTTTTCACGCCATCAATCGTTTGGTAACCAACACGGTCAGCCTTTTGGGTTGTAGCATTAAAAATTGCCACGTTTGAGATATGAAGCGAAGCTTCCTGCGTTACGATACCGCCTTCAGCGCCCGTAGCACGGTTTGGCTTCTGGTGCTTCTTAACCAAGTTAAGACCTTCGACCTTAACACGGTCATTAGAAACTGACAGAACAGTACCCTGTTTGCCTTTTTCTTTACCTGCGATCACAATTACTTGATCGCCTTTTTTAATCTTAGCCATGATTGCCTCTTATAGAACTTCAGGAGCCAATGAAATGATTTTCATGAACTGTTCAGTACGAAGTTCACGAGTCACTGGTCCGAAAATACGAGTTGCAATCGGTGCTTTGTTGTTATTCAAAATAACAGCAGCGTTATCATCAAAACGGATCACAGAACCGTCTGGACGACGAATACCGAACTTTGTACGTACAACAACAGCATTCATCACGTCACCTTTTTTAACACGTGCGCGTGGAATAGCTTCTTTTACAGTAACTTTAATAATGTCGCCAACAGAAGCATAACGACGATGTGAACCACCTAGTACTTTAATACATTGTACGCGGCGAGCACCACTGTTGTCAGCTACGTCAAGCATCGTTTCGGTTTGAATCATTGCCCTACTCCAAAACCGAGCATCACCGGTCACAATTTCGAAAGGCTCAAAGAGTACTCGAAATTGACCGATGATGCAACAAGAACGTTAATTACTCAGCAGCAGCTTCAACAACTTCAACTAAAGTCCATGACTTAGTTTTAGAAATTGGGCGGCTTTCTTTGATGGTTACAACATCACCAATCTTGGCAGTATTGTTCTCATCATGAGCGTGTAATTTAGTTGAACGGCGAATCAATTTGCCATACAACGGGTGTTGAACTTGGCGTTCAATAAGGACAACAATAGATTTTTCCATTTTGTCGCTTACAACTTTGCCAGTTAACGTGCGGACTGTATTTTGACTCATTGCCCGTTCCCCTGTTTTTCGGTAAGGAGGGTCTTGATGCGTGCAATAGTTTTACGAGTAAGCGCAACTTCATGCGATTTACCCAATTGACCAGTTGCTTTCGCCATACGAAGACGGAATTGGTTAAGCTGTTGCTCATCAAGCAAAGCTGTCAACTCTTCTACCGACTTTTCACGTAGATCTTTAGTTTTCATTACATTACCGTCCGAGTCACGATAGTGGTTTTAAACGGAAGTTTAGCAGCAGCAAGCGTAAATGCTTCACGCGCCAATTCTTCGTTCACACCATCAATTTCGTACAAGACTTTACCTGGTTTGATTTGACAAACCCAATATTCCACAGAACCTTTACCTTTACCCATACGCACTTCAAGAGGCTTAGAAGTAATTGGTTTGTCTGGGAATACACGGATAAAGATCTTACCACCACGCTTAATACGACGGCTGATTGTACGACGTGCCGCTTCAATTTGACGCGCAGTCATTTGACCACGTTCAACTGATTTAAGAGCGATAGTACCGAAAGATACTGAGCTACCACGGTGCGCTAAGCCAGTGTTACGGCCTTTTTGCACCTTACGGAATTTAGTACGTTTAGGTTGCAACATGGATTATTCTCCTTTTTCAGCAGAACGATCATTGCGACGACCACGACGCTCTTGACCTTCACCACGACCGCGACCGCGTTTAGCTGGACGTTCTTCAGCAGGTGCTGGGTTCATGACTTGCTTCATACCACCCAAGATTTCACCACGGAATACCCAAACTTTAACACCAATCGTACCGTAAGTTGTTTCAGCACGCATAGTTGCATAGTCGATGTCCGCACGAAGTGTATGCAAAGGTACACGACCTTCACGATACCATTCAGTACGTGCAATCTCTGCACCACCTAAACGACCAGAAACTTCAACTTTGATACCTTTAGCACCAGCACGCATAGAGTTCTGTACCGCACGCTTCATAGCACGACGGAACATTACACGCTTTTCTAATTGAGAAGCGATTGCTTCAGCAACTAAACGAGCATCTAAGTCTGGACGGTCAATTTCGTTGATGCTTACTTGCGCAGGAACACCCATAATAGATGTTAATTCGCGTTGTAATTTCTCAATGTCTTCGCCTTTTTTACCGATTACGATACCAGGACGTGCAGTGCTAATTGTTACTTTAGCAGCACCCGTTGGACGTTCGATAAGAATATTGCTTACCATTGCGTTCTTAAGTTTTTTAGTTAAAAACTCACGAACTTGAAGGTCTTTAAGCAAATATTCAGCGTATTGTTTCGGATTCGCATACCAGTTAGCGTTATGACGTTTCACAACACCTAGGCGGATACCGATTGGATGAACCTTCTGACCCATATCAAACCCCTACCTTAACGGTGATGTGACAAGTACGCTTAGTAATACGATCTGCACGGCCTTTCGCACGTGGCATAATACGTTTCAGGCTCATGCCTTCATCAACGTAAATCGTAGATACTTTAAGGTCGTCTACATCTAAACTGTTATTGTGTTCAGCATTTGCAATTGCAGATTCCAATGCTTTCTTAACTAAAACAGCAGCTTTTTTGTTGCTGAAGTTTAAAATGTTAAGTGCATGCGCAACAGATTTGCCGCGGATAAGATCTGCAACCAAACGTGCTTTTTGTGCCGAGATAGCGGCACCGCGTAATTTAGCAGTTACTTCCATCATAGCACCTATTAACGTTTAGACTTCTTGTCAACACCGTGACCACGATAGGTACGAGTTGGCGCGAATTCACCGAGTTTATGACCAACCATATGTTCAGAGATAATCACTGGAACATGGTTACGACCATTGTGAACAGAAATTGTTAAACCAACAAAATCTGGGAGGATCATCGAACGACGCGACCAAGTTTTGATCGGCTTACGGTTATTAGCCGCGATTGCCGCTTCAACCTTAGCGAACAAGTGCGCATCGACGAATGGGCCTTTTTTCAGAGAACGAGGCATTGTCAGATTCCTTTACTTGTTACTTAACGCGACGGTCGCGAATAATCATCTTAGTCGTACGCTTGTTGGTACGTGTCTTGTACCCTTTAGCTTTTTGACCCCATGGGCTTACAGGTTGGATACCTTTAGTACGCCCTTCACCACCACCGTGCGGGTGATCAACCGGGTTCATTGCCATACCACGAACGGTAGGACGAACACCACGCCAGCGCGAAGCACCTGCTTTACCAAGTGAACGAAGGTTGCTTTCTGAGTTAGATACTTCACCTAACACAGCGCGACACTCAACGTGCACTTTACGCATTTCGCCTGAACGTAGACGAACGATAGCGTATGAACCGTCACGACCCAACAATTGAACCGAAGTACCAGCAGAACGCGCTAATTGAGCACCTTTACCGATTTTAAGTTCGATGTTGTGAAGAGTAGCACCGATTGGCATATTACGAAGTGGTAAGCAGTTACCTGGACGAATTGGAGCATCGTTACCAGATTGAACTTGATCACCAGCACGTAAACCTTTAGGCGCAATGATATAACGACGCTCACCGTCAGCATACTTCAACAATGCGATGTGTGCAGTACGGTTTGGATCGTATTCAATACGCTCAACTACAGCAGGAATGCCATCTTTGTTACGTTTGAAGTCTACGATACGGTAGTGTTGCTTATGACCACCACCAACGTGACGTGTAGTAATGTGACCGTTGTTGTTACGACCACCAGTACGTTTTTTAGCTTCTACCAACGGCGCATAAGGCGCACCTTTGTGAAGATGGTCGTGAACGACTTTCTCTACAAAGCGACGTCCTGGAGACGTTGGCTTACATTTTTGAATCGGCATAAATTTCGTCCTTATTCCGCTGCGCTTTCAGCGGTATCGCCCAAGTCAGCCATTTCAACATCTTGGCCAGCTTTCAGGGTGACGTATGCTTTTTTAACATCAGAACGGCGTCCCAATGTACGACCAAAGCGCTTAGTCTTACCTTTAGTGATAGTCGTGTTAACTTTAACAACTTCCACACCAAATAATTGCTCAACTGCTTTTTTGATTTCAAGTTTGTTTGCATTTAATGCAACTTTGAATACTTGAACACCAGCAGTTTCACCTAAAACTTGTGCTTTTTCTGAAAATACAGGTCCTTGTAGGACTTGATATAAACGTTCGTTGTTCATCCGAGTTCTACCTCAATTTTCTTAGCAGCAGCAACAGACATGACAACTTTGTCGAACGCGATCAAGCTAACAGGATCGATTGCAGTAGCATCAACCACATCAACGTGTGGAAGGTTACGCGCTGCAAGATATAGATTCTCATCTACAGCTTCAGTTACGATCAATGCGCGAGTTGCATTCAAGTCGTTAAGTTTTGCAAGCAACTCTTTAGTTTTAGGAGCTTCAACAGCAAACTCTTCAACCAATACAAGACGATCTTGGCGAACAAGTTCAGCTAAGATACATTGCATTGCACCGCGGTACATTTTGCGGTTAACTTTTTGAGACCAATCTTGTGGACGAGCAGCAAAAGTTTTACCACCACCAACCCAGATTGGGCTACGAATAGAACCAGCACGAGCGCGGCCAGTACCTTTTTGACGGAATGGTTTTTTACCACCGCCAGAAACGTCTGCACGTGATTTCTGAGCTTTAGAGCCTTGACGACCACCAGCTAAGTAAGCTGTAACAACTTGGTGTACAAGTGCTTCATTGAATTCACGACCGAACGCAACTTCAGATAACTCAACAGCAGAGCCGGAAACAGTATTTAAATTCACGTTATTTCCCCTCAAGCCTTGATCGTAGGACGTACAGTTACGTCACCACCAGTCGCACCAGGAATCGCACCTTTAACAACAAGAACTGAACGCTCTGTGTCGATAGCAACAATTTCAAGACCCTGTACAGTTACGCGTTCAGCACCTAAATGGCCAGCCATTTTTTTGCCTTTGAATACGCGACCAGGAGTCTGGTTTTGACCTGTAGAACCTAGAACACGGTGAGAAACAGAGTTACCGTGAGTAGCGTCTTGAGTACGGAAGTTCCAACGCTTAACACCACCTTGGAAACCCTTACCTTTAGACTGACCAGTAACGTCAACGATCTGACCTACTGTGAACAAATCTACACCGATAGTTCCGCCAACTTCACGACCTTCAAGGTCAGCTTCTGTAGCACGAAATTCTTGAACTAAACGACCAGCAGCAACACCCGCTTTAGCGAAGTGACCTTTCTGAGCGTTAGTTACGCGAGATTCGCGACGTTCACCAGTAGTAACCTGAATTGCTTGATAACCATCTGTTTCAAGCGTTTTGATTTGAGTGATGCGGTTAGGATCAACCTCAATCACTGTAACAGGTACAGAAACACCAGCATCTGTAAAGATACGGGTCATACCGCACTTGCGACCGACTAAACCAATAGCCATGTGCATAAACCTCTAAAAAAGCGGCCTAATTAACTTAGAGTGTTAATTAACCGAAAGCCTTAACCCAATGCAATCTGAACATCAACACCAGCTGCTAGATCTAATTTCATCAACGCATCAACAGTTTTATCTGTAGGTTGAACGATGTCGATCAAACGCTTGTAAGTACGGATTTCATACTGGTCGCGCGCATCTTTGTTTACGTGTGGTGATGTTAAAACGTTGAAGCGTTCGATGCGAGTTGGCATCGGGATTGGACCACAAACTTGTGCGCCAGTACGCTTAGCGGTTTCTACGATTTCTTGAGCAGATTGATCGATCAGACGATGATCAAAAGACTTCAAACGGATACGAATTCTCTGGTTAGACATACCAGTTAACTCCAAGCCAAATATATAAAGAATCACCCTTGACGCATCTCACCCCACTAATTTAAGGCAAGTGTCAAAGGCAGTGAATTATCACTAAGGTCATGATCGATGCCACGACTGTCACGATGTTAACTACTTTCTTCGCAGTTAACCCCCTTGCATAAAGGGTCGCCCATTATAACGATTGTTTAATGCATAAGCAAATCCCTTTTAGCCTTTATTGCTTTATTTTTCACGCTCTGCCGATTTCTCTTTTTAAAATATACGATTAGCACTTTATATATGAGTTAGGCAGCATTCCTATCCATTTATTGAGTGTAAATTTAGACAATCTGCATTTTGACCATTCCAACCATCCCTGACAGCAGAAATCGTAATCGCCCTGACCTAACTTTCTTTTCTGTGTTTGCGCCACAATCCATGACTTTATTCTCGAAGTTTGCTTTGTGCTAAAACATAATCTATTGCACGATTCATTAATTGGTTGCCTGCCTGAAATTGTGCCGCAGACATCTGTTTTAATTCATGCGCGGGTTGTGCATACATGCCCGAAAATGCTGGTTTCATTTCTGCATTGCCTAAAAACAGCTGCAAAGCTTGTGGGGTAATTTCTGGATGGAATTGGAATCCTAGTACATTTTTCCCAATTTGATAGAGTTGATTAGCGCAGGCGGCATTACTGGCAAGTCTTACCGCGCCCTTTGGTAATTCAAAAGTTTCACCATGCCACTGCATCACTGTGATTTGATCAGGTATTTGAAAGCAGGTTTCTGGTGTATTTTCGACTTTATAGACTGGATGCCAACCACGCTCTTGTTCTGGATTACGACTGACCGCTGCACCCAACGCATTGGCAATTAACTGCCCACCCAAACACAAGCCAATAGCAGGCTTGCCTGAAGCCAAATAACGTCGAATCCAGCGCTTTTCAATTTTTAGCCAGGGATAGTTCGCCTCATCATTGACACTCATGGCACCACCCATCACTATCAACAAATCGACATCTTCTACCCGTGGCAAGGCTTCAATTTCGATATTTTGTTCTGGCGGCAAGGCAAAAAATTCGGTGGCACTGATTTGTGCCTGCATCTGTTTCAGGTAGCTATAGCAACTCCCAAAACCTTCTCCAGCAATATGTTGAAAATAATGCACTCTTAATGGCGCTTGCATCTTAATCATCCTTTGTATTTTCTATACTTCAGCTTCTGCAAAAATAGCGCCAAGTTCAAGGCATGTCTTGTAGTGCAGCTTTTTATAGCCTAAAGCCAGTATTTCTCTTAAGCTAAACTCAATATTTGCTTATTTTCTGAGTGAACCTGTGAAAAAAAATGCTCAAACTGCTTTAATTCATGCACCAAGACGTGCCCCACAATATATTCAAACGGTACAACCTCCCCTATTTCGTGCATCGACCATTATTTTTGAAAACACCGATGCACTGTTTAATCGACACTGGACTGATGCTTATGATTATAGCTATGGCACACATGGCACACCGACTACATTCACACTCGCTGATCAGATTGCGCAATTAGAAGGTGGTGAATACTGCTTACTCGCACCAAGCGGACTATCAGCAATCAATTTGGTCAATTCCTGTTTTTTAAGTTATGGCGATGAAGTTTGGGTGGCCGACAATATTTACGGCCCTAACATGGAGCATTTACGCAATTTAGAGCAGCGTTACGGCATCACCGTTCAAGTCTACAATCCAATTGATGTCGATAGCTTTCAACCTTCTGCCCAAGCCAAACTGATTTGGCTAGAAGCGGCAGGTTCGGTCACACTAGAGTTTCCAAACCTAACTGCATTAGTCAAAAAAGCCAAATCACATCACATGCTCACAGCATTAGATAATACTTGGGGTGCAGGACTTGCGTTTAATGCTTTCGACTTTGGTGATGAACATTTAAGTATCGATATCAGCGTGCATGCCTTGACCAAATACCCAAGTGGTGGTGGCGATATTTTAATGGGGTCTGTCGTGACACGCGATCAGCATTTGCATCATCAATTATTCCGTATGCATGCAATTCAAGGCATTTGTGTGTCGGGCGATGATGTTGCACAAGTTCAGCGCAGTCTGGCATCTATGCAACTACGTTATGAGCACCAAGCAAAAAGTACGATTGATTTACTCAACTGGCTAAAAGTACAACCGCAATTTGCTCAGGTGTTGCATCCTGCCGATGCCACATCTGCAGGGCATGTGTATTGGAAAGAAATTTGTCGCGATGGGCACAGTGCAGGTTTGGTTAGCGTAATTTTTAAGCCTGAATATGATTTAGCCGCTGTACGTCAATTCTGCGATGCTTTATCTTTATTTAAGCTCGGCTTTAGCTGGGGCGGCCCTGTAAGCTTGGTGATGCTTTACGGTCTCAATTCCATGCGTACCCTAGCGCACTCTCACTTGGCTGAGGGATTATTAGTGCGTTTTTGTATTGGGCTAGAACATCCTGCAGATTTAATTCAAGATATTCAAAATGCCTTACAACGCTTCAGCGACTAATGCAGCACAGATCATCATTTTAACAATAGCTATATAAATCAGGATAAAAATATGAGTACAGCCATCGTCATTGCTAAAAAAACTGCCGATGTTCAACAAGATGTGGTTTTACATTCTCAATTTGCCAACCGCCATGGGTTAATTGCAGGGGCAACAGGTACAGGTAAAACTGTCACCTTAAAAGTCTTAGCAGAAAACTTTTCCCGCATTGGTGTACCTGTATTTTTGGCCGATGCTAAAGGTGATGTATCTAGTCTTGCCAAAGCAGGTAGCAGCAGTCCTAAGTTTGAAGCACGTATTAAGAGCTTAGGCATTGAAAGTATTCCATTTGCTGCATCACCTGTAGTGTTTTGGGACTTATTTGCCGAACAAGGCCACCCGATTCGCACCACCATTTCTGAAATTGGCCCATTATTATTGGCGCAAATGCTGAACTTGAATGACACCCAAGAGGGTGTGTTGTCTGCGGTATTCCGTATTGCCGATGATCAGGGTTTATTGCTGATCGATTTTAAAGATTTAAAAGCCATGCTGACCTATGTCAGTGAACATGCCAGTGAATTTAAAGCCGAGTATGGCAATCTTTCTCCAGCCAGTTTAGGTGCAATTCAGCGTAATTTACTGGCTTTAGCCGATCAGGGCGGTGACAAATTCTTTGGTGAGCCGAGTTTGGATATTTTGGATTTTATTCAGACCGATAGTCAGGGACGCGGCAATATTAATGTCTTGGCTGCAGACAAACTCATGAACACACCAAAACTGTACGCCACCTTTTTATTATGGATGTTATCGGAACTGTTTGAACAATTGCCTGAAGTGGGCGATATGGACAAGCCAAAGCTGGTGTTCTTTTTTGATGAAGCACACTTGTTATTTGACAATGCCAGCAAAGCCCTGCAAGAAAAAATTGAGCAAGTGGTACGCCTGATTCGCTCTAAAGGCGTGGGGATTTATTTTGTGACCCAAAACCCGCTGGACTTGCCTGAAAGCGTATTGGGACAATTGGGTAACCGCGTTCAGCATGCCTTACGTGCTTTTACACCCAAAGACCAAAAAGCAGTAAAAACTGCCGCAGATACATTCCGCGCTAACCCAGATTTTAAAGTTGAACAAGCCATTACCGAACTTGCGGTAGGTGAAGCCTTAATTAGCTGCTTAGATGAACAAGGCACACCGCAAATTGTAGAACGTGCTTGGGTAATGCCGCCCTACTCATCGTTTAGCCCAATCAGCACAGAAGAACGACAAGCCTGTATCAGCCAAAGTGTCATTGCAGGCGTGTATGAGCAGCAGCTAGATCGTGAAAGTGCTTATGAAATGCTGCAACAAAAAGTTGAGCAACGTCAGCAACAAGCGGCAGCAGCAGAACAAGCAAAAATTGAAGCCAAGGAAGCTGAAGCTCGCGCCAAGCAAGAGACTAAAGAAGCCGAAGCACTCGCCAAACAACAAGCGCGCGAGCAAGAGCGTCTAGCCCGTGAACAGCAAAAAGAAGTAGAACGCGCTGCCAAACAGCGTGAAAAACTGACTCAGGATATTGTGGGAACCTTTGCCAAAAGTGCAGCACGTAGCTTAGGCGGTTCTACTGGGCAGAAAATTGTACGAGGTTTGTTAGGGTCATTATTTGGTAAGAAATAGCATGTTATAAACGATGAGGTTTGTATAAATTTCATTCATGGATGCACCACCCAAAACCTGAATGAACACTTAAAAACCTCTCGCTGTCACATCTACAAACTCCATAAAAACTTTAAAAATTATGGGATATTCTTATAATACATAATTTTTTTAAGGTTTTTCCAAAAATTGGTTGCAATCCTTATTTATAAGATATATTTTAAATACATCTTATAAATAACAGCCATGAGAGATCGAACATGACTCCACAGCAAATTGACCTTGTAAAAGCAACTGTTCCTGTACTGCGTGAAAATGGTGTCGCACTCACAGGTTATTTCTATAATCGCATGTTGGGGAATAATCCTGATCTAAAAGAAACCTTTAACATGGGTCACCAACGTAGTGGTGCGCAGGCTCAAGCGCTTGCAGGTGCTGTATTGGCTTATGCTGAAAATATTGAAGATCCATCTGTACTTGCACCTGTCATTGAGCTGATTGCCCACAAACACGTGAGCTTAAACATTCAAGCACCTGACTATAATATTGTGGGCGAAAACCTGCTGCATTCTATTAGTGAAGTGTTGAATATTTCGATGGAAGATCCACTGATTGATGCTTGGGCAGCAGCCTACGGTCAATTGGCTGAGGTATTTATTAATGCGGAACGTGCAATCTACGAACAGCATCAACAAACTAAAGGTAGCTGGTTAGGCTGGCGCAACTTTAAAATTGCCAAGAAAGTGGTAGAAAGTGACGAAATCACCTCTATTTACTTCGAGCCAGTAGATGGTGGCGATTTACCAAAATATGAAGCAGGTCAATATATTTCAGTACGCGTATTTGTAGAAGAACTTGGCTTGAAGCAACCACGTCAATACACACTATCGACTAGCCCACAACAAGATTACTTACGTATTTCTGTAAAACGTGAGCCAGGCAATGGTGCAGATAAAGTGGCAGGTTGGGTATCGAACACACTTCATGGCTTACCAGAAGGTTCTGAAGTTGAAGTGTCTGCACCAACAGGTAACTTCTTCCTCATCGACAGTAACAAACGTAATGTCTTCATTAGTGGAGGCGTTGGCTTAACCCCAATGATTGCGATGTTGAACCAATTGGTGACTTTAGATGTACCACAACCTGTGACGTTCATTCACGCATGTCGTAGCAAACAAGTACATGCCATGAAACAGCATCTACAAGACTTAACTGCGAAATGTCCACGTATTCATACGTTGACTGCGTATGAGTTCCCGAACGAAGGTGATGTACTGGGTCAAGATTACGATGTTGCAGGCCGTTTAGACCTCAGCACTGTAGATGCAGCATTATTACCAGCCGATGCAGATTACTACTTATGTGGTCCTATGCCATTCATGGCAGAACAGCGCAAAGCTTTACTTGCGCGTGGCATCAAAGATGAACAAATCCATAGCGAAGCGTTTGGTACAGGTGGTGTTCGCCACTAATCCAAAGCGTTAAAAAGCAGATAGGTAAGGCTAATCTAGTTATGCTAGACTAGCCTTAATTTCTTCATTTTTTAAAAAAATATCTGTGCGATCATGCAATTAAATAAATTCACCGACTATGCGCTGCGTATTTTAATGTATATCTCGCGTCCACGAGATGTACCCTATACCATTGCGGAAATTGCACAGGATTTGCATGTTTCCCAGAACCATCTGGTTAAAATTGTGCACTTTATGGGTAAGCAAGGATGGCTCATTACCACACGTGGCAAAGGCGGTGGAATTCGCCTGCATCCCGATGCAATCCCGTTACGTTTAGGTTATGTGGTCAGAGTTCTACAAGGGGAAAATCAGATTGTAGAATGTAACACCCCACCGTGCGTACTCCGCTCACAGTGTGGACTCAAAGGCATATTGAATCGGGCAATGGAACAGTTTTACCAAAGCCTAGACCAATACAGCCTAGGCGAAGTACTACAACCCACTCAAAATATACAACTCAGCACCCAATCCCCTATTCCGCTGATTCACCTCTAAAAGGTAATCACTGATATTAAGCAAACCTACTCGCTTTTTTAGAGCTTTCAATTCGCAAAGGTCGCTTGCCTGTATGACTTGCTTTATAATGCCTGTTTGTAGACCATGAATTGAAGTTAAGTTATGCACCACAGCAGAGGAAAATCGAAAAACAGTAAGGCGGCAGCACAGCCACGGCAGAAAATTAGCTACGAGAAAAAAGTAGACCCTGCCATTACTGAATACTCTGTTCGCGCCTTAAACTGGCTGCGTAAAGCCGAGTTTTTGATGAGTGCGCCTAAACTCAACCTCTGCGTGGAAGATACTGGCTACGAAGTTGCCTTTGCAGGACGTTCTAATGCAGGTAAATCCAGTGCAATTAATGCCTTAACCAATCAAAAACAATTGGCGCGGGCTTCTAAAAAACCAGGTCGCACCCAAATGATCAACTTCTTTAGTTTGGGCAACCCTGAACAGCGTTTGGTCGATTTACCTGGTTATGGTTATGCAGCCGTACCTGAAGCCATGAAAATTGTGTGGCAAAAAGAACTCGAAAATTATCTGATTCATCGTAAAAGCTTACAAGGCTTGGTGTTACTAATGGATATTCGCCATCCTCTACAACATTTTGATGTGATGATGCTGGAATGGGCGTATTCGCGTAAATTATTCGTGCATGTATTGCTCACCAAATCGGACAAACTCAACCGCGGTCCTGCCAATAAAGTATTGCTTGAAGTCAAACAGCAGTTGAAAAAGATGAAACTGGATTTCTCGATTCAATTATTTTCATCACTCAACAAGCAAGGCTTGGAAGAGCTGGCAAGTGTGATGGGTGGACGTTTGAACTTTACCTTAGAACAAGCGCATCAATTTGATTTAGACAACATTCCAGAAGCAACTGGCCATGATGTTGATGTTGATGTTGATGTTGATGTTGATGTTGATGTTGATGTTGATGTTGATGTTGATGTTGATGTTGATGTTGATGTTGATGTTGATGTTGATGTTGATGTTGATGTTGATGTTGATGTTGATGTTGATGTTGATCAGTGTGTAGCTGTAGAAACTAACGATCCAACCACATCTGATGCAGAAACCAAATAATCCATTAAATCTCTGACTATTGCTTTATCAAATAAAGTCCTATTCGTTCAATCTCGAATAGGACTTTTTGTTTGTGCTTTTCCTCACACCTGTCAGTGCGATTTCTTACACCACCAAAGTTGCACTTTACAACGCATAAAGAAATACCCTACTGTCAAAGTAATAACAATTACAGCAGATAAGGAGATCAAACATGCAGGCACATCTTTCAGTGATTACCCTTGCGGTAGAAGATTTACAACGTGCACTCGATTTTTACCGTGACGGTCTAGGACTTGCGACTGAAGGCATTATTGGGCAAGAATTTGAACAAGGTGCGGTGGTCTTTTTTGAACTGCAAGCGGGTCTAAAACTAGCGTTATGGTCTAAACACAGCTTACAACAGGATATTGGCTTCGCCCCTGCCGAACAAGGCACAGCACAAATCACTTTGGGCCATAATGTGCATAGCCCACTTGAGGTCGATCAGGTATTAAAGCAAGCACAAAATGCAGGTGCAAAAATTTTAAAACCTGCACAGAGCACCTTTTACGGTGGTTATGCAGGTTATTTTCAGGACTTAGATGGTCATGTTTGGGAAGTCGTTTATAGCCCTTGCTGGGAATAAACCTTTTACTAAAAATACGTTCCTTTAGTGAAATATTGCGTAAAGCACAGTATTTAAGAATTTAATGCAGGGTCATCACGAGTATGCCGATCGACCACCACACTAATCATCATATCGCCCTGTACATTGACCACAGTACGCACGGTATCCAGTAAACGGTCGATTGGCAATAAAATCGCAATCGCTTCTGCAGGCAAGCCCACAGATTGCAATACCATAATCATCGTCACCATACCTGCGCTTGGAATACCAGGTGCACCCAAAGAAGCGATCATGGCTGTGGCACAGACAATTAACTGCTGCCCTAAACTTAAATCCAACCCCATTAAATTGGCAACAAACAACGCCGCTGCGGCTTCATACAGTGCCGTACCATCCATATTCAGTTGCGTACCCAGCGGAATCACAAAGCCTGCGGTTTGCGGACGCACACCTAAATTTTCCTGTGCACATTTCATCGAAAGTGGCATAGTGACAGAACTAGAACTGGTGGCAAAAGCCGTAATTAAGGCAGCACGTGTACCTTTAAAAAAAGTGATCGGATCCATTTTGCCAAATATCCACAGTAGCAAAGGTAAGACTACCGCACCATGAAAAATTGTGGTGCCTGTGACCACCGCAGCAAATTCTGCCAAACGACTCAGGACTGAAATATCTTCGGTTGCAACCAACTTCGCCAATAAGGCAAAAATCCCCAAAGGCGCCAGTTTCATTACCCAGCCAATCATCAACATCATGATTTCAAAAAATTGCTGACTGAGTTTACGCACCGTTTTAAAGTGCTCCCCGCCTTTGACCAATGCCACACCCACCAATAAAGCAAAAATCACCACCGCCAAAACATTACCCTCGGCAAAAGCTTTAAACGGATTAATTAAGGTGTTTTGAATAAAATTGGTAAAAAACGATGACGGGGTTAGGGTGTCTGGGGTTTGATGTTGTGCCATAGCATCTTGAAACATCAAAATATCTACGCCTTTACCGACTGCAAATAAATGGGCACATGCCAAACCTAAAATTAAAGCCAACGTCGTGGTGGTGACACAGCATGCCAACGTAATTTTCCAGACCCGACTCAATTGCCCTACAGCCTGTAAGTTCGACACGCCGACCACAATTGAGCTGAAAATCAGCGGTATGAGTAACATTTTTAATAAACCAATAAAAATACTGCTCATCAAACCAACGCCATACAAACTGGCGCTAAAAAAAGTGCTATCTGGAAATAGATTCAGAACAAAACCAAACACCACGCCCAAAATTGCGGCAATTAGAATTTGTGTATTGAGGCTCATACGCAATTGAATTTTTTAATGTGATGTATGGACTATGCCATGTGGCTGAAATTGAATCGAGTATTTTTTTCTAGCGCACTTTGATTAGGTTCAGATCGTGCTTCAGGATGTAAAAAAGCCGACATGAATGTCGGCTGATGATTCTAGATTTTAAAGGCTATATTTATTGCGTTTCGATTTCACGTAAACGAATCAAGCCTTCCTGACTGGTGCTACACACCAATTCACCATTTTGCCACATTCGACCAAAGTTCAAACCTCGCGAACTGGAGCTAATGGTGGCTTCCATGTCGTACAGCATCCAGTCATCCACACGGAACGGTTTATGGAAATACATGGCATGATCAATACTGGCACATTGTAAACTTGGCGATAAATAGCTCAAACCATGCGGGCGCAGCGCTGTGGTCATTAACGTGAAGTCTGAATAGAATGCAGCAATCGCCTGATGCAAAGACACTTCATCAACCTCTGGCGAAATGCTGTCATGAGTGCGGATGTAGTGTGCGTAAGCAGGGGCTTCAGGCTGTGGGATAAACGGATTGCTCGGATTAATCGGACGAATCTCCACCAAGCGATCACGCATAAAACTGGCACGCACGTTTTCAGGCACAAACTCGACAATATGCTGTTTGAGTTCCGCTTCGTTTTTTAAGGATTCTGCCGCAGGATAGTTAGGCTCTGAAATTTGATAATTCAGACCTTCTTCTAGCGGTGCAAAGGACACCATCCCAGTAAAAATGGTACGTCCATGCTGAATCGCACGCACTTGACGGCTAGAAAAACTTTTACCATCACGCAAACGGTCAACTTCATAAATAATAGGTGCGTTGACATCGCCACCAAACAAGAAATAGGCATGCAATGAGTGCGCAGGACGGTCAGTGGTATAGGATGCAGCACGTAAAGCCTGTCCCAAAACCTGTCCACCAAAAACACGTTTACCCACCAAGTTACGACTGATACCTCGGTAGATATTTTCTTCTAACTTTTCTAAACAAAGAAGTTCAACAAGCTCTTGTGTGAGTGCGTTCATAACTAACCTATGTATGGCGGAAATTTGGGATGCAGGATCGACGTCGATGAAAAAATAAATCGTCAAAATAAACTGACGCTTTCAAGCCTGCTATTTTGCCATACATTCTGCGTCTTTTATCCATCCAAGACTGACCACTGTGTCACAACTTAGCCGATTAATTTTGCTAAAAATACGATTTTTAACGATAAAATCTAACAATATTTATGCAAATTATCTAAAAATGCAGCGCCATTATTAGATACAATGACGCAAAATAAATTCCCTACTGGCTAGGGACTTAGGTGATGAAATAGGAGTGAGTATGTCCAAGCGTGGTTTTGGTCAAATGTATCGTCAGCTTTCTGGTAAGCTGCTTGACCTTGTGGTGACACCGCATGTTTTGGGTGAAGTCCCTGTCAAGGATGCGCAAAATGCAGACTCAGACGCTACTCGCACCAAGATAACCTGCTATGTCTTGCAAAATCACTCACGCAGCAATGCTTTGGTGGTCGATGGCGAAACACGTCGCTTAAAACTCACGCCTGCGCTTGACCCTTTAGTGATCGGCTCACATAAGGAAAAAGCCTCGATTCTGTTTTTACAACATCACGATGAGAACAACCTACTCAATCCACCACCTTATGCTTTTCCGCCACGCTTGTTACGTTTAATTGAACAATTAGAACAACACCCAGAAATTGATATTGAACTGGTCCCTGTGACCGTATTGTGGGGACGTTCTCCAGACAAAGAAGATTCGTGGTTTAAACTGCTGTTTACCGATACTTGGGCAACGCCTGGTACAGTCAAGCAGTTAATGAATATTGGGGTGCATGGTCGTCAGTCTTATTTGGAATTTCACGAACCGCAATCATTACGTGCTTTAATTGAACATGCCAAAACTGAGCATCCAAACCTGTCGCCTGCGACCTTTATTGTCAACACGCTAAATAATTACTTAGATGGACAGCGTGAAGTCGTACTTGGCCCAGACTTGTCTGACCGCCGCAATGTGATGCTCAGTCTAATCAAATCTCCCGATGTGCAAGATGCCATTCGTCGTGAAAGTTTGCGCAGTAAAATTAGCGTGATTGAAGCCGAGCGTCGTGCGATTGGCTATTTAAATGAAATTGTGTCGGACTATTCTCATGCAGCGGTACGCTTTGCCGATATGGCACTGACCCGCTTATGGACACAATTATACGATGGCGTGGAAGTACATAATTTCAGTACCGTGCGCGAACTGGCCAAAGACTATGAAATTATCTACACCCCATGTCACCGCAGTCATATCGACTATTTGTTGCTGTCTTATGTGATTTACAAACGCGGCATGATGGTGCCGTACATTGCTGCGGGCGATAACCTCAACATGCCATTTGTAGGTCAATTGCTCCGTGGTGGTGGTGCGTTTTTTATCCGTCGTACTTTCCGTGGCAATGGCTTATACACCACCGTCTTTAAAGAGTATTTATTCAGTATTTTGTCGCGTAACACACCGCTTGAATACTTTATTGAAGGTGGACGTTCACGTACAGGCCGTTTGTTACCCCCTAAAACGGGCATGTTGGCCATGACCATTCACAGTCACTTACGTGGTCGTGCTAAACCGATTGCTTTTGTACCAACATATATTGGCTATGAGCGCCTGATGGAAGGCTCAACCTATGTGGGTGAAATGCAAGGCAAGCCAAAAGAATCTGAATCGCTCATCGGCATTTTAAAAACCATGCGCAAGATTGAACGGATTTTTGGCAAGGTGCATGTCAACTTTGGCGAACCTGTATTTTTAGATGATATTCTGAAACAACACGATGCAGAACATATCAGCATTGAAAAAAATGATGATCCAATTCCGCCACAAGTGTCAGATGCAGTAAACACATCTGCACATGCGATTTTGGAAAACATTAACCGTGCTGCAGTGATTAACCCGGTATCCTTGTTATCACTGATTTTACTGGCAACACCAAAACATACCTTGGATGAAGAAATTTGTGTGAAGCAGTTAGACACTTACCGTAATCTGCTCACTGCCCTGCCTTATGATGAGCGCACTCAAGTCACGCCATTGTCAGGCAAAGAAATTATTGCCTACGGCTTAAAACTCAAACTGATTAAACGCGTGCAACATGTTCTGGGCGATATTATCGCGATTGAAGACAATCAGGCAGTGTTACTCACCTACTTCCGCAACAATATTTTGCATGCCTTTGTCTTGCCATCATTAATTGCTGCGTTAGTGAAACACAATGGTTCTATTCGTCGTGGCGATCTCATCAATGTCATTCGCACCTTGTATCCGTTCCTGAAAGCTGAGCTATTCTTAAAATGGCAAGATCAGGAACTCAAAGAACGGATTTGTGCTTATGTAGAAGCTTTAATTCAGGCCAAATTGATTTCTGAAGATACAGAAGGCAATTTGATTTCTCCTGCTCCAAACAGTGAAGATCACAACCAATTGGTGGTCTTGGCTGCACCTGTAATGCAAAGTTTAGAGCGCTATTACATGACGCTGGCGCTGATTACACAACGCGGCTCAGGCAATATTTCGGCACGTCAGGTCGAAGAATTGAGCCATTTGGTCGGTCAGCGTTTATCAGTGCTGTATGAATTCAACTCACCTGAATTCTTTGACAAAGCCTTGTTCCAGAGCTTTATTAAAGTCTTGACCCAGCAAGGTTATATCAGCACCAACAGTGACAATGCGATCGTGTTTGATGACAACTTTAAAAACGTCGCACAATATGCCAATTTAGTGTTGGACGATGTGACTTTGCAGATGCTACAACACATCACCACCTTTAGCGATGAAGAATTGAGTGAGGCGTTAGAAGCACTTGCTGCACAACAGGCGAAGAAACGTTTGAAACGTAAGAAGAAGTAATTTTCACACAAAAAAACATAGCGATCTGTATAGCAATAGGTCGCTATGCTTTAAATTGAATATAGAATAAAGTTTATAGCATTGATAAAATCATACACCTAAGCGCATTAATTTCTCTTGAATTGCATCACTCACAAATGCATTCAAAGAACTCTCCTCCGAAGCTAAAACAGCTTTGCGATGTAATTCAGGACTGATACGAACATTAAATGTTCCCTTGAATGGCTGATCAGGTTTCTTCCCTAATTCTGCACAAGAATCTAAATATCCATCTACCGATTCCTGAAAAGCTTGCTCAAGTGTTTTTAAGGTTTCAGCCTCATAAGTAATAAGATCTCGAATGAACGCCAATTTTCCAAACAACTCACCTGTTTCAAGGTCTGGTTCAATCGTCCCGAGATAACCTTTGTATTTAAAATAACTCATAAAAAACCCTCCTGCTTGAGTGCCTGCTTTACAGCTTTCAATGCCCCACCTTTGATTTCATTTTCAGGGTGAGGTCGATGCAGTAAAATCATGTGCTCGGTTTTGAGGTTTTGACATCCTCCCCCCCTTAAAAGAGGGTGATTCCTACAGCTAGACGCTTATGCCCAAGCGCAAGAATGTTTAGAGCTGAGTTTATATCTCGATCATGAGCTGTACCACAGCTCATGCACTCCCATTCTCTTATTCCAAGATCTGTACTACCTTTGGGACTACTTGAGGTGATCTCACCGCAGCACGAACAGATTTGGGTGGTATAGGCTTCTTGGACTTCTTCAAACAATACGCCTGCGTTCTCGCATTTATACTTGAGCATTGTTTTTAGTGCCGAAAATCCTGTATCCAAAACAGATTTTGCCATTTTGGTTTTTACTAATTTTTTAGCACTCAAGTCACCTACAATAATCAATGCATTTTCATTCACAAGCTTGGTGCTTGCTTTATGCAAATGATCTTTTCGACTATTTGCAATCTTGGCGTGTAATGCACGAACACGCTTCTTATTCCTGGCTCTCTGAGCAATACCTAATGTCTGCTCATATTTTCGATAGAATTTTGGATTTGAAATTACAGTGCCATCAGAACAGGTGGCAATATCTTTTAAGCCTAGATCAATACCAATCGCTTTGGTTGCTGTCGATTTATCTTGCTTAGGCGATTCAACAACAAGACATACATACCAACGCCCACGGCTATCCTCTACAAATGAACCTGTTTTTAACGTGTATTTGCTTAAACCGTAGCTATCCCAAAGCTTAAATTGGTGTTTTCCATACTGGACATATCCAGTGGCATATTTGATAGCCACCTTTTTAAAGGGAACCCATCCCAAAGAGCGCCTTGCTGATTTTTTATTGCTGATACGCCATTTCAGCTTTGCCTTTTTAAATTGCTTTCTTCGGGTGACTAATTCTTCAGTTACAGCCTGAATGGTTTGACTATGTAAATTACATTCTTTGGATGTGCCTTTCGTATATTTGGCAATATCAAAAGCAGAGAGAAATTCACCTTTCCGCTTCAAATGCCTAAACCCTAAATCATTGACATAATTCCAGACGAAGTTCACTTCTGATGCTAGTTGGTCTAACACCTTGCAATGTTTGTCTTTTATACGTAATTTAAGGGTTTTCATGTACTTATATTAACAATCAAAACTCAAGGAAAATAGTCCTTAGTTAAATCAAACGACACTTCATGTCGTGTCGCTTATATCTCTGACCTGAAGGACAGAGTTTTACGCTCCATTTGATAAATGATTACACATTGAATAATTCAAATCCACTCGCCACCATCCTCTGGGCAAAAATCCTTTTCCCTGTTTCACGCTCACTTTCCAACACCAACTCAGGTAAATTGAATTCACGCTGAATCTTTAAAATCATTTCGTGCAAAGGCTGAGCTTGGTTATTGCTACAAATGTATGATGGTTCAGGATGTTCCACGTGAAGCAAATGTGCCAAAAAGCCCGCTAAATCATCAATATGAATTCGATTTGACCAATGTATATTCGGATAACTTTGTGTGGTTTCCGCAAGTTTGAGCATGCGTGCTGTCGAAGTACCATAAATACCCGAAGGACGCACAATCACACATTGTTCAGGATAAGCCTGTTGCCACAAATGTTCCATCTGCAACAACAACTGCCCTTGCACATCATTCGGCTTAGGCACAGTATCATCATCAATACATTCACCTGCATTTTCACCATACACCCGTGTAGATGACACCACAATAATTCGTTTTACAGGATGATCTTTTAACGCAGCGACGATTGGCGGCACAGAATTTACATAAGTCTGTTGATAGGCTTCTATAGAACTTAAAGCGGTATTCCGAGACGGTGCAAGTAATACATAAACGGCATCTACAGGTTGAATCTGTGATAAATCGAGTTGTTGAATATCCTGAAGCAGATGCGTCATATCAGGATCTGTTTTCGGACTGCGGCTAATTGTGGTAATTTGATGACCAAGCGTAAATAGTTGTTTTGCAACACGCTGCGATGTTTTACCATAACCAATAAATAGAATATGCATTCAGCACCTAATCATAGCATTTAAAGTTGAGGGGACATGGCTGCAGTCCATCAGTTGCAAGGGGTAGGCTCTGCCTCTGCTGCATTACTCGAAAAATTAAATATTTTCACTACAGATGATTTGTTGTTTCATCTACCGCGTGACTATGAAGATCGTAGCACGATCATCCCCATGAACCAATTAAATGTGGGAAGCAGCTATTTACTCGAAGGCGTGGTCAAAGGGGTGGATTTTCCACCCGGTAAACGCAAGTCAATGGCAATCAATTTAGAAGATGAATTTGGCAAAATAACCTTACGTTTTTATCATATTTATAAAGGCATTACAGATCGTGCCAAACTCGGCAATCGTTTAAGAGTATTTGGCGAAGTACGGGTTGGAGCGCGTGGTCTGGAAATGTATCACCCCGAATTAGAACTGATCACTGAACATACCCCACTACCTAAAACCCAACTGACTGCCATTTACCCAAGCACCGATGGGTTGACCCAAGCCAAATTGCGCGAATACGTCAAACAAGCCTTGGCACAGCATAGTGATGATTTGCCTGAACTCTTGCCTAAAAAAATGACCAATGGTTATGCACTCAAACAGGCGCTAGATTATATTCATCACCCACCTTTGAATGCCAATATGCTGCAATTGGCACAAGGTTCTCACCCTGCGCAGCAACGCCTGATTTTTGAAGAATTAGTGGCGCATCAAGTCAGTTTACTGACCCGACGGGCTTATATTCAGCAAATTGCCTCACCTGCATTTTCCCCAAGCCAAAAACTAGCACCTGCGTTACTCGGTAACATGCCATTTCAAATGACAGGCGCACAGCAACGCGTTTCGCAAGAAATCATGCAGGATTTGCAGCGTAATAAACCCATGCTGCGCTTGGTTCAAGGTGATGTAGGTGCAGGTAAAACCTTGGTTGCTGCAGTCGCGGCGTGTCATGCCCTAGAAGAAGGTTGGCAAGTTGCGCTGATGGCACCGACTGAAATTTTGGCAGAACAACATTATCTGAACTTTCAAAAATGGTTTGAGCCGTTGGGCTTAACTGTGGCGTGGTTGTCTGGCAAACAAAAAGGCAAAGCACGTGCTGCAGCTGAACTAACCATTCAGGATGGCAGTGCCAATTTGGTGGTTGGTACACATGCGCTGTTTCAAGACAATGTACAATTTGCCAAACTGGGTTTGGTGATTATTGATGAACAACACCGTTTTGGGGTCGATCAACGTCTGGCATTGCGCAATAAAGGTACCAATCACACCACACCGCATCAATTGGTGATGACTGCAACGCCTATTCCACGAACCTTAGCCATGTCCGCCTATGGCGATTTGGATACTTCGGTGATTGATGAGCTACCACCAGGGCGTACGCCTATTCAAACGGTGACCATTCCGCTAGATCGGCGTGAAGAAGTCTTGCAACGGATTGCTAGCAATTGTGCCGAAGGCAAACAAGCCTATTGGGTTTGTACCTTGGTGGAACAATCGGAAACCTTAGATGCACAAGCTGCCGAAGCGACTTTTGCTGAAATTAAAGAACGCTTTCCTGAACTGAATATTGGGCTGGTACACGGCAAAATGAAAGCAGATGAAAAACAAGCTGTCATGCAGCAATTTAAAGACAATCAACTTCAGTTACTGATTGCCACCACAGTCATTGAGGTTGGGGTCGATGTACCCAATGCTTCAATTATGGTGATCGAAAATGCCGAGCGTTTAGGGCTTTCACAGCTACATCAGTTACGTGGACGGGTTGGACGTGGTGCCAAAGCCAGTTTTTGTGCCTTATTGTATAAAAATCCACTTTCGCAAAATGGACAAGAACGCTTGCGGATTATGCGCGAAACCAACGATGGTTTTGTGATTGCAGAAAAAGATTTAGAACTGCGTGGCCCTGGGGAACTCTTGGGAACCAAACAAACAGGAGATATGGGCTTTCGAGTGGCCAAACTGGAACGGGATGATCATTTACTGGCACAGGCACACCATGTAGCACAGCAAATTTTAAAAGATTATCCTGCGCATGCTGAAGCTTTGCTAAAACGCTGGCTGCCTGAGGCACCACGTTATGCCTATGTTTAAACGGATTGCAGTCGTAAAATGACTCAGCCAATCAACCTAGTACAACGCGGCATACAATGGCTGCGCCAACTGCAACCGTGTCAGCTCTGCCATAGCGACACGCAATGGCAACATTCAGTCTGTCAAACCTGTTGGCAAGAATTACCGTGGCGTAGCCAAGCAGTACAACGACAAGAAATGCAGATTCAAGTCGCCTTTGACTATCACTATCCAATTAATCGCATCATTCAACAATTTAAATATGAACAGCAGTTACAATACCAACTGCTTTTGGTAGGTGCGCTAAAACAATTGTCTTATCCTAAAATTCAAGCCATTGTACCGATGCCAATTTCCTCTGCCCGCCTGACTGAACGTGGTTACAATCAATCTTTATTGTTGGCAAAAGGACTGGCGCGGCATTTAAATGTTCCGATTTGGCAGCCTGTAACCCGCTTGCAAAAGCACGCGCAAAAAGGCTTAAGTCGCTTAGAACGATTAGAAGACATCCAACAGCAATTTCAAATTCAGACTGCACCTAAAATCCGTTTTCGTCGGGTTTTAATTGTGGATGATGTGGTCACGACAGGCAGCTCAATTCATGCACTCAAACAACAATTGCTCAAGCTTGGCTGTCAAAAAGTCAAGGCGGTTTGTCTCGCCAGTGCCGAATAAAATATAAAACTATTCGGTTGAATATGCTCAACGCATTAAAAAGTTGAACTTAAAATATAGAAGAATGATCAACTGCTCTTAATTTTGTTGTAAATATTGTCTTAACCACGGCATCACCACTTCACGGGTCAGTGGTGCCAACAAAGTATCTCGATCATCCAAATCCACCCACTTCATTTCAGCAATTTCAGCAGCAATTTTTGGTGCCTGATCAAGCTGCACCCAATACACATAACTCACTAATCGGCAATCCGGTTCATTGGCCGTTGCCGTTTCATAGCGACCAATAAATTGTTGAATTTTCGCCTGACAGCCAATTTCTTCTGCAATTTCTCGCAACATGGTCATTTCAGGTGCTTCATTAGGTTCTAACTTGCCACCGACTTGCATAAAACACGCGGTGTGCTGTTTACGTACCACCAATAACTGCTGTTTGACATTCAAAATTATTGCGGCGGCAACGGTAATAATGTTGTTGATCTTAGCCATTTTATTTCACCAATTCCTGCTGCACCCACTCTAGCTCAGGCACTCCCCATTTCATTTCAGGGGCACGATATTGTTCAAATCGCTGTAAAATATTGTCAATACAGTTCGATACAATCAATGCCTCACAAAAACGTGGCTGAGTAAATCCTTTTTCAGAGGTCTGTCTTAAAAACTTCAGCAAATCATCATAAAAGCCATCAACATTAAAAAAGGCACAGGGTTTCGAGTGAATGCCTAATTGTGCCCACGTCCATTGCTCAAAAATTTCTTCTAACGTTCCCGAACCACCTGGCAAAGCAATAAAGCCCTCGGCCAATTCTGACATTTTTATTTTACGGGCGTGCATGTTTTCAACAATGTATAATTCAGTCAAATGCGGATGCGCCAATTCATACTCTGCCAAACTTTCAGGCATAACGCCAATTGCACGGCCGCCTGCTGCCAAAGTACTATCTGCCACCACCCCCATTAAGCCTGAGCGCCCACCGCCATAAATTAAAGTTTTGCCTTGTGCAGCGAGGGTTTCCCCCACTTTTCGTGCATTTTCAACAAAAACAGAATCTTTTCCTGGAGCAGAACCACAGAAAATAGCAATTGACGACATCATTTTTTCACCATGTTATCTGGCTGTCATGCCATAAAATTAAACTTCAGGGAGATTTTTAAATAAAATAGCATTCTGAGCAGTGTATTTAGTAATATCCTTGTCTAAAATACACCCATCCACACACCCCATACTGCGCAAGGAGAAAAGACGAATGCTTGAAGCCTTTTATGCCACAGAGCGCGGTAGTCTGGAAGATGCCACCATTAACGGTGGTTTTGATTTGCATCCAGATCTGGTCTGGATTGACCTCATTGCCCCTTCACAAGAAGAACAGCAATGGGTACTAGACGCATACTCACAAAATTTACCCACTTTAAAGTCTCTAGAAGACATTTCATCTTCGGCGCGATTCTACCGTGATGATGATGGTATTTTACACATAAGTACATATTTTTTAACGAAAAATAAAAACTATCAAGTCGATGGCGAAACTGAAGACAATTCCAGTATTTTAGCCACCGTACAAACCGTTGCCTTTATTTTACATAAAGAACGCCTATTTACCCTACGTGGTGAAAAATTAGTGGCATTTCGGGCATTTCGGGCGCGTGCACGACGTAACGACTACGAAATTGATTATAAAGACCCGACTTGGGTACTTTTAGGCTTGCTTGAAGCCAAACTAGACGAACTTGCGGATATCTTAGAAGATATCCACAAGGACTTAGAAAAGTATTCCACAGAAGTTCTGAATAACCGTCATCGTGAGCAAATTTTAGACCTCGATGACATGATTACCCGACTGGCACAATTAGAAGACATGCTTGGAAAAGCTCAACTGTGTTTGATTGATTTACGTCGCGTCCTGACCTTTTTGGCACGTCCGCGCGCGTTGGGCAGTCATATTTATGATGCCGACATTAGAGAACTCAGTGAAGATGTACGCTCACTGGTCGAACACGATGCCTTCTTATTCCAGAAAGTACGTTTCTTACTCGACACAACTTCGGGCTTTATTAACACCGAGCAGAACGACACCATTCGTCGATTCTCGATTTTACCCAGTATGTTAGCGCCACCGATGCTGGTTGCTAGTGTTTATGGCATGAACACCGACGTGTTGCCTTTTGCCAAAGGCACCACCAGTTTTATAGTGGTCAGTATTATTTTAATTGGCTTCTTTATTGGCCCATTAATTTATTTTAGATGGAAAAAATGGATTTGATGCCTTTTATTCCCTCTCTTTTTAGGTTTAGGAGAGGGTTAGGGAGAGGTTTGCAATCTTTTCTCTCCTTTTAGAAGCGGGTTAGAAAGGTTTGCAATTTTTCTTCTCCTTTTAGCAGCGGGTTAGAGAGGTTTGCAACCACTCATAACCTCCCTTTAGTAAAGAAAGGAAATTAACGCAATAAAAAAAGCACCTTACAAGAAGGTGCTTTTTGGTGGTTTCAGTTTTAGGCGAGCAGTTGTAAATCATCTTGCAAATGACAGGCTTGAATGATCTTCATCATTTTTTCAGGAACCGCTTTAAACTGTAAACCTTTGGCTTCAGGTGTCTGACGCAACCATTGTACCAAAACAGCCAAAGCTAAAGTGCTCCCCTGTTGCAGATTTGCCAAATTCACTACCAAAGGTAACTGCTGCTGACGAATCAACTGCATGCCTTTTTGGTAATATTGCTCTGCATTACTGAAATCTATTTTTCCAGAAACGCATAATTCCTGATTTGATAATTCAATCACACCACACCTAACCTATTTTTTCTTTTCAACCGCAGCTTCTGCATCTGGTTTAAAGGTTGCAATCGCTTTATCAATATTGCCACCATTACGCTTCACGTTTGCCGCAAACTGGTTGCGGAATTGCAAACCTAAATCAATACCCGACACGTTAATGTTACGGATTTTCCATTGGCTGCCTTTGTCTGCTAACTGGAATGACACAGGAATTTTTTCACCATTATGAACAAAGTCAATAGTCACCACTGGGTTCTTGCTGTTGGTCGCCTTATAAGGACGCATGGTATAGCTTTGGTTGCTAAATTTCGCAAACGCTGTGCCATAGTTCTCAATTAAAGTTTCACGGAAGTTTTTCTCAAACTGCGCGCGCTGTGCTGCTGAACTGTATTGGTTGGTTGCATAAGTACCCATCACAATACGGGTAAATGCCTGTGCATCTACATACGGATCAAGGTTTTGACGCACAATCGTTTTGACCAATGCCGGATTGTTCTGCAATTTAGCATGATCTGCTTTTAAACGTGCAATCAAGCTATCGGCAACTCTTTTCACAAAAGCTGGTGGCGCCTCTGTAGGTGCAGCAAATGCAGTTCCTGCCAACATGGTTGAAAGTACACTTACCGCCAGAGTTTGCTTTAAAAGTGTTTTCACGGACAATCTCCTCAATTACTCAACAAATGACACTTCTGCATCTGTTGTTTCAGCTGTCGCTATATCTGTATCTGCGTCTGACGCTGCATTGGATGTTTTCGCTGCACCGCCAGTAATAAACTTACTGATTAAATCTTCTAGATCCATGGTGCCTTGCGTGTTGGCAATACTTTCACCACGCTTCACAAAATTCAAACCACCACCTGGAACCACTTTGAGATATTTCTCACCCAATAGACCATTGGTTGCTACCATTATATAAGCATCTTCATCAATACTTGTGATGGATTTCATGTTACTCAACAGTTGTTGTTCCATTTCTTTTTGTTGCTCAGGACTTGCCTGTTCGTATTCTGCACTATAGCGCAACTCTTCAAGTGCATAATTTTGCACTGTTTTCAGTTGCTCAGCATTAAAACTGGTCAGTTTGCCATCGAGTTCAAATTCAACTGTCGCCAAACGTGATACAGGATCTAAGGTAATATCATGAACACGCCCAATCGTGACACCGCTCATGGTGACTTTAGCGCGTGGTTTTAAACCATTCACGTTGTCAAATGTTGCGGTCATATTATAACTGTCGCGCAAATTGGTACCCACCAATCCACTGACTTTCATGGCCAAGAAAAATAATGCAATGCCTGTCAAAATGACAAATACACCTACGGCCAGCTCACTTGTACGTGATTTCATTAAACACCTCCGAACATGACCGCAGTCAACACAAAATCAAAACCTAAAACACATAATGAAGAATACACCACGGTTCGTGTGGTCGATGTCGCAATGCCTTCCGATGTAGGGACACAGGCATAGCCTTGATATACTGCAATCCAAGTACAAATAAATGCAAAAACAAAACTTTTAATAATGGTGCCGTTGAAAATATCTTTATAAAACTGGACGTTGCTTTGCATACCACTCCAGAAAGAACCTTCATCGACACCTAGAAAATCGACCCCAACCATTTTACCGCCCATAATGCCAACCGCAGCAAAAATAATGGACAGCATCGGCAGGCTGATAATTCCCGCCCATAAACGTGGCGATACAATACGCTTGAGTGGGTCTACCCCAATCATTTCCATACTGGCCAATTGCTCTGTGGCTTTCATTAGACCAATTTCTGCAGTTAATGCAGAACCTGCACGTCCTGCAAATAACAATGCTGCAACCACAGGGGCGAGCTCACGTAACAAAGTCAAAGACACCATGGTGCCAAGCATGGCTTCTGAACCGATATTGACCAAAATGGAGTAGCCTTGTAAGCCCAATACCAAACCAATAAATAAGCCTGATACCGCAATAATGAGTAGGGACATAACGCCTACACGGTACATCTGGTAAACAAACAGTTTTACCCCAAGCCAAGTTGGCATGGAAAATAAGATTTGCAACAACATTTGGGTGGCGACACCAATGCCACGAACACGCTCAATGACGCGTTGACCTAGTGCGGCAATAGCATTCATGAACGCACCTCATCACTTAAATAAGCCCGATGGCTAAATTGATAATCGACTGGCCCTTCGGCAGCGCCTGTTAAGAACTGACGCACAAATGCCGATTCATGCTGTTTTAATTCTGCAGGTGTACCCTCACCCTGAATCACGCCTTCCGCAACAATATAAATGTAATCAGCAATGGATAAAGTTTCGCCAACATCATGCGATACAATGATGGTGGTTAAATCTAACGCTTCACGCAACGAACGGATTAAACGAGTCAACACGCCTTTTACAATCGGGTCTTGCCCGGCGAACGGTTCATCGTACATGATCAATTCAGGGTCTAACGCAATTGCACGTGCCAGCGCCACACGACGGTTCATCCCGCCTGAGAGTTCTGCAGGCATGAGTTGTTCTGTACCACGCAAACCGACTGCTTCGAGTTTTAAAGCCACCAGTTCTGCAATTAAATGTTCAGGCAACTGGGTATGTGCACGCAATGGAAATGCAACGTTTTCATATACGCTCATATCGGTAAATAGCGCACCACTTTGGAATAACATGCCCATACGTGCGCGCGCAGCAAACAACTCCTGGCGTGACATTTGCGCAAGATTTTTTCCATCTAGAAGAATATCACCATGATCGGGAGTCAACTGACCGCCAATCAAACGTAATAATGTTGTCTTACCTGTACCTGAAGGTCCCATAATGGCAGTAATTTGACCACGGCGAATCTTTAAACTGACATTTTCGAAAATGACACGTTTTCCTCGTTTAAAGCTCAGTTCATTGACTTCAATCAATGACGGCTCATGTTGAGGCATTGGATTATTCATAGCTGAGGGTTTTCCTGCATTTTTTCAGCACGCATACTATAAAGGATTGAAGCACAAAATGTTATCTAGCAAATTTTTAAAAAATGTGCGCATATTGTTCAAGCAGTCTTATTATTGTTATTTAAATCACTTTTAGGACAGCAACAATTTAAAAGTAAGAAGAAATAATATAATACACTAAATTGCATAAAATGAGTGCTAAACCAATATACGGCATCATTCCCTCTCTCGTCTGCATGAGCAATCGTAAGCTACCGATGTTCATAATTAGCAAATAGAGTTAAAAACGTGACATATTATACATTTTATTTATCTAAAGCAAAAATTTTTAACATAAAAAACCAGTGCTGAGCACTGGTTTTTCTTTATACAAATTGCTATCGCGGTCTTAGTCGTTAAATTTACGACGTGGACGATCAAAACCACCTTCACGGCGTGGACGATCTGAATTGAACTCGCGACGTGGACGATCTTCGCCACCAAAAGAACGCTTAGGACGATCATCAAACGAACGTGGTTGACGGTCACCAAAACCACCTTCACGACGTGCAGGACGATCACCAAAATCACGTTTTGGACGATCACCGAAACTACCTTCACGACGTGGTTTATAGTCTACGCGGTTGCCACGGTTGTCATCATTCGCATCAAAACGCGGCTTATCGTTGAAGCCACCTTCGCGACGCGGACGGTCTGAATTAAATTCACGACGTGGACGATCTTCAAATGAACGCTGTGGACGATCACCGAAACCACCTTCACGGCGTGGACGATCTGAATTGAACTCGCGACGTGGACGATCTTCAAATGAACGTTGTGGACGGTCACCGAAACCACCTTCACGACGTGGACGGTCTGAGTTGAACTCACGACGCGGACGATCTTCACCAAATGCAGGACGTTCGCCACGTGGTTTGTCATCAAAGCTGCGACGTGGACGATCTTCACCGCCTTCACGACGTTTGAAGTTGCTTTCGCCTTCAAAACGACGACCGCCACCAAAACCGCCACGACCACCGCGACCGCCATCACGACGACCACGACCACCGTCACGACCAGAACGTGCTGGAGGTGGAGATGGCTCTAAGCCTTCAATTTCTGAAACGCTTAAACGTGCATCTAAGAAATCTTCTAACGCACGGATTTTGCCGCGCTCACGGTAAGTTGCCAAAGTAATCGCGTTACCAGTACGACCCGCACGACCTGTACGACCAATACGGTGTACATAGTCTTCATTTTTCATTGGTAAACCGAAGTTAATCACGTGAGAAATAGTTGGTACGTCTAAACCACGTGCTGCAACGTCTGTTGCAACCAAGATTTTTGCACGGCCTTCGCGAATGCTGCGTAAACGACGGTTACGAACGGTTTGTGGCATTGCACCGTGTAGTGCAACAACCGAGTGACCCGCTTCAGCCAATTCTTCAGCCAACATATCGGTATCTTCTTGAGTAGATGCGAATACAACCGCTTGATCTACACCTTCATCAGATAACCAGTGTGACAATAATTTTTTCTTGTGCTCGAAACCATCAGTCCAGTGTAAAGTCTGGGTGATGTCCATGTTCGTTGAGTGACCTGTTTCAATCGCAATACGTACAGGCTCATTCATCATGCGTTCTGCAAGTGTGATAATACGGCTGGCAAAAGTTGCAGAGAACATCAAGGTTTGCTTACGGTTAGCAGCTAAATCGCTAATCGCTTCTAGGTCTTCAGAGAAGCCTAAATCGAGCATACGGTCAGCTTCGTCTACAATTAAGGCATCAACTTTATCAAGTTTGATTTGACGACGGTTCACCAAGTCAAGTAAACGACCTGGAGTCGCTACAACCACTTGCGCACCTTTTAATTGTTGGATTTGCTTACCAAAAGGCATACCACCCATGATTGCTGCAATACGTACACCTTTCATGTGACGTACAAATGCAATCGCGTCTTGGCTCACTTGTTGAGCCAATTCACGTGTTGGGCAAAGCACTAAAATTGAAGGCTGAGTAATTGCTTTCATACGCTCTTTAAATGGTACAAAAGTGTCTTGGCTCGCCAATACGTTTAAAGTTGGGAGTAAAAATGCAGCAGTTTTACCAGAACCTGTTTGGCTAGATACCAATAAGTCTTTACCTTCAAGTGCCGCTGGGATCGATTGTTCTTGAACAGGAGTCGGCGTAGTAAAGTTCAAGCCTTCTAAAGCTTGTTGTAAAGATTCATGTAAAGAAAAATCAGCAAAAGTTTTGCTCATAGAGATTTTCACCCTGAAAATGGGTGCTCCATTAAATAAAGTCAGATGGACATCGGCAAAAAGCGGTACAGCAATTATCGCTGACAATTTAAGATTCAGCGGCGATCCGAGTAACGACGATGTGATATAACGCACGCATGATTACGGCTTAACCTGAAGGAATCGCTTTAGCGATTGGGGCGCGAGATATCGTCCTCTCTTTGGACCGCACGCGCATACACAATGATTAGAAGAGAAATGTTCAGGTAATGAACAGAAATTAAGTGCGTGCGCGGATTATAGCAGGATTATTTTAAAAGTCACCTTATTTAATCGACTTTTGCAGTTTTTTGTGTAAACAGTGATAGATTCTGCTTTTATGGCTAGTATATGGACGATAACAACAGATTTAAAACCAGCAGTTTTAGACCGTTAGGTAAAAGAAAAGCCCTCAGGATGAGAGCTTTGCTAAGTGTCTTATTTAAGTATAAATATGATCAGCTGATTATTTCGCTGCTTCGCCCCAAGCAGGCACAACCGCTTTCATAAGTGGTTTTAACATTTTCATTGAACATGCCAAAACTTGCCCATTTTCCATAGAGTCGCTGCCACCACGTGCATCGACCACAGTACCGCCCGCTTCTTTCACAATTAACTCAC
Source organism: Acinetobacter sp. SCLZS86 (assembly GCF_021560715.1). Lineage (NCBI taxonomy): Bacteria > Pseudomonadati > Pseudomonadota > Gammaproteobacteria > Moraxellales > Moraxellaceae > Acinetobacter > Acinetobacter sp. SCLZS86. The sequence continues at coordinate 2,775,702 of NZ_CP090864.1, forward strand.
CCGCAGCAATATCCCACGGTTTTAAGCCAAGTTCAAAATAACCATCTAAACGACCTGCAGCCACATAAGCCAAGTCTAATGCAGCAGAACCTGCACGGCGGTATTGAGCGCCTGCTTCTGTCACATTCAATAAACTTTCAAAATGGTTTTTGGCATAAGAAACAATTTCGCCATCGCGCTTAGCACGATAAGCATGACCCACTGCCAAGAAGGTGTTGTCTAAACTGTCTTTTACATTTACACGAATACGACGTTGATTCATCATCGCACCACGGCCACGGCTCGCAGAGAACAACTCATCTTTTACAGGATCGTAAATAACACCGTGCTGTGTCACACCTTTGTGTTGCACTGCAATCGAAATACAGAAATGAGGGAAACCGTGAACAAAGTTTAGCGTGCCATCTAAAGGATCAATCACCCAACACCAGTCGGCATCGTGACCTTTGCCTTCCTGCATGCCAAATTCTTCGCCCAGGAAGCTGTGATTTTTATAACTTTTGCGTAATGTATCAATGGTCAATTGCTCGAGGTAACGATCTACGCGCGTTACAGGACCATCAATGCCTTTTTCTTCGACTTGTAGATCGAGTTTATGACGATTCTGATGCGCTTTTAAAAGCTCTTGACCAACTGTTTGAGCCGCACGCGCAGCCATCACCACCATAGGTTCCATTGAACACCCACTACAAATTTGAAGAGATTGATAAAGAATAATGCATGAAAGCCCCAATATTTTAGCAAATATTGAGGCTTTTGGGGAAGAAGTGTTGCTAAAAATTAACTCAGTATAGATTGATGCAGTTTTTGCCAAGTATTTTGCATCGATTTTTCAATGCCTTGTGCGTCTAAACCAGCCTGTTGCAGCATTTGAGCATGTGTTGCCTGATGCATAAAACTGTCTTCTAAACCTAAATGAATGATGGGTTTGACAATCTGTGCCTTCGCCAAGTATTCACTCACGGCACTGCCCGCACCCCCCATAATCGCATGTTCTTCAACAGTAACGAATAATGCAGTGCTGTCTGAAATCTCAGCTAACAGTTTTTCATCTAGTGGTTTCACAAAACGCATATTCACCACACGTACTGCGACATCGTGCTGCTGAGCAAATGCTTCAGCCGCTTCAACTGCCGCTTGCACACGGCTACCAAAAGCCAGCACTGAAATGTAGTCATCATATTGTAGATTGAACAGCGCTACAATTTCAGCTTGTCCCAATGGAATTGCAGTCATCTGCTCCTGAATTTCGACACCCAAACCATGCCCGCGTGGATAACGCACTGCTGCAGGGCCATTATATAAATAAGCCGTATGCAGCATTTGACGACATTCATTTTCGTCTTTTGGCGCCATAATCACGATATTCGGTACGGTACGCATATAGGCGTAGTCGTAAGCACCTGCATGGGTTGGGCCGTCTTCACCCACCAAACCTGCACGGTCGATACCAAAAGTGACATCCAGATTTTGCAAAGCGACATCATGAATCAGTTGATCATAACCGCGCTGCAAGAAGGTAGAATAAATCGCCACCACAGGCTTTAAACCTTCGCAGGCCATACCCGCAGCCAAAGTCACGGCATGCTGTTCGGCAATCGCGACATCAAAATAGCGTTCTGGAAATTTTTTGGCAAATTGCACCATGCCCGAACCTTCGCACATGGCTGGCGTAATGGCCAATAAACGTGAATCTTGTTCTGCCTGATCACATAGCCACTGCCCAAATACATCAGAATATTTAGGCGCGCTAACGGGCGCAGCTTTGGCATGAATTTTACCAATGGCGTGATATTTAATTTGATCGGCTTCTGCAGGCGCAAAGCCTTTGCCTTTTTTGGTGTAAACGTGAATTAAACGTGGACCTTTACGTTTTTTCAGCGCATTAAACACGTGTGTGAGTTGTTCAACATCATGTCCATCGAAAGGGCCGAAATAATCAAACCCAATCGCTTTAAATAAGTTGTCTGCAGCTTCAGTGGCGGCACAGTGCAAACGCGAGTTATACGTCCATTTCGGATGTGGCTGCACGTAAGCCTCACCTGTTTCACTGACATGAACCGACTCACCACGCTCCCAAATCGCTGCAAGATGTTTGGCAAAGCCGCCTGTGCTACATGAAATTGACATATCGTTGTCATTCAGCACGACCATCATATCTGCCTGATGCGCCACTGCATCATTCATGGCTTCAAAAGCCATCCCTGCTGTCATAGCGCCATCGCCAATAATAGCAACAACTTCACATGGGTTTTGCTGATAACGTCGCGCTAAAGCCATCCCCAAACCTGCTGAAATAGCCGTAGAGGAATGACCAACGCCAAAGGTATCAAAAATAGATTCTTCACGTGCAGGAAATGCAGCCAAGCCATCTTTAGCACGAATGGTAGTGAGTTGCTCGCGGCGTCCTGTCAGGGCTTTATGCGGATAAGCCTGATGACCGACATCCCAAATTAAGCGGTCTTGTGGAGTATTAAAGCAATAATGCAGCGCAACGGTCAGTTCGATCACGCCTAAGTTTGCGCCAAAGTGTCCTCCACTTTGACCTGCGGCATACAAAATGAATTGACGTAACTCATCTGCCACCTGTGGAAGCTGGCTTTGCGCGAGTAAACGTAATTGCTGCGGATGATCAATCGCATCGAGCAATGGTGTTACAGGGCGTTGAGTTGGAATTTCTGTATACAGCATATGTGGCAAAGCCTTCTAAAGCCTGGCAAATCCTAAGCGAGGTCAATGGGAATTACTCGATCATATAACCGAATGGTATTACCTTCAATCAGCCACATTTCTAGCGATGTAGTTTTGAGCAGTGATTTCAGTTGGGCACACGTTGGGTGCGTAGATTATCCTGAATAATCTAACTATTTATCAACCATTATCGTGTGCTTTATACAAAAAAGAAAATCTTCTGTATAAATTCGTGTTTGCTATTCTACTAATGTCTGAGCATTACGCTATACTTTAAACAATTTATCGACTATTCACGAGTTAAACAGTGCCGATTAAGTTTGTCGCAACCTCACGATTACCGACTGCATTTGGTGAGTTCAAGATTACGGTATTTCAAGATCCTGAAACTGGCGAAGAACATGTGGCATTATCCAAAGGTTTAGACACTGCGCCAACCCAGCCCGTTTTAGTACGCATCCACTCAGAATGTTTAACTGGCGATGCTTTCGCGTCTTTGAAGTGCGATTGTGGCCCGCAGCTTCAAGCCACTCAGCGCCTGATTAATGACGCAGGACAAGGGGTGATTTTATATTTACGCCAAGAAGGCCGTGGCATTGGCTTGACCAATAAAATTCGTGCTTATGCCCTGCAAGATCAAGGACATGACACAGTCGATGCCAATTTGATGCTGAATTTACCTGCCGATGCACGTCGCTATGATATGTGCAGCATCATGCTAGATCATTTGCAGGTCAAAACTGTGCGCCTAATTACCAATAACCCTTTGAAAATTCAAGCATTGCAAGAACAAGGGATTACGGTGGTAGACCGTGTACCTTTAACTGTGGGTTTGAATCCATTCAATGAGGAATATTTGCAAACCAAGCATGAACGTATGGCGCACATGTATGATAAAGGTGACTTCTAAGTCACCTTTTAATTTTTGAATTAAATAATTTCTACTCAACTTACTTAAATCGTCATCGAAAAAATACGGTTATTTGGCATACGGCGTTTTAAGCGCAAATCAAAGGCCATACAAATATTGCGCACAAAGGGTTTGCCTTTTTCCAGAATTTGAATGCGCTGATCTTGAATGAGCAGCAATTCATCTTCTTGCATTTCCTGTAACTGTTGCAGCACTTGCTCAATTTCAGGAAATGCCAATTCTGGACTGGCCCACGACGTTTCAAAGCTGCACATTAAATTCAAAATATGCTGACGAATCACCAAATCTTCCCGATTCAGCATATGCCCTTTAAACACAGGAATCTCGTTGCAGGCTAAACGCGCGTAATAATCTTCAATACTTTTTTCATTTTGGGCAAAGCTATACCAACTGTCGCTGATTGATGAAACACCTAAACCAATCATAAGCTGTGTTTTAGATGCGGTATACCCCATAAAGTTACGATGCAAGGTACCATTTTTAAATGACTGGTACATACCATCACGTTCTAAAGCAAAGTGATCCATTCCAATTTCATGATAACCATAGGCCAAAAGACGCTGTTTACCCTCTTCATAGCACTGACGTTTTAATTCATCTTTAGGTACATCTTCATCTTTAAAACCACGCTGCCCATTGCCTTTAATCCATGGCACATGTGCATAACTGTAAAACGCTAAACGGTCTGGCATTAAACGCTGAGTTTGCTCAATGGTATTTAATACATCTTCCAGATTTTGAAAGGGCAAACCAAAAACTAGATCATGTGAAATAGAATCATAGCCAATATCACGCGCCCACTCGGTCACACGTTGCACATGTTCAAAAGGCTGAATCCGATGAATGGCGCGCTGCACTTTTTCATTATAATCCTGCACGCCATAACTAACCCGACGAAAACCCAAGTCATATAAAGCCTGTAAATGTTCACGGGTGGTGTTATTGGGATGTCCTTCAAAACTAAATTCGTGCTGTTCTGCCACTTTGGCTTTTGCCAAAATGCCTTGAATAAGCTGCGTCAAATGTTCGACAGAAAAGAAAGTTGGTGTGCCACCGCCCAAATGAATTTCTTTAATGATGGGAGTGCTTTCGAGCAACTGACAATATAAGTCCCATTCTTTTGATAACGCCTGAATGTACGGTTGCTCGACTTCATGGCGTTTGGTGACGCGTTTATGACAGCCACAAAAAGTGCATAGGCTTTCGCAAAATGGCAAATGAATATACAGACTGATGCCTTCGCTGGCATTAGATTCATCAAACGAACGCTTCAGCGTTTGCTGCCACGCCTCGGCAGAAAAGGTAGCATCATCCCAATAAGGTACGGTTGGATAACTGGTATAACGTGGTCCAGGCACATTGTATTTTTGAATTAAAGAATTTGCCTGCTGTGTCATCCACTCTGCCCCATTCAGTTAATTGCTGCTGACTAAAATTTAGATTGTAAAAACTATTGTGCTGAGCTTAGGCATGGAAATCAACCTAGTCTTTTGCTCGGAATACATGCTGAAATACAAAGCACCTTGCGCAATTGCATGAGCGATTTGCAGCAAACTGGATAAACCCCTTAATTTTTAGACAGTTTTATGTTTTGATGTAAGCCATTTTATTTTTATGCTGAGGTGGCCATGTCGCATCCTACTCACGCGGATATTCAACGTGTACGTGAATTTCTTCTCGATTTGCAGGCGCGAATTTGTGCGGCTTTGGAACAACAAGAACAAGCAGGTGGCGGAAGCGCACAGTTTGAAATTGATGACTGGCAACGCCCTGAAGGTGGCGGTGGTCGTTCCCGCGTTTTACAAAATGGTACGGTGATTGAAAAAGGCGGAGTGATGTTCTCGCATATCAATATTTCCAAACTGCCTGCATCTGCAACCGAGCGTCATCCGAATATTGCAGGCGCACCTGCGCAGGCGATGGGCGTGTCATTGGTGATTCATCCGAAAAACCCGCATGTACCCACTTCACATGCCAATGTGCGTTTATTTGTCGCAGAACCTGAAGGACAGCCGCCTATTTGGTGGTTTGGTGGTGGTTTTGATCTAACACCATTTTATCCGAATGATGAAGATGTGTTGGCATGGCACCAAACGGCACATGACTTATGTGCGCCTTTTGGCGAGCACGTCTATGCAGAACATAAACAATGGTGTGATGACTATTTTTATTTGAAGCACCGCGATGAACAGCGTGGCGTGGGTGGTTTATTTTTTGATGACCTGAATCAATGGGACTTTGATACCTGTTTCAGCTATATTCAGGCGGTGGGTAATGGTTATTTGACTGCAATTCTGCCTATTTTTGAGCGTAATCGCGACAAAGCCTATACTGAAGCACAACGCCAATTCCAACTTTACCGTCGTGGACGTTATGTGGAATACAATCTGGTCTATGACCGTGGTACTTTATTTGGTTTGCAGACAGGCGGACGGATTGAATCCATTTTAGTCAGCTTACCGAACTTGGCGGGATGGTCGTATCGTCCTGAATGGGCAGAAGATTCTGCAGAAAAAAAACTCACTGACTATTACTTAAAACCACGCGATTGGTTAAATCTCAAGACGAGTTAAAGCTCGCGACTGGTGAAACCCTGCTACATCGCCGTGTAAATAAGATCACAGTCAATGTTCAAAAAAGCGATTCTTGCACGAATCGCTTTTTTACTTACAAACTTTATCGCTTCTTTTCAAATCAATAAATATGCACAGCATGAATTAACTGTAATGATAGTGTGGATGGATTTTAATAAATGATGTGACCGCGCACCCTATTTGACCATGCACAAACAGGATTTAACCATTCATACATCAAATCATGAGTCAAAGGCAAATTCATCAAACTGTCAAAGCCTTATGTCACACTGCGCCACATATGTCAGGAGATCCGCATGTTTAGCCCGCTGTTCAAACACAAAATCTTTCTATTTTGGGCAACCTTTGCCATGTTACTTGGCTCAATCTGCATGACCTTTATTTTTGAAAGTCATCTTTCAGATGGTTTAGCGATTAGCAGCAGCATTTTAGCGGGCATTGCCATGTTCGTAATTGCCACTATTTTGGTTTTAGAAACTGTTTTAGAAATTTGTAATCCTTAAGTCCAAAGACTCCCACCCTTTTATACCTTCATAGGCTTTAGTCCGCGCTGAATTTGACGTATATTGATGCACATTTCAGCACATGGATTTAGGCAAATGCGCAAACAATTTGCTGTGATTGGTAACCCAATTGAACAATCACGTTCTCCTGAACTACATCATGCCTTTGCAAAAAAAACAGGCATAGACCTGCAATACAGCAAACGCCTTGCGCCGCTTGATGGCTTCAGCGACAGCGTTGCAGACTTTTTTAATCATGGCGGCGTAGGCATGAATGTGACCGTACCTTTTAAAGAACAAGCATTTGCTGAATGTGGCGTCTTGACCGAACGAGCCCAAATTGCCAAGGCAGTCAATACCTTGTGGATGCAAGATGGTGTTTTGCATGGCGACAATACCGATGGTCAGGGTTTGGTTGATGCAATTCGTACTTTGGGCTGGAATTTAGATCATAGCGATATTTTGATTATTGGCGCTGGCGGTGCAACCCGTGGCGTAATTTACCCGTTGGTACAAGCAGGTGCAAAAAAAATTGTGATTGCCAACCGCACCCTTGCCCGTGCTGAACAACTAGTTGCCGACTTGCAAGCCGCTGTACCGCAAGCAGAATTACGAGCCATGGCGCTCACCGATTTAACAGGTCATTTTGATTTAGCCATTAATGCGACGTCTGCTAGTTTATCGGGAGATGCACTTACCTTGCCTGAATGTTTGCAATTTAATTTTGCTTATGAAATGGCTTATGGCAAACCTTCAAGCTTTTTAGAACAAGCCAAAGCGCGTGGCGTACCGACCTCAGAAGGTTTTGGCATGCTGGTTGGACAGGCAATTGAGTCTTTTTATATCTGGAATGGCGTAAAACCTGACTTAAAAGATTTCCTCTAAATCATCACCAAATAAAAATAGCCCTTGAGCAGCAAAGGGCTATTTTTTTATTTAAACTGGGCAATCTTGTTGAACGCTGATTGCCCATTTTTCACCCACGGTTTATTTTACAAATTTCTGCATATCTTCATACACATCCATATATAACTCATAATCAATCTGTTCAGCCTGATCTTCAGTTAAAGTGCGAATTGAATTTTGGCTCAATTTGCCCTGCTGACGATCAACATACGTCTGCCCCAAAATGTGTGCCGTTTTCTTTAAATTCTCCAAGTCAGGCACATCCCAATCATAAGCTGCTTCATAGGCTTTTAAATATTGCTGAGCAAATATCTGTTGTGGTTGCTTGTATTGATGTTTCAGCTTACGCCATTCAAGTGCGACTTTATTTTCATCGACTGCATCTTCAGTCAAATTATTGATACGACGACCAATTGCATTATTGAATTGCTCATCTTCTTCTAAATGATGCTTGGCTTGTAAAGCTTCAATCCGTTTTAGCGCGGCACCTTTCGGGTCATAGTAGCGCTCATCACTGAACCAATAGGCATACACTTCTGCCATTTCCTGCAAGGTTTGTGGACTAAGATTTTTTACCCACGTACTTTGCTCTGCTGCCATGTGCACTAAAAATAAAGTCTGATAAGTCTGACTAAAAGATTCTGTTTGTTGATAGGTTTTTTGCGCCAACTGCGCCAATTCTTCATCATAACTTAAGGCAGGTTTTACAGTGGTCTTATCTTTATTTTCTGCAGTTTCCTGCTCCAAAGTCCGCCCTAAATTTGTCACCCATTTTTCTAAAATTGAGTCTTTGCTGACCTCTTGAATGGATTTGGCTTGACGCAGCGCACTACGGTCAATTTTGCTGGCTTGCCCATAATTCGCAATGCTGACATCGTTATACACATGAATTGTGCCGTAATTTTCGCGTTTAAATTGCAACGCATAATCAATTTTTGCAGCACGCCCCTGATCATCTAAAGCCACATCAATTTGAATCGGTGTTTTTTTATCTTTAGGTGTAGCGTTCATAATCTGCTGAATTTCAGCCTGATGTTTTTGCCACAAAGCTGCAAAAGCGGCGGCATCGACCAATTGTTCCGAACGGTATGGTTCAAAAACTTTAGCTAGCTTTTCTTGCGGTGAAGCAAAGTGCTCATCTAAAACCGATTGTGCCTGCTCAGCACGACTTGGGCTAAATGCTTCTAATTCATAGGCATAAGCACAGTAGGTTAAATCTCCAACTTTGGCTGTTTTTGCTGTTTCGATCAAACGCTGACAGTCTTGTTCGCTTAGCATACTTGCGGTGCTTGCTGAATCTTCTGCCTGCTCAGCAGCCGCTTCAACGGCTTGTTCAGCTGCGATCATGGCATCTTCACTGGCATCTGCTGAATAATCTGCCACATTACTCACTGTCGTTTCAGTTGCATAAAATTTCTGACTGACCAAATCACGTAAAGCAAGGGTGGCTTGATACGCCACAAAAGCCTCTTGGCTCATGCCATAATCTTCAGCAGTTTCATTGTGTTTCAAGTAGTCTTCAACACTTTCTTTGGCCGATGTATCTTGCGTAATTTCAGCTTGTTCAGCAGCATCTTCGGTTGTGGTCGCCTGCCCCAATACAGTCTGTTGCAAATACGGTGCATTGACCTGATCAAACATGGCAAGCTGCAGCAACATATCTTCCAAACTACTGTTCAAACGAATTTTTTCACTAATTTTTTGCTGACGGTCTTGTGCAGTTAAAGATAACTTTTGAATATGTTTAGAATCTGCCAATACATACGGCACCGCATTCATGGCTTTTAAGTATTCGGCAAATTGTGCCACTTTAATCCGCTCAAAATCGGCTTTGTATTTAGAAAAGTCGATATAGGCAAAGTCATTTTGACTGTCTTTATTCACCAAATAAGGCAACAAAGAAAAATAATTGGTATAGAACTTATATTCATTAAAATCGACTACCATCGGTACTTTCATTTGCACCAAAAGTGTCGGTTTTTCATAGCGTGCTGCCACATTCAAAGCAGCAATTTTTTGCCGATAATGCACCGAGCCATCGTAGCTAAACTCAGTATCATTCAATACATTCAACAGAAAATTAAAAGGACTCGATTTTTCGATTGCCCCTGCAGCATAGGAAGCAGAGTTTTGTTCCTTAGCCATTGCCGTATATAAGTTTTGTTTTTCTTGTGTACTTAAACGGACTTTTTGCTGTTTTAAATACTGATCTAATTGCTTTTTAAGTACAGGATCAAGTGTGGTAGGAGCAATATCCGTTACTTTTGGTGTTGCTTCAACTAAATTGCTCTGTACCCGTAATTTGCCCTGAAAATCATAACTAGGTGTTTCAAAGATGGCATTTAACCCCGTAATTGCCTTTTGTTCTATACTTACCGTCTGATTGGAATTGGTCTTAATGACATGCTGCGAACAACCTGTAGCAGCTAAACTAAAAAGACATAAAGATAAATATTTTAATTGTATCTTCATTGCTAAACACCTTATATTCATTATAGATTGGTCTGTTCAAACGTACAGATTATGATACATTGTAACATAACACTTCATTCGTTTTTGTAAGGTGAATAATTTTCAGTATTCGCATTTCTGACATTTTTATTCGCTATTCTTATCAATGTTTTTTAATCATGAGTGTGAATAATCAACATATCGATACAGATAATCCAAAACTATTTCTAAATTAGGATTAAGACTATGCCAGCGTATAAAGCCCCATTACACGATATTCGTTTCTTAATGAACGAAGTGCTTGATTACCCAACCCACTACAAAAATCTTTCTAACGGTGAACTTGCGGACGCAGATACAGTTGATATGATTTTGGAAGGTGCAGCAGATTTCTGTGAAAATGTACTTTCTCCCCTTAATCAATCAGGCGATGAAGAAGGCTGTCATTTTGAAAATGGCAATGTGACCACACCTAAAGGCTTTAAAGAAGCTTATGACCAATTTGTGCAAGGTGGTTGGCAAGGTCTGTCTTATCCTGAGCAATACGGCGGTCAAAACTTGCCAATGTCGCTGAACCTTATTAAATCTGAAATGATGGGTACTGCAAACTGGTCTTTCCAAATGTATCCGGGTTTAAGCATAGGTTGTATCAATACCATTATGCAATTTGGTACAGAAGCGCAAAAAGATACCTATTTACCACACTTGGTTGCAGGTACTTGGTCAGGCACTATGTGTTTGACTGAACCACAGTGCGGCACCGACTTAGGTCAGGTAAAAACCAAAGCAGAACCGCAAGCCGATGGCACCTATGCGATTTCAGGCACCAAAATCTTTATTTCTGCAGGCGAGCATGACCTGACTGAAAACATCATTCATATTGTGTTAGCACGTCTTCCAGAAGCACCGGAAGGTACGAAAGGTATTTCATTATTTATCGTACCGAAATTCCTGCCAACCGTAGAAGGTACGGTGGGTGAACGCAATCCTGTAACCTGTGGTTCTATTGAACACAAAATGGGGATCCGAGCGTCTGCAACTGCGGTCCTGAACTTTGACAATGCCGTTGGTTATTTGATTGGTGAACCAAACAAAGGCTTACATGCCATGTTTACCTTTATGAATACTGCACGTATTGGTACGGCAATTCAGGGGATTTGCCATGCAGAATTGGCGTTCCAAGGTGCATTGCCGTATGCCAAAGAACGCATGTCGATGCGTGCCCTTTCAGGTAAAAAAGACCCTGAAAAAGTAGCCGATGCCATTATTCACCATGCCGATGTGCGTCGTATGCTATTAACGCAAAAAGCCGTAGCAGAAGGTGGTCGTGCCATGATTTATCATGCTGCACAACTGGCTGACAAAATGAACGACGCTTTAATGCGTGGTGATACTGCTGCTTTTGAAGCACATGATGACCATTTAGGTTTCTATACTCCAATCTTAAAAGGCTTCTTAACTGAGTTGGGTTATGAAGCTGCCAACCACGGCATGCAAGTGTACGGCGGTCATGGCTATATTAAAGAATGGGGCATGGAGCAAATTGTACGTGATTCACGTATTTCTACCCTCTATGAAGGTACAACTGGCGTTCAGGCGCTCGACTTGATTGGTCGTAAAGTGTTATTAAGCTCTAAGGGTAAAGTGATTCGTGACTACACCGCTGAAATTTTGAAATTCTGTGGTCAACACGCACGTAACAAATACATGCGTCGTTTTGCATGGGACTTAACCAAGCTATGTGCTCAATGGAACGCATTAACCGTGCGCATTATGTTGGCAGCTCGTAAAGACCGTGACATCGTATCCAGTGCTTCTGTAGATTTCTTGATGTTCTCTGGTTATGTCATGATGGCTTATTTCTGGGCGCAACAAGCGGCTGTGGCTTCGACCAAATTGGCAGAAGGCAATGGTCAGGAAACACCTGAGTTCTATAAAGCCAAAATCAAAGTTGCAGATTTCTACTTTGAGCGTTTATTGCCACGTACCCAAGGTCATGCAGAAGCCATGATCAACCCATCTAAAACCATGACTGCATTAGCACCAGAACATTTTAGTTTTGATTACTAAAATATTCTAAGCAAATGTAAACCAAAAGAGCGCGTAATGCGCTCTTTTGGTGTTTACTTCAGAAAGTCAGTACTCGAATCTACACATCAATTAAAATTACTTTTAATGCGCTGTTGGAAAACCATGAAATACCCACTGAATCAGATATAAAATCAGAAAAATTAAAATCACTAGACATAAAATTTCTAATCGTTTCATTCAATTTACTTCTTAGTCTGGTCTTCTAGCAACATATAAATTAAATCCAGCTCAGGACAGACATATCCCATTGCGGTTAAAGCCGCGGTAATTTGCCCACGATGATGAGTTGCATGATTAAACACATGCATTAGGGTTGCAGCATAGGGTAAGTGCATCGCCACATCAGTTGATGTTTTATAGTGCAGCTCTTGATGAAAAACTTTCTCATACACCTGATTTAAAAAATAAATCCAGTTTTCAGCCTTCTTTTCAAGTTGCTCAACAAGCTGTGTTCTGTTGGTTTCCACAGTACTATCTAATGGCAAAATTGGTGAGTGGTGCAAAGCAAAACGTGGAAACCACAAATGATGCTCTCCAACCAACAAATGATTCAGAGTGCCAAAAATACTTTTAAAATATAAGCCCTGATCCAAAAAAAAATCATCATCTGAAACCAATAGCAAAGTCTGATTTAGTTTTTGAGTTGCCCAAAGATTATAGCGGGCAAGTAACTCAAACGTTTTTAAATCCATTTAAAATTATCCTATTTGAGTTTTATTATGAAAATTGAATCAAAAGTTCAAACTATATTAACCCCAGTTACGGATAAGCCAAAGATTTAATCACATGAATTTTAGGCTTATTCTTTTGGCAAAGTTGATACGCACATAGTGAAGAAAATACGCCTGCTAAAAAACCAGCAATCGAACGATGTTTACTCGTAACTAAGTGATATTTTTCTTTCAATAATCCTATCAATGTTTCAATTTTTTTACGTTGTCGTAGATGAAATTCATCAGAAAATGGCAATAAGGTCACTCTCATATTTTTTCTTGGATAAGTAATTAAATCAATGCCTTGCTCTTGAAGTGTTTCTTTCAATGGTTGGCTAATGTAGCCTCTATCACCATAGACCGTTGCTGATAAGCCATTCACTAAATCCTCAACTTTTTTAAGATCAGCAATATGTCCGTTTGATAAATCTGAATTTACAATTTCACCCTCTTGATTCATCAGCAAGTGTAATTTGCAACCATAAAACCAGCCCATCGTACTTTTACCACGAGAAGCAATCTCATCTAAAGCATGATGACCTTTAGGGATTCTTTTATTTTTACAAACAGGTAAAGGTGTTGAATCAATCCATAAATATGAACTTTCATCTTTTTGGCTCAACGCATAAAGCAAAGCATGAATAGCAAGTTGGTGCTGATTGATGAGGGGAATCAGGTTTTTATAACAAGGCAAGTCTTTAAAGAGTTTGCTTTCAAACTGACAAAGCAAGTTAAAAAACATCTTAAAATTATGTACTTGAGATTTTTTATAGTAGATGGAGATAGCCACAATTTCTGATAAAGATAGCGTTGCTTGTCTGATACGTTGACGTTTGTTTTCTTGCTTGAGAAATTGCCAATAGATGGGTTCAAATTTTTTGAAAAAATCATCAACAATACAAAAAATTTCTGTAAAATCGTACATGGTAGTTAGAGCCTTTGGGTTGTGTCGTAACTTTCTAAATGGCTCTAACTACCTTTTTTTCAAGGGCTTTTCTTATCCGTAATTCGGGTTATATTAAGATAAAAGATATATTTTTAATCATTTAAAGCGAATTTGTAGATTTAAAGACAGATACAATTTATTGTCCTTTAGAAATAATTGACCAAAATCATGCTTGGTTTTACTTGCCATCTCAAACTTTGTATTATTGTACTTTGTACACGACAAAAAAAGATAACTCATTGAAATAATGGCATAATACTTGTTTTCTAACGACGAATATGATGACACATTTCAATGAGTTACATCTCATCTTAAACAAATATCTAAAGTGGAACAAGTCACATGCAAAATGTTTTACACTGATTATGCTTGCATTAATTGTAAAACAGACATGTAATCTTTCTTCTGCATCTAAAGCCTTACCCATCAAGTGCTTACCACAATCATTTTATCGACGTATACAACGCTTCTTTGCAGATCAGTATTTCGATTATCGTCAAATTTCTCAGTTAATTTTCAATATATTTTCATTCGATAAAGTCCAATTAACTTTGGATAGAACCAATTGGAAATGGGGAAAACGAGATATCAATATCTTGATGTTAGCCATCGTCTATCGTGGAATAGCGATACCTATTGTTTGGACATTGCTCAATAAACGTGGAAATTCAGATACAAAAGAGCGTATTGCTTTGATTCAACGCTTTATCTCCATTTTTGGTAAAGATCGTATTGTGAATGTGTTTGCAGACAGAGAATTTATCGGTGAGAAATGGTTTACATGGTTAATTGAAAATGACATTAACTTCTGTATACGTGTTAAAAAAACTTTATTGTGACCAATCACTTAGCCAAGAATCATAAAATTAGTGATTTATTTCGTCATCTTCAAGTTGGTCAAACTGAATGTCGTAAACGACGTATTTGGGTTGGTCGAGTGAAACTGTATATTAGTGCGCTACGATTAGAAGATGGAGAACTTTTACTTGTTGTTTCTCCTATGTTTAATGCTTCTGCTATTCGTGATTATGCATTACGCTGGGAAATCGAAACGTTATTTAGTTGTCTCAAAGGACGAGGATTCAATCTTGAAAATACTCGTTTAACAGACCCTGGACGAGTCAAGAAATTGATAGCAGTGCTAGCTATCGGTTTCTGTTGGTGCTATTTAACAGGTGAATGGCAACATGATCGGAAAAAAGCGATAAAAATAAAGAAGCATGGACGACTTTCAGTAAGTTTATTTCGCTACGGTTTGGACTATGTTCAAATGGCTATTCTACGTTTGATTGGTTTTGGAAAAAAAGAAGAATTTAAGAAAGTGCTAGCAATTTTAAGAAAGAAAAAGCCTGATAGGACAAGGATCCTATGAAATTTGTCGTGTACAGAGATTATTGTATAAATACTCTTCAAATTCATGGCGATGATACAGATGATAGCAAATGATCTCGCCATCTTCTTTAATTACTAAATATCCACCTGTAGAATCAATTTCGTTACCTGTCCAAACTGTACCAGGCATCATTCCAATTGCTATTTCACACAATAATTTTTTAATTTTAAACTGATAAAAAGGATGCTGATGTTCAAAAGAATATTTCATTGGATTTTCATAAGAAATTTCATTAAAAATATCTTTAACTGAATTAAGAGTTGATGTGTAATATTTAAATATAGCTTCTGCCATAATTTTTGGTAGTAAACTATCCAACAAAATTAAATTATTCTCAAATACAGCATTATTTAAATGGGAAAATTTAATATCGGCTCCCAACATTTTTAAATGTGCTATACGAGATTTAATAATTGGTTGTGGCAATGCAAGCTGATTAAAATCTTCAATCTCTTTTTCGGTTAGGCAAATATTTTTTATTTCAAAAATAAAATTTGTTGTCTTTCCTGCATTTAACAATGTGGATGGTTTACCTAATTTTGACTTTATGCTAAATCCCAATTCAGGCATTGTTCCAATTTTTGCATCATAAATTACGATTCTAATATCACTTTTCGCACTAGATTTTGCTTTAATCTTATTTGATTGGTATCTGGATATAAAGTTTTCCACATCTAGAATAGTAAATGATGCCGTTTGCTTTTTCTGTAATTCTGCCAGCAAAAACTGAGTAATATCTCTGAGTTCCTGTAATGGTATCTGAAAAACATCTTCACCCCGCAAAATCTCTACTATACCCTCTGATTTATGCGGTACATAAGTGAATAAATGATAATGTTCTTGACGTAAAATTCTAATTACAGGATAAATTAAATTATTTATTTTATTTAAGTTTTCATCACCCGCACTTAACTCCCCATCACATAGTAATTTAAAAAGGGCATAGAGTTCACTCCATTCCCCCTTATTTGCTGTAATCATACTCACCAATCTTCAATGCTTTTAATATTTCTTTTGCAGTTGCCTGTATCGCTGGAATAGCAACAGAATTTCCAAATTGTTTATAGGCTGAGGCATCTGAAACCACGATTTTGAAATGATCTGGAAACCCCTGCAACCGTGCCCATTCTCTTGGCGTCATTTTCCGAATACCTTTCCGATTTACCTCTCCTTTAATTCTAGTAGTTGGAGTAAAGTCTGTAATTCTATGATCTATAACTAAATTACGCTCTCTCCCCATTCCACCTACAACTATGGCATTGGCAATTGCGTGATCTGGAATAATAGCGTAACCAAAACCATTTCCTTTATTTTCATGTCGAGCTTTATGCTTTTCCAAGGTATCTAAATACTGTGTAGATAAGTAATATTTAGTAGGTACAACCTGAGTTTCCTTTATATCGGCAAAACAGGTTTTTTTATTTAATGGTTGTGGATAAGAGAAATTTTGAATTCCAGTATCTTTATGGAAGCCTACAATAAAAATTCGCTCTCTATTTTGGGGAACACCAAAATCTTTAGCATTTATAATTTGAGGCTCAGCAACGTAGTAACCTAAATCATCTCTTAATGTTTTTAAAATAGTTTTAAGTGTATTTCCCTTATCATGACTAATTAAGCCTTTAACATTTTCTAAAAAGAAAGCTTTAGGTTGTTTCCGTTTTATAATATCCGCAACGTCAAAAAATAGCGTACCGCGTGTATCTTCAAATCCAGATCTTTTACCTGCAATTGAAAAAGCCTGACAAGGGAAGCCTCCACATAAAATATCGAAATGATCAGGTATCGCATTTTTAGTAGACTCTAAAGTGATATCACCATAAGGCGTTTCACCAAAATTGACGGAATATGTTTTTTGGGCATATAGGTCTATTTCTGATGAAAATACGCACTCGCCACCAAGATTTTGTAACGCTAGCCGAAATCCACCAATTCCTGCGAATAGGTCAATAAATTTAAATTTACTTGGGTATTCTGGATAAAAAGGGATTGATTCAAAGAGGGAAAGGTTTTCCTCTTTGTTTACCACTAATTCACCATGAGCCTTTAAAACTTTTGGACTAGTAGAGTTCATCTCAAACCTTCAAGGCGATACAATAACAAAGCCATTACAATAACAAAATTTACCTTAAATAGCATGCAGTGCAAGACACAAGCTGTCGCTCTAGCACAATATTCGATAAGCGTTAGGACAGATGCCTGAGCTGAACTCAAATCACAAAAATGCTTCCAACACCGAATTTAAAAACACATGCCCTTGCGCGGTACATGCCAATCGCTTCGGATCATCCTGCAACAATTGCCGCTGACGCAATGTATTTAAAATATCCTGCAAATCTTCCAAATTTAAACCTGTACGGGCAGCATACAAGTTTGCCTCAACCCCATCATTCAGGCGCAGTGCATTCATCATAAATTCAAATGGCAACTCATCTTCTGTAATTGCTTTAAACTGCAAGTTTTCCGCAGGTACTTTGGCTAAGTAATCTTTCGGCAAACGGGTTTTTTGGAAGCGATACACACCATCAGGCAAAGTCACTTTACCATGTGCCCCCGCACCAATCGCCAAATAATCGCCAAACTGCCAATAATTTAAATTATGTGCAGACGGCAACTCTTTACGCCATGCAGACACTTCATAATTCACAAAACCTTGCGCAGTTAAATAGGCTTCACCCTGCGCTTGAATTTCTTCCAAGACATCATCTACAGGTAAAATTGGCTGAGTGCGGAAAAATACGGTATTAGGCTCAATGGTCAATTGATACCATGAAATATGCGTTGCACCATGTTCCACTGCCAGTTTTAAATCCTGCAGTGCTTGCTGCAAAGTCTGTTCAGGCAAGCCATGCATTAAATCGACATTAATTCGCTGAAAGCCCGCTTCACGCGCCAAGCCAATTGCGGCAATCGCATCATCATTAGAATGAATACGCCCTAATTTTTTTAAATGCTCAGTATTAAAACTCTGCACGCCAATCGACAAACGGTTAATGCCTGCAGCCAAATAATCTGCAAAGGGATCATGCTCCACTGTACCTGGATTGGCTTCTAACGTAATTTCGCAGTCATCTTCAAAAGCCAGCACGGCTTTCAGTTGTGTAAATAACCATTGATAACCCTGTGCTGAAATCAGCGAAGGTGTACCACCGCCAATAAAGACACTGTGGATTTTTCGACCCTGCGCAAACTGGGTCTGGGTTTTAAAATCTTCCAGCAAAGCCTGTAGATATTCTTGCTCTAAATCTAAACTCAATTTACCTTCAGGCACAGCATGTGAATTAAAATCACAATACGGACACTTACGCACGCACCACGGCATGTGAATATATAAAGATAAAGGAATATCAATGGGATGAAGTGGGTTCAAAGACAGGCTCAATGCAAAATCAAAACAGTGATACAGATTTTAACATGACTACAGCAAGACACCGATGTATTGCCTAGAATTTGCTTTAGACTAGGGTGTATTGAATAAGAAAAAATGTGAAAATGATGAAGATATCCAGCCAATTACTCTTAATTTTGCCACTGGCGATGGGCATCGGGATTGCAATGGCATTTCAAACTGCAATCAACAGCCAATTACGTGAATATTTATATTCTCCGCTACAAGCTGCCCTTTTCTCTTTTTTGGTTGGTACAATAGTTTTAGCCATACTGGTATTTTTTCAACAAGTCGAGAAACCCAACCTCAGCACCTTGCTCAACATTCCTTGGTATTTATGGATTGGCGGATGTTTAGGGGTTTATGCCATCAGCATGAGTATTTATAGTGCTCCAAAACTAAGTTTGCTTACTTTGTCTGGGGTGATTATTTTTGGACAAATGGTCACCTCAATGCTGATTGATCATTTTGGGTTCCTGGGCACTGAGAAAGTTGCTATCAACTGGCAACGTCTTTTAGGTAGCGTGGTGATTTTTATTGGTGTGCTTCTCACTTTACAACGCTAATACCCAAACGCTAAGCACCTCAGGCATTGAGATTTTTTGTGTCAAATATACATTCTGTGACCACGACCCGTTTTGAATTAAAACAGCTTTTTCAACTGATGATTCCAATTTTGGTCACACAATTTGCGCAAGCAGGTTTAGGTCTAATTGATACCATTATGGCAGGTCACATGTCTGCCACAGACTTAGCTGCTATTGCTGTTGGGGTTGGTTTATGGATGCCCATTATGCTGCTGTTCAGTGGCATTATGATTGCCACCACACCCCTAGTCGCAGAAGCCAAAGGCGCACGTACCCCAAAAAAAATTGCCACCATCGCCCGTCAATCTTTATGGATTGCATTTATTTTAGGCGTGATTGCAGGACTGATTTTACAGCTCATGCCTGCACTATTGCCATTATTTGGTGTGCCTGAAAATTTACAGCCCAAAGCAGGCTTATTTTTACATGCCATCGGTTTTGGGATGCCTGCCGTGACTATGTATGCCGCTTTGCGCGGTTATTCAGAAGCACTGGGCTATCCACGCCCTGTGACTGTGATTAGTCTGTTGGCATTGGCTTTATTGGTTCCACTGAACTTTATGTTTATGTATGGTTGGGGGCCTCTGCCTGAACTGGGCAGTGCGGGTTGTGGTTTTGCCACCGCGATTTTGCAATGGTTAATGTTTATAACTTTGGCATTTTATATTTTTAAAAGTCGCGCCTATCAAAGCACACAGATTTTTAGCCAATGGGAAGCGATTGATGCGGTCTGGATTAAACGTATTTTGCTGTTAGGACTGCCAATTGGTTTAGCCATTTTCTTTGAAGTGAGTATTTTTAGTACTGCCGCTATTGTGATTAGCCCTTTGGGAGAAACCAAACTGGCAGCCCATCAAATTGCCATGTCGGTCACATCTCAGTTATTTATGATTCCCATGTCTTTAGCAATTGCTCTGACCATTCGTATTGGCACCTATTATGGCGAACAAAATATTCATGCCATGCGTAAAGTACAAGGCTTGGGCTTTGTAACTGCAACTGTATTTGCCTTTTCCACAATGACACTGATGTGGTTTTTCCGTCCTGAAATCATTTCAATTTACACTCGTGACCCGCAAGTGACGCAAGTGACGATGTCTTTATTAATATTTGCGATTGCCTATCAACTCATGGATGCCTGGCAAATCAGCGCAGCGGGTTGTTTGCGTGGCATGCAAGACACGCAAGGCCCAATGTGGATTACCATGCTCGCTTATTGGGTTGTAGCCTTTCCCATTGGTGTGTATTTAACCCGTTACAGCAGTATGGGCGCTGCAGGGGTTTGGGTCGGACTGATTGTCGGTTTAAGCATTGCCTGCGTGTTACTTCTGACTCGTTTATATTTCAATAATCAGCGACTAGAACGCCAGTTTTCAGCATAAACCTCAGCCTACTCACCCGCATGCTGAAAGACGTTTTTGCACGTGGGTCTTGTGATCAAAAAATACTTTAACAATTAAAAGTAGGCATTTTGCTCACGAACACTTATGATCAAAAGATAGTAAAGATGATCTTGAGGAACATCGCATGGCAAAAACGGCGCGCACACCCGGTCGTCGCTTTATGAAACTTGCGAGCATGACAGCAAGTATTGCAACCAAAACGGTAACGAACTCGATTAAAAACATCACCGCAGATGAAGAACAAAAAAATGCGGCTCGCAGCCAATTGTTTCAAGATATTGGCATCCAAATTGCTGATACCTTAGGCGAAATGAAAGGTGCGGTGATGAAAGTCGGGCAAATTGCCTCGCAATATAAAGATATTTTTCCGCCTGAAGTTGCAAAAGCCATCAGTAAATTACAGCGCCAAGCACCTGCCATGCCTTTTGCTGAAATTAAGGCACAAGTTGAAAAAGAACTCGGTAAACCGCTCGACAAAATTTTTAAACACTTTGATGAAACTCCGTTTGCAGCCGCATCTATTGGGCAAGTGCATAAAGCCATTTTACCCAATGGCGAGCAAGTGGTGGTCAAAGTGCAATATCCTGGGGTCGATGAAGCCTGCGAAAGTGACCTGAAACAAGTCCGTTTGGCACTGCGTTTAATGGGTGTACTTAAAATAGACCGTAAATTACAAGACCGTCTATTTCAGGAAATTCAGGAAAGTTTAGACAATGAGCTGAATTACCAGATTGAGGCACAAAACCTAGAAGTAGCGCGTACGTTTCATGCGGCTTTGGATGATAAAATTATTATCCCGCAAGTGTTTAAAGACTATTCATCACGGCATATCCTCACATTGAGCTTAGAGCAAGGTGAAAGTATTGAAACGGCAAGCACATGGCCACAGGGTATCCGTAATACTTTGGGACGACGTTTATTGCGTGCCATGGGCCAAGAAATCTTTTATTTAAAACGCTTTCATTGCGATCCGCATCCGGGCAACTTTGCGTTTCGCCAAGATGGTTCTGTGGTGATTTATGATTACGGCGGCGTCAAAACTTTGTCGAATGATGTAGTTCATCATTTTAGACAACTGATTCATGCTGCACGTGCGCAAGATATTGCCGCAATTGAACAGCATTTAGACGCACTACAGGCCATTTCTGCATTGGGCAAATTCCCTGAAGATTTATATTTGCAATGGTTAGAAGTGCTGATGCGTCCACTCACCACACATTATGATTTTGCTGAAAATTCTGCGCATCATGATGGTGTTGAGTTGGTCAAAATTTCACTGAAATATTGGGATGTGTTTAAGCCTTCTCCCGATACATTAATGGTGAATCGTACCGTTTCAGGACATTATTGGAATTTAATTCATTTAAAAGTACATGATAATTTAAATGATATTTTTGAAGAACTGGTTCCACCACGAGCTTAGACTCAGCTTTGGACTCAGCAAAGGATGCTGAAAATAAAACTCAATCTGTTTTATGCTCCGTAACTAAAATTATAATCCAGACAAAAAATCCTCCCAAATGTAGGAGAATTTTTTGTTATCTAAACCGATTCATTCAAGTTGAAACGATGAAATTCAAATTATTGAATTTCAAGGTGTTTGATTAAGCATTCCAGATCATCGGCAGACAGTTGTCCAATATAAGTGAGTTGTGTTTTTTGGATAGGCAGCTGATATGTTTGTACTGTATCAATCCACGATGGCTTTTTTAAACCAGCCTGTTGCCAGTTTTTAATTTCCACATATTTGCTTTTAATAAAAGCAGACTTATTTTCGTACTGACTACTTAAACGGAATACAACATAGTCGGTGTCCGTTTGGCGAATATACAACACAGGTCTGGTCTTACCCTCGGCAATATCTGTAAAGCCAACATAAGCCCAATAGAGTTGTTGGGTCATTAGTAGCCGCCATCATCTTCTAAAAAAGCAGCAGTATCCGCAGCGCTAGACACTTTTACACTAGGAACATTATGGCTCATAGCGATTAATCTTGCTGTATTCAAATCCTCGTCACTCACTTGAGTCGTGACAGGTATTTTTCCAGTTCGTGCAATTTCAGCGTAAACCATGCTCATTACAGTGGCAGGCGTCAGACCAACTTTTGTCATAATGTATTCTGCCGATTCCATAATTGCCTGATCAACCGTGTATTGAACCCGTTTTTTTACCAATGTTGTCATCATCTACTCCATACATACCACTGAATGCCATTTTATGCCTTAAAATGGCATGGGTCAAACTTGTTCTTACGATGCCTTTTCACTTCCAATAGAAAAAATTATTTAATCTGTGCAGACACTATTCCCTCAATGACAGCCCTTATACAACAGGTTTAAAAAGGGATTGGATAATTTTTGATGTAAAACTCACTAGAAAGAATGCATGTGGGTTTTATTTGCTAAATCAATTGTTATGTTATAACATTTCACAAATTGCACACTTAGTTTGGAGAAATCTCATGCGTCCGAATATCCACCCTGAATATCGTGAAGTTTTATTCCACGACACCAACGCCAATGCCTATTTTGTGATTGGCAGCACCTTACAAAGCAGCCAAACCAAAGAGTACGAGGGCAAAGTTTATCCTTATGTGACTTTGGATATTTCAAGCGCATCGCATCCGTTCTACACAGGCGAGCAACGTCAAACTAGTAATGAAGGACGTGTTGCGAGCTTCAACAAACGCTTTGCACGTTTCAAACGCAAAGCTTGAGTTTTATTGCAAAATCTCACAAACACTTCATATTCAGTTAAGTTTTCTGTTTTATATTTTAAAAATAGCAAGATTGCTCATCGAAACGATGGGATATCCTCTATCTTCAAAGCCCAAGCACTCTCCTCCAGCTTGGGCTTCTTTTTATCTGAAAAGCAAATATAAGCAGTTAATGTTTTAAAAACTGTTGAATTACATAAAAACCCAATCCCAGAAACATCACGCCTAAAACCACACTAGAAAGCGCATAACTAAACGCCATCCCCTGCTGTCCATGTCTTAAGAGTTGCCAAGTTTCCAAACCAAAACTAGAAAAAGTGGTAAAGCCACCTAAAACACCCACCATCAGTAATAAGCGGGCTTCCTGCTGTAACACAGGATATTTTTGACTCAATGCAAAAAATACACCTGCCAAAAAGCAGCCAAACAGATTGACCGACCACGTTGCCCATGGAAAATGCTGTGCCGATTTAAATAAATACAAGCTTGCGGCATAACGTAAACTTGCCCCCAATGCACCACCAATTGCCACCAATAGCCAATTCATCTGTTCTACTGTCCTTTTTGCGGCTATGTCGTGTATTTCTCACAGCCATAATTTTTAGTCACATGTGATCTCTCTCTGTATTTCAAGATATTCTTGCCCGAAGCATCTATATCTTTGCTCAGATTTTACATCTTCCTAAATAACATAAGTTAAATACACGAAAAAGTTTTCCACTCAAAACCAAATTGCGCTAGTCTGCATATTATTTCAATTTAGGCACATGTGGAGGATGTCATGGCAAAAGAATTATTGGCTCAAGTTGAGGCAGGCAGTGCAACATTTGCCGATGTGATTGCATTCATTGAAGCACACTATAACCACACCCCAACCGCATTTAAAAATGGACAACAAAACAATGCGGCCACTGAAAATCAGGGCAGCGCCAAAGTGTTTTCTTTTGCTCAGTTAAAAGGTTTAGATCAGGCACAAACCCTCAGTTTGTTTGCAGAACACTATGCCTCGGTACGTGCAAACCCGACAAGCAGTGACCACCAAAATATTCGCCAGTTTATGCAACATGGTTGGGATGGCATCCAATTTGAAGGACAAGCACTCAGCGCCAAATAATTTTTAGTATTTTAGTTTTAAATTTAGATAGGAAAGCAGTGCGATACTGATTATAAACAGCCTCACACGGCTTTTTATTTTAAGAAAATTATAGATTTTTTGCTGCTAAATCTCACAACAATTCAAGCTGTTTAGCATAATCAAACATATCAAGAAATACGCACCCGACATTGCCATTCTTGTATTGCGGTTTTTTCCCATGCACGGGCATGTTTCACGTGGAGCAATTCCTGACCAGCCTTGACTGCCTGAAAATAAAATATTTTTTGTCCACCTTGCCCTACTTGAGCAGAAGATGAAGCTTCAGCAGTATGATAAATACTTTCTACATCAAATAGCTTCAGTGACTCTACCAAACTCCATTGATAGCCTGTACTTGGGTTTTCATTCAGTTGTAATTCTAAAGTTTGTCCGACATCCATCTCTAACAATGCGGGACATTGCTGCTGCGCTGTAAATTTAAAAGTTTGCCCATCAATGCTTGAATTCATACGTGTGCATGCGCTTAAGCCCAATGCCACAAGACATCTACTCAAACCCATGCGCAAATAGCAATTCATCACCCTGTCCTAACTTTTAACCTTTTCAATCCACTGAATCGAGCTAACGCGAAACACTTCGCAAGCACCATCACCCGTATCGGTTGGTGTAAGAGAGGACGTCCAAACCAAGTCCTGATCTTTCACTTCGACCAACTCACCTTTTAAACGCACCAAATCACCACGTTTTACTTTTTGAATGTCTTTGGCAATTTTTGGGTTAGCAGGAATGATGTGCATATTAGATACCATTTGCATGGCTTGTTCAGCAGGCACAGGTAAACGGTCTATTTTCCAGTTTAAATAGCGGTCATATTGATTGACTGTGATATGACGGGCAATTTCAGGCTCAGCAAACAAGCCCCAACTTACCGCATAATCAATCGGAGAAAATTTGGCTTGGGCATCATCTTGATAGACTTTTGAACCCAAAATCCGAAAGTCACCTTTAAAGGGTTGCAACACTTCAATCGACTGACTTTTCAATACAGGAGGCAGACCTTTGGCAATATTACGCTCGACTGAGGCATAGACAGAACATGGCGAAGCCAGAGTCATTAACAATGCCGTGAGTTTTAGCGAAATATGTGTGTTCATTCTAAAGTCTACCTAACAAATTCATCTATCTATATTTATCTTAATCACAGATCATGAATACAATAGTTGAAATTGGTAACAAAATGCATTCATTCGCTTAATCTGGCATGACCAAAAACCTGTAATTTCAGCTAAGCTTAGGGTCATAAAATCCATAATCAGATCCGCACATGCTCTTTGACATCCTCCCCGACCTAAAGGACGGAGATTCCTACTGCTAGACGCTCATGTCCGAGCGCAAGAATATTCAGTGCGGAATTTACATCCCGATCATGGAGCGTACCGCACTCCACACACTGCCACTCTCTTATTCCTAAACCTGCTCTACCTTTCGGACTACTAGAGCGTGAGCCACAGCACGAACAAATTTGGGTGGTATAGGCTTCATTGACTTCTTCATAACATACCCCTGCGTTCTCGCATTTATACTTGAGCATGGTTCTTAGTGTTGTCCAACTGGCATCTAGCACAGACTTGGCTAGTTTGGTCTGCGCTAATGCTTTGGCATTCACATTGCCAACGAAGATGGCTGCATGTTCATTCACCAGTTTTCGGCTGAATTGATGCAGCATGTTTTGTCTTACATTTTTAATCTTGGCATGGATGGCTTTGACACGTTTCTTATTTTTTGCACGTTGAGCAATACCAAGTTTTTGTTCATATTGCCGATAGATTTGAGGTGCTTTAAGTTTTACGCCATCTGAACAAGTCGCTAAATCTTTTAAACCTAAATCTATGCCAATTGAGGTTTTAGCGTTGTTTTTTTCTATTTTGACTGCATCAACTACAAGACAAACATACCAACGTCCACGACTATCTTCTACGAATGTGCCTGTTTTGATATTGTATTGACTTAATCCGTAACTATCCCATAGTTTAAATTGATGCTTGCCATATTGAACATAGCCATCAGCATATTTGATTGCAACCTTTTTAAACGGTATCCAACCCAGTGAACGTCTAGCTGATTTTTTATTACTGACACGCCATTTTAGTTTTGCTTTTTTGAACTGCTTGCGTCTTGTGACCAATTCTTCTGTCACTGCCTGAATAGTTTGACTGTGCAAGTTGCATTCTTTCGATGTGCCTTTCGTGTATTTTGCAAGGTCGTATGCTGAAAAGAATTGTTGTTTACGTTGTAGATGCTTAAAACACAAATCATTGACATAATTCCAGACAAAATTTACTTCAGATGCTAACTGATTTAGCACCTTGCAATGTTTGTCTTTTATGCGTAATTTGAGTGTCTTCATCCAATTATTTTAACAGTATTTTTCTTAATAGTGACTATAGTACAAGTATTTAAAAAGACATTTCGTGTCGTTCATATGATTTACTCCAGTCGCTTATATCCTCGTGCTGAACCACGAGGTTTTACGCTCCAGTGGATAAATTTTATCAAAAACATATTTTTCCGCACTTGATGAATCAGGTCATGCAAACCCCATCCTTAATGGATTTACGTCGTGAGCTTTTATTGAGCGTAGCGGGTGAGGTTTTGGAAATTGGCTTTGGCACAGGTTTAAATTTACCTTTTTATCAAAGTGTAGATACCGTGTATGCCTTAGAACCCAATGCAGCAATTTTCCAATTGGCGCAGCAACGAATTGATGCCGCACCGTTCGTGGTTGAGCACATTACCGCAAGTGCAGAACAACTGCCTTTTGCAAATGATCAATTGCATCATGTGGTGTCCACGTGGACCTTGTGCAGTATTCCAGACCTAGAACAAAGCCTACGAGAGATTTATCGCGTCTTGCAACCAGGCGGTACTTTGCACCTCGTAGAACACGTTTTAAATCGACAAAATTTGAATGTTCAGCGTTTACAACATCTGCTCACGCCTCTTCAAAAAAAAGTTGCAGATGGCTGTCACTTAAACCGTGACATTGAAAATACCCTACTGGAAACAGGTTTTGAATTGGGTGAAGTCCGCTATATTGATGCTGCAGGTATCCCCAGACTTGCACAGCGCATGTTATTGGCGCGAGTACATAAACCTAAATGATAAATTGAAGTCATCACTTTAAAATCTAAATGCGAAGACTTTGCTTCAATAGCTAAAGCCAATTATGCCTCTTACATTACCATGCACCCCACAAAGATGACGTCATGTCACGTTGTTGCAGCGTGAATGATGTTTAATCATCATCTTGAAAATCAATCCGAATGGTTTCAAAACGCAGTCTGCCCTGCTGAATGGCCTGAGCGATTGCTTGCTGACCTTTAGTCAAACGCGCACCGCCACTTTTAATATCAATCAAGACAATTGCAATATCTTCGGCACGCCCATCGCCATCACGATAATCGGTATAGCCATCGAATACGATATAATCAACAGGATCACCTAAAAATTTTGCATCACTCGGTAAATACTGAAACTCGGGCATAATCGGTGCCAATTGCTCTGCCATTTTGCCTTTCAGCACCGCACGACTGGTATTCACACTGCGCTTTTGTGCCTGCAATAACGCCTGCTGATGCGCCAGTTCAATTTCTGCAATATATTGTTCGTACTCGGCTTTAATCCGTCCATTGCGGCTATTACTTAATATTAAGGTGGTCAGCACCACGCCGATACAGGCACCCATCAGCATTGCCATCCAGATTGACATAAAACCTTCCTAAACCTTTTTTGCAGAACTCGATACGACTTTTGTCAACTGTCATATTCCGAGCACAAAACAATGATATGCTAGGGATGAGCAGATTAAAATCGATTCGAGGGTCATGAAAACTATATTAATTGCCAACCAAAAAGGTGGCTGTGGAAAAACCATTACGGCTATTAGTTTAGCATCTGCGCTTGCACAAAAAGGCTATAAAGTTGCTTTGGCGGATGCCGACAACCAAAAATCTGCACTGCAATGGTTAAAACAACGACCAGAAACAGCCGCTCCAATTCAAAGTTTAGATTGGCGTCATGAAAAGTCGATTGGCGATGCACCCAAAAACATTGAATATTTAATTATTGATGCACCTGGTGCGTTATCGGGTGAGCATGCCGAGCAATTGATCAGTGAAGCACATGCCATTATCACGCCACTACAACCTTCATTTTTTGACATTGACTCCACCCGTCGCTTTTTAAAGCATTTACAAGATATTAAGCGCATTCGCAAAGGCAAGGTACAAATTTTATTGTTGGCCAACCGTGTTAAACCCAACTCTGCCAGCTCTAAAGATATTCAGGACTTTTTCCAGAAAATTGAACAACAACCTGTGGCTTGGATTTCAGAACGTGCCGCTTACGGACAATTGGCCATGCAGGGTCTCAGTATTTTTGATAAAACCCAAAAAACTTATTTACAGATGCAAAACCAATGGCAACCTGTATTAAACACCATTGTAGATGACCCTGCTCAATGGTTTTAATGCATAGAATCACCACAGTTTAGAATTTATTCACCAGAACTTACCAAGCTCTCGTTTTCGGGAGCTTTTTTTTCAGTTAATATGGCAGATGACCTTAGGAATGTTTCAGTGAATTCAGTGCAACAATACGCGCCAACATTACAAAAAATTTTATTGTTTGGACTGTTTTTTGTCCTGATTTTTTTGAGTTTTCACATCCTCAAATACTTCATTGTTCCTGTTGTTTGGGCAGCGATTATTGCCTACATGAGTTGGCCACTGTATCAATCTGTGCTGCGTCTATGTGGTCAGCGACCTACGCTCAGTGCAGCCCTAATGATGCTGATGGTCACTTTGGTGGTGGGAATTCCACTCACCTTTGCCATTTTTATTCTGCAACATGAAGGTCGTAATTTATATTACGAATTACAAAAACAGGTCTTTTCTGGGCACTTAAATGTCCCTGATTTCATTCGCAATTTACCCATTATTGGTAAAGAAGTAACGCGTACCCTTAAAGAAATTAATCATGATCCCAACAGCATTGTGCAATCCATTTCCTTATGGATTCAGGGACATTTAAATTACGGCAAAGTGGTGATTAATGAAGTTAGCAAAAACCTGATCAAACTGGGTTTTGCCCTGTTATCGCTATTCTTTTTCTACCGCGATGGTCACACCATTTTGCATCAAGTCAGCAAGGCTTTAGAAATGGTGATTGGGCCACGTATTCATCACTATTTAGATACTATTTCTGAAACCACACGTGCTGTGGTTTATGGCGTTGGTCTTACTGCAATTGCGCAGGCTTTACTCGCAGGCGTAAGTTATTTTGTGGCCGATGTACCTAATCCGATGGTGCTAACCATTGTGACTTTCTTATTTGCGCTGATTCCGTTTGGCCCACCTTTAGCTTATGGTTCGGTGTCGCTGTGGTTATTTAGCCAAGGGCATACGATGGAAGCGATTGGAGTCATGGCATGGGGTGTATGTGTGGTCAGCACTGCCGATAACGTGATTCGTCCTTTGGTGATTTCGGGCGCCACTCAAATTCCATTCCTGTTAATCATGTTTGGAGTTTTAGGTGGAATTGCCAGTTTTGGTCTAATTGGTCTATTTATTGGCCCTGTGATTTTGGCCGTGTTACTGGCCATTTGGCGTGAATGGTTGCATGAAAATAACAATGAAGCTTTAATGTTGCCCAAAGCCACGCTTGCGCATGATCTCCCTGAAGACGATTCATCATCCAATTCAAAGCTTGATTAAGCTGTTTTACTGATCATATTGTTCACATGGCTGTGTTGATCTGAATAAATCAGCTCAACACAGTACATACATACTACTACGCAAACGTTGTATTGTAACGGAGCTAACTTTGCTTCAATCAAGACATCCCTAAATATCATGCACAACAAACAGGATGTCTTTTATGCGCTCAATACTCAAATTTGCCAGTCTTGCTGCTTTTAGTGGCCTAGTACTCATGGGTTGCAGCACCACCGCGACCACACAACAAAAATCTAAAATCTTAAAAATGCATGCTGTTTCAGCACAAGGGATTGGCAAGGAATTAGGTACGGTTGAACTGCGTGACAGTGCAGCAGGCTTAGTCATTCACACCCAACTCCAACAACTCCCTGCAGGGGAACGAGGTTTTCATATCCATGAAAAAGGTTCATGTGCAGCAGCAGAAAAAGATGGAAAAATGGTTGCTGCTTTGGCAGCGGGCGGACATTATAACCCCAAAAATGTCACGCATCATGGTACACCGCTGACAGGACATTTAGGAGACTTACCGGCTTTAAGTGTTGCAAACGACGGAACAGCCAAAGTGACCGTGATTGCACCCCGTTTAACATTGGCACAAGTTGAAGGATTGGCCTTGATGATTCATGCAGGCGGTGATAACTATGCCGACCATCCAAAACCATTGGGCGGCGGCGGTGAGCGAATTGCCTGTGGGATTATTTAAGCGAGCATGATGCATTTTCAATAAAACATTTATTACCAATTGTGGATAAGTTAAGGGTTATACACACGCCTTTCTACTTATCCGCAAAAAGTAAAATTTATCTTTTTGAGGATTATTCTCAAACTACACTCAATGCAGCTCTTCTTGCTTTATATCGGTCGTATTTCATAACCACACTTACTCGTTTTTGAATAACTTGCTACTAACTTGCACAAAATTAGCTCAATTTTGCAGCCATCGTATCTAGTTCATCAATGTGCAGAGCTCGCAACAGCTCGTCTTTGCGATTGTTACTATTTGCGCTACACTGCTGTTTTATCGACATGTAAAAGATTTGGGCATGAACATTAAAACATTACGTTGGGTTGGGTTCCTAGAAGGTATTTCATTCTTATTGTTGTTATTTATTGCTATGCCCATGAAATATATGTTCGATAACCCAATTTTAGTGAAATATGTAGGTATGGGACACGGCGTATTGTTTATCGAATTTTTAGTGGTGCTTTTTGTGGTTTGCGAAAAACAAAAATGGTCTCTTAAAATATTTATTTTGGGCTTAATTGCTTCAATTTTACCTTTTGGCCCGTTTATTTTTGATGCTAAATTGAAAAAGATGGAACAACCAGTACAAGCTTAATCTGCAAGTCCTTTTCAGCTTTCGTCACATTACACATTTTCTGAAATTTAATTTATAAATCAAATGTTTGCAAGGTGATGCCACATCGCCTTGTTTTATGATGCAGCTGAAAAATTTAAACCCTTAAAACTGCCCTGCAGCAACTCGCTCCTGCATCACCTGTTTAAGCATCATGCGTGGCAAACTAAACCACAGCGTTATCAGCACCAAACAAGCCAAACTATACGCCCAAATATCAAACCGCATATATAAAACACGCACCAGTTCAATCACAATAAAAAAGCAGAGCATCAATAGCATTGAAACACTAGCAGCAACAGTACCTTTAGACACTTCCGATGACATTAAGGCGAAACGGTATAAGACTGAGAAGCTCATTCCCTCACCAAAACTGATCAGGCTCATACCAATCACTAAACACCAAACAAAATAGCTTTGCCAAATTGCCCCCAATACGATCAGCACACTACCCAACAACATTAAAGGTAAACCAATCAAGACTGTTTTTCCTAAAGGTAAACGGTCTATGACTTTCATCAGTACCAGATTGCCTAAAATCAAACCACCCAAAACAGGAAACTGCGCCAAACCGTATTGCAGACTACTAAAGCCTAACTCTTCTACCAACATCACAGGAGATAACGCAATCCACAACATTAAAGGCATGCTCAATAAGGGCAGCGCGAATGTCAAACCTAAGAATCTGGTATTTTGAAAAACTTGTTTAAAATCATCCCATACATCTCGAAATGGAGGTTTGGGAATACGCTGCTGATTTTCAGGCATTTTGGCTTTCAGTCCAAACCAACTCAAAAATGCCAACAGTGCTATGCCGATAAAACCCCAATGCCAAGAAACATGCTCAATCATAAATGCACCTAAGACTGGGCCGAGCAAGGGAGCAAGTAAAGACACGTTCGCCATGAGCGCCATGACTTTAATTGCATCACGTTCTGCAAAGTTTTCCTGAATAGCCGCATAACCAACTGCACTAATGACTGACAAACCAAAACCTTGAAAAAAACGAAGAACAAGGAAGCTTTCAATATTCTGAGTCAATAAGATCAATAAACAGGTTAGGGTAAAAAATGCCACGCCGCCCAATAATACTTTTTTGCGTCCCAAACGGTCAGAGAGTGGCCCCAATAACCACGCCACACAAGCACCGCCAAGCAAATAAAATGACATGGACGAAGCTGCCCATGCACTACTGACACCAAAATCTTGTGTGATGGCCAACATTGCGGGTTGAACCAAGTCATTGCCAATATAAACCGCGAACTCAAACAAGACCAAAGCCAAGGGAAACATGAGTGTGGCACGTTGAATGGTATTTTTTTGCTGCTGTGGCATGAGTTGTAAAGGACTAAACGATGCAAGTCAGCCACGTTTAGCCCATAAAAATAGAAATTTGAACTGCAGTTTAACAGAGTTGAATGGCAAATTTGTGGCGCTTTTTTTAAGCCCGTTAAATAAATTGCGGCACTTGATGTGACATCAGACCAAGTTAGGCATCACCTCCTTCAGCGGGTTAAGGCGATACCGTATTGCCCAATTGATAATATGAAAATACCGAAAGTACAGGATAAAACTACCCACGGCAATGAGGCGATCATTACAGTGTAGAAATGCTAGCGTTTTGATGGATATGCTGCGCTCACACATTTTTGACTAGAATGAAGTCATCCTAAATAAAAGCTGTGGATAAGAAGAGTATTATCCACAGACGCTTTGTTGTATTTTTAGAACAACGTTCAAATTCCATTACAGTCCAATTGTCTGGGTTCAGATGCGGACTCACCTAAGCCCTACAGCAATTTAAGGACATTTTTTTCTTTGGAAAGTCTTGGTATTTTTACCCCGTGCGCATAAGTAATCGGTTTGCACATCGCCCTGCTGCCATTGTCCATTTATATTTTTAAAGTGATAAATGCTGCGAATTGAGCGCACCGAATCATCCATTAAGCCTGTTTCGGTAATTTTCACTTCAGCCGCGGTTGGTGCTTCGACACGGTTAAAGTATTGACGAATCTCTACGGTAGCCAATTCTTTACGCAAATCTGGACGTTGTTTGAGTATTTGCGCCAAAGGTGTTTCTGCAGGCGTTACTTGTGAAATAATGTTTTGCGTGGTCGCACAACCTGACAACAACGCAACACCCAATGCGGAAACCGTGATTAAACGCAACATAACTCCTCCAAAATATTGATTATTAATTATGCTTCCATGATGCCCTGTTAGCGCAAAAACGCTAGCATAGAAATGTAAAATTAAAACAGCGGCATAAAAAAACGCATCACGAGGATGCGTTTTTCAATTCACTTAAATAAATGAAAGGCGCAATGAATTACAAATCAAATAATTTGCCTGGATTCATAATGCCTTGAGGATCAAACACTTTTTTCAGCGCTTTCATATATTCAATTTCTTCAACCGAACGTGAATATTCCAAATATGGTTTTTTGGTCATGCCTACACCGTGTTCTGCAGAAATAGAACCATCATATTTCTTCACAGTATCAAATACATACTTATTTACCACCTGACATTTGGCAAAGAATTCGTCTTTGCTTAAATCGGCAGGTTTAAGAATGTTCAGGTGCAAGTTACCATCACCAATATGGCCGAACCAGCAAATTTCAAAGTCAGGATAGTTTTCTGCCACAATTGCATCAATTTCCTGAATAAATGCAGGAACATGAGTAATCAATACTGAAATATCGTTTTTATATGGAATAAACGGTGCAATCGACTCAGAAATGTCTTCACGCAAACGCCATAAACTTTCAACTTGGTCTAGGCTTTGGCTCAATACGCCATCCATCACCCAGCCTTGTTCCATACAGTGTTCAAAAATTTCCATCGCCTTGTCCATAATTGGCTCAAATGGCGCTTCAAATTCAAGTAACACGTAAAATGGACATTCGGTTTCAAATGGACGTTGCACATGACCATGATCCAAGACTTTTTGCATCGCCAATTCACCAAAGAATTCAAATGCAGTCAGATCAATTTTAGCTTGGAAAGCATGTAATACAGGCATCACCGAATTAAAATCAGGTACGCCCAACACCATCACTTGCAAATCTTGCGGTTGGCGTTCTAGCTTAATTTCAGCTTCGGTCACTAAGCCAAGTGTGCCTTCACCGCCAATAAATAAATGTTGCAGCGCATAACCTGTTGCGTTTTTGATCATGCCTTTGTTCAGACGCAGGATATCTCCTTTGCCTGTTACCACAGTCAGACCCAACACCCAGTTACGGGTCATGCCGTATTTAATGACTTTAATACCGCCCGCATTGGTACCAATATTACCGCCAATTTGTGAAGAACCTGAAGATGCAAAATCGACTGGATAATACATGCCTTGTTCTTCGGCATAGTTTTGTAGTTGCTCAGTCACCACACCCGCTTGCACACGTACCATACGGTCTGCAGGGAAAAATTCCAAGATTTGGTTCATCTTGTCCATGCTGACGACAATTTCACCATTGGCTGCCACCGCACCCGCAGATAAACCTGTACGTCCGCCCGATGGAGTAATGGCCACATTAAACTGATTCGCCAGTTTTACAATGGCTTGTACTTGCTCTGTGCTTGATGGGAAAACGATGACCGATGGATTCGGATCAAAATGCTTTGTATGGTCACGACCCCAGTTTTGGAGGCTATCGGCATCCGTTTTAATACGGTTTTCACCGACTATTGCCGTTAATTGGGTCAATAACTCAGGGGTTAAAGCGACTGGAGCATTCATCGTTTGCAGACCTAGCAAGAAT
This sequence comes from Acinetobacter sp. SCLZS86, assembly GCF_021560715.1. Taxonomy (NCBI): domain Bacteria; kingdom Pseudomonadati; phylum Pseudomonadota; class Gammaproteobacteria; order Moraxellales; family Moraxellaceae; genus Acinetobacter; species Acinetobacter sp. SCLZS86. The sequence goes on from NZ_CP090864.1 coordinate 2,811,007, forward strand.
TAAACAGGAAGAAAAGCGACTGTCTGCATATCTTGATCAATTTGAAGATACTGCAGACTAAATATGTGCATCAAAGCAACAGCGTGGGTTGGCTTTCATGTGTGCCGCTTATTATAAGCGATTTTTTTGAAAAACCTGTGAATATTGGCAATTCCGATAATATAACATGGTCAGAACAGGGCAATTTTGGGCAATATTTCTGAAAGAGATTATATCTGACAAAAATACCCGCACTCTTGGTCATAAAGGAAATGTATATCGACCCATCTCCTATGTTATCATACAGCCACTAAATTTGGCCTTTGTAGCGGAGCCGTAATGAGCCAACATCTTTCACTACCTAAAGATAAAATTCGTTTCTTGTTGTTAGAAGGCGTACACCAAAACGCAATCGACGTGTTAAATGCAGCGGGTTATACCAACATCGATTATCGTAAAACGGCGCTTGAGGGCGATGCGTTAAAAGAAGCGATTAAAGATGCGCATTTCATTGGAATTCGTTCACGTACACAGCTAACTGAAGAAGTTTTTGAAGCTGCGAACAAACTAATTGCGGTCGGTTGTTTCTGTATTGGTACCAACCAAGTGAACTTAACTGCAGCAATGGAACGTGGTATTCCAGTTTTCAATGCGCCTTATTCAAACACCCGTTCGGTTGCAGAATTGGTATTGGCTGAAGCAATTTTATTACTACGTCGCGTACCTGAAAAATCAACCGATACGCATGCAGGTGGCTGGAACAAGTCTGCAGTCGGTTCATTTGAAACACGTGGTAAAACTTTAGGTATCGTGGGTTACGGTTCAATTGGTTCTCAACTTTCAGTATTGGCTGAAAGCTTGGGTATGCACGTCATTTATTATGATGCAGTGACCAAGTTACCTTTAGGTAATGCACGTCAAGTCGGCTCAATGGGCGAACTATTGGCAAATGCTGACGTGGTTTCTTTACACGTTCCAGATGTACCATCTACCCGTAATTTCATGGCAAAAGAACAATTTGCACAAATGAAAGAAGGCGCAATTTTCATTAACGCGGCACGTGGTACTTGTGTGGTGATTGAAGATTTGGCAGACGCGATCAAGTCTGGTCATATTGCTGGTGCTGCGGTTGACGTATTCCCGAAAGAACCAAAAGCCAATGGTGAAGAATTTGTTTCTCCACTACGCAACCTACCAAACGTGATTTTAACACCGCACGTGGGTGGTTCGACTATGGAAGCACAAGCGAACATTGGTTTAGAAGTTGCAGAGAAATTCGTTGCATATTCAGATAAAGGTATGACTTTATCTGCAGTGAACTTCCCAGAAATTGCACTGCCATTAACTGAAGGCAAACACCGTTTATTACATATTCACCAAAATATTCCAGGTGTATTGTCAAAAATTAACAACCTGTTTGCTGAACACGGCATCAACATCTCTGGTCAGTCACTCATGACCAAAGGTGATGTCGGTTACTTAGTAATGGACGTTGATGCAACGGCATCTAAAGAAGCGCTTGATACCTTGCATGAAGTTGAAGGCACAATTCGCGTACGTGTATTGTTCTAATCCACCAGCGCATGCTACAAAAAACCACAGTCTGCGTACTGTGGTTTTTTATGTCTGCTGCATCTGCACAACATCATGCTACACAACCCGCTAGTATTTTAAACTTGGTATAATCTGCCCCTTATTCCTATTCTGATGCTTTAGAGTATTTTCCTGCCTCATGCCAAACGCCCAACTCACTGCGGTGTTGTTCATGGTTCTGTCCATGATCTCCTATCAAATCAGTGCCTCATTTGCCAAACAACTCTTTCAGGTACTCGACCCGCTTAGTGTGACAATTTTACGGCTGTGCTTTGCCAGCGTGATTGTGGCAATCATGTTTCGCTCATGGCAAATTCTTTCGCGGCTCGCACATTTAAAATGGCGTGATTTATTGTGCTATAGCGCAGCCTTGGGCTGCATGAATATTTTGTTTTATCTGTCTTTGGGCAAATTACCGCAAGGCATTGCGGTGGGTTTGGAATTTGTCGGACCTTTGGGTTTGGCGTTATTGTCCATTCAAAACCGTAAAGATTATATCTGGGTGTTCTTGGCCATTTTAGGCATTATTTTTATGGTGCCATGGGGACAAGCTCACGGCGATAATTTTAGTCTGTTTGGTGCAGCCTGTGCCCTAGGTGCAGGATTGTGTTGGGCTTTTTATATTTATTTTGGGCAAAAAGTGGTGCAACAAAATATTGGCATGCACGCGCTGACCATCGCCATCAGTATTTCGGCTTTGGCTTTGATTCCATTCGGACTGTATAACAATGCCCCCGCACTGTTTGAAACCCAGTATTGGGGCAAGGCGCTTGCCATTGCAGTGCTTGCCACGGCCATTCCTTATGCGCTGGATTTACAGGCCTTAAAACAACTCAGCAAAATGAGTTATGGCACACTTTCCAGTTTATCGCCTGCTTTGGCTGCACTGACAGGCTTGGTATTGTTGGGTGAGAAAATTACTTCACTGCAATGGCTCGCCTTATGCTGCATTATGTTAGCTTCGGTCGGTGTTACTTTTAGAGCAGTAAAAAAATCCAAACAGCCGCAGAATGTTTAAATCAGAATAATGCTTAAACCAAACTGTCTTTAGACATCTGTTGGTATTTTTCATACTCTGCCAAATATTGCTTGGCTAGACTTTGTTTTTGCTGTTCAGACAAAATTTTGCCTGCCTGCTGAAAAAAGCCGTGTTCTTCTTCTTTTAAATGATGATGGACTTTATCTGACAGTTGCTTTGCAATGGCCAGCCAACCCGTGTTGCTCATTTCCGTTTCGGTTAATTGTTCGAGTAATTCATCCATTTGATGATGCTCTGCCAAAGCATGGCGAGTGATATTTAAACCCGCGTCAGTCATCATTAAAGGAATATAAAAATAGCGATCTTCTGCTACCGCATGAGCAAATAATTCATTTTTAAGTTGTTCAAATATCGCTCTACGTTCACGACTATCGCCTGAAGTTTGCGTCAGTTGGCGGGCTAAATCTCGTTGAATCTCGTGACTTTGGCGTAAAGCTTCAAAAATATTCATATGCAGACCTCTATTTTTAACCCATGCGCGGCGAACAGATTGATAAGAATCTACTCGCACATCCACATCGGTTTGGCTTTGGAGTCAGTTTTGATTTCGTTTTTTAATCTTCTAGCTACTATATAGAAGATCAATCAAAAATCCTGCAACTATTTGTATAGAAAGCTTTAATTCACTTACCCACTTTATTCAAGTTATGTATCTGAACAAGATTTAGAGATTTAATACCCTTTTCGGTACCAAGCGTTTTTTATCTGTAATTTCAGCCAAACCTAAACACTTCTCACCATCAAAGACCAAAACTTGCGCTGATGCAGGATGGTCAATATTACTTTCCATGCCACGACTAAAATATTCAGCGCGTCCTTCAGGGACTTGAATGTGTAGAAAATGCTGCACAGGTGCATACGCAGGCAGCAATAAAGCCTCACGTTCTGCTTCACTTAAACTTTCCAAATATTCAATGCTATTACTTGGAATCAGGTCAAAATGCCCCGTTTTAATCCGATGCAAATAGGTCAAATGTCCATAAGTACCCAAGGCTTTGGCAATGTCTTCACCTAAAACACGAATATACGTGCCTTTAGAACAAGTTACATCCAAAGTGATGCTCTGTTCTGTAAAAGACAGCAATTCAATGGCATAAATGGTGACTGGACGCGCTTCACGTTCAATTTCAATGCCCTGTCGTGCCAATTCATACAACGGACGGCCTTCTTTTTTTAAGGCAGAATACATAGGCGGAACTTGCATAATATCGCCCTGAAATTGTGCCAATACCTGCTCAATGCTCTTTTGGCTCAATGCAGGTAGATCCTGCTGCAACAACACTTCACCCTCCACATCTCCCGTGGTGGTGCTATGTCCCAATTGAATAGTGGTTTGATAGCGTTTCACCGAATCGAGTAAATAGTGCGAAAATTTGGTCGCTTCACCCAAACAAATCGGCAGCAAACCCGAAGCCAATGGGTCTAATGCCCCCGTATGCCCTGCTTTTTGCGCCCGATATAACCAACGCACTTTTTGCAATGCTGCATTGGAACTGATGCCCAAAGGTTTATTCAATAAAAATACACCACTCACGGCACGGCGCTGGATTTTAGCCGCAGATGATTTCATAGCACACATAGGTCAAAGCAAAACTGCGTCATGGTAACAATCTGCCGCGATAAATGACAACATTTCTAGAACAGCGATTTACTTTTATGGCATATTTGGGGCTTAGGATTAAAAAAATAAAATGGATATACAGGTGCATTGGAATGCAGAAACATAAAATATGGATTGTTTTAGGCGTAGTGATACTGCTCATTTCAACTTTGGTGTATTGGCTGATGCCACAATCAAACTCCCCCGATACATCACCCCAGCAAAGCTCAAATGATGAAACATCTCAAGCTTTGAGCATGCAGCAAGCCATGCAGAATCACCCTGCTGCAAATTTTTTAAGCCCAAGTCAGCAGGACACCGAAGTCAATTGTCAGCTTAAACTGGATGCAAGTAATCGTCTGATTGTGAATGAGCAAACCCGTAACTGTTTTGAATATTTTATTACCCAATATGGCGAAAAAAGCATTGAACAGATTCGTGGTGATTTTAAAAGCTATATTCAACAAGGACATAAAGAACCTGCCTTGTCGCAAATTTTAGATTTATGGCAGCGTTATTTGGACTACAGAAATGCGCTTGGACAACTGCAAGCACCGAATTTAAATCAGGAAGATCCGCAATATTACCGCAGCATTTTTAGCAGCATGCAAAATCTGCGTAAACAATATTTTTCTGATTATGAAATTGAAGGTTTATTTGGTACGGAAGATGCCTATCACGAATATACCCTAAAGCGCATGGCAGTCATGGATGATAAAAAATTATCTGAAGCTGAAAAAGCACGACAATTGCAGGAATTATTTAAACAATTACCTCAAGATTGGCAAGAAAATTTAGAACAGCTGAACACCTTGCAAGATTTACGCAGCTTGACTGCGGCAATTAAAGCACGTGGTGGTTCTGCTGCTGAAATCCGCCAAATGCGTTTAAATCTGGTTGGTCCTGAAGCAACTCAGCGTTTAGAACAATTAGATGGGCAACGCAGTCAGTGGAAATCACGAGTAGAGGATTATTTAAGTACGCGTGATCAAATCATGCAAAGTGGAATGAATGATCAAGCCAAGCAACAAGCCGTGAAACAATTACGCGGACAGCATTTTCAAAATCCACAAGAGCAATTGCGTTTAGAAACCTTTGAACAGGTACATGATCAAGGTGGAAAATTACCCTTTGCTGACTAACATATTGCATAGAACAACTGGGGCATGCAACATGCCCCATTTTTATGCCTGAAAAGCTGTTTTAGTACAAACCCACCACAACGATTTAATATACAAATGTCTATAAATATTAAATAGATATCAAGATGCATGTAGATTTACAAATCTCTTGGGCAATGCGCAATAACTGTCCCCAAATGATATGTTTTTTCTAAATTACGCATGAAAAAATACCTGAGCGTACAAAAAATAGTCGAGGATGACTCACAACACCGTGCCGCAAGCAACGGCAATTTGCATATCTGAGCTTTCAGGAGGGAAGTGAAGCCACCACTTCACTTGTAATAAAAATAAAGAACACAGGATTGTTTTATGACCATCATCTCTAACATACGGGCAATTACATTGGCTGTCACTGGCTGCTTGCTCGGTTCAATGGGTGTCGCTCAAGCTGCTCCAAGCGTGTTGCCTATTCAGGAACAGGCCAAATCTGACTATGCCAAAACCAAATATCCATTGCTCATGGTACACGGCTGGCTCGGATGGTCACGCATTGGCAATGAAACCTTTAATATGGATTATTGGTATCAAATTTTGCCAGATATGGCACGTAATGGCGCAACCGTATTTGCCGCACAACTCTCCCCTGCACACCGTACTGAATTTCGAGGTGAGCAACTGATTGCCCAAGTCGAAGAAGTCATGGCAATCACTGGCAAATCCAAAGTCAATTTAATTGGTCACTCACATGGTGGCCCAACAGTACGTTATGTAGCTGCGACCAAACCTGAATATGTGGCATCAATTACGGGCGTTGCAGGTACATTCCGTGGCTCCAAAGTTGCCGATGATATTCAAAATAATCGTTTATCACGCACCGCTTTTAATATTTTAGGCGACTATATGGTGGCGCCTCTCATTACTTGGGCGCAGCAACAGCCAGACATGCCTGTCGATTTTGATGCATCGATGGCTTCTTTAACCGAAACAGCGTCTGCAGATTTTAACCGTCGTTTTCCAACCACAGCCTTGGCCGCAAATTGTAGCAGCAGCGGTGCCAAAGTAGATCGCGGGATTCATTACTATTCATGGACAGGTGTAGCACAAGCCACCAATTTACTGGATATTGACACTGTTTTAATGCAACTCGGCCCACTGTCTTATGGCAATTTAGACAACGATGGCATGGTCGCACGTTGTAGTACCCACATTGGACACGTCATTCGTGACAACTACCGACTAAATCATACCGACCTTGCCAACATGATGTTTGGCTTAACGGGCTTGTTTGCACCTGACCCAGTTGCACTGTATCGACAACATGCCAACCGATTGAAATTACAAGGTTTGTAATAGTAAAGCTCATTTCAATCTTGGCAAAACCATCTTCCTGTGCTTGAAACTCAAGTGCAAGAAGTTCAATAACCATGAATCATTCAGAACTTGCAATCTAGCAAATTTCCTGAATAATGATATTTGACAATAGATATTGTCATGCTAGGAAAGCACAATAAAATAGAGGATGTTATATGAAATATGGATTATTCATTGCAGGCTTAATTGCGGCTAGTACCTTCAGTACCGCGCACGCATCCAATGCAGAACAGGTCAAATCTAACTTCGTGATCTCCAGTTATGCCAAAACCAAATATCCGATTGTGTTTACTCACGGTATGGCAGGCTTTATCAATATTGGTGGAGATCAGTTAGGTGTCGATTATTGGTACCAAATTTTACCCAATTTAGCACGTAACGGTGCTAACGCTTGGGCAACCCGCGTATCTCCATTTAACTCATCAGAAGTTCGTGGCGAACAATTGGCACAACAAGTCGATGAAATTCTTGCAATTACAGGTGCAAGCAAAGTCAACTTAATTGGTCACTCACATGGTGGGCCCACTATTCGTTATGTTGCAGGCGTGATGCCGTCTAAAGTCGCATCGCTGACAGCGGTCGGTTCACCTAACAAAGGCTCGCCTGTAGCTGACTTTATTTTAAAAGTACAAGCCACACCACTTGAAAAGCCATTAATCGACATGGTCAATTTGGTTTCCAAAACCATTACTTGGGCACAAGGTTTAGATCCAAATAGCTATCCACATGACTCATTGGCAGGTGCCAACAGTTTAAGTTTGGCGGGTTCTGCACAATTTAACCGCAAATTCCCGATGGGTATGCCAACGACAAGTTGTGGTGAGGGAGCTTATCAAGAAAAAGGCATTCAATTCTATTCATTTACAGGCAATACCGCAGTCACCAACTTATTAGATCCAGACTCAGCCATGCTGGCAACCAGTTTATTGATTGATGCGGGTCGTGATAACGATGGTCTGGTTTCACGCTGTAGTGCCAAATTTGGTAAAACCATTCGTGACAATTACTATTGGAATCATTTAGATGAAGTAAACCAACTGCTGGGTTTAAAAAGTATTTTTGCCCCAGACCCTGTCGATGTCTATCGTCAACATGCCAACCGTTTAAAATTACAAGGTTTATAAACTCAACGATCAGACAAAAAAATGCGCCTCAAGGGCGCATTTTTTAGCAGTAACGCAAAGTTAAAATTAACCTTGTTTACGTGCTGGTAACTTTTCACGAATACGTGCAGCTTTACCAGAAAGTTCGCGTAGGTAGTAAAGTTTAGCACGACGAACGTCACCACGACGTTTCACTTCGATTTTCGCCACGATTGGAGAGTGAGTTTGGAAAACACGCTCAACACCAATACCGCTAGAAATTTTACGTACTGTGAACGCAGAGTTCAAACCACGGTTTTTCTTCGCAATGACAACGCCTTCGAACGCTTGTAGACGCTCACGGTCACCTTCTTTAACTTTTACTTGAACGATAACTGTATCGCCTGGTGCAAAAGCTGGAATGTCTTGCTTAAGCTGTGCATTTTCAACAGCTTGTACTAAAGGATGCTTACCACTCATGGGGTATCTCCAATATGTGTGGGTCAGAAGAGGTCTGATTTCCACTGGGTATAGAGGCTAAAGCGCATAGACCCGATTGACTTTCCCTCTATGCTTGACCGCTTCAAGACATAAAGAGCCTATTTAAGTACTTAATTTACATTAAGCAGTTTAGTTTGCTCGAAGCATAGCTTCTCGCCTTGCGCTCGGGTAGAGCAATGCTTTACTCACCCTCGCTCATCTTTTAGCCATTTTTTTTGCTGCTTGCTCAACTCAACTTTTTCAATCAACTCAGGTCGACGCTCTAAAGTCCGTTGATAACGCTGCAAAAACCGCCATTTTTCAATATTGGCATGGTGTCCCGATTTCAATACTTCGGGGACATCCAAACCTTCAAAATGGTCTGGCTTGGTATATTGTGGGCAATCTAAAAGACCATCCACAAATGAGTCTTGCACATGAGATTGCTCATCAGACATAGCACCTGGAAGTCTCCGAATAATACTGTCCAACAACACCATCGCAGGTAGTTCACCACCCGACAACACGTAATCCCCAATCGACCATTCCTGATCAACATATTTCTGGATCAAACGCTCATCGACACCCTCATAACGGCCACACAATACAATTAAGCCATCATATTCAACGAATTGTTGTACTGCAGTTTCGTTTAAGGTTTTACCTTGTGGCGACATATACACCACAGGTACGTTGACCGCTCCTGCTTCATGTGCAAGTTCTTTGGCACGGCGGATTGCTTTTGCCAGTGGCTCTGCCATCATCACCATACCTGGACCACCACCAAATGGACGTTCATCCACCCGTTTGTAGTTGCCCTCAGCATAATCACGTGGATTAATGCAATGAATTTGCATCAGATCACGTTTTGCTGCACGTCCGCTAATACCGAAACGTGTAATCGCTTCAAACATTTCAGGAAAAAGCGTAATGACTGCAAAAAACACCGCAGACTCCCGTATTTCCAAAAATATTAATAATCTACGCCCCAATTGACATAGATGCGACCCGCTTCGAGATCAACGCGTTGTACCACATCTTTATGCCATGGAATCATACGCTCTTCACCATCGACGCTATCGGCAGTTGCGCGAACCACCATCACGTCATTGGCACCTGTTTCAAACAGTTCGTGGATTTGACCGAGATTAATTTCCTGTTCGTCATCATGCAGACCTAACACGGTTAGACCTTTTAAATCTGACCAGTAATACTCGTCCACGCCTGGTTGAGGCAGTTGCGATTTTGAAATCCAGATATTTGCGCCGACCAAGTTGTCTGCTCCAGTGCGATCACTCACACCTTTTAAGCTGACCACCAAGCCTTTGCCATGTGGTTTCCAACGTTTTACATCGACCATTTGCCAACCTGCTTTGGTTTCAATGTACCAAGGCAGGTAGTCAAATATGTTGCTCATAGGTTCTGTATTGGAATAGACCCAGAGCCACCCATTTAATCCATAAGCTGAACGTAGCTGTCCAATCTGAATACGATCTTCGGGCACATTCTGTGTTGGTGTCATGGGCTACCTACTACTACTTAATTCATTTAATTATGCAGCAGCTGCAGCTTTTTTAGCTTGAGCAGCTAAAGAAGCAACACGTTCAGACGGTTGAGCACCTTGAGCAACCCAGTGTGCAAAACGGTCAGCATCTAAACGAAGTTTTTCTGCTTTACCTTGAGCTGTTGGGTTGAAGAAACCGATACGTTCGATGAAACGACCGTCACGCGCATTGCGGCTGTCAGTTACAACGATTTGATAGAATGGACGCTTTTTAGCACCACCACGAGCTAAACGAATAACTACCATGAGAACAACCTTATAGTTTTTACGGATTATCCCTGTACCGACCATCGGCAACATTTCAAACCCCTTTCATAGAGGGCGATATTCTACGTTATTTTTGTTTTGATTAAAAGTAAATAATCTGTTTATCTACAGGTTTGAATTTATTTAGCGTCCGTCCCAGTTGGAGGTGGCTGAGGGAACGCAAGCTGTAGTTGTTTTAGTCCAACACTTCCTTCCCTGACTATCTAAAATTACACTTCCATTACCCACCTGAACAGTACCAGATTTAGGTTCTGCAGTTAACGTATACGTTTGACCATTCGGGACCAGTGTAATGCTATAAACAGGATTAGATGTTGGGTAATCCTTTGTAGTTGCACCATTATCCAGTGTTGCGCTGGTATAGTTATGGTTGATAACGTAATAACTCTGTAGACGTTGTGCCTGTTGCATCATTTCACTTTGTACATCTGCGCGATTGGTACGGATTTTGTACTGTGTGTAAGATGGATAAGCAATTGCTGCCAAGATGCCAATAATTGCGACAACAATCATTAATTCAATTAAAGTAAATCCTAAAGAGTATTTTTTCATTACCATGACTCGCTATAACTGCCACAATTTGCATAACCTGTCACTACATCTTTGACTTTTGTCATACAACGTAGACCATTACCTCTCAGTAATAAATCATAATTTTGAGGATCTTTCGGAAAACCACTGGTAGCGGCACATCCCCCTACTTTACAGCGCTCTACTTTTATTGCCCAATTTAAACCTTTAACTGACTGGGAATCTGCGGTTTCAACCCCCCCACTTTTTACAACAGTTAAAGGCTTTTTAGTATCGCTTGTCGGAGTACTCAAATCAGCATCTACCAGAGTTAAAACATATTTACCATCTGCTGCTGCTGAACCAACAGGAAGATACAAGGTTCCCGTAGAATTATTATAAGAGCTATAGATATAACTTGCGTCGAAGCCCTTATAACTGAAATTCTTGGATTTAAAGCGTTCTAGTTCGCTGGCTATACGCAAGGCCTCCTGTTTCGCAATCGCCAAATCCTGTTTTCGCATATATTGTTGATACGAAGGTACGGCAATGGCAGCAATAATTGCTACCACCACCACTGTAATCATTAGCTCAATTAATGTGAAGCCATGTGTTTTTTTCATGATTTACCCCTTAACGAGTTTCATACCAACGTAACTGTCTAAGTTTCGCTGTGGTGGTAAACTCCTGACATTCAGGTAAATTTGGGGTAGTGGTACAATTGAGCGTGGTTGGGCGGTTTACAATCAACCCAGTATTATTGGCACTACTACGTCCTTGACCTAAACCAGCACCCAAAATACCCGCACCAAGTTTAACGCGATTCGGTACCCCAGATGTGGTTGTATTAAATGGACATTTTCCTGTAGGCAAACAGAACTGATAGACATAGCTGTCACCTTTGACACCTGCACCACACGAACCACCAATACCTGTACCATCACGATGAAACACATTGACATACAACATGCCATCTAAGGCATACAGCTCATTCATTCCTTTATAAGCACCTGCAGTACTTGAATAGGTATATTTCCAACCGCTATTTCCAGTAACTGGAACGCCTGTACTAAAATTTGTATTTAAAGAACTAAAGCTAATATTTTGCGTCGTTAATGTTGGAGAAGCATAAAGATCTGTTTTAGCAACGTCTTTATCATAAACAACAAATACACCATCTGTTGCACTGGTTTCTGAACCCGCCTGATTAGTACCAGCCGCACCTGATAATGGAGAACTACGATTCCCTGAGCTAAATGCAACGGCTGCAACATAACCATCATCGCTGTCATGTATAGACACACTTGGCATTTCGTAGAATCTTGGACTTGCACCAGTGGTTACATTTTCACTAAATAAACGAACGACACGTTTAGCAAAATTGGCTTTTTTAGCACTCGCATCCGCACCAGTCGCCGCATTATTTAAGTCGACACGGAACGCCTGTCCACCTAAATCACCAAAGTATAAGTTATCGACTAAACCATCACTATCACGATCAATCGCATTGATCTGACTGACGACGCTATATTTCATGTTAATTGTAGTAGGGTCACTGGCATCGGTAAATGCTTCTGCACCACCTGCTGCTGTTGCATTAGCACTGGTCCACCACAGTAAGTCGCCATTATTGGCATCAAACATATATACGCCTGCGCCGATACCATTAGTTTGATTATATTGGGCACATTCATAACCAATATTTTTAGCCGCAGTTTCTCCCGTAGCATTACATGCAGTAGTCTCACCTGTAGCATCATAACCACCACCCACAAACATGACTAGTTTTTTCACTCCACCAAATTTAACATAGGCAATCGTTGGTTTAGACCAGCTTTGTCCCATATAACTTAGAGCGGTTACACCTGTAGTTGTGGAACTTGGTTTATAAATTTTTGAGCTAGCTGGGTCGATGTGAAATTTGAGCTCTGGATTATCTAAGTCAGATAAATTCAAGGCGTAATAACTTTTGCCTCCCATACGCAAACCACCATAGACCCACTGCAAGCCTTTAATGGCAATATCATCACCACTGGCATTCTGTGCAACACGACCTGAATCCTTCACGGTCAATGTTCCATCTGCTTTTGCAACATACTGGGTATAAGCCGTCCACGGTGCATCTATACCGTAGAACAGGTTATTTTTGCCCAAGGTACTACTGGTTTCAGATAGAAAAGCATTCTTTTGATTTTGCATCATTTCGTTTGGCGCAAAGGCAAAAACCTCTTTACCACGATTTGCATCAGTTGCATTTTTGCCTGCCCGTACGACATGCAATAATCCTTGTGTACTACCGAATAATAAGTAATCGTCACGATCAGTGGTGTCAATAGTGCCAGAAGTGTATGAAATTTTACCTGACTGGGTGAGTAAAATAGGAGTGGAGTGCATAACCGAACCGACCTGACGTAGTTCAGGTTTGGTTATAAGGTCGGCCAAAGTCACCGTTTCTGTTGCAGCAACATTGTAACCAAGCAAGTTCAACCAATAATTTTTATCTGGGTCGTTCACAAACAATGCCGTGCTACCTGTACCAAATAGCGTCTCCACATTGACTTTTTTCAGTGAACCGATTTCACTTGCTGCATACGGAGCCGCAGTACCTGTAATTTCACGATTGGTATAAAGAGTACGGTTGGCAATTTTTTCATTGGCTGCAATGGTGGTAATTCCCAAAGGCAATTGTCCTTTCATGCCCTCGTCAGTCCAAAGCCCTTTGGCGGCTGCGTCAAGCGAACCATCTGCCTTAATTAAGCGAATAGTTTTGCTTGCATTATATAGTTCACCGTTAAAAATATGATATTTATTCATATTTCCGACCCAAAGCTGAGTAGACTCCTGAGGTTTCGGTGTAAATGACCCATAATAACCATAAGGTTGAATGCGTAGTGGATTCAATGCGTCTTGTGGTAGGGTAGGCGAACCTGTGGCGATCGGCTCGAATTCAGGCTTAACATCATCCAAAAATTTCACCACACTTTGTACAACATCTTCTGTTGATTGTGCAGAATAGAAACCACCATTCCCATAGCCTCCAACACTACTTGGTAAATCAGGATGCGGCTTAGCTCCCCAGTTACAAGCATTTTGGGCATCTACATTTGTGATAAGTGAGCAATTATAATAATCTCTTTGTTCATTGGTACGCACACCTGCACTATTAATATAATCCAAAGTGCGTATAACTCTCTGAGCGACAGGTTTTGCAGCATCAGCGATTCTATCCACATTGAATACTGACCCAAAACCAACAACCGCAGTTTTAATTTCTAATCCTAAAGGGTTTCTCGTTTTATCACGTAATGCTTTGGCAAACTCGCCAACAGCGGGCATACCATGCCCTCCCTGACTACCGTCTGGTAGCGTTCCTGTAGTAGGAACACTGAAAGATGACCCTGTAGACCCTAAAGCTTTTTGCATTACCGAAACAGGGTCATATGAGCTATTCGGTTGACCATCGGTTAAGAAGTAAATACCCTGACCATCACATTGCGTATTGGTGGTGGATAATGGGCTAATATATTTAGCTCCACTTTTAGATGTAGTCACTGATTTAGCAAAACCGCGATCAGTTTTTTCGCCTAAATAATAACGTCCCGCATATCCACTTAGAGTCCCTGTAGTATCCGCTGTATATCCACTCGGTGTGAAGCCACTTTGATAATAAAATCCAGCCCAAGAAGTACATGTGGTACCACTCCATTGTTGGCAAATAGCATAATAACCAGCATATCCTCCCGTCAATAAAAAATACCCTTGGTAATTTGAATGTCCTGTTGCTGTCGTCTCACCCAACATATACGCAGCCACTTCAGCATAAGCATTTGCAGTAGGTGTGTTTCCACTACCTCGTAAATTTGCAACCGCTGTTTTAATCGCTGTACGTTGTGTTGTGCTTAAAAGCGCAGCAGGAACGACTATTTTCCCACTGGTTCCATCCGCACTGGTATACACGTTGTTACTACCACTTTGAGAAGAAAACTGCCCTATCCCCATCGCTACCGAATTTGAATCAATTTGGTTACTATCCATTAGGGTAAAAATTGCATCTTTTAATCGAGTGAGGCGGTCGTAACGTTTTTGCTGAGAACTTGAACCTGGGATATTTACAGCACAAAAATATTTGGTATAACCAGGTGTCGTTCCCGAAGGTTCATTTCCAGCTGTATAAGATGTGCCTGATGCAAGATCACATGCACTTCCCCCAACCTGTGACTCACTCATACTCCCTGAGGTATCCAACATTAGCGTAATGGTGGTTTTACCACCTGTTGCGTTACTATAAATATCAATATCGCTGGCTTGTGACACACTGCTACATACGGTTAAAGTCATCAGCATCGACACCGTAGCAGAAAGCGCATTTTTGTGATTTAATTTTTTCATTTTTTCAATCCTCTTTCTTTACGATACCAACTTCGGCTGACCGCCAACGGTATAGTCCGAATGCTGCATGTTGTAGGGAATACCTAACCCATCAAAACATGCCCCCACGGCCGAAGCCCGCTGCTTAAAACAGTTCTCTATTTGCGTAGTAGTCGCACCTGCAAAACTTGGTAATACCGAAATAACAGTCGCACCAATATTGTTGCTGGTTGCAGGAACATTACTTTGCCCGATACTGGTCCCCTTGGGAACTGAACCAAAAGGGGCAGAAACCGTAGAACTCTTGGTTAAATACACTTGTGACAACACTGCAGAACGCCCCATTGCAAACTGGTTGGCTTTACAATAACCATCGATCCCAATCTTTGTTGTAGTGACGGTTCCATCTGAAGCAACTTGAATTGCACTAGCTTTTGAGAGTGAAAAAAATGATGATTGTGCGGCACGATAGCAAAACACTAGTTCGTCTTCAGCATTGGCAGCCGAGTTAAAATAAGCAAACATACCATCCAAGGCCAGTTGTCTTTCAACCTCAGCAGGGTTTTCAATATTAAACAACGCTGAATCAGAGTTTTCTAACAACAACGCATTCACCTGACTATTAGTTGCAATTTTTAAGCCCACAATCCCCATTTTTACCGCTATAGTCCCCAGTAATGTGATAACGATCAAAATGACCAATACCGTAATGAGTGTTGCGCCTTTTTGTTGTTTCATGATGATGCTCCCAAGGTATTACGAATGGCGACCACTTGATTTACCGCCTGACGCAAATATCGCTTATTTACTGCTACATCCCCTGAAAGCGTGACTGGAGTTCCAGCAACATTAAAGCTGGTTTGAGTATTTAAATTTGCATCTGCACCAATTGTTCCCGTAGAACGAGACAAAATGCCAATCTCCATAGAAACAACATTCAAATAGGTTTTGGAACAGGTATCTTCCACGATAGGTCTAGCACAAGCAGTGCGGATCGTATTCATCGCAGTAATATATTGATCAATTGTCATATAGCGTAACTGACCCGCAGGATTTTTTACCCCTAAGCGTACTTTAAACGCATCGACCCGCTGCATAATTTGTTGTGCATCGGTATCTAAACCGACTAGCCCTGCACCATCATAAGAAGCAGCATCACAATACAGCGAGTACGAGGTCGGCTCACCCGTGACTTGTTGTGGACTTTCTGCCACATAATAACGTTGCACAATAGTTTTCGAGGACGCATTCGTCACCTGTACGCCTTCGCAGTTAAAAATTGTACTTGTTGCAGGCGTGTATTGTATGGTTAAGCGATCACTTTTCCCTGTGGTGTTGTCAGTATCCTTATTTTGCAAAGTAACAAATTCAGCTTCCAAATTAGGTGTTGCTTGCAATGCAGTTGGTAGATTTTCTTTTTTAAAAATAATGCCTGAACCTATAACCCGACTATTTACTTTTTGCTCGGATAAAGTATTTAAATTGGTATGACGCAGATCATGTGTGACTAAAGATAAACCAAAATTAGCATTTTGCTGCAACTCACTCATGCCAGACTGCAAATTCAAAGAACGCTGACTACTCAAAAATACCGCCAAACCTGCTGCAACAATTAACAATCCTAATGCTAAAGCAATCATCAACTCCATGAGGGTGAAACCTGAGGTATATCGCTTATGAGCCATAGTTATATACCTCCATGATGATGCATTTCGCATTTGGTACATAAGCCGCACCATTGGTGCAATCAGAACTACTTGTACCATTGGTCGCTGTTGTTCCTTCCCACGCTACATATATACATTTTCGAACTAAGGTAGACCCTTGACAATTAAGCACATTCATCCTCATACCCAAGTCAGTTGCACGGCTGCTTACTAGTCTAAAATCGTATTTAGCCATATCTTCAGGGGAGCAAAATGCAGTTGCGCAATTCGTGGTATCGGTATTCGCAACATAACCCGCCAGCCCTGTTCGATTCATACGCATCCGCTCCGCCAAATCTCGGGCAATATTGGTCGCCTGAACATTCATCGTCGCTTCGTTGCTAGCCGTGATGGCTCTAATTTGTAATGCCACAAACCCCAATACAGCAATACTTAGAAGTACTAAAGCCACAAGCACCTCCACCAACCCAACTCCCGTTTGACGTTTCATCATTTTTATTATTCCTTCCCCTCAAGTCGGACAACTTGTTGCCGCTTTATTGTAAACAACCGTTCCACCCTTTTGTACATACACATATGCTTTTAACGCAGCATCACTACTGTGTTCAAAAATAAAGCACTGTCCGTTTGTGGAAACACTGGTCTGCCCCAAACGATTAAAAGTCACACTGCTATCCCCACTCGTTTTTGTGACATGCGTTGGCACCCAAGTTTTAAAAGGTGTTGCCACACTACTATCCAACGCTACGACCCGATCACTCTGTTTAAAAATCGCTTCAGACCTTGTTTCCGCCAATAAATCTACAAAATCACGGGTATCGCTTCGCAATTGATTACTCCGAACCATTTGGATAAAAGACGGAGCCGCTATCATCGCGATAATTGCCATCACCGCAATCGTCACCATCAATTCTATTAAGGTGAACCCGTTTTCTTTTTCTCGCATACTCCCCCCAAGACACAGACATTGCCCTATTAAAAATAATAACCAACAACTTTACAAAACCCTCACACTTCAGGACAAAAGGCATAAAAAAGCAGATAACCGTCATATAATGGTTATCTGCCTATTTTTAATCAGTTTTTTAAAGTGTTATATGCTTTGCAGCTTAAGCCTGTGTTACAGGAATACGTAACTCTTTGGGCAAACTAAAGGTAATATTTTCTTCGCGGCCTGCCAGCTCTTCAGGGGAAGTTGCACCCCAGTCTTGCAAGCGCTGAATCACTTGTTTGATTAAAATTTCTGGTGCAGAGGCGCCTGCAGTTACACCAATCTTTGTATTCGGTTGAAACCATGCTTGGTTTAATTCGTCGGCATTATCCACCAAATAGGCTCGTTTCCCCATACGTTCAGCAAGTTCACGTAAACGGTTAGAGTTAGATGAATTTGGCGAACCCACCACCAACACCACATCACATTGATTGGCCAGGTCACGCACTGCATCCTGACGATTTTGAGTAGCATAACAAATATCGTCTTTACGTGGCCCTTGAATATTCGGATATTTTTGGCGCAAGGCATCAATTACTTTGGCAGTATCATCAATCGACAAAGTAGTTTGCGTCACAAAAGCCACTTTATCTGGATGATGAACCGCAAGTGCAGCCACATCATCTTCATCTTCCACTAAATAAATTTCGCCGCCATTTTTCTTATCGTACTGCCCCATCGTCCCTTCAACTTCGGGGTGTCCTTCGTGACCAATTAAAATCGCCTCTGTACCTTCACGGGCATACTTAGTGACTTCAATATGTACTTTGGTGACCAACGGACAAGTCGCATCAAACACTTTTAAGCCACGACGCTCCGCTTCTTGCTGCACCGCTTTAGATACGCCATGTGCACTAAAAATCACAATATTGTCATCGGGCACTTCATCTAGCTCATCGACAAAAATTGCACCGCGTTGGCGTAAGTCATCTACCACAAATTTATTGTGTACTACTTCGTGACGTACATATATAGGGGGGTTAAAACACTCAAGGGCACGATTTACAATCGCAATTGCTCGGTCTACACCTGCACAAAAACCACGTGGATTCGCCAATACAATTTCCATAGAACCCTCTATGTTGAAGTTAAATAGGTCGGATGTTTAAAAATTTATGCCAACAAAAGCCATCTTGGCTATTTTGTTTAAGGGGCGTCTACTCTAAAATAGAGAAGATATTTTATCATATCAGGAAAAATATCATGTCGGGTCTATTGTTTGTCGTTTCTGCCGCCTCAGGAACAGGCAAAACATCCCTTGTTAAAGCCCTGCTTGAGCGTGTGAATAATTTACACGTTTCAGTCTCTCACACAACACGTGGTCAGCGTCCCGGCGAACTCGATGGTGTGCATTATCACTTCACACAAAAACAAGATTTTATTGACTTGGTAGAACAAGGCGGTTTTATTGAGTATGCAGAAGTATTTGGCAATTATTATGGCACCGCACAAGCAACGGTTAAAGAGCAGTTAGCCAAAGGTCACGATGTGTTGCTTGAAATTGACTGGCAAGGTGCTCAACAAGTACGCAATCTTTTTCCTGAATCGAAGCAAATTTTTATTCTTCCACCAAGCCAGTTTGATTTACGTGAGCGCTTGTCTAACCGTGGCACCGATACAGTCGATGTGATTGAGCATCGTTTGGGCTGCGCAGTTGAAGACATGCAGCAATATGTCAATTTTGACTATGTGATTATTAATGATGACTTTAATAAAGCCCTGCACGATTTAGAAGCAGTGATTACGGCTAACCGTTTGGTGACGGCGCAGCAGGCACATCGTCATCAAGCCTTGATTGAAAAGTTAATTAGCCCGCCAAGCGCGTGATTAAAACTTGAGTCTATAAGCAAAGCACCTTATACTGCACAGTCTGTTTAAATTTATTATTCGAACGAGAATTCTTATGGCACGCGTTACCGTTGAAGATTGTTTAGACCATGTAGACAACCGCTTTGAGCTTGTACTAGTGGCAAGCAAGCGCGCGCGTCAATTGGCACGTCAAGGCATAGAACCTACCGTAGAATGGGACAACGACAAACCTACCGTAGTGGCTTTACGTGAAATTGCAGAAGGTCACGTTTCTAAAGACATTTTGAAACAACGTGATCAAGACTATCAAACTTCGAGTCTTGACCTTGCACTTTCTGCAAATAATTTGAATTTAGATGTTTTTTCTTTCCAATAAGAGCAACTTTCTAAAAAAGCCTAGTTTTTTACTAGGCTTTTTTGTTGTCTGAACTTTAATCTTGCGCTAAAAACCGTTATAACATAAGGATTAAGACCCTAATTATTAGTGCCAAATTTATCACTATTTTGGCATGAAAAAAATTGACAAGTCATGCAATATGCTTTTCATTATAAGGTCTAACTGTAAATTCGTTATCACTTGTATTTTAAAGGGTGTTATATGCCAGGCACGATGGTCAGCCAAGCCAAACAACAGCTTCAAACCATGATCGAACCTTACCTTAGCGTAAGTGAAGTCGAACAGGTGCTTACGGCTTGTGATTATGCTGAGCATGCGCATGATGGCGTTACCCGTAAAAGTGGTGAACCTTATGTGCTACACCCGATTGCGGTGAGTTGCATTTTGGCGCACATGCGTTTGGATGCCGACACGCTCATTGCTGCGCTATTGCACGATGTCATTGAAGATACCGACTACAGCAAAGATGACATTACAGAAAAATTCGGACGTACCGTTGCTGAACTGGTCGATGGTGTAACCAAGCTGAGCCATTCCAGCGACAAGGAATACAACAAAGCCGCTTCGTTCCGTAAAATTCTGCAAGCCACCTTACAGGATCCACGTGTCATTATTGTGAAACTGGCAGACCGTTATCACAACATGACCACATTAGATGCGCTGCGACCAGACAAACGCGCACGCATTGCCCAAGAAACCTTTGATGTGTTTGTACCTATGGCACGTATTGTGGGTATGAATGAAATGGCGGATAACCTTGAACATCTGTGTTATCAAAACCTTGATTTAGATATGTATAACGATGTGCAAGCCGCCCTTTTACACACCAAGCCAAAACGCTGTGAATACCAATCCAGATGGGAACAAAACCTTGCCGATCTGCTACAAGACAATCAAATTGCAGGTCGGATTAAAAAGAAAAATAACAATATTGAATTACTGCGCCACTTTGTTAAAAACGATATTGATCTACAAGAACTGACCCACAGCCATGCGTTTGAAATTATTTTACAAAGCATTGCTGACTGTGACCGTTTGGCCGATATTTTACGTGACAGCTTTCAGGTCTTGCATTATGAAGATCATATCCGTCGCCCTCTGCCAGGCGGTAACCAATCACTCATGATGCGTCTAAAAGGTGAACAAACCACCTTATCACTCACCATTCAAACTGAATTGATGCGTAAAGCCGCACGTTTTGGCGTAGTCTTGGGTGAAAACGCACCGCAAGCCTGCCGTTCTGCTATTCAAGCCTCTATGAAAAGCTTAAACGTGTTGATTGATGGTGAATGCGCTAAAACTACATTTAGCGATTTACTGGATTATCTACACCAAGAGAAAATTCATGTTTATACCCCGCACGGACATTTACATGAATTGCCGCAAGGCGCCACCGCAGTTGATTTTGCCTATGCAGCCAGTTTGTTCTTAGGTAACCATGCCGTCGGTACAAAAATTAATGGCGAAAGCAAACCACTTTCCACACCACTCACCAGCGGGCAAGTGGTCGAAATCATTACCGATGTTTTAGCTACACCCAACCCAGATTGGCTGAGCTTCATTAATACCCAAAAAGCCCGTCGTGCCTTACAAAATATTCTGCGTGATCAGGATATTGAAGAACAGCGTTTGGTGGGTCAGCAAGCGCTTAACCGTGCGCTGAAATTATTTAATCACTCGATTCAAGACTTAACTGAAGCCGATTGGTTAAATGTGTTGCAATGGCGTCATATTGACTCTAAAGACCGTTTATTTGAGCAAATTGCAGTCGGTGATTTATTGCCACAGTTGGTGGCAAATCACATTTACGCACTCGATCACGACAGCAGCGAACATTCTGACCGCCTGATTCAGGGCACAGAAGGCATTGACGTGAAATATGCGCACTGTTGCAACCCTGTACTGGGCGATCCGATTCAGGGTAACTTGTCACGCCGTGGCTTGATTGTGCATCGTGCGCGTTGCAACAACTTACTGCATGAGCAACATCAGCATCCTGAAAATATCATGCCGCTACAATGGACTTCAGAAGATGTAGATGACGTGAGTTTTACAGCTTATCTCAGCATTGATATGGATATGAATGACGAACAAATTTCCGATTTGATCTATCAATGTCGTAAGGCCAAAACCGGAGTAGAAATGGTACGTAGCCACGATGGCAAAACCTATGTGAATATTGTGGTGAATAACCGTAAGCAAATTGCCAAAATTATTCGTGATTTACGTATGCGCTTCGGTTTCCCACGAATTAGCCGTTTAGCACGTCCCATCAGCATAGCAGAAGAAGCCAAAGCTTGTTAAGGCTTGGCAAGGCAATTCGCCTACACAGTACAGACACTACTTTTCGCATTAGTTACCAATAAGACTACTGTGATGCAGTCGGATGGTCTATGATGTTCGTACATTATTTTAGGAGAAATCAATGTCTCGCCAAGTCATCCATACTGAAAATGCACCTGCAGCAATTGGTACTTACTCTCAAGCCATTTTAGTGGGCAATACTGTTTATTTATCAGGTCAAATTGGTTTAGACCCATACAGCATGGAATTGGTGGAAGGCATTGAAGCGCAAATTCGCCGCGTATTTGATAACTTAAAGGCCGTTTGCGAAGCGGCGGGTGGCTCTTTGGCCGATATTGCCAAGCTCAATATTTTCCTGACTGATTTATCTCACTTCCAATTGGTCAATCAAATTATGGGGGAATATTTTGCGCAACCTTACCCTGCACGCGCAGCCTTAGGTGTAGCCAGCTTACCTAAAGGTGCATTGGTTGAAATGGATGGTGTGGTTATCATCAACTCATAAGTCATTATCATTCAAATACTTAAAAACAAATAAACGATGCCACCTATCAGGTGGCATTTTTTTATTCAAAAACCCAATTACAATAAATGACTTTTCAAATGATTTTTATTGACAAACGATAATAATTATCAATAATAACACTTATCTTATTTCAATTATTGTGGTTGCATTCATGTACGTTTGCTTATGCCGTGGTATTACAGATCAAGACATTAAAGAAGCCGTTGCCAATGGTGCAGAAAGCTATCGTGAAATTCGCGATATGTTTGACTTGGGCACGTGTTGTGGTCGCTGTGCACCTGAAACTCGCGCTATCATTAGCGATGAAATTGCACAAATTGCATCTCGTCTTGCCGTTGCTGCATAAATCTCATATTTTCTAATACATTTCCCCACATTTAGTTATTTAAATTTTTACCGTGTTTTTCCTCTCCCGCTTTCGACTACAGCGGGTTTTTCTTGGCTTACATTTTTCCACATTGCCTAGCTAATTGTTTTCGATTGCGATTTTCATTTGCGGTTCCCTAAATCACTCGCCATTTTGTCCAGTCTTGTTTAAGATAGAAATATAGATTGCCTTAAGCGGTTTAAGGCAGAAATTGTTGATGGAGTGCTGCAATGAAAGGCAATCGTGATGTGATTAATCAGTTAAACCAAGTTTTGTATCATCACCTGACTGCGATTAACCAATATTTTTTACATTCACGTATGTTTAATGATTGGGGTATTGAACAACTCGGCTCGGCTGAATATAAAGAGTCGATTCGTCAAATGAAACATGCTGACAAAATTATTGAACGTATTTTATTTTTAGAAGGTCTGCCAAATTTACAACACTTGGGCAAATTGTATATCGGTCAGCACACTGCTGAAGTGCTGAACTGCGATGTGCGTAAAGTCCAAGAAAATATTGAAGCGATTCAAAGAGCGGTGGTTTTGGCAGAGCAACAACTGGACTATGTAACTCGTGATTTGGTTCAGGAAATTCTAGAGAAAGAAGAAGAGTACCTAGACTGGGCAACGACACAGCTTGATTTGGTTGAAACGGTAGGCATTGAAAACTATATTCAAAGTCAACTCTAAAATTCATCTCGTTTAGATAACTCAAAAGACTGGTTTTTCCAGTCTTTTGTTTTTTGGGGCACTTTACCTAAAATTCAGTATCTTGCCTATCTCTAATGAAGAAGCTCTCAATATCAATATATTTTACTTATGCGCATTTTAAATTCTTGGATTTATAAAAAAGTATTTATAACGCAAAAAAATGTTTCATGGGTTGCATCTGTTGATGCAATATCCGAATAATAAAAATGCCATAATCCTGTTTTTTTTAAAAAATAGCATGTTGATGATGATCGTGACGGCGTATTCCCTCGCCAATATCTACACATGCATAACCAATCAGCGGTGAACTCACTAACAAATGAAAGGTATTTTCCAAATGTTGCGTGTATTGGTCAGCTTGAGCTACACCAAAGTTAAGTAAGGTGTATTCATAAATAGCAGTGAAGTCGTCGACAGCTAAATTTGATAGCTTATACACGATGCTTCTGCTTCACTTGAGCCGCAATATCTTTTAGGCTAAGTGTACTTTCTCCACTGTTCTCACCTGCTTCAATCGCTTGCTTTAAAGCTGCAGTTTGATTTTCTTGCTGTTCCAATAATCTTAATGCAGATCGCATCACTTCACTGGTTGAACCATAACGTCCAGATTCAATCAGTTTGCTCACAAAGTCATCGAGTTGTGGGCCAATTGTTACACTTGTAGTTCTCGCCATCAGCATGCCTTATTGTGTGAATAGATCATACAATTCTAACACAACTCCCTTTATCTGAACAAAATTTCAGCATCTCTTTAAATTTTCGCACATGAAATCAATTTTATAATGAATACCCCTCTCTTTTTAAAGAGAAGTTGGGAGAGATTTTCAACATTGAAAATTTTCACCATATTTGGCTCACTATTTTCAAATCCCCCTCCTTGCGCTACACAAATCAGCGCGGCTTTGCCTTATCCAATAAAGTCGCATAATCTACATTGACCTGCCACAAAGTGCTTAACAACCATAATTGCTTTTGGGCTTCTGCTTCATAACCGTTAAATGCTAATACGCGTGCATATTTCAATAAATCGTAGCGGGTTGGATAATTCAACACCATTTCATGAATATCCTGCAATTGATCAGGCGTTTGTAGGCTATACGGATTTAAACGAATCCACTCAATGCGGCGGTTAAATTCTTCCAGTACAAAAATATGCTCTTGATGGGTGATTTTTTCAGGTGTGTGTTCGTAGCGTACCGACTGATTCAGTTTAGGCACCATCACTTCATAATCACGATAAATCAGCATCAACAACAATGCGCCAATCACAAAAGTCGTGCGTAAATAAATTGCAGATAAAGTTAAGCCTTTTAACACACGCTGTGACTGAATCATGCCGATAATAAAACCTACAGGCAGCAAGAAGTAGGCATAGTTTTGTGGAAATTCCAGCATGGCATGCACGCTAAATGCACCGAGCATTAAAATTCCCACAACCGATTCCACCGATTGGGTATATTTATGCAGTTGGTAGCCCCAATAGCCCAAATACGCCAAAAATGGCACGCCGAGTATCACACCATTCCAAAGTAAAAAGTCTAAAATGAAATTGTGTGCGCTACGAATCCACACAGGACCTTGCACAAATTCACTAATTATGACATACGCCACACTGGTTTGATGCCAACCATAGCCCCACCATGGTTGATGCTCAATCGCAGCGAGCATTTGCTGCCAAATCGCCAAGCGCGACATATCACCTGTGGCGCGTTGTACCACATCACGAGATTGAACCGAAAGGTCTGCACTTTGTGAAAGCAATTGACTAAAAGCAGGTGCGATAAAAACCAGCCCGATAAATGCGGCAAACCACAGCAAGCTATAGCGCCATTTAATCCGCATCACGCCACGGTATTGTTGATAGCTCAAATAGGTCAAGAGACACAGTGACGCCAACCATGAAGTCCGCGATTGACTCAGTACCACACCGACCAAAATCATGGCAGCTGCGATCACAATCCATACGGTTTTAAGTTTTTGTTTTTCGTATAAATATAGGCATGCCATGAGTGACATTACCAAAAAGGTCGCCATATTATTCGGTTGGGCGAAGTTGGCATAAGGGCGTTGTCCAATTTTTATATCCACCATCATTGGCAGGTATTGGTCGAGTGTGAGCCACTGGCAAATTGCCATGAATGCGGTAATACTTCCCACGCCGAGTAGCACATAACTAAAGCCCGTAAAGATGCGTTCACGTTCGCTGTTGTTTTGCGTGAAGTTATAGCCCAAAATGATTGCCAACCAAAAACTGAAGATATACACGCTACTGAGCAAAGCTTTGTCAAAGAAGTAGACTAAGCCAAAGCCCCACTGAATGAGTGGAACACTGCTCAATGTCAGTAAGGGCAGGCTGATTTTGGGTATTTGTAATTTTGCTTTAAAAAGGCTGGCTGCAAGAGCAAACAAGGCAAAAAATGCGTAAAGTTCGCCTGTATAGGTGACCCACGGACGATAGTGAATGGGCAATAGCCATGCAACGGAGATAAAGATACTGGTCAGAAGCAAGAGGAAGAATTTCATGCTGTAACAGTTGAAAAAAAGATGAGCTATGATAATAAAAAAAGGAAACTGTCGCACCTCATGTTTGAATTCGCCCATTCTCAAATCGCAATTCTTCTGCTACATTCCCTTAATTTTTATTTATAAAAAAAGACTTAGCATCCTATGAAGTCCGAATATCAATCACATATCGATATTTTACGTGCACTTGCAGTAATACTAGTAATACTGAATCATTTAGATTTTTCTTTTTTTTCAGGTGGATTTATAGGCGTAGATGTATTTTTTGTTATTTCAGGATATCTCATTACAAAAAATATTCTGTTGGAAAAAAATAGATCAGGATCATTTTCTTTCAAACACTTCTATCAAAGAAGAGTGCTACGTCTAGCGCCAGCTTTTTTTACTGTATTATCAATTTGCTCTATTGCTTTTTACTTCATTCTTACCCCTGAAGAATGGTTTCAGTATTTAAAAACAGCAGCAGCAACTGTCACTCTCACATCCAATATTTATTACACCACTTTATTAAACGATTATTTTAGTATTTCAGGGAAATCAACACCTCTCTTACATATTTGGTCTTTAAGCCTAGAAGAGCAATTTTATTTAATTTGGCCGTTATTACTTTTAGGGATCATTCAACTATCAAGAAATTTTAAAATTTTTTCATTATTTTTTATTACTATACTTTCATTGATTACCTCTCATATACTAATTCAAAGTAATCCGATTGCCGCCTACTATTTACTCCCTTCACGAATATTTGAGTTTACAATCGGTGCAGCTTTAGTTTTCCTGCCTTCTTCAAAGCCGAAGAAAAACACATCAATAATACTAAGCATACTTTTTATTTCCATCATTGTTGCATCAAGTTTTTTTATTAATAATCAATCTCTCTTCCCTTCTTATACAGCCTTACTCCCTTGTCTCGCTGCTGCAGGGTTTATCTACTTTGGAAGATACTTCACTGGACGTTCAACCCAATGGATAGAGTATATAGGAAAAATTTCATATCCGATGTACTTGTGGCATTGGCCTATTATTGTTTACTTAACAACACTTTCTATTAATTTAAATTTAATTATAAAAATTTTAATTTTAATTTTTACGATTGTATTTTCTGTCTTAACTTATGAAAAAATTGAGAAAAAAATTAAAAAAACTTCAAAAACAGCAACTATGCCCATAAAAAAATTATTTATCCTTCCATCCTTATTTATTATTTTTCTCAGTACAAGTAGCTCACTATTTCACCAAAAAGAAGAAAATAATAATACACTGGATACACCAATCATAAAATGTATTGACCAAAATCAACACCCCATTAACGATTGTTTGATGGGTAATAAAAATGCTGAAAAAATTTCTGTATTATTGATTGGAGATAGTCATGCTAATGCACAATCAGGCTTCATCAATCACCTTTTATTAGATGCCAATTTACAAGGTTATGAACTCACAAAGTCTTCCTCAGCCTTTTTATACGGACTGCACAGATCTGTACAAAATCCAAAAAGCAAGGAGATTCATTTAATATCAGATTATTACCCCCATAACACAACAGTTGCTGATCTCATACATGCAAATAAATTCAAGTATGTCGTTATGGGTGGTTACTTCCCTCATAACTGGAAGCGCAATCTTTACTCTACAAATACAACTCCTTCCACCTCTTCCTCTAAAGCATTCTTTATAGAAGGATTGAAGAATTCTATAACTCTGATTGAAAATTCAGGTGCTATACCTGTTTTAATGAATGACAATCCAATTCTTACAGACGTGGATGTCAACTGTCATGTGAGATCTTCTTTTTCAGATTGCAGTTTTGAAAGAAAAAAATATGAAGAAGACTTTATGGAATGGCATGAAATATTAAACACAATTAAAAAAGAACATAAAAATCTTGTGGTTATAGATTTTAACAATATAATTTGTAATAAGAATTCTTGTTTTTCTTCACTTAATAATGTTGCTTTATATAGAGATAATCAACATCTAACTTACGCTGGTTCTAAGCAAATTGGTATCGAGTACTTAAAACAGCACACAAATCCTTTTCAATAGCCAAGATGACAAAACTTAACTACTATTTCAAATAGCATATTACGTTGATCCGCATAGTTGCAAATTATTACACAAGCTTATTGCATACAAATGGACAAGCAACTTTAAGTGAGTCTTGTTATGCTCCCGCTGCTTAGCCCAAAAGTGTGATGCACTTCACATAATGACAATATTTGGTAAGCGTCCGCTGAACACACCTTCTGAATTCATCCTATAAGCCTTAATTTAGTCCCCACTTAGAAACAAGTGGGGACTTAAATTTATGACTACAAATAATCAGACATCCATCGCATCTCTTGCGAAAAAACGAAGAACATACAGTGCTGAATTTAAACAGCAGATCGTTCAGGCTTGTAAAGCACCAGACGTTTCAATTGCTTCAGTCGCTTTGCAACATGGATTGAATACAAATCTTGTATCCAAATGGATTCGCTTAATTGATGCTAAGCCAGGGAGTGATCGCTCACCACTACCGAATAAACCTGCATTTATTGCCTTATCTTGCTCTGCACCATTAGATCCTACTCCTACTGACATGTTAAAAGTTCAAATTACTTTACCCCACTCAAAAGCAGAAATTGGCTTGAAATGGCAAGTATCGAAAATATCTGCTTTAGCAGAATTACTCAAGGTACTTGCAACATGATCCGTATCAATGAAATTTGGCTCTCTACCCAGCCCATGGATATGCGAGCAGGAATGGATACTGTCATGGCTCAGGTGGTGAGAGCCTTTGGCTACATCAAACCGCATTGCGCCTACCTGTTCTGTAATAAACGTGGTCATCGTATGAAAGTGTTGGTACATGATGGACTGGGCATCTGGCTGTGTGCCCGGCGTTTGGAACAGGGTAAATTTCACTGGGCTCAAGTTCACCAAGGTGAAACCGTGGCCCTCAGCCCGGAACAGTTACAGGCATTAATCCAAGGTTTGCCCTGGCAGAGAATTGGATTGCAGCAAGTGGTGAATATGCTCTAAACCAAGCTCGACCATTCTGCCATCCTCCAAACGTTCTATTTCATTCTCTTCATGACCTCAGGCATACTGCGGTCATGAATACGCTGCCTGACTTAAGCCAACTGACCCATGAACAACTGCTGGAATTCACCAGACAGTTGGCGATGCAGCATCAGTCTCTGGCACAATCAAATCAAGAATTAGAAAAATCAAACCAGCAATTAGATTCTAAAGTTCAACATCTTTCTATTCTCAATCAAAAATACGAGCATGAACTGGCGCTGTTTAAAAAGCACAAATTCGCCCAAAAGAATGAACACTTAACGGCAAAACAAATCCATCTGTGGGATGAAGCGGTTGAAGAAGATATTGCCGCGGTTGATCTAGAACTGGAACGGCTAAATGCAGATAAAACCAATGCAGCGACACAGAAAGCCAAAACCAATAAACCTAAACGTCGACCACTGCCAGATCATCTACACACCATCCGTATTGAGCATGAACCTGCATCAACCCAATGTGCTTGTGGCTGCCAACTCCGTCGTATCGGCGAAGATGTCAGTGAAAAACTACATTTCAGACCGGCACAGTTCTATAAGGAACAGCATGTGCGTGGTAAATGGGTCTGTGATCAGTGTGACACTCTGACTCAGCAAGCGATGCCCGCCTATGTGATTGATAAAGGCATTGCTTCACCTGAACTGCTCAGCCATGTTTTGGTATCGAAATATGCCGATCATTTGCCGCTGTACCGTCAGCGCCTGATCTATCAGCGGGCTGGCATTGATCTGTCCAGATCCACGTTATCTGACTGGATAGGTCGCTGCGGTGTAGAACTGGAACCTCTGGCCAATGCCTTAAAAGAGGTGGTGCTGCAACAGCGGGTGCTGCATGCAGATGAAACACCGGTCACCATCATGCGGATGGGTGAGAATAATAAAAAACCGAAGAAAGGTTATGTCTGGGCCTATGCCACTACACAGTACAATCCAGTTCAGGCGGTGATCTATGACTTTCAGGATAGTCGTTCAGGCCAGCATGCTGAAGAGTTCTTGAAAGGCTGGCAGGGTTATCTAGTCTGTGATGATTACAGTGGTTATAAAGCACGTTTTAAATCAGGTCAGGTCATTGAGGTGGGCTGCATGGCGCATGCGCGTCGTAAATTCCATGAACTGCATGTGACCAAAAAAAGTCAGGTCGCTGAACAGGCATTAGTGCTGATTCAGAAACTGTATGCGATAGAAGCAGAGCTCAGGAAAAAGACCGATGGTACAGCGGAAGACCGCCGCGAATACCGACAACAGCATAGTCAACCAGTGATGCAACAACTATATGAATGGCTCAACCAACATCATCTGACAGTGCCATCGAGTTCTCCCACCGCCAAGGCCATCAATTACACTCTGAAGCGTTGGCCAGCTTTAAGCCGCTATCTGGATGATGGCAATCTACCTATTTGCAATAATTGGGTCGAGAATCAGATGCGTCCCTGGGCGTTGGGGCGCAAGAACTGGCTGTTTGCAGGTTCGCTGCGCAGTGGTCAGCGAGCGGCAAACATCATGACTTTAATCCAGTCAGCAAAGCTGAATGGCTTGGATCCGTATGCCTATTTAAGTGATGTGCTGAAAAGGCTGCCGACACATAAAGTGACCCAGATTGAAGAGTTACTGCCACACTGCTGGAAACCTAAATCGAATTAAAAAATAGGTATGGGATTCAGCGGACGCTTACAATATTTGTCCAAAGTATAAGATTCAACCTGACAATATTTGTCACTTTTTAACAAAAATATACCGTGAAATTTATAGTGTGAATTTTTTTATGTATAAGATGCTGTTTTTCTGTCTAAATTGTCTATAATAAAAGTTGGCACGTTTAGTGCTAATATTAAAATAGCTTACAAAGCTTATAACTAAATTAACAACATTTGTGGAGAATGTTATGAATACAATGCAGAAGGGCTTCACGCTCATCGAGCTTATGATTGTTGTCGCTATTATCGGTATTTTGGCTGCAATTGCGATTCCTGCTTATCAGAACTATACGAAACGTTCACACGTTTCTGAAGGTTTAAGTTTGGCTGGTGGTGCTAAAACAGGTATTACTGAGTTTTATTCATCTAATAATCGTTGGCCTGGCGCTACCGGTAATGCTTCAGTTGGCTTGGCACCTGCTGGCAGTATTAAGGGTAATGCTGTAAGATCTGTGCTTGTAAATGGTAGTACGATTGTTATTACTTATAATACTAAAGTTGCTGCAGGCGCAACTTTAATTATGAAAGGTACTCCATCAGGTGGTGGTATGGAGTGGTCTTGTTCCGGTTCAAGTAGTGGTAATTTAGATGCTAAATTCCGTCCTTCAAATTGTCGCTAATTTATATTAAGAGGCTATTTAGGTTTTTAATATATGAAAATCACCGCAATATGGTTTAAAATTAATCATATTGCGGTTTTATTTAAATTAATTTTACTGTTTTTTATAAAGTTTTACTAGTAAGATGAATTTTCTGCTTTTTGTATTTGGGGCTTGATTTGATTAAAATAATTTATAAAATTAAACCAACATTTATTTTAATTTTATTATTATTATTTTCATTTTTAATGTATTTTCCAGGATTACATGGTGATTATGTTTTTGATGATATAGCAAATATTATTGATAATAAAAAAATAGCAATTTCAGCTTTAGATTATGAAAATTTAAAATCTGCTTGGTATGCTGGTGATGCAGGTCCGCTAGGTCGCCCCATCAGCATGTTGTCCTTTGCTCTCAATCATTATTTTACAGGTTTTGAGCCTTTTTATTTTAAATTTACAAATCTATTTATTCACTTAATCAATGGTTTATTGGTTTTTATTATTAGCCTAAAATTATTTCAATGGCTAAGCCAACAATACCAAACAATTTCGCTTCAATCTGCTGTATATCTTGCTTGTTTAGTCAGTTTAATATGGCTCATTCACCCTTTAAATCTAACCAGCGTATTGTACGTTGTACAACGCATGACTAGCCTATCCACATTATTTGGATTATTCGCACTTGCTATTTATTGTTTCTGGCGTACTCGAGCAATCACCGGATTAAATACTATATTTGCGTTATGCGGTGTAGCTTTAAGCCTATTAGCCTCTATACTAAGTAAAGAATCTGGAATTTTATTTATTCCCTTAATTTACTGGGTTGAATTGATTATTTTCCAAGCTAAAAACCTACAATTTCAACCGATTTATATCAAAAAAATTAAATTAATTCATATGCTTTGGGGTGGAGTAATTGCTGCTGGATTAATATTTTTATATTTATTGCCACCCTATCTTAACCCTGTAAATTTCGCAAGACGTGATTTTACTTTAGATGAGCGACTACTTACCGAATCACGAGTGATTTTTTATTATCTAAAAATGACCTTTTATCCATTACTTTCGGATTTAAGTTTATATCATGATGATTTTACCATTTCCAAATCAATCACTCAGCCAATAACAACACTATACTCTTTGGCTGGACTACTTGGAATTAGCCTAGCTTGTATAGCCTTGTTTAAAAAACACCCTATGTTACTTTTTGCTTGGGGTTGGTATGTGATAAGTCAGTTGCTCGAATCAACTTTTATTAGTCTTGAATTAGTCCATGAACATCGTAATTACTTTGGCATCATTGGCTTTATAGTTTCAGCAGTCTATTATATTGCTCAAATTAATAATAAAAAAATTCAACCTTTTATTTATATATTAAGTGCTATCTATATTGCTAATTTAGCATGGACAACATGGCAGCGCTCCGAAATTTGGTCAAATCTTGTAGATCATGCAGTGTATGAAGCGGCGATGCACCCACAGTCAGATCGCGCTAATTATCAATTGGCCCGTATTTATATGAAACTAATGCAAAATGAACAAAATTCACAACAGAAAAGGCATTATGCACAGCTTGCTCAACACGCCTTAAATAAAGCGAAAAATAGCTATATACCTGCGAATGGTGCTTGGTTTGCTGAGTTACACTTAGCATCTTATCTCGGAAATCCTGTTTCACAACAAACCATTAATGAATTAATCTGGCGTTTGGAATATAAACCCTTCCAAAATAGTAATGTCAGTTTTTTGAGCGCCTTTTCAAATTGTCAAATTAATGGCTTTTGTAAAGTGCCTCATGAGCAAGCTATATCGATTATTGCTGCTGGACTAGATAACAAAGGAATAGACAATCGTTTAAAATCAGAAATTTATAAATTATTAACACAATATTTTGTGGGAGTGATTTCTGATTTTAAAAAAGGTGAAGAGTTTATGCAACATGCGATCATGTTACATGAAGATATTAATGGGCGTTTAATTTTCACGCAAGTATATCGTCTACAAAATAAGTTGACCCAAGCTCAACAACAATTGCAACAAGCAAAGCAACTCGATACTCAGAATGTTTGGATCAAAGAGATTGAGATTGAACAGCGTATTATAGATAATGCTATGCTTACTAAAAAAAGAGCAAACCATGAAAGTTAGTATTGTTCTACCTGCAAAAAATGAATCTGCTGCGATTGGTCAAACCCTTGCACAGATTCAACAATTACAGCTTGCTCATGAAATTATCGTGGTGAATGATGGTTCTACAGACCAAACAAAACAAGTTGCAGAATCTGCTGGTGCTAAAGTAGTCACTCATCCTTACTCAAAAGGTAATGGTGCAGCCATTAAAACAGGGGCACGTACTGCAACAGGTGACATTATTGTTTTTATGGATGCAGATGGGCAGCATGATCCGCAAGATATCACTCGCTTGATTGAGAAAATTGAACAAGGTTATGACTTAGTTGTAGGGGCCAGACAAAAAGGCTCTCAAGCCAGTATTGGTCGTGGTATTGCCAATGCACTCTACAATAACCTTGCAACATATATGACTGAACAAAAAGTAGAAGACCTCACCTCTGGTTTTCGTGCCGTCCGCACAGATAAATTCCGTGAATTTTTATATTTACTGCCTAATGGTTTTTCTTATCCCACCACTAGTACGATGGCTTTTTTCCGTGCAGGATACTCTGTTGGTTATGTCCCTATTCATGCGGCTAAACGAATTGGAAAAAGTCATATTCGCCCCTTAAAAGACGGTGTGCGGTTTTTTTTGATTATTTTTAAAATTGCCACACTATTTTCACCATTAAAGATGTTTTTACCCATTGCTGTGATGTTATTTATGATGGCAACAGGGTGGTATGGATATACCTTATGGGATGCAGGACGTTTTACCAATATGAGTGCATTGCTTTATACAGGTAGCATTATGATCTTCTTAATGGGGCTTATTTCAGAGCAAGTAACGGCTTTGATGTATAAGGATAGTCAATAATTTTTTATGGGCCCAATCGCTCGCTCTACATTACGCACTAGTGCCGTACTGGGTTTACGTTTACTCATCCAAGCAGGTACTTTGCTTGTCATCGCCCGCATGCTTGGGCCCGACCAATACGCTGCTTTTGCTGGGATAGCAGCTTTAGCTGTATTACTGGGTACATTTTCAACTTTTGGGACGCATCTTGTTTTGTTTGCTGAGGTTGCCAAAGATCCAGAACGACGATCACATGTACTCAGCTATGCTGTACCGACGACGTTGATCACGGGCAGTATTCTATTTTTTGTTTATATTGCCAGCTATCTGTTATTTTTTCAAAATATTGGGTTATCTGGGTCGATTATATTTTGTATCGGGCTAACGGAAACCATACTGCTTCCTTTGTTTTTGATTCCTGCCACCGAAGAGCTGGCGCTTGAAAAAACCGCCCGTTCCCAACTATTGATGATTTTTCCTTTAGCCTTACGAACTTTAGCAGCATTCGTGGTCATGCTGCTCGCGGTATCTCATCCTTTGGTTGTGTTTGCTTGGCTATACTTGATTAGTGCGGTAGTGGCATTATTCTGTATGAAATGGTACAAACAAAATGCTTGGCTCCATCCTCACCAGTGGCAACTGGCAACCCCACCACAGCTTAAACATAGTGCAGGCTATGCCACATTAGCACTCACCGCTGCAGGACCTAGTGAGCTAGATAAGATGCTGGCTGTGAAGCTACTGCCTCTAGGAATAGGCGGACTTTATATTGCAGCCTCAAGAGTAGTGGGTGCTGCCACTTTGCCTGTCACCGCCTTATTACTGGCGGCATTACCTCGATTATTCCGAGGGCAGCTTGAGACAAAAGCACAGTTAGAACGGTTGAATCGTTGGATATTGGTCTCGGTACTGGTATATGGTGTTATTTTGGCTGGGCTGTTATGGTTGTTTGCGCCGTGGGTAGAGTGGCTATTTGGGCAACAATACCAAGGTATTACCCAAATCCTGCAATGGCTCTGCTGGGTTGTACCTGCTCTTGCGCTTAGGCTTAGTCTTGCGAGTATGTTAATGGCGGTAGACAGACCTTGGGCTAGAGCGGGAGTCGAAATTTTTGGTATGTTTGCACTTGTTATTGGGGCTGTTATTTTTTATCCTTTGCTGGGTGTAGTCGGTATGATATGGGCTCTGGCTATTTCGGAATGGGGGATGGTGGTATCTAGTGGTTTTTTAGTCTCTAAGAATACGTTAAAAAGGAAACATTATAATGGGAATTGATATTCATTCACTACAACTACTCCAATATAATAAGCAGAAAAATAAGAAGCTTGGAAAAACGCTCACATTAGGGAGGTACGCTGTACTAGTAGGATCTAAACTCGCAAATAAATGGGTTGGCACAGATCAAGGCGCATGGTGCGAGGACTTACTGATTCAACACTTTGCTGCACAGCAAGTAGACTCTATCGACAATTCGGATTATGAAGACGCAAGCATAATCTATGACTATAACCACCCTATACCTGAAGAGTTAAAAAACCAATACGATACTATATTGGATTTTGGCTGTTCTGAGCATATTTTCGATGTAGCACAGGCATTTAAAAACACAATAAACACCTGTAAAATAGGTGGCACAATATTACACATCTTGCCAGCAGATGGCTTCTGCGGGCATGGTTTTTACCAATTTACTCCAGAGTTTTTCTTTTCACTTTATTCGAAGGAGAATGGTTTTATTGATACAGAGGTTTTCTTATCTGACCTATATGATCCTCAAAAATGGTACAAAGTAAATAGACCAGATAATGGGCAGCGTATAAACATTAGAACAAAAAATGAAACTTATGTGATTGTTAGAACCACAAGAAATGCAGATAAGCCCATCCTATTACAACAATCTGACTATACTCACATATGGAATAAAAGTATTAACAAGACAGCCAAACCGTACAGAGTAGGAAAGATTACTAGAATGCAAGAAATGCTAAGATTTTCCCCTTTTCTTGTAAAGCTATTTATTAGAATAATTTCTTTTATTACGGCGAATGGTGTAAAAAAACTTAATCATCATAAATCTCTTACGAAGTTTAGCCCACCAATAGTATAAGATCTTATTTTTTAAAAGCGATAATAACCGTTTCTTCTCCATTTTTAGGCGTAAACATATTAACAAGCTCTGCTTTTAAATAATTTGCTTTAGAAAAGTAAATATTATTTTTTCCTAGTTTACCAGCAAGTTTTGTACTTTCTATCCAATTAAATTTTGCATGAGTCCCTCTTTGTAAGACTTTGTAATGGTCAAATCCTGCTTCATTAAGCCACCGAATTAATTCATTCTGTGAAGGTATACACAAATGGTAAGGTGGATGCAATCCAACCCATGCAGCACCAAAAAATCTCGCACCAGCAGCATTAGGATTAGGAGTTCCAATCCAAAGGTAGCCCTCGCTATTTAATGCTTGATAACAATCTTTTATTATTTTCTGAGGATTAGCAACATGCTCTATGACTTGGTTCATGGTAATAACATCAAATGTTTCACCCGTGCTAAAAGCTTCTAATCCGCCAAGCCTGACATCAAATCCGTCATCCCGACATTTCTTTACAACTACAGGGTCAAAATCACACCCGTAAGTATCCCATCCCATCATGGTTGCAACATTCAAAAATTCCCCCGCACCACACCCTAAATCAAGTAACTTTCCTTTTTTATTAAAATTTTTTAATATTAAGTTTCGTCCAAACCGATCCAGTTTATGACGAAATGCTGGAATTATCATAAAAACTAGATACCCTATGTTTAGACATTTCTCTTTAAATACAATTCCCAATCTTAATGATAAAAATCCTCTAATTAATTTCCATGATAATGAATTACTTGTGAAGACTGGTTCTATTTCAGTTGTCCTATGTGTAAGATAGTCTTGATAGAGTGCTGGCAAGCTTTCTAGAGTAGGTCTTGGATTTACAAAAAATGACTGACAATGATTACAACGATAGATGTTCCATTCATCAGGAATAATATTTTCATCATCATATCTTTTGTAAAGTGGTTTAGATTCAATACTCTTATTACAAGCTGGGCATCTATCCAAAGTTTCTAATTCACCACGTGACCATATCATTTGTGCTTTCATTCGAAACTCCTCAAAACACTTTCCCAGCTATCAACTGCTTTTTTCGTTACAAATATCTCTGCACGCGATAATAATGCCTGTGGAGAGACCGTTTTCTCTCCTGTTAAAGCCTGTATAATACCTTTTGCAAGAGCATCTGTATCTTCATTTTTTACCAAAATGCCCCAACGACCATTTTCTAATATTTCTACAGCACCATGAGGACAATCTGTAGCGACAATATTACACTGACAACATATAGCCTCTATCAGTACAGTAGGCAATCCTTCAAATCGAGAAGACAGCACGAATAAATCAGATTGTCTTAATACATCAAAAGGTTTACTTGTGCTACCCCTCAAAAAGGCATAGTGTTGTAGATCGTATTGGTTAATCAAACTTTGTAGTATTTGCTTATCTTCGCCCTCACCCCAAATATCTAATAGCCAAGGTTGAGGAACTTTACTCATCGCTTCGATAAGAATATCAAAACCTTTTTGGCGAGTAAGCCGACCTAATGCAACTATTCTTGGTGGGTTACTTAATATTTGCTCTTTTGGTATTCTTGGTACAAGCTGTGACGTATCTAACACAGGGTTGTAAATAGTTATAACTTTATCTTGATTTACTTTAAATTTATCTAATATATCGTATCGCACACCATTTGATACAGCAATAACCACGTTACATTTTTGATAAACTACAGAGGAAAATAGCTTATCAAGCTTAAAACGCAACCTACCTATAAAGGTAGGTTGCGCTGTAATTAAATGATGGGGTCCATGTACCCCATGTGCCCAGAACACCTTTTGCCCTGAATATTTAATCGCTAAGTAAGTTAGAAAACCCACATCGGCTAAGGCACTCACAATATGTGTTGGTTGCCATTGGTGAATTAGGCTACTGAGCTTTGGTACAACTTGATGTAAGCCCTTTGCTCCGATTTCATAGACTGGGCACAAAGCTTGTGCTTCGGGTAGCAACTCACCATGAGCTTTTCTTAAAGCAAATGCGCAATCATGACCTCTATTTTGTAATTCTTTGACTAAATTTAATGTAACCCGTTCAACACCGCCAGTAACCATGCGTGGAAGAACAAATAATATGCGCATAATAGCTTGATCTCAAATTTTATATAAGGTGTCATAAAGGTTAATATAAGAATGTAACATGCTCTTTTCTGAAAAATTGTTGTTTACTTTTTCTTTTGCCATGCTACATAATTGCGTTAATTTAGAGGCGTTTTCATAAATTTTATTTATAGTGCTCACAGCATCATTAATGTCTTTTACTAAATAGCCATTAATTTTATGATCTATGATTTCTTCAACAGCAGTTCCTTTAAATGCAATAACTGGAAGACCACATGACATTGCCTCAATAGCAACCAAAGGATGCCCTTCACTTCTTGATGGAAACAAAAAAACATCAGACTTTTGCATCACTTCAACAACTTCTTGCTGATTAAGACGTCCTAAATCATGCATATTATTTGGCATTGTTTTTTTGTCTTTTTCAGCAGCCGCACCGCCAGTATAGTATAACTCAAACCCTTCACCCAACTCACGCATAATAGGAGATAATAAATCTACCCCCTTACGACTCATCCAACTACCAACATATAAAAGCCGAAAAGGTTCATTTTTTTGTCGTACCCTATTACCTGGGCAAAACAAATCAGTATCAATGCCATTGTAAATAACTTGTATAGGAACATCACATAAAGTCTGTTTTGCCATATCTGCAACAAATTGGCTAACAGCCGTAACGCGTGCTGCTTGTCGCATAACACGACGCTCATTTGGAGCTATCCAATACTGGTGATACACCGCTCTTAGCAAACCTTTGTATGGACGTAAATTTGGATCGTGTATCGAGTGGTGTAAAGTCGCAACCACTGGTAAATTTTTGGGTAAAAAACGACTGTGCAACCAAGTATTAACATGAACTATAGTTGCCCAATTTGGTGGTTTTGGAATAGCGATTGTCCAAGGCAAGTACTCCGCTCGAAGAGGTAGCCACGTTATTTCTGCCCTAATACCTCGCTTTCGTAATCCTTCGACTAAGCGTTCAGTAAAAACATCTGTACCCGTACCTGTACGAACAGTCAAAAACCAAATTGCTAATTTACTATCTTTATTACTCATTCCTTTAGCTCAATTTTGTAAATCAACGTTGGAATAATAGGTCTAAGAAGCTGTAACACACTATCAGGTACACGCTCTAAAAATGACGTTATAGAGCTACTAGGCATCTCTAGTTTTAAAGTAACTCTGGTTGCCTGTACACTTAAATTCTCAAACTTAAGGTCTACTTGCTTTAATAAGCTCTCCAATCCCGATAGGCTAAACGGTTCACAGTCATAAAAATCGCCTTTACCCCAAAACCTTAAATAGCTACTCCGCCAAGAATGTGGTAACCAGCTTAAAAATTTTAAATTATAATGGGGTTCTGTGAGCATCCAGCGATTAGGCACAGCTAAGTAACACTGTCCTGTTGTTTTTAATACTCTTTTTATTTCTTCAAGATGTCGCTGCTGCTGAGAATATTCACCCACATGTTCAATTACGTGGTTAGTGATAACCAAGTCAAAATAATGATCAAAAAATGGTAACTCTACACCATCCACCTTTTGAAAATGATAACCATCAGATACAAGACGGTTGTCATACACATCGACTGCAAAAACTTCACATTCTAACGTGGGGTGCGTTGCAAAATAATAAGCAATACCACCCGATCCACAGCCAATTTCTAATACTCGAAGTGGCTCCGTATAAGAGCCAAGTTGCATTAGAATCTCTATTTTTTTTGCTTTAGCCACTCGTGAAGATGTGTCTAATACAGCATGCGCTTGTCGTTGTTTAGCTTGTTCCATACTTTTATCTTTCTATCTGCTGAACTATACCTTGTCCAAAACGCCCCCACTCAAACTGCCCCGCAAAATCTTGGATGTTCTCTTTTGGTAGAGGGTCGGCTAATAATGCAATAACTTGTTTACTCAGCCCGCTATAGTTGTTCTTTTCGACAAGATAACCTGAGATACCTTCCGCTACCGCATCCACAATACCACCTGTTGCAAAAGCAACTGTGGGTGTACCGTGTGCTGCTGCCTCTACTGCAACCATACCAAAACCTTCTGGATCATCAGGAATATGCCGTACTGGGAAAACATGAATATCCGCGGCTTCATAAATAGTCGCAAGCTGCTCATTATCGGTAATTACCCCTAAAAATAGAATATGATTTTCAATTTGATTTTTTCTTGCTGCTTCTAAAATTTCCTCACGAGTTTGTAGCCCCGCGCCTAAAGAATTCTTAGGTGACTCCCCAACTACAACCAAAACCACATCTGGTTCTTGTTGAACAATATAAGCTAAGGAATTTTCAACAAACTCCTTTAAGCCTTTACGTGTAGTCAATCGACCGACTGATAGCAATATTTTTTTATGT
Source organism: Acinetobacter sp. SCLZS86 (assembly GCF_021560715.1). NCBI lineage: Bacteria > Pseudomonadati > Pseudomonadota > Gammaproteobacteria > Moraxellales > Moraxellaceae > Acinetobacter > Acinetobacter sp. SCLZS86. Next base: position 2,852,181 of record NZ_CP090864.1, read on the forward strand.
TCTAAATTATATTTTTTCTTAAAAGACTGGATCGCATTTAAGGGCTGAGCTGTTACAGGCAAAGTCACACCAGGATGTACAATACTTATGTCTTTTTCTAATACACCTGCATTCAGTGCCAATATCTTCGTGGGTGTACTATTTACAATTACACAATCCATGCGTTTAAAAAAAGGAACCCAAATTTTTTGATACACCCAATGAGCAGCAGTAATATCAAAACCATGCAGGTAAACAACTGCTTTAGCACCCGTAAGCCTGCTGACTAACCAAACTAAAGGAGCAGTTAAACCGCTTCCAGCAATAATCACATTTGGCTTAAAGCACACAGCAGTCCAAAAAGCTTTGCACAATGCAATCAACATAAATAACACGAGAGGCTTTAAAGGTGACTCCAAAACCTGAATGTTTTTAGGTTTAACTGCAGCAGCACCTGTAGGACCAACGACTTTAACCTCTGCATATTTACTCAGCTCGTCTGCCATATGCCAGTTTAGACGCTCCATCCCCCCAACCAAAGGTGGTAAATTACGTGTTATAAGAAGAATACGTTGCTTCTTCATTTTTTAATTTTTCCCCAATTAAAAACCTACCTTTGAAATACTTAAACCTTAATTGTCGTAAATATTTCCTAAGATAAAAGAATGAACAAATATAGCATTTAACCCTGTAACTGGAAAAAGAAATAAAGACTAAAAAGCCACTAAATTACCAAATTTAGTGGCTATCTCAATTATAAAGTTCGGACACTTAGCCTCAACTCAAATCTTTTTAAAAGCAGTAAACTATTTTCCGATGTATTTTCTTTAAGCAAATTTAAGTTGTGTACGATGGGTCTCTTTGTAATTTTATGCTTTTGACCTAGTAAGCCATCTACGGCACAAGCAGGAGAATTCTAAAATTACAAAGGAAAGTTTATAGAAAAAATCATGACTAAGCCCTCCCCCCATCTTTAAAAGAGAGACATTGATTGACAAAGATCTATCCCAAAATAATCGGCGCATTGCCCAATTCATTTTGCTGATCTAGCAACTGGCGGTCATAAAACACATACAAAATTTCACCAATTTCTTGCACACCAGTTATCACTGCTTGCCGATATTGCTGCTGTGCCAAACCCTGCACAATATGTGCACAGACCTCATCCCACACCTGTTGCGTGGTCGCGGTTTTAATGCCACGGTCAATCACAATTTCCACCTTGCGCTCACACAAATTCAGGTACAGTAAAACGCCGCTGTTCAGTTCAGTATCCCAAACACCTAATTCTGCAAATAATTGGCGTGCACGGGTATGCGTATCTATCGCATACGCCAACCGCGAGGGTAAACAACCTTCAATCACCACCTGAATTTCACCTACATGCCCATGCTCGGCAGCCGTCACCGCTTCTGCAATGGCATGTTGATCTTGCGCATTAAAAAAACGTTTGGTGGCAGGTAAATAAAAGAAATGCTTCAGCCAACGCTTTACACTCGGACGCGCTGCAATGTCCATTTTCGGTTGAGTAATAATTTCTGTTGTATCGGTTGTGGTTACCATGATCCTGATGCTCCTCCCCCACCAAAGCCACCACCGCCGCCGCTATAGCCGCCCCCACCACCAAAACCGCCCCCACCACCTCCGCCACCACGCCCTGCAGAGGACAAGAAAATTTGGAAAATGGTCTGTGCAATGGCAGTGATGAGTAAAAAGAAAATTCCTGCGCCAATCATTAAACTGGTGATTAAGCCTGCACCATTGACCAAACCTGCTACTGTTCCTGCCACGGCGGCGGTTGAAGCACTTAGGCGTTTTCCGACAATCAGTGAGCCAATTACCCCCGCAATTAAAATAAATAAAGCAGTGCTCAAGGTTTTTTCACGCGCCTGTTGTTCTTGCAAGGCTTGTTCCTGACGCTGTTTCAGTTCTTGCGCTGCCTGTGCCGCAACTTCGGGGTCTAAGTTTAAAATCCGTTCAATTTCTGCCACGCCTGCATCTATGCCTTGTGCATATTGCGCTTGTTTAAAATACGGCGTAATGCGTTGGTTAATAATCCGACTGACCACAATATCGGGCAGCACGCCCTCTAAACCATAACCTGTTAAAATTTGAATACGGCGGTCATTGACTGCAATTGCCATCAACACACCATTGTCTTGCTTGGCAGAACCGAGCTGCCATTGTTCTGCGACCCGCATGGCAAAATCAAAAATATCTTCCTGCCCTGTGGTCGGTACAATCACCACGCCAATTTGAGCTTTGGCGTGTTGATGTAAATTTAAAATACGCTGGCTGATTTGCTGTTTTTCTGCAGCAGTGAGCAAATTGGCTTGATCGACCACGGGCTGATTTAAGGTTGGCAAAGCACGGATGGATTCACCATCTGCCATATCATTGGCAATTTGCGGTTGCTGAACGGGTGTTTCTACAGGTGCTTGCTGAGTGCTCGATGTAGAGTGACGTGAATTCGCAAGATCTGGGATAGGGTTGGCACTTTGAGGATGCTGTTGCTGCACAATTTTACCCAGCACCACAGCTTCGGCAGTTTCATCGGTTGCTGTGGCAACTTCACTATATGCCAAGCCACTGAAACACATAACTGCCATGAGCAGCAGCATCTGCACTAGATTTATGCGGGTCTTGCTGTGCGATTGCAGCATCCAGACATCCTCCTAGGCGTTATTCAAACGAAACTTTAGGTGCGGTTTGTGCGCTTTGTTCGGCACTGAAGTTTGGTTTGGTGTCCATACCAATGACTTTTGCGGTCATGACTTGCGGGAACTGACGTGCATAGCTGTTAAAGTCTTGCACTGTGCTAATGTAACGGTTACGCGCCACGGCAATACGGTTTTCTGTGCCTTCTAGTTGTACTTGTAAATCACGGAATTGCTCATTGGCTTTTAAGTCTGGATAATTTTCAGACACTGCAATTAAACGTGATAAGGCACTGGTCATTTGCGCCTGTGCTTCCTGATATTTCTGGAATAACGCAGGGTCTTCTAATACCGACTTATCCACTTTTAAGCCTGCGACATTGGCACGTGCCTGAGTGACTTCAGTCAAGACTTGTTCTTCGTGTTTGGCATAGCCTTTGACCACATTCACCAAGTTTGGCACTAAATCGGCACGGCGTTGATATTGGTTTTGGACTTCTGACCAAGAAGCAGTCACAGCTTCATCTTTCACTTGTAAGGTGTTATAGCCGCAGCCGCTTAATGTCAAAGTACTGGTTAAAGCTACTGCGAGCATGGTTTTTTTTGTGAAATTCATAAATTAACCTCTAAATTTTCTTTGTATTTGTATGAAATGATTTCATTCTAACGTGAAATTCTGACCTGTTTGTGTATTTTGTTTAATCGCAGTGTATTACCAGAATGCTTACTGCAAATTGAATTGATATTGATGTTCATTCTCTTTGGCCAAATATGGTTCAGGAATGAGGGATATATTCCGCAAGAGGATGAGGGGATTTTATCCACTACAAAAGGTTGTTTTCATAAATTATTTTTGAATCTCTGCAAAGGAAATTCCTTCTCCCAGAGGAAGAAGGAAGTTTCAATATCCATTTAAATATGAATATAACGATCATTTCTTGATTTATGGAAGATATCTATTAAAAAAAGAGCTGAATTCCTTGAAATTCAGCTCCTTTACTATCTAGCGATATTCTGCCAGTTTAGACATCTAAATAATCTAAAATACCTTCTGCCGCCTGACGACCTTCCCAAATTGCAGTCACGACCAAATCAGAACCACGCACCATATCGCCCCCTGCAAAAATTTTCGGGTTAGATGTTTGGAACTTAAATGTTTGCTGTTCTGCTGCCACTACACAACCTGAACCATCTACCCCAATATTGGCAGTGCTAAACCAATCTGCAGGACTAGCACGGAAACCAAAAGCTAGCAACACGGCATCTGCAGCTAAAACTTCTTCTGAGCCTGGTACAGGCTCTGGGCTGCGACGACCACGGCTGTCTGGCTCACCCAATTGCGTGGTGACCACTTTTACACCTGTGACTTTACCATTTTCACCGACAATTTCAATTGGTTGACGGTTAAATAAGAAATTCACCCCTTCTTCACGGGCATTGGTCACTTCACGGCGTGAACCTGGCATATTGGCTTCATCACGGCGATAAGCACAGGTCACTTCCTGCGCACCTTGACGAATTGATGTACGGTTACAGTCCATGGCAGTATCACCACCACCCAGTACAATCACTTTTTTACCTTCAACACTGATGTATTCTGCAGGGTCTTTTTCCCAGCCTTGGCAACGGTTAACATTGGCAATCAAGAAATCCAGCGCATCATAAACACCATCTAAATCTTCGCCTGCAAAGCCACCTTTCATATAGGTATAAGTGCCCATGCCCATGAACACGGCATCGTAATCTGCAAGCAATTGTTCAATCGTGATATCTGTACCAATTTCGGTATTTAAACGGAATTCAACCCCCATGCCAGAAAAAATTTCACGGCGGCGTTTCATCACGTCTTTTTCCATTTTAAATTCTGGAATACCAAAGGTCAGCAAGCCTCCAATTTCAGGGCGTTTGTCAAAGACTACCGGCTTTACTCCGTTACGCACCAAAATATCGGCACAGCCCAAACCTGCAGGGCCTGCACCAATAATCGCAACTTTTTTATCGGTCCATTTCACATGCGACATATCTGGACGCCAACCCAAGGCAAAAGCGGTATCGTTAATGTACTTTTCGGCATTGCCAATGGTCACTGCACCAAAACCATCATTTAAGGTACATGCGCCTTCACACAAACGGTCTTGTGGACAAACCCGTCCACAAACTTCAGGCAAAGTATTGGTTTGATGACACAATTCTGCCGCCTGAAAAACACGACCTTCCGAAATTAGTTTAAGCCAGTTCGGAATGTAGTTATGCACAGGGCATTTCCATTCACAGTACGGGTTACCACAGCCCAAACAACGATGGGTCTGATTGGCCGCCACTTCTGCAGTAAACGGTTTATAAATTTCCACAAACTCATTTTTGCGGACATCGAGATCTTTTTTCTCTGGATCTTGGCGTGCTACATCCAGAAATTGAAAGTCATTATGTAGGCGTTCTGCCATGTCTTTCTCCGTAGGTGGGTGTAGATAACTTCACTTTTACGCTGGGTATAAGTCTAAAGTTATCCACACCTGCCGAATGCTGAGTCGTGGATTATTGTGGATCTGCTTGGGTGGTTTTTAACAAAGTCTGCAAGTTTGCAGCTTTTGGTTTCACCAGCCAGAATTTACGGCTATAGAAATCAAACTCATGGCGGATTTTATACGCCCACGCACTGCCTGTTTCGGCAATATGTTCATCTAAAATACGGCCTAAGAATGCTTTATGTTCTTCCATCGATTCAGTCGAAATACGATTCAGCTCAATTAATTCGTGGTTGTAATGGTCAACGAAGTCATTATCTAAATCGAGTACATAAGCAAAACCACCGGTCATACCTGCACCGAAGTTATGACCCACTTTGCCCAATACAGTCACAATACCGCCTGTCATGTATTCACAGCAATGGTCGCCTGCGCCTTCAATGACTGCAAAGGCACCTGAGTTGCGCACCGCAAAACGCTCACCTGCCGTACCTGCAGCAAATAATTTACCACCGGTTGCACCATAGAGACAGGTATTACCAATAATGGCAGTATTCTGCGTTTGGAAAGGCGAACCTTTTGGTGGGAAGATGGAAATACGCCCCCCCGCCATGCCTTTACCCACATAGTCATTGGCATCGCCTTCAAGTTTGATATGCAAACCACCTGCATTCCAAACACCTAAAGATTGTCCCGCTGTACCCGTAAGGTTCAATTTGACAGGATGATGTTCCATGCTCAAGTTACCATAACGACGCGCAATTTCACCTGAAATACGGGCACCAATTGAACGGTCACAGTTGCTCACATTAAAGTAATATTCGCCGCCCGTACCTGCTTCAATTGCAGGCAACATCTCTGCAATCATTTTTTCAGCCAAGATGCCTTTATCAAACGGTGCATTGCCTTCAACTTGACAGTATTGCGCTTTGCCTTCTGCCGCAGGGTGCGATTCCAACAAGGCGCTTAAATCAAGATGCGCATGTTTTTCGGTTTCACCCGGTAAAATTTCTAGCAAGTCGGTACGACCAATCAAATCTTTCAAGTTAGCAACACCCAGTGCAGCTAACCATTCACGGGTTTCTTCCGCAATAAATGTGAAGAAGTTGATCAGCATTTGTGGTTCACCAATATAGTGTTCCTCACGCAAATGATCTTGTTGAGTCGCTACCCCAGTTGCACAGTTATTTAAGTGGCAAATACGTAAGTATTTACAACCCAAGGCAATCATTGGGGTTGAACCAAAACCGAAGCTTTCCGCACCTAAAATTGCCGCTTTCACCACATCTAAACCAGTTTTTAAGCCACCATCGGTTTGCACACGAACTTTGCCACGCAAGTCATTCACACGTAATGCCTGATGCGCCTCACTTAAACCCAACTCCCACGGCGAACCTGCATGGTGAATAGATGACAGCGGCGATGCTGCTGTACCGCCATCATAGCCCGAGATGGTAATGAAGTCGGCATAGGCTTTGGCTACACCTGCTGCAATGGTCCCCACACCTGGTTCAGATACCAACTTGACTGATACCATGGCTTGTGGATTGACTTGTTTTAAATCAAAAATCAATTGTGACAAGTCTTCAATCGAATAAATATCGTGGTGTGGTGGTGGTGAAATCAAAGTTACACCTGGCACAGAATAACGTAACCGTGCAATCAACCCATTCACTTTACCGCCTGGTAACTGACCACCCTCGCCTGGTTTTGCACCCTGCGCCACTTTAATCTGCAACACTTCTGCAGAGGTTAAGTAAGCAGGTGTTACCCCAAAACGTCCCGAAGCAATCTGTTTGATTTTCGAGTTACGAATCGTGCCATAACGTGCAGGATCTTCACCGCCCTCACCTGAGTTTGAACGCCCACCAATGGTGTTCATGGCTATCGCAATGGCTTCATGTGCTTCTGGTGACAACGCACCTAAAGACATCCCCGCAGAGTCAAAACGCGGTAAAATTTGCTCAACCGATTCCACTTGATCTAAGGCAATTGAATTGTCTGTTTTCAATTTAAAGAGATCACGAATGGTCGCAATAGGGCGATTGTTCACGATTTCTGCATATTCTTTAAAATCTGCATAATTGCCTGAACGCACTGCTTTGTGTAACGCATTGATCACATCTGGGTTAAAAGCGTGGTATTCCTTGCCAAAGACAAATTTCAGCAAACCACCCTGATCAATTGGCTTACGTGATTTCCACGCAGTGTCTGCCAGTTTTTTTTGATCATTTTCAAGGTCGGCAAAAGTAGCACCCTGAATACGGCTCGGTACACCAATAAAGCAGGTATTCACCACTTCAGCAGACAAACCAACCGCTTCAAATAATTGTCCACCACGGTAAGAGGCTACAGTTGAAATACCCATTTTTGATAAGACTTTGAGCAAGCCTTTTTCAATACCTTTGCGGAAATTGCTTTGCGCATAGACTGGATCGCCCAATAACTCGCCTTTGGCAATCAAGTCATTGATCACATCATAAGCCAAATATGGGTACACTGCGGTTGCACCAAAACCGAGCAATACTGCAAATTGGTGCGGATCGCGGGCAAAACCTGTTTCCACAATAATATTAGCATCGGTACGTAAACCGACTTGAATTAAGTGGTGATGCACCGCACCAGTCGCCATGACTGCATTGGCAGGCAAATAACCTTCACGGATTTTTTTATCAGTAAGCACCAATAAAGTTTTTCCATCACGCACTGCTTGCGCCGCAGCTTCACAAATCCGTTGAATCGCAGCTTGTAAACCTTCACTTTCTGCATAGTTCAGGTCGATGTCGGCAATTTCATAGCCTTTACGTCCTAAAGTGCGAATCTGATGCATTTTGGAATTGGTCAGCACAGGACTTGAAATAATCAAGCGGTCTGCATGTTCTGGGCCTTGCTCAAATACGTTTTGTTCACGGCCTAAACAGGTTTCCAAAGACATCACGATTGATTCACGTAATGGGTCAATCGGTGGATTGGTCACCTGCGCAAACTGCTGACGGAAATAATCCGACACATGACGTACCTGACGCGACAATACTGCCATTGGGGTGTCATCACCCATAGAACCCACGGCTTCCTGACCACTTTCTGCAATTGGACGCAATAATTGATCACGCTCTTCAAAGGTCACCATAAACATTTTTTGTGCGGCTTTTAAGGCATCACCTTTTAAACCCTGATCACACAAATATTCTTCAAGCTCTGGACTACCTTGTAAACGGATTGAATTTTCACGTAACCATTCACGATAAGGACGCATTCTTTTCAGATGGTTATTTACATCCTGCGTATCTAGCACTTTGCCAGTAAAGGTATCGACTACCAAAATTTGACCAGGACCAACACGTCCTTTAGAAATCACATCTTCAGGCTCATAACCCCACACCCCAATTTCAGAGGCCAAGGTGATGTAGCCGTTTTTGGTAATCACCCAACGTGCAGGACGTAAGCCATTACGGTCCAGCATACAGATTGCATGACGGCCATCCTGAATTACTAAACCTGCTGGGCCATCCCACGCTTCCATGTGCTTAGAGTTGAACTCATAGAAAGCACGTAAATCGGCATCAATGGTTTCTACGTTCTGCCATGCAGGCGGAACCAACATACGCAAGGCACGGAATAAATCCATTCCCCCACCCACCAGAATTTCCAGCATATTATCTAAGCTTGAGGAGTCTGAACCTGTACGGTTAACAATTGGGTTTAGCTCTGTCAAACCTGGCAATAATGGATTTTCAAATTTAGGGGTACGTGCCATCGCCCAGTTCCGGTTGGCGGTAATGGTGTTGATTTCACCATTGTGTGCCAAGTAACGGAATGGCTGCGCCAACGGCCAACGTGGCAAAGTATTGGTCGAGAAACGCTGGTGGAACACCACAATATGCGATGCCAAACGTTCATCGGCAAGGTCGGTATAAAAGTCTGCAATCGCTGCAGGCATCATCAAACCTTTATAGCTGATCACGGTTGAGCATAGCGTGGTCACATAAAAATATGGATCGGCAGTCAATTGCTGCTCGGCACGACGACGCGCCAAGAATAATTTGCGGTTAAATTCAACTTCAGTCACACCCAATGGGCAATTGACAATAATTTGCTCAAAAGCAGGCAAAGACTGCATGGCGATTTCGCCCAATGCCTCATTATTGGTGGGCACCACACGCCAAGCCAAAACTTTACAACCTTCTGCTTCAATTTCTTTGGTCAGGATATTTTTAGCATGCGTCGCTAAAGCAGGGTCTAGGTTCAGAAATACTGTACCCACTGCAAAAATTTCGCTCAGGGTAATGTCACTTAAGCGTTTTGCTTCTTCACGGAAAAATTGCTTTGGCATTGCCAACAGCAAACCACATCCATCGCCCGTTTTACCGTCTGCAGCAATACCACCACGGTGGGTCATGCAACTTAAACTATGAATGGCAGTCTTGACGAGATCATGGCTTGCATCACCCTGCATATGGGCAATTAAACCGAAACCACAGTTATCTTTAAACTCATCCGGTTGGTATAAACCTTGAGCGGGAGCTACAGTATTAGGCGATGGCATGTGCATAGCGTACCCTTCTTTTACTTGCCCAATTGGGCCAATTAAACAATCTAGTTTTGCGATTTAACTCAATTTACAACTCTAAACATCAATCTTATGTAAATGAAGTTTCACGCATTTGTTTAAGTCTGATTTGGCTTAAACCTCAAACGTGTCATTCATCATTTACGCAACTTTTACACTTGAATGTAGCAGGCAAATTTGACAGTTTCGCACAATCATTGAATTTTTTGCGCCAAAATAGGGACAACAACTCAATTCATGCACCAATAAAAGCAAAAACAATGCCAACTTTATTTTTTTATTCAACCATAACCAAATTTCAGCATTCACCGCATAAATGTAAAATAAAATCGCATTATTAAGTCAAATTCGCACTGTTTTTGTGCACTTCATTCTTTTTATACACCATGCTGCGCCATTTTAGAACGCATTTATGTATGAGAAGAATAGTTTTTTTAGATCAAATTGGTGCAACTGAGCCAAAATAGCTCAATGCAAATCATAGACAAAAAGGATAAAGCTCAAGTAGCTATTTGAATGACTCGACTTGAGCTAAAAGAATATTGGAAGTGTTTATGATTAGTTGACATACTCCCACCACCAAACTAAGAGTTATGGTGGGGGAATCTTTGCGACCCATGTAATCTTAGAGATTACACCTTTCGATACCGCACTGCGCTGACAGTATGGCGGTACAGGAACTCTTTATACAACACTATGTCCTAGTGCATCAGCTAAAGCGAAATTGCGTATATTTAGGCTTGCATTCAAATCACGGTCATGCACTGTTTCACAGTCAGGACATTGCCATTCTCTTATGCTTAGTGGCAATTTTGTCATGGTGTATCCACAACATGAACATGCTTTAGAGCTTGGTACAAATCTTCCAATTTGCAGAATATTCTTGCCAAACCATTTCGCCTTGTATTGCAATATCGTAAGAAATTGACCCCAAGCTACATCTGAAATAGACTTCGCTAATTTTCGATTCCTTACCATGTTTTTTATCCCTAAATCCTCTACAGCATACGTGGTCGCTTGGTTTTCACAGATCAAGTGATGCGTTAGTTTGTGATGTAGGTCTAAGCGTTGCAAACGCACTTTTTCATGGATGAATGCAACACTTAATTTTTGACGCTGATAACTCTTAGATTCTTTCTGTTTTCGGGCAAATATTTTTTGCTGTATAGCTAAGCGATTTTGAGCGTGCCGTAAGTATCTTGGGTTTTCAACTTTATCACCATTAGATTGAATGAGCATGTGATTCAAACCCATATCAATTCCAATAGTTTGATCGGGTTGAACTGTTGTTGGTGCAACAAGCTCTAACTCAGACTCGACTAAGATCGAAGCATAATACTTACCTGTTGCTGTTTTACTAATGGTGACAGTTTTAATTTTCCCATCAAATGTCCGACTAAATACAGTTTTTATCCCTTTAATTTTGGGTAGATGTAGTAAACCATGCTCAAAGCTCACCGTTGCGTGTTGAGGGCATTGATAAGACCGTTGAGGTACTTTCTTGGACTTAAACCGTGGATAGCCAACAATATGACTCAATGGGCGTTTTTCATCAGGTTTTGGCTTGTAGCCTTTAATCTTCCTAAACTCAATCTTACCTTTCTTCAATCGCTGAAAGAAATTGTTATAAGCGGTATGCAGATGAAGTAATCCACTAAGAAGTGATTGACTGTTTACTTCATTCAACCATTCAAATTCAGGTTGCTTCTTCATTGCAACCAATTGGTCTTGAATATCCTTTTTTGATAATAATTTTTGAGTTTCTGAATGGGCTTTGGTTTGAAGAGCTAAAGCCCAATTGAAAATAAAGCGAGTGCATCCGAAGTGCTTTTCAAACTGCACTTTCTGTTGAGAATTTGGATAGATGCGATATTTATACGCTTTCAAAAAAGGTTGTTTCATGGTTATAATTTAACAAATTAATTGCTTAGTGTAAATATAATGAAATCACATTATCACTGTGTTTACAAGCTCACATATCATTTAGTGTTAGTAACAAAATATCGCAAGAAATGCCTTTCAAATGAAATGCTCAATCGGCTTGAAGAAATCATAAAAAAGAACTGTACCGATTGGGAAATTGACTTGATCGAGTTCAATGGTGAAGCCGATCATGTCCATATATTGTTAGATATGCACCCGAATATCATGCCAAGCAAATTCATTAACAATCTAAAAACAGTGTCAAGCCGACTGATACGCAAAGAATTTGAGGAAGAACTAAAACCGTATTATTGGAAGCCTGTACTTTGGACGAGAGCATACTGTCTACTCACAACAGGCGGGGCTACAATTGATGTAATTCGGGAATACATCCAAAACCAAGAAAGACCTGAATGAAATAGCGTGCTATCCATCTCCATCTAAATCACAGATTATAGATGGAGGATTCCGCACATTAGTTAAAAGGATCGCGCACTTCAGGTTCAGGTGCATCAGGCTGAACAGGCGCTGTACCACTTTGTGATTTTTGTACATCCACGACATTACCCTCCTGATCACGGCGGGTAATCGTAGTACTAGTGGTACTATTTTGTGGGGCAACAGCCTGCGTAGTCGGTGCAGTCGTTGTGGTTGCAGGTGGACGAGCTAACACACTTTCATCGATTACAGGCACAGCTGCAGGACGTAAATTTACTGCATATAATTTAGTGCTCAATCCAATTTCATCTGCCCCTAAATCATTGACATAAGGACGATAATCTGCAAATTGCACCACTACAGGCTGAATGGTTTCAGGAAATTTAAATGGCAGTGCTGTCAAAGCATGTGCAGCTTCGCGTTTATTGCCAAAACTACCATATAGCATCACATATTGTTCAGACTGCCCCTCACCACTTAAACGAATATAAAACAGCTTGCTCCGATCTGTTTGCTTTTTAATAAAACTTTTAATGATGTTTTCATCACTGACCCGAAACAATTCAATTGTGCTGTTATTTTTTTGTTCCTGAATAAATTTAGTACCCCGAAATTCACCCTCATGCAAGCCTGAAGCCGTTAATCGCGTGGTGAGCTCCAAAGGTCGAACTTCTTCTTGTAAACCACCTAAATAAGTGGTTGCAGCAACCTTTTCAGGTTGAATTTGCAATTCAATTTCAGACTCAGGTTGTTTTTCAATTTCAACCAGTTCGTCACGGTCAGTCACCGCCCAAAAAATCAGTGCCGCCAATAAACACAGCACCGCGCCCAGCAACCAAATCGACTGTTGAATTTTTTGCCAGTGTGTACGCAGTGCTGTCATATGCTGCCTTTATGCTTGATTGGCTATAATCGCCTGTTTCATCAATTCTAAGTCAAACTCTTTGGTGATGATGGCTTGACCCAATTGCTTCATGAGCACCAAACGCAATTGACCATTCAACACTTTTTTATCATGTGCCATATAAGCCAAAAACTGATCCAGTGGAATTTTCGGACATACTATCGGTAAATTAGCACGAGAAATGATTTTTTTTGTACGTTCTAGATCTTCGGCAGAAATCCAGCCCATGCGCTGCGATAAATCAGCGGCCATCACCATTCCTGTCGCGACAGCTTCACCATGTAACCATTCACCATAACCCAAATAAGATTCAATCGCATGCCCAAAGGTGTGCCCAAGATTCAATAAAGCGCGCTCACCTTGCTCTTTTTCATCATTAGCAACAATACGTGCTTTATGTGCACATGAACGATATACCGCTTCTGCCAATACGGCAGGATCACGCGCCACTAATGCTTCCATATGCGTTTCAAGCCATTCTAGAAACTCGACATCCCCCAAAAGCGCATATTTAATGACTTCGGCTAAGCCTGCAGACAACTCGCGCTCAGGTAAAGTATTCAGTTGAGACATATCGGCCAGCACCACTTGTGGTTGCTGAAACGCGCCAATCATGTTTTTACCCAGTGGATGATTAATCCCGGTTTTGCCACCCACACTTGAGTCGACCTGCGACAATAAAGTGGTTGGTACTTGAATGAAGTACACCCCACGTTGGAAGCTTGCCGAAGCAAAGCCTGCCATATCGCCAATCACTCCACCACCCAAAGCCAGCACTGTACAGTCGCGGTTAAAACCCGCTTCAAGTAAAGCATCGAAAATAAGAGTCAGATGCTGAATATCTTTGTATTGTTCTCCATCAGGCAAAATACAGGTTGCCACTTTTTTGCCCAGTGCTTCAACAGCGGTCACATAGTGACTTAAATACAAAGCTGCAACCGTGGTATTGGTTACAATCATGACTTGCTGCCCTTGAATATAAGGTGCAAGTAGTTCTTGGGGTTGAAGATCACTACCAATAAAAATAGGGTAACGGCGATCGCCGAGTTCAACATGTAAAGTCTGCATGAAAAAGTCGCTTTCTTCCTAAGATATTTGCTCTGAAACAATCGTATTTAATATTTTTTGTGCCAAATCTCGTGCGGCACCCTGATTGGTTTCAATAATATAATGTGCCACCTCACGATACAACGGATCACGCACTGCAAGCAAATCGCGTAATTTTTGTTCGGGGTTTTCGACTTGAAGTAAAGGACGATTTTTGTCGCGATAGGTTCGCTGAAGTTGAATTTCAACAGGAGTATATAGATAAACAACAATACCACGTTGTTTTAAAAATTCACGATTCGGGGCTTGAGTTACCGCACCACCACCTGTAGCGAGTACAAGTTTATGCCGTGTGGTTAACTCATCAATGACTGCTGTTTCACGACCACGAAACCCTTGTTCGCCTTCTTTTTCAAAGATCCAAGGAATCGTAGCGCCTGTTTTACGCTCAATTTCATGATCACTGTCTAGAAATTGACGCCCTAACAATTCCGCCAAATGGCGTCCTACAGTAGTCTTACCTGCCCCCATCGGCCCTACCAAATAGATATTTGGTAGGGTATCAAACTCTTTGCTTAGCAAGGAGTCACCTATAAATTTTGTTTAAATTGAAAATATATTAATGATTTCTTGAAACGCTGTCATTAACAATTCGTGGTGTAACAAAAATCAGCAACTCACGTTTGTTTTCCGACTTAACATCTTTCCGGAATAAACGTCCGATATAAGGAATATCGCCCAAGAATGGAACCTTGGTTTGTGAGTTAGCCGTTAGTTGCTCAAAAATACCACCCAAGACTACAGTTTCACCATTATCTACCAAAACGTTGGTATTCACGGCGTTCTTGTTAATGGTGAGCTGACCTGTAGGTGTTGCTGCACCTGGTGAGTCACTGGTGATATTTAATTGCATTTGGACTTTACCATCAGGTGTGATACTTGGAGTCACATCCAGACTTAAAGTCGCATCAATAAATTCGGTGGTCGATACAGCATTGACACCCCCACCCTCAGAAGATTGATACGGAATTTGCGTACCCGATGCGACTTTGGCATTTTGCTTGTCTGCAGTCAGGATTTTTGGTGTCGAAATCACTTCACCGTAACCATCGGCTTGTAATGCAGACAATTCCAAATCTAGCATAAAGTCAGATAAACTGATTAAACCAAAGGCAATGCGGCTAGCACCTGCACTGGTCACTCCTAAATCGACATTCAGGTTTTGCGGACGTTCAATTTCATACTTCCAACCACCCGTATCATCATCTTTTTCTGGTTCACGCAAGTTCCACAAGGTGGTATCACTACCACCGACTAACAAGTGATTATTGTTGGTAATCCCTTGTGACAAGATGCCCCACTTCACCCCCATTTCTTTGGTGAAATCTGTGGTTGCACGGACAATACGTGCTTCAATCATCACCTGCTTCACAGACACATCAAGCAAATCAATCATTTGACGAATCTGATCAATTTTTGCCGATGTATCATTAATGATTAAGGTATTGGTACGTGGATCTACCGAGACTGTACCACGTGGGCTCAGCAAACTGCCCACACTATCACCTAATGGGTCAGCACCAGAACCTGTATTTGAACTACCACTACGTGATGCATTTTTACCTTGAGTAATCAGCTTCTCAATATCTGCGGCTTTAGCATAGTTCAATTGAATATATTCAGTTTGTAATGGCGCCAACTTGACACTTTGCGCAATCGCCTTAGCTTCCTCTTCTTCGGCTTTAATCAATTCAGAAACAGGCGCAATCCAGATGACGTTACCATTACGACGCTTATCCAAGTTTTTGCTTTTCAGAATAATATCTAAGGCCTGATCCCAAGGTACATCTTTTAAACGTAAGGTAATGTTACCTTGTACTGTATCTGCAGCCACCATATTGATGCCTGTAAAGTCTGCCAACAGCTGTAATACACGACGCACTTCGATGTCTTGGAAATCCAATGAAATCTTTTTGCCTGTATAGCTTTGCGCTGCACGAGGTTTTAACAGGTTTTTATCAACCGGGCGTTTGAGGCTGATCGTTAGTTTGTCTTCTGCTTGATACGCCATATATTCATAGCTGCCTGCAGCCTGAATAGTAATCACGCCATTGCTGCCATCATTGTGTGCATCAATGGTCGAAACAGGCGTTGCAAAGTCATTGACATTTAAACGGCGTGCCAAATGTGCAGGTACTTTATTGCCTAAAGTACGTACCACAATTTTGCTGCCTTGCTGCTGTACATCTACAGGCGTATTGCTACCGAGTAGATCAATCACCACCTGACCTTCACCTTCACCGCCACGCTGGAAACCAATATTGGAAACGCCTTGCGCACTACGTTGAGCAGTCACGGCAGCCACAGGGGTAGCCGTTTTTGAGTTGATTTTTAAAATAAAGGTGTTGCCTTCAACCCGTGTGGTGAATGCCCCCGCATCTGCTAAGTTCACAGTTAAACGTGAACGCTGTGCATCTGAACTGATCTCTACAGAGCTAGCTTCTTTTGTCGCAACAGCAACACTGTTTTGTTTCAGGGTTTGTTGTGCTTTATCAAAATCTAGAATCAAGCGGGAAGGTTGTTCGAGCTGATATGCAGCAGGTTGAGGTGGCAAACCATTAAACATCACACGAATTTCGGTGCCTTGCCCCGGAATTTGCATGGGTACGATGTTGGTAATGCTGACTTGGGCATTGGCAACTTGCATCACGGCCATTGCGACTGCACCCATTGAAAACTGACGGAACAAATTGTTCATTGTATTACCATCCCCAAAAATAAAATCTTTCACACTGTTATTCATTTTTATTCCTTTAATTTATGGCGCAGGCCCAATTAAAACTAAACTTCTTGGACGTTCTACATAACCTTCACGACCATCTGGAATAATTTCGATTAAATCAATTTGTGTAGGTGTGATATTTACTACACGACCATGATTTACCCCCATATAGCTACCACGCTGGATACGCTCAATTTCACCGTCTGGTGTTTGAATCAATGCCAAAATTTGACCATTTTGACGCATACTGCCTTTCATGGTCAGTGATTCAAGTGCGTAATTTTCCAGCGGTTGTAACTGGCGAGCAAGGTTCGGATAAACGCGTTTCCCTGCCATTATTTTAAGCTCTGCCGCCAATGAACTAGGCAAAAATGGGCTTTTGAGCTGGTGTGCTGCATAGTTAAAAGTTGGTGCAGATTCAAACACAGGTGCAGGTTCAATTGGCAGTGGCGGCTGATTACGAATTTCAGCCATTTGTGTATTCACAGCATCAATCCGAGAATCACAACCTACCATCAATACAGTCGCCATCAGAGCCAACGAAAGCTTTTTAATTTTCATTTTTTACCCCTTTTCGCAGTATTATTTACTCTTTTATTACTCTTCTCGCTATTCGCAGCAGTATCGGTTGCACTGCTTTCCATTGTAGTTTGCGCATCTGCACTGCCTACATAACGATAAGTTTTTGCTTGCGCTTTATAGGTTACTTGCGGAATATCAGTTTTCTTGTCTGTATTTTCAGTCGCTACAATTTCAAAGTCGTGCATGGTCACAATACGCGGCAATGCTGCTGTACCGCTCACGAATGAACCAAAGGCATGGTAATCACCTGTTGCTTCAATTGAAATTGGCTGTTCAATAAAGAACTCTTGCCTAATCTCATTCTCTAAACGAATGTTTTTAAACTTTAAACCTGAATTCACGCCAGTGACGTTAATATCTTCAACCAATCCTGGAATTTCAGTTTCTTTTGGCAATTGTTCAAGTTGTTGATTAAAGTTCGCTTCCATTTCTTGTAATTGTGCTTGATATTGCTGCAAATTACGCAATTTAGAATCTTTTTCGCGGAATTCATTTAACAAGTTTTGTTCTTGTGTATGTGCTGCTGCAATGGCATCTAACTTTGGCTTGATCACGACAAAATAACCTAAAGCCAAAATCAGGAAAATAATAAAAATCCAGCAGGTAATTTTGACCGAAAGCGGCCAAGCACCGTAATTGTTTGGATCTAGGGTATTGAACTGTTGAAAAAACTTTTCAACGGTCATTTTCTTTTTCGGAGCAACAGCAGCATCCTGATTTACTTCATCAAATTCATCGAGACTCATTGTGCTGCCCCCGCTGCTGATGTTGGATTAGGTTCTGTTGGTGTTACAGGAATTGCAATATCTTCTAAATCTGAAGTCACTACGAAAGTACCGTAACTTTCCTCTACACGAGGAACCACAGAGCTTGGTGCTTTTTCTTTGTTTTCTTCTTTGGCTAAGAATGAATTCATAAATGCATTGCGATACCAAGGCGATGCTTCCAAATTACGCAAGAATTCAGCCACTGTATTTGGACTTTCAGCCTTACCTTCAAAAGTAAATTTATTGCCTGTCCGACTCACTTTGGTTAAGTACATATTGCTTGGTGTCACACGCACCAATTCATCCACTAAACGCACAGCAATTGGACGCTGACTTTGCAAGCCCTGAATAAGCTTCATGCGCTCAACAATAGCATTACGCTGTTCTTGCAAGCCTTCTAAAGATTTTAATTGTACATCTAGGTTTTGGTTGGTGCTGATCACCAATTGATTGGCTTGTTCTTGATCTTCTAACTTCGCGTTATAGAAGAACCACGCTAAAGTCACCAATAACACCCCAAGAGCAGCCGCTGCAATACAAAATACAATAAATTCTTTTTTTCGTTTTTCTCTTAGCTCATCGCGCCAAGGGAGTAAGTTAATCTTTGCCATTAATCAAAACTCCTCATTGCTAAACCACATGCCACCATCAATGACGGTGCATCACTTTCAATTTTTTTAATGTCGATTTGTGGAGAGAAGCCCATTTGCAAGAATGGATTGGCAATGGTCACACGGTAGCCCAGTTTTTGCTGCAACAACTTCGCAAGACCTGGAATATTGGCATTCCCCCCTGCCAATAAAATGTGATCAATTTCGTTAAATTGTGAAGATGAGAAAAAGAACTGCAGTGAGCGTGCAGCTTGTTGCACCACCGCCTCTAAGAACGGTTCGAGCACTTCTACATCGTAGTCATCTGGCAAAGTACGGCTTTTTTTCGCGCGACCTGCTTCTTCGTAGGACAAACCATAACGGTTTTGAATTTCTTGTGTCAGCTGCTTACCACCAAAGGTTTGTTCGCGGGTATAAATAATTTTGTTATTTTGCAGCACCGACAAGGTAGTCATGCTATGACCAATGTCCAAAATACCAATAGTGTTCACACCCATTGGCAGGGTATCGGAGAACACTTTAAAGGCATTTTCGATGGTAAAACTTTCGACATCGGCAATTTTGGCTTTCAAACCACCCAACTCTAATGCTTCTACTCGTGCTTCGACGTTTTCTAAACGTGTCGCAACGAGTAACACATTGACGCGGTTTGGATTGGCTAAACGGTCTGATTGGACTTCAAAGTCTAGGCTGACTTCATCTAATGGGAATGGAATATATTGCTCGGCGTCCATACGAATTTGAACTTCACGCTCATCACTGGTCATATCTGCATCCATTTCAATGATTTTGGTAATCACCATTGAGGTTGGAATTGCAAATGCTGCAGATGTAGATTGCGTGTTTGCTAAGTTCAATGCACGCTCAAGTGCATCCCCGACTGCTTCTGGATTGAGAATGTTTTTTTCAACCACACTGCCTTCTGAAAGTGGGACCAGCGCATAGCTTTCGACCCAATATCTCCCATTCTTAACAGAGAGTTCTAATAACTTAACAGAAGTAGAACTAATATCTACACCTATTAACCCCTTACTTGGCTTACGATATAACCTACGCACGATAATACCATTCCTATTATTTTTTTATCCCCAAAAAAATTTAACCTACTAATCCGCGCTGGTCTATAATTTTTTACGGATACAATAATTCATCTAACAATCCGTAAATCTACTCGCTATACTGACCAGCAATTAGTTTGCTATTAGCGCTTATTAAAACGCACTTGTTATGAAAAAGCTATCTTGTTCGGGTCGTGTTCATCCATTTTTTTTGATCATAATTATAATTTTGGTCGCAATACCGATGGGTTTCTATGGCATGTATCTCTATATTACCCCATCTTTGCCAGAAATGACCACCTTAAAAAAAGCGCCATTATTAAAACCGTTGCAGGTTTATAGTGCCGATAATGAGCTGATTGCCGAGTATGGCGGCAAGCTTTCTGTGCCTGTCGATTATGAACATATTCCTGAAAAATTCATTTTTGCGTTCTTGGCAGCCGAAGATTCTGCCTTTTTTGAACACAGTGGGATTAGCTTTAAAGGCTTAGGGCGCGCGGTGAGCGAGGCGGTAACAGGCTCCAACGTGCAAACTGGTGGCTCTACCATTACCATGCAAGTTGCGAAAAATTATTATTTAAGCCCTGAACGCACTTTAAAGCGTAAACTGACCGAAATTTTTTTAGCACGTAAAATTGAACAAAACCTGAGCAAAGAAGAAATTTTAACCTTATACGTTAATAAAATCTTTTTGGGTAAAAATGCTTATGGTATCGCGGCCGCTGCCAAAATTTATTACAACAAAAGCTTAGAAGAACTGTCGATTGCACAAATGGCGATGATTTCAGGCTTACCTAAAGCACCGTCACGCTATAACCCTGTCGTCAATCCTGAACGTGCTTTAGAGCGTCGCAACTGGATTTTAGGACGCATGTTGCAACTGGGCTATATCAACCAAAATGAGTACCAAAAAGCCATTGCTGAACCCATTAATTTAGATATGCCAGACCGTAGCATTAGCAATAAACATCCCTATATTGGAGAAATGGTACGTGCTGAACTGGTCAGTAAATTTGGCGAACAAGCGGTTGATTCGGGCTATAAAGTTTACACGACGGTAGACAGCAAACGTCAGATGTATGCTGAACAGGCGGTGCAAGAAGGTTTAGAAGCCTATGATCGTCGTCACGGATGGCGTGGTGCAGAGGCACATGACAAGCCTCTGCATGAGTTTCGTGCTTATGCCAATACCTACCCTGCGCAAGTTAGCAAAGTACTGAATAATTCTTTTGAAGCGATAATGCAAGATGGCACAACGGTTACTGTACCGTGGTCAGGTATGTCTTGGGCGCGCCCCTATCGCAATGCTAACAGTGTAGGCAATGCGCCAAGTCGCGCGGCACAGATTGTAAAAGTCAAAGATATTGTCCGTTTACGTCCAAATGAAAATAAAACCGCTTGGTCATTAGTACAAGTACCAAAAGTGCAAGGTCAATTGGTCGCAATTAACCCGAATAACGGCGCCATTGAAGCATTGGTGGGTGGATATAATTTCTATCAATCCAAATTCAACCGTACTTTACAAGGTTGGCGTCAACCGGGTTCGACCATTAAACCTTTTGTGTATGCACTGGCTTTAGAGCGCGGTATGACACCACACACCATGGTCAATGACAGTCCAATCACCATTGGTAAATGGTCACCACGTAACTCCGATGGTCGCCATTTAGGCATGATTCCGTTACGTCGTGCACTCTATTTATCTCGTAACACGGTTTCGGTACGTTTATTGCAAGATGTGGGTATTGAACGAACTCGCCAATTGTTTATGGATTTTGGTTTGCAGGAAGATCAGATTCCGCGTAACTACACCATTGCATTGGGTACACCACAAGTTTTGCCTATTCAAATGGCAACGGGCTATGCCACTTTTGCCAACGGTGGTTACCGTATTCAACCGCACTTCATTAACCGTATTGAAGATGCTTATGGCAAGGTGATTTATCAAGCCAATCCTGAATATGCGTGTATTGCTTGTATTAATTCCAAAGAACAAACGCTTGAAAGTGCCGAAGCCACCACGCCCGATGATGAAGTGATTGAAGTGACCAATAAAAAACTGGCACAAGCTGAACAGGATCCGAACTTATTGGCAGAGCGTAGTCAGTACAAACAGGCACAACGTATTTTAAAATCTAGCTCGGCGTATGATATGTCCAATATTTTACGTGACGTAATTCAACATGGTACTGGACGTGCTGCGCTGAGAATTGGTCGTGGCGATATTGGCGGTAAAACAGGAACCACCAACGACGCCAAAGATGCTTGGTTTGCAGGTTTTAACGGCAAACTAGTGACTGTAGCTTGGGTCGGCTTTGACCAACCTACCACTTTAGGACGTCGTGAATATGGGGGTGTCGCAGCGCTGCCAATTTGGACAGATTTTATGGGCAATGCACTTAAAGGCACACCTGAAGCATGGGTCAGTTTAGACAGCAAAGCCAAAGCGCCACAACGTGAACTCAATCAAATGAATGCAGAACAACAGCAGGATTATCGTGCTTCACCGCCTTTGGCACGTCCACTGTATCGACCTGTACCTGTTGCGCCAGCACGTGCGCCTGAGCGAGATTTTGACGACTTACCAGGCGAGGAAGTGTTAATTCCTGAAAACGCTGCACCGCCTGCCATGCAAGCGCCAAACAACAGCCCTTCCAAACCCAATGCAGCCAAACCTGCTCCCGATGCGTTAGAAAACTTAATTGACGAAGTCTTGTAACAACAGACAAGCAGTCAGAAAAAAGCCCTCATTTACAAAGATGAGGGCTTTTTTTTATGGGCATTCAGTTTTTGCAAAAGTATGAATTTTACAGAAGTACTCAAACTTACTTTTTCTGAAACAGATAAATTTGATGCTGTGCTGTCACGTCAAACTGGGTTTGCTGTTCCAACGCCTGACGGCGCTCTGCTTTGGCTTTATAGGCATAAGGTGTCATAGCAATTAAATGATTTAAATCATTTTGATTGAGTTGTAATGGTGTTTCCACCACGCTAGCCTCTACCAAATCAAAGGCGTCTTGCAATTGCGCAATAAATTTTTCAGGCTCATGCGGCTTCACTTCTTCAAACAAAGCTTGACGCATCGCCAATAAATGCTCAGGCGCAGGCGTCACCACCAACAAATAACCTTGTGTTTTTAAAACCCGTAAAATTTCCTGTTGCGGAATTGGGCTAAACAGGCTGGCACATAAATCAATACAATGTTCCAAAACAGGCAAAGTTGCTCCTGTCCCCACCACCCAAGTCACTGCAGGATTCAGTTTTGCCGCTACTTGTACGGCATTCTTGGCAATATCCACCCCGACACACTGCAACACTTCGCCTTGCATGGCAGCAGTGTAATAACCTTCACCACAACCAATATCCAACAAATTTTCGATGCGTAACGTGCGAATTTTTTGCACCACTGCCTGTTGCAAGGGTGCATAATGCCCTGCACTTAAAAATGCACGGCGTGCCTGCACAGAAGTAGGTGTATCCCCTGGATTTTTACTGTGCTTATGCTGCACCACATGTAAATTGACGTAGCCTTGTTTCGCAACATCATAGCTGTGATTGCTGGCACAACGCCATGTTCTATCATGCAGTTGCAATACCTGACGACATACAGGACACATCAGCAAATTCATCATTTTCTCCAGAGTGGACGACATAAAAAAGTCGGCGAGTGCCGACTTTTAAAATTTTTGGTTGCATAGGCTTAACGTAATTTTAAGGTCATTAAACCTAAAACCACCAGCATAATTGTGATAATCCAGAAGCGAATCACCACTTGGGTTTCACGCCAGCCTTTCTTTTCATAGTGGTGATGCAACGGCGCCATTAAGAATACCCGTTTATTACGCATGCGCAGTGAACCAATTTGCAGGAAGACCGAAATCGCTTCAACCACAAACACACCACCCATAATCGCAAATACGATTTCCTGACGTACCATGACGGCAATCGTACCTAGCATTGCCCCCAAAGATAGCGCACCGACATCGCCCATAAAGACTTGTGCAGGATGAGCGTTATACCACAGGAAGGCTAAGCCTGCACCAATCATCGCGGCACAAATCACCACTAACTCGGATGCATATTTCACATAAGGAATGTGCAGATAATCGGCAAAACGAACATCCCCCGCCAAGTAGGCAAATACACCTAAACCGGCCGCAACCAACACGATTGGCATAATCGCCAAGCCATCTAAACCATCAGTCAGGTTTACCGCATTTGAGGCACCGTTAATCACCAAATAAGTAAAGATAATGAAGCCAACACCGAGTGGAATCAAAGATAAAGGAATGCTGAAATCTTTAAAGAATGGAATCAACACATCCAACATATCTGCGGTTTGTGTAGGATTTGGTTGTTGGCTTGCAATCACATACAATGCAATACCCGCACCCAATGAGGCCACCGAAGTCCAGAAGAATTTTTTACGTGCAGGCAAACCCGCATTGTCTTTGTAACGAATTTTAATCCAGTCATCTGCCCAGCCTACAGCGCCAAAAATGACCATGACCGCCAGTACAATCCAGACATAAGGGTTAGATAAATCTGCCCATAATAGAGTCGAAATACCAATGGAAAGCAGGATTAATACCCCACCCATGGTTGGTGTACCCATTTTTTTGGCATGCCCTTCAGGTGCATAAGAGCTGACTGCTTGACCGTATTTTAATGCTTGCAGTTTACGAATCATCACAGGGCCTAGCACCAAACCGATGCCAAGCGCAGTCAAGACACTCAGTAATGAACGTAATGTTAAATAACGAACCACCTGAAACGAGCTGTTATAGCCCGCCAGCTGTTCAAATAACCATAACAGCATTTAAATTTTCTCCATCAATGCAGCCATCAACGTTTCCATATGGGTATAACGAGAACCTTTAAATAGGAAACTCATGGACTGAGGTTGATGTGTTTTTACCAGATCAATTAAAAACGGCAAGGCTTGTTCTTGAGTGACAAAAGCCTGTAATTTTTTTCCATATTGGGTACTACGCGCACCTTCGTGGGTCGCAGGTGCAAATTCACCGACCGCCACCACAAAATTGATGCCACGAATAGACACCAAGTCACGCCCCAACATATAGTGCTGTTGTGCTGCACTATTGCCCAGCTCACCAATATCACCAATGACCATAACTCGCACACCTGTTTGCTGTGCAAGGACTTCGCCTGCAGCACGCATAGAGGTTGGATTGGCATTATAGGTGTCGTCAATGAACAAATGCGTGCCATGATGAATAAAGTTTAAGCGCCCTTTTGCGCCTTGTGCCTGCTCCAAGCCTGCGACAATATCATCTAAACTTACGCCAATTGCCAGTGCAAAAGCAGCAGCTGCCGTGGCATTTTGTACATTGTGTTCACCTGCAAAGGGTAAATGAACCTGACGCACACCTTGCGTGGTATTTAAACAAAAACTTGCCGATTGTGGCTGCAACTGAATGTCTGTCGCAAATACATCACCGCCTTCACCAAAACTTAGACGCTGTTCCGACTGAACCGCTTGCTGAATCTGTTCGGCAAAATCATCGGCAGCAGGGACAATGGCCGTGCCTTGTGGGGCAATATGTGCATAAATTTCAGACTTAGCCCGACAAATGCCCTCACGTCCACCAAACTCACCCAAATGCGCAGTACCAATATTGATAATGCCTGCCACCTGCGGCTGCACCAAGTTTGAGGTGTAATCGATTTCACCTTGATGACTGGCGCCTAATTCCATCACTGCATATTGATGGCTTGCATTCAACTCCAATAACATCATCGGCACACCCAAGTCATTATTCAGGTTGCCACGAGTAATTAAAGTCGGTGCCAAACGCGACAAAATACTACCCAGCATTTCTTTGGTGGTAGTTTTGCCACTACTGCCTGTTAAGGCAATTACTTTTAATTGTGGATGTTGCTGACGACGAAAGGCACCCAAGTGTCCTAAAGCTAAGCGAGTATCAGGTACAACCAATTGGCAAATATCCGCATCTACAGGCTGACTGACAATTGCCATAGAGCAGCCCTGTGTCGCCACTTGTGCCACAAAGTCATGCGCATCAAAACGCTCACCTTTTAAAGCCAAAAAGGCATCGCCTGCTTTGGCATGACGTGAATCGGTCAAAATACGTTGAATTTCGCCTTGCGGTGTTTGCCCATTAAACCAATAACCCTGTGTTGCTTGTTTGAGTTGTTCGGCAGTCCAAGGGTCTAAAATTGCGGTACTGGTGGTGGAAGTGTGCATACAAATTCCTTATTGGGCAGGATAAGCAGTAGCTGAACAATGTTGTGCATCAATCGCAGATTGCACTTCAACCACATCGTCAAACCAGTGTCTTACCCCATCTATTTCTTGATAATTTTCATGGCCTTTGCCTGCTATCAAGACAATATCACCCGATTGTGCATGTTTGACGACATATTTAATCGCTTCACGACGATCATGAATTTCATGGCTCTGTGCTACCGACAAATCGACACCAGTTTGCATATCGGCAAAAATTTGTAAAGGATCTTCTGTACGCGGGTTATCTGAAGTCAAAAGCACAACATTGGCATAATCTAATGCCGCTTGGGTCATGAGTGGGCGCTTGCCACGATCCCGATCTCCACCACAGCCAAACACCGCCCAAAGCTGTGCGCTGACATGACGTTTTAGAGTTTGCAGCACCTGAATAAGGGCATCGGGCGTATGCGCATAATCCACTACAAATAAACGATCTGCATCCCGTAACACTTGCATGCGCCCCGGTGCGCCTTGGAGTTGTGCAGTTGTATGGATTAAATCTGGCAATGCAAAACCTGCTTGCTCTGCGGCAATTAAACTCGCCAGCAAATTTTCAACATTAAAATGTCCAAGCAAAGGACTTTGCACCACATATTCTGCCGTAGCAGTTTGGAGATGGAAACGCACACCATTCAGACTGTATTCAATCTGCTCTACTTGATAATCTGCCGCCTGCTGCGTGGAATAAGTTAAAATTTTTGGTTGAGCAGGATTCTCTTGAGCCGCTTGCAACATGATGCCTGCATATTCATCATCTAAATTTATAATGGCAACTTTTAAACTGGCAAACTGAAACAGCATCGCTTTGGCTGCAGCATACGCCTCTAAAGTCCCGTGATAATCCAAATGGTCACGGCTCAGGTTGCTATATACCGCAATTTCAATATCGCAACCATTTAAGCGCCCTTGCTCTAAACCGTGTGAACTGGCTTCAATTGCGGCAAATTTTGCGCCTTGTTGTGCATAGCTGTATAAAGCATTTTGCAGCTGCAAGGCATCTAAAGTGGTATGCGTAGAAACTTCCAAATTAGGCAAAATTCCGTTGCCCGTGGTACCCATTACCGCACAGCGTTTAGCTTGCAACATCAACAATTCGGCAATTAAACGTGAAATGGTGGTTTTACCATTGGTCCCCGTGACGGCAAGCATACGTGCCAAAGGTATGGGCTGTCGCGCTTGTAAATATTGTTTTTGCCAGTGTCCCATGCGCTGACGCACATCGGGCACCACCAAATTATTGGCAACTGCCAGTTCAGTTTCCGAAATCACCGCCAAAGCCCCTTGATCTAAAGCGGCTTGTGCAAATTGAGCGGTTTTTTCAGGCTGAGACAAACTGGTCAGGGCAATAAAAATTTGCCCTGGTGTAACATGGCGGCTGTCGAGCTGAAAGCCCTGAAAGTCTTGTGTCATCCAATCTGCAACGCGAGAACTGCGGTAAATATGTTGAAAGCTGATAGACATGCGTCACCTGTTATTGGATGTTGGGAGTTTCTAAAGGTTTATCTAAAGGTACATTCATTAAACGTAAAGATTCTTGCATCACACGAGCAAATACTGGCGCTGCCACCAAACCACCATAATACTGTCCTTTTGGATTTTCCACCACGACCACCATGGCTAAACGCGGATCACTGACTGGCGCAACCCCAGCAAACAAGGCACGATATTCGGTCTGTGAATAGCCTTTGCGGTCTGCACGAAGTTTATGTGCTGTACCCGTTTTACCTGCAACTCGATAGCCTGGAATATTGGCTTGACGTGCTGTACCACCTGGCAAAGTTACCGCTTCCATCATCAGTAGAACTTGGTCAGCAATTTTAGCATCGACAATTTGTTCACCTTTGGGCTGTTCTTCTAATTTATATAAACTCAGCGGCATTTTTACACCTTTATTGGCAAGCATGGCATAAGCATCTGCCAATTGCAGCACAGTGGCATTCAAACCATAACCATAAGACATGGTCGCCACTTCGGACACATTCCATTTGCTTGGCGGCAAGATTAAACCTGCGCTTTCACCCGGAAATTTCACCGCCGAACGCGCACCAAATCCTAAACGCTTATAAAAAGTCGGTAAGGTAGCATACGGTAAAGATAAAGCTATTTTCGCCACCCCCACGTTTGACGATTTTTGGATAATCCCCGCCAAAGTCAGTGAGCCATAGTTGTGGGTATCACGAATGGTATGGTTGCCAACCCGCATTGAGCCACCACTTAAATTGACCACGGTATTCGGTGAATATTTGCCACTTTCCAGTGCCATTGCCACAGTCATAGGCTTCATGGTCGAACCTGGTTCAAAGGAATCCACCGCGCCACGGTTACGCATCGCATCTTTGTTCGATAAGCTTTTTTTGTCGTTCGGGTTGTACGATGGCCAACTGGTCATTGCCAGAATTTCACCTGTTTTGACATCCACCGCAATAGCAGTTGCCGAACGTGCATTATTGGCCACCCCTGCTGCGGTTAATTCACGGTACATAATGTACTGCAAACGTGAATCAATACTTAAGGTGATATTTTCACCCGGTTCAACCTCTCTCACCACTTCTGGGTCTTTGACACGGTTACCCTTTTTATCGCGCACGATTTGCTGTTCGCCATCCACGCCTGCCAAACGAGTATTCAACTGCATTTCCAAGCCTTCAATACCTGTGCCCTCACTATTGGTTAAACCAATAATTTGTGCATTTGGCTGTGGCTGAGGGTAATAACGCTTATAGTTTTTTTCGGTATATACCCCTTGGAAATTGCGTTTTAAAATCAGTTCTGCCTGTTGCGGTGGCACTTCTTTTTGTAAAACCAAATAACGTGAACGCGGACGCTCATTCATTTTATTTTTGAGTTCCTGACGATCCATGCCAACCGCATCGGCCAGTTCATCTAAATTTAAGTTTTTATCTGGTAACTGACGCTGCAATTTACGGCTAGTCGGATTTTTCTCCAGCTCTGCGGTAATTTCATCAAACAACTTTTTATTGTCAAAATAATCACGTGGATCAATCACCACTTTCATTACAGGAGTACTAATTGCCAAAGGCACACCGTGGCGATCATAAATCACCCCACGCATGGCTTTGAGCTTTTCTGTTCTTAAAATATTGGCATTGGCTTTGTTTTGTAAAAAGTTATGGTTCACAATTTGCACATAAAACGCACGCCCCACCAGTGCCACGAACACTAGCAGTACCACAGCCCACATTAAGTAAAAACGCCACATTTCTACATGAATGGCATTTTTTCCAGTTACCGATTGCTGTTTCTTTCGGGTTTGCTTTTTGCGCGTATCGACCATGTGCAACTCGCCTTATTGTTGTGCTGAAGTTGTAGGCAAAGAAATCACCACCGTTTGCTGTGCAGGCGGTGAATACATGCGCAATTGCGTCACCGCACGGGTGCCAATTTGGGCAGTTGCACCAAAGGTCTGCTGTTCAATTAACAAACGCCCCCACTCGGCATTTAAGTCATCTCGCTCGCGCATATAAGAACTCAGCTCACGATAATCATGGCGATATTCAAACACCTGAAACACCACCATAATCGCGCTGATAAACACCAGCGCCAATAAAATAAAATAGGCGACCATTTTTTTCAGTCGCACTTGAGATTGATTTTTTTCAACGCTTTCAGTTTTCATTATTGGCCTTTTCAAGCTAATCGTTCTGCAACACGTAGCCATGCGCTGCGTGAGCGTGGATTGGCTTTGACTTCTTCATCACTAGCACGTACACGTAAGATTTTTTTCAATCGACGTGTATCTTGTTGCTGTTGTGGCAAGCCCCAACCTGAATCTTCAGGCAAGCTCGATTCTTTTTGAATAAACTGTTTAATTAAACGATCTTCCAAAGAATGGAAGCTAATTACAGCCAAACGACCTTCGGGTTTCAACACCTCAACCGCCTGTGGCAAGAAGTTTTTAATATCTTCTAATTCTTTATTAATCGCAATACGAATTGCCTGAAAAGTACGCGTTGCAGCATGTTTGTTTTTTTCCCACTTCGGATGGGCAACTTTTACAATTTCAGCCAATTGTGCAGTGGTTTCAATATAACCCGCCTGTTTAATGGCTTTGGCAATACGGCGGCTATAGCGCTCTTCACCATATTGAAAAATCACATTGGCTAAGGCTTCTTCTTCAATATCCACCAACCACTCTGCTGCAGTCGGGCCTTGCGAATTGTCCATACGCATATCAAGCGGGCCATCTTTCATAAAGCTAAAACCGCGTTCTGCCTGATCGAGCTGTGGTGACGACACGCCTAAATCAGCCATCACACCATCGACCTGAGTGACACCCAAATCATTTAACGCTTGCTGCATATCGGCAAAACTGGCATGAATAATTTGAAAGCGAGAATCTTGCTGCGCCAATTCTGCTGCCACAGCCAAAGCTTGTGGATCTT
This sequence comes from Acinetobacter sp. SCLZS86, assembly GCF_021560715.1. NCBI lineage: Bacteria > Pseudomonadati > Pseudomonadota > Gammaproteobacteria > Moraxellales > Moraxellaceae > Acinetobacter > Acinetobacter sp. SCLZS86. The sequence goes on from NZ_CP090864.1 coordinate 2,882,638, forward strand.
TATCAAAGGCATAGACTCGCGCCTGCGCATCCAATTTGGATAATAACAAACGCGTGTGTCCACCGCGTCCAAAGGTAGCATCGACATAAATTCCTGTATTGCGATCTGCCAACACGGCATCAACAGTTTCATGAAGTAATACAGAAATATGCGACATAAGGTTCAATCAATACAGCTAAAATTTAACTGCACATTATTACCTTGTTTTGGCAAAGCTCCAAACGTCTTTTTGTAGATAAATATTACTTTTCATAGGGAAAACCGTTTTTGACTTTTTTAAAGAACAAAAAAATCTCCGTAGAGATTTTTTTGTACGCCAATCCAATCAAAGATTAGCCGAAAATGAATATCTGTTTAACGCTTAGCATTATAAATTTGGTCAAAAATTGCACCATTCACAAAATGGGTTTTTTGTGCATTTTCCCAACCACCGAACACTTCATCAATGGTGAAAGTTTTTAATTTCGGGAATTGTGCAGCATATTTTGCAAGGACTTTTTCATTACGTGGACGGTAGAAATGTTTAGCCGCCATTTCCTGACCTAAAGGCGAATACAAATAGTTGATATAACCTTTCGCCAACCATTTATTGCCATTTTTTTCTACTGTACGATCTACAATTGCCACCGAAGGTTCAGTCAAAATAGAAATAGATGGATAAACAATATCAAACTTGTCTTTGCCTAAGGTTTTTAAAGTCACAAGGGCTTCATTTTCCCAAGTCAACAACACATCACCAATGCCACGTTCAGCGAATGTGGTCATCGATGCACGTGCTGCCGAATCCATCACTTTTACGTTGTGGTACATCTTACCTACAAATTCTTGCGCTTTGGCTTTAGAACCGCCCGGTTGCTTTTCTGCATAACCCCAAGCCGACAAATACACCCAACGCGGCAAACCACCTGTTTTCGGGTTTGGGGTAATAATTTGTAAGCCCGGTTTGGTTAAGTCATTCCAATCTTTAATCTTTTTCGGATTGCCTTTACGCACCATAAAGACGATGGTCGAGGTATAAGGCGCAGAGTTATGAGGAAATTCTTTTTGCCAACCCGCTTGAATCTGACCTGACTTTACAATTTCTTCAATATCATTCGCTAATGCCAAAGTTACAACATCGCCCTTTAAACCATCGACCACGGAACGCGCTTGCTTACCCGAACCACCATGCGATTGTTTAAAGTTGACGTCTAAACCTGTACGTTTTTTCCAGTACTGACCAAACGACTTGTTAAATTCATCATAAAATTCGCGGGTTGCATCATACGATACATTTAAAAACTGACGATCTGCAGCCTGAGCAGTCGTTGCAGCAAAACCTGTTGCCAATAGAGCAGCAGCCAATAAAGCTTTCAATTGAGTTTTCATTACAACACACATCACTTTTAATCTATCACTCAATATATGCAATGCTTAGGCGCTGCGCAATTTGTAAAAAACATGCAAAAAATGATTAAATTCAAATAATTTAGCTTTAATTAATTGTTTTTAATCAATTTAATTTAAGATGCAGCGTTTATTCCAAATTTATACCTTTTTATGAATTAGATATATGAAAAGTGAATAAAACTTTGATCCGTTTTTAGACTCAACGGTAAAATAAGCGACATCACAGCAATCAAACCCGCTTCAAAACTATTTTATTGTGACTTTTGTAAAAATCTTCACGATATCTCCACAGTTGTTTGTTACAACATGTTCTAAATCAAAGCTCATCTGAAAAATCGGTATATAGTGAGTAAATAATGATAAAGATCTTATTAAGAGTGTGACGCAAATCTGCTTTTGTTAAGGTTTTTGTGATTAAATATTTAAGTGATTAAAACAATTTATAAATTGTGAGTTCATTCATAAAGGAAAGGGGGGGAATCAAGATGAAATCTAAACTCATATGCGCAGCATTACTCAGCTTAAGTACAGTCAGTCACAGTGCTGTGATCAAGTCTACTGAAAGTAAGACCCATTTAACTGCGGAAAAAGGCTCTTTAATTGAAAAAGCCCTTACCCAACAAAAACAGGCAGACAAGCAAAAGTTTGAATCAAATAATGATTTAAAGGTGCTGACTTCTATTCATCTTGCTCCAACACAAAATTTCTTTGCCTTGCAAAATCAGCGTTTTAGCCGTTTCGTACAAGCCTTATTCCCGCAAGACAACTCATAACTCTGCATTAAATTCACTGCCTTTGATCCCCTTTTCAAATGCAGTTGAAACGCCCAAGTACAGAATGTTGAATTTAACATTAAGTACTTGGGCTTTTTCGTTATAATGGTTGTAATTTACATTTTGAATTAATTTTTGCTTATGACTGTTCGTACCCGTATCGCGCCTTCTCCTACTGGTTTCCCGCACGTGGGAACAGCGTATATCGCCTTGTTTAACTTATGTTTTGCCAAACAACACGGTGGTGAATTTATTCTTCGTATTGAAGATACTGACCAACTGCGCTCAACCCCTGAATCTGAAAAAATGATTTTGGATTCATTGCGTTGGTTAGGCTTAAATTGGGCAGAAGGTCCAGATGTAGGCGGCCCGCATGCACCGTATCGCCAATCTGAACGTATGGATATTTATAAGCAATACGCCTTGCAATTGGTTGAACAAGGACATGCTTTCTATTGCTTCGCTACTAGCGAAGAACTCGATCAAATGCGTGCAGAACAGCAAGCACGTGGTGAAAGCCCGCGCTACGATGGTCGTGGTTTAAACTTGTCAGCAGATGAAGTGCAGCGTCGTTTAGCGGCAGGCGAAGCGCATGTCATTCGTATGAAAGTGCCAACCGAAGGCGTATGTAAATTCAATGATATGCTGCGCGGTGAAGTGGAAATTCCATGGGCGCAAGTCGATATGCAAATTCTGCTCAAAACCGATGGCTTGCCAACTTACCATTTGGCAAATGTGGTCGATGACCATTTGATGCAAATTACCCACGTGATTCGGGGTGAAGAATGGATTCCATCGGCACCGAAACACCAATTGCTTTATCAATATTTTGGTTGGGATATGCCTGTGTTGTGTCACATGCCACTGTTGCGTAACCCAGACAAATCAAAATTATCTAAACGCAAAAACCCGACTTCAATCAACTACTACAAAGACATTGGTGTATTACCAGAAGCTCTGTTGAACTATTTAGGTCGCATGGGTTGGTCAATGCCAGATGAAAGTGAAAAATTCACTTTAGCCGAAATGATTAAACACTTTGATATTCAACGTGTCTCACTGGGCGGCCCTATCTTTGATGTAGAAAAACTCAATTGGCTGAATGGTCAATGGATTAAAGCACTTTCACCTGCTGAGCTCTTAGATACCTTATTGGCTTGGAAAGCAGATCGAGCCAAATTGGAAGAGATTGCTGCCGCGATTCAACCGCGTATTCATTTACTCTCAGAAGCGGTCAATTGGTCTGCACATTACTTCAACCATTTCCCAAGCTTAAGCAAGGAACAGTTTGAAAGTAAAAAACTGTCTGAAGAACAAGTGCGTCAAAGCTTGCAATTTGCAATTTGGCGTTTAGAAAGTCTATTTACTTGGAACAACGACACGGTGAGCCAAACCCTGATGGATTTAGCGAACCAAATGGAAGTCAAATTGCGTGATTTCATGCCTGCGTTCTTTATTGCAATTGCAGGTTCAACCGCATCTACGCCAGTCATGCAAACCATGGTCACCATTGGCCCTGACCTAACTTTTGCACGTTTGCGTCATGCCTTAGAAGTTGTAGGCGGCCCAAGCAAAAAAGAAGTCAAAGTCTGGGAAAAACTGAATGAAAGCATCAAATTGCCGAAAAATGATGCAATTGATCCAGCTTAATTCATTTTTTTGTTGACGTGTGAACGCAATAGCCCTAATATTGCGCTCACACAGACTGGGGTCATAGCTCAGTTGGTAGAGCGCTACAATGGCATTGTAGAGGTCAGCGGTTCGATCCCGCTTGACTCCACCAAGTTTAAATAAGGCTTTACCTGTGTTGCCTCATCAAGTCCCTATCGTCTAGAGGCCTAGGACATCGCCCTTTCACGGCGGTAACCGGGGTTCGAATCCCCGTAGGGACGCCATATTCAAGATGAATATAATCACTTATCTTCATCTTATAATAAAGCTCAAGCAACGACTTGGGCTTTTTTATTGCCCTGTTTTCTGACAGACTGTTTTTTATTTGTCGCACATTTCGTTAGAATAACAATTAGATCAGAATTTTGGAGTTGTAATGCAATACCGATGCCCTAAATGTCAAAGCCCAAAAATCATGCCTGTTGCACAGGCAGGTCAAGCAACGCCACGTCCTGTTGTGCCTAAAAGCTTGGTGATGCTCATTCCTGCGGTATTTGTATTATTACTTCTGGTTTTAATTAGTATTGCCATGTGGATTTTTGGCGATGGCGCAGGCACGACCTTACAAAGCATTACAGTAGCGGTATTTGTGCTGTGTGTGATTGCAGGCTTCTTGTTCTACCGTGATTTGCCTGATTTTAAAATTTCCATGCAGGCTTTTATGCAGTCGCAAAAAAAATGGAAGTGCCGTGAATGTTCACATGAGTGGGAAGTTTAAACCTCACTGGTCTACATCTAGATTAAGAAAAATGTTGCTAGATTGATCACAAGACCACATCATCGAGCAAATATAAAAAAACCAGCCTTCTCGGCTGGTTTTTTTAATGAGAACTCAAGTTTTTAGACTTAAGCGCCAATTTTACGGTATTTGCTACGTTTGGTTGCCAGATCATCACCATATTTCTTACGGCGATATTCTTCGAATTCAGTATAGTTACCTGTAAAGAATTCTGGTTGCTCACCTTCGAATGACAAGATGTGCGTTGCAATACGGTCTAGGAACCAACGGTCATGCGATACCACCATCACAGTACCTGGGAATACCAGAATGGCATCCTCAAGTGCACGTAAAGTTTCGATATCCAAGTCGTTCGATGGTTCATCCAGCAGGATCACGTTAGCGCCCTGCTGTAGGATTTTTGCAAGTTGTAAACGGTTACGCTCACCACCCGACAATTGACCCACACGTTTTTGCTGATCTTGACCTTTGAAGTTAAAGCGACCGATATAGGCACGAGATGCGATTTCATAATCGCCCACTTTCAAAATGTCTAAACCGCCAGACACTTCTTCCCAAACAGTTTTGTCATCGTCTAGAGTGTCACGAATCTGACCGACATAAGCCACTTTTACCGAGTCACCTAAAGTCACGCTGCCCGTATCTGGTTGCTGTTCGCCAGTCATCATACGGAATAAAGTCGTTTTACCTGCACCGTTTGGACCGACAATCCCCACAATCGCTGCAGGCGGCATAGTAAAGGAAAGGTTTTCGTAAAGTAAGCGATCACCAAATGACTTGCTGATGTTTTCCACTTCCACCACTTTGTTCCCTAAACGTGGGCCAGGTGGAATATAAATTTCAGAAGTTTCGTTACGCTGTTGGAATTCACGCGAGTTAAGCTCTTCAAAACGCTCCATACGCGCTTTGTTTTTCTTTTGCTGGCCTTTCGCATTAGAACGTACCCATTCCAATTCTTTTTTCAAGGCTTTAGCAAAAGATTCTTCTTGCTTCTGTTCTTGCTCTAAACGGTTATTTTTCTGCTCTAACCATGAAGAGTAGTTACCTTGATATGGAATACCATGTCCACGGTCAAGTTCTAAAATCCATTCTGCAACGTTATCCAAGAAGTAACGGTCGTGGGTAATTGCCACAATCGTACCCGGGAAGTCTTTTAAGAAACGCTCTAACCAAGATACAGATTCTGCATCCAAGTGGTTCGTCGGCTCGTCTAGAAGCAGCATGTCTGGTTTAGACAATAACAAACGGCATAAAGCCACACGACGACGCTCACCACCCGATAATTTGTTAACATCAGCATCCCAAGCTGGCAAATTTAATGCTGCCGCTGCTTGTTCAAGCTGATTGTTCAGGTTGTGTGCATCCCAAGTTTGGATAATCGCTTCTAACTTCTCTTGCTCTTTTGCAAGTTTGTCGAAATCTGCATCTGGATCTGCATATTCTGCAAAAACTTGGTCTAAACGCTCTAAAGCATCTAAAGCTTCACGCACACCATCTTCCACGTTGCCGCGTACATCTTTGCTCTGGTCTAGTGGTGGTTCTTGCTCAAGATAACCAATTTTGATGCCTGGCTGCGCACGTGCTTCACCCGAGAAATCTTTGTCTACGCCCGCCATAATACGGAGCAACGTCGATTTACCTGCACCGTTTAAACCAAGCACACCAATTTTCGCACCTGGGAAAAATGATAAAGAGATGTCTTTCAGGATTTCGCGCTTAGGCGGAACCATTTTCGACACTCGGTTCATCGTATAAATATATTGGGCCACGTAGGACTCCTCAATAGAAAACCAAATCTGGGGCTCAGATGAGCAGCCCCTGCTCTAATGAGCGAAAAAATAATCGGGTATTATACCTGAATACAGAGAAAAAATAAGACACCTCAAACATCTTGCATGCTTTGTTACAACTCTAGCGATCAGCGGATAAGCACAGGACTTTTTGCCTGCTATATCAAATTTACAGCTAAATATTGCAGCATTTTGACGCTTTCTTTCATATTGAAAAATGCTAGACTCAAGCCAATTTAACTCACGAAGATGAAGTAAACATGACCTATAAAGATGAAACCTTGGCCATTCATGCAGGCTATAGCCCAGAACCAACCACCAAAGCCGTGGCTGTGCCGATTTACCAAACCACTTCTTATGCCTTTGATAATACGCAACATGGTGCCGATTTATTTGATTTAAAAGTACAAGGCAATATTTACACCCGCATTATGAACCCAACCACTGCGGTGTTGGAGCAACGTGTTGCAGCGCTTGAAGGCGGGATTGGAGCCTTGGCCTTAGCATCAGGCATGGCTGCAATTACCTACGCCATTCAGACCATTACCGAAGCAGGCGACAACATTGCTTCAGTATCAACTTTATATGGCGGTACGTACAACCTATTTGCCCATACCTTGCCTAAACAAGGCATTGAGGTGCGTTTCTTCGATTATCAACAGCCTGAAAGCTTGCGCGACCTGATTGATGACAAAACCAAACTGGTCTTTGTAGAGTCAATTGGCAACCCATTGGGCAATATTATTGACCTTGAAGCGATTGCAAAAATTGCACACGAATATGGCATTCCAGTGGTGGTGGATAACACCGTTGCCACGCCTGTCTTGCAAAAATCGTTTGATTTTGGCGCAGACATTATTATTCACTCACTGACCAAATATATAGGCGGTCACGGTACGTCTATTGGCGGCATTATAGTCGATAGCGGCAAATTCCCTTGGGGCAAATATCCTGAGCGTTTTAAAGCGTTAAATACACCTGATCCAAGCTATCACGGGGTTAATTATGTAGAAGCGTTAGGTGCTGCGGCATTTATTGCACGTGCACGTGTGGTACCGCTACGCAACACAGGTGCAGCGATTAGCCCGCATAACGTATTCCTGATTTTACAAGGTTTAGAAACCTTAAGCCTGCGTATGGAACGCCATACTGAAAATGCGCAAAAAGTCGCGGAATATTTACAGGCACATCCAAAAGTGAAATGGGTTAATTACGCAGGCTTAAAAGATCACCCACAACATGCGTTGGCGCAAAAATATGTAAAAGGCAAACCTTCTGCAATTCTGTCTTTTGGCGTGCAAGATGGTCGAGAGGGCGGAACTCGCTTTATTGATGCGCTGCAATTATTCACTCGCTTGGTCAATATTGGCGATGCAAAGAGTCTAGCTTGCCACCCTGCGACCACCACTCACCGTCAGTTGAGTGCAGATGAACTCAAAGCGGCTGGTGTGAGTGAAGATATGTTGCGTTTGTCCATCGGGATTGAACATGCCGATGACTTAATTGCCGATTTAGAGCAAGCTTTAGCAGCTGTATAAGAACTCATCAGTTCAAGCTTTGTACTGGCATCCTGCTGATTAATTTCAACAGGATGCTTTTTTATTTTAATTTTTCTTTGTATGTCTTTGCATTAGCTTTATTTCATGGTAAAAATAAAGATATACAAATCACAAAAATAGAGCAATTACTCTATATTCATTTTTAAATTCAACCACTTATTGCATAGCTTTTTTTGTGAAATCGGCTATCATAAAGCCAAGGAAAACAGTTCAAATTCAATCTAAAATTTGAATCGGCACTTTCAATAAAAATGACAACTCAGGAATCAAAATCAGGAATATTAGCGTGAAGCCAAAATTAGAGAAACTTTTTCAAAAGCGTGTAAATGGTAAAGTTGCCCTTATTACAGGTGCATCGAGTGGTATTGGTTTAACCGTAGCACATAAACTAGCCGATGCAGGTGCGCATGTGCTTTTGGTGGCACGTACTCAGGAAACGCTTGAACAAGTCAAAGCTGAAATTGAAGCACGTGGTGGCAAAGCTTCAGTTTTCCCTTGCGATTTAAACGATATGGACTCTATTGATGCCGTATCGCAACAAATTCTCGCCTCTGTCGATCATATTGATATTTTAATTAACAACGCAGGCCGCTCAATCCGTCGTGCAGTACACGAGTCGGTTGATCGTTTCCACGACTTTGAACGTACTATGCAGCTCAACTATTTTGGTGCTGTACGTTTAGTACTAAATATTTTGCCGCAGATGATGCACCGCAAAGATGGTCACATCATCAATATCAGCTCGATTGGTGTATTAGCCAACGCAACGCGCTTCTCGGCTTATGTGGCATCTAAAGCCGCACTAGATGCGTTTAGTCGCTGTCTATCTGCAGAAGCGCATACACACAAAATTGCGATTACATCAGTGTATATGCCACTGGTTCGTACCCCAATGATCGCACCAACCAAAATTTACAAGTACGTACCCACCCTTTCACCTGAGCAAGCAGCAGATTTAATTGCCTATGCGATTGTGAAACGTCCGAAGAAAATTGCGACACACTTGGGTCGTTTGGCTTCAATCACATATGCGATTGCACCAGACATCAACAACAAACTTATGTCGATTGGTTATAACCTATTCCCAAGCTCTTCCGCTTCTGTAGGCGAGCAGCAAAAACTGAACTGGGTACAAAAGGCATATGCACGCTTGTTCCCAGGTGAACACTGGTAATTTATACACAATTCAAGTTTTGCTTTAGGCGATCTACGGATCGCCTATTTGTTTTTACAGCTTAGGTTGAACAGCGCACAACAATACAACATCACTTCAACAATTTTTAAATTGTGCAGCCGCAACTTTTCATGTGATTTTAATATTGGTTTAAGAAATAGCATTCAAAATGACATTACAATAATGAAAGGTACAACACATGAAAACTCTGTATCTGTTTAAGCTATTTTGTTTTTCTGCTGCGGGCTTAAGTTTTTATCACTTATATACTGAGCTTACGCGCAATCATGTAGACACATTTCAAGTGATGACACTGACAGGCCTGGTGGTCTTGTTAGTCGAATTGGGCTATCGCAGCCAACTTGCCGTGTCCATGTCGCATTCATCTGGTGCGATGTCCGAAGTTTCTGCCTCTTCTAATTACAGTAGGACTTACGCATTGACGGATTCAAAAAAGTATTAAAATACTTTATAAAGTATCTGTGATCAGACGAATTAAACATGCTTCTACAGCAACTTGTACATTACCCATTTATATGGGCTTTCTCATGACAGAACCGAACTCTATTAGCTGCACACAACTTGCCGAGACTTATAACATCTCGCATGATAGTGTAAATCGCTTTCTAGAACGTGAAGACTACACACCTCACGACCTATATCAAGAAGCAATTCAACATATTGATAATAATAAACTTATAGTCAGTATTGATGATACTGTTTTAGATAAACCCTATAGTCAACATATGGACTTGGTTAGCTATTTTTGGTCAGGCAAACACCACCGATCCGTCAAGGGTATTAATCTCATTACCTTGTATGCGACAGATCAGAATGGTCAAAATATTCCAATTAATTTCCGAATTTATGACAAATCTGAAAGTAAAACCAAGAATGATTACTTTATGGATATGTTAAGTGAAGTACTCAGTTGGGGGGCAAAGATTCAATTTATTACAGGTGATAGTTGGTATTCATCGACTGGAAATCTAAAAACCATAAGAAAATATGGTATTCGATTTATGTTTGGTATCGACTGTAACCGTAAGGTTTCCCCAGAAAAAGGACAATGGTTTCAACTGCGTTTATTGCCAAATTTCCATCTGGGTCAAGTGGTCTGGCTCAAAGATTTTGGCTTTGTACAATTATTTAAGACTCAGTTAAAAGAACAGCAGAGGTTTTATATTGTGCATCAAGATGAAGATGATTTATTGTCCTTTGAGGGTTTTCATGAATTACATTCAAGTCATTGGAAAATAGAGCAATATCACCGGGTGATTAAACAGGTTTGTCATATTGAAAAGTTTCAAGTAAGACGATCTAAACTGATTTTGAATCATATTTTTTCAGCCTTGATGGCCTACGTCGAGATACAAAAGAACCAGTTTGAGCGGATCTTTGAAAATGTATATCGTTGGCAGAAGAAATTATTTAGACCAGTTATCAAAAACTTCATTGATGACTTTATTCTCGATAAAAATCATCTGCTACCACAGAGAATCTATAAATAATAGTGCGTAAGTCCTATACAGTTATTTCATGTCTAAATTGGCAGCAGGCAGTATTGCCACAAGTTTTGTTCTGCAAGGCTTAATCCGTTAATTGCTTATTTAAGATCCACAATCTCAACCATAACAAAACATTCAATTGCACCTTATTTTTATGCTATAACACAGCTGTTTCAAGTATTTTGAATGGATTATGCGAGCACTAGCCCTCATTTTACAGTATGGCTGTTTTGCCTTTGCCTTATTTTTAAGTTATCAGGTTGCAACGGCGCTTTATCAGCAAGAATATGAACTCTTAGAGGTTGTTGCCGATGTAGGCACGATTTTAATTTGTATTGATTTAGGCGTATTTTTATTTAGCAGCAAAGCCTCACAAGGTTTAAATCTTCAGGAATATGCTCGCCAACTTGAAGCACCACCATCAAAACTAGTGGCAGTGACACGTAAACTTGGGCATTTGGGAATCATGCTGATTTTAGTGAGCTGGATTGTGCCGTTGATTTAAAATCCATCAAAAAATCTGTATATAAAAATGTTCCTGCAAAACAAAAAGCTCCTGAATTTCGGGAGCTTTTTGTTTGCGTAATTCAAAATTACTTCGAACCTTTAATCCCTGCTTGTAACAACAATGCGCCTAAACCACCAATTTTATTTTCTTGCGGTTTAGCAGCTTGCGGTTTTTTCGCTTGTGGACGCTCAGTCTGAGGACGTTTCGCCTGTGGCTTACGCTCTGTACGTTGCTCTTGATCACGACGTGGCGCACGCGCCGCTTTTGCAGGTGCAGCCGAACCTTCAGGACGCATCGATAAATTCACGCGGTTACGTTCTACATCAACCTGTAACACACGCACTTGCACGATTTGACCTGGTTTCACCACTTTATGTGGGTCAGCCACAAACTCATTGGCCAACTCAGAAATATGCACCAAACCATCCTGATGCACGCCAACATCTACGAAAGCACCAAAGTTCGTCACATTGGTCACCACACCTTCAAGCTGCATGCCTTCAGTCAACTGTGCCACTTCAGTAATATCTTCACGGAACTTAGCCGTGCGGAATTCAGGGCGTGGGTCACGACCTGGTTTTTCCAATTCAGATAAAACATCTTGAATGGTAGGTAAGCCGACTTGATCATCCACAAATTCTTCAGCATTCACTGAACGGATAATTTCGGTATTGCCAATGATGTCTTTGACCGTGGTCGCTTTAGCAGCCACAATTTTTTCTACCAAACCATAAGATTCAGGGTGCACTGCAGAAGCATCTAAAGGCTCAGAACCTGCTTGAATACGCAAGAAACCTGCGGCTTGTTCAAAAGTACGCTCGCCTAAACGTGGTACGTTTTTCAAGGCTTGGCGGTTATCAAAACGACCATGTTCTTTACGGTAATCTACAATTTGCTGTGCAATTGATTTATTCAGACCTGCGATATAACCCAATATTGCTGAAGATGCCGTATTGACATCAACACCTACCGAGTTCACACAGTCTTCAACCACGGCTTCTAAGGTTTTTGCCAAACCTGCCTGATTCACATCATGTTGATACTGACCCACACCAATTGATTTTGGATCAATTTTTACCAATTCTGCCAATGGGTCTTGTAAACGACGGGCAATAGACACTGCACCACGAATCGACACATCTAGCTCTGGCAATTCTTGCGATGCCAACTCTGAAGCTGAGTACACAGATGCACCCGCTTCAGATACAGATACACGCGTCAATTTTAAGTCGCTGTGTGCAGCCATCATTTCTGCCACCACCGCTTCAGTTTCACGGCTTGCAGTCCCGTTACCAATCGCAATTAAATCAACATGGTGCTCACGGCATAAACGTGCAAGTTCTTCAATCGCGCCTGCTTTGTCTTCTTTAGGTGCAAATGGATACACCGTGCTATGTGCAACTACATCACCAGATTGGTTCACCACAGCCAATTTGACACCTGTACGGATACCAGGGTCTACACCCAGCGTACAACGTGCGCCTGCAGGTGCAGAAAGCAATAAATGACGCAAGTTTTCTGCAAAGACATCCATCGCTTCGGCTTCAGCAGCCAAACGTTTTTCAGTCAATAATGAATGTTCGATTTGTGGACGCACTTTGCCCAACCAGAACAATTTTGCAGTTTGCTTTAAAAAGTCCTGACGTGCTTGCGGCTGAATCTGATCTAAATTGTATTCAGTTTCAATACGTGCCAAAGGTGCACTATCTTCACCATCAACTTTTAAGCCCAAGACGTTTTCTTGGCGACCACGCAACATCGCCAATAAACGATGTGACGGCACTTTGTTCAGGTTTTCTGAAAAATCGAAGTAATCACGGAATTTTTTGCCCACTTCTTTTTTTTCTTCAGAAGCAACCAAGCTTTTTAATGCCGCTGTTTTGGCAAAAATTTCTTTTAATTCTGTCGTTAAGGCAATATTTTGTGCCCATTCATCAATCAGAATGTGCTGTACAGCATCTAACTGACTGTCTACATCTGGATATTCTGCATGACTAAAGCCTGCTAAAGCTTCACTTGGCTCGACTTGTTCTGCAAATATTTGCGCTGCAATTGGGCCTAAACCTGCTTCTTTGGCTTTAAACGATTTACTGGTACGTTTAGGACGGTAAGGTGCATAAATTTCTTCTAAGGCATTTTTGGTTTCAGCAGCGTTTACCCGTGCCAATAAATCATCAGATAATTTATCTTGTTCTTTGAGTGATTCTATTACTTTTTCGCGACGCTCATATAAATCACGTAAATACGATAAACGTGTATCGAGCTGACGTAGCTGCGTGTCATCTAAACCTTGCGTCACTTCTTTACGGTAACGTGCAATAAATGGAACGCTAGCACCTTCATCAATAAGTTTGATGGCAGCTTCTACTTGATTTGGTCGTACGGCAAGTTCTTTTGCTAACTGCTGAACTAAGTCAGTCATCGTGTGTGATCCTACAAGGATAAGTACTAAAAGCCATGATTATAAAGACCAAGACTATAAAATCCACAATTGTTTTATGAATTTTATAAATGGTGGTGATTTGGCGATTTTTGCCAATTCGGCAAAATTTTATAAATCTAAATAAAATTCAGGCTGATGTTAGACTTAAACGGGCAAATATGTCAGTTTTTCGCATGGGAATGCTGTATATATTTGGTATCTATGTCTTGATTTTATCTGCAATATTTGTTGCTTTAGAACATATGCAAAAGATACCAATGAATCGTATACTCAAAGCCAACTCAACTTTTTGTTTACGACGACAATAAAGAATAAAGGAGCACATCATGAGTTTAGTTGTACCTGCTGAAAAAACAGATACCGTACACAGCGAAACTGACCGCGTTGAACGCATTCTCGTTGTGGATGATGATGTGCGTTTACGTACCCTGTTACAACGTTTCTTGGAAGATAAGGGCTTTGTGGTTAAAACTGCCCACGATGCAACGCAAATGGATCGTTTGTTACAACGTGAACTGTTCTCTTTAATCGTGCTTGATTTTATGCTGCCTGTAGAAGATGGTTTAAGTATTTGCCGTCGTTTACGTCAATCTAACATCGACACGCCAATTATTATGCTCACGGCTCGCGGTAGTGACTCTGACCGTATTGCAGGACTTGAGGCAGGTGCAGATGATTATTTGCCAAAACCATTTAATCCAAACGAGCTGTTAGCACGTATTCGTGCCGTATTACGTCGTCAAGTGCGAGAAGTACCGGGCGCACCAAGTCAGCAAATGGAAGTGGTCGGGTTTGGCCCATGGTCACTCGATTTATCGACCCGCACTTTAACCCGTGAAGGTCAGGTCGTGACCCTAACTACAGGTGAATTTGCAGTACTCAAAGCGTTGGTACAACATCCTCGTGAGCCTTTAACCCGTGACAAGTTAATGAATTTAGCACGTGGTCGTGAATGGGGTGCGATGGAGCGTTCGATTGATGTTCAGGTGTCACGTTTACGTCGTTTAATTGAAGAAAATCCTGCTCGTGCGCGTTATATTCAAACGGTTTGGGGTGTAGGTTATGTATTTGTTCCAGATGGCGCGGAATAAGTTGAAAATGATGTGAGGCTTAAGCCTCACATCTTCATGCAATGATCAACATTTATGCGCACACCGATCATTGTGCTAGATTTAAAGAACACACATTCTAATAACAAGTATATTTATCATAAAATTTCACTCACCAAATTCGCTTTACAACCTCTGCCACAGGACAAGATGTGAAACCCGAACCCATCGACCCACAAGAATTTACCGACTATGTGGCGTATTCTGAAAAGAAACGTACCCGCTGGGAACGTTTTTTAGACAAAATCAAACCACGCTCTGCAGCCATGCGTACCACGGTACTGGTGGTGTTTGTAGTGCTGTTTAGCTTGTTTATGTCGTTGTGGTTCTTTTGGCGCACCTTGTATTTACCTGAAATTCAACAGCACGCCCGCTATTTAGCGGTTGAACTGGAAATTTTAAACAATCCAGATTTGCGCATTTTTCACAATGAAGCCGAAGTCGATGTCGATGCATGGCTTAAAAATCGGGTCGGCATTGAATATGTGACCGATCCACGTGAGTTTCCCAATGTACGGGAAAAAGTCATTGCCGAATTTTTTACCCGACAAATTGAAAAGAAACTGGCAACTGAGTTAAAAATGCAGGATGTCACAGTTTATTTCCAGTTCAAACCAAGCCCGCGCATTTGGATTCAAACCCCAGAAATGAATGGCAACTGGGTACGTGAACCCCTCAAAACTTATGCTAACTACAGCCCTGAATTGGTGTTTGGCTGGCTTTTGGGGATTCCACTTTTGGCTGCAGCCATTATTTTAACTCTAGTACGTCAGTTGAACCGTCCTTTGCGTCGTCTGCAAAATGCTGCCAACAGCTACAGTAAAACAGGTAAAGCCCCTTATTTGGAAACCAATCACGGCCCGCAGGAAATTCGTGAGGTCAACCAAGCCTTTAACCACATGATTTATACCTTGGAACAGACTGAACGTGACCGTCGTATCATGTTGGCAGGTATTTCACACGACCTGCGTACGCCACTGACACGGATTCGTTTAAGTGCCGAAATGATGCCTGATGATGATTTTTTAAAAGAAGGCTTAATTTACGATGTAGAAGATATGGATGCGATTTTGAATCAATTCATTTCTTATATGCGTGATGGTTCTGATGAAGAATTACAAGAAACCGATTTAAATGTTTTGCTGCAGGAATTGATTATTCAATTTAAACCGTTGGATATTCGCTTTAACGCACAAGAATTACCTTTAATTCAGGCGCGTAGTTTGTCGCTGAAACGTCTGATTGGCAACTTGATTAACAACTCTAAACGCTATGGTGCAGAGCCGATTGAGTTGTCTGCAGCAGTGCTGGAGGATCAGATTCGGATTAGCGTGGCTGACAATGGTACAGGAATTCCTGAAGACCAGATTGCCGATTTAATGCAGCCGTTTGTACGCGGCAATGAAGCCCGCACCGTACAAGGCAGTGGCTTAGGCTTGGCAATTGTAAAACGTATTGTCGATATTCATCAAGGCGAGTTGACCATTCAAAATCGTGAACACGGGGGGCTAGAAGCCATTATTACCCTGCCATTACAAGCTGAAATTGTGGAAGAAAAAAGTAATATTGGCACACTAGAAAAAATCAAACAAAGTTTGAGCGAACATTTCTAAACGGCTGACGCTTTTGATCTCCATCTAGCTTGCTTTACACCAATTTCAGACCAACAGCAAATCGGATGGACGATCAAAGTAAAAAATTAAGATGGCGCATATCAAAATTGTATAAAAATATATCAAACAAATTGTAATATTTACCTTTTGATATATAAATAAACAATTAAATTCAATTATTTATGTATTATTTTATATTTTTATACCACCATTTAGGCAGAAAATTAGACCTTAGCCTAATACCTATGCAAAATACTTTTTTTGATCGGTACAATCGGTATCAGTCAAGTATTTTATGAGAGTTCGCCATGTCTTTAGATCGCATCCGTTTAGCCTCCCTCCACGACAAAGTAATCAGCGCAGAACAAGCTGCTGAATTCGTTCAAGATGGTATGACCGTAGGTATGAGTGGCTTTACTCGTGCGGGTGAAGCAAAAGCTGTTCCACTTGCATTGGTGGCACGCGCTAAAACCAATCCTTTAAAAATTGACTTAATTACGGGTGCAAGTCTTGGTAACGATTTAGACAAGCAATTGACAGAAGCAGGTGTTTTGGCTCGTCGTATGCCGTTCCAAGTAGACAACACGTTGCGTAAAGCAATTAACCAAGGTCAAGTGATGTTCATTGACCAGCACTTGTCTGAAACCGTTGAGCAAATGCGTAACAATACGCTTAAACGCCCAGACATCGCGATTGTTGAAGCAGTAGCGATTACTGAAGACAGCTTAATCATTCCAACAACTTCTGTAGGTAACTCTGCAAGCTTTGTTGAATATGCAGATAAAGTCATTATCGAAATCAACACGACTGTAAGCACAGAATTTGAAGGTCTACACGATATTTATATTCCTGAAGCGCGTCCAACACGTGGTCCAGTACCATTAACTCACGTTGACCAACGTATTGGAACCAAAGGTATTCAGTTAGACCCTGCAAAAGTTGTGGGGATTGTATTTAACGATACCTTGCTTGACTCTCCATCTAACGTGACCGATCCAGATGACGAAACTCAAGCAATTGCAGATCACTTGATTGCATTCTTTGAAAATGAAGTTGCACAAGGTCGTTTACCGAAAAACCTAGCGCCATTACAAGCAGGTATCGGTTCAATTGCAAACGCTGTATTAACAGGCTTCAAACACTCTAACTTTGAAGACTTGGTGATGTACTCAGAGGTCCTCCAAGACTGTACATTTGAATTGATTGATGCAGGCAAAATGAAGTTCGCTTCTGGCTGTTCAATGACCTTGTCTGAAAAATGTGGCGATCGCGTATTTGGCAATCTTGCACACTACAAAGACAAATTCATTTTACGTCCACAAGAAATTTCTAACTTCCCTGAATTAGTCCGTCGTTTAGGCATCATTGGCATTAATACTGCACTTGAGTTTGATATTTACGGTAACGTGAACTCAACTCACGTATGTGGTACCAAAATGATGAACGGTATTGGTGGTTCAGGTGACTTCGCACGTAACGCACACTTGGCTATTTTCGTAACTAAATCAATTGCGAAAGGCGGTGACATTTCATCTATCGTTCCAATGGCTGCGCACGTAGACCACAACGAACACGACGTTGACATTTTAGTTACTGAGCAAGGTTTAGCAGATTTACGCGGTCTTGCACCACGTGAACGCGCTCGTGCGATTATCGACAACTGTGTACACCCAATGTACCGCAATGCCTTGAACGATTACTTCGAGCGTGCATGTGCAAAAGGTGGTCACACTCCTCACCTACTTCGTGAAGCATTGTCTTGGCATGCAAACTTTGAAGAACACGGTCACATGTTGACTCCTGCACAACAAGAATCTGCGCAACCAGCGTAATTCATGTGCAATAAAAAAACGCCCTGATTTTTCAGGGCGTTTTTTTATGTCTTAAGTTTTTATGTTTTAGATGGCCACAACGTCATTTGCGACAACTCACTCCATTTTACTCAAATGCCAAAGCTTTAAATTCATCTATAAAATGCTGTCCTAACTGGCGTAAACCATCCACACTGAGTGTGGTTTCAATCACACCTAAAGACACCACATCACGTTGAATTTGCAGCACGGTTTGACCTTGCGGATTAATATAAAAACGAGAACCCAAAGTTGCAAATTTGCTTGCTAAGTCTAGGTTTTGTTCAGCTCGAACCTGATTCACCACATCTTGTGCAGTAAAACGGTATTGATCTTGCACCAAATTCAAGGTGTTGGATTGCCCATATTCAGCACTTAATGCACGGTCATCTAAGGCCTGTAAAGGCTGATCAAGATTGGCAAAAGCAGTCACAGGAAGACTCAGCACAAGGCTGAATAAAATAGGGAGAGAAAATTTTAACATTGGACACCTCGCACATAGGTAAATTACACCTGTGGAGAAACATCCTTTTTTCACCAACTTATATTTTAAGTTCAAAAATCACTCAATACATTGACTTTTTATACCAAGCAACCTAAACGCAGCAAAACTGGAAACTGAATTTCCAAACCTTGAGCAGATTGCTGCTGCAACAATTGTTGTAATTCAAGCAAAGGCGTCTCTGTATGCTGCTTTAAATAATGCTGCAGCCCCGACCAAGTATTTAAATAATCCAACAACTGAGCTGCCGACCAACAATATTTCAGGCAAAGTTCGGGTGTCACTATTTCTTGGAATGGAAAAGGAATCGTGCGATATAAATCATCAATATAACGGCGCTCAGCATCCCAATAACCTTTTAAGGTCTGAAAATACAAGCGTTGAATTGCTGCATTCACCCCAGGGTCTACAACTTGAATCAGCCCATAGCCCACCGCAGCGAATACTCCACGCGGTTTTAACACCCGATGCACTTCGGCGTAAAAGGCTTCAAAATCAAACCAGTGAATCGCTTGCGCAACGGTAATCAAATCCACACTTGCATCTGCCAATCCACTGTCTTGCGCCAAACAAGCGCGATAACGCACATTCGCCCAGTGTGGTGCTTGATCCAACTGTGCCCGACTTAAATCTGTGGCTAAAATCTGTTGAAAATGTGGTGCTAATAACTGGGTAAACTGCCCTGAACCTGCACCGCAGTCCCATGCCAAACCGCGCTCGGGTACATGTTGTAAAATCGTATCGACAATTGCAGTGGAATATTGCGGACGTGCCTGACGATATAAATCGCTACCCCGCGAAAACAAATCTTTCATGCTGCATTCCCTGACCATGATCGCTTGATTTTAATTCAGCTTGTTTAATACGTATTGTGGACTTTAGATGAAGATGCAAAGCGGCTTTGAGTACAAGATTTTATTTTAGACATAAAAAATTTGGAGCATAAAAAAGCCTCAAACAGTGTTTGAGGCTTTTGAATATGGTGGCGAGACCCAGGATCGAACTGGGGACACACGGATTTTCAATCCGTTGCTCTACCGACTGAGCTATCACGCCAATGCCCTGTATTAAGCCGTATCTCGGCTGAATAGTCAATAAAAATCATCACTTTTTTATTTGATCGCATAAACTTTAGGCAAAAAAAATCCCTGATGGGATCAGGGATTGAAAACGTTTAACCGTTTAGAATATGGTGGCGAGACCCAGGATCGAACTGGGGACACACGGATTTTCAATCCGTTGCTCTACCGACTGAGCTATCACGCCAATGACGCGTATTAAACAGTTTCATCTGTAAGTCGTCAATAGTCTTTTACGCTTTTCAGTGTAAATGTTTACTTTTACAGCAACCTCATTCTATTTCTGCTGAAATATCACCCAAAAATTTAAAAATTAGTTCTTTTCCAATTAAATTTTGACAAACTTCCGATACGCGAATGTGGGGCACGGATGCCCCACGTTACCCATCACGACAAGGATGTCGTGTATGGGTAACAAAAGACTTTTGCCTACTTTGGGTCTTGCCAAAGTAGGAAGATGCCTACGCAAAGCTATTTAAACCTTAGCTAAAAATTGTGGCTGTGCAAGCACAAAAAACAATATAGGATTTAGATAAACTTCTTTCACAAATCCGATTAAAACCATACTTCAATCCCCCATCATCCTCTTACGGAAGATATTCCTCATCCCTGAGCCATATATGGCGCAAGAGAAGGGATTTTCGATACTAATTTAATTTTGACCTATACGGATAAACTGAAAAGACAGACACAACGTCAGCTTTTTAAAAACTCACAATTTACCCAAATGTGCTAAACAACGATGAATCGCACCACAGCCTGGCTGAAAATGCTGAACACCTTTGGCTTCTTCCATACGGCACACTTCACTTACCAAGCGATCTGCCACACCTCGACCTCGGTTTGCAGGATGCACCACAATATATTCAAGCGTGCGATGATCATTTTGGCCTGTACACCAAATCGCACCAATCACTTTAGTATTAAATTCTGCCGTGTAAAGTAGGGTATACTGAGCCAAGTTCTGCTCAAGTTGGCTTACCGCATCTTGCCCATCGCCAAATTCAGGGCTGGTATCATACAGTCGCTCAAGCTGGCTGCGCACTTCGGTATTTTCCAGTGAAGTATAGGCATGTACGGTAATAGGCATTGATTAACCCTCCTGAGCAATCTAATATGCTGAGACTTCGTCACAGCGAAAACATTTTACATCAATCATTTTTGACGTTTTTTTGAGGAACGTGTCTATGACCCAACGTATCAGTGAAGTGGTGAGGAATACCAACGAAACTAAAATTCGAGTTCGTGTGAATCTGGACGGTACGGGTCAAGGCACACTCAACACTGGAGTTCCATTTTTAGACCATATGATTGATCAAATCAAGCGACATGGTTTGTTTGATATTGATATTCATTGTGATGGCGACCTGGAAATTGATGATCACCACACCGTAGAAGACTGCGGGATCACGCTTGGACAAGCTTTTGCTCAAGCATTGGGTGATAAAAAAGGTTTAAAACGCTACGGTCACTTTTATGCACCGCTCGATGAATCTTTAAGCCGTGTGATTGTGGATTTATCAGGCCGTCCAGGTTTGTTTATGGATATTCCTTTTACCCGCGCGCGCATTGGTACTTTTGATGTGGATTTATTTTCAGAATTCTTCCAAGGCTTTGTCAACCACGCGTTAATGACGCTGCACATTGACAACCTTAAAGGTAAAAACAGCCACCACCAAATTGAAAGCGTATTTAAAGCATTTGCACGTGCTTTACGCATGGCATGTGAAGTAGACCCACGTGCTGAAAATACTGTGGCATCGACCAAAGGGACACTCTAATGACCCGAATTGCCCTTCTTGACTATGGCATGGGAAATTTACACTCGGCAGCCAAAGCTTTAGAGCATGTGGGTGCCACGGTGGATGTCACCAATGATCCAAAACTGATTGCTCAAGCCGATAAAATCGTCTTTCCTGGCGTGGGTGCCATGCGTGACTGTATGCAGGGCATGCATGAAGCAGGAATTGATCACGTGGTACGCAACGCAGTCTTTAACAAGCCTGTACTCGCTATTTGTGTGGGCATGCAGGCGCTGATGCAGCGTTCTGAAGAAAATGGCGGTGCAGATGCACTGGGTATTTTTGCAGGTACGGTTAAACGCTTTCCAGAAGTAGCAGGTTTAAAAGTACCGCACATGGGTTGGAATCAGGTACATCAACATGACCCAAGCCACCCAATGTGGAACAACATTGAACAAGACGCGCGTTTCTACTTCGTGCACAGTTTCTATGTTGAACCGCAAGATGAAAAAATTGTGGCCGCGACCTGTGATTACGGTCTAACCTTCTGTACTGCACTGCATCAAGGCAACTTGTTTGCAACGCAGTTTCACCCAGAAAAAAGTCACACTGTTGGTTTGCAGTTACTAAAAAACTTTGTGGAATGGAATATCTAATATTCAGGATGCTTCAATCAATAAAGCCGAGTGAATCTCGGCTTTATTTTTGCGTGAATGTTTTTCACTTTTATTGCACATTGATTTGTGTTTAAAATTAAAGCGTTTTTTATACCTTTTATTCAAAATAAACTGAGGGTCTGTCGATAATTGGTCTATGTTTGCGATGTGAGAGAGATATCTCACAAGATTTTTGAGCAAATATACGGTATGCGACAGAAAATTCAAAAAATCTAGGAATTACAACAATGAGTCAATATGTAGAAGATTCTGCACTGAGTGCAGCGGGGCGTTTTGGTCGATTATCATTTTTAGCTTGGAACTGTTTGCTCAGCTTGGGGCTTGCAGTACTGATTGCAATTATTGCCGTTGTTGCACCCAATTTATTGCTAGAGCTCGGCTCTGGTTCTATGGGCATTAGCATGATCTTACTCGTGATTATTTATATCGTTGCATTCTACTTTAGCTTTATTTTTACCATCCGCCGCTTGCATGACCGCAATCATACGGGTTGGTTGTCTTTGCTAATTTTAGTACCTGTGGTCAACATTATTCTGGGTTTATATCTGGTATTTGCCCCGGGCGATGACCGTCAGAATAGCTATGGTGCGCCACGTCCAACCGCAGGTTGGGAAAAAGTACTGGCTTGGATTTTCATTGTGCTGATGATTTTGGCGATTATTGGCAGCTTCTCGGCAGGCATATTCAGCACCCTCTAAGCAAAAATATTCCGCTTGGTTGATCTTTCAAAATAGCCCATCTGTTGGGCTATTTTTTCAGGATATTCACATCAATCTCTGCCTTGCACAGTATTTTCAATCGTTTAAACTTTGCCAAATTCTGCAAAACGCTTTAGGCTAAAACGGCTTCTTTACCGCTTTGAATATTATGGATCTCACTCGTTTGCGCACCCTGCCAAGCCCTGATGAAATTCGGCAATTGCCACTGTTTGAAAATATTGCGCGTCAAAATATTGTACTGATTCAAAATCTAGAGCAATGTCTAGCAATTGAAGCTGAACTGAAAACCGCAGCTGTCTTGGGTTTCGATTCTGAATCTAAACCCACGTTTAATGTAGGCGAAGTTTCTACAGGCCCGCATTTAATTCAGCTCGCAACCTTAGAAAAAGCCTATCTATTTCAGCTCAATGATGACATTTGGCAATTTTTGCAGCCAGTTTTTGCCAATCGCGATCAAATTAAAGTCGGTTTTGGGCTTAAAAATGATGCTCATTTATTTCGTAAAAAAGGCATGCAGTTGAATAGCGTGATTGAATTATCCAAGTGTTTTGGTAGCTTTGGCTTTAAAAGTCCGCTTGGGCTCAAAAATGCCATGGCATTATTATTTCACGTTCATTTCCCTAAAAGCCGAAGTATCAGCACCTCAAACTGGGCATGCAATCAGCTTAGTGAAGCGCAAATTGCCTATGCCGCAGCCGATGCCTACGCACCTGTATTGGTATTTGAAGAATTAGGGCGTTTAGGTTTATTGCCCGAGCATATCCCAAACAGCTCACTCAAATTGCGGATTCGTCCCTCTAAAACAAAACCTGCAACAGATGCTTAGAGATTTAACAATACTTTGTTAAGATGCACAGATTGAATTCAATAAGTTTTTGGCAAGGAGCGAAAGCATGCTGATCATCCCTGCAATTGACCTGAAAGATGGCAAGTGTGTTCGTTTAAAACAAGGTCGTATGGAAGATGATACTGTATTTTCTGACGATCCAGTGGCGACTGCACAGCACTGGGTAAATGAAGGCGCGCGTCGCTTGCATTTAGTCGATTTAAACGGCGCTTTCGCAGGTACGCCAATTCATAAACCTGTGGTCGAAGCCATTGCAAAATCACAACCTGAGCTTCCAATTCAAATTGGTGGTGGTATTCGTTCACTCGAAACCATTGAACACTATTTAGATGCTGGCGTGTCTTTCGTGATTATTGGCACTAAAGCCGTGCAAGAGCCTGCTTTTGTAGAAGAAGCATGCAAGAAATTTGCAGGACACATTATTGTCGGAATTGACGCCATGAATGGCATGGTGGCAACCGATGGCTGGGCCAACGTTACAGACGTGAAAGCAACAGATTTAGCCAAGCGTTTTGCCGATGCAGGTGTATCTAGCATTGTTTATACCGATATTGCCCGTGATGGCATGATGCAAGGTGTGAACGTAGAACAAACCGTGAACTTGGCACAATATTCAGGCTTACCAGTGATTGCTTCTGGCGGTGTAACCAATTTAGATGACGTACGCAATCTAAAAGGTCAGCCTGGCATTTTAGGTGCGATTACAGGTCGTGCAATTTACGAAGGCACGTTAAGCCTGCGTCAGGCACAGTTGCTTTTAGATGAGCAATCTTTGTAATTCTGCCGCGTATTTTTAAAGAGGTCTGCGGACCTCTTTTTTATTTTGATTTTATTTTACTCATTTTGAGTTTTCTTCATCTCCCACTGGTTCTATGTCTCAGCTTTCACCAATGCTTCGCAGCAAAGCCCCGCAACTGGCGCTCATTTTGATTACCTTAATTTGGGGTGCAACCTTCATTACCGTGCAATACGGTTTGAACTTCAGCAGTCCAGTACTGTTTGTAGGCTTACGTTTTGCCGCAGCCACGTTGGCCGTGGGGCTGATTTCATGGCGAAGCTTACGTGGTTTTAGCATCGATGAACTCTATGCAGGCTTTGCCATAGGCGCAGTCATTGCGCTAGGTTATGTCACTCAAACCATTGGCTTACAAAGTATCAGCAGTAGCGAATCGGCCTTTTTAACGGCGCTGTATGTCCCGCTTGTACCGCTATTGCTGTGGTTATGCTTTGATCAACGTCCGCATGTCATGACTTGGTTGGGTGCTATTTTGGCATTTGTAGGCTTGGTCTTTTTAACAGGCAATGGCTTAGGCGCAATTCAGTTAAGTTTTGGACAAGCCATTACTTTAATCGGTTCAATTGCGATTGCCTTTGAAATTATTTTAATTAGCTATTTTGCCAATCGGGTCAATTTAAAGCGCGTTACCCTCATCCAACTGGGTTGTGCATCGTTATTGTGTTTTGCGATTGCACCATGGGTTGGAGAAACTCAATTGCCCGAATTTCAGTGGTCACTCCTTGCTGTTTTGCTCGGCTTAGGCATTGCCAGTGCCGTGATTCAATTGGTGATGAACTGGGCGCAACGACAAGTAGACCCTGCGCAAGCTGCTATTATTTATGCAGGTGAGCCTGTTTGGGCCGCATTGATTGGACGTTTGGCAGGCGAGCGCTTGGCAGTTCTGGCGTTGTTCGGTGGACTACTGGTGGTTTTAGGCGTGCTGGTCAGCGAATGGCGACCAAAATTTTTAAAACGAAACACATCATCCCAAAAAGTTGAATGAACAGCATCTAGGCGAGATGCTCAAAACATCTTAAAAGACGAACGAACGTGAATTTAATGATACATCGGTAAATTATCATTCACGCGAATTAAACCGCGTATAGCACGGTAAACAATCCATAACCACGAAATAGCAACCACTGCGATACAGAAAAGTGTCGCAGCCAAAGTCATACTGGCAAAGCTTTGCGCATCTGGACTAAAGAACACCAAAAAGAACGGCACAAAGGCCACAATATTCCAAAACAGATACCACCAGAAGCTGCGAATTTGCCAAGTAAAATGACTGGCAAAAATTGAACCTTGTACATCACTACGTTTTAAATAATTGATGATTAAAGCAATAACAGCCAATATCCCCGCTGAAAAAATTGCCACGATATACAACACATATAAAATCATGGTCAATAAACGATGTGGGTCTTGATCTACTGAATATGATTGCTCTGCGTCTGACATAATGCACCTGATAAGCCTGTTACTGGAACAATATTCCCAATTAGATATTAAGCTGATTCAGCGGAGAAATAAACCATAAAATCAGTAAGATATTTAAGCCTATTGTACAAAAATAAATCTTACCAAAGGGTTGTTTTTGTGTTTTATGGCGTAATTTTTGTTGTGCCAACCATGCCGCAGGCCAGCCCCCTAAAAAAGCGACGATATGCAAATTATTTTCAGGAATACGGCGCCCGCCCCGCTGTGCAGCTTCTTTATCTTGTGCATACAGCCAATAACTCAGAGCATTCATCAAACTGATGAATAATAACAACATCCCACTGAGCAATCCCAACAGCGTCAACAAAGCCAAAACAACAATATAGGCCACACACAATATTTGCATGGGCTGCATTTTTTGTGTGCTGTTGGATGTTTTTGCACTCATAGCAGCTGCCTTTGCTGCTTTGGTCTGTGTAGCTTTTAAATAAACGGCTTGCTGCGCTCGATAACGACCACGTTCATCTACCGTTACGGTATATTCCAAAGCACAACCAACAATGGGACGTGGCCCCTGACGAGCAAAATCCTTAATGTGTAAAAACACCCGATCTTTCTGGCGGTCATTTGGCTGAATAAAACCGTAACCCTGCTCATCAAACCACTCTACTAAACGTCCTTGATCACGCATCTGCTGTATCCCTCAAGCCGTCACAAACTTTAAGCGTTCAATCAGCATATTCCGCATTTCATCTGGATTTTTTTGCAAAATATCAGCTCCTGTACGGCCTTCTGCAGCATTTTTAGCTGCCACCTGTAAACGCATTAACCAAAAACGTCCTGCCGCCATTGCCAAATATAATTCTAAACAGGCTTTTTCATCCTGAGTTAAAGGGCGCACCGTTTCATAGGCATTTAAAAATGCAATCGCTTTGCTTTCATTTAAACTCAGTTCAGGAAAGTCAGTACAAAAATCATTCAGGGTAATTGCAATATCAAACAGCAATTCATCCTGATTTAATTCGTAAAAATCTAAAATGCCTTGCAATTGATCGTCTGCAAACAAGGTATTGTCACGGAACAAGTCTGAGTGGATAAAGCCTTTGGGACGCTGCGGATAGACTGCGGTCAAGGCCTCATACAAGCCCAAAAGTTTGGACAATAAGGCTTGATCGGCCACATGCATACTTGGTTTTAATTGGCGTGCAACTCCTGCCCAATAAGCATGATCGCGCACATGATCGCGCTGCAAAGGAAAATTTTGTAAGGCCACATGCATTTTAGCTTGTGCAATCGCAATCGCTTCCACTTGTGCCACTGTTGCCAGTGTCGGATGCTGCCCAATTAAACGCGGTGCAATTTGTGCAGGTTTTTCTTTTAATTGGTGAATGGCTTGTCCCGAGTGTGACAAAGGCACTGCCACAGGCAAACCTGTTTGCCCTAAATGCTGTAATACAGGAATTAATTCAGCCGCTGCCTGTTGGTCTAATTCTTCAAAAATGGTCAGCACGTACTCGTTTTGATTGTCGCAACGCAAAAAATAATTGGTGTTTTGAATCCCGCCTTGAATGGGAAGCAGCGCCAAGACCTCCAATCCATAGGCTGCTGCAAAAACCTGAACTTCCTTTAAAGTCAAAGGAGTATAAACCGACATAGAAAACCTGCGAAAAACCTGAGCTAAGTTTGATAGAATACCCGCTCCATCTGCCAAGGTGTAGCGCTTGTGTGGGTGAGTTTCATAATCGGCTGTAATAATTGGAAAAATTTATGCTAGCGAAACGTATTATTCCTTGCCTAGACGTAGATAATGGTCGCGTGGTCAAGGGCGTGCAATTCCTTGATATTCGTGATGCGGGCGACCCTGTCGAAGTGGCGCGTCGTTATAATGAACAAGGTGCCGATGAAATCACCTTTTTAGACATTACCGCTACCCATCATGGCCGTGATACGACCTATCGTACCGTAGAGCGTATGGCAGAAACTGTGTTCGTACCGCTCACCGTGGGTGGGGGCGTGCGTAAGGTTGAAGACATCCGCCTATTGCTGAACGCAGGTGCAGACAAGGTCAGTATTAACTCGGCAGCAGTCTTTAACCCTGAATTTGTGCAAGAAGCCTCACAACGTTTTGGCGCGCAATGTATTGTGGTTGCTATTGATGCAAAAAAAACGGGCGATAACAAATGGGAAATTTTCACTCACGGTGGCCGCAAACCAACGGGTATTGATGCCATTGAATGGGCAGTAAAAATGGCTGACTATGGCGCAGGTGAGCTCTTGATCACTTCAATGGATGCCGATGGTACCAAGGCAGGCTATGACTTGGCGCTCATGCGTGCCATCAATGACCGTGTCACCGTACCGACGATTGCATCTGGCGGTGTGGGGAATTTACAGCACTTGGCAGATGGTATTTTAAAAGGCGGCGCCGATGCGGTACTGGCTGCCTCAATTTTCCACTTTGGTCAGCACACTATTCCAGAAGCCAAACAATATTTGGCAGCGCAAGGTATTGAAATGCGTTTGTAATTTCTAAAACAAAACTGTTTTGGACTTTAATTTTTAAGCTTCAAAAGTGTAATCCTCGGGTTACACTTTTTTATTTAGCCCAAAATACAGGCAGAAAAAAAGGAGTCCGAAGACTCCTATTAACTCAAAAAACCACAGCGATGAAGTTTTTATATCTTTTAAATTTAAAAAAAATAAATAAAAAAAAGCAATAAACAATTAAATTCGCTCAAAATACCCTTAGGTATTTCACTGCACATAATATATTCAGCATTTCAGCAGAAATATTGACCAAAAACACCAAAAATATTGACCATTTGCGACAAGCCTTGCCAAATCAGTCAGTTTAAAGCGTCATGAGCACCTATACCGTTTAGGCGACTCGTTCTGCCACCGTCACTTTTTTCTCGACCCACTTGGCAGGAAAATACGCAGCCGACAAATGGTTTAAACCTTGTGCCATAACATGCGGCAAAGTGATCCCTAAAGGGTTTTGTTCCTGCAGTTCCTGTGAAGAAATCACTCGCGTTCCTAAAATATAATCAAACCACGGTTTGGTCACGCACCAGTTCGCATCCTGATTGCTGTTCATGTGATGGTCATAATGCCACGGAATTTTCTTAACTGCCCACTCTGGCTCTAAATGCGCACGACGATGAATATAATAATAATTCGCAGCACTATATAGCGCAGCCAGACTCATGCCCTTAGAAATAGGATAGAACACGCCACTGGCCACCGTTGCCACGACAGCCAAAGACACAATTTCATTTTTGGTACGCCAGTTGCGAATCCCTTCGACATAGCCATGATCGTGAAAACTGGTTTTACGCACTTCACGATGATGCTCCCAGTGTGATTTCATGCTTTCGGGCACAGGGCTATAACGGCGCTGCCCTGCTCGATGCGTTCCGTGCAAAATATATTTATGTGCCACCCATTCAAAACAATTGGCAACCACCAAACCTGCTAGAAATCCTTTCCACATCGCTATTTCTCCTTAAACACAGGACATCTTGACTCTGATGTTCACTATAGGCATGTGAGATTGACTAGATCTTGACCAAAAAAATCAATATCATTGACAAATGACGACAAAAATAAACCGATAACACATGCAACAATTCAAAGAATATACGGGCTCGGTCTATGGTGGCTTAGGGCATTTATTGATGTGCTATTACCAAGCAAAAAAGCTGCCCATTCCAGAAAAATTACATCAGATTCAAAATCTGGAACGTTTTGATTATGCCCTCTGGCGTGACTTGCTCAGCACTTTGGAGGAACAATTACCACAACCTGCTTTGGGTTTGGAAATTGCCAAATACGTGCAGCCCAAACATTTAGGCATCATTGCGTATTTAGCCTTGTCCTGTGATCATCTGGGTGAAGCATTACAGCGTTACCACGATTTTCATCGCTTGATTTACGATGGTGGCCCATTGCAGGTCGAAGCACAAAACGATTACTTATCCATTCGTTGGTCAGAATTATCCGTGCACATGACCACACAATTAACCGATGAAATTGCCATTGCCTTGATGATGGAATTTTTGAAGCACTTTATGCAGTTTGAGGATATTTGCCTGCACGAAGTACATTTTCATCATCCTGCACCCAAAAATATTGCACTGTATGAGCAGTATTTTCATTGTAAAGTGCGCTTTTCTCAGCCAATTACCCAAGTGTTGTTGCCTGTTTCCGAACTGGCAAAACCTTTTCATCAGGGCGATCAAACCTTACAGCATTTATTGTTGCAACAGGCGCAAGCCTTACTGGAAAAGCTACCGAATAGCACCCAAACCGATCAGCGTTTACAGCAAGCCATTTTGACGGGGCTGCAAAAAAATATGTATCAAATTGAACATATTGCTCAGCAATTACATATTTCTGTACGTCAGTTGCAACGTCATTTGCAACAGCAAGGCACGACCTACCAAAAACGCATGCAGGAAGTACGCTGTTTATTGGCAGAACAATATTTACAAGACCCACATTTAAGTCTGCAAGAAATTGCGCTATTGCTGGGTTATTCAGAACAAAGTGCCTTTCAGCGTGCGTTTAAACAATGGACGCAGCACACACCACAACAATGGCGGATGCAACGTGCTTCATGATTGCTTCTTTTTACTTTAATTTGTGTTAAATTCATCACAATATCGATCTAAAATGCGATAAATTTAATTGAAGTTTGATTAATTAACTCAAAAAATAAGCACTGGAGAATCAAATTGAATAAGTATTTCGCAGAACTGGCTGGCACATTCTAGCTGGTATTTGGTGGTTGTGGTGGTGCGGTATTGGCTGCAGCTTTTCCTGAATTGGGCATTGGTTTTGTGGGGGTATCCCTTGCGTTAGGTCTGACCATATTAACTGCAGCCTATGCACTTGGGCACATTTCAGGTGGACACTTTAACCCTGCAGTCAGTATTGGTTTGTGGGCAGATGGACGTTTTGAAGCCAAAGAACTCGCACCGTATATTATTTCACAAATTATTGGTGCGACTTTAGCCGCATTGGTGTTTTACCTGATTGTGCAAGGTCAGGCAGGTTTTGCGGGCACAGGCGGTTTCGCGACCAACGGTTATGGTGATTTATCTCCAGGAAAATATGCCCTCAGTTCAGTATTATTGATTGAAGTGGTACTCACTGCTGGCTTTTTGATGGTGATTATGGGTGCAACCGCCAAACGCGCACCTGCTGGTTTTGCTCCAATTGCAATTGGTTTGGCACTGACCTTAATCCACCCGATCAGCATTCCTGTGAGCAATACTTCGGTGAACCCTGCACGTAGTACAGGTGTGGCCTTCTTTGCTGACACTGCAGCGCTCAGCCAGCTTTGGGCTTTCTAGGTTGCACCGATTGTAGGTGCGGTGATTGGTGCGGTGCTGTATCGCGCTATGGCAAAAGCTGAAGACTGATCTTCAAAACTTTAAATCCACAGCTTTTCAAGATGTCTGGGATTTATCTAAAAACACACAAAACAACAAAGCCCGTTCAAGCGTTTGAGCGGGCTTTTTAATGGCTTAGATGAGCAGATTAAAGTAGATTTAATATCTTGAGATGGCATCCATTATAAAAATGGATTTTCAATTTCACCCGCTTCAGGACGATCTAACTTTTCAGGCAAATTGGGGGTCTGCTCCAAAGTCGCAACAACTTCATTTAAAAATGCCTGCAGTGCTTTAGCTGCCTGTAAACCTGCCTGATCTTTGCTGATTTGCAAATTGCCATACACATTGATGCAATCTAAATCATTTTCTAAGGTTAAGTCATGAATCGCATGTGATTCAGTCCCATTTTGAAACGGTTTAAACATTGAATTCACCCTAGAATGAAGGTTGCAATATCCATCATGTTAACTTAGTTTAAGATTTCAACAACTGTAAAATATATTGCAATAAAGCTTCAATCAACTGCTTCGCAATTGCATCTTGAGTATCTGCATCAATGCTAGCGCCCGATGCTGGACTACTACCCGAGCGTTTAAATTCATTTTGTAAAGCTTGTAATTGCTCGGCAGATACATCTTCCGCACACTGACTTTCTGCATCCCAATGCGAATAAGCAATAGGTATATTGGCTTTTACAGCATTTGCAGTTAACGGCAATTTATAGGTATTACGCTTTTCTTCTTCAGTTAATTGTGGGAATAAATTGATGCCTAACTGTTCTTCTAAATAGCAGACACTCACCACTTGCACCTGCAGCGAATCATTATTGGGCGCGTAATAAGCCCCTATCGCGCCTGTTTTAGGCATATACACGGCTTTATACACCGCAGTCGGCACAATAACGCCCTGCCCAATGGTTTTTAGACGTTTGGCATTAAAACTTGGCCCAGTAATCACGTACACATCTTGCTTTTGTTTGGTCACCACCGCACGCGTAGCTTCTTCAAGTTCACGCCAAACCTGCTGATTATTTTTAGGGGATTGCGGAACCATATTTGCCAAAGAAAAACTGTCAAACTGGGCTGCTAAGTTGGTCATGTCAGCATTCGGAGCCATGTGTCCACGGTCATAACCCGAACCACGATAATCCTGCAAAGTTGCACGATGCTCGGCTTTGACGCGCGGTTCTTCATGAAAGTTATCTTCACGCGGAATCCGTTGGCTCAATCGCGCAGGTGTTAAAGCTTCTGCCACCCATAACGGGGTTTTGGATACCCCTGAATACATCACATTAAAGTCATTAAAACAAAGCGGATAGCTGTTTTTTTGCAGGCTATTTTTCAGCAAATAGGGCGGCGTTTCTCGATAGAACTGGGTTAGGCAAGCACTATTTCCTGAACTCGGCACCAGTGAAGTCCACTGGCTAATTTTTTCTTGACCAAAAGCAATCACAAAACTCCCTGTTGCCACTACACCGAGTAGCACTTTCAAGCTGTTTTGATTGAAAATTTGAGTCCAAATGTTGTTGGAATTGCGCCGTTTTCTTGCCATAACCGTTACTGTGACTTCGCTCTAAATCCGCAGAGTTTGCCCGAGCTTAACAATCCACTCACAGCTTGTATATGAAGCACCTCTTGTTCGTCTAACAATTAAACAAAACCCGCGCCATAACACCACAAAAGCCATACACAGCCTGAGTTTTAAGCACTTTTGACATCAGTCTAGATCAAGTTTGGTAGATTTGATTGCATCCGTTTTAGCGAATCTGCCAAGCTAAATACACCTTAAAGACATCGCTCAGCGACACCCAAGCGCATTGCGCTGCTCTAGCTGGATGTCATTGACGATTTAAATTGGTTTTAACTTTATTTTTGCGATTTTTGATGGAGAAATACATGCGTTTTCATCTTTTTGCTTGTGCTTTGGTTGGTAGCAGTATCAGCATTTCTGCCTTTGCCGAACCACCCATTCAAGCAGGTGATACTTTAGAAAGTTTATCTAAAGTCAAAATAAGCACCACGATTAATGGGCAAGCAGGCTCACTACAAGAATTAATCGCCAATGGTCAGATACGCATTGTACCGAGTACAGATACAAACTTAACAAGTCCAGCAGAAAATATAGCGCAACAGCCTGCAAACCAAATTTCAGCCGAACAAGCCAATCTGGCTCAAGACAATGTACCGATGACGATGCCTGTCGGGACTGAATCCGAACTGCAACACGCAGCGCAGGCAGAGCAAGTGAGCGAACAACACATACAAGCCACCTCTGCGCCATTATTGTCATCTTCAGCCGATTTACCTGTAAATGCTGGCGATGATGTGGATGTCACCGCAGAAGCGCTAAATGCTGCACCACAAAACCCTGCTGCATCTGAACAAGCAGCAGTCAATCTGCCCACGACTGAACGGCTTGAAACCACAGCACCTGCGGCACAGGGCGCAGATGTAAACGATATAGATTTAAGCCATCTACAACCAAGTGATACGGAACAATAAGATCTGTTTAAGACCAATCTTGAGCTAAAAATAAAAAACCAGCACTTTATAATGCTGGTTTTTTAAAATCTATTGAGCAGTTTTTAAATTTCGATTTGACTACCCAATTCCACCACACGGTTGGTTGGAATTTGATAGAAATCACTCACAGGACTGGTATTGCGCTGCATTGAAATAAACAGTTTTTCACGCCACGGTGACATGCCATCGCCCACCGTATGCACAATTCGATCACGCGAAATAAAGAAGCTCATTTGCATCATATCGAATTCAAACTCAAGCTGTTCATAGGCTTGTTTCAAGGCATTTGGAATATTTGGCTGATCTTTAAAACCGTAATACATGGCAATCCGATAAAAACGATCATCCAGTTTTTCGACTTGAATCCGATCTTGCTGCGCCACAAATGGAATATCACGCGTGATGACCGTTACCATGATATTGCGTTCATGTAAGACCTTGTTGTGCTTAATATTATGCAACATGGCATGTGGCACAATGTTAGGCGTACCTGTCAAGAAAATCGCATCGCCAGGGACAAATTGGGTTTCATTGCCCATACTAATACTGTGAATGAATAGGTCTATCGGCAAGGCATCTTTTTCCAAACGATTGAAAACCAATGCACGACCATCTTTCCACGTCATTAAAATGGTATACATGATGGCGCCAATTAAAATTGGCACCCATCCCCCTGACACAATTTTGAGCGAGGTCGAAGCCACAAAAATTAAATCTAGGGTTAAAAATGGCACTGCAAAAAGGGCAACTTTCCACATCGGCCAACGCCAAAAACCATAGGCCAGCACTGAAATTAAAATCGTGCCACACAGCATGGTCATGGTCACTGCCACGCCATAAGCACTGGCAAGTCTGGCACTATTTTCAAATAATAAAATTAAGATAAGCACCGAAATAAATAAGGCCCAGTTAATGAATGGCAAATAGATTTGACCACGTTCAACATCGGACGTGTGACGTACAGTCAGGCGTGGCAAATAACGCAATTGAATGGCCTGATTGACCATTGAAAATACCCCTGTAATCACCGCTTGAGAAGCGATCACTGCTGCAGCTGTGGCTAGACCAATCATCGGATATAAGCCCCATTCAGGCACCAACATATAGAACGGATTTTCAATTGCTGCAGGGTTGCGTAGCAGTAATGCGCCTTGTCCCGCGTAATTCAATAACAAACAAGGTAAGACAATTAAAAACCACGCAAGGCGAATGGGCATCCGCCCAAAATGTCCCATATCGGCATAGAGTGCTTCGCCACCTGTCATGGTCAAAATTACGGCGCCCATAGTGAGAAATGCAACAAAAGGTTGCTCTACTACAAAGTTAAACGCCCAATGTGGACTGACCATGGCCAATACAAACGGAGTTTGGATGATACTGAGCAGCCCCGCACCGCCAATCGCTAAAAACCACAGCAAAGTCAGTGGTCCAAAAAATTTGCCCATCGTGCCGGTACCATGACGCTGCACAATGAACAGTCCCGCCAAAATACCAATGGAGAGCGGTACGAGCCATTGATTAAATATAGGTGTGGCAATACTTAGCCCTTCAATGGCTGACAATACTGAAATGGCGGGGGTAATAATGCCATCGCCAAAGAAAAGTGATGCGCCAATAAAGCCAAGTGCGATCAGAAAGATTTTTTTGTCCTCGGCAATGCGAGTGGTACGCAGGTTCAATGCCAATAATGACATGATCCCGCCTTCGCCATTGTTATCGGCACGCATAATGATGGTGACGTATTTGAAGCTGATGGTGAGCATCATGCACCAGAAAATCAGGGATAAAATTCCCAATACACTGGCTTGAGTAATTGCAAGATGGGCCGTTAAAAAAGTTTGTCGGAAGGCGTACAGGGGGCTGGTTCCGATATCCCCAAATACGACGCCAAGCGCAGCCAAGGTAATGACGGGTAAGGCTGCTTTTTTTGCAGTACTTTGCATAGGTGTCTTCGATTTAGACGGTATTTTTGAGAATCATAGCACTACGCTGAAAGTTTTTCTCTAAATCAAATGTTTCAACTTGGCTTTGTACAATTTTTTGGTTATTATCCACCGCCTATGGTGAAGTGTCCGAGTGGCTGAAGGAGCACGCCTGGAAAGTGTGTATACGTTAATAGCGTATCGAGGGTTCGAATCCCTCTTTCACCGCCAAAATTGATTTCTACGGGACTGTACCGTAGTGCAAAAGGCTTAAATCTAAAGGGTTTAAGCTTTTTTTATGTCTAATGCAATCTACTTTATCTATTGCAAGCTTGATCTTGTTGGGGGTATAACTAGGGATATAATAAATTACCCCCAAAATTATACCCCCAATTCTGTGGAATCATTGCAATGCTTACAGATGCTCAAGTCAGAAAAATAAAACCATCGGAAAAGAAAGCCAAATAATTACCTATGATCGAAATCTAGCACATATCACGGCTGGCGGGCTTGGTTATCGTGAATTCTAAAAGTTGAACCCATATAGGGGAAAGCCCCCTACTCACTTAGGTATGATTTATTCAAATCACCATTCATCTATTACTATTAAAATATATTCGTCCTTCTATGTATTTCTTATTAGTGGCGGGTTTTCCCGCTGCGGACAACTTCACACTATTGGATTTATGGGTACAGATACAATCAAAGCCTAAGAATCTCAAAAGAAGCATATCGCCTATCATTAGACTGATATGCTATTCAGCTCATGTTGATTTTTACCCATTTTATCGACATGACAACCTGAATATGTTTATGTCATCGACATGACAACTCTCTCATGTCGATTTTTGTCAGTTTTATCGACATGAAAGCCTGAATATGTTTATGCCATACAGCTAAAGGAATAAGACAATATTCCTTTTAGGTTTTAAGCACATCAACAACCTGAACGCTAAATGTCACATCCTAAAGCGAATTAGCTTTTTAAAAAGGTCATAATCAGCCAAACACCCAATAAAAAAACCACTGCTCAATCTTCCAGATCAACACAGCGGTTTTAAACTCATCTTTTACAGATCAGTCACATCTTACATTTTCTTTTCTTCAATATTTAACGCATTGATTGCCAATACCGCCTGAGTACGATTTTGCACACCCAATTTACGGAAAATTGCGGTCACATGCGCTTTAATCGTCGCTTCAGAAACATCTAATTCATAGGCAATTTGCTTATTCAACAAACCTTCTGCCACCATCATCAATACACGGAATTGCTGTGGTGTTAAAGACTGAATACGTTCAGCCAAAGCTGTTTCATCTGCAGCGCGAGGGTCAAAGTTAACATTCGCAGCCAAGTTTGGCGGCAACCAAATCTCACCTTCTAAAACTTGACGAATTGCTTCGCCAATATGGCTCGGATGTGCCGATTTTGGGATATAACCCATCGCCCCATGCGCAATTGAACGTTGAATAATCGATGCTTCTTCGTGAGCGGACACCACAATAATTGGGATAGATGGATATTGCGCACGCACATGCACCAATGCAGAAAAGCCCGATGCCCCTGGTAAATTCAAGTCCAATAAAACAAGATCAGGCTCAGGTCCATTTTCCAAACGCTCGTACAATTCATTGACTGCAGCAGTTTCATGAATTTGAGCTTGCGGTAAGCTATAACGAACCGCCTGAATTAAGGCATGGCGAAACAGCGGATGATCATCAACGATTAATATATTCATAACAGACGTGAGAGATCTTGTGCACAGTTCTTCTATTCTAACCACACAAAGACAATGAAGGATATGCAAGATATGACTTTTTTGCATTTATTGTGCAAGAAATCACAGAAAAGTGTGTATTGTTTATGACATCCCCTGTCAACACGTCTCGAATATACAACAAGACGATGGTCTAACTACATTGAATCCAATAGTTATGCACACGTTTCAAAAAATTATCCACAGCCATAATCAATTCATATTGCAGCGGATAAGATAAATTCAAATAAAGACTTTCAAAAAGCTATTCGATAGAGCAACAAACCTACCTTTTAAAAAATATTAATTTCAGTGATAAACCCTAAGGCGGGTGCGCCTTTGGCCAGTGATGATGATCTGTTACATGCGCTTAAAATCACAGGGGCGCTCCAGTTTGTGCAAGACAAAAAAGAAGGACTGGATCATGTCATTTTAGAAGGTGGCATTGGCTTTTCAGGTGGGCAACGTCAAGCCTTATTACTTGCACGCTTATTAATTCGCCAACCGAATATTTTGCTGCTGGATGAACCTACCGCTGCAATTGATGATATTTCCGAAAAACAATTGATTGAGCATTTAAAAGGCTGGCTGGGACAACGTACTTTGGTGATTGCGACCCATCGTCGGGCGGTTTTGGAATTGGTAGATCGAATTATTGTCATGAATGATGGAAAAATTGTCATGGATGGGCCACGTGATCAAGTCTTAAGCCAATCTCAGATAAAAACCAGCCCTGCGTCGGGAGTAAAAGCATGAGCGAAAAAGAACTTAACCCTCAGCGTGCGATGAAACTGACCGATCTTGAACCTGAATTACCTAAATCCAGTGTTTTTATCTGGCTGATTTGTATTGGTTTGCTGGTCTTACTGGTTTGGGCATGGGTGTTTAAACTTGAGGAAGTCACGACGGGTACAGGCAAGGTCATTCCTTCATCTAAAGAGCAAATTGTGCAATCTTTGGAAGGTGGTATTTTAACTCAGCTGCACGTTCGTGAAGGTGAAATTGTCAAGCAAGGTCAAGTTTTAGCACAACTCGACCCAACGCATTTTGCCTCGAATGTTGGTGAGTCCACATCATTATTGCTCGCAGCACAGGTCACAGCTGCACGCCTGCGCGCAGAAGTAAATGGTACAGCCTTGTCCTTCCCTGCCGAAGTATTAAAAGAGCCCCAACTGGTCAATGAAGAAACAGCACTATATCGCTCACGCCGCGCCAATTTAGAAGAATCGTTGTCTGGACTAAAACAAGCACTGACACTGGTAGAGTAAGAACTGGCCATGACCGAACCGTTGGTTGCCAAAGGTGCAGCCAGCGAGGTAGAAGTACTGCGTTTAAAACGTGAAGCCAATAATTTACGCAATCAAATGAGTGATGTGCGCAATCAGTATTATGTGAAATCACGTGAAGAACTGGCCAAAGCCAATACCGACATTGAAACTCAGGCACAAGTGGTGAAAGGCAAGTCAGATAGCTTGAGCCGCACGCTGTTTAAATCACCTGTACATGGCATTGTCAAAGAAATTGATGTGATGACTTTGGGTGGTGTCGTTCCGCAAAATGGCAAGCTGATGACCATTGTACCGCTGGATGAACAACTGCTGGTCGAAGCACGAATTTTGCCACGTGACATTGCATTTATTCGCCCTGATCAAGACGCTTTGGTGAAAATTAGCGCCTATGATTATTCAATTTATGGCGGCTTAAAAGGCAAAGTAACCGTAATTTCGCCCGATACCTTGCGAGATGAAGTCAAACAAGATCAATTTTATTATCGGGTCTATATTCGTACCGATTCAGACCAACTAAGCAATAAAGCAGGTCAAAATTTTAACATCACCCCAGGTATGGTCGCGACTGTAGATATTAAAACTGGAGAAAAAACGGTATTGGATTATCTCATCAAGCCATTTAACAAAGCCAAAGAAGCCTTAAGTGAGCGTTAAAACAATCTGACTTTATCAAAATTTTATTTTACCCTAACAGCAACAGCGCTTTAGACAGGATTGGTCACATCCTGTCTAAAGTGAGCATCCTATTATTTGGAACAGCATCTAGTGACGACACTCACCCTAAAGGCTTGATTTACTGGATGCGCTCAGTTGCTGGTTTTTCTAATTCCTACCGCACTCCAACTGCCTAAATAATCTACACCAAACAGTAAAATAACAATTTACGCCCCTTTGCAAGCCTTGCTGCACTGTGTATAACCATAAGTCACGCAATGCAAATGATAAGCATAGGCAAAACAGGGCAAAAAGCGTTAGACTATGCGTCTATGTCAGTAAAATGTCGTTCCAGACAAATCAGAAGGTGAAGGTAGATGCCGCTCAATACTGTTGAAGAGCTCGTAGCAGATATCCGTGCAGGAAAAATGGTCATCCTCATGGATGATGAAGACCGTGAAAATGAAGGCGATTTAGTCATTGCCGCGACTCACGTTCGCCCTGAAGATATCAACTTCATGATTACGCATGCACGTGGTCTTGTGTGTCTGACCTTAAGTCGTGACCGTTGCCAGCAATTGAACCTACCTTTAATGGTCGATGCCAACGGTGCGCAACATGGCACAAACTTTACCTTATCCATTGAAGCTGCTGAAGGCATTACGACCGGTATTTCTCCCGCAGAACGTGCGCATACCATTCAAACTGCGGTCGCTGCACATGCCAAGCCTGCCGATATTGTTCAGCCTGGGCATATTTTCCCACTCATGGCACAGCCAGGTGGTGTATTGCACCGTGCAGGACATACCGAAGCAGGTTGTGATCTTGCCCGTTTGGCAGGTTTAGAGCCTGCGTCGGTGATTTGTGAAATCATCAATGAAGACGGCAGCATGGCACGTCGTCCTGATTTAGAAGTTTTTGCTGAAAAACATGGACTAAAAATTGGCACTATTGCCGATTTGATCCACTATCGCATGACCAATGAGCAAACTGTAGAGCGTTTGGATCAGCAAAGCATCGACACTGAATATGGTACTTTTGACTTATATCGCTACCGTGAACTGGGCAACCCAGACATTCACTTAGCATTGGTCAAGGGCGAACCAAAAGAAGGCGTTACTACAGTACGTGTGCATGGTTTTAATCCAACCCGTGATTTACTCAAGCTTAAAAAAGAAGATGCTTCGGCAACGTGGAATTTAGACCGTGCTTTAAAAGAAATTGCCAACAGTGAACGTGGTGTTTTGGTCTGGATTGGTCAAGCTCAATTGCAAGACTTGGGCCCTGCCCTAGACAGCCTTAAAACCCCGAAACAGGGCAAAGCCAATGCTGCATTGTCACAGCAGTATCAAACCATTGGCGTCGGTGCACAAATTTTACGTGATTTAGGTGTTGAAAAAATGAAGCTACTCAGCTCACCATTACGTTTCAATGCTTTATCAGGCTTTAACTTAGAAGTGGTGGAATACGTCACCGCAGATCCAACATCAGAGAAATAATCGAGGTTGCTATGGCAATTCGCCGTATTGAAGGTTTATTACATCTCGCTAGCGAAGGCCGTTATGCGATTTTAGTCGGTCGTTTTAATAGTTTTGTGGTTGAGCATTTGCTTGATGGCGCAATTGACACATTGAAACGTCATGGCGTATCAGAGGATAATATCACCGTTGTTCATGCACCAGGCGCTTGGGAACTTCCTGTTGTGGCTAAGAAATTAGCTGCATCGAATGGTTATGACGCGATTATTGCACTCGGCGCAGTAATACGCGGTAGCACACCACATTTTGATTTTGTTGCAGGCGAATGTGCCAAAGGTTTAGGCGTGGTGGGTTTAGATACAGGCTTACCTGTGATTAACGGTGTATTGACTACGGATAGTATTGAACAAGCGATTGAACGCTCTGGAACAAAAGCAGGTAATAAAGGAAGTGAAGCTGCCTTAACTGCAATTGAAATGGTTAACTTGTTAAAGGCTATTTAACGCTATGTCGCAAACACTTCAAGCAACTTATGCAGCAAAACGTAAAGCACGTCGTTTTGCTGTGCAAGGTATTTATGAATGGCAGATGAGCCACAATCCAGTACATGAAATTGAAGCACGCACCCGTGTGGAAAATGCCATGCACAAAGTGGATCTCGGCTATTATCATGAATTGTTGACTCAAGTGGTTGCCAATCATGAAGCATTGGATGCATTACTGGTGCCTGTTCTTGATCGTGATATTCAAGCCCTAGATGGTGTTGAACTGGCTACCTTACGTTTAGGTGCGTATGAGTTAGAACAACATCTAGAAATTCCATATCGTGTGGTATTGGATGAAGCGATTGAATTGGCAAAACACTTTGGCGGTGCAGACAGCCACAAATACATCAATGGTGTATTAGACCGTCTTGCCAACAGCTTACGTGCAGCAGAAAAGCAACAAAGTAACTAATTCAAAATATTGAGTCGATTGTTGTATGGCTGAGTTTTCCATTATTGAGACCTATTTCAACAGACCGCGTCCAGATGCAGTCGATTTAGGTGTCGGTGATGACTCAGCTCTGCTCACTCCTCCGCCGCAACAGCAATTGGTCATTTGTGCCGACACTTTAGTCGCTGGACGACATTTCCCCCTCGATACCAACCCACATGCGATTGGTTGGAAATCGGTTGCGGTCAATTTATCTGACATTGCCGCCATGGGTGCCACCCCACATAGTATTTTACTGGCATTGAGCCTACCCCAAATTGATCATGATTGGCTCAAAGGGTTTAGTCAGGGTTTGCATGATTGTTGCGATCAATTTGGGGTAAGTTTAATCGGTGGAGATACCACACAAAGCCCGCATCTCACCATTTCCGTTACTGCCTTAGGCTGGATTGAACACGGACAAGCCATTCCACGTTCAGGCGCGCAAGTCGACGATTATATTTGCGTCAGCGGACAAGTTGGTGATGCTGCTTTTGGTTTAGACCATCTTGAACACCCTTTAAAACAGCGTTTGGACTATCCAACACCACGCTGCCAACTTGGACGACAGCTCAAAGGTCTGGCTTCAAGCATGATTGATGTTTCAGATGGCTTAGCTCAAGATTTAGGGCATATTCTCAAAGCCTCTCAGGTCGGTGCTTGTATTGAACTCAGCCAACTGCCTATAGATGCTGCATTAACCGAATTACCACAACAAAAGCAGTGGCAATATGCCTTGGCAGGTGGCGATGACTATGAGTTATGCTTTACAATAAGCCCACAAAATTATCAGCAGCTTTTGCAAAAACCGCTGAATACCCCTATTCATATTATTGGCAAAATTAACAATCAAAACCGCTTAAGCTTTGAACAGAATGGCGTAGATCGTTCACTTCATTTTCATGGATACCAACACTTTGCAAAAACCCACGATTAATTTCAAAGCCATGTCTTGGACTGACCGACTGATTGTATGCTGTGGTGTTGGCTTCGGTTCAGGTCTACTACCCAAAGCTCCCGGTACCTTTGGTTCGGCCTTTGCCCTACTGTTCATTCCCATTTGGTTCGCGCTTGGTTTCATTCCAAGCCTTTTTGCCATTGCCATCATGTCCCTCGTTGGCATATATATCTGTGGACGTACTGCACAGGTTATGGGCGTACATGATGATGGTCGTATTGTTTGGGATGAATTTGCAGGACAATCGATTACCTTTTTACCCCTGATTTTTATCAATCAAATCAGCTGGGTCTGGGTAATTGTGGGTTTTGCCCTATTCCGACTATTTGATGTGTGGAAACCTTGGCCAATACGTGTGATTGACCGTCGGGTCGAGGGTGGTTTTGGCATCATGCTGGACGATATTATTGCGGGTCTTTGGGCCGCATTATGTATTTATATTTATTTATCTTTTACTTTGGTTTAGCCATCACTAGGATTCAACATGTCTACCACCGTGATTATTCTTGCAGCAGGTAAAGGCACGCGCATGCGTTCAAATTTACCAAAAGTATTACAACCTCTTGCAGGACGCCCACTCTTGGGTCACGTGATTGATACCGCAAAAAAATTACAAGCAGATCATATAATTACCATTTACGGTCATGGCGGTGCTTTGGTTCAAAATGCGTTTGCGCATGAACAGGTACAGTGGGTCGAACAGGCTGAACAGCTGGGTACAGGTCACGCAGTCAAAGTGACTTTGCCTGTTTTACCACGTGAAGGTGTATCGCTAATTTTATCGGGAGATGTACCTTGCATTACAGAGCAAACTTTACAAAAGCTGCTCGATGTTTCACGTGAAACCCAAATTGGATTGGTGACACTCACCCTTGCCGATGCTACGGGTTATGGTCGTATTGTGCGTGAAAACGGTAAAATTCAAGCGATTGTTGAACATAAAGATGCATCTGAAGCACAGCGTCAAATTCAAGAAATCAACACGGGTATTTACTGCGTCAGCAATGCCAAATTACATGAATGGGTGCCAAAACTGAGCAATAACAATGCGCAGGGTGAATATTACCTGACCGATATTGTGGCGATGGCCATTGCCGATGGTTTAGAAGTTGCATCTGTAGAACCCGCACTGGCTTTTGAAGTAGAAGGCGTGAATGACCGTGTGCAATTGGCTGCCTTAGAACGTGAATTCCAGAACTTCCAAGCCAAGCAACTCATGCAACAAGGTGTGCATTTAATTGACCCAACCCGTTTTGATTTACGTGGTAATCTCACTGTAGGCAAAGACGTTCGCATTGACATTAACGTGATTATTGAAGGCGATTGTGAACTAGGTGATGGCGTAGAAATTGGTGCAGGTTGTATCCTCAAAAACACCAAAATTGCTGCGGGCACTAAAGTTCAACCGTATAGCGTATTTGACCAAGCGGTTGTGGGCGAAGATGCACAAATTGGCCCATTCTCACGTTTACGCCCGGGTGCAGTATTGGCCAATGAAGTGCATATTGGCAACTTTGTTGAAGTGAAAAACAGTCAAATTGGTTTAGGCTCCAAAGCCAACCACTTTACCTACTTAGGGGATGCCGAAGTGGGTGCAGGCAGCAATATTGGTGCAGGTACAATTACTTGCAATTATGATGGTGCCAATAAATTTAAAACCATTATTGGTGACCAAGTCTTTATTGGTTCAAATAGTTCATTGGTTGCACCTGTCACCATTGCCAATGGTGCAACGGTAGGGGCAGGTTCGACCATTACCCGTGATGTTGCAGAACAGTGTTTAGCTGTGGAACGTTCTAAACA
The DNA here is from genome assembly GCF_021560715.1 of Acinetobacter sp. SCLZS86. NCBI lineage: Bacteria > Pseudomonadati > Pseudomonadota > Gammaproteobacteria > Moraxellales > Moraxellaceae > Acinetobacter > Acinetobacter sp. SCLZS86. Next base: position 2,927,305 of record NZ_CP090864.1, read on the forward strand.
GTTCACTAAAGAAAATTATCAACGTCCACAAAAATTGAAAAAATAAGAGGAAGTTCCTATGTGCGGTATTGTCGGTGGCGTTGCAGAACGTAGTATTACCAATATCCTCATTGAAGGTTTAAAGCGTTTAGAATATCGCGGTTACGATTCCGCAGGTTTGGCACTGATTAGTCAAGGTCAGGTCTTGCGTGAGCGCCGTGTCGGTAAAGTAGCAAATCTTGAGCAAGCAGTACTAGATTCTCAAATAACAGGTTCACTTGGTATTGCCCATACGCGTTGGGCAACACATGGTAAACCGACCGAAAACAATGCACATCCGCATATTTCTGGCAATGTTGCTGTCGTACACAACGGCATTATCGAAAATTATCAAGAACTGAAAGATGAGCTAGAAACTTTAGGCTATGTGTTCAGTTCTCAAACGGATACTGAAGTGGTTGCCCATTTGGTCGACCATGCCCTTAAAACTGCACCGAATTTATTGGATGCGGTACAGCAAGTGGTGCCTCAACTGAAAGGTGCTTATGCACTTGGAATTATCCATACCGATTATCCAGATGAATTGATTACGGTACGTGAAGGCTCGCCTTTGGTGATTGGTGTCGGTATTGGCGAAAACTTTATCAGTTCAGACCAATTGGCGTTGTTGCCAATTACCAATCGTTTCATGTATTTGGAAGAAGGTGATATTGCCCGCTTAACCCGCGACAGCATTGAAGTTTTTGTAAATGGTCAAACTGTTGAGCGCCCTGTAAAAGAGCTAGATGCAACTGTAAGCAATGCATCGAAGGGTGAATATAAACATTACATGCTCAAAGAAATTTATGAGCAACCTGAAGCGATTCAACAAACCATTTCACAAGCATTAAATGGCAACGCTTTACGTGAAGATTTCCTGAAAGATGCTGAGCTTGATTTTGCCAAGATTCAACAAGTACAGATTATTGCCTGTGGTACCAGCTACCATGCAGGGATGATTGCAAAATACTGGTTTGAACAGCTTATCAACTTGCCATGTCATGTAGAAATTGCCAGCGAATATCGCTATCGCACCCCAGTGATTGTGAATCACACATTGTATGTGTGCATTTCACAATCCGGTGAAACTGCAGATACTTTAGCTGCTTTACGCGACACGCAAAAACGTGCTGCTGCAAAAGGTTTAAATATTAGCACCATGACCATTTGTAACGTGGCAACTTCGTCTATGGTACGTGAAACCCATCATAGTTTGTTGACGCTTGCAGGTCCTGAAATTGGTGTGGCATCGACCAAAGCCTTTACCACACAGCTGGCAGCATTAATGCTGTTGGTGCTCAAAATTGGTCAGGTGAAAAATGCAATAGCAGCGACAGATACAGCTGAAATTATTGCAGGCTTGTGGCACACACCAAAAGTGATTTTAGATACTTTGCAAAATGATACGGCAATTTTACGTTTGTCTGAATTGTTTGTAGAGAAAAATCACTGCTTGTTCTTGGGTCGTGGCACACAATTCCCAATTGCCTTGGAAGGTGCGTTAAAACTGAAAGAAATTTCATATATTCACGCAGAAGGTTATGCTGCGGGTGAATTAAAGCACGGCCCATTGGCATTGGTAGACAATGACATGCCTGTGGTGATTTTAGCACCGCAAGATGACATGCTGGATAAACTAAAATCCAATATGGAAGAAGTACAGGCACGTGGTGGTGAGCTATTTGTATTTGCAGATGAACACAGCGGCATTCCTGCAGATAAAGAACGTCAGCATGTAGTTTATGTGCCACAGGTCAGCGCGTTGCTTGCGCCAATTGTGTATAGTATTCCTGTACAATTGTTGTCTTACCATGTGGCAGTTTTGCGCGGTACAGATGTCGATCAGCCTAGAAACTTGGCAAAAAGCGTAACAGTGGAATAATATTGATTAAATTCAATGATTTAAATTTAATAAAATTAATTTGACTCATCTAAAAAATCCGCAGTCTACTTCACTTTTAGAAATTCAGTACTGCGGATTTTTTATATCTAATACTTTTATTTTTCGCGTGACTACAGTTCATAGCAAGCGATATAGAAAATTTTGCAGATAATGAAAACTTTTATAAAAACAAATAACCTAAGTCATTTAACCACACTATTTTCTAAAAATGTTGTTTATTTATTCAGTCAGTACAATGACATGCAAAAAATGATTGACCCTATTTTTTCATCATGTATTATACACCGCATGCGGGAATAGCTCAGTTGGTAGAGCACAACCTTGCCAAGGTTGGGGTCGCGAGTTCGAGTCTCGTTTCCCGCTCCAGATTCAAAAAGCCTCAATCGAAAGATTGGGGCTTTTTTATTGATTTTATATTATGTTATCCCCAATCATACTTTCTTTATTATCTTTTATTTCACAGTTTCGGGCCCCAAATACGACATATTCGTAGGTAGTTGCAAAAAATAAATGCATTAAAATCATTAGATTTCTTTAATCCAATAGAATCTCATCAGCCAATCAAGCATCTCATTATCGACCAACTGGCATAATTTCATAAATCCATTTTTTTGTGTTTTAATGGTGATATCACAATGTAAAACACAATATTATGGATTTAATATTCAAAAAACCTGAAGAAGTTGTTGCTTTATTATGTGAGAGGCTTCGTAAAGAACGTCTTTATCTGGAAATGACTCAGGCAGATGTTGCTGCGCGTGCGGGTATTGGTGTGAATACTGTATCTAATCTAGAAGCTGGTCGAAATGTTTCATTTGAAAATTTAGTACGTGTTGCCATGGTGCTCGGCCGATTAAAAGAATTAGAGGAACTTTTCAAACCACATTTAAATAGTGTAGATGACATGCTCCGCTATGAGAGTAATACGGCTCGCCAACGTATCAAAAGGAAATGAATCCATGCTCAAAAAACTTGATGTTTACTACAATGGATGGGGCGAATATTGGCTTTGGGGCACACTAGTTTCCTCAACTGCAATCACAGGTCGACCATTGATTGCTTTTGAATACAGCGCAGAAGCAATTAGTAAAGGTTTAGAGCTTTCATCTTACCTACTTCCGCTAAAAGGTGACCCATTAAGAAAGAACTTTCCTGCACATCAAATGGGATTACCAGGCCCTATATACGATGCCTTACCCGATGGCTGGGGCATGCTCCTGATGGATCGCTTATTTAAAAAAAATGGACTTAATCCAGCACGAGTTGGGCCTTTAGAACGCCTCACGTATATTAGTACACATGCAATGGGGGCATTATCCTTTGAACCTTCAGCATCCGAGTTAACATTAGCTGAAAATATTCCATTGCTAAGACTCGCTCAAGAAGTTCAGGAAGTTCTCAAAGGAGAAGGTGCCGAATTTTTACAGCATTTATTAATTATGGGCGGGTCTCCACAAGGTGCAAGGCCAAAAGCACTTGTTTATCGTGATCCTGTCACTAATGAATTCTCAACAGTTCACTCACATCAACATGAAGCTTGGCTGATCAAATTTCCCGCTCAGCAAGAGCATCCTGAAGTTTGTGCAATTGAAACTGTTTATGCAGAATGTTTGCGTCATTGTCATATTGACACCCCAGACACCCAATACTTCACTCTTCCGAATGGCCTAACTGCATTTGCCTCAAAAAGATTTGACCGCTGCGATGGCATGCGCATCCCTATGCAAAGTTTAGCTGCCTTTACAGGGGCTGATTTTAAATCACCTGGGAGTTTAGACTACAGCAACTTTCTTCGTGCTACACACTTTTGTACCAATGATATTCGCGAAAAAGCGATTGCATTCAAGCGCGCTGTTTTCAATGTGGTGTTCAATAATCGAGATGATCATTGCAAAAACTTTTCGTTTTTAATGTCTCAAAATGGACAATGGAAACTCGCCCCAGCCTACGACGTTACTTTCTGTGAAGGCCCAGGTGGATATCATCAAATGGATATTATGGGTGAAGCACTGGATATTACTCGGTCTGCCATTGTCAAACTGGGCATTCAGGAAGCAGAGCTTTCTATTCAAGAGGTTGATGAAATGATTAACTCAATTTGCGAAGTTGCCAGCCGATTTACGAAGATTGCTCATGATCTATTACCTGAACAAATTAGATCTGAAACTCTCCAAATGATCCAAAATAGGATTGAGCATAATATTCATTTATTGAATTGAATATAAACCATCCGATTTAATCAAAAGCAATCTGGAAATACATATAAAATTTAATCAATAACAGATCAGTGATAAACCCCGAACCCAAGATGGTATATCCACTGCGGGCTTTGGTCATTATAAACAGACAAAGACAACTTACATCCCTCTTGCACTGCAAGCCCATACTCTAATGTTAGCTCCTTGAGTTGCGCAGGTGATAAACTCAACCAAGCATTATCAGGAGCTGGTTCAATATTAAAAGTGACACTTTTAACAGCTTGCTCATATTTTCCAGTCTGAATATTCAGTTCTACGGAATCTGGAAAATGCTGATAAATAGATAATTCATCATCCTCAACATCAAAGCTATATACTTCCTGATTTTGCATATCTCTTAGACATGTATCTTTATATAACTGTTCCGTTAGCAAAGCTGCATTCACCTGAATATTAGAAAAGAGTTGTTCACCTTCTGAAGCAAAAAAGTCCTGATTAAACTTTTGAATTTGTTCATCATCATATTTTGTAAAGTCGCAGGTATTGGCATTGAATCTAAGTCTGGCATCAACCACCAGTTCATTATTAGACCAAGGCAAAAGTTGCGATAAATCTTGCGATTTATATTGTTTTTTGGTGTCCACATAACCTTCATAACCAGGCCGATTAAATACCGCCTGCTTTTTTGGCTGAGTCCTATCTTTATTTGCACAGTATTTATAGTTAAATTGTGGAATCACAATGTTGGGATGTTGCACAATATTTAAACGATGTCGATTAACACGCCCTGCTGTCTGAACTATCGACTGCACACTTGAAGCATCAATAATCGCCCAGTCAAAATCATGATCGCGCCCAACTTCTTCTACAGGCGTTGCAATCACAATCAATGGAATATCTATAGCGTTAGAGGTCTGAACGATACTTAATATCTCTTCATCCGTATAAATATGTTCATTTCCCGTTGGACGTTTTGTGCCATTTTTATGCCGTGTGAGCAAAAAGTCGAGTCGTTTTTCTTTGTGGAATCGTGAGATTAGCCAATCATGAGCATGGTAACAAGCAATCTGTGCATGTGGCAGTCGGCCTGATAAATGCTTTGCTAAATCAATAGCATGCTTGATATTTGCCACACGGATTAAACCAAATGAAAGTTTTTTGTCCTGTTTTTTAAGTGACCATCGATGTTGTTGATGTAGAGCTTCTGTCTGCTCCAAAATCGTCCTTTTCCATTGATCAACAGAAGGATTTTCAATACTGGCTAAACGTGCCAAACGATATGGCTGTTCTGCTTTAACCGTAAGAACGTGCTGCAACTCATCTAAATGCTGTTGATAAACCTGATTAAATACTGATGGTTCATGGCTTTTTTGTACCAGTATTTTAGGCTTCAATTCATTGTCTGCAATCGCTGCAATAAATTTTTGTGGTTCCTTATATAAGGCTGCGCGAAGCTCGACTCCTGATTCAAAAGCGCGGTAAATGCTATCTGCTACTGTTGCTGAAAGCGTTGCAGATGAACAAATGACATGACGACCATACATTGCAGCCAATTGGACTAAACGCAATACAGCGATTAATGATTTAGGTTCATAACCATCAATTTCATCTAAAATCAGGTCACTGCTCATAATTCTGAGCAACGCTTTAACATGATGCCCTTGTCGGTGTGGTTCGCCTGCCGCGATTAAATAATCAATCGTGGATACCAATAAAGGCGAGGCTAAAACATTTTGAGCAACTTTATCTACTCCCCTTTTTCCTTTGACTATTTTAGTAAATAGAGGATGCAACCACTGTGGTAAGTCTTGATCCTGTGCATAAGCATCAAATACAGGTTCTGGTAAATTTTCATCTTCATCAGCCACAGACGCATTTGCACGACTTTCATTAAATAACTTTTGGCTGACATGATCACCAATAATCACGGCAATTTCATCATCCGACAGATTCATGGAGCTTTTAAGTGCATCACCAGTCTGTAACGTTAATGAGCGAAGATTCAGTGCAATGGCAAGGCGTGGATCATTCGGTCTTAATATACATGCTGCACGCAGGTTCATTCTGGTTTTACCACTCCCCGTTCCTGCAATATTCAGCAATAAGCAAGGGGTATCTGGCATTTTATTGATTTGCTTTTGTAAGGCATGAGCAACCAAATTTTGCCACTGAAATCTGGGTAAAGTAGAAGGCTGACAGATAAACTCAACCGTTTGTTCACTTAAACCAGCAAGATTCAAATCTGTCATCATTTTTGTGGCGATATACGCAGCACGATCTCCAACCTGCTGCAAATGCCAATCCAGAGGTTGATCTTGCATTCGCTCCTTTTTGCCTTGTGGACTATTTTTTATCTTTGTATTGGCAAATAGGCTGACATTTTCAGGTTTTGTTTCAGAAAACTGTTCCGCAGAAACGGTATGGTCTGCATGAATGAGTGCTGCGCGGCTATGTAGTGCTAAAGCTTTCCAATATAACTGTTGATCTTCCGTTGCTTGGGTCATTTTCGCTAAGCGGGCCATACGGTTTTGGTGACTTTTAAATATGCTGTCATTTAAATCACCCGCACAGGTGAATTGTTCTACACGAGGATGTTTTTCCCTGACATGCAAATCCGCATTTGGATACCAGTTGTTATCTCCCAATAAGCCATGATGCGTCACCACCAAATAATCCACGGCTTCTAATTCATTCAGCAAAAATTGTTTTCTTATCTTAGTACGTTCGCCCAGGGTTAAATCTGTTAAGTTACGATCAATATTTTTCCATGCTTCTGGCCAATTCCAGTTATTTTTACGCATTTGCTGCAATAGTTTCATCGACAACCATTCATGTCGTACATCATCTTTGAGCATCTGCCCTGCCATCGCAGGACTTAATTTGCTTTGAAAGTGCTGAGAAGCCTTACCAATGTCATGTACATCACCTGCAGCACCTGCAAGTAAACTTGCTGCTCGAACCCATTCAGGCACTTGCAGCTGCTTTTGTTGTTTACATGTCGAAGCAACTGGATAAGCACCCTCTAAATTAAAACGATGCTTAGAACCTACGACCCAAACCAATTTCATTCTGCGCATACCATAATTCACATAAGCTGCTACAGCAGTTTGACGTGTTGCTGTTTTTTTCAGTGCACTGCGAATTTCTTTAAGTCCTTCCATGGTCATAGGTGCCTGCCATGAACTTTGCCCAGTGCGAATTGCATAGCTATCTAAAACAGCTCTGGTCTTTTTTAAAGCGCGTTTTTCACAAGCGGATATAAAAATTGTATGCATATTGGATGGATATAATTATTCATTGGATTTAATCGCATCTCTGCGACACATCATGTCGTTTAACTAAAAATAGCATTTGATAATAAATATTTCATCCGCTATTAATACTCTAAACAAATATATTTTAATAACTTAGGATGCATTATGACAAAAGATACAGAGGAAAATTCTTATCAGCAAGCCTTGGCTGAATCTGTTCATTACAGCCTAAAAACCGTTAACTCAAATATTGAAAAAGGCGGTATCCGCCTTGCGCAAAGCCATGCATTAAACTTACCTTATATTTCAGCACGAACATTACTTGCTGATGATTTTCTTGTTCCAACCGACTACCAAGCAAATGCAGGTAAAACTGCAACTTTATTTAAAGTCGTCAAAGCAGCTCAATTAGATGAAGAGCTGTCCGAAGCAGATGAAGAATTTAAGCAAAACGTGGCCTTGCTTAAACCACATTTAAACAAGATATTTGAACAACCATTTACTGCAGGGTTGGATATTATTGATATTCGCATGCGTCAATTACTCATTCCTAAAAATAATGAGTATCTATCCATCAGCCCACTTTCAGCAGCAGGTCTGAATTTACTGATTAATACTGAAGTTGATGCACTTAAAGAACAACGTAAAGCAGAAGGTAAAAATACAAAACTGAAGAATATTAAGACAGCTGTATTTGGTATTGGCGGATCAAATCCGCAAAACGTCGGAAGTCTAGTCCGATCCATGCAACGTCCTCTTGTTCTTGACTCACCTACTCAAGATCCTGAAACACGCCTTGCTTTTCAGTATTTTTATAAAGGCTTTGATTACCAAATTTCAAATGCCTATATCAATCGAGCGATGTATCAGGAATTGACTGAATATGCAAAATCCTTGATTGAACAACAAAAACTAAGTTTAAAGGTGGGCTTCCATGAACATGGCATACACGCCCCTTTTTCAAATATGCAAACACGTGCAGCAGAATTAACCACTATTCAGAAAGTTGTCGATGATGTTCTGCAACAAGGGCAAGACATCCTCCAAATTTTAAAGTCTGTTGCAAATGATTTGCCTAGTTTAAAAGTGTTGGAGAGAAAATCGAGGTGGAGCCATCCGCGTGTATCTCTGATCGCTCAAGGCTTAATTAATCCTGAACTGCAACAATTTGAAGATTGGCAACAGTTTTTTGCAGATGATTTAGCAAGACGAATCACGAAACACAGTTACTGGAAAAAAGAGATTAAAAATACGGTTGATATTAGCCTATCGGAAGCTGATGCCAAAAGCTTCCTCTCACGTCGTATTCAGGAGCTTTTAAAATGAGTTACTTCGTCGTTATTCCATACATTAAAGTGCAAGCAGCAAATTTTCAGAGCAATGGCTTAATTATGGGTGGTGCTCCACTGATGGCTGCTGCCATGTTTAGCCATCACCTTGCGCGTCAAATTGATGAAGAAGATCTCGGCTTTTATTATGTGCACCATGATATACAACCACTTGGTGGAGAAGCTTATGGTCGCTTCACTCCAGCACAACGACGCGGCGCGACATTCATTGGTAAAACAGATTACTCATCAAAAAATAAATATGCGCTTTCACTACAGCCTACTGCAAGCTGTCATTTGCTGTTCAGTTTAGTAATTGAATTTGACGCTAGACGTCCAGATCTAGACACATTAGTTCAAACTATCAAAAGAAGTAAATTTGCAGGCGGTCATATTCTCGAGTTTGGGAAAATTCAAGATTTTAATGATGCTGAAGATGCCTTGGCTCAGATCAGCTCTGGCTTTTTAATTCATGATAGGAATGATTTATTAACCGCCTATCAAAAAGCATATCAAGTAAATCGTTTGCAAGCCTTTAGCCAACTTTTAGCGCATCGTCCACAAGCTAAAAATAGTGATACACCTATTTTAGAACATTTACCGAATGAAAACTTAGCATGGCTTTCTGCAACAACTTTAGGTTATGCCTTACTTGAACAACCAACTGCTGATCGTGCTGGAATTCGCCATGCCGATGATCAGGATGAAACACAGCATGCCTATGCAGAACCTTTAACAGGCTTGATTCAGTATCACTCACTTAATTCAATCTTGAATGAAATCCGCCTTGAAACATCAATTTATCCCGATGACTATTTAGAACAAATCCAATGGTCGTATCACTGGATTCAAGATGACGTTTTTTTATTGCAACAAAATCAACAGTTCAACAACTAATTGACATTTATAAGGAATAAACATCATGTCTACATCTGAAAATTTCAAAAAATTACCAGGCAGCCTTTCTTTACAACGCGGGACATTAATCAGTGATGCTGCCTTCTACCATTTACATGCTGATGGCAAAGAAGATGCGCTACATGTAATGTATCATGGTATTCGTGGTACTCAAAACGTGGCAGGCAATAAAGATAAAGGTGCTGCTTCGGGTAACTCTGTCGCCCGTGAAGTTTCCAATATTCAAATGACAGAATCGGCGAAACTTTTGCCCGATGCTAAGCTTCTAGTCAAATGGAGTTTACGTTTCATCGACTTAGATCATATTTTATTTGCTTCAGCATCCAAAGCAGGTGCAGACAAACAAGAGGAAAAAGATTTTCGCGCAAGTTTCAAGGATTTTATCGAAAAGGCTAAAAATAGCGAAGGGATTGAAGAAGTTGCTCGTCGTTATGTCCGCAACATTGTGAATGGACGTTGGTTATGGCGTAATCGCAGCGTTGCAGAACATATTTCGATTAAAGTCAGCGAAATTATTGAACATGATCAAAGTCAGACGACTAAAAGCTATAAATTAATTGCTGAATTTAATGCTTTGGATTACAGCCTAAAATCATTTGATGATGTTTCTGAAAGTGAAAATAAAATTGCCAATATCTTAGTCAGAGGCATGCAAGGTGATGTCAATTCAGGATTACATATTGAAGCGATTGTAGATTTTGGCATGGGTGGTGTTGAAGTCTTTCCATCACAAAACTATCTTGAAGAAAAACCAAAAGGTTTTTCGCGCTCACTGTATCAACTCAATCCTATCCGCCCTGAACGTCAAGCCAAAGACAATCAGTTTTTAGGACAAGCAGCGATTCGTGACCAAAAAATTGGTAATGCCTTACGCACCATTGATACTTGGTATGACAAATTTTTAGAAAATGATAGTAAACCAATTCCTGTAGAGCCAAATGGCGCAAGCCTAGACGCACAGGACTTTTTCCGTGTAGACAAAAAGAAAAAAGATTCTGCTTTTGATATTTTAAAAGAAATTCGCAGTTTAGACCCAAATAGCGATAAAGGTATGTTCTTAATAGCCTGCTTAGTTCGTGGCGGCGTTTACTCTGAGGGAGAGTAATATGCAACCCAACTATTATCTTGATATTCGTATTTTAGACAGTGCGGATGATGGTGAGCTTACCCTCACCCATCTGCGCAATCAAATTTACAGTATTGTGCATGGTGCTTTTCGAAAAATGCCAGAAAAATTTGCCTTAGCTTTAGAAATTTCACCACGCCAGCAACGAAAAATGCTGACCAAAGAAGCAAAATATAATTATCCCATAACACCAAATTATGATGTTTTACGTATTTTTGCATCGGAACAAGATGATTTAGATCAATTAGTTGAGCGCATTAAAGGTCATTGGAAAATCAGGGACTATGCTGTACTCAATCATCCTGTTGCTGTACCTATAGCAAAGGTGACGGGTTGGCGCTGTTATTTTCGTTTTCGATTACCAACCTTAAAAGCTGAACCCAATTTTTTAAAGAATTATCCTGAACGAGAAAGTTTACACACCAAACGCTTTAATAAAGCCAAGAAACTTCCTTACTTTAAGGTCATTAGTCAAAGTACTGGGCAAAGTTTTACGGTTCCTATTGAGATTTTTGATATTAATTTTGAGGAAGAAAATTTTGGACTTCCTGAAAATTACAAGGATGTTAACGTGTTAAAAAGTGGTTTACCTGATGGGTATGGCCTAGCACGAAAACAACACGCTTTCGCATTACCTGTGTTTGAGGTATAAAAATGAGTGATTTCCGTCAGCAACGCAGTCGTGCTCTGATGTTATCTAAACGAGCCTGTGTATTTTACCTTGAGCGGGTACGTGTCATGCTCAAAGATGATCGGATTGTGTATCTGACGGATAACCTTCAACCGATGGAACATTTTTATAATATTCCTGAAAAAAATACGGCGTTCTTATTGCTCGGTAAAGGCAGCTCCTTAACCGATGCTGCCGCCCGTCGTTTGGCAGAATCTAATGTTATGGTTGGATTTTGTGGTTCAGGCGGTTCTCCTCTCTTTTCATCACTTGATCTCACTTTCCTCGCACCACAAAGTGAATATCGCCCAACCGAATATATGCAAACGTGGATGAGAGCTTGGCTTGAAGATGATGCTCGCTTACTGATGGCTAAAGTTTTACTAAGCGAACGTGTGTCTATTACTGAAAAAGCATGGAAAAAGAATATCAACTTAATACAACACGGTATATCGCTTGACCCCATTGCTATGACACGTTTTCTACAAGATATTGATTTGGCAAATAATCAAACAGAATTATTAGCAGCCGAAGGCCGTTGGGCAAAAAGTCTCTATAAACAACTTGCATCGGGTTTAAATTTTGAATTTAGCCGTGAGGAAGGAAAAGGGTCGCATGAGTCCTTACGTGATATTGCCAATAGTTATCTAGATCATGGTAATTACATTGCTTATGGTTATGCTTCTGTCACACTAAATGGTATGGGAATAAGTTTTGCCTTACCTATTTTGCACGGTAAGACACGTCGTGGTGGTTTAGTTTTCGATATTGCAGATTTAGTAAAAGATGCTTTTGTTATGCCACAAGCGTTTATTTCTGCCAAAAATGGACATAATCAAAAAGAGTTTAGAATGCAACTGATTGAATCCTGCCAAGATCAGGATGTCTTAGACTATATGTTTAACTTCATTTCTGAGCTATGCAATAAAATCAAATGATTTCAAAAGTTTATTGATTTTTGTTTTTTTGATCTATTTTCACTCTTTAAAAACCTATATCATTATTATCTAGAGCTTTTTATGATAAAAGTTCTAGTTTGCCATCGCCCAGATGGTTTAGAAGTTCTTGAGCGATTGCGGTTGTGGCTATTTTTGGTTTGCCATCGCCCAGATGGTTTAGAAGAATCTTTGTTTTTAAGTGCATTCACCAAGCCAGTTTGCCATCGCCCAGATGGTTTAGAAGATTTTTATAGAATTTCTCAACATACACATTTTGTTTGCCATCGCCCAGATGGTTTAGAAGTTGTCTTGCGCTTCACCCGCCATAACAACTTCGTTTGCCATCGCCCAGATGGTTTAGAAGTACATCCCGCTGGATTCTGAAATTTTGGGTTTGTTTGCCATCGCCCAGATGGTTTAGAAGAGTCTTTGGCGGTAATTTCTGCACGATTGGCTGTTTGCCATCGCCCAGATGGTTTAGAAGTACATCAATGTACCAGTTTGGATTGATGGTTCGTTTGCCATCGCCCAGATGGTTTAGAAGACAAACTCAGGCGCTTTAGGCATTAAATCAATGTTTGCCATCGCCCAGATGGTTTAGAAGGCACCGCCATATAAGCTGACCGACACACTAAAGTTTGCCATCGCCCAGATGGTTTAGAAGAAGCAATAGCAATCGGATTATCAGCTTCGAATGTTTGCCATCGCCCAGATGGTTTAGAAGAAGCCGATGCACCAGGTCACATAACTGTTACCGTTTGCCATCGCCCAGATGGTTTAGAAGATCAGAAATTGAGATCATGCTTAACGCGCTCAGTTTGCCATCGCCCAGATGGTTTAGAAGGATAATCGAGACAATCCCTACAGGTACGAATGGTTTGCCATCGCCCAGATGGTTTAGAAGGAGTTCAGCAATATCTTTGGTGTTGCCAATGCGTTTGCCATCGCCCAGATGGTTTAGAAGAACACGCCGAGTTGCGTGGGGTTTGCTGTTCGGTTTGCCATCGCCCAGATGGTTTAGAAGTTCTTGAATTAGCACAGGCAACACACCAAAAAGTTTGCCATCGCCCAGATGGTTTAGAAGCACAAGTCTTTTAAGCCGTTGGGGGCAGGCGTGTTTGCCATCGCCCAGATGGTTTAGAAGATCGACACCACAGCATTATGTGGCTTGGTCTTGTTTGCCATCGCCCAGATGGTTTAGAAGGCAGCGGCTTGCTTCGTTTCAGACACGATGCCGTTTGCCATCGCCCAGATGGTTTAGAAGTCAAATGCAACACTCACACGTGGCGACATCTCGTTTGCCATCGCCCAGATGGTTTAGAAGTAAGGCTTGAGAATGGACATTCACAACAGCAAGTTTGCCATCGCCCAGATGGTTTAGAAGCCCGCTTCCAAAATTTAGAAATGATGTGGCCAGTTTGCCATCGCCCAGATGGTTTAGAAGAACATCAAGCGTGTGGACTTGCCAGCTTAGAAGTTTGCCATCGCCCAGATGGTTTAGAAGTAACAGTCTGTGCACTGATATTGTATTTAGCTGTTTGCCATCGCCCAGATGGTTTAGAAGAACTTCATATTTTAATTCAGCAAGAATTTTATGTTTGCCATCGCCCAGATGGTTTAGAAGAAGACATTGACCCGCAAATATTGGCTCAATTGGTTTGCCATCGCCCAGATGGTTTAGAAGATGTGGGAAATTGAAAGCCCTAAGATTAGACGGTTTGCCATCGCCCAGATGGTTTAGAAGACAATGCAGCGTATTTACATGCTTGCTCAATCGTTTGCCATCGCCCAGATGGTTTAGAAGATCTACGTCTTTGTGTGTTGCGCCACTAGGATGTTTGCCATCGCCCAGATGGTTTAGAAGAAAGCATCATCGGCCCTGATACTTTTAGATCAGTTTGCCATCGCCCAGATGGTTTAGAAGATTCAAGTGGCTAAAATATTGCACATCTACATGTTTGCCATCGCCCAGATGGTTTAGAAGGCAATAGCAACTAAAGCGGGAGTGGTCACATGGTTTGCCATCGCCCAGATGGTTTAGAAGTAAGGAAAAGTTATGAAGCTATCACAATTGCAGTTTGCCATCGCCCAGATGGTTTAGAAGTGCGACCAGTTCAGATGAAATGATGCGTTTAAGTTTGCCATCGCCCAGATGGTTTAAACATTACACCCCTTATTATCAATCAAATTAATTTTCAAAGTAACTCTAAATAACGATGCACCCAATCAACCGAAATGCGCTCTTGCTCTAAACGCCTATTTTTAAATGTCTGTGCACGCAAATCATGAAATAATTTTAACTCGTCAGCAGTGAGATATTGTGGCTCACTAAAAATAGAGTCTGGTTCATCCACCATATGATTTTGGAACTGTAAAACTGTGGCTTCATCCATCATTAAAGCAATCACGTGTGGAATTTTTTGCCGAACCATACTTAAAATATTTAAACCTTCAGAGTCGATATCTCCCCAATAAAAAACCTGTTTATACTGTAACCACTTGGCCTTCATCCATGTAATATTTTTACCCCCACCACAAACCACAATACTATTTTCCAAGTAAGGGCACGCTAAACCTGACTGAATATTTTCAACTACAATTATTCGTTCCGCAGGTAACTCAAATTGATCTAGCACCTCTGTGGACAATTGAAAAACGGGGAGTCCTCCCAATTTTTCCTGCACATTTGGGCAGACGGGTTTGATCGTCAACCAACCTTTGGGGCTATCTAAGCAATCTAGCCATGCCAACAACCCTCCAGCCAGTACGATCTCATCATCATAAAGTACATTGCAAATTGCCTCCGTCAGCAATAAGTTCTGCTCAAGAAACTTCGTGTTTACAGCGCTTAATGGCAAGGCCCTTAAATAAAGCCCTGCCCCCATATTCGGTTTCAGCTGTTCAATCAGCTGAATCAACCATTGCCATTCTTGTTGGCTATAGCGTTCTATCTGCTCTAAATGATGAATTAAAGTTTGAAATAAACGGTGCTGATGACGATCATGCACAAAAGACTGCTTCAAAAAGCTGGATATTTTATCCAACCAGTTTTCAAGTTGTTGCTCTGTTCCTAAAAGCTCAGTAAGCTGCTGTAAAGAAAAAATTCGTAACTTTACTGGAACACGTTGTTCTGAAAGTTGTCGATACTGCCGTTCTTGCCATTCAACCAGTTCAGGATAAGCAAAATCTGTCCACGCTTTAAAAAAAGCATGAAAATGCCCCAAGTTATCTCTAGCTTGTTGGTCTGTGGGCACTTTCAGTGAAATTTCGATTGGAAAAGGACGTTGATTTAACAACCGCTGCTTTAAATTTCGACGATTTTCCCATTCTTTTTTATGCAAAACACCCAAAACGGTATTTGGAAGTAATCCCCACTTCTCAATTTTAGGCATCTAACTGCACCCCAAGCTGTTGTGCCTCTCTATGCAGTTGCTGTTGTTTTTGCGCCATTTTTTCATCAATTTCCTGCCAAGTAATTTCACATAAATGACTTTCATGTTTCTCAATATCTCGCTCGGCAATTAATAAAGAACGTGCTGACTCACGCGCTAAATTTAAGTTTTTATAAGGTGTGATTAAATTAACATGAATTTTCAACGCCTTAAATACTTTGAGTACTCGACGACTAACCGCTTCAGCTGTGTTTGAAAAAGCTTCATCTAAAAACACTGTACTGTAGATTGGATAATCATAGCCGTCTGGTGTTAATACATAAGCCAAACTCGCTGCCACAATGGTTCCAGCAAATGATTCTTTTTCTCCGCCAGATTTACCACTCGATGACTCCAAAACATCTCGTATTTCTTCTGTAGCCAAATCGACTTCTTCTGCATAGAAAGACATTTGATGACGAGGATCAAGTAAACGCTGGCTTTCAAAAGTATGCGCTGTAACCGAGTTACTCGCTTTTTCTAAAATAGAAATTAATTCAGCTAACTTTTTAAAACGTTGTTCATATTCAATACTATTAATACTAGATACGACCCATTTTAGTTTTTGCTCAAAATCTATGACGTGTGGATACTTTTCCTTTTTGTATCCTAGTCTTAGATAGCTGCCAGACTTAAATTCTGTACGCCGTAAAACCTGATTAATTATGGCAATACGGTCAGTAATTTCTTCTCTATCTGCCTCAAGGCGATTCTGAATCACACTTAAAGACTGCATGGTATGTTTTTGCAGACGCTGTTCAAACTGTTCAACTAAGGCAGGCAAACCTTCCTTTTCTAGTTCATGAAAATAGGTAACGCAATCATCCAATGCGGCCAAACCAACTGCCCATTCACGTTGTAATGCAATATGTGACCATTTATCCTTGCCACGAAACTGACCAATAATGTACGTTGCGCTATTTTTTGCTGAGGTATTTTGGTTGCTGGTATGTTCAATTAAACGCTCTAGCTCTTTTTCCACAGCAGTAAGATAAGCATCCTCCAACCAAGGTGTTTCTCCTATACGCTGTAGCAACAGTTCTCTGGCTTGTTCTGGGACACCTTGGTTTGCTGCCTTTTGCGCTTGTTGTTGTTGTGTTTCTGCATCACTGAGTTTCTGTTTGAGTTTCCCCCAAGTGTGTTGTAACTGTCCTTTATGTTCCTGTAGTTGTTTTAATTCCTCTTTTGCAAGCTCCCAACGTTGTCGAGCTTGTTCAATATTGGTATCTGCCTGTTGTAAATGTTGCAAGTCATTGCTAGTCTGTTGCTGGCGCTCTGTCCAATAAGGAATATTTATCATCTCCCATTGGTAACGTAACATTCGCTCCCACAAACTCTTATGCTGTGTTACCTGATCTAGCACCTTACGCGATTGTGCAACACTCAAGGCATACTGTTCCAACTGTACCTCAAGTTGTTTCGCTTCATGCTTTAATAAATTTAAACGTGAAGTATTGGAAAATCCCAAACACCAAATTTTTCGATCATCAATCCGCTGTTGATCTTTTTTCTCAAAACGACCTTGCTCACGATGAATTAAGCCCTGTTGTGTCATAGAAAAAGGCGTTGTATTCATGATTGTTGTATCTGCCACACATTGCAGATCAAAGCGAAGCAGATGTTGTTTTAACCAATCACGATATGGATGCTCTCGCCAAACCAATTTCCGCAGAAAACCATTTTCTTTAAAATACACACTTTCTGTAGCATCAAGATGGATCACCTGTAAACGCACATGGGTTTTATTATGACGCGCATTCACCCATTGAGTGACCATCGAATAACGATCTTTCGGCACCAATAACGTTGTTTTTAAACCACCTAATGCTCGTTCAATTGCGCCTTGCCAGCTTTTTTCAGCCTCTTTTACATCAATGAGCTCACCAATAAACATTAATTCATGTTCATCAAAATCTAAATGCTGTCTAAGCTCATCTCTTAAACGCAATAAATGTACATCATGAATATTACTATTAGGTCTGGTTTCTATTTCCTGAATATCGCTTTGAGTTTCTTTCAGTTGCTGTTGCGTTTGTGCGTATTTGCTACTGACTTGAGCAAACTCATCTTGTCGTTGGGTTTTCTCTTGCCCAATATTTAGAAGCTGCTCATGGGCTATTTTTTGGTTATCAATTAAATTTTGCTCGGTTAAATCATCTTGCAATTGTAATTGCTGAGCATCTTCCTGATAGCGCGATGCCTCTATGGTTAATTGCTTTAACTGACGCTGTATCAGTTCTAGCTCTTTTTGTAAGTTTTCAATCCGATTACCGCCGACTTGTAAATAGTCTTCATGGCAGCGCTCTTGTCGTTTTTCCGCATCATGTTCTTGTTGTTCTAATTGCTTAAACTGCGTATGTAATCGCTGTATCTCTTGCTCCAGCTGATGTATTTTTTCAGTCCAAAACTGAACATACAATTCACCTAAATATGCAGGAAAAGCTTGTTTTTCGAGCTGTAGATTATTCAGTTGCAGAGTTAACGCTGTTATTTGAACAGCTAACTCAGGTAATTTCTGTAAATGTAGGACTTGTTCACGCGCATCTACCAAATGCTTATAGTTTGCCTCTAAGTCAGCAAACTCATTTACTGCAGTCTGTGCCAAAGCACGAACCTGGCTTGGTTCTAAAACCAACTCGCGAATTAATTTAGTCAAATCATCAATTTTCTTTAAGCCTAAAGCACGTGATAACAACGCAGGTGCATTTTTATTATCCATAAATAAATATTTACGATACATCTCCTGATAGTCTTCAAATTTGCTATCAAAATAATGCACGCGTGCATCTGTTTTAGGATTAAAATGTTGTTTTAGCTGGCGAGTATTACCGTCTGCAAATTTTTCTAACACTTCAGTCAGTTGCACATTACGACTTGCAATCATATATAAACGATTCACTTCACTCAGCGAATGTTGACCTTGTCCAACCCAAAACAATCCAATTAAAGTAATCATCGAACCGTCATCAGCGGTATATAGCGCTCTTAATGCTGTTGTCACTGCTTTTTCACGCTTATTTTTTACTCGCGTTCCAGCCCCATCATGTTCTGAACCAAAACTACCACGCATATAAGAGAGTAATGTACGGTCTGAGCGATCGCCCTGCGCAGCTGCTACGTTAAAACTAGCTTTACTTGCAGGTTGTAACAATGCCATTAAACCATCAATAAAGGTAGATTTACCTGCACCATTATCTCCCGTAATAAGTGTCCCTTCAGGATCAATACGTGCGGTATGCAAGTTATGGAAGGAGCCCCAGTTAAATACTGAAATTTCTGACAAGCGAATTTGGCCTTGTGCAAATAAAGTTGAGAGGGTCATTTCTTGCATGATGATTCTCCATATTCTTGTTCGGATTGCTGCAACTTGGCCTTTGCTGCTAATTGTTGATATTCAGATAATAAACTTTGTAAAAACTCGGCATTCACGACATAGCGGATAATTGGCGTAATTTCATAACGCCCTTCTTCACCACGCAGTCCCGTTAATACTTTTTTCTCAATAAATTTTTCTAATGCTGCATTTAGCTTTTTACGATCTTTGCTGTCATGATTCGTTAAAGGAATAAATGGAATTAAACTGCTCTGGATTCGCTCAACATCAATAATAATTTTTTGCTCACCCGCAGTTTCCCGCTCCTGATAATACTTCCGCAAAATAAGTAAAATTAAGGTGTCATATACAGTCAAAGTTCGTTTTCGTATCATTACAGGAAAATCATCTAAAGGCTGGTTCTCATCTTCCTGTTCATCCTCAATACTTTCGAGATTGATGATATAAGCTACACCTTTCTTGGCATCCAAAACCAACTGGATATAAACCTCTGCCAAATGTCTACGAATTTCCGCTTCATATCGGCACAATAAATCAAAAAGTTTTAAGTTTTCTGCTGCAAGAATAACCCCTTGACGCATGAGATAGACCAATACGCGTCGGGCTGCATGTGGCATAAGCGCATCTGTATCACGATCCTGAGCATGCTCCATCTCTGTTTGATTATCTGCATGTTGTTCCTCTGCCCCAGTTGTAGGAAACGAATCTTCTACAGGCTGATTAGCTTGGATTTCTATATTTTTCTCTGAATTTGAAGATGGTCTGCGTACCATTTCAAAGAAGTTGTCATGCTGTTGTATCTTATTTTCTGATTGCATCTCGATCTCCTTAAAGTGCCAGCTCATCTATATTTTTGGGAAATAAATCTGCACTCAAGTAATACACTGGAATACTGGCCTGCAAATGCACACCTGAACGATCCTTAAGTTCAACTTGCTCGGTATGCTGCATTTGTGGTGCTTTAATGGCTTTTGCTATACGCAAATAAGCAACAAGTTCTTCAAGCCCCGCTTGTAAAGGATGTTCATGTGTTAAGTGGGCAATACTCATCACCCCTTTCTGTGCGAGCGTTTGATATACTTTTTCAGCAACAGCACGAACCCGTACATTGTCTAAGTACTTCAGCATCTGATCACTAGGTTCAGTCTTGTTTTGTTGCTCTTCGACCTCACGTGTATCCATATGTTCTGTGGGACTTTTTAAAGCAAGACTTTCAGGCGAATTCAGCTGGATGGAACCCACGGCTAAATCCACTTGTACTTCTGTTTTTAAATCACACTCCGATTCCAACAATGCCACTGCATTTTTTTCTAATTCCGACAACAACTGATCAATCAAACGGTTTTCCAATGCTGCACCACTTTCAATATAAGCTCTCAAACCTTCTTCTGTACGACGTCGGACTTGGAAAACTCGGCTACTTTCGCGTCCTAACTCACGCATTAACTGACCTAAATATTTACGTTGAGATTCGCTTAATTGTTGTGCAATAGGATGATTCAAAATACTGCGTAACTGCTCTCTAAACTCAGTAGAACGATCTTGATCCTGAAGTAATTGACAAAACCCATCAAAAGCACTGCCTGCATCACTTTGGGCAAGCAACTGCTCTTTTTCCATTAAGCTCAGCAATACTTCTCCACGTGAATAAGCACCACTAATCATATCTAGACGCAACTCTTTATCTCGTAGACGAATCTCATCTTCGACCCGTCTAAAATCGCCTGTAAGAATGGAAGCAAGTTGATAAATTTCTCGTATTCTTTCTTTTTGTTCTGATTCTTCTAATTGTGTAACAACACCCGCCAACAAAGCATCTATTTCATTTTGAATCACTAATTTTTTTTGTTCGAGCAACTCCACTCGTTCTTCAATATTTTCACTCAATGCGACCACAAAATCACGAACCGCATCCTGCACAATTCTTAAATGTGATGCTGTGGTATGGGTTGCTCGCTCATCCAAGCCCTGACAAAAACGTAATACGGTTTCGCTAATATCCGTTTTACTCAGCTTGCCATCTATTTCTCTGAGCCAGCCTGAATGAATCCAATGATTTAAATAATGCGCTGCATTATTTTCTGTCTGCCAAATACCCTGCTCACGACTAGATTTAATCAACTCATCCAAGACATTTCTTGCACGGCCATAAGGGACTTCATTTTGTTCTGCAAATAAGTCAACAATGAACGCTAAAATATGTGGTGCGTTATCTGCTCTTAATAATTTCCAAATTGAGTTTTCATGATATAAACGCCGATACTTGGCCTGTAACCCTAGAATATTCATGCCATTCCACATCATCTGTATGATGGTTATTTATTCTACAGTTATTTTTTAATCACCCAAGCAAATTACCAAGCAAGACGACACGAGTTGTCGCATAAAGTAAGATGATATAAACAATCACCTTACTTCATCGAAAAAAATAAAAAACAAACCTTATCTAACTTCTTTGTGTACAGTGACAGTAACCTTAACCTACCGCTCCCCATACACCGTTGCAATCAATTGCTCCACCACTTGCGGCTCAGCCAAAGTAGAAGTATCTCCTAAACTATCCAATTCATTTGCTGCAATTTTGCGCAAAATACGGCGCATGATTTTACCTGAACGGGTTTTGGGTAAAGCAGGTGCCCAATGCAGCGCATCAGGTGTTGCCACAGGCCCCAAAATTTTGCGTACCCAGTTGACTAATTCTTCACGCAATTCTTCTGACTCGGGTGTACCAACTTGTAAGGTTACAAAGGTACAAATCCCCTGTCCTTTAATTTCATGAGGCATGCCCACCACGGCCGCTTCAGCCACAGCTTCATGCGCCACCAAGGCACTTTCAATTTCTGCAGTCCCTAAACGGTGCCCTGAAATATTCAGGACATCATCCACACGCCCCGTAATCCAGTAATAGCCATCTTCATCACGGCGCGCACCATCTCCTGTAAAATATGCACCCGGATAAGTCGAAAAATACGCTTCAATAAAACGTGCAGGATCACCCCAAATACCACGCATTTGCCCTGGCCATGAATCTTTCATAATCAAATTGCCTTCGGTCGCTCCTTCCAGTTCATGACCTTCGGCATCAACAATTGCAGGTTGTACCCCAAATAAAGGTCGTGTTGCCGAACCTGGTTTCAGCGGAGTTGCGCCCGGCAATGCTGAAATTAATATACCCCCTGTTTCGGTTTGCCACCATGTATCTACAATTGGGCAACGTCCTTCGCCTACTACGTTGTAATACCAGTTCCATGCTTCAGGATTAATTGGCTCGCCTACCGAACCCAATAAACGCAAACTACTACGGTCACTTTCACGTACGAAATGATCTCCCTCTCGCATCATGGCGCGAATGGCAGTTGGCGCAGTGTATAAAATGGTGATGTTGTGTTTATCAACAATATGCCCTGTGCGCCCCCAACTCGGATAGTTCGGTACTCCTTCAAACATCACAGTGGATGTACCATTCGATAAGGGACCATACAAAACATAGGAATGCCCTGTAATCCAGCCTACATCAGCGGTACACCAAAAGACATCATCCTGTTTCAGGTCAAAAACTTCTCTAAACGTACTATTCGCATAGGTCAAATAACCCCCTGTGGTATGCAAAACGCCTTTGGGTTTTCCAGTAGAACCTGAGGTATATAAAATAAATAGTGGATCTTCTGCATTCATTGGCTCAGGTGGGCAGATATCATTCACCGACATAATTTCCATGTGATACCACAAGTCGCGTTCGGGCAGCATCTCAATCGGATTCCCTGTACGATGCACCACAATCACATTTTGCACACAGTCAGTACCTGCTACTTTTAGGGCAGCATCGACATTAGCTTTTAAATAAATTGGCTTACCACCACGCATGGCCGAGTCTGCAGTGACAATTAACTTGGCCTGACAATCTTCAATTCGGCTAGCCAAAGCATCGGGGGAAAAACCACCAAAAACCACACAATGCACTGCACCAATCCGCGCGCAGGCCAGCATAGCAATCGCAGCTTCGGAAACCATTGGCATGTACAGCACCACCCGATCTCCTTTTTGCACCCCTTTCTTTTTCAGTACGTTGGCAAAACGACAGGTTTCATCATGCAAAGAAGCAAAAGAAACCACTTTATGCCGCGAAGGATGATCTCCTTCCCAAATGATTGCAGGTTTATGCGGATGTTCTTTTAAATGGCGGTCTAAGCAATTGGCACTGACATTCAGTTGCCCATCCACAAACCATTCAATTTTAAAATTCTCAGGGTCAAAGCTAATATTTTTGACTTGGGTAAAAGGTTTAATCCAATCTAAGCGTTGGGCCTGCTCTGCCCAATAAGTTTCAGGGTCATCTATAGATTGTTGATAGCGTTGAAAATATTCTGCCTCAGTGGTGCGGGCAGTCTTTTTAAATTCATCTGGAACAGGATATACGTCTTTCATCTGCTACTTCCTTGATATTCTCGCATCTCATCACGAGATGTATGCCACGTTATTGATTATTATTTCTGCATATTCACAGTATGAACTTTCTTTTTTATGGCTCACCATTCGGCTTTAGTCGCATAAGTTTTATACAAAAAATAGCATGCCAAAGCGTTGATCA
Organism: Acinetobacter sp. SCLZS86; assembly: GCF_021560715.1. NCBI lineage: Bacteria > Pseudomonadati > Pseudomonadota > Gammaproteobacteria > Moraxellales > Moraxellaceae > Acinetobacter > Acinetobacter sp. SCLZS86. The sequence continues at coordinate 2,951,011 of NZ_CP090864.1, forward strand.
AATGCCATGTTCTTGCATTCATACTTTTCAGGTTCACATTCCACTGTACTGCACATTGCATTATTTTTAAACAAAATATCGCCCAATAACCGTGAGTATTAACATTTTTTTACGCAGCTAATCATTCATACCTGCGACCCTATCTTAAAGTAAAAACAACATACAACCAGCAGTTTAAGTGCTACAAAATAGTACACACATCACATCTATCCAAGTTGTCTAAAATACTCGCAAGTAAGCGTTGCTGCATTAACCAAATTGAGTTTTTCAGGCAAAATAGTCGCTTCATTTTGAATTCGGAATTATCGTGGCAGAATCCAAACCCTCACTCAGTGAAGTTTCTGAAAATACCAGTCAACTGTTGCATGAGGCCACTGAAAAAACTACGCAAACCGTGATCAATCATACAGCCAAGTACAATGACGCCTATTCAACCATCGACAAAATTATGGAAGGATTTTGGGAGCGTGTGCCGTATTTGATAATTGCAGCCGTAGTGCTGATTGTATTTTGGCTGCTTGCTCGCGTGTTCAAATGGTCTATCCGTAAGACCCTAAACAATCGCTCCTATACCCGACAAAATCTGGTTTTGGTGCTGAATCGGGTTGGTAGTTCCGCTATTATTTTCTTTGGCTTTCTGATTGCGATGGTGATTGCGATTCCAGGATTCACCCCTAGCCAACTCATGAGTGCCTTAGGTCTAGGCTCTGTTGCAATTGGTTTTGCTTTTAAAGATATTTTCCAGAATTTACTATCGGGCGTGCTGATTTTGCTTGGCGAGCCATTTAAAATTGGTGATGACATCATCGTAAATAATATGGAAGGTACGGTAGAAGATATTCAGATTCGTGCAACCTTCTTGCGCTCTCCCGATGGGCGTCGTATCGTGATTCCAAATGCGACAGTGTATACCAGTGCAGTAACGGTCAATACAGCTTACACCCGTCGTCGTTGCGAGTTTGTGGTGGGTATTGGTTATGAAGATGACGTGCAAAAAGCCAAAGATATTATTTTGGCCATTTTAGACCGTGACATCAAAATCTTGAGCCAACCTGCATTTAGCGTCAATGTCACTGCCCTGGCCGATTTTTCGATTAATTTAAATGTGCGTTGGTGGGTCAATACGACGGAAACTACCACCTCAGCATCCATCAGTGAAGTGCAGGAACGGGTAATTGCCGCTTTTGCCGAACATCATATTTCCATTCCTTATCCTGTGCAGGAAGTGAAAGTTTATCGTGGTGATGCAACAGTCAATGAAGATGATTCAGCCCGTGCTAAACAAACGCCCTAAAACATAAGCAACAACGGTTTCAGTACGAATAATACGGTTGCCCAAGTGCCGCGCTTGGCAGCCGTTTTTTTCGAGCAAATCAATTTCGTAGGGAATAAATCCACCTTCAGGACCAATCACAATACTACATGGATGTTGAATGGCATGTGGCATAGCTTGATCAGTATAAGGATGCGCCACATAAGCAGGACAATCGGCAGAAATCAAACTGGGTAAAACATCTTCCACAAAAGGTTTAAAGCGTTTATAAAGCTGAATCTCAGGTGCAATGGTATCGCCTGCTTGTTCCAAACCCAAAGTTACATATTGATCGAGTTGTTGCAAAAATGGTGTTTGCCAATAGCTTTTATCGACCCGATAACTGTGCAACAAAATAATTTTTTCCACACCTAGCGTCACGCTATCCATAATTAAACGACGCAATACTTTGGGGCGCGGCAAAGCCACAATCAGGGTCACAGGCAGTTTTTTCGGTACAGCTTCTTCACGCAGGGCTTTGACTTGAATCCGCTGCTCACTGACTTCCACCACTTCGGTCAAATAACGCTTGCCACCACGAATCCCGACTTTCAAGGTGTCACCAACTTGCACACCGACATGCGTATGCAAATGCTGCACTTGGCGCTGGGCGCTAATAGACCACACTTCATTTGTGGTCTGTCGCGGGTCAATCAAAACGATATTCATATTTAAAGATACTGATTCATCACGTGAATATGCTCAGTTAAAGAGCCACGATTTTTATACATAATCACTTGAGCATTTTGATTCAGCTGAGCACGCAACGCAGGTTCAAACAACAATTGCGTTAACGTATTTACAGCTTGTTCAGCATTTTCGACCACATACACGGCTTCTGCTGCAACAAACTCATCCACAATACTTTGGAAGTTAAAATAATTTTTGCCCAATACCGTGGCGACATTTAAGGCCAAAGGCTCTAAAATATTATGCCCACCGCCAGGTTCATTCAGCGAACCACCGACATAACAGGCCTGACTCAAGGCGTACCACAACCACATTTCACCCATGCTATCGGCTAAATACACTTGTGTTTCAGGTTGAATCGCTTCAGCCAAGCTACGGCGCTGTATATTGAGTTGCAGTTTTTGTACCTGCATAGCCACTTCATCAAAACGCTCTGGATGGCGCGGCACAACAATACATAACAGTTCAGGATGCTGTGCGAAATAAGGTTTCAGTGCAGTCAATAATTGCTGTTCTTCAGGCGCATGGGTACTGGCAAGGGTAATAATTTTGCGATGTGCCAATTGCCATGTCTGTTGCAACTGCGCGGCTTGCTCTACAAAATCTTCTGGTGCAGTAATATCAAATTTAATATTACCCACCACTTTTGTACGCTCTGCAGGCATCCCCAATGCAATAAAACGCTGCTGTGTGGCAGGGTCTTGCGCCAAAAGTTGCTGCAATTTTTGCAACATGCCACGTGTTAATCCTTTAACTTTGGCATAGCCTTTGGCGGATTTTTCCGAAAGCCGCGCATTAATCAACAAACACGGGACTTGAAAATGCTGCGCCTGATCAATCAAATTTGGCCACAATTCTGTTTCGACCAGTGCCAATAATTTAGGCTGATATTTCTGATAAAACTCACGAATTAGATGCACCTGATCGGCAGGTAAATATACGGCTTGAAATAAATCTAAATACGGTGCTTTTAAAAATAATGATTTGGCACGCGCCTGCCCCGTCTTGGTGGTATTGGTGACTAAAACCGGATGTCCCGCTTTTAAATAATGTTCAATTAAAGGTTGCGCGGCATTGGTTTCTCCTACCGACACCACATGAAACCAGATGGCATGTAAATTTTTAGCTGGCTGAAATGGGCCAAAACGCTCAAGCAGTTCTTGTTGTAATTGCTCAGGATGTTCGGCACGTTTACGAATACGTGACCGATAAATCGGTTTTAACAGCGACAAGGCTGCGTTATACCATAATGGAGTTGCCAAAAGATGCGCCCTAAAGAAAGACTGTCGGCAAAATATAACAGAGCCACACGCGCATGTTAATTGCATGTGTGGCGCTATACGGGCTTTTATTCTACAGCGTGTTGTGTTTCAGCCAAAGTTGGATAATCGATATAGCCTTCTGCAACAGCAGTGCCAATCATGTTTTCTAGTTTGAGTTCATTTAAAGGTGCATCTACCAATAAACGCTCATACAAGTCTGGATTGGCAATATACGCCTTACCAAAAGCCACCGCATCAGCCTTGCCCGAAGCCAATAATTCCACGGCATCAGCACGACTTAAACGCATGTTCGCGATATATGGCACACCGCCTGAACGTACTTTCATTTCTTGGGAAATGCTGTCTTCGGCTAAATATTCGCGGGTAAAGAAAAAGGCGATTTTACGCTGCCCCAATTGCTGCATGACATAGCCAAAGGTTTCACGTGGATCATCATCTCCCATGTCGTGCTCATCGCCACGTGGTGCTAAATGCACACCGACTCGACCTGCGCCCCAGACTTCAATTAAGGCGTCCATCACTTCTAACAAGAAACGCGCACGATTTTCCACAGCACCGCCGTATTCATCTTCACGCTGATTGGTTTTGCTTTGCAAGAACTGGTCAATCAGATAACCATTGGCAGCATGTAATTCAACACCATCAAAACCGGCTTCTTTAGCACGAATCGCGGCTTGCTTATATTGCTCGGTAATCGCGTGAATTTCAGAAACTTCCAAAGGACGTGGCGTAACGTATGGACGTTTTGGACGTAACAAGCTGACATGACCCGCTTGTTGTACTGCACTTGCAGAAACTGGTGTTTCACCATTTAACAGATCCGGATGCGATACACGACCAACATGCCAAAGCTGGGCAACAATCAGACCACCCTTCTCATGAACGGCTTGAGTGACCTTTTTCCAGCCTTCGACCTGAGCATAGGTAAACAATCCTGGAGTATTCAAATAGCCATTGGCTTCTTCAGAAATCACTGTTGCTTCTGAAAGAATCAAACCTGCACTGGCACGCTGTGCATAATATTCTGCCATCATTGGCGTTGGAACACGGTCATCGCTGGCGCGGCTACGGGTTAAAGGTGCCATCACCACACGGTTTTTAAGATGCAGATCACCCAAAACCAAAGGAGAGTCTAATTCAGCCATTTTTGCCTCTAATCTCACAGTTAAAGTGAGTGTTTCAAATATTCGACATATTGCTGAATGAGTGCTTCATTACGAGAAAAATATGACCATTGTCCATATTTTTCTGCACGAATAAGACCTGCCTGTTGCAGTACCGATAAATGATTTGACATGGTCGATTGCGACACGTTGCCCAAACGCTCAATGTGTCCTGCACATACGCCACGCTTAAAGTCGCCACATTCATCGATCGACAAAAATTGTTCTGGTGCTTTTAACCATTCTAAAATTTGCCGACGGGTAGGATTGGCTAAGGCTTTAAAGATTAAATCGACATCCATCATTCAGACACATATTCGTAAATATAAGCCCAATTCAGCAGCTGCCCTTACTATATCGTATTTTTTCGATATTAATATCGATTTTTTACGATTTATACAAATTATTTAAACAATTTAAGCAGATCAACCGAATTGGGCAGACTTATTGGGTCCTGTAAATTTAAACTTACAGGCCTTGTTTTAAACTGGCTTCAATAAACTTGTCTAAATCACCATCTAAAACTGCACCTGTATTTGAAGTTTCCACGCCTGTACGTAAGTCTTTAATACGTGAATCATCCAATACATAAGAACGAATTTGGCTGCCCCAACCAATATCAGACTTCGAGTCCTCCAGTGCTTGAGCCGCCTCATTACGTTTACTCATTTCCAATTCGTATAACTTGGCACGTAATTGTTTCCACGCATGGTCACGGTTGGCGTGTTGTGAACGCTGGTTCTGACAAGCAACCACAATACCTGTAGGTGCGTGGGTTAAACGTACCGCAGAGTCGGTTTTGTTAATGTGCTGACCACCCGCACCTGAAGCACGGTAAGTATCGGTACGAACATCGGCAGGGTTAATATCAATTTCAATGTTGTCATCCACTTCTGGTGAAACAAACACTGCAGAAAATGACGTATGACGACGGTTACCTGAGTCAAATGGCGATTTACGTACTAAACGATGTACACCCGATTCAGTGCGCAACCAACCATAGGCATATTCGCCTTCAACGCGAATGGTCGCAGATTTAATCCCTGCCACATCACCATCCGATTCTTCCATCAATTCTGCTTTAAAGCCGTGACGTTCAATCCAGCGCATATACATACGCAACAGCATCGATGCCCAGTCTTGCGCTTCTGTACCACCCGAACCTGCCTGAATTTCAACATAGCATGGATTTGGATCCATTGGATTACTGAACATACGGCGGAATTCTAGTTTCGCCAGTTCTTCTTCAGCAGAAGTCAATTCAGACTGCACATCCACCAATAAATCTTCATCATCGGCTTCAACAGCTAAGTCCAACATGGCTTGGGCATCTTCTAACTGTGTCGCCAAACCTTCTAGGACATGAATCACGTTTTCAAGCTCGCCCTTTTCTTTGGCCATGGCTTGCGCACGACTTTGATCATTCCAGATTGCAGGATCTTCTAACTCGCGGAGAACCTCTTCTAAACGCTCTTTTTTCAGATCGTAGTCAAAGATACCCCCGTAGTGTTTGACTACGTTCGTTCAAGTCTTTTAATTGGTTTAGATAAGGATTAATTTCCACGTAAATTCTCTCAATTAACAATGAAGCTTATTAACTGATAATTGTAGCACAGACCTGTTCTGGCATTTCTACCCTGCTGTAAATTCCAGCATAACTTTTCAACTTTTATAGGTTGAATGCTAAATAAGGTTAAAAATAAAAATCGCTTTCAACTTTTAAAGTGAAAGCCTGATGATATCCAACCTAAAATAGCATGCACGATTAACACTGATGTTTATCTTAATGGCTGATCTATCGCGCTGAGTTTTTGCCTGACACATTCAGCTGAAAACATGCTTAAAAAGTGGTGTATGGTAATTGCTTCAACCCGCCAAAATAAAACAAAGATGAAACAAGTTTGATGATTTAATGATCAATTTTAGTAAAATTCACAAAATACACATAGTTTTAATAAAACAAAACATTTAATTATTTCATTTTTATTTCAATCACTTAATCTCAAAATATTACACAAACTTACGCTTGAAACAATGCGGTAACTTTCCTGTGATTGACGCTGATTTTTTTTTGCCTAGACTAAAAGTTGTAACAAAAAGTTTAACTGTTAACCAGATTTCAGAGGGGTACTTTCCATGAAAAAATTAGCAATCGCATCAGCCCTACTTTCAGCTTTGGCTATCACTGGTACTGCGAACGCATACCAAGCTGAAATTGGTGCATCAGCAGGACTGATTGATCCAGACAACGACAGTTCAAGCGGTTCATTCGGTGTAGATGGTACTTATTACTTTAACCCTGTACAAACCCGTAATGCACCTTTGGCAGAAGCAGCGTTCCTTGATCGTGCTAGCAACGTAAATGCCAAATACCAATATGACGAAGTCGGTAATGATGAACGTCATCGTTACGGCGTAGGTGCTGAAGTTTACATTCCTAACTCAGATTTCTATGTGAGTGGTAATGTTGGTCGCGACGATATGAAATTTGACCGCGGTGGCGATTTTGATGAGACTGTTTATGGCGCTGAAGTCGGTTATTTACCCGCACCAGGTTTATTAATTGCTGCAGGTCTAAAAGGCTACGACAACGATTATGACGACGGTGTCGATCCTACGCTTCGCGCTAAATATGTCACTTCTCTAAGCAATGGTAAAGATATCAACTTAGAAGCAGGCGCAGGTTTTGGTGATTTAGACGAATATAATCTTGCGGCAGATTACTTCATCGATAAAACCTTAAGTCTAGGTGTAGACTACTACAGTAAAGATCGTGACTACGGTGATACTAACGAATTTGGTATTAATGCACGTAAATTCTTTACACCACAAGTCAGCTTGGAAGGTCGTGTAGGCTTTGGTGAAGTTGGTAACAATGACTACAACCGCTTTGGTGTCGCAGCTAAATATCGCTTCTAAGTTTAGCCTAATTAGATATTCAAACAGCACTCTTCTTCGGAAGGGTGTTTTTTTATGCCCTAAAATAAAGCAGTTAGGTAGAAATAGTGCATTAACGTGCTGAGTATTTTCCGTACAATCAGCAACAACTGTAACAAAACAGTCATATTTCTATAACAGAGGGAATCTCAATAATGTTTAAAAAACTTGCGCTTGCAACTGCTCTTCTTGCTGGTTTAAGTACTGCTCATGCATATCAAGCTGAAATTGTTGGATCACTTTTAGTGATTGATCCTGATTATGAAAATGCAGATACGTCTACAGGTTTTGCGCTTGATGGAACTTTTTACTTTAATCCAGTTCAAGTGAAGAACTCACCATTAAATGAAGCTGCGTTTTTAAATCGTGCGAGCAACGTTAGTGCCGCTATTAGTTATATGGATTTTGATGTAGCCGAAAGCACAACTTTTGGTATCGGTGTTGAATATTTTGTTCCAAATACAGACTTCTATGTAAGTGCTAGCATTGGTCAATCAACAATTGAAAAAGATGGTTCTGAGGATTTTGACACTACAAGTTATACAGCTGAGTTAGGTTACCTTCCAGTTTCAGGTTTACTCATTGCAGCGGGTATTGCTGGTTTTGATAACGATAATACTGATGATTCTGATGCAACATTACGCGCTAAATATGTTACTCAAGTCGGTGCATACGACATGAACTTTGAAGGTGGCGTTATTTTTGCTGATGATGAAATTTTCACCCTAGGTACTGATCTATATCTCGACAAAACATTTAGCATTGGCCTCGGTTATACCGATGACGGTGAAGATGATACCTTCCAAATTCGTGCTAAAAAATTCTTCAATCAACAAGTCAGCCTAGAAGGCTCTATTGACTTTGAAGAAAATGCAAATGTCTTCGGTCTTCGTGCTGCTTATCGCTTCTAATTCCATAAATTAAAAGCAAAAAAATCCGCTCAAATTTGAGCGGATTTTTTTATTTGGGCTACTGCTCCAAATGTACAATCTGCAGTTGTAAACTGACATTGCCATTAAACACATTGCGCTCTAATTCATAAACCAAACGCACATCATCTCGCATCGGGTTAAATTCAAATTTGTCTTTGGCACCAAACGCAATCGCATCAACCACTTGTCCATTGTCCAATGCTAAACGCAATTTTAAATGACTGTCCTTCAACCATCTAAAATCGACCACTCTAAACCGTCCCTCAAACACAGGCTGCGGAAATTTTTGTCCCCACGGTGCCAACTGCTGCAGTAAATCTACCGTGTGTAAATGAAAATCCTCTTGCGGCAATTCACCATCTGTCCACAGCACAGCATGAAATAAATCTGCATCCATTTGCGCAATGATCTGTTCAAAGACCTGTTTAAATTCTGCAAAGTGCGTCTTTTTAATGGTCAAGCCTGCTGCAGCCGCATGCCCACCAAAATGGCTAACCAAATGTGGATATTGCTCTGCGACCAATTCAATGGTGTCACGTATGTGAACCCCTTCTATTGAACGGGCCGAACCTTTAATATGCTCAGCATCTTCATCGGCAGCAAATACAATCGCAGGACGATGGAACTGCTCTTTTAAACGTCCTGCGACAATTCCAATCACGCCTTGATGCCAATGTTCTTCAAACATAATCAAAGCATGCGGTAAATCGCTTTGATCTAACTGTAACTTTTCCAATTCTGCCAGCGCATCTTGTTTAATTTGCCCTTCAACCTGACGACGTTCCTGATTCAAACTATTTAACTGACGTGCCAAAGCATAGGCACTTTGCATATCCGTTGCCAGTAAACACTCGATTCCAATATCCATGGTTTCCATGCGCCCTGCAGCATTAATACGTGGCCCCAAAACAAAACCTAAATCCTGCGCTTTGAGCTGTGAGGGTTCACGTCCTGCCAAATCCAGCAATGCGCTAATCCCAGGACGACATAAATTCTGCTGTATCCGTTTCAAGCCTGCATCCACCAAAATACGGTTGTTATAATCCAGACTAGCGACATCGGCATAGGTGCCCAAAGCCACCAAATCTAAATATTGCGTTAAATTTGCAGCAGATTTACCCTGTTTTTTACGCTGACTGGATAAGTTGGCCAACACATAAAATGCCACGCCCACACCTGCCAAGGCTTTACTTGGGAAATCACAACCCAATTGATTCGGATTCACCACAGCCTCTGCATTTGGAGTGGCTTTTGTGGTGAGGTGGTGATCGGTAATGATGACCTGCATCCCCAAAGCTTGCGCACGCTCCACACCTTCATGACTGGAAATTCCGTTATCTACAGTAATTAATAAATCAGGGGCATAACGCTCAAAAGCCAAATTGGCAATGGCGGGAGTTAAGCCATAACCATATTTAAAGCGGTCAGGCACCAAATACTGTACGTGTGCGCCCATGTCGCGTAAGGCCAACATCATCAATGCGGTACTGGTAGCACCATCGGCATCGTAATCGCCCACAATCACTATTTTTTTCTGCTGATCAATCGCCTGATCCATCAACTGAATTGCTTCAGGAAGACCCTTCATATTTGGGGCAAGCAAGTGCTTCAGTTTAAGCTCTAGCTCCTGCTCAGATGCAACGCCACGTCGCGCTAAAATTTGGGCAACAAATGCAGAGACGCCCTGAAATTTTTCAGGGCGTGTAAGTAAAGGTCTTTGTTTTATTAGAATTTTTGACATATTTTCCAGTTATTTAAGGCATCAAACGTTGTAGTTTCCACTCACCTTCAATTTTTTCATAAGCTAAGCGGTCATGCAAACGGTTCGGACGGCCTTGCCAAAATTCGTAATAATCAGGCTGCAATCGGTAGCCACCCCAAAATACGGGTTTTTGCAATTCAGATTGATCACCCACTTGGGCATGCAAGTCTTGAAAACGCGCCTGTAATTCTTCACGGCTGGCAATCACACCACTTTGTGGGGTACTGATATGCGCAGCAATCTGATTGTCACGCGGGCGTTTGTGATAATACGCAGTCGACTCTTGCTCATCAATTTTTTCGACATAGCCGCTGACACGAATCTGACGTTCTAGCTCAGGCCAGTAAAACAACAATTCAGCATAAGGATTGGCAGCTAAATCTAACCCTTTTTGACTGTCATAATTTGTATAAAAGTCATAACCTGCTTCGGTGGCTCCACGCAGCAACACGGTACGCACATGCGGACGACCTTGCGCATTGGCAGTTGCCAATGACATGGCATAGGGTTCATGTAATTTAGCGTCTAAAGCATGGTTAAACCAATTCAAAAACTGAATATGCGGATTGGCACTGACCTGTGCTTCTAGCAATTCACCTTTTTGGTAACTTAAACGCAGCTCACTTAAATCTTTAATTAAATCACTCATGATTTGCCCCCTTTAGACGGCATGACGACGTACAGCAGCTGCTAAATTTTTCGCCAATGCCTGCACTTCAGCCAAATCATCACCTTCCACCATGACACGAATCACAGGTTCAGTGCCCGATTTACGAATTAATAAGCGTCCACGACCTTTCAGCTGCTCCGTGGCACGATCAAACTCTGCAACCAAAGCAGGGACAGTATAAGGGTCAAACATATTTGCTAAGCGTACATTTTCTAGCACGTTTGGTAACAGTTTAAAATCTGTCACCAATTCATGCAGAGCTTTGTTTTGTTCGACCATCACCGTTAACACTTGTAAGGCAGCAATAATTGCATCCCCTGTAGTGCTCTTATCCAAAGTCAAAATATGCCCCGATGGCTCACCACCAATCACCCAGCCATTTTCTTCCAGACCTTGCAGCACATAACGATCGCCTACTTTGGCACGGAGTAATGGCACTTGGGCTTCTTCTAAAGCCAATTCCAAAGCCATATTGCTCATCAATGTCCCAACAATTCCTGCAGGTTTTTTCGAGCCTTGCGTGGCAAGAATATATAAAATATGGTCACCATCAATTTGCTTGCCATGACGGTCTACCAAAATTACACGGTCTGCATCGCCATCAAATGCAACACCCAAGTCCGCCTGATGCTCAAGCACCGCTTTTTGCAAACTTTCAGGATGGGTTGAGCCGCAATTTTCGTTGATGTTTAAACCATTCGGCTCATTGTGAATGGCAATCACTTTCGCACCTAATTCACGGAATACCGCAGGGCCAACATTGTAGGCTGCACCGTTGGCACAATCGACCACAATGGTCAGGTCATTTAAATCTAAATGATATGGAAAGGTCGATTTACAGAACTCGATATAACGCCCATTGGCATCTTTTACACGAACACTTTTACCCAAGTTGGCTGTGTCTTCAATTTTTAACTCTTGCTGTAATTCTTGGTTAATTTCTTCTTGCAAGGTATCTGGAAGTTTTTTCCCTTCACCGGAGAAAAATTTAATTCCGTTATCAAAGTACGGGTTATGTGATGCTGAAATCACGATGCCTAAACTGGCATGTAAGGCACGGGTCAAGTGTGCAATGGCGGGCGTGGGTAATGGGCCCAACAAATGCACATATACACCTGCGGCATTCAGACCCGCCTGTAATGCTGCTTCTAAAATATAGCCTGAAAGACGCGTATCTTTACCCAATACCACAATTGGTTTATTTTTTTTGGTGTGCTTTTTTAAAACTTTACCTGCTGCAAAACCCAGTTTTAATGCAAATTCAGGTGTAATAGGTAACTCTCCGAACTTCCCTCGAATGCCGTCTGTACCAAAATAACTCATATTGTTCTCACTTCTTAGAGGTGATCTTTATCATCACTTTTTTACTGCAAGTTACTTTACACCAAAAATGAAAAAGCCGTCATATAGATGACGGCTTTTATTTGAAAACGATACTAAAAATTAACCAACACGATAGTTCGGCGCTTCTTTAGTAATCGTCACATCATGCACGTGAGATTCCTGCATACCTGCTGCAGTAATTTTCACGAATTTTGCATTCTGACGTAGATCTTCAATGGTTGAAGAACCGGTATAACCCATAGATGAACGCAGACCGCCCATCATTTGATGCACGATGTTACCCATTGGACCTTTATACGGCACACGACCTTCAATACCCTCTGGTACAAGTTTTTCTGCACCTGCTTTAGAGTCTTGGAAATAACGGTCTGCAGAACCTGTTGCACCCGCCATTGCACCCAATGACCCCATGCCACGGTAAGCTTTATAGTAACGGCCTTGGAAGAATTCAACTTCGCCCGGTGCTTCTTCAGTCCCCGCAAGCAATGAACCCACCATAATGGTACTTGCACCTGCACCAATTGCTTTGGCCATATCGCCAGAGAAGCGAATACCACCATCGGCAATTAATGGAATCTGTTCTTTCAATGCATTGGCTACAGCGTCAATTGCCGAGATTTGCGGCATGCCAATACCTGCCACAATACGTGTGGTACAAATTGAACCTGGGCCAATCCCCACTTTCACTGCGTCTGCACCTGCATCTAACAATGCCAAAGCAGCATCGCCAGTTGCAATGTTACCGCCAATGACTTGAACTTGCGGATAGTTGGCTTTTACCCAACGTACACGCTCAATTACGCCTGCAGAGTGACCGTGTGCAGTATCGACCACAATCGCATCAACACCTGCTTCAACCAACGCTTCAACACGGCTTGGTGTTTCTGCACCTGTACCGACTGCAGCACCCACACGTAAACGACCTAAGTCATCTTTGCAGCTGTTTGGATACAATTCTGCTTTACGGAAATCAGTCACCGTAATTAAGCCTTTTAATTCCTGCTGGTCATTGACAACCAACACTTTTTCAATGCGGTGTTGTTGCAATAAAGCTTGAATATTTTCTTTAGATTCGTCTTCGCGTACTGTCACTAAACGATCTTGACCTGTCATGATGTTGCTAACAGGTTGTTCAAGGTTGGTTTCAAAACGTGTATCACGCCCTGTCACAATACCCACAACTTTACCATCTTTTACTACAGGTACACCGCTGATGTTGTTGGCTTGGGTCAGCGCAATCAATTCACGTACTGTGGTTTCTGGGGTTACGGTAATTGGATCTTTCACCATACCCGCTTCGAATTTTTTCACACGGCGCACTTCGGCTGCTTGCGCAACGATGTCCATGTTTTTATGCAAAATACCAATACCACCGTTTTGCGCCATCGCAATTGCCATACGAGATTCAGTCACCGTATCCATTGCTGCTGAAACCAAAGGAATATTCAGGTCAATGCCGCGGGTAAAACGTGTCTTTAGGGAGACATCTTTTGGGAGAACAGTAGAATAGGCAGGGAGTAATAAGACATCATCGAAGGTTAACGCTTCTTGAACGATGGTCAGCATAACAGTCTCACTGGTAATTTCCGTGAGCCATTATAAACAAATCTGGGCACAAATTTCATTTATTCTCTAAGAAATATTTTTTATTCTACCCTTCTGGGGAATGCTGCACGAAAAAATCGGTAATTTTCATCTAAAAATTGAAGTTTTCATCCTTAGTTTGCTTTTTAGCCGTGCAGGTTTAAAACTTGCGAGGTTTCGTTTTTCAGCCAGACAAAGCCGCTCCAATCTGAAACATGATTTGGCTATCTACCCAAAATTGAGTCACAAAAAAAGCAAAGCCACAGCCTTGCTTTTCCAATCTAGATTGCCATCAACAACTTAAAGCACAATTAAACGACTTGATCGAAGTCATCATCATTCACAGATATGGCTGGATCAACCTGCACAAATGGAATCATGTTATGCGCACGACGTGCTTTATTGCATTGATCATCGGCAATTTGTACTTCTTTACAAGAGCTGCTGCGTAATTCATAAATCCCGCAGCTTACTTTATGTCCAACCTCACCTTCTAAAGCAACACAACGCGGCTGACTCTGATTGGTACCACACATGCATGAATAGACTGCTGTAACTGGTTCCGTGTAGTGCTCAGGCATATTTATGCCTTCAGCCCAATAGAATGAAACACGAAAATAAGCGCAACACGCGCCGCAGCTTAAGCAGGCATCTGCTGTAGGTACTTGAGACAACATTCGTTAAGTTCTCGTCATCAAAAAAATCGTTTTTGGGCGAAAATCTTAAAAAAAGTTGTTTTTGCACTCAAGTTTTTTTTACAGTTTTTTCAGCTTTTTTTGTTGCTTATTCGGGGTAGCTAAATACGTGCTCATCCATCAAATCGACGCCACATTCCAATGTTTCGATCCAGTCTAGGAATTGATTCACCTGTTCTTTGCCCACAAATGGTGTACCGTGTTGCGGCACAATCATTTCAACGTCCATAGTGCGCACCATATTCACCCAGAGGCGAATCACTTTATTAGAACACATATAGCGCTGATGGAAGCCTTTCATAGTAGGAATATGCGCAGCAAAATCAGTCAATGGAATTGAAGCGTCTTCTACCATCGATGCGCCCATATCGCCAGAAAATAAAATTTTAGCAATAGGATCATAAAACTGGAAATTACCGACAGAGTGCAAGAAGTGCGCAGGCACAGCAACAATTTTAGACTCACCCAAATGAATCGCCTGTCCTTCATCTGGCAGCTCCACCAAACGATCTAGCCAGTCGCCTTTCATACGATCACTCATAAAAGATGAGCTTAGGTGCGGCAAGAAACGCGCCCACAATTTTGATGCTACAATTTTTGCTTCGGTATAGACCAACCAACGCGGCATTGAAGTGATGATGTCTGGGTCTTGGTGCGATGCCATGACATAATCAAGATTGGTCAAACGGGTATATTTGTTTAATTCCATGGTCAGTGGCACATAGGTCAGGTCGCCACCTGGGTCTAGCACCGCAGCACGATTATTATCAATAATCAAAAATTGGTTGGCCTGAACACCTTCACCTTTGACCAAACTGGTAAAACTAATACATTTGTGTGTCCCATTATCAAATAAGACCTGCGATGTTGTACGGTCAAATGCCATAACCAAACCCCAATTTTTTCATTTTAAAAATACATTTGCTATGACTGAATAACATATAGCTATTTATGGAAAGTTACAATAAATAAAATAGCTTGGATTATCTGAAATATCAGTAAATTGCAGCACAACTTACATAAATAAATCCCAAGCATTTTGCTCAGGATTTATACACATCCACTGATTCTCTAGAATAAATAATGTTGCGCCAAAGTCGACACACCAATAATCAAGAAAATCAGTGCACCAATTTTATGAATTAAAGCAATTGGCAATCGGGTCGCTAATTTATTGCCAATAAACACCGCAGGTGCATTGGCCAGCATCATCCCCAAAGTAGTTCCAAGCATGACCCAGAAAACGCTGTCATAACGTGCTGCTAAAGCCACTGTGGCAATTTGAGTTTTATCGCCAATTTCTGCCAAAAAGAACAACACAAAGGTCGCGCCAAATACGCCGTATTTTTGCCATTTGTTGATACTTTCAGTTTCATCATCCAATTGGTCTGGAATAAGCATCCAAATTGCCATTGCAATAAAACCTAAAGATAAAATCCACAATAAAATTTCAGGGCTAAATACCGTGGTAATCCACTGCCCCAAAACTGCAGAAAGTCCGTGATTAATGAGTGTTGCCAGTAAAATAGCAACCAAGATTGGAGCAGGTTTACGAAAACGTGCCGCGAGTAATAAAGCCAGTAGCTGTGTTTTATCACCCATTTCGGCTAAGGCGACAATGGCAGTCGAGATGAGGAATTCATACATGATGTTTTTCTCTGGCTAGCACACATACCAATGACCTATCCCTCCTGCTAGCCAAAATCTGCAGAGTGATAAATCAAAGGTCTTGCCAACAAAAGAAAGCTTGATAAAGCTGACTTGGTTCTTTGCTATGATGACCATGTTCTGTGGAACAAATATGTTGATCATCACCTTTTTACTTGATTCAGTTGAAACCCCGTAAGTAAAAAGCGGCTACTCCCCAATGAAGTAAGCCTATTCTAAACGGAATAGTGTGCTTAAGCAAATGCTGTGCTGACATCAAAGCGAATAAAAATAAGTCACAAAAAACCCTGCCATAGCAGGGTTTTAAGTAAATTTTTTGACTTGATTTAGAGCAGCAAGCTACGAATATCTGCCAACAACTGCGTCAGTTTATGGGTAAAACGTGCTGCATCTGCGCCATTAATTACCCGATGGTCATACGACAATGACAACGGCAACATCAAGCGCGGATCAAAACCTTCACCATTCCAAACAGGCTGCATGGTCGCTGGTGAAATACCCAAAATTGCAACCTGTGGCCAATTCACTAATGGAGTAAATGCCGTACCGCCAATCGAACCTAAACTGGTAATGGTAAAGTTTGCACCTTGTAGATCTTTAGGCGATAACTTTTTATCACGTGCTTTTTGGCTCAACTCGCCCAGTTCAATCGCAATTTGTTTAATCGCTTTCTGATCTGGATTACGCAGTACAGGCACGGTTAAACCATCAGGGGTTGCTACGGCTATGCCCATGTGGATTTCTTTACGCAGCAGCACAGACTTTTGATCGTCTGCCAAATGCGCAGCGAAATACGGCTCATCTTTCAGCAAATGCGCTACAGCTTTGGCAATGAACGCCAAAATGGTCAGGCTGACACCTTCTTTTTTGAAGTTGGCTTTCAATTCACCGCGCCACGCTTCTAGCTCGGTAATATCGGCCAAATCAAATTGCGTAACTTGTGGGATGTAATTGTTCAGGGACAATTGCGGAATTGACACTTGCTGTAAACGGGTCAAACTTTTTTCTTCCACACCACCAAATGCACTAAAGTCAGGCAGCTTTGGCAAACCTGTAACTTGCTGCGTTGTGGCAACGACAGGAGCTGTCTGCGGCGCAGTAAGACGCGCTTTAACATAAGCCTTCAAGTCTTCTTTGAGTACACGCGCATGTGGGCCAGTGGCGTTTACATCGGCTAAAACTACACCTAACTCACGTGCCAGTTTACGCACAGCAGGGCCTGCATACACTTTTGCATTGGCTTCATGTTGTGCCTTACTCAGTTTGTCTACATTCGTATGTGCACTTGCTGCAACCGTTGTGGTTTGTGCTGTAGATTCAGCACTGACTGCTGGCGATGTACTTGGCGTAGAAACAACTTGCGCTGCTGCAACTGCTGTTGGTGCAGCTGCGCCTGCAGTTACTATCGTCACTAAGGCATTGTCCTGCGCAACACTTTGTCCTAATTCTACATGAATCGCTTGAATCACACCTGCGGTAGTACTTGGTACTTCAACCGTGGCTTTGTCTGACTCCACCACAATTAAACTTTGGTCCGCTGCAACTGTATCGCCCACTTGTACCAAAATTTCTGCCACTGTGGCTTTATCCACTCCTAAATCAGGTACTGCAACTTCAATCTGAGCTGATGCTGTAGTTTGTGGTGCCGATGCACTTGCTGCGCTCACTGTTGCAGCAGCCGCTTCTACTGGTGCCACTTGAGGTGTTTCCACCTGTGTGACTGCAGCAGCGGCAGTTTTCACTTTCAGAATCACCACACCTTCTTTTATGGTATCACCCGTTTTGATTTGGATGGCAGTGATTGTACCCGACACCGTACTAGGCACTTCTACTGTGGCTTTGTCCGACTCCACCACAATAATGCTTTGATCAACATCAATCGCATCGCCGACTTGCACTAGAATTTCCCCAACAATGGCTTTTTCCACGCCAATGTCAGGTACTTGCACATCTACTTCTTGTGCAGTGTTTGATGTCGCTAAGCTTGGCGCTGCAGCGACCACTTGTTTAGCATCTTGCTTCGGTGCAGCATCTACTTCGGCTTGCGGTGCAGCAACTTCTGTAGCAGCTGCGGTTTGAGCATCTGTTTCTAACTCAATCAGCACTGCACCTTCAGTCACTTCATCGCCTTGTTGTACCAAAATGCTTTTCACTACTCCTGCAGCGGTGCTTGGTACTTCAACAGAAGCTTTGTCTGATTCCAACAGAACAATGCTGTCATCAACTGCAATCGTGTCGCCAACTTTAACAAGAATATCTGCAACAGTCGCTTTATCGACACCAATATCAGGCGTTTGAATTTGCATGATCAGTGCTCCTCTTTGTAGTCAGCAACCGCTTGTACTTCAGGAACCGCTTGCGGCGCCCACGCGACAGGACGATCGGTATCTAACTCAAATGTCGAAATTGCATCTTTGACTAAGCGTGCATCGACTTCGCCTTCATCAGCCAGTTTTTTCAAGGTTGCTACCACAATGTGTGCAGCATCGACCCCAAAGTAGCTACGCAAATTACCACGGGTATCGGAACGACCATAACCATCGGTACCCAAAGCAACAAATGGTCGATTGTCTGGCAAGTATGCTCGAATTTGCTCGCTATAGACGCGCATGTGATCGGTTGCAGACACTACAATGCCATCTTTGCCACGTAACTGTTGTGAAATCCAAGGCTCTTTGCTTTCTTGAGCCAAAGGATGCAAACGGTTGTACTCTTCACACGCCATACCATCACGCGCCAATTCGTTAAAACTGGTCACACTGTAGACATTCGAGTGAATTTGGTACTCTTCACGCAAGATTTTCGACGCTTTAATCACTTCACGTAGAATCACGCCTGAACCCAACAATTGAACCGTGGCTTTTTCATCTTCCTGTAGTAAATACATACCGCGCTTAATGCCTTCTTCAACACCTTGCGGCATTTCAGGATGCTCATAGTTTTCATTCATGAGAGTGAGGTAATAGAATACGCGCTCCTGATTGACATACATGCGCTGTAAACCATCATGTACAATCACGGCAAGCTCATAACCAAAACATGGATCATAGGACACACAGTTTGGAATGGTATTGGCTAAAATATGTGAGTGACCATCTTGGTGTTGCAAGCCTTCACCATTGAGTGTGGTACGTCCTGCAGTGGCCCCCAACAAGAAACCTTGCGCCTGCGCATCACCTGCTGCCCATGCAATATCGCCAATACGCTGGAAACCAAACATGGAGTAATACATATACATTGGAATCATAGGCAAGTTATTGGTTGAATAACTGGTACCTAAAGCTGCCCAAGCACTCATTGCACCGGCTTCATTAATACCTTCTTGCAGCATGTGACCGTCTTTGGCTTCACGATAATGCATCAACTGTTCTTGGTCTTCAGGAGTGTATTTTTGCCCATGTGCGGCATAAATACCCAATTGACGGAACATGCCTTCTAAACCAAAAGTACGTGCTTCATCAGGTACAATAGGTACCACACGATCTTTAATGGCTTTTTCTTTGAGCAAGGCTGATATCAAACGCACCATCACCATAGTGGTCGATTGTTCTTTTCCACCTGAACCCGCCAAGACTGAATCAAAAACTGATAATTCAGGAATTTGTAAAGTTTCGCTGTCTTTACGGCGCGCAGGCAAATAACCACCCAAGGCTTCACGACGCGCTTTCATATATTTTAATTCAGGCGAATTTTCACTTGGACGATAGAATGGCACTTCTTCAAGTTGCTCATCACTAAATGGCAAGTTAAAGCGGTCACGCACATATTTTAAAGAATCCAACTGCATTTTTTTGATTTGGTGGGTTTTGTTCACCGCTTCAATTTCATCCGACAAACCATAGCCTTTGACAGTTTTGGCTAAAATCACCGTTGGCTGACCTTTGGCCTTACATGCTTCAGCATACGCCGCAAACACTTTATACGGATCGTGACCACCACGGTTCAGGTTATCAATATCTTCATCGCTTAAATCTTTGATCAATTCTTTGGCTTCAGGATATTTACCAAAGAATTTCTCACGAGCGTATGCACCGCCTTTCACTTGTAAACGCTGATAATCACCATCCACCGCTTCTTCCATGATGGCTCTTAATGCACCTGTATCGTCTTTGTCCAATAAAGCATCCCAATGACGCCCCCAAACCACTTTAATCACGCGCCAACCTGCGCCACGGAATAACGACTCGAGTTCTTGAATGATTTTACCGTTACCACGTACAGGCCCATCTAAACGCTGTAAGTTACAGTTGACCACCCAAATCAGGTTATCTAGCTTTTCACGACCTGCCAGTGAAATCGCCCCCAGACTTTCTGGCTCATCCATTTCACCATCGCCTAGAAATGCCCAGACTTTACGGTCTTCTTCTTTAATCAAACCACGGTTCATTAAATATTTTTGAATATGCGCCTGATAAATGGACATGATTGGACCTAGACCCATCGATACTGTTGGGAACTGCCAATAGTCAGGCATTAAATAAGGATGTGGATAGCTAGGTAAACCGTTACCGCCCACTTCGCGGCGGAAATTATTCAATTGATCTTCGGTTAAACGCCCTTCTAAAAATGAACGAGCATAAATACCTGGTGCACAATGACCCTGATAGTAGATCATGTCACCACCAAAGTGATCGCTGTTGGCACGGAAGAAATGGTTAAAACCAACATCATACAATGTTGCTGAAGATGCGAAACTTGCAAGGTGACCACCTAAATCATCACCTGTTTTATTGGCACGTAACACCATTGCCAATGCATTCCAGCGAATCAAGGCCCGAATACGGCGCTCGATATCCTGATCACCAGGCATAGCAGGTTGTTCTTCCACTGAAATAGTATTGAGATAGGGAGTATTTAATCGCTGAATGGGTACATGCTTTGCGATTGCACGTTGGTACAGTTTTTCGAGTAAAAATGCTGCCCGTTCAGTACCCATATGTTGTAACACAGCATCAAAGGCATCTTGCCATTCTTGGGTTTCTTGTGAGTCCGTATCACCGTAAAACGCCATAATTCACTATTCCTAAGCCTAATCATATGCATTATATGTATCATAATTTAAACTTTAGTAGATATGGCTAATCTTAAATGCGTATCCTACATACTATTTAGAAAATAAATAGTGATTGACACATTCTTACAGCAAATAACAAAAAAACCGCCAATTTAGGCGGTTTTTTATACAATAAAGCAGAAACTGCGTGTTATTATTTTTTTAAGTGATAAGTTGAAGTCTGAAATGTCTCACTAGATTTCGCTAAAAGCTAAAACGTGAGTATAAAGAAAAGCGACCTTTGCCGCTTTAATTTCATGTTTTAATTTATAGTTCGCGTGTAGTTTACAGTGAATGTGGCTAGAGCATGATTTTCTAGCCAAAGCATTACGGCAACATTGCTAAATAGGTTGAAGGGTTCTTACGTTGACCGTCTTTCACTACTTCATAATGTAAGTGTGGACCTGTACAACGACCTGTACAACCCACGTTAGCAATATGTTCGCCTGCTTCAACGCGGTCACCTACACGTGCAATTAAACGTGAAGCGTGTGCGTAGCGCGTGATATAACCATTACCGTGGTTAATTTCTACATATTGACCATAACCTGTGCCCCAGCCTGACTTGGTCACAATACCTGGGCCAGTCGCATAAATTGGTGTACCGCTTGGTGCAGCAAGGTCTAAGCCTGAATGGTTTTCAGCGCGACCACTCATCACACGACCGCCATAGTTCGAGCTAATACGTGCATTCGGTAAAGGATGTGACACTAACCACGCATAAGGATTTGAAGAAGCAAAACGAGTGCTGGTATTGGTACCGTATTTTTTGGCTAAAGAGGCGTTATTTAATTCTGTGGTCTTTTCACGAAGCTTAACGGTCATCTGCGTTTGTGCAGGAATGTCAATGTCTTGTGTTTCTGTATAAGAACCTTGTGACAAGGTACGGGTTAATTGCTCAATACGATCAGTCGATGAATTTTGAGAATCTAACTCAACTAAATCAGCAAATGCGACAGATGCTGCCGAAGCTGCCAGTGAAAACGCTAATAAAATACGGCGCGAATGCATAAAAAAACCTCTTAACTGTTCTTACTTGAAGTTCCTTGTGATCTCTTCCTTGATATCTACTGAAAGGAGCGCATAAGATTAGGGCATAATCATGAAGGAATGATGTATGTCCGAACCTGTGAATCTCTTTCAACAAACAAGAAAACACATAAAAACAGGAAACCTAACGTTTCTCTCAACCCAAGTTGCTGCATGGCAGAAACTTGGCAAACTTATTCAACCTTTACTGCCGCAACCAGAGCAATGGCAGGTGGTTTGTTATCAACAAGGTGTCTTAACCATTACTGGAGCGAATCAAGCGATGGTGAGCCAACTTGCTTATTTGCAAAAGCAATACATTACTCCACTGTCACAACTACATGAACTAAAAGACTTACAAAAAATCCAAGTTCGTTTAAGAGTTGAATCTCAAACGCCCCCAAAAAGCGAAAAGCCTTTAAGAACACTTAGTCCAGAAACTCAAGATATGTTACGAGGTGCTGCTGACTTTGTGAGCGACCCTAAGCTTAGCCAAGCTTTGTTACGTTTGGCAAGCAATAAAAAATAATTGTTTGCAGAAAACTCCAAATACTCGTACTCAAATTTGTGATTAAGTTCACATATTATTGTTGTTACATTATAACGTAGTAAGAAAAGACAATGACTTATGTCACATGCACATAAGTGATCGGGCAAGAATTTATGTCATCAAATGTTACAATTTCATAACTGCTTGGATCGCTCTGAACATTGCGTAGTAACTGATTATTTAAGGCATGTCCTGACTTGTAACCATCAAACTTGGCAATAATTTGATGTCCAAGTAAGAACAAATCCCCCACAGCATCTAAAATTTTATGCCGTACAAACTCGTCCGAGAAGCGCAAACCTTCTTCATTGACCACGCCTGTATCATCTACCCCAATCGCATTCTCTAAACTCGCACCCAAAGCCAAATTATTGGCTTTTAAATAGTCCAAATCTTTCATAAAGCCAAAAGTACGTGCGCCACTAACTTCATAGACAAAGGTTTCTGTAGAAAAGTCGATAGTGGCAGACTGAAATTCTTTGTTAAAGGCAGGATGATCAAAGTCGATAGTAAAATTGAGCTGAAAACCTTCATGCGGACTGAACACCGCGCGCTTATCATCAATTAATGCTGATACAGGTTTTAAAATTTTGATGAACTTTTTAGGAGCCTCCTGTTCTTTTAAACCACCCTGCATCAACAAATAAATAAAAGGCCCTGCACTGCCGTCCATAATAGGCACTTCAGAAGCAGACACCTCAATAATCAAGTTATCAATGCCCAAACCTGCTATGGCACTCATGATATGCTCGATGGTGCCAACTTTGGCATCATCCTGAACCAAATTCGAGCACATAAATGCTTCTTGAATCAGCATGGCATCGGCTGGAATATCAACAGGTGGATTTAAATCGATACGACGAAACACAATTCCCCCATCAGCATGATGCGGCACAAAGTTGATCAATACTTTTTGACCACTGTGCAGACCAATACCGCTCGCCTTGACGACACGTTGTAGGGTACGTTGTTTCAGCATGTTCTCAATTCATCTAAATTTTAAAACCGTTATACGTTAGCATATTTAGCCATTGATAAAAAACAAAAAAGGCAGTTTAAAACTGCCTTTTCCCGATCACACGATGAAATTGAGCCTCTTGGCTTATTTACGCTGCTGATTTTTCAAATAGTCTTGAATACTCATCGGCGTTGGGCGCGCAGAGCCTGATGTGGTTGTCGCACTAATTGCAGGTGCAGTTTCTGCTTGTTGACGCTGAATTGCAGGAACATCGTCCTCTTCCACTGCCGCTGTTGGTGCTGCAGAAGCGGTTTGTGTCACAGTGCGTTTCGCAGGCTCTGGTGTGTCGCCTGTGTTACGCGCCAAACCTGTAGCAATAACCGTTACGCTGATTTCGTCACGCGCTTCAGGGTCAAATACCGTACCATAGAATACTTGGGTTTGTTCAGTATCTGAAAGTTGATGAATTACCTCCATAATCTCATCAATTTCACCGAAGGTCACATCATCTCCACCCGTGACGTTAATCAACAAGCCTTTGGCATTTGCAATAGTCACGCTATCGAGCAATGGGCTGCGAATGGCTTGTTCAGCCGCTTGACGTGCACGGTTTTCACCACGCCCTGAACCAACACCCATCATCGCATAACCGCGCGTGCTCATTGCCGTTTTCAAGTCAGCAAAGTCAAGGTTGATGTGACCCGGACGCACCACCAAATCAAAAATACTGCGTACACCGTTCAACAAAACGTCATCGGCTTTTTTATACGCATCTTTCATTGAAATATCGCGGTAAACTTTCATTAAACGCTGGTTTGGAATAATGATTAAAGAGTCTACATGCTGCTCTAATGCCGCAATTCCTTTTTCCGCAGAAAGTAAGCGACGCTTACCTTCAAAGTTAAATGGCGTAGTCACCACACCTACGGTCAAAATACCCATTTCTTTGGCAATTTCAGCAACTACTGGCGCAGCACCTGTACCTGTGCCGCCACCCATCCCTGCAGTCACAAACACCATGTCTGTACCTTCAAGTTGCTGACAAATTAGCTCGCGGCTTTCTTCTGCTGCAGTTTGACCCACTTGAGGATCGCCGCCCGCGCCTAAACCACGTGTGCTTTGTTCACCTAGCTGGATTTTGAATTGCGAATTCATGCGATCGAGTGCTTGTTTGTCCGTATTGGCACAAACAAATTTTACACCCTGAATATCTGACTCGAGCATGTGCTGCACAGCGTTACCGCCTGCACCACCCACACCAAACACAGTGAAACGGGCTTGACCGTTGCTATCGGTTTGATCATCTATAAATTCAAATGAGGCCATGACCTTTAGATTTCCTAATACGTTATTGGCAGTCACTTAAGCCCGTATACTGCCTTGATCTTCATAAAAATTATTTTTAAGAATGCTGTTCAACTTCTGGCTTGTCAAGTACCAGCCATGATCCTTACAACTTCCTAACAATATTCCCCAAAAAACTCAACTAAAAAATAGATTTTAGCTTTTCGTTCAAGCCTGACCATGCCCGTCCGACACGCCCCCAAACCGATAAGGTTTCAGGGTCTTCATGTTCTACAATTGTGTCTTGAGTATAGTTTTGACTATAAAGCAATAGGCCTGAGGCCGTTGCATATTGTGAACGGCGTAAAGCAGCCTGATGCGGTTCATCGGCATAAACTTGTGAAGGATGATTCCCCAAGTGCGCCGAAACACCTAACATACGACGTACCAAGCTGATCATACCTTCAATTTGTGAGGCATCGCCCGCCAAAACCACACCATGATATAAACCATGAATGGCACCGCTTTTTTCAAGTTCCTGACGAATTTGTGCGAAAATTTCTTCATAACGCGCAATAATAATTTCCGCCAGTTCAATGCGGCTAATGGTTTGTGGCCCATCAATGCCTTGAATTTGAATCATGTGATCAGGTTTGACCACTTTCATATCTACACAGCCATACAATAGCTTAATTCGTTCTGCTTCTTCAGTTGTGGTTTGTAACACCGCTGCAATATCGCGGGTGACATGCTCACCACCACGTTGCAAAGTGTGTGCTAAGGCCAAACGCCCATCTAAATAAACCGCAATACTAGTCGTGCCTGCGCCAATATCTACCAAACACACACCGTATTCTTTTTCATCTTTAAGTAGACTGGCTTCTGCAGTGGCTAAATTTGACACCACCATTTTTTCGACACCAATATTGGCACCTTTTAAAGCGCGGTCTAAATTCTGCATGGTGCTAATAGGTAACATCATCAATTGATAATGCCCTGTCATGCTATGTGCCGACATACGAATTGGGTTTTGTACCCACTCACCCAAATCATCTAAATCGAAACCGAGTGGTACAGCGCTCACCAAATAATGGTCTGAGGTGAGGTGACTGGCTTTGGCCAAGTCCAGTGCGCGTACCACTTCACTGGTAGTAATGGTGTGATCACTACTTTCAATAGGTGTGCGACCTGAAGCATAAAAGCTTTTTAGCTCTGCACTAGGAATAGAAATCCATGCCGAATGCACACGGCATTCTGCCATATCTTCCGCTTCTTGCACGGCATTTTTAATTGCAGTAATCACTTTATCGAGACTGACAATTTTTCCTTTACTCATGCCTCGATTACGTGCGGTGGCCATACCAATGACTTGGATATTGTCTGGCGCATGGACCTTAGCAATCAAAACTGAAACTTTATGCGTCCCAATGTCAATCGCAACAACCGAGGGAACAGCTTCACTCATTTATTCACTACCATTACCAGTATGTTTAATTTATGGCTTAATGCCTCTATTTTTTTAAAGCCCAATATTATGGCTTTGCTCTTATTCCCTCTGCAATGCTTGTGTCATCAATCGTTACAACAAAGTGACCATTTGCAATTTTTGGCGGAATTGAGTTTTTCCATTGAATGGCTAAACCGTTGCGATAACGCAAATCGATGGCGGAGATTTTAGACCATACAGGTTTCAAATCACTTTGTGCAAGATGTCCCAAGCGCTGCAGCTTACTCATGGTTTGATCTTTATCTACAATAACACGTAGACCTGAATCAAACTGCATAAACCACGTCATACGTTCTGTTAAATATAGTTCTTTTAAACGATCGTTGACGGGCAAGAATAATTGATTAATTTCATTATAACGACGCATCATCATTTTAGATTGATGCGTTGGTCCGTGTAATAACGGTAAATGTTGATTATTTTGTGGCGTGACTTCGGTAAAGACCTCACCGCTGTCACTGAGCAAACGACCTGTACCCCAACGGGCAATTGGATGACGCGGCATGACCCGCACACGAATGGCATTCGGCCACGCGCGTGAAACCACCACTCGATCTACCCAAGACAACTCCAAAGCAGTATCGCGGATTTGCTCTAGGTCAGAGGTGAAATAGTTCTTAGTCATCACAGGGTTCACATGCGTCATCACTTGACGATGTTCCGCATCTGAACGTGTACCCACTACATCTAGCTTGGCAATTTGTGCGTCGGTCATGACTTTATATAGCCCATACGCACCCACTGCCAGCACGAGCACTGCAACGCAAAGCATTACCCAACCGCCAAAATGGATCAGCTTTTCTTTGGCTGTTGGCGGTTTGTCATGAATCGAGGTAATCGCTGCCCGTTTACGGCGCAAGGATGCAGGAAGTTGAGCCATATTTAGTGTGCTTCACCTGTGAGGGTTTGTGCCAAAATTGCCACACACAGCTCATCAAAACTATAGCCGACTGCATTTGCCGCTTTCGGAACTAAAGAATGGCTGGTCATTCCCGGTACGGTATTCACTTCGAGTAACCAGAAATTACCCTTTTCATCTTGCATGGCATCAATACGCCCCCAACCACTTGCACCCACCGCTTGGAAGGCACGCAATGCCAAAGCTTGTAACTGTTGCTCTTCGGCAGCGTTTAAACCACACGGAATACCGTATTGCACATCGTTACGCTGATATTTGGCTTCATAATCATAGAACGCTACATCTTTCGGGGGTTCTAAACGAATAATCGGTAAAGCCTGACCATTTAACAGCACGATGGTAAATTCACGCCCTGTAATCCATTTTTCAGCCATAACAATGGCGTCATGTGCAGTTGCTTTCGCCACAGCATTAGCAAAGTCTTCAACTTTTTCGACTTTGCTCATGCCAATACTTGAACCCTCATGCACAGGCTTGATGATGAGTGGCAAGCCCAATTCAGCAACCACATCTTCAATATTGGAATCTTTGCTGACAATACGATATGGCGCAGTTGGCAAGTCCGAACCTTGCCAAATTTGCTTAGTTTTCACTTTGTCCATGCCAATCGCTGAACCTTGCACGCCCGTACCGGTGTATGGAATATTCAACCATTCCAAGACACCTTGAATTTGACCATCTTCACCACCACGCCCGTGTAATACAATAAAGGCACGATCATAATTGACCAATTCGGTCACACTACGTGTTTGTGGATCAAATGCTTCTGCATTGACCCCTGAACGTAGCAGTGCTTCGAGTACTGCTTGACCGCTGTCTAGAGAAACCTCACGCTCAGCAGATTTTCCACCCAATAACACGGCAACTTTGCCGAACTTTGAAGCATTTGACACGTTTATATCCTTAAACTTTAAACTGGTCGATCAAATTCAAACATCACAGGTTGTGATTATTTTAAATACAAATGGTTTTGTGCAAGTTCGATTGAAATCGCCCCCACATTACCTGCACCTTGGGTCAATAACAAGTCATTAGCCTGTAACACTTGTTTCACAATATTCGGTAAGTTGCCATCGTTTGGATCGACCAAAATTGGCTCAACCTGACCACGCAAACGAATACTGCGCGCTAAAGTACGACTATCTGCACCAACAATTGGTTTTTCGCCCGCAGGATAAACATCGAGCAATAGCAATTGATCGACTTGTGACAACACCTCAACAAAGTCATCAAAACAGTCACGAGTACGACTAAAACGGTGTGGTTGGAACAACATCACCAAACGGCGATCAGGATGACTTTGACGCGCAGCTTTAATAGTGGCTTCCACTTCTTTCGGGTGATGTCCGTAGTCATCTACCAATTTCACATTGCCGTCTGCTACCGCAAACTCACCTTGTACTTGGAAACGACGACCAACACCGCTAAAGCCTTCTAAAGCACGGCAAATTGCACCATCAGAAACACCTTCATCGGTGGCAATTCCAATTGCAGCCAAAGCATTTAATACGTTGTGCAGACCAGGTTGATTCACCGTCACGCGTAACGGTTCGCGGTCTTTACGCAATACGGTAAAGTGTGTGCGCATACCGTCTTGATCGACATCAATGGCACGAATATCGTTGTCTTCGTTAAAACCATAGGTCAATACAGGACGCCCGATACGTGGCATAATTTCACGGATATTGGCATCATCACCACACACGACAGCTAAGCCATAGAATGGCAGTTTGTGCAAGAATTGAATGAAGGTATCTTTTAAAATATCGAAACTACCACCATAGGTGTCCATATGGTCGGCATCAATATTGGTCACCACAGCCGCCATGGGCTCTAGGAATAAAAACGATGCATCAGATTCATCGGCTTCTGCCACGATATAACGGCTCGCACCCAATGCTGCATTGACACCAGTACGGTTTAGCAAGCCACCAATCACATAAGTTGGATCCATATTTTCTTCGGCCAACATACAGGTAATTAAACTGGTGGTGGTGGTTTTACCATGCGTACCCGCCACTGCAATACCATGACGATAACGCATCAACTCGCCCAGCATTTCAGCACGACGCACCACAGGAATACGGGTGTCAATTGCTGCTTTAATTTCTGGGTTTTCTGGGTCAATTGCAGTAGACACCACCAACACATTTGCGCCTTTAATATGATCTGCCGCATGCCCAATATAAACCTTGATGCCGTTTTCTTCTAATTGCGCTGTGGTTTTTGAAGCTTTGATGTCTGAACCCGATACTTTATAGCCCTGGTTTTTCAAGACTTCGGCAATACCACACATCCCCGCGCCACCAATACCCACAAAATGAATGTGTTTGATACGGCGCATTTCAGGCACTTTGATTAATTTTTTCGCTTGATCAGCGGGTGTAGATGGAGACATATTTTACTCGAACAATGCTTGAATAAGACGAACCACGTGCTGAGTTGCATCTGGCTGTGCCTGCTGACGGGCTTTGACCGCCATTTCAGACAACAATTGACGATTCATTAACGGGGTTAATAATGTTGTTAAACTTTCGGGGGTCATACTGGCTTGCGGACAGATTTTTGCTGCACCAAGATCGGCTAAAAATTTGGCATTGGCAGTTTGGTGATCATCCACCGCACTAGGCAGTGGCACAAATACTGCTGCAACACCTGCAGTCGCGACCTCGGTTACCGTGAGCGCGCCCGCACGACAAATGATTAAATCGGCATCACTATAGGCTTTGGCCATATCTTCAATAAAAGGCTGTACCTCAACCTGTAAATGGTCAGGCTTGTGTGCATAACGTGCCTGCGTCGCATCGGCATGGTTTTGCCCACATTGATGATAGACATCTAAAGCAACATTCAGTTGCTTTAACGCTTCAGGTACACATTCATTTAAGGCTTGTGCACCAAGCGAACCACCCACAATTAAAATACGAATTGGCAAGCCTGCTTTTTCACGTTCCTGATAGCGCCATGCAGGGCTTAAGGTCGCAGTGATTTCTTCACGAACAGGGTTGCCTGTGGTGACAATTTTGTTACTGTTTGGAAAGGTATTTGGGAAAGCCTGACACACGGTTTTTGCCACACGTGACAATTGAGTGTTGGTAAAACCCGCGACTGCATTTTGTTCATGAATCAGCACAGGAACACCCAAAGCGCGTGCTGCCAAGCCACCTGGTCCTGCTACATAACCACCAAAACCTGCAACTGCATCAACTTTTAATTGCTTCATGTAACGCACAGCACTGAGCGTTGCACCTAAAATTTTAAATGGTGCAGCCAGTTTACGGATCAAACCGTTGCCACGCACACCTTGAATATTAATTTGGTAAATCGGGATATTGTGATTTTTAAGCAGACGATTTTCCATGCCCGTTGGGGTCGCCAACCATGACACTTGAATCCCTTGTTGCTGTAATTGTTTTGCGACGGCTAAAGCGGGAAAAACATGTCCACCTGTACCTGCGGCCATCATCATGACATGTTTAGGCTGTTGTTGCTGTGCATCAGTCACGGTTTAATTCTTCAACTCAAAATAAGGCAAATAAAAATCTTGTATAAGCTATCAATTGTAATCACAAACGCATGGGCTTGAAAGGTTATTTACTTTTTTTCACCAAGTGCTTGATTGTTTTTTTCTACAGATTTTCAAGTTTAAACTAGTTTTATTATTAATCTACGGAAAATGTTAAGTTTTATTCAATTTTAGATGCTTTGCTTGATCTATTTTGCAAAGTGTTTAAGTTGTTTTTTGTCTCCACGTGTCTAAAAATAAAGCCGCTTTCAAATAGAAAACGGCTTTTGTATTGATACAGTGAACATAAAGCCTAAACTTAGTTTGAACGACCTGCTTCAAGTACTTTAAATAAATCATCGGCAATAGATGTGCCAAACTGTGCGTCAATTTCACGAATACACGTTGGACTGGTCACGTTAATTTCAGTGACATAGTTGCCAATCACATCTAACCCGACAAAAATCAAGCCTTTTTCACGTAAAAATGGTCCAACTTTGGCGGCAATGACTT
This sequence comes from Acinetobacter sp. SCLZS86, assembly GCF_021560715.1. Lineage (NCBI taxonomy): Bacteria > Pseudomonadati > Pseudomonadota > Gammaproteobacteria > Moraxellales > Moraxellaceae > Acinetobacter > Acinetobacter sp. SCLZS86. The sequence goes on from NZ_CP090864.1 coordinate 2,982,369, forward strand.
TGTCATTTTCAGTCAATGGACGTGCTTCACCCAAACCACCTGCAGCTAAGTTGCCACGCACTTCGCCATTTTGTGGAATACGGGCCAAACAATACGGCACAGGCTCGCCATTGATCATGAGGATGCGTTTATCACCCTCTACAATTTCTGGAATATAACGCTGCGCCATGATGGGCTGAGTGCCTTTGTTGGTCAAAATTTCAAGGGTTGAGCCAATATTGACCCCGTCTTGGTACAAACGGAAAATACCCATGCCGCCCATGCCATCGAGCGGTTTAACAATTACATCGCCATGTTGCTGAATAAATTCACGAATCAGGCTTTGTTGTGAAGTAACCAATGTCGGAACTTGTAGTTCTGGGAATTGGGTCGCAAACAGCTTTTCATTACAGTCACGCAGGCTTTGCGGTTTGTTGATGATCCATGCGCCTTCGCGTTCAGCTTGCTCTAAAATATACGTGGTATAAACGAAATTCATGTCAAAAGGCGGGTCTTTACGCATGAGAATGACATCATAATCGGCTAAGGATTCTTTGCGTTTTTCGCCCAATTCGTAATAATGGTTATAGTCTTCAAAGACTTTAAGCGATGCAATCAGACCAAATGCCTTGCCCTGATCAATATATAAGTCTTGCTGTAATGCATAGCCCAAGGTATGCCCACGACGGCTTGCAGCCCATAACATTGCCATGGTGGAATCTTTTTTGAGATTGACACTTTCAATGGGATCCATCACCACAAGTACGCGCATATTTCGGTGCTCTTTTGAAGAATTGAATAAGCAAAAGTATAGCGGAGTTTGGCTTTGGTGTTGCTGCAATTTTCGTAACGCTTCATCCACAATCATCATGCACTTGGGAGTACGCGATGCAACAAGCAATTATTGGTTTTCATTTAGATGAAGAAAATGATTGGGTCGCAGATTTGGCCTGCGGTCACGGGCAGCATGTGCGGCATAATCCGCCGTGGCAAAACCGCCCGTGGGTAATCACAGAGCAAGGGCGCAAGGAAAAGTTGGGGGTGATGCTCGAGTGTAAGAAGTGTGAGGAGGAGACACCAATCTAAATCACTGTCTCCTTAGTGTCTCCGATACAATAATATTTCTCAATTAAATTTGTTACATCCAAAACAATTTAAAGGGGAAACTGAAATGCCAAAATTAACTAAAGAACTCGTAGTAAACTGGCATATTACAGAAGCATGCAACTACAAGTGTGATTATTGCTTCGCAAAATGGGATAGCGATAGTAAAGAGGTTTTGCACTCTCAAATAAAAATTGAAACTCTAATTGAGCAAATTGAAAACATTAGACATATATTAAACAAATCAAGTCAAACCGTTTATTTTGATCAATTACGTCTCAATTTAGTCGGAGGCGAGACTTTTCTTTATATGAAACAATTGAAAAATATTATCAATTTATCAAAAAAGTATAATTTCAGGCTTTCCGCGATTACTAATGGCAGTCTATTCAATGAAATTGATATGAAGTTTATTGCTCAGAATTTTTCGTCATTAGGTATTAGTGTAGATTCTATAAATGAATACACCAATTTAGCTATTGGACGTACATCTAAGCAAAATACCTTTAATCCGTCTCAAGTTTTAACAGCTATCAATAAAATTAAAAAGTATAACCCTATGATAGAAATAAAAATTAATACTGTCGTCAATAAGCTCAACGCATCTGAGGATTTAAGCTACTTTATTTCTCAAATCCAACCTAATAAATGGAAAATTTTTAAACTTTTACCTGTTTATTCAAATAAATTAGATATCACAGAGCAAGAGTTTGATCAATTTATTGAAAAACACTCAAGCTTCAAGTCTATTATCAGTTCAGAGAATAATAATGACATGACTGAATCATATTTAATGATTGATCCACTAGGACGTTTTTTTCAAAATGGTTACACGAGTGGGTATAAATATAGTTCTCCATTATGGCAAGTTTCAGCAGAAACTGCATTAAAGCAAATAAAATTTGATTCTCAAAAATTTGTCAATCGTTATAAAAAAATCTTTTAATTAAAAAATTAGAAGAAGCTCTTAAACTCCATAAGAGTTTTTTTTCATCCCAAGAACTCTCTTGTTCTAATAACTTAAATTCCATAAATACAATATATTTTTTAAACTCATCAATTGTTTCCTGACTGATACTCTGATTCCTCATGCGATGTCTAGCTTTTTGTACTCTTTTGTAAAAACTTTCCCCTCGATTTTTCACATCAAATTCAGAACAAAATTCTCTTAAATTACCTTTATAACATTGCTCTAGAAGAGTATTAAATTTATCGGTAACCTCTGTACTGCTGCCTACCACTTCGGCATTCCCCCTGTGATCGATTCATATAATATTGTGTAGATTTCACCACTTTGTCATAATCAATTTGAATAAGCTTATTTATCACACATTCACAATACTGTTCTGTTTCTAACAAGCTTAAATTGGATGTTTGGAATACTCTAGCCTCACATGCTTTTTCAAATTTTTGAATATTTTTATCCGTCCATGAATTGTTATCTACCAAACTTTTATATCCCATAAAAGCTACTGGCAACCCTATTAATGTAGCCCAAATCCAATTTTTATACTTATGCTGTTTTTCTGTACCATAAAACATTAAATGAGATTGACAACCGCCACATTGGTAAAGACCTGTTTTTCGAGAGTCGATGATTAACCTGTTATCACGTCCACATTTCGGGCAACGTATATACGCATACTTTTCTAATTCAGACATAATAAAAATAAAAAAAGGGTGATAAAACACCCTATTTTATATAAGAAATAATGATTTAGATACCATACTTCACACGGTACGCTTCCATTTTCGCCAAGGCCTCTTTTTCACCTTTGGCATCCAAATAATTCATTAAATCTTTCATGGTAATTAAAGCATGCACAGGAATTTCCAACTCTTTTTGTACTTCCTGAATGGCAGACAAATCGCCCTGACCTTTTTCTTGACGGTCTAAAGCGACCAATACACCCGCAATTTGCGCACCTGCATTTTTCAAAATGGTCACCACTTCACGAATAGCGGTACCCGCAGTGATCACATCATCAATAATCCAAACTTTTTTGCCCTCAACTGCAGCACCCACTAACACACCACCTTCACCATGGTCTTTGGCTTCTTTACGGTTAAAACCCCACGGCACACTAACGCCATGATTTTGTGATAAAGCCACTGCTGTAGCTGCTACAAATGGAATACCTTTATAAGCAGGCCCAAAAATAACATCTACGTGTTTGCATTGCATGAGTTGATCTGCATAGCCCGAAGCCAATAGCGATAAAGCCTCTCCATCATTCAACAAACCTGCATTAAAAAAATAAGGACTCACACGACCCGATTTTAAAGTAAACTCACCAAATTTAAGCACACCACGTGATAAGGCGAGTTCGATAAAAGCTTGCGGGTTAAATTGAGCTGGCGATGTCATGAGGTGCTCCAAATTAATACATTGAGGTAAGACCCGAGCATGATACCAAAGAGTAGCTATCCGAGTGATCAAAAAATTCTTCGAGTGGTTTCAATTAACGTCAATGGGTTGCGTTCATCGGTAAGCAAAGGCTTACTCGAATGGTTAGAAAAGTCTGAAGCAGACGTGATTTGCATGCAGGAAAGCCGCATCACCCACGCCCAATGGACCGATAAATTTAAGCCCGAAGGCTGGCACACGCATCTTTTCCCTGCAGAACGCGCAGGTTACGCAGGGACAGCCATTTATAGCCGTTTGCCCTTTGTTTCTGTGCAAAATGGTTTAGGCTTTGAATTGGCCGATTCTCAGGGTCGTTTTATCAGTGCTGAATTTGATGTAGGACTAGATCACCCAATTTACATCTGTTCACTGTATTTGCCTTCTGGCTCTTCAGGTGAAGAAGCGCAAATGCGCAAAGATCACTTTTTAGAAGAGTATCAAAAAATTCTAAAACAGTGGCGTGAAGAGAATAAATCGATCATTGTCTGTGGTGACTACAACATCGTACATAAACGTATTGATATTAAAAACTGGTCGGGTAACCAAAAGTCTTCAGGCTGTTTACCACATGAACGTGCATGGTTAGATCATATTTATAATGACTTAGGCTATGTCGATACCTTCCGTGAAGTACGCCATGAAGCAGAGCTGTATTCTTGGTGGTCAAATCGTGGGCAAGCACGTGCCAAAAACGTTGGTTGGCGGATTGATTATCATGCCTGTTCACCCGACTGGAAAGCACGTACTGTCAATGCTTGGGTGTATAAAGACGAATGGTTTAGTGACCATGCTCCTGTGATTATTGATTATAAGATTTAGGGTCTATTGACATTTCATAAATGGTTTGCGCTGTAGGCTAAAACTGAGCAGATCAGGCATGAAACGCAGGGAATAGTGGGTCTATTGCCAAGTTTCATAACGCAATCTGAGAAAGTTTTAGCCACAGCCTGAGCAAAAACAAGCACTGCTTTGTTTGCAGCGCAAGGCGCAGCGAAGGACGAGCATATTTTTTTGCTGCTATTGCGTTATGTGCCAGTCATTTAGAATGGCTAAATTTCCTGTCCCATGCCTTATATCAGCTAAAAATATGCGTCGTCGCAAACATAGACGAATTGTCAATAGTCCCTTATTCACACAAATTTCACAGCCTACACGAGTGAACAATTATTCACTCAACTGAGGTTCAATTCGCACATAATCTGTCGACTTTGTGTATTTATCTTCAAGTCGATTCAGCGCATTATTGCATCACGGCAAAGGGACAGTCAGGATGACACAAAAGGATTGGAAGCCGAAGGATGGAAAATAAACTAACTGGTTTTAGTTAGTTTCAAGGAAGTAACAATGGACGTTAAAATGAGACCCGCATAATCAGGATGATTAAATGCGGGTTTTCTCTTTTTATCCTCTTATTTTCTATTTTGCGCTATTACTGTTGTTCTTCACTGTATTTTTTATTTTCACTTGAGTCTGTTCTTATCAAGTTTTTTATTTTGTTCTGTTTATACGTCCCATTTTAGAGCGATCAAGTGTCAATTTGGTGACATCGATATGACGTATTGATGACACATACCATTTAAACAGCCAATCATTGTTCACTGCAGGTTTCTAGCACTTAGCGTTATTTTGGGCTAGGCTATAGCCAATTTGATGATATTAACGTGAAAAAATATGTTAAAAATTTATGGGATTAAAAACTGCAACTCAATGAAAAAAGCCTTCGATTTGCTCAATGAATTGGGGCTAAGTTATGAGTTTCATGATTATAAAAAGCAAGGGATTGATGCCGACACTGTCAAAAGTTGGTTAGATGCACTTGGACAAGATGTGGTACTGAATAAAAAAGGCACCACTTGGCGCAAACTCAGTGAGGCAGAACAGCAAGCTGCTTTGGAAAGTGAAGACAAATTAATTGAAGCACTTTGCACTCACACCAGTTTAATTAAACGTCCTGTCTTAAAAACTGAATCAGGCTTTATTGCAGGTTTTGATGAAGCGGCTTATCGTGCTTTGGGTTAAGTTCAAAAAATGCCAATAAAAAACCTGCTCACAAGGAGCAGGTTTTTTTATATCCTGTGCAATATCATTTCAATTGCAGAGGATGGAATACATGCTTAGTTTGCACGAATCCATGTTTGGTTACGACCCAATGCCGCTACACCAATGAAACCACGCAATTCAAGTTTCTTACCACCATCGGCAAGTTTACCTTTTAGCTTGTAGGTTTTACCTGTTTGAGGATCAAGGATTGAACCACCATCGTAGCTCGTGCCACCTGTGTTTTTCAGACCGCGAACAATGGTCAAACCTTTGAGTGATTTGTTGTGATACGGACCTTCACATTTTGTACAGGCATTTTCTTCACCAGGCGTTAAAATTGACTGAATGCTTGCGGTTAAAGTTCCATTTTTTTGCTCAGTAAATCTTACCGTGGCTTTGGGTTGTTTGGTTTTGTCGTCAATTGTTTTCCAAACTGTGCCGTTAAGCGGATCTGCAGCATTGGCCAAAGCGCTTAAACCTAACAGCCCGAATGCAAGTGCAATTTTTTTCATTGTTTTGTTTCCCTAGTCTACTATCAGACAACTTTATTATTAAAAAGTCACAACAAATTTGCAATTTTTGAATGTGACCGTTTAGTGTACCCTTGTAAAGTATGTTGGTAAATACACAAATATCCGATCAAATAAAGAACAAGATGGAAAAATCATGAAGATTAACCCCATGTGGAAACAAATTATTACAGAGCAGTTTTTAAAAACCACCATTCGCAAACCAAGCCAATTTAATTTACCCCCCAATTCTGTACGTTTTGCACTAGAACAAATGTGCCGTTTATTTCCCATGCAAAAGTCGGTGCAGGTACGCGCGCTGCGTTTAGCAGGTCTGCATGCCGAAGAATTAAAACCACAGAATGCTGCAACACAGCTCATTTTTCATATTCATGGCGGGGCTTTTTTTCTGGGTTCGTTAAATACCCATCGAGCATTTTTGAGTCAAGTTGCGGCACGCACCCAAATGCAAGTGATTCATGTCGATTATCCGCTTGCACCTGAGCATCCTTTTCCACATGCTTTGGAAGCCGTGTTTGATGTCTATCAAAGTCTGTTGGCGCAAGGTATACACGCCAAAGATATTATTTTGTCAGGAGATTCTTGCGGTGCAAATTTAGCGTTGGCGCTAGCTTTAAAAATACGTGATGAGCAATTGCCGCAAGTGAGTGGCTTAATGCTGCTGTCACCATTTTTAGATTTAACCCTCACCAGTGAATCCTTGCGTTATAACAGCAAGCATGATGCCCTGCTGTCAATTGAAACGCTGGAAACAGGCATTGATTATTATGTACCACCTGAACTTGATCGGGCAGACCCGCAAATTTCGCCATTATTTGACGACTTACATGAATTGCCACCCGTTTTAGTACAAATTGGTTCTAAAGAAATTTTGCTGGACGATGCAACACGCTTTAAAGAAAAAGCCGAACAGGCAGGCGTAGAAGTGCATTACAAACTCTACACGGGTATGTGGCACAATTTTCAAATGTTTTCACCGTGGTTTGAAGAAGCCAAACGTGCATTCGCAGATTTGGCAGAGTTTGCACATCGACAAGATCAAAGTTAAGTTCAACCATATAAGTCTTTGCTCACCTACCCTTTTAGCCGATCCATCTATTTTAAAAAAGCTCAGTACCCTTAAAGCACTGAGCTTTTTTTATTGAAATAGTGGGTTAAATCGCCTGATTTTTTGGCATTGCATTGGCAAGGGCTTGGTCTTTAAATTCCGACATGCTCACCCCTTCAGCGCGAATAATTTCTACATCATTCACCCGGTAAAGTTGAAAATGGTTTTCAGGAAATCTTCCTGAAGGTCGGCAAGGTTGTTATCAACAATACCCACCGCCACGCTAATGCGGTCAATCCATGCTTTTAAGGTTAAAGTCAAACCAAAGTTATACATGGCTGCACCCACCACCACGACATCGGCATCAATATATTGCTGGATGATTTTTTAACTTAAAGTCGCTTGTTCTGCATCCTGCCCCATTAAAATTTCGGTAGTTAAATGCGGAATTGACTGTTGTGCTAAATCTAAATAACCGATCTGCGCATTGCTATTTTTTGCAGTCAATTGTTGCACAATCGCTTGGCTTCACTGACGTGAAACTGAGTTTTTACCCAAAATACCCGAGTCGATGTGTAAAATTTTCATGGGGATGTTCCACTCTTGTATTCATTTAATAACGCTATTTTAATCGTGCAGCGTAAATAAAATAATTAGAAAAACTAAGACACTATGTTTTATTTTTGGAACAAAAAAGACCACTTTACCGCACAAAAACTTCCGCAGTATTTTTCCTAATCCTGCTTTTTCCAAGTCATTTTGCTTGGTTTTGATAAGGCTCTAAATAATTAACCCACATCGGTTCTTGTAAAGCTGCCTGCACCCAAGCCTGCATGGCTGGATGTTGCATGACCCGCTGCATATAGTGTTGGCTTTCTGCACTCACAGGCAAAGCATAGCTCATAAAACGTGTCACTACAGGAGCATAAAACGCATCGGCAATACTAAATTCACCACACAAGAAACTATCTGCTGCAGGACGTGCCGACCAAATGTGTTCAATGCGTGCCACATCCAGTCTTAAAGCCGAATGTTCTTGCCAAAATTTTGCACCCACTTCTGCTAAATTGGCGCGAATATTCATGCCACATAAACTGCGTAAATCGGTAAAACCGCTGTGCATTTCTGCGCTAATGCTACGCGCCCAAGCTCGTTGCTGTGCGTCACGTGGCCAAAGTGCCTGTTCAGGATATTGCTCTGCCAAGTATTCGCAAATGGCGAGAGAATCCCAAACCAATCTACCCCGATCTAATAAGGCAGGCACTTTACCATTGGGGTTAATTTCTAGGACACGTTTTTTAAAATCACCCTCGCCACGTTCACATGGAAAGTTCAGTTGTATTTCTTCAAAGGCTAACTCAAATGCCTTTAGTACCAACCACGGGCGCATCGACCAGCTCGAATAATTTTTATTGGCAATGTACAGCTGCATCATGGCGATGATTCCTGTGTGGTTTGAAGTTGCTGCAGTTGATTTAACAAAGTGCTTTCGTTAAATGCACCCGTTAAACGTAGGCTGCGAATTTCTTGTTGTTGTGGATCCAAAAATAAAAAGGTAGGTGGCCCTAAAATTTCCCATTGATTCAACAAGGCTTGATGACTGGCATCGTAATGGCTTAAATCGAGTTTAATTAAATAAAATTCTGCAAGTGCCTGTTTTACGGTGGAGGATGTCAATACCTGCTGCTCAATCGGACGGCACGCCACACACCAATCGGCATAGACATCTATAATCATGCGCTGATTTTTCGGAGCTTGGGCAAGTAACTGTTTTAATTCTGTTGCAGTCGTTGCTCGGTGCCATTCTAAGACGGCATCGTTTTCCTGCTGCCAAAAACGCTGACTGTGTTGATATTGGCTATAAATCAGATACGGCACCACCACCAATAACGCACTCAGATAAATCGCCCGCAGCGTACCATGATAGCCACTCAAACGATGCAGCACATAGCCAACAAAGCTCAGTCCAAGTGCCAAACTAAGCCATTGCATCCATGCTTCACCCAATAAAGGACGAATAAAATACAATGCCAATGCCAACATAATAAAAGCAAACAGCACTTTGACTTGATGCATCCACAAACCTGCGCGTGGCAAAGCTTTTGCACCAAGCACACTGGCCAACAATAACGGCGTGCCCATGCCAAAACCGAGCGTAAATAGCAGCAATGCCCCTTGCATCTGACTTTGGGTTTGTGAAATAAACAATAACGCCCCTGCCATTGGTGCAGTCATACATGGGCCAACCAAAAGTGCCGACAACATGCCCATGAGTGCAGCACCTGCCAAATTACCGCCTTTTTGCATGGATTGTGCCTGATCGAGTCGATTGACCCAAGCACGCGGCAACTTGATTTCAAACAATCCAAACAGATTTAAGGCAAATAGCACAAACAGCAAACTAAAAGCAATTAAGGTAGCAGGTTGTTGTAACCAACGCTGAAAATTCAAACCTGCGGATGACGCAATTAAACCCAATATGGCATAGACCATTGCCATGCTACAGACAAAGACCAGTGCAATCGTCCATGCTTTGACACCTTTATGTTCACGCACCAACAAGGAAGTCAAAATCGGCAACATCGGCAAGGAACATGGGGTAAAGGCCAATAAAACCCCTAAACCAAAAAACAGCAGCAAGCCATAAGCAAACGAACTCTGTGCCAATTTTTCTGACCACATTTGATCTTGTGCAGTGATGGGTTGCGCTGTCGCAGGACTTGTTGAAGATGCTAGCGTGGAGTTGGCAGGTGTTGTGGAAAACACATTCTGGGGTGGGTTACTGTGTCCGCCCCACAGATTTTTTTGTGCTGCACTTTGATTGTCTAAAATCACCAAACCCGTGCTGTCGGTCTGAAATTCAATGCGCTGTGGTGGATAGCAAAGTCGATCTTGCGCGCAACCTTGCCAGCTCACTTGATAGCGCTGTGCAGCCTGCGTGGGGATTTTAAAACTGACTTGTCGATAATAAACTTGAGTGTGTCCATAGTTTTCATCATAGACATCTTCTGCGGGAGGCAACTCTAAAGCCAGTATTTGCTGTCCATGCTCAACCTTAAATTGATGCTGATACAAATAATACTTTTCAGGCATGTTCCAACGCAGTTCGGCTTGCTGGGGATTGACCGATTCAACACTAAACTGAAAGGCTTGTTCAGGTGGAAGTAAAGGCGCTTCTGCATGTAGGCTTAACGAACACAATAAAAATAGACTTGCGAGCAGACAAGATAAGCCCCTATTCACATAGCGCATAATGTCAGCCATGAGATCAACAGCAGCTTGCCAAAAAGTCTGAAATAAGGACTGCTTCATGTTCTGCTCGCCTCGCCATGAACTTTATTAGGATTAAAACGAATCTGCAGCAAGCTTAATACTTAATAACTTTGGCCTGCTGCAGCATACAACGTATTTTAAAGCTTTAAATGGTTTTGATTGCTTAGAATAGGAACGCCATCCCTAAACCTGCACGGTAACTTTTATCTGCACCGTCTAAATCGACACCGACACTGGCATCCAGTTGAGTGCGGTCATTCAGTGCGTAAATTACACCTGAAGTTAAGCCATATTCATTATCCTGACTTTCAGCTTTACGATAGACCAATTCTGAAAAACCTGACCATTGATCGTTTAAACGGTATTGAATATTGGGAATCGCTGTAATCGCCCAATCGTTATTTTGCACATCATAACGCATGTTGATGCCTGTTTTTAACAGCTCGCTGTATTGATAGTTGACTGCCGTAGCCAAGCTATAAATATCATCTTCTTCGCTAAAGCCATCATTGCCTGTGGCAATTAACGCTTGCAGCAACACAGCCATAGAAAGTTTGTCGTCATTTAAGTCAATGGCTTGTTTCAAACCAATGCTGACATCGCCTAAACCATCCTCTTCAGCCGATTGACCTGCGGTTTTGCTTTTGCTCCATGCAGGACCTTGCCAGCCCAATTGCAACTCTAAATCTTGTGCCAACCCTGTACGTAACAGCATGTCAGCATTGAGGCGAGTGGTTTTAACTTTTTCGCCCAAAACATTGTTGCTTTCCTGATAACTTGCACTTGGCAAAGCCTGTTCCCAAGCCAATTTCCCTACAGGTGTAATACCCGTACTGATTCCTGCACCAGGACGATCAAATTCAAAATCTGCCGCGCTCACCTGCATGCTGATGCCTGCCGCCACGATCAAACCAACTGTTTTTAATGCTGACATATTATTATCTCTGCTCTTAGGCCAATTCTTTGCTCATTTTTGCGCCATAACGACGCAACAATTCTAAAGTCTGTTGTTCTTCTGGCAAAGCATCCGACCACTGAATTTCGTCAAAATCACAATCAAACAATAAATCACTAATTGAAGATAGAATAGTTAAACCATCTTCATCTTTGCTGTTCGGATCGACTTTTTCATCCAACAAACGCTGTACAGCAGGAACACACGCTGCAGAAGCCGCATCCCATAACGGGCCATAAATTTCTTCGGCATCCCATAAACGCAAATTCACTTTAGCTTGAATCAAGGCATCTAAGATATCTAAATGCACTTGTAAATCTTGCTGTTTTTGCTGCTCTGTGAGTGGTTGACCCGCTTCGTATGCTTCACAGACTTTTTCCCACCATTGAAATAAACCATCTGACCAAACTGAAATCACAGGGCCTTTTTCGGCATCCATAAAGTTAGGGTCTAAACCGTCTGCCAATAGGCGTTGCACTTGGGCAAGGTCTAATTCTTCTATTGCTTGCACCAAGACTTGTTGTTGCGCAGTTAACATGCAGAGAGCTCTCTTATTCAATGTTTAATTTAGAACTATTATGCCCAATAAAGCGACATTTGTATGAGATAAATGTCAGGAAATGGTGAATTTAGTGCATTGGCTGCATGCAAACACAAAAAAGCCCCGCAAAATTTGCGAGGCTCTTGGAATCTGTCTGATCCTTATTCGTCGTCGCCACCAACATCTGTATCTACAAATTCTGGGCGAGCACCACGAGGATTCTCATTTTTCTCAAACGCATGTTCGAGGCTGCGTTTTAAACGGTCAATCGCACCATGAATGGCTGTGTCAATATTATGACCACGATGATTCACAACCACTGGTTTTAAACCTGCTGGACGTGCTTCAATCATACAACGAATGTCGTCATCACCGCCTTTTTCACCATTTTCATCACTAAAATGCACTGAAAAATGGGTAATACGCTCACTGTGGCGTTGGAATTCATTATTCAGTTCTTCACGAACGTAACTAATTAATCGATCACTGTTTTGAATGTTTTTATCGGTACGGATTTCAATGTTCATAATTTCATCCTCTTGCGTTCGTTATTTCTGAATCTTGTTGTGCCAAAAATCTTAAATACATACGTATTGGCTTGTTTATAATATGCTGTTTTTACAGCATAAAGTACATCTTCCACTGAATTTGGAATCACTTCCTCCTACGTGAATGATGAATACTTTTAATTCTGCAGAACCGTGTCCCTATACCTTGAATATCGGGCCTATCTGAAAAATATGCAAGCGATATTTATACAAAAGCAGCAAAAGAATAACCCTTTTAGGACAAGTTTTCGCTCAGATGTTCAATAAGCAACCAATTTGACTGTTCAAGCAGATGTGATTGGTTTTTCAACACAGAAACTTGATGCTTTTAAGGGGCTTAGCATGGCATGCAAAAAGCTAGACATTATTTTTACCATTGGTTTTAAATCCTGCAAAAAATGCAGCGCTTTTAGAATTGGCAAAAAATACCAAGAAATGACCCGTCAATAATCGAATTTTGCTTTATTTTTGCTTAAGAATCTGTATCCTTGAAACGCTTTTCTTGGGGGCTTATTTTATGAAATTTACACACATTGCTGCGCTATGCGCTCTCTCCACTGCTGCAACTTTTACGCAAGCTGCGCCAGTTTGGCAAGATTTTAGCATTACAGGTTTATATGGTGAGAATTATGCTCATCCTGTTGGCATGGTTGATGATTTAGAGCAAACCACTATTACTGCTGAATATGCTGCTGGATTGAAATACGGTGATTTTTTTGCCTTTGCTGACCGTACCAATAATGATCTAAGTGGCAACGAAACTTATTTTGAAGTTGCACCACGTTTAAGCTTGGGTGCTGTTTCAGGCCAAAAACTGGCAGTCGGCCCAATTAAAGACGTTTTGATTGCAACGACTTGGGAAGGTGGTGAAGGCTTTAACAACTACCTGTACGGTATTGGATTTGCTTTAGACATTCCATATACCCAATATGCAAACATCAACTTCTATAAAGCAGAAAATGATGACCAAGAAGATGATTATCAAATGACCATCAATTATGCTGTTCCATTTAAAATTGGTTCAGAAGAGTTCTTGGCCGATGCTTTCCTAGACTGGTCTACGGCTGAAAAAAATGACCATTCCAGCGAATTGAACTGGACTTCTCAATATAAATGGAATGTGGGCAAACACATTTCACCTAAAACTAAATTATACGTGGGTATCGAACACTCTGTTTGGAACAACAAGTTCGGAATTAAAGGTTTAGACGAACACGATGTTAGCGCATTGGTCAAATACCACTTCTAAGCCAGTTTCATCGCTATTCAAAAAAGCAAGACTTCAGTCTTGCTTTTTTATTGGTCGTTAAAATTTTTCTATTGATATTTGCGTATAAAATTAGCATGCGACTCATTTGTACTTTACTCAAAACTCCGCTACATTGAGTTAAATTTCAAATAAAAAGCAATGTGAAGCCCAGCATGCAAAAAACCGATTTCATTATTCTGATGTTTTGTGCGATTGCTGCAATTTTGCATGGCATGAGTGGTTTTGGCTTTCCTATGCTCAGCACCGCAGCAGTAGCGATGCTGTATCCACTCAGTACTGCGGTTGCCTTAGTCCTTATTCCCTGTTTGCTTCTCAATATCTACATGCTGCGGGGCGATGCCACACAATCTTTATTGAGCAGTTTATATGGCTACTGCAAAAAATATTGGGGCTTAATCTTCAGTGCGCTGATTGGCAGCTATTTGGGCGTCAGTTTGCTGCTGATTCTAAATGAAGGCTATTTAAAATTGGCAATGGGCGTACTAATTTTATTGTACGTGGCCGATCAATTTCGACAACGTCCTTTGCAAATTTCTGCCTCACTGAAAAATATGCTGATTTTTGGTTTTCTAGCAGGCGTGATTGGTGGTGCAACGAATGCCATGGCACCATTTCTGATGATGTATTTGCTCAGCACCCAACACAGCAAAACTGATATTGTAGTGATTAGTAACTTAAATTTTATTATTTCCAAACTCATTCAACTGGCAGTTTTATTTCCAGTCATTCAACAGTTTAATCACATACAATTACAAGTTTTAGCCCTGATTTGCCTAATTTCTGTGGCAATGGTTTATGTGGGCAGTCAGATTCGTAAAAATATTTCTCAGACTGTATTTAAGCAGATTGTATTTACTTTACTGGGTCTTATGGCTATTTACGCAATTGCTCAAGGATTATCCATCATTTTAAAACAGCCTGCATTGATGGTATAAATCATTATAATGTACATAACAAATGGAAAATTATTTAGATTTTTTTTGCTTAAATAAATTTTTAAACCTATAATTAAAGCTAGCTTAAAAGACAGTCTATTCAGACTGCTTCGGTCGTTTGCATCGACCAATCTTCCCTCTTTTCTTTTAATTCCTTTTTGACGGAGTGAACTTCTATGGAAAATAACCATATAGAAGTGCCAGCCAATATTAAGCGAAAAGAACTGATCAAGACCTGGGCCATTGTTATTCTTGCGACCCTGCTCTCTTTCGGTTTGTATAATGTCTTGCCCTATGATGAAAATGCAAATAAGGGTCTAAGTCTGTTGCTTTTTATTGGTATATTATGGCTCACCGAAGCTGTACACATTACCATTACAGCACTGTTAGTACCTGTGCTTGCTGTGGCTTTAGGTATGCCACTTGAAAATGCCAGCAAAGAACTTGTACCAATTTCAACCAAGCAAGCATTGGCAACTTTTGCCGATCCTGTTATTTTCCTGTTCTTTGGTGGTTTTGCTTTAGCGACTGCACTGCACATTCAGAAACTGGATCGTAAAATTGCAATGTGGATTATTTCCATGTCGGGCGGTCACTTGGGGATTTCGGTTTTATCTATTTTTGCGGTCACTGCTGCGCTGTCAATGTGGATTTCCAACACAGCCACCGCGGCAATGATGCTACCACTGGCACTGGGTTTATTGTCACACCTTGATGCCACCAAAGAGCGTAAAACCTTCGTTTTCATTTTATTGGGGATTGCCTACTCTGCCAGTTTAGGTGGTTTGGGTACTTTGGTCGGTTCGCCGCCAAACGCCATTGCAGCCAAAGCATTAGACTATGACTTTGCTGACTGGATGAAAATTGGTTTACCAATGATGCTGATTTTACTACCAGCGATGTTGGTCAGCTTATACTTGGTATTGCGTCCAAATTTAAACCAGAAAATTCATTTTGAAACTGAAGTCATTCCTTGGACCAAAACCCGTATTGCAACGATGATTTTATTCGCATGTACTGCCGTGGCGTGGATTTTTGGTAAAAAACTTAGCGATACCTTTGGTATTAGCCAACCCGATACATGGACTGCATTAGCTGCTGCATGTTTGGTGGTCATGCTAGGTACTGCATCATGGAAGCAAGTATCTGAAAATACCGATTGGGGCGTGTTATTACTGTTTGGTGGTGGTTTAACCCTCAGTGCAATCTTAAAAGATTCAGGTGCATCTTTGGTATTGGGTCAAACCCTTGCCAATACCTTTGGGGATACCTCTCCATTGGTGGTGATTTTTGCGGTGACCATCTTCATTATTTTCTTAACTGAATTTACCAGTAATACGGCGTCTGCTGCATTATTGGTCCCTGTATTTGCTGCAATTGCAGACCAAATGGGTATTCCAAAAGAAATTTTAGTGGTAATTATTGGTATTGGGGCATCGTGTGCCTTTATGTTACCTGTGGCAACGCCACCAAATGCGATTGTATTTGGTACTGGTCAAATTAAACAAAGTGAAATGATGAGTGTGGGCATGGTCTTGAACGTCATGTGCGTATTTATTATTTCATTATTCGTATATTGGTTCTTTAGTTAAGGATCAATAAAAAAATGGAGCACAAGATGCTCCATTTTTTTCACCTTAATTTTATAATATTTTTAATCATCAAATCATTACCTAAATAAATTCGCTATACTCAGGACATAATAATTTAGACACAATGAGGAGGGTTAAATGGCTAAGTTTTTAAATACGAGCGCGACCAATTTTTTCTTAGAAGAACTGATAAAAAATGCCAAAGAAAGGTTAATTTTAATTAGCCCATATTTACGTTTAAATGACCGTATTAAAGAGTTACTTGAAGATAAAGATCGACTCAAAATTGATATTCGAATCGTTTATGGAAAAAGTGATTTACATCCTGATGAAATAAAATGGATGCAAAAACTTGATTTTGTTCGGCTCAGTTTTTGTAAAAACTTACATGCTAAATGCTATCTCAATGAATCTGAATGTATTATTTCTAGTCTAAATCTTTATGAATTTAGCCAAATTAATAATAACGAAATGGGCATTTTGATTCGCAAATATGAAGATCAAGATGTCTTTAAAGATGCTTATGAAGAAGCACAACGTATTATTCGTATTAGTGATGAAGTTAGAATTAGTTTAGATGAAGTGAAAGCCGAACCAACCAATGAATCTGTTGAAGAAACCAATGACAATAATGTTGGTAAATTAACATCATCTAAACTTGCAGCAAAACATAAAATGAAAACCAATGAATTGTTGGCTCATTTTACCGAAAAAGGCTTATTAAATATCAATGATGCTGGAAAGCACATACTCACTCAACAAGGCAAAGACGTAGGTGCAGAATTTAAAACCAGTCAATATGGTGGATATTTTTTATGGCCTGAAAATATTGAATTATAAACACCAATCAAAATTACAATAAAAAGCATCCATTACTTTTTTGAAATAATGGATGCTTTTTCTAAATTAAATCAGCTTAAACCGCTAAATCGGCTAAATTACCTTTCTGCTCTAACCATACTTTACGGTCTGCAGAGCGTTTTTTAGCCAGCAATTTATCTAATAAACCTGCAGTAAAATGACTGTCATCTAAATCGAGTTGCACCAAACGGCGTGTATTTGGATCCATTGTGGTTTCGCGTAGTTGACTGGCATTCATTTCACCCAAACCTTTAAATCGGGTAATTTGCGGATTTTTGGTTTTGGCTTTTTTAAGCGTATTTTCCAACTCATCTTCATCTAGCGCATAATGCACATCTTTACCGTCATCAATACGGAATAATGGCGGCATGGCGACGTATAAATGCCCATCTTCCACCAAGCTTGGGAAATGTTTCACGAATAAAGCACACAGCAAGGTAGCAATGTGTAAACCATCCGAGTCGGCATCGGCCAAAATACAAATCTTCCCGTAACGTAATTCAGACAAGTCATCACTGCCCGGGTCAACCCCAATCGCAATTGCAATATCGTGTACTTCCTGTGAAGCCAAAACCTCGTCCGAAGATACTTCCCACGTATTTAAAATTTTTCCGCGAATTGGCATGATCGCCTGAAAGTTTTTATCGCGCGCTTGTTTGGCAGACCCCCCTGCAGAATCACCTTCTACAATAAATAGTTCCGATTCTTCACGGGTTTGCCCCACGCAGTCGGCCAGTTTACCTGGTAAGGCTGGGCCTGAAACAATTTTTTTACGTTCTACTTTTTTCGCCGCTTTTAAACGACGACCTGCTTTGGAAATAGCCATTTCCGCCAGTTGCATGGCAATGTCAGAGTTTTGGTTCAACCACAAGGCAAAGGCATCTTTGGCGATATTCTGCATAATACTTGCTGCTTCACGGCTCGATAAACGCTCTTTGGTTTGCCCTGAAAACTGCGGTTCTTGGAACTTTAACGATAAAATGTAGTTGACCCCATCCCAAACATCTTCGGCAGACAGTTTTAAATTACGTGGCAATAAATTGCGTAATTCACAAAACTCGCGTAAAGCATCGGTCACACCAGAACGCAGACCATTGACATGCGTACCGCCTTGCGCAGTCGGAATCAAGTTGACATAACTTTCCTGAATTTGCTCGCCGCCTTCTACATTCCAACAAATTGCAAATTCGGCACTGGCACGTTCTGCCTCACCTGTCGCCACAAAAGCAGGAGCAGGTACAATCTCACGATCTTCCAGCTCATCCATCAAATAGTCGACTAGACCATTTTCAAACTGCCAGACAATTTCTTCATCGTTAATTTCATCAATGTAATGAATTTCTAAACCTGCAGCCAGTACCGCTTTGGCTTTTAAATTGTGCTTTAAGGCTTTTAGCGCAAATTTAGGTGAATCAAAATATTTAGCTTCAGGCCAGAAATGTACCAACGTACCCGAAGCACGTTTTGGCGCTTTGCCTTCCAAGACTTCTAAAGGTGCAGCGGCTTCGCCCTGATCAAAAGCCATTTTATACAGGTTGCCCTGACGCTGTACGGTCACTTCAACCCGACTGGACAAGGCATTCACTACAGAAATACCGACCCCGTGCAAACCACCCGAAAATTGGTAGTTGTCGGTGCTGAACTTACCGCCTGCATGCAGCTTGGTCAGAATAATTTCAATCCCGCTTTGCCCGTATTCTGGGTGAATATCGACAGGCATACCACGGCCATTGTCTTCTACCGACAAAGAGCCATCTTTATAGACTTTTACGGTAATTTTATTGGCATGCCCTGCAAGTGCTTCATCCACCGCATTATCAATAACTTCTTGCGCCAAATGGTTCGGACGTGTGGTGTCGGTATACATGCCCGGGCGACGACGTACTGGATCTAAACCAGATAAAACTTCAAGAGATTGAGCGGTATATTGAGACACGTTGTACTGTTTCCTTAAGCTAGGGAATCCGATAAAAATTGCAGTAACATCGGAATTTTGTCTGCAAAATCATCCATGGCATGATTGCCGTGTGCTTCAGTCATGATCATGGCCGAAGGCGAGGCAGCACTATAATAACGCTGCGCTTCACGATAATCCAAAACTTCATCGCCTTGTTGCAATAACACCAATATTTTGTCTGCATCTTGCGCAACTGGCAACGCAATGTCTGCTAAGTCATCCAATTGCGCTGCAGTTAAGCTCCAGTTCGGATGTACCACGTATGGCAACACATCGCCAAACAAGTCCTGAAACAATTGCCATGGTCGCATAGCAGGGTTAATCACAACAGCAGGTACATGATGCTGTGCGACCAGTTGTGTCGCATAAAAGCCGCCTAGACTGCTGCCCACCAACGCCACGTTGGTCAAACTTTGAATCAATCCCGAAACGTTTGCTAAGACCGCTAAAGGTGGGGCATTTAAATCGGGCAAGTGCATTTGAATATCAGGGCGATGCTGCTGTACATAAGCATGCAATAGCTGCCCTTTCATGGACAAGGGACTACTTTGAAAACCATGTAAATAAATTAAATTCATGCGTGACATTTCTGAGCAACACCATTCATTTTTTGGCTGATACAGCACTTATTTTGCGTTTTTAATTTAATTTTCATGGAAAAATGCAATTGTTAGACAAAAAGATGCAAACATCTTAGCAGTCATCGGTATTTTACAAGTAGTTTAAGATGAACACGATAAAATAGAAGTATCGGGTTTGGTGACAATTCAGCTAAAAATTTGCAATCCTGTAAATTCATGAAATGCCAGCAGACCCTTGAGTTTATACCGCGAACCCAAGTAAAAATAAAGCGTTCGGTATATGGGAACACAAGGGGCAACACAGTATGCCAAGTTTAACACCGCTCCATGAAACCTATTGTAGATGGGACCGTACACCTCCAAGTCAGGCCGATATCTTAGAAGGCTTGGCGCAGTTGGTCAGCACGCGCCTGAATGCAGTGATGAGCGAAGTGATTCAAACCATTCAGCGTGAAGTTTTGCTCAGTGTATTTGGCATGAGCGAACAACGCTCTCAAAAGTTTCAAAAAACTGCGACTTTTCAAAAGTTGTATAAGTTTGCATTCCACAGCTTACAACAGTATGGCTATCATTTTGTTGCGCCTGGTTTACGTAAAATTATTGCGCAATTTCCCAACTTACATGACAAGGCACTTACACCAAACCTACATTTTTTAGTGGGTGTACTGAATGGCATACTGGGAGATTATCTACTCGAACAGCAAAATCCGCTCGCCTTACCTATGGTGCTCTATGACCATTATGGCGAAGTTCAACAAGGCGATTTGTCTGGGCGTGTGGTAATTTTTGTGCACGGTTTATGCCGTAATCACCTCGATTGGACTACACATCAATTTGGTGGCTTTGGTGAAAAATTACTGGCTCAACGTGACCATAACACCATGCTATATCTGAATTACAATACAGGACGTCGCATTTCTGCCAATGGTCGCAGCCTTGCCAATACCTTAGATGATTTAATTCAGCGCCATCCTAAAATTACCAGTATTGATTTAATTGGGCACAGCATGGGTGGTTTGGTATCGCGCAGTGCGCTATTTTACGGCAAGCAAAATTTACAGCACTGGATTCACTTGGTTGAAAATCTGGTTTGTTTGGGCTCACCACATCATGGGGCAGTTTTAGAGCGTTTTGGTTTCCATTTACAGGAAAAATTAGGTCGCTTTCCCATTGTGAAAATTGTCGGGCATTTGGTCAATATTCGCAGCAACGGTATTTTAGATTTGCGCTATGGCAGTGTGCGAGATGATGACTGGGAACACAATCAAGCACGAATTGGACAGGTAGATGACAACCGCAAACCTGCGCCTTTGCCGACCCATATTAATGCTTATTTCGTGGCAGGCAGCATTGAGTTTGAGAAAAAGCAGAACCTGACCCGCAAAATCATTGGCGATTATTTGGTCAGTATAAAAAGTGCTTTGGGAGAACATCCTAACCCACGTTTTCAATTAAAACTGCCTGAATCGCACAAAGCTGTGTTCTATGGTCTGAACCACTTTCAGTTACAATATCATCCAAGTGTGGCAGAGCAATTGGTGAAATGGTTTTATCCTGCGCATGAAGAAGTACCAGAGCAGCAAATTCATGAATTTATTGGCGATTGGTCAAGTTTAGAAGGCATTGCGCTCACCTAACACAGTCCAAGCAGTTCAAAATACCCTACAACACGATGATTGGTAGATAGATTATCAACAGATACACAAAAAAAATGCGCCATCGCAATTTTATGGATGACGCATTTTTATCAATTTAGTGCGCAAGTAGGCCGAAGTTATTTCTTCTTCACTTTGCCAAATGTAGCCGATGCCACAAAAGGATAGTTACGCAGCAATTGCCATAAACTGATGAGCGCCAACACGCTAAAGAACAGCAATGACCACACAGGTAAAGACTGCCCCAAGAACATCCAGTCAATCACAGCACATTCACCTGAACCCGACAGTACTTGTTGCAATACGGCTTTCATGGGTAAGGCATCTACCAAATAATCTAGCCCTGGACCGCAGCTTGGCACTTGATCGGGCGGTAAGTTTTGCAGCCACACATGCCGTGCTGCCACACCCACTGACCACAAAATTCCAATACTGCCGAGCAGCGCATAAATACGCTTAACTACGTTAGATTTAGGATTATGCACAAAGGCAATCAGTGAAACCAAGCCCAATGCAATTAAGCCCACCCGCTGAAAAACGCACAGTGGACACGGCGCTAAACCTTGCACATGCTCTAAATACAATGCAAATGTCATCCCAATGACACTGGCTAAAAATAAAACACCACTTAGCAGACGATAACTCAATTGCATGTTTAAATCTCTGAGTTGTTATCTATATTGTGCGACATAGTCTGCAAAACTCAGACCCTGTGCTTGTTCAAGTTGTTTTTGTTGCTGAATAGATTGCACTGCAATTTCATCAAAATATGTTTGTGTTTCAGGACGAATAGTATGTTGCTCATAGGCATGTGCATGTTGCTGCGCCATATAACTGCCAAAGCCCCAGGTACCGCCATGTTGAATAGTATCGGCAATCATGTGTGCCGACAGGGTTTCATCGTCTTCATGCAAACGTACCATCATGCGCTCTAAAGCTTGAGAATATAGCTGCGTCGCATAACATTGATCAAGTAAAGCAGCCAAAGGTTGCATCGCGGTGACATGCTGCTGTCCCCACGCTTGAACTGGGGTTTTTACATCACCCTCTTGAATTTGCGCATTTGGCGCACGCCCACGATTGACCACTTCAGCCTGATTTTTTTCGATAATGCTTTGTTCTGCATCTAACAAGGCAGGGCTGTCTTGCAATAAACAATACAATGCCAAGACTTCCAAAAAGCCTGCCGTATCTTCATCTATCCCAATTGGGCTGTACGGATTGACATCTACCGCACGTAATTCGACATAACCAATACCCCGATTGGCAAGAGCTTGAGATGGGGTTTCACCTTCTTGTGGTACTTGTTTTGGTCGCACCAAACTGTAGTACTCATTTTCAATTTGCAGCACATGGTCATTAATTTGAATTGGTTCACCCGTGGCATCATCTAAACCTAAGCGGCTAAATGGCAAGTACGGGGTTTTTACAGCTTTTTGCAAACCATCCAAATAACCTGTTAAGTCATTGTAATGAATACCAAGTTTTTTCTGCGCCGAGTTTTGATAGCCAAAGTTACCCATACGCAGCGCAGTCGCATACGGCAAATACAACGTGCCTCGTAACAACGGCAATAAATGATGCTCACGCCCTGTCATAAAACACTTACAGACCGATGGACTCGCACCGACTAAAAACATTACCAATGGCGTTAAACGAATAAAATTACGAATTAAACCTAAATAACGATGACTGCGATAATCTTGCAAACTCAGTGCTTTGAGCTGCTCATCGCTTTCATGGTGTTGCAAGGCGGCAAATAAATGCTCAGGGAAGGATAAATTATAATGAACCCCTGAAATGGTCTGCATACGGCGACCATAGCGCACCCCCAAACCACGACGATACAAGGTTTTAAAGCGCCCAATATTGGAGCTGCCATATTGCGCCAGTGGGATATTGTCATCAGTTTCATCGAGCATACACGGCATGGACAGCGGCCAAAGCTTTTCACCTTCGCCCAAGTGTTGATGCACCACGCTATGAATATCACGCAAATAATCAAGCGCGTGTTGAATGCTGCTTTGCGGTGGAGTAATGAACTCCATCAGCGCTTCAGAATAGTCTGTGGTAATGTGTGGATGTGTGAGTGCCGAACCTAAGGCTTGAGGATGTGCTTGCTGCGACAAGAAGCCATCGCTTTGCATACGCAGACTTTCGCGTTCAATCCCGCGCAACATCCCTTGAAGCAACGCAGCATCTACCCATGTTGGTAGAACATCTTGCGCATTTGGTTCGGGTTCACTCATTACACTCTCGCTTAATCCAATACACTACAAATACCACATAAACCACAGGCTGATTTTGGGTCGGTGGCAATTTTCTCAATCATACACATGATCTGAGATGAAATTACTACCGTTCAAGTATAACTTGATTTGCATCAGCACATGCGCTTGGGCTGTTTTTTTCTAACAAAATGATGATTTTGGGGCATGCTGACATTTTATAAAGTGGTCAACGTCAATAAATTTTAATTTGGCAATTTTTTATCCACTGGAGCGTAAAACCTCGTGGTTCAGCACGAGGATATAAGCGACTGGAGTAAACCATATGAACGACACGAAATGTCGTTTTAAATACTTGTACTATAGTCATTATTAAGAAAAATATTGTTAAAATAATTGGATGAAGACACTCAAATTACGCATAAAAGACAAACATTGTAAGGTGCTATATCAGTTAGCATCCGAAGTAAATTTTGTCTGGAATTATGTCAATGATTTGTGTTTTAAACATCTTCAAAGAAAACAACAATTCTTTTCAGCATACGACATTGCAAAATACACGAAAGGCACATCGAAAGAATGCAACTTGCACAGTCAAACTATTCAGGCAGTGACAGAAGAATTGGTCACAAGACGCAAGCAGTTCAAAAAAGCAAAACTAAAATGGCGTGTCAGTAATAAAAAATCAGCTAGACGTTCACTGGGTTGGATACCGTTTAAAAAGGTTGCAATCAAATATGCTGATGGCTATGTTCAATATGGCAAGCATCAATTTAAACTATGGGATAGTTACGGATTAAGTCAATACAATATCAAAACAGGCACATTCGTAGAAGATAGTCGTGGACGTTGGTATGTTTGTCTTGTAGTTGATGCAGTCAAAATAGAAAAAAACAACGCTAAAACCTCAATTGGCATAGATTTAGGTTTAAAAGATTTAGCGACTTGTTCAGATGGCGTAAAACTTAAAGCACCTCAAATCTATCGGCAATATGAACAAAAACTTGGTATTGCTCAACGTGCAAAAAATAAGAAACGTGTCAAAGCCATCCATGCCAAGATTAAAAATGTAAGACAAAACATGCTGCATCAATTCAGCCGAAAATTGGTTAATGAACATGCAGCCATCTTCGTTGGCAATGTGAATGCCAAAGCATTAGCACAAACCAGATTGGCTAAATCAGTGCTAGATGCCAGTTGGACAACACTAAGAACCATGCTCAAGTATAAATGCGAGAACGCAGGGGTATGTTATGAAGAAGTCAATGAAGCCTATACCACCCAAATCTGTTCGTGCTGTGGCTCACGCTCCAGTAGTCCGAAAGGTAGAGCAGGACTTGGAATAAGAGAGTGGCAGTGTGTGGAGTGCGGTACGCTCCATGATCGGGATGTAAATTCCGCACTGAATATTCTTGCGCTCGGACATGAGCGTCTAGCAGTAGGAATCTCCGTCCTTTAGGTCGGGGAGGATGTCAACACAAAGTTGCACTATAAGACATGCTCAATTTGTGATTTTATAATCAAAAGAACAGAGGTAAATAATAAAGCGTATGAATTATCAAGATTTTTTAAATTTTTGGTTTTCTCCTGTTGCAGAACCGAACTGGTTTGTCAAAAGCGCAGAATTTGATGCCCTGCTCGCAGAAAAATTTACCGATGTACTGCAACAAGCGGCACAAGGAGAATTATGGACATGGCGCGAAACACCTGCAGGTCGTTTGGCTGAAATCATTGTTTTAGATCAATTGTCACGTAATTTATACCGCAATGACCCGCGTGCTTTTGCCCAAGATGGAATGGCCTTGGTATTGGCACAGGAAATGATTCACTTAAAATTGGATCAGGACTTAAACCTAACCGAACGTCGTTTTTTATATATGCCATTTATGCACAGTGAATCCAAACGTATTCACGAAGTCGCATTGACGTTATTTGAAAGTTTGAATGACCCCACCGTGTTGGACTATGAATTGAAACATAAAGTAATTATTGACCGTTTTGGACGTTATCCGCATCGGAATCAGGTGTTAAGACGTACATCTAGCGCAGAAGAACTTGAGTTTTTAACCCAACCCAATAGCAGTTTTTAACTGGCGAGTTTGTCTTGGCTGGTTGATGTGTACAGGAGCTTTCACATGAAATATTTCCTACTCGGTCTTGCCCTTGCCAGCAGTTTGCTGTTTACAGGCTGTGCCACGACACCCTCTAAACCACTCAGCTTTGAACAGTTGGGGCAATTCAGCACCACACCACTGAATGTGCAGACCTATCGGATTAGTTTTTTAGCGGGTCATAACATGAGTTTTGGCACCGCAGAAGAAATTACTTTGGTGAAAGCAGCACAAACCACACTGCAACATGGTTTTCGCTTGTTTAAAGTTCTAGATGACCCAAGTAACCGTAGCCAGAAACCACCTAGACAGGCCGTGGTCTATCCTGCACCAAGTTATTATCCTTATTATCCGTATGGCTATTATCATCGTCGCGCACCCTTCTGGCCTGACCCATTCTATGACATGCCACAAGTGGTCACCCTCGACCCAACTCAAGTGTCTTACACCATTCAATGTTTTAAAGATCAAAAATCTGCACCGGAAGATGCTTTTGATGCGAGCCTGATTTTACAATCACTGGGGGCAAAATATGGTTTAAGTGCAACAGGACAACCATTACCCCCACCAACCTCTGCCCCTGCCGCGCCCTAATGAAATAAGGATGCCTGCATGAATACAGCGTCTGACCACACTTTAGCGAGCAGCTCGCAGCGTACTTCTCCGAGTCTGCAACGCAGTAAACGCTTTGCCACCATTGCTTTAGTGATTGCCGTGGTGGCATGGCTAGCATTAATGCTGACTGCAAAATTACTGCCAGAATACACCTGGTTAATTCACATACTCATGCTGTCTGCCGAAGCAGGTGTGGTGGGTGGTCTGGCAGATTGGTATGCTATTACGGTGCTGTTTCGCAATCCTTTTGGCAAAATGCCAATTCCTAAATTCTTGCGTGATCACACCGAAATTATTCCACGCAACAAAGACCGTATTGCCGAGTCGATGGGGCGTTTTGTGCAGGAAAACTTTTTATCGCCACACGTGGTACAAAAAAGCCTGCACAGCACTGACTTATCTTTAGCTGTGGGCAAATGGCTGGCGAATCAGCAAAATAATGCGCAAGTGACCCAAGTCATTCAGCAGACTGTACCGAAAATTTTTGAATTTGTCGGGCAAGAACAAATTGGCCGCTTTATTCAAAGCAACAGTGTGCAATGGGTTCGCAAAACACAGGTCAACCACTTGGCCAGTGAAATGCTGCGTGCAGTTTTGGAAAATGACTTCCATCAGGATGTGCTGCAACGCGGTTTAGACCTTGCCCATGACTGGATGCTGAAACATCCTGAAAAAAGCCGTGAATTGACCCGTCAATTGTTTAAAGAACTTGGCGTGTGGAAACTGGCCAAAGGTGCGAGCTGGATTGGAATTGATGTGCAGCAACGCACTATAGATTCTTTACTGCAACGGGTCGAATCCATGTTGGCAGACCCTGAACATCCTTGGCGACAAAAAATTGAAGAGGCTGGGCAGCAACTCATGTTACAACTAGCAGATAACAACAGCAGTGCCAGTCTGCGCCTAAATGATACTAAAAATGCCCTGTTAGACAGCCCACAAGTCTTGAATTTTATCAGTGGTGCCGTGGTCATTCTGTGTAATGCGATTAAGGAAGATTTACAAAAACCTGATTCAGGAATTGCCCAAAACCTGCGTGTTGCCATTCAGCAAGTCGGTGAAAATATTATTGCCAATACCGCAGTACGTCAGTTACTGAATGAAAAAATGAGTACGATTGCGGTGAATTTGTCTGATCAATATAGTGAAAAAGTGATTCGTTTTATTAGTGAGCGTATTCACGAATGGGACTCGCGCGAAATGATTGGTAAAATTGAAAACGAAGTCGGTGGTGATTTACACATGATTCGGGTCAATGGTGTGGTCGTAGGTGCATTTATTGGTTTGGGATTGGGGATTATTCGGGCATTGGTGGAGTTGATTTAAAATGAAATTTTTTTGATAAGACGATCTTGAGGTATTAAATCAAAAATAACGCCCCGAATGATCTACTCAAGCTACATCATCACCCTTTACCCCATTTGCATTCACGCCTGAAAAAGCTACGATGTAAAATAAGCTGCTGCCACCACTAGAACCTCACTATGCTCGATATTCACGCGAAACTGCCTGCTCAAGGTCTGAGTATTTTTAGTACCATGTCTAACTTGGCACAACAACTAAATGCCTTAAATTTATCGCAGGGTTTTCCTGATTTTCCCCCACCTGCAGCATTACTAGATGCTTTAAGCCAAGCCACACACGCAGGCTTCAATCAATATCCTTCGGGCGATGGTTACTTGCCGTTACGTGAACAACTGGCACAGCAGTTTTTACAGCGTGATCAGCTAACACTTGACCCGATCAGTGAAATTACCATCACACCTGGGGCAACACTGGCTATTTTTAGCATCATGCAAACCGTGCTGCAGGCAGGCGATGAAGTCATTCTTTTTGATCCAAGTTATGACAGTTATGCGCCCTGTGTAAAATTATTGGGTGCAAAAGCCATTCATATTCCGCTACAGGCTCCACATTTTCAGGTGGACTGGAATAGGGTCAAAGATGCCATTCATTCAAAAACCCGCATGATCATCATCAACACGCCACATAATCCCACAGGTACAGTATGGTCAGCGCAAGATTGGCAGCATTTAATTGATGTCATTCAGGAACATAATATTGTGGTGCTGTCCGATGAAGTCTATGAACATTTAGTCTTTGATACGCATCAACATCGCTCTGCGCTGTCTTTTCCTGAGCTTAGGGAACGTAGTTTTGTCGTGGGCTCGTTTGGTAAAACTTTTCATGTCACAGGCTGGAAAACAGGCTACTGTGCGGCTGCACCTGCCTTAATGCAGCTCTTTCGCCAAGCCTATCAATTTATTAATTTCTGCGGGGTTAGCCCTGTGCAAGTAGCTCTGGCGAATTATATGCAGCAGCATCCTGAACATATTGCAGAATTGGCAAAGTTTTATCAGGACAAACGTGATTTGTTTAATCAAGGGATTGCCAATTCACGTTTTCAATTCAGCCCTGCTCAAGGCACTTATTTTCAAAATTTAGATTACAGCAATATCCGTCCCGGCTTAAATGCCGTAGATATGTGTCATTTTCTAGCCGAGCAGTACGGCATTGTCGGTATTCCTGTGTCTGCATTTTATCAAACCCCACCCGATGATTTACGTTTAATCCGCTTCTGCTTTGCTAAAAAAACTGAAACCCTGTTGCGTGCAGGTGAAATTTTATCGGCAATTTAAGCGATGAAGCTCTACTGAAATGTCACTGAGTTACTGAAAAGCTAAGGCTTTTTATGACCAAATCATGCTAGGGTGAAATTTCAAACAACCGCATAGTGAAGCGCAGGATTTGGCATGGCAAGACCTCAGGCACTGGTCGATCACCCTCAGCTTTGGAAAACCTTTTTGGTATTTCTATTGCCACTGATTGCCACCAATATTTTGCAAAATCTTTCGGGCACCATTAACACAATTTTTGTCGGGCAAATGCTGGGGGTGGAAGCGATTGCTGCAGTGTCGGTATTTTTTCCCATTATTTTTTGCCTGATGGCCTTTGTGATTGGGCTTTCGGCAGGCTCGGCTGTGTTGGTTGGACAAGCCTGGGGCGCACAAAATGTCGAAAAAGTGCGCTGTATTGTCGGCTCGACTTTATTTATGACCCTGATTGGCGGCAGTTTGATTGCCTGTTTAGGGGTAATTTTTGCCAAACAAATTTTAATCTTATTGGGCACAGACCCTAAAGTGATGCATCTATCCCTGCCGTATGTGCAATGGATGTTAGCAGGCAGCCTACTGCTGTTTGTGTATATTATTTATACCTCTATTTTACGTGGAGTGGGCGATAGCCTTACACCACTCATTGCCCTAAGTCTGACTAGTTTAATGGGCTTAGTGATTACCCCCATCCTGATTGCAGGTTATTTTGGCTTTCCTCGCTTGGGCATTATTGCCCCTGCAATTGCCACCATTCTGGGCTATCTGGCTGTTTTAATTTTTTTGGTGATTTATCTAAATAAAAAGAACCATCCCCTAAAAATGGATAAGCATCTGCTACGTCAAATTCGGCATCAACCCAATCTAAGCAAGGTGATTTTACGCTTAGGCATTCCCACAGGCTTACAAATGGTCACCACCTCTCTGGCGGGTTTGGTGATTGTTGGTTTGGTTAATCGACATGGTGCTGCGGCCACTGCCGCGTATGGTGCTGTCAATCAGGTGTTGAACTATATTCAATTTCCTGCGCTATCGATTGCCATAGCTGCTTCAATTTTTGCAGCACAAGCCATTGGTGCAGGCAAAGCCGAATTACTGGCTAAAGTTACCCGCACAGCCTTGGGCATGAATCTGCTAATTACAGGTATTTTAGTCACCTTGGGTTATTTATTTTCTAAATATCTGATGGCGCTGTTTATTACCGATCCTGCAGTGGTGGTACTGGGTCAGCAACTCTTATTTATTGTGCTATGGGCCATTTTATTTTTTGGTGCCAGTGCAATTTTTGCCTCTATTATGCGCGCCAGTGGCACGGTCAATGTGCCAATGATCATCAATATTTTAGCGATTGTTTTAATTGAAGTGCCGTGTGCTTATTTCTTCAGTCAGTGGTGGGGCTTGCAAGGAATTTGGTATGCCTATGCCTTGGCATTTGTGAGCCTGTGCATTGGTCAAGGTGCGTATTATCAATTTGTCTGGAAGAAAAAAACCATTCAGGTTTTAGTCTGAATGGTCTTATATTTCTAAGTTAAATTAACCGCGTTTCTTGCCAAACTTAGTCGCCCATGCGGTTACTTTCTGATAACCCGTTGGAACAATACGCTGGATTAAATCCAAAGTTTTAGCATCATTACCAATCAATAAGCGGCGTTTGTCTTTTTGTACTGCCTCTAAAATTTGGCGTGCAGCTTCTTCAGGCGGGCAACGCAATAATTTATTAAACGCACGTGCCGATTTTTCAGGATTCATGCCCAAAGTGCGTATGCTGTCGTTCATTTTGGCGTTGTTGGCAATATTGGTGCGAATCCCACCTGGATGCACGCTCAACGCGCTCACTCCACAATTTTCCAAATCTAATTCCTGACGCAAGGATTCAGTAAAACCGCGCACCGCAAACTTGGTCGCATTATAAGCCGACTGCGTGGGTTGTGCGGTTAAACCAAATAAACTAGAAATGTTAATGATATGACCATCTCCCGTTTGTTTGATGAAAGGCAAAAATTCTTTGGTGCCGTACACCACACCCCAGAAATTTATACCAACAATCCACTCCAGTTCTTTGTAACTTGCACCTTCTACAGTAGAACCCAATGCAACGCCTGCATTATTAAAAATCATATTGACCGAGCCGTGGTCTCGCACAGTTTCAGCTGCCCATTCGCGCATTTGTTCTAATTGAGAAACATCCAATTTTTTAATGGTCACGCGCACATTACTGTCTTTGAGTAAATCTACTGTTTGCGACAGACCTTGTTCATTCACATCACTGAGCGATAAATGACAGCCTTGCTTCGCCAATAGAACAGCCAATTGCTGCCCAATACCCGAGCCTGCGCCTGTAATTGCGGCAACTTTATTTTTAAAATTTTTCATGTGATTTCCTTGAGTATATGACGTGCACAGTTCAGACCTGCTTGTTGTTTTGGAGGGCTGTATAATGCGCTGTGGTTTAAATATAATTTTGACAATAAGCATTGTCAATATAAGCCATTAGGAATATCGCATACGAATCTGAAATCATAGGTTTAACAGATAATTATTGCTAATATAAAGCCTGCTTACGGTTCGTATTTGGCTTAACTGAACAGGACAGAACGACTGCCTATGACTGCACAAACAGAAAAAACCACCCAGAAACCACCAAAAGAACGTCAGTTTAAAGGCTTATCTTTAACTGAGCGCAAACAGGTACGTCGTGAAAAATTGATTGAGGCAGGTATTCAAGCCTATGGGACGCATGGCTTTTTTGCCGTGACCGTAAAAGATATTTGTACCGAAGCTAAACTGACCGAACGCTATTTCTACGAATCTTTTAAAAAAAGTGAAGAACTGTTTCAGACCATTTTTTTAAAACTGATTGATGAATTACAGCAAAATGTCATGCAAGCCATTATGCAAGCTTCGGCGGATCCAAAAAAAATGATTGATGCAGGACTAACGGCTTTATTGACTACGCTAAAAAATAACCCGCAAATGGCACGTATTATTTATATTGATGCCATGCTGGTGCAAGAACTGCATAACCAAGCCACTATTCACGAAACCATGTCACGTTTTGACCGCATGATTCAGGCCTTTGTCATGCTGATGATGCCGCATTTAGACCGCCCCAATCGAGAGATTTCATTGGTGGCGACAGGTTTAAATGGTTATGTCACCCAAATTGCCATTCGCTGGGTGATGAGCGATTTTAAACAGTCTATGGAAGATGTGCTGTCTTCTTGCCGTATTGTATTTTTATCGTTATTACAGACCTTTTCGGAAAAAGAGCACGCTTTTATGAAAGATTCTTCGACATTGTCATAAAACTGATAAATATTCATAATATTTTTCAAATCATTATTTTACTTTTACTGAATCTGTTCAGATTTTTCATCAAATCGACATTAGTTTGTCACAAATTATTGCAAAAACAGCCCATTTAACCCTTTCTGCAATGATACTGTCATAATTAATCTTTGTAATAAGCCTGTCATAAATTAAAACGGTCCACCGTTAACATCTATAGGATATTGCGTTGTGAAAGATGACTACATTTTAATCGTCGATGACGAACTTCCGATTCGGGAGATGATCCATACCTCTTTAGATATGGCAGGCTTTCAGTGCTTACAAGCAGAAGATGCAAAACAAGCTCATCAGATGATTGTCGATCAACGTCCAGCGCTTATCTTGCTTGATTGGATGATGCCAGGCGGTGTCAGCGGTGTAGACTTGTGCCGTCGCCTAAAACGCGATGACAACCTTGCCGAAATTCCTGTGATTATGCTCACTGCACGTGGCGAAGAAGATCACAAAGTTCAAGGTTTAGATGCAGGCGCGGACGACTACATGACCAAGCCATTCTCAACTCGTGAATTGGTGTCGCGAATTAAAGCGGTCTTGCGTCGTGCCAATGCTCTAAGCGGTGAAAAAACCATTGATGCCAACGGTTTAATTTTAGACCCAGTTAGCCAGCGCGTCAGTTTTGGCGACAATATTTTAGAAATGGGCCCAACCGAATATCGTTTATTAGCATTCTTTATGACGCACCCAGAGCGCGCTTACACCCGTGCGCAATTGCTTGACCAAGTCTGGGGCGGCAATGTATATATTGAAGACCGAACTATTGATGTGCATATTCGTCGTTTACGTAAAGTCTTAGAACCGTATGGCGTAGACCGTTTTGTACAAACGGTACGTGGTACAGGCTATCGCTTCTCGACACGTGCGGATGTTGCTTTAGGCTAAAATTATTTTATGTACGAACCTTACCCAGTCCCTGAACTCGCTCGTGACCTCAAACAAGTTCGTTACAGCAGTTTATGGACCTTTGCCAAACAAGACTTTCGATTACTGGCCTTTTTCCTGATTATTGCAAGCTTGATTGGTTTTGGGATTGGGTATTTTTGGATTTGTATTAGCCTCGCCTTTTTGCTGTTTTTTCTTCAGCAAATGCGCTCACTCTATTTAGTCAACGACTGGATTTCCAATCGTCCTTATGATGTACCGCCCAATCTGCATGGTATTTGGGGTGCATTACTGTTCAATGTTTATCGCTCACAACGTCAGGAACGTATCGTTCAGGCCGAAATGGTCGGGTTGATTGACCGCGCCCAGTCTTCATTGGTGGCACTAGATGAAGCCGTGATGCTGATTGATGAAAATCATCAGATTGAATGGTGGAACCCTGCTGCAGAAAAAATATTAGGTATTCAGCCTTTAGACCGTGGACGCAACATCCTGACTATTTTGCGCCAACCTAGTTTTATTGAATATTTTAATCATATTGACCAAGCACCCGACGGTTTAAAAATGAAATCGAGTGTGCATGAAGGGCAATATGTGCACGTCAAAATGACTCAGTTTGGTGGCAATAGCCGTTTGTTATTTGCTTACGACATGACGCGTATGCATAACCTAGAACAAATGCGTAAAGACTTTGTCGATAACATTTCACACGAATTACGTACCCCACTAACCGTGCTGAGTGGTTATATCGAAACCTTTACCGATCAGGATGATATTAACCCGCGTTGGAAACGTGCTTTTGAGCAAATGCAATCACAAACCCGACGCATGAATGCTTTAGTGAATGACCTTCTGCTATTGTCACGTCTGGAAAATGAAAAAACCATCGCCAAAAATCAAATCATTGAAATGCCAAGTTTAATGAATCAATTATTTGACGATGCACATGCCTATAACGTCGATTATGGACACACGCTCAATCTAAATATCGACAGTCATTATGATCTGATTGGTTCAGATGTAGAATTGGCCAGTGCCTTTAGCAACCTAATCACTAATGCAATTAAATACACCCCAAAAGGCGGGACAGTTACCATTGGCTGGCATGATGATGGCAATCAAGGCTATTTTACTGTAGAAGATACTGGCATCGGGATTGATCCGAAACACTTACCACGCTTAACTGAACGCTTTTATCGTGTAGACAGCGCGCGTAGCCGACAAACAGGCGGCACAGGTTTAGGTTTAGCAATTGTGAAGCACGTTTTGATGCAGCATAATGCACACTTAGAAGTCGAATCTAAAGAAAATCAAGGCTCTATATTCAAAGTCGTGTTCCCGAAAGAGCGTTTGTATTACGAGATTTAATAGGAAAACTCTCCCCTCTTATAATAGAAGGGAGAGTCTATTTAAGTTAAATATCACGTTGTTGCAATTGCAGTGTTGGTTGTGTATGAAGCGTAGTCCATTCTTCAAAGCTCATCCACTGTTCTGTCCCGACTTCTGATAAACGGACTTGTTCAACCCAATTTGGATCTTCAGCCAACATAATAATTTCTTCTATTTTTACAGGACCTTTTGGTGTCGAATCAGATAATAAATAAAAGAATTTAGTTGTACTTGGCTTCCCCATATAAAGATTTGCTTTATCTACAATTCCTTGTACTTGTTCACTAGACGCAATTTTTTTGCTTGTATCTGCTGCTTTATCCAATACAACTTTAGAGGTTGATGCTAAGGCTTTAGAACCATCTACAATATTATCTTTCGCTGATTTAAATAAAGCATTCAAACGCTCTCCATCATCCATTTTAAAATCTTTTAAAATAGTTTGTTCTGCATTTTCTATTGTTAAATCAAGATATGGTGCTTCTGAAAAACCCATCCCGTTAGCAACAAAATCGTAGGGATAGATGAACGATGTGAGTTATAAGCTTTCACGCGAGCATTATATTCATTGCGCCATTGAGAAATTTCATGCTCACATTGCTCAATATTTGTAATTAAGCGATGGTATTGTTGGTCTGCCTTTAAATCAGGGTATCTCTCAGCCATACCCTGTAAGTTTGTTAACATCATATTACTATCTTGATAGCTAGAATAGATAGCATTCATTCCTGTTTCTTTAACAACTGTTAAATGTGTCAATTGCTCACTTTCTTGATAACCTCGAACAACATCCATAAGCTGATTAATTAAATTAACTTTTTTACTAATCGAGACAGAGATATTGGATAAAGACTCTTTAATATCATGCGCTTTACGCTGCAGCGAATTATAAGAGGTAAGAACCAAATAAATAATAGCTGTAATTAAGGCAAGTAAAATCCATAACCACATAAATAAAACCCTCATTTTATAATGTTTCTGCCTATAAAATAGGCAGATATTTAATATTGATGGATAATTGTAACGTTATTAATTGAAAATTAAAGTAAAACCCCTAACTTTTTCCCCATTTCCACCACAGAATTAGCCTTGAATTCGGCATCCCACTGCATTTTATTTTCTTCAAACAAAACAATCGCGGTTGAACCCAAATAAAAACGTCCTAATTCTGCACCTTTTTCAAGGAATAACTGGTGCTGATTCAACTCCAAACGCCCTGATGGTTTCACTTTACCTGTCGCCACGGTTTCAATACCCGCTACAATCATTGCGCCCACTAAAACCACCGCCATACGCCCCAGTTCGGTATCAAACAAACACACCATGCGCTCATTGCGGGCAAATAAACCCGGAATATTTTCGGCTGTGGTTTGATTGACAGAAAACAACTCGCCCGGCACATATAAAGTTTCGGTCAGCGTGCCTGCAAAAGGCATGTGGACACGGTGATAATCTCGCGGAGATAAATACACGGTTGCAAACTGACCATTTTTAAATGGTTCAGCCAGTTGCGGGTCGGCAATTAAGTTTTCAACAGTAAATTGCTGACCTTTGGCCTGAAAAACTGCACCATCTTCAATTTTACCTAGCTGCGAAATCGCCCCATCTGCAGGCGATACAATGCTGTTCGGATTGCTGTCAATTTCCCGCACACCCTGCTTTAAAGAACGGGTAAAAAACTCATTAAAAGATTTATATTTCAAGGCATTGCTTTGCTCTGCCAAAGACATATCAATGCCATATTGCGCCTTGAATGCAGTAATCACCGCATTTTTGAGCACAGGATGCTCACTGGCTGCAAGTTTGCCCACAACACGTGATAATTGATGTTGTGGCACAACGCGTTGTGCCTGAATGAAAATTTGTTTTTTTAAACTTGATGTGAGGCTCAAGACGGCAACTCTCCAGTAATAACAGGACTGTCAGGGCGGTTGCCCCATTCACTCCACGCACCATCATAGGCCTGGATTTTCCACCCCAATAAACGCCCTAAAATGTAGGCCAAGCCTGAACGGTGATGTGACTGACAATACACCACTACAGGTTCGTTTAAATTGAATCCGAGTTGTTCCAGACGCTGTCGTGTGCGTTCTAAGGGATGCAATTTTAAATCATTTTCACGATTAAGGGCAGTACTCCATTCAAAATGCAATGCCCCAGGAATGTGACCGCCGCGCCGTGCAGCTAAACGTAGTCCTGTGTATTCATCTGCGGTACGGCAATCCCAAAGTTGCACCGAATGGTTTTGGCACTTTTCTAATAGCTCATCATATTGAATTCGATACTGATTTTTCTCGGCAATAGGAACAAGCGTGCTGACGGGTGTTAGTGGTTCAATCTCAGAAGTAGTTGGAAAACCTGCTGCCAACCATGCGTGAATCCCACCATTCAGTAAACTGGTATTTTCAAAACCCAAGCAGTGTAAATTCCAAATCAGACGCCCTGCCCATGCACCACCTTCATCATCATAGGCAACTACATGATGTTCAGGAGAAATATTCAAATACTGAATCAAGTCTTGTAAAGCCTCAAGTTCAGGCAATAAACCCGACGTATCTTCATCCTGACGTAGCAACATGCTCGGTTTGACCTGTAAAGCATGCGGAAGATGCAATTGCTCGTACACCGAATTGCGGCTCAAATCGACAATGCGCATTTTTTCATGCCCTAAAAAGGGAACTAAATCTTCTGCTTCAATCAGCAGTCCAAAATTGAATGGAGAAGTGCTCATTTTTATGCGGTTCAGTCTGTTTGGCAATCAACTTTAACTTAGTATAGGTCATTTTTGATGGCATGCTGTTTTTTTCATAACTTTCGCAGAATTTTAACAATCACATGCTTTAATCTAGAAAAAAAACCGAAGATTTTCTTCGGTTTCTTGAATGAGCTAAATTTTTAAACAGGTGTTTGCACTTCAAAAACTTGGCGTAAATATGCCAAGAAAGTGTCATTATCGGTCATGGTTTTACCCGGACTATCAGACAATTTTGCCACCGACTGCCCATTACATTCCACCAATTTCAACACAATATTCAGCGCAGTTTGCCCCATATCATTGGTTAAGTTGGTACCAATCCCAAAACTAACCTGAAAACGGTCTTTAAAATACTGATGTAAAGCCCACGCTTTTTCGACATTTAAGCCATCACTGAAGGTCAGCATTTTAGTTTTACTGTCAATTTTCAGCTTTTTATAATGGGCATAAGCTTTATCGCCCCATACATACGGATCGCCACTGTCATGTCGTAAGCCATCAAACAACTTGGCAAAATATAAATCAAAGTCACGCAGGAAAGCATCCATTCCAACCACATCAGTCAAGGCAATACCTAAATCCCCCCGATATTCCTGCACCCAAGTTTCTAGTGCGGCTTTTTGGAAGTCACGTAAACGCACATCTAGCGCCTGAAAAGCCTGTAAAAACTCATGTGCCATTGTCCCAATTGGGGTAATGCCTAATTCTTTAGCCAACAGTACATTACTGGTACCACGGAACACCTCAGGTACAGCTTGATGAAAAGCCGTAATCACGTGTTTTTGCCATGCAAAACTATAACGGCGGCGTGTACCAAAATCTGAAACCAAAAATGGTGGATCTTCAGGCAGTTGTTGCTGTTGGTAACTTTGAATCAGGGCAATTTTTTGCTGTAAACGACGCTCACCTTCTGCCCAGACCTCATCATTGCGAATGCGCTGGAAATAGAGCTCATTGACAATTGCCAAGACAAAAATCTCGAACATCATGGCCTGTACCATCGGACCTTCTATCCGAATATCCAAACGACCTTGCGCATCAATACTGGCTTGAATAAAACGACGCTTGA
The DNA here is from genome assembly GCF_021560715.1 of Acinetobacter sp. SCLZS86. NCBI lineage: Bacteria > Pseudomonadati > Pseudomonadota > Gammaproteobacteria > Moraxellales > Moraxellaceae > Acinetobacter > Acinetobacter sp. SCLZS86. The sequence continues at coordinate 3,020,654 of NZ_CP090864.1, forward strand.
GCTGAAATAATTCTAAATAATCGACAAAGTCACTTTTAATAAAGCGTAAATTACGCAAATACTGCAATTCATCTTCTTTAAATTTCAACTGACACAAATGGTCTAGCTGCGCATTCAACTCAGCTAAAATATCGCTCAGTGGATACGCAGTATCTTCAAGGTTACGGCAGCGGAATTGATACACACTGTGCGTTTGCGGAAATTGATGCAGCACCACCTGTAACATGGTGAATTTATATAAATCAGTATCGAGCAGAGATTGAATAATGGGGGTCATAAGGATCATCATTTCGCGGTACTTCTTGCATTAAAGCATACTTTATTCAGCAAAAAAGGGCATTTATCGACAATCTTGTTACAGCTTTGCTGAAGTCTAGCCTTCCCAAGATATTTTATCTCTCTGCGGGCAGTTGCCGTTCGGATGCTTTCGTGATTGATGTTAATGCACGCCAAAGTGCCTATGTTTGCTACAATCTGCAGCCATCCCCCACACTGAGAAAGTTAGCCCCCATGCGTGCATTATTACAACGAGTTCTTGAAGCCAAAGTCGTGGTCGATGGTGAAATCACTGGCGAGATTCAACAGGGTATTTTGGTGTTTTTGGGCTTAGGCAAAGACGATAATTTTGAGAAAGGCAAAAAGCTGATTGATAAAATTTTGAAATATCGTTTTTTTGATGATGAACAAGGCAAAATGGGTTGGAATGTCAGTCAGGCCAACGGCAGTGTGCTATTGGTTTCACAATTTACCCTCATGGCACAAACCCAAAAAGGCCTGCGCCCTGATTTTGGCCCTGCGATGCCACCAAACGATGCCAAAGCACTGTATGAACAATTGGTAGACTATGCCAAAAGTCAGTTTGACAAGGTGGAAACTGGTATTTTCGCTGCCGATATGAAAGTGCATCTGGTAAACGATGGGCCTGTGACTTTTTGTTTGGAAGTCGAGTAAATCACATAAAAAAAACCTCTGTCAAAAATTGATCAGAGGTTTTTGTTTGGGTCTAAGCAACTTATTTGCCCGTTTTTTGTTGAATAAACTGGCGTGCCATTTTAATTTTTTCTTTTACAGGTTTTGGCAGTTTCGGTGGAATCAATTTCGCTACTTGGTTAAACCACACCAATAAGCCAAAATCACCTTCCATTTTAATGCTGCCGTTTTGCATGCCGGTCATAAACGCAGTTGGATCGCCTTTCATTAAGGTTTTTACGCCTTGCTCGCTGTCTGCAAACTGCAAAATAAAGTCAGCTTTTTCTGCATCGCCTGCCACAGTATCAATATGTCCATTGTTGACAATAATTTGACGCGCCAGACCTAAATCAGTGCCAATCTGAATGCGGAACTGGCGTTCATGCACTAACTCAATAAATTTTGGACTGGTACGTGCCAGCTGTTTCATACGCAATGCCAAGCCTGCCACAAGCAGGTCAAGTGGATCAGTACTGACATCAACCAAAGGAAGTTTGATCACAGGAATTGCAGAAAGTTTCATGACCGAGAAGCCTATTGTAATTGTTGGATAATGAATAGACTCATCCTATCACATCTCCTGCTTTTTACCGCAAGGCTTTGTATAACAATCTTTAGCAGGGTGTTAAAATTTTGTCGCTGTTTGGATGGCGCAAACTGCCGTTCGGATAAAGCAAAAAAGATGCAAGCCAGTTGCATCTTTTTTAAAGTTTTTGAATTTAGTCTGTACGATTTAGCGGCTTGAGCACTGCTGCTGATCGTCTTCATACACGGGGGTATGTTCGATATAGCGACGTTTTGCCAAAGCACGCTCTGCCCGACGATCTTCTCGTAATAATAATAAAGTCACCAAAGCCATCGCCAAGAAAATTGCCGACAAGTAACTGTAGGTAATTGGCAGTTCAAATACGCGTTGCACACTGTAGCGCACCACTTCCAATAACCCCCAAAACACCATACCTGCCAACATAAAGTTTAACCAGCGACGATAAGGCGAAAAGAAAACAGCAATCAACGCAGCTGCGACGAGGCTTAAGCCTACAATGGTCGCTAAATTCGCTGTTAGCATAAAAACCTCCGTCTAAAGATGCAGCCTCTGTTTGAATTGGTTTGCAACTTCAAATACCGTTTAAATAAATAATGGATGTCGATTTAAATTCTATGTATGCATTATGCTGCGTTTTCGAGATAAAAAAAGACTTGTATTTTTATAAAGCGACACACCTTGTCGCAATATTATATTGTCATTACATTTTTTAAATTTTGTAGTTTTCGGGAAGCTAAGCTAGCTCTTTATTCGCGTGTCATTACAAAAAAACACCTTATTTTTTTCCTTAAAGAATATTTTTTTCATTCGGTGCTGTTGCGGTTTTTATCGACAGTTTTTGTTTACCGTTCATCGTTATTTGCTGATTATACAAACAAAAAACGCAGCATGACTGCTGCGTTTTTTTCATTGAATTGTCATATTAGGCACGATTCAAATCTTTGTCATGCACGCCCAATAAGTACAGCACGCCATCTAAGCCCACACTTGAAATGGCTTGATTTGCGTTTTGGCGTACCAATGGTTTAGCACGGAATGCCACACCTAAACCTGCAATAGAAAGCATTGGTAAGTCGTTCGCACCATCGCCCACTGCAATGGCTTGTTCCAACGAAATCCCCATTTTGTCTGCCAGTTCGCGTAGCAATAACGCCTTACGTGCGCCATCTACAATATGACCTTTTACTTCGCCTGTAACCACGCCATTTTCTACATCTAGAATGTTGGCATGCACTTCATCAATCCCGAGTTTTTCCTGTAGATATTCTGCGAAATACTGGAAACCACCCGACAAAATTGCGGTGCGATAACCTAAGGATTTCAGGGTTGAAATCAGGCGTTCTGCACCTTCGGTCACGGTCAGGCGTTCGGCAATTTTAGGCAATACAGCAGCATCTAAACCTTTAAGTAATGCAACGCGCGCGCGGAAACTTTGCTGAAAATCCAGTTCACCTTGCATGGCACGTTCGGTAATTTCCGCCACCTGATCGCCCACACCTGCCTCAATTGCCAACTCATCAATTACTTCTTGTTCAATGAGCGTAGAGTCCATGTCAAAACACACCAAACGGCGATTACGACGGTAGGCGTTGTCTTCTTGTACTGCGACATCCACACTCAGTTCATTCGACAGGCTTAAACACGCAGCACGCATAGCCACTGCATCTAGCATTTGCCCACTTAATCCAAACTGAATACAGGCACGTTTAGGTTCGTCTTCGGCTGCATTAAGCTGTGGACGACCCGACAAACGGGTCACGGTTTCAATGTTAAAACCTTGGCTAGATACAATATGCGTGACCGCCTGTAAATGTGAGGCATTCAGCTCCGGCGCCAGTGCAGTCACGATATAACGGGTACGACCGCCTTCTTTGACCCATTGTTCATATTCAGTTGCAGAGATTGGTTTAAAACGCACAGTTAAGCCAATATCATGTGCTAAAATCAGAATCTCCTTCATGGCTAAAGCCGTTGCAGTCTGGTCTTCTGATGCAACAACAATACCTAAAGTCAGTTGATTATGAATAACAGCTTGGCCAACATCTAAGATTTGTAAGGAATGAGCGGACAATACCTGCATTAATCGAGTAAACTGATTAGGTTGGTCAGGTCCTAAAAATGATATAAGAATGATTTCTCGCATGAATTGACTCGGGTCTGAGCTACAACTATTGTGAGAATCATAATCTAAATTGAATATAAATGCCTTGGAAGTTTTACCTTGAATGCGCCTAGACAAGGGCTATTTGCTAGCCTATTGATAGTAAGTTTTGCTTTTCACACCTTTTTATTGGTGCTTGCAACAACACACCAATTAAATGAAAACCGCGCCAATCAGGGGCAGTTAATGACCAGCCAACTGGTCACAGACAGCCTTTCTGAGCTGGAACCTGCCAATACAGTATCACTGGCATTATTGGTGAATCGTTATGCCACCAATCCAAGCATTGCTTCTATTCGTATTTTAGATGCGAAAAATCAGGTCTTGGCGACAGGTGGACAGTCACGTACCCGTGTAGGTGAAGTCTTTGTCCGCGACGCCATCATCAATGAAAAGAAAGTCGGCAGCATTGAAATTACCTTAATTCAGCCAAGTATTGGTGAAATTCTGCGTACCCAATGGCTAGCCACACTTTTATCATTACTGGTTCATGCCTTGTTATGGTTGGCTTATCGCGCGATTGCCCGTCCCAGCCGTAGTGAATATTTGGCACGCATTAATAATGAATCCCGCCTCAAACACGAATTACAATTATTGACGCAAGCCCTTGAGCAAGAAAAACATCAGACTGCTTTGGCACTTGCGCAGGCACAGCAACAACCTAAACCTGTGATTTCGCCTAAAGCAAAAAAAGCCATTGAGCAAAGCCAAGATCAGAACAACATTGCGCTGAATATTCAGTTTTATGACCCGAAACAATTATTAGACACGGTCACGCAAAGTGTGTCTGTGCCTTATTTTAGCTTATGTCAGATTTTCCTGAACAAAAGCATTGAACTGTGCGTACAACACTACAAGTTAAACCGCTCCGATATTCAAACGGTAGAGCCATTCAATGAAGATGGTGCAACACTCAGTATTGCAGCCAATACACCAAATGCAGCAGCCTGTATGGCAATGATTGGCACGGTGTTCCAGTTATTGTCTGAAGTGCTGTATAAACGTTACCGCGAAGAAAAACGTTTTGTTTTGCAAACTCGCAGTGGTTTATCTACCGCCGTCGAAGCCATGCAGTTATCTGCGGTGCAGGCGGCAGAGCGTTTGGTGCATCAATTATCTGCCCGTGAAAATGCAGTGCATCTACCAAAAGAATTGCTGGATGAACTGTCTACGCATTATGAATTGGTGAGTATGCCAAATCCGACCAATGTGCTGATGCGCCACGCCTTTATGGTCAATGGTATGGACAGCCAATCGGCTGAGTTGGCGCAAAGCCTGCGCACTGAAATTCTAAAAGGCAAACATTCAAAAGCCTCTTAAAATAATCCATAAGATGCCTTAAAAACATAAAAACCTGAGTATGCGCACATACTCAGGTTTTTTATATTCGTAGACGCGAGATCACATCCATTCACTACAGCCAAATTTACACATTCAGCTGCTTTTGCTCGACCAAATACATTTGCGCATTGTGTACCGCAGCCTGCCCCACCACAGCAGCTTTCTGCCATTCACTATTGGCTTGTAGCTCCCACGCATTTTGATTGTCATGCAAATAACTCAGCAAGCCATCTTCTACAATACGCTGTTTAATTTTCTCATCCAAAATAGGGAAGCAGGTTTCCACCCGTGAAAATAAGTTGCGTCCCATCCAGTCTGCGCTGGCGCAGTACAATTTTTTCGCACCGCCATGCTCAAAATAATACACGCGGGTATGTTCCAAAAAGCGTCCCACAATCGAACGGACATGAATACGCTCAGACATCCCTTTCACTTTTGGAATCAAACAACAAATTGATCGGATAATTAAATCGACCTGTACCCCTGCCTGTGAAGCGCGGTACAAAGCCGTAATTAACTGTGGCTCAGTCAATGCATTGACTTTAATGATAATTCGGCCAGCTTTGCCTGCTTGTGCAAACCCGATTTCTTGTTCAATCAGTTTGAGCAATTCACTGTGTAAGGTAAATGGTGCATGCAGCAAGTTTTTTAATTTTGCCGATCTGCCCATACCTGTGAGCTCCTGAAACACCCGATGCACATCTTCACAAATATCAGGATGTGTAGTCATTAAACCGTAGTCGGTGTACATCCGCGCATTGCCTGCGTGATAGTTGCCTGTACCCAAATGCACATAGCGCACCAACTGCTCTTGCTCACGACGCACAATCAAAATCATTTTGGCGTGGGTTTTATAACCCACAATGCCATACACCACTACAGCACCTGCCTCTTGTAAGACATTAGCAACCATAATATTAGATTCTTCATCAAAACGTGCACGTAGCTCAATCACGGCAGTGACTTCTTTGCCATTACGCGCGGCCTCTGCAAGTACCTGCACAATTTCAGAATCTGGGCCACTGCGATACAGCGTTTGCTTAATCGCCAACACATTTGGATCTTTAGCCGCTTCTTTGAGTAAATTAATCACGGGCTGAAAAGAGTCAAATGGATGATGCAGCAACACATCCTGCTTTTTCAGAATCTCAAACATCGGCTTTTGCTTTCGAAATATTTTAGGAATCACAGGTGCAAAAGGGGGATATTTCAATTCAGGTCGATCAAAACTACTGGTCAGACGCGACAGATTAATCGGCCCGCTAATCCGATATAATTGCTGTTCATCTAAATCAAACTCGCTGAGCAAATAATCAATAATATCTTGCGGGCAATCATCTTCAATTTCTAAACGTACTGCACGCCCAAAACGACGTGAAGATAATTCATCTTTTAAGGCGACTGCCAAATCATCAACATCTTCGGCTAAAATCAGGTCGGCATTGCGGGTCACTCGAAACGCATAGCAACCTGTGGCTTTCATGCCTGGGAACAGATCATTGATATGTTGCTGAATAATCGCAGTCAGGAAAATGTGTTCTGTTGCACTGCCTGCCACTTCTTTTGGCAAATTGATTAAACGTGGCAAGGAGCGTGGCGCAGGTACAATCGCCATTTCAATTTCACGACCAAAGGCATCTTTGCCTTGTAAGCTGACAATAAAATTCAGGCTTTTATTCACCAAACGGGGAAATGGATGTGATGGGTCAAGGCTGATTGGCGTCAAAACAGGCTGTACCTGACGCGCAAAATAATCAGCAATCCACACTTTATGTTTATCCAAAATGTCATGATATTGAATAAAGTGAATCCCTAAACTTTGCAACTGCGGCAAAATGGCATAGTTTAACGTGTCATATTGCTGCTTAACCGCCTGATGCACTTTATCAGACAGTTCTGCCAAGACCTGTTCAGTCGGAATGGCATCTGGGGTGCGGGTAGTGGCATTCAAATCAAGTTGCTTCATCAAACCTGCAACACGAATTTCAAAAAACTCATCTAAATTGCGTGAAAAAATAATCAGAAAGTTGAGTCGCTCTAAAATAGGTAACTCAGGGTCTAAAGCCTGCGCCAAAACCCGACGGTTAAACTCAATTAAAGAGAGTTCACGGTTAAAATAAGTATCAGATGAATGCTGAAAGTGTTCCATATCTTCTCTATGCTGTTTTTAAGACAGTCTGCTTATTTCGCCTCTGTGCAAGGCATGGTAGGTAGAGATTATGACAATCATGTTACACCCCCAATCAATCGCAGAACATTTCGTCAAAATTGGGTATATGTAAAAAATTGATTTTTATTTATTTTACATTTAATCTATTTTTATAGCAAAAAGGAAGATTTCGCCCTTCCCTTTCGCGGCCAGTTCGTTATCTACTTTTAGCCAAGTAAGTGCTGACTCTGCACTCGCTGTACCCCATGTGCCAACATCTGTTGCCATGCTTGTTCTAAAGAGCCATTTAAATCAATCGCTTTGGTGGCATCTTCAATCACGTAGGTACTAAAACCCAACACACAGGCATCTATCGCTGTCCAAGCCACACAAAAGTCGGTAGCTATGCCCACAATATAAACCGTATCAATTTCACGGGCTTTTAGATAGGCCGCCAAACCTGTGGTGGTTTTACGGTCTGCTTCCATAAAGGCAGAATAGCTGTCTATTTGCTCGTGGAAACCTTTGCGAATAATCAATTGCGCTGTAGGCAAATCTAGGTCTGGGTGTAATTCGGCATCAGCTGTGCCCTGTACACAATGCACAGGCCACAAGACTTGCTCGCCATAACTGAGTTGAATCTGTTCATAGTCCTGTTTGCCTGCATGATTAGCAGCAAAGGACACATGTGTTGCAGGATGCCAGTCTTGGGTGATCACAATGTTTTGAAACACACGTCCCAACGCATTAATGCAGGGAATAATTTGATCGGCATCTGCAACCGCCAAATTACCTCCTGGACAAAAACCATTTTGCACATCGACCACAATCAAGGCGCTATTCAGCTGCTGCATGCTGTTTCCTTTCTCATCCTAAATGCGACCTTCAGCATAGCTGAAATTTAAGTCTGAGTGGTTTCACTTTGATAAAAATAAAAAGAATTGTGTTCGGCACAATGTTGATAGTTCGGTAGCTGTAACAATAATTGCCTTACAAAACGTGGATAGATTTTGGCTTTGCGTGCAGTCGCAGCATGAAAATAAAAATAAGGCAGTGGATGCCGAGTTAAATAATTGACCAAATGCTGTCGAGTTAAACGCATCACCTTAAAGGCATCAATACCTGCGTTGACATCTTCATAAGTGGCTTGATCGGCAAATGCCAGCCATGCATTTTGTTTTGGAGAAGTCCGTGTTGCTCGAAAATGGCATTTCAATTCTAAAATAAATTCATATTCAATCAGATACAGCGAAAACTGCTGTTGATTCAACTGAAATTCTGCGATTAATTTTTTCTGCTTCAAATAATGCTCTTATCTTTACTGTTTTTTAGGTCTTATTATACCCTGCTTGCGTCATTACCACCCAGTAGAACAGGCAGCTTTGCGACAGTACTTGTCACAATTCATTCGAGCATTTTCTCTCAAAAATCAGCAATCAAAATACAAAAAAATAGCCTGCAGGTGCAGGCTATTTGGTCTTTCAACTGTTCTCATTCTTTTAAACAGTTTGAATACGACGTAGCAATAACAACATGAGAATGGCTGAAATAATAATACATGGAATGGCTGCTGAAATAACCCCAGCCGCACCAAAGCCTGCTGCCAACAACTGACCTGCAATAGCAGGGCCAAGCATTGCGCCTACACGACCAACAGCAGAGGCAACACCGACCCCAGTACCACGTACTTCGGTTGGGTAGACAATACTACCAAAAGCATATAACACGCCCTGACAGCCAATCACAAAAGCACCGACCAAAGCTGAAGCCATATACATTTGCATGAGTGAACCCGCTGCATTTAGAGCAAATAAACCTGCCAAAATACCACCATACATCAATAAAATCACGTAGGCTTTTTTCCAACGGTCGGTCAGCATACCCAAAATTACAGTACCGACTGTCGCACTCACCATGAAATAGAACTGTGCAGTACTGCCTTCTTTACGCGAGAAACCTAATTCCATAAATAAAGATGGTAACCAGCTCAACATGATGTAAACCACCATCAAGGTAAAGAAGTAACTCACCCAAATAAATAAGGTACGCAATAAGTTTTGTGAATTAAACAAATCTTTAAAAGATGCTTTTGGCGCAGCATTTTGTGCTGTGACATCTTTACCTGCCGCTTGTGCTTTTAAGAATTCACGTGATTCTGGCAATAACCACATCATCAATGGAATGACAATAAATGGCAGCAAACCACCCAAATAGAAAATGTTTTTCCAGTTTGAGCCAAAATCTGTACTGGCAATTAAAGATAAAATGGCTGCACCCACAGGCATACCACAATACATCAAGCCCACAGCACGACCACGGTTTTGTGGCGAAACAGCTTCAGATGCCAAAGTAATTAAAATTGGCATGGCTGCCCCTAAACCCGCACCTGCCAAGAAGCGCACCGCCAATAGGCTTTCAAAGCTATTCACCCACACCGTACATAAGGTAAATAAAGCAAAGACTGCTGTAGACCAGATTAATACTTTTTTACGACCAATACGGTCTGCAAAACGTCCGCCAACCAAAGCACCTGGCAATAAACCTAAAATACCCGCACTAAAAAATACCCCAAGCTGCGAGCTGTCTAAACCAAAATGCTCACGGATACCTGCCGCAGCAATACCTGCTGCCTGAATATCCAGACCTTCAATCACTGCAATTAAAAAGCAGATCGCGACGGTAATAACCGCATGCCGCTGATCGCTATGTTGTGTTGATCTATCCATTGGGTCCCTCTACTAGAATTAGATAGCCATGTGAAAGCCTGCATCTTGCGCAGTTTTAAACTGCAGCAATAGCTATCAATAAGTGTTAGACCAAAGTGAATTTTTTCAGATCAGCGCAAACGTGTTGCGCAGCATGTAGAAAAAAACATAGCGAAAAAAACAATAAATCTGGCAAATTACACGCTATTTTCCCGCTTAAAGCAGTAAATTCAGCGCAAGATTTCTCACCATTTAAGAAGTCAGCGACAACATAGGTAGACTTAAAAGCTATTATTCTTAAGAATCAAAAATCAAAATATCCCGATTAAAACAGTCAGATATAAGAGCTATAAGGTCTGAATTGAGCGTTTTTTTATATAAATATCTAGGGTCTGTTGACAATTCATCTATGTTTGCGACGTGAGAGATATATCTCGCAAGATTTTTTAGCTGATATAAGGCATGAGGCAGGAAATTTAGTCATTCTAAATGACTGGCACATAACGCAATAGCAGCAAAAAATATGCTTGTCCCCTTGCGCAGCAAACAAAGCAATGCTTTGTTTTTGCTCATGTGGCTAAAACTTTCTCAGATTGCGTTATGAAACTTGGCAACAGTCTCGCTATTCCTTGCATTTCATGCCTGATCTGCTCAGTTTTAGCCTACAGCGCAAGCCATTTATGAAATGTCAGCAGACCCTTTATTCAGCGTTGTATTTCAAACTTGAGGCTAAAAAAGTGCTGATGAGGGTTGCGCCATACCAATGAAAATTTGGGTACAAAGGAGATGGTTATTATTTTTTTATTTTGAACAACAAGCTGCTGATCCTAAAATACTAAATTAAACAAAGTTTATGATTGCTTTGACGAAAGCATATTGTTCTGACACACTGAATCAGTCATAATTTGGCTAAGCATTATTTAATCAATTTGATTGAATTTTGCCCCAAATCAAAATACTGCAACCATCCACATCTACTTTTCTACACCTCTGTGGATGGAAAAATAGGATCTTTTTAAAAAATGACTCAGCAAGCACAGACCATTCAAGGCTCAATTGTCGCAATTGTCACCCCAATGTTAGAAGATGGCAGCGTAGATTGGAAAGGTCTCGAGAAGCTGGTTGAGTGGCACATAGAACAAGGAACCAACAGTATTGTTGCTGTGGGTACAACAGGTGAAGCATCGACCTTAAGTATGGAAGAGCACACCAAAGTAATCGCAGAAATTATTCGCGTCGCAAATAAGCGTATTCCTGTCATTGCTGGTACTGGTGCAAACTCAACGCATGAAGCCATCGAACTCACCAAAGAAGCACAACAATTGGGCGCAGATGCAGCTTTATTGGTGACGCCTTATTATAACAAGCCAACTCAGCAAGGTTTATACGAGCACTATAAAGCAATTGCAGAAGCAGTTGATTTACCTATCATTTTATATAATGTACCAGGTCGTACTGGTGTAGATATGTCCAATGAAACGGTTATCCGCTTGGCCGACATCCCTAATATTGTGGGTGTAAAAGATGCAACGGGCGATGTGCCACGTGGTCAGCAATTACTGGCTGGCTTAAACGGCAAAAACATGGTGGTGTACTCAGGTGATGATGCGACGGCATATCAATTGATGCTACATGGTGCAAAAGGCAATATTTCTGTAACTGCTAATGTTGCACCAAAAGCCATGAGCCAAGTTTGCGCAGCTGCAATTGCAGGTGATGCTGTAGCTGCAGAGCAACAAAACAGTACGATTGCAAATTTACACAATATTCTATTTTGTGAATCGAACCCAATTCCTGTGAAATGGGCACTTCATGAAATGGGATTAATTGGTACAGGAATTCGCCTACCATTAACTCCGCTTGCAGAACAATATCGTGCACCGTTACGCGAAGCCCTTCAGGCTGCGGGTGTCATTCAATAAAAGAGCTTAGTATGATGCAATTACGTTTTGGTTTTATCGCCGCACTTTCAGTATTGAGTTTGGCTGGTTGTAGTTCTCTTGCCATCAATAATGGTTCCTTGGACTATAAAGACACCGCTTCTTTAGCACCACTTCAATATCCAGAAGGTTCTGTGGTTCGACCTGCAACCCCATTGTATCCTGCACCAAGCGTTGACCCGCTAGCAACGGCAAATGCACCTAAGCTTGAAAATGCACGTGGCAACCGTTTTGCGATGCCACGTCCTGAAGCTGTGCAAGCGAATACGACTGTTCAAGACAGTACGCAAATTGGGCGTCCTCAACCTGTAGTTGACGGAAACCAAAATCCATTACTCAAAATTGATGGAAATTCTGCTACAATTTGGCAATACACACTTGCCACCCTCAGCAGTATGAATTACAGCATTGTTGGTCAAAGTAAGAACCGTTACGAGGCAACCATTAAGGTCGATCAACAGATTTATGTCTTAAGATTGACCTCTGTCGGTTCGAGCAACAACCTAGCCGTATTCAATGCCGATAACAGCTTTGCAGATCAAGAAAAAGCTGCAGATCTGTTGGCCCAGATTTACCAAAATTGGTCAGCCTAGCCGTACTAGGCATTTTTTTTTGAAAAAGGTTCCCTCATGTTAAAACAAACCTTGCTCTATACTGGTAAAGCAAAATCTGTTTATACCACAGACAGTGCAGACCACCTGATTTTAGTCTTTCGTGATGATGCCTCTGCGTTCAATGGCGAAAAAATCGAACAACTAGATCGTAAAGGTAAGGTGAACAACCGTTTTAACGCCTTTATCATGGAAAAATTGGCTGAAGCGGGTATCGAAACTCACTTTGAAAAACTACTTACACCAAACGAAGTATTGGTGAAAAAGTTAGACATGATTCCTGTAGAGTGCGTTATTCGTAACTACGCTGCAGGTTCACTCTGCCGTCGTTTAGGTGTAGAAGAAGGTAAAGAACTGACCCCACCTACATTTGAATTGTTCTTTAAAGACGATGCGCTTGGCGATCCGATGGTCAATGAATCTCAAGCGATTGCTTTAGGTTGGGCCAATGCAGAACAATTGGCAAAAATGAAAGAACTGACTTACCAAGTCAACGATGTATTAAAAGCATTGTTTGATGCAGGTAACATGATTCTGGTCGATTTCAAACTTGAGTTTGGTGTATTCCACGACCGTATCGTTTTGGGCGATGAATTCTCTCCAGACGGTTGCCGTTTATGGGACAAAGACACCAAGAAGAAACTCGACAAAGACCGTTTCCGTCAAGGTTTAGGCGGTGTGGTTGAAGCTTATGAAGAAGTTGCTGCACGTTTAGGCATCGACTTAGACAACATCTAATTCAAGCTTTTCAATTTTAAAAGCTGAATTCCCAAAACCGAGCAACATTGCTCGGTTTTTTGTATTTTGCTGTAGACCAAACAGGGTTTACAAACCAAATCTTTGAAAAAATCGCCCCATCCACAATGCCCAGTCTGTCTGCCTATTTTTAAATTAATTTGAATTTAAATTGTGTATTCTGCAATTCCGTGTATGCTTGTTGTCATACTAGAAAAATATGAAGTTCGTTTTAATCGTCTAAGCCCGTAGTTTTATTTTGTAATCCTTCGTTTTGTTCAGATTTTAAGTCGCATCTTTTTCCCAGTTATTCCAAATCTTTTTAGATTGCAACATATTAAAATTCAGCAGGATATTTCCCTATGTCGAATACTACGATGAAAGGCACTGTAAAGTGGTTCAACGAAACTAAAGGTTTTGGCTTTATTCAACCAGAATCAGGTCCAGACGTGTTTGCACACTTCAGCGAAATTGCACACTCAGGCTTCAAGACTTTACATGAAGGTCAACAAGTTGAATTCAGCATTGCGCAAGGTCAAAAAGGCCCGAACGCTGTAAACATCAAACCGCTTTAAACCTTTGAATGCAGCACTCAAGGCTGCAAACAAATCTAAAAAAGCTCAAGTTGATTCTTGAGCTTTTTTATGCCAATACTTTTACAAATATCTTTTCAGCTATACCAAATCGCTTAGGATTGAGTCTGCTGCCAACGCCGTTGTTGTAAGCGCTCACCTTCCACCTCACGTTTATTACGTGCCGACTCATACAACTTTGTGCCTTTGAGTTCAGGCGGCAAATAGTCTTGTAATACAAAATGCTCGGGGTAATTGTGTGGATACAAATAATCTACCCCATAGCCTTGTTCTTTCATCAGTTTGGTCGGCGCGTTACGCAAATGCAGTGGCACAGGCAAGTTGGCGGTTTTTTCAGCCAAATTCATGGCTTTGTTAATCGCCAAGTAAGTACTGTTACTTTTGGCACTGGTCGCCAAATATACTGCACATTGTCCTAAAATAATCCGTGCTTCGGGCATACCCAACACTTGTACCGAGCGGAAACATTCACCTGCCAATAACAAGGCATTCGGATTTGAATTGCCAATATCTTCCGAAGCAGCAATCAACATGCGACGCGCAATAAAGCTCGGGTCTTCACCGCCTTTGAGCATGCGCGCCATCCAATACAATGCAGCATCGGGGTCACTGCCACGAATTGACTTAATAAAAGCCGATACCAAATCATAATGTTGCTCGCCTGACTTGTCATAACGGGCAATGTTTTGTTGCGCAACCTTGACCACAATCGCGTTGGTGATGATATTTTCCACCTCGGGTTCAAAGGTGCTTGCCACCAAGTCCAGTAGGTTTAAAGCCTTGCGTGCATCACCTGCAGCAAACTGAATCAGAGCATCAAATTCTTCAATCTGAATATAACGGTCTTTTAAGAATTGATCTTGCTGAATGGCTTGAGTAAGCAAAGTCTGAATCGAATCGGCATCTAAAGCCTTTAAGGTATAGACCTGACAACGTGAAAGCAGCGCACTATTGACTTCAAAAGATGGATTTTCAGTGGTCGCACCAATTAAGGTGATTTTGCCCTTTTCCACCGCATTTAATAAGGCATCTTGCTGCGACTTATTAAAGCGATGAATTTCATCAATAAACACCACTGGTGTGAGCAAATCGCCGCCTTCGGCAATAATTTCACGCAGCTCTTTGACCCCAGTATTCAAGGCAGAAAGGCTGATAAAAGGACGATCTACCGCCTGCGCCAACAGCAAAGCGATGGTGGTTTTCCCCACCCCTGGTGGCCCCCAGAAAATAATTGAAGGCAAATGCCCCTGATCAATCATTTGGCGTAACGGCGCTTGCTCACCTAAAAGATGATCTTGACCAATAATTTGCGATAAATCGCGTGGACGCAAACGCTCAGGCAGTGGAATATGACTCTCTGACATCTTGTTATTTCTATACTTGACTTCAACCTAGTCTACTATGATCTCAAGCTTTGGAGTATTTCTAATCGTACCGATTTATCGCTAAAACACGATTCACGGTTTGTTCTGCAGGATGAATTAACGCACCCAACGCACCACATAATCTTCGATATCTTCTTCTGCAACATCCAGTTCTGAAATACAACGCCCTGCCGCAGATTTTTTGGCTTTAATCACACTTTGGCGTGAGCCCGTATTTAAGTAATGCCAAGATGGCAAATTTTTGCCCTGTTTTAAACGACGATAGGCACAACTTGGCGGTAACCAGTGAATTTTTTCCAGTTTTTCGGGGGTGAGTTGAATGCAATCGGGTACAAAGTCAAAGCGATTGGCATAATCTGAACAACATGCAGTGTTACAATCCAGTAACTTGCATGCCACTTTAGTATAGGCAACTTCCAGCGTGTCCTCATCTTCTAATTTGACCAAACAGCATAAACCGCAACCATCGCATAAGGCTTCCCATTCCGCAGTATTTAAGGCATTCAGCGGATAGTTTTTCCAAAATTCAGGTCGTAATTGATCAGACATAGCGCACAGAAAATAACAAAACTGCGTCATTATAACAGCCTTGTTTCAACTTGTTGCTTTTGTTTAGTCTTTAAATGAATCAAACACTTAACTCAAACAACTGAACATTTAATACACAAAAACAAAACAGTGTGCTGCGTTCAGCCCCCTATAATAAATCCAGAAGCTATAAAAACACATGGAGAACAATTATGTTTCGTTGGGCTATAATCTTCGCAGTGATTGCGTTAATCGCGAGTTTACTTGGTTTTGGTGGTGTCGCAGGTTTATCTAAAGACTTTGCCATTATTTTATTGGTGATTGCTGTGATTTTAGCAATTGTTGGTTTCCTATCTCGCGGAAAAGTCTAGTCATCTCGTCTATAAATTCCTAAAAATCAGATAAAAAAGAAGGATTTTTCCTTCTTTTTTTATATCCGCTTTTTACGCAACAAATGGCAATTTGGCTCTTTTAAAAATATTTTCTCACATTTATAGGCAGTATTTACCCTGTTTTTAAAAATGCGTGCCATATTATTATGCTTTAATCATGGCATTGAAAACGATAAGGAATAAGGCATGGCTTTAGCAATCAAAACTCGCGAAATTGAATATACTGCTGCAGATGGCAGCAAACTGATCGGTTATTTTGCTGCACCAGAAACAGCGCAAGCTGTCGCGGGGGTGATTGTCGCACCTGAATGGTGGGGACGTAACGAATACACCGAACAACGCGCGCGTGAATTGGCTGAACATGGTTTTGCAGCCTTAGCGATTGATATGTATGGCGATAAAAAAGTCACCACCACCGCAGCCCAAGCCAATGAATGGATGATGCAAACTTTTGCAGATGCCGACACAATTGTGACTCGTGCGTCTGCAGCTTTGGACACTTTAGCTGCCCAACCTGAAGTAAATCGCGATAAACTCGCTGCAATTGGTTTCTGTTATGGCGGCAAAGTTGTACTGGATTTGGCTCGTTCTGGCGCAGCATTAAAAGCCGTGGTGACCTTTCACGCCAACCTCAGCCCGAAAGCCCCTGCGCAACAAGGTCAGGTACAAGCCGAGATTTTGGTGTTACATGGTGAACTAGACAGCATGGTGACTTTAGACGACGTCGCAAGTTTCCGTGAAGAAATGCACGCGGCTCAAGTAGAGCATGAAGTGATTATTTTTGAAGATGCCAAACACGGCTTTAGTAACCCTCAAGCTGATGAGCGTGCCAAAGCCAATGGGGTCGATTTAGGCTACAACGCATCGGCAGAGCAACAAGGTTTAGCTGCCATGTATGAAGTGTTGGATCGTCGTTTAGCAGATTAATCTGCTGTTCACATTACGCAGCATATACTCAACGCAAGCCAAGAAAATTTTAAAGAAGAGGATATAACAATGACTGAGCAATGCCCTTATTGCAATTATGATGATTACGATGTTTTGGCAAAAAATGAATTTGGGGTGATTTTGCCTGAACCCAATGCCCTCTCTAAAGGACATTGCGTAATCATTCCGCTACGTCATGTGGGTTCTTTTTTTGACATTACAGACAAAGAACGTAAAAGTTTATTGTCTTTATTAGAATTGGCGCGCAATGAGTTGCAATTACGTCATCAGCCTGCGGGTTTCCATGTGGGTTTTAATGATGGCGATGTATTCGATGCCAAATCTGAGCATTTACACATCCACATTATTCCGCGTTATGAAGGTCAGACCTTAAAACTGGATAACCGTTGGGGCATGAGCGGTCAAATTTAAACCACGACTCGTTTTATCCCAAACCAAGTGAAACCAAACCTAAAGAAGAAGATGCACGCTCATCTTCTTTTTTATGCACGTAATTCCCACGCCAGTTTGGCTATACTAAGCCGCTACTTTACAAACTGGGTTCGCATGACTGCTTTTTCATTTTCCGATGCTCTCCTCACATGGTTCGATCAACACGGACGCCATGACCTGCCGTGGCAAGTCGCAGATGATCCTTATGCGGTGTGGGTGTCTGAAATAATGCTGCAACAAACTCAGGTCAAAACCGTATTGCAATATTTTGAGCGTTTTTTGCAGCGCTTTCCGACAGTGCAAGATTTAGGACGCGCAACTTGGGATGAAGTTGCACCATATTGGGCAGGTTTAGGCTATTACGCCCGCGCCCGTAACTTGCACAAAGCAGCAGCCATTGTGGCTCAACAAGGATATTTTCCAAACACACTAGAACAGTGGATGGCTTTGCCGGGCATTGGTCGCTCTACGGGCGGTGCCATGATGTCGCTGGGTTTACGCCAATACGGCGTGATTATGGATGGCAACGTCAAACGGGTGTTGGCACGTTTTTTTGCTATTGAAGACGATTTATCTAAACCTGTGCATGAACGTGCCATGTGGCAACTGGCAGAACAACTCTGCCCCGAAGTGCGTAATCACGACTATACACAAGCTATTATGGATTTGGGTGCCACCATTTGTACCCCCAAAAAACCACTGTGCTTATATTGCCCGATGCAACAACACTGCAAAGCACATCAACAAGGTTTAGAACAGGAATTGCCCTTTAAAAAACCGAAAAAAACTGTGCCTGTTAAAGCTGCACACGTCTTGGTGCTGCAATGTGCTGATCAATGGTTGTGGCAACAACGTTCTCATACAGGACTTTGGGGTGGACTCTGGTGTTTGCCTGTCATTGAAGATGCAAAAGCTTTTGAACAACTGTGTCAAAGCTTGAGCCTTAAACACGTAAAGCAACGTGCACAGATTTCGCATAGCTTTACCCATTTCACTTGGCAGCTTGAAGCTCTTTGTTTTCAGATCGATGCTGATTTAAAAGAACACTTGGCAATTGAACTGAATGGAGAATGGCATAGTCCAGAACACGCCAGCGATTTAGGCATTCCAACCGCCATGAAAAAATTGATCTCGGCAATCAATTTATGACATAGTCAAGCATCGTGATGAATGAAATTTTTGCTTTTCACTGCCATTACAAGGATGTCTTATGTTTCGATGGATTGCTGTTTTAAGCCTATCACTCTTCACTTTATTGATTGCGGCCTGTAGTTCTACACCGAAACGTCCCAGTACCCCACTCCCGCCTGCCTTGGTGCAAAAACTCAATCAAATGAGTTTAAAAACTCGCTTACCCATTCCAGTACAGGGCATTAAAGCGCATCAATTGAATGACACTTGGGGCGCATCTCGTAGTCGCGGACGTTTACATGAAGGCATCGACATCATTGCTCCGAAAGGCAGCAAAGTGTATAGCGCCACAGAAGGTTTAATTGCAGACTTACGCGATAATCGCTTAGGTGGTAAAGTAATTTGGATATTAGGGCCTGCAGGCACTTGGCATTATTATGCACACTTAGATGGACACAAACGCGGTTTAAACGTGGGCGATTATGTCAAGGCAGGAACGCATATTGGCTATGTCGGCAATACAGGCAACGCCCGACACACTGCCGCACATTTGCATTACGGACTTTATTTAAATGGTAAAGGACGCGGCGCGGTCAATCCTTATCCTTATTTACGTTAATTTTGTTAGGAACATTTCATGTCTGAAGCCTTGATAAATCGATTGGTGGAATTTGCAGAATCTGGCAATCAACAAAAAATTGTGTTGACAGGACAAGTCCACCAAGGCTGGGTCATGGAAATTACTGAAGATGCCCTGCTCATCAGCACAGGTTATTCAGATAAAGTCGGTAAAGACAACTGGATTTCCTTTCACGATCTGCAACAGGCAGAACTATATTACTGGGATAACCAACATGACCAATGGGCAGCTTTTCAGCTTTAAGTCCTTCCCATTTATATCTATTTAGCTATCTATTCAACAAGGAGCATGACCCATGACGATACAACGCTGTGGTTGGTGTTCCGATGATCCACTCTATATGGCCTATCATGATTTAGAGTGGGGACAAGCTGTATTTACCGAAGCGCATTTATTTGAAATGCTGTGTTTGGAAGGACAACAAGCAGGTTTGTCTTGGATTACTGTATTGAAAAAACGTGAAGCGTATCGTCAGCATTTTTTCCAATACAGCATTACTGAAATTGCCGCATTCAGTGATGACGATCTTACGCTCAAATTACAAGATGCTGGATTGATTCGACATCGAGGTAAATTACAAGCGATTCGTGACAACGCACGTGCATGGCAAAAACTAAAAGACACCGATATAAACGTCGTGACTTGGCTTTGGGATTTTGTCGCACAGCGACCTTTTAGGAATGATGTGCCTGACTATCGTCTTGCACCTGCACAAACCAACGCCAGTGTTGCCATGTCGAAAGCCCTAAAGAAAAATGGTTTTAAATTTGTAGGCCCGACCACCTGCTATGCTTTTATGCAAGCTGTAGGCATGGTCGATGATCATGAAAATCACTGTCACTTTAAAACAACATCTTAAAGCAACATCCAAGCTTTAGTATTCAAAACTGCTCAACCCATAATAGCAAGATCACCAATCAATACAGTCAGCCTTATGACAAGGACGGTGCAATATGAGTAATACCATTCGAGCCTATGCCGCAATGCAGGCAGGTGAAGCCCTGCAAGCCTATCAATTTGATGCGGGTGAACTGCAGGCGCATCAGGTAGAAGTCAAAGTCGAATATTGTGGCTTATGCCATTCCGATCTTTCAGTCATTCAAAATGACTGGCATTCCTCAGTATATCCTGTGGTGGCAGGACATGAAATTATTGGCACGATTACTCAATTGGGCAGTGAAGCCAAAGGCTTAACCGTGGGGCAACGTGTAGGCATTGGCTGGACTGCAGACAGTTGCCAACACTGCGATGCCTGTATTGCAGGCGAACAAGTGCTGTGCAGCAATGGCACCACCGCAACCATTGTGGGACATGCAGGTGGTTTTGCCGATAAAGTCCGTGCAGGTTGGCAGTGGGTCATTCCATTACCCGATGAGGTCGATCCTGTCAGTGCAGGGCCTTTGCTCTGTGGTGGAATTACCGTATTTGATCCGATCTTGAAACATCAAATTCAGGCAGTACATCATGTTGCGGTGATTGGTATTGGTGGCTTGGGGCATATCGCCATCAAATTATTAAAAGCATGGGGCTGTGAAATTACGGCGTTCAGTTCCAATCCAGACAAAACCGCAGAATTACTGGCTATGGGTGCATACCATGTAGTGAACAGCCGTGATGCTGCTGCCCTTAAAACCCAGCGTGGCAAGTTTGACCTGATTTTAAGTACGGTAAACGTAAGCTTGGACTGGAATGCTTATTTAAGTACGCTTGCACCACATGGCACTATTCACATGCTAGGTGTAGCGCTAGAACCCATGCAAATTAAGGCGGGTAGCTTAATTGGCGGTGCAAAATCGGTTACTGGTTCATCGACAGGTTCGCCTGCAGCGCTGCGTCAATTACTACAATTTGCCGCACGCAAACAGATTGCCCCACAGGTGGAAGTTTTTCCGATGTCACAAATCAATCAGGCAATTGAACATTTGCATCAGGGCAAGGCACGCTATCGGGTGGTGTTAAAGGCCGACTTTGACTGATTTTTAAGTTAAATCAGGATAGTCAAATATATTTATGTCTCTCTTTATTTAGGTAAAACCGCTCATCTAAAAACCTAGATAACATGAAGATACTCGGAAATGTCATCCACAACCTGCGTAGCATTAGACCATTATTGTTTTTGCGAAATAATGAAAGGGATACAAGCATTAAACAGGTTTTGTGGATGACAATGGTTTTGCCCACTTTTGCCGAAACAAAAGTGGGTCGAACCGAAGGTTAATCCAATTATTGGACGACAAGCCCACAGAACGCTGTCTTAATCATTTTACGATTACAATAAAAATTTTCCTGCAGCTCAAACTAAATCAGAGTTTTCTTAATTTGCTCACAGCGAATCCTGAATTGATAAGATTTATGTATAAAAAATGTTTTAGATATTCAGTCTGTTATAGAATAAACTGCGTAAGCAGCATATATTAAAAAGTTGAATCGATACCTGCTTCAACGCAGGTATCAAAATAGAAAAGTCTGTGAAAAAGTCTGCTAAGATGAATGCTGCTTTTTTAACTATAAAATGAATTTGAGAAAACCTATGAGTAAAGCCTTACCCATCGCTGTTGCTGTAATTTTAGGCGGTGCTGCACTTGTTCCTGTTTATTATGCCTCTCAAAACCCAGCAGTGGCGACCTCTAAAGCGTCGGCAAATGCTTCTGCGGTTGAAAAAATCAGCTACGCTTTGGGTTATGAAGTGGCACATCAAACCCCACCAGAGCTAGACATCAACAGCTTTGTAACAGGTGTGCGTGAAGGTCATGCGCGTAAACAACCTGCCTACACCGAAGAAGAATTACAAAAAGCTTATGAGCAATTTCAGCAAGAGTTGCAACAAAAACAAGCCACTCAAGCGCAAGCTGCACAAACAGCCAGTGATTCATTCTTAACTGAAAATGGCAAAAAAGCAGGCGTACAAACCACAGCTTCAGGTTTGCAATATCAAGTCGTTAAAGAAGGTACAGGTAAACAACCTACGGCAAGCTCTGTGGTCAAAGTGCACTACACGGGTAAACTGGTCGATGGCAAAGTATTTGACAGCTCAGTGCAACGTGGTGAGCCAATTGAATTCCCTCTGAATCAAGTCATTCCAGGCTGGACTGAAGGTTTACAGCTGATGAAAGAAGGTGGTAAAGCTACGTTGTATATTCCATCAAAACTGGGCTACGGCGAACAAGGTGTACCCGGCATGATTCCTGCCAACAGCACTTTAATTTTTGATGTTGAACTGATTGAAGTGAAATAACAACATCACCCTTTCAGGAGAGCTTGGCTCTCCTGTATGGTCTTAGGACGTAAAGAATGAAAAAACACCTTGCCCTTGTGTGTATTGCGCTACTCAGTAGCAGTGGTTTTGCCAAAACCGTAACTAATAAAAGTCCTGTTGCAGATCAGGTCGGTTATAGCTTTGGTTATTTAATGGGGCGCAGTAATGCGGAAACGCTAAAAGATATTGATTTAGAAGCCTTTATGACAGGCTTAAAAATGGCTACCCAAGACCAGCCTGCCAGTCTGAGCGATGAAGAAATGGCGCGGGTTTTAACCCAATTTAGAAAACAAGCCGAAGCCAAACAACTGATTGAACTAAAAAAAGTAGCCGATGCCAATGCAAAAATTGGGCAAGCCTTTTTAAGTAACAATGCAAAAAAGGCAGGGGTAAAAGTCACTAAGTCTGGCTTGCAATATCAAGTCTTACAAGCGGGTGCAGGTAAATCACCAAAAGCCACCTCGACTGTCAAAGTGCATTATGAAGGTCGCCTAATTGATGGTACGGTATTTGACAGCTCCATTGCTCGTGATCAGGCTGCTGAATTTCAGGTGAGTCAAGTCATTCAGGGCTGGACTGAAGGTTTACAGCTAATGAAAGTCGGTGCCAAATACCGCTTCTTCATTCCTGCTGCATTGGCCTACGGTCAAATTGGCTCAGGTGATGCCATTGAGCCAAACAGCACGCTTATTTTTGATGTGGAACTCTTAGAGATTTTAAAATAATCACCACTCACACTTTTGATCAAGCGCTGAGAGAAAAATACCGCAATTTAAATTGCGGTATTTTTTTACTTTGATGTTTGGGATGCATTCAACAGCGATTTCTGTATTTATGGTTTTAAATGACGTGGTCTAAAGCCTGTTGCCAATAAACCAATCGCATATGCCAGCACACCCACTACACATAGTGCAGTCACTTCAGCCACACGCATCCATTGTGATACATCCCCGTTATACCAAGTTAAGGCATACCACAACGCCGCAATCATCACCGCATTGGCAACGGAAAATTGCAGAATAAGTTTTTTCCAGTGCGCACCAAAACGGAAAATCTTGCGTTGATGCAAATAGAAATACAACATGCCTGCATTCACCAACGCTGAACCTGATGATGCCAATGCCAATGCCATGTGTTCAGCTTGCCAGTCAATCAGTTTAAAGAAGCCAATAAACACCACGTTTAAAATCGCATTGGCAGCCACAGCCATTAAACCCACACGTACTGGTGTTTTGGTGTCTTGCTGTGCATAAAAACCCGGTGCAAAGACTTTAATCAGCATGAATGAAATCACCCCTGCACTCATACATTGCAAGGCCAAAGCGGTCATTTGCGTATCTTTAAAACTAAACTGACCACGCTCAAACAAGGCTTGGATAATAGGCGTTGATAACATAAACAGTGCAATACTGGCAGGGACACCTACCAAAATAATCACCCGTGCAGCCCAGTCCATCATGCCGCGGAATTTATCCATATTTTGTTCTGCATGACGCGCAGACAGTGACGGTAAAATGACCGTCCCAATCGCTACACCAATTAAGCCCAGTGGCAGCTCTGTCATACGTTCCGCACTATACAACCACGACACCGAACCATCCTGCATAAAAGATGCCCAAATGGTGTTGAGTAGCAGGTTAATTTGCGTGACCGATACCCCAAATAAAGCAGGCAGCATCAGCTTCATAATCCGATCCACCCCTTCATGCTTGAAATCAACTTTAGGGGGAATCAGCAGCTTTTTACGCCATAGTTCTGGAATTTGAATCGCAAGTTGTAAAGCCCCCGCAATAATCACCGCCCAACCCAGTGCCATAATTGGCTCTGCCATGTACGGAGTAAGCCATAATGCACCTGCAATCATCGCCACATTCAGCAATACAGGTGCAAAGGCAGGCGTGGTAAATGAGCCATAGCTATTCAAAATACTGCTGGCAAATGCCGTCAGCGACATAAACAACAAATAAGGAATGGTCAGGCGGAACATATCTGTCGCCAAAGCAAATTTAGCAGGGTCGCTATGGAAACCCGGTGCGTAGATATACATCACCGCAGGCGCAGCCACCATGGCGGCAAAGGTAAGCCCTGTCATTACCGTCATTAGACAGCCAAAAACCCGACTAATTAAAATTTGTACTTCGGCATGGGTGCGGCTGGTTTTATATTCGGTCAATACAGGAATAAAAGCCTGCGAAAATGCCCCTTCGGCAAACAAGCGCCTGAAAAAGTTCGGAATGCGAAACGCCACCACAAAGGTATCGAAATCTTTACCTGCACCAAACACATTCAACAACACCACATCACGGACTAATCCTAGCACCCGTGACAGCATGGTCATTGCACTGACAATAAAGGTCGATCGCCAAAGCGCCATCGTTACCACCCAATTAAAAATTTAGTCGCTATTGTAATCAAAGCATCAACAAAGTTTTGTTATTGATTGATCAATTTTTCCTGTGATGTCGAAGCTTTAGCTTGAGATAACTGTTCACGAAAATACTGCCAGTCAAAATACGGCCCCGGATCAGTTTTACGTCCCGGTGCAATATCGGAATGTCCTGCAATATGCTGTTGAATACGTGGATACGCCTGTTGCAAGGCCTGCACCACTTGTACCAAACGTGCATACTGTACCTCTTCAAAAGGTAAATCGTCACTGCCTTCCAGCTCAATACCTATCGAATAGTCATTACATTCAGGCTGTGCCAAATAACTAGAACGCCCCGCATGCCACGCCCGATATGCAAAATTAACAAATTGCAGTACCTCGCCTGTTCTTAAAATCAGCAAATGTGCCGAAACCTGCATGCCCTGAATAGTCTGAAAATAAGGATGCTGCGACCAATCCAGCTGATTTTGAAAAAATTGCTCAATATAACCGCCACCAAATTGTGACGGCGGCAAACTAATATTGTGAATGACCAGCAATTGAATCTCTTGGTCAGTCGGACGTGCGTTGAAATTCGGAGATGGGACTTGTCTTGCCCCTTGTAATTGACCCTCAACCACCTGAAACGACGGCTCATGCTGCATAAGGCAACCCTCAAGCAATTAGAATAGAAAAATAGAAGTCTATTTCAGTTTAATGCCAAGCCATGACAATGAACATCATAAATTACACCCGAACATGGCTAAAAAACACATCCAGACGCAGAACAGTGTTAATATAACGCGCAATTTTCATGGGCAAGATCGACACGGAAAATCTTATGAGCATCTCTCCAGCTTTGCTTGAACAATCCATCCGAATCAATATTCAGCAAGCGCTGCAAGAAGATATTGGCGATGGTGATATTACCGCATTATTGACCCCTGAAGATGAGCAGGCCACTGCCACCATTATTAGCCGTGAAGATATGATTTTGGCAGGTCAACCGTGGGTAAATGCCCTGATTCAAGCATACGATGCCAATGTGCAAGTCACGTGGTTAAAAAATGATGGAGATCGAGTTGCTGCCAATGAAGCATTTTTGAAATTGGCAGGTTCTGCACGCAGCCTGTTAACCGTAGAGCGCCCTGCATTGAATTTTGTGCAAACCCTGTCTGCTGTTGCGACCAAAACTGCGGCCTATGTACAACAACTCGAAGGCTTAAACACCAAACTGTTAGATACCCGTAAAACCTTACCGGGTTTACGCATTGCACAAAAATATGCCGTGACTGTCGGTGGTGGACAAAACCATCGTTTAGGCTTGTTTGATGCCTTTTTGATTAAAGAAAATCACATTATGGCTGCAGGTGGCATTACTCAGGCGATTGCCAAAGCACATGCCATTGCCCCGGGCAAACCTGTAGAAGTTGAAGTGGAAACTTGGGATGAACTGAATCAAGCCCTTGAAGCCAATGCCGATATTGTAATGTTGGATAACTTTAGCCAGCAACAAATGATTGAGGCTGTTCAGCATGTAGCAGGTCGCTGCAAACTTGAAGCGTCAGGCAACATCACCATTGAAAATTTACGTGAAGTGGCCAGCACAGGGGTAGATTATATTTCGATGGGTGTTTTAACCAAAGACGTCAAAGCTGTGGATTTATCAATGCGTTTCAATGCTTAAACTTAGATAAGTTGAAATTCAGGAGGCAAACTTGCCTCCTTTTTTATGCCTGAATTTCTACTCAATCATCATCTTCGTTGTCGTTGTCGTTGTCGTTGTCGTTGTCGTTGTCGTTGTCGTTGTCGTTGTCGGAAGCTTGACCGAGTACACTACGATTGTCTTCATTTTCACGTTCTGAACGTGAATCACATGCGGTCAGTAGCAACATCATGGCAGACATCAAAATAATCAGTAATTTCATGGGCATCTTCCTGTTTTAAACATTTTTGATCATCTTAAAAGAATCCACGCATCGGTATTGTATAATTTTGATTCAGCCCTCCTGACATGATTCAAGCGCATCCATAAAAAAACGCATCCGAAGATGCGTTTAAATCAGTGGTACAATCTTAGAAAACTTGGCTTACCAACCCAAAGCCTGCTGCTGTTTTTTCACCAATTCCTGAATGCCTTTTTCTGCCATTTCTAACATGGCATTGCACTGCTCGCGAGTAAACGGCTTATCTTCAGCAGTCCCCTGAATTTCAATAAATTCACCTGCTTGGGTCATCACCACGTTTAAATCGGTCTGGCAATTGGAATCTTCTTCATAGCACAAATCCAATAACACTTGGTCTTGGTATATACCTACAGAAATTGCAGCCACTAAACCCTTTAATGGATCATGCTTAATTTTTTTCTTTTCTAGCAACACATTCATGGCATCAATCAACGCTACTGCTGCACCTGTAATGGCTGCCGTACGCGTACCACCATCGGCCTGAATCACATCGCAGTCAATAGTAATAGTGTTTTCGCCCAGTTTTTTCAAATCAACCATAGCACGTAAGCTACGACCAATTAAGCGCTGAATTTCCTGTGTACGCCCGCTTTGTTTACCACGTGCCGCTTCACGGTCACTACGGGTATGCGTTGAACGTGGCAACATGCCATATTCTGCAGTTACCCAACCTTGTCCCTGCCCTTTTAAAAAACGCGGTACAGAGTTATCAATACTTGCAGTACACAAAACTTTGGTATGACCAAACTCTACCAACACTGAACCTTCAGCATAGCGAGTATAGTTACGGGTAATTTTTACCTCACGTAATTGATCTAAAGCTCGTTGGTCAATACGCATAATGTGTCCTATTTTTGACTCAAATAAATTGCCCGCAAGTATAACAGATGCCACCGCGCAGGTCGCTTATCCAAAGCTTGTCGTGTTCTGTTTCGGTAAATTTTGCCTGTATTTTTATAAGGTAGCTTCATTCATCTTTTAGTATTATCCTGAAACACAGGTTTTTGTTAGACTGCGTGGCACTGGCAGAATCAGGAAATACAATGTCGATTCGGGAAGAA
Organism: Acinetobacter sp. SCLZS86; assembly: GCF_021560715.1. Taxonomy (NCBI): domain Bacteria; kingdom Pseudomonadati; phylum Pseudomonadota; class Gammaproteobacteria; order Moraxellales; family Moraxellaceae; genus Acinetobacter; species Acinetobacter sp. SCLZS86. The sequence goes on from NZ_CP090864.1 coordinate 3,048,513, forward strand.
CGAAAACAACAAAGTCGTCAGGCAATTTTTGATGCAGTGCTACACCTCAGCAGCGCAGGGCGTTCATTTAGTAGCATTAGCTTACGAGAAATTTCACGACAGATTGGACTCGTGCCCACCGCGTTTTATCGGCATTTTCAAGATATGGATGAATTGGGGCTAGATTTGGTCGATCAAGTTGCCTTGCACATTAAAGGGATTTTGTATCAATTGGGTCAAGCTTATTTGTACCAACCCAATGCACAGACCGAAACGGCACTGACCCTGTTTTTTAAATCGGTCGATCATCACCCACAACAATGGATTTTTTTAGTTTCCGAACGCTGGGGCGGTTCGACCATTTTACGCCAAGCGATTGCCCGTGAAATTGATTTTTTAATTGAAGACTTAGCCAATGAGTTACAACGGGTCGAAAGTGTACAACATTTTCAGCATACTGAAGACTTGCACATTCTGGCCAATATTTTAATTAATTTATTATTAAATTGGGCAATGAGCTGGATTGGTTTAGAACGCCAATTTGAAGCCGAAAAATTACCTGAACAACAGCAGCGTTTTATTCAACAAACCATTACCCAAGTACATTTATTATTTCGTGGCGTTTATCACTGGCAACGTCCACAGCCTGTTGCAGATTAAACATACAACAGGCTTTTAACCTGCATTAAAAAAACCGCAATGACATTGCAATCATTGCGGTTTGTAACGATGTGCTGCTGATTCAGCATTGCATCATCTTGTTATTGCATCTGCTTATTTCTTGGCTTTACGCTCTTGATCAACCAAGTAGTTGACTACTTGAATCACTTTGCCGTTATCGCCTTGCACAATGTATTTACCATTTACCACTACCGCAGGCACACCCGTCAATTGGTACTGACGCGCCAATTGTTTAGCTTGTGAAATTTTAGAGGTGATCGCAAACGAGTTAAACATACTGTTAAATTTCGCTTCAGGTACACCATATTTCACAAAGAATTTAGCCTGTGATTGCTGGTCAAAAATTTGCTGGCCTTTGTCATGAATGGCATGGAAAAGTGGCAAGTGAGTTTTCTTGCGCACACCCAAAGCTTCAGACACATAATAACCACGCGCATTCATTTCCCAAACAGGGTTCATAGCCGCAGGAGTACGCACAAAATTCACATCTTTAGGTAACTGGCGTAACCATGTTTGCATATATGGTTCTAAAGTAAAGCAGTGACCACAGCCATACCAAAAGAACTCACGCACTTCAATTTTACCCGGTACATCGACCTTACCTGGGTTAGCGACAACGCTATAATCTTTACCTGCTACAAAATTTGCAGCCATAGTGCTACCAGAAATAGCAAAGATGGCAGTTGCCAAACTACCTAAAAGGAATTTTTTCATTGCGTTTATAATCCTCTAAATCATTCTGTTTAGTGTATGGCAACACTATAAATCAATTATGCCGATTTCGTTTTCCTTCTGTGAACTTTTTTACAGCTTTTATCGCTTTTTTTAGAATTAACGCTACACTAGGATTTATATCTATTTTTCCAATCATCACGACCCAATTGAGGTGACACCCATGTCGCATTTGAATGTTGATCCACAAGAAATTGCCAAATTTGAAGCATTTGCTGCCATATGGTGGGATCAGCATTCCGAGTTCCGTCCCCTGCACATGATTAATCCACTGCGCTTAAACTGGATTGATGAACACGCAGGCGGCTTGGCAGGCAAAAAAGTACTGGATGTCGGCTGCGGTGGCGGTATTTTGGCTGAAAGCATGGCGCGTCGCGGTGCCAATGTGCTTGGAATCGATATGGGCGAAGCACCTTTAAATGTGGCACGCCTGCATGCAGAACAAGAAGGTGTACACAATATTGAATATCGCCAAATTCCTGTTGAGCAACTGGCTAATGAGCAAGCTGGTCAATACGACGTGGTGACCTGTATGGAAATGTTAGAGCACGTACCCGACCCTGCCTCAATTATTCAAGCCTGCCAAAAGCTGGTCAAGCCAGGTGGTCATGTATTCTTCTCCACCATTAACCGCAACCCTAAATCATACCTATTTGCCATTATTGGGGCAGAATACGTGCTGCGCATGCTGGCCAAAGGCACACACGATTATCATAAATTTATTAAACCATCTGAATTGGCGCATGACATCCGCCAAGCAGGCTTAAAACTAAAAGATATGACGGGCTTACACTACAACCCACTGACCAAGCGCTATTGGTTAGCACCAAATGTGGATGTGAACTACATGGTCTACACGGTCAATGAGGCAACGGAATGAAGGCGGTTTTATTTGACCTCGATGGCACCTTAATTGATACCGCTGCAGATTTTATTCGCATCATTCAAGACATGTGCCGCGATAAAGGCTGTGAGATTGTGGCAGCAGAAGCCATTCGCACACAGGTATCTGAAGGTGCACGGGCAATGGTCAAACTGGTCTATCCAGAACTTGAGGTAGATGACCCTGTATTTCTGGCCCATCGACAGCGTTTTTTAGATCTATACGGCGCAGATATTGCAGTCGAAACTGATCTGTTTGAAGGCATGTATCCCCTGCTTGAAGCGTTAGAACAGCGTCAAATTCCGTGGGGCATTGTGACCAATAAACCACGCTGGCTTAGCGAAGCCTTACTCAAAGCACTGAATTTAACTGAACGCTGTGCAGTTTTGGTCTGCCCTGAAGATGTTAGCCACACTAAACCAGACCCAGAACCTATGTATTTGGCGGCCAAACATATTGAAGTTGCCCCAGAAGATTGTATTTATGTAGGTGACCATCCACGTGATATAGATGCAGGTCGCAATGCCAATATGTATACGATTTTAGCCGCTTACGGTTATTTACCGTTACAACACAAAGATGACTTAACAGCATGGCAAGCAGATTGTATAGTAGATTCAGTCGCTGAATTACATACGGTTTTAGATAAATTGGTGCTGCAAGCCGCAACATCAGTAAACAGCCTGAATGCCAATGCCTGAGTTGGTTCTATTACACCTGTCAAAGTACGAATATCACCTTTAAAACATGACCAATAAAAAATCAATATAGGAGGGATGACCATGAAATATTCAGAATATCAACCTCGTCCCGATCTGTTCAAAGATCGTATTATCCTTATTACTGGTGCGGGTGATGGTATTGGACGAGCGGCTGCCCTCAGTTATGCACTACACGGAGCAACCGTGGTACTGCATGGTCGTACCCTCAATAAACTTGAAGTGATTTATGATGAAATTGAAAGTTTAGGTGCACCACAACCTGCTATTTTACCGCTGCAACTGTCTAGCGCTTCGCCACGTGACTATGAGTTGCTGGTCGATACTCTAGAGAAACAATTCGGACGTTTAGACGGTATTTTGCACAATGCGGGCATTTTAGGTGAACGCACCGAGCTGGCCAATTACCCTGCAGATGTTTGGGATGATGTCATGGCCGTGAATTTACGTGCGCCATTTGTCTTGACTCAGGAATTATTGCCGCTTTTGGCGAAATCACAACATGCTTCAGTGGTGTTTGCCAGTTCAGGTGTAGGTCGTGAATCACGTGAACGCTGGGGTGCTTATTCGGTATCTAAAATTGCAATTGAAGCAGTGAGTCAATTATTTGCCAAAGAGCAAGTGCATCCGAATATTCGCTACAACTGCATTAACCCGGGCGCGACCCGCACGGCCATGCGCGCCAAAGCCTATCCAAATGAAGATCCAAAAACTTTACCTACACCCGATGCCATCATGCCGGCCTATTTATATTTAATGGGCGATGACAGCTTGCACATGAATGGTCAAAGTATTGATGCACAGGATTAGTCCTGTCATTTGATTCTAAGAAAGGAAGCGCTTGCTTCCTTTTTTATGGACTTAACCTAGCATATTGCCAATTTTTGCACATTGATTTGCGGTAAAATGGCATCACACAAGCATTTTCAAGTTTTTATCCTGCCTATTTTTGGCAATGCAAAGCCTGATTGCCATGCTTCCACATTTCAATTCACCTCAACGATGCAGAGAGAAACATGACTGAATTAAACAACATCACCGTGACACCACTTGAAGATGGTATGGTGTCTTTATTTATTGATGGTCAGCCTATTTCTGAAAAATATGGCATGAAGTTTGAAGCCAGCATCGTAGATGACATTCAGGCACTCGACAACGGTCAGAAAATCAAACTGTTTGATCAGTTTGTGTTTTCACATACCGATCTTAATTTTGAACATGCTTACCACTATGTCACAGGCATTGAAAAATTGGACGATGCCTACAAAGTGGTTAAAAACTTTGTTTATCGTATTAAAATTGAAGGGCAACCTGAAATTGAACACGTGATTACCAAACAAGGTACACCAATGAGTACTGAAGATGTGCGCGAATTTATCAATGCACATATTCAAAAATCACTGACCGACTACACCGATTTAAACTACGCCTATTAAGCAAAAATCACGGCAACGGTGGAATGAATCGTTTTATTGGATTGATTTTATACAATTAAACGGTTTCACAAATTAACATAGATCACCTATGCTTGATGCATCTCCCCAACAAGCATTAGGTAAATTGTGATGACTGATATTCAACGTAAAACTGCCGTGATTCAAAGTATTGAAAGCTTACAATTAGGTCAGCATTTAATTGTGGCTTTGGATGATCGTGAAACAGCCGAAAGTATTGCCATCGCTGTGCAATCATTACAAGGCTTAACTGAACATTGGAACTAGAGCAGACCATAGCAGTACGCTGCTATGGTGATGCCTCATCCTTTCCTTAGCACAAGAAAAATCATCCTGCCCCTATTTTCTAAGCAATAGCTGCTAAATTTCGTATTTTGTCGCATAATAGAATCAATGCCACGCTGCATCCTGCAGATGCGTATTTAAAAAATTCATGTGCTTTCTTCACAGTTTCTCTGCATTTAATAGCTAAAGTATGAACTGTGAAATAGAGATAAAAGATGAGGGGTTTACATGAAAAAGATTTTGACAGTTCTGGCAATGTCTTTCAGTGCTTTACTAAGCAGCAATTTTGCAACTGCCGCTCCTCAATTTGATCGAGACTCTGCTGACCATCCTCGTAACCAAGCACACAATAAACGTGAATTTCGTGCCGATGCAGAAGAGCGCATGCAAGACAAACGCCGCATGCGTGAAGAACGTGGTGTGAAACGCTTACAGCAACATAAATGGCAAACGGGTTATGTCATGCCGCAGCATTATCGTGGCAATGGTTATAAAGTCGATTATCAGGAACATAACTTGCCCCGCCCTGAACGCAAACAGCAATGGTACAAAATTAACCAAGACTACATTTTGGTCGATGTCGAAAATCACCATATTTTACGTATCGCAGGTTTATAGATCTACTGTTACGCGTACACAAGCTCTAAATACATAGCCCAAAGACCTCTTTGGGCTTTTTTTATAGAGTGATGTCCCACACTCATCACATTGCTGTGAAATATCCCGCTCAGGCTCTCCTAGTTTTCTCCATAAAATTCACAATTCACCTCTATTTCCACCATCGTTTATCTTGAGTATTTGATTAATTTGGACACATCAACCCCATATTTAAAACTGAAGGTAAATCACATGAACAAATTACTCAGCATCTTAGCACTGTCTTTAAGCGCAATCATGGCAACATCGGCTATGGCAGCACCCGATCATCGTTATGATGATCGTCGTCATCAAGCAAGTGCAGCATACAAACATCAGGACAAGCATTGGGACAATCCACGTCATCCTACACAGTGGGAACAAAAGCGTTATGATCAAAAACGGGTAAATCCAAGTCGTGACTGGCGTGTAGGTCAAAACCTCCCACGTGCATATGACGCGAACCGCTACAAAGTCAGTGATCGTGAAGCACGTCGTTTACCGAACACAGGACGTTATCAGCAGTGGTATAAAATCAACGGTGACTATGTGCTGATTAATGAACGTACCCAGCGTATTATTCGTATCATTGGCTAAAACCGTTCAGCCTGAGCTGAAAAATAGCATTTCTCCACAACACCTGAAGCACCATTCAGGTGTTTTTTTATATTTAGACTTCCGCTATAGAATTTTTTGATTAGAATCAAAGACAGCACCATCGACCATTACAGCAGGCCAACGAATGACTCCGACTGAAAACCCGCACAGCACAACCTTACAATATGTGCATTGGTTTAGACATTCTGCGCCTTATATCAATGCCCACCGCAATAAAACCTTTGTCATTATGTTCGATGGCGAAGCAGTTTTGCATGAAAACTTTCAGCACATTATTCACGATATTGCCCTGCTGCACTCGCTTGGTATTCGTTTAATTTTGGTACATGGTGCTCGTCCACAAATTAATCAAAACTTAGAATCCAGCCAAATCGATACACCGTTTCATTTGCAACGTCGTGTCACCACCCGTGAATCTTTATCTTGTGTCATGAATGCTGTTGGTTCAATTCGCCTGCAAATTGAAGCTTTATTGTCGATGGGGTTAGCGAACTCCCCGATGTACGGCGCACGGATTGATGTGGTTTCGGGCAATTTTATTACCGCCAAACCGTATGGCATTCGTGATGGGGTCGATTATCAACTGACTGGCGAAGTCCGCACGGTAGATGCCGATGCTATTCAACGCCATTTAGAAAATCATAATATTGTGCTGCTCGGTCCGACAGGTTATTCCAGCACAGGTGAAGTATTTAACTTGTTAGCCGAAGAAGTGGCGACTAAAACTGCCATTCAATTAAAAGCCGACAAACTGATTTTCTTAGGCGCGCAGCACGGCTTACAAAATGCCGAAGGTCAATTGCAACGTGAAGTTCATCCTCAACATTTAAATCCCTATATTGAAGATGCTCAGCGACATCAGCCTGAATTGGCTTTGCATTTAAATGCAGCACAAGAAGCTTCACTCAACGGCGTTCATCGTGTGCATTTGATTTCTTATGCTTACGATGGGGCTTTACTCGAAGAACTGTTTACCCGCGATGGTTCAGGGACAATGGTGAGTGATGCACACTATGAAGAGGTGCGCATGGCCAATATTCAGGATGTGGGTGGTTTGATTCGTTTATTACGTCCTTTAGAAGAAGAAGGTGTATTGGTATATCGCTCACGTGAACGTCTGGAAAATGAAATTGGCCAATTTGCAGTGATTGAACGTGACGGCATGATTCTCGCCTGTGCCGCTCTGTATCCTATTCCAACCACAGGTCATGAACTCAAGTCGGCTGAAATTGCCTGTGTTGCGGTACATCCTGCTTATCGTAAATCGAACCGTGGTCGCCAAATTTTGGATTATTTAGAAGATAAAGCCAAAGCCATGGGCTTTCAGCAATTATTTATTTTAACCACCCGCACCGCACACTGGTTTTTAGAACAGGGTTTTGCACCTGCCAGTGTCGATGATTTACCCGATGCACGTCAGGCTTTATATAACTATCAACGCAACTCAATTGTGTGTAAAAAACGGCTCTAAGTGAGGTTTTTTGACAGGTTAAATAATACAGCACAACCAAAACCCAAAGATGTTTCACGTGGAACATGCTGCCGATTAAATCAGGTCATCACACCTATACCTGTCAGCACGACGGTGTAGGGATGATCAAAATTGGCAACATCCACACCACTGTTTAGTTTTTTTAAATAAAATTGATGCAAGGCAGGAAGAAACTTTACTTTTATCATTTATATAAAAAATTCAAAAAACTTATTCATTCAGTCAGGAAATACAAAAGCAAGATACTCCCCCTCTGTAACTATGCTTTTAACGGATTGAATAGCTAAACTACAGAATAAACTAAAAATATTTTACAAATACATCTTTAAAAGATGCACAAGCCTGATGATTTGCCGTACAATAAATAATTCCCTTTTTTCATTGTTTTAAAATTACGAATGGAACAAAAAAAGAGTACACAAAAACGCCATCAGCTTCTCAATGCCGCGCTCGACGTATTTTCTTTATACGGATTTAGTGGCGCGAGTTTGGACGAAATCGCACAAATTGCAGAGATGCATAAGTCGAATATTTTCTATTATTATGAAAACAAAGAAGCGCTCTATGTTGAAGTGCTGACCACAGTACTGCAAAAATGGCTAGCACCTTTGCAAATGCTCGAAGCTGAACTCGAGCCTGATGAAGCAATCACCAATTATCTGCTGCAAAAAATTGAGGTTTCACGTACTCAACCCAAAGCATCACGTCTATTTGCATTAGAAGTGATTCAAGGTGCACCACATATTCACGAAATTTTAAAAGGTCCTCTGAAAAAACTGGTCAAACGCAAAGCCAAAGTCATTACCATGTGGCAAGAGCAAGGCAAACTCTCTAAGCAGATTGATCCTGAATTGCTTATTTTGAATATTTGGGCGATTACTCAAAACTATGCCGACTTTGCAACGCAAATGGAAATGGTGACAGGTAAAACCCTGCGCAACCGCAGCATGTTGCAACGTGTCTTGCAACATACGGTTCACATGATGCTCTACGGTATTATGCCGCGTCAGGACGAAATCAATGCTACAGAAGCAACTGTTGTCACGGCTGAACCAGCACAGGAAGCGCAAGAATAATCGCGCCAACCTGAACAAATATCCGAATTTAGCTCACGACCCTAGTTTTTACTCGGGTCGTGGCGTTTTGGGCAACTGTATTACTTAACACTTTGATACAAAGATAATAGTTTTTGTGCGCCTAGCAACAAGTTTTCTTCCCAATCTAAATGCGCTGTATCATTGGCACCATCGGTAATATATTTGACCGACAACATGCGCACGCCTAGTTTTTTACAGACTTTGGCAATCGCATAGCCTTCCATATCGACCAACTGACACGGTACTTTAGGTGTACCCGTTTCAAAACTATCGCCTGTACCGCAAATTCCACTTGGTAAATGCTCAAAATAGCGTTCCAGATGAATTTCTGCAGGATGCTCCTGATCCATAGGCGTCACCCCCACCTGAAAACCCAACGGTGAAACATCCATATCCCGCTGCACAAACTGACTCACCTCCACCAAAGCATGTGCATCAAAATGGGAGCTGCCCGCAGTGCCTAAATTCAATAAAGTTTTACAGCCTGTCTTTTGAATCACTTCAAAGGCTTTAAATGCAGCATTCACTTTACCAATGCCGCTGTAATGCACCTGAATCCCTGCTTGCTCAAACAAGCCTTTAGACTCACTGGGCAATGCCATAATTAAAGCAAAATCAGAATTCATAGCCATCTACTCGTGCAGTTCATTAAAACTGCCCCATTAGAAAAGAAATTTGAAGGCGGTGCAAACCCCATTGCGATTTACAGATTAAATTGTCGGATTTTGCCTGATTTTTCGATAATTTTTCAGGTTAAAAACACAACAACAAGACGAAAGCGCGAGAATATGGCAATATATAGCTCTTACAAATTTTCAACCTTCATTCGACCATGCAGCTGCTCCGCCTGAATGCTTTATCTTCTACCACCGACTTAGCTCAAACTGCCGTGACCATTGGTAATTTTGATGGTGTGCATGTCGGTCATCAGGCGATGATTCAACAACTCAAAGCAGTGGCTGCGGCACAACAACTAAAAACCGTGGTGATGCTATTTGAACCACAACCACTGGAATTTTTTAAAGGTTATGATGCCCCGCCACGTATCAGTTCTTTGCGGGAAAAAGTTGAATATCTGACCGAATTGGGCATCGACTATATTGCCGTGGCCAAGTTTGACAATCATTTCCGTAGTTTAAGTGCTGAAGCCTTTGCAAAACTTTTAAAAAATACCCTGAATGCCACACATTTAGTTTTGGGTGATGATTTTCATTTTGGCAAAAACCGCCAAGGCAATAGCGAGTTTTTGCGCAACTATGGCTTTCAGGTCACCAATTTAAACACCATTGAACTAAATGGTGAGCGTGTTAGCTCAACCCGTATTCGCCAAACTTTACAAGCAGGTGACTTGGCACTCGCTGCCCAATTGCTCGGACGTCCTTATAGTATTACGGGGCGCGTACAATATGGCGATCAAATTGGTCGTACCCTAGATTTTCCCACCATTAACGTACGCTTAAACCGTCATAAACCTTGTTTGAACGGTATTTATGGTGTTGAAGTGGTCTGTGAAACCACCGCTTTAAGTGAAAAAGTCAAACATGATCATCCCGATAAAACAGGTGTTGTAGGCTACAGCCCAAACAGTTTATTTGGTGCAGGGCATGTAGGTACGCGCCCAGCCATCCAACAATTACAGCCCGAATGGCGATTAGAAGTACATTTCCCCAATGTTTCTGCTAATCTGTATGGCTTGTTAATGCGGGTCACGTTTTTAAACTATTTACATGGCGAAAAAAACTACCCTTCGCTTGAAGCACTTAAGGCAGGAATTGATGATGATGTTGAAAAACTTCTTGAGTTTCGACAAGATCATCCAAATTTCCCTTTTTAATTTACCCTAAATATTTAATGTAAAACGCGTCAGTCCATGGGCTGATTCAACTGGAAGACAACTTGCATGAGCGATAAGCAAACTCCTGAAAATGCAGTGGATTATAAAGCCACGCTAAACCTCCCAGGTACTGAATTTGCAATGAAAGCAAATCTCGCAGTACGTGAAGCGAAATGGTTAGAAGAGTGGTATGCCGACAACATTTATCAGCAGATTCGTGCATCGCGTATTGGCAAGAAAAAATATGTGCTTCACGATGGCCCTCCGTATGCGAATGGTCAAATTCACTTGGGTCACGCGGTCAATAAAGTCCTAAAAGACATCATCATTAAAAGCCGTGTCATGGATGGCTATGATGCACCCTATGTTCCAGGTTGGGATTGTCACGGTTTACCAATTGAACTTAAAGTAGAAGAAAAAGTGGGTAAGGTGGGAGTTAAAGTCGATGCTTCGGCTTTTCGTAAAGCCTGCCGCGAATATGCTTACACCCAAGTCGAATTACAGAAAAAAGACTTCGTACGGATGGGCGTATTTGGTGATTGGGACAACCCTTACCTCACCATGAACTTCAAGCAAGAAGCCGATATCGTGCGTTCATTGGGTGCAATTGCCAAAGCAGGTCATATTGAACCAGGTCTTAAACCAGTCAACTGGTGTTTGGACTGTGGTTCTGCATTGGCAGAAGCCGAAGTTGAATATGAAGATAAAAAATCCGATGCGATTGATGTCGGTTTTGCTGTGGTCGATTTAGCCGATTTATCTGCACGTTTGGGTGTGCAAATGAATGATGCTACTGACATTGTGATTTGGACGACCACACCGTGGACTTTGCCTGCTAACCAAGCCGTTGCATTGCATGCCGAAATTGAATACCAATTGGTGAAAGCACGTGCTGATGACAAAGCACCACAAAACTTTATTTTGGCCAAAGAGTTGGTACAGTCAGCGACTGAACGCTATAGTTTTAGCAGCTATGAAGTGCTAGCTGATTTTACAGGTGACAAACTCGAAAACCTGATCTTACAACATCCACTGATTCAAGCACGCCAAGTGCCTGTAATTTTAGGTGAACACGTGACCGCAACGAGTGGTACAGGTGCTGTACATACTGCACCTGGACACGGTGTGGACGACTATAAAGTTGGCTTACAGTACAACCTAAAAGTTGACAATCCTGTCGGTGGCAATGGCGTTTATTTACCGACTGCACCAATCTTTGCAGGCGAACACATCTACAAAGCCAATCCACAAATTATTGCGACTTTGGCAGAAAACAATAAGCTTTGGGCACATCACCCAATCAAACACAGCTATCCACACTGCTGGCGCCATAAAACTCCAATTATTTTCCGTGCGACACCACAATGGTTTATCAGCATGGATAACCAAGGTTTACGTCAAGGTGCACTCAATGCGATTGAAAATGAGATCAGCTTTGTACCTGATTGGGGTAAAAACCGTATCCAAGCGATGATTGAAGGACGCCCAGATTGGTGTATTTCTCGTCAACGCACTTGGGGTGTACCAATTCCATTCTTCGTGCATAAAGACAGCAATGAATTGCACCCACGTACACCTGAATTGATTGAAGAAGTTGCAAAACTAATCGAACAAGAAGGGATTGATGGTTGGTATAACCGTGAAGCTAAAGACTTCATTGGCGATGATGCCGAGCACTACAATGCAGTACGCGATACCTTAGACGTTTGGTTCGACTCAGGTACGACGCACTACGCGGTTCTACGTGAACGTGAAGAGCTGCAAGACCCAGCCGATTTGTATCTTGAAGGTTCAGACCAACACCGTGGTTGGTTCCAATCTTCATTACTCACCTCGATTGCAATCAATGAACGGGCACCATATAAAGGCTTGTTAACACACGGCTTTGTGGTCGACGAAAAAGGTCGCAAAATGTCGAAATCGTTGGGTAACATCATTACCCCACAAGACATTATTAAAGACATGGGTGCAGACGGTTTACGCTTCTGGATTGCATCGGCGGATTACCGCTATGAAATGACCGCAGGTAAGGAAATCTTTAGCCGTGCCTCTGACGGGTATCGTCGTATCCGTAACACCTTGCGTTTCTTGTTGGCCAACCTAAATGGCTTCAAACCCTCTACAGACGCACTGCCTGTAGATCAGTTGATTGCACTAGATCAATACATCCTGCAACGTGCCGCAGAAGTACAGAAAACCATTCAGCAAGCCTATAAAGATATGAACTTTCATATCGTGACTAGTGCGCTGACCAACTTCTGTATTAATGATTTGGGTGGCTTCTACCTCGACATCATCAAAGACCGTCAGTACACCACCAAAGCCGACTCTCAAGCACGTCATTCTGCACAAACCGCTTTGTATCACTTGGTTCAAGCTTTCGTTCGTTGGATGGCACCAATCTTAAGCTTTACGGCACAAGAAGCATGGCCGCTCATCCCTGAGCAATCAGAAAAATACGTGTTCACTGCAGAGTGGTATGAGATTCCAGTGGCTTCTGAAGCCAATATCCTAGCAGAAGCGGAATGGCAAACCCTGATTGCTGTTAAATCTGCTGTCAATAAATTCATTGAAGCTGCGCGTACCGCCAAAACTGTCGGTTCCAACCTGTCTGCCAAAGTTGAACTTTGGGCCAATGACGAACTCAAAGCCGTATTGGATAAACTAGGCGATGAGCTACGTTTTGTCCTGATTACTTCACAAGTGATTGTAAATGACTTTGATGCTGCACAAGGTGAAGCTTCAGATTTAGATGGTTTGAACGTGAAAGTTTCTGCAGCCGATGGTGAAAAATGCGTACGTTGCTGGCATGTACTTCCTGATGTGAATACACATTCTGCACATCCAGGTTTGTGCTCACGTTGTATTATCAATCTACCAACAGGTCAAGGCGAAGAGAGAAAATATGCCTAATCCACAACACAAAAAGGGCTTATTCCAGTTCTATCTACATAATTTATGGTGGATGGGCTTGTCTATTGTTGCGATTATTCTCGATCAATGGACCAAATGGATTGCAGTATCTCATCTGAATTACGCAGATCCTGTGCCTGTATTGCCCTTTTTGAATTGGACTTTACTTCATAACTATGGCGCTGCCTTTAGTTTCTTGTCCGATGCAGGTGGATGGCAACGTTATTTCTTTACCTCACTGGCAGGTTTAGTGTCTGTAATTTTTGTATTTTGGCTAATGCGTATGCCAAAAAATGTTATTGTACTGCCTTTGGCAATTGCCTTGATTTTAGGTGGTGCGATTGGGAATTTAATTGATCGGGTCAGTCTTGGCTACGTGGTCGATTTTATTCACGTGTACTATAACAACAGCCACTTCCCTGCCTTTAATATTGCAGACAGTGCCATCACGCTTGGCACCATTCTGCTGTTAATTGATACGTTTTTCCTAGAAAAACACCGAATTGAACGAGCGCAGGCGCAACATGACTGAAATTATTAATCCAAATGATGAAACTCGTATTGAAGATGGCTCAAAAGTCGAGTTGCACTTTTCTGTCGCCATTGAAAATGGTGTAGAAATTGACAACACCCGTAGCCGCGATGAACCTGTAAGTTTGGTTATGGGTGATGGCAGCCTGTTACCTGGTTTTGAAAAGTCATTATTTGGTTTGCGTGCAGGTGACCGCCGCACCGTGAGTCTTCCACCTGAAGATGCATTTGGTCCATGGAACCCTGAAAACATACAAACTTTTGATACGGTTAAATTTGAGCAACGTCCAGTTGAAGGACACATGATTGAGTTTGAAGATAAAGCCAAACAAAGCCTGTATGGCGTGGTGAAATCTGTCAATGATGATGTGACCGAAGTAGACTTTAACCACCCTTTAGCGGGTAAAAATATTACCTTTGAAGTGGAAATCTTTAGAGTCACCCCAGCAGGACAACAAGGCATTAAATTGATGTAAACAATTTGTATACTTGCTGAATCTTGCTGCTGTCCAAATCCCCCAAGTACAAGAAAATGAACTCGGGGGATTTTTTATTGAAAAATATAATTATTAAATATAATCAACCACTTAAAATTAAATAAATCCAGTTTGTTGATCTATATTTTACCGATATATCGTTGTACGCTTTAGCTTACATGCACTGCAGAAAATTGACGCTAGGCAAAGTTAAGCTTTCATTTTATATTTAACACATACAGGAACAGGATGTTTCTAAAAGCAAGAATAACAATAATAAATAATATAACGGCAGGACGCTGAAAGGTATAACAGGAGTAATACCTAAACATAAATCTGAAAAAGCCCCGACATGATGTTGGGGCTTTTTTCTATTTGTTTTTTGTCCTACTTTGAAATAAGTTTAGACCTGAAGAAATTTATTTTATGGAGCCACCAATTTAAGCAATCTGGCAGATTGACCATCTTCAATCACCCAAATATTGCCATCCTGTGCTTGAAGTACGCCACGAATCCGCTGACCCATCTCGATACGCTGTAACTCCCGAACAGGCTGTGCTTGCGTATCCACCACAATAATTGCTTTTGAAGATAAACCACCAAGAATCGCTTTATGCTTCCAATGTGGGAATACATCTCCCGTATAAAACATCAAACTTGAGGGAGAGATGACTGGCGTCCAATCCAGAACAGGGGCTGTAAATTCAGGACGAGTTGCATGGTCTGGAATGGGCAACCCATTATAATGATCACCATTCGACACCAGTGGATAGCCATAGTTTTCGCCCTTGACAATCAGATTCAACTCATCGCCACCTTTAGGTCCCATTTCTGCAACCCAAAGCTGCCCTGCGGGATCGAATGCCATGCCTAAAGGGTTGCGATGCCCCAAACTCCAGACTTGCTTGGCAATCTCTCCATGTGTTTGAAATGGATTGTCTAAAGGGGTTGTGCCATCTGCATTTAGACACAAAATTTTGCCTAAATTAGATTTTAAATCCTGAGCAGGTTCAAACTTTTGTCGCTCACCAGAACTTATCCACAATTTGCCATCTGCACCAAACTTTATACGATGCGCATAATGCCCCTGTCCCGATACTTTCGGCACTTGCTGCCAGATTCTTTGAATTTGGGTGAGTTTTGGCGTGGGTTTGGCATCTAATACAAGCTTGCCCCGAATCACGACTGCACCGTAACCACCCGCACCCGCTTCGGCATAACTTAAATAAATCTGCTGATTCTGTTTAAAGTCAGGATCTAAAATGACGTCACCCAAACCACCTTGTCCGCCATAGGCGACTTCAGGGATAGCTTGAACATCTAAGCTTTGACCTGTTTTTGGATCAAAAAGTTTTAATTTCCCCGCTTTTTCTGTAATTAATAGGCGTCCATCGGGTAATTCTGCCAATGCCCACGGCTCATTAAAATCTGCAATTGGCTGTATTTGATAGCGTTGTAAATTTTGTGCAGAAGTTGATTTTGACTCTAAAGCAGCCGTGTTCTGTTTCGGCTCAACTTGCGCATTACACCCTGTAGTTAAACCCAATACAACTAGACATATAAATCCATAGTATTGCCGATTTATCTTGAGCATCCTAATTGCTCCTCTATTCATTCAATCTTTGCTTGTGCTAATCAAGACATCATAATCAATGAAATGTACCTCGTGCACAGTAGAAATGTAGCGATACACACTTTCTTACTTAAATCTTCTACAAAATGAATAGGCAAAAAATTAAGGAGCAATGCTCCTTAATTTCAAAGTCCCAAAACACTAACGATCAATTAAATATAAGATCGGCTGGCTTTTTTAACCACGCTTGGCTCACTCACCACCTGTGATGTACTTTGTAAACGAATCAGTGCTACTGCAATTGCACCAATCACTGCAGGAATCGCCACCGCCAAAAAGTTCATTTTATGTGGTAAATCCATGCCCAAAAGTACGCCAATAATAATAGGGCCTACAATCGCACCGACACGCCCCACTGCAGAAGCACAGCCGATACCTGTAGAACGAATCGTAAGTGGATAATACTGAGCAACAAAGCTATACAATAAAATACTGCTGCCAATGGCAGAAGCACCTGCTAAGCCCACCAATAAATAAATCACAGGCTGTGGTGAATTAAAGCCTAGACCCACTAGAGAGAATGCGCCCAATAAAAACATGCCAATAATCACAGGTTTTAAGTGGAAACGGTCTGCTAAAATCCCGCCACTGATGGTTCCGATCACAGCACCAATGTTCATCGCCATTAAGAACATTAAACTGTTACCCAGCGAATAACCTGCTGCCATCATCAGTTTTGGCAACCAACTGCCCAAAGCATAAACCATCAACAAACACATAAAGAAGCAGCACCAAAACAGCAAAGTACTCATGCCACGGTTATTTTGAAATAAGGCTGCAATTGAGGCATCTGCGGTTTGTACTTCATTTAATACAAATTGTGTTTGTGGGCTGATATTTTCTTGTGGGCTAATTTGCTGGACGATGTGACGCGCTTTTTCATGTTGCTGTTTTTTCACCAAAAAAGTTAAAGATTCTGGTAAGAAAAACCACAATAAAGGCAAAATAAGTAACGGTAATCCCGCAATATAGAACATCACTTCCCAGCCAAAGCTAGGCGTCAACCATGCACCAAGTAAGGCTGCCATAATGCCGCCCACGGCATAGCCGCTGAACATGGTGGTAACTAAGGTACTACGCATTTTTTGTGGTGCATATTCAGAGGTTAAAGCCACGAGGTTAGGCAATACCCCGCCAATCCCTAAACCTGCAATAAAACGTAAAATACCAAACTCTGTTGGGTTGGATGCAAAGCCGCCCCAAAAAGTAAAGCCACTAAATAACGTCACACAAATTAATATGACATTTTTACGGCCAATTTTGTCTGCCAACATGCCAAACAGCATGGCGCCAAACATCATGCCTGCCAGTGCCGTACTCGCAAGCATACCTGCCTGTACAGCCGTCATATTCCATTCTTGCATCAGTAGTGGTAAAGCCACACCGTTAATCGCCAAATCATAACCGTCAAAAATAACGACAAATACGCACCAAAGTACAATTTTTAAATGAAAAGGTTTAAACTTAGCTTGATCCACTACAGCATTCACATTCATTGTTGTTGCTGTCATTTTTCCCTCACCTCCAATTGTGAGCTTTTTATTTTATAAAAAAATGAATGGTTATTCACTTTTGTATATAAAATGAATCAATATTCACTTTTTGTCTACAGCAAAAACTTAACTCTGGTTAATTTTCTTAAAAACCTAGACTAAAGTTGTAGATAAATTCGACCAAATAGACTTGCAGTAATTTATGATATTTTGATATATGCTATATTTTTCACATAATTTATTATTGTAAATATATTGTTTTAAACTTCTTTCTTCTACTTTTCTTCTTAATATTTTCCTTTCCGTATAAAAAAGCCCCCTTGACGTTTATGTCAAGGGGGCTTTGAATAATGAGCTGGCGATGACTTACTCTCACATGGGTAACCCCACACTACCATCAGCGCGAAGAGGTTTCACTTCTGAGTTCGGGAAGGGATCAGGTGGTTCACTCTTGCTATGGTCGCCAGCACAACTGTTTACGGAGACTTGCATTGGTCTTACTCACGACTGTGATGCACTGCGTTTTCCGAATCTGTAACAGATTGGGCTGTATTGGGTCTGAATTTTATTGTTTAGCGTTAACTAAATCAAGATCAGTCTGAATTGACTGATTGGATTTGAATCGATTGAGCATACAACGCCAACTGTTTGGGTGTTGTATAGTCAAGCCTCACGAGCAATTAGTATTGGTCAGCTTCACATATCGCTATGCTTCCACATCCAACCTATCAACGTCGTAGTCTTCAACGGCTCTTTAGGAGGCATAAAGCCTCGGGGAAATCTTATCTTGAGGTAGGCTTCCCGCTTAGATGCTTTCAGCGGTTATCCCTTCCGAACATAGCTACCCGGCGATGCGACTGGCGTCACAACCGGTACACCAGAGGTTCGTCCACTCTGGTCCTCTCGTACTAGGAGCAGATCCTCTCAAATTTCCAGCGCCCACGGTAGATAGGGACCGAACTGTCTCACGACGTTCTAAACCCAGCTCGCGTACCTCTTTAAATGGCGAACAGCCATACCCTTGGGACCTGCTTCAGCCCCAGGATGAGATGAGCCGACATCGAGGTGCCAAACACCGCCGTCGATATGAACTCTTGGGCGGTATCAGCCTGTTATCCCCAGAGTACCTTTTATCCGTTGAGCGATGGCCCTTCCATACAGAACCACCGGATCACTAAGACCTACTTTCGTACCTGCTCGACTTGTGGGTCTCGCAGTTAAGCGCGCTTTTGCCTTTATACTCTACGCGTGATTTCCGACCACGCTGAGCGCACCTTCGTACTCCTCCGTTACTCTTTAGGAGGAGACCGCCCCAGTCAAACTACCCACCAGACATGGTCCTCGTCCCGGATAACGGGACAGAGTTAGAACCTCAACATTACCAGGGTGGTATTTCAAGGACGGCTCCACTCGGACTAGCGTCCAAGTTTCAAAGCCTCCCACCTATCCTACACAAGTAAGGTCAAAGTTCAATGTCAAGCTGCAGTAAAGGTTCACGGGGTCTTTCCGTCTAGCCGCGGGTACACCGCATCTTCACGGCGAATTCGATTTCACTGAGCCTCTGCTGGAGACAGCGCCGCCATCATTATGCCATTCGTGCAGGTCGGAACTTACCCGACAAGGAATTTCGCTACCTTAGGACCGTTATAGTTACGGCCGCCGTTTACTGGGGCTTCGATCAAGAGCTTCGCTTACGCTAACCCCATCAATTAACCTTCCAGCACCGGGCAGGCATCACACCCTATACGTCCACTTTCGTGTTTGCAGAGTGCTATGTTTTTAATAAACAGTTGCAGCGGCCTGGTTTCTGAGGCTGTCGACAGCTCAAGGAGCGAGTCCTATCACCATCAACAGCGTACCTTCTCCCGAAGTTACGGTACCATTTTGCCTAGTTCCTTCAGCAGAGTTCTCTCAAGCGCTTTGGTCTACTCGACCTGACCACCTGTGTCGGTTTCGGGTACGATTCCAGTGTAACTGAAGCTTAGAGACTTTTCCTGGAAGCAGGGTATCAGCCACTTCACTGTACAAGTACAGCTTGCTATCAGATCTCAGCATAGAGCACCCCGGATTTGCCTAAGATGCATGCCTACTTCCTTTCACCTGGACAACCAACGCCAGGCTGACTTAACCTTCTCCGTCCTCTCATCGCATTACACTGAAGTATTGGAATATTAACCAATTTCCCATCGACTACGCCTCTCGGCCTCGCCTTAGGGGTCGACTCACCCAGCCCCGATTAACGTTGGACTGGAACCCTTGGTCTTTCAGCGAACGGGTTTTTCACCCGTTTTGTCGTTACTCACGTCAGCATTCGCACTTCTGATACCTCCAGCAGACTTCTCAATCCACCTTCTTCGGCTTACAGAACGCTCCCCTACCACGCATAATAAATTATGCATCCGCAGCTTCGGCACATAGTTTTAGCCCCGTTACATCTTCCGCGCAGGCCGACTCGACTAGTGAGCTATTACGCTTTCTTTAAAGGGTGGCTGCTTCTAAGCCAACCTCCTAGCTGTCTATGCCTTCCCACATCGTTTCCCACTTAACTATGATTTTGGGGCCTTAGCTGGCGGTCTGGATTGTTTTCCTCTTGACTACGGACGTTAGCACCCGCAGTCTGTCTCCCGGATAGTACTCATTGGTATTCGGAGTTTGCATCGGTTTGGTAAGTCGGGATGACCCCCTAGCCGAAACAGTGCTCTACCCCCAATGGTATTCGTCCGAGGCGCTACCTAAATAGCTTTCGGGGAGAACCAGCTATCACCGAGTTTGATTAGCCTTTCACCCCTATCCACAAGTCATCCCCTGGCTTTTCAACGACAGTGGGTTCGGTCCTCCAGTTAGTGTTACCCAACCTTCAACCTGCTCATGGATAGATCACCCGGTTTCGGGTCTATACCCAGCAACTAGACGCCCTATTAAGACTCGATTTCTCTACGGCTCCCCTATTCGGTTAACCTCGCTACTGAATATAAGTCGCTGACCCATTATACAAAAGGTACGCAGTCACCAAACAAGTTGGCTCCCACTGCTTGTATGCATGCGGTTTCAGGATCTATTTCACTCCCCTCACAGGGGTTCTTTTCGCCTTTCCCTCACGGTACTGGTTCACTATCGGTCAGTCAGGAGTATTTAGCCTTGGAGGATGGTCCCCCCATATTCAGACAAGGTTTCACGTGCCTCGCCCTACTCGTCATCATTATGTGTGCCCTTTCGTGTACAGGACTATCACCCACTATGGTTGCACTTCCCAGAGCATTCCACTAAAACACACATAACTTAATGGGCTTTTCCCCTTTCGCTCGCCGCTACTGAGGGAATCTCAATTGATTTCTTTTCCTACGGGTACTGAGATGTTTCACTTCCCCGCGTTCGCTTCGTATGACTATGTATTCATCATACGATACCTACCTTAAGGTAGGTGGGTTTCCCCATTCAGAAATCTCCGGATCAAAGGATATTTGCCGCCTCCCCGGAGCTTTTCGCAGGCTATCACGTCTTTCTTCGCCTCTGACTGCCAAGGCATCCACCACATGCACTTAATTACTTGACTATACAACCCCAAACAGTCGTTAACACTTACAAGTGAGTGTAACAACAGGCTTGCGCCCACAGTTTGTTGCTTTGTGCACTTAAGCACTGTACAGCTTCAATCTAAATTCATATACCAAAACGCTTGATTCAGTTAATTTGCTAGTTCTCATTTCAATTCGTAATTAAACCGTAACACCGAAGCATTACTGTCAATCTTGAATTAAATGAGTTGAACAATTTATTTCAGACTCAATTTTGCCAATCTGTTAATGAATTAATGCATCCTCGTCGGACTGCAGTAAATACTGTGATATTTAAATCACAGAACTTAATAAACCATCAAATCTAATCACTCGATTCTTTCGATCTTTTATTAAGTTCTGCAATCTTTAGCTTAAAGCTCCAGTATATGTGTGCCTGCGCACAGCATAGCTGTTTGCTTAAATTTCAAGGAAAAGCCTTAAAGCAGTGCTTTAAGTTTTCTAATCTTGAAATTTGGTGGAGACTAGGAGAGTCGAACTCCTGACCTCCTGCGTGCAAAGCAGGCGCTCTACCAACTAAGCTAAGTCCCCAGCTTATCATCTGTGATTCGATGTATCTTCTTCTGCATAATTGCTTCGTCAGTAGTGGTGGGTCTGACAAGACTTGAACTTGTGACCCCACGCTTATCAAGCGTGTGCTCTAACCAACTGAGCTACAGACCCTCAGATACATCAATGAAGAACAACTTGTTGTGGATTCTTACCAATCGTCAATCTTTCGTTAAGGAGGTGATCCAGCCGCAGGTTCCCCTACGGCTACCTTGTTACGACTTCACCCCAGTCATCGGCCACACCGTGGTAAGCGTCCTCCTTACGGTTAGACTACCTACTTCTGGTGCAACAAACTCCCATGGTGTGACGGGCGGTGTGTACAAGGCCCGGGAACGTATTCACCGCGGCATTCTGATCCGCGATTACTAGCGATTCCGACTTCACGCAGTCGAGTTGCAGACTGCGATCCGGACTACGATCGGCTTTTTGAGATTAGCATCACATCGCTGTGTAGCAACCCTTTGTACCGACCATTGTAGCACGTGTGTAGCCCTGGCCGTAAGGGCCATGATGACTTGACGTCGTCCCCGCCTTCCTCCAGTTTGTCACTGGCAGTATCCTTAAAGTTCCCATCCGAAATGCTGGCAAGTAAGGAAAAGGGTTGCGCTCGTTGCGGGACTTAACCCAACATCTCACGACACGAGCTGACGACAGCCATGCAGCACCTGTATGTAGATTCCCGAAGGCACCAATCCATCTCTGGAAAGTCTCTACTATGTCAAGGCCAGGTAAGGTTCTTCGCGTTGCATCGAATTAAACCACATGCTCCACCGCTTGTGCGGGCCCCCGTCAATTCATTTGAGTTTTAGTCTTGCGACCGTACTCCCCAGGCGGTCTACTTATCGCGTTAGCTGCGCCACTAAAGGATCAAATCCTCCAACGGCTAGTAGACATCGTTTACGGCATGGACTACCAGGGTATCTAATCCTGTTTGCTCCCCATGCTTTCGCACCTCAGTGTCAGTATTAGGCCAGATGGCTGCCTTCGCCATCGGTATTCCTCCAGATCTCTACGCATTTCACCGCTACACCTGGAATTCTACCATCCTCTCCCATACTCTAGCTAACCAGTATCGAATGCAATTCCCAAGTTAAGCTCGGGGATTTCACATTTGACTTAATTAACCACCTACGCGCGCTTTACGCCCAGTAAATCCGATTAACGCTCGCACCCTCTGTATTACCGCGGCTGCTGGCACAGAGTTAGCCGGTGCTTATTCTGTGGGTAACGTCCACTTAGCCCAGGTATTAACCAGGTAAGCCTCCTCCCCACTTAAAGTGCTTTACAACCAAAAGGCCTTCTTCACACACGCGGCATGGCTGGATCAGGGTTCCCCCCATTGTCCAATATTCCCCACTGCTGCCTCCCGTAGGAGTCTGGGCCGTGTCTCAGTCCCAGTGTGGCGGATCATCCTCTCAGACCCGCTACAGATCGTCGCCTTGGTAGGCCTTTACCCCACCAACTAGCTAATCCGACTTAGGCTCATCTATTAGCGCAAGGTCATAAAGATCCCCTGCTTTCTCCCGTAGGACGTATGCGGTATTAGCATCCCTTTCGGAATGTTGTCCCCCACTAATAGGCAGATTCCTAAGCATTACTCACCCGTCCGCCGCTAGCTCAGTTACCGAAGCAACCTCGCCCGCTCGACTTGCATGTGTTAAGCCTGCCGCCAGCGTTCAATCTGAGCCATGATCAAACTCTTCAGTTAAAATCATTTTGAAGTTTTAATCTAAACTTCCAAATCTGGCTCATCAATTTTCTGACTTAAATTCGCTCAAATAAACTTCGAGTAATTTAAACCAATCAATCAATGAAATATGTTCGATTAATCAATCAGTAAAAATCCACACAAGTTGTTCTTCATAATCTCTTAATGATCTTAATTTCTGCCTCGTCAGCAGAAATTTTAACGCAAAACACTTCTAACAACTTAACCCTGTAAGCTAAGTTCGTAGGCTGTTTCGCGTCGGGATGAGTGCATTATAGGGCAATTTCCTACACGTGCAAGCGCTTTTAACTGCTTGTTTTCACGAGTGTTGGATTTTTACGCACCATTTTGGTTCAAAAATACTCAAAAATCGCACTAACCCTATAATTTTAAATTAAAAATATGTTTTTCATATTTTTGTAATCTAAATCCGCTTATTTTGTTGGGGCAGTCTCTTTTACTTTCACACTGAGTATTTTTACCGCTTGTTTAGGTACATTCTGGTGCATGCCATAGTTTCCAGTGGGTACTTTCACAATTTTATCGACAACATCCATCCCTTTAGTGACTTGACCAAATACCGCATAACCTGCGTTACGTGGACTTCGATTTAAGAAATCGTTATCTACCACATTAATAAAGAATTGGCTGCTGGCAGAGTCAGGATGATTCATACGTGCCATCGCCAAGGTACCACGGGTATTTTTCAAACCATTGCTTGATTCATTACGAATGGTTGCTTTGGTTGGCTTTTCTTGCATATTGGCATCCATACCACCGCCTTGCACCATAAAGCCCGGGATGACACGATGGAAGATTGTACCGTTATAGAAGTTTGACTTAGCATAGTTTTCAAAATTCTTTGCAGAAATTGGGGCTTTATCATTAAACAGTTCGATTTCAATATTGCCCATGCTGGTTGTCATTTCTACCACAGTGTTGGCTGCCATCGCATTGAAACTGATAAGCATTGCTGCCATGGTAAACACACTTTGTTTTAACATTTGCTGACCAATCCATCTGTGTTGTATTTGCATTGCATCTATATTAATAAGATTATGCGAATAAATCAGTGGTTATTTTCTATCATGCTGGAAAACTTATGTAAAAAATAATTCTGATCAGATCCGACTATGTTCAGCACCTTGGCAACCTCAAGGTGAAGCCTATATTTTAAATTATTGGCTCAGCCCACAATTTTTAAAACAAGCTCTACCTTTTGGCTTGACACCTTCTTTTTTAGGACGTTTTGTTTAAGTCATGTGGGTGCGTTATCACGCTCGCCCTATTGGTGCTTATGGTGAGCTGCTGATTTTAGAATCATCCTTTATTTACGCAGCGTCGTTTATCTACTATTCCTAAAATTTTCGTTTCAACCGAGTCTTCTGTGCAACACGGACAACAACTTTAGGACATTCCTAAACAACTGGTAAGCTTTGATTGGGATATTCAAAATCGACAGATGAGTTGCAAAATACAACACGTAGATTTACAACTCGCCATTCAACTTAAAAAATGTAATAAGTTACACGGCTTTGATATTGATAGTCGTTACATCCCTGCTGCACTTTTAAAAATTTAGCAAATATGGCAAGGGAAATCTTATCAATTTAATCCTTCTTTTCGCGGCAGATTAATTCCACTCAAATACACATCTTGGCAATCGAATCCAAATTTGTTTCCTGATTTTAATCAGGCACGCTTCATCAACGGTTTTTAGGTGCCCGAGTTCGAACTAACTTTTCCTGAAGCCGAAATCTCTACTCTCGTTTAATTGTTCCACGTGAAACAGATTAACAAAACCAACCCAAGTTTTAACTACGTGGTCGATCCCAAAATTTTCTAAAATTTTTACACAATTCAATGCTGATTTTTTTGGCACGACGCGAAACAAAGGTCATACTAATAAAACCATGTGTTTGATCTAAATATTCTAAATATTTAACCGTGACAGCATTTTGACGCAATTTATGCGCATAAATTTCTGCTTCATCATGCAAAACATCATGTCCTGCTGTGACCACAAAAGCAGGTGCCAGTTTTTTCAATTTGCCAAAAGTTGGCGAAATGATTGGATCATCCAAAGCGACCTGATGCTGTGTGGCATAGTGCTGGGTGACAAAATCAATATCTTGTCCCGTCAATACTAAACCATCTTTATAAGCAAAGAATGAAGGATGGCGGCTCTTAAAATCCAAGGCTGGATAAATTAAAAATTGGGCGTTAGGTGCATAAGCTGATTGAGCACTACGCTGTGCAACTACCGCAGCAATATTGCCACCTGCGCTATCGCCTGCCACCGCTATGCGATTTTTTAAAATTTTCATTTCGCGACGATGTTGATATGCCCATGCCAAAGCATCTTCACAGACTTGAATAATCTGCTGTGGGCTGGCTTCAGGCGCGAGTGGATATTCAACACTCAACACTTGTGCATGGGCATGTACCGCCATTAAGCGACAAAATTCGTCATGGCTGTCTAAACCACCCACTACAAACCCACCACCATGATAAAACACGATTAAGGGTAGTTTTTTATGGGGTGCAGGATGATAATACCGTGCTGCGATATTGCCACTGGCCAAGTTTAAACGGATTTCTTCAACTCGTTTGACCGCAGTTGGAGTGCTCAGAATAGATTGCATTTGTCGATCAAATGCCTGTCTAGACTGCACAGGGTCAGCACCAATAAAACCTATTTTCCCTTGTTTTAATTGTGCTGCCATCATGCATTTAATAAATGGATCAAGGTCTGGGTAATGATACGGATAACCCAAGGCTTGAGCCAAAGTATGATGTACTCGACTTGGTAACTTATTTAATGCACGTGCAGCAGCACCTTGTCCTTTGTGCAATTTATTTTTGAGAGAAGTATTCAAAATTTGCATGCCTATTCCTTTTTATATATCTGCATAATTTACCTAAACGCTTCATAATTTCTTCATGATCAACAGCACAGTGACCATTTTGTTATACAAGTGCTTCAATCGTTATACACATACACATTAGCTATACGCTACCCTGCTTTTATGACATTGTCATTGACACTCTTGCTGTCTATGTTTGATGTTTCAGACAAATTCACCTAATTAGCTCAGGAGGCAGAGCATGACTAAAAAATTAATCTTACTTTCGTGCGCAACTGCCATTTTAGCCGTAGGTTGCGTGGTCGTGCCTGACGAAGGTTACTACGATGGCCGTTATGATCCTCGTTATGAACGTCGCCATGATTATGATGATCGACGTTATGACAATGATCGTCAGCGTTGGGAATATCAACAAGGTAAAAATCGGGTGGAATTAGAACGTCGTAAGCGTGAAATAGAGCGTCGTGAATGGGAACAAAAACGACAACAGCAATTACAGCAACAACGCTATGAACAAGAGCGAAAACGCTTAGCGGAACAACGTAAACGCTTAGCGGAACAGCAGCGTAAACGCTTATCGGAACAGCAGCGCAAACAACTAGAGCAAAAGCGTAAGCATCAACTTGAAGCTGAACAAAAAAAGCGTGAGGAAGCACGTAAACGCTGGCAAAAACAACGCGATGCTCAACAAAAGCGCTGGCAGGAAAACCGCAGAGACCGTGAACAAAGACGTGATCGTGATTGAGTCTTGCAGTAAAGCTAAACAAATGAGGTAAAAAAAGGGCTTATCCAGAAGTTAGATAAGCCCCGAAAACACATTTAACAATACACTAGAATCTACAGCGATAAAGCATCTATGCACAAAGAATAAGCAGTGTTAGGTTTTGTGTAAAATATATAATTACTCTCGATTAAGTTGTTTTAGCGATTAATCAACCAAAACTTAAAAACTCTAATCATACGCATGCACAATATAGTGAACAAACACCCAGTCGAATCCTGTTGATAAAACAGTGTTTTTAGCTATCTCCGTAATAAAAGCACTGGTTTAGCTGAATAATCAGCTCCCTATTACCATACTTTTTTAAACAAAAAAATATTATAAGTTTCAAAGTTTAATTTGCTTCATTCATCCGCCGACATCTTGATTCAAAATGTATTGTTTTGACCAAATTTCATGGCAATGAAAATTAATCTACTGGCACGCTTGAATTTTGCCTGCCCTGCCCCGATTTCTTAGCTAATTACGAACTTCTCAAACCATGGCAGTTCAGCAATAACGCAGTTTGCATTAGCACTGACGCCAAAGGACTGTACATGTTTAAAAACCCATTTAAACGGAGTAAATCAATGGCAACTGAGCAGAACGAGCAAACTCAAGACCTTGAGCAAGCGCAAACGGAACAACAAACAGCGCAAGATACTGAGCAAGCAGAAGTTTCCGTTGAGTCTTTACAAGAACAACTGAGCGAACTTGAAGAAAACCTAAAATTGGAAAAAGCACGTACTGCCAATGCAGTTTACGAAGCAGAAAAAACCAAAGAGCGTTTAGAACGTGAAGCAGATACCGCTAAAAAGTTTGCTTTAGAAAAGTTTGCTAAAGAATTGTTGGATTCTGTAGACAACCTTGAGCGTGCTATTGCCGCCAATGGTGATGAAAAAACGGCTTTGTCTGAAGGTGTGGAGCTGACCCTAAAATCCCTACTGACCACTTTAGAAAAGTTTGGTGTAGTGGTGATTGATACAGCCAATGGTTTCAATGCAGACCTGCATCAAGCTGTGGGGATTGATCCAAATGCAAAAGCCAATGAAATTGGCAACGTATTACAAAAAGGCTACACCTTACATGGTCGCTTACTACGCCCTGCAATGGTGATGGTTGGCGCTTAAGCCTTATAAAATCGAGAGTTGATAAAAAATTTTCATCCAAACAACTTGAAAAATTTTGATTGGCTCTCATATCGAATAACAAGTGAAAACATTGAAAAAGAATTTTTGAGGAAACATCCAAATGGCTAAAATTATTGGAATTGACTTAGGTACAACTAACTCATGTGTAGCGGTACTTGAAGGCGACAAAGTTAAAGTAATTGAAAACGCAGAAGGTGCACGTACAACTCCATCTATTATTGCTTACAAAGATGGCGAAATTCTTGTAGGTCAATCTGCAAAACGTCAGGCTGTAACTAACCCGAAAAACACATTATTCGCAATTAAGCGTTTGATTGGTCGTCGTTATGAAGACCAAGCGGTACAAAAAGACATTGGTCTTGTACCTTACAAAATCATCAAAGCAGACAATGGTGATGCTTGGGTTGAAGTGAATGACAAGAAACTTGCGCCACAGCAAATTTCTGCTGAAATTTTGAAAAAGATGAAAAAGACTGCCGAAGATTATTTGGGCGAAACAGTTACTGAAGCTGTTATTACTGTACCTGCGTACTTTAACGATGCGCAGCGTCAAGCAACCAAAGATGCGGGTAAAATTGCAGGCTTAGAAGTTAAACGTATCATCAACGAGCCAACTGCTGCTGCACTTGCATTTGGTATGGACAAGAAAGAAGGCGACCGTAAAGTTGCTGTATATGACTTGGGTGGTGGTACTTTTGACGTATCGATCATTGAAATTGCAGACCTTGATGGCGACCAACAAATTGAAGTGCTATCCACCAACGGTGATACCTTCCTTGGTGGTGAAGACTTTGACAATGCCTTGATCGAATACTTGGTTGAAGAGTTCAAAAAAGAGCAAAACTTCAACTTAAAACAAGATCCATTGGCACTACAACGTCTAAAAGAAGCAGCTGAGAAAGCAAAAATCGAGCTTTCTTCTTCTAACGCGACTGAAATTAACTTACCGTACATCACTGCAGATGCAACAGGTCCGAAGCACTTGGTAATGAACGTGACTCGTGCCAAACTTGAAGGTTTGGTTGCTGATTTAGTCGCTCGTACCATTGAGCCATGTAAAATTGCGCTACAAGATGCAGGACTTTCAACTTCTGACATCTCTGACGTAATTTTGGTGGGTGGTCAATCACGTATGCCACTTGTACAACAAAAAGTACAAGAATTCTTTGGTAAAGAGCCACGTAAAGACGTAAACCCAGATGAAGCTGTTGCGATTGGTGCAGCAATTCAGGGTGCGGTATTGTCTGGTGACAAAACTGACGTATTACTTTTAGACGTAACGCCATTAACTCTTGGTATTGAAACCATGGGCGGTGTGTTGACGCCAATCATTGAGAAAAACACGACGATTCCTGCGAAGAAATCTCAAGTGTTCTCAACAGCGGCAGACAACCAGCCTGCGGTAGACATTTCAGTTTACCAAGGTGAGCGTAAAATGGCTCAACAAAACAAATTGTTGGGTAACTTCCAATTAGGTGACATTCCACCTGCGCCACGCGGTGTGCCACAAATTGAAGTTTCGTTCGACATTAACGCTGACGGTATCTTGAAAGTGTCTGCTAAAGACAAGAGCACAGGCAAAGAACAATCAATTCAAATTAAAGCAAACTCTGGTTTGAGCGATGCCGAAATTGAAGCGATGATTAAAGATGCTGAAGCGAATGCTGAAGAAGATCGTAAGTTTGAAGAACTTGCAAAAGCACGTAACGAAGCGGATGCTTTAGTTTCTTCTGCTCAAAAAGCAGTCAAAGATCTTGGTGAACAAGTGACTGCTGATGAGAAAACTGCGATTGAAACTGCAGTCACTGAGCTTGAAGCGACAACCAAAGAAAATGATGTAGATGCAATCAAAGCGAAAACTGAAGCATTGCAAAACATCATCATGCCAATTACGCAACGTGCGTATGAAGCTGCACAAGGTCAAGGCGGTGCACAAGGTTTTGATCCGAATGCCTTTGGCGGTGACGCAGGTCAACAAAAAGCCGATGATGGCGTTGTAGATGCTGAATTCACAGAAGTCAAAGATGACAAAAAATAATTTGTCGCTTTAACGCACATCAGAAACCGCGCTGCAAGCAATTGCAGCGCGGTTTTTCTTTTCGATATCCATACACTGACTTCAAGATTTAAATGAAAGAGCACAGACAATTGGACGCTCAACCGAGTACAATAGATAAAATGATGCGCCAACCGCAAATCGATTGAGTTTCTGCCCTACTTTCGGCTACAGTAAGTCAAAAAAGGAAGTTGCTTGGCAATGCGTTTGTTTCTATTGGGTGCAATCATACTGTTTTCTATCTTGCTGATTTATCAAAATATTCAACATCCTAATACACGACACAATACTGCACTAGATCATTTAAAACATCCTTTAGATACTCGCTTACGTTATCGTATTGCTGAAGTCGATCCGCGTTTTGGCTTAAGCCATGCCGATTTACTACAACTGAGTCAGGAAGCCACCCATATTTGGAAACAAGGGACGGAACAAGATTATTTTGTATATGATCCAAATGCCAAGCTCGCCATTCACTTGATTTATGATCATCGTCAAGATGAATCAAACCAACGACAACAGCAACTTACAGTCATTCAACAACGCCAACAATACTGGAACAATCAAAACCAAAATGTTCAAGCACTAAAACAAGAAATTAAAGATAAAAATCAACAGCTTGATGCCAAAAAAATGCTATTTGAACAACAACTTGAACAATACAATCGTCAAGTACAGCAAATTAACCAAAGTGGTGGGCTACATCCTTCGCAACAGGAAGTTTTTGCAGCCAAAAAACAAGAAATCCAGCAACACATGTGGAGTTTAGAACACGAAATAGCGCAATTTAATCAGCAAATTAACCAGCTCAATCAACAAGTCGATGCCCTCAATCAACTTAATCAAGACATTGATGTATCCATCCAGCAATTTAATGCACGTTTTCAACCACGTTTATTTGATAAAGGCAACTTTGATGGTCAGGCCATTCGGATTTACGAGTTTCAATCTAAAGATGATTTACGCTTAACTTTGGCGCATGAATTCGGGCATGCTTTGGGTTTAGCACACCATAATGACCCTTATGCCTTAATGTATCCAATGCTAAAAGATCAGCAGTTACAGAATTTCCAACTGCGCCCTGCGGATCTCGATTTACTCCATGCACGGCATTAAGCAATTTGACAAACTGAAGTGACTAAAACACAATACTGCCCTCACCCTGTACGATAGTTGCATATCCCTTACACGCGCAAAGGCAGCAAATTTACTCATTTCATGTTATTGTGAAGGCTCTGTATAACCCTGAACGATCTGTGGAGATTCATGTGAGTTACTACCATATCCTGATTGAAGTAAATGACCACATCAGCACGATTGAACAAAGCCGTGATATCGAAATTTTTGATATTGTTGAGCTTCAACCTTGTCTCCACTCTATTTTATTGCCGTATTTGAATGAGCAAGTAATTGAACTTGAAGATGAAAATATTGAATACAAAGATATTTTGCATCTTGAGGTTAGACAGACCTTATTACCAATTGAACACCTGATTGAAGAAGAACAGCGTTTGCTGCCAAGTGATACTGATATCACCATTTCAGCTTATGAAATTTTTAATAACAAAGAATTAAGCCAAGATGTCACAACTGTGATTTTTGATTTACTTGAAGCAGTGAAAATTGAACCTTAAACACCTGTTTTAAGACAGAAATTAAAAAGGTCTGCATATTCGCAGACCTTTTTTATGCAATCGCAACCACTTATTGCATCATTTGTTTGGCCGATTCATTTCGAAACGCTCTTAAAATTTGCTGCCCTGCCCGACCTGTTGCAGCCAAACCGAGTCGCATCTGTTCCTGACGAATCGCTTGACGGGTTTTGTCGCCAATTAAACCATCCACTTCACCAATGTCATAACCACGACTTAACAAAAAGCGTTGAATTTCACGACGTTCTGCGCGGGATGTACCTGCATCATCGGTTGGCCAAGCGGTACGAAATGCAGACTGTCCCATTAAACGATCTGATAAATGCGCAATCGCTAAGGCATAACTTTCTGCTGCGTTATAGCTATAAATGGCATCGAAGTTTCTAAACACTAAGAATATAGGGCCATTCGCACCCGCAGGCGCCATCAAGCCTGCCTGACTACTATCCGATAAATTGCCCTGAATCAATGCCGAACCATCTGCGCGGGTCAACCCACGATTGACCCAACTACTGAGGGATTTTTTATTGCGTCGCCCTTCACCACTCAAAGACATGCCTGCGGGTACTTTGACTTCAAAACCCCACGGCTGCCCTGTTTGCCAGCCACGACGTTTTAAAAAGTTAGCGGTGGAAGCCAAAGCATCTGGAATACTAGACACCAAGTCACGGCGACCATCACCATCAAAATCGACCGCCAATTCATCATAGGTCGATGGCATAAATTGGGTATGCCCAAACGCTCCTGCCCATGAGCCTTTTAATTGTGATTCAGTGACATCACCACGTTGTAATAAACGCATGGTGGTAAAAAACTCACCACGGAAATAACTTTGACGGCGTCCTTCACAGCTCAAGGTTCCTAGCGCTTGTAATAATGGATATGATCCTGAAATCGCACCAAAGTTACTTTCTACACCCCAAACCGCCACTACAGTTTCTGCAGGTATGCCATAGGCTGCTGCAACACGATTAAGCACATCACGGTGCTGTGCCAATTTCTGCTGCCCCGCCTGCACGCGCTCATCATCCACCAAGCCTGAAAGGTAGTCCCAAATTGGCGTGGAAAATTCAGGTTGGTAATTTAAACGCTCGATGACTGAATAATCTGGACTAAGATTTTGAGTATAGCGATCATAACTGCTTCCACTCACCCCTTTGGCAATGGCTTGGCTGCGTAAATTGGCCAAACAACTTTGAAAATGGTTTTGTGGTTGAAAATTTGTAGATGTACTGACCGTTGGTGTTACGGTGACAGATTTTCCATTGATAATCAGTTCTGCTTGAACCTGAGTAGCTGCCATGGCAGCTGTCGCAAAAATCACAGCGAAACGATGCATAATACCCTTTGATGTGTTTTGAATTTAAATCTTGGCTTTACCATAACATCTTCAGCCATATAGATCAGATGAAAATCTGTAACTTTAAATTCATTTACACAGTTTTAAATTCATTTTCTCGTTTTAAATTTAAAATACTTATCCATAAGCACAACATCTCACATTTTTAAATTCAAAAACACAACACATAATAAGACTTTTAAATTTAAAAGTTTAAATTCAAACTAAACCAATCCAAGTTATCCACAAAACACGACATTCACTGCATATTTACGATGTATTACTTTGAATTTAAAAGTAGCTTTTTAAATTTAAAGATCAAAAGATCCGCTACTTTATTTAAATTCAAAACTGCAGATCTATCTTTAAATTCATATCTGATATTTAAATTCAAAGTTGAAGCAACGCTTTAAATTTAAAACGCGCTATTTGAATTTAAAGTTTTGAATTCATAATTATCATCTGTTTCCCATCAGACTTGTGCGCATTTTTATTTTAAGTATTGCTTTGCTACGGTGATAATCGCTTATTCAACCTGATCTATCTTAATCAACCTAAAATTGCAGCGTCAATCCAAGACAGATCAATGGTAGAACACCTTAAAAATAGACAGAATAAAAAACGTGAGCGCATAAAAAAGCGCTCATCACGATGAGCGCTTTGGCATCATTTTTAAATTTACAAGCTCATATCAGCACTGAGCGCCAATGGATTTGGCAAAATTTTTGCCAATTGGCGGCATAAATCTGTCAATTCAGCAGCATCATTCGGCATTAAAGTAATATGCCCAATTTTACGGCCTTCACGCTCAGTTTTATTGTACAAGTGCAAATGTGCGCCATTCAATGCCAACACATCTTCAGTTTTTGGATGCTGACCAATAATATTGACCATCACCGTTGGACGTACCACTTCAGTTGAGCCTAACGGTAAACCCGCTACAGCACGTATATGGTTTTCAAACTGCGAACACACTGCACCTTCAATAGACCAATGACCTGAGTTATGTACACGAGGTGCCATTTCATTGGCATACAAGCCCTTGTCGGTCACAAATAGCTCTAGCGTCAACACACCAACATAATTCAAGTGATTAAGTAGGCGAGTGATGTAGTCTTGCGCCACAGGCTGTAAGTCTGCGCTGTTTGGTGCAGGTACAATCGAGTGCGATAAAATACCGTTGTGATGATGGTTTTCTGCCAAGGGCCAAGTTTTAACTTCACCATTTTGACCACGCACCGCAATAATAGATACTTCACGTGAAAAAGTTACAAAACTTTCTGCAATCAAGCTGCCTGCAGGGCCAAGTTCCACCCATGCTTGTTCAATCTGATCGGCACTGCGCAAGACAAACTGACCTTTGCCATCATAGCCGCCTGTTGCGGTTTTGAGCACAATTGGCAGACCGAGTTCAGCGACAGCAGCCTGTAAACTTTCTAGCGAGTTGACCGCTTTATACGGCGCAACAGGAATCGCCAATTCATCAAATAAGCCTTTTTCCAGCAAGCGGTTTTGGGCAATTGCCAAAGCCTGACGTGGTGGATGCAAGTCTTTGTGCTTAATCAATACATCAACATCAGCCAACGGAGTATTTTCAAACTCAAGGCTGAATACATCGGCACTGTGTATAAAATCTTGTAGGCTATTTTCGCTTTTGCTGGCAAAAACCTGACCCAAGGTTGCCGCTGGGCAATCTGGACTGGCTTCAAAAAAGGTACATTGAATATTTAAGGGTAAAGCCGCTTGTGCCATCATGCGACCCAATTGACCGCCACCAAAAATACCGATGGTCTTATCCATAGTAATTGTCCCGCTTAAGCCTGACCTGGAATATTGTTGCTTGAAACTTTCTCAGTTTGCGCGGCACGGAAATTGGCAACATTTTGTGCAATCTCGGGACGGGTTAAACCTAAAATTTGGGCAGCCATAATTGCCGCATTGGTTGCTCCCGCAGGACCTATGGCCAATGTACCTACGGCAATCCCTGCAGGCATTTGTACAATCGAAAGTAATGAATCGACACCATTTAAAATTGAAGATTTCACTGGCACACCCAAAACAGGTAAATCAGTTTTGGCCGCACACATCCCTGGTAAGTGTGCGGCACCACCTGCACCTGCAATAATCACCTGAATGCCTCGATCACGCGCTTGTTCAGCATATTCAAATAAGCGATCTGGGGTACGGTGTGCAGAAACAACTTCCGCTTCAAATGGGACACCAAGCTGCTTCAGCATATTGGCAGTGTGTTCGAGAGTTGCCCAATCCGATTGAGAACCCATGATAATTCCAACGAGAGGAGCGTCTTGTGCAGCGGCCGCGTTCATTACAGATATTCCAGAAACGAAATTAAGGAAAGAGAAATTCAGGCGAGAAAGCCAAGCTTGAATAAGAACTCCACATTATAGACTGATTTTTCGACTTGTTAAAATTGAACACGGCGACTCAAGCGACTTTTTTGATTATTTTTATCAGGTTATTTTCTAATAATTAACCACAGGCTCACACCATTGCAGCTACGCGAGCTGTTTAAGCCATGCAAAAGCACCATTTTAAGGTGCACGAAACACAAAATACACGCAACCACATAAACATAAAGCTGCCCATAAATAATCCAGTTTAAAAGGTTGCTTAAATAGAAAAATCATAAACGGTACAAACACCAATAAAGTCACAACTTCTTGGGTAATTTTCATTTGACCAACTGCCCAGCCATGCTGCGACAGCAAACGGGTAGCTGGAATCATCAAACTGTATTCAAACAGGGCGATCACCCAACTGAATAAAATTGCCTGCCACAGCGGCGCATCATGCGGTAAAAACTTGAGATGACCATACCACGCCAAGGTCATAAAACAGTTTGCAATCACCAAAAGTAAAAGTGCTGAAGACATTGTGTCGTACTATCTTAAAAATTCAGCTTTATTTTACGAGCTATTTGCCATGAATAATGTAAGAGCAGTAATTTTTTACATCGATTGGCGCAAATTCAGCACTGAAAAATCTCTGAAATGAGATACAAGAATCACTATCTTTTCGCCAAAACCCTTGCTATCGTTGCTTCAAATCAAGTTAATTACGACAACAGCACAAAAATACGTGATGTGTCTATAAAAGCAGTGGAGTAAGGCGGAATGCATCTGCATATTTTGGGTATTTGTGGCACATTTATGGGCTCTTTGGCACTTTTGGCCCGCGATTTAGGACATACCGTCACAGGTTCAGACCAAAACGTCTATCCACCAATGTCGACTCAACTGGAAAATGCAGGCATTACCTTAATGCAGGGTTATGACCGCAGCCATTTACAGCCGCATCCAGATTTGGTGATTGTGGGCAATGCCATGAAACGTGGAATAGACGCGGTTGAATATATGCTGAATGCAGGTTTACCGTATATTTCTGGTCCACAATTTTTGGCCGATCATGTCTTGCAAGGCAAGCACGTACTGGGCGTTGCAGGTACGCATGGCAAAACCACCACCACCACCATGTTGGCGTGGGTCTTGGATCAGGCAGGCTTGGAACCAGGCTTTTTAATTGGTGGCGTTCCTTTAGGCTTTAGTGAAAGTGCACGTTTGGGTGCAGGCAAGTATTTCTGTGTCGAAGCCGATGAATACGACTCTGCATTTTTTGATAAACGCTCTAAGTTCGTACATTACCACCCTAAAACCGCCATTTTAAATAACCTTGAATTTGACCATGCCGATATTTTTGATGATTTGGCCGCAATTCAAAAACAATTCCATCATTTGGTGCGTACCATCCCAAGTGAAGGGCGCATCATTGCCCCAATTACAGAAACCCATATTGATGAAGTGTTAGAAATGGGTTGCTGGACACCTGTACTACGTACTTCACTCAATGCAGATTCACAAGCGGAACTGTATGCAGAACAACTTGCAGCAGATGGCTCACATTTTAAAGTCCTGAAAAATGGTGTGCTTCAAGGTGAAGTGCGCTGGAATATGACCGGACAGCACAGTGTCGCCAATGCCTTAGCAACCATCGCCGCAGCAGAGCATGTTGGGGTTGCAATTGAAACTGCATGTACTGCACTGTCCAATTTTGGTGGGGTGAAACGCCGTATGGAGTTATTAGGCACCATACGCGGCATTGAAGTCTATGATGACTTTGCCCACCATCCAACCGCAATTGAAACTACACTGGACGGTGCACGTAAGCGTTTGGGTGAACGTAAGCTTTGGGCGATTATTGAACCACGTTCCAACACCATGCGCATGGGCAGTCATAAAGAGGGCTTGGCAGATTCAGCACGTTTGGCCGATGCTGTAATTTGGTATCAACCCGAAGGTTTAGACTGGGATTTACAGCCTGTCGTTGCAGCTGCTCGTAATCATGCAGTGGTGGCCAATACGTTGGACGAAATCATTCAAAACATCGTTAGCCAAGCAGGTGAGGGTGATGCTGTGGTCATTATGTCAAATGGTGGTTTTGGTGGGTTACATCAAAAACTCATTCAGGCTTTGCAACACACGGCTTAAAGTCGCTTAAACTGATTTAAAACTCTTTCAAAAAAAATCCCCTGTTTTTAGCAAAAATTAGGGGGTTTCTATATTAATTATAAACTTATATATTATAATTATTAAAAACAACAATACTGCTCATGAACTTGTCATCTTGACCTGTTACTTTAAAAAGATTACATCCTGCGAGCATGACGGTTGCTACAGGTTGGCTGCTGGATGTCTTTCATCATTATTACTAAGAAGGATGGTCACAATGTCAAAAACAATGAAAGCCATGGTCTACCACGGCGCCAATGATATTCGTTTTGAAGAACGCCCACGTCCAGAAATTTTACAACCAACAGATGCCGTGATTCGTCTCACCAAAACTACCATTTGCGGTACTGACTTAGGTATTTGGAAAGGTAAAAACCCAGAAATTCAAGACACTGCAGTTGCCAAGACAGGGCTATTTGATGGCCGTATTTTAGGTCACGAAGGTATCGGGATTGTTGAAGAAGTCGATTCGGCAGTCAAAAATTTCAAAAAAGGCGACAAGGTGATTATTTCTTGTGTCAGCCGTTGTAGTACATGTGAAAACTGTCTAAAACACCTCTATGCACACTGCCAAAATGAAGGCGGATAGATCATGGGATATAAGATTGATGGTACTCATGCTGAATATGTCCGTACTCCATTTGCAGACACTTCTTTATATTTGCTGCCTGAAGGTTTAAATGAAGAAGTTGCGGTTTTCTTGTCTGATGTATTGCCAACTTCACATGAAATTGGTGTGCAATACGGCAATGTTAAACCTGGTGATACCATTGCAATTGTGGGTACAGGTCCAATTGGCATGGGTTGTCTGCTTACCGCACAGTTCTATTCTCCTGCACAAATTATTGCAGTTGATATGGATGATAACCGCTTGGCGATGGCAAAAGAATTGGGGGCAACCCATACTATTAACTCTGCCAAAGAAGATGCTGTACAACGTATTTTAGAGATTACAGGTGGTCGTGGAGTAGACTGCGCCATGGAAGCTATAGGTGCCGAAACAACTTGGAATATTTGCCAAAATGTCGTCAAAGAGGGCGGACATATTGCCAATGTGGGCGTACATGGCAAGTCGGTAAATTTTGAGTTAAACAAACTCTGGATTAAAATCCTGACCATCACCACGGGTTAGGTGAATGCCAATACGACAGCCATGCTGCTAAAAACCTGCTGTTCAGGCAAATTGCCTTTAGAAAAACTGGCAACGCACCATTTTAAATTCTCTGAATTTGAAAAAGCCTATGATATGTTTAAACATACTTCTGATGAAAAAGCCCTGAAAGTGATAATTAATGACAAATAATCTTGACTTTATGCATGATAAAAAAGCCATCTGCATGCTGTAGATTGGCTTTTTAACATTTAAACCGTTTTCAATAGATAGAGGCAAATGACCCTAATGCCCTACAAACTAAATTCAGAAAAAGTTTGAATAACCTCTATTTTTATAACCCCGTTGAGATTTTTCAGGCAAGATGGTTTGTTCTAAATCCAAAAGTAAAGCTAAAAATTGCTGTACCGTCTTTTCATCCAAACGATGTGGTAGAAAAACATCAAAGCCGAGCTTTTTAAATAAACTCGAAATTTGACTATGTCTATGCACATATTTCATAGACCATTCTGAAAAATGGACATGCTCAAGTATTTGGTCAGGGAAGCGAAAGACATCACGGTGGCGCGGGTCCTGTTGAATACGCTCAAATAATTGCTCGAGCTGCTGTTGTTCACCTTCTAAACATTGAAAAAAATGACCCTCAGCATAATAAAGTACCCCATTAATGTGTTGTGCAGCATTAAATTGACGAGCTGTTGCCAAAATATCACTGATTTCTTGGAGTAAATCATTTTGATGCTCCGCTCGGGTACTCGCGTAACACAACCTGATTAACATATCACACTCTTGTTAATGTAAAAGTAGTCATGAAATTAAGATAATAGACTCAAATAATCACTCATTATTTTGTGGTTTTGATTATTTTTTAATCAATTGTAATTTATGACTGACAATTCAACCGTACGTTTACCACTATGGTGTATGTGTAGCATCTTTTAACATACATTGCATTGAAAGTACGGTTTAGGTTTAGTTTGGAGAAAGTCATGCTCAAAGACGTGCTTACCACATCATTTTTATTAATTGTTTATTTTTGCATGCTGATTGGCTTTCACCGTTTAGGTCTGAATGAAGAAACAAATATACTCATTTCATCTTTTGTATTAGGGCTAAGTTTAAAGCAGTGGGTGAGCTCATTTTTTTTCCACTGGTTTTGTATTGCGCTTATCAGTGGTTTATGTATTGCACTGAATGATTCGGTGATGCTCAAATTCTTCTTATTCAGCATGCTGATTGGAGTGTATGCAATACCTTACCTTTTGATCTACTTTAAAAAAGTGTTTGTAGAAAAACAGGTCAGTTCAACCATAGCGATTAAAAAATAATTTTTTTAAGCCACAACATCGGCATATTGTGTATCCGTTTCAAATGCCGTCTTAACATAAGAGCAAACAGGCACAATTTTTAGCTGCTTTTCACGTGCAAAGGCGACCAAAATATCTAATAGTTGACGGGCAACCCCTTGACCACGTAATGTCGAATCGACCAAAGTGTGATCTGCTAAAATAGTGTGATCATCTTGATATTGATAAGTAATTTCAGCGATATGCCGACCATCTCGCTCAATAAAAAACTCGCCACCACGTGGGCTTTGTTGATGTTGAATTTGCATAAGTCCACCTATCAAACTAAATCTATTTTTTTAATTTGCCACAATCTTGACGAAGTATTGTGCTGAATTTGTACAATACAAATTAAAGTGATTTACCGTGAAATAAATTGCACAACTTTTAAAATTATGTAATGCTTTGCGCAGATTTAGGCAACGTCCTAATCCCAAATTATGTTGAACAAGGGGAGTAGCCTCCTCCAAGCGTTAAAATATAATTTTAACGTGTCAGCGTTTCGTCATTACACTTTGCAAAAAGTCGGACGCTGAGCATAGTGACATACTTGTTGATTCAAGTGCGCTCTATGTAGGCAAGACCTTGATCATGTTGTTACAGATGTTTGAAATCATCTGACAACGGGTCAAGGTTTTTTTATGGCCAATTGTCGGATGTGGAGATTGTATGGAATCTATCGGCAATTTATGGCTATACCTGGTCTTTTTTGCAATTGTTGCAGTCATGCTCGCTATCGACCTCTTAGGCTTTAAACAAAAAGCAGGCGAATCGGTCAAAGTCAAAACCGCTGCGTATTGGAGTATCGCCTGGGTCAGTGTGGCAGCTTTATTTGGTGGCGGTTTATGGCTGTATCTTAAACACAGCGTTGGGCTAGAAGTCGCCAATACCAAAGTCATGGAATACTTTGCGGGTTATTTACTGGAAAAATCACTGGCGATCGATAATGTATTCGTGTGGATGATGATCTTCGCCGCATTCGCCATTCCACCGGGCTTACAGCGTAAAATTTTACTGTACGGCGTACTGGGCGCAATTATTCTCAGAACCATTTTTATTTTTATTGGGGCTTGGTTCGTACAAGAATTCTCTTGGATTTTGTATATTTTTGGCGCATTTTTGGTTTATACAGGCTTTAAATTCTTAAAAGGCCCAGAACAAGAAGCCAACAATATTGAAGATATGGCGTTGTTGAAATGGTTACGCAAACACATGCGGATCACCCCAACACTGGAAAAAGATCAGTTTTTTGTTCGCCAAAATGGTGTACTTTGGGCAACGCCATTATTTTTAGTTTTAATTTTGGTCGAAGCATCTGACGTTATTTTTGCCGTGGATTCTATCCCTGCAATTTTTGCGGTGACTACCGATCCGTTTATTGTACTCACCGCAAATCTTATGGCTATTTTGGGCTTACGTGCCATGTTTTTCTTGCTCTCAGGAGCAGCGACTAAAATGCATTATTTGCCGTATGGACTGGGTTTAATTCTGCTATTTATTGGCTTTAAAATGCTGATGTTAGATGTGTTCCACATGCCTATCTGGATTTCACTCGGCTTTATTGTACTTGTACTGACAATCACTGCGTGGTTATCAATTCGACATAGTCGTAAACACCATGAAACCACATTATAAAATTTAATATTCCTCATCATCGTTGCAAGCCTTCTTTCGAGAAGGCTTTTTGTATTCATTTCACCAAGTTTTAATTTACCGTACGATAAATTTTATCGTACTGCTGCAAGCTACATTTAAGGTACAATCTCTTGAAAGAATGAAAAATGTAGGTTGTTTATGCCATCTCCTGTACAACGCACCGCAATTCGTGGTCGCTTTCTTGATTTCAAAAACTGTACCAGCCAAGCCGATCAAATTTCAGAACAAGTCCGTTATATAGAGGATGGCTTGTTAATTTGTGAACAAGGCAAAATTCAGTGGTTGGGTTCATGGCAAGAAGGGCAGGCACAGCTAAACGCCAACACAGAGTTCCATCATTATCCTGACCATCTCATTGTGCCTGGCTTTATCGACACCCATATTCATTTTCCACAGACCGAAATGATAGGTGCGTATGGTGAACAATTACTGGAATGGTTGAATACTTATACTTTTCCGACTGAACTGCAATTTGCAGATAAAGCCTATGCAGATCAGATTGCACAATTTTTTGTGCAGGAGTTACTTAAAAATGGCACCACCACAGCCTTGGTGTTTTGTACGGTACATCCTGAATCTGTAGATGCGTTATTCGAGGCGGCAGCACAACATCAAATGCGCTTAATTGCAGGCAAAGTGCTGATGGATCGGCATGCGCCTGAAGCATTGTGTGATAGCGCAGACACAGGCTATACAGACTCTAAAGCGTTGATTGAAAAATGGCATGGAAAAGGACGTAACCTCTACGCGATTACCCCACGTTTTGCACCAACTTCTAGCCCTGAACAACTGGCACGGGCAGGGCAACTTAAAGCCGAATATCCCGATGTTTATGTGCATACCCATTTAAGTGAAAATCACAATGAAATTGCATGGGTGAAACAATTATATCCAGAGCAAAATGGATATTTAGATGTTTATCATCACTATGGTTTAACAGGCTCACGTTCGGTTTTTGCGCATTGTGTGCATTTAGAAGAGCATGAGTGGCAATGTTTGCATCATACCGATTCTGCAATTGCCTTTTGCCCAAGCTCCAATTTATTTTTAGGCAGCGGTTTATTTCCGCTACATAAAACTTGGGAGCGACAGGTGAAGGTCGGCTTAGGTACAGATATTGGCGCAGGCACTACTTTTAATGTACTGCATATCCTCAATGAAGCCTATAAAGTGCAACAACTGCAAGGGGCAAAACTCTCAGCTTTTGAAGCGTTGTATCACGCCA
The DNA here is from genome assembly GCF_021560715.1 of Acinetobacter sp. SCLZS86. Lineage (NCBI taxonomy): Bacteria > Pseudomonadati > Pseudomonadota > Gammaproteobacteria > Moraxellales > Moraxellaceae > Acinetobacter > Acinetobacter sp. SCLZS86. The sequence continues at coordinate 3,091,493 of NZ_CP090864.1, forward strand.
CATTAGGCGCTGCCAAAGCTTTGGACTTAGACGATAAACTAGGTAATTTTAAAGTAGGCAAAGAAGCCGATTTTGTGGTGATGGATTTAAATGCCACAGCTTTACAACGCTTACGACAACAACGTGCCAAACATATTAAAGATGCACTATTTGCCCTCATTACTTTAGCAGATGACCGTAATATTCATGCGACCTATATTTATGGACAACGTGCCTACTACCAACCCAATCAAAACTCAGCAACAGGTGGCTAAACCTGTACAACCCACGTATATGAAAGCTATAGGATGGGCAATGCTGATACTCGGTTGTGCTTTGTTGTTACGCTCAGATTCTCACTCAGCACAAAAATGATGCTATTTTAACCATGCAAGCACGTGCAACATCGCGCAAGATATATTAAAATTAGCGCATATTTTGGGGTGTTGCAGGTCAACACCTTTTTTATTTTTGCTTTTTAGGTATCTACCCATGACAGTTGAAATGCAGGTTTTGATTTCTGCAGAAGAAATCCAAACAAAAGTTCAGGAACTTGGTCAAAAAATTAATGCTCACTATGCCAATAGCGACAAAGAGTTGGTTTTAATTGGCTTATTACGTGGTTCTGTATTGTTCATGGCAGATTTATGCCGCACCATTCAAAAGCCGCATGAACTTGATTTTATGACTGTATCCAGCTACGGCGGGGGCACGGTGTCATCGCGTGATGTGAAAATTTTAAAAGATTTGGATGGTGAAATTCGCGGTAAAGATGTCTTGGTAGTTGAAGATATTATCGACTCGGGCAACACCCTAAATAAAGTGATGGAAATTTTGCAAACCCGTGAGCCAAATTCAATTGAGCTGTGTACCTTAATTAGCAAGCCATCACGCCGTGAAATTGAACTTGAAGTTAAATTTATGGGCTTTGAAATTGAAGATAAGTTTATTGTCGGTTATGGCTTGGATTATGACCAAAAATATCGTCATATTCCGTTTATTGGCGAAATTGGCTTATAAAACAAATACGCCTCGCTTTAAAAAAGTGATCGTTTCAGATCACTTTTTTTTATGGCTGAAATTTGCATTTCATCTATCTAACAGGACAAAAACACTACATGCTGTAGCATTATTCGACTATTTTCCTTGGGATTTTTCGGCAAAGATAAGTCTGAAACATGATGTAAAACATAAACAAAGATAACAAGGAGCTGCTCATGTGGTCATTAATTGTCGCAATTGTGGTGGGTTTTATTGCAGGTCTAATCGCCCGCGCGATTCATCCTGGAGATGATAAAGCAGGGTTTATTGTCACCACCTTACTTGGGATTGCAGGGTCTTTATTGGCAACCTATGCAGGGCGTATGATGGGATTGTACGGTGATGGTTCTGCCGCAGGCTTTATTGCCTCCATCATTGGTGCGCTGATTATTCTATTTATTTATAATACGTTCATGAAAAAATCGCGTGCTTAAATCCTGTATTAACGACTGTAATTTTTCAGTCAAACATCTTCTCTCTCAATAAAAAAACCGCCTTAAAATTGAGGCGGTTTTTTTATATCTACTTCGCAATCACAAATTTCAGGTTTGCTCCGATACACACTACACAATTTTAGTTGCCAATATCAGATAAAAAATTAGCCGTTCTTAAAGACCAAATTCTTTAAAAATCTGTTCAATTTGTGCCGCAGGATATGCTCCCATAACTTTAAAGCCATTCGAGAAAATAATCGCAGGCGTACCGTTTACACCTAAACGATGCGCTAAAACAATGTTGCGCTCCACAGGGTTGGCACAACTGCTTTGACTTGTAGGCAATTGTGCTTTTGTGATCAGGTTTTCCCAAGCAAGAGCAGGGTTTTTCTCACAATACACCTGTTTAGATGGCGCAACAGATTGCGCTTTTAACGGCAAAATAAAGGTATAGATTGTAATGTTGTCCAGCTTTTTCAGTTCAGCCTCAAGCTGTTTACAATATGGGCAATTTGGGTCAGAAAAGATCGCAATCTGACGTTTTCCCGTACCTCGCACACTTTTGATTGCATCTTGTAACGGTAACTTTTTCCAATCGACACTGTTTTGTTGGATCAATAAATCTTTGGTTAAGTTATGCTGATCCTTTAAACGAATCATTGAACCCGCCAAAATATGTTGTGCATCTTCATTCAAATACACCACTTGACCATCCATAGAGGCACTGTAAATACCTTTCATTTCTGTGGCTTGAATATTGTCTAATTTCAGTTGCGGATGCTGTTGTTTGACATTTTTACTAACCGTTGCAACATCGGCCATGCTCACGGCGCTGCATAATCCCATTAAGGCAGCTAAACTCAATTGTTTAATCATGTGTTTCATCTAAATAAAGTAAATTTAGCCTGATTCTAAGCTGAAAGTTGTACAGAATTCAGTATTTTTAAGCCAGAATTACCCAATTGCTACAACTCGTTTTTGCTATGCAACGCTTTAAGTTTCACATGGAACATTCAAGCCTGATGGTGGATTAATTTTTACTGAAATTTGTACAATTTCTTCATGAATAGCGAGAGCAGTACGGACTCGATCTGCGTCTAAATCATCTGCAGTTTCCAATGCCAAAATACAGGAAAATTTACCCTGTCCGACTTTCCAAACATGCAAGTCTGTAATCATCACACTGCCTGGTAACTCTGCAATCACTTCACGAATTTCATCCACCACAGGATGATCCATTTCTGCATCCAGCAATGTTTTCCCTGTTTCCTGCATCAAACCTATCGCCCAACGCGCCACTAAAATTGAACCAACAATACCTAACAGTGCATCTAGAAAATCCCAGCCCCAATATTTACCCGCAATTAAAGCAATAATCGCAAAAATTGAAGTCACCGCATCTGCCACCACATGCATAAAGGCGGCTTTTTGATTCAGGTCATGGCTGTCATGCGTATGCTCATGATGGTGATGGTGATGGTGATGGTGATGGTGATGGTGATGGTGATCATCTTCATGTAATAACCATGCACAAATCAAATTGACCAATAACCCTAAAATTGCAATTGGGATGGCTTGGTTATACTGAATATCGACAGGAAAAAATAAACGCTCGATAGAGTGAATTGCCATAAATGCAGCCACCACCAACAATAAAATGGCGCTGCTATAGCCAGCTAAAATTTCAATTTTCCATGTACCAAAACTAAACCGTGTATCTGCTGCATAATGACGTGCTGCCCGATAGGCAAAATAAGCCAAGCCTAGCGCCAGCATGTGTGAGCTCATGTGCCAGCCATCCGCTAGCAAAGCCATGGAATGAAAAATCCAACCACCCAAGATTTCCAAGAACATCATGACAGCCGTCAGCAAAGCCGCATATAATATTTTTTTCTGCGCCAGCGGATTGCCTTGATCGAATTGATGTGGATGGATACGATGAGAGTGTTGCTGACGCATAATGGGAAATCATTGTTAAATATACTCTCCTAGAGTATATAGAAATTGAGGTGATGTGTTGGGTCATTTACATACAGATAAGAAAATTTTAAATCGCATCAAACGTCTACAAGGGCAAATTGGGGCAGTGGAACAAGCACTTCACAATCCTGATCATGGCTGTATTGAAGTTTTACAACAAGTCGCAGCTATTAAAGGTGCGGTCAATGGTTTGATGAATGAGTTAATCGAATCGCATTTGCGTCATCATGTGATTGGTGATCAATGCGCGATTGATGAACATGAACTGGAAGAGTTTATGAAACTGCTAAAACGCTATGCTTAACCACAAATAGGCTTGACCACATTCAAGACTTGTCTTTACACTGAGTCATATTTCTCACTTTTTGAGAGCTAAGCTCAACAGTTTAGCCACAATCGAGTTTTTTATGACTCATTCTCATCCTTGGCATCCTTTTGTGATGATCAGTCTTGCTCTGATTATTGGCACCATGGGCACAGCACTTGCAAGCCCCCTGTATCCAATTTATCAGGAAGTCTGGCAGCTTTTACCAAGCCATATCACCTTTATTTTTGTGTCTTATATGCTCGGTTGTTTGGCCACCTTGCTCTTTTTAGGGCGTACCAGCAACAGTATCGGCTTCTTAAAAACCCTAGAACTGGGTTTAATAATCATCACTCTCGGACTGATTCTGTCGATGTTTGCCACCAATCCGCTTTGGCTTGCTTTGGGGCGTTTTGTGATTGGGATTGCTTCAGGTCTAATGACCACATCGGCGTTAATTGGCTTAATGTGGAGTATCCCTAAATCACATAAAGCGCATGCACCACAGCTCAGTTCAGTCATTACCGCAATCGGATTTGGCTTAGGTCCTTTGCTCGGTGGTGGTTTGGCACAATTTTCAGCAGCGCCTTTGTTTAGTCCATATATTCCAGTCATTTTGGGTGCAGTACTATGTTTTATTGGATTGTTAGGTTTAGCACCACCTGAATTTACGCCACAAGCCTTCTCGTTTGCCCCAAAATTAGAACGCCCAGAACCACGCTTTCATGCAGAATTTTATATTACGGGTTTAACCGCATTCTGTGTTTTTGCTGCATTTAGCTTATTTGCTTCACTCTCTCCATCTTTTGTGCAAATGATTATTCCATGGCACGGGCCTTTGGTCAGTGGTTTGGCTATAACCTGTATTTTGCTAATTTCAGCATTAGTACAGTATTTTTCCAAAGCCATTCCTGCACAAAAATGTCTAAATTTTGGGCTGTATTTACTGTTATTCAGTTTATTGGTACTCGGTTTATGTATGTATTTACACTGGAGTTTTCTATTTTTTGTCAGTGATCTACTGCTAGGAATAGGACACGGGTTGGCATTGATTGGCGCTTTTGGCTTAATCCATGCCATGACCAATCTACAGAATCGCGCTGCAGTGATGTCAACGTATTTATTTGTGGGCTATTTAGGCACAATTCTGCCAATTATTGCAGTGGGTTATCTGGCCGATCATTTTGGTTTAACCACTGCTGTACTTAGCTTTTGTACAGCCATCTGCTTATTGTGTGGCTACATCATTATTTGGTATCGACAGTTGCAGAACAAACCTGTTTTAGGATGAGGTTTTACCTAAACTAAAAGTTAAAATCAGGACAAGGTTTGAATCAGCTGAGTTTATTCAAACCTTATAGATGACTGAGACTATGTCTTCTGTTTTGATCTCAAACTCAACAGCCATTATTTTTCATTAAGGGCTTGATGCTCTAACTCTTTAGTCAGGAAGTAATTCAAAAAGGTTCTAATCACGGCAATGATCGCCAATTTAATTAGGCTATCTAAATCTGGATCTACTGTGGTGGCTAAAATGTCTGCAGCCAAATGAAATTCAAGCGCCGTCGCAAGCCAATCCCCAAAACAATAACGTGCAGTACGCTCTGATTTTAACTGAACCAACACCAATAAAGTTTTAAGTAGACCAATCATCACACAAATCACAGAAATGGCTTCAAGTGATAATTGCAGAAAATGAACCAAAGAAATGAGTATTTCACGTAAAAAAGCCAGTTCAGATATCCAAAAAACCTCCATCAGAGATTTCATCTCATGCGTTTAGGATTGTATTGAGCGCCAATCTTTGATTATTTTCTCATCATAGCTTTAAATTCTGCGGTTTAAAAAGTCTTGAGTGATTATTGATGGGTTTTCATAAAGGTAAATTGAAATGTTTAAACATGACATGGGTTAAATCGGGTTTGTAACAAAAGAGACACTAAACATTATCAAATAGGCTGATTTTTATCAGCTGACCAACCTAAAATAGGATAATAAAAAAGCACTAAGTTATTAAAACTTAATGCTATTTTCATATCAAATGAGGAAGTAATCGCTAAAAATCATTTCCCGATACAAAACGATCCAAAAATCTTGCCCAACAAATCATCTGCAGAGAAGTCGCCAGTGATTTCACCCAAAGCATTCTGCGCAAGACGTAACGACTCGGCCACCAATTCCCCCGCATGATAGACCACCAATTGCTCACGTGCCTCAGCCAAATACTGCTGCGTGCGCTTCATTGCGTCTAAATGACGAGTACGTGCAATAAAGGTATCTTCTTCAGGCTGAAAGCCTGCATGCGCTGTAATCGCTTCTATGAGCGATTGAACACCTGTTTCTTGTTTAGCCGACACCGTAATATGTCTAAAACCATTAAAATCTGAAATTGCAGCTTGCACACCAGTTAAATCACATTTATTGCCAATCAACATTAAGCGCTTCGGCTCAATATATTCAGCAAAATAATGCTGTGCCAATTGCAACGGATCTTCGTTTTGGCTCAAGTCATAGACCAATAACAATAAATCTGCTTGTTCAATTTCTTTGATCGCGCGGCGAATCCCTTCCTGCTCCACAATATCACCTGTTTCACGTAAACCTGCAGTATCGGTCAGGGTAATTGGTAATCCATTTAGGGTGATTTTTTCATGCAATACGTCACGGGTTGTCCCTGCAATATCGGTCACAATCGCACGTTCAATGCCCGCCAAGGCATTGAGTAGGGAAGATTTTCCTGCATTGGGTTTGCCCGCAATCACCACCTGTAGACCTTCACGTAACAATTGTCCCTGACGTGCAGATTGTTGCACAGCAGTCACCGAAGCAGCCACTTCATCCAGTAAATTGAGGATTTTACCATCGGCCAAAAAGTCAATTTCTTCTTCAGGAAAATCAATGGCAGCTTCAACATGCAAACGTAAGTGAATTAACTGCTCTAACACAGTATTTACTTTAGTGGAAAAAGCTCCTTGCAGGGAACGTACAGCAGAACGCGCAGCGGCTTGTGAGGTGGCATCAATTAAATCGGCAATGGCTTCGGCCTGTACCAAATCTAGCTTGCCATTTTCAAAGGCGCGCATCGAAAATTCACCTGCTTTGGCAGCCGTTGCACCGAGTTCCAGTAAACGAGCCAATAAGGCATTTTGAATCACTGGGCCGCCATGCCCTTGTAATTCCACCACATCTTCGCCAGTAAATGAATGAGGATTTGGGAAACAAATCACCAACCCTTCATCCATGACTTCATTGGCAGCATCGTAAAACTGGCGAAAACCTGCATAACGCGCTTTGGGCAAGTCTTTTTGGGTCAAGGCTGCGGCAATTGCATAGGCTTTGGGTCCCGACAGGCGAATCACCCCCACACCACCACGGCCAGGTGGAGTCGCGATTGCGGCAATGGTGCTGCGGTTATACATAAAATTCACCTAAAACTTTCAAAATATATGCAAAGAAAAATCCGCCTAAGATTACCATCTTAAGCGGATTTATTCAGCAGCTCAGCCATACTTAATTGGCTGGAGTTGCTTCTTCTCGTTTAGCGCGGTCTTTTTCAACACTTTTGTTGATCAAGCTTTGCTGCAGAATCGTAATCAAGTTGTTGACAATCCAGTACAGGACTAGACCTGCAGGGAAGAACAATAAGAATACGGTAAATACCACAGGCATAATGCGGAAGATTTTAGCCTGCATTGGATCTGTTGGCTGTGGGTTCAACATTTGTTGGACATACATGGTCACACCCATCAACAATGGCAAGATAAACCAAGGGTCCATTGCCGATAAGTCTTGAATCCAACCTAACCACGGTGCATGGCGTAACTCAACCGATTCCATCAATACCCAGTACAAGGCAAGGAAAATTGGCATTTGCAGTAACAATGGCAGACAACCTGACAGTGGATTCACTTGTTCACGTTTGTAAAGTGCCATCATTTCTTGCGAGAAACGCATACGGTCTTCGCCAAATTCTTCTTTCATGCGCTGCATTTCTGGCGCAATCACACGCATTTTCGCCATAGAACGATAGCTCTTAGACGATAACGGCCAAAGAATCAGTTTGACAAGAACGGTTAATAAGATGATTGACCAACCCCAGTTACCCACTAAGCCATGGAAGAATTGCAAACCAATAAACAGTAATTTTGCAATTGGCCATAACCAGCCATAATCCACAGTTTGGTTCAAACCTGTCGCCAAGTCTTTCAATTCAGATTGAATTTTTGGACCCGAGTAGAAAGTCGCATCAACTTCTGCCACGGTACCTGCAGGCACATTAATGGTTGGTGAGGTAAAGCCAATGATGTTCATTTCATCGCTAGATTTACGTGATTCCAACTTCGCTGCATACGGTTGACCATCGGCCTGAGTCAATTTTAACTGCCCTGGAACCCAAGCACTCACGAAATAATGCTGAACCATTGCCACCCAACCGCCAGTTGCTTCAACATTCAATTTTTCATCATTAAAATTGTCAAATTTCAACTTGTTGTAGTGTTCTTCAGGTGTCCCCCATGCGCCGCCAAGGAAAGTACCCAAGGTAAAAATACCTTGATCTGACTTGCCAGGATCGTCTGAATTATCCCGTTTCAGCTGACCAAACATCTGACCTTGCCAGTTTTGACTGCTGCGGTTAATCACTTTGTGATTCACCACCACAGGATATTCACCTTCAGTAAAACTAAAGGTTTTGATGATTTCTACACCATCGGCAGTTTTATATACCATTGGGACAGTTAACGTTTTAACTGTTTCACCCGCTTTATTTTTGCTTTCTTTGGCATCGGCTAAGCTATAAGTCGATTTTTCAATTTCATAGCTTGGGCGGCCATTACGGCTACTGTCTGGACCATTCAGCCCGATTAACCCAGATTGCGCGACATAGGTGCGCTTAGCATCGCTTTCCAGCATGACGAAAGGATCGTCACTGTCTTTATTTTTGTCATGATTGAGTAATTCAACACGAACAATATCACCACCTTTCGGATTGATCCAAAGATGATAAAGGTCAGTTTGTACTGAAATAAGCTGCTGACTTACAGGTGCTGTGGCATCGGTTGTTTGCTGTGCAGGAATATTTGCTTGCGGTACATCAGAAGCTGCTGTAGCCGTTTGGCCATTCGGCAAATCTGCAGATACTTCATGAGAAACAACGGCAGTTTTTTGCTGCGGTGCTGTTTCAGCATTTCCATAATCTTTTTGCCACGCCAAAATGAGCAAATATGCGACGACAAACATGGCCCCGAGAATTGCAAACCTGGCCCATTGTTGCATATCTATTACCCCAAGTGGTTAGAGTGATTTTGGTTCAATAAACGATCACGAAAGGGTACAGTAATGTGATGCGTTTGAAAATCTATTTGCTGAAATGAAATAAAACGAATGACTTTTGGCGGGACTGGATCATAGCCCGAACCACCCCACGGATGACAACGACAAATACGTTTTGTAGCCAGCCACACACCACGAACAGCACCATGCGTATGCACTGCTTCCAAAGAATAATGAGAACATGTTGGAATATAGCGACAGCGCGGTCCAAATAAAGGACTAATCGCGATCTGATAGAAACGTATCAACCAATGCAGTAAACGTACCATTGGCCATCTCTACTTTTGTGGGGAGGGAGCTATTTTTGAATGCTTTTTGGCTAGACGTTGTAACTTCTGCCAAGCAAATTGTAATTGCTGATGCAATTCCGCATTAGATACTGTATCTACCCCAACTTTGGGCATTACCACAATATCTAAGTCATTTAATTGCTGTTGGTGTAAGCGAAAACTTTCGCGAGCAAGTCGTTTTACTCGATTTCGTTCGTGTGCACGACGCACTTTCTTTTTTGCAACGACAAGACCCAAACGGCTATTCGGCAGTTCGGAATGTTTTGCAAGAAATAAGAAATGGGGTTGATGCACTTTAAAAAGCGCACCATCAAACACACCTTTATAATCGGCAGCACAGCGTAATCTCAACTCTGTGCTGAAGCCATAAAGTGTTGTCATAACACCCAAGAGTCGCTTCAGCGTGACTGTATTAAACAGTTAAGCTGTGACGACCTTTTGCACGACGGCGAGCCAATACTTGACGACCAGCTTTAGTAGCCATACGAGCACGGAAACCATGAACGCGCTTACGCTTTAATTCAGATGGTTGAAATGTACGTTTCATATCGAAACTCCAAAAATGATCTTTCTATAAAGGTCCGCGATTTTAGTGTTCATTGCTTGAGCTGTCAATGAAAAACACGGTTTCTTGTAAAATAAGCCTAAATTTTTTCTTTTTAACAAGTTTTCGCTCAATTGACTGGTTGATCATATAAATTAAAGTATACACAAGATAAATGATTGTTTATGCTTGACTAATAAGTTATTAACAGTATTATTCACATAATTATCCACAAGCTATTCTGTTTAATTTTAAAATTTTCGGTTTTGAATTTAAATTTAAACTCAGATTGAATTATCCACAGTTGCAACGCATCTTATAAATAAATTCAAATTTATAAATTTAAATTTATTATTATTAGAGACGCATTTTTCTGTTGAGAACTCACTTTTTCTTTTATAAAACAAATTTTTGAATTGTGGATATCTATGTTTCTATAATTTTAATACTTTGTGGATAACTTTATGCTATATTTTATCCACACCTTGCGGATAAACTTATCCACACTGCGTTTTAAATTTAAATTCAGGTTTGATGATTCCTTTTTTGAGCGATTTTGCTGATTTTGTCATGACAGATGTGGATAACTTGGTTAGAATGGCGACCCGCTCAGGCGGTCGAGAGACGTTTTAAATTTAAAAATGGATTAGATAGGGGTTTCAC
>NZ_CP090866.1:0-22702 GCF_021560715.1 Acinetobacter sp. SCLZS86
AAACAATATCTTAGCGAACTTCCCGTATTAGTCTTAATTGTCAATTTGATGCCCGACTTCTCGCTTTCGCTCAAGTCTTACTCGTTGCACTCGTCTCTTCCTTTGGCTCTTCATGGGGAGTTGTTCCAAGACCCCACTTACAGCCGACTAAAGACTCTTTAGAGTTACCGTGCTATCAAAATTTTCAGCAAAGCATCTATCAGGTTCTACTGTAGATGCCGTTACAGGCTTAAGCTATCCGACGAATCTTGCTTATGTATTTACAAGTACCCGATGTCCATGACCCTTTTAGAATCTGACATCTGACAGTTTTTCTCTGTCTTGATCGCCTTTCGGCTCACTTTTAGTCGCCCACCTGTGCTGTGCCCATCGCAAAATCACTCATACAAAAGGCAGTCATCTTAGCGTCGAAATCGTCCGTGATCTCAACTCTGACTTCAATTAAAACAGGGTTGTGCTCTGTCACCAAAGCGCCCGTGTCTACGTCGCCCAACAACTTTAATCTTGTTCAATCTCTTGATTGGGTAGAAAAAGAGAATTTCACTCTTTAGCCCCCGTTGTAGCCGCACCAGCGAGGTTTCCCCAGCATGCAGCTTCACCGATCAGAACATGGTTAGTATTCCTAGCAGTTTGAAATAGTGAAAAAACGTCTCGGCAGCGGTAACTTGCCGAACATTTGGAACGCCAAAAAATAGGCGCAAAAATGGACAAACTACGCTAGACGTAATTTTTGAAAGTTAGAGGTATCTAACAAAGACAATATGCGAGTAGCCAAAAAAATATATGCTATCGCTGATCATGAAAGGACTCCGTTGGCGTACGGATAACGACCCGATGGTTCACTTTAAAGTTCTTACAAATGGTCTCTGCTAACTTAAAAGATGGTTTTTCTTTTATGCGCTACACGTTCAGAATCAGAAAAGCTTCAGAAGCAATCAGATGCGTTCACTATACCTGAAAAAGTGCCAAAATCAAATTTTGCAGGAACAACCATTTATAAACCTACATCTGCACCTAAAAAGGGACTGCTAAACGCAGTCAAAATCATTACAAAATAAGCACTCCGATAGAATTACCAAAAAAGCATAAAAATGCTAAAATTTTTCCGACAGAATTACCAAAAAAACTGGACTTTATAATGATCTATTACTGTGTCAAAACGAGCGAGTATTTAGCCGATATTTTGGATAAAGTCAGCCGCGAAACGCAGTATTATGTTCAGCTTGATGTGCCGCTTGATCGTGCTGAAAGCATCATTGAGAAGTTTCAAAAAAGGTATGATTTGAATCAAACTGCCAGACAAAGAAATTACCGTTTAAAGCAGAAACCAGTGGTGGATCTGATTGTTTTACTCAATCAAAGTCTGCTCAAAATTGAGAAGGTTCGACTCTGTTTATTGTGTACGGTTCCCGAGGAACTTCGAGAAAAAAAGCAAGATTGTTCGGATTTGTTGAGAGTTGCCTACGGACTCGATAAGTCCGATTTAGAACAGTTTGAATCGATTCAAGATCGTCAGAACCGGCTAATCTATCGTACCGCCATTCAGGTTGGAGAGAATAAGCAGTCTGCTCCAGTCTATGAGCTGGTTAACCTACCGTTTACGGTTGAACAGCGCAAACAGAAAGAAATTGATAGAACCACGGGTTGGACGTGGCGCATTCACAAGAAGTTTCTGGAACTTAAGAGTGAGCAACTGGTCGCTACCTTTAAGAAAGCCCAACAGATCAAGAGTCCTGATAAACAGGACAGTATGGTCATGGCTGAGTTGTCTCGGGTGGCGAAATTGGCGGGGTTTAGGGGCGTTCGGGAGGATGTGTTTAAGTTCAATAAGCAAGTTTTTCCGCTGTACTTCAAGTATCTGAACCGAAAGTCCAAGGTAGAACTGTCGGTGCCTTCGTATGAGCGGAAATCTAAGCGTCTGGTCAGTAATTTTCATGAAATGACAGCTTTTTTTGCGGATCTGCAAAAGTAGGTTTAAACCACAAAGATGGCGGTGATGGCGATCAATAACAGTGGGCATGCACTCAGCATGAATCTTTGGGTTATGAGGTTGAAGTCTGTGTCATATCTTTTTGAATATTGCTTATATTTCAAGGTGAAGCATAGGCTTGCAATAAAGCATCCGATCAGGAAGCTCAGCATTAACGCCATGCGATAAAAATCCATGCTGAGGTCCGTTCCTGCTGTAAATTTCTGGAATTGGTAGTAGTTGCTGCCCATGAGGAAAATCAGGCACAACAGCCCAAGCCCCATGGCGTTGTATTCCAGTTTTTTGTTGTGATCTTGGTATAAAAATTTAGTGATGAGCATGCTTAAAGTAAGGAAAAGTGGGATCAGAATGACCGTGATGCTGACCAGTAAATTGCTGAATAGCCATGATTGAAGGTCTGGATTGGTTCTAAATTGGTAGATATTCAAAAATGGGAAAAACACCACGGGAAAGAAGTACATATAGGACAGCTTAAACGAGTCCATATTTTTAATTTTCATCATGTGGGATCAGGGTCCTGACTGTAACTAAGGTAGTTAGGTAGGTATTATGTGTGCTGTTAAGCTCTCAATTTTTTACATGATATAAGTGTTTGATTTTAAATATTATTGTATTTGCGTGTAAAAATAAAACTCAAACATTAACTTTTGTAAGCTATTGAAATTAAATACAAAATAAAGAACACACATCATAGCTACCTTGTAAGGTAGCTATGATGTGTGTTGAACAATACCTTATATGTAAAAAAGCCTTTATTTCCTGTGCTGTATAGCCCGACTTAGAATATGATTTATATGTAAGCTTTACTCAGGATTACGTCAATGTCAGCAGTAAATCTAATTAATGAAAATTACGATGAGAGAGAAATTGCTTCTCAGGCAGCTCGTGCACTTCGAGAAAGTTTTATTACTGCCGCTCAAAGTGGACCAGTTCTGTATGTTGAAAACGATACTGTTTTACTTAAGGAAGTCGGCGCTCCCCCAATTGTGATTAAACACCTAGCAGGTCGTAATCCTGAACTTGCTCAACGAGTAGCGAGTCGTGGAACTTTTAAAATTAAAAAATGTAAAGTAAGCCAAGATTGAAGCTAACTGGGACTTACAATTCAAATTTCGCATAAGAGATTTTATGTTAAATCTTTTGATATATGGGATGATAATAAGTGAGTTTATATTAAGTTTGTTTGTGGCATGTTTGACAAGAAGTTTTTTGATACCCCAATGGGATTAAAGCAGATTTTGGCTTATGAGCTTTATGTAAATCATGGTCTTTATCAAAGGGAAATAGCTAATTTCTTAGGATGCTCTAACAACACAGTTGCTAATTATGTTAAAAAATTAAAAAAATATGATCATTTAAAAGATTTTAAAGTGACTCTAGAATCAAAATCTAAAGATGTCGAAAATGCCCTAGAAAATATTAAAAGGCACCTTTAGAAGGTGCCTTTTAAATTTAATCCATTTGATTTAGCATTTTTACTAATGATTTACCGATAGCAAATGCTAAGTTGACTGGAACAGCATTACCAATTTGTTTATAGATTTGGCTAGCTGAACCTTGGAATACCCAATTATCAGGGAAAGTCTGGATTCTTGCATATTCTCTAGTCGTTAAAGGCCTATCTTCACTTGGATGACAACGTTCTGTTTGTTTTTGTGCCGGCGCACAAGTCAATGTTAGACTTGGTTCATCCCATGATAATCGTCTAGCCATACCTGTTTTTCCACCACCTAAGTGAAAACTGCCTTTCATATATTCAATTTGTAGTTCTAGAGGTAGATCTCTCCAGTATCCACCTTCAGGAACATGCGACATAATTTCGGCCTTTCTTTGAGGGTATTTTTGACTTATAGATTCAGGAACATCATCTTCATATAATTCACCAGCTTTGAAAGCATCACGCAGATTTAGAATGCGATGATAGGGAGACGGTTTCTCAAAATTAGCTTGGCCAACTAGATCTTTTCGAACACCAATAATTATAAGACGTTCACGCTTTTGAGGTGTTTTATAAAATAATGCTTTATAAATATCTTTCTCAACAATCTCATAACCTATTTCTTCTAGAATAGAAATAATGGTTTCTAATGTTTTTCCACCATCATTTTCCGCTAATCCCTTTACATTTTCTGCTAAGAAAACTTTAGGTTGAATTTCTTTGATAGCTCTAGCCATCTCAAAAACTAAAGTTCCTCGGATATCTTCAAAACCTAACTGTTTACCAGCATACGAAAAAGGTTGGCATGGGAATCCTCCTGTTAATAAGTCAACTTTTCCTTGTAAATGACGAAAATCAACATTAGCAATATCATCTTCAATTACGTTCCATTCAGGTCTATTAAATCGTAAAGTCTGACATGCAAATTTATCTTTCTCATTTAATAAAATTGATTTGAAGCCAGCTTTTTCTAAACCTAAAGCTAATCCGCCTGCTCCTGCAAATAACTCGACAAGAGAAAACTCTCTAATTGGAGTTGTTTTTTCTTGTTCTTGCCATGAGCTATTAAACATTGCAGAGAATTCGGGAAATTGAATTAACTGTTCTTTTTTATATGGTTTTTTGTGGGTTGCAGGATCTAGAATCGGAACAAGTTTTCCATTCTTCGCCCATGATTCAATATTCCTTTTAGAAACTGATAAGACATCAGCAATTGTTTCTGCGGAGAAGCAATCGTCAAAGGAAGTAAGTACATTCATAGGTGCGTTAAGGTTATTACAGAACAAGTCATAAGTTTAACGTGGAAGGAGAGCCAGGTCCACAATTATTTTAGGAGTTTTGATAGTGTCAATGTTTGATAAATATAAGGTTGAAACAGATAAGTCATCTGCAACTTGTTCGGCAGAAAAATTATCTAACTCTTTAGGGATAGCCGTCATGATATGAGTTACAGGTAAAATAGAAGCTTATTTCCCTCCATTTTTATAATGGAGGAGCCACCCCATAAGATCACTTAGATTCTTTATTCGCCATGTTAGAGAGTTCTATAATTTTTTTATCATTAGATAAGTCTTTAATTATAGAATCTAATTCCTCACTAAAATCAGATTCTTCTGCTACTTCATCAATTACGGCTATTAAATCATCATAAAACTCATTATCACCAGTTAATTTTTCCCAAAATTCTCTACCAACAAGCACAATATAGTCATGTTTAGATTCTAAATTCTTATAATGTTGACTAATCTCACTTCTCTCACCATAGACAATTCCAACAACCATATCATTGACTTGTAACGCAAGATTATTTGTTCGAGCTAAATTTTTTACAGCTTTAAAATGTTGATGAATCGTCTCCACATCATCTTTATTTATTGTGTTTGGTCCTGATTTAATCTGACAGTATTTTTTTCTACCATCTTGCTGATCTTCATACTCAATATCAATTCCTAATGTCGTACTGCTAAATGTACCTAATACGTCATTCGTAAAATTTTGAATTGCCCCCCCAAAAGTTGTGTTTATGCTCGTACCTAAAATTCGAGGGTAAATTAATGCTTTAGCTATACTTTCAGGGGAAGCATCTCCAGTTAAAAAATTAGCTAAGTATGTTGCAGTAAAAGGATTTATATTAAATTCAGAGGCTTTTTTTAGTTTTTTGGCATTTCGTAAGTGACTTTCCATAACACTTTTTCGAAACCAATCCTTAGCTTTCACTAAAATCTCTTTTTTTTGTGTTTCTGATAACAACATACATGTCCTTATAAATTGGATTTAATTACTGCTTCTAATTATAAGCTTTTATATATATTTTTAATGTTATCAATATCATTAATGAGCAAAAAAATGCCATCTAAACTTTTTATTGCAACAACACTAAACAATTATGAAGAGACTTCATTTAGACGCAATGATCCCTAATTTATGTCAGCCTGAGCGTACAACATTGCTCAAAACTTACCCCAAGGTTTATCCGCAGAAATTGCGGATAATTTCCGAAGTGCAGGCATTGAGTTATCAGGGAAAAAGCGAAATATGAATGTTTTTTGATCGATTTTATTGGCAGAAAGTATCAAAACTGCTCATAAAAAAGCCGACTTGTTTCAAAATCGGCTTTTTATGGATTTTAGGGTTTGGTGTAAAATTTTAAGTCTTTGATATTTATATTAATATACAAGTGTATTGCGTATAACCACCATTATGTTAAATGGAGTCTTTATGAGAAATTAATAATCTATGTTTGTTTGAGATTGAAGTATATTTAAAAAAATTAAGTTGTTTTTTTAAATGCATAACTTCATCTTTTAGTTTTTTGATTTGTTGATCTCTTTCGTCCCGTATAGGGGAAGTAAGTTCACCAAATTTTTTAACTAACTGGCTATATTCAATCAAGTTATTGTAGTCAAGTTCGAAATCTCCGCTTTTTATATATTTAAGTATAGTCGAGCGAGGTTTTCTATACGCTATAGCAGCATCACTGATCGAAAATTTTTTTAAAAAGTGATGATGGTTACTTAGCATATTATTTCATTTAAGGCATTATTAATTTGGTAGATATATGTTAATAAAATTAACAGGCGGATTCAAGCGACACATATAAGATATAAATCTTTAATCATTATTGGTTGATAATTGAACGTTTACTTTACACATACCCTACTCTGATAATTTTTCTATTATTAAATCAATATGCTTTTAAAAATTTATATTATTAACATAATACACCTTATACGCAATGCTTTTTAAATTTTGTTATAATTCAATGTGTTAATTTCAGTTTTATAGCCCATTCGCCCTCGAATGGGCTTTTTTTATGATTTTTCACGTTCCACGCTTATTATTTGATCAATGTTTCACGACTTTGTTCATATCAGGTAAACAATCGTGGTTAATCATAGGGTCTAAAAAAACGGCTCCAAAAGCCTCTTTTTTCAGGTTCAGGTTCAATATGCTCTGGTACTGGAATTCGCTTCTTAGGCTCTTGGATCTCAGTCTGAATCTCAGCTTCTTCTTTTGATTCAACAGTCTCTTGGGGGGGGGCAACTGGTGTTGGATCTTCTACCTTTGGAGGTTTTGGGGCTTCCAGTAGGCGTTGCATTGCTTCGATTTGTTCTTGGTAGAAGTTTTCTCTCTCTAAAGACTGATTTTCTCGCAAAATTGATTGGTTTAATTGACGTTCAAGCATGTCAACTTGACGTTTTAGCATGTCAATTTCTGTTAAGTTTTGACTGTCAGTTGATTTACTTTGATTGACAGTTACATTTTTGTTTTGTGGTTCTCCAAAGACTCTAAGTGCCTCTGCAAAGTCAATCAAACCATCTGAGCTTTTAGATAAATTTCCTTTATTAATATGAGCATATATAGCTTGTCGTGAATATCCATATAGCTTTGCAAGTTCCGATACTGATAGCTTTTTCATAGTTGTAAAGTTGTTATCAAGTCATGTTAATAATTGACTATTCAATTGACAGTGTCAATTAACTTAATGACTTGAATCCTAACTGCTTTAAGTAAGGCATATATTCTCTTACTTTTGCAGGGTCTATTAGCTGATTAGCAATTCGTTTAGCAAAATCCTCATAACTCTCACCAACTTCACTATATTGGTTCGCAAAAGCTGAGTCATAGGCAAGTTTGTTTGAGAACAAATCAATTTGGCTAACTGTAAGAGGCTTTTCTTTTTTCTTTTCTTTAGAAGGCTTCGTAGTTTCTTTTTTTCCAATTACGAATCTAAAACCTGTAATTTTTTTGCCATCTTTAAGGTTGGAGAAAGATACTTGTAGTTCAGTAGATTTATTAATTTCTGATACCGCTGGTACGATAACTCTTTTTTTTAAATTCCAAAGCAAGGAATACTTATTTTGTAACTCGAATATATTTCTGAACTCTTCTTCTTTGAAATCTCTGTGTCCTATATTTTCGTATTGTTTTAATAATTGATAAAGCTGGATGGAGTGGGATCCTCTTAGCTGTAAAACTTCTTTAATTGTAAACTTTGTGTATGGATGATTGTTATTAAATATAGACAACATAAACAGGACTTCATTTGTGAAGTAAAAGCTTATTTTTCCATCTGCATATTCAATACGAATTACCCAGTGAACCGACACGCGATTACCTTTTGTATTTATGTAAGAAAAGTATCTTCCACGAAGATCATCAGCAGCTCTTTTTAATTGAGAGTAGGCACTGCCTAGTTCGATATCACATGCTTCAGCAAAGTCTTTAGCAGTAATAGTAAATTTACTAGATTCACTCATTGGATTAAGACGAACTATAGGGCTAGCTAAAATAAAGATCCTTTTTTCATCTACGGACATGCTATTCCACGCTTCGATCATCCTATTCTGCATGACTGTATATTCTGCTGGATATTGAGCTACAGGCTTTTGAATAGGGTATTCATGATCATCAACTACTATAGTATCTAATTGAGAATCCATATTTTTTTAATTCATACATATTTGATAATGTATGAATATATGAGCTAACAATAGTAAAGTCAAACCTAGAAAAATGTATGATTATTCTTTTGTACAGTGTTTTTTTAATTTTTTGATCTTTATCAAAGTATAAAAAATTATCCATCTATAAATTTGGAGTATAAAAAATAGTCTGATTTATAAATTATAAGTATAAGAATCAATCAAAACAAATAGTGAAAGAACTAAAATTAGCTAAAAATATAGAGATTATTTATATCTAGGTAAATGTATGAAGATCTAGGTAAATGTATGAAGTTTCCTAGGTAAATGTATGGAGTTTCCTAGGTAAATGTATGGAGTTTCCTAGGTAAATGTATGAATTAAATATCTATAATCCTTTCTATATGAGCATTACAGACGTTCTAAAAGTATTTAAAAGTTAAAAATATTAAAAAATATATACACCTTTAAAAATTGCCCTTGGTTTTCGCTACGCTCAAACTCTATTGAACTTCGCTAAAGCTCAGTTCGTCGGGGCAATTTTTTGGCTTATCCCGTTATGACTTTGAGAAAAAGCAAAAGCAAGATCAAAAGGAACTCGGAATTCGCTTCGCTCATCAGTTTTTTATGCTCGCTTCGCTCGGCCTAGAAGCAAATTGAATCTGTTCGCACCCTTCGGGATGCTCTGTAGCTCAGTCTTAGCAGCAAAGGGGGAGCTTGTAATCAGAGAAAAAGCATGGCGAAAATTTTAATTGGGTCTGTTCGCTCGTAGACACTCGCTCTGTAAAGCCTGAATAAAACCAGATAATTTTAAAAACCCGGACCACCGTAATCATAATCATCAGATTTTGGCTTTGGCTGTTCGGATTGAATCGGTTTAGGGGGCTTATTCTGCGTGGGTAATGGATTCTTTGGTGGTGAATACACGTCAAACTCAAAGCATGGTGTTGAGTTATGCTCTGAATCCTTCAATTTTTGATTCATGTTATGAATATTCCAGTCTTCTTGATGCAATATAGGCTCTTGGGTCTTGATAATTTCACTAAAATCTTTTTGCAGTTTTTCCTTATTTTTCTGATTCTTCACTAAATAATTCAGGTAATACATCACCTCCAATGATGAAAAGGGATGGTTTTCAGCACTATAAAAATATTCATGTTGTTGATCTAATTGCTTTTGGCGTTCTTCGAGTTCTCGTTCTTTTTGATTGTGTTCTCGAATTTTTTGGATCTGGGCGAGATATTCCGCTGTCGCGTTTTGTTGACCAACGCCTAGCTTAGGCTCAGGAAGATACAAAGTGCTGTGGATCTCGTTATATTTTTCATAGCTGTCTGCTGAAACCTGATTTTTGATGGTGATGTCTTGGCCATCCAATGTGTAGGTGACGGTAGGGCAGTGCTGTGCAAGCGCATCATTCAGATGGTTTTCCCATTGTTTTCGGATATAGATTAAAAAAGTGGAATAGTCTGCGTGGCCATCCTGCAGCTGGATTTTCTTTGCACCGCCTTTGCTTGGATCTTTGGGGTTATAGCGTTTGAAATATTGTTCGGCTGTCCGTTCAATACCGTCATCGGCTTTTAGCGAGAACATGATGTGACAATGAGGCTGATCTTCGCCACTGAGGCGCGATTTAACGTTGTGTATGGCGTATGAATGCGGATATTGCTGTGGAACTATATGTTTGTCTAAAAACGTCTCTATGAGCGTTTTACGCTGTTCTGGCGTGAATTCGTTGGGGAGGGCAATTTCATACTCCATGTAGACTTTGGCATTTTCTCGTTCAAACGTATCAGCGGCTTGCCAAAACTCAATGGGATCTTTCACCCAGGACGGCATGCATTTGCCTGGTTCAACGTATTCTAAAATTTCGTTACTTTTCTTGCGGACGTTTTCGTATTGCATCAATCGGGCAATATAGAGGTAATGCTGAATGGCGTAGCCTTTATTTTTACTTTTGACGCTGAAGTGATAACTGGCCATGCTCACCTTTTTGTTGGTCTGGGATCGGTTTTTATGCAGTGAAACGGAATGAAAACCGCCCGGATTTGGAATGCCTGGATGGCTGAAAAATCCGGTTGAAGGGGGTCAAGGGGGAAGCGCCCCATTGCGTACTAGTTTCTCCGATTAGGAGAAACTGTCAAGTGCGAATTATTTAAAATAAAAATAAAAATTCTTTTCAAGAAATTTTATTTTTATTTTAAATAATTATTTTCAGACTGACCGATTTAAATATGGTAAAACCATATTTAAATCGGTATCAGTTCTGAAAATTAGGCGGCAGATGATGACTCTTGAAAAACCCAAAAAACGTGGAAGACCAGCTCAATTACTCCAAGTGGCAGAGTTACATGGTTTTGTTGAATTTTTATTAGAGAGACACCCTCGGACTGAACTTCAAAATCAAGTCATTGATGTTCTACAAGCGGACGATTTTAATTTTGAAATGTTGTCTGAAGCTCATCAGATCCTAGTGAAAGAAGCGTTAAAACCTTATCGTGAACATTTGAAGCTTCAGTTGCTGTTTGATGAGCTTTCTACCAAACCTAAACAGACTAAATATGAAGCTAAATTTATAGAGCTTTTTCAAGCATACCAGGACAATCAATTGGGTGTTGCTGAACTAAATATTCTGAAGATGATGTGTACCCGATATCTGAATTTCAAAGCTCAAAAACTGCAATATGCTGATTTGGAGCTGTACTTGAGTCAGATCCAGAAAAAAGATGCAGGGAAAAAGCGTAAAGCTGAAAACAATCGAAAGTATCAGCTCGGTGGCGCTGTGATTGCTGCTTATAAAGAATTGGGTCTTAATATTGATACCTTGACACCAGATCAAGTTAGAAAAGCCATTGTAGGAAATAAGAGGATCATCAATAAGATCGAAAAATCTATAATATTTGAGCAGATTGATATGGATCTTGGTACTTTGTACTTCAGGTGGCCAATATTTCTGAAGGTCATTGATAAATTAGCAATGATTGAGTATGAGGGTGAAGTCGTTCCTGAGTATATAAAAGAAATTTATTTAGCTTTATCAGAGTGTAAGGCAGGAAAAAATAGTTAAAAATAATTAGATTAACAGAAGTTATCTTTAGTAATAAAAAGCCTGATATATCAGGCTTCTCAGTGATTGATTGGATTTAGATATCCATTTTCTTAAACAATAAGAAGGGTAAATTCCGAATAATCATGATGATGATTGCCCATTTGCCAGGTGTGTAGAATATTGCAATAAAAAACCCCGGTATCCTGCCAGGGTTTTATAGCGTTTATTCTGGTTTCAAGCCACAAAAGAGTAAAGACGATTCATAACTCAATAGTCAAAGTTGAAGAAGTGTTCTGGGAAACAAGAAAGAAAGGCTTTTTGAATGTCGCTGTATTCACCCTCTGGATGTTCCTCTAGATAACGTCGAGTCCAAATGACTGTTGCTTCATAATCGTTAAAGCACTGATCGAGTTGTAAAAAAATCCAGAGTTCATGGGCTTTTTGAATGAAAAAGTCATTAATAATCATGAGAGCAATTTTCTTTTCAGTGTTTGAATCCGGGTATGAGTACATAGTATGTTTCTCCTATAGAGATGATAAATAGTTTCCTTGATAAACTATTTATAACACATAAAATAATGTGTTTACCACATAATATTATGTGTTTTTATGTAAATATAACCCTATGCTATAATCTCAAAACACCATTTCTATAAATTTAATTAAATGCCATATACTGAATTTCAACGTCTTGTCGGTAAAGCAGGGCTTTCAATTAAGGAATTTGCTGCCTTATTGGATATGAAACCCAATTCGATTACGAATTACAGTAAACAAGGTGTGGTTCCTACACATATCGCTGTAATCGTTGCGTTGATTTCTACGATGAAAGATGAGGGATTAGATTTCTATCCAATTTTTGAAAAAATTAAGTCGTATTCAAAAGAGTAAAACTCTCTTTTTTTGATAGTTGTAAGCTTTTTAGTAGCGATTGATGACGTAAAAAATGCCTTAACTTCAGGCATTTTTTTATTTTGAGGTACTTATAAACCTCAATAGAACTTTTCAATAAAGTTTCGAGTTTTGAGAACCAGAATGTTCATCAAAGTACCTTACGTTCTGAGATCTTAGGACGAGCAATCGATAAACCGGACATTTCTATTTTGGAGTTACACCCGAACTGCGCATAAGAGATTTTATGTTAAATGATAGTTTTTAAAACAATTAGAAGTATCTTTTTAGGTTTTTAAAGATAAACTAATATTAATGTCACCCATCAAGTTCAAAGGTTCTCAAGAATTTATGAAATTTATTATTCGAAATATAGGAACTATTGAAAGTGCTGAAATTGAGTTAAATAATTTAACGGTAATTTCTGGTGAAAATAATTCAGGAAAAACAACAATATCTAAGATAGCCTATGCTGTTGGACAGGCTTCATCATCTTTTCCTATAGACTATAAAAGACATCAATATAATGAATTTAGAAAACTCTATGATGAAATTTCATTTCATTTAACTAGATTATTAAGAACTTCTGAAGAAGTTAAACAATATGATTCTTATCAAAAGCTTATGTCTGTATTGCTGGACATTAGACGTAGTTCTGAAGTCACAGAGTTTGATCTATCAATAACAAAAGAATTAGTTGTTGAAATGGAGGGTTATCTTGAAGGAAAAGATGAGGTAAGCCCTAATTTTTTTAGAAGAATATATTCAATTCTAGATAAGCTGGATAATCTTTATGATGAATATAATTATAATGATCCAATAGATAAATTTATATTTAGAGCGTTAAAAAATGAGTTTATCAATGAACTTTTAAATAAAAAAAATGGAGCAAAAGAAGCTTATTTATCTCTTGAAATGGATGAATTTAAAGTATTTGAAATTACATTTAATAATAAAGAAATTTTGAGTTTTAATTCAGAGCAAAATAAATTACCAATTAAAGACTCAACTTTGATTGAGGGGCCATATATTTTTCAATTAGCTCCTATTATTCATGATATGTCTGTTAGAGATTCTATTTCTAGAAGATCTACAAAAATAAATCCTAAAATCCCATATCATGTTTTAGATTTATGCTCAAAGTTAGATGGAAGTAGAGGAATTGATAATATAAATGAAAAATCAGATTGGCGTATAGATACCAAAGATTTTTATGATGGATACATTGATTATAAGTTAGAAACAAATAATTTTGAATTAAATGAAAATGATTTAATTTTTAATGTAAATAATGTGTCTTCAGGTATGAAATCTATCGCAATATTAGATTTACTATGTAAAGGGTACTTTATTAATAGTGAGTCTATATTGATCGTAGATGAGCCAGAGACAAATTTACATCCACAATGGCAAAATCTTTACGCTAAATTTTTGATAAAATTAGCAAATCAAGGGACTCGTATACTTGTTAATACTCATAGCCCTTACATGCTTGAGTCATTAAAAATTTATAGTGATAAAAGTGAAAAACCATTAGGCGCTAAATTTTATTTTTCACATAAATGTGAAAATGTTATAAAAATTGAAGATACAAGTGGCAATATTGTCCCTATTATTGATGCTTTATCAGCTCCACTTTATTCATTAATGGAAGAGTTAGAAGATGTTGATAACTTCTAATGAGTTATTTTTGCTTTCTGAGCTAGAGAAAAAATATATATCATCTATTGCTGATATTACCGATATTTCTACAAATACGACAGGAAATAAAAAATTTATTGAAATGGATTTTAATTCACTACATTTCGATAAAGTTCCAGCATTTTATTCAGATAGTTATGAAAATAAAGAATCTAGTTCTGCTGACACATTAATTTATAGTCATCATAATGATTCCTTATATTTAATTGAATTTAAAGAGGGATGGCCAAGGCATAAAGATAAAACAGATTCAAATAGTGATATACGCTTAAAATGCTATGATTCTATTTCAAAATTATGTTTATTTTGGGTAAATATATTAGGGAAATCGAGAAAAGAATT
Source organism: Acinetobacter sp. SCLZS86 (assembly GCF_021560715.1). Taxonomy (NCBI): domain Bacteria; kingdom Pseudomonadati; phylum Pseudomonadota; class Gammaproteobacteria; order Moraxellales; family Moraxellaceae; genus Acinetobacter; species Acinetobacter sp. SCLZS86. The sequence goes on from NZ_CP090866.1 coordinate 14,334, forward strand.
TTTTGATTTAAAAATTAACTATTGCTTAATTACTAGACCTAAGAATGGAAATTTTCATCCTAGTGCTGTAAATGCTTTAAATAGCACAAAACAAGCATTTCAGTTAAAGATGTTAGAGAATACTTTTGTAGATCAAACTAGAATTTTAGTAACACCAAATTCAATATATAAACTTTTGTCAAGAATAACTGGTGTTAGTGATATAGCCTATGTTCAAAGTGATGGCTCAAAGTTAACAGTATTTAATATTGAAGAATAGTTAAAATTAACATAATGCACATTATACGCAGTCAAAAATGGGAGCCTAAGCTCCCATTTTTATTGATGATTTTTTAATTCTTTTAGCATGGCATCCCGTAAAATTTTATTCATTCGTGTTTGATAGCCTTTGCCTTGGGCTTTTAGCCACTGCATGACATCTGCATCGATGCGGACCGTAGTTACTTGTTTAGTCGGCTTGTAAAATGGATTTTGCACTGCATTTTTCCAAAAACTTTCATCGAGTTCAGGAATATCTGAAAAATCTATTTCACTGTCTGGTCGCTTATCAAGTGCTTCAAGTCTTGCCTTTTGTTCTTCAGACAAAACAGGAGGATTATTCAAATCCATTTTGTAAGTAACGGTTTTGCTCATACTGTTTCCTCTCTTTTTTCTCTGCCTGTCGTGCTGAGATAATGCGGATATGATCCATCCCATTATGGTCTTGTACTGTGTGGGCCACCAATAAAACAGCTTGCCCATGTACCATACCTATCGCTTGCCAACGATATTCACCATTTTCAAAGCGATCCTGTTTATATAAGGCATGAGCATCGTAAAAAACCAAGGTTGCATCTTCAAAAGCTACACCATGTTTTTTGAGGTTTGTTTCTGCTTTATGCTCATCCCATGAAAACTCAATTTCCATAGTTGCATCGCTTTTTGTTAATACAAAAATGTTAATACAAAATTGTAAATTTTGCAAAGTTGTTCCATTTTTTATTGGCAAAATATTACAGAATCGAACATAAAAAAGCCGACTTGTTTCAAAGTCGGCTTTTTGGGCATTTTTGCATTTTTATGGTTTTATTAAGTGTCTGATATTTATATTAATATACAAGTGTATTGCGTATAATCGCCATTATGTTAAATGGAGTCTTTATGAGAAATTAATAATCTATGTTTGTTTGAGATTGAAGTATATTTAAAAAAATTAAGTTGTTTTTTTAAATGCATAACTTCATCTTTTAGTTTTTTGATTTGTTGATCTCTTTCGTCCCGTATAGGGGAAGTAAGTTCACCAAATTTTTTAACTAACTGGCTATATTCAATCAAGTTATTGTAGTCAAGTTCGAAATCTCCGCTTTTTATATATTTAAGTATAGTCGAGCGAGGTTTTCTATACGCTATAGCAGCATCACTGATCGAAAATTTTTTTAAAAAGTGATGATGGTTACTTAGCATATTATTTCATTTAAGGCATTATTAATTTGGTAGATATATGTTAATAAAATTAACAGGCGGATTCAAGCGACACATATAAGATATAAATCTTTAATCATTATTGGTTGATAATTGAACGTTTACTTTACACATACCCTACTCTGATAATTTTTCTATTATTAAATCAATATGCTTTTAAAAATTTATATTATTAACATAATACACCTTATACGCAATGCTTTTTAAATTTTGTTATAATTCAATGTGTTAATTTCAGTTTTATAGCCCATTCGCCCTCGAATGGGCTTTTTTTATGATTTTTCACGTTCCACGCTTATTATTTGATCAATGTTTCACGACTTTGTTCATATCAGGTAAACAATCGTGGTTAATCATAGGGTCTAAAAAAACGGCTCCAAAAGCCTCTTTTTTCAGGTTCAGGTTCAATATGCTCTGGTACTGGAATTCGCTTCTTAGGCTCTTGGATCTCAGTCTGAATCTCAGCTTCTTCTTTTGATTCAACAGTCTCTTGGGGGGGGGCAACTGGTGTTGGATCTTCTACCTTTGGAGGTTTTGGGGCTTCCAGTAGGCGTTGCATTGCTTCGATTTGTTCTTGGTAGAAGTTTTCTCTCTCTAAAGACTGATTTTCTCGCAAAATTGATTGGTTTAATTGACGTTCAAGCATGTCAACTTGACGTTTTAGCATGTCAATTTCTGTTAAGTTTTGACTGTCAGTTGATTTACTTTGATTGACAGTTACATTTTTGTTTTGTGGTTCTCCAAAGACTCTAAGTGCCTCTGCAAAGTCAATCAAACCATCTGAGCTTTTAGATAAATTTCCTTTATTAATATGAGCATATATAGCTTGTCGTGAATATCCATATAGCTTTGCAAGTTCCGATACTGATAGCTTTTTCATAGTTGTAAAGTTGTTATCAAGTCATGTTAATAATTGACTATTCAATTGACAGTGTCAATTAACTTAATGACTTGAATCCTAACTGCTTTAAGTAAGGCATATATTCTCTTACTTTTGCAGGGTCTATTAGCTGATTAGCAATTCGTTTAGCAAAATCCTCATAACTCTCACCAACTTCACTATATTGGTTCGCAAAAGCTGAGTCATAGGCAAGTTTGTTTGAGAACAAATCAATTTGGCTAACTGTAAGAGGCTTTTCTTTTTTCTTTTCTTTAGAAGGCTTCGTAGTTTCTTTTTTTCCAATTACGAATCTAAAACCTGTAATTTTTTTGCCATCTTTAAGGTTGGAGAAAGATACTTGTAGTTCAGTAGATTTATTAATTTCTGATACCGCTGGTACGATAACTCTTTTTTTTAAATTCCAAAGCAAGGAATACTTATTTTGTAACTCGAATATATTTCTGAACTCTTCTTCTTTGAAATCTCTGTGTCCTATATTTTCGTATTGTTTTAATAATTGATAAAGCTGGATGGAGTGGGATCCTCTTAGCTGTAAAACTTCTTTAATTGTAAACTTTGTGTATGGATGATTGTTATTAAATATAGACAACATAAACAGGACTTCATTTGTGAAGTAAAAGCTTATTTTTCCATCTGCATATTCAATACGAATTACCCAGTGAACCGACACGCGATTACCTTTTGTATTTATGTAAGAAAAGTATCTTCCACGAAGATCATCAGCAGCTCTTTTTAATTGAGAGTAGGCACTGCCTAGTTCGATATCACATGCTTCAGCAAAGTCTTTAGCAGTAATAGTAAATTTACTAGATTCACTCATTGGATTAAGACGAACTATAGGGCTAGCTAAAATAAAGATCCTTTTTTCATCTACGGACATGCTATTCCACGCTTCGATCATCCTATTCTGCATGACTGTATATTCTGCTGGATATTGAGCTACAGGCTTTTGAATAGGGTATTCATGATCATCAACTACTATAGTATCTAATTGAGAATCCATATTTTTTTAATTCATACATATTTGATAATGTATGAATATATGAGCTAACAATAGTAAAGTCAAACCTAGAAAAATGTATGATTATTCTTTTGTACAGTGTTTTTTTAATTTTTTGATCTTTATCAAAGTATAAAAAATTATCCATCTATAAATTTGGAGTATAAAAAATAGTCTGATTTATAAATTATAAGTATAAGAATCAATCAAAACAAATAGTGAAAGAACTAAAATTAGCTAAAAATATAGAGATTATTTATATCTAGGTAAATGTATGAAGATCTAGGTAAATGTATGAAGTTTCCTAGGTAAATGTATGGAGTTTCCTAGGTAAATGTATGGAGTTTCCTAGGTAAATGTATGAATTAAATATCTATAATCCTTTCTATATGAGCATTACAGACGTTCTAAAAGTATTTAAAAGTTAAAAATATTAAAAAATATATACACCTTTAAAAATTGCCCTTGGTTTTCGCTACGCTCAAACTCTATTGAACTTCGCTAAAGCTCAGTTCGTCGGGGCAATTTTTTGGCTTATCCCGTTATGACTTTGAGAAAAAGCAAAAGCAAGATCAAAAGGAACTCGGAATTCGCTTCGCTCATCAGTTTTTTATGCTCGCTTCGCTCGGCCTAGAAGCAAATTGAATCTGTTCGCACCCTTCGGGATGCTCTGTAGCTCAGTCTTAGCAGCAAAGGGGGAGCTTGTAATCAGAGAAAAAGCATGGCGAAAATTTTAATTGGGTCTGTTCGCTCGTAGACACTCGCTCTGTAAAGCCTGAATAAAACCAGATAATTTTAAAAACCCGGACCACCGTAATCATAATCATCAGATTTTGGCTTTGGCTGTTCGGATTGAATCGGTTTAGGGGGCTTATTCTGCGTGGGTAATGGATTCTTTGGTGGTGAATACACGTCAAACTCAAAGCATGGTGTTGAGTTATGCTCTGAATCCTTCAATTTTTGATTCATGTTATGAATATTCCAGTCTTCTTGATGCAATATAGGCTCTTGGGTCTTGATAATTTCACTAAAATCTTTTTGCAGTTTTTCCTTATTTTTCTGATTCTTCACTAAATAATTCAGGTAATACATCACCTCCAATGATGAAAAGGGATGGTTTTCAGCACTATAAAAATATTCATGTTGTTGATCTAATTGCTTTTGGCGTTCTTCGAGTTCTCGTTCTTTTTGATTGTGTTCTCGAATTTTTTGGATCTGGGCGAGATATTCCGCTGTCGCGTTTTGTTGACCAACGCCTAGCTTAGGCTCAGGAAGATACAAAGTGCTGTGGATCTCGTTATATTTTTCATAGCTGTCTGCTGAAACCTGATTTTTGATGGTGATGTCTTGGCCATCCAATGTGTAGGTGACGGTAGGGCAGTGCTGTGCAAGCGCATCATTCAGATGGTTTTCCCATTGTTTTCGGATATAGATTAAAAAAGTGGAATAGTCTGCGTGGCCATCCTGCAGCTGGATTTTCTTTGCACCGCCTTTGCTTGGATCTTTGGGGTTATAGCGTTTGAAATATTGTTCGGCTGTCCGTTCAATACCGTCATCGGCTTTTAGCGAGAACATGATGTGACAATGAGGCTGATCTTCGCCACTGAGGCGCGATTTAACGTTGTGTATGGCGTATGAATGCGGATATTGCTGTGGAACTATATGTTTGTCTAAAAACGTCTCTATGAGCGTTTTACGCTGTTCTGGCGTGAATTCGTTGGGGAGGGCAATTTCATACTCCATGTAGACTTTGGCATTTTCTCGTTCAAACGTATCAGCGGCTTGCCAAAACTCAATGGGATCTTTCACCCAGGACGGCATGCATTTGCCTGGTTCAACGTATTCTAAAATTTCGTTACTTTTCTTGCGGACGTTTTCGTATTGCATCAATCGGGCAATATAGAGGTAATGCTGAATGGCGTAGCCTTTATTTTTACTTTTGACGCTGAAGTGATAACTGGCCATGCTCACCTTTTTGTTGGTCTGGGATCGGTTTTTATGCAGTGAAACGGAATGAAAACCGCCCGGATTTGGAATGCCTGGATGGCTGAAAAATCCGGTTGAAGGGGGTCAAGGGGGAAGCGCCCCATTGCGTACTAGTTTCTCCGATTAGGAGAAACTGTCAAGTGCGAATTATTTAAAATAAAAATAAAAATTCTTTTCAAGAAATTTTATTTTTATTTTAAATAATTATTTTCAGACTGACCGATTTAAATATGGTAAAACCATATTTAAATCGGTATCAGTTCTGAAAATTAGGCGGCAGATGATGACTCTTGAAAAACCCAAAAAACGTGGAAGACCAGCTCAATTACTCCAAGTGGCAGAGTTACATGGTTTTGTTGAATTTTTATTAGAGAGACACCCTCGGACTGAACTTCAAAATCAAGTCATTGATGTTCTACAAGCGGACGATTTTAATTTTGAAATGTTGTCTGAAGCTCATCAGATCCTAGTGAAAGAAGCGTTAAAACCTTATCGTGAACATTTGAAGCTTCAGTTGCTGTTTGATGAGCTTTCTACCAAACCTAAACAGACTAAATATGAAGCTAAATTTATAGAGCTTTTTCAAGCATACCAGGACAATCAATTGGGTGTTGCTGAACTAAATATTCTGAAGATGATGTGTACCCGATATCTGAATTTCAAAGCTCAAAAACTGCAATATGCTGATTTGGAGCTGTACTTGAGTCAGATCCAGAAAAAAGATGCAGGGAAAAAGCGTAAAGCTGAAAACAATCGAAAGTATCAGCTCGGTGGCGCTGTGATTGCTGCTTATAAAGAATTGGGTCTTAATATTGATACCTTGACACCAGATCAAGTTAGAAAAGCCATTGTAGGAAATAAGAGGATCATCAATAAGATCGAAAAATCTATAATATTTGAGCAGATTGATATGGATCTTGGTACTTTGTACTTCAGGTGGCCAATATTTCTGAAGGTCATTGATAAATTAGCAATGATTGAGTATGAGGGTGAAGTCGTTCCTGAGTATATAAAAGAAATTTATTTAGCTTTATCAGAGTGTAAGGCAGGAAAAAATAGTTAAAAATAATTAGATTAACAGAAGTTATCTTTAGTAATAAAAAGCCTGATATATCAGGCTTCTCAGTGATTGATTGGATTTAGATATCCATTTTCTTAAACAATAAGAAGGGTAAATTCCGAATAATCATGATGATGATTGCCCATTTGCCAGGTGTGTAGAATATTGCAATAAAAAACCCCGGTATCCTGCCAGGGTTTTATAGCGTTTATTCTGGTTTCAAGCCACAAAAGAGTAAAGACGATTCATAACTCAATAGTCAAAGTTGAAGAAGTGTTCTGGGAAACAAGAAAGAAAGGCTTTTTGAATGTCGCTGTATTCACCCTCTGGATGTTCCTCTAGATAACGTCGAGTCCAAATGACTGTTGCTTCATAATCGTTAAAGCACTGATCGAGTTGTAAAAAAATCCAGAGTTCATGGGCTTTTTGAATGAAAAAGTCATTAATAATCATGAGAGCAATTTTCTTTTCAGTGTTTGAATCCGGGTATGAGTACATAGTATGTTTCTCCTATAGAGATGATAAATAGTTTCCTTGATAAACTATTTATAACACATAAAATAATGTGTTTACCACATAATATTATGTGTTTTTATGTAAATATAACCCTATGCTATAATCTCAAAACACCATTTCTATAAATTTAATTAAATGCCATATACTGAATTTCAACGTCTTGTCGGTAAAGCAGGGCTTTCAATTAAGGAATTTGCTGCCTTATTGGATATGAAACCCAATTCGATTACGAATTACAGTAAACAAGGTGTGGTTCCTACACATATCGCTGTAATCGTTGCGTTGATTTCTACGATGAAAGATGAGGGATTAGATTTCTATCCAATTTTTGAAAAAATTAAGTCGTATTCAAAAGAGTAAAACTCTCTTTTTTTGATAGTTGTAAGCTTTTTAGTAGCGATTGATGACGTAAAAAATGCCTTAACTTCAGGCATTTTTTTATTTTGAGGTACTTATAAACCTCAATAGAACTTTTCAATAAAGTTTCGAGTTTTGAGAACCAGAATGTTCATCAAAGTACCTTACGTTCTGAGATCTTAGGACGAGCAATCGATAAACCGGACATTTCTATTTTGGAGTTACACCCGAACTGCGCATAAGAGATTTTATGTTAAATGATAGTTTTTAAAACAATTAGAAGTATCTTTTTAGGTTTTTAAAGATAAACTAATATTAATGTCACCCATCAAGTTCAAAGGTTCTCAAGAATTTATGAAATTTATTATTCGAAATATAGGAACTATTGAAAGTGCTGAAATTGAGTTAAATAATTTAACGGTAATTTCTGGTGAAAATAATTCAGGAAAAACAACAATATCTAAGATAGCCTATGCTGTTGGACAGGCTTCATCATCTTTTCCTATAGACTATAAAAGACATCAATATAATGAATTTAGAAAACTCTATGATGAAATTTCATTTCATTTAACTAGATTATTAAGAACTTCTGAAGAAGTTAAACAATATGATTCTTATCAAAAGCTTATGTCTGTATTGCTGGACATTAGACGTAGTTCTGAAGTCACAGAGTTTGATCTATCAATAACAAAAGAATTAGTTGTTGAAATGGAGGGTTATCTTGAAGGAAAAGATGAGGTAAGCCCTAATTTTTTTAGAAGAATATATTCAATTCTAGATAAGCTGGATAATCTTTATGATGAATATAATTATAATGATCCAATAGATAAATTTATATTTAGAGCGTTAAAAAATGAGTTTATCAATGAACTTTTAAATAAAAAAAATGGAGCAAAAGAAGCTTATTTATCTCTTGAAATGGATGAATTTAAAGTATTTGAAATTACATTTAATAATAAAGAAATTTTGAGTTTTAATTCAGAGCAAAATAAATTACCAATTAAAGACTCAACTTTGATTGAGGGGCCATATATTTTTCAATTAGCTCCTATTATTCATGATATGTCTGTTAGAGATTCTATTTCTAG
>NZ_CP090867.1:0-24861 GCF_021560715.1 Acinetobacter sp. SCLZS86
AATTCTGGTAACAGATGTCGACGTTGCTGGTTGCATAAAAATAAAATTACTTGAACCTGACTGTAATGAGCCATCAAGTACACTTTTTAAGCTGCGATAGTTTTCATCTTCAGCATTTAAAGGCCAGATCATCGCAGTAGACAATGAACTTTTCCGGACGCTTCTGGATGAGCTTCTGGATTTCAGGAAGATCGGACAGATCATCACGTTCAATTTCAATTAAACGTAATCCTTGATCTTTATACTCGTTAAAAGGGCACGGACAATTGAAGATTTTCCTGTGCCGCGTGAACCAGTAAGGAGAACATCATTGGCTGGCAGATTCTGCAAAAATTGTCGTGTATTTTGACTAATGTATTATTAAATACATGATCTTCAAGCTCTTCAAAAGCAAATCTTAGTGTGGCATGTGTACATACTAAAATTTGATCTGTACCTTCCATAAAGTGTTTAAAGGCTTTTACTTTGCTTTTATCGCCACCAGCAGTACATAAGTTGTTTTCAGGTTTGATATCCCAATCTGCAAAAAAGCCACTTTCGCTTAGTTTTGTGCTAGCAAATGAACCGCCAATTGAGCGTTCAGGTACAGCTACAATAACTTTGCTTAACCCTTGGTTGTGTATCTTGTCTAAACCCAAAAACATTAATGCACGAGATTTACCTGATGCAGGAGGGGCTTTTAAGAGCAAATACTGACTATTACGAGATTCGAAGGCGCGAGCTTGCATAGCTCGCATCCCCATGTTCGTGTGATGATGCATAATATGTCAATTTTTTTCTATATAAATTCATTTATTTTCAATAAGTTAATATGTTTTCCAATGTTTATTAAAAAAAGTATTTTGCGTAGAGTAGGAAAGATAGTGTGATAATCAAACACTATCTTATCCTGGCTAATGTTTCCTTTTCCTACTTTTCTTTTTTTGCTTTAACAACATTTAGCTTGTTTTCATTTAATTTATCGAAGGCATCTTTTCCTATCACCTTCTTACACTTATCAAGAACGATACTTCTAATGAAGCTATTGATAGAAACATCTTCTTTTGAGAAAGGCTTTCAACAGCAGTTTCTATAATCAAAAGTTCTTCTGCAAATAGTGGAATCGTTAAGTTCCTACCATTTTTAACTCTGGATCTCTCTCGTTGACTTAGGTATTTTGCTCAAGGGTTATTTGACTTTTATTTCTGCTAGTAACAGTAATTTGTTTAGGCATTGGATCTGCTGCAATCTGAATTAACGTCTTGCACAAAATCCTTGTTCTCTCTAGCAGCTTTAAACTTGTTGCTTGTATTATTTCCAGTCATCACAGCACCTCAATTAGAAATTGATTTAATTCGTCTTTAGCTTTAGATGCCGCCATCTCAAGAACACTCTTTGATTCAAGAACTGCATCTCTATACTGTTTTCGTTCATGCAATGTGGTTTGCAATAACTTGAATTCCTCATAATCAGCAACAATTCTCTTGCCTGCTCTGTTTCATTGGATTTGGCATTGGTTGATGCTCTATTAATCACAACCATTGAAACCAAGTTTGGATTGTTTTTTTAGCTGTTTTAACCTTTTCATTTAGATAAGGGATTACATCTAAATCAAGAAGACTTGCTTGAGTGGGTACGATTAGCTTGTCACTGATAAGAAAGTGCTTCTCTAAATATTTCAGAATCACGGCCAGCAACATCTATGAGAATGTACTGATACTCCCCATCTAGTTTTTCCAACTCAGCAATTAGATCCTTATGTATGGATATAGCATCTATCTTTTCTTTCCGATGCTTATTCCATTTCATAGCAGATTGTTGTTCATCAGCAATCTACCAATAAAGTTTTACCTTTATTGCTTAAAGCAACAACCATATTTATTGCAATAGTGGTTTTTCCAACCCACCCTTTCTACTAGCAATAGTAATTATTTCAGCCATTTATTCTCACTCTTTCAGATATTTCTAGGGATAGAAGGAATATACCAATAGGTTATTTAAGTTGCATTATAGAACATTAATAAAATTAAAAAAAATGTTTTTAGTTGTTTTATAAACCCATTATAGCTCTATCATAGTTCTATCATAGTTCTATCATAGGTTTATTATGAAACTATTTTAATTCTATCTCTTTTGTGAGCTTATTGTATTTGTAATTCATAATTTGGCTATTTACTAATAATTCAACGGCTTGTTGAATCACATTTAAAGGCGCAATAAACCATTCTTTAGGTTGATGATTTTTACCACCTTTGTCTGCGACCAATAAATCAAGGCAAGCCTCACCAAAGAAAGCATGTAAGTAATATTCAAACTTCTGTGGATTAATATTGAATGCTTGATATTCAGCAATTACTTCAACGTCAGCCATCAAATAAGTCGGTTCTTTTTTTGCATTAGCAATACGTTTTCAACAGTTGTGGTTGAAAATCCAATTTTATAGAGATGTTCAAGTGACTGAATTTTTGGTTCTTTACTATGAGATTTCAAGATGTAGATGTAACCAGTAGATGTATCATTTTCTGTAATCCCACCAAAATTAGTATAGAAATTGGAATTTGCTTGCTCATTAGTTTCAGAGACAATTCGCCCATCGTTATATAATGCTTTAGCTAGTGATCGATAGAGCATTGTGGATTCAGTACCATTTTCAAAAATAGTTCTAGTTCTACCATCTTTTCTGGTTCTGACTTTATTAACGGTCTTATCTTCTCTAGTAAATGTAAAATCTGCCAAATAAACCAAAAGACCATTTAAAACATAGTAACTGCCTTTTTCGAGCTGATAACTTTTATCATGAAATGGTAATAGCTTACGCTTACCTTCTCGAAGCTCTCTGTGAACATCTTTAAATAGATGCTCAAATTGATCAAAGTCCTTACAGCGTTTACGTTTAGCAACTTCATCTGCTGCTGCACGTTGGACAGGCACATGCTTAATTTTAAAGATGTCACCATCTTTACCATCATCGAGCAAACCTAGATCATCATCATTAAAAATATCTTCAAGTGATTTAATATCTGACATATCTTTAATCCTGATGTTGTGGCAGCAAATTATGTTCATCATAATCTGCTAAAGCCATGTATTGCTCTGGATTGGCTTGAACTGCTTCTAGACGGCTAGCGAGCATATATTCAGTGATATTTGCCATATTCTTCGTAGGCACACGCCCATGCTGTGTCACAAAATTATTAATTTCATTAAACTTAGAGACTAATTGCTCATCAGCCGTTAGAGCAGACATCTTTTTCTTTACGTTTAAAAGACCTAAGTCATCATCAGCAATCATATCTTGAAGCCAGCTAAAATCTTCCACGTTTTACACTCCAGCTCGTCTACGTTGCTCACGGATATAGATTAGGCATTCGGCTAATCGTTTTCAATTAAGTTATTTGACTCTAGACTAGGCTCACGACCAAACTGAACTTTGAAGGCTTTTAACTTAGGCCATAGCTCAATGGCTTCTTCTTGAGTCATACTAATCTTAGTTGCTTCAATTGCTTCCTTAATCAATTTGAGCACATTGACTGTGACTTCTTTTGATAGGATTTCAAACGCTTTTTGGAAAGGATTCACAGATTGAATTAAATCAATATTCAGGTCTTCGATATTGATAAATTTATCTGCCATTCGAATAAACTTTTTATCGCCAACTTCTTTGACTTCTGCTGTGCTAATCACTGAGTCCACGACTAAATACTGACTCACTTCTTCAAGTTCTGCTTTCGTTAAGTCAGGATATTTTGTTTGGATAATCTTGGGAATAAGGATTTTATTCACCACTTCAGGCTCAACCTTACCTGCTGAACCTGCAATCACTTTAGCATCTTGAAGAATCACTGCTTTTAGATCCACAAGATCATTTTCAATAATCGCCTTTGTTTTTGCCGTGCTTGGTTCTTTAAAACCTTTAATCGTTAGTGTTCCTGGCGGAACAATATCTTCATCATCACGTTTGGTTTTAAACTTGAAGTTTGGTGCAAGTATTTGTTCCATTAACAAAGATGCAGTAATTGCTTTCAGCATGTTGTTTACTGCAAATTTAACTTCAGTATCCTGTGCATCAGGTTGAGCAATAAGATTGGTAAACTGCGCATGTGATTTGTTTGAGCTATCTCGTGTACAACGTCCCACAATCTGCACAATTTCAGTCAAAGAGCCACGATAACCAATCGTTAAAGCATGTTCACAGAATTGCCAGTCAAAGCCTTCTTTCGCCATGCCTAGGGCAATGATGAGATCAAGATCATCTACGGTTTTAATGTTACGTAGATATTCAACAACTTTATCACGACCATCTTCTTCAACGAGGTCTGCTACTTTTAAGATCTTACCATCTGCACGCTTGACGGTGATAATTCCAGTATGAGGATCTTTAGCGACAAATTCACCAATGATTTCGAGGATCGCGTCCACTTCATCATATTTATCTTTGGTTGATTCACCTGAATTTACATTTGGAATGTGAATTATGGTTTTTTTATCGGTATCTAAAACTTCAGCAATTGCGATAACCCCTTCATCATCTTCTGCAAAGTAGCGGCCTTTATAGAAGTGATAACCAATGCCTAATGACTTTAAATAGCTATACCCATTGAGTTGTTCGTAATAGTTAAAAGAAACTTTATCAAACTTCGCTTCATCTTCAGGCGTAAGTACAGGAACGCTATCGCCACGGAAGTATGAACCTGTCATCGCAACAATATGAGCCGTGGTATTGTCCATTAAAGATTTAAGAACAGTACCTAGAATATTGTCAGCATCTGCTGAAACATGGTGGAATTCATCAATTGCTACTAATGTACTCTGTACACGACAAATTTCACAGAACCCTTATCCTATCAGGATTCTGCCTTCTTAAAATTGCCAAAATTTCCTTAAACTCTTCTTTTTCCCAAAACCAATTAAACGCTGAATCGCCATTTGAACATAGTCTAAACCATAGCGAAATAAACTCATTGAGAGTCGTCCATGCTTCTTTATTTTATCGCTTTTTTTGATCATGTTGCCATTCACCCGTTAAGTAACACCAACAGAAGCTTATAGCTAACACCGCAATCAATTTTTTCACTCGTCTAGGGTCTGTCAGCGCGTATTTTCAAGATTAAAACCCGCGTCCTTTGAGACAACTGAATAAGGTTTCAATTTCCCAGCGTAATGCATAATCCTGAATAGCATTGGCATTAAACTGAGGAGAAACGACGAGTAAAAGCTCTCCATTTTCTAACTGTAGTGCACTTATATATAGTTTCACCCGACCAACCAAAATCCGTCGTTTACGACATTCAATTTGACCAACTTTAAGATGGCGAAATAAATCACTAATTTTATGATTCTTTCCTAAATGATTGGTGACAATGAAGTTTTTTTAACACGAATGCAGAAGTTGATGTCTTGTTCAATTAACCATGTAAACCACTGCTCACCGATAAACTCTCTGTCTGCGAACACATTCACAATACGGTCTTTACCAAAAATGGCTATAAAGCGTTGAATCAAAGCAATGCGCTCTTTCGTATCTGAATTTCCACGTTTATTAAGCAATGTCCAAAGGATAGGTATCGCTATTCCACGATAAACGATTGCGAGCATCAGGATATTAATATTTCGTTTTCCCCATTTCCAATTGGTTCTATCTAAAGTCAGTTGCACTTGGTCGAATGAAAACATATTGAAAATCAACTGAGAAATTTGACGATAATCAAAATACTGACCTGCAAAGAAGCGCTGCATACGTCGATAAAATGATTGTGGTAAGCACTTGATGGGCAAGGCTTTAGATGCAGAAGAAAGATTACATGTTTGCTTTAAAATAATCACAAGCATGATGAGCGCAAAGCACTTTAAATGTGACTTGTTCCATTTTAGAGATTTGTTTAAGATAAGATATAACTCATTGAGATGTGTCATAGTATTCGTCGTTAGAAAACAATTATTATGACATTATTTCAATGAGTTATCTATTTTTGTCGTGTACAGAGAAAATCTTTAATCAAATGCTGTTTATTTAACATAAAATCTCTTATTCGAAATTCGATCGAATGGGAGTAAAAGCCTGCCTCAATTCGAATTAATTTTACGTTTTTAATTTTAAAAGTTCGTCGCCCAGCAAGTCGGTAAGCAAGGTCAGGATTCCGGCCGTCCAAGTGTTTAACCAAAATTGGCACACCATTCGGTGTTTTACTCATTAAATTATCATTTTCTACATACAGCACTGTTCCTCTTTGCGCTGCGGCAATAAAGCGGTCTCGAAGTACATTTGCAGCTTTGGCAGCAATACCTGATTCATTGTCATCTTCATCAATTAGATCTACTGTTGACATAGTGCCGTACTCCCAATTAGCTGATATATGAATCATATTACAAGTCGGGTAGACAGGATAAAGAACTAGAGACCTTTCTACATATAATGCTCTGATCGACACACACAATAGCTTCTTTCCACATCAAGGTAGGTATTATGTGTGATCTGAATTTTATATTTAATTTCAATAACTTATAAATATTAATGTTTGAGTTTTATTTTTGCCACATAAACAAAATAATATTTAAAATCAAATGCTTATATTTTATAAAAAATTTAAAGCTTAGCATCACACATGATAGCTACCTAAATTAGCTCCATTAGGTAGCTATCATGTGTGTCGATATTAAAAATTATGTTTAATTTCAATGTATTAATAGAATTCAACTCTTTATAATTTTGATATTTTTTTTACAAAGCACGGGATCATCTAACAGAAATTTTTTCCCTTTTTTAATCCTGGATATTTAGAATCGGTAGAAATTTCTTCACTTAAAAATTTAACTGCCTAGAGAGCAAAATGAATCCTATAACTTTTCAGAAACTGGAAAAAATGAATAAGCACTGCAAGGCTTGTGTTAAAGCCTATGCACTTTTGACTTTGTTGAGTCTGGTGACTTTTTTCATCTATTTTTTAATCGTTTCACATTAGAAATTCTCGTTACGGACACGACTGCTCTATTTCCGGTTATCAAAATGGAAGCGTTGGCACTTGGGATAATGCACATTGTTTACTGCTTCTTTTTTAAATATGTCGATAAAAAACTTCAAATATTCGGCTTAGATTCAAATAATCTGAATGAATACATCCAGCGGAATCAGGCATTTTTCCCAAAATATTAAGGTATGGCTTCTCCAGTGGAACTCATGTCTTGTAATACATCAAAGACAAGTCTCTCAATGCCTGAGCGTGCTTTATCACGGTCTGGATCTAGCCAGGATAGCGACGGGAATTCGGCACAGAGTCCAATAAATTCCCCGTCTTGGGCGGACCATGTCACACTAAATAAATAACGAGCTTCGGTCTTAAAATCGAAAAAAGCTTTCATATATTTTGCCGCGTGTTTAGCCTCAGCTCTCAAATCGTCCAATTTCTTGGCGGCTGAGATAATAATCATCAGGATATTTCTGCATGAGTTATCACCATTGTTAATTGAGATTGATTTAAAAAACATCCTATACCTCGGTTTTATTGGACTTCGCCTCCATTTTTCGTATTTTTTGTTGAGATCTTCCGTTAATACACTCCTAAAATGAGCTTCTGCTTCTTGATATGATGAATTATTTACAATCGGACTTTTCAGTTTTTTCATATATGAAAGTTTTAAAGTCCGGGCACCATGATCAAACCAGGGCTGATTATATTTATCCTTGAATAAGCGTTTTTCTAGGTGATACAAATTTCCGATCTGCTGACGTACCCCACGGTAGCCTAATAGCCCTCCAAGGCCCGGAAATGGCGTTCAAAATAGGCTTTCTTCTCATCCAGACTGGCATTTTTTTCAATCAGGCTCTGAAACCGTAAAACGACCCTTTTCCCTTGTTCTAGTTGTTCCTTATAGGCTTTATCAGTCAAACGCCAGGTCCAATCTGTGACATGTTTTTCATTGGTCCAATTCTTGGCTTGAAGCTCTTTAATGCTTTTCTTCGGCTTGGTCAGACGTACCAGTTCATATCTACCACAGCTGATTGGATTAACCTCACCAATGTAACTAAAAGACTCTGAACTTGGACAGATCTCAAAGATTTTACGGTTAATCTTCAATAAATCTTGTTTGTCTGTTTTGCTCAAAACTTTTGAGTTTTTTCATCCAATAAGAAAGCATCACTGGTTCGACAAAACAGGTAAGCCTCTACTTGCACCAAAAAAGCAGGTTCATTTTTATCAAATTTTTCCCAGCATTCACTCTCACTCAGTCCTGGTAAATAACTATAAGTGAAATGAACCAGCAAGCTAAAAACTGGCTCACTGTTCAATCTTCTTCGATAGGTTTGTTGGGCTGTTTCCAGTAAATGATAACGCTCAATCCATTTTGAAATCATACGGCTTGCTTCATCAGTATTCATATTCAATATGAATTTCTTAGCAACAAGATCATATTCGTTCGTCATCATTCCCATGACATGTTTTGTAAAATCTTTAGGAACATAGCTGTAATAAATCATTTTTTTATTACTCTTAAAGTGATTTTAATAAAGTGATTCTATAAGAGATTTATAAAAGATATTTAGTGAAAATTCTATAAAAAAATCCTTAAAAACCCAAAAATTGCATTTTTGAAGTTTTAAGCAGGATAAGGAACCACCTTTGGTGATTCTATAAATAGCAGTTCCCCGAAATAGGCTTGACGACCGCAACTTGATCAAATATAACGCTTTTAGGGTCTTTGATTTTTTGCGTGGACTGCCAATCCATGAGCCAATTCTTTTCTGTTTGGTTCCTGGGTTGCCTACCCATGAATCAGACACACTCCCCCTTCTTGAGGATTGCCAGTCTTTGAGAAGCTTTAGTGGTGAAGCTGCGTGCGTGAGGAAACTCTAGCTGGCGCGGCTACACTAGGGGCTGGCGGGTGTGACTCCCGCTTTCTACCTGTTCACTCATTTTGATGAATGAACACCCTCCACTCCCAAGGTGGAGGTCAGTTGGGCGACAAGGACACGGGATCACGGTGACGTGGCGGTGGGAGTAACTTCCCTCCTAGGCTGAAAGGGCCAAAACCCTGTATTAAAACAGACAGTCAGAGGACTCACGGAATGAGTAACCTCGTGAATAGCTGATAACCAGACGCTTCAAGTCAAAAACAAAAATAAAGACAAGGGCGTAGGTTATACCCACAGGTGGGCTTTTGAGGGCATCGTGAGGTGTCAGGGTTGCAAGGCGAAAGCTGGCGCAATCGGTACTCGATTTTAGGTAGAACAGTGAATTTGTCGGAAGACATTCTGTTTTGCTGTCGAGATCAATGGATAGCTCAAGCCTGTAAGGTCGTCAACATGGTGCTTTTTAGGCTGTGTATGTCGATATGGGTAAGGCGTGAACGTGGATGATTATTAACTACATATTGCATTGTATAAACCTGATACGACTTGGAACTGCGATCGGGGGAGATAGGAATGTAGGTGTTGTATGTAGGAGATCGGCACGGGTTCTGCCAGTTTTCAGGCAACTGAAAACAACTGTTTTAATACTAACTTGGGAAGCAGTTTTGTTTAATGACGAAGCCGTATTGCTTAAAGATTTCTCTTTAATTTGAAGAGGTCTTTATTCAATCGGAGGCAACTTCCGAAAACAGAACTGTGGGAGAGTGACTTAGTAGGGCTTTGCTGTAATGGCAAAGGAAGCATTTCAATTCGAGTGAAAGGCGAGCGTTGAAATGAGTAACGAAAGGACACGCCATTAAGTTGGAGTGTGTAAGAGAATTGGAAGAATGTGGTTTGAGGATGAAGTTTGGCAACTTCATAGACTTGGCGGTCTAAACCCTCCAGCCACATTTGTAAAAATCGACCTAGAAGATCAGATTCGAGTGGCATCGGATCCAGAAATTCCAAGAACCTTGAGAAAACAAGTCAAATCAAAGTCTTTGATCCGACTTTTTAAAAACGGTTAGTGGGGACCTCACTTAAAAAATCCTGACGCAGCCGATTCTGCTGAACGAAATTAAAAATCTGTGTGTCCCTCATCACACATAAATAACTGAGATCAAAGTCCTGAGTACGACTATAAACTGCTTTCCATTTTGCGCTGATTTGCGTTTTAAGCCATTTTCTCTATTTGATATAGGTAATCTTGATAATCAGTGAAAAAACGCGTCTACCCCCTATTTTTTGCCTCTAATCGTTATATCAGAGCGAGTGTCTACGAGCGAACATCAAAAAGTCGTGCCTAGACTCCCTGAAAAACAGCTTTTTAGGCTGTGAAGTCAAAAAAGGCGTAAATCATATGTAGAAAATTGAGCCTAGACCGAGCGAAGCGAGCAAAAAAGTACTATGAGCGAAGCGAATTCCGAGTTGCTTTTGCTTTTTCTAAAACTCACGAAAATATTAACCAAAAAATTGCCCCTCGAATCGAGCGAAAGCGAGATTCAATAGAGTTTGAGCGAAGCGAAAACCAAGGGCAATTTTTCATGATTCACGTTTTTAATTATTTTTAAATACTTTTAATGTTTTTAGATGCTCTGTAGCCCTATAAAATAAAGGGTTACAGAGCTTATACATGGACGTTTATCTTGCTATACATGGACGTTTATCTTGCTATACATGGACGTTTATCTTGCTATACATGGACGTTTATCTTGCATATATTGACAAATATTATAATGTCAATTTTAAGGTTGAATTATAAACCACCTAATTGCAATAAGTGTTTGTATTTAATGAATTTTTATTAATTCCGATTATATATTAGATATTTAATAAATATTAAATACATAATATCAAAGATATTATCTTAAAATATCTATATATATTATTGTTTTTATTATAAATAATAGATTAGATAATATATTAAATAAACATTTTATAACCTATTATTTTTAATATATATGGACGTTTATCTTGCTATACATGGACGTTTATCTTGCATAACCTAAAAAATCATTGACATCAAAATATAGTGTCAATATATTGACATCAAATGATCACGTCAAAATAAAGATATGAAAAATACTGTCGTCAAAGATAATGCTTTAATCAATGCTAGTTACAACCTAGATCTAGCAGAGCAAAGACTAATCTTATTAGCTATTGTTGAAGCTAGAGAAAGTGGAAAAGGTATCAATACAAACGACCCACTCGTTGTTCATGCTGAAAGTTATGCACATCAATTTAATGTTCATAGAAATACGGCTTATACAACATTGAAAAATGCTTGTAATGCACTGTTCTTACGTCAGTTTAGCTATCAAGAAAAAAACTCTAAAAACATAGAACATATTAAATCTAGATGGGTTAGTGAAATCAGATATATAGAGAATGAAGCCGTGGTTAAACTTATTTTTTCCCCAGCCATTGTTCCATTAATTACAAGATTAGAAGAACATTTTACTAAATATGAGCTAGAACAAATTAGTAATCTGAGTAGTGCTTATGCAATCCGTTTATATGAGCTTTTAATAGCGTGGCGAAGTACAGGTAAAACGCCAATTTTTGAATTAGCCGATTTTAGAGAAAAATTAGGAGTTGATAAAACAGACTACGCGATAATTTCTGATTTAAAAAAACGAGTACTAGATATTTCAGTTAAACAGCTTAATGAACACACTGACATCACTGTTGAATACGAACAACATAAAAAAGGACGTTCAATTTACGGCTTTTCATTTTTATTTAAAAACAAGCAAACAGAGCAGAATTTAAACTCGACACGAGATCCAAATACCGTAGATCTTGTTTCAAAAATGACTAAGGCTCAGCGACATTTATTTGCTAATAAACTCTCTCAATTACCTGAGATGAGTAAGTACTCCCAAGGCACCGAAAGCTTTCCGCAATTTGCAATTCGTATAGCTGACATGCTGCAAGATCCACATCGTGCTAAAGAACTGTATCCATACTTAGAAAAAGTGGGATTTATGTCAGCTACTAAAAACAATGCTGTTAACAACTAAACTCTCAGTGAGTGAAGGATCCAGAATTAAAATCTGAGACTAAATAATTAAACTATAGTCATATAAGGAATTTGAAATGCTTATTGATGCAATTGCTTTATTAAGTGCTAAAAAAAATACTAAAGGTTATTCAGCTCATATCCAAATTGAGACTTCTGACGGTTCAGAAATTAGTGGCTCTATACAATTAGATCATGAATGGGATTATCAACTCGGCTTTTTGAGAGATTTAATAAATACAGAAGAAGATATGCGTTTTGTTGATAGAACCTTTACCAGTGAGGATTTTAGAAATGGTGTTTTAGGTTACTTAAGCAATTAGGCTTTAAACCTTGAGTGTATTAAAGAATACACTTGTTGTATTCTTTAATACGTCTCCTAAATACACAGTAATACAGTATGAAAACAAGTACAAAATACAGTGTTAGTGATGCTGCAACACTGTATAAAAAATCTCGGGCCACACTCTACAAAGATATAAAAAACGGAGTATTAAGTCGTGATCATGATGGTTCTATCGACTTCTCAGAATTACTTCGTGTCTATGGTGAGCCTTTTGGTGGAAAACACCCAAAACGTATTGACATGTCTCCGATACAAAACCTAGATACACCTGAATACAATGATAAAACAGTGGAAGAACTCAAAAATCAGATTGAGTTTCTAAAGAAACAACTAGAAAAGGCAGAAGATAGAGAAGCAAAAGCTAATTCTCGCATCGACACACTCCTGACCCTCATTGAAATGAAACCATCCCAAGCCACTACAGCTAATAATCATCAACCTGAAACAGATATAGCGATAGATCCAAAACTAGAAACCAAACCTAAAGATGATGGATTGACTATTCCGGTTGAAAAAGAAAACAAGCGAATCCCTGTTCCTGAACACGTAGACCCAGAACCGGAAAAAAGAGGCTTCTGGAGCCGATTCTTTAAGCCGTATGGCTGATCTGATTGTTCACCTGGGCTTATTAAAATCGTGGAACATTGCTCACTTATTGAGCGTGAAACGTGACAAATCAATAAAAAAGCCCAATCGGTGATGATTGGGCTTTTACGTATACGATAAGACAATGATTTATATGAGATAAAAAATTGCATTTCGTATAAGGTGTATTATGTTAATTTTAGAAATTCTTTAAGCTAAACTTTTATTATTAATATCTTATCCATCAAAATTGTCTTTTTTGTTATTCTTCCAATCACTTTAAATCAGCTTTATTTTGTGAACCCAAAATGAATATTGAGCAATACCAACAACTATTTGAAAAAGCCTATCAAGAAACACCTATTTCAGATAAAGGATTTCGACCTATTGAAGATTTAGTGTTGAATATCTATCAGGCCACCATTCAGCAGAAACATCCTACTTATGCTCATATATGGCCAGTACTAAGCGGGCATAACAGAAAAATAGCAACGCTTGGGCAATATTATGTTCTTATTTACAGTCACAGCGGTTCTAGTGGAATGATGCATATAAGTGGTATGGGTGATATATCATTCTTATTTCCTAACCTGACTATTAATGATTCTAACTTAGTAGCATGCAGACAAAAAATCATCAATCATTTTGATATTAAGAAAAAAGACTTAATTTTTGTCGTTAAAAATGATTTATCTAATCTACAAGCAGAAATTTCATTTAATTTAAAAAACCAAGAGCTATATATGAATCTTCAACCTATCAAAATTTTTCTCAGTCACAAGAGTGTTAATAAACCCAAGATCAGAGAGTTCAAGAAAACTTTAGAATTATTAGGCTTTCAACCTTGGTTAGATGAAGATGCTATGCATGCAGGTGTGGAATTAGAACGTGCTTTATTAACAGGTATGCAAGATTCCTGTGCTGCAATATTTTTTATCACACCAGATTATGTTGATGAAAATTATTTAAGTAGTGAAATTACCTATGCTATTCAACGTAAACGAGCGGATCCAAATTTTGCCATTATTGCTTTAAATATCGAAGAGAATGGAAAAGAAGGTGTTATTCCTATGTTACTGACCCCATATGTATGGAAAAAGCCTTCTTCTGATTTGGAAGCTTTGCAAGAAATTTTAAAGGCTCTACCTGTTAAAGTTGGTGAAGTATTCTTTAAACAGTAATGTTTATAAAATTATTCAAGAGGCTCTCATAGTTCTAAAGCTTATATTTAAAAATATTGAGCACTATACGAAAGCCTCAGTCTTTAACTTATTTAACATAAAATCTCTTATTCGCAATTTTAAAAAACAGGAATTTTCCACCAATTCACCATCCATTTAACATAATGGTGGTTATACGCAATACACTTGTATATTAATATAAATATCAAAGACTTAAAATTTTACACCAAACCCTAAAATCCATAAAAAGCCGATTTTGAAACAAGTCGGCTTTTTTATGAGCAGTTTTGATACTTTCTGCCAATAAAATCGATCAAAAAACATTCATATTTCGCTTTTTCCCTGATAACTCAATGCCTGCACTTCGGAAATTATCCGCAATTTCTGCGGATAAACCTTGGGGTAAGTTTTGAGCAATGTTGTACGCTCAGGCTGACATAAATTAGGGATCATTGCGTCTAAATGAAGTCTCTTCATAATTGTTTAGTGTTGTTGCAATAAAAAGTTTAGATGGCATTTTTTTGCTCATTAATGATATTGATAACATTAAAAATATATATAAAAGCTTATAATTAGAAGCAGTAATTAAATCCAATTTATAAGGACATGTATGTTGTTATCAGAAACACAAAAAAAAGAGATTTTAGTGAAAGCTAAGGATTGGTTTCGAAAAAGTGTTATGGAAAGTCACTTACGAAATGCCAAAAAACTAAAAAAAGCCTCTGAATTTAATATAAATCCTTTTACTGCAACATACTTAGCTAATTTTTTAACTGGAGATGCTTCCCCTGAAAGTATAGCTAAAGCATTAATTTACCCTCGAATTTTAGGTACGAGCATAAACACAACTTTTGGGGGGGCAATTCAAAATTTTACGAATGACGTATTAGGTACATTTAGCAGTACGACATTAGGAATTGATATTGAGTATGAAGATCAGCAAGATGGTAGAAAAAAATACTGTCAGATTAAATCAGGACCAAACACAATAAATAAAGATGATGTGGAGACGATTCATCAACATTTTAAAGCTGTAAAAAATTTAGCTCGAACAAATAATCTTGCGTTACAAGTCAATGATATGGTTGTTGGAATTGTCTATGGTGAGAGAAGTGAGATTAGTCAACATTATAAGAATTTAGAATCTAAACATGACTATATTGTGCTTGTTGGTAGAGAATTTTGGGAAAAATTAACTGGTGATAATGAGTTTTATGATGATTTAATAGCCGTAATTGATGAAGTAGCAGAAGAATCTGATTTTAGTGAGGAATTAGATTCTATAATTAAAGACTTATCTAATGATAAAAAAATTATAGAACTCTCTAACATGGCGAATAAAGAATCTAAGTGATCTTATGGGGTGGCTCCTCCATTATAAAAATGGAGGGAAATAAGCTTCTATTTTACCTGTAACTCATATCATGACGGCTATCCCTAAAGAGTTAGATAATTTTTCTGCCGAACAAGTTGCAGATGACTTATCTGTTTCAACCTTATATTTATCAAACATTGACACTATCAAAACTCCTAAAATAATTGTGGACCTGGCTCTCCTTCCACGTTAAACTTATGACTTGTTCTGTAATAACCTTAACGCACCTATGAATGTACTTACTTCCTTTGACGATTGCTTCTCCGCAGAAACAATTGCTGATGTCTTATCAGTTTCTAAAAGGAATATTGAATCATGGGCGAAGAATGGAAAACTTGTTCCGATTCTAGATCCTGCAACCCACAAAAAACCATATAAAAAAGAACAGTTAATTCAATTTCCCGAATTCTCTGCAATGTTTAATAGCTCATGGCAAGAACAAGAAAAAACAACTCCAATTAGAGAGTTTTCTCTTGTCGAGTTATTTGCAGGAGCAGGCGGATTAGCTTTAGGTTTAGAAAAAGCTGGCTTCAAATCAATTTTATTAAATGAGAAAGATAAATTTGCATGTCAGACTTTACGATTTAATAGACCTGAATGGAACGTAATTGAAGATGATATTGCTAATGTTGATTTTCGTCATTTACAAGGAAAAGTTGACTTATTAACAGGAGGATTCCCATGCCAACCTTTTTCGTATGCTGGTAAACAGTTAGGTTTTGAAGATATCCGAGGAACTTTAGTTTTTGAGATGGCTAGAGCTATCAAAGAAATTCAACCTAAAGTTTTCTTAGCAGAAAATGTAAAGGGATTAGCGGAAAATGATGGTGGAAAAACATTAGAAACCATTATTTCTATTCTAGAAGAAATAGGTTATGAGATTGTTGAGAAAGATATTTATAAAGCATTATTTTATAAAACACCTCAAAAGCGTGAACGTCTTATAATTATTGGTGTTCGAAAAGATCTAGTTGGCCAAGCTAATTTTGAGAAACCGTCTCCCTATCATCGCATTCTAAATCTGCGTGATGCTTTCAAAGCTGGTGAATTATATGAAGATGATGTTCCTGAATCTATAAGTCAAAAATACCCTCAAAGAAAGGCCGAAATTATGTCGCATGTTCCTGAAGGTGGATACTGGAGAGATCTACCTCTAGAACTACAAATTGAATATATGAAAGGCAGTTTTCACTTAGGTGGTGGAAAAACAGGTATGGCTAGACGATTATCATGGGATGAACCAAGTCTAACATTGACTTGTGCGCCGGCACAAAAACAAACAGAACGTTGTCATCCAAGTGAAGATAGGCCTTTAACGACTAGAGAATATGCAAGAATCCAGACTTTCCCTGATAATTGGGTATTCCAAGGTTCAGCTAGCCAAATCTATAAACAAATTGGTAATGCTGTTCCAGTCAACTTAGCATTTGCTATCGGTAAATCATTAGTAAAAATGCTAAATCAAATGGATTAAATTTAAAAGGCACCTTCTAAAGGTGCCTTTTAATATTTTCTAGGGCATTTTCGACATCTTTAGATTTTGATTCTAGAGTCACTTTAAAATCTTTTAAATGATCATATTTTTTTAATTTTTTAACATAATTAGCAACTGTGTTGTTAGAGCATCCTAAGAAATTAGCTATTTCCCTTTGATAAAGACCATGATTTACATAAAGCTCATAAGCCAAAATCTGCTTTAATCCCATTGGGGTATCAAAAAACTTCTTGTCAAACATGCCACAAACAAACTTAATATAAACTCACTTATTATCATCCCATATATCAAAAGATTTAACATAAAATCTCTTATGCGAAATTTGAATTGTAAGTCCCAGTTAGCTTCAATCTTGGCTTACTTTACATTTTTTAATTTTAAAAGTTCCACGACTCGCTACTCGTTGAGCAAGTTCAGGATTACGACCTGCTAGGTGTTTAATCACAATTGGGGGAGCGCCGACTTCCTTAAGTAAAACAGTATCGTTTTCAACATACAGAACTGGTCCACTTTGAGCGGCAGTAATAAAACTTTCTCGAAGTGCACGAGCTGCCTGAGAAGCAATTTCTCTCTCATCGTAATTTTCATTAATTAGATTTACTGCTGACATTGACGTAATCCTGAGTAAAGCTTACATATAAATCATATTCTAAGTCGGGCTATACAGCACAGGAAATAAAGGCTTTTTTACATATAAGGTATTGTTCAACACACATCATAGCTACCTTACAAGGTAGCTATGATGTGTGTTCTTTATTTTGTATTTAATTTCAATAGCTTACAAAAGTTAATGTTTGAGTTTTATTTTTACACGCAAATACAATAATATTTAAAATCAAACACTTATATCATGTAAAAAATTGAGAGCTTAACAGCACACATAATACCTACCTAACTACCTTAGTTACAGTCAGGACCCTGATCCCACATGATGAAAATTAAAAATATGGACTCGTTTAAGCTGTCCTATATGTACTTCTTTCCCGTGGTGTTTTTCCCATTTTTGAATATCTACCAATTTAGAACCAATCCAGACCTTCAATCATGGCTATTCAGCAATTTACTGGTCAGCATCACGGTCATTCTGATCCCACTTTTCCTTACTTTAAGCATGCTCATCACTAAATTTTTATACCAAGATCACAACAAAAAACTGGAATACAACGCCATGGGGCTTGGGCTGTTGTGCCTGATTTTCCTCATGGGCAGCAACTACTACCAATTCCAGAAATTTACAGCAGGAACGGACCTCAGCATGGATTTTTATCGCATGGCGTTAATGCTGAGCTTCCTGATCGGATGCTTTATTGCAAGCCTATGCTTCACCTTGAAATATAAGCAATATTCAAAAAGATATGACACAGACTTCAACCTCATAACCCAAAGATTCATGCTGAGTGCATGCCCACTGTTATTGATCGCCATCACCGCCATCTTTGTGGTTTAAACCTACTTTTGCAGATCCGCAAAAAAAGCTGTCATTTCATGAAAATTACTGACCAGACGCTTAGATTTCCGCTCATACGAAGGCACCGACAGTTCTACCTTGGACTTTCGGTTCAGATACTTGAAGTACAGCGGAAAAACTTGCTTATTGAACTTAAACACATCCTCCCGAACGCCCCTAAACCCCGCCAATTTCGCCACCCGAGACAACTCAGCCATGACCATACTGTCCTGTTTATCAGGACTCTTGATCTGTTGGGCTTTCTTAAAGGTAGCGACCAGTTGCTCACTCTTAAGTTCCAGAAACTTCTTGTGAATGCGCCACGTCCAACCCGTGGTTCTATCAATTTCTTTCTGTTTGCGCTGTTCAACCGTAAACGGTAGGTTAACCAGCTCATAGACTGGAGCAGACTGCTTATTCTCTCCAACCTGAATGGCGGTACGATAGATTAGCCGGTTCTGACGATCTTGAATCGATTCAAACTGTTCTAAATCGGACTTATCGAGTCCGTAGGCAACTCTCAACAAATCCGAACAATCTTGCTTTTTTTCTCGAAGTTCCTCGGGAACCGTACACAATAAACAGAGTCGAACCTTCTCAATTTTGAGCAGACTTTGATTGAGTAAAACAATCAGATCCACCACTGGTTTCTGCTTTAAACGGTAATTTCTTTGTCTGGCAGTTTGATTCAAATCATACCTTTTTTGAAACTTCTCAATGATGCTTTCAGCACGATCAAGCGGCACATCAAGCTGAACATAATACTGCGTTTCGCGGCTGACTTTATCCAAAATATCGGCTAAATACTCGCTCGTTTTGACACAGTAATAGATCATTATAAAGTCCAGTTTTTTTGGTAATTCTGTCGGAAAAATTTTAGCATTTTTATGCTTTTTTGGTAATTCTATCGGAGTGCTTATTTTGTAATGATTTTGACTGCGTTTAGCAGTCCCTTTTTAGGTGCAGATGTAGGTTTATAAATGGTTGTTCCTGCAAAATTTGATTTTGGCACTTTTTCAGGTATAGTGAACGCATCTGATTGCTTCTGAAGCTTTTCTGATTCTGAACGTGTAGCGCATAAAAGAAAAACCATCTTTTAAGTTAGCAGAGACCATTTGTAAGAACTTTAAAGTGAACCATCGGGTCGTTATCCGTACGCCAACGGAGTCCTTTCATGATCAGCGATAGCATATATTTTTTTGGCTACTCGCATATTGTCTTTGTTAGATACCTCTAACTTTCAAAAATTACGTCTAGCGTAGTTTGTCCATTTTTGCGCCTATTTTTTGGCGTTCCAAATGTTCGGCAAGTTACCGCTGCCGAGACGTTTTTTCACTATTTCAAACTGCTAGGAATACTAACCATGTTCTGATCGGTGAAGCTGCATGCTGGGGAAACCTCGCTGGTGCGGCTACAACGGGGGCTAAAGAGTGAAATTCTCTTTTTCTACCCAATCAAGAGATTGAACAAGATTAAAGTTGTTGGGCGACGTAGACACGGGCGCTTTGGTGACAGAGCACAACCCTGTTTTAATTGAAGTCAGAGTTGAGATCACGGACGATTTCGACGCTAAGATGACTGCCTTTTGTATGAGTGATTTTGCGATGGGCACAGCACAGGTGGGCGACTAAAAGTGAGCCGAAAGGCGATCAAGACAGAGAAAAACTGTCAGATGTCAGATTCTAAAAGGGTCATGGACATCGGGTACTTGTAAATACATAAGCAAGATTCGTCGGATAGCTTAAGCCTGTAACGGCATCTACAGTAGAACCTGATAGATGCTTTGCTGAAAATTTTGATAGCACGGTAACTCTAAAGAGTCTTTAGTCGGCTGTAAGTGGGGTCTTGGAACAACTCCCCATGAAGAGCCAAAGGAAGAGACGAGTGCAACGAGTAAGACTTGAGCGAAAGCGAGAAGTCGGGCATCAAATTGACAATTAAGACTAATACGGGAAGTTCGCTAAGATATTGTTTTTTAAATTTTATTAGTTGGTGACTGTTAAATTAAAATGATGTTTTAGAGGATGGGAGATCAATTGAGTAAAGCGGCTTTTAAGTCGGGAGCATGCATATTCGAGCGAATAAAAACGTAAGCGTATACATGAGTAATGAAAGGTTGAGCCGGTTATGTGTTTGATTAGTGAAAGAAATAGCAGTTGTGGTGACTGCAAGCGGACTGGTAATCCGTGGAAAAATTTTTGTATGTTATGAAATTTAACTGAGAATTAAACAGAAATAGCTCTGTTTAATGGTGTCGGTGCAGATTAATCACATGCATTCATTTTTAAAAATGACGACTAAGCCTGAAAAGGCTTAGTCGTTCATCTTTAAAACGCTCTATTTTGCGTTTTAAGCAACTATAAACACAACCATATGGATTAATACCAAAATTACCTTAACCGAGCTGTAACACTCTATTTTTTGCGTTTAAACAGTATTCTCGACAAGTCTAAGATAAATAAAAGCATTCTACTAAGTGCTCTCACTCACTCAAGATCACCACACCCCTCGCTTTGCTCGGGCTGATGGTGAACGTTGAGTGAGTTTCGGCAATACTCACCCTAAGGGCATGATTTTAAAAAAAACCACAATCCCTTAAGTATTGCCGAATAACCTGATTGGGCTGACGGAGCCACGCATCGGTCGTATCCGCACATAGTTTTGCTGACTATGCAGACAAGGACTAAAGGTCTTGCACCTTTCCCCACGCGCTCCTTGTCGAAGTATGGCAGTATCTCTGCGAGGGTTTCCCCAGCATGCAACTTAACCAACCTATACAACTACTCTCAACGCTCCGCTTATGTGGGATTCCCCTGTAACGGTTCCGCCTTTCGACGATCGCTACGATGCACCAGTGACACTTATTCCCTCCACATGCACCGCATGCCAACCATAAAGAATGGGCACGCAGAAGCAGGCAAAGCTCGATCTGGGATACTTATTTGATGAAAAAAAACACTTAACTAACGAAGACTTATCATTTGGGGCTTGATATTACTGCACATAACAGTGAAAATAGAGTTCAGGTACAAGCCTTTTGGTGAAATCTGCACGAGCGTCAACTCTGCTGATCTTCGTTACTTGATGGTGGTACATCAAATAACTGCGTACCGACAAATATAGAGCCCTGCTTGATGTAAGTCAAGCAGGGCTTCTTCATTTTTTAATCATAAAAAATATTAAATATTATATAGTTGAAGCAATTATTCTAAATCTGCGGTATATGGTGTAACTCTAATATATAGGTCAGTTTTGACATAAAATATATGCTAATGCTTATATTATTTGCCTTCAAAGATAATAAATAGGACTTGAAAATTAAATGGCTAAACTCTCACTGAGCGAAGTATCCAAACAGTTTAATGTCGATAGATCGACCATTTATAGAGCTGTACGTAATGGACGCTTATCACGTTCCAGTGATGGCCAATTTGATATTGCCGAAGTTATTAGATGCTTTGGTGAACCAGACCAATTATCCAAACCGACTGAACCACCAAAACAAACTAATGATGCAGCTACACAAAAACTAATCTCTCATTTAGAAAACGAAGTCAAAAAATACCAAGAACGTGAAGAACGTTTGATGCAACAAATTGACCGTATGCAAACCCTTATTGAGTTAAAAAGTGTGGCACCTGCCACAGCAGTGCCACACCCTGACACTACAGCATGCGACAGCCAAACGCCACAACATGCAACAATAGATCAAAATATTGAAAATAAAGAAAATTTAAACAATGATATGGCAGAAATTGTGGCAGTGCCACAACAAAATGCCACAGCACGCGACAGCCAAACGCCACAGCATGCCACGCTGCAAAATATGGCAGCACCACAACCTAAAAAACGTGGTCTATTTGGTCGTGTATTGAATGCTGTATTTAACGATGAATAACTCAATACGCAACTAATTCAGAGGTAATAGTTTGAGCAATATTATATATATCGAAGAAGCCTTAGAAATTTTTAAACAAGATCCACGGGTACAAGCAATCATTAGGTCAAAAGTTAATCCTAAGATTGCCGATGACTTAGGAGATTCCGTAGAAGCTTTAGAACAGCAAGTATTGCTAGAAACTTTTAGAGGCTACGCCACAAGTCAGGTATAGATACACTGAGATTAGCTCTCAATATGGTCGCAACACCTGAGCAAAAGAAACAAGTTTTATTACAACATCATCAAGATACAGCAAACGCGTTGGGTATAGACCTTGAAGAATATTTTGTACTGAACCCAAGACTAAAAGCAGAGACTGAGTAATCCCTATTTGGTCTCCTCTCTATGATTTGATTATGCACTGGAGCTACACAAAGTCGTGAAACATTGATCAAAGAATAGGCGTGGAACGTGAAAAATCATAAAAAAAACCCACCTTGGGGAAGATGGGCTATAACTAGAAACTTACAGCATTGATTTCTAAGTGGAATTATAACGCATTTCGTATAACGTGTATTATGTTAATTTTAGGGAAACTACACAAATTAGCTATTTTCCTTTATATGTTCATATTTTTTTATAGCCATGGCTAAGTCAGTTACACTATTTAAGGCTCTGAGATAATAGAAATCATTTTTCCTTGGGTTTGGAATATACTTTTTGATATCTACAATAATTTTTTCAGAAATTTGTAATAAATACTTTCTCTGTTCGCTAGACAATACATCATGGAATTGATTATAAAAAGTTATGTATTTAGCTATAGGTCTTAAAGCATGACTTCTTCTTTTTTGACCTTTTAAAACATCTAATATTTCGCTACAAGATTTTTCGAAATTCTCAAAAGCTTGATCTTTATCTTTTTTATTTAAAATACATGCATATTCTATATAATATCTAGAATACTGTGTTTTGATATCATCAATCCAAAAGTCTTGTTTTTTAGATGCTAAAGATAATGCTACATCTAAATGTTCCTTTGCATACTTAAGATTTTTCTCATCAGGAAAACTAATTCTAGCAATTGCATACTGCAACCAAAATAATGGATTTTGTCTCTCTATAGCGATTTCCCCAAGTCCTTCATAAAACTGTATTAAAGATTCCCTCTTTTGTTTTACTGGTACAATATTGATTGCATTTCTAAAGCTTGCTAGATCCTTATATATTTGCATATAGATATCATAGTTAACTCGAGATGCATTTCTAATATTGACACATATTTCAATCAGAGTTTCTACTAAAATTTTTGGGTTAGGAAATTCTTGTAATACGTATTGAGAAAAAATTGATGATTTAGGAAAATAATAGCCACTATCATTTTTATAAATTAAATTCTTAAATGAATCACTTAACTTAAATTCAATAGAGTTTATATTTCTATCACCTGTTAATGTATTAATTAAATTAGTTGTTGGATTTTTTATATTAGAAATATTTAGACATAAAATTGATAAAATATGATTCTTATCGTCTTTGATCTCTCCATTTCTTTAAAAAGAAAATGCATTCTTTCTTGTACTTGTGGTGATTTTAAAACACCTAATAAAATACCACTTAACTCTTTTTTTGCATCTGAAACAATATAAGTTTTCTTCTCAGTAGGACTATATGATGATCTATCTGACCATAATCCATATCTATCAAAATAATTAACAAATGAGTCGATGTCTCTTTGTGTTAGTGAGTCCATTCCTACTTCAAATGTATCAGCATATTCTAATAGTTTTTTATTATAAATAATCTCATCTATATTCCTTTCATGATCTACCGTTCTCGATATAAGTAATAGCCTAGTATTATCTTTTCTAAATAAATTGATATGAGAAATGATCTCTAAATGTTTTGTATAGTTTTCTATTAAAAACATACACTTATCATTATTTTTTAATATTTTTTCAATTTCATAAAAAAGTAATATTTTGGTCATAAATATCATTTAATGAAAAAACTTCATATCCAAGTTGAGTCATCAATAAACTAAGCTTTATTGATAGAATAGTTTTACCATTAGCTAAATTTGAATATAAAATTACATTCTTATTTTCTTTTAAATCGGCTAATGTATTTTCTTCCTCTTCTCTTTCAATAACATAACTATTTTTTTTAGATCCAATAACATCATTATTTAATAATTCAGAATCTACTTTCCCATATGAAAGAAGATTAAAAACATCATCATATTTAGGTTTTTTCAATGTCTGATTAGCTAAAGTAATTTTAGTAAAGTTGCTTATAATTAATTCTTCATTAAAAATATCTTTTTCATTAATTTCTAAAATATCTTGAGAAAATTTATTTAGTCCTATAGGACATACAGTACCAAATTCAGAAATATCTAAATCTTCTAATTCTTCCTGTGTGATATCACATCTATCTATAAAAAATGTTTTATTCTTTAAGTTTTCATCTGCATTTAAAATTTCTTGTATTTCAATATCATAAAGTGAATAACCTATAAAAAATATAGCGTTAGCCACTTGTACATCTCTTCTAAATACCTCACACCATTCAGAATCCCTAAATAAACTAGTCAAATAACTTTTTGAAGTTAGTTTAAAAGTATTACCTAATTTATTTTTTATCTAAACTATTAATATATCC
>NZ_CP090868.1:0-31290 GCF_021560715.1 Acinetobacter sp. SCLZS86
TGCTACTGCTTCTGTCGGCAATAAACCAGATGGTGACAATATAGTAATTTTTCGCATTCTATTACTCTAGAGGACTTTTATCATAAATCATTAAATACTATACAATTTCTTTGATTCTTATTATTACTTATATTTTTCAAACTTATTCATTTTATTTATCATTCGACTAAATTTTCTATAAATTTTACCAATAGATGGCTTTGTTGCACAAAGCTGTTCTTAAGGACTTCTTCGGCAATATAATTTCCAAATGAATAAGCCTACACACAAAATCTACCGCACAACCAATTGGCCCGCATATAACCGAGCTCTCATTAATCGTGGGAATATTGCCATTTGGTTCGATCCAAAAACACAATGGTATGCAGAACCTCAAGGCAAACAAGGTCGAAATCAAACCTACTCCGACATAGCGATCCAATGCTGTTTGATGATCAAATCTCTATTTAGACTCACTTTACGCATGGTTACTGGTTTTGTTCAAAGCTTAATTAAACTTTGCGGATTAGATTGGACAGCACCAGACTTCACGACGCTTTGTAGAAGACAAAGGGCTTTGTTGCACAAAGATTTCATACTATATGATTTTAAAAGTTTTGATTATTTTTTGATCCAAATTAAATTTATTTAAATCAGATGCTTACATATTTATGCAACAAAGCCGCTCAGAGTAATACTGATAACCTTTGCCTTGAGCTTTAAAACCATGCAAGTACATCAGCATCTAAATGAATGGAAGTCTGTTGCTTTACTGGGCGATAGAATTGATTATGGCGTACAGCATTGCTCCAGTCTGGAGCACCGTTTTGAATACCTCTGGTTTGATGGCTTCTTTTGACACAGCTCATTCAGCGCCTTTTCTTTCTCCACATCCCAAAACTGAGCAAAAGCTTGTTCAACGCTTTGACCATTGACTGCTGCGATGTTAGATCGTTATTGGCATCACTCTCATGTGGTAAAAATATCGGGTGAGAGTTATCGTTTGAAGGATAAAAAAGAATAGGAAATCAGCCACAGGTTGAAACTTAATACGAGGTCAAGGGGTCAATTTTAGAATGCCGTTGACAACAACATGCTTGTATTCGGCTGCATCAATATTCTTGCGCAGCTTGTCTGCTGTTTCCACAATACGACTTCTAATGGTTCTTGTTTGGTTTGCTTTGGAGCACGAGCCATAAAGTCAACTGCAATGAATAGCTTATCTAATATTTGTTAATTGAATAGTAACCAATTATCTATGCATGCGTAAGCATGCAAATGACATTACTTGTCGTACACCTCCAGTGAGGGGGCGATAATGCGGGAAAGTTTGCAGTAGCCTTTATGGGAACCATAAGGTTTTTCACCATTCATCGAAAATAGTCTGAATCTGTAACACATCCAGTCATATATTTGATTTGTAACTTGAATCAAATAATGGGGGCATCAGATGAAAAGTATCATGGCGGATCTCGGGAAGGTGCTGGTCGTAAGGCAAATTATGATGAACCTACAAAGGTAATTCGTGTGCCGCAATCTCGTGTCATCGAGATCAAGAATTACCTAGTTAAATCCAAGGAAGCCAGGTTCAATGATATAGCCTCAATTACACTTGTAGATCCGTCTATCTCGATGCACATTCCCTTGGCTTCAGAAAAGGTTGCTGCTGGCTTCCCTTCTCCTGCCCAAGACTATGTCGACAAAACTTTGGACATGAATGAGCACCTCATCAAAAATGAAGCTGCAACTTTCGTTGTGAAAGTAGCTTCACTTCCATGAGAGATGCAGGTATTGAGATTGACGATGAACTGATTGTAGACCGGAGCATTGAAGCCAAGCATGAAGACATCGTGATTGCACTGATCGACGATGAGTTCACCGTGAAACGTCTCATGATTGAAGGTGATCATAACCATTGGCTTAAAGCAGAGAACCCTGAGTATTCTGACATTCATCTAAAGGATGGGCAGGAAATGGTGATTTGGGGGTGTAGTGACTTTTGTCATCAAGCCTTCAGAAAGCGTTAATACTTTATTGGTTTCATGCTCATGCAAGCATCTCATCAGAAGATCTACGCTTTAGTAGACATCGAACAACTGCTATGTCAGTTTGTGAACGCATCTTTAACCCAAGTTTGAACAATAAGCCTGTCATTGTGCTATCCAACAATGATGGCTGTGCTGTAGCTCGATCTCAGGAAGCCAGGACTTGGGCATTAAGATGGGTGTTCCTCTCTTTCAGATCAAGGACATCGTAGAGCAGCATCAGGTGCAGGTGCTATCGAGCAACTATGCACTGTATGCAGAGATGTCTCGCAGATTCATGAAAATACTGTCCGATTTCGTATCTCACAAAGAGCAGGAGATTTACTCAATTGATGAGTGCTTTCTGGATCTGACAGCTCATTCAGGGAATTACGACTTGACTGAATATGCCCATCAGATTCGTCAGCGTGTGTTTTCTTGGCTTGGTTTACCTGTAATGTATTGGCATTGGACGCTCAAAGACTGAAGCGAAACTAGCGAACCATATTGCCAAGAAGAACGCTTACTTCAATGGTGTTTGCAACTTGGTTTCAATGGATCCATGCTCTGCTGAAACTCTGCATCAAGCCATAGATGTTGGTGAAATCTGGGCGTAGGCCGAAAGCATTCCAAGAAGCTCAACAGCTTGGGGGATTCATTCAGTTATGGATTTTGTCTTGGCTTCCCCTCTGATGATCAGGGACCAATTTTCTGTAGTGATGCACAGAACCTTATTGGAACTTCATGGAATTGCTTGCATTGAACTGGAACATACGCCACCTGCAAAGAAGCAAATCATTGCTAGTCGTTCTTTTGGTCAACGCATCTACCACATTGATGATCTTAAAGAAGCCATGTCATTGTATGTCATGGATGCGATTAGCAGACTGAGAGATGATAATCTGTTGTGTGGTTGTTTGATTGGTTTCGTACAATCAAACCCATTTGATAGCTCAAAGCCCTTCTACAACAAGTCTTTATCCTTGGCTTTACCAGAACCTACCGACAACCTGTTGGTGCTCTCTAAACTCGCTACAGCGATGATTGATGGCCTGTATGCAAAGGATATAGCATTCAAGAAATGTGGCGTGATTCTGACGTGTCTCGAACCAAAGGCAAGCCATGTGTATGACATGTTTACCGACATGAAGCATATCGAGATCAGTGATGCTTTGATGGATTCCCTTGAAGCGATTCATCTTAAGTATGGCAAAACCAAGATTGCCTTGGGCGCGAGTTTAATGCCGAACAGAACATGGAATATGTCACGAAATCGGCTAACACAGAACTACTTTAAGTGGGATCAACTGCTTTGTGTGAAGTAAATGTCCTGCCTATAAAATTGATTTCGTTTTGGTTTCATAATAGTTGTTTATTGATTTCAAAATAGTTGTAATTTACTACTACCTAGTCGAAGATTATCTACATCAAAAATGCCCATAAACATGAGTATTTTCATAGACACTAGCTGCTTATGGGCATTACATCATTTATGAATGACGAGAGTTGGCATCATCATAGACGGCATTGTTTTCACGTCTGCCTACAGCAATCACGATGACAACTACCTCATCATCAATGACTTCATAAACCAAACGATAACCAATACTACGAAGTTTGATCTTGTAGCGGTTAGGATGTCCTGACAAGTTGTTTTTGGGAATGCGAGGATTCTCCAAAACCTTGATCAACTTCTTCTTTAATGGCTGCTTAATACTTGGATTAAGCTTATTCCATTCTGCTAATGCTTCTTCTAAAAAGTCTAACTTATAGGTCATCAATATTTACTCGAATGCGTTTTTGATTCGCACGAGTATCTGCAATCTTATTCAGTTCCAGGTCTTCTAGTTGTTCCATCATCGTTTCATACAGATCAGCCGGAACACAGTAAAAACGCTGGTGTATTACGGTTGAGATTGCAACAGGTTCACCTTTGCCTGCCAACACTGTATCCATCGGACTCTTTTGAGTTCAGTAATACTTGCAGTCATTCGTGCATGGATTAATTGAGTCATAGTTAAGCCTCTATAAAATTTAGTGTTTGGAGTATGGGTTGAATCATTACGAGTAGATTCGGGTAGCTAATTTCAGCATACTGGTCCAATGTGGATCTCATTCTGATAAGTAAGGAGGCATCAGTAACTAGCAGCATCTTCGCAAGGTAAGACATCGCTGAACGAAATGCCTTTAACCATTTACGATGTTGCTCAATACGGTCTATAGATTGTGATCGCATTTCCCGTCTTTGGGGAACTATACAATCTAGGCAACTTTCTAATGCACGTACTACATCAACCCAAGAAAGAACATTAAGAGCTTCTTCTAACTCTTTGGCTTGAATTTGTTGGTGCTCTCTTTCATCCATTAAATCAAATAGACGTCTGAGTTCCTGCATACGAACTTCATCCTCTCGTTTTAAACGAGATTCTTCAGTTTCAGTCCAGATAGCATCAGAATTCATAGGTACTCCTATTCAACAATAGGAGTATAGCACAGATAAAAGCACATTTAAAAGTGCTTTTAAAAAACTCTAATTAACCCTCTTTGCTACACGATGGCTTTGTTACACAAAGATTTTATAACTATATGATTTTAAAAGTTTTGATTATTTTTTGATCTAAAATTAAATCTATTTAAATCAGATGTCTACATATTTATGCAACAAAGCCCTTTTAAACTCAGTTAATTTTAGGGAGCATTACCCTCTATCATTCCAATTTCTAGTCAATGTACAAAACAACTTAGAAAACCAATGGTCAGCATTTCTCATGGACTTGCTACTTCAAGGCTATGGGCGAAAAGGGCTTTTAATCAGCTGGGTTTTTCAATTAATGCAGAAGAACAAGCTGATTGGCCCCTACTGAAATCTGGGGCAGGTAATCCTATTGGTAATCTACTAATTAAAGAAGCTTATGACTGGATTCAAGATCATTTTCCAACTGTGAAACCTCGTGGATTTAGCCTAGCGAAATTATTGAGAGGAAAGAAGATTTCAATTGAGTCACTTGCATCATATGGTTTATTTGTTGCTGGTTCATCAGGTGTTCAAGGTGAATGGCCTAAATTATTACTAACACAAGGATATGATGGTTTCTTTTATTTAGATCACAGTCTTCCAGATCAACTCGCGGCAAAGCATTGGCTAGTTAAATTTAGTCGTGGAAATGATCAAAAACTTGAAAAAATACTGTTACATGAAGCAATCGACATGAAAATAGCTCGGTACTTAGGTCTAAGAGTATTAAAGGATTTGGAACTTCACCAGAGAACGCTATTTAATCCACGTTTTGATCGCCAAATTATCAAAGCAATGCGGCAGACTATTCGGAGATGGCATCTACATCTGATGTGTAATCGCGAATTAAGTGATTTATCTGCAATATTTAATCGGCTTTGTTGCATAAATATGTAAGCATCCGATTTAAATAAATTTAATTTTGGATTAAAAAATAATCAAAACTTTTAAAATCATATAGTTTATGAAATCTTTGTGCAACAAAGCCTATTTAATCCAATTCTTCAAGGTTGGCAGCAGTACTATGGTCGTTTCTATGGTTCAGGGCTGTCAGCGCTCTGGCAGCATATGAATGCTTATCTTATACGCTGGATGAGGCGTAAGTATAAAAACTTGGCCCGTCACAAAAGACGGGCTAGATATGCCTTAGGGCGACTTGCGCGTTATTTTCCAAATGCCTTTGTGCACTGGAAAATGGGAGCCGGATGAGCTGAGAGGTTCACGTCCGGTTCTGCGAGGGGCTAAGGGTGAGATTCCTTTGGTCTACTCACCCGTATATTCAAACTCATTCAGGCTGGGTCTATACCGCCTTTATTATTGATGTGCTCTCACGAGCAATTGTTGGATGGAAAGTATCAACACGTATGAATACAGACATGGTGCTCGATGCATTGGAGCAAGCATTGCATGATCGAGGCATGCCAAAGAACGTGATTCACCATTCCGACAGAGGTGTGCAATATCTTTCCATTCGTTATACCAATCGTTTAGAAGCAGCAAATTTACGAGCTTCAGTCGGTACAACCGGTAATTCATATGATAATGCTTTGGCTGAAACGGTGAATGGCTTATACAAAACAGAGGTGATTGAATATTTAAAAGCAGATTGGCAAGGTTTAGCGGATGTACAACTTGCGACACTAAACTGGGTAGATTGGTTCAATAAAAAGTGTGTACACAGTGCACTGGGTTATGTATCGCCTTTTGAGTTTGAAGCAATGTACTATGATAAGATTAACCCGTTAGGTCAGGTGGCCTAACTTAAATAAAAAAGTCTCCGACAAACCCGGTACGGTTCAGTACGATTTTCACTTACTAGTACTTAAATAATCACCCCACCACTGCATCATTTCAGTCCGTTGAGCTAATAGTCAGCGTGATTATAGCTGGCACGGGTACGGTTTTTATCAATATGTGAAAGTTGTGCCTCAATCCAATTATCTTGGAACAAACCTGAGTCATTCAAAATGGTACTAAAAGTAGAACGTAGTCCATGAGAAGATAGTTGATGTTTGCCATACCCCATCTTACGTATGGCCATATTTAGAGTATTAAAATGAATCGGTTGATTGTGTTTGCGAGGGCTAGCAAAAAGGTATTTTTCACCGTATGACCACTGCATGACGTCTTTCAAAATCTCTAAAGCCTGATTTGAAAGTGGAACTACAAAATCTGGAATCTCATGGCCTAATATGACTTTTCGTCGAAACTGTTTAATATGCAAGGCAGGTATTTTCCATATTTTTTCATTTAAATCAAAATGATGAGGCTCAGACAATAACAATTCAGCCCCTCGCACTCCAGTATATAATTTAAACATCAGTGCTTTTTTAATAATCGGATGGGCATCCAATTTTTGTAATTTATACTTAAAATCAGATATATCCTCCGCTTTCAAATACGGATAATTTTTCTTGATTTTACTGTTAATGGCGATTTTATTTAAACCATGCGCGATGTTGAATTCACAATAACCCATCGCTACAGCGTAGTCATAAATTTGGTTCA
Source organism: Acinetobacter sp. SCLZS86 (assembly GCF_021560715.1). NCBI lineage: Bacteria > Pseudomonadati > Pseudomonadota > Gammaproteobacteria > Moraxellales > Moraxellaceae > Acinetobacter > Acinetobacter sp. SCLZS86. The sequence goes on from NZ_CP090868.1 coordinate 7,027, forward strand.
AATAACTACAAGCTTTCTTGACAGGTTCTTTTACTTGGCGTCCCTCTATTTTTTTGATTACTGAAACCAGGTCATAACGCTTGATGTTTTGAAAAGGTAGATCCTGAAGGTCTGGATAAATATCTTGCTGTAAGCATCTTTCTGCTAACTGTAGTACACCACAGCGGGGTAGATCGTTGAAGGCATTTTTCAGTTTGAACTGTAACCACTCCTCCCCGACCTTACCAAAGGTGATGACATTAGAGGCAGTATCTTGTTCAAAACAGAAATCATTGTCTTTAAAGTCATCTCTGACTTGTCGTGCCTTTTTCAGCGATAAATCAGGATAAAGACCTAACTGAATGCGTCGACGTTTTTTAGTTTGTGGATCTGTATAGCGATAGCACCAAGATTTTCTTCCACTCGGCTCAATCTTCAGGCTAAGCCCATCTTCATCGGATAAAAAACTGGTTTTTTTCCTTACAATGAGCTTGGCGAACTTTAATTTCAGTAAGACTCATGGAATTTAAATGAAACCTAACAATGGGTTGATTGGATCAATTATATCAAAATAGAACGCTTTATGTATGATGCGTATATTACGCATCATATAAATATTTATATATATGTTTTTTATAAATATTATTGTGGTATTCCACATTTAGTAACCAAAAAAGTAACCACTGTTAAAATCTGTATTAAGCAACAAAAATCAGTGATAGTTAAACACTATTCTGCAATGGGTTTGTTTTACAGACCTAGTAACCGAACCTTAATTATTTGAGGCAATATTTCGGTTCTGTCGCATTAAGTCGATCTGCAGCTACTATTGAATTTTGTAGGAGCTGAATATGTCACCAAGGGGCTCAGTTTTTAAATGCCGTTAGGGGGTTATTTTTACACTGCCGCTAACAGAGCTCCGCCTGAGCGAAAAAAAGCGGCTGCTTTACGTAGAATTTCATTCGCACGTTGCAGTTCTTTATTTTCGCGTTCCAGTTATTTGATACGTTCTTGGTCTGAAAGCTGCTGTACTTTAACTGGATTTTGTTTATCTAAATATTTTTGATACCAAACCGTAGTGTTTCGGGAGTACAACCCTTGCGCAGTATACTGCTCAGGGAGCAATAGCTGTGATCGCAGCCCAAGTAGAAGGATAATCTTTTTCGGATTCAATCAATAATTGAACCGCTCTTTCTCTGATTTCAGGGGGATATTTTTTGGTTTTGTCATCGGGACATTCTCTCAAGAAAGTTGGTCTCCGACAAACCCGGTACGGTTCAATGCGAATACGCTCAAAAGCTTCCTAGTGATACTTTTGAGGCCTTTGGAGCTGCACTTGCTGATATGCTTTTAGAAGAAAATTTTTTCAAGAAAGTTTATCCGATACTCTTAGAGAATGGCTTTCAACCACCAAAAAAAACGGCCCTTTAAGGGCTGTTTTTTTTATCTGCTTTGATCTCTTCGATCCTAGCCACAACAATGGATGCTAAGAAGAGAAAGGGGATGTATCCTAATTATTCAACTGAGCTAATCAAACTTGTGAAACATTGTTTAAATATTAGGCGTGGAACATGAAAAATCATAAAAAAAGCCCACCTTGGGGAAGATGGGCTATCAACTAGAAACTACAGCATTAATTTCTAAAGAGAATTATAACGCATTACGTATAAGGTGTATTATGTTAATTTTAGAAAATCTTTCTAATCAGAAATTTAGTTTTCTATTAAGTTCTATAGTGCGGATCTAAGCGTAATACTGTATTCACATCATATTCAGCATCAAAAAAATCACAAATTTTTGATACCTTACCTTTAATTAATAATTTCTTATCTAGATAGAGGCTTTGTTGCATAAATATGTAAGCATCTGATTTAAATAGATTTAATTTTAGATCAAAAAACAATCAAAACTTTTAAAATCATATAGTTATAAAATCTTTGTGCAACAAAGCCCTAGATAGATGATCAATTTATTTTTATTTTTATCGAATATTACTCTTCCCGAGGTACATCGTCATATTCAATTTCCCTTAGCTCAGAAAATTTATTTCGTAATTCATCCCAATAAGATACATGGTTGTAGGCACTATCAATCATACCTAAAGAATCTGAGCTATTAATATCAAACTCATGAGAAATACCAAGAACTTGATTTTATAAAACCAAAATATACCTATTTTCAATGTTATTCTCCTAAGTTTTCATATATAACTTAAAAAAAATTAAGCAAGTAAACATACTATGATTGAATACTCAGAAAATTTAAATAAATTAAAAAATAACCTTATTACACATAAGGATTATCACCCTCTTTTACAAAAAATCAGCTTACCTTTCATTCCAGATTTTTAGATAGTTCTTTTGACCAATCCAAAATAAAGTAGTAATTGTTGGCCAAGAAACTTCTGGATGGGGGAAATTGAAATTAGATAGCTTTATATTAGGAAATTTAAGTACAAATGAATTAATTTCTGAAAGTAAAATTAGATAACCGTAATCTTTATGAAAAGCCACCTGTGAGATCACAATTCTTAAAATTCTTAGGTAAAGTCAAAGAAAAAAATAATAACGAGTATATACAATGGTTAAACTTCTACTTCTTTGATTATAATAAAAAATCTTTTAACTTATTGAATTCAAAAAATAAAAGTATAGATTTGTATGAGCATCTTAAAGATATATCAATAGAAAACTTAGTAAATCAACTTGATAGATTAGAACCTAAAATATTTTTTTCTTAGGTGCATATCATGGAAATTGGGAACAGTTGAAACTCAATTATGTTAATGACGAAGATATTCTTAACTTCAAAGAATCTATAGAAGGATTTAGCGTAAGATTCTGGAATAAAAAGACTTTAGTAATTCGACTCCCTCATCCTGCTTCTCGTGTTCCAAATAAAGGAAAAATTCAACAACAAGCTTTAACTTACTTTGATATTTTTAATATCAAGCGGAGTCAAAATCCTGAAAAATTTAAAGAATTGATAAGAGATAAATTACTTAACTAAAATATATTTAACATAATGGTGGTTATACGCAGTCAAAAATGGGAGCCTAAGCTCCCATTTTTATTGATGATTTTTTAATTCTTTAAGCATGGCATCCCGTAAAATTTTATTCATTCGTGTTTGATAGCCTTTGCCTTGGGCTTTTAGCCACTGCATGACATCTGCATCGATGCGAACCGTAGTTACTTGTTTAGTCGGCTTGTAAAATGGATTTTGCACTGCATTTTTCCAGAAGCTGTCATCAAGTTCAGGAATATCTGAAAAATCGATTTCACTGTCTGGACGTTTAGCTAACGCTTCCAGTCTTGCCTTTTGTTCTTCAGACAAAACAGGAGGATTATTCAAATCCATTTTGTAGGTAACGGTTTTGCTCATATTGTTTCCTCTCTTTTTTCTCTGCCTGTCGTGCTGAAATAATGCGGATATGATCAATCCCATTATGATCTTGTACAGTATGAGCCACCAATAAAACTGTCTGCCCGTGTACGAGACCTATCGCTTGCCAACGATATTCACCATTTTCAAAGCGATCCTGTTTGAAGACGGCATGAGCATCATAAAAAACCAAGGTTGCATCTTCAAAAGCTACACCATGTTTTTTGAGGTTTGTTTCTGCTTTATGCTCATCCCATGAAAACTCAATTTCCATAGTTGCATCGCTTTTGTTAATATAAAAATGTTAATACAAAATTGTAAATTTTGCAAAGTTGTTCCATTTTCTATTGGCAAAATCTTACAGAATCGAACATAAAAAAGCCGACTTGTTTCAAAGTCGGCTTTTGGGGCATTTTGAGATTTTTATGATTTTATTAAGTATCTGATATTTATATTAATATACAAGTGTATTGCGTATAACCACCATTATGTTAAATGGATGGTGAATTGGTGGAAAATTCCTGTTTTTTAAAATTGCGAATAAGAGATTTTATGTTAAATAAGTTAAAGACTGAGGCTTTCGTATAGTGCTCAATATTTTTAAATATAAGCTTTAGAACTATGAGAGCCTCTTGAATAATTTTATAAACATTACTGTTTAAAGAATACTTCACCAACTTTAACAGGTAGAGCCTTTAAAATTTCTTGCAAAGCTTCCAAATCAGAAGAAGGCTTTTTCCATACATATGGGGTCAGTAACATAGGAATAACACCTTCTTTTCCATTCTCTTCGATATTTAAAGCAATAATGGCAAAATTTGGATCCGCTCGTTTACGTTGAATAGCATAGGTAATTTCACTACTTAAATAATTTTCATCAACATAATCTGGTGTGATAAAAAATATTGCAGCACAGGAATCTTGCATACCTGTTAATAAAGCACGTTCTAATTCCACACCTGCATGCATAGCATCTTCATCTAACCAAGGTTGAAAGCCTAATAATTCTAAAGTTTTCTTGAACTCTCTGATCTTGGGTTTATTAACACTCTTGTGACTGAGAAAAATTTTGATAGGTTGAAGATTCATATATAGCTCTTGGTTTTTTAAATTAAATGAAATTTCTGCTTGTAGATTAGATAAATCATTTTTAACGACAAAAATTAAGTCTTTTTTCTTAATATCAAAATGATTGATGATTTTTTGTCTGCATGCTACTAAGTTAGAATCATTAATAGTCAGGTTAGGAAATAAGAATGATATATCACCCATACCACTTATATGCATCATTCCACTAGAACCGCTGTGACTGTAAATAAGAACATAATATTGCCCAAGCGTTGCTATTTTTCTGTTATGCCCGCTTAGTACTGGCCATATATGAGCATAAGTAGGATGTTTCTGCTGAATGGTGGCCTGATAGATATTCAACACTAAATCTTCAATAGGTCGAAATCCTTTATCTGAAATAGGTGTTTCTTGATAGGCTTTTTCAAATAGTTGTTGGTATTGCTCAATATTCATTTTGGGTTCACAAAATAAAGCTGATTTAAAGTGATTGGAAGAATAACAAAAAAGACAATTTTGATGGATAAGATATTAATAATAAAAGTTTAGCTTAAAGAATTTCTAAAATTAACATAATACACCTTATACGAAATGCAATTTTTTATCTCATATAAATCATTGTCTTATCGTATACGTAAAAGCCCAATCATCACCGATTGGGCTTTTTTATTGATTTGTCACGTTTCACGCTCAATAAGTGAGCAATGTTCCACGATTTTAATAAGCCCAGGTGAACAATCAGATCAGCCATACGGCTTAAAGAATCGGCTCCAGAAGCCTCTTTTTTCCGGTTCTGGGTCTACGTGTTCAGGAACAGGGATTCGCTTGTTTTCTTTTTCAACCGGAATAGTCAATCCATCATCTTTAGGTTTGGTTTCTAGTTTTGGATCTATCGCTATATCTGTTTCAGGTTGATGATTATTAGCTGTAGTGGCTTGGGATGGTTTCATTTCAATGAGGGTCAGGAGTGTGTCGATGCGAGAATTAGCTTTTGCTTCTCTATCTTCTGCCTTTTCTAGTTGTTTCTTTAGAAACTCAATCTGATTTTTGAGTTCTTCCACTGTTTTATCATTGTATTCAGGTGTATCTAGGTTTTGTATCGGAGACATGTCAATACGTTTTGGGTGTTTTCCACCAAAAGGCTCACCATAGACACGAAGTAATTCTGAGAAGTCGATAGAACCATCATGATCACGACTTAATACTCCGTTTTTTATATCTTTGTAGAGTGTGGCCCGAGATTTTTTATACAGTGTTGCAGCATCACTAACACTGTATTTTGTACTTGTTTTCATACTGTATTACTGTGTATTTAGGAGACGTATTAAAGAATACAACAAGTGTATTCTTTAATACACTCAAGGTTTAAAGCCTAATTGCTTAAGTAACCTAAAACACCATTTCTAAAATCCTCACTGGTAAAGGTTCTATCAACAAAACGCATATCTTCTTCTGTATTTATTAAATCTCTCAAAAAGCCGAGTTGATAATCCCATTCATGATCTAATTGTATAGAGCCACTAATTTCTGAACCGTCAGAAGTCTCAATTTGGATATGAGCTGAATAACCTTTAGTATTTTTTTTAGCACTTAATAAAGCAATTGCATCAATAAGCATTTCAAATTCCTTATATGACTATAGTTTAATTATTTAGTCTCAGATTTTAATTCTGGATCCTTCACTCACTGAGAGTTTAGTTGTTAACAGCATTGTTTTTAGTAGCTGACATAAATCCCACTTTTTCTAAGTATGGATACAGTTCTTTAGCACGATGTGGATCTTGCAGCATGTCAGCTATACGAATTGCAAATTGCGGAAAGCTTTCGGTGCCTTGGGAGTACTTACTCATCTCAGGTAATTGAGAGAGTTTATTAGCAAATAAATGTCGCTGAGCCTTAGTCATTTTTGAAACAAGATCTACGGTATTTGGATCTCGTGTCGAGTTTAAATTCTGCTCTGTTTGCTTGTTTTTAAATAAAAATGAAAAGCCGTAAATTGAACGTCCTTTTTTATGTTGTTCGTATTCAACAGTGATGTCAGTGTGTTCATTAAGCTGTTTAACTGAAATATCTAGTACTCGTTTTTTTAAATCAGAAATTATCGCGTAGTCTGTTTTATCAACTCCTAATTTTTCTCTAAAATCGGCTAATTCAAAAATTGGCGTTTTACCTGTACTTCGCCACGCTATTAAAAGCTCATATAAACGGATTGCATAAGCACTACTCAGATTACTAATTTGTTCTAGCTCATATTTAGTAAAATGTTCTTCTAATCTTGTAATTAATGGAACAATGGCTGGGGAAAAAATAAGTTTAACCACGGCTTCATTCTCTATATATCTGATTTCACTAACCCATCTAGATTTAATATGTTCTATGTTTTTAGAGTTTTTTTCTTGATAGCTAAACTGACGTAAGAACAGTGCATTACAAGCATTTTTCAATGTTGTATAAGCCGTATTTCTATGAACATTAAATTGATGTGCATAACTTTCAGCATGAACAACGAGTGGGTCGTTTGTATTGATACCTTTTCCACTTTCTCTAGCTTCAACAATAGCTAATAAGATTAGTCTTTGCTCTGCTAGATCTAGGTTGTAACTAGCATTGATTAAAGCATTATCTTTGACGACAGTATTTTTCATATCTTTATTTTGACGTGATCATTTGATGTCAATATATTGACACTATATTTTGATGTCAATGATTTTTTAGGTTATGCAAGATAAACGTCCATGTATAGCAAGATAAACGTCCATATATATTAAAAATAATAGGTTATAAAATGTTTATTTAATATATTATCTAATCTATTATTTATAATAAAAACAATAATATATATAGATATTTTAAGATAATATCTTTGATATTATGTATTTAATATTTATTAAATATCTAATATATAATCGGAATTAATAAAAATTCATTAAATACAAACACTTATTGCAATTAGGTGGTTTATAATTCAACCTTAAAATTGACATTATAATATTTGTCAATATATGCAAGATAAACGTCCATGTATAGCAAGATAAACGTCCATGTATAGCAAGATAAACGTCCATGTATAGCAAGATAAACGTCCATGTATAAGCTCTGTAACCCTTTATTTTATAGGGCTACAGAGCATCTAAAAACATTAAAAGTATTTAAAAATAATTAAAAACGTGAATCATGAAAAATTGCCCTTGGTTTTCGCTTCGCTCAAACTCTATTGAATCTCGCTTTCGCTCGATTCGAGGGGCAATTTTTTGGTTAATATTTTCGTGAGTTTTAGAAAAAGCAAAAGCAACTCGGAATTCGCTTCGCTCATAGTACTTTTTTGCTCGCTTCGCTCGGTCTAGGCTCAATTTTCTACATATGATTTACGCCTTTTTTGACTTCACAGCCTAAAAAGCTGTTTTTCAGGGAGTCTAGGCACGACTTTTTGATGTTCGCTCGTAGACACTCGCTCTGATATAACGATTAGAGGCAAAAAATAGGGGGTAGACGCGTTTTTTCACTGATTATCAAGATTACCTATATCAAATAGAGAAAATGGCTTAAAACGCAAATCAGCGCAAAATGGAAAGCAGTTTATAGTCGTACTCAGGACTTTGATCTCAGTTATTTATGTGTGATGAGGGACACACAGATTTTTAATTTCGTTCAGCAGAATCGGCTGCGTCAGGATTTTTTAAGTGAGGTCCCCACTAACCGTTTTTAAAAAGTCGGATCAAAGACTTTGATTTGACTTGTTTTCTCAAGGTTCTTGGAATTTCTGGATCCGATGCCACTCGAATCTGATCTTCTAGGTCGATTTTTACAAATGTGGCTGGAGGGTTTAGACCGCCAAGTCTATGAAGTTGCCAAACTTCATCCTCAAACCACATTCTTCCAATTCTCTTACACACTCCAACTTAATGGCGTGTCCTTTCGTTACTCATTTCAACGCTCGCCTTTCACTCGAATTGAAATGCTTCCTTTGCCATTACAGCAAAGCCCTACTAAGTCACTCTCCCACAGTTCTGTTTTCGGAAGTTGCCTCCGATTGAATAAAGACCTCTTCAAATTAAAGAGAAATCTTTAAGCAATACGGCTTCGTCATTAAACAAAACTGCTTCCCAAGTTAGTATTAAAACAGTTGTTTTCAGTTGCCTGAAAACTGGCAGAACCCGTGCCGATCTCCTACATACAACACCTACATTCCTATCTCCCCCGATCGCAGTTCCAAGTCGTATCAGGTTTATACAATGCAATATGTAGTTAATAATCATCCACGTTCACGCCTTACCCATATCGACATACACAGCCTAAAAAGCACCATGTTGACGACCTTACAGGCTTGAGCTATCCATTGATCTCGACAGCAAAACAGAATGTCTTCCGACAAATTCACTGTTCTACCTAAAATCGAGTACCGATTGCGCCAGCTTTCGCCTTGCAACCCTGACACCTCACGATGCCCTCAAAAGCCCACCTGTGGGTATAACCTACGCCCTTGTCTTTATTTTTGTTTTTGACTTGAAGCGTCTGGTTATCAGCTATTCACGAGGTTACTCATTCCGTGAGTCCTCTGACTGTCTGTTTTAATACAGGGTTTTGGCCCTTTCAGCCTAGGAGGGAAGTTACTCCCACCGCCACGTCACCGTGATCCCGTGTCCTTGTCGCCCAACTGACCTCCACCTTGGGAGTGGAGGGTGTTCATTCATCAAAATGAGTGAACAGGTAGAAAGCGGGAGTCACACCCGCCAGCCCCTAGTGTAGCCGCGCCAGCTAGAGTTTCCTCACGCACGCAGCTTCACCACTAAAGCTTCTCAAAGACTGGCAATCCTCAAGAAGGGGGAGTGTGTCTGATTCATGGGTAGGCAACCCAGGAACCAAACAGAAAAGAATTGGCTCATGGATTGGCAGTCCACGCAAAAAATCAAAGACCCTAAAAGCGTTATATTTGATCAAGTTGCGGTCGTCAAGCCTATTTCGGGGAACTGCTATTTATAGAATCACCAAAGGTGGTTCCTTATCCTGCTTAAAAACTTCAAAAATGCAATTTTTGGGTTTTTAAGGATTTTTTATAGAATTTTCACTAAATATCTTTTATAAATCTCTTATAGAATCACTTTATTAAAATCACTTTAAGAGTAATAAAAAAATGATTTATTACAGCTATGTTCCTAAAGATTTTACAAAACATGTCATGGGAATGATGACGAACGAATATGATCTTGTTGCTAAGAAATTCATATTGAATATGAATACTGATGAAGCAAGCCGTATGATTTCAAAATGGATTGAGCGTTATCATTTACTGGAAACAGCCCAACAAACCTATCGAAGAAGATTGAACAGTGAGCCAGTTTTTAGCTTGCTGGTTCATTTCACTTATAGTTATTTACCAGGACTGAGTGAGAGTGAATGCTGGGAAAAATTTGATAAAAATGAACCTGCTTTTTTGGTGCAAGTAGAGGCTTACCTGTTTTGTCGAACCAGTGATGCTTTCTTATTGGATGAAAAAACTCAAAAAGTTTTGAGCAAAACAGACAAACAAGATTTATTGAAGATTAACCGTAAAATCTTTGAGATCTGTCCAAGTTCAGAGTCTTTTAGTTACATTGGTGAGGTTAATCCAATCAGCTGTGGTAGATATGAACTGGTACGTCTGACCAAGCCGAAGAAAAGCATTAAAGAGCTTCAAGCCAAGAATTGGACCAATGAAAAACATGTCACAGATTGGACCTGGCGTTTGACTGATAAAGCCTATAAGGAACAACTAGAACAAGGGAAAAGGGTCGTTTTACGGTTTCAGAGCCTGATTGAAAAAAATGCCAGTCTGGATGAGAAGAAAGCCTATTTTGAACGCCATTTCCGGGCCTTGGAGGGCTATTTAGGCTACCGTGGGGTACGTCAGCAGATCGGAAATTTGTATCACCTAGAAAAACGCTTATTCAAGGATAAATATAATCAGCCCTGGTTTGATCATGGTGCCCGGACTTTAAAACTTTCATATATGAAAAAACTGAAAAGTCCGATTGTAAATAATTCATCATATCAAGAAGCAGAAGCTCATTTTAGGAGTGTATTAACGGAAGATCTCAACAAAAAATACGAAAAATGGAAGGCGAAGTCCAATAAAACCGAGGTATAGGATGTTTTTTAAATCAATCTCAATTAACAATGGTGATAACTCATGCAGAAATATCCTGATGATTATTATCTCAGCCGCCAAGAAATTGACGATTTGAGAGCTGAGGCTAAACACGCGGCAAAATATATGAAAGCTTTTTTCGATTTTAAGACCGAAGCTCGTTATTTATTTAGTGTGACATGGTCCGCCCAAGACGGGGAATTTATTGGACTCTGTGCCGAATTCCCGTCGCTATCCTGGCTAGATCCAGACCGTGATAAAGCACGCTCAGGCATTGAGAGACTTGTCTTTGATGTATTACAAGACATGAGTTCCACTGGAGAAGCCATACCTTAATATTTTGGGAAAAATGCCTGATTCCGCTGGATGTATTCATTCAGATTATTTGAATCTAAGCCGAATATTTGAAGTTTTTTATCGACATATTTAAAAAAGAAGCAGTAAACAATGTGCATTATCCCAAGTGCCAACGCTTCCATTTTGATAACCGGAAATAGAGCAGTCGTGTCCGTAACGAGAATTTCTAATGTGAAACGATTAAAAAAATAGATGAAAAAAGTCACCAGACTCAACAAAGTCAAAAGTGCATAGGCTTTAACACAAGCCTTGCAGTGCTTATTCATTTTTTCCAGTTTCTGAAAAGTTATAGGATTCATTTTGCTCTCTAGGCAGTTAAATTTTTAAGTGAAGAAATTTCTACCGATTCTAAATATCCAGGATTAAAAAAGGGAAAAAATTTCTGTTAGATGATCCCGTGCTTTGTAAAAAAAATATCAAAATTATAAAGAGTTGAATTCTATTAATACATTGAAATTAAACATAATTTTTAATATCGACACACATGATAGCTACCTAATGGAGCTAATTTAGGTAGCTATCATGTGTGATGCTAAGCTTTAAATTTTTTATAAAATATAAGCATTTGATTTTAAATATTATTTTGTTTATGTGGCAAAAATAAAACTCAAACATTAATATTTATAAGTTATTGAAATTAAATATAAAATTCAGATCACACATAATACCTACCTTGATGTGGAAAGAAGCTATTGTGTGTGTCGATCAGAGCATTATATGTAGAAAGGTCTCTAGTTCTTTATCCTGTCTACCCGACTTGTAATATGATTCATATATCAGCTAATTGGGAGTACGGCACTATGTCAACAGTAGATCTAATTGATGAAGATGACAATGAATCAGGTATTGCTGCCAAAGCTGCAAATGTACTTCGAGACCGCTTTATTGCCGCAGCGCAAAGAGGAACAGTGCTGTATGTAGAAAATGATAATTTAATGAGTAAAACACCGAATGGTGTGCCAATTTTGGTTAAACACTTGGACGGCCGGAATCCTGACCTTGCTTACCGACTTGCTGGGCGACGAACTTTTAAAATTAAAAAACGTAAAATTAATTCGAATTGAGGCAGGCTTTTACTCCCATTCGATCGAATTTCGAATAAGAGATTTTATGTTAAATAAACAGCATTTGATTAAAGATTTTCTCTGTACACGACAAAAATAGATAACTCATTGAAATAATGTCATAATAATTGTTTTCTAACGACGAATACTATGACACATCTCAATGAGTTATATCTTATCTTAAACAAATCTCTAAAATGGAACAAGTCACATTTAAAGTGCTTTGCGCTCATCATGCTTGTGATTATTTTAAAGCAAACATGTAATCTTTCTTCTGCATCTAAAGCCTTGCCCATCAAGTGCTTACCACAATCATTTTATCGACGTATGCAGCGCTTCTTTGCAGGTCAGTATTTTGATTATCGTCAAATTTCTCAGTTGATTTTCAATATGTTTTCATTCGACCAAGTGCAACTGACTTTAGATAGAACCAATTGGAAATGGGGAAAACGAAATATTAATATCCTGATGCTCGCAATCGTTTATCGTGGAATAGCGATACCTATCCTTTGGACATTGCTTAATAAACGTGGAAATTCAGATACGAAAGAGCGCATTGCTTTGATTCAACGCTTTATAGCCATTTTTGGTAAAGACCGTATTGTGAATGTGTTCGCAGACAGAGAGTTTATCGGTGAGCAGTGGTTTACATGGTTAATTGAACAAGACATCAACTTCTGCATTCGTGTTAAAAAAACTTCATTGTCACCAATCATTTAGGAAAGAATCATAAAATTAGTGATTTATTTCGCCATCTTAAAGTTGGTCAAATTGAATGTCGTAAACGACGGATTTTGGTTGGTCGGGTGAAACTATATATAAGTGCACTACAGTTAGAAAATGGAGAGCTTTTACTCGTCGTTTCTCCTCAGTTTAATGCCAATGCTATTCAGGATTATGCATTACGCTGGGAAATTGAAACCTTATTCAGTTGTCTCAAAGGACGCGGGTTTAATCTTGAAAATACGCGCTTGACAGACCCTAGACGAGTGAAAAAATTGATTGCGGTGTTAGCTATAAGCTTCTGTTGGTGTTACTTAACGGGTGAATGGCAACATGATCAAAAAAAAGCGATAAAAATAAAGAAGCATGGACGACTCTCAATGAGTTTATTTCGCTATGGTTTAGACTATGTTCAAATGGCGATTCAGCGTTTAATTGGTTTTGGGAAAAAAGAAGAGTTTAAGGAAATTTTGGCAATTTTAAGAAGGCAGAATCCTGATAGGATAAGGGTTCTGTGAAATTTGTCGTGTACAGAGTACATTAGTAGCAATTGATGAATTCCACCATGTTTCAGCAGATGCTGACAATATTCTAGGTACTGTTCTTAAATCTTTAATGGACAATACCACGGCTCATATTGTTGCGATGACAGGTTCATACTTCCGTGGCGATAGCGTTCCTGTACTTACGCCTGAAGATGAAGCGAAGTTTGATAAAGTTTCTTTTAACTATTACGAACAACTCAATGGGTATAGCTATTTAAAGTCATTAGGCATTGGTTATCACTTCTATAAAGGCCGCTACTTTGCAGAAGATGATGAAGGGGTTATCGCAATTGCTGAAGTTTTAGATACCGATAAAAAAACCATAATTCACATTCCAAATGTAAATTCAGGTGAATCAACCAAAGATAAATATGATGAAGTGGACGCGATCCTCGAAATCATTGGTGAATTTGTCGCTAAAGATCCTCATACTGGAATTATCACCGTCAAGCGTGCAGATGGTAAGATCTTAAAAGTAGCAGACCTCGTTGAAGAAGATGGTCGTGATAAAGTTGTTGAATATCTACGTAACATTAAAACCGTAGATGATCTTGATCTCATCATTGCCCTAGGCATGGCGAAAGAAGGCTTTGACTGGCAATTCTGTGAACATGCTTTAACGATTGGTTATCGTGGCTCTTTGACTGAAATTGTGCAGATTGTGGGACGTTGTACACGAGATAGCTCAAACAAATCACATGCGCAGTTTACCAATCTTATTGCTCAACCTGATGCACAGGATACTGAAGTTAAATTTGCAGTAAACAACATGCTGAAAGCAATTACTGCATCTTTGTTAATGGAACAAATACTTGCACCAAACTTCAAGTTTAAAACCAAACGTGATGATGAAGATATTGTTCCGCCAGGAACACTAACGATTAAAGGTTTTAAAGAACCAAGCACGGCAAAAACAAAGGCGATTATTGAAAATGATCTTGTGGATCTAAAAGCAGTGATTCTTCAAGATGCTAAAGTGATTGCAGGTTCAGCAGGTAAGGTTGAGCCTGAAGTGGTGAATAAAATCCTTATTCCCAAGATTATCCAAACAAAATATCCTGACTTAACGAAAGCAGAACTTGAAGAAGTGAGTCAGTATTTAGTCGTGGACTCAGTGATTAGCACAGCAGAAGTCAAAGAAGTTGGCGATAAAAAGTTTATTCGAATGGCAGATAAATTTATCAATATCGAAGACCTGAATATTGATTTAATTCAATCTGTGAATCCTTTCCAAAAAGCGTTTGAAATCCTATCAAAAGAAGTCACAGTCAATGTGCTCAAATTGATTAAGGAAGCAATTGAAGCAACTAAGATTAGTATGACTCAAGAAGAAGCCATTGAGCTATGGCCTAAGTTAAAAGCCTTCAAAGTTCAGTTTGGTCGTGAGCCTAGTCTAGAGTCAAATAACTTAATTGAAAAACGATTAGCCGAATGCCTAATCTATATCCGTGAGCAACGTAGACGAGCTGGAGTGTAAAACGTGGAAGATTTTAGCTGGCTTCAAGATATGATTGCTGATGATGACTTAGGTCTTTTAAACGTAAAGAAAAAGATGTCTGCTCTAACGGCTGATGAGCAATTAGTCTCTAAGTTTAATGAAATTAATAATTTTGTGACACAGCATGGGCGTGTGCCTACGAAGAATATGGCAAATATCACTGAATATATGCTCGCTAGCCGTCTAGAAGCAGTTCAAGCCAATCCAGAGCAATACATGGCTTTAGCAGATTATGATGAACATAATTTGCTGCCACAACATCAGGATTAAAGATATGTCAGATATTAAATCACTTGAAGATATTTTTAATGATGATGATCTAGGTTTGCTCGATGATGGTAAAGATGGTGACATCTTTAAAATTAAGCATGTGCCTGTCCAACGTGCAGCAGCAGATGAAGTTGCTAAACGTAAACGCTGTAAGGACTTTGATCAATTTGAGCATCTATTTAAAGATGTTCACAGAGAGCTTCGAGAAGGTAAGCGTAAGCTATTACCATTTCATGATAAAAGTTATCAGCTCGAAAAAGGCAGTTACTATGTTTTAAATGGTCTTTTGGTTTATTTGGCAGATTTTACATTTACTAGAGAAGATAAGACCGTTAATAAAGTCAGAACCAGAAAAGATGGTAGAACTAGAACTATTTTTGAAAATGGTACTGAATCCACAATGCTCTATCGATCACTAGCTAAAGCATTATATAACGATGGGCGAATTGTCTCTGAAACTAATGAGCAAGCAAATTCCAATTTCTATACTAATTTTGGTGGGATTACAGAAAATGATACATCTACTGGTTACATCTACATCTTGAAATCTCATAGTAAAGAACCAAAAATTCAGTCACTTGAACATCTCTATAAAATTGGATTTTCAACCACAACTGTTGAAAAACGTATTGCTAATGCAAAAAAAGAACCGACTTATTTGATGGCTGACGTTGAAGTAATTGCTGAATATCAAGCATTCAATATTAATCCACAGAAGTTTGAATATTACTTACATGCTTTCTTTGGTGAGGCTTGCCTTGATTTATTGGTCGCAGACAAAGGTGGTAAAAATCATCAACCTAAAGAATGGTTTATTGCGCCTTTAAATGTGATTCAACAAGCCGTTGAATTATTAGTAAATAGCCAAATTATGAATTACAAATACAATAAGCTCACAAAAGAGATAGAATTAAAATAGTTTCATAATAAACCTATGATAGAACTATGATAGAACTATGATAGAGCTATAATGGGTTTATAAAACAACTAAAAAACATTTTTTTTAATTTTATTAATGTTCTATAATGCAACTTAAATAACCTATTGGTATATTCCTTCTATCCCTAGAAATATCTGAAAGAGTGAGAATAAATGGCTGAAATAATTACTATTGCTAGTAGAAAGGGTGGGGTTGGAAAAACCACTATTGCAATAAATATGGTTGTTGCTTTAAGCAATAAAGGTAAAACTTTATTGGTAGATGCTGATGAACAACAATCTGCTATGAAATGGAATAAGCATCGGAAAGAAAAGATAGATGCTATATCCATACATAAGGATCTAATTGCTGAGTTGGAAAAACTAGATGGGGAGTATCAGTACATTCTCATAGATGTTGCTGGCCGTGATTCTGAAATATTTAGAGAAGCACTTCTTATCAGTGACAAGCTAATCGTACCCACTCAAGCAAGTCTTCTTGATTTAGATGTAATCCCTTATCTAAATGAAAAGGTTAAAACAGCTAAAAAAACCAATCCAAACTTGGTTTCAATGGTTGTGATTAATAGAGCATCAACCAATGCCAAATCCAATGAAACAGAGCAGGCAAGAGAATTTGTTGCTGATTATGAGGAATTCAAGTTATTGCAAACCACATTGCATGAACGAAAACAGTATAGAGATGCAGTTCTTGAATCAAAGAGTGTTCTTGAGATGGCGGCATCTAAAGCTAAAGACGAATTAAATCAATTTCTAATTGAGGTGCTGTGATGACTGGAAATAATACAAGCAACAAGTTTAAAGCTGCTAGAGAGAACAAGGATTTTGTGCAAGACGTTAATTCAGATGCAGCAGATCCAATGCCTAAACAAATTACTGTTACTAGCAGAAATAAAAGTCAAATAACCCTTGAGCAAAATACCCTAAGTCAACGAGAGAGATCCAGAGTTAAAAATGGTAGGAACTTAACGATTCCACTATTTGCAGAAGAACTTTTGATTATAGAAACTGCTGTTGAAAGCCTTTCTCAAAAAGAAGATGTTTCTATCAATAGCTTCATTAGAAGTATCGTTCTTGATAAGTGTAAGAAGGTGATAGGAAAAGATGCCTTCGATAAATTAAATGAAAACAAGCTAAATGTTGTTAAAGCAAAAAAAGAAAAGTAGGAAAAGGAAACATTAGCCAGGATAAGATAGTGTTTGATTATCACACTATCTTTCCTACTCTACGCAAAATACTTTTTTTTAATAAACATTGGAAAACATATTAACTTATTGAAAATAAATGAATTTATATAGAAAAAAATTGACATATTATGCATCATCACACGAACATGGGGATGCGAGCTATGCAAGCTCGCGCCTTCGAATCTCGTAATAGTCAGTATTTGCTCTTAAAAGCCCCTCCTGCATCAGGTAAATCTCGTGCATTAATGTTTTTGGGTTTAGACAAGATACACAACCAAGGGTTAAGCAAAGTTATTGTAGCTGTACCTGAACGCTCAATTGGCGGTTCATTTGCTAGCACAAAACTAAGCGAAAGTGGCTTTTTTGCAGATTGGGATATCAAACCTGAAAACAACTTATGTACTGCTGGTGGCGATAAAAGCAAAGTAAAAGCCTTTAAACACTTTATGGAAGGTACAGATCAAATTTTAGTATGTACACATGCCACACTAAGATTTGCTTTTGAAGAGCTTGAAGATCATGTATTTAATAATACATTAGTCAAAATACACGACAATTTTTGCAGAATCTGCCAGCCAATGATGTTCTCCTTACTGGTTCACGCGGCACAGGAAAATCTTCAATTGTCCGTGCCCTTTTAACCGAGTATAAAGATCAAGGATTACGTTTAATTGAAATTGAACGTGATGATCTGTCCGATCTTCCTGAAATCCAGAAGCTCATCCAGAAGCGTCCGGAAAAGTTCATTGTCTACTGCGATGATCTGGCCTTTAATGCTGAAGATGAAAACTATCGCAGCTTAAAAAGTGTACTTGATGGCTCATTACAGTCAGGTTCAAGTAATTTTATTATTTATGCAACCAGCAACCGTCGACATCTGTTACCAGAATTTATGCATGAGAACACGCCAGTGACTCGTGTAGATGTACCGCAATATACCGAGTTGCATCCACAAGAAGCCATTGAGGAAAAAATTTCACTCTCGGATCGTTTTGGAATGTGGCTTTCATTCTATCCAATGGATCAAAACCTGTATTTAACCATTGTAGAACACTATCTTGCTAAAACAGATATGCCAATGAATGACGAAGCCCATGCTGAAGCCCTACGCTGGTGTCAGGCACGTGGTCAACGGTCAGGACGTGCCGCCTATCAGTTCTCTAAACACTGGATTGGATCACAACAACTAAAAGCACTGTAAAATTTTAAACTAGAAAAATTAACAGGTTTCATTATTAGTCAGATTATAAAAGGCCCATTTATCTCAAATGGGCTTTTTATAAAATTAGAGTTTCTGTCAAGCTCTTAAATAATATTCAGCTGTTTTAATGATTTCATCAATAATTCATTACGTATAGATGCCGGCATTTCTGACCGCATTTCCATATTTAATGCAAAAGCGACAATTTTTCCATCTGGCTGCTCAACCCAGCCGGTCAACCAGCCCACTTGTGGTTTTATATCCATTGCCCAACCAGTCTTTCCAAAAATTTTGTAGCCATTACTCTCTTCTAAAAGAAGCATATTTTTTACATTAGCCTGCACTTTTTCACTAAATGGAAGCTGTGTATGTGCTAATTGGGAAACAAACTCTACCTCTTGAATAGGCGTAACCTTTAATGGTCCTACCAACCAGAAATTATCAACCTGCTGTCCAATTTCAGCATTACCGAAACCAATACGTTTTACTTCTTTTTGCATGAGATCAAGACCGATACGTCGCGCAAGTTCCTGATAGACTGGGACTGCAGAAAGCTTCATGGCTTCTCCTAGTGTCATGTCTTTTTCCCAAGCGGTAAATGACCTTTTCTCGCCCTTCCATTTAAATATTTCATTAATATCCGTTTTCTGGTTCTCCAATCCGATCAGGGCATTCAACATTTTAAATGTAGAGGCTGGCACATATTCTGTATTTGCGCGGCTTAGAGCATTACCATATAGATTAATTTTTTTATCTGTTTGAATAACCAGCACACCTGAGGTGTTTTTTTCATCAAAGTATTGATGAATCACCTGATTATGTCCTTGAACAATCTGACTCGGGGTTTCATTTATTAAATTATGCTGAACCGTACAACCAGAAAGAAAAAGAGAAGCAACCACATAGCAAGTAAAATATTTATTCATTTTAAACACCAGATCAATAGAAAATAAAAAAGAGCTCTGTACACGACAAAAATAGATAACTCATTGAAATAATGTCATAATAATTGTTTTCTAACGACGAATACTATGACACATCTCAATGAGTTATATCTTATCTTAAACAAATCTCTAAAATGGAACAAGTCACATTTAAAGTGCTTTGCGCTCATCATGCTTGTGATTATTTTAAAGCAAACATGTAATCTTTCTTCTGCATCTAAAGCCTTGCCCATCAAGTGCTTACCACAATCATTTTATCGACGTATGCAGCGCTTCTTTGCAGGTCAGTATTTTGATTATCGTCAAATTTCTCAGTTGATTTTCAATATGTTTTCATTCGACCAAGTGCAACTGACTTTAGATAGAACCAATTGGAAATGGGGAAAACGAAATATTAATATCCTGATGCTCGCAATCGTTTATCGTGGAATAGCGATACCTATCCTTTGGACATTGCTTAATAAACGTGGAAATTCAGATACGAAAGAGCGCATTGCTTTGATTCAACGCTTTATAGCCATTTTTGGTAAAGACCGTATTGTGAATGTGTTCGCAGACAGAGAGTTTATCGGTGAGCAGTGGTTTACATGGTTAATTGAACAAGACATCAACTTCTGCATTCGTGTTAAAAAAACTTCATTGTCACCAATCATTTAGGAAAGAATCATAAAATTAGTGATTTATTTCGCCATCTTAAAGTTGGTCAAATTGAATGTCGTAAACGACGGATTTTGGTTGGTCGGGTGAAACTATATATAAGTGCACTACAGTTAGAAAATGGAGAGCTTTTACTCGTCGTTTCTCCTCAGTTTAATGCCAATGCTATTCAGGATTATGCATTACGCTGGGAAATTGAAACCTTATTCAGTTGTCTCAAAGGACGCGGGTTTAATCTTGAAAATACGCGCTTGACAGACCCTAGACGAGTGAAAAAATTGATTGCGGTGTTAGCTATAAGCTTCTGTTGGTGTTACTTAACGGGTGAATGGCAACATGATCAAAAAAAAGCGATAAAAATAAAGAAGCATGGACGACTCTCAATGAGTTTATTTCGCTATGGTTTAGACTATGTTCAAATGGCGATTCAGCGTTTAATTGGTTTTGGGAAAAAAGAAGAGTTTAAGGAAATTTTGGCAATTTTAAGAAGGCAGAATCCTGATAGGATAAGGGTTCTGTGAAATTTGTCGTGTACAGAGAAAGATTTTATAACTAAAAGTGAGGTGTCTACAGCCTAATGTTAGAATAGCTGAATGTTCCTATCTCAATGCGTTTTAGTTCTTTATGAGCAATTCTAATGATCAGCTTGATCTTCTGTTAAAAGACAATAATTTTGAAGTGCTCTCTTCGCCAAGAAAATCAATTATAAAAGAGATATTTAAAAATGATTTCTGGGGAGATAGTGAGCAAAAATTAGAAGATATTTTGGTTAAAAAGAAGCATATTGAATTAGTGAATAAGCCTCTAGATGAAGATATTAGTGCTGGAAAAAACACATATACCTACGATGCACATACGTATCATACAAAAGTTCCTCCCCAAGGGATTTCGAAAGTTATTCAATACTATTTACCGCATGGTGGAGTTGTTCTAGATCCTTTCGCTGGTAGTGGTATGACTGGCGTTGCTGCATCTGCGAATGGATATGATGTTATTCTTAATGAGTTATCTCCAGCAGCATCATTTATTGAGTCAAATTTTTTAAAGAATGTTGATCCACAAGATTATCAAGCTGGAATTCAGTTTGTTTTAAATAAAACAAAACAAGTTAGAGATACTTTGTATACGACTACTTGTAGAGAGTGTTCAACTAAAACAGAAATTTTATATGTAGTCTGGTCATATGAATTGGAATGTAATCACTGTAATGGTGTATTTGTTCTATGGGATCATTGTAGAAAATATGGCTCTAATGTAAAAGAACATAAACTATTAAAAAAATTTGAATGTCCTCATTGTCTGAAAGAGGTCAATAAATCTTATTTAAATAGATTAGATACTAAGCCTGTTTTTCTTGGATATAAATGTTGTTCTAAACAAATTAAAGAACATTCTTTAGATGATTTTGATTATGAAAATATCAAGAAAAGTGAGGATTTGGTTCAAATCTATCAAGGTGTATATCCAGATGTAGAAATCCCTGACGGAGTAAATTTAAATCAACCGAAACGACACGGTATCAAAAATATTAAAGATTTTTATACATCACGTAATTTAGTAGCGTGTAGCTCTATTTGGCAGGCTATAGGTTTAGTAGCTGATAAAGAAATAGCTAGCCTCCTTACTTTTACATTTACATCCCTTTATCAGAGAGTTACTAAAACTTCTGAATACCGATTTTGGGGGGGGAGTAGTAATACCGCTAACTTTAATATTCCACAAATTTTTAATGAAGCTAATGTATACCTAACTTTTGAAAGAAAAAGTAAAAATATCTTAGATCATCTAAAATCCACAGCTCAAAAATATACAGGAAAATCTGTAATCCATACAGGCAGTGCTACAAATTTGAGTTTTTTACCAGATGAATCAGTAGATTTAATTTTTACAGATCCTCCGTTTGGGTCATTTATTAACTATAGTGAAATGAATATTTTATGGGAATCATGGTTAGGGGTCTTTACAGATTCTAAGAATGAAGCAATTGTTAGTAAAGTTCAGAACAAGGGCGTTGAAGAATATACTGACTTGATGACTTTAAGTCTAAAAGAGGCATATCGTGTTCTAAAAACTAACCAATGGATGGTTTTGGTCTTTATGAATTCGTCAGAAAAGATCTGGAGTTCTTTACATAAGGCTATTCAGGATTCAGGTTTTATCATTGAAAAAGTTAATATCTTTGATAAGAAGCATGGAACATTTAAACAGTTCGTCAGTGAAAACACTGCTGGTGCTGATTTAATGCTGCATTGTAGAAAAATTACTAATCCAGATAGTACGTTTAGTAGTATAGACAGTAATTTCAATATTGAATCATTTATGAAAAACTTAAGTAAAGAAAAAATACCATATATCAATTACTTGCATGTTGATAGGCAAGATGAAATCGACTTTAGAACATTATATAGTCGCTATGTTGCTAAAAGTTTATCAAGTGGTGTTAAAGTCATTGATTTTTCTGACTTTAGATCAAAATTAAATGAGATTCTAATTAATGCTTAAACCTGCCTTTTCTAGCGATGAATTTGTTCGAATGAAATTTGTATTAGCTACAAAAGTAGTTGGTATGATGGGAAGAAAATTGGAAGAGGATGATTGGACGGATGCCTATTGCCAAGCGAAAAATATTCCTAGGAGTAACTGGAGTAATTTAAATATTGATATTAATTATCAAGGTCTTGGTGTAGAAATAAAACTGTATAGGGTTAAAAGTTCACATAAAGAATCTATTAAAGAAAATTGTGGAACAACGAAAATGCATCCAGCAGCTACTCGATCAATTCGAATAGATGGTAGCTTATCAGCTGAGGATGCTAAAAATAGTGTATTAAAACAGTATGCTGAATTAATTATAGATAGAACAAATAAAGTACAAGCTGCTTCTAATACACAAGTTGCTGATATGAGATCAGCGTGGGTGCTATGGGAGCCAGAGTTACGAGAGTTTCTATATTTTGAAGAGGAAATGTTTATTCCAGATCCTCAAAATTATTTTGCTGAATGGAATATAACAAAAGCCAGAGGTAGCAGAAAAGAAAGTAAATCCTTATGGATTTATGATAAGCAAACTAAATTAAAGCGGTACTCAGTGACTACTGATGCAGGTGCAAAAATACAACCTTACTTTGATATTCCTGCAGCAAGCGATCCTAATTTATATTATTTCAGGGTACAAAGTGAAATGTTATCTGACAGCGATGTTGGATTATGGGTTTCGCAATTAACAGCTCAAAGATTAGGAAAATTTGTTGATATATATGATAAACAAAAGCTGAGTGAATTTTTATTAACATCTATCAATGATTTTACCGTGGATGATACTTCAGCAGAGCCTGAATATGCTGTTTGTTTAACAGTTAATAATGATGCTTATGAAACGCTGATTACTACTCTACAAGGGGTTAGTGATGAACATAATATGCAATTATTTTTGAAATACCTTTAGTCTGAAACTTTTTAATAAAATCGATAACTGAGTTTTTCTTAGTTCAGTTTATCTAAAATTAACATAATACACGTTATGCGAAGTCAAAAATGGGAGCTTAAGCTCCCATTTTTATTGATGATTTTTTAATTCTTTTAGCATAGCATCCCGTAAGATTTCATTCATACGTGTTTGATAACCTTTTCCCTGTGCTTTGAACCAAGCAAGCACATCAGCATCTAACCGAATTGAAGTTTGTTGCTTTACTGGACGATAGAATTGATTGTGGCGTACAGCATTACTCCAGTCGGTAATTTCAGGTATATCTGAGAGATCTAGCTGATCGTCAGCAACCGTTCCCTTAGCAAGCAAGCGTTGAATTTCAGCATCTTGCTTGTCGCTGAATTTTTCATTCAGTTCTTTGCGTGAGTATCTAACCATGCTCATATCTATCTCGCTCCGCCTTAGTGACTTGTCTTGCACTAATGATTCGTATGATTTCACAGTCATCTTCATCAAAGATGGTGTGAGCTACTAAGAGCATTAGTACGCCTTTTACTTTTCCAATGGTTTGCCAACGTTCTTCACCATCGGTATGTCTGTCTTGGATTGAGATCCTTAATGGATCATCGAAAACAAGGCTTGCCGTTTCGAAAGAGACATCGTGTTTTTTCTGATTCTTTCGATTCTTTGCCTCATCCCATTCGAAATACTGTTTCATAAAAAACATTCAAATTTGTATATACAATAATGTATCACAAAATTGTATCACTCAAGTTGAGAAGCGTAATTTTTAGTCAAAATTATTGGCAAAACATTCCAAAACTGCTCATAAAAAAGCCGACTTGTTTCAAAGTCGGCTTTTTGGGCATTTTTAGATTTTTATGGTTTTATTAAGTA
>NZ_CP090869.1:0-61284 GCF_021560715.1 Acinetobacter sp. SCLZS86
ATAAAATATTGCAATCTATATGACCAGGGAGGTCTGTAATGCAAAGTATTAATGCAAATGAAGTCATGGATCATGCTCCATTAAAAGCAATTCATTGGCGAGTGATTTTACTGAGCGCACTCATCATTATCTTCGATGGATATGATTTGGTTATTTATGGTGTGGCGCTGCCAAAGCTCATGGTGGAATGGCAAATTGATTCCATTACTGCAGGATTCCTGGGTAGTATCGCCTTATTTGGAATGATGTTTGGTGCAATCATTTTTGGTAGTCTGAGTGATAAATTAGAAGCTTACGGATTTAGCCGAAAAAAATTAATTATCTTATGTGTTTGTTTATTTAGTAGTTTCACACTTTTATGTGGCTATGCTTCGAATCCGCAAAGTTTTGGAATTTTCCGCTTTATTGCTGGCCTTGGTTTAGGTGGAGTAATGCCCAATGTTATTGCACTTATGACTGAATATGCCCCTAAAAAATTACGTGCTACGTTAGTCTCTTTAATGTTTAGTGGCTATGCAGTAGGAGGCATGTGTTCTGCCTTGTTAGGTATGTGGCTGGTTCCACAATATGGTTGGAAAATCATGTTTATTTTAGGAGGATTACCACTTCTATTATTACCTATGATTTGGTTACTACTGCCTGAATCAATTGACTATTTAGTGCGTAGAAAGAAAAATGAAAAGGCATTCCAAGTTCTTAGACAAATTGATAGTAGTCTTACTTATAACGCCCAAACTCAAATTAGTTTGCACCATGAAAATCAAACCACTTCAAAAACACCTGTGAAAGATCTATTTTCAGAAAACCGTGGTCCAATCACGCTTTTATTCTGGGGCAGTGTATTTATGGCACTGGTTCTAGTGTATGCCTTAGGAAATTGGTTACCTAAATTAATGGTTGAGGCCGGCTATGATTTATCAACCAGTTTAGTTTTTCTGCTTGCTTTAAATATTGGTGGAATGTTGGGTGCAATTGGTGGTGGATATTTGGCAGATCGTTTTAATTTAGCCAAAGTCTTATGTACACTTTTTTTGAGTGGTGCGATTGCATTATTTTTACTCAGTTACAGTCTGCCTACTTTTGTCCTGTATATTTGTATTGCGATTGCGGGTGCTGCTTCAATTGGTGGTCAAATCTTATTATTGGCTTATATGTCACAATTTTATTCATCCAATATTCGTGCAACGGGTTTAGGTATGGCTTTAGGCGTTGGACGTTTGGGCGCGATTTTGGGCCCAATTTTATGTGGATGGTTACTGAGTTTAAGTTTACCCATCAATTATAATTTTATAGCGCTTTCGATCCCTTGTATAATAGCAGTGCTGAGTGTTTCCATGATTTACTACCGCTTAAAGAAGAAAAGTATAAAAGCTGAAATTGTACAAGCTTAATAATTCACTGTGGGAGGGGAACCTCCCTGTTTGATTTTGGACGATTAAACATTGATTGATCTTAGTCTTATTAAAGTTTTTATTATTATTTATGAAACCAAGAACATTAGTCATGCCGCTTTAAAATTGAATTTAAGTCAACCCTCTGTTACTTATAATCTTAATCGTTTACGTAAATTTTTAAATGATCCTCTGTTTGAACGAGATAAGTTTGGCGTCAAGCCGACCAAATTGGCACAAAGTTTATATCCAAATTTTAGTCAGTCTATTGCTGAAATTGAAAGGGCGATCACCGCTTCTCAACAATTTAATCCTAAAACCTCCACCCGAATATTTCGGTTAGGTTTATCGGATTTAGGTGAAATATGCTTACTACCTTCACTAGTTCAGTACCTTTCCAAAGAAGCACCCTTTATCAAGATTGAAATCGAAGAAATAAAATCAAATAAAGTCGAAGAATGGTTGATTGACGGTTTTTTAGATGTTGCTGTATTTAATAGCAGCTATACCGTTATGCCAAACATAGAATCGCGTAATGTATTTGAAGAACGTTATATGTGTATTGTTCATAAACAGCATCCACGTATACAACAACAGCTTAATTTAGAACAATATTTACAGGAAAAGCATGCTGCTATTAAATCCTCTACCGGACACATTGAAATTGATCAAAAGCTGAAAGAATTAGGTTTAAAAAGGAATATTATGCTTGAGTTGCCACATTTTAGTGTTCTACAAGATGTGGTAAGTAGTTCTGAGTTGCTGGTGACCTTACCTTCACGTGCAGCGAAAGTGTATGAACGCAACAGTGAGGTCAACGTTTTTGAATTGCCCTTTGCAGTAAAACCCTTTAATGTCAGTGTGAATTGGTATAATCACCGTGATGATTTAGAGGCTCGAACTTGGTTTATCCAAACTTTACAAAATATTTTTAAGCTTCTTTAAGTTCAAATATTGAATCATACAGATTCAAATATTGAATCATACAGATTAGTAGCCTTATCTATATTTCTGAACAAAAATACTCGACACCCAAATACCTCTATGAGGTTATTATTTTTCTGTATTTCCAATTATAAAAGTATAAATTAATCTTAATAATTCAGCAAAACCATGATAAATCAAAGTTTTGCTGAAAATAATTTATAATAATCTTTTAATTTCTAGCGGCTTTGTTGCACAAAGATTTGAAATGCAAAGCGCCCCTAATTGAGCCAAATTTAAGGCGTAACTTGGGTAAGTGGTCGACCTAATTCCGTAAATCTGTTAAGGACTGCTACACGTGCATGGATCTCATTCACTTGGCTATCAAAACTCCTTGCACTGAGTTTATCGCCTAATAATTTGATGCAATGCATCTTAGTTTCAACCAACTTCGCCGATGATAGCCTGACCATTTTTTCCATAGTGTCCTGCCTAAACGTTTAATTGTTCGAAGTAATTCATTTCGCTCTAGCGAGCTACTCTTTGTATCTTTCCATGGTTTCGCATTTTTTCTAGGTGGAATCACCGCATGTGCTTGCCGATCTGCAATGACCTCACGGCATTGCTTGGTGTCATAAGCTCCATCGGTATAAACAGAGTCAATCCGCTCATCTTGTGGAATCTGATCAAGTAAATCACCAAGCACCTGTGAATCACTGACATTATTGGTTGTAAGCTGAACTGCTCGTATTTGTAGGGTTTTGGCATCTATACCAATATGTAGTTTACGCCATTGGCGACGATATTCAGGTCCATATTTCTTGCGTTTCCATTCGCCCTCACCTAGAAACTTCATGCCTGTAGAGTCCATGAGTAGATGCAGCCCATCGCTACTTTTTTGGTAGCTGATTGCAATATCAATATGCTTTTGTCTTCTACAAAGCGTGGTGTAATCTGGAGCTATCCAATTTAATCCGCAAAGTTTAATCAGACTTTGCACAAAGCCAGTGACCATACGTAAAGATAGACGGAATAAGGATTTAATCATTAAGCAGCATTGGATGGCTGCGTCGGAGTAGGTTTGATTTCGCCCTTGTTTGCCTTTTGATGGAGCATACCATTGCGTAGCAGGATCAAACCAAATGGCAATATTTCCGCGACTCATGAGTGCTCGGTTATATGCGGGCCAATTGGTTGTGCGGTAGATTTTGTGTGTAGGCTTCTTCATTTGAAAATTATATCGCTGAAAAAGCCTTTACAGATAGGTTTGTGCAACAAAGCCGTTAACATGCTAATTTGAACTGCCACCACTCTCCTAGACAAATTCCATCTACTCTCTTTTTAAATATCGATAAACAGCCTGTCGGCTAATACCAAATGCTTTTGCCAAATCAACTTTGGATGAATACTTTCCTTGAGTCCAGTCTTGTCTTAAAGCTTCAGCCTGGTCAGGTTTCAATTTATGTACACGACCTTTATATTTCCCTTGAGCAGAGGCTAGTTTTATTCCTTCCTTTTGCCGTTCCAGAATGATTTCACGTTCAAATTGTGCAAAGGCCCCCATCAGTTGCAGCATTAAATTATCCATCGGGGTAGATTCGGCAGTGAAAGTAATATTTTCTTTTACAAACTGGATGGAAATCCCTCGTTTGACCAGTTTATCTACTTCAGTGACCAAATCTTTTAAGCTTCGCGCAAAACGATCCATGGAATGTACTATCACCCTGTCCCCTTCCCGGACATAGTTCAACATTTCTTGAAATTTCGGTCGGTCGGTATTTTTACCCGAAGCACGGTCAACAAAAATCCGGTCGACTTCAATCCCCTCAAGTTGACGCCCAGTATTTTGCTCGACCGAACTCACTCGCACATAACCTACTTTTTGGCCTTTCACTCTTTCTCGCCCCAATTGGATAAAAATGAACAATTTTGTAAATTATAAATCTTTAATACTAAAGTTACATGTTACTTATGATTAAAAATCATTTAAATGGTACATAATTTCATGAACTTTCAGATTGTAACTTTAGGGTATAGTCTAAAGTAACACCTTGAACTTTTGCAACAGTGCCCTTAAATTGCTATACACACCAATGGACCAAGCCGGTTCACGTTCTCTTGCATAACTGCAACTTTATTGAAGTTCACATGCTTCAAGATCGCTTTCATCGGCTCCGACATGCCTTCGGTTTCCGACAAATCCGAAATGTACTCTGACTGGTCTACATACTTATAGAAGTTGTTATCAGGGTGTTGTTCTTTAATGCTTTGCCAACATTGGGGAACCATCACAGAGACTGGTCTGATCAGGTTGAAATTATTGGTGATATTCAACCCATACAGGTCGAAATCGGTATACACCGCTACCGGACATTCTTCTGGCAGAACTTCAAGCAACTGATTGACTGACCGGCAGTTCTTACCATGCCCCCTGTAAAGGAATAGGCTGTCTTGCCATTCGAGTGGAACTTGCTGATACCAGTCCGAAATCCGTACAAGCATAGTGCCATTCTCAATAATGATCAGCTTCCTGATTTTTTCTACTGCAAGATGCTCTAAGGACACGGCTGTTGTCACGCCAGGATGTGCAATGTGCATCTCACCGGACTTTAACGGTAGTTGTGCATTGATCGCAGCAAACCAAAGCTGCTCACCGAAAACGCTGGCATTGCCAGACTTTTCATCTATACGATGATCAGCAAGCGATATTCGGTCTGCATTGGAGTCATACGTTACCTCTGGCTCCGTTTTTACATGCTTTCCGTACAGAACCCGAAGCACATCAAGATCTGATTCACTTAGATGCAGCTCACGTTTGATGATGCTGCCGATCTGCATGTCTTTGTTCAGCATTGTCCATGTCTTGTTAAGCTTCACCACTCTGGTTTTAAGCTGTAAAACCGTCTGAATGATTGAGAGTTCTCTTTGCCCTAAGCGCATTGCATCACCTTTCCGTTACTGTCTTTGCGACGAAACACGATATCTGAAATGTAGTAGTTGCCATTATATTTAGCATCCGTTTCACCCACTAACTGCAACTCAAGATGGTTTGAGTGGTTGAGTTCAAACTCATACAGGAGGCGACTAATCCAGTATTCAAATTTGCATCCAGGCTCTAGGCGTATGTAGGCGTTCTTTGCTGATATTTCATTGATTGCCGGACTGCCAAAAGCGTCAAAGAAGAAAAATGCAGCTTTATCCAGAGGTGAGACTGCCTTCACTATCGTATGCGTTGCCTTCTCTACCGGTGGGCGTTTTTTTTCAACAACTGGACCATCTTTTTTAACACGCTTCTGATTGGCTGTCTGAGCTACCGCAGATAAAGTGTTCTCAAAATCCTCAAGGTAGATATCGGCACGAGCTTTCAGCTTGATAAGTGGTACACGACGGAAGCTATCAGGTGCCTTGTTGAAATCAATATCGGCATTCAGCGTCCGGTTGTTGGCAAAATGACGGTGCAGCGCATCAATCAGATTGATTCGCTCCTGGGTTTTTATGTCCTTTTTCCATTCAAAGAGTTGCTTGTCCAGTCGGTGATGGCTGTGGTTCATTTCTTCAATGGCTTCAAACACGCTTGGCTTGAGACGTTTGGAGATCACTCTCTGCAAGTCTGCATCACCTACCGCCAATTCATCCATCGTATTTGGTGAAAGGATTTCCAGTGCCGTAATTAGCATTTTGGCAGTCTTTAAGCTTTGTTCAGCCTTACGCATTTTCATGTCGTAGTTGTTGAACAGCGACAGATACTCAAAGCACTGATCGGCAAAATTGGTCATGTTCTCGCTGATATTGTTTGAAAGCTCAATAATCAGGTCACTTGCTTCAACCTTTAATACTTCGGCACTTTCCGGGTCCTCGACTTTTGACAAGGCATAGTCGGTACTCACCGTTTTGATACGATCAATCAGACCGCTAATGTCGGGTGCGGAAATGTTGCGTTTCTTTCTGTTTTTATAGAAATTCACAAACTCAATGACGAAGTTTCTTAGATGCAGCGTGTTTTTTTCTGCATCCAGATACCCAAGATCGCAAGACAGCAAATTATCAATCAAGGATTTGTTTGATTCATTGACCTGAATAGACGAACTGGTAAACATGATTGCTTCGGCAATAGCATCAATGTTTGCAGAGAAAACCTTCGCCCCACGTTCAGCCGGATTCACGAAGTCGATCATAGTAACTCGCCCTGCTCCACATCATCTGTTTGAGTGATATCAATCGCATTGTGTTCGGCAAGGTACTCAGCTTCATCGTAGAAAATCGACCAACGTGAAGTTGCCAAAAACTCAGTACCCACAACCCCAACCGGCACTAAATATTCGCGCTGTACCAAAAACTGAATAACACCGTTGATCTGGTCTTTCACTGTGCTTGCGGTCTTACCCAACTTTGCAGAGAGTTCTTTTAGCCCTTTTTGGACATGCTTGGACTTCTCCACTTCAACCAGGATTTCACCAGACGTAATTCTGTCGCCTCCAATCAGAGGTTCATTGCGCCCCCCTGCCTTTCTGAACAGTCGCAGCCAGTCCACAAGTGGCTCCATTTTGCTGACGTTTTCCTCAAACTGTTTGGTGATGACCTTTTTGATCTCAGGGTCACTTTCAATATCAAGGTAAATCAGGAAATACCCACCACCGCACGGTGTCTGAATACACTTTTTGCCTAGAAAACTAATATGGTTGTTTAGTTGATCTAAAAATTCGACATCATTCAAAAACTCAAAGTTCTCAAAATCACTCCACTGGTCAATTAGATAACCTTCTAATAATTTGGTCGCTACTTTTGTTAATCGTTTATCAGCCATTTAAAATTCTCCACTTTTTCCCTATTAGACTGGTTCTGCTGCAAGCAATGGGTTATCGCCTTCGATTTCCAGTGGAACAACAGTGCTGACACCATTGGCTCCAACAATGTAGAGATTCTTAAACTTGTGGTTAGAGGTTGAGTTTTCCGGTTGAGCACAGACCAGATAGATTTTGTTATGGTCCATCATGTCGAACAGCAAATTGGTGTTGATCGCATCAAAGTTGCCAATCTCGTCAAGCGGGATATGGATGTAGGTCGAGTTATCAGGGCATAACTTCCGTGACAATGCGAGGAACATGATCAGCACCAGAATACGTGACGTTCCTGTACTCCCTGCACTGGTAAAGTCGTTGTCAGTACGCAGCTCGGCAAGACGACCATTGTTCATCACGCTCATTTTCAGACGTACCATAGAGCGGATATCATCAGTATGTCCTTTGGTGCTTTCAATTGCCTTTAAGGTGTATTCACAGCAACGAATGAAATCCTCGCTCGGAATGGAGCTGCTTTGCATGTTTTCAAAGGATTGATAGTCCTCACACTGCAAAACAAACTGATTGAGCTGATCTAGGGTGTTCTTGTCATTCAGCACACTTTCCAGATTCATTGAGAAGTCAGTAAATGCCTTGAACTTGTTGCTACGGTTCAGGTAGCCAGACAGTTCCGTAGATACGCTCTTTAAACGCTTATTTAGATTAAGGATTTCCTGAATATAGTTACGCAACTGAGCCGATTTATTACGGAAAATGTTTGTGACTGCATCATGCTTTTTCGGCAAGTCGTAGTCCATGATGCTTTCGATGGTAGACATGGAGTTAATGGTGTTCATGGTTTCACTGGTAGTCCCCATACTCTCCATCTTTTCCTCAAACAGCTTGAACAGAGAGAAGGCTTCATATTTGCGCAGTAATGCCTTAGAAGCGTTTGTCTGCAAGCGTAATTGATAAATCTGTTTCTTCTGTGTATCAGCCAACGTACCCAGATCACGAGAGAAGCTGTCGAAGCTTAAAAACTCAGGTCGATCTACCTCTACCAATAGGATATCGTCATCGAACAGGTTTTCGATTTCACGCCCCTGTTTATCCAGCTTTTTGATTTTCTCCCTGAAATCTTGTGCACTCGCTTCAAGATTGTCCACTCTTGTACGAAGGGAGGTTCGGACTTGTTCAAGCTCACTTTCCAGTTTGGAAAGATTGTGGCTGTATTCAGATACAAGTTTCAGAGCTTGGTTCATGTCCTCGATATGGTTCTGCTTGTACTGATAGTGGTTTTTCTTCCACATATCGTACTCAGCCAAAATGCTTTCATAGCCTTTGACTTTGGTGTGCTGTGCAATCGCAGCCTTGATCTTCATTTCTGCCTGTTTCAGGATATTTTCATCCACGCCTTGCTCACGCAGTTTGCTGTGATACAGGTTGGTCAAATCATCCATCTTGGCTTGATAGCTGCTCTCTAGCTGCTTTTCCTTTGTGGCAATCAGATCAAGCTTGATACGCAAGTCTGCATAGGACGCATCATAGCTCTCCTTTAAGCCATTTTTTTCAAGCATGTTGGCTGATCGAAGCTCACCACGTTTCTTCGGCTCAATCTGATTGTTGAAAGTTTGCAGCTCGTATTTCGCTCTATTTACAGCTTCTTGCTCAATACGTGTAGCTTCTGCCTTCTTCGCTTTCAGCTCTTTCTCAGTCTGGTCATAAACCTGTCGGGCTTGCTGCTTCTCGTTTTGCAGGGTATTTAACTCATTTTCGAGTTTAACAACTGCAATATTGGTCTCGTTGATCTCTCTATGGATGGACTGAGCCAGATGCGATTGCTTGTCGTACTGCTCAACCAAAGAAGCCGTGTAAATCTCGGCATCTTTCAGACGTATTTGTAGTTGCTCAAGACTGTCGGCTTCCCCTGGAATCTCCAACTTGTTCAGGTCTATTTCAAGACCATAGAGGCTTAGGGCATTGGCATTCACGCCAGTTTGCCAGACAGGGTTCAGGTTGGTTTTGAAGAAAAGCTCAGGATTGATGACCTTCGCAATGGTAGTACGCCAGTCCACATCTTCATTCGGTGCATCATTCAGGAACCGTAGCAAGGTGTCTTTCTGGAACAGGGTTGTACGCAGATTCTCTTCTGACTGCTTGGCTTTCTCAAGCTTGGCTTTTAATCCATTAAGATCATACTGCGCCTTGTTTTGATCAAAATTAAGTTGTTTAAGCTTGTTTTGAGCCGCTTTCAATTCGTCAGACTTTGCAGACAAGGTATTCTCTTTGACTTCATAAGCCAACTTGAGGCGCTGTAGCTGTAGGTTTTCTTCATCCGTAAACAGTGTTGATTGGTGCATGCGCTCCATAGCTGCTGACTGGATATCCAGAAGCCTTTGACGTTCACTGGAAATTTCTTGATCAAGAATTTGGAGCTGTTCAGCCTGTTTGCGCTCAAGCTCTTTCACCTTGAGATCAAAGCGGTTTCGCAACTGGTTGATTGCCTCCTGAACCTCGTTAGATTCAGCATTAAGGGCTTCACTGGATGCCATTTTTTCACGAAGCAAATCTGCTGAATGCTTGTCGTACTCGCGGTTGATATTTTCGTAGCTTTCAGTCAAAAACTGTTTGTATTTCTTCGCTTCTTCAATCTCGTTGAAGTAGTGCGCACGTTTCTTATATTCCTGTTCCATGACGGAAATATTCATGTCTTGATAACGTCTTTCCGCAACTTCAATATCATGAATTGCCTGTTTAAAGTTACCTGCAGACTTTTCTTTTACTGCAATCAGCTCTTTGACTTGTACAATCTGGTTATTCAGGTTACGGACTGTCTCATTCCCTTTGTTCTTTACCGCATAGATTTCATGCTCTATCGAACTGATCTGCTGCTCGTAGTTCACCACATGGTCCCGGAGTACCAACAGGTGTGCATGAAGCGCATTAAAGGAGGCTAAGACCGCATTCTTTAACTGAATGCCAGAGATAATCTTCTGCTTTTCCGATTGAAGGCTTTGTAGGGCTTTCACATCATTGATGGTTGCTAACCAATCTGCGGTAGAGGTTGGTTTTGTTTTGATTTTCTCGTTGTCCAAATACGCTTCAATTAACATGGTTTTGAAGTTTGAGACAACATTGTTCTGGTTAATCGTTACCTGGGTCAGATTGCTCAGGAATTTTAGCTGTTGTTTGCTTCCAGACAGTGAATAGCGGTTGCATAAATCACGAAGGTTTCTTTCACCTGTCAGTCGTGATTTATCTGCAGTCAGCGTATAGATATATTCAGGGATGCTGTCGATCTGACGGCTCACATCAACGCCAGATTTATAAACCTGATCAAATACGTCTTTCACATTCTGAGAAAGACCCAAGATTTCCAGACTGCTCTCACTTAATAGCGTATCTTCCGCGCATCCATCAACAAATCGGTAGTTGTGCTTGCCCTGATTATTATTGCGATACAGCACCACACACTTTGTACCTGAGTGAGCAAGGTATTCAAAAATCACCATGCTTCGACTGCTCGGCAAATAGTAGTCTACGAAATTTTTCTTGTTTGCAGCTTTCTCTATTAACCCATTTGGTGAGGCACCAAAGAAAATAGGAATCAGGTTCAGGAATGAGGTTTTCCCTGCACCGTTGATACCGGTAATGTTTGTATGACCACCACTAATATCAACTCGGAATAGTTTAGATGAAAGAAAAGAATCATAAAGAATGATTGACTGTAAACCTTTCATAGAGGTTTCTTGAGGGTTAATAATACTCATTATATACCTTTTATAAATATTCATAAGTCTAATGGATACTTCAATTTTAAATAAAAACTGTAACTTTCCCTGATCTTATACTTTTATTAAATATAATGGCGGTTATCCGACATAGACACCAACTATCCCCAATTTCTGCGGATAAAACCGGGACAACTTTTAGCCATTTTTGTACGCCCTGGCGCACAGAGATTTAGGGATTTTGCGGCTAGGGCAGCTGCGGTTTTTTACTTATGATGAAGTCATACAGGAACAGGACGTTCCGGAACATAAAACAATAACGATAAGTTCTAGCACCAGGATTATTAGGTAGACAGCCCTACCTAGCACCAAACATGAAAAAGCCCGACAAGATGTCGGGCTTTTTTATTTAATATTATTTTTAAAAAATACTTGCAAATAGTGTAATGAGTTGATCAAATATGAATTCAGTCCACGGATTAAGGACAAGGTAACTTAATATGATTAAACCTCAAGACATCCTAGTTCTCGTAAAACTGATCTCTATTGAGAATCAGCACCAGATATTCAAAGAATACTATTCAGAAGCACAACTTGAGTGGGATAAATTAGAAGATGAGCAGTTAGATATCTTTTTAAAATTAAGTGCTTTTTATGATTCTTTATCAATCAGAGGGTTGGCTGAAGCAGTAGTTATTAGTAAAAGTGAGGTTGCAGAATCTTTAAAGCGTTTAATCAAGATAGGGCTATTGATCGTAACCTCTAATTCACCATTTAAGCGATTAGAGCTAGTAGAAATGCAATGGAAAACCAATAGAAGAGCTCTCTTAGACCTAATTATTTACAGTTTTCAATACTTTTTCCATACAGAAGTTGGTGCTATTGATATTGGTATTCCTACTGTTTTCAATAATAAAAAACTTTCAGATCATTTATCGTATTCTTCTTCATTACCTTATATTTGGCCCGCTCAAAGCTATCAATCAATTTCAGGATTAGCAGTTGAACCATTATATAAATCTGTACCATATGCAGCGTTAGATGATAATTTCCTGTATGAAGTTTTTGCTCTTATTGATGTGTTTAGAATAGGTTCCCCAAGGGAAAAGAAAATAGCTGAAAAGTTATTACGTGAGTATCTACAATGAATAATGCTTTAACACAAATGAAGATGCTAGAGCAGGTTGTAAGTGCTTTAAGCGAGGATCTTATCAAAGACCTAGTATTTATTGGAGGGTGCACTACTAGCCTGTTTTTAGATCCAGAAAATTTATCTTTATCAACTAGATACACTCAAGATGTTGATTTAATTGTAGATATAAAGACTACAACCCAATGGTATGAGTTAGATGAGAAAGTCAGAAAACTAGGGTTTAAAAATTATCAAAGTTCAGATCCATTTGAAAAGAACACGGACTTCACTTGTCGCTACCAACTAGGGGAAGATCTAATTGTAGACTTTATGCCCACTGATGAAAAAATTTTAGGCTTCTCTAATTCTTGGTATCTAGAAGCTTATAAGAAAAAAGTAGAGTATAAGCTAGGAAATAATTTAATTATCAATACCTTAATGCCTGAATATTTCTTAGCAACCAAGTTTGAAGCATTACATGGCCGTAAAGAAGATCCCTTATATAGCAAAGACTTAGAAGATATCATCACAATTTGCTTGGGACGATCCTCCTTAGTTGAAGAAGTCTATAATGCTCCAACAGAACTCAAAGATTACTTATCTGACCAATTTAAAAAACTCACTGAATTAACTGATTTTGAAATCATAATGGAAGATCAATGTAGATTTGGCTCAAGAGAAAGAGCTTTACAAGTAATTCAAGCGATCATAAAACAATGGCCAAAAGCATATTAATAAACTCCTTTTCCTTATGTCAGAATCTTAGCGCACCAGAAAAATTTGGAATCGATGCTGTAGGGAACCTTACTGATAATGAAAATCTATATTTTTGTTACGTAGTGGATGGTCATGGGGGATGTAAAAACAGCGACATACTAGTTAAAAATTTTCAGGCTTATGTGCTTTCTTTGAAGGACGTCTTTGCTCAATTAAATAATACTACACAAGATATACATGATTTTTTTGAACGTCTAACAGAGAATTTTTATATAGAACATCGGGGAAAATTGCGACCTGCAGCAATGAGTATTTTGATGGTTATTTTTAGTCAGACTCAAATTTATTCAGCACATTTGGGTGATTGCAGACTTGGGAAAATCAATAATGAGCAACAAATCAGTTGGATTACTTATCCTCATAATTTAGCGATGAGCTTAAATAATCAAACAGATCCCCAAAATATCGAAATGATACTTAGGTCTTCTTCAAATGATAATATTGTCACCAAGTCATTTAATACAAAAAAGTTAAAACCCTTGAGCTTTAAGACCTTAGATATTGAAAAAAAATCCACATATATTCTAGCATCCGATGGATTTTGGAAGCTTTCAGAAAATGATATAAAAACAATAATTTATAGCAAAAATTTATCCGAAGTATCTTCATTATTTGATGATATTTCTCTATGGGTTATATCATTCATTTAACATAAAGTCTCATATACCCAATTCGGATTGTAAGCCCCAAGTAGAAATGTCCGGTTTCTCCAAAGTAAAAATGTCCGCTTTTAGAATATGCACTTTTGCAATTTTCTTAGCGGACGGTTTGATATGTTGGTGTCTATGTCGGATAAAGAACTTAAACGATTGTCGGTCTTGCAAGAAATCTGTGATCAACGCATAACCCAGTCCCAAGCTGCTCAGCTACTTCATATTTCAGAACGTCAGATCAGACGTTTATTGCAAAAATACAAAGCTCAAGGCCCAGCTGCATTAGCACATGCTGCACGTGGCCAAATCAGCAATTCCAGGCTTCCTGAAGAGCTCAGACTCAAGTGCCTCAATATTGTTTCGGATCAACTGCATGGTTTCGGACCCACTTTAGCGCATGAAAAGCTCACCACTGTTCATGGATTCGATATTTCAGTGGAAACACTGCGTTCCTGGATGATTGCAGCCGATCTGTGGATTCCTCGCGCCAAGCGCCTGAAACGCCCGTATCAGCCTCGTTATAACCGAGATTGTTATGGTGAACTGATTCAAATCGATGGCTCACACCATGACTGGTTTGAAGGACGCGCTGCTAAGTGCTGTCTGCTGGTATTTATCGATGATGCCACAGGAAAATTACAGCATTTACGTTTCTGTGAGTCGGAATCAGCATTTGACTATATGATTTCAACACGTTTGTATGTTGAGCAGCATGGTAAGCCGTTGGCGTTTTACAGTGATAAACATTCAGTCTTCAGGGTGAATCAAAGCAGCAAGAAAGACACCAAGATTACCCTGTTAGCGGCAGTGTAAAAATGACCCCCTAATGGCATTTAAAAACTGACCCCCTTGGTTAATATAGCGGTCATTTTGGACTGCTCAACATGTTAACTTTGGAGCAAGCAGTGACAATCCAAATACTTCATCAACAAGGTAAATCTATTAAAGCCATTAGTCGTGAACTGGGGGTGTCCAGAAATACCGTACGTAAATATTTACGGCAAAACACCACACCTCAGTATCAGCGTATACAGCCTAGAATAAGTATCCTTGACCCATATAAACCCTATTTACTCCAACGTGTAAACGCAGCTCATCCTGAATGGATTCCTGCTGTTGTGCTCTACCAGGAAATTTTAGGGTTGGGATATCCAGGAAAGATCAGGATCTTGAGGGAATATCTTGCAACATTAAAACCAGTTGCTCAACCGGAACCGATCATTCGTTTTGAAACCCAACCTGGCCAACAAATGCAAGTGGATTTCACCACGATTCGACGTAACAGCACGACTTTAAAAGCCTTTGTCGCAACATTAGGGTATTCCAGAGCGACTTTCGTGAAATTTTATGATCATGAACGTACCGATGCATGGATCGATGGTCTAGAAAATGCATTTCAGTTTTTTGCAGGAGTACCTCAAGAAATCCTGTTTGATAACGCTAAAACGATCATGATTGAACGGGATGCCTATCAGGAGGGGCAGCATAAATGGAATCCCAAACTGCTCGACTGCGCCAAGAAATACAGCTTTCGTCCTCGCGTATGTAAGCCCTACCGTGCACAGACCAAAGGCAAAGTTGAACGCTTTAATGGATACCTCAAATCAAGCTTTATTGTGCCATTGAAAGCAAGCCTGAAGACTTCGGGTTTACTGTTAGATGTTGATGTCGCCAATGCCCACATTGGCCGGTGGCTGCATGAAACCGCCAATCAGCGGATTCATGCCACCACGCAAGAAAAACCGGCTGTTCGACTGCAACAGGAGCAGCAAAAATTTACGCCATTACCGCAATCAGATACAGGTTCTAGCACTGTACCTGTTGCAGCAGCACAGCATGTCATGCCCTACGAGAGTTTGCAGCATCCCTTATCGGTATATGACCAGTTGCTGGGAGTTTCCTGATGAATCTGCAATACGACCGTATAGAGCAACTTTGCCAAAAGCTCAATCTGCCTGCCATCGCATCACAATGGTCACATCATGCACAACAAACATTAGGTCAGGATGGAAGTTATGCCGACTTTGTTGAAGCGATCTTGACGCATGAATATGCTGCCAGGCAACAGCGCAGCCAGCAGGTCCTGATGAAACTCTCAGGCCTGCCTCAAGTGAAAACGCTGGAAGGTTACGATTTTAATTATGCACTGGGTGCTCCCAAATCACAGGTGGTCGAGTTGTTCAACCTGAGCTTTATTGCTAGAGCAGAAAATGTGGTGTTTCTCGGGGCTAGCGGTGTAGGGAAAACGCATTTATCCATGGCATTAGGCTATAAGGCCATCATGAACAATGTCAAAACCAAGTTTATTACCGCCGCCGATCTCATGCTGCAACTGAGTACAGCCTATCAGCAAGGTAAATTGAAAACCTATATGCAACGTGCGGTACTGGGACCAAAGTTACTGATTATCGATGAAATTGGTTATTTACCGTTTGGACGTGAAGAAGCGAATCTGTTCTTTAACGTGATTGCCAAGCGTTATGAAAAAGGCAGTACGATATTGACGAGTAACTTACCCTTTAGCCAGTGGTCCAAATCCTTTGCAGATGATGTCACGTTGACCGCTGCGATGTTAGATCGGTTATTGCATCACTGTCATGTGGTACAAATATCGGGTGAGAGTTATCGTTTGAAGGATAAAAAAAGAATTGGGATTCAGCCCCAGGTTGAAATTTAATACGAGATCAAAGGGGTCAATTTTACTTTGCCATTTGTAAGGTGAAAGGGGTCAATTTTAGAATGCCGTTGACAACCCAGTTTGGACGCGTACTCAGTACCCTCAATATCGATATCATCTTCGCCAATTCACCACAAGCCAAAGGCCGTGTAGAACGGGCGAATAGAACGCTTCAGGACCGTCTGATTAAAGAAATGCGCCTGGAAGGCATCTATTCGATTGAGCAAGCGAATGCCTGGCTGCCCTGCTTTATCGAGCAATTTAATCGTAAATTTGCCAATATGGCCTTTAATCCCAAGGATCTACACCGGACTGTCACTGAAACAGCCGAAGAATTAGATGATGTTTTTACCTGGCGTGAACCCCGCAGAGTCACGAACAGCCTGACGATTACTTATGATAAATGCGTATATTTACTGGAAAATACCGAAGAAAATAAAAGGTTGATCGGCAAGTATCTTGAGTTTCTGGAATACCCGGATGGCACGGTAGCCATTGAACATCAAGGAAGAAAAATCAATTACAGCATCTTCGATAAATTAAGTCAGCTCAACCAGCGAGAGGTTGTTGAGAATAAACGTTTAGGTGCTGTTCTCAATCATATTCAACAACAGCACGAAGAATTAGAACAGCAAAACAAACGCAATCGTTCTCAAAAGATGCCGAGCAGACGTGCACAGAAAACAGTAATCAAAGAACGAAATCTGAATCCTGTGCTTGACTTGGAAGTGTCTGTATAGGACATTTCTATTTGGTTATTAGGTAGGACATTTCTACTTAGGAATAACATCGGATGGCACTGTTGCAAATAGAAATTTGAGTCGATGATGTTCCCTTTAAAAAGTGCTTAGAGACCGAAAACTCTATTCACCAGATAGACTTCACCCTGAGGCTGACCATAATAAAATGACGAAGCTTGGCCTTTACGTAGTGCACGCATGACTTCAATACCTTTAATTGTGGCATAAGCCGTCTTCATAGATTTGAATCCTAATGTGGCCCTGATGATCCGCTTTAGCTTACCATGATCACATTCAATCACGTTATTTTTATACTTAATCTGCCTGTGCTCAAGGTCTGGTGGACATTTACCTTCCCGTTTTAACCGTGATAAAGCACGTCCATATGTGGGCGCTTTATCCGTGTTGATCACTTGTGGAATTTGCCACTTCTTCACATTATTTAAAATTTTTCCAAGAAAACAATATGCTGATTTGGTATTACGTCTAGAAGAAAGATAAAAATCAATGGTATCGCCACGTTGATCGACTGCACGATACAGATAAGACCATCGTCCATTCACTTTTAC
Source organism: Acinetobacter sp. SCLZS86 (assembly GCF_021560715.1). Lineage (NCBI taxonomy): Bacteria > Pseudomonadati > Pseudomonadota > Gammaproteobacteria > Moraxellales > Moraxellaceae > Acinetobacter > Acinetobacter sp. SCLZS86. The sequence goes on from NZ_CP090869.1 coordinate 17,373, forward strand.
ATAGGTTTCATCAATATGCCACGAGCTCAGACCTGTAGGATTACGCCAATACCAGCGTAAACGTTTTTCTATTTCAGGAGCATAACGTTGAACCCAACGATAAATCGTCGTGTGATCAACATTCACACCACGTTCGGCCAGTATTTCCTGCAGTTCACGATAGCTAATGCCATATTTACAATACCAGCGCACAGCCCAAAGAATGATTTCGCCCTGAAAATGCCGACCATGGAAAGGATTCATATACTGCACCTTTAGCTAAAACAGTCTTCAGCTTACCATTCGTGGTTATTTGCAACAGTGCCCTTAAAAGTACAGGCCCTACAAAGTGCTAGGATCACACCACGAGCTATACAAAACCCAAGAAGCTGGCAACAGCGTCTAGGTTTAATTATGCATTACCCACATTCTAAAGCCGAAGTAACAGCCTATATTCATCAGAATGATCATCAGGCTTTTCAGAACATAAAACATGAATTTCAGCGCCGGAATCTGGATGTTTCAATCCGTGAGGTTGATGGGGGGCTATTACTGAAAGTAGATCATCAAAATGAAATCAACTTCATCTATCAAGTCGTGGCTACTGAAACACGAGCTCCGAGTTTTATGCTCGATGACGAAAGTAGCCTCTCTCTGAAATATTACAAAGCGGAAGTTTTTCTAAAAGAAGGGGGGAAAAACTACAATGTCATGGAATGGACACAAGAAGATTTACTCCAGGACATTATTGATCAATACGAACGCCACTTGTATTTTTTAAATGTAGTCCGTAATTAAACAATCTACATAGCAGTTCAAATTAACAAGTATTAGTTTGAACTGCTATCTTTTTGATTAACAATATCTTGATTTACCAAAAAATCTAATAGTACAGCATCCGTCTTCATTCTAACCTTGAACCAATTTTCAATGCGAATTTGATCTTCACTCGATAGTGGTTCAGATGTTCTCACACTAAGTTGCAGTATTTGCTTTTGATTGGGATCAGTCGGTAAATCAATGCCTTGTCCTAGAAAAATAGAGCTTACAGTGGGATGCTGTGCACGTAGCTCTGCAAAAACATCATTTGCATTGGCAAATAAAGCATTTTTCACCCTTAATTCTTGCTGTAATTGTTTTACCTGTTCATCCTTTTGGCGCAGGGCTTCTTGTCCATTCAGATACAAATCACTCAATACCCCAGATTTTAAGGCAGTCACATCAACCTTATCATCATTGGTTTGATGCACAATAATTTTAGTTCCTTCGAGATTTGCAACAGCAAGTCTCCCTTCAATATTCTGCAACGTCGCCTGACTTAAGGGCAAACCGACTAAAGCCAACTCAATGGTCCGTGTCTTGCTATCAATTTTTGAACTGGCGACTTGTGTTTCTTTAAAGGTAAATTCTTGTGTAATGAATTTGTTGGCAGTTGATTTAAAAACTTCTTCATTAACTAATTTAGTCGCCAGATAGGCACTTGGAATTGCGGTCACCATTGCGATCATCAGCAAAGATATTTTTACACGTCTTTCTACTTTTTCGTCAGCAAAACTATGTGGCTTTAACCTTAAAATCCGGATACCGATAATAGTTGCCAAACTGATGAACACACAATTAATGGTATATAAATACAGTGCACCACCAACAAAGCTCCACTGTCCAGTTGCAATACCAAATCCAGCAGTACAGACAGGTGGCATCAATGCTGTAGCAATCGCCACCCCTGGAATAACATTTGATTTTTCTTCTCGAGTGATCCCAATGATTCCTGCCAATCCACCAAATAATGCGATGAGCACATCCCAAACGGTTGGGCTAGTTCGTGATAAAAGTTCAGATTGTGCATTATCGAGGGGTGATATCGAGAAATATAGAGTGGATACGACCAAGCTGATCAGTGTTGCAATACCTAGGTTGAAGAGTGCCCGTTTTACCAGTTTAAAGTCATAAACTGCTACACCCAGCCCCACCCCCATGATCGGTCCCATAAGTGGAGAAATTAGCATTGCTCCAATAACCACGGCTGTTGAATTGATATTTAATCCGACTGATGCAATAAAAATAGCGAATATTAAAATCCAGGGAATGGCTCCTGATAGCTCAATCCCATCACGAATACGACGCTCGATTTCATCATCTTCTGCCTTATCTGCCAGCAGACTAAAGCGATGGCGTGCACGTCTTAATCTACTTGTATAATTAAAGGAGGAGTTGTGTTTATTAGAGGTGTTGGTCAATTTAACATCCTACTTTTTATCCATCTGTGGAAAGACTGATGTGTGCTGAATTAGCAGGAGACTTTCACTTGGGAGATTCTAGGCAGCTAACCGATAAAAGTCTTCTGCCATTTGATTTGGTGTCTTAAAATCCAAGCCTTTTTGAATTCTTCGCTGATTATAAAATAACTCTATATATTTTGTAATATCCGCTTTGGCTTCTTCCCTTGTTTTGTAGTTGCGATGATGGACTAGTTCATTTTTGAGTATGCCCCAGAAACTCTCTATCGGTGCATTATCAAAGCAGTCGCCTTTTTTGCTCATTGAACCCTGAAAATCAAATTTCTCAAGTAAGTTTCGATATTCATTACTGCAATATTGGCTGCCTCTATCTGAATGTACAATGAGATCTTTAGCAGGTTTCTGATTGCGAATAGCCATATTCAATGCATCACAAACAAGCTTGGCTGTCATGCGCTCATTTAAGCTATAGCCAACAACCTGTTTCGTGTAAAGATCTTTGACAGCTGCCAAGTACAACCAGCCCTCAGCCGTCCAAATGTAGGTAATGTCACTCGACCACGCAAGATTAGGCTTCGTCATTGAAAACTGTTGCTTGAGTAAATTGTCATAAATAGAACGGTTGTGATCACTGTTCGTGGTTCTTTTGAAACGCTTATGGCGCTTACAATACAACTGATTTGATTTTTTTATTTGGCGCACAGCATACGTACTTATTTTGATACCTTGCGCTTGTAAATGCTTGGTTAATCGAACATAGCCATAGCTTTGTTTGGTTTCTTCATGGGCTATTTTGACCAAAATTGTCTGCTGATTTCGCTGAATTGATCTTTTACTCATGCCTCGCTTTAGCCAATCATAAAAGCGAGAAACGGATACACGAAGTAATCGAGCCATTAAAATAATCGGAAATAAGTGGCTTTGCGATTTCATATAGGCGTACCTCACTGACTTTCTTTGGCAAAGTACGCTGCTGCCTTTTTTAAAAATTCACGTTCCATTTCAGCTGTTTTGAGCTGTTGTTTAAGCTTCTTATTTTCTTCGAGTAAGGCGTTTAGATCGGGCGAATACTGTTTTGTGCCTGCTAAAGTTCCAGCCTTTGCTTTGTTATTCCAGTTCGAAAGGGTTTGCATTGAAATGCCAAGTTGTCTAGCGGATTCCGATACATTACCTTGGTTCTCTTCAATGGCTTTTATGGCTTCAGCTTTAAATTCTGCGGTGTAAGTCTTCTATTTCTTGCTCATGGTAAACTCCTAATGAGTATGTATAGTTTACCAAGTTAAACCCTCCTGTTTTTTAAGCACACATCATACTTTCGATGGGCTCAATTGCTTTGTGTGAAGTAATTTCATATGCACTCGAATCAACTTGATCTTACTTCACATTCAATAATTTATTTTTTCTTCTTCAAAAATTCATTTAAATTTTCTGCAGTAATACTCGTGAAATTATTTTCTTCTAGAAAAGTCACTACTTCTTCTACAGTTGCACCGAGACTGAAGAGTTCAAGTAAGGTTTTCTTGTGTTGAGTAAGTAACTGATTACGTGTGATCGTCTTTTCATTCATTTTTTCTATATGACGAAAAAGAATATCTTCAAATTTTTTAGAATCATTGACACTATAAATTTTTTGATTTTTCTCAACAATTTTTGAATGCTTTTCTTCTTTTGTCGATACAGTTTCAGAAGTATTTTCTGTTGAGGATGTTAAATTTTTATTAGCTAGATTCTGAATATCAAGTTCTGAAACATTCTGGTCTTGTATCATGTTTTTTCCTAAGAATAAATATATAAGCCAATTTTTCTGAATATATTCTATTACAGAAATGGTAAAACTTGACCCATTTCTAATTTTTGAATTACTGAAAAATGTAACATTTTGCACTCAAAAAAAAATATAAATCATTCATTATTTTCATTAACGTCGTTAATTCACTCACTGACCATGACCACCACTAAAAAAGTACAGGATGGGACGATGTATATCACATCGTCCAATTCACAAATCTCGAGCTCGCTTCGCTCGGTCTCAATTTGCATACAGTAGAAAAAAATGAAAGTTAAAGCATTAAGAAAAAAACAAATCATTGTTCGTTTAACTGCAGATGAACATCAGCTCATCAAAGATGCCTGTAAGGCATTACAGATGAATCAATCTGACTACATACGTAAAAAAATTTTAAGTGATGACTACGCTCAATTGATTGATCAACGTGATATTCATACGATCAGAATTCTTGGGGTTGTCCTTCCAAAAATACTGATTGAACTCAAAGATAAAGATTTGATCCCCGAAGAATTATGTGACATTACAGAGCTCGTGCATGAGTTGAAAATCATTGTGCGTCGACTAAATGACCAGGTACGTTAGACATGATTATTAAAGTAATTCCAAACACCTTAGGCACTTCTGTTGAAAATCGTATCAACGGTTTATCAGACTACATACATAATCCAAATCAAACGCGTATCGACTACCTCAGTGACTATATTACTCAGTTGCATGCTAGCTTTAGTCATGAGCTCATTTCTGAAAAATGTGTTTACTCGAATTCACGTAACTTTCTGGATGACAATATTGAGTATCAAAAAATTGAAATGTCACAAACTGCCAGTTTGAATACACGCGTGGATGACCCAATTGTTCATATCGTCGGAAGTTTTAAAAAATTTGAAGTCCCAACGACCCAGGAATTAGAAGAACAAATCGATATTTTAAGTAAACATCTCAAAGCAGATGACTTACAAATGCAGTATGCATTGCACATGGATACAGACAATGTACACTTCCATTTGATCATTAACCGAATCCATCCATACAGAAAAAATAATCATAATGAACATCAAGCGGTGGATCTCGGAGATGGTTGGATCTTAAATGCAGTACATCGAGCTGTTGCAGAAATTGAAGCAAAACAAGGCTGGGAACCTGAGCCAAATCCTCTGTTTATCTATAATCATGAAACTGGCCAATGTGAAAAAAACATCAACCACATATCAAATCCTGATGCATTTAAAATCAGTGCAAAGATTCGTGATCAAGAACATCGACATCAACAAAAGAGTCAGTTGCGCAATGACATTGCGACTGCAGGCAACTATCAAGCTGACCTTGAAAAAACCATTCAGCCTATCCTAAACGATGCAAATAGTTGGCAGGACTGGCATCAACAATTAGCAGGTTTAGGAATTTTGTATGAGCGAAAACGTAATGGTAGTATTTTTAAAATAAAAACTGATGATCAACAGTCTCTGACGTTTAAGGCTTCTTTATTTTGCAATAAACAAGTCACTTTAAAGAATTTGGAAAAGTGTTGGGGGGAGTTTACACCTCATCACGTTGATCAGATCAAAATCTATCAGCCCAAATTGAATGCGACAGCTCAGCACACTCCACATGAATCCTCAAAGATCTCTGCTTATCATTTATTCCAAAGTGAAGACTTTTTGGTTAAGGAGCTTCATGACGCTTATCTCAAGATGAAATCAACTAAAGATGTTTATAGTCAGAATCGTCGATCTAAATATCAGGATATCAGCTTCGAGAATGAACTTTATAAATACAATAAATCTTCTTTTTTAAAGCAACATCAAAAGAAATTTCCAGAACAGTCTACTGATACCATTTATACCCTATTGCATTATCAGCATCAGGCAGAACAACTGACCACCAGAGCTGAAATTAGAAAAGTATTTCTTTCCCAAAATCAAAATTTAAGCCAACAGACTTCTGAAAAACTATTTGATCAAAATTTTTTGTCTAGAAACTTTGATTCAACCCAAATTACCTCTTATGCTGATTTTTTAAGATTTGTTTCACCAACTAATCCTATATTGATACAACAACAATTTCTATTTGATCAACGTCAGTCTAAGAATTTTATTTATCAAGAAGATCCAGATATCAAGACTGCCAAAATACTGTTTGATTCAGAAGATCATAAAGAGCCTATTGGGATTCAAAATAGATATGGAATTCTGGTCTTTAGTAATTATTCAATCACCCGATTACAGCAATGTTTAAAGAATTTACATCCCGAGCATGAAGTATCAGTTCGAGGATCATCAGATTTTAAAAACTTATTTAAGATGCTGTCCCAACATAAATCCAATGAAATTCAAGATACAAACAAAAGTAGAACTCTGCCTGCTCTCTCAGAATTATCATTAGAGCAACTCCAAATTGGCTTCAAGCAACTCTATCAACATTTTAAGACAACAGGCGAATGCAAAAGCACAGCACTGATCAAAACTGGTTTACTTCTGAACTGTTGTGGCATCAAACTGAGCCAGCTCACATCTATTTTAGCAACATGTATTCAAAAGCATCAATTGCCTCAGCTTAATCAAGACGATCAGAGTATCTTGATCCAAAGACTGCATAACCTGATCTATACACAAGCTTCAAAATTAAATAAAAAATATTTCAACTCAAATGACATTGAGCAAACCTGGCAATTATATTTTTCTTTACAACATCAGCCTATGATCAACGAAAAATGCCATACCCTTGTTATAACCAACGATGCTTCGCAACATTTGAAAGACCTAACACTTATACCTAAAAATAAAGTGAACAAATCCTATCAACAGACAGAATCTTTATCTGAACTAGATTACTTACAGATGTTTGAGTTTTACGAATACAGTAGAAAAGCTAAGCTACAAAAACAACAGGAATTAGAGCGGAATAATATCTTCACGAGGCCAAAAGAAACATTGAAAGATTCTGATCAAATTTTACAGTCAGCTTCCCCTATTAAAAAATATCGTATCGAATACAGATTTGGAGAAACATTTTATATCGATCAAGAGAAAGTCGCTTTTTTTGAAAGCAAAAAAACTTTAGATATTACAGTAGTCAGCCAACAGCTTGACCATATTCACGATGCCTTATTATTAGCTAGAGATAAATTTGGGGTTGTATTGGTCTCTGGTACAGATGACTTTAAAAGACAGGTGCAAGAAATTGCACGTGCAACAAATATAAGAATCGAATTTGACCACCCATTAGCAATAGATCGTCAAGTTGAAAGCTCAGCGAACGATAAGATAGATCACAATATTGTGCACCAAATAAATGAGCACAAGACTGTTATTCCTAATTCGCCTCCAACATCACCAACTATAGAAGATCAAACAGACCTCCTCAATAAAGAGAAATCTACAACATTAGACAAAAATTCTAAGAGTCTAAACCATACAAATGATAGCCTTGATTTTGGTTTCTAATACTCTTAAATAGAATGCAGGAAGAATGAATAATTTTCTAAAAAAAACTAGATTTTCCATCTTTGTTGAGTTATAAAATCAATAGCCCCCTAGTTTTATAACAGACTAGTTGGTTAGCTAGAATTAAGGCTAGCGGGAGAAAGTCACTCTTATTTAAAGACATGAAAGGATAACTCGTTTTTTACGTGTTTTTCGTGTGCTCTAAATAAGGTTAAATAGTGAAATCTTCGCAACTATACAATACATTTCTTCTTAATATTCTTGATAAATTGGTTCACAATTCATCGGATAGCTTTACTGTCTCTTTTATTAATATAAATAATTCTAATATGTTAGAAATATTTTGTGACTCTCTTCTTTCATTTCATTTTTTTGGATACAAGTATATCGGTAATAAATACTATAAAGTACATAATGGTTTAATTTTTAGCTACACTGTAGACCACGGAAAAAAAATTATTACGTTTAAATGTGATTTGAAAAAAGAAATATCTGGGTTGGACTTAATCACTAAAAAATTGTATTTAAATCGAATTTTATTCAATAGCAATTAAAATTAAAAATAGTCAAATTAATACTGAAAAGTTAATTTAACTATTTTTTCGTTTTTTTTTTTTGTAAGCGTCCGCTGAACACACCTTATGAATTCATCCTATAAGCCTTAATTTAGTCCCCACTTAAAAACAAGTGGGGACTACAATTTATGACTACAAATCACCAGACATCCACCGCATCTCTTGCGAAAACGAAGAACATACGTTGTGGTAGCCCATGAATTAACAGTGGCATAAATCTAAAAATTAAATTTTAATATATTATGAAGTTATGAAGTTATGAAGTTATGAGGTTATGAGGTTATGAGGTTATGAGGTTATGAGGTTATGAGGTTATGAGGTTATGAGGTTATGAGGTTATGAGGTTATGAGGTTATGAGGTTATGAGGTTATGAGGTTATGAGGTTATGAGGTTATGAGGTTATGAGGTTATGAGGTTATGAGGTTATGAGGTTATGAGGTTATGAGGTTATGAGGTTATGAGGTTATGTTATTTAATCTTATAGATTAAATAACCTGTTCCCTTCTCATTTTATTTAAAACTTTTATCAACTAGTTGCTTAAAATCTTCTAAATTCTGCTCTGCCAGTGATTCTAAAGCTATTCTTACAATACTAGATCTGTTAACACGAGCATTATTACTTTTGATAATTAACTCATCGATTAACTCACTTAATTCTTGATTTAAAGAAAAGGTACAACGAACGAATTTCTTTTGTGAAACTTCTAGGTCCTTAACTCTTTTATCAGCTCCAGATATAAAGTTTTCAACCAGTTTATCTTGATCCGAAAGATCGTCAGTTTTCTTTTTTAAACCGCTAAGACCTGCCATAATTACACTCCTAAAAACTCTTGAGCTATCCCTTCAATCTCTGCTTTTGCCTTTGGATCACTTGTTACTTCAAAAACAGATAAGCCATTTTCATCTGCATCATCATAAACATTTCGGTTTGTCGTGATTTGGTCTAAGGCTTTTATTCCAAACGATACACAGGCTTCTTTAGCATCTAAAATTCGCTGTACTTGTGACGGTAATGTTGGGCATTGTGTAATGATTGCTCTGGCATTCAAATCTGGATTCACTGCTCGTGCCAGTTTTAATACTTGTTCCATATGATCCAAAGTCTTTAGATCTCTACGTTTAGGTCTAAAAGGCAATAGCATATGTGTTGCTATAGTCATAGCAGAGCGCAATGCTTCTGAATCTTGCCCACCAGCATCAATGATAATATCTTCATATCTTTTTGATAAATCTTTTAAAACTTGACGAATATTGCCTGAAGCTTGTACAGATGGGATATTTTTCAAATCCTCATTCTCATCACGTTCTTTAATCCAGTCAGTTGTTGTACCTTGAGGATCTGCATCTAGAAGCAGAACATCTCTATTCTTTTTTTGTAAATAAACCGCTAAGTTTTGTGCAAGGCAGCTTTTACCAGCTCCGCCTTTTTCACCACCTACTAAAATAATCATAAGTTATGTAAGTTACGTAATTTCGTTAAAAACAATGTACAAGTTTCAATCTCCTGAATCAACTATTGTGAAAAATAAAGTTAAAAAATAAAGTTATCCACAAGTAATGCTCTTTTTTAATTTTATATATATTTTTAAATTTATATTTATAGAACCTTTGTATGCCTTATGTAGTCTAGTTCTCAGAGGATTCATATGGACGTTTTCCTGACAATAAGTGGACATTTTCCTTTATTTAAATAGACGTTTTCCTGACAATAAGTGGACATTTTCCTTTATTTAAATAGACGTTTTCCTGACATAAATGGACATTTTCCTGATATAGATAAGACTTCTTGCGTTGGTCAAAATTTAAACATCTTAAAGCTACATTTAATAAGGTCTTAGCCAATTCAAAAATTAGGGTATTACCCATACTTTCGCAAGATGTTTATAGATATTCCATTAATGGTCATTAAGTGTTAATGTCAATTAATGATATTTGTTTCTCTAATCACAATATGGCAAATCTAATTTATAAAGATAATAACTTGATTGAAGCATCTTATGCGTTGACTTTGTCTGAACAACGCTTAATTTTAGTTGCGATTATTGCAGCTAGGGAAATTGAAAAAGAGCTTACATCGGATACCTTGCTAACAATACATGCATCTGAATACATGAAGCACTTTAATTTGGGTCGTCAAGCGGCCTATGAGGCTCTTCAGGGAGCGTGTGATAACTTGTTTGAACGTAGACTCACCTATAAGGCCATAGATCCTGTTACAGGTAAGCAAGCGGTCTACAAAAGCCGTTGGGTATCAAAAGTTGGCTATGTTAAAGAAGCTGCATGCGCTCAACTAATTTTTGCTCCTGATATTTTACAGCTTTTTGTAAAACTTGAAGAAAAATTTACCCGTTATGAATTAAAGCAAATTTCTCAATTATCTAGCGTATACGCTATACGGCTGTATGAACTTTTGATTAGATGGCGTAGCAAAGGTAAGCTATATATTAGTATGGTTGAATTGCGTGATAAGTTAGGTCTACTTGAAAATGAATATAAAACCATGGGTGATTTCAAAAAGCGTGTATTGACGGTTGCCATAGATCAAATTAATAAACTTACTGATATTGACGTTAGTTACGAGCAGAAAAAAGAAGGAAGAACAATTACACATATCGAATTTTCTTTTAATCAAAAAGCTTCCTTAATTGTTAGTGATAAGGTACTGGAACCGACATATCAGTTGACACCAAAACAATCTATATTTTTCGCTCAAAAATTGTGTGACCTTATCAAATATCCCGAATTCGGGGGAAAATATGCCAATGTAGGCGAGGAGATCGAAGCGTTTAAAGAAAGGATTTCACTTGAACTTCTCGACCCTGAAAAGGTAAAAAAGTATTATTCTGATTTGTTAAAAGTGGGCTATAAAGAAAAATATAAATCAGAAAAGTTATCGTAACCTGAATAATAGAAATTCTTATTTTGAACGCTACCAACCTACAGGAAAAATTTAGTCTGCCCTGGTAATGAATAACGCTAAATTTGCAGACTGTAATATTTGAAGTGAGGAGTAGACCCAAGCTTCACTGCAACAGATCATAGACTTCAAATGATGAGCTATTTTGATTCTTGGGTGCTTTCAAATAAAGAGTATGGCATGTGCGATAAGTATTTTTTGCCTGAGCAATTCCTGAGAACTTCTGCGCTTTTTCATCCAAACCTTTACTGAAGCTGTTTGATATTTTTAACAGCGAATTATAGTCAATCACACTGAAGACCTACGCATTGGTTTCCACGGCAGTTACTCCAGCATCCTACATAATAAATTTGGCGAAATGCCATACAGTCTGATTAGAGAAGAAACAGATGAGCCTGGTTGCATGGTCATAGCAATAAATTGGGCTTTTTCGTGAGCTGAAAAACGCTGACGACACTGAACTGATTTAATAACTTCAATACGTTCCATAGAACACTCCTTAATTCTAGTGCTATGACTAAGTCTTAATTGAGAAGTGTCCGTTTTAACTGGAGCTATTACATAAACCGCCAGGGATTGATCTGTAATGAACATAAAGCTTTAAACTTACTTAACTTACTTAACTTACTTAACTTACTTAACTTACTTAACTTACTTAACTTACTTAACTTACTTAACTTACTTAACCTTAATTTATATAACCTCCAAGAGAGTTATGGGATGGGAAACTACTTCCTGTCGTTCTTGTCAGGGATTTGTCCATATATGAAATGCAGTGCTGAAAAATTAAAGATCTAGCTGACCAGAAGAACCGTCAGGGGCTGATCTATCAGAGATATAAATTTATAAAGTTACATAACTTACGCAACTTATGATCTTATGAAACGCTGAAGAGAGTTATGAGATTGAAAACTCTCCCTATATTTCTTGTCAGGGATTTGTCCATATATGAAATGCAGTGCTGAAAAATTAAAGATCTAGCTGACCAGAAGAACCGTCAGGGGCTGATCTATCAGAGATATAAATTTATAAAGTTACATAACTTACGCAACTTATGATCTTATGAAACGCTGAAGAGAGTTATGAGATTGAAAACTCTCCCTATATTTCTTGTCAGGGATTTGTCCATATATGAAATGCAGTGCTGAAAAATTAAAGATCTAGCTGACCAGAAGAACCGTCAGGGGCTGATCTATCAGAGATATAAATTTATAAAGTTACATAACTTACGCAACTTATGATCTTATGAAATGCTGAAGAGAGTTATGAGATTGAAAACTCTCCCTATATTTCTTGTCAGGGATTTGTCCATATATGAAATGCAGTGCTGAAAAATTAAAGATCTAGCTGACCAGAAGAACCGTCAGGGGCTGATCTATCAGAGATATAAATTTATAAAGTTACATAACTTACGCAACTTATGATCTTATGAAATGCTGAAGAGAGTTATGAGATTGAAAACTCTCCCTATATTTCTTGTCAGGGATTTGTCCATATATGAAATGCAGTGCTGAAAAATTAAAGATCTAGCTGACCAGAAGAACCGTCAGGGGCTGATCTATCAGAGATATAAATTTATAAAGTTACATAACTTACGCAACTTATGATCTTATGAAACGCTGAAGAGAGTTATGCGATTGAAAACTCTTCCTGTACTGCCATACATACAATACTAGCGAACAGCCCAAAGAATGATGCCGACTATGGAAGGGATTCATCTACTGAACCTTTAGCTAAAAAGCTATTTGCAACACTACCAATTTTTCCTCTTTTATAGCGTTTACTCTGATTTAAACTGCTACAAAAGAGGAAAGATTATTCATCAATTAATAGTCAAAGTTAAAGAAATTTTCTGGGAAACAAGAAAGAAAAGCTTTTTGAATATCACTGTATTCACCTTCTGGATGTTCCTCTAAATAACGTCGAGTCCAAATTAGCGTGGCCTCATAATCGTTAAAACTCTGATCTAGTTGTAAAAAAATCCAGAGGTCATGTGCTTTTTGAATGAAAAAGTCATTAATGATCATCAGTGCAATTTTCTTTTCAGTGTTTGAATTAGGATATGAGTACATCGTATGTTTCTCCTATAGAGATGATAAATAGATTAGTTGATAAGCTATTTATAACACATAAAAAATGTGCTTGTCACATTTTTTATGTGTTTTTTGTAATTTTATGGTCTGTGTTATACTTCTAATCCAAATAAATTGTATTTATCACCATGCCGTACGAAGAATTTCAAAGACTTATGGGAAAAGCAGGTCTTTCAATTAAGGAATTTGCTACCTTATTGGACATGAACCCAAATTCCATAACTAACTATAAAAAGATCGGAAAAGTACCTACACATATCGCTGTTCTGGTTTATTTGCTTTCTAGCATGAAAGATGAGGGTGTAGACTTTTACCCTATTTTTGAAAAAATTAAGTCGTATTCAAAAGACTAAGACTCTCGTTTTTTGATTGTTTTAAGCTGTTAGTGATGACGTAAAAAATGCCTGAAGTTCAGGCATTTTTTTCGTTTCAGGGACTTATAAACCTCGATAAAACTTTTAAATAAAATTTCGAGTTTTGAGAACCAGAGGGCTTTGTTGCACAAAGATTTCATAACTATATGATTTTAAAAATTTTGATTTTTTTTGATCCAAAATTAAATTTATTTAAATCAGATGCTTACATATTTATGCAACAAAGCCCCTAAAAATTAGAAAATATTCCTAATTAGAGTTTCGATTAAAAGTTTTTAATTTTAATAAGAAAATATATTTTAAATGTCTTTTTTAAAACATCAAATGATGTTATAAAATGGACATTCGCTATTTTAGGACATATATCTCATGAATTTAAATCTTCTTGATGAAGACTCAATGCAACCCTCTGAACCCACGCCCTGCGACTTTTTCAAAGGCGAAGATGCAATCACAAAAGCAAAACTATTAGGATTACCGGATCTTGAGTTAGTAAGACAAGCCATCATGATTGGTGATGCTGAATTTAGGACAAATACTTACTATAACCGCGCTCGCTTTATCGCACGGTGGGGAAAAATTGGAGAGCAACTTGCTTTGCTGCTTCGACAATCTGATCCTGATTGGGTATTCCATAATGACAGTCAGCCAAGAATTGAAAATACAGCGAAGAAAATACAAATTATTTTTATGAGTGGCAACATTGCCTTAGGAATTGCTGACCAAATTGTATCAGCACATTGTAAGAAAGGGTTTATGACCTTAAAAAATATTAAGGAAAACCAGTCCAGTTATGATGATGAGACAAAATTACGGACATGGATCTTATATTTTCCTTCCGCATCTCATCCAGCTTATATCAGTACTGATATCCCGACAATTCCTTTTGAGTTTGCATATCCAACCAGTTTTGTTCAGGATCCAAAAGCTCAAAAAATCTCTATTTTGCCTAGTAACCATACTTGCAGAATCGCCTTCGAAATAGATAATACACTTCCTGTGAAAGCTGATCCTAAGCCAGTATTAGAACCATCTGATGAAATTAAACCTGATGATTTTGATATTCAGCTTGTAATTTAATCTGAGGTTAATGTGTTTAATAAAGATCGTTTACGTATTGCTAAAGAGTTACGCGGCCTTAGCAATACCGATTTCGCAGACAAATTAAATTGCTCTATCTCTAAGGTAAAGCAACTTTTGGATGTGGAAAAAGAAATCAGTGAAAATGATCAAAATGATATATGTCGCGTATTAAATTTACCTAAGTCATTTTTTACAAGTAATGAAATACAACCACATGAAACAGACCAGATCTTTTATAGATCTGTTGCCCGTATCAAGGCACAACATAGAAAAGCTAATGAGGCGTACACACTTTTAGCAATTAGTATTAATAAATACTTGAATCAAAAGGTAATGTTACCTAAGTTTCAGCGCCCAGATTTAGATATCACTGAATTTTTGGGAGAGCCTAAATATGCTGAACATCTAGCATCAGAGCTAAGGGGCTTATGGGCTTTAGGTAGTCAGCCCATTAATAATATAGTTTCATTGTGTGAGCTAAAAGGAATACGTGTTTTTAGATTGCCTACAGAAATCAAAGAAATTGATGCGCTATCTTTTTTTGATGATGAAAGTGGTAGTCCTTTCATATTTCTAAATACATTTAAGTCAGCGGAAAGAGCTCGTTTTGATTGTGCCCATGAACTTGGCCATGTTGTTATGCACACGCATAATAAGAAAATTCGTGTCAAGAAAGATAACCGTGCTCTTGAAACTGAAGCGGATCAATTCTCTTCTGAATTTTTAATGCCAACAGATGCATTTTTTGCGACTGCGCCACGCTATCTTTCACTCGAAAATATGATCGAGTATAAGAAGGTGTGGCGAACGTCTCTAAAATCCATTAACTACAAAGCTCATAAGCTTGGACTAATTAGTGACTGGGTTAATCGTAGTAATTCTATTAAGATTAACTCATTGGGTTACAACATTAATGAACCTGAGGAAACTCACCGTGATGAGAGTCTCATGTTACCCAAGATTATGTCTGTTTTAGCTTCACAAGAAAAATTCGATAAGAATCAAATGCTTGACGAGATTGGAATTTCTGAAAAAGATTTTAATCAGTTAACATTTGATACTTTAGAAAAAGTTGAGCTACCAAAGAAAAAACACAAGTTATATCTAGTCGATTAATTTAAATTGATATTAACTTAATAAAAATGCGAGCTTAAGCTCGCATTTTTATTGATGATTTTTTAATTCTTTTAGCATGGCATCCCGTAAGATTTCATTCATACGTGTTTGATAACCTTTTCCCTGTGCTTTGAACCAAGCAAGCACATCAGCATCTAAACGAATAGATGTTTGTTGCTTCACTGGACGGTAGAATTGATTTTGGCGTACAGCATTACTCCAGTCGGTAATTTCAGGCATATCTGATAGATCTAGCTGATCGTCAGAAACTGTTCCCTTAGCAAGCAAGCGTTCAATTTCAGCATCTTGCTTGTCGCTGAATTTTTCATTCAGTTCTTTGCGTGAGTGTCTAACCATGCTCATATTTATCTCGCTCCGCTTTTGTTACCTGTCTTGCACTAATAATTCTGAACCGTACCGGGTTTGTCGGAGACTTTTTTATTTAAGTTAGGCCACCTGACCTAACGGGTTAATCTTATCATAGTACATTGCTTCAAACTCAAAAGGCGATACATAACCCAGTGCACTGTGTACACGCTTTTTATCGAACCAATCTAAAAAACAGGTCGAGTAATTAGTGGTTTCTCTTTTTCATTCAAACCTAAGCAACCTGTGGATGCAATTACGCATAATAAACCTAAGAAATTGACAGATAAACAGATTCAATTCTTTGCCAACAAGCTAGCTCACCATGATCCATTTGCAAGCAAAAAAGCTGCAGTAGGGGAAAGCTATGCTGATCTAGAGAAAAGGCTTCTGATTGAACTACAAGATGTCGAGTTTGTCAGAAAGTATGCTGGTGTTCTCAAAGAGTTAGGCCTAGAGGTATGATATGCAACTAGATTAGTTGTTATGTAGAACTAATCTAGTTTTGTAATAATTTCAATTTGATTGCAAAGAATTAAGCGGCAGATAACTCATCTGCCAACTGCTCTGCCTGTTCCAAGACAGTCTCTGTTGCAAGCAAAGCCATATCAGGTGGGTAGCCATACTTCTTGAGTAATCGTTTCACAATAACTCTGAGTTTCGCTCTCGCAGATTCCTTAACAGTCCAATCCAAGGTTACATTCTTACGAATCGAGTCTGTGAGGACAACTGCAAGCTCTCTAAGAATATCCTTTTGCATCAACTCTCTAGCACTGTCATTGTCTGCAACTGCTGAATAGAACGCATATTCATATTCAGTCAGGTTGAGTTCCTCTGCCATTTTGTCTGACTCTTGGATTGCCTTAGCCAACTTGATGAGTTCATCAATCACTTCGGCTGCAGTCAGTACCTTGTTCTGATAGCCCTTGATCGCAGAGCTCAGCATCTCCATGAGCTTTTTACCTTGCGTGACACTGCGCTGCTCTCGCATCTTGATCTCATCGCCTAAGAGCTTCTTGAGGGTCTCTAGGGCAATGTTCTTGTGCTTATAGCCTTTCATCTCCTGCATGAACTCATCAGAGAGAATGGAGATGTCTGGCTTCTGGATACCTGCAGCATCAAAGATGTCGACCACCTGTTCAGTCACCAATGCCTGATCAATGGTCTGTTTGACCTTGGCTTCCAGTTCAGCATTGCTCATGCCGGAGACTTTGCCTGAACCATCACTAAACTTGATTAGACGGGCTTTGAGTGCCTGAAAGAAAGCAACTTCAGGGGCAGCTTCCATGGCGGTTGGATGCGGTGTTGCCAGAGCAAAGGCTTGCGACATGGCAGAGACTGCATTGAGGAAGCGGGTCTTGCCTTGCCCTTGGTCGATACCCAGTACATGCTCTTCAGCTTCCAGGATGATGGTCAGCTTGCGCGAGGTATTGGCCGTGAAATATTCCCTGTAATTGAAGCCATGCATGATGCCATCCAGCACTTCCAGCTTCTCTTGCAGGATGGTGACCGCTTCGTCTTGTACTAATGCCGGTTCACCCTTGCCGCCAGCTTCCGAATAGAAGGCGAGGGCTTCTTTCAGGTCGGAGGCAATGCCGAGATAGTCCACCACCAGCCCACCGATCTTGTCTTTGTAGACACGGTTGACGCGGGCAATGGCTTGCATGAGGTTATGACCTTTCATTGGCTTGTCGATGTAGAGCGTGTGCATACTCGGTGCATCGAAACCAGTCAGCCACATATCACGAACAATCACGAGCTTCAGCTTGTCATCATTGTCCTTCATGCGATTGGCCAGAATTTGACGCTGCTGCTTGGTCGTATGGTGCTTGGCAATTTCTTCACCATCCGAAGCAGATGAGGTCATCACCACCTTGATTACACCATCATGCAAGTCATCGCTGTGCCATTCTGGTTTGATTGCTACAATCTCGTTGTAGAGGTCTACCGCAATCCTACGAGACATGCTGACAATCATGCCTTTACCTTGGTTTGCATTGGCTTTTAGACGCTGCTCAAAGTGTTCTACGATGTCTTTGGCAATGGTTTTGATACGCTCTTTACTACCAATAAGTCCTTCGACTCTTGCCCACTTCGCTCGCTCTTTTTGTGTCTGGTTTAGATCGTCTTCGGTGAATTGGTCGTCAAAGTCCTCAATCAGTTCTTTGCCTTCCTCACTGATGGCAATCTTGGCCAACCGGCTTTCATAGAAAATCCGAACCGTTGCACCATCTTCAACTGCTTGTGAGATGTCATAGATGTCCACATAGTTACCAAAGACTGCAGGCGTGTTGACGTCAGTCTTCTCAATAGGTGTTCCTGTGAAGCCAAGGTAAGTGGCATTCGGTAAAGCATCACGCATGTACTTGGCAAAACCATAGACTGTCCGCTTACCGACAACCTTGCCATTCTCGTCTTTGACATCGACCTCTTTTGCATTGAAGCCATACTGAGAACGATGTGCTTCGTCTGCTATTACGACAATATTGGTTCGGTCTGAGAGTTGCTCATAGACACTGCCACCATCATCAGGTTGGAACTTCTGGATAGTGGTGAAGATCACCCCACCTGAACCCACCTTCAGCAGTTCTTTGAGCTCATCTCTATTCTCTGCTTGCTTCGGTGTTTGTCTGAGTAGTTGGCTTGATGCTGCAAAGGTTCCAAACAGTTGGTCATCTAAGTCATTACGGTCTGTAATCACAACAACAGTTGGATTATCCAAAGCCAAGACAATCTTACCTGTATAGAAAACCATGGACAGAGACTTGCCTGAGCCTTGTGTATGCCAAACAACACCTGCCTTCTTGTCACCTACTGCTTGTTGTTGCACAAGTTCGAGCTTGCTTCTACCTTGATGCTGCATTGCGACTTCTGCAGATTTCGAGTCCGAGTTCACTGCAGATGCACGAATAGTAGAGAGGACTGCTGCATTCACTGCATAGTACTGATGATATGCAGCCATCTTTTTGATGGTTTTAATGGTGATCAAGCCATTGGCATCTTCTTGTTTGTTGGATTCAAACACAATGAAGTGCCTAATCATGTCCAGTAAGGTGACTGGATTGAGCAAACCATGAATTAAGACTTCTAGCTGTGCCTGCGTATTCTTTGCTTTGGTTTGACCATTAGAAGTCTTCCACGCCATGTAACGACTCAGGTCTGCTGAGACAGTCCCTGCTTTCGCCTCTAAACCATCAGAGATGACGTTAAAGGCATTGTAGGTGAACAGACTAGGGATTTGGCTTTGATAAGTCTGGATCTGCTTATATGCGCCATCTACAGTAGCATTTTCATCAGTAGCGTTCTTGAGTTCAATGACTACCAATGGTAAGCCATTCACATACAGGATCAGGTCTGGTCGTCTTGTCCAACGATCTTCTTTGATGGTGACTTGGTTGATGACTAGAAACTCGTTATTGGTTGGGTTGTCGAAGTCGATCAGCCAAGCATATTCACCTTGAGTGTTGCCATCTTTACTGACTTCAATGTTTACCCCTTCGGTCAACAAGCGATGAAATGCTTGGTTGTTACTGAGCATATCAGGGGAGTGCAGATTGGTGACTTGCTTCAGTGCTTCAAGGCATTTGTCTTCGCTCAAATGAGGATTTAGACGTTGTAATGCTTCAAGCACTTTGGCTTCTAAGATGACCTGCTTATAGCTTCGCAGAGGATTGCTTCCCTTGGATTCAATCTCAGGACCATACACATAGGTATAGCCCATTCCCTCCAGTTGCTCTATCGCCATCAGCTCAATATCTGATTCGGTCATCTTAGTCACTTGATTACTTCCCCCTAAACTTGTCCATATAACCTGGACTCATTAATTGTTATCTGATGTAAAGCTGAGAAACCTTATTCATCGTCCTGCACGTTATAGCCATACTTCTGCACAGCTTTATCAATAGAGCCCTCAAACTTATGGCAAGCATAGAGATAGAGTTCAGCATCAACCATCAGTACTCCAGGAACACCTAAACCATCATTGAGTGGAATCAGAGTCTTTTGTGAACCTATCTGAACTGTTGGTCGTTGGTATGAGCAACTCACAGTGACTTTATGTGGAGATCTGTTCCAGTCAATTTTCTTGGCTTCCCACTCACGACTACCGCCCAGCAAGGTGACTTGAATCTTGGATTCTGTCGCAGTCTTGTTCAGTTGTTTGTAAGAGACAAACTTAGCCACTGAGCAAGGAGAGTGATAACAGGTTTCTATGACTTTACCTTTTTGTATGCCGCTATGATTGAATTTAGCCGGTGCTGCTTGAACGGTTGCAGCAAAGCTAACTACAGCAATCAAGCCAAATCCCATTTGAATCATGCGCTTTATCATTCTGTTTTTCCTCTTTGTTCTCTTTTACTTAATCCATCGGCACAGCGATTTTGTGAATTTTCCAACTCAAGCCATCACGAACCATGAATACTTTGACGTCTTTGGATTGGTCTTGGTCTTTAATGACCACCTCAAAGTCATTCATTGAGGTATAGCCCGCTTCATATTCTGGCTTAGGTTCTTCATTTTCTTGGTTTGATGAATCTTGCCCACCCATTGACTGCTGTGCTGATTGCTTTAGGTCTTTGCCTTGTAGCATTAGAGTCATCCCTTCAGGTGTGACAAAGCCATCAATCATCTTATCGACCATGGTAGAAGCAATCATTGCACCTAATGCTGCAAAGCCATCATTGTCTTGATTCATCAGCTCTTTAGCCATCTTGGCATTCATTTGGTCTTTGAAGCTCTGACGAACACTTGGATAGTCGATGTACTTCGACACAGTTTCGCTGTCACCTGCCTGTGCTGCTTTCTTAATGCTATTGATGGCAAGGTATGGTGAAGCATACAAATAGCCACAGATCACGACTACGATTGCTATTAAAACCCCTATCAACTTCTTATTCATGTTTACCCCTGAATGTAAAAAAGATGAAGCCATCAAATGACTTCACCTCAATGTTATGCAACTTCTTCTGTTTGGTATTGGACTCTGACTTCACCACTCATGAGTTTTGGTAGAAGCGTGTCTCTTAGGTTTTCTAGTGTTTGGATTTGCTTTGCATTTAGCTTAATTTTGCTAAACCAATTGATACAGTAGCCATTGAATCTCTTTAACAGAGACTCAGGTGGGCAAACAAATGGAAGTTCCCTAAAACTTGCTTTGGAAATTTCTTGAAACACTGAACCATTACCTGAATTTTTGATCAACTCCATATTGGCTTTACACCACAAGTACATGAACTCATTGCTGTACAAATCATGCTTAAGAATTGCAATATATCCTTGGTTTACAGCAACCTCTATGTCAGTTAATGCTAAATAGCCAATAGGAGCACGAGATGACATGAGCAATGTACCAACTGGTAATAACCCGGAGCTGACCTTTGTTAAGCCTAATTCAGTAATTGTTCGCTCAGTTGAAAACATATACAAAGACTTAGCAGTTGAAAGGTCTCGAGGTGATGTCCATGCAATACTACCATCCCAATAGCTTGGCTCTTTAGTACTAGGTGTTCCACCGCCCTTAATGGTAAAGATGTCACCTATCGTTTTCTCTTCCCAATCCTCTTTCGCTTCCTCAATAAACCATTGACGAAACAGTGTTTCAGCCATGGCTTCCAAGGTCTTGTTCTGACGATGCAGTAGGTCAATCTTGTCATCTAATGATGAGAGGACTGAGGCTATGGCTTTTTGTACTGGGAGAGGGGGCAGAGGTATTAGTAGATTCTTAACTACTCCCAAGTTAATTAGTGGAACTGAAGAACCCGTATTCCGCTGTTCAATGACCTCTTGCATCAAATCGCTTGCTAACCAGTAGTAAACAAATTGAGGAGTCACTTTTTCCTGATTAAGCCTTAGTCGAATCTGCTTATTAGAAATGATGTAACGAGGATAATCTTGGTTATCTGAAAGAAGACCAATTTGTCCAAGTGTTCCTACAGCAGTAAAAATGATGTCGTCTGCTTGAGCCCATGTACCTAATTCATCTGCCTTTTCAGGACTTACGAATACAAATCCATTCTCTTTGAACCTTGTAAATACATCCAAAGACAGATTATTCCCTCTAATTACAGGAACACCTGTTGGTGTGAAATACTTTGCACTAATGTTTGATCCAAATGGTCCTGATATTAGTGCTTTCTTTTCATCGGATTTTATTTGATCTAATGCTACGACTTCCCAATCGTTAGGTACATTCAATCCATAGACTGAACTCATACAATCACCTTTGCCAAGTTCTCAGCAATCGCTTGATTGAGCTTCGCTTCCTCTGCAAGCTGTGCCTTAAACTCTGCCTTTAAGCTCGTAAAGCGTTCCTTAAAGTCGAACTCATCTTCATCATCCGCTAAACCAACATAACGACCTGGGGTGAGTACATAGTCAAGCTCAGCCACTTTCTCAAGCGGTACAGATGCACAGAAGCCTGCAACATCCTCATACTCACCGTCTTGGTTACGCCAATTGTGGTAAGTGTCCGTGATCAGCTTAATGTCTTCATCAGACAGGACTTTGGTTCTGCGGTTAATGAGATGCCCTAAGTTACGAGCATCAATGAACAGAATCTCATTGCTGCGGTCTTTGTACTTAGTTGAACCCACACGATCACGACGCATAAACCATAAAGCAGCAGGAATCTGTGTGTTCAGGAACAGCTTGGCAGGTAGGTTCACAATACAGTCAATGACATTGGCTTCAGAAACCAAGGCTTTACGAATCTCACCCTCACCACTGGTCTTAGAAGTAAGCGCACCTTTCGCAAGGACTACACCTGCCTGACCTTTAGGACTCATGTGATACAAGAAGTGTTGCATCCATGCGAAGTTGGCATTACCTGCAGGTGGTGTTCCCAATGACCAACGAGCATCACCAACCAACTGTTCACCACTCCAGTCAGAGACGTTGAATGGTGGGTTGGCAATGATGTAATCGGCTTTTAGATCTTTGTGTGCGTCATTCAGGAATGAACCCTCAGAGTTCCATTTCACATGCTCTGAGTTAATGCCACGAATTGCCAGGTTCATCTTGGCCAAACGCCAAGTGGTCTGGTTACTTTCTTGACCATAGATGGAAATGTCATCTACCAAGCCCTGATGTGATTCTACGAACTTCTCAGACTGAACGAACATACCACCCGAACCACAGCAAGGATCGAATACACGTCCTTTGTATGGTTCAAGCATATTTACCAATAGGCTCACAATGGATTTAGGCGTGTAGAACTGCCCACCTTGCTTGCCTTCAGCTAAAGCGAACTCACCCAGGAAGTATTCAAATACGTGCCCTAGAACGTCAGCAGAGCGCGATTTCGCATCACCTAGGGCAATGTTACCAATCAGGTCAATCAGCTCTCCTAGGCTCGTAGGATCGAGATTCTGACGTGCATAGACTTTAGGAAGTACACCCTTTAATTGAGGGTTGTCATTCTCGATGGCTTCCATTGCATCATCGACGAGCTTGCCAATGTTAGGCTGTTTGGCTTGGTTTAACAGGTAAGACCAACGTGCATTCTCTGGTACGAAGAATACGTTGTATGCCGTGTATTCATCACGATCTTCAGGATCTGCTCCATCAAACTCACCTTCACCTGAAACCAGTAAATTGTAGTGCGCTTCAAAAGTGTCGCTGATGTATTTGAGGAAGATCAAACCAAGGACTACATGCTTGTACTCTGCAGCATCAATGTTCTTGCGAAGTTTGTCTGCAGTCTTCCATAACACAACCTCTAAGGGTTCTTGTTTTGTTTGCTTTGGAGCACGAGCCATAAAATCAACCTGTAATGAATAGCTTATCTAGTTTTAATTAGATGAATAGTAACCAATATTGAGTACGTGTGTAACCATTCATCGTAATTTCATTGTCTTCGATTAAGCTCATCCCCTATCATTTGATTATGTTACATATTCAATTGTTGGGGAGTGAATTGTATGGTTGGACAACGTGGAGGTAGTCGAGATGGTGCCGGAAGAAAGTCTTTGTACGACGAACCAACAAAGGTTGTACGTGTGCCGGAATCTCGTGTCATTGAGATTAAGAACTACTTGGCCAAATCCAATGAAGCCAGATTCAATGATGTCGCTTCAATCACTCTTGTAGATCCATCTATCTCCATGCATATTCCTTTGGCTTCAGAAAAGGTTGCTGCTGGCTTCCCTTCTCCTGCCCAGGATTACATAGACAAAACATTAGACATGAATGAACACCTCATCAAAAATGAAGCAGCAACATTCGTTGTGAAGGTCGCTTCACTTTCCATGAGGGATGCAGGTATTGAGATTGATGACGAACTGATTGTAGACCGTAGCATTGAAGCCAAGCATGAAGACATCGTAATTGCACTAATAGACAACGAGTTCACTGTAAAACGCCTCATGATCGAAGGTGATGATAATCGTTGGCTTAAAGCAGAGAACCCTGAGTATTCCGACATTCATCTGCAAGATGGGCAGGAAATGCTAATTTGGGGTGTAGTGACTTTTGTCATCAAGCCATTCAGAAAGCGTTAATACTTGATTGGTTTCATGCTCATGCAAGTAGCTCACCAGAAGATCTATGCACTTGTAGACATCAATAATTGCTATGTCAGTTGTGAACGTGTCTTCAACCCTAGTCTGAACAATAAGCCTGTCATTGTGCTATCCAACAATGATGGCTGTGCTGTGGCACGTTCCCAAGAAGCCAAAGACTTGGGCATCAAGATGGGTGTTCCTCTCTTCCAGATCAAGGACATCGTAGAGCAGCATCAGGTTCAGGTGCTATCGAGCAACTATGCACTGTATGCAGAGATGTCTCGCAGATTCATGAAAATCCTAGCCGATTTTGTATCGCCAAAAGAGCAAGAGATTTACTCAATTGATGAGTGCTTTCTGGATCTGACAGCTCATGCAGGGAATTACGACTTGACTGAATATGCTCATCAGATTCGTCAGCGTTTGTTTTCTTGGCTTGGTTTACCTGTATGTATTGGCATAGGACGCTCAAAGACTGAAGCGAAACTCGCAAACCATATTGCCAAGAAGAACGATTACTTCAATGGCGTATGCAACTTGGTTTCAATGGATCCATGCTCAGCCGAGAGCGTATATCAAGCAATTGATGTAAGTGAAGTATGGGGCATTGGTCGAAAGCATACGAAGAGGCTCAACAGCTTGGGGATTCATTCAGTGATGGATTTTGTCTTGGCTTCCCCTCTGATGATCCGAGACCAATTCTCTGTAGTGATGCACAGAACCTTATTGGAACTCCATGGAATTGCTTGCATTGAATTGGAACATACGCCACCTGCAAAGAAGCAAATCATTGCTAGTCGTTCTTTTGGTCAACGCATCTACCACATTGATGATCTTAAAGAAGCCATGTCATTGTATGTTATGGATGCGGTTAGCAGACTGAGAGATGATAATTTGTTGTGTGGTTGTCTGATTGGTTTCGTTCAATCAAACCCATTTGATAGCTCAAAGCCCTTCTACAACAAGTCTTTATCATTAGCTTTACCAGAACCTACCGACAACTTATTAGTGCTCTCTAAACTCGCTACAACGATGATTGATGGCCTGTATGCAAATGATATAGCATTCAAGAAATGCGGCGTGATTCTGACGTGTCTCGAACCAAAGGAAAACCATGTGTATGACATGTTCACTGATATGAAACACATCGAAGTCAGCAATGCCTTGATGGATTCCCTTGAAGCGATTCATCTTAAGTATGGCAAAACCAAGATTGCCTTGGGCGCGAGTTTAATGCCGAACAGAACATGGAATATGTCACGAGATCGGCTAACACAGAACTACTTTAAGTGGGATCAACTGCTTTGTATAAAGTGATTGTCCTGCATATAAATTGATTTCGTTTTGGTTTTACAATAGTTGTATATTGATTTCAAAATAGTTGAAATTCACAACTACTTAACTGAAGTGCAAAATCAACAACTACTTGAACATCGATTCTCATCCAAGTTGGACACTTTAATAATCCTGTTGATAAATCATAAAAGCCCAACGCTTGTGTGTTGGGCTTTATCAAATCAATTGCAAGAGCTTATCCCTAAAACTGTCGTATGACAGCCGTAATGATCATACCAGTCCCTATAGCAACGAGAGGTTTTTTTGCTATTTTTTAATTTTAACTTTTTGAGGTTTAGGCTCTTTATAATAGAACAGGAAGCCTGGCTCAAAGCTGTAACTTACAACAGCAGCATCACACTCATCTTCTGGCAATACCTCTATATCATAGATATCGGACATGCCGTGATTTTTCTGCATATAAGCAGCAGCTTGTTTATCAGTTAATTTCTTTTTAGAAACCAATAATTCTTCGTTCCACTCTCCAAGCAAGCCTTGTGAATTAAAATAATAACAGATTTCGCCAGGTGCTTTCGTTTTTGGATATTGGGCGTTTGCTGTTGTAGTAAGACCGATTAAACCAAACCCCAGAATCACCGCAATATTTTTCATTAACTTCTTCATTTTAAATTAAATAATTATTAACATTTATATTTAATATATATCTAGAACATGGCATAAGTCAATAAGTATATGTTTTAATAAACAAAAATTAAAAAATCCCGCTCTGACGTTTGTCAAGCGGGCTTTAGATTTGGCGGTACGCAGTTATAAGATGTTACAGCATCGAATAACGAAGATCATAAGGTTTGATGTTAGCGGCAGTGTAAAAATGCCCTACTTGGTTAATATAGCGGTCATTTTGGACTGCTCAACATGTTAACTTTGGAGCAATTGCGGAAACTGCTGCCCAATTCGATGGATAATCTTTTTCAGATTCAATCACAAGTTGAACCGCTCTTTCTCTGATTTCGGGGGTATAGTTTAGTTTTTTCATCGGAATAGTCTCTCAGAATATTGACTCTCCGACAAACCAGGTAAGGTTCAAAGGATACAAACCGAATACGCTCAAAAGCTTCCTAGTGATACTTTTGAGGCCTTTGGAGCTGCACTTGCTGATATGCTTTTACAAGAAAATTTTTTCAAGAAAGTTTATCCGATACTCTTAGAGAATGGCTTTCAACCACCAAAAAAAACAGCTCTTTAAGGGCTGTTTTTTTATCTGTTTTGATCTCTTCGATCCTAGCCACAATAATGGATGCTAAGAAGAGAAAGGGGATGTATCCTAACTATTCAACTGAGCTAATCAAACTTGTGAAACATTGTTTAAATATTAGGCGTGGAACATGAAAAATCAACAAAAAAGCCCAACTGAGCACAGTTGGGCTTTTTACTATACGATAAGACTATGATTTATATGAAATAAAAATTTGCATTACATATAAGGTGTATTATGTTAATTTAGTTTTTCTAATTTAATCGATCTTTTGACCCATCTTTAATTCTTCAAGACCCGCCATACAACCAATATATGATTTTTGTTGATTTTCATAGAATTTATTAAAATCATCCAAACTAGAATCATCATCAAGATTGTTTTTTTTCACCCATTCTTTATAAGAAGAAAAATTCTGAATCACAAAATCTAATAAATTTATTCTAGTTTTGGTTAAGTCACACCACTTACTTTTAGATTCTATTTTTTCTGACAATGGAATTTTTTTATCATCATAATCCTTCGAATAGATCATATTATTAATTACGGCTTTATTGAGTTCACCATTTAAATTTTGATACTGTTTATCAAATTCTTCACTAGATAAAGCAAAACAACTACAACTAACGAATAACAGTATAAAGCTTAGTAATTTCATTATATTAAATGCCCTAAATTTTCATTTATTATAAAAGAAATTTCAACAAAGTCTTAGTCTATTTAACATAATGGGCGTTATACGAATAACAGAGATCTACCAGCTCTCGTTTTTTGTTATGGAAACTGCTAAAATTCAAATACGCCATTGACGTATAAAGAGTCCATGTTATTTATTGAAACCAGCATCTTTACCAAGCAAATTAAAGACCTTGTATCTGATGAGGAATATCGTCAACTTCAGCAAGATCTTTTGGTACAGCCTGATAGAGGTGACCTAATCAAGAATGGCGGTGGTATTCGCAAAGTACGTTGTGCTCAAGGTAACAAAGGGAAAAGTGGTGGGATACGGGTGATTTATTATTGGGTCACCGAGGATGATCAGATCTTTTTCTTAGTGGCTTATCCAAAATCAGTAAAAGATAATTTAACAGATAAGGAAACCGCCATTCTGCACCAACTCGTGAAGGAGCAATTTCATGGATAACAACTTATTTGATGACTTGGTTGCTTCAATCAAAGAAGCTGGAGCTATCAAACGTAAAGAAGTTAAAGCAAGCCGAGTTACAGAACTCGAATTGCCTGATATTAAAGAAGTACGTGAAAAAACTGGCTTGAGCCAAAATGAATTTGCTGCACGTCTACATATTAGCCCCCGTACCCTGCAAAATTGGGAACAGGGACGACGCTATCCAACTGGACCAGCAGCTACATTGATTCGAATTTTAGATGCTCACCCAAGCCTTATTTGAAAAAATTACTTAAAAAATGGGAGCTTAAGGCTCCCATTTTTATTTCGTATAAGGTGTATTATGTTAATTTTAGAAAATCTTCACTACTATTATTTTAAAATAAGCCTTATATCCAAGCATAAAACAAGGTTGTCTAGACTTCTTTTAACAGTAAAGTTATCATAAAACTGAATTTTATTTTTTAGGTAAGTTTATGCATTCTATCCGCATTCGTTAAGACACAACTATTTGCATAGTGACACTATTTTATAATGGTGGGCTTTTGTTGTGTCTTTAAGAATATATGCGGATATATAAAGTAAAAGTATGCTTAATTTATAAGTATGCTTTTAGTGCATAGTTTCCAGTTATAACTTAATTGACTAGCTATTTGTCCACCCTGTGGATGAATAGCTTTTTTTTTGGGAGGACACTGTGATGCTAGCTTTTGTTTTCACCTAAATCCTGTTTGCTGCATAAAAAATTTCAAGAGCTAAACAGGAGTAAATAAAAATGAGTTTAATTATTAAAGCGAGAAACATACGCTTGGATTATGCTGGGCGTGATGTTTTGGATATTGATGAATTGGAAATTCACTCTTATGACCGTATTGGTCTTGTGGGTGATAACGGAGCAGGAAAGAGTAGTTTACTCAAAGTACTTAATGGCGAAATTGTTTTAGCCGAAGCGACATTACAGCGTTTTGGTGATTTTGCACATATCAGCCAACTGGGCGGAATCGAAATAGAAACGGTCGAAGACCGGGCAATGTTATCTCGCCTTGGTGTTTCCAATGTACAAAACGACACAATGAGTGGCGGAGAGGAAACTCGTGCAAAAATTGCTGCCGCATTTTCCCAACAAGTACATGGCATTCTAGCGGATGAACCAACCAGCCACCTTGATCTCAATGGAATAGATCTACTTATTGGTCAACTTAAAGCATTTGATGGAGCATTACTTGTTATCAGTCATGACCGATATTTTCTTGATATGGTTGTAGACAAGATATGGGAGTTAAAAGACGGTAAAATTACGGAATATTGGGGTGGTTACTCGGATTACTTGCGTCAAAAAGAAGAAGAGCGACAACACCAAGCCGTAGAATATGAGCTGATGATGAAGGAACGGGAGCGATTAGAATCTGCTGTGCAAGAAAAACGCCAGCAAGCTAATCGATTAGACAATAAGAAAAAAGGAGAAAAATCCAAAAACTCTACCGAAAGTGCTGGACGACTTGGGCATGCAAAAATGACTGGCACCAAGCAAAGAAAACTGTATCAGGCAGCTAAGAGTATGGAAAAGCGTTTGGCTGCATTAGAAGATATTCAAGCACCAGAGCATTTGCGTTCTATTCGTTTTCGTCAAAGTTCAGCCCTAGAACTGCACAATAAGTTCCCGATTACGGCAGATGGTCTGAGCTTAAAATTTGGTAGCCGTACTATCTTTGATGACGCTAACTTTATAATACCGCTTGGCGCTAAAGTCGCTATAACTGGATCGAATGGAACAGGGAAAACGTCCTTGTTAAAAATGATATCAGAACGTGCTGATGGATTAACCATATCTCCAAAAGCTGAAATTGGCTACTTTACACAAACAGGATATAAATTTAACACGCATAAATCTGTGCTCTCCTTTATGCAGGAAGAGTGCGAGTACACAGTTGCGGAAATTCGTGCAGTATTGGCTTCAATGGGGATCGGAGCGAATGATATTCAAAAAAACTTATCCGACTTATCGGGAGGTGAAATCATCAAACTGCTTTTATCCAAAATGCTTTTAGGAAAATATAATATTTTGCTTATGGATGAACCAGGAAACTATCTTGACCTAAAAAGTATTGCCGCATTAGAAACAATGATGAAGTCCTATGCAGGAACTATTATCTTCGTATCTCATGACAAGCAATTGGTCGATAATATTGCTGACATTATCTACGAGATCAAAGACCACAAAATCATCAAGACTTTTGAGAGAGATTGTTAATGATAGCCAATCTAATCCGAACATTAATTATTGAACTCTTTAAAGGAAATTAAAAATGACAATTCAAGATATTCAATCACTTGCTGAAGCACACGGCTTGTTGCTTACGGACAAAATGAATTTCAATGAAATGGGCATTGATTTTAAGGTCGTTTTTGCTCTTGATACAAAGGGGCAACAATGGTTGCTGCGTATTCCTCGTCGTGATGGCATGAGGGAACAAATCAAGAAAGAAAAACGCATTTTAGAATTGGTAAAAAAACATCTTTCTGTAGAGGTTCCTGATTGGAGAATTTCATCTACAGAATTAGTGGCTTATCCCATACTTAAAGATAATCCTGTTTTAAATTTGGATGCTGAAACCTATGAAATAATTTGGAATATGGACAAAGATAGCCCGAAATACATAACATCTTTGGCAAAAACCTTATTTGAAATCCATAGTATTCCTGAAAAAGAAGTTCGGGAAAATGATTTGAAAATTATGAAACCTTCAGATTTAAGACCTGAAATAGCAAACAATTTGCAGTTAGTAAAATCTGAAATTGGTATAAGTGAGCAATTGGAAACCCGCTACAGAAAATGGTTGGATAATGATGTTCTATGGGCAGATTTCACCCAATTTATACATGGCGATTTATATGCTGGGCATGTACTAGCTTCAAAGGATGGAGCTGTTTCAGGCGTTATTGATTGGTCAACAGCCCATATAGATGACCCAGCGATTGATTTTGCTGGGCATGTAACTTTGTTTGGAGAAGAAAGCCTCAAAACTCTAATCATCGAGTATGAAAAACTAGGGGGTAAAGTTTGGAATAAACTATATGAACAGACTTTAGAAAGAGCAGCGGCCTCTCCTTTGATGTATGGTTTATTTGCCTTAGAAACTCAAAATGAAAGCCTTATCGTTGGAGCAAAAGCTCAGTTGGGAGTTATATAATTTAAAAATATGATTGCTGAGAACTGCCTTGTTTTGAAACTTGGTTGGCTTTAATTAGTTTTTAGTATTCTTTATAGAAAATGCCTCGATCAAGGGGCATTTCTAACAATCATTTAACATAAAATTTCTTATGTGAAGTAACCTGAATGCAGCGGTGCCCCATTGGGGGCGCGTTGAGATAAGCCTCTTTTAGATAACTTTAGCAACTCGATAGACAGTTGCAACTCCACAATTCACTGCTTTGGCAATTTCTTCCTTAGTCATATTGCCAACTACTAGCAATTCTTTTATTCGTTTATGTTTAGCCTCATTTGCCTTCTTGCCTGTTGGTTTGTAACCCGAACGTGCCAGGCCCTGCTTAATACGTTCTATACGTTTCTCATTGTCTAGGCGGGCCATTGTTGCCAGAAGATCAATCAACATATTGTTGATGAGTTCCAAGATTGAATGAGTAATGCTGTCACTGGTTTGAATCATTTGGTAGGTAGTAGGAAGATCTGCTACGACTAAACGAAGTCCCTTCTCCTGGATCCTGCGCTTCAGCTCTTGAAAATCTCGTTGGGTTAGGCGTGATAAGCGGTCAATACTTTCAACTAACAATGTGTCACCTTGATTTGCTTCTGACAGTAGCTTATTCAATTCAGGTCGGTCTAACTTCGTACCACTATAGTTTTCCACGTACACAATGGTTTCACCCAAATTCAAGTTTTGGTTTAGATCCTGAAGAATCTGCAAAGCCCTTTCTGCATCTTGATCTTTAGTTGAAGCTCGTAGATAAATACGTGTATTCATTTCTATCATTTAATCTTAATTCTATTAGATTAATGATAATACTATCATTTAATTATTGCATTAAGTCTAATGATAGATATTGTATGCGATTTGGCTCGCTATCATTCAGGTATAGTCTTTTGATAAAAAAAGCATGACTAAAAGCCATGCCTTGGGAATTCGTATAACGTGTATTATGTTAATTTTAGATAAACTATAGAATCCATTAGTTTTTAAACCAATAAATTAAATATTTTATGGAACTCCAGAATATTTATTCAGGCGATACTTAAGCAATAAGGGTAGGGTGATTACATAAAGTATTGCAGCTAATGCCCATACCATTCCAGGAGCTGATGCCTGAGTCATAAAATAGAGGCTAGTAACTAATACAGGACCAATTATAGCCCCCAGACTATTAAAACTGCTTAATAGCCCTTGTAATTCACCTTGTCTTTCATCACTAATACCTCTGGACATCATTGCTTGCAAAGCAGGAACGGCTACTCCACCAAGGGCAAACAATGGTAACAACGCAAAAGGCACCCATTCTTCAACAGCAATAGATAAAAGAAGTAAACCAATTGCATCGCAAGCTATTCCACATAACAACGTATTTTTCTCTCCAAACCTCTTTACCATAGGGGCGATAGCAAAAGCCTGTGCAATAGAATGGCATATTCCATAACTAGCAAGGGAAACACCTGCAATAAATATACTCCAGCCATAACGATCCTGCCCATAGATAACCCATAAAGTTGCGGGGACTTGTGAAACCAATGTGATAATTAAAAAGATACCAAGCAATGGAGCCATATTAGGTTGAGTGATCAAATAGGATAATTTCTTTAATATTGATTGCTCCTGAACCTTCTCAGTCATTTTATTGCTGTGTTTTGATTCTTTTAATAAGACTGCTGTCATTATTAAATTAATCCCATTCATAAAAGCAGCAGCAAAGAACGGTGCATGTAAGTTCCATTCACCCAAAACTCCACCTATTACCGGACCCGCTATAAACCCAATACCAAAGACAGCTCCAAGGAGACCAAACCTTTTTGCACGCTCATGGGCTGGAGTAATATCTGAAACATAAGCTGTTGCAACAGCCATGTTGGCACCTGTAATTCCCGCAAAAATACGACCAATATATAGCCACAATAGAGAAGGAGCAGCAGCCATTAGGAGATAATCAGCCGTTGCACCAGCAATTGAAATAATTAATACAGGTCGACGTCCAAATCGGTCACTCAACGCTCCAAGGATAGGTGCAAAAATGAACTGCATCAGAGCATACACAGCTAATAAAGCACCATAGTGAACACCGCCTGCTTCAGCTCCAGCCAATGACCGTAATAATTCAGGCAAGATCGGCATAATTAAACCAATCCCAACAGCATCCAGAAATATAGTGATTAAAATCACGCTCAATGATTTCTTCACAAATGCCTTCTCTAGCAATGATAGAATTAATATTCTCTCACACACTCCCTATCAGTGATAGATTTATGAGTAAAAAAGATATTGCACCTCAACGTCTGACACGTGAAATAGTCCTGCGTACCGCATTGGATATGTTGAATGAAGAAGGCATAGATTCAATAACCACACGCAAGCTAGCTCAACGATTGGGTATTAAATCTCCAACTCTATATTGGCATTTCAAGAATAAATCCTTGTTAATGGAAGCAATGGCGGAAACCATTATAAATGAACACCATTTAGTTTCTTTACCCATCGATGGGATGACATGGCAAGATTGGTTGCTCGCTAATTCTGTAAGCTTTCGTCGAGCACTACTAGCTTACCGTGATGGTGCTCGTCTACATGCAAGAACTAGCCCCAGTCAAGGACATTTCAACACGATTGAGGCCCAAGTTGCGCTGTTATCTCATGCTGGGTTTTCTCCTGTTGAAGCAGTTGCATTACTTATGACATTAGGAAGGTTTATTGTTGGGTGGGTCCTTGAGGAGCAGCAAGAAGAAATAAGATCAGACCCACCATTCGAAGCCGATCCAACTATATATCCACTCATGCTCCAAGGAGTGAATACCTTACAAAATATGAATGCGGATGACATTTTTGAAAATGGGATTCGTATGGTGATTATCGGTGCTGAAAGACAACTTGATATTAAAATGCAAACTTAACTCTATACTGCTTTAAGCAACTGTTCTATTTAGTAATAAAGCTTTTATCCTTAATTATTTAACATAATGGTGGTTACACGCAATACACTTGTATATTAATATAAATATCAGATACTTAATAAAATCAGAAAAATCTCAAAATGCCCAAAAAGCCGATTTTGAAACAAGTCGGCTTTTTTATGTTCGATTCTGTAAGATTTTGCCAATAGAAAATGGAACAACTTTGCAAAATTTACAATTTTGTATTAACATTTTTATATTAACAAAAGCGATGCAACTATGGAAATTGAGTTTTCATGGGATGAGCATAAAGCAGAAACAAACCTCAAAAAACATGGTGTAGCTTTTGAAGATGCAACCTTGGTTTTTTATGATGCTCATGCCGTCTTCAAACAGGATCGCTTTGAAAATGGTGAATATCGTTGGCAAGCGATAGGTCTCGTACACGGGCAGACAGTTTTATTGGTGGCTCATACTGTACAAGATCATAATGGGATTGATCATATCCGTATTATTTCAGCACGACAGGCAGAGAAAAAAGAGAGGAAACAATATGAGCAAAACCGTTACCTACAAAATGGATTTGAATAATCCTCCTGTTTTGTCTGAAGAACAAAAGGCAAGACTGGAAGCGTTAGCTAAACGTCCAGACAGTGAAATCGATTTTTCAGATATTCCTGAACTTGATGACAGCTTCTGGAAAAATGCAGTGCAAAATCCATTTTACAAGCCGACTAAACAAGTAACTACGGTTCGCATCGATGCAGATGTCATGCAGTGGCTAAAAGCCCAAGGCAAAGGCTATCAAACACGAATGAATAAAATTTTACGGGATGCCATGCTTAAAGAATTAAAAAATCATCAATAAAAATGGGAGCTTAGGCTCCCATTTTTGTGACTGCGTATAACCACCATTATGTTAAATAGCATGCAATATTGGATACCATACTGAAATAAGTAAAACAGTACCTAATACTCGATTAAAGAGCACCATATGATGAGCTGTAGAAAGTATTTTTTTTGTGATTTTTCCTAAATAAGCCCAAATAAATAAACAAGGTAGAGAAATCAGCATAAAGATGAATGAAAATAGAATGAGTGACTGATAGTAGTTAGCTAGTTGTGCTGTATAAACAGTAATAACAGCAATAGCCATCAACCAGCTTTTAGGGTTGATAAACTGTAAAAAGAAGCCTGTAAAAAAACCATTTTTCTTATTTTGATTTTGGATTTTAGATTCTAGATCAGGTCTATAATTAAAAATTTTCCATCCAATATAGCTTAACCAAATGCCGCCAGTGAAACTTAATATTAATTGAATCTTGGGGTATTCATTGAGTGTTGTACCAATTCCAAGTCCTGTAATTAAGACTAATGATGCAGCACCAATACTTCCACCGAAGATTAAGCCTAATGTTTTTTTAATACTAAATTGATGACTTGTACTAAGAATAAGGAAATTGGTTGGTCCAGGAGTAATTGATGCAACAAAAGAAAAGGCACAAAAAGCTAAAATCGTTTCCAAAATAAAATCCAAAAATTAATAAACTATTTGGCTAGTTTGATAAATATCTTCAAGATATATCTAGAACATTTGTGCACGCTTTTTGATATTGATTCAATGTTATGCCATAACAACGTTTAAACCATCGACCTAGATGACTTTGATCAGAAAAACAAAGATATGAAGCAACAGTTGTTGCTGATAATCCTTTTCTTAACAATTCTTTTGCCTTATTTAAACGGAGTTGGATCAGATATTGATGTGGAGAACAGTTAAAGTTTTTTTTAAATACACGGTTAATATAAAAACGATCTGTTTTCACCAATGTTGAGAGTGTTTGTAAGTCTAAATCATGAAAGAGACTTTCATGTAAAATTTCTTTTAGCTTTAATGCAATATTAGGTAATGTCTGGATAGACTTTTCACGTTTATATAAAATTTTTTTATTTACTAAGTTTTCTAATAAAAGATCTAAATACGTATCTTTCATCAATTGAGATTCATTGTTATTCAATATATTGTAGGTTGAAAGTATCAAATGTGAAAGTTGAGGATCAGAACGTAGGGTTGATTCGATAGCAAGTTCGATAGGCTCATTAAATATTCCTTCATAGCTTTTTTTTAACCATGCTGGATCTAAATGCATCATTTTATAAGTGAAGCCGAGAGGATCTGGTGCATTACCATCATGAACTTCTTCAGGTTCAAGCATGAAAGTTTGACCTTGATAGCTATCAATAATTTTTTTTCTACAATTGAATTGTTGATGTCCTAACTCTGTTACCCCTATAAGATAACTTGAGTGTAGATGAGGATCGTATGCAAAGCCTTTGAAGTGGGCATGAATTAGTTCTATACCTGTAGACTTATCCTGTGTGACATTGACCCAATTGCTCATATTTACTTAATTAGTCCTAATGGATTTAGCTTATCAAAAATTATCTAATGAAGAAATTCTAAAATTAACATAATACACCTTATACAAAATGCCCTTGTAAGCCCTTAATCAAGGGCATTTTTAGTCTCTACTTAACATAAAATTTTGGTGGTGCTTCAAAAAGTATGCTGC
The DNA here is from genome assembly GCF_021560715.1 of Acinetobacter sp. SCLZS86. Lineage (NCBI taxonomy): Bacteria > Pseudomonadati > Pseudomonadota > Gammaproteobacteria > Moraxellales > Moraxellaceae > Acinetobacter > Acinetobacter sp. SCLZS86. The sequence continues at coordinate 54,209 of NZ_CP090869.1, forward strand.
CTTTAAATGAAGCCATTATTGATGTAAAAGAAAAGAAGGCTAAATCAAAAGCTTTAAAATGGTTTTCAAGCTTTTTTGAAAAATTACAGCTTCTTCTGAAGCTACGCCTAATTCTATGCCTTATTTTGCAATTATTGCCTTCAATACCTACAGTAAAAAATTTACCAATACTTTGCTTACCATTTTTAAAAGCAGTGATGAAACTGTCCCAATGATCACTTGCAATTCGGGTGTAGTGAATATCTAATTGTTTAAGCTTTGTCTTCAATTGTTAGACTGTAGCTAAATCTCGTTTACCCCAAACATAAGCAACAATTTCACCTGTTTCTCGATGATAGGCGTAAATAAGCCATTGTTTATTCTTTTTATTTCCAACAAAATTCCAGAACTCATCTACTTCGAGAGATTCATAATGACTTTGCTGAGGCTGAATTTCATAGGTTGATTCAGTTAAAGTACGTAAAACTTTACCGATACTGATGCGCTCAACTTCAGCAATATCTCGTATACCGCTGCCTCTGACCATCAACTGTAATATTTTACGAGTAATACCTGACTTACATCCTAGATAGCTCAGTGCATGATCACCAATAAACTGACGTTTACAGTCTTTGCACTGATAGTTTTGTTTCCCATCTACTTTGATACCATTTTTCTTTATACTATCACTGAGGCAGGTTGGACATTTGATTGCTAGAGTTATTTGCATTTCTCTATTTTATCAAAATCCAATCGGCTTTTTCTTCAGCATACTTTTTGAAACACTACCAAAAATAGATTAACCTCAAACTTCTAATTCTTATAAATAATGAAAAACACCCAACTTATCTAGCACATCTAAAGACAATTGTTTACGTAGAGCAATATCATCACCAGCTTTCATTTGCATATTTAAAGCAAATGCCACCACTTGCCCATCTGCCTTTTCAACAAAACCCACATACCAACCCACTTGCGGGTCTACAGCCATTCCCCAGCCACTTTTAGCATATAGACGATTCTCCCCTCTGCGCTCTACATACAACATCTCTTTCACTTGTTGCTGAACTTCAGGTTTAAAAGGCAATTGCCCTTGGGCTAAATCATACACAAACTTTACTTCTTGTATAGGTGTAATTGTCAAAGGCCCTTTCAACCAAAATTGATCAACTTCCGTGCCTATTTGCATATTGCCATAACCAATACGTTGCAATTCACTTTGCATTAAGCTTGGACCAATACGACGTGCCAATTCTTGATATACAGGCACTGTAGATGCTTGCATGGCTTCGCCCAAAGTAAAATCTTTGTCCCATGCTTTAAAAAAACGTGGCTTTCCATCCCACTTAAATATTTCTGTAGATGTTGCTTTATGATTTTCTAAACCAATTAGTGCATTGGCAATTTTAAATGTAGATGCAGGAATATAAGCTGTTTTTGCTCGGTCTAAATGCGTGCCATATTTTTTAATATTTTGACCATCATATGTGACAAACACAGCATCAGCTGAGATTTCATTAAAAAGCGCTTGAACATTCTGATCGATGATTGAGTTATTCACTTGTGGAATTGTACTTGTTTTTGCTCGACTCATACTATGCTCAGCACAAGCCCCAATACTTATGCTTAAGCAAACTAAACTCAATATTTTTAATAATTTCATGATATACAACTTTAAAATTTGGTAGTGTTTCAAAAAGTATGCTGAAGAAAAAGCCGATTGGATTTTGATAAAATAGAGAAATGCAAATAACTCTAGCAATCAAATGTCCAACCTGCCTCAGTGATAGTATAAAGAAAAATGGTATCAAAGTAGATGGGAAACAAAACTATCAGTGCAAAGACTGTAAACGTCAGTTTATTGGTGATCATGCACTGAGCTATCTAGGATGTAAGTCAGGTATTACTCGTAAAATATTACAGTTGATGGTCAGAGGCAGCGGTATACGAGATATTGCTGAAGTTGAGCGCATCAGTATCGGTAAAGTTTTACGTACTTTAACTGAATCAACCTATGAAATTCAGCCTCAGCAAAGTCATTATGAATCTCTCGAAGTAGATGAGTTCTGGAATTTTGTTGGAAATAAAAAGAATAAACAATGGCTTATTTTTGTTCAAAAGTCATATTTTACCTCGGAGAAACCGGACATTTTTATTGGTGAGAATATAGACACTTTAAATGGGTTCTAACACTCTCGTTTCGTATAACAGCCATTATGTTAAATAGAGGATAATTTGAAAAAATAAGTATAAAAAAAACCTCGATTAAGAGGCTTTTTTAGAATAAAAAATAAGATGCCACTAAATTTATTTAGGTTCCTGTTTTATCCTCTGTATCAGATTTAGAAGACGAAATATATTTTTCCTCAATACTATCGAGATTTCGATCATTTTTTTGGCAGATGTGCATTACAGTATTATCTCCCTTCTGAAGTTGTTGCCCAGCAACACTTTTAAATGAGTTGTTTACAGCTCGTCCACCTGCAATAAAGTTCTTAATTTCACCTTGTAACTGTTTTTCAAGCTCAGTCATAGCATCTTACTCATTTATTAAGTCGATTAATCGACTCTCAATGTTCTGTATTTTAGGCTGTTTTGTCAACACCAATAGCTGGTGATTCCATTCATCTTGAATTTCTGTTGGGGTTTTTAATTCATTAAAAATAAAATGAATAACTATCTTTTTATCAGGTAAGAATAAAAATTTTTTAGTTCCTTCCTGATTAAAAATAACTTTTTTAGATGTTGCATATGTTTTTATACCCAATTTTTTTGAAAGGAGATCTTTAACTTGTTTGTGGATTTCTGTTTCATATTTTATATTCGAAGGTGTCATATAATGAGTAAGTTCTTCTGTAATAGAAGAAAATTTACCTAAATTACTATTTTTCTTTTGCGCAGCTTTTTTCCTAAAAATTTCTTTAGTTGTGTTAATAATATTACTCATAAAAAATGCTCAATACGTTAAAAATTTATCTCTACTCATATCGTACTTTAAAAGTAGCCTGTACTTAAATTTTTCTAAAATTAACATAATACACCTTATACGAAACACTTTATATTTATCATTAAATTTCAGTATATTAGATTAAGCCGCTCTAGGAAGTAAGGCACCAGAGCGGCTTTTTATTGATTATTCATGTTCCACGCTTAAAATTCGAACAGTGTTTCATGATTTTTATAAGTTAAACTAAATTTAGTTGCTAATCCCAATAAGCTATTCACTAACTTGTAAATATCGGTATACCGCCTGACAACTAATCCCAAAAGCTTTCCCTAATGCCATTTTCGATGGATACTTCCTCTCCTTCCATGCTTGTCGTAAAGCTTCAGCTTGGTCAGGCTTTAGTTTATGCACCCGACCTTTGTACGGCACTGTTGCAAATAGGCTGACGTGATAAGCTAAATATGGCACTGTTGCAAATAGAGATTTGAGTCGATGATGTTCCCTTTAAAAAGTACTTAGAGACCGAAAACCCTGTTGATTAGATACACTTCACCCTGAGGCTGACCATAATAAAATGACGATGCTTGTCCTTTACGTAGTGCACGCATGACTTCAATACCTTTAATTGTGGCATAAGCCGTCTTCATAGATTTGAATCCTAATGTGGCCCTGATGATCCGCTTTAGCTTGCCATGATCACATTCAATCACGTTATTTTTATACTTAATCTGCCTGTGCTCAAGGTCTGGTGGACATTTACCTTCCCGTTTTAAACCGTGATAAAGCACGTCCATATGTGGGTGCTTTATCCGTGTTGATCACTTGTGGAATTTGCCACTTCTTCACATTATTTAAAATTTTTCCAAGAAAACAATATGCTGATTTGGTATTACGTCTAGAAGAAAGATAAAAATCAATGGTATCGCCACGTTGATCGACTGCACGATACAGATAAGACCATCGTCCATTCACTTTTACATAGGTTTCATCAATATGCCACGAGCTCAGATCTGTAGGATTACGCCAATACCAGCGTAAACGTTTTTCTATTTCAGGAGCATAACGTTGAACCCAACGGTAAATAGTCGTGTGATCAACATTCACACCCCGTTCGGCCAGCATTTCCTGCAGTTCACGATAGCTAATGCCATATTTACAATACCAGCGCACAGCCCAAAGAATGATTTCGCCCTGAAAATGCCGACCATGGAAAGGATTCATATGCTGCACCTTTAGCTAAAACAGTCTTCAGCTTACCATTCGTGGTTATTTGCAACAGTGCCGTTTAATCCACTGCATAGAAACTTATATATGGTTTATCTAGAAAATAATTCCACACAGCTAAAATACAAGTATTTCATTGATTTTATTAAGAATAAATTTTTAATATTAAGAAATAGTGTTTTGTGAAATTGATTAATCCAAAATTCTGATTCAGTTAAATCACCATCCTTATGAATCAGATATTTAATATCTTTTAATTAGATCATGTCCTTATAAATAATAAGTATCAAAAATTTAGATAGTTAAAGTTAAAAAATATAAATTGGATAAATCCTAAAAAATATCTAATGATAGAAATCTAAGCAATTTAGTAAGGAATGCTAAAAATGGACAAGAAGATTAAAGTTGCGGTGATTGGTGGTGGGATTGCAGGATTGGCACTTACTACACAATTAGTGAAAAATCAAAATTTAGATGTACATCTTTATGAAGCCGCCCCGCAATTTTCTGAAATTGGTGCAGGAATTTCTTTCGGTGCAAATGCTGTAAAAAGCAATTCACTTATTAGGCTTGGCGAATGAATATGAAAGTATCGCAGACAAGGTAAAAGCTCCATTTACAGATATCTGGTTTCAATGGCGTAATGGGTATAATGACGAATATTTATCCGCTTCTGTAGCTCCAAATGTAGGGCAGTCTTCTGTACATCGCGCAGATTTTTTGGATACGCTCATTCCATTGGTTCCGCATCAGAATGTGCATTTTAACAAACGTGTACAAGACATTAAGGCTACAGATAGTCAAGTTTCAATTCAGTTTATAGATGGGCAGCGTGTTGAATGCGATTATCTGATTGGATGTGATGGTATCCATTCTGTAGTACGTAATCATGTACTTGATTCTCACCAGCTTCCTCGTGTAAGTCCAGAATTCTCCGGTACATGGGCATATCGTGGAATCATTAAATTTGAAGACTTTAAAAAAGCTATTCAAGAACTTGGTAATGATCCAGAACTAGCTGAAGTGCCTCAAATGTTGTTAGGTAAAGATAAACATATTTTAACCTTCCCAATTCGTCAGGGCGAAGAAATTAATATTGTTGCCTTTAAATCAGACCGTACCCAAACGACATTACCTGAAAATACGCCTTGGACTAAATCCGTTTCTAAACAAGAAATGTTAGATGACTTTGCGGATTGGAGTGAGAGTTGTCAGGCATTATTGAATCTGATTGAACAGCCGACGATTTGGGCATTACATGAAACACCACCTTTAACCACCTATAAAATAAAACCCAAAATGTCATTGTGATTGGTGATGCAGCACATGCCATGTTACCGCATCAGGGTGCCGGCGCAGGGCAGGGCTTGGAAGACGCACTGATCTTGGCTAACTTATTGGCCAATCCACAGCTCACAGCAGAAAATATTAAATTGGTATCAAAAATTTATGAAGATATCCGTTTAGATCGCGCAGTTAAAGTTCAACATACCTCCCATGAGTCGGGGGAAATTTATGAACTTTATTCACCCGATTATCCAAGCTTTGAAGAAGTAGGCGCACATTTAGCACATCGATTTGATTGGTTATGGCAACACTCGCTTGAAAAGGATATTGAAGATGCTAACACAGCATTACAGCTGGGACATTCAGCAGCATTTAAAACTGGTAGGTTGAAATTAGAAGTCAATCGAAAAAGCAAAGGACGCTAGTTTCTCTCATCATGAGAGAAACATGAGCCCACCAATAAATAAGCATACTTAAGGAGCAATAGTATGAACCGTCAGGAAATTGACACTTTAGTTAAAAAAATGAACGTAGAGACAGCAACAGGTCCAGTAGATGACCGCGTTCAACAAGTTGTGGTACGTTTAGTATCCGATCTATTCCAGGCCATTGAAGATCTTGACCTGACTCAGAGTGAGGTATGGAAAGGTCTTGAATATCTTACCGATGCTGGACAAGCCAATGAATTAGGATTATTAGCAGCAGGTCTTGGTCTTGAACATTTCTTAGACTTACGTGCGGATGAGGCTGATATTAATGCAGGTATTACGAATGGTACACCACGTACCATTGAAGGGCCACTGTATGTCGCTGGTGCACCAGAGTCTGTCGGCTTCGCGCGCATGGATGATGGTTCAGAATCTGATAAGGTCGACTTACTTTTTATTGACGGCACTGTAACTGATACAGACGGCAATATTATTGAAGGTGCAAAAGTAGAAGTCTGGCATGCCAATAGCTTGGGTAATTACTCATTTTTTGATAAGTCACAATCTGATTTTAATCTTCGTCGTACTATTTTTACCGATCAAAACGGTCATTATACCGCTCAAACAACCATGCCGGTTGGTTATGGCTGTCCTCCTGAAGGAACTACACAAGCATTACTCGATAAGTTAGGCCGTCATGGTAATCGTCCTTCTCATGTTCATTACTTTGTTTCAGCACCAGGTTACAGAAAACTTACTACTCAGTTCAATATTGAGGGTGATAAGTACTATGGGATGACTTCGCGTTTGCAACACGTGAAGGTCTAGTGGCAACCGCGGTGGATGTAACTAATAAAGCTGAAATAGAACGCCGGAATGTAGATAAACCATTTAAAACATATTCAATTTAATGTTGAGTTGGTGAAAGAACATGAATGTACTCCATCTTCTGATGTTGAACGTCGACGGGCTAGCGCATAATTTTTTAGGATGGATAGGTTGATCCTCTCCATCCTATAGACATTTTACAAACTTCATGTAAAGACAAACTTAGAATTAATCCGAATTAGCATAAAAGATTTGTTAATCGTAACAATATACCGATAAGGAAATTATGGATCTGCGAAAGTACAGAAAATAAATACAGTGAGCATAGATATCTACTCGTTCTCACTTCAGTTATTACGTAGTGAATTATTAAAGTCTGTCAA
>NZ_CP090865.1:0-125277 GCF_021560715.1 Acinetobacter sp. SCLZS86
GTTGGGTAGTATTTGGAGCTGTCTCTCCAGCGTGACAAGAAGGCTCTAGCCGTCGCACGGGAGCTGACGGATGACATCACCAGTTCTTGAGCCCATAGCGGTATATCGCCCAGGCTTTCACAGAAACCTGTAGTCATCAAACGGATAAAGAACGTACCGAGTTTGAATGGTGCTTCCCTATTCAATTCTTCAACCGATGCTGGATAACCAATTTCCGCCTGTAATGCTGTGACTAAAGCTGGCACTAGTTGGAACTTTTCCAGTTCAGCAAAGGAGTCTGGATTGACTTCCAGAGCCAGGTTCTGCTGTACCATTTCATCTGCCAGTGCCAGAACGATATGCATAAGTTCGGCACTGTCAGCCTTGACCACAGCCGCAATCATCGCCATATCCAGATCCTGTGTATCTGCATCAGACTGGATATAGCGTTTCAATGTACTCAGACGGGCTTTGGCTTTAAGGAATTCTTCACGTTTGGCCAGATGTTCTCTTAGACTCTGCTGCTGTAAACCCAGCTCATTGAAAATAATCGAGAAACGATCGGCATAGAAGCTGCGAGAATATAGCTTGATATCCAGTAGCCAGTCTTTTTCGGTTTCAGGCTCAGGGTATGGGAAATACAGCAAGTATTTGCCCTGCTGATCCTCAAGTTCCAGTTTAAGCTTAATCGCAAGGCTGGATTCTTCTGCCATATTCAGAATCTGGACATCATTTAGCTCTAGGGCTTTGATTTCTTCAGTAAAAGACTGTTCAGCATCGTACCAGAAGACAATCCGGTGATTTTCAGTGTAGAAAGCCTGTTCCAGACCCTTCTGTAGCTGATTCAGATTCATGCAGTCACCTCTTTTTCTGCCACTACAACAGGAAATGGGATGCTATCAACATGAAGTAGCTTTTCTTTAAAATCTTGATCACCTAACGTGATTTCCCAGCGCTCCTCCATGAACTTTAATAGAGTTAAACCTCTCTCTTTAATTTCTTTAGGTGTCCAATCTTGTTTTGTATTTACTTCATTTTCAGATACTGATCCATTGTAATAGCCGACCCCATCATCATCGTTTTTCTTTAACGGGAAAGCCACATTTTGCAATGATGAATTTTTAGCACGGGATAAAGGAAGTAGATTTCCTAAGGAATGAGTTAAATATCGTCGTTTTTGCTCATCTAAGTGAGCATAATGCTTCAACCAATATGGGTCATCTGGCGTTTGTGGGAAAATATGTTCTAGGGTTACAGAATCTTTTTGGCTAGATTTAACTACATCCCAAGATAATTTATTTGTTGATTGTTTACCTTTCTCTCTAAGCCATTGTTCATGTTCGTAGAGAAAATAACGAACACCATCCCAATGATAGAATCCATCTCGATCAAGCTCATATTTTTCATCAATATAGGCTAAAAATTTCTGTGGATCATAATAGTGGCTGATTAATTTTTTAATCGTTTCTATTACCGATTCAATTGTTATGGAACTTGTCAACAAATCTCTCGACATGCCAAAAAGTTCAGTATCACCGGTATTTGAACGACGTTGACTTAAATTAAATAAAGTAAAATTATAACGCTCTGCTACTTGTAACAACTCGATAATTCTCACCGGATCTTGCTTTGAAACAAATGCAGAGAGAAGTAGTGGCTTAAAAGAACGGAAACTTAAACGTTCCAATCGATCTAACCAGCTTCGTTGTAAATCGGTCAGATTATCAGATTGATCAAAGTAAGGGTTATGAATATAGAACCAATAAATAATTGATTGTTGTAGACTTTTTACATATTCAGAGATCTCTTCGATTTTTAAAGCATCATCTGCAGTTTTAGGATGCGTGATGTTCCGCGCATTAAATTTCTCATTGAGCAAGAAATTAATGTAATCATCGCCTTTTCTTCGTGTGTACTTAAAATACATTGTCCAATGGTTACGAAGAAAAAGATTATCACTTAATGGAGCATCTGAATTTTTCCCTAAGTATTCATACATGGTTTTCCAAGCATCGTTAATATTGGATCTCAGCTTGTCTTTACCCGTATTGTCTTTAAAAAGTGTTGATAAATAAATCAGTCTATTCTTTAGTAGCTCTAGACTAGAAAGAGGCCTACCACGATTGTTCATCGTTTCAAAGGTGACAAATACATCTATCTCGTCATTAATCACATAAAGATTGAACTTAAATTTTTGAGTTAATTTTTTATATAGTGCAGTTTTATCTTCTAGTGATAAGACAGCTAACCGTTCTTTAAAAAACTCTTTTGCATTTTTCAAATTACGAGTGTAAAGGGTTTCTTGTTGCTGATAGGTGTGTGAATACATCCCAAAAATTTTAGTTCTCAAGAATTCATCACTTGGATTATCTTTTTCGTAGCCAAAAATGTAACTTTCGCGGATATTATCATCCGCTTTTAATAAAATAAATTTTTGTTTAATTTTATCAACTGATTGTGAGGCGATTAACTCGCCATCTGGAATTGATTCAATAATTGCCTGAATCAGTACCATTGATGTAGTCAAACGTTGTTGTCCATCCACCACATAAAACGGCTTATAATCCAAATCTTTTATAAGCCATTGATCATTTGTCCATTTAGACCAGATTTTCTCAGGTACAGGTTCAAGTGTAATAACACCTGTATAATGTATTCTTTCAGGATCAAGCTGTAGTAAATCTTCCCAATAATCTTCCAATTGGGTCGTAGTCCAAGCATAGCCCCGTTGATAGTCAGGAATTCGTAAAATTCGTTCTTTAAAAATACTATTTAGACTTTGTAATTCCATGATTATTCCCCACTACCTCCAGTAATTGCTTTCACTTCAGCCAACAAGTCCCCAAACTTGCCGTAGTTCACTTTCACCCCGTCATCCAAATCTAAGCTAATACGCTGATCGGCATAATGGCGCAGTTTTTCTTCAAAGCTACTCAGTTCTGCCTGTTGCTTATGCAAGTCTTGCAGTTTTTTTTCGATACGCTTGATTTCAGCCGCAGAGTCACTGTTTTCTTTGGCTGTTTCCAGAGAGTTGGCATAGGCAGCCATTTTGGAAATCAGTGGCATGACGTATTCAGTACGCATACGTGCCAAAGTGCTTTCGTTATAGCGGTGCAAGTACACCAACGCCTGGAAAGCCCCCTGTTTACCACTGCTGAATAGCCAGTAGATCGGGCGCTTTTTATAGGTCTGCATATGGTCTTTATAGAACTTGCTGGCGAGGTAACGGCGAATGGTGTCTTCTGCTGTTTCACTGGCTTTTTTATCCAAGCTTTCAGCCAGCCACTGCATATTGGCATCCAGTGTGTCTTTACCCCAAACCGCAGTTAAGAACTCTCGAATACGATGGGTGGCATCATCTTCAAACCAGTGCATTTCAGTCAATGGAATAATGCCGTCTGCATCGGCTGGAAATGTTTGATAACGGCTGGCATCAAAGTCTTGATTGCCTGCATGGGCATAGATCAGACCTGGTTCATCGAGGCTATAACGTCCCATCATGCAGCCAAGTGCATAGGACACTAAACGCTGGCTGTCTTTTTCACGATCGGCACGGGTTAGGGTGATTTGCTCATCAGGTACGTCTGGGGTCAGTTCATCCTGTAAGCCATAAGCGTCAATAAACAGCTTGTTGTTTTCTTCTTCCAAGCGTTTCATTTCAGCCACGGCGTCAGCATTTTGCTGTTGCCATGTATTAAAAGCTTGTTCTAGCTTTGGTTGTTGGGTACGAATAATTGGGTTCTCAGTAAAGTCCCATGAGATTTCATATGAGTCCCAATCATTTTTAGAATATTTTAATAATTTATTAACTAAATTAAGAACAAATTCTTTATTTATTTCTTTGTAGGGAATTTTTTTAATATCACCAATTTGATAATGAAGCGTTGGATTCAACAAATCTAAAATGTATTGAATCGGTTTAGAATTTAATAAACCTAATAAATAATCATCCTTTTCATTCAATACAATTGATGGAGATACATCATCAAACCATATATTGTCTGTTTCATATCTAAATGAAATATCGCCACTTGTTAAACCTGACCAAGCTATGTGATCTTTATTGTAATATTTACAAGCACCTAAACCAGAACCAGGGAATGATCTAAGTTCTGCACCATTTTCCTTCCAATTTAATACATGTTCTGTATTACCATACCACTTTCGTTTCTTTCCACCTTTAGAGTATTTTACCCAACCTGATTCAGTATTTGAAATTTCGAACCAGAACCTAAGAAAGCGATTATTATCCCCAGTAAAAATACCTTTTGTAATATATGGATATATGCCAGATAGCATATTATGTGTAGAGAAAATATCAACAAAATTTTCATTTACCCAATAAGCAATAGGACTACCCGGAATTTTCTTAAAATCGTCTGGTTTAGCAGTAAAAAACCAACCACAATCAGGATTTTTAATCGCTTCTATAGTTTTCGGTGCTTGATTTTCATGACCTTTGAAGTCAGATAATTTAATGTAACTACCTACATAGTCTTTTACATGTGCTTTGGATATCGTATAGGCACACACAGGAATACACGCTGGTTCAAAGGCATTATATTCAAGCTGAATAAGTGACTTAATTGTATTTTGAGAAACAAGCTTTTTACGTAATTCCATATAAGAAGAAATAAACATCCACACATAAGGTGTTACAAAAGCTGTTTCCCCCGATGCTTTAGAAAGTTCTTGGCATCGCTCTATAAACATTGCGAACATATCTGACTTGCTGTCAGGGAATTTCTTTTTCGCAAAATCTTTAAGTGCTGTATTCATACCCTTACCACCCATATACGGCGGGTTAGCAATCACAGCATCATATTTTTTAGCTAAGAGTTTTGCTTGAATCACCAATGGTAATAATTTTTTAGCAGCCGCTTTCTGTAAGGTATCGCCCTCAACAACCAAATCTTCTAAGGTATTTTGCAGATCAACAAAATCTTGTTCTTGGCTATCCATACAAATTAAAGAACCAAAAGTTTTGGCTTCTTTAAATTTTTCGACAAGTTCTTGAATCAAAGCATAACGCGCATCATTTTCCGGACTGCTTAAATCCTTTTGGTCATTGCCAAACAGATCGACATGACTGCCTTTTTGCCATGCTTGGTTTAAGTTAAGATCTTGCCAGATTTGATCTGCATCTAAATCCTGACTGTCTTGTAACGCAATAATATTGAGCTTTGGTGGATTGCTAAATAAACGGCGGTCATCCTCACGTGCTTTCATCAACAACGCAAAACTGGAGAGTTGTGCCGCACGGGTATCAATATCAATCCCGTACAGGTTGTTTTCCAGAATCAAACGAGGAATATCACGGCTACGGTAACCACGTTCCAAATAAATGGCTTTTAAGCAATCGTAGGCTTCCACCAAAATATGCCCCGAACCACAAGCCGGATCGAGTACCGTAATGCTTTCAGGGTTTAAAGTATCGCCATCTTCACTGATCCGCACATCAATCAGCTGTTTTAACTGTGCATTGACTTCATCACTTTGCTCAGCAGGCTGAATATAGTATTCCCACTCACTAGCAAGCGTACTATCAGGCTGTACCATCATCCATAGACGACCAACACTGTTTTGCACCAAATACTTCACAATCCAGTTTGGGGTGAAGAGTTGTGTAGCTGCAGGAATGTCTTCACTTTTGACGACTTTACCAATCACCTGATCTTTCTTTTCAGAAATATAGAACTGATACAGCCAGCCAATAATCTGGACATCCGACCAGTCCTCTTCCGGAATGCTGCTGACCAGATCACGAATCAAAGAATCGGTTTTGGTCAAATTATCAGGTAATAACAGTTCTGACTCATCAGAAACCTGTTCAAACAGGAGTGGCATCACCTGATTCAACGCATGACACTGCGCCAATAACAGCTCACGGTACAGCTCTTCGTCTTTATTGCCATCCAGTTTGAGTTCAGCCACACGGCTACTATCTAAACCTGGTAGGTCAATATCCAAGCATTCTTCCAAAATCTGTGGCAAGCCTGCACTGCCATCGAGACTACTGAGTACACGGCGACCATGATCCAGTAAGCCTTTGCATTCCATGTAACGAATCGCACAGAGACGGTTAAACCAACTGTAAGCGATATAATCAATGGTTTGTTCAAAACTGCTGGTTTGAATGCGTTTGATCAGCTTGTCACGAGATTTCATGACGGATAGCGGAAAAACCTGATCGCCAATCAGCAGCAAGTCGCCTTTCTGTTCAGCCGGTAAAATGCTGTCTGCGGTGATGCCATATTTGGCCGCCTGCTTGCGCATGGCTGCGATAAAATCGTTACGTGCTTGCGGTGCGTATTTTTTAATATTACTGGTGTTCATGCTTAAACCTTTAATTGATGACGAATGCCGAGATCCCTAAATTGAATTAGCGGATACGCACACGCTTTTTGTCACTCACGATTTTTTTCAGTTCAGCTTGCAGTGCTGCGACAAACTGCTCTACCGATTCCTCGGTTTCCAAGTAAACATTGCTGAATGTTTTGCTATACAGACTCGCCACCTCGACTTCCACCACCGGTTTCGGTGGCACTACGGCAACGGTAGGCTGTACCGGACTTGCAGCAGGTTCTGATGTTGCTGGGCTGGAGGTGGTTGCAGTGTTGGTTATACTCTCTGCTTTGCTCTGAGCCAGTTGTGCCGCTTTGGCCTGACGCTGAATTTCTGCCTGTACTTCCTGCTCCAGTTCATACAAGGCTTCGTCAAAACGCTCCACAGCAGTTTGCGTTTGCAACATATAGATGGTGGAAAGGCTACTTTCCACTTCAATATCCGCTTTAAGCAATTGCAGCGGACGCAGTAACTTGTTGCTCAACTCTGCTGTGGCAATACCGCTGTTCTTGATCTCGGCTTCCAGCTGTTTGATCTTGTCATCCAACTGCTCTAGCGCCAGACTACGTTTTTCAGTCAGGAAACGTTCATTAACACTTTCCACGGTGCGAACCAAATCAGCCACTTTATTCAACAGGCCGTAGGGCGATTCAAGGGTCGAAATACGGTGTAATTCGGAGAGGGCTTTTTTTGCCACCTCATCACTACCCAGTGCCTGTTTGTTTTTCTCAAAATGACGTAAGGCCTGTTGCAGTTGCTGCCAGCTTGGCATCTGGTTACTAAAGAATTCATGAATATCACGATAATCTTCTTCCAGATCCAGATAGTCGTCCTTGTTCTCGACCACGGCCTTAAAGAAATCAAAGCTATCGCTATTGGCCAGTAAACGCTCCAAAGCCAGAATCGACTTTTCAATCACTTTCTTGCCCGGGAACTGCCCGACATCTGTTTTGCTTTTGTACGACTTAAAGTTGGCTAACCAAGTCTTAAAATGCTGCAAATAGAATTCAAATAGCTCTTTCTCAGTCGCTGGTCCCATGGCCGAGAATAGGTCTTGGGTGAGTTGGCGTGCCTGTTTCAATACCTGATCATCAGTCTGGCGCTTTTTAATAATGGAAACATCACGGCGACGGCGGCTGTTTTGTAAAGGCTCAAAGGCATCTTTTAACTGCAAGCTGCCACCATTTAATTGCAGTGAAATCCGCCCCATTGCCGCCAGCTGACCTACCAGCAGTAAAATCTCGGCATCTGGCCAGCCATAAGGGCGTTTGGCAAAACGGTCTATCACATCTGAGACCAGAATACGCTCTGTACCAGTGGCGCGTAGTGCAATGTACTGCTCCACTTCCTGTAGGGCTTTCGGATTGCTCTGACCGCCATCCAGAGACAATCCGAGTTGCGCCATATCATCCACAGTCAAGACGGCGTTCAGTTCACGCCAGGCATCCTGCTGATAGACCTGCAAATAGCTCAGTTTGGTATAAGTGTTTTCCAGCAGATAACGACAGGCTTCATCTAGCTTGGTGGTTGGACTTGAAGATGAAAGTTGTAAATGTTGACCCAAGGCATAACTTTCCGCGTCCAGCAACATTTCTTCGACCCGGACACGCAGACGTTTTTTACGCTCCTGATTCTCACGGCCACGGTCTGCCAGAATACGGGTGATATCGGACTGAGTGCCATCATCATTTAAGCGGATGAATTTATTGGTTTTCAGCCAGGTGCGCAGTTCATTAAAGAACTGTTTATCGTCTGCCAGTTTAAATAGCACCTGCCCTTCGGCCTCGGTGCTCTTACCAATACAGAAAGCTTCTGTGTAGAGGTTGTATTCCGTATCCAGTGGAGAAATGATTTCAACTTTCAAATCGCTCTCATACTTGCCATCTAGGCTATGACCATCCAGAAAACGACCAATCTGATAGTCCATCTTGTTGGCTTGATGGCGGTATTTGTTCTGATCGCGCAGTAAATCTTTAAAGATCAGGTTGGCTAACTCTTTATTTTCTTCTGAAGCTGCTAAGTCAGTGGCTTTAATTTTACGGGTGATATCGCGTTCTTCATTGGTCAGGAACAGGAACTCATCACCATTCCTCGTAATCAGGCTCTCTTTTTCCAGACGCAGTAGGCTTTCTTCAATCCGCTTGCGTAATGCCAGCTTATCTTCATCAATTTTCTCAATCGACAAAGTCACCAGGTTATCCAAGGTACCTTTGATGATATCGACATAGCGGATCATGAACAGGGTACGCAGCATCTGCACATCAAAACCATCCAGGGTCTTATTCTGCCCTGCCTGGTCGATGGTACGCTTCACTGCTGTATCCAGAAATCCTTCCACTGAAGTATAGAAGCGGTGGAAAGGAACCAGGGCACCGACTTCATCTGTAGCAATCGCATTCGCGGCCATCTGGAACGCATCCAACATGGACCGTTCACCATAGGCCAGGTGTGCACCGGTCGCACCGACCTTACGGATTTCTTCAAAAACTTTCTGCACCAGCTGGAAATGGTACGGCGCAAAAGGATAGTTATTGATAAAGCTGTCTGGACCCTCATAGTTCTTGAGTGTTGGGCCTGAACGGTCAAAGGTGATCTGGTTTTTTAAGATATCGCCCTTTTGCTCAAACACCGATCTGAGCAATGCTTCAGCTTCTGGGGTTTTACGTAATAAACGTTTCTGGATGACTTCATCGGTATTGGAACTGGACAGTGATAACCGGGTTTTAAAACGTCCAGCAATCTTGGAGAAATCATTGGCTTTGGAAGAAGACATCTCACCTAAAACAGCATCGATGTCTGCCTGCGAGGTGACGATAATCCAAGCGCGGCCTTTACAGATCGTACCCAGGTTTTCAGTAATGGTTTGCAGTGTCAGCATCAAGCGGGTATCGCTGCCAATAAACTGCCCCACTTCATCCACCAGAAACAACATGCGTTGCTGGGGTCCTTTGCTGTCCAGGTATTCTTTCACCCACTGACAGAAGTTTTCGACCGAAACACTAAAGGTCTGCTCAGAATCCTCAAACCATTTATGCGCTGCTTCTGCTGATAGATTCAGTGCCTGAGAAATCGCAGTTTCGACATCATCCTGATAGAACTGATAACCGTCACGCTCCTCTAGCCAGGACATGCCACTGGATTCCTCAAACGCCTGTTTAAAGCGTTCGTAGACACCTTTCTGGCTCAGGTGACGTTCCATATGGGCAATATGTGGATGATCCGCGCTAAACCCCTGATACTCGTTAAACACACGTAAAAACACATTCAGGATCGGATTGCCATCATCATTGGAGCTGGCTTTACTGTCGATGTTAAACAGGATGACATCGGCATGATGTCTGACCGCCTTGCCAATATCCGCACGGATAAACGCATCACGAATTTTGCTTTCATCAAAGAATTCTGCGGCGCTACGCTCGTTACCTTCCGCATCACGTGCCACTTTATTGGCCAGAATATACGACAAGGTTTTCAGGAAGTGTGATTTACCTGAACCAAAGAAGCCCGAAATCCATACGCCGACACGGTTGGCAATCGAAGGATCGCTCAGGTCTGTGCCATAAGACTGGAAAAAGTCCCGAAAATGCTTTTCCAGTTCATTGGTGACCACATACTCATCGAGTTCCTGATAAACCGTGGTATTGTCATTCTGGTCTGCTTTTACGACCCCGTTAATCGCACGATCTAATGGCTTGTAAAAAAGCTCTTTAATGTTCATCTCAATCCATTCCCCCGAATTCTTATTTCTATTTGCCGTGTTTAAGGCACTAATCTGAATGCTCTGTAGTAATTATTGCTTGGAATTTTTCCAAATAAACTCATCGCTTGACCGTCGTAATAACCTGGGTAAAACAGCACCACTGGCTTATGCCCCAGTAACGAATGCAAACTGTTCAATAAGTGATGGGCACGTAACAGTGGCCAAACCGACCCAACCCCAGTCATCAACACAATATCTTGCGCATTGGTGGCATATTTACTCACCAGATAGGGCGCGAACTTATCCATATGCAGTGGGCCTTTCAGCGCTTTGAGCAGCGCATCATCGCCTTTGGCTTTTTGCATTTGAATGGCTTTATCGATGAAGTTACGCTCAGCCAGATAATCCACCACGGCTTGCAGCAGGTTGATATTCACCACCTTCAGCTGACTGTGTTTTTTCTCCAGCATCCCGTCTAGAAAATGCAGATATTCGCGCACTTTCAACTCATCTTCAGGTGCATAATCAAAAATCCAGAAGCCAATTTCATTGCCCAGTCCTTGCCCGGTGAGAAACTCGGTGGAAAGAATTCGCTCTGGAATCTGGTTCAGACGCTCATGTATTGTTTGACTCATTGCTGCCCCTCTACAACTAACGCGTCCATACCGACACTTCCATAGATCTTTTAATGCGTTGTTTATAATGTTCTTCCAACAGGCTACGCAGCTCTGCTCTGACGATCACGCGCTGCAACTCCAGCTTACGGGTACTTTTTAAGTAACCGGCTTCTGCCAGCATGCGAAACACCACCTGCCCCATTTTTTTCTTGCTGGACTCTTTCCAATCACAGATATCCGGATCTCGTTGTGAACGCTCCTCCAGAAAATCTGACCAGATATAACTGTCCAGGTATTGAGCCTGAGAGATATAGGCCTCTCTCATCACCGTTTCCATAAACTCAAGCAGCAACAGGTTGCGTTCCAATGCGCCACAAAAAGCCACCTGGGTCGCCAGCTCATCATCCCCATCACGTAGTGCTTTCCAGAAATCAGGCTCCAAGCGCTCCAGACGCTTACGAATAGCGGTGGCATTGCGTTGCGCCGAAGCCGCAGTTCTTTTTTGCAGAATATTGTCCACCTGAATCGCCTGATGCCATTGTTCTGGAGTCGCCTCTCGTAATAACAGACCCGCGATCAGCCGGCTTTCACGTACCATCAGTGAGCCACCAATTAGGTCACTGTCATAATGAAATTGCTCTAACATGGCCAATCTCCTATGAGGCCTGATCAAACAGATAAGACGACAGCTTTTCGATATCTGAGCGTTGTAGTACCAAGGGATATTTCAAGGCATCATCCGCCTCAGCCAGCGTGATCGCGGCCTGATATCGCTGCAAAGTATAGTGAGCCAGGGCTTTTTTCACCGGAATCTGTAATCTGCCATCAGGCATGCCGAAGTCTTTTTCAACTAGCGCTTTTTGAGCTTCATTCAATTTTGGATTAGGGATCAGCGTCAGTACAATTTCTTCATGCCATTGCTGATCCTGAGCAGGGTCTACTGACTCAATCGCCACCACAACAGGTGTGCGATCAATTCTGGAGAGTAAAAAGTCCTTAAACTGCTTGCTCTGATGGCAATAGGCACGGACATGCCAGCGAAAACCGGTATACACCAGGGTGTGTGGGGAAATGATGCGTTCATGCCACTGCGGATTCTGCATGGAGGCATAAATCATTTTTAAAGTGTTTTGGTTTCGGCAGGCACGCAAAACTTCCCGAATCACTTCAGGACGTACACTGCGATCAGGTAATTGAACTGCTGCAAGATTCGGTTCTGGTGTCGCAATCAGGGTATGCGATTCACTAACCAAACCTGACAGCATATTAAGATATTCATTGATGTGCGCTGTAGTCAGTACAGGCTGGAAGCTGGCCTTAGGCACATAACCCTTGACGGAGGGGTCATGAATCAAGGCATCTGGGTTATACAGCGTATTGTAACGCTTGATATCCGCAGAAGCCTGCTGTCGACTGAGCCCAAACCAGCTCATTAAACGATTGGTAACCAAACGACCTTCCCAGTATGCAAGGAGTTCAATGGCTCTCATTCTGAGAAGGACTTCATGCTTATCTGTCGTCATATACCAATCAGTCAATAAATAGTAGTTTTAAGATTACCCTACAGCAAATATACAGTAAAGATTTTTGACGGTATTTTAAGGTAGTATTGCAATCACCAGATAAAAAATATACTAGTATCCTGATGATAGCCGTCAAAGTACGATCTCTAGCAGATCATGGATCCTGGTATAGCGCGTGAATTGAGCTAAGTTTTAGAATGAGAGCAATATGGGTTTTAGATTTCGTAAAAGTATTAAATTATTCCCGGGTTTTAAAATTAATCTGACCCATAAAGGCATCAGCAGTGCCAGCATTGGCAAACCTGGTGCTTCTCTAAATATTGGGAAAAAAGGTACGCGAACCAGTGTCGGCATTCCAGGTACGGGACTATCTTACTCTAAACACCAGCCTTACTCTAAAAAGACCCGTGTTCCACAACCGACATCGCTAGAACACACGGAATATAATCCTCAGAATTTAGAACAACCGAAGACAAAGATCTGGCCTTGGATTATTTTTGGAATATTGTGTTTTATTGTAGGTGCCGTCATTTTTTAGCAAGAACAACATTGTATTTTGATCAAAAAAAATGCCCACATGGATGAATGGGCAAACTAAGGAATTAATATCCTTCAGAAACTCCAGCGCAATTCTCGCTACTTTCAGTAAGCGACTCTGGCTCAATCATGATGGTCTGACTCAATCGAATCGAGGTAAATCGATCCATCACAATTGGAGCAGAAATTATGCTTGAATACATTCTTGAATGATGCTGAAAAGGCCTTGGGCTTTGATCGAGAAATTGGATTGTCGATGCCTACACTCCACTTTATTTATTTTCAGACAGCAACCAATCAAGAGCGTTCATTTTTACAATACCATTATAATTGGCTTCAGTCCCTATGGTGTCTAAGGTAAGTAAATACTTGGGATATGAATCAGAAATTTTCTGTAATGGACGTAACTCTCGGCTGAGTGTCTCCTCATTGAGAGTTTCTAATGCCACCTGATAATAAGTTAAATTCTGTAAAGTATCGACAGCAACAAAATCAATTTCATATTCATCAACCCGCCCTACATAGACCGTATAACCTCGTCTGACAAGCTCAAGATAAATCACATTTTCTAAGATATGACCTTGATCAGCATTAGCATCAGGCAACATAATCCGGCGCAATCCGACATCAACTAAATAGTATTTTTCAGAGGATTGTAATAACTCACGCCCACGTACTTTAAATTGTGCGGCACTATAAAATAGCAAACTGTCCTGTAAGCCCTGAATATAGCGTTTTACTGTTTCAAATGAGATTTTAACCCCGCTTGAAACAAAGGTATTTTTAATTTTATTGATGGAAATGGGTGAGCCTGTCACGCTTGCCAAATATCTTGCGACACGCTCGAGAGAGTTAATATCAGCAGTATTCAAACGAGGAATAACATCTTTAAACATTACACTGGCATAGACCGCTTGCAAGTAATCATAGGTTTCCTGCTGACTAGTCATGGCAAGCGTATAGGGGAAACTACTGTGCGTGTACATGGCATACAAATCACGATTGGATAATTGTTGGATGATCGGATTATTTTCAATATGCCACTGTTTAAACTCTTGGAATGAAAGGGGTAAAACATGTTGCTCTATATAGCGTCCTGTGAGTAAAGTCGCAAGTTCTCCACTCAGAAAGAATGCATTTGAGCCTGTAATATATAAATCGATATAATCTCGAACATATAAAGAGTCGACTACTTTCTCAAAATTTGTAACATGTTGTATTTCATCTAAAAAAACGTAGTTTTTTTTACTTTTATCAACTTTAGACAGTACATAATCATGTAGTTTACGGTAATCGGTGAGTTCTTCAAATTCCATAAATTCGAAGTTGATGGCAATGATGTTTTCGGCTTGTACACCCTGTGCTTTTAGGTCTTGTTGAAACATCGCCAATAAGGTGGATTTTCCAGAGCGACGCACACCTGAAAGTACTTTAATGACATCACGGTCTTGCCATGTATTCAGAAATTTTAAGTAACCATCACGTCGAATATTAGCGCTTCTCATTATTTACACTTAGAATCTAAAGTTTTAATAAATTCTATCAAATTTTAGAATACATGTGTGAATATATTTAATTTTAATAAAAGTTTAAAGGTTAAGTGAAACATTCAAAGCTGCTGTTGAAGTATACGGATAGTAAATGTAATAAAAATCTAGATTCTATCTTTTTTGATTATTTTCCATGTCATGTTATTTCATTGATGCTACGAGTTAACTGCTATATAAAGGCTCTAGACTAGCAGAATAGATATTTTAGTCTAGAATCATGATAGAAAACAGTAAATTAAGTCACTATAAGTGATCCTAGACAGTATCGTGGACAACAAATCCCTCTAAATTCTTAAAATATTTCTGTTCAAAGGCTTCTGGGCTTAACCAGCCGTTTGCGAAATGCCTTCTGACCCGATTGTAATAAATCTCAATATAGTCAAACAAGACAGTATTCGCTTCTTTTCGAGTGGCAAACACACTGCCATGGACCACATGACCTTTCAATGTATGAAAGAAGCTTTCGGTCACTGCATTATCCCAACATGAGCAGTGTACTGCGCAAGACTGCGTCATACTTTGAACGCAGTTATTCGTCAATAATAGCGCCCTAAAATCACGACTACAGTACTGACTACCTTGATCCGAATGCACCATGACACCCGTTGGATAACCCTGACGAGCCATTGCATAATGAAACGCATCACACACCAATTGGCGGTCTATTCGATGGCTGGTTTGCCAACCCACAATACGACGGCTGAATAGATCTAGCATCACACATAAATACAGCCAGCCTTCTTTAGTTCGGATATAGGTAATATCCGTTGTCCAGACTTTATTAGGCTGAGTAACTGTAAATTGGCGATCCAACAAGTTGGGTGCTGTAGGCAAACGATGGGTTGAATCAGTCGTATGCTTGTATTTACGTGCAATCCTGCTACGTAAACCAAGCTTTTTTAGCATCCTTCCAATAGTACGTTCGCTCATGTTGTAACCTAAATCATGCATGTCATGTACTAATGAAGGTGCACCCAATCGTGCATGATGCTGCCAATATACGGCTTTTAAGTCATTATATTTCTGTGCCGTATTGGCTTGACGTTTTCGCCAGGCATAATAGCCTGAAGTGCTGACACCTAGGTATTTACAGGCAGAAGATACGGTGACTTCATTCATATCTAGATCTTGAATTACCGTGTACTTTTCTTGGCATGATCTGTTAGAAAGTACACATGCGCTTTTTTTAAGATGTCATTGGCTTCCTTGAGCTGTTTGACTTCTTTCTCTAATTCCACGATCCGCTGTTGTTCTGGTGAAAGTTGACGTTTGCTTGAACCTGCCGGATTGGTTTCACGAATCCATTTATCTAATGTTGAATAACCCACACCTAATTTCTGGGCGATTGCAGCTACAGACTCGTGTGAGTTTGAAAGTGCATAATCAATCGCTTGCTGTTTAAATTTGGGACTAAAACGTTTAGCCATTTCTTGAATCTCCAAAGATTAAAGTTACGTTATCTTTAGAGGGACGTGCTGTCCATTATTTTGTCTAGGATCATTAAAAGACATATAGCACACACCGCCACGGCGTAATGCAGCATGAATACGTTTTAAAACATCAGGGAGTCTATTACGAGCACAATGTAGTAAAGAGGCACATGCCCATACCCCATCATAAACATCGTGCATATCAAGCTCATAAAAACTTTGCTGCTGTACAGCGATACCAGTCAGTTGGCTCGCTCGTTCGACCAATACTTCAGAATAGTCGATAGCATCAACTTGATAGCCTTTATTTTTAAAAGCCAAACTGTCACGCCCTGAGCCACAGCCTAAATCCAGGATGCGTGCTGAATCTGGCAACTCAGCTAAAAATGGTTGGTATAGGCTTTCCATATCCACATACAACGTGGCTTGTAAAAATTGATCTGCGTATTGGTTGTAATAGTTTATTGTTTTCATATTGGTTGCTTAGGCTAAATACTAACCCCAGTCTACTAAAAAACAAAAAAATAAGGGAGCATTTGCTCCCTTATCTTTTTAGTCAAATAAATCTGCTCTTACTTCTTCCAAAGCACGATCTGACTTAAAACGATTACATATCGGGTGAATAATTGCTCCATTTTCTAGAATACCGTAACCACCTTCTGCTTTCGATTCACGATGATCTACTTCAGTCGATTCAAGGTATAAAGCACTATCACATACTTCGCAATAGCTCCAAGTTTTCCTTTCCTCACGTTGATACAGGTTTCTTTTGGCCGCTAGTGAAAAATTTAGAGGTTTTTTCTTCTTTGTTAGTCTTACTGATTGCACAAAGCTCACAACATCATCAACAATACTCTCATCATAATCACCACCAAAACGGTCAAGGTAAAAATCATTAAAATTAATATAATCAAATGATTGACTCATCGAAAGAATGACGGTGTTCAAACAAACTTCATCTTCAAAATCTAAATCCATATTCAGTCCAATACAGATAAAGGCCTGATACACGTTCTTCAATCGCTCATGTGATTTGATCCCGCTACCAAACTTACCGACAGTTTCTTTAATCGCCACAGGAATTTTTTCAATTAAACTTTCAACACCACGGCGTGCTCGAGTAAATCCAATAAAATCTATCTTTTTATTCTGTATTTCAAAACAGTCTTTTTCAATTTCACAGACGATAGAGAACCAGGCCAAAAAGGATGTCACTTGAAAACGATTATCTTTATAAAAATATAGTTTTGGGTGTAAGCCCAAACTTGGAATCCGAATACTAATTGCTGGTGTAGCGATACGACACAGCACAACTCTAAGTTTTAGCATTAAATTTTCTACACGCTGACCTTGGTCTATATTCACAGTATTCTGACTAGTATCACCAAACATGATATTCAGGAGTTCATTGACCAAGCCGATTTTTTTACCGTGTGTTAAATCTGGCTCTAAAAGTATTATCTTAAAAAGATGATCATGAATTTGCTCACCCAAAGTGATCACTTCATTTATCCGCTCGTAATTCAGTTCAGCCAAGTTGGATTTATTATCGTTTATATAACAACATGCATAAATCACATAAAAAGCATCACTTCCCCTATTTTGTAAATGATATTCTTCATCTGGATCTAATCGTTTCGTATCCGAATTGATTGAACAAAAGGCTTTTCGAGCTTCCTCAGGTGTCCCAATCACTTCAATAAAATTAATTTTGGTTGATTTTAATTTTTGCTGAAACTCAGAATCGCTACATAACTCTTGAAAATCAGCTAATCCACCTAATCGATTACGAATCTGACGAATATCTCGTTTTTGTGGTGCCGTGAATTTTGGGGCTCCTATTACTTGCTCATCAATAAAGTATCTTTTGATCCAAGCATAGATAATTGAAATCCTGTGCCCACCATCGATGATATAAATATTACCAGCAGCATCTTTCCAATAGCGAACGCATAAATTGACATTACGATCATTCAAACAGTTTAGAATAAACTCCTGAATTTCAGCAGGGCTCCAGCACTCTGTGGAGCGTTGATTGTCTGCTTTATATAGTTTTTCTAGGATCTCATGGTTGGCGAAGTCATAAAGTGATATTTCAAAGTTGTTGTGTTGATTTGAGTGCGACATTTCGTCAAGCAACATCATTTTTCTTTGAATAATATTGGTTAATAGCTTAGTACGGGCCATTTTATTTTCTCTAGGCAATACTTCTCTATATCTCGTAAGATTACGAAATTAGAAGTCATTAAAATTAAAGTTAGTGATTAATGAATTAAATATTCATTAATTCAGAAGTATCTTTTTGCTAGAGAAAAAACAGATAGAAATAGTATAAAGACGCATTTTAAACCTCGTTGATAGATTGTTGTTTGCCAACATCCTTTCCACGAGATGGAGGCAAACCAAATAGGGTGTGGAAATACCGCTCAACGAAACGGCCAGTCAAAGACTGCCCTACTTGGCTTACCATAAAAGCGCCATGTAGACACAAAAGAGCCACTAAAAGCGACTCTTTAGTTCGTTGAGTAACAGGTTTCCACGCCTGGTCACAGATTTTGCTGTAACATCTTTATCTTATTTACATAAATTCAATTGGTCAAATTTTATGATTAATATTTGATCAATTGATTCAAAAATAATTACTTATAATTTTAGAGGCATACCAGATGAGTATCTTATAATTTCTACAATATTTAGTTGATGTATAAAGTAATTAGCTACGAAACTCGGATTTGTTGCACAAATTAAACAAAATCATACTCTTAGATATTTATGCAACAAAACCCCTGACAGGCACAAAAAAAAATGGGTAACTGTCAGATCAGGTTTGAGCTAGTACAATTAAGGTAGCGCTGTCTTTCAAAACTTTATGTAATAAAGCGTGCGTAAGTCATATATACTTATATTCTGATATGATCTCCAATCGCCAAATATCGTACACTCAACCATGCTAGTACCCATCGCACGGCGCTTAATGACGCTTGTTGAGACATAATTCTAAAATAATCATATTTATTATGTTTCATCACTATCGGAAAAAACTGATGTTCTGTAAGGATTGAAAGCATAGGTTCATCCTCTGCCGTAAAATGCATCAATACTTTTGTTACATTACTTTCATACAACCATTTTTTTATTAACCAATTGTAAGTTTCTGATTGGTTTTGTTCTAAATAATCAAATCGCTCTAAAATCTCTTGTGCGGAATTAAAATCTACAGCCCTTAGTAATTCAGGCAAACGTGCTAATTTTCCTTGTGTCAAGAATGGATGTCTTCCTATATTTGAACCACGTTTACCTGAAGGAATGTTTGACATCGTAATTAAAGCTCTCTTCCAGGACTCAATATCTAATTGTGGCTGCCCCTGTCCAGAAATAAGATACCGCTCAATATCTTCAATCTTTTGAAACAGTTCGTGTTTAATTACTTTACCCGTCGAATTCCCTCTTTTTTGAGCATAGATTACCCACCTCTGACTTTCTATTTTTTTGAGCACATATTTTTCGATGGTATCTCTCAACTCATATTTTAGATTACCATTCTGTTGGTTAATCGCTTTGAAATGCCTGAATAAATTACTCCGACTCATGACTCGGTAAGAAAATGCAGTATGTAAATTGGGTTGCTGTTGTTGCATGCTATAGGCATAAGTAGCTAGAAATAAGATATGAATATAATGCTTTAATGTTGTCGATTCATGTAAATGTCCAAGCACTCGACTAATCGCCTTAATCCCTTGCCCAACCTGTCCTTCATTGCCTACTAGCGTATTAAATTGCTCATTCGATGGCATCCAAGTTTGTAACCATGGCAGTTCTATCGTCAGGGCTTTAAAATCCACCACTGTTTGCAAACACTTTAAAGTATATGCACTTGCAAACGTGTGTCTTAAATGATGTAAGCTGAGATCAACATCTCCAGTGACTTTCTTTAATATTTGAGATATTTGATCAAAAAAAGTCCTATGCTCACTGTTCTCATCGGAAATTAATATTGAATCTTTTTTATTCTTATAAATATCATCTAATCCCTTTTTAATCGTCTGGCTTAATAAATTCATCGGAACAACACGTTCTGATCCAAGTGTTTTTAACTGATGCTCACCATAAGGACGAATTCTGAGCATATCCTCATCAATATCTAAGGGCCGTAAATGAAGCGCCTCTGAACGGCGTACACCCATCGCCGCAGATAAACGAAAATGACGCTGAATCTCTAGGCGTAAAACAGTATCATTCACCCCAGATTCTACAGATTGTAATATTTGAACGATCTGCCGCACTTCATTTTTTGAAAAAACTTTAGCACTTGCTTGATGCGCTGTACGCTTTTGTAACCTTATACGATCATCATTTAACTGAATTAAAAAATCCCTAAAGCGATTCCACGCAGCGAGATGCTTGCGATGTGGAAAATGCTCTTGCGTCAACTCCATCCATTTTTGAAACACATCTTCATCAATCTGGCTATCTTTTGTTAAATCTTCTGAAAACCCCAATACACCTGCACTGACGATGGCCAAATGTAGATGAATCATATTTCGATTCTGTAGACTTAACTCTTCTGCATCACAGCGTAAAATCAACCATTGCACAAAGCACGTTAATAAATTGACTGAATAGTGATTCGTTTTATTATTGGCAAGCTGTTTAAGCCAAATGCTTGATCTAGACTCACCTTTTAGTTGCTGAATCATCGCTAAAATATCAGACAAATGTAGTTGCTCATCGCCTATTTCTATTTCACTTTCTGGCTCAGTGCTATCTAAACCTGTGGTTAATTTTTCATATTCGGATAAGCGTAATAATTCATTTATTGAAAGATCTTCAGTCAAGACTTGGCCTGATATGTAACCTGCAATCAACGGAGTACTATTTAACATCACATTTTGCTGTAAAGCTTTCAACCATTGAGCTAACGATAGAGTGGACTTAAGCCCAATTTGTTTTAGATATGTAGTAAAACACTTTTGCCAAGCCGTTCTTTGTTGACTTTTTGACTGTGCTAAAATCTCCTTTAATCGGGGCTGTAAATACTGTCGATCTACTAAAATTAAAGTAGAGACATAAGGACTTAACAGTACGGTACGGCGTAT
Organism: Acinetobacter sp. SCLZS86; assembly: GCF_021560715.1. Taxonomy (NCBI): domain Bacteria; kingdom Pseudomonadati; phylum Pseudomonadota; class Gammaproteobacteria; order Moraxellales; family Moraxellaceae; genus Acinetobacter; species Acinetobacter sp. SCLZS86. Next base: position 20,778 of record NZ_CP090865.1, read on the forward strand.
CTTCGTCACAGATCTATCATTATTCACTGCCAGCTCAATAAGCCGACTATATCCCATAGCGACTATAGGCTGATCAGAAGCAATAAACTCTAACATTGCTTGTAAATGGCTTACTCTGCACAATTGTGAATACATCGAGAGTACAACCAGCAAACGTCCTATTTCAACATCACAATTTTGATGTGATGGTAAATTTTCTAAATCATTCTGAATAACATCAAGTAAGTTTTGTTCTATATAACACCATGTACTAAAACTATTTTCAGATGTCAGCCATGTACGATGAGCCTTTTGAGGTAGCTGAACGAATAAAGGAATTTTCGCTTCATCGCGAATATAAGCACAATATGCTTTAATCGCTTGAGGCAAATCAATATTTTTATTTTTAGCTAAATTTGAGGCTAATAGATGTCCAAGCTCTAAAGCTACTTGTGGCTCAGGATTTTCCTCAAAAATCAACGGACAATAGGACTCATACTCTGAGTTTTTCAGCCATTCTTTTACATCATTTTCTGAATATTGTATTCTCAGCTTCGTATCTACTTGAGCTGTTTTAGTCTCTTGGGTTAAAACAAATGTAGGAACATTCTTGATTTTTAAAAAATCAAAATCTTCAATGCACTCGAAACCTAATTGTTTTTGCAAGTTTTCTTGTACATCAAACCACTGTTGTTTAAAGGCTGATACAGTAAATACGGATAATATATCCCATGGATGACGACCCCGTATCCAGTGCCCAAGTCCAGCGTCCTTGAACCTCCCAGGTAACTGATTACGATCAGAGCGAACCAACTTCCGTGCCCAATTTCTAACTAAATGTTTAATCTGATGAGGATCATACAGTTGCACAGCATAAGATGATAAATCAACACGTAGCTCAATTTGCTCCCCCAACATTCCCATCAAACCACGTAAACTTTGAATCTGTTTGATCAATGCTGGAGTCAATGGCACATAACGATCAGTTGATTCATTTTGATGATGCTTATCTTGAATCAAGGCCCAGCCTTGCTGACTGATCCACTTTGGAAAGGGTTGTTTAATACCTCGACCAGCTGTGGCAAGATTTATCCATAATTCCGTATATGACATTAAGTATTTCAAGAACATCTGCCAATCTTTCTGTTCATTGGCTTGATATATATAATTTTTTATTCGTGCAATTTCATTTTTTATTTCAATAATCTTTATCCCAATCGGACTCCCCACGCGTCCACTAGAAGAGTGTCTATATTCAGGAATATCAATATTTAGCTTTCTTAAACAATCCGCCCAAAGTTGCTCAAGTTGCCTCTGTTCAAAAGAGGCATAATGAATCAAGTTATCATAATTTCGACCTGATGCATTCGTCACTGCTTTAACGACAGCTAAATCACCTTGGCTATGATCATATAACAACCGTGGAAGAATATCGCGAATGCTTTTGAGGCTGATTTCTAGCTCTTTAGGTAAACGGTTAATCAGTTCACTCACGTCACGTTCAACTGCCATATGACGTCTTGTAATCCCAAGATTTTTGACTTGACTCACTAAATCATTGAGTTCAATCGGTAAAACCAAATGTAATTCATTGGTCCATGGCACATGAAATTTAGAATCTTCTGGTTTTTTTTTGAGTGTCGGTGTCCCTGCAAACACACTTAATACATATGCAGATAAACTATGATCATACTTAATAGTAATATTATTATGACCAGTAATATTATTATGACCAGTATTTTGACTAAAACTTGGCGCTTTAAATTCACCCACCGGACGTCCGGTGAGCAAGCTTAATATCAAAGCTAATTTTGCGCGTAACATCAAGCTGGAATCTGTATGAGATGGTTGACAGAGTCTAAATACTTCTTGAATTGAATTTAAGGACAATCGCGATTTGGTCCAAACTAAACCAACATTTGCAGCTTCAATATGTTGAGAAGTCGACTTAGATGCATAAAACCCTCGAAGTAAATCGGATTGTTCTGCCAAAAAAAATCTAAACAAGGGCTCCAATGGTGTTTCATCTTCTTCAATCTCATCATCCTCAAATACATCTGAGACTAGACCACGATGAATTTCATCTACATCTTCTAAAGGTTGAATAGCAATACTTAATGAACCATATCGTTGCAGGATCAATTTTTTGTGCTTTATCCCTATACGGTGTAAAAACTCTCGACGTTTTTTGTTATTTTTTAGCCGATTATTTCGCCAGATTTGTGATAAAAATAGCTTTAATGCATAATAAATTTTATTTAATTGTTCATCATTATTATGAACAGACATTAACTGAATCAGTTGTTTCGGGGAATTTTGAAGCAGTGATGCTTTTACATCTTCTAAAATCTGTTTATTACCAGCATCACCTAATAGCCTAATCGCTAAAAAGGCATTGTACACACGAGATCCTTTTTGGTCTTTCAGCTTTATGCTTCCATCACCCTTTAAATAACTACTATAAAGCTCAAGAGCATGTACCTTGTCTTGAAAATGAAAAATTTGATCTAAAAACCAAATAATTACAGCATCAAAACTCTCATTATTATGATTTTCTCCTGATTTAAGCAAGAGCAAATCACAAATTCCACTGTCTCCAGTAAAGGGGCGCAACGGCGTGGGATTATGTTTATTTTTATCCGTTGTTTTTGAAAAAAAATGTGAATATTCCTCAGAATACTCTAATGCACTAATGATCTCTAAAGTCTTAAGCTCATCACGAAATTTTGGTAATTCATTATCACCAATCAAGGTGAAAATTCGCTGACAAATGACAACGATACCGGCTAAGCTATAATGTGCACGTAATAAAAATAATGCTCGGAGGAGTTTTTGTTCTTCTATAGGGGTATTCTGGTTTATCCATTCTAGCAGTTGCTTAAAATAAATATTCATAGCCTACTCCTAAGACGATAAATCCATGCTTTCCCAAAGTCTGTTAAGGCTAAAGCAACTTCTGCCGTTGGCGCCAAACGAACAATTTGCTTTTGATATTTTTGATAAAGTTCTTCTAGTTGAGGTAAAAGCACAAAAAAGTCAGCTATGTGAAAATAGGGTTGCACAGAATTGCCCAGCTCTTTCACTTTAATTCTTTCTAATGGCAAAAGCTTCTGGGCGATATAACCAGCTAAAACATTTTCGATTAAAAAAGTACCACTCACCACTGGTGGTGCCCAACCTACCAGTTTTTTTACAAAGGAAATAGGCAGCTTATTTAGATAATGCTGTGTATTTAAAAATAAAATCATTTCTTCTGGATCTAAACGCTTTAGCCGAAGTTGGTCTGCAACCACCATCTTGTCCTGTGCTTTATCCATTTTTCCCCAGTGTCTTCTTTTCACACTGTTCTTTAGAATTTTTACCTTACATAAATCCCTATCGACAGCAAGCAGTAACTTACGATATATCGCGAGCAGTAGTAATGCTTGATTTTTAATTTTTTCTGAAAACTCACTGCTTATTTCCCCATTGAGTAACATCATTTTCAAAACTAAAGCTGGGCATGGTTTTTCAAACCTACCTTCAGATATTGTTAATGCATCAATGAGCAATGGTGTCATCATTTTTTTCTGCACAGGTAAATTATTTTTAGCGTTAAAATAATAGAATATCATAGTCCCAAAATTAACAAAATAAAATCAAATATATTTTATGTTTACTAAAAAAGTATCTGAATTAAATGATTTATTTACTAACCTTATTTTTATACTAAATCAAATGCAGGTGGATTTCACCACAATTCGACGCAACAACACGACTTTGAAAGCCTTTGTCGCAACATTAGGGTATTCCAGAGCGACTTTCGTGAAATTTTATGATCATGAACGTACCGATGCATGGATCGATGGTCTAGAAAATGCATTTCAGTTCTTTGCAGGAGTACCTCAGGAAATACTGTTTGATAACGCTAAAACGATCATGATTGAACGGGATGCCTATCAGGAGGGGCAGCATAAATGGAATCCCAAACTGCTCGACTGCGCCAAGAAATACAGCTTTCGTCCTCGCGTATGTAAGCCCTACCGTGCACAGACCAAAGGCAAAGTTGAACGCTTTAATGGATACCTCAAATCAAGCTTTATTGTGCCATTGAAAGCAAGCCTGAAGACTTCGGGTTTACTGTTAGATGTTGATGTCGCCAATGCCCACATTGGCCGGTGGCTGCATGAAACCGCCAATCAGCGGATTCATGCCACCACGCAAGAAAAACCGGCTGTTCGACTGCAACAGGAGCAGCAAAAATTTACGCCATTACCGCAATCAGATACGGGTTCTGGCACTGTACCTGTTGCAGCAGCACAGCATGTCATGCCCTACGAGAGTTTGCAGCATCCCTTATCGGTATATGACCAGTTGCTGGGAGTTTCCTGATGAATCTGCAATACGACCGTATAGAGCAACTTTGCCAAAAGCTCAATCTGCCTGCCATCGCATCACAATGGTCACATCATGCACAACAAACATTAGGTCAAGATGGAAGTTATGCCGACTTTGTTGAAGCGATCTTGACGCATGAATATGCTGCCAGGCAACAGCGCAGCCAGCAGGTCCTGATGAAACTCTCAGGCCTGCCTCAAGTCAAAACCCTGGAAGACTATGATTTTAATTATGCCCTAGGGGCCCCTAAATCACAGGTGATTGAACTGTTCAACCTGAGCTTTATTGCTAGAGCAGAAAATGTGGTGTTTCTCGGGGCTAGCGGTGTAGGGAAAACGCACTTATCTATGGCATTAGGCTATAAGGCCATCATGAACAATGTCAAAACCAAGTTTATTACCGCCGCCGATCTCATGCTGCAACTGAGTACAGCCTATCAGCAAGGTAAATTGAAAACCTATATGCAACGTGCGGTAATGGGACCAAAGTTACTGATTATCGATGAAATTGGTTATTTACCGTTTGGACGTGAAGAAGCGAATCTGTTCTTTAACGTGATTGCCAAGCGTTATGAAAAAGGCAGTACGATATTGACGAGTAACTTACCCTTTAGCCAATGGTCTAAGTCATTTGCGGATGATGTCACGTTGACCGCTGCGATGTTAGATCGGTTATTGCATCACTGTCATGTGGTACAAATATCGGGTGAGAGTTATCGTTTGAAGGATAAAAAAAGAATTGGGATTCAGCCCCAGGTTGAAACTTAATACGAGATCAAAGGGGTCAATTTTACTTTGCCATTTGTAAGGTAAAAGGGGTCAATTTTAGAATGCCGTTGACAACAGACCCATTTACCACGCACATGCTGTTCCTTATAGAACTGTGCCGGTCTGAAATGCAGTTTTTCACTGACATCTTCGCCGATACGATGGAGTTGGCAGCCACAAGCACATTGGGTTGATGCAGGTTCATGCTCAATACGGATGGTGTGTAGATGATATGGCAGTGGTCGACGTTTAGGTTTTTTGACTGTGGCTTTGTGTGTCACTGCATCGGTTTTATCTGCATTTAGCCGTTCCAGTTCTAGATCAACGGCTGCGATATCTTCTTCGACCGCTTCGTCCCATAGATGGATTTGTTTTGCAGTGAGATGTTCGTTTTTACTGCCGAATTTGTGCTGTTTAAATAGTGCGAGTTCATGCTCGTATTTTTGATTGAGAATAGAAAGATGTTGAACTTTAGAATCTAATTGCTGATTGGTGACTTCAAGATGTTGAACTTTGGCATCTAATTGCTGGTTTATTTTTCTAATTCTTGATTTGATTGTGCCAGAGACTGATGCTGCATCGCCAACTGCCTGGTAAATTCCAGCAGTTGTTCATGGGTCAGTTGGCTTAAATCTGGCAGCGTATTCATGACCGCAGTATGCCTGAGGTCATGAGAAGAATGAAATAGAACGTTTGGAGAATAGCAGAATGGAACAGCCTGGTTTAAAGCATCGTCACCACCTGCTGTCGTCCAATGCGCTGCCAGGGCAAACCTTGGATCAGTGCCTGTAACTGTTCCGGGCTGAGGGCCACGGTTTCACCTTGGTGAACTTGAGCCCAGTGAAATTTTCCCTGTTCCAGCCGCCGGGCACACAGCCAGATGCCCAGTCCATCATGTACCAACACTTTCATGCGATGGCCACGTTTATTACAGAACAGGTAAGCACAATGCGGTTTGATGTAGCCAAAGGCTCTCACCACCTGAGCCATGACAGTATCCATTCCTGCTCGCATATCCATTCCTGCTCGCATATCCATGGGCTGGGTAGAGAGCCAAATTTCATTGATACGGATCATGTTGCCAGTGCCTTGAGTAATTCTGCCAAGGCAGGTATTTCTGATGTCTGCCATTTTAGCTGAATATCATTATTCGTATGAGGCACGGTGATACACAACGTGATCCTCTCATCAATAGGTTGGCTGATTGCAGCAGTGTAAGGCAAAGCAATAAATGCTGGATTCACATGAGTAGGATCCTGCACGACACCCTCATGATGGCTGAAGATCCTGATCCAACGACTGACAAGGTTGGCATTAATACTATGTTGCAGTGCGACCGAAGCGATCGAGGTATTAGGATTTTTACAGGTATTGACAATACTGAATTTGAATTCTTTGCTGTATGTTCTGCGTTTTTTAGCAACAGGAGGTGTTGCTGAATATATATCCATGTTCATAGATTAAGTCCCCACTTGTTTTTTATGTGGGAACTAAATTAAGGCTTATAGGATCGCTTGGTAAGGCTGTGTTAGCTGGATGCTTACTTTCTTTTACCTTAATAACGTATTTGTTTAACGGCAGCATACCTTTTGAAACACCACCAAATTATTTATGTTCCACCAGCATATATACTTCCCTATCGAAAAATCTGATAAGAATTGATTATTTTGATACAAAACCTGAAAACTGGGAGTGCTTATATGGACATATATAATATTTCCGGATAAATATAAAACTACTCCACAAGAAGAAAGGCAGAATTTAATCTCAATCCGAAGTAACAGTACTCTCAAAGACCAAATGTAAAGAAGCATACTTAAGAAAATAAACTTCAATAATGCATGAGGAAGTAATTAGTTTCAGGGTGCTAAGAAAGTGTAGCAACTTGCTACACTTTTTCGCTTTTTTGAATCAGCTGTTTTAAGAAATCTTCTAATTGTAAGAGACTGGCTTCGTCAATTTCCGAGATATTCAGAGAAACCTTAAGCTGTTTTTGATTCAGTTTGATATTCCCCGCAATCTTACCGGCATATTCAATTTTTCTGACCACGGATGTTGTGGTCAGTTTTTCTGGATTCTGACTCAATAGTTTTTCAGCATAAGTAGTAACTTTGCTTTGCTCGAGTTTTTTGTCTTTTAATTTTTCCCAAGCTCCGAGTAAGGCCACTTCGGCTTCAGAGAGTTGTTCAAGATGATCCGATAGAAATTTTTTGAATGCAGTTGCAGCAGTACGGCCTAGCAAGCCTGGTTCCACATCAAGGTCATTTAAAATTGCTTGCGGCAGTTTTTCGTATGCTAAATACTTGTACATATCTTCGCGATTTAAACCCAGTGAATTGGCTAAACGTTGCTTGTTTTTCTTTAATTTCTCATCAAGTGAGTTCAGGCCAATAAAAATCTCATAATCTGTCAGATCCTGACGCTTTAAATTCTCTGCCAGGGTTAACAAAGATGCTTCTACATTATTTGCATCAATGATAATGGCTTCAATCACAGACTTTCCGAGTAATTGATGTGCCCGTAAGCGTCGCTCGCCTGCAATCAGTTCATATTTCAGATTATCCAGTTTACGCACTGTAATGGGCTGCAAAAGGCCGATTTCATTAATAGAATCCGCCAGTTCTTTTAACTGTGACTCTTCAAATATTTTACGCGGCTGGTTTGGACTTCGGCTGATATCCTCAATAGGGACATTACGTCTAAACTCTTTCGGCTCTTTAATATTGTCTTTCTGTGCCTGCTGATGTTTTTCTGTATTCTGCTTCAGTTTCTGAGCTAAAAGCTCTTTGGTGCTTGCCATAATGCTCTCAGGTTATAATTTTTACTACAATTTCATTCGCAAGGCTTTCAAAAGCCTTACGTACTTTTGAATTTTTTTCTACTTTCAAAAGTGGTTGTTGCAGAATCGCTGCTTGATTGACTTTAGTACTTTGAGGAATTGTGGTTTCTAAAATTTTACCTACCTGTTTCAAGGCTTCATCCCGAATCAGCTTACAGACATTCTGACGTTCATCATGCTTAATTAGTAAAGCGCCTAAAAGCTCTAAATCTGGATTAATACGTTTGATCTTTTCAAGATGATTTAAAAGATCTGTTACCCCATACAATCCATATTGTGATCCTGATTCGATAGGGATAATGACATGTGTTGAAGATGCCAAGGCATTGCTGGTTAATAATTTAAGGCTAGGTGGACAGTCGATCAATATAAAATCATAAAGATCTTTTAATAGTTTTAACTTGATATTTAACTCTTCAGAAGGACGGGGAGCTTCTTCTTTTAGTTGATCTTCAGTTTTTCCTAAATTTAAGGAACCATAAATTAATGATACTTTTTCAAAGTTCGTTTCTTCTTGTAATGCATCTGCCAACAACGAAATATCGCCCACTAGTAATTCTGCTGTAGTGACAGCAATTTCGCTTGGATGTTGGATTCCAATGTGTAAACTTGCGTTTGCTTGAGGATCTAAATCAATGACTAAAACTTTGTTGCCCAGATTGGCAAGTTCTGAGGCTAGGTGCACAACAGTCGTTGTTTTGCCACATCCGCCTTTATGGTTAGCAACAGTAATAATTTTTGCAGACATGCGTGTCAGATGCTTCCTTATTTGAATGTTTAGTAATATAAATAACTTTCATTCATCTTACTATAGTTTTTAAATTTATAAATCCTATTTATTCAGCTGTAAAACAGTTTAAAAAATAAATTTTTAACTAAGCTAGCTTAATTAAAAATTAGAATAATTAGTTATTTAGCTAATTAATAATTAGGATCATATTTTTATTATATAAAACAAATGCTTGTAACTTTAAAAGTGGAAGGTTTGTCACTCTAAAGTGGAAGGTCTGTCACTCTAAAGTGGAAGGTCTGTCACTCTAAAGTGGAAGGTCTGTCACTCTAAAGTGGAAGGTTTGTCACTCTAAAGTGGAAGGTCTGTCACTAGGGTGGAAAGTTTGTCACTGCTATTTTTAGATCTGCTGTTTTTATTTAAAAATAATTGCAAAAACAAATATTTAAGCTGTTAATAAAGTCTCATAACTAAGCTTTAAAGGTGGAAAGATTGTCACTGTATCTTCTTAACCTGTGGATAGTCTGTTTTTATTGGATATTTCCTGATGATTATATGTGCAGTTATACCTTTTAAATCTAACAAAAAGGTGGAAGCCTTGTCACATCAGGGTTTTTATCTGACTTAACCTATCTAGATCTGAATGAAAAAAGTAAAAATAGGCCTTCTGAACTGTAATTTCGAGACTAAAGGTGGAAGGTCTGTCATCATGGGGTGGAAAGATTATAATTAATTCCACTTTAAATGCAGAAAACCGGCTAAAATGCTTCTTTTTGATGACAAACATTCCACTTTTAGAATCTTGTGGTGAAAGCCTTGAAAGTTTTTCCACTTTTGTATATAAAAAAGTAAGTTAAATTATAAATATCACGGTTATGACAGAATCTGAACCATTGCAAGAAGAATCGAATTATATTCCTTACTGTATAGGCAACATTCGCCATAATGGCGTTGTCAGTACCAGTAACCGTTTAATTCGCCCAATCGAATTATCAGCCAATGAATATAAGGCACTTCTATATGCAATGGCGGTTGCGAATTATAGTGAGAAAAATAGGGTAGATGGTGAAATTACCGAACAAACTTATATTTATTTGTATAAGGATGATTTGGCAGATTTACTAGGATTAAATAAACGTAATTCAATTAATGTTGCAATAGATCGGATCTATAAAGAGCTTTCATCCCGGGTAGCTCATTTTATTATTGAGGAACCAGCTGATAATGGTAAGAGAAAGACTAAAAAAGTACATTCTGTCGTTCCCATTATCCGTGAGTTAAGATGGGAAGATGATTCTAAAAATGCGATTCAGATTCGTTTTACCAGTGAGGTGTTGCCGTATTTCACTCAACTGGCTGGGGGTAATTTTACTACCTATCAGCTAAAACATCTTTTTGCCCTAGATTCTGTTGCCAGTATGAGTCTTTATACTTATTTCATTAAAAACGAATTTAAGTACGCCAATCAAAAGAGTTATGAAGTGCCATTACTTTTAGAAAACTTGAAAGCACTGATTGATATTAATGAAACCAAATATGATCGCTGGGTAGATTTTAGACGCTATGTATTAGACAAAATAGTGGCAGAAATTAACGAAAATACAGATCTACAGTTAGAGTATGAAACCGTTAAGAAAGGCCGTCCAATTGTAGGTGTGAATTTTAAACTGCATCATCGGATTGCTGATAAGACACTGGATGAATTTGCAGTGATTGAAAAAATCTATCTTGATGTTCCATTTGAAGACAATGCATACGTAAAAGAATTAGGGGCTAAATTCGATATGAATGTACGTTCTTGGTATATTTTTAATAATGATGAAAATTATCAGCAGTTCAAGAAGTGGTTTAAAAAAGTAGGATGCCTCACTGACTCTCAAGCAAATATTGTCATTAATGACACTTTATTCCAAATGGATTTTGCTGAAATTGGTATGGGGTTGAATGACTTTAAACGAAATATGAAGCATAAACTTAAAAGTAATCCGGAATTCGTCCATAGTATTCGTGAAAGACTGAATGATATTTTTGGTAAAGAGTTGATCTAGCGAAAAGTGTAGCAACTTGCTACACTTTTTTAGATATATGTTAGTAAAGAATACAAGTGGTAAGAACCTTAGGATAAAAACGACTCTGTTGCATGAAGTGTGAAAATTGAGACTCCTACTGACATGTTAACGGTTCAAATTATTTTACCCCACTCAGAAGCAGAAATTGGCTTGAAATGGCAAGTATCAGAAATATCTGCTATAGCAGAATTACTCAAGGCACTTGCAATATAGTCCGACTTAAAGAAATATTTATTAAATATGGAAACAATCTTATCTATAATTTTTTTAATAGTTTTATATGCTTACTTGAAACTTTATAACTCCCATCCCTATTTTTTTTTAGATAAAAATGGTGTCATCAAAAGAGAACGTCAGAATCTATTTTTTCAAGATTTTCTCGACATAAAGAAAAGTGATTTTGATGAATTAAAAAGAATTCATATATCTTACTTTCCTGATGGAAGCTGTGAAATTCATCAACCAGTTACATATTATGGAAATACACCTAAATATAAGGGAAATACAATATATATTTATACATCTATAAAATGTGATTACTACCCAAGTGGTGCTCCAACAGGCACTGTTGCAAATAACCACGAATGGTAAGCTGAAGACTGTTTTAGCTAAAGGTGCAGCATATGAATCCTTTCCATGGTCGGCATTTTCAGGGCGAAATCATTCTTTGGGCTGTGCGCTGGTATTGTAAATATGGCATTAGCTATCGTGAACTACAGGAAATGCTGGCCGAACGGGGGTGTGAATGTTGATCACACGACTATTTACCGTTGGGTTCAACGTTATGCTCCTGAAATAGAAAAACGTTTACGCTGGTATTGGCGTAATCCTACAGATCTGAGCTCGTGGCATATTGATGAAACCTATGTAAAAGTGAATGGACGATGGTCTTATCTGTATCGTGCAGTCGATCAACGTGGCGATACCATTGATTTTTATCTTTCTTCTAGACGTAATACCAAATCAGCATATTGTTTTCTTGGAAAAATTTTAAATAATGTGAAGAAGTGGCAAATTCCACAAGTGATCAACACGGATAAAGCACCCACATATGGACGTGCTTTATCACGGTTAAAACGGGAAGGTAAATGTCCACCAGACCTTGAGCACAGGCAGATTAAGTATAAAAATAACGTGATTGAATGTGATCATGGCAAGCTAAAGCGGATCATCAGGGCCACATTAGGATTCAAATCTATGAAGACGGCTTATGCCACAATTAAAGGTATTGAAGTCATGCGTGCACTACGTAAAGGACAAGCATCGTCATTTTATTATGGTCAGCCTCAGGGTGAAGTGTGTCTAATCAACAGGGTTTTCGGTCTCTAAGTACTTTTTAAAGGGAACATCATCGACTCAAATCTCTATTTGCAACAGTGCCGGTATGTCCGGGAAGGGGACAGGGTGATTGTACATTCAATGGATCGTTTTGCGCGAAGCCTAAAAGATTTGGTCACTGAAGTAGATAAACTGGTCAAACGAGGGATCGCCATCCAGTTTGTAAAAGAAAATATTACTTTTACAGCCGAATCCACCCCGATGGATAATTTGATGCTTCAAATGATGGGTGCTTTTGCACAGTTCGAACGTGAGATCATTTTAGAGCGGCAAAAGGAAGGAATAAAACTCGCCTCTGCTCAGGGGAAGTACAAAGGTCGGGTGCATAAACTAAAGCCTGACCAAGCTGAAGCTTTACGACAAGCATGGAAGGAGGGGAAGTATCCATCGAAAATGGCATTAGGGAAAGCTTTTGGGATTAGTCGTCAGGCGGTATACCGATATTTACAAGTTAGTGAATAGCTTATTGGGATTAGCAACTAAATTTAGTTTAACTTATAAAAATCATGAAACACTGTTCGAATTTTAAGCGTGGAACATGAATAATCAATAAAAAGCCGCTCTGGTGCCCTATATTCCAGAACGGCTTGCTTTAATATAATGATATTTAAAGAGAAATATCAAGCTGTTATTCCTAAGTAGAAATGTCCTACCTAATAACCAAATAGAAATGTCCTATACAGACACTTCCAAGTCAAGCACAGGATTCAGATTTCGTTCTTTGATTACTGTTTTCTGTGCACGTCTGCTCGGCATCTTTTGAGAACGATTGCGTTTGTTTTGCTGTTCTAATTCTTCGTGCTGTTGTTGAATATGATTGAGAACAGCACCTAAACGTTTATTCTCAACAACCTCTCGCTGGTTGAGCTGACTTAATTTATCGAAGATGCTGTAATTGATTTTTCTTCCTTGATGTTCAATGGCTACCGTGCCATCCGGGTATTCCAGAAACTCAAGATACTTGCCGATCAACCTTTTATTTTCTTCGGTATTTTCCAGTAAATATACGCATTTATCATAAGTAATCGTCAGGCTGTTCGTGACTCTGCGGGGTTCACGCCAGGTAAAAACATCATCTAATTCTTCGGCTGTTTCAGTGACAGTCCGGTGTAGATCCTTGGGATTAAAGGCCATATTGGCAAATTTACGATTAAATTGCTCGATAAAGCAGGGCAGCCAGGCATTCGCTTGCTCAATCGAACAGATGCCTTCCAGGCGCATTTCTTTAATCAGACGGTCCTGAAGCGTTCTATTCGCCCGTTCTACACGGCCTTTGGCTTGTGGTGAATTGGCGAAGATGATATCGATATTGAGGGTACTGAGTACGCGTCCAAACTGGGTAATCTTGGTGTCTTTCTTGCTGCTTTGATTCACCCTGAAGACTGAATGTTTATCACTGTAAAACGCCAACGGCTTACCATGCTGCTCAACATACAAACGTGTTGAAATCATATAGTCAAATGCTGATTCCGACTCACAGAAACGTAAATGCTGTAATTTTCCTGTGGCATCATCGATAAATACCAGCAGACAGCACTTAGCAGCGCGTCCTTCAAACCAGTCATGGTGTGAGCCATCGATTTGAATCAGTTCACCATAACAATCTCGGTTATAACGAGGCTGATACGGGCGTTTCAGGCGCTTGGCGCGAGGAATCCACAGATCGGCTGCAATCATCCAGGAACGCAGTGTTTCCACTGAAATATCGAATCCATGAACAGTGGTGAGCTTTTCATGCGCTAAAGTGGGTCCGAAACCATGCAGTTGATCCGAAACAATATTGAGGCACTTGAGTCTGAGCTCTTCAGGAAGCCTGGAATTGCTGATTTGGCCACGTGCAGCATGTGCTAATGCAGCTGGGCCTTGAGCTTTGTATTTTTGCAATAAACGTCTGATCTGACGTTCTGAAATATGAAGTAGCTGAGCAGCTTGGGACTGGGTTATGCGTTGATCACAGATTTCTTGCAAGACCGACAATCGTTTAAGTTCTTTATCCGACATAGACACCAACATATCAAACCGTCCGCTAAGAGAATTGCAAAAGTGCCTATTCTAAAAGCGGACATTTTTACTTTGGAGAAACCGGACATTTCTATTTTGGAGTTACACAAGCATTACGTATAAGGTGTATTATGTTAATTTTAGATAAAATTAATACTTAAAGTTAAAAGAATAACTTCTTAAAAAATGATTACGGTCATATGCAAATTTTTTACAGGTTCAAAGTAATTATTCCAATTGAGTGCCATTGCTATTTCTAGGTGGCTAGTCTATTTTATTGGATATGAATTATGCTTCCTTACCCAAAAGACCACGTGGTCGACCAACTAAACACGGTTGTAATTATGCAGACACTAAAGAAGTGTTAATCCGCAGAGGTATCGAGTTACTGACCGAACGTGGAATGAATGCTATGAGCTTGGACGATCTCATGAAATCAGTCCAAGTTCCTAAAGGGTCTTTCTACCATTATTTTGCAAATAAAGAGGCTTTTATTTTAGAAGTCTTAGATGCTTATGAGCTTTATTTTGTGAAGCGATTGAATTAGCTTTTAAGTCAAACTGATCTTTCACCATTAGAAAGGCTGCAAAATTTTGTAAAAGATGCGGGTGAAAAACTGCAAAAATATGATTTTAAACGAGGTTGTATTTTAGGTAACTTAGGACAAGAAGTTTCTTATTTGCCACCAGAGATCATCGCCCGAATTGAAAGTATTTTTAAAGTATGGGAGAAAATGGTTTCTGATTGCCTGTATCAGTCAAATTTGCAATATCTACAATCTGATTGTGATGAAGCTGCTTATCAGTTTTGGATTGGATGGGAAGGTGCAGTTCTTAGAGCACGTTTGGTCAAATCAACCAGTCCTTTAGATGCATTTTATCGCTTATTTGCTGTAGGAGTAGAACAGTTTAACCATATTAAAAATTAAGCAAAAAATAAATACAGACGTCTGTATTTATTTTTTAATTAATTCTAGACAAATAGTCTAATTAAATGAAAAGGAAATTCTATGTACAAAGGTATCGTAATTACTAAAGATGATGCAGGATACATGTCAAAAATTGCAGAGATTGCCCCAAAGCTTTTGCAAGAAGGAGAAGTTTCAGTTGAAGTCCAATATTCAACATTAAATTATAAAGATGCTTTAGCCATTACAGGGCGTTCGCCAGTGGTGCGTAGTTTTCCGTTGACTCCAGGCATAGATTTTTCAGGTGTGGTGCTTGAATCAAAACATCCAGCATGGAAAGAAGGCGACGAAGTCCTACTAAATGGCTGGGGTGTCGGTGAAAAGTATTCTGGAGGACTGGCTGAGCGGGTGACTGTATCAGGGGATTGGCTCATCCAGAAACCTTCAGCTTTTTCTTTGAAAGATACGATGATCATTGGAACAGCAGGGTATACCGCTATGTTGTGTGTCATGGCATTGCAAAAGCATGGTATTAAACCAAGTGATGGGAAAATTTTAGTAACAGGCGCAAATGGTGGGGTGGGTAGTATTGCGATTATTATTTTGAACCATCTTGGTTATGAGATTACAGCTTCAACTGGTCGACCTCAAGAGTCAGAATATTTAAATCGATTAGGTGCAAGTGAAATTATTGATCGTGCAGAATTATCTTCGCCAGGAAAGCCATTAAACAAAGAAATTTGGGCTGGCGTGATTGATACTGTTGGAAGCCATACTTTAGCCAATGCATGTGCAGCAACCAAATATCGTGGTGCAGTTGCTGCGTGTGGTTTGGCAGGTGGAATGGATTTTCCTGCGACAGTTGCTCCATTTATTTTGAGAGGGATTACGTTATATGGAATTGATAGCGTGATGGCACCAATTGAATTAAGAAAAGAAGCATGGGAACGTTTAGCTACAGAATTAGATCAAACAAAATTAGAAACAGTAACGACTGAAATTCAGTTAACAGATGCTTTAAATATTTCAAATGAAATTTTAGATGGAAAAATAAAAGGTAGAGTTGTTGTAAAACTATAATACGACAAAATTATTGATAAGGGCTGATTCAGTAGTTTCACTCGCAAATGAATAAGCCCTTTCGAGAGGCCAAAACTAGTTATACAAAATGATTTTAATGAGATAAAAGTTCACCCATTTAACATAATGGTGGTTATACGAAATTCGCTCTAATTCTCTTTATAAATCAATGCTGTAGTTTCTAGTTGATAGCCCATCTTCCACAAGGTGGGATTTTTGTTGATTTTTATGTTCCACGATTAATATTTTCCCATGTTTCACGATTTTGATTAGCTCCTCTGCTTAATCTATATTTAACTCCTTGCTTACTTTTTAAAGAAGGGAGAGGAATAGGAAAAAGTCTTCATTTAAAAAAGTAACAATAGGGTATACTTTTTCCCTTCTTTACACTTAGTAGGTAATCCTCCCATAAATAACCGAAGTTAAAAGTAGAGGTACACATAAGTTAAAATTTTATAAAAATGCTTGAGTCCAAAATCTCTAATTAGCATGTATTGAAAACATGAATATTTATCTAAAAAGAGAAGTATTTAACATAATCTCTATTATACGAAATAAAATTGTAAGCCCCAAGTAGAAATGTCCGGTTTCTCCAAAGTAAAAATGTCCGCTTTTAGAATATGCACTTTTGCAATTTTCTTAGCGGACGGTTTGATATGTTGGTGTCTATGTCGGATAAAGAACTTAAACGATTGTCGGTCTTGCAAGAAATCTGTGATCAACGCATAACCCAGTCCCAAGCTGCTCAGCTACTTCATATTTCAGAACGTCAGATCAGACGTTTATTGCAAAAATACAAAGCTCAAGGCCCAGCTGCATTAGCACATGCTGCACGTGGCCAAATCAGCAATTCCAGGCTTCCTGAAGAGCTCAGACTCAAGTGCCTCAATATTGTTTCGGATCAACTGCATGGTTTCGGACCCACTTTAGCGCATGAAAAGCTCACCACTGTTCATGGATTCGATATTTCAGTGGAAACACTGCGTTCCTGGATGATTGCAGCCGATCTGTGGATTCCTCGCGCCAAGCGCCTGAAACGCCCGTATCAGCCTCGTTATAACCGAGATTGTTATGGTGAACTGATTCAAATCGATGGCTCACACCATGACTGGTTTGAAGGACGCGCTGCTAAGTGCTGTCTGCTGGTATTTATCGATGATGCCACAGGAAAATTACAGCATTTACGTTTCTGTGAGTCGGAATCAGCATTTGACTATATGATTTCAACACGTTTGTATGTTGAGCAGCATGGTAAGCCGTTGGCGTTTTACAGTGATAAACATTCAGTCTTCAGGGTGAATCAAAGCAGCAAGAAAGACACCAAGATTACCCAGTTTGGACGCGTACTCAGTACCCTCAATATCGATATCATCTTCGCCAATTCACCACAAGCCAAAGGCCGTGTAGAACGGGCGAATAGAACGCTTCAGGACCGTCTGATTAAAGAAATGCGCCTGGAAGGCATCTATTCGATTGAGCAAGCGAATGCCTGGCTGCCCTGCTTTATCGAGCAATTTAATCGTAAATTTGCCAATATGGCCTTTAATCCCAAGGATCTACACCGGACTGTCACTGAAACAGCCGAAGAATTAGATGATGTTTTTACCTGGCGTGAACCCCGCAGAGTCACGAACAGCCTGACGATTACTTATGATAAATGCGTATATTTACTGGAAAATACCGAAGAAAATAAAAGGTTGATCGGCAAGTATCTTGAGTTTCTGGAATACCCGGATGGCACGGTAGCCATTGAACATCAAGGAAGAAAAATCAATTACAGCATCTTCGATAAATTAAGTCAGCTCAACCAGCGAGAGGTTGTTGAGAATAAACGTTTAGGTGCTGTTCTCAATCATATTCAACAACAGCACGAAGAATTAGAACAGCAAAACAAACGCAATCGTTCTCAAAAGATGCCGAGCAGACGTGCACAGAAAACAGTAATCAAAGAACGAAATCTGAATCCTGTGCTTGACTTGGAAGTGTCTGTATAGGACATTTCTATTTGGTTATTAGGTAGGACATTTCTACTTAGGAATAACAAAAATTGTTAGAAACCATTTAAAGGGCACTGTTGCAAATAACCACGAATGGTAAGCTGAAGACTGTTTTAGCTAAAGGAGCAGCATATGAATCCTTTCCATGGTCGGCATTTTCAGGGCGAAATCATTCTTTGGGCTGTGCGCTGGTATTGTAAATATGGCATTAGCTATCGTGAACTGCAGGAAATGCTGGCCGAACGGGGTGTGAATGTTGATCACACGACTATTTACCGTTGGGTTCAACGTTATGCTCCTGAAATAGAAAAACGTTTACGCTGGTATTGGCGTAATCCTACAGATCTGAGCTCGTGGCATATTGATGAAACCTATGTAAAAGTGAATGGACGATGGTCTTATCTGTATCGTGCAGTCGATCAACGTGGCGATACCATTGATTTTTATCTTTCTTCTAGACGTAATACCAAATCAGCATATTGTTTTCTTGGAAAAATTTTAAATAATGTGAAGAAGTGGCAAATTCCACAAGTGATCAACACGGATAAAGCACCCACATATGGACGTGCTTTATCACGGTTAAAACGGGAAGGTAAATGTCCACCAGACCTTGAGCACAGGCAGATTAAGTATAAAAATAACGTGATTGAATGTGATCATGGCAAGCTAAAGCGGATCATCAGGGCCACATTAGGATTCAAATCTATGAAGACGGCTTATGCCACAATTAAAGGTATTGAATTCATGCGTGCACTACGTAAAGGACAAGCATCGTCATTTTATTATGGTCAGCCTCAGGGTGAAGTGTGTCTAATCAACAGGGTTTTCGGTCTCTAAGTACTTTTTAAAGGGAACATCATCGACTCAAATCTCTATTTGCAACAGTGCCCGTTATCCTCAATGTAATTTCAGAAGAAAAATAAAAGAAAAAATATAATTTATAGACTGGTTTAAATAAATTTAAACCAGTCTAATTTATTAAAGAAAGAAACTAGAAATATTTTCGACATTATCATTATTTTGGCTTTCTGGAATTATTTTTTCAATATTACAAACCCCATCATAACTATTTTTTAGAAAACTTATAATTCTTTCTACCTTTTCAGGATGACGTGTCAAATACCCTACTTTAATAGGCAATCCTCCATTAATTTTTTCATCATAATAATTATATTGCACCATAGCAAATTTACTATCACCATCAAATACTAAAATATCTAAATCTGTAAGTTCTTTATTATTTTTATTCTTAAAATCAAATAAATACACTAAGCTTAAAAAATTTTTAAATCTATTCTTATATTCTTTTTTATCGTTTCTTTCAATATTTGGCAAACATACAGACAGTTCAAAATTATCTTGCTCACTCAGTTTTCCAACAAAATCATCAAAAGATTTTAAATCTTTACTTGCACCCCAAAAATCCATACGCGCCAACTTAAGCCATGTTGATGATATTTCATACACTCTGGTGCCTCCTAAATAACATTGAAATATCATCTGTAAATCGTTGTAATTTCCTCTTCCTAGGCCGCTCCGACATACTTTTAATACTGCTTGCTAGATTGGCTTCAAAGCTTGGATATTCTGCTAACAAACTGTATTTAATCTGATCATTCAAGTCTTGAATTAGCCGCCAAGGACTTAAGTTTCGGTTTTTATCGAGTAAACTAACACCATGATTAAAATAATGTTGTTTATAGATTTTCTCTACTAAAACTGCGTAAAGTAGCTTTCCGAGTAAATAAACCTCAGCTAATTTACCGTCTTTTTTAGCCCTTAGTAAATCTATGTTAAGCAAGCTTTTTAATCGTTTTATATATAGTTCGATTTGCCACCTGGCTTTATAAATATTTTGAACTTGAAGCGTACTAAGAACCTGCGGCGGAATCGTTGTAAATACCAGCATCCAGTTCGTTAAGTAAAGTGTTTGAGCTCTGACTTTTCGCCCATTTTTCTTAGCAAAGGTCATCATTTCTCGACGTTCATTCTCTGCAACTTTTGTGTTTTTAGCTATCGCATGGACATAACCCTTGATCCTCTTATCGCCTAAAATCATATAACACTCAATCACCTGATTTTTCTCAGACCGTGATATAAGTTGCTGATGCCAATCAATCTTAAGCTTTTGATTATTCGAATTAAATGTATAGAGAGGCATGGAGTTCGGTGTATATCTGACAATGACATCAGCGCCTTGATCGACTGTCGGCATAATGGTTTGAACTCGACTATAGCCACGGTCAGCCACAAAGACATAACCCTCACGAAGCTGATAATGCTGAAGTTTTTCGCCAACTTTGTCTGTTGTAACAACAGCATCAGTGAGCGTTAAATCCATCAAATCTATGCCGAGATGTAGTCTATAGCTCGTTTGTGTCGCACCTGGTTCCTGAACGGTAGAGCCATCTACAGCTATAAATTTTAAATCGCCTTCTGTATGGTTATGATCTGTGGTAAGAGTTTCTTTTAAAAGTGATTTAATCCAGTCAGCACAAGATATTAATCTCTTTTTTACGGCTTCGTCGCTGATTGCGGAATAAGTTTCAGTGAATTTTCCAGCGCATGCTCTTAAAGACAAATCGAGGCCACAATACAGCATAAGTAATTTAAACAGTTCTAAAGGCGATTTAATTTTTCTAGCCCGTTGAAAAGCATTACAATTTATCGCCATTTGTTCAATATTTGAAGGAAGTACTTGTAATAACTGTTGAAAATGAATCATGATACGCCACGGTGGTTGTGTTTTGTGTTAGCGCATTAATAAATACAACCACCTTTTTTATTTTTCAAGCGATAATTATAATATATTTCAACAGTTTAAGCCTTAAGTTGGCGCGTATGCCCCAAAAATCTTCATTACTTGGCTTCCAGATAATAGGTTTATTATTACCTTTTTCTTCAAAATCTATATCAGAAATAAATTCATGAAATAAATTCCGATTATTTTCTAAATATATAGGTCCTATTATGGATACTTCATCTAAATTAGATTTAATATTATTATTAAGCTTATCACTAGCATAATTTTCAAAATTAAATCCGTCTTTATACATATATTCTTTTAAGAAATCATCCTTAAAATAATTAATAAAAGATTCAATACTCATACTAGAGCTAGGTGCTTGTCTATCATTAAGATAATCAATAACTTTAAGCATTAAACCACTAGTTTTAACTAATCTATTGGCATAAGAATTTGAATCTGTAAGATCACAATCAACTTTAACTTTTGACCCATCCATATCATGCTTTAGAGAAAAACTTATTGATACTGGAAGGTATTCAATTCTATCGTACTCACATCTATTAATTTTATAAATTCTTGCTGCCCCACTTTGTAATACAGATCGATTGACAGAATCTTTATAACGTTGAAACTGTTCAACAAATATATCCTGCGGTACAACATCCTTGAGTTCAACATCAAGTACTTTAAGTCCTCTGGTTATAAAAGTGTTATCTTTTTCAATCGCGTGAATAGAATAAGTAACACAATCTATGAATAAATTACCAAAGTGATTTTCGAATTCGTCCAATAAGATTCTATTATGAACATTTTTTTTAGATTCATGATACTTACTGTTAACAGATAACCCTCCCTCATTATTGAGTGATACATATCCAGTTTTTATAGCATCATTGATCAGAACATCACACTCTCGATCATTTAAACCGAAATAAGCTATTATTTCTTCCCTATTAATATCCCCTAATATACCTGCCAAATTAATTGTTGTTTCAATTATTGCAGGAACCGTAGTTTTAGTAGTGAACTCAAAATCAATTTTAAACTTTCTTACTGGCACCAAAATAGTAATAACATCAAATAAAATAGATGCATTTACATCATTAATTATTGAACTCATAACATACACCTATTTTAAATATCCTTACTTTTTAAAATTTGATAGCCATTAGACTCCTTAACATCTTTTTTTGATTGGTCACTTATCATCTGATAAATTTCTGCTAATGGTTCCTTACTATTTATAGTTTCCCACATTTTGGCAGCCCCAATAAATACTAATCGTTCCTTTGCTCTTGATATTGCTACATTAATACGAGAGACATCATTCATAAAACCTGTTTTTAACTCTGTATTATGTCTAACTAAGCTTAGAATAATAATTCTATTTTCAGAACCTTGATAAGCATCAATAGTATCAACTCTTACATATTTTTTTAGCTTAGCCATTTCTTTATTGGTATCAAATTTCATATTAATTGCTGAAACTTGACCTGCATAGCCTGTGATTATTCCTATAGGAGGGTTCCCTTTATCTTCCAATAACCAACCATCCATTAACTCATAGATATCTTTATTATTTTTAAATAAATTTACTAATAATTTACAAATAAGATCTACCTCAAATTTATTAGAAATCTTCTTATTCTCATTATTTTCAACTAAATTCTTATCACTTGTATCGATCCAACTTACTACTTTATTCCAAGGCTTTCCGTAATTAAATAAAATCTCATCAGCATTTCCTCTAGCTGTTTTTAATTTTTTACCAAGAAGTCCTTCATAAAATACTTTTGAAACGATTTTCCCGATTTCAGGTGCCATCCTAAACTGATCCTCAAGCATAATCCCATCGGTAGCAATTAATGCTCTTTCAAAATCGGTCTTTTTCACTTCTTTAATTGGTAACTCAAGATTCCTTGCAACCTTACTTAGCATTTTCTTATCATATAATGGTGGTAATTGAAGATGATCACCCACTAGTACAACTTTCTTAGCAGATTGCATAGCCATTGCCAATTCACTTGCAGATGCCCTACCAGCTTCATCTATAATTACTAAATCATATTGTTTATCTACTATTTGGTAGGAAGGCTTACCAATACCTACCAGTGTTCCTACTATCCAATTCCTACTGTTCGCCATAAAAGAAGCGAAACCACCTGAATCACTAGATAAACGATTAAGCCAATCATGGGTTAATTCTAAAATATCTATAAATTTCGAAATTAACATTGGATCATTGATTCGATATGTAAAAGCTAGCTCTTCATATAATTTTTGGATAGGTTTCATATGGGTAAGTAAAGCTTCAGGATCATCATCATAAGCAGTTAACTTATTTAACAATATAGCTTTAACACGTTCTTGTTGCTTAGTAACTAATTTATGTTTTTCAATAATTTGTTTACTTGCATTACTGTTACTATCAATTATATTTTGAAGCTCAGTACTAATTTTTTTACATTCGTTGTATTCAAAAATCTCTCTTCCAACTTTGTAATAAATATCTAGTGCTTCTAACACAAATTCTTGTGAAAGATATAAGCGTTTAGAAAACGCTAATAAACGTCTATCAAATTCTCTATGAAATTTTGTACGATATTGGCTTTGTAAAGAATCTACATGAATATCCAAAAGCTCTTCAGATACCTTATCTTTCTGACCTAACCGTACAATGGTCGGATTTTTAATATGATTATCTTCACCTAATAACGCAGTGATTTCACTTATTACTTTTCTCGCTTTGACAGCTAATTCATCTACAGCCACATTAGATTGACTAACAATTAGAATTCTTGAAACACCTTCGATTCTGTTCAAGTAATCCAACAAATGACCTAAAAGAGTAGTTTTCCCTGTTCCTGGAGGTCCCATAATTACACTAAATTTATTATTCAAAATAAAGTTCAATGCTTCAAGTTGTTTAGGTCTTAATCTTTTTTCATATAAAGATAAAATATCACCACTTGGCAATGGAATAGAGTTATCGTTATTCAAATTTTCATTTGGATCAATTTGACTGAAAAAATCCAATAAATTTGGTATTACAGCTTCATTTTTTAGAACTCTATCTAATGCTTTCTTTCTTCTGAATTGGCTTGAACTCTCCTGTCTTGAAGTAAAACGTAAGAATCTTGGAATATTTTTATCAAGCAATCTTTTGTGTAACTTTGAATCAATAAGCAATATACCTTTTGATAGGTCCGAATCATTTATATTTAATTGGCCATAATTAAAGTTATTTTCAGCATTTACTACTTCAATTACATCATCTTCATAATCAGAAATATCTATACTATTAGCTACGACTTCAAATAATAAAACTCTTTTATATTCATCATATTCTGTATTAATCACTTCAATTGACGGCTTAATTTCAGATTCTGAATCTAGTAATTTCTTCCACAGAGTTTTAAGAGAACTTGCATCTAAATTAGCAGTATTGATTTCTAAATCTTCTTCCGAATCAGTTACATCTTTATCAATTTCCTCAAATTTTTCAGAAATAAATGTACTATAACTAGGTTGGTTCTGAATAAATTCTAATAAATTTTCTTCCCCTGACTTATCAATCAGTATTTCTGCATTTATTTCTTGTGCTGTTAATTCCCTATTATTAGTTGCCCTATAAGCCTTAAATACAACCTCATCAACTTTCAATTTTTTTAATTCACAATTAATTAACTTACTCACTCCTGAAGAATATTTAAATCTTAAAATCAATTCCGCATCTTTACCTGTAATCGTAACAGAGTATCCATTAATTTTATTTTTTGAATTAGCATCTTTAAAAAAACAAAGATAATACTTACCTTGATCTGATAAAAATTGTTGTTTTTGCTCTAGATTAAAATGCCAAAAATTTAAAGTTGTTTTATTACTTTCTATGCTCTCTGCTTCAATAAAGAATTCTTTTAATTTTAGTAAAGATAAAGGCAAATTATCTTCATCATTAAAAATAGAGCTTTCAATCCTATCTTTAACATATGAATAAATTGCATCATCTTTAATTAATTCATGAGAAATCTTGTAACAAGCATATATATCTCTTTCTACGGCTGTACTATTTATATCTTTTGAATATTCATTATTATAGTTTTCTCCATCACCCAGATTAAAGTCAAAAATATCTATTAATACTATAGAGTAAACACGGCGAATTCAAACATGAGGTGCGACAGTTTCAAAAGCCATATGATAATCAACAAGCTGAGCAAATTTCTCTAATGGTGTAAGCCAATCTAACGCCTTTCTAGGACGAGTATTCAGTGACATGGCAACTTGATTTAAATAATGCTGATCTGCCTGATTTAAATCAATCCCTTTAGGTAAATATTGCCTAATTAAACCATTCATATTTTCGCATGTGCCTTTTTGCCAGGGTGAATGTGGGTCACAGAAATATACATCTATGCCTAAATCTTCTTCGAGTATTTTATGTTCTGACATCTCACGTCCACGGTCATAGGTCAACGTTTTACGCAGTTCTGCAGGTAAATATTTCAGAGCTTCAGTTAAAGCCTTGCGCACTGATTCTGCCTTTGCATCAGGTAATGTTGCCAAGATACAGAGCCGTGTATTTCGTTCAATAAGTGTTGCTATCGAACTTTTATTGTCTTTACCTTTAATTAAATCAGCTTCCCAATGACCCGGTATTTTTCTTTCTTGAACTTCGGCTGGGCGCTCATGAATAGTTTTAATATCCTGTAATATAGAATCTTTTTTAGGTTCACCGTTAGCTTTTCGCTTTTTATTTTCATGACGTAGACAGGATAATAAGTCTTTTTTCAACTCACCCTTGGGTAATGCTCGTATCGTTGAATAAATCGTTGTATGGCTTACATTCATTGTTTGATCCAAATCAGGAAATGTCTTTAAACGCTTTGCTATTTGCTGAGGAGACCATAAACAACGGATCGCTTCAACAATAAATTTCCAGAGGATTGAATCGATTTTGAGTTTTCTGTGACCACGTCTACGTCTAGCAAAAGTGTTATCAGAAGCATATTGAGCTTGATAAACGTCATTGATGCTATTTCTTTTAAGCTCACGATAGATCGTACTAGGATGTCTTTTAATGAGTTCAGCAAATTTTCTGGCTGAAAAGCCTTCTTTTCTTGACTCAAGCATTAATGCAGTACGATCTTCAAAGTTAAGATGATGGTATGACAATTTTATATACTCCATAAACCCTTTAAATTAATTAGGTGGTTTATGTCGCACTTCAAGTTTTACTCTGCCCTCCATTGTTTTCAATTTATCGGATTTCTAAAAACATGAGATATATGTTTCAATAAAAGTTTTTAAGAACTTTATACACCAAATACCAATGCTTCACTTATGATAAAGTGGATTAAAATTGCAGAAAATGGGTAAATCCATAAAAAATGTCAACATCTTCAAATATACAATTGTATTTCAATTTCCGTTGTTTATAGTTGGAACATTTTTTTAAATCTCTACACTCAAGGTTAGATTTATGTCTACTGCTCATAAAAAAGCATCCTTATTGCAAAAAGTCAGTAAAGGACTCACAGTTGGTTCAGTCATTACAGGAAGCACGTTTTTACATGGTCCCCCTGTTTTGGCACTCGGTTTTACCAAGCTGTTTAAAAAATCAAAAAAAGTAGACGAAACCAATATTCAATTGGCCAATAGCTGGATTGGTGTAAACAACCACCTGATTGAAAAGGTGCTGCCAAACCTAAAGTGGGATATGGGTATAGGAAGTTCAACCGCCCTTTTTGGCGAGTCTGGCGGGTAGGAAGCGGCCGCGCAAGCGCCGCTTTGGGCACAGATCGGGCACAGATCGGGGGTTCATGCGTGGGTTTTCGACATCGCGGGGCCACGCAGCGGCTCAGTGCGTAGCCATTTCTCACCGAATCCCGGCACAGGGCCGAGCGCAGCCCTGCGGGGTCGTGGCCGCATCGGATCGGACTCTGGCTTGGCTGCCGGCTGTGTGGCCGGCGCCTCATCACGCGGCGGGCGGCGGGGCGCGCGCTGCGGGCCGGTAGTGCGCTTGCTCCAGCGCGCCGTGTTTCTCGAAGTGGGCGAGGATGGCGCGAATGGCCTTGGGGTCTTCGATGCTGGCGACGATCCGCACCGCGCCGCCGCAGTGGGCGCAGGTGGTGATGTCGATGGAAAAGACCCGCTTGAGCCGTTGCGCCCAGCTCATCGCACGGCGCTTCTGCTCGGGGCTGCGCGGCTCGTCGTGGGCGCTGACGTCCACTGGCGCCGCATCGCCCGCAGGCCGCCTGCCGCGCCCCGAGGGCGTCAGCTGCGCGCGCAGGTTTGCATTCGGGGCGAATACGCCGTGGAAGCGGGTGAGATGCGCGCGTGGCGGCGGGACCAGTGCCGCCAGCTTGGCGATGAAGTCCACCGCATCCCATTCGACATGCGTGGTGCCATTGCGCCACGGCGTCTTGAGCTGGTAACGCACCCTGCCCTGTGGCGAGATCGATAGCCGCTGCTCGCTGATCGCCGGGCGCGTGATGTAGCGGCACAGCTTTTCGAGCTTGTGGCTTTCGTGTGCTTCCGCGGCCACGCCGGCATGCAGCGAGAAGCCGCCGACCTTGCCGGCGTCGCCCTCCAGCGGACCGGCGTCGCCAGGCAGCGTTTGCAGCGTGACGACCTTGCGGCCAGCGTCGCGACCGGTGGCGATGCGGTAGGTCATCGAACTCATCCGCAGCCCATCCATGCCGTCGTCGCTACCCGCGCTGTCGGACAGGAACACGGATTCGTCTTCGCCTTCGAGCCAGCCGCGGCGCGACAGGTGCCGGCACACGCGATGCGCGATGGTGTTGGCCAGTTCCGTCAGTTGCGCCGATGTGGGCGCACGGGTGCGGTGCAGGCGCGGCTTGCGCTGCGGACGCTCGGTGGTGTCCTCGTACACGCCGTCGAGCCACAGCATGTGGAAGTGGATGTTGAGATTCAGCGCGCTGCCGAAGCGCTGGATCAGGGTCACCACGCCGCATTGCGCCGTATCCCGCGGCACGCCGGCCTGATCGGCAAGCCAACCGGCGATCACACGATGCACGATGCCCAGCACCGGGCCGATCGCCTCAGGCTTGCTGGCGAACAGGAAGCGCAACGGGTACGGGAAACTCAGCACCCATTGCCGCACCGGCCGCGGGCCGAACACCTCGTCCACCAGATGCCGCGCCGACTCGGCCATGCGCCGTGCGCCGCAGCTCGGGCACAGCCCGCGCTTCTTGCAGGAATACGCCACCAGCCTCTCGGCACGACAGTGCTCGCAGACCACGCGCAGGAAGCCGTGCTCGAGCACGCCGCAGCGCAGGTAGGTCTCGAACTCCTCGCGCACATACTCGGGCAGCGGGCGGTCTTCGGCCTCAAGACGCGCGATGAAGTCCGGGTAGTGCGCCTGCACTAGCGCGTACAGCAGCGTGCGCTCGGGCAGGTGGCGCGCGTAACGCGCAGCGGCGTGGGCGGCCGGCAGTGGCGCGCACACCTCGGCCTGCCGCCGGGGTGCGGTCAGGCGCGGCACGCAGCGCTCCGTTGCAGGGACGGCTGCTCAGGGTTGCGCCCGCGAGCACGCGTTCATATCGGCGTTTTCTGATCTTCGCGTCAGACATTGCCGCGGGGCGGGTAGGAAGTCTCCCGCCTCGGACGCCAGAACGCACAAAGCCCGGCACGAGGCCGGGCTTTGTGGTCTTGCTTGATGGATCGCGGGGCTTAGAAATCCATGCCGCCCATGCCGCCCATGCCGCCGCCGGCCGGCATCGCCGGCTCGTCCTTCTTCGGGGCCTCGGCCACCATCGCTTCGGTGGTGATCATCAGGCCCGCGATCGACGCGGCGTTCTGCAGCGCGGTGCGGGTGACCTTGGTCGGGTCCAGGATGCCGAACTCGATCATGTCGCCGAACTCGCCGTTGGCGGCGTTGTAGCCGAACGCACCCGAACCTTCGACCACGCGGTTGAGGATGACCGACGGCTCATCGCCGGCATTGGTCACGATCTCGCGCAGCGGGGCTTCCATCGCGCGCAGGGCGATCTGGATGCCGTGGTTCTGGTCTTCGTTCACGCCCTTGATGCCGGCGATCGCCGCCTTGGCACGGATCAGGGCGACGCCGCCGCCCGGGACGATGCCTTCCTCGACGGCCGCACGGGTCGCGTGCAGGGCGTCTTCGACGCGCGCCTTCTTTTCCTTCATCTCGACTTCGGTGGCGGCACCGACCTTGATCACCGCAACGCCGCCGGCCAGCTTGGCCACGCGCTCCTGCAGCTTCTCGCGGTCGTAGTCGGAGGAGGTCTCCTCGATCTGCGCCTTGATCTGCTTGATGCGCGCCTCGATGCCCGCGCCTTCGCCGGCGCCATCGATGATGGTGGTGTTTTCCTTCGACACCTGGATCTTCTTGGCGCGGCCGAGGTCCTTGATGGTGGCCTTCTCCAGCGACAGGCCGACTTCCTCGGAAATCACCACGCCGCCGGTCAGGATCGCCATGTCTTCCAGCATCGCCTTGCGACGGTCGCCGAAGCCCGGGGCCTTCACCGCGCAGACCTTGACGATGCCGCGGATGGTGTTGACCACCAGGGTCGCCAGCGCTTCGCCTTCGACTTCCTCCGCCACGATCAGCAGCGGCTTGCCGGCCTTGGCCACGCCCTCGAGGACGGGCAGCAGGTCGCGCACGTTGGAGATCTTCTTGTCGTACAGCAGGATGAAGGGATCATCCAGGTCGGCCGACATCGACTGCTGGTTGTTGACGAAGTACGGGCTCAGGTAGCCGCGGTCGAACTGCATGCCCTCGACCACGTCGAGTTCGTTGTCCAGGCCGCTGCCTTCCTCGACCGTGATCACGCCTTCCTTGCCGACCTTGTCCATCGCCTGCGCGATCAGGTCGCCGATGTTGGCATCCGAGTTCGCGGAGATCGCGCCGACCTGGGCGATTTCCTTGCTGGTCGACGACGGCTTGGACAGCGACTTCAGTTCGCCGACCGCGGCCTTCACCGCCTGGTCGATGCCGCGCTTCAGGTCCATCG
Source organism: Acinetobacter sp. SCLZS86 (assembly GCF_021560715.1). Taxonomy (NCBI): domain Bacteria; kingdom Pseudomonadati; phylum Pseudomonadota; class Gammaproteobacteria; order Moraxellales; family Moraxellaceae; genus Acinetobacter; species Acinetobacter sp. SCLZS86. The sequence continues at coordinate 50,610 of NZ_CP090865.1, forward strand.
GGTTCATGCCGGCGGCGACCGCCTTCATGCCCTCGCGGATGAACGCCTGCGCCAGCACGGTGGCGGTGGTGGTGCCGTCGCCGGCGTTGTCGGAGGTCTTGGAAGCGACTTCCTTCACCATCTGCGCGCCCATGTTCTCGAACGCGTCAGCCAGTTCGATTTCCTTGGCGACGGAGACGCCGTCCTTGGTGATGGTCGGCGCGCCGTAGCTCTTCTGCAGCACGACGTTGCGGCCCTTCGGGCCGAGGGTCGCCTTCACGGCGTTGGCGAGCACGTTGACGCCGCGCACCATCTTGGAGCGCGCGTCTTCGCCGAAACGAATGTCCTTGGCAGCCATTGCGAATTACCTCGAAAAATTATTCGGATGAGAAATGTGTGGGAGCGACGCGCGATCAGCCGAGGATCGCGAACAGGTCGTCTTCCTTCACCACCAGCAGCTCGACGCCGTCCAGCTTCACTTCGGTGCCGCTGTACTTGCCGAACAGCACCTTGTCGCCGACCTTGACCTGCGGCGCGCGGACCTGGCCGTTGTCCAGCACCTTGCCGGTGCCGACGGCGACGACTTCGCCCTTGATCGGCTTCTCGGTGGCCGAATCCGGGATCACGATCCCGCCGGCGGACAGCTTCTCTTCTTCCATGCGCTTGATGACCACGCGGTCGTGCAGCGGCTTGATATTGGACATGGCAACCTCGGTAAATGGTTGATTGACGTGGAAAAACCCGGCGATTTTAGCAGTCGCGCGAAGCGAGTGCCAAACCGCGGACAACAGAACCGGGCGAACCCGGCATGCCACCGAGATGGGGCGGGCCCGCCGACTTTCAAGGGCCGCACGCGGATGTCCGCCAGGCCCGCCGGATCGGGGCAGCCGCTACCCTATGCCGGTGAGCGCCCTGATCTGCTTCTGCACCTGTCCCGACGCCGACAGCGCCGAGCGCATCGCCACCGCGCTGGTGGCCGAGCGCCTGGCCGCCTGCGTCAACCTCCTGCCCGGCCTGCGTTCGGTCTATCGCTGGCAACGCAAGGTCGAGGCCGCGGCCGAGGTCCTGCTGCTGGTCAAGACCAGTGCCGAGGCCTACCCCGCCCTGCAGGAACGCCTGCGCCAACTGCATCCCTACGAACTCCCGGAGCTGCTCGCGGTCGAAGCCGCGTCCGGCCTGCCCGAATACCTGCAATGGCTGGCCGCCGAGAGCCGACCGGTAAACTGAGCCAATGACCGCATCCACGATCCGCCTGCGCCGCTGGCTGGCCGGGCTCGCCCTGCTGCTTGCGCTGCCCGCGACCTCGGCCGTCGCCCAGGACTTCGAACTGCCGCCGGTCGACGAGGTCTTCGTCCTGTCCGCGCAGGCCACCGCGCCGGACCGCATCGAGGTGCGCTGGCGGATCGCCGACGGCTATTACCTGTACCGGCACCGCACCTCGGTCAAGGCCGATGCCGCCTTCACCGGCGCGACCATGGCGCTGCCGAAGGGCAAGGCCTACCGCGACGAATTCTTCGGCGACGTCGAAACCTACCGCAAGGAATTGCTCGGCACCCTCACCGGCACGCCCGCGGCCGGCGCGAGCGCGACCACCCTGACCGTGAAGTACCAGGGCTGCGCCGATGCCGGCGTGTGCTACCCGCCGCAGACCCGCACCCTGAAGGTCGCGTTGCCGGGCGAAGCGGGCGCTGGCGGCTTCGGCTGTAAGGCGCGCGGGCTGCATGATTATGTCGTCAAGAACGGCTCTGCCGATCATCCCAACGCCGAGGTGAAATTCGCACTGGGTGATGTGGTCAACACCATGATCGGCTGCACTAATGGTGAAACGATCATGCTGTGCCACGACACCTCGCTGCCGCGCCCCTATTCTCTCGGCTTTCGGGTGCAAGGCACCGAGGGGCTGTGGATGGACGTCAACAAGTCGATCTATCTGGAGGGCAAGAGCCCACAGCCGCACCGCTGGGAGCCTGCCGAGGGCTGGTTTGCGAAATACGATCACCCGCTATGGAAACGCTACGCCGATCTGGCGGCAGGGGCCGGGCATGGCGGGATGGACTGGTTCGTGATCCACGCTTTTGTCGAGGCGCTGAAGGCCAAGGCCCCGATGCCAATCGACATTTACGACGCGCTGGCCTGGAGCGCGATCACGCCTCTGTCGGAACAATCGATTGCTGAGGGCAATCGCACGTTAGATTTTCCCGACTTCACCCGAGGGCAGTGGCGCACCCGCAAGCCGATCTTTGCGCTGAACGACGCCTATTGATCGACGCGATTTAGGCCAAGCGCACCGCAAAGGCGAAATTGGTAATCTTGTCGGTATCCTTGACGCCCGGCGCGCTTTCGACGCCGCTGGAGGTATCGACCAGCGGCGCTCCGGTGCGCGCAATCGCCTCGGCAACATTCGTCGGATTTAGCCCGCCTGCCAGCCCCCACGGCAAGGCACCGCGATATCCGGCCAGCAGCGACCAGTCGAACGCCAACCCCATGCCGCCGGGCAGCGCGCCTTTGGGGGTCTTGGCGTCGAACAAGATCAAGTCCGCCGCCCCGGCATAGGCTGCGGCGCGTGCGACATCGCTGGCGCTGGCGACGGGCAGCGCCTTCCACACCGGCTTGCCAAACCGCGCGCGCAACTGGGCCACGCGTTCGGGCGATTCCGAACCGTGCAGCTGCAGCGCGTTCAGCTTGGCTGCCACCAGTGCGTCGGCGATGACAGCATCATCCGCATCGACGAACAAACCGACCATGGCGATCTGGCCAGCTGCGCGCGATGTCAAAGCGCCCGCGACATTCGACGTAACCGCACGGGGCGACGCTGGATAGAACACCAACCCGGCATAGTCCGCCCGCGCCGCGATGGTCGCATCGAGCGCCTCGGGTGTGCTGATCCCGCAAATCTTGATTTTCGCGGGCATGCGGTCAGTCGGGGTTCTGGATCAGCCGCACCAGCGTGCAGTCGGGATCGATCAGGTAGCCGATCCTCAGGCCGCTCGCCTCCAGTTGCGGAGCTTTGAAGCGCGGCCAGCCGGTGCTTTTTTCCTCGGCTCCCGCCGCGTTCACCAATGCCACCATGGCATCGAGATCATCCAACCGCAGGCAACAGCCGAACGAGCTCGTAGCTGGGTCGAGGTCAGGATAGGGGAAGAATTCGAGCTGCAAACCGCCGCGCTGCAGGATCATCCAGCCGCGATCCTTCCAACTCGTCGCAAAGCCCAGCTTCGCATAAAACGCCTCTGTCACATCGAAATCGCGCGATGGCAGATTGGGGGTGACGTGGTCAGCCATGGCTCAGCGCAGCTTGTCGGCCATGCGGGCCGTATGAGTGATTGCGGCGCGGCTATCGGGGGCGGAATGGCTCATCACGATCATGCTGGCCTTGGGGAACGCCGCACCAAACGCGCGCGCTGACGCGGCGTAGTGCTCAGTGTCGGCATCACCGAGATTGCCGAGCGACTTGGCCTTGCTGTCCTTGATCAGGCAGCCACCAAAAGCGATGTCGGTGCCGTCGATCCCAACGGTGATATTGTCACTGGTGTGGCCGGGGCCGGGGTAAAATACCTTGAGCGGGCCAAAGTTGGGCGCGGTTGCTGGTTCGACCCAGCCATTGGCGGCGAAAGTCAGGCTGTGTTGCGCCGCAACCATCCCCTCTTGCGGGGCAAGCTGGTTCGACAACGCATTGGCATAAGTCGCAATCCCCGCCGCATGCAGCGCGTCCATACCGCCCATCTTGTCCTGATGCGCGTGAGTCACCACCGCCAGCGCGACCGGCAGGTTGATCTCCTGCTTGATCCAGTTGAGGATCTGGGCGGTCTGGTCATCGGTCCAGGCGGTATCGACCACCAGCACGCGGCCGCCATCCCTGACGATCAAACCGTTGGAAGCGACTGCCCCGAAACCCGGCATGTCGAGATAGGAAGTGTGCTGCCAGACATTCGGTGCGAGCTGGCGGAAAACCAGATCGCCAAACCGTTGGTCGCCAGTTTCCATTTGCTGGCCAATCGTCGGGCGGATTTCACCGGGCATGCACCCGCTCAGCATCAATGCAGCGGCTAATGCGGTGCTCAGCTTCGCGACCGGGTGCATAATATTGGGCAATTCCATCAAGTTTTCCTTTTATTCAGCATTAAAAACCCCGCAAATGCGAGGCCTAGTAAATAGATGATCTTAATTTGGTTCACTGTAGCAAAAATATGGGGCGAATTCAAACATGAGGTGCGACAGTTTCAAAAGCCATATGATAATCAACAAGCTGAGCAAATTTCTCTAATGGTGTAAGCCAATCTAACGCCTTTCTAGGACGAGTATTCAGTGACATGGCAACTTGATTTAAATAATGCTGATCTGCCTGATTTAAATCAATCCCTTTAGGTAAATATTGCCTAATTAAACCATTCATATTTTCGCATGTGCCTTTTTGCCAGGGTGAATGTGGGTCACAGAAATATACATCTATGCCTAAATCTTCTTCGAGTATTTTATGTTCTGACATCTCACGTCCACGGTCATAGGTCAACGTTTTACGCAGTTCTGCAGGTAAATATTTCAGAGCTTCAGTTAAAGCCTTGCGCACTGATTCTGCCTTTGCATCAGGTAATGTTGCCAAGATACAGAGCCGTGTATTTCGTTCAATAAGTGTTGCTATCGAACTTTTATTGTCTTTACCTTTAATTAAATCAGCTTCCCAATGACCCGGTATTTTTCTTTCTTGAACTTCGGCTGGGCGCTCATGAATAGTTTTAATATCCTGTAATATAGAATCTTTTTTAGGTTCACCGTTAGCTTTTCGCTTTTTATTTTCATGACGTAGACAGGATAATAAGTCTTTTTTCAACTCACCCTTTGGTAATGCTCGTATCGTTGAATAAATCGTTGTATGGCTTACATTCATTGTTTGATCCAAATCAGGAAATGTCTTTAAACGCTTTGCTATTTGCTGAGGAGACCATAAACAACGGATCGCTTCAACAATAAATTTCCAGAGGATTGAATCGATTTTGAGTTTTCTGTGACCACGTCTACGTCTAGCGAAGGTGTTATCAGAAGCATATCGAGCTTGATAAACGTCATTGATGCTATTTCTTTTAAGCTCACGATAGATCGTACTAGGATGTCTTTTAATGAGTTCAGCAAATTTTCTGGCTGAAAAGCCTTCTTTTCTTGACTCAAGCATTAATGCAGTACGATCTTCAAAGTTAAGATGATGGTATGACAATTTTATATACTCCATAAACCCTTTAAATTAATTAGGTGGTTTATGTCGCACTTCAAGTTTTACTCTGCCCACCTTCATCATTCTTAATCAAAATATTATCTGGCTTTAAATCACCGTGATAATAATTTAACTCCTGTATTTTAATAATGTTATTAATTAGAGATATAATAATCTGATGTTTTTTATCTGAAGACAATAAACTTAAATCAAATTCACTTAATCTTTTCAAATCCACATATTCAGTAACTATATAAGCACCAAAATTTGGTCCCCAACCATAACTTTTTATTTTAGGTATAGCTAAATCACTATTTGAAAGATCTCTACATTTCCGCATTAATGATAATAGTCTCAGAGATATAGATTTTTCTTTTATAGAATTCAAACTTGGATATGTGTTTACAAAGTGAATTTGTTCATTAATTAAACTTTGATATTCCATCAATCCATTTTTATTTTTAAGTGTTTCTGGTAGTGCTTGCCATTCTATTAAAGGCACTAATGTTTCATTTTTAAATATATCTAATTGTCCTGCAACACCCTCTACTTCATCTGTTTTTGTATTGCTATTTAATATTTCATTAAATATAAGAAGCATCTCACTGACACTCTTATATCTATCCTCTGGCACAAGCTCGATTGATTTCTTCAACCAATTATTTATTTTTTCATCACTTTCTTTATTTTCAGGCTCTACCCATTCTATATAATCATCATCCTTATTGCTAATATATATTTTTTCACCAAATAATACCTCATAACATATTACACCCAATTGAAAAACATCTATTCTATATGGATCTATATTGTCTTTTAAATTATCTATTACTTCAAATGGCAATATCGATGTCGAAAGAAAATCCTTATAAACATCCGATACACTTTTATTACCTTCAACTTCAGCAAACTTCGATGTTATAAATCCAGACACTAAAACACATTGCGAAATCTTATCATACCAAAGTCTCTCCAAGGAAATATCACGGTGTGCAACTTGTATAGTATGTAAACTTGAAAATGGTGTTAATATCTTTTGTATTAATTCTAATCTTTCCTTTAAATTAAAATTATTTTTTAATAAATATTTATCTAGCCTTTCATAATTTGGCGTTAATTTATAAACCTCAATCAAATCTTCTGTACAGAGATCAGGATCAAAAGAATGTATTGGATTCAATAAATAATTTTGTTTTACAAAATTATATTGATCTTCAATATATGCCTGTGTTCTGTATTCTCTTAAAGCTAAATTAGCTCTATTTTCAGTAATTAACGCATATTCGGATTCGTTATTTCTAAAATCCCATATTCGCAATAGTGCATTATGACTTGGATGTTCTTTATTCTCCCCCATAAATTCTGAATAAATCGGATTTTTAAATCTTTGTTTAAAAATTGGTTCAAATTCTTTTAAGCGAAAATTATATGCAGAAATAATTTTTTTGGAAATTTTTGTATTTGTTCCTGTGAACCATCTATCTAATGCTCGTATGCTATTTGCACTATTAGGCCTATTATATTTAGAATAAAAATCTTTTCCTAATTTTAAGTCAGGTAATTTTTCTTCATAAACTTTTGGTAGTTTAACTATTTTAATAAAATCTTCTAACGTTACAACAGAATATTTCTCACTTGACTTAAGTTCAAAATTTGCACTTCCTGTCATTATTACCATACAGTTAATGTTGTACCAACACCCCCACTCTCTTTGTAATTCTTTAGTTAGGAGTTGCTGTAATCTTTCTGCATGTGTTCGTTTTGTTCCTACTGGAGATGGATGTTGATTAATGACCCTTCCATTTATAATCTGATTCCACACTTTTCCGTCTGATTCAATATTCCCAGCCCAGTTTTTTAATTCACATAAGATAAGTCTATCTGCAGTAACTAAGAGTAAATCTATTTCCATTCCTCGCTTTTTACCATCATTTACGAAAAAAGATGCATATCCTCTCCATGTATCAGGCATTGCATTCTCTATTTCGTTAATTGCTACTGCTTCTGTCGGCAATAAACCAGATGGTGACAATATAGTAATTTTTCGCATTCTATTACTCTTAGAGGACTTTTATCATAAATCATTAAATACTATACAATTTCTTTGATTCTTATTATTACTTATATTTTTCAAACTTATTCATTTTATTTATCATTCGACTAAATTTTCTATAAATTTTACCAATAGATGGCTTTGTTGCACAAAGCTGTTCTTAAGGACTTCTTCGGCAATATAATTTCCAAATGAATAAGCCTACACACAAAATCTACCGCACAACCAATTGGCCCGCATATAACCGAGCTCTCATTAATCGTGGGAATATTGCCATTTGGTTCGATCCAAAAACACAATGGTATGCAGAACCTCAAGGCAAACAAGGTCGAAATCAAACCTACTCCGACATAGCGATCCAATGCTGTTTGATGATCAAATCTCTATTTAGACTCACTTTACGCATGGTTACTGGTTTTGTTCAAAGCTTAATTAAACTTTGCGGATTAGATTGGACAGCACCAGACTTCACGACGCTTTGTAGAAGACAAAAGGGCTTTGTTGCACAAAGATTTCATAACTATATGATTTTAAAAGTTTTGATTGTTTTTTGATCCAAAATTAAATTTATTTAAATCAGATGCTTACATATTTATGCAACAAAGCCGCTCAGAGTAATACTGATAACCTTTGCCTTGAGCTTTAAACCATGCAAGTACATCAGCATCTAAATGAATGGAAGTCTGTTGCTTTACTGGGCGATAGAATTGATTATGGCGTACAGCATTGCTCCAGTCTGGAGCACCGTTTTGAATACCTCTGGTTTGATGGCTTCTTTTTGACACAGCTCATTCAGCGCCTTTTCTTTCTCCACATCCCAAAACTGAGCAAAAGCTTGTTCAACGCTTTGACCATTGACTGCTGCGATGTTAGATCGGTTATTGCATCACTCTCATGTGGTAAAAATATCGGGTGAGAGTTATCGTTTGAAGGATAAAAAAGAATAGGAAATCAGCCACAGGTTGAAACTTAATACGAGGTCAAAGGGGTCAATTTTAGAATGCCGTTGACAACAACATGCTTGTATTCGGCTGCATCAATATTCTTGCGCAGCTTGTCTGCTGTTTCCACAATACGACTTCTAATGGTTCTTGTTTGGTTTGCTTTGGAGCACGAGCCATAAAGTCAACCTGCAATGAATAGCTTATCTAATATTTGTTAATTGAATAGTAACCAATTATCTATGCATGCGTAAGCATGCAAATGACATTACTTGTCGTACACCTCCAGTGAGGTGGCGATAATGCGGGAAAGTTTGCAGTAGCCTTTATGGGAACCATAAGGTTTATTCACCATTCATCGAAATAGTCTTGAATCTGTAACACATCCAGTCATATATTTGATTTTGTAACTTAATCAAATAATGGGGGGCATCAGATGAAAAGTAATCATGGCGGATCTCGGGAAGGTGCTGGTCGTAAGGCAAATTATGATGAACCTACAAAGGTAATTCGTGTGCCGCAATCTCGTGTCATCGAGATCAAGAATTACCTAGTTAAATCCAAGGAAGCCAGGTTCAATGATATAGCCTCAATTACACTTGTAGATCCGTCTATCTCGATGCACATTCCTTTGGCTTCAGAAAAGGTTGCTGCTGGCTTCCCTTCTCCTGCCCAGGATTATGTCGACAAAACATTAGACATGAATGAACACCTCATCAAAAATGAAGCAGCAACATTCGTTGTGAGAGTCGCTTCACTTTCCATGAGGGATGCAGGTATTGAGATTGATGACGAACTGATTGTAGACCGTAGCATTGAAGCCAAGCATGAAGACATCGTGATTGCACTGATCGACAATGAGTTCACCGTGAAACGCCTCATGATCGAAGGTGATGATAATCGTTGGCTTAAAGCAGAGAACCCTGAGTATTCTGACATTCATCTAAAGGATGGGCAGGAAATGCTAATTTGGGGTGTAGTGACTTTTGTCATCAAGCCATTCAGAAAGCGTTAATACTTTATTGGTTTCATGCTCATGCAAGCATCTCATCAGAAGATCTACGCTTTAGTAGACATCAATAACTGCTATGTCAGTTGTGAACGCATCTTTAACCCAAGCTTGAACAATAAGCCTGTCATTGTGCTATCCAACAATGATGGCTGTGCTGTAGCACGTTCCCAAGAAGCCAAAGACTTGGGCATCAAGATGGGTGTTCCTCTCTTTCAGATCAAGGACATCGTAGAGCAGCATCAGGTGCAGGTGCTATCGAGCAACTATGCATTGTATGCAGAGATGTCTCGCAGATTCATGAAAATCCTGTCCGATTTTGTATCTCCCAAAGAGCAGGAGATTTACTCAATTGATGAGTGCTTTCTGGATCTGACAGCTCATTCAGAGAATTACGACTTGACTGAATATGCCCATCAAATTCGTCAGCGTGTGTTTTCTTGGCTTGGTTTACCTGTATGTATTGGCATTGGCCGCTCAAAGACTGAAGCGAAACTAGCGAACCATATTGCCAAGAAGAACGCTTACTTCAATGGTGTTTGCAACTTGGTTTCAATGGATCCATGCTCTGCTGAAACTCTGCATCAAGCCATAGATGTTGGTGAAATCTGGGGCGTAGGCCGAAAGCATTCCAAGAAGCTCAACAGCCTGGGGATTCATTCAGTTATGGATTTTGTCTTGGCTTCCCCTCTGATGATCAGGGACCAATTTTCTGTAGTGATGCACAGAACCTTATTGGAACTTCATGGAATTGCTTGCATTGAACTGGAACATACGCCACCTGCAAAGAAGCAAATCATTGCTAGTCGTTCTTTTGGTCAACGCATCTACCACATTGATGATCTTAAAGAAGCCATGTCATTGTATGTCATGGATGCGATTAGCAGACTGAGAGATGATAATCTGTTGTGTGGTTGTTTGATTGGTTTCGTACAATCAAACCCATTTGATAGCTCAAAGCCCTTCTACAACAAGTCTTTATCCTTGGCTTTACCAGAACCTACCGACAACCTGTTGGTGCTCTCTAAACTCGCTACAGCTATGATTGATGGCCTGTATGCAAAGGATATAGCATTCAAGAAATGTGGCGTGATTCTGACGTGTCTCGAACCAAAGGCAAGCCATGTGTATGACATGTTTACCGACATGAAGCACATCGAGATCAGTGATGCCTTGATGGATTCCCTTGAAGCGATTCATCTTAAGTATGGCAAAGCCAAGATTGCCCTGGGCGCGAGTTTAATGCCGAACAGAACATGGAATATGTCACGAAATCGGCTAACACAGAACTACTTTAAATGGGATCAACTGCTTTGTGTGAAGTAAATGTCTTACCTATAAATTAATTTCGTTTTGGTTTCACAATAGTTGTTTATTGATTTCAAAATAGTTGTAATTTACTACTATCGAAGATTATCTACATCAAAAATGCCCATAAACATGAGTGTTTTCATAGACACTATCTGCTTATAGGCATTACATCATTTATGAATGACGAGAGTTGGCATCATCATAGACGGCATTGTTTTCACGTCTGCCTACAGCAATCACGATGACAACTACCTCATCATCAACGACTTCATAAACCAGACGATAACCAATACTACGAAGTTTGATCTTGTAGCGGTTAGGATGTCCTGACAACTTGTTTTTGGGAATGCGAGGATTCTCCAAAACCTTGATCAACTTCTTCTTCAATGGCTGCTTAATACTTGGATTAAGCTTATTCCATTCTGCTAATGCTTCTTCTAAAAAGTCTAACTTATAGGTCATCAATATTTACTCGAATGCGTTTCTGATTCGCACGAGCATCTGCAATCTTATTCAGTTCTAGGTCTTCTAGTTGTTCCATCATCGTTTCATACAGATCAGCCGGAACACAGTAAAACGCTGGTGTATTACGATTGAGGATTGCGACAGGTTCACCTTTGCCTGCCAACACTGTATCCATCGGACTCTTTTTGAGTTCAGTAATACTTGCAGTCATTCGTGCATGGATTAATTGAGTCATAGTTAAGCCTCTATAGAATTTAGTGTTTGGAGTTTGGGTTGAATCATTACGAGTAGATTCGGGTAGCTAATTTCAACATACCGGTCCAATGTGGATCTCAATCTGATAAGCAAGGAGGCATCAGTAACTAGCAGCATCTTTGCAAGGTATGGCATTGCTGAACGAAATGCCTTTAACCATTTACGATGTTGCTCAATACGGTCTATAGATTGTGATCGCATTTCCCGTCTTTGGGGAACTATACAATCTAGGCAACTTTCTAATGCACGTACTACATCAACCCAAGAAAGAACATTAAGAGCTTCTTCTAACTCTTTGGCTTGAATTTGTTGGTGCTCTCTTTCATCCATTAAATCAAATAGACGTCTGAGTTCCTGCATACGAACTTCATCCTCTCGTTTTAAACGAGATTCTTCAGTTTCAGTCCAGATAGCATCAGAATTCATAGGTACTCCTATTCAACAATAGGAGTATAGCACAGATAAAAGCACATTTAAAAGTGCTTTTAAAAAACTCTAATTAACCCTCTTTGCTACACGATGGCTTTGTTACACAAAGATTTTATAACTATATGATTTTAAAAGTTTTGATTATTTTTTGATCTAAAATTAAATCTATTTAAATCAGATGTCTACATATTTATGCAACAAAGCCCTTTTAAACTCAGTTAATTTTAGGGAGCATTACCCTCTATCATTCCAATTTCTAGTCAATGTACAAAACAACTTAGAAAACCAATGGTCAGCATTTCTCATGGACTTGCTACTTCAAGGCTATGGGCGAAAAGGGCTTTTAAATCAGCTGGGTTTTTCAATTAATGCAGAAGAACAAGCTGATTGGCCCCTACTGAAATCTGGGGCAGGTAATCCTATTGGTAATCTACTAATTAAAGAAGCTTATGACTGGATTCAAGATCATTTTCCAACTGTGAAACCTCGTGGATTTAGCCTAAGCGAAATTATTGAGAGGAAAGAAGATTTCATTGAGTCACTTGCATCATATGGTTTATTTGTTGCTGGTTCATCAGGTGTTCAAGGTGAATGGCCTAAATTATTACTAACACAAGGATATGATGGTTTCTTTTATTTAGATCACAGTCTTCCAGATCAACTCGCGGCAAAGCATTGGCTAGTTAAATTTAGTCGTGGAAATGATCAAAAACTTGAAAAAATACTGTTACATGAAGCAATCGACATGAAAATAGCTCGGTACTTAGGTCTAAGAGTATTAAAGGATTTGGAACTTCACCAGAGAACGCTATTTAATCCACGTTTTGATCGCCAAATTATCAAAGCAATGCGGCAGACTATTCGGAGATGGCATCTACATCTGATGTGTAATCGCGAATTAAGTGATTTATCTGCAATATTTAATCGGCTTTGTTGCATAAATATGTAAGCATCCGATTTAAATAAATTTAATTTTGGATTAAAAAATAATCAAAACTTTTAAAATCATATAGTTATGAAATCTTTGTGCAACAAAGCCTATTTAATCCAATTCTTCAAGGTTGGCAGCAGTACTATGGTCGTTTCTATGGTTCAGGGCTGTCAGCGCTCTGGCAGCATATGAATGCTTATCTTATACGCTGGATGAGGCGTAAGTATAAAAACTTGGCCCGTCACAAAAGACGGGCTAGATATGCCTTAGGGCGACTTGCGCGTTATTTTCCAAATGCCTTTGTGCACTGGAAAATGGGAGCCGGATGAGCTGAGAGGTTCACGTCCGGTTCTGCGAGGGGCTAAGGGTGAGATTCCTTTGGTCTACTCACCCGTATATTCAAACTCATTCAGGCTGGGTCTATACCGCCTTTATTATTGATGTGCTCTCACGAGCAATTGTTGGATGGAAAGTATCAACACGTATGAATACAGACATGGTGCTCGATGCATTGGAGCAAGCATTGCATGATCGAGGCATGCCAAAGAACGTGATTCACCATTCCGACAGAGGTGTGCAATATCTTTCCATTCGTTATACCAATCGTTTAGAAGCAGCAAATTTACGAGCTTCAGTCGGTACAACCGGTAATTCATATGATAATGCTTTGGCTGAAACGGTGAATGGCTTATACAAAACAGAGGTGATTGAATATTTAAAAGCAGATTGGCAAGGTTTAGCGGATGTACAACTTGCGACACTAAACTGGGTAGATTGGTTCAATAAAAAGTGTGTACACAGTGCACTGGGTTATGTATCGCCTTTTGAGTTTGAAGCAATGTACTATGATAAGATTAACCCGTTAGGTCAGGTGGCCTAACTTAAATAAAAAAGTCTCCGACAAACCCGGTACGGTTCAGTACGATTTTCACTTACTAGTACTTAAATAATCACCCCACCACTGCATCATTTCAGTCCGTTGAGCTAAATAGTCAGCGTGATTATAGCTGGCACGGGTACGGTTTTTATCAATATGTGAAAGTTGTGCCTCAATCCAATTATCTTGGAACAAACCTGAGTCATTCAAAATGGTACTAAAAGTAGAACGTAGTCCATGAGAAGATAGTTGATGTTTGCCATACCCCATCTTACGTATGGCCATATTTAGAGTATTAAAATGAATCGGTTGATTGTGTTTGCGAGGGCTAGCAAAAAGGTATTTTTCACCGTATGACCACTGCATGACGTCTTTCAAAATCTCTAAAGCCTGATTTGAAAGTGGAACTACAAAATCTGGAATCTCATGGCCTAATATGACTTTTCGTCGAAACTGTTTAATATGCAAGGCAGGTATTTTCCATATTTTTTCATTTAAATCAAAATGATGAGGCTCAGACAATAACAATTCAGCCCCTCGCACTCCAGTATATAATTTAAACATCAGTGCTTTTTTAATAATCGGATGGGCATCCAATTTTTGTAATTTATACTTAAAATCAGATATATCCTCCGCTTTCAAATACGGATAATTTTTCTTGATTTTACTGTTAATGGCGATTTTATTTAAACCATGCGCGATGTTGAATTCACAATAACCCATCGCTACAGCGTAGTCATAAATTTGGTTCAAATAACTACAAGCTTTCTTGACAGGTTCTTTTACTTGGCGTCCCTCTATTTTTTTGATTACTGAAACCAGGTCATAACGCTTGATGTTTTGAAAAGGTAGATCCTGAAGGTCTGGATAAATATCTTGCTGTAAGCATCTTTCTGCTAACTGTAGTACACCACAGCGGGGTAGATCGTTGAAGGCATTTTTCAGTTTGAACTGTAACCACTCCTCCCCGACCTTACCAAAGGTGATGACATTAGAGGCAGTATCTTGTTCAAAACAGAAATCATTGTCTTTAAAGTCATCTCTGACTTGTCGTGCCTTTTTCAGCGATAAATCAGGATAAAGACCTAACTGAATGCGTCGACGTTTTTTAGTTTGTGGATCTGTATAGCGATAGCACCAAGATTTTCTTCCACTCGGCTCAATCTTCAGGCTAAGCCCATCTTCATCGGATAAAAAACTGGTTTTTTCCTTACAATGAGCTTGGCGAACTTTAATTTCAGTAAGACTCATGGAATTTAAATGAAACCTAACAATGGGTTGATTGGATCAATTATATCAAAATAGAACGCTTTATGTATGATGCGTATATTACGCATCATATAAATATTTATATATATGTTTTTTATAAATATTATTGTGGTATTCCACATTTTAGTAACCAAAAAAGTAACCACTGTTAAAATCTGTATTAAGCAACAAAAATCAGTGATAGTTAAACACTATTCTGCAATGGGTTTGTTTTACAGACCTAGTAACCGAACCTTAATTATTTGAGGCAATATTTCGGTTCTGTCGCATTAAGTCGATCTGCAGCTACTATTGAATTTTGTAGGAGCTGAATATGTCACCAAGGGGCTCAGTTTTTAAATGCCGTTAGGGGGTTATTTTTACACTGCCGCTAACAGAGCTCCGCCTGAGCGAAAAAAGCGGCTGCTTTACGTAGAATTTCATTCGCACGTTGCAGTTCTTTATTTTCGCGTTCCAGTTATTTGATACGTTCTTGGTCTGAAAGCTGCTGTACTTTAACTGGATTTTGTTTATCTAAATATTTTTGATACCAAACACGTAGTGTTTCGGGAGTACAACCCTTGCGCAGTATACTGCTCAGGGAGCAATAGCTGTGATCGCAGCCCAAGTAGAAGGATAATCTTTTTCGGATTCAATCAATAATTGAACCGCTCTTTCTCTGATTTCAGGGGGATATTTTTTGGTTTTGTCATCGGGACATTCTCTCAAGAAAGTTGGTCTCCGACAAACCCGGTACGGTTCAATGCGAATACGCTCAAAAGCTTCCTAGTGATACTTTTGAGGCCTTTGGAGCTGCACTTGCTGATATGCTTTTAGAAGAAAATTTTTTCAAGAAAGTTTATCCGATACTCTTAGAGAATGGCTTTCAACCACCAAAAAAACGGCCCTTTAAGGGCTGTTTTTTTATCTGCTTTGATCTCTTCGATCCTAGCCACAACAATGGATGCTAAGAAGAGAAAGGGGGATGTATCCTAATTATTCAACTGAGCTAATCAAACTTGTGAAACATTGTTTAAATATTAGGCGTGGAACATGAAAAATCATAAAAAAAGCCCACCTTGGGGAAGATGGGCTATCAACTAGAAACTACAGCATTAATTTCTAAAGAGAATTATAACGCATTACGTATAAGGTGTATTATGTTAATTTTAGAAAATCTTTCTAATCAGAAATTTAGTTTTCTATTAAGTTCTATAGTGCGGATCTAAGCGTAATACTGTATTCACATCATATTCAGCATCAAAAAAATCACAAATTTTTGATACCTTACCTTTAATTAATAATTTCTTATCTAGATAGAGGCTTTGTTGCATAAATATGTAAGCATCTGATTTAAATAGATTTAATTTTAGATCAAAAAACAATCAAAACTTTTAAAATCATATAGTTATAAAATCTTTGTGCAACAAAGCCCTAGATAGATGATCAATTTATTTTTATTTTTATCGAATATTACTCTTCCCCGAGGTACATCGTCATATTCAATTTCCCTTAGCTCAGAAAATTTATTTCGTAATTCATCCCAATAAGATACATGGTTGTAGGCACTATCAATCATACCTAAAGAATCTGAGCTATTAATATCAAACTCATGAGAAATACCAAGAACTTGATTTTTATAAAACCAAAATATACCTATTTTCAATGTTATTCTCCTAAGTTTTCATATATAACTTAAAAAAAATTAAGCAAGTAAACATACTATGATTGAATACTCAGAAAATTTAAATAAATTAAAAAATAACCTTATTACACATAAGGATTATCACCCTCTTTTACAAAAAATCAGCTTACCTTTCATTCCAGATTTTTTAGATAGTTCTTTTGACCAATCCAAAAATAAAGTAGTAATTGTTGGCCAAGAAACTTCTGGATGGGGGAAATTGAAATTAGATAGCTTTATATTAGGAAATTTAAGTACAAATGAATTAATTTCTGAAAGTAAAATTAGATACCGTAATCTTTATGAAAAGCCACCTGTGAGATCACAATTCTTAAAATTCTTAGGTAAAGTCAAAGAAAAAAATAATAACGAGTATATACAATGGTTAAACTTCTACTTCTTTGATTATAATAAAAAATCTTTTAACTTATTGAATTCAAAAAATAAAAGTATAGATTTGTATGAGCATCTTAAAGATATATCAATAGAAAACTTAGTAAATCAACTTGATAGATTAGAACCTAAAAATATTTTTTTCTTAGGTGCATATCATGGAAATTGGGAACAGTTGAAACTCAATTATGTTAATGACGAAGATATTCTTAACTTCAAAGAATCTATAGAAGGATTTAGCGTAAGATTCTGGAATAAAAAGACTTTAGTAATTCGACTCCCTCATCCTGCTTCTCGTGTTCCAAATAAAGGAAAAATTCAACAACAAGCTTTAACTTACTTTGATATTTTTAATAATCAAGCGGAGCAAAATCCTGAAAAATTTAAAGAATTGATAAGAGATAAATTACTTAACTAAAATATATTTAACATAATGGTGGTTATACGCAGTCAAAAATGGGAGCCTAAGCTCCCATTTTTATTGATGATTTTTTAATTCTTTAAGCATGGCATCCCGTAAAATTTTATTCATTCGTGTTTGATAGCCTTTGCCTTGGGCTTTTAGCCACTGCATGACATCTGCATCGATGCGAACCGTAGTTACTTGTTTAGTCGGCTTGTAAAATGGATTTTGCACTGCATTTTTCCAGAAGCTGTCATCAAGTTCAGGAATATCTGAAAAATCGATTTCACTGTCTGGACGTTTAGCTAACGCTTCCAGTCTTGCCTTTTGTTCTTCAGACAAAACAGGAGGATTATTCAAATCCATTTTGTAGGTAACGGTTTTGCTCATATTGTTTCCTCTCTTTTTTCTCTGCCTGTCGTGCCGAAATAATGCGGATATGATCAATCCCATTATGATCTTGTACAGTATGAGCCACTAATAAAACTGTCTGGCCGTGTACGAGACCTATCGCTTGCCAACGATATTCACCATTTTCAAAGCGATCCTGTTTGAAGACGGCATAGGCATCATAAAAAACCAAGGTTGCATCTTCAAAAGCTACACCATGTTTTTTGAGGTTTGTTTCTGCTTTATGCTCATCCCATGAAAACTCAATTTCCATAGTTGCATCGCTTTTTGTTAATACAAAAATGTTAATACAAAATTGTAAATTTTGCAAAGTTGTTCCATTTTTTATTGGCAAAATATTACAGAATCGAACATAAAAAAGCCGACTTGTTTCAAAGTCGGCTTTTTACGGATTTTAGGGTTGAGTGAAAAATTTTAAAATATTGATTTTTATATTAATATACAAGTGTATTGCGTATAACCACCATTATGTTAAATAATTAAGGATAAAAGCTTTATTACTAAATAGAACAGTTGCTTAAAGCAGTATAGAGTTAAGTTTGCATTTTAATATCAAGTTGTCTTTCAGCACCGATAATCACCATACGAATCCCATTTTCAAAAATGTCATCCGCATTCATATTTTGTAAGGTATTCACTCCTTGGAGCATGAGTGGATATATAGTTGGATCGGCTTCGAATGGTGGGTCTGATCTTATTTCTTCTTGCTGCTCCTCAAGGACCCACCCAACAATAAACCTTCCTAATGTCATAAGTAATGCAACTGCTTCAACAGGAGAAAACCCAGCATGAGATAACAGCGCAACTTGGGCCTCAATCGTGTTGAAATGTCCTTGACTGGGGCTAGTTCTTGCATGTAGACGAGCACCATCACGGTAAGCTAGTAGTGCTCGACGAAAGCTTACAGAATTAGCGAGCAACCAATCTTGCCATGTCATCCCATCGATGGGTAAAGAAACTAAATGGTGTTCATTTATAATGGTTTCCGCCATTGCTTCCATTAACAAGGATTTATTCTTGAAATGCCAATATAGAGTTGGAGATTTAATACCCAATCGTTGAGCTAGCTTGCGTGTGGTTATTGAATCTATGCCTTCTTCATTCAACATATCCAATGCGGTACGCAGGACTATTTCACGTGTCAGACGTTGAGGTGCAATATCTTTTTTACTCATAAATCTATCACTGATAGGGAGTGTGTGAGAGAATATTAATTCTATCATTGCTAGAGAAGGCATTTGTGAAGAAATCATTGAGCGTGATTTTAATCACTATATTTCTGGATGCTGTTGGGATTGGTTTAATTATGCCGATCTTGCCTGAATTATTACGGTCATTGGCTGGAGCTGAAGCAGGCGGTGTTCACTATGGTGCTTTATTAGCTGTGTATGCTCTGATGCAGTTCATTTTTGCACCTATCCTTGGAGCGTTGAGTGACCGATTTGGACGTCGACCTGTATTAATTATTTCAATTGCTGGTGCAACGGCTGATTATCTCCTAATGGCTGCTGCTCCTTCTCTATTGTGGCTATATATTGGTCGTATTTTTGCGGGAATTACAGGTGCCAACATGGCTGTTGCAACAGCTTATGTTTCAGATATTACTCCAGCCCATGAGCGTGCAAAAAGGTTTGGTCTCCTTGGAGCTGTCTTTGGTATTGGGTTTATAGCGGGTCCGGTAATAGGTGGAGTTTTGGGTGAATGGAACTTACATGCACCGTTCTTTGCTGCTGCTTTTATGAATGGGATTAATTTAATAATGACAGCAGTCTTATTAAAAGAATCAAAACACAGCAATAAAATGACTGAGAAGGTTCAGGAGCAATCAATATTAAAGAAATTATCCTATTTGATCACTCAACCTAATATGGCTCCATTGCTTGGTATCTTTTTAATTATCACATTGGTTTCACAAGTCCCCGCAACTTTATGGGTTATCTATGGGCAGGATCGTTATGGCTGGAGTATATTTATTGCAGGTGTTTCCCTTGCTAGTTATGGAATATGCCATTCTATTGCACAGGCTTTTGCTATCGCCCCTATGGTAAAGAGGTTTGGAGAGAAAAATACGTTGTTATGTGGAATAGCTTGCGATGCAATTGGTTTACTTCTTTTATCTATTGCTGTTGAAGAATGGGTGCCTTTTGCGTTGTTACCATTGTTTGCCCTTGGTGGAGTAGCCGTTCCTGCTTTGCAAGCAATGATGTCCAGAGGTATTAGTGATGAAAGACAAGGTGAATTACAAGGGCTATTAAGCAGTTTTAATAGTCTGGGGGCTATAATTGGTCCTGTATTAGTTACTAGCCTCTATTTTATGACTCAGGCATCAGCTCCTGGAATGGTATGGGCATTAGCTGCAATACTTTATGTAATCACCCTACCCTTATTGCTTAAGTATCGCCTGAATAAATATTCTGGAGTTCCATAAAATATTTAATTTATTGGTTTAAAAACTAATGGATTCTATAGTTTATCTAAAATTAACATAATACACGTTATACGAATTCCCAAGGCATGGCTTTTAGTCATGCTTTTTTTATCAAAAGACTATACCTGAATGATAGCGAGCCAAATCGCATACAATATCTATCATTAGACTTAATGCAATAATTAAATGATAGTATTATCATTAATCTAATAGAATTAAGATTAAATGATAGAAATGAATACACGTATTTATCTACGAGCTTCAACTAAAGATCAAGATGCAGAAAGGGCTTTGCAGATTCTTCAGGATCTAAACCAAAACTTGAATTTGGGTGAAACCATTGTGTACGTGGAAAACTATAGTGGTACGAAGTTAGACCGACCTGAATTGAATAAGCTACTGTCAGAAGCAAATCAAGGTGACACATTGTTAGTTGAAAGTATTGACCGCTTATCACGCCTAACCCAACGAGATTTTCAAGAGCTGAAGCGCAGGATCCAGGAGAAGGGACTTCGTTTAGTCGTAGCAGATCTTCCTACTACCTACCAAATGATTCAAACCAGTGACAGCATTACTCATTCAATCTTGGAACTCATCAACAATATGTTGATTGATCTTCTGGCAACAATGGCCCGCCTAGACAATGAGAAACGTATAGAACGTATTAAGCAGGGCCTGGCACGTTCGGGTTACAAACCAACAGGCAAGAAGGCAAATGAGGCTAAACATAAACGAATAAAAGAATTGCTAGTAGTTGGCAATATGACTAAGGAAGAAATTGCCAAAGCAGTGAATTGTGGAGTTGCAACTGTCTATCGAGTTGCTAAAGTTATCTAAAAGAGGCTTATCTCAACGCGCCCCCAATGGGGCACCGCTGCATTCAGGTTACTTCACATAAGAAATTTTATGTTAAATGATTGTTAGAAATGCCCCTTGATCGAGGCATTTTCTATAAAGAATACTAAAAACTAATTAAAGCCAACCAAGTTTCAAAACAAGGCAGTTCTCAGCAATCATATTTTTAAATTATATAACTCCCAACTGAGCTTTTGCTCCAACGATAAGGCTTTCATTTTGAGTTTCTAAGGCAAATAAACCATACATCAAAGGAGAGGCCGCTGCTCTTTCTAAAGTCTGTTCATATAGTTTATTCCAAACTTTACCCCCTAGTTTTTCATACTCGATGATTAGAGTTTTGAGGCTTTCTTCTCCAAACAAAGTTACATGCCCAGCAAAATCAATCGCTGGGTCATCTATATGGGCTGTTGACCAATCAATAACGCCTGAAACAGCTCCATCCTTTGAAGCTAGTACATGCCCAGCATATAAATCGCCATGTATAAATTGGGTGAAATCTGCCCATAGAACATCATTATCCAACCATTTTCTGTAGCGGGTTTCCAATTGCTCACTTATACCAATTTCAGATTTTACTAACTGCAAATTGTTTGCTATTTCAGGTCTTAAATCTGAAGGTTTCATAATTTTCAAATCATTTTCCCGAACTTCTTTTTCAGGAATACTATGGATTTCAAATAAGGTTTTTGCCAAAGATGTTATGTATTTCGGGCTATCTTTGTCCATATTCCAAATTATTTCATAGGTTTCAGCATCCAAATTTAAAACAGGATTATCTTTAAGTATGGGATAAGCCACTAATTCTGTAGATGAAATTCTCCAATCAGGAACCTCTACAGAAAGATGTTTTTTTACCAATTCTAAAATGCGTTTTTCTTTCTTGATTTGTTCCCTCATGCCATCACGACGAGGAATACGCAGCAACCATTGTTGCCCCTTTGTATCAAGAGCAAAAACGACCTTAAAATCAATGCCCATTTCATTGAAATTCATTTTGTCCGTAAGCAACAAGCCGTGTGCTTCAGCAAGTGATTGAATATCTTGAATTGTCATTTTTAATTTCCTTTAAAGAGTTCAATAATTAATGTTCGGATTAGATTGGCTATCATTAACAATCTCTCTCAAAAGTCTTGATGATTTTGTGGTCTTTGATCTCGTAGATAATGTCAGCAATATTATCGACCAATTGCTTGTCATGAGATACGAAGATAATAGTTCCTGCATAGGACTTCATCATTGTTTCTAATGCGGCAATACTTTTTAGGTCAAGATAGTTTCCTGGTTCATCCATAAGCAAAATATTATATTTTCCTAAAAGCATTTTGGATAAAAGCAGTTTGATGATTTCACCTCCCGATAAGTCGGATAAGTTTTTTTGAATATCATTCGCTCCGATCCCCATTGAAGCCAATACTGCACGAATTTCCGCAACTGTGTACTCGCACTCTTCCTGCATAAAGGAGAGCACAGATTTATGCGTGTTAAATTTATATCCTGTTTGTGTAAAGTAGCCAATTTCAGCTTTTGGAGATATGGTTAATCCATCAGCACGTTCTGATATCATTTTTAACAAGGACGTTTTCCCTGTTCCATTCGATCCAGTTATAGCGACTTTAGCGCCAAGCGGTATTATAAAGTTAGCGTCATCAAAGATAGTACGGCTACCAAATTTTAAGCTCAGACCATCTGCCGTAATCGGGAACTTATTGTGCAGTTCTAGGGCTGAACTTTGACGAAAACGAATAGAACGCAAATGCTCTGGTGCTTGAATATCTTCTAATGCAGCCAAACGCTTTTCCATACTCTTAGCTGCCTGATACAGTTTTCTTTGCTTGGTGCCAGTCATTTTTGCATGCCCAAGTCGTCCAGCACTTTCGGTAGAGTTTTTGGATTTTTCTCCTTTTTTCTTATTGTCTAATCGATTAGCTTGCTGGCGTTTTTCTTGCACAGCAGATTCTAATCGCTCCCGTTCCTTCATCATCAGCTCATATTCTACGGCTTGGTGTTGTCGCTCTTCTTCTTTTTGACGCAAGTAATCCGAGTAACCACCCCAATATTCCGTAATTTTACCGTCTTTTAACTCCCATATCTTGTCTACAACCATATCAAGAAAATATCGGTCATGACTGATAACAAGTAATGCTCCATCAAATGCTTTAAGTTGACCAATAAGTAGATCTATTCCATTGAGATCAAGGTGGCTGGTTGGTTCATCCGCTAGAATGCCATGTACTTGTTGGGAAAATGCGGCAGCAATTTTTGCACGAGTTTCCTCTCCGCCACTCATTGTGTCGTTTTGTACATTGGAAACACCAAGGCGAGATAACATTGCCCGGTCTTCGACCGTTTCTATTTCGATTCCGCCCAGTTGGCTGATATGTGCAAAATCACCAAAACGCTGTAATGTCGCTTCGGCTAAAACAATTTCGCCATTAAGTACTTTGAGTAAACTACTCTTTCCTGCTCCGTTATCACCCACAAGACCAATACGGTCATAAGAGTGAATTTCCAATTCATCAATATCCAAAACATCACGCCCAGCATAATCCAAGCGTATGTTTCTCGCTTTAATAATTAAACTCATTTTTATTTACTCCTGTTTAGCTCTTGAAATTTTTTATGCAGCAAACAGGATTTAGGTGAAAACAAAAGCTAGCATCACAGTGTCCTCCCAAAAAAAAAGCTATTCATCCACAGGGTGGACAAATAGCTAGTCAATTAAGTTATAACTGGAAACTATGCACTAAAAGCATACTTATAAATTAAGCATACTTTTACTTTATATATCCGCATATATTCTTAAAGACACAACAAAAGCCCACCATTATAAAATAGTGTCACTATGCAAATAGTTGTGTCTTAACGAATGCGGATAGAATGCATAAACTTACCTAAAAAATAAAATTCAGTTTTATGATAACTTTACTGTTAAAAGAAGTCTAGACAACCTTGTTTTATGCTTGGATATAAGGCTTATTTTAAAATAATAGTAGTGAAGATTTTCTAAAATTAACATAATACACCTTATACGAAATAAAAATGGGAGCCTTAAGCTCCCATTTTTTAAGTAATTTTTTCAAATAAGGCTTGGGTGAGCATCTAAAATTCGAATCAATGTAGCTGCTGGTCCAGTTGGATAGCGTCGTCCCTGTTCCCAATTTTGCAGGGTACGGGGGCTAATATGTAGACGTGCAGCAAATTCATTTTGGCTCAAGCCAGTTTTTTCACGTACTTCTTTAATATCAGGCAATTCGAGTTCTGTAACTCGGCTTGCTTTAACTTCTTTACGTTTGATAGCTCCAGCTTCTTTGATTGAAGCAACCAAGTCATCAAATAAGTTGTTATCCATGAAATTGCTCCTTCACGAGTTGGTGCAGAATGGCGGTTTCCTTATCTGTTAAATTATCTTTTACTGATTTTGGATAAGCCACTAAGAAAAAGATCTGATCATCCTCGGTGACCCAATAATAAATCACCCGTATCCCACCACTTTTCCCTTTGTTACCTTGAGCACAACGTACTTTGCGAATACCACCGCCATTCTTGATTAGGTCACCTCTATCAGGCTGTACCAAAAGATCTTGCTGAAGTTGACGATATTCCTCATCAGATACAAGGTCTTTAATTTGCTTGGTAAAGATGCTGGTTTCAATAAATAACATGGACTCTTTATACGTCAATGGCGTATTTGAATTTTAGCAGTTTCCATAACAAAAAACGAGAGCTGGTAGATCTCTGTTATTCCTAAGTAGAAATGTCCTACCTAATAACCAAATAGAAATGTCCTATACAGACACTTCCAAGTCAAGCACAGGATTCAGATTTCGTTCTTTGATTACTGTTTTCTGTGCACGTCTGCTCGGCATCTTTTGAGAACGATTGCGTTTGTTTTGCTGTTCTAATTCTTCGTGCTGTTGTTGAATATGATTGAGAACAGCACCTAAACGTTTATTCTCAACAACCTCTCGCTGGTTGAGCTGACTTAATTTATCGAAGATGCTGTAATTGATTTTTCTTCCTTGATGTTCAATGGCTACCGTGCCATCCGGGTATTCCAGAAACTCAAGATACTTGCCGATCAACCTTTTATTTTCTTCGGTATTTTCCAGTAAATATACGCATTTATCATAAGTAATCGTCAGGCTGTTCGTGACTCTGCGGGGTTCACGCCAGGTAAAAACATCATCTAATTCTTCGGCTGTTTCAGTGACAGTCCGGTGTAGATCCTTGGGATTAAAGGCCATATTGGCAAATTTACGATTAAATTGCTCGATAAAGCAGGGCAGCCAGGCATTCGCTTGCTCAATCGAACAGATGCCTTCCAGGCGCATTTCTTTAATCAGACGGTCCTGAAGCGTTCTATTCGCCCGTTCTACACGGCCTTTGGCTTGTGGTGAATTGGCGAAGATGATATCGATATTGAGGGTACTGAGTACGCGTCCAAACTGGGTAATCTTGGTGTCTTTCTTGCTGCTTTGATTCACCCTGAAGACTGAATGTTTATCACTGTAAAACGCCAACGGCTTACCATGCTGCTCAACATACAAACGTGTTGAAATCATATAGTCAAATGCTGATTCCGACTCACAGAAACGTAAATGCTGTAATTTTCCTGTGGCATCATCGATAAATACCAGCAGACAGCACTTAGCAGCGCGTCCTTCAAACCAGTCATGGTGTGAGCCATCGATTTGAATCAGTTCACCATAACAATCTCGGTTATAACGAGGCTGATACGGGCGTTTCAGGCGCTTGGCGCGAGGAATCCACAGATCGGCTGCAATCATCCAGGAACGCAGTGTTTCCACTGAAATATCGAATCCATGAACAGTGGTGAGCTTTTCATGCGCTAAAGTGGGTCCGAAACCATGCAGTTGATCCGAAACAATATTGAGGCACTTGAGTCTGAGCTCTTCAGGAAGCCTGGAATTGCTGATTTGGCCACGTGCAGCATGTGCTAATGCAGCTGGGCCTTGAGCTTTGTATTTTTGCAATAAACGTCTGATCTGACGTTCTGAAATATGAAGTAGCTGAGCAGCTTGGGACTGGGTTATGCGTTGATCACAGATTTCTTGCAAGACCGACAATCGTTTAAGTTCTTTATCCGACATAGACACCAACATATCAAACCGTCCGCTAAGAGAATTGCAAAAGTGCCTATTCTAAAAGCGGACATTTTTACTTTGGAGAAACCGGACATTTCTATTTTGGAGTTACAATCTCGTTTCGCATAACAGCCATTATGTTAAATTGTAGTAAGAACTTTAATGCGATAGAGCAGAATGTATATGCAAAATAAGCTTGATAACATTATTCAAGAATTAAAAGAACTATCTGGGAATAGTCGTCTAAACATAGAACTACCTGATGATATTTTCATATCTGCTTATGAACGAAAAATAGGTTTTATTTTTCCAAAAGATTATAAAAAAGTTTTGAAAGAGATTAGCAATATCTTTTATGGAACAATTGAATTAGCGTCTCTTACAGATGAGAAAGAATGCTATCGAGGGCTATCTCAGATATTAAATGATGCTAGGGAGCAAGGTCTGCCAGAAGATTGGCTACCTATTTGTGAAGATAATGGGTAAGCGTCCGCTGAACACACCTTATGAATTCATCCTATAAGCCTTAATTTAGTCCCCACTTAAAAACAAGTGGGGACTAAAATTTATGACTACAAATCACCAGACATCCATCGCATCTCTTGCGAAAAAACGAAGAACATACAGTGCTGAATTTAAACAGCAGATCGTTCAGGCTTGTAAAGCACCGGACGTTTCAATTGCTTCGGTCGCTTTGCAACATGGATTGAATACAAATCTTGTATCCAAATGGATTCGCTTAATTGATGCTAAGCCTGGGAATGATCGCTCACCACTACCGAATAAACCTGCATTTATTGCCTTATCCTGCTCTGCACCACTAGATCCTACTCCTACTGACATGTTAACGGTTCAAATTACTTTACCCCACTCAAAAGCAGAAATTGGCTTGAAATGGCAAGTATCAGAAATATCTGCTTTAGCAGAATTACTCAAGGCACTTGCAACATGATCCGCATTGATGAAATCTGGCTTTCTACCCAACCTCTGGATATGCGAGCAGGGATGGATACTGTCATGGCTCAGGTGGTGAGAGCCTTTGGCTACATTAAACCGCATTGTGCTTACCTGTTCTGTAATAAACGTGGCCATCGTATGAAAGTGTTGGTACATGATGGACTGGGCATCTGGCTGTGTGCCAGGCGTTTGGAACAGGGAAAATTCCACTGGGCTCAAGTTCACCAAGGTGAAACCGTGGCCCTCAGCCCGGAACAGTTACAGGCATTAATCCAGGGTTTGCCCTGGCAGCGCATTGGACGACAGCAAGTGGTCACAATGCTCTAAACTAGCTTGATCCATTCTGCTATTCTCCAAACGTTCTATTTCATTCTCTTCATGACCTCAGGCATACTGGGGTCATGAATACGCTGCCTGACTTAAGCCAACTGACCCATGAACAACTGCTGGAATTCACCAGGCAGTTGGCGATGCAGCATCAGTCTTTGGCACAATCAAACCAGCAATTAGATGCCAAAGTTCAACATCTTTCTATTCTCAACCAAAAATACGAGCATGAACTGGCGCTGTTTAAACAGCACAAATTCGGCAGTAAAAACGAACATCTCACTGCAAAACAAATCCATCTATGGGACGAAGCGGTCGAAGAAGATATCGCAGCCGTTGATCTGGAATTAGAACGATTAAATGCAGATAAAACCGATGCAGGGACACAGAAAGCCACAGTCAACAAACCTAAACGTCGACCACTGCCAGATCATCTACACACCATCCGTATTGAGCATGAACCTGCATCAACCCAATGCAGTTGTGGCTGCCAGTTACGTCGTATCGGCGAAGATGTCAGTGAAAAACTGCATTTCAGACCGGCACAGTTCTATAAGGAACAGCATGTGCGTGGTAAATGGGTCTGTGATCAGTGTGACACCCTGACTCAGCAAGCGATGCCCGCCTATGTGATTGATAAAGGCATTGCTTCACCTGAACTGCTCAGCCATGTGTTGGTATCGAAATATGCCGATCATTTGCCGCTGTACCGTCAGCGCCTGATCTATCAGCGGGCGGGCATTGATCTGTCCAGATCTACTTTATCTGACTGGATTGGTCGCTGCGGTGTGGAACTGGAACCTCTGGCCAATGCCTTAAAACAGGTGGTGCTGCAACAGCGGGTGATCCATGCCGATGAAACGCCGGTCACCATCATGCGGATGGGTGATGATGAGAAAAAACCGAAGAAAGGTTATGTCTGGGCCTATGCCACTACACAGTACAATCCAGTTCAGGCGGTGATCTATGACTTTCAGGATAGTCGTTCAGGCCAGCATGCTGCAGAGTTCTTGAAAGGCTGGCAGGGTTATCTAGTCTGTGATGATTACAGTGGTTATAAAGCACGCTTTAAATCAGGCCAGGTCATAGAGGTGGGCTGCATGGCGCATGCACGTCGTAAATTCCATGAACTGCATGTAACTGGGAAAAGTCAGGTCGCTGAACAGGCATTAGTGCTGATTCAGAAACTGTATGCGATAGAAGCAGAGCTCAGGAAAAAGACCGATGGTACAGCGGAAGACCGCCGCGAATACCGACAACAGCATAGTCAACCAGTGATGCAACAACTATATGAATGGCTCAACCAACATTATCTGACAGTGCCATCGAGTTCTCCCACCGCCAAGGCCATCAATTACACTCTGAAGCGTTGGCCAGCTTTAAGCCGCTATCTGGATGATGGCAATCTACCGATTTGCAATAATTGGATTGAAAATCAGATGCGTCCCTGGGCCTTGGGGCGCAAGAACTGGCTGTTTGCAGGTTCGCTGCGCAGTGGTCAGCGAGCGGCAAACATCATGACGTTAATCCAGTCAGCAAAGCTGAATGGCTTGGATCCGTATGCCTATTTAAGTGATGTGCTGAAAAGGCTGCCGACACACAAAGTGACCCAAATTGAAGAGTTACTGCCACACCGCTGGAAACCTAAATCGAATTAAAAAATAGGCATGGGGTTCAGCGGACGCTTACGATAATGGTAGTTATTATTGCCTATCTCCTAATCATAAAATTAGATATTGGACAGCAGATGGATATAGCGATGAGCAGTGGGAAGATTTAGCAGATTGGATCAAGCAAGTTTGGATAGATGGAAATTAAGAATTTCTAAAATTAACATAATACACCTTATACGAAATTAAAAAATGGAGCCTAAAGCTCCATTTTTTAATAACTTTTTTTAAATTGCTAAGCGTAAATTCAGTGCTTTTACAACTTTAATCACAGTATCAAAACTAGGGTTAACATCACCAGAAAGTGCTTTATAAAGACTTTCTCGGCCTAAGCCTGTATCTCGTGATAATTGAGCCATTCCTTTAGCTTTTGCAATGTTACCTAAAGCCTTTGCAATGAATGCGGCATCGCCATTAGATTCTTCAATACATGCTTGTAAGTAAGCCTGCATATCATCCTCTGTTTTAAGATGCTCAGCACTGTCCCATTTGCGAAGTTTAATAGCCATTTATAGCTCCTCCTCTAAATCTTGTGCCAATTGCAGGGCAAGTTTTATATCTTTACTTTGCGTAGACTTATCTCCGCCTGCTAAAAGAATAACAACCCTTTGCCCTTGCTTGCAGTAATAAATCCTATAGCCTGGCCCAAAGAAGAAACGTAATTCAGAAACACCTTCACCGACCGGCTCAGTATCTCCAAAGTTTCCATCTTCAACCCGATCAATTCGGACTTGTATGCGTCTTTTTGCCTGCTGGTCTTTTAACTTGGTGAACCAGTCATCAAAGACTTCAGTGGTATATATTGAGTACATAAGTAGAATGTATCCTATAGGATACATTTATGCAAGAAATAAACTTGATATTTGGGGCTCGAAACGGTGAATTTCGTATAACCGCCATTATGTTAAGTTAATCAAAATTCTTAATGCACCAAAACCTAAAAATTTAAATGGAGTAAAAATGACTTTAAAGGGGTTAGATATTCAAGAAGATTGTATCAAAGCTATTTCTAATGAATCTTTAATATTTGATATTAAGAATAAAGAGTTTTTAGAGGATATAGAAAATCTTTTATTACAGTATTTTCAAAATTTTAGTAATGATTTAAATGGAATTGAGTTTGATAATTTTTCTGTGGAGTTTTGGTTCGATGCAGGACAATTGATTATTTATCCTGAAAAAGATTTATTAGATCGTAAACCCTTTGAATCTGAATATGATTTAGATAGATTAGACCCTTATTTTTATCTAGTTTGTGAAGAATATAGGATATATTTTGATGACTTAATATCTCGAAAAGTAAGCGATCAAGTATCTGAAAAAGAAGCTATTTCTAAAACTAATGACGTAATTGATTGTGTAAGCAAAGCTATAAAAAATATAAATGATGAAAACAATCTTTTAAAGATGTTAGGCAGGCCTAAATTAGAAATAAGATATTTCGGTGTAACGAAAGAAGAACTTTTAGCAAAAGAAATTCTCGTGAAATGAAGTAGATATTTTTGTCGTATTAAGGAAAACTAAAATTAACATAATGGGCGTTATACGAAATGCACAAATTGAAAAATATAAAAATCAAAAACTTATGATATAAATTATTTGCTCGATGATGTTCAAAAGCCGACTTGGAAACAAGTCGGCTTTTTTATGAGCAGTTTTGATAGTTCTTGCCAATAAATTTGACTAAAAATTACGCTTCTCAACTTGAGTGATACAATTTTGTGATACATTATTGTATATACAAATTTGAATGTTTTTTATGAAACAGTATTTCGAATGGGATGAGGCTAAGAATCGAAAGAATCAGAAAAAGCATGATATCTCTTTCGAAACTGCAAGCCTTGTTTTTGAAGATCCATTACGGATCTCAATCCAAGACAGACATACCGATGGTGAAGAACGTTGGCAAACCATTGGAAAAGTAAAAGGCGTACTAATGTTATTGGTGGCTCACACCATCTTTGATGAAGATGACTGTGAAATCATACGAATCATTAGTGCAAGACAGGTAACTAAAGCGGAGCGAGATAAATATGAGCATGGTTAGATACTCACGCAAAGAACTGAATGAAAAATTTAGTGAGAAGCAAGATGCTGAAATTCAACGCTTGCTTGCTAAAGGCACGGTTCCTGATGATCAGCTAGATCTATCAGATATTCCTGAAATTACAGACTGGAGTAATGCTGTACGCCAAAATCAATTTTACCGTCCAGTGAAGCAACAGACTTCCATCCGTTTAGATGCTGATGTACTTGCATGGTTTAAAGCTCAAGGTAAAGGCTATCAAACACGAATGAATGAAATTCTGCGTGAAGCAATGCTGAAAGATTTAAAAAATCATCGATAAAAATGGGAGCTTAAGCTCCCATTTTTGACTTCGCATAACGCCCATTATGTTAAATGGACATAAATCAATTCTAAAATTATCTATGATAATTCTATACTTTTACTTCGATACTGCGGTTAGGGTGGATAGAAAAGAGTCTAACTGCTATCATTGCCCCCGAAATCCTCCAAAATAGATATCTTTCTTAATATGACACTTACGCCACCATAAGTTTATTTACCTCTTAATTCAGTAAATAACTCATCACTGTCTAGTGATGTGGTGTAGTAGCTTGTGTGTCATATATCACATCACTAGCCTTTCCTAAAATTTAAAAAAATAGGCTATTTTCATGTTATCCACTATTCGAGAACAATGGTTCTCCAATATTCGCGGGGATGTTCTTGCGGGTATTGTTGTTGCTTTGGCTCTAATTCCTGAAGCAATTGCCTTCTCCATCATTGCAGGTGTCGACCCTAAAGTCGGGCTATATGCTTCATTCTGTATTGCAGTCGTGATTGCTTTCGTAGGTGGTCGCCCTGGTATGATTTCTGCTGCAACTGGTGCAATGGCTTTATTAATGGTCACACTGGTTAAAGAGCATGGTCTGCAATACTTATTAGCAGCCACAATTTTGACAGGATTTATTCAAATCCTAGCAGGTTATCTAAAATTAGGTGCTCTGATGCGGTTTGTATCAAAGTCAGTCGTGATTGGCTTTGTGAATGCCTTAGCTATTCTAATTTTTATGGCTCAATTGCCTGAACTCACCAATGTGACATGGCATGTCTATGCGATGACAGTTGGAGGTTTAGCTATTATTTATCTATTCCCTTATATCCCAGTGATAGGGAAGCTTTTACCCTCTCCTCTCATTTGTATTGTCCTCCTTACGCTCTTTGCCTTGTTCATTGGTTTAGATGTAAGAACCGTAGGCGATATGGGGCAATTACCAGATACGCTACCAATTTTCTTACTTCCTGATATTCCTTTAAATCTTGAAACTTTAGCTATTATTTTGCCTTATTCACTGGGATTAGCAGCCGTCGGTTTGCTTGAATCTATGATGACCGCAACAATTGTGGATGATTTAACCGATACCAATAGTGATAAAAACCGTGAGTGTAAAGGACAAGGTGTTGCCAATGTCGCTTCTGGCTTCTTAGGCGGAATGGCAGGCTGTGCCATGATTGGTCAATCCATTATTAATGTGAAATCTGGTGGACGTACCCGTTTATCATCATTTAGTGCTGGGGTCTTCCTGTTAATTATGGTGGTGTTTATCAGTGACTGGCTCAAAGTCATTCCAATGGCTGCACTGGTTGCGGTCATGATCATGGTAGCAATCGGAACATTTAACTGGGATTCATTACGAAATATTCGCCAATATCCAGTTTCTAGCAATATCGTGATGATCGTTACAGTCGTCGTGGTCGTTGCAACACATAACTTGGCTTATGGCGTATTAGTCGGTGTACTTCTTTCTGCATTATTTTTTGCCAATAAAATTGAACGTTACATGGCAATTCAGTCCGAATTTAATGAACCTGAAAATACCCGTATTTATACGGTAACAGGTCAAGTGTTCTTCAGCTCAGCAGATAAATTTACTTCTGCATTTGATTTCAAAGAAGCACTTTCAAAAGTTGTGATTGATGTTAGTCAGGCTCACTTCTGGGATGTGTCTGCGGTCGCTGCCGTAGATAAAGTGGTCATTAAGTTTAGACGTGAAGGAACAGAAGTCGAACTTATTGGAATGAATGAAGCTAGTAAAACATTAGTCGATAAGTTTGGTATCCACGACAAACCAGATGCTTTAGATCGCTTAAATAGCCACTAAGAGGGATTAGTTATGTCAAAAATTATTGCATGTATTGATGGATCATTAGTAACAAATACTGTGTGTGATTATGCAGCTTGGTTTAGCGATAAACTTAGTTCACCTATTAAACTATTGCATGTCATTGATAAGCCAAAAGCGAAAGCCCCACAAGATTTAAGTGGTGCAATTGGTCTAGGAAGTCGAGAAACCTTGCTAAACGAGTTAGTTGAACTCGAAGAACGTAAGGGAAAAATTGAGCTAGAACATGGTCAGATTCTTCTTCGGGAAGCAAAGAATTATCTATTGGAGAAGTTTTCTATTGATGCTCAAAGTTTTCAACGCCATGGCAGTCTTTTAGAAACAATTATGGGAATGGAAGAAGACATTCGAGTTCTTGTTATGGGTAAGCATGGGACTGAAACTGAGCATGATTCCAGTAAAGTTGGAACCCATATTGAAAATGTTGTTCGTGCCCTTCATAAACCCGTATTAATAACATCTGCACTCTTTAGTCCACCTAAGTCTTTTTTAATTGCTTTTGATGGAAGTCAGACTGCACGCATTTGTGTAGAAAAAATTGCCAATAGCCCTTTATTAAAAAACCTGACAGCTCATGTGGTATATGTTGGTAAGCCAAATAGTGATATGACATCTCAAGTTACTTGGGCAAAAGAGCTGCTTGCAAATAATGGTTTTAATGTAATTGATATCGTACTTGAAGGTGATATCGAGAAATCAATATTAGATTACCAAGAGAAAAACGCTATTGATATGATGGTGGTTGGTGCATATGGTCACTCAAAAATACGCCAGTTTTTTATTGGTAGTACGACGACCAAATTGTTATCAAGCTCTACAAAACCAGTATTATTACTAAGATAATTCTTACAAGATAAAGGGATAGTTTTTAACTATCCCTTTTTTAGAATTTCTAAAATTAACATAATACACGTTATACGAAGTCAAAAAATGGGAGCTATAAGCTCATACGCGCCAACTTAAGGCTTAAACTGTTGAAATATATTATAATTATCGCTTGAAAAATAAAAAAGGTGGTTGTATTTATTAATGCGCTAACACAAAACACAACCACCGTGGCGTATCATGATTCATTTTCAACAGTTATTACAAGTACTTCCTTCAAATATTGAACAAATGGCGATAAATTGTAATGCTTTTCAACGGGCTAGAAAAATTAAATCGCCTTTAGAACTGTTTAAATTACTTATGCTGTATTGTGGCCTCGATTTGTCTTTAAGAGCATGCGCTGGAAAATTCACTGAAACTTATTCCGCAATCAGCGACGAAGCCGTAAAAAAGAGATTAATATCTTGTGCTGACTGGATTAAATCACTTTTAAAAGAAACTCTTACCACAGATCATAACCATACAGAAGGCGATTTAAAATTTATAGCTGTAGATGGCTCTACCGTTCAGGAACCAGGTGCGACACAAACGAGCTATAGACTACATCTCGGCATAGATTTGATGGATTTAACGCTCACTGATGCTGTTGTTACAACAGACAAAGTTGGCGAAAAACTTCAGCATTATCAGCTTCGTGAGGGTTATGTCTTTGTGGCTGACCGTGGCTATAGTCGAGTTCAAACCATTATGCCGACAGTCGATCAAGGCGCTGATGTCATTGTCAGATATACACCGAACTCCATGCCTCTCTATACATTTAATTCGAATAATCAAAAGCTTAAGATTGATTGGCATCAGCAACTTATATCACGGTCTGAGAAAAATCAGGTGATTGAGTGTTATATGATTTTAGGCGATAAGAGGATCAAGGGTTATGTCCATGCGATAGCTAAAAACACAAAAGTTGCAGAGAATGAACGTCGAGAAATGATGACCTTTGCTAAGAAAAATGGGCGAAAAGTCAGAGCTCAAACACTTTACTTAACGAACTGGATGCTGGTATTTACAACGATTCCGCCGCAGGTTCTTAGTACGCTTCAAGTTCAAAATATTTATAAAGCCAGGTGGCAAATCGAACTATATATAAAACGATTAAAAAGCTTGCTTAACATAGATTTACTAAGGGCTAAAAAAGACGGTAAATTAGCTGAGGTTTATTTACTCGGAAAGCTACTTTACGCAGTTTTAGTAGAGAAAATCTATAAACAACATTATTTTAATCATGGTGTTAGTTTACTCGATAAAAACCGAAACTTAAGTCCTTGGCGGCTAATTCAAGACTTGAATGATCAGATTAAATACAGTTTGTTAGCAGAATATCCAAGCTTTGAAGCCAATCTAGCAAGCAGTATTAAAAGTATGTCGGAGCGGCCTAGGAAGAGGAAATTACAACGATTTACAGATGATATTTCAATGTTATTTAGGAGGCACCAGAGTGTATGAAATATCATCAACATGGCTTAAGTTGGCGCGTATGAGCTATAAGCTCCCATTTTTACTATATTTTTTAAAGTTTTAGGCGTGTTGTACAGTGAGTTTTAAGCCTAATGCATTTACTACACGATTAATCGTATCAAAACGTGGTGCTGAATCCTGACGTAGGGCTTTGTAAAGTGCTTCACGTCCAATCCCTGCTTCTTTAGCGATTTGAGTCATGCCACGAGCTTTGGCAATTACGCCAAGGGCATGAGCTAATTCAGCTGGATCATTTTCTTCAAGAACTATGTTGAGATACATCACAATGTCTTCTTCAGTTTTGAGTGACTCAGCCATATCAAAACTTGGTAAATCAGCGACTTTAACCATTTTAATCCTCCAATGTTTTCGATAGTTTGACTGCACGATCAATGTCTTGTTGTTGAGTCGATTTATCTCCGCCTCCAAGCATTACAATCACTACGTCACCATGCTGGATGTAATACATCCTCCATCCAGAACCGAAGAATTCTCTCATTTCCCAAACGCCATCTTGGAGAGGCTTAATGTC
The DNA here is from genome assembly GCF_021560715.1 of Acinetobacter sp. SCLZS86. Classification (NCBI taxonomy): domain Bacteria; kingdom Pseudomonadati; phylum Pseudomonadota; class Gammaproteobacteria; order Moraxellales; family Moraxellaceae; genus Acinetobacter; species Acinetobacter sp. SCLZS86. Next base: position 86,613 of record NZ_CP090865.1, read on the forward strand.
TCCCCAATTTCCACGTTGAACCTTATCTAGTCTACGATTTAGGCGAATACGGGTCATATTGTCTTTAATGCCATCTAACCATTCATCAAATTCTGGCAGACGTTTAATTTCAATCATGAGGCTTCCTTATCTTCTCACTATATTGTATTCGATCGAATACAATATGCAAGTAATCTATACGGACATCCATTAATTTCGTATAACAGCCATTATGTTAAATGGAGGTTAGATTGGTGGAAAACTCCAGTTTTTGAAACTTCAAATAGAAGCTCTTTCGTTCAATTAGTAATTGTAATTTCTATATAAATTTATATTCTATTGAATAATTATTTCATAAATTCTCCTATCATATTTGGCTGCATATGTAGCTACTTCTTGATTAATCTTTTTATGACTTTTATCTACATATGAAAAGATTATTGAATCCTCATTATGCTGCTCATAGTTGATGGCGTATTTATATTCCGAATAAGGATAAAGAGTACCTAAGCTATAAGTTTTTTGAGCACTGATATAAGTTATTTTAAGATCTGTGATTGGGGCATTGGTCCAATTTTTAATAGAAATATATCCATTCTTTTCTAATGGTTGGCATCCTATAATTAAAACTAATGCAAGACAGTAAAATAGGCTATTCTTCATTTTGGTAGTTCTGTTCAATTGGTCTTATGAGTCGACTAATAACTATAACTTTTGAGGTATCACAGCTAGGATCTACTTCAGTTATCCAAGAATAATTATTTTTTTCTAGAGGATAGGATTCTCCGCCTCCATATGCTGCTTTATCACCTAAAAAATAAGTATCCGAATCTACTTTTAGGCTCTTAGTTTCCATATCCCAATCTAGAGTTTTTGTAGCAAAAATTGGCAGAACTTTAGATCCATCAGCATGTTCTAGGTATAGGCATTTACCTTCCCTAATAAGCTTAGCCTCACTATAACTTGCATTATCTGCTCCCCCCGTATATTGAATACGTGGAACAACTATATTTGATTCAATTTTTTCTGTAACTGGACTACAGGCTGCAAGTAAACTTAATAAAATAAATTCTAATTTTTTCATATTAAAGGAATTTTTTGATAAAATAATAATAGAGAAATTAAAGCAAATTATTCCAAAAGGCTCTGATTAAAAATTGTTAAAATTAATAGATATATGAGATAAAATTATGAAAAAATTTTTATATTTTAATTTCTTAGCAATTATTTTGACCTACGTATCTTTGCTTTATCAAAAAAATATATTAGTTGACCGCATAGTTGTAGATAAGCTTGGAGAAGTTGAAGTCATAGCTGGGGGATTTCCTCTACAGTTCCTTATAGATGGTGAAACCTCTCCAGTCGGAAGTATAAGTATCAATCCTTTATTTATTTTCATCGGCATGGATCAATTTGTTTTTCTCAATTTTTTTATTGATTATTTATTTTGGATAAGTATTTTATTTGCTTTTTCTATGATTGTGAAAAAGTACAGAATTGTATAGATCTCCTAAAATTAACATAATGCACGTTATACGAAGCCAAAAATGGGGGCATGCAGCTCCCATTTTTAGTCTTTTATCCGCTTTTTTGCTTCATCATAAACAATGCTATCAGCTCGTTTTCCAACGGTAATTAGCAAAATAACTACCTGATCATCTTTGACCTGGTAAACAAGTCGGACACCAGCTTTTAATAATTTTATTTTATAGCAGCCTGCAAGATCACCTTTAAGCATATTCTTTGGAATATGTGGTTGCTCTATTACCTTAGCTAATTTTTTCTTGAATTGATCTCGTATAGCACTAGGAAGCTTTTCCCATTCTGCAGTGAAGTCCTTATGACGTAAAAGCTTATAAGTCATCTAATGTGACTTCCTCGAACATCTCTTTAGGATCATTAACACGTTTACGAACAATCGCTAATAGCTCGGTATCCTCTTCTGAGAGTAAAGCTTTTTGTACTGGAAGCTTTCCAGTCGTAGCAATATATTCAAGAATATTAGTAAAGAACTCAGTAGGTGCAATTCCTTGTTCTTTTAGGATGGAATAAGACTTTTCTTTAAGGGCTTCATCGACCCTGAAATTAACAGTAGCCATCATTTTCCCATTTATTGAATGCATGAGAATATTGTAATGCAATATGCATTACAAAGATAGTTCGTATAACAGCCATTATGTTAAATAGGGCTTAATTTGAGTTTCAGAATGGATGTAAAGAGGATGTTTTGGTTCACCTGTTTTATTCAATTCTAGATAATAAAGTTTACCCTTTAATAGTTCTTTTACAGTAGAGGACCTTTGTTGATACCCCCCATTATTACCCCAACAAGCAATAATTCTTTGGGATTTGGAAGCTATTTCGCTTAAGTAAAAATCATTATCTGAGCCAATGGGATCTTCTTGAGACATCATTTCTTGTGGATCAGTTGCTCTATATGCAAAGAGATTAGCCATATAAATACCACCGCCACCCCAACTTTTGGCAAGGTTGATACAACGAGTGATAGTGGGATCATCTTGAATATGATCTGCAGTTGAGGGATTCAAACCAATAAAAGAAAACATTGGTTTCTCTTTATCCCAGATACGCCATAGAGAATAACGATATTTACTGCAATCTGAAATTATTGCTCCCTTTTCCATAACACCCTCAATTTAAATATGTTCTGGATAAATATTTTCTTAATATTTTTCCTACTATAGGAAATCATTTATTCGTCTTTGAAGTTTAAAAATTTATTAGTAATATATTCTACAAATATGTTGAGTATACTACATGTCTATTTCTTTGCTCATAACATCTCTGCCTACACAGAACACAAGCACTCGGATGAGAGTCTGGCGATCTTTGAAAGCAAGTGGTGCCGCGACCCTTAGAGATGGGGTCTACATACTCCCTATTAATCATAGTGAGAAGTTTACCTCTATTGCTAATGATGTTGTTTCTGAACAAGGAACTGCTTATATGTTTTACGCAGAGCCACCTTTAAATCTTGAACTCGCACCTATTTTCAATCGAAAAGAAGAGTACGAAACCCTCTATAAACAACTCACGGAAATAAGAGATCGTCAAACTAAAGATGATAAGAAAGAACTACTCAAACAGATTCGTAAATTAAGAAAAAGCATCGATGCACTTGTAGACATTGACTATTATCCAGATGAGACTCAAGTACAGGTTCTTAATGAACTTTCCTTATTGGAACTCACTATTGCACGTCTAGGTGAAGTCAATGAACCTAAAGCTATACAAGCTCATATTCAACATCTGGATAAAGGTAATTATCAAAACAGAATTTGGGCAACACGACAAAGGCCTTGGATTGATCGTCTAGCTTCTGCATGGCTAATCAAGACTTTTATAGATACCTCACCAACATTCATTTGGTTAGAAACGCCAAGTGACTGCCCCAAAGATGCATTTGGATTCGATTTTGATGGTGCAACTTTCAGTCATGTCAATCATTGGGTGACCTTCGAAGTTCTTTTACATAGTTTTGATCTAGAAACACCCGCATTAAAGAAAATCGCTGAAATTGTTCATTACCTTGATGTAGGAGGAATTGAGCCTCCAGAAGCGATCGGTATTGAAAAAGTTATTCAAGGAATTCGAAGTCAGATAAGTGACGATGACCAATTATTTGCATTATCGAATCACATTTTCGATGGCTTATATGCCAACCTATCAAGAGAATAATCATGGAACAAGAACTTGTTATACAACCAGAACAAGAGATACAGTCAGTTTCATTTTGGCAAGCATTCCTATTCTGGCTTAAATTGGGGTTCATTAGTTTTGGGGGGCCCGCAGGTCAAATTGCGGTCATGCACCAAGAACTGGTTGAAGAAAAGCGGTGGATTTCAGAGAAGCGATTTTTGCATGCACTGAACTATTGTATGCTCTTACCGGGTCCTGAAGCACAACAATTAGCAACTTATATCGGTTGGTTAATGCATAGAACCGTCGGTGGTTTAGTTGCAGGGATTCTTTTTGTACTACCCTCACTATTTATTTTAATTGGTCTTTCATGGGTTTATGTAAAATTTAGTGATGTACCCATTATTGCAGGGCTCTTTTACGGTATTAAACCTGCTGTTGTTGCCATTGTTTTTCATGCAACACATCGAATCGGCAGTCGATCACTTAAAAATAAATTTTTATGGCTGATTGCAGCCCTTTCATTTATTGCTATATTTTTCTTCAACTTACCCTTTCCTTTAATTGTGCTCTCTGCCGCAATCATTGGTTATCTAACCAGAAAAAAATATCCAAGCCTATTTTCTGGTGGAAACGCACACCAGCAGAGTAAAAAAGATTATGGTCGTGCTTTAATTGATGATGATACTCCTACACCTGAACATGCGATCTTTAGCTGGAAACGATTGGGCAGTATTCTGCTAATTGGTGGTCTACTGTGGTTTATTCCAATCCTGAGCCTAAGCTTAACGCTGGGGTGGGATCATACTTACACCCAAATGGCTTGGTTCTTTACGAAAGCGGCCCTGCTCACCTTTGGTGGTGCCTATGCAGTATTGCCTTATGTTTATCAGGGTGCTGTAAGCTATTACGGTTGGTTAAGTCCGACTCAAATGATAGATGGCTTAGCTCTAGGTGAAAGCACGCCCGGCCCTTTAATTATGGTGGTCGCATTTGTTGGCTTTTTAGGAGCATTCAATCAAGCAATCTTAGGCTCAGATCATTTATTCTTGGCGGGCACCATTGGAGCAAGCATAGTCACTTGGTTTACTTTCCTGTTTTCCTTTGTTTTTATTTTAGCTGGTGCACCAATTATCGAATCAACACATAATGAGCTCAAATTTACAGCTCCGTTAACGGCTATTACAGCCGCAGTTGTTGGTGTGATTCTTAACCTTGCCCTATTTTTTGCTTATCATGTACTTTGGCCAACAGGTTTTAACGGCTCTTTCGATATTGTTGCTGCGTTAATTGCACTTGTAGCTTTGGTTGGCTTATTTCATTTCCAGCTCAAAGTGATGTACGTCCTTGCAGCTTCAGCATTAATTGGTTTAATTTGCTTTAACTTTCTTTCTATGTAATTTAAACAGTCGAAGTATAAACTTCGACTGTTTTTTTATATCTTTATATTTCTATTTGACTGTGCCTTTTAGCTACATATTCTCAATTCTTTTAAATCGTTATAACAGTCTTAATTTATTAACCATCTGTATTACCTCTCTAATTATTGCTACTCCATTTTTTATTCTTTTAGGATGGGGGCATACTGGAAAGATTGCTGAAGATTGGTGGAAGATGTATACCGAAACATGGGCTAGCTTTCTGGCTCTATTTCCTGGCTTATGTTATTGGTTATTTCTGATTGATCTAAAAGACAAGAAATCAAAAATATTGAACAAACCATTACGTAAAGATTCTTAAATTTTTCTAAAATTAACATAATACACCTTATACGTAATGCGTTATAATTCCACTTAGAAATCAATGCTGTAGTTTCTAGTTGATAGCCCACCTTCCCCAAGGTGGGCTTTTTTTGTGATTTTTCACGTTCCACGCTTAAAATTCGAACAGTGTTTCATGATTTTTATAAGTTAAACTAAATTTAGTTGCTAATCCCAATAAGCTATTCACTAACTTGTAAAGGCACTGTTGCAAATAGAGATTTGAGTCGATGATGTTCCCTTTAAAAAGTACTTAGAGACCGAAAACCCTGTTGATTAGACACACTTCACCCTGAGGCTGACCATAATAAAATGACGATGCTTGTCCTTTACGTAGTGCACGCATGACTTCAATACCTTTAATTGTGGCATAAGCCGTCTTCATAGATTTGAATCCTAATGTGGCCCTGATGATCCGCTTTAGCTTGCCATGATCACATTCAATCACGTTATTTTTATACTTAATCTGCCTGTGCTCAAGGTCTGGTGGACATTTACCTTCCCGTTTTAACCGTGATAAAGCACGTCCATATGTGGGTGCTTTATCCGTGTTGATCACTTGTGGAATTTGCCACTTCTTCACATTATTTAAAATTTTTCCAAGAAAACAATATGCTGATTTGGTATTACGTCTAGAAGAAAGATAAAAATCAATGGTATCGCCACGTTGATCGACTGCACGATACAGATAAGACCATCGTCCATTCACTTTTACATAGGTTTCATCAATATGCCACGAGCTCAGATCTGTAGGATTACGCCAATACCAGCGTAAACGTTTTTCTATTTCAGGAGCATAACGTTGAACCCAACGGTAAATAGTCGTGTGATCAACATTCACACCCCGTTCGGCCAGCATTTCCTGCAGTTCACGATAGCTAATGCCATATTTACAATACCAGCGCACAGCCCAAAGAATGATTTCGCCCTGAAAATGCCGACCATGGAAAGGATTCATATGCTGCACCTTTAGCTAAAACAGTCTTCAGCTTACCATTCGTGGTTATTTGCAACAGTGCCGCTGACGCACACCATCGCCCACCGGGTGGGTCGCTATCTGGAACGGCAAGGCCTGCTGGAACGGGATGTCGAAAACAGCTATCTGGCCTCGGATGCGGTGGATGACGACCCGATGACACCCCTGCTGGGGCACTCGATCACTTACCGTATCGCTGTCGGTTCACAGGCGGGGCGAAAGGTGTTCACTTTGCAAACTCTGCCGACCAGTGGTGATCCGTTCGGTGACGGGATTGGCAAGGTAGCCGGGTCCAGCCTGCACGCCGGCGTGGCGGCCAGGGCCGATGAACGCAAGAAGCTCGAACGGCTGTGCCGGTACATCAGCCGCCCGGCGGTATCCGAGAAGCGGCTGTCGTTAACACGAGGCGGCAACGTGCGCTACCAGCTCAAGACGCCGTACCGGGACGGCACCACGCACGTCATTTTCGAACCATTGGATTTCATTGCAAGGCTGGCCGCCCTGGTACCGAAGCCCAGAGTCAACCTAACCCGCTTCCACGGGGTGTTCGCACCCAACAGTCGGCACCGGGCGTTGGTCACGCCGGCAAAACGGGGCAGGGGCAACAAGGTCAGGGTGGCTGATGAACCGGCAACACCAGCACAACGGCGAGCGTCGATGACATGGGCGCAACGGCTCAAGCGTGTTTTCAATATCGACATCGAGACCTGCAGCGGCTGCGGCGGCGCCATGAAAGTCATCGCCTGCATTGAAGACCCTATAGTGATCAAGCAGATCCTTGATCACCTGAAGCACAAAGCCGAAACCAGCGGGACCAGGGCGTTACCCGAAAGCCGGGCGCCACCGGCTGAGCTGCTCCTGGGTCTGTTTGACTGACGAGCCTGAAGGCCAACGATACCAATCAAAATGCTGCGTTCACAGCGCCGCGGCAGGGATCCGCCGTGCTGGTTGTCGGAAAAGGAGCCGCTAGTGGGAAAGAGGAGGGTAAATTTTCAGCGTTGCTGGCTCCCCGTCAGCCGGATTGGGTTGCATCGCAGGGGTGTCGAAAGAGTCAACTGCGGTCCAAAGCTGTTGGACTTGGGTGAAAAGGGCGTTTATTCTTCCTATACGTTGTCGGCAGCGGGCCAAAAAGGAATACGTCCATGCCCATCGAGGTGAAACCGGCTGTGAGCGCGGGTTCAAGCATATAGCCCGACAGGCGCGTATCCTTGCCGATCACGACACGATGGCGGTGGTCACCGCGACGAAAGACACGGCCAGCCGCCATGCCGACGCGCAAGGCGGTTTCCGCCGTCATCGCGCCTTCGTTGGCTTTGCCACGAATACCGTCTGTGCCGAAATATTTGCGCACCATAAGGTCGATTATCCTGTCGTCGGGTCGCCCTCAAAGGGGACATGCCTGCTGAACCGCGAATATAGAGAAATATCCCGAATGTGCAGTTAACGAATTCTTGCGGTTTCTTTCAGCGCCGCCAATACCGCCAGCCCGTCGCGCAAGGGGCGCGGCTCGTGTGTGCGGATGAAGTCAGCTCCACCTGCGGCGGCGGCAAGCTCTGCAGCGAGTGTCGCGGCCCCGACATCCCCCGGACCACGGCCTGTGAGCGCGCGCAGAAAGGATTTGCGCGAAACAGACAGAAGCACCGGCAAATCGAAGCGCAGCCGCAATTCATCGAACCGCGCCAGCACCGAGAGCGAGGTTTCGGGAGCAGCCCCCAGAAAAAACCCCATGCCGGGATCAAGGACAAGGCGGTTGCGTTTGATACCGGCACCCGTCAGCGCCGCGATGCGCGCGTCAAAGAACGCCGCAATGTGATCCATGATGTCGCCAGCGGGTGCCTCGCGCCGATCTGCCTGCCCGTCTTGCACCGAATGCATAACGACGAGTTTGGCAGATGATTTCGCCAATTGCGGATAGAACGCAGCGTCTGGAAAACCGCGAATATCATTGAGATAGGCCACACCACGCGACAAGGCATAGGCTTGCGTCGCGGGTTGATAACTGTCGAGCGAGACGGGAATGCCATCTGCCTTGAGCGCGTCCAGCACCGGCGCGATACGCGCGATTTCTGTGTCGGACGAAACAGGCGCGGCGTCGGGATTGCTGGATGCCGGACCGAGGTCGATCACATCTGCCCCCTCGGCCATCAGCTTACGCGCCTGCGCAATGGCTGCGTCTGGCGCCAGATACCGGCCTCCATCGGAGAAACTGTCCGAGGTTATGTTGACGATGCCGAAAATGATGAGCGATTTATTCATGGGGGCTTCTATAATAATCTCTGTACACGACAAAAATAGATAACTCATTGAAATAATGTCACAATAATTGTTTTCTAACGACGAATACTATGACACATCTCAATGAGTTATATCTTATCTTAAACAAATCTCTAAAATGGAACAAGTCACATTTAAAGTGCTTTGCGCTCATCATGCTTGTGATTATTTTAAAGCAAACATGTAATCTTTCTTCTGCATCTAAAGCCTTGCCCATCAAGTGTTTACCACAATCATTTTATCGACGTATGCAGCGCTTCTTTGCAGGTCAGTATTTTGATTATCGTCAAATTTCTCAGTGTCATCACCAGAACGATGGTGATGACTACGGCGATCTGACCCCAAAGGATTCGGCCTCCGCGCAATGCAGGCTCCAGTCGGCAAAAGAGACGGAGCCGATCAGAGAGTAGGCAAAATCGGGACGGGCAACAGGAAAGAGGATGCCGGAGGGCTGCCGGATACTATCGGCGGCAAATAGGATGGATCGCCTGTGCCGTTATCGTGCCGGTCGAGTGCCATCCAGGAAACGATTGGGCGAATCGCCGTCACGCTTCATTTTGCCTGCGAGGTTGAGTAGATTTTTCAGTGCGGAGTTGCGATTGAACGGCGACCAGACGGCTGTAAAGGCAACCGGCTCCGGTTCATCGAGGAAGGGCAGGAAGACGATGCCGGTCGTCGGCAACAATGACGTTGCCTCGCCGACGATAGTGATGCCGAAGCCTTGTCCGACCATAGATAGCAGCGTGTCGCGCCCCACATCAAAGCGCCGGATCGACGGTGCGGGCCAACGCCCGGCAAGGCGCAGCACGATATGGTCATGGACCTGCGGGCCGGTGCCACCATAGCGAACAATGAAAGTCTCGCCGACCAGATCGGACCAAGTGATTGCGGACTGCCCGGCGAGGCGATGCCCATCCGATAGCACGGCCACCAGCGGTTCGGTCCAGATCGGTCGTGTATGGCAGTCGGGCATCTCGGGCTTGCCCGCGACGAACACCACGTCGAGCTGGTCAGCACGAAGCTGCATCACCGCATCGCGGGCTGTGCCTTCGGTGATCTCAACCTCAATGCCCGTATGTTCTTCCCGATAATGACGGATCAGCTCCGTGAGAAAGCTGCGTGGGATTAAGGCATGGATGCCGATGCGAAGCCGGCCGTATTCTCCTTGAGCTGTCATGCCTGCGGTCTTCACTGCGTGATCGAGTTGATCGACACCCGCCGTGACACGCTCCATGAAGTGCCTGCCTGCGTCTGTTAGCCGAACGCCCCGCGCATGGCGCTCAAATAGCAGGACACCAAGGTTATCCTCCAGCGCTTTCACACGCGCGCTGACGCTCGACTGGCTGATACCAAGTGCCTTGGCCGCATGCCGAAAATTCAGATGCTCGGCGACGGCGATGAACTGAACAAGGGAAATGAGCGGTATCCTGCCAGACAGGATACCGACATTCACGAGGTTTCGATGGTTAGTGCGCCGCATCGGAGCGGGCCTGCTACCAGTCGTCGGTTAGACGACTGGCGACTTCTCGGTGGCAGCCCCACGGAGCCGAAGGAGCACCAGCCCCAACGAAACCAGTACCGCCATCGCCGTGGCGTAACAGATCACGGGCCACGCTGTGTCACCGTTTAAAAGTGCCACCGCCAATGTCCCGACAATGCTGACTATCAGGCTTTGAACGCAGAAGTAGAACGCGACCGCTGATCCCGCGATGTCGTCGAACTCTGCCAAAGCGCCGTTCGCGGTAACGGACACCGTGAAGACAATACCGACCGCGACAACCCACATCGGTAGGATGAAGGTGAGGAATGACGGCGAGCCGTAAAGTTCGCCGATCCCCAACAGGACCGCTCCGCAAACAAGCAACGCCATCCCACGCGCCACGCATCCTGCGATGCCCCATCTGGCGACAAAGGACTTCGCGAAACGGGTTGTCACGATCATTACAAGCGCGACAGTGGCGAAGGCAAAGCTGAATCCGATCTCGGAATATTCCGCTTGGCCTATGAGCACACGGGGAGCCGTCGAGAAGAAGACGAAGAAGGTGCCCATACCGGCGCTAAAGCCGACAGTGTAAACCCAAAAAGCCGGACTCGCGAAGATCGGCAAGACAGATCGGCGCGTCTTGACTTGATCCAGAGGGCGGGTTTCGTGCCACCTGAAACCCGCATTTAGGAGTGCGAGCATCGCCAGTATAGCCAAAGTAATGAATATCGCCTGCCATCCCAAGAACTCGCCGATCAATGCTCCGGCGATAGGGCCGAGCGCAGGCACGAACGCCAGCATCGAACTGAAAAGGCCGTAGATGACGACACCCTCAGGACGGTTGGCATAAACGTCGCGAACCGTCGCGAACGTCGCCACCAGCATGGCCGACGCGCCCACTGCTTGAAGTAGACGGAAAGCGACAAAGGCCGGTGCAGTTGAAGACCAAGCTGCTCCCAGAGACGCAATGACGAAAGCCGTTGCGCCCGCAAGTAGAATTGGCCGTCGCCCGATTCTGTCTGAGAGCGGACCAAAAATCACCTGGCCCACGCCGAGCATCACCATATAGAGGCTCAACGTGAGTTGGATCATAGCGGGCGTCGTGTTCAGGATGCCGGGCATCGCTGGAACGACAGGGAGATAAATATCCATCGCCAGTGAAGCGAGGATGTCGAAAGGAGCCATCAGCAGCAGTGCTGCCGGCAGCGTATAGGCCCACGCGGGGCGTGTGGTGGTCATGACGAATCAACCCTCGATTAAGGAATACCGGGCGACGTCTGCTCGTCAGCAATCAGATGAGACTAGCCTTACAGAGCGCCGCAACAACAATACTGGTTGTTGCGGCTTACTTGTCTGCTGACTTGGAATTTCCCATCTGATTACTCCACGCTTACGAATATGAATTGCTACATTTTATCCGATTATCTTTTGCTTCGCAATGCGGCATGGGCGCACTCAGCGTTCCAGCCCCCTCTGCCGCCCTAAATGCTTGCTCCAATGCATCGAGCACCATATCTGTATTCATCCGTGTCGATACTTTCCATCCAACAATTGCTCGTGAGAACACATCAATAATAAATGCAGTATAAACCCAGCCTGAATTTGTTTGAATATACGTAAAGTCACTCACCCACAGTTGGTCAGGATGATCAGCAGTAAAATTACGTTTTACCAAGTCATCCGCTCGTTTTTGATCATCTCGGCTACGGGTGGTTTGTTTGTTCTTACCACGCCAAACACCTTTTATACCTAGCTTTTGCATTAATCGAGCAACAGTACAGCGCGCAATAATATAGCCTTCACGTTTCAGTTTTTGCCAGACTTTACGTACACCATACCGACCTGAACTTTCCTTCCAAATTCGTTTAATCTCCTCAGCATGATGCAAGTCATGTAAATCTCGCTTTGCTCGATGTTCTGGATTTTCACAGAGATCTAGAGTCCGGTAATAGGTTGAAGGTGCGATCGGTAAAATTCTACAAATCGCCTCGACTCCGTACAGCTCTTTATTATTATGGATAAAATCCACCATTATTTGTGTGGGCGGTCGAGCTCCGCCTGGGCGAAAAAAGCGGCTGCTTTACGTAGAATTTCATTGGCGCGTTGCAGTTCTTTATTTTCGCGTTCGAGTTGTTTGATACGTTCTTGGTCTGAAAGCTGCTGTACTTTAACTGGATTTTGTTTATCTAAATATTTTTGATACCAAACACGTAGTGTTTCAGGAGTACAACCCTTGCGCAGTATACTGCTCAGGGAGCAATAGCGGTGATCGCAGCCCAATTCGATGGATAATCTTTCTCGGATTCAATCAATAATTGAACCGCTCTTTCTCTGATTTCAGGGGTATATTTTACTTTTTTCATCGGGACATTCTCTCAGAAAGCTTGGTCTCCGACAAACCCGGTACGGTTCAAAAATCTTCCATTGATTTATTTATATCTGTTAAACCAGTCGCATTATGAAATGTAATATAAGTAGAAATTTCAGTATAAATGGTCATGATCTTTTCTAAATTTGAATATCTAAGCGTCTTCATTAATCAACCTTATTGATTATTAGTTTCTTCTTTTAAAGCTCTTTGTACTGTTGCTATCCCTACTTTAAACTTTTCTGCAACACCTCTAAATGTTGAATTTTCTTCAGCCATTGCTTTTCGTATTTCAACATAGTCAACCTTCCGCTTTCTTCCCTTATATAAGCCCTTCGCTTTGGCTTTTGCAATTCCTTCCTTTTGACGCTCACGGATCATGGAGCGTTCAAACTCTGCAAATGCAGCAAGCATCTGAAACATGAGTTTATTTATTGCCGATTGTGCTACATCATGACTGAAGGTCAAATTCTCTTTATGAAAAATAAGGCACTGTTGCAAAGTTAGCGATGAGGCAGCCTTTTGTCTTATTCAAAGGCCTTACATTTCAAAAACTCTGCTTACCAGGCGCATTTCGCCCAGGGGATCACCATAATAAAATGCTGAGGCCTGGCCTTTGCGTAGTGCACGCATCACCTCAATACCTTTGATGGTGGCGTAAGCCGTCTTCATGGATTTAAATCCCAGCGTGGCGTTGATTATCCGTTTCAGTTTGCCATGATCGCATTCAATCACGTTGTTCCGGTACTTAATCTGTCGGTGTTCAACGTCAGACGGGCACCGGCCTTCGCGTTTGAGCAGAGCAAGCGCGCGACCATAGGCGGGCGCTTTATCCGTGTTGATGAATCGTGGGATCTGCCACTTCTTCACGTTGTTGAGGATTTTACCCAGAAACCGGTATGCAGCTTTGCTGTTACGACGGGAGGAGAGATAAAAATCGACAGTGCGGCCCCGGCTGTCGACGGCCCGGTACAGATACGCCCAGCGGCCATTGACCTTCACGTAGGTTTCATCCATGTGCCACGGGCAAAGATCGGAAGGGTTACGCCAGTACCAGCGCAGCCGTTTTTCCATTTCAGGCGCATAACGCTGAACCCAGCGGTAAATCGTGGAGTGATCGACATTCACTCCGCGTTCAGCCAGCATCTCCTGCAGCTCACGGTAACTGATGCCGTATTTGCAGTACCAGCGTACGGCCCACAGAATGATGTCACGCTGAAAATGCCGGCCTTTGAATGGGTTCATGTGCAGCTCCATCAGCAAAAGGGGATGATAAGTTTATCACCACCGACTATTTGCAACAGTGCCCAAAAAAGTTCGTGGTGGAGAAAAGATAAGCTATGCAAGGCTTTAGGAGACGTGGTTTTTCAGGATGACGAAGAACGATTCGGCGCTAGGTGCAACATAGGTGCATCGCACGAGCGCTAGGAACGGCGAAAAAAGGCGGACGTGGCGAAATCGGTAGACGCAGCAGACTTTAAAATTGGAGTGCCCGCGGGGAAATCCGCGGAGTAGAACCGCTCAAAGTCGGGGAACGCTAACGGGCAATACCCTAAGCCAATCCCGAGCCAAGCCCCTTCGGGGGAAGGTGTAGAGACTGGACGGGCGGCGCCTAAAGCCTTCGGGCAATGGCGAAGGGACAGTCCAGACCACGAACGTCATCAGACGGCGGCGAAAGTCGAGGTGGTACGAAAATCTGCTTCTCTGTGAGAGTACGGGTTCGAGTCCCGTCGTCCGCACCACAAAGCCAAACATCCCTGCGATGATCGACCTCTGGGCGTTTGGTCGTGAGCCCGCCACCCTCGCGCTACGCTTTGCGCAGGCGTCGAAGGCGATCAGGTGCGCCCATCGATTCCGTCGAGCACCATCGCTGCGAGTTCATCGCTGGTGTGTGCACCACTATCGAGAACACGGGTTGTGCATGGAAGCCGTTCCCTTGCGGCCAAGCATCGGGCGACATTCGCTAATCGCCACTCTCGAATCTCCGCATTTCGATTCGGGTCAGGATGCATGGTCTGGTTCGCGATCCGGTGACGCAATAGGTCCTCGTTGAGCGTCAGAAAGATGTGCAGCAGCTGATCGTCGATCCGCCTTACCCCGTCGAGTATCTCAGTCAGATAGTCCGGGTGCACGAGCGTCATTGGGATGATGATGTCCTGCGAGTAATTCCTTCGAATCTCCCTGACCGCCGCGATCGTAAGTCCCCTCCACAAGGGGAGATCCTGATAGTCTCCGCTCGCTGGCATGGGGACCGTTTCTTTCACCACGAACCCGATTTCCTCGGGGTCAAAGATCAGCGATTTGGAACGCCGATCGCGCAGCCGCTTAGCGAGCGTCGTCTTTCCGGCGCCGAAAGGTCCGTTGATCCAGATTATCATTGTCGACGGCCTCTAACCTGAAGGCTCGCAAGAGCGCTCGACGGCCTCGTGCGGAGGCACGATCGGAGTGGTTCCGAAATGCTTCTCAAGATAGGTGACGCCGAACGTCACGATGTCCTGCGCGTCGAACAGGTAGCACTGAGCAAAGCCCACGACACCTTCTCGATGGCGACCGAGCTTCACGTAAGCATTTGCTATAGTTTCAACCGCATCCGGCTTTCCTTCGATAGCAAAGCAATCGAGAATGCCGTTTGAATCGTAATCCGATGCCGTTTTCCAGGCGACTTCACCGTCTCTTCCAAGCATCGGCATCTCATACGTCACCCACCGTTTGTTGGGGATATCGGCAACCGCCTCGGCGTAGTGCAATGCGGTAACGGAGTTTAGCGGCGCACCCAACAGCAGGGCCTTCCCGCCAAGGCGAACGAACCGCTCGACGGGCGATCCTTCCCCCAAGGCGTGACCGAGTTCGTGAGGCTCCGTCAGCGTTTCAGCCAGCGGACCAACCGCGACCATCGATGCATCGGGGTGCGCGCTGCGCCGCGCGCCGGGGGCTTGAACCAGAAATTGATTCAGCAGGCCGAACCCACGGTAAGTCCCGGCTGTTGCGGGATCGAACGGCAGCCAGGTACGGCGGGCTTCGTCATCCAGCCGAGCGCCATTCAGAGTCTCCTCGTAGGGTGATCGGTCCCACGACGCGTATCCCATCACAGTGCCAGTCGGCCCAACCGCGGAGCGTAACGCGGCAACGACCGTCTCCGCTCCTCCTTCGACCGGACCAATCGCTTTAAGTGAGGCATGCACCATCAAGAGGTCACCGGTTTGGACTCCGAGTTTTTGAAGCGCCTCCGTTATTGCCTTCCGCGTATGCATCGCGATATCTCCTCTAAACTGCAAAACACTATACCTATCGAGATATCACTCTACTATACCATCTATCTAGATGAAGAAATTCTAAAATTAACATAATACACCTTATACAAAATGCCCTTGTAAGCCCTTAATCAAGGGCATTTTTAGTCTCTACTTAACATAAAATTTTGGTGGTGCTTCAAAAAGTATGCTGCCTTTAAATGAAGCCATTATTGATGTAAAAGAAAAGAAGGCTAAATCAAAAGCTTTAAAATGGTTTTCAAGCTTTTTTGAAAAATTACAGCTTCTTCTGAAGCTACGCCTAATTCTATGCCTTATTTTGCAATTATTGCCTTCAATACCTACAGTAAAAAATTTACCAATACTTTGCTTACCATTTTTAAAAGCAGTGATGAAACTGTCCCAATGATCACTTGCAATTCGGGTGTAGTGAATATCTAATTGTTTAAGCTTTGTCTTCAATTGTTAGACTGTAGCTAAATCTCGTTTACCCCAAACATAAGCAACAATTTCACCTGTTTCTCGATGATAGGCGTAAATAAGCCATTGTTTATTCTTTTTATTTCCAACAAAATTCCAGAACTCATCTACTTCGAGAGATTCATAATGACTTTGCTGAGGCTGAATTTCATAGGTTGATTCAGTTAAAGTACGTAAAACTTTACCGATACTGATGCGCTCAACTTCAGCAATATCTCGTATACCGCTGCCTCTGACCATCAACTGTAATATTTTACGAGTAATACCTGACTTACATCCTAGATAGCTCAGTGCATGATCACCAATAAACTGACGTTTACAGTCTTTGCACTGATAGTTTTGTTTCCCATCTACTTTGATACCATTTTTCTTTATACTATCACTGAGGCAGGTTGGACATTTGATTGCTAGAGTTATTTGCATTTCTCTATTTTATCAAAATCCAATCGGCTTTTTCTTCAGCATACTTTTTGAAACACTACCAAAAATAGATTAACCTCAAACTTCTAATTCTTATAAATAATGAAAAACACCCAACTTATCTAGCACATCTAAAGACAATTGTTTACGTAGAGCAATATCATCACCAGCTTTCATTTGCATATTTAAAGCAAATGCCACCACTTGCCCATCTGCCTTTTCAACAAAACCCACATACCAACCCACTTGCGGGTCTACAGCCATTCCCCAGCCACTTTTAGCATATAGACGATTCTCCCCTCTGCGCTCTACATACAACATCTCTTTCACTTGTTGCTGAACTTCAGGTTTAAAAGGCAATTGCCCTTGGGCTAAATCATACACAAACTTTACTTCTTGTATAGGTGTAATTGTCAAAGGCCCTTTCAACCAAAATTGATCAACTTCCGTGCCTATTTGCATATTGCCATAACCAATACGTTGCAATTCACTTTGCATTAAGCTTGGACCAATACGACGTGCCAATTCTTGATATACAGGCACTGTAGATGCTTGCATGGCTTCGCCCAAAGTAAAATCTTTGTCCCATGCTTTAAAAAAACGTGGCTTTCCATCCCACTTAAATATTTCTGTAGATGTTGCTTTATGATTTTCTAAACCAATTAGTGCATTGGCAATTTTAAATGTAGATGCAGGAATATAAGCTGTTTTTGCTCGGTCTAAATGCGTGCCATATTTTTTAATATTTTGACCATCATATGTGACAAACACAGCATCAGCTGAGATTTCATTAAAAAGCGCTTGAACATTCTGATCGATGATTGAGTTATTCACTTGTGGAATTGTACTTGTTTTTGCTCGACTCATACTATGCTCAGCACAAGCCCCAATACTTATGCTTAAGCAAACTAAACTCAATATTTTTAATAATTTCATGATATACAACTTTAAAATTTGGTAGTGTTTCAAAAAGTATGCTGAAGAAAAAGCCGATTGGATTTTGATAAAATAGAGAAATGCAAATAACTCTAGCAATCAAATGTCCAACCTGCCTCAGTGATAGTATAAAGAAAAATGGTATCAAAGTAGATGGGAAACAAAACTATCAGTGCAAAGACTGTAAACGTCAGTTTATTGGTGATCATGCACTGAGCTATCTAGGATGTAAGTCAGGTATTACTCGTAAAATATTACAGTTGATGGTCAGAGGCAGCGGTATACGAGATATTGCTGAAGTTGAGCGCATCAGTATCGGTAAAGTTTTACGTACTTTAACTGAATCAACCTATGAAATTCAGCCTCAGCAAAGTCATTATGAATCTCTCGAAGTAGATGAGTTCTGGAATTTTGTTGGAAATAAAAAGAATAAACAATGGCTTATTTTTGTTCAAAAGTCATATTTTACCTCGGAGAAACCGGACATTTTTATTGGTGAGAATATAGACACTTTAAATGGGTTCTAACACTCTCGTTTCGTATAACAGCCATTATGTTAAATGAATGATAATTGACATTTTGTTCATTAATACTGATATGCAACGAATTTTATTATATGTCACCCCTCAATTACAAATATAAATGACTGCTCGTCTAATCATCTCCATTACACAATTAAATGTTAAAATGCATAGCTACTTCATCTAAGATAAAATATATGTATCCAAATCTACAGCACAGCTTCGAAAACAGCGTCATTCTCGTTGTAGAAGATGATTATGATATTGGTGACATTCTTGAAAAATACATAAAAAATGAAAACATGCAGGTCATCCGTGCATTGGATGGACAACAAGCTTTAGAGTGCCTAAAAGCCAACTCTATCGACCTGATTCTCCTTGATATTAAATTACCCAAACTAAATGGCTGGGAAATTCTACAAATCATCCGTCAAACAAGTCATTTACCTGTCATTATGCTGACTGCCTTAGATGATCAAGTGAATAAGATCATGGGGCTAAAAATGGGTGCTGATGACTTTATTATTAAGCCATTTAACCCAAACGAAGTGATTGCACGAATACAAGCCGTACTTAGACGAAGTACAAGCCAAAATATGGAAATAACTAATATTATTCGTTATAGAAATATTGAAATTAATCCAGATCATCATCAAGTTTACATTTCAAATGGTCAAAGAAATCAGTTGCTCAACCTTACGTTAACTGAGTATAAGATACTGTTTTTGATGGCAAAAACACCGAATAAAGTCTTTACACGTAATGAATTGATCCAAAACTGTATGCCTGAAAGTGATGCTTTAGATCGCACTGTAGATAGCCATATCAGCAAATTACGCAAAAAACTTGAAGAAAATGATGTAAATGGCTTATTAATCAATGTCCGTGGCGTGGGGTATCGCTTAGATCAAAATCATGAAATTTAACTTTTTTAAAAATTCTGTTGGAATTAACTTCCAGTTTATTATCATGATGAGCCTATTCAATTTAGGCATTACGCTGTTATCTTTCATGATTGGCTATTTTGTTTATAGCTGGGCGATAAAAATAGGTTTTCTAAATACACAAGTTATTAATTCAAATGAATTTTCAGTTACCTCCGTTGACTTTATCTGGCTGTTTTTAGTGCTATTAACAGGCTTTTTTCTTTCTACTATCCTCGCCTTTAAATATGGAAAACGCTATACACAGCCAATTAGTGATTTAGCAGATGTTATTCAACAAATTCAACAAGGCAATTTAGCACTCAGAATTAAACAGCCACATCATGATATTCCACATGAAATCAAGTCTCTTATTGAGAACTTCAATGAAATGGCAAACCAACTTGAAGTATCAGTTAAGAATTCAACTGTTTGGAATGCTGCAATTGCACATGAATTACGAACACCTGTGACAATATTACAAGGTCGCTTGCAAGGTATTGTCGATGGTATATTTATTGCCGATAAAGCTTTACACCTAAGCTTATTGAACCAAGTCGAAGGCTTATCTTACCTTGTGGAAGATTTACGGACACTGACACTTATTGAAAATAAACAATTACGATTAGAACTAGAAAAGACCAATTTAAAAAATAGTATTGAAAAATGTCTGCAGATGTTTAATGAACGGTTTCATGTTAAAGGTTTAACTATTGTTTTAAATTTGACGGATAAATTGGTTTGCGTTGATATAAGAAGGATGGAACAGGTCTTTATTGCATTGTTCTCTAACTTTCTAAGATATTCGAATGCTGGAAAAATAAATATTACATCTGTAACCACAGCAGAACATTGGGTATTGACGTTTGAAGATGAAGGTCCTGGTATTGATGAATCGCATCTTAAACACCTGTTCAAACCCTTCTATCGACTGGAAGACTCTAGATCATGTCTAGATGGCGGTACTGGATTAGGCTTGGCAGTGATTGATGCAATTATTGAAGCACACCAAGGTCATATTTATTATTCTAAATCCAAAAACTTAGGTGGCAGCTGTTTTACTATTCAACTAAATCGTAAGACATCAACTCATTTATAATGTGTTAAGTTCAGATTAATACGGCTTAATTTAAACCATAAATTTAAGATAAATTGATGTCTGAACTTAACCATTCTGTTTGATGATCCTCAAATAAATTTCATCACAATGAATTCTCATCTCGATATTTAGCTAGCATAAAAAATACCACAATGGAGAGTATCCCGATGATAATCCCTGCTGTTAATAATAAATTAACATGAGCTGAACTGAAGGCAATTTTACCTGCGTTAATCAATGCTGTACCTTGTTCAACGGGTAACTGGCTCGCCACTAAATAGGTATCACCAATCGAAAGTCTGGCTTTTTCTGCTAAAACAGCAGTTAAATCTGACGGCACTTGAAGATGACTGCCAAATATATAGGCCATGAAAACACCAAATAAAGTAATACCTAGTCCTGTACCCAGTTCATAACCTGTACTTTCAAGTGAACCTGCCGCACCGCCCTTTTCTGCAGGTACTGAGCCCATGATCGCAATGGATGAAGCTGTTAAACCAATACTCAGTGTTAATCCAATCGAAGCTAAAATAAAGGGAACGATGATTCCCGGATGATGAAAATCTGAATAACTCAAACTGACCAACGCAATTGCTGCCAATATTAATGACATGGTCGCAACCAGACGGAGTCCAAATTTATTGGATAAAAAACCAGCAATAGGCCCGCCAATAGCGGCCGCAACCATAATCGGAACCATAAAAAGACCGGCTTGCAGCGGTGTTAAACGAATGACATATTGCAGCTCCATTGCCAAAGTTAACTCAACCCCTGCCAAAGCGCCTGCAGCAACCATTGCCATAATAATGCCGGCTAAAATAGCAGGACGTGAAAATAGCGAAAGATCTAGCATCGGCTGAGGAGAATTCAGCTGTTTGCGTACAAATATGGTTAATAAGCCGATAGATAAAACGACCAAAGGCAAGACAATCAACAACGACTGTTTACCGCCTAAGCCTGCTTTTAGTGCATATACAAACGAAATCAAACCGACAATCAGCAATAGCGCTTGACCAAATGCCCAATGTCCAGGGGTTATAGCTTCTTTTCGGGACAATAAGAAATAGCACATTGGTGCGACAACCAGCATGATTGGGACGTTAATCAGGAAAACTGAACCCCACCAGAAATATTCTAACAATCCCCCACCAATGAGCGGTCCAATGGCGGCACCGGCTGATCCGATTGTGCCCCAAATACCCAGCGCAATGGCACGTTCGCGACTGTCTTCGAAGGTTCTGCGAATAATACCCAATACACAGGGCATAATCATGGCACCGCCTAATGCTAATAAAGCACGTGCGGCAATCAGCATAGAAGCCGTTTGGGAAAATGCCGCAAGGACTGAGGCAATTCCAAATATAACCAAGCCAATCAGCAGAATCTTACGATTGCCGACACGATCAGCCAAAGTTCCCATCGGAACTAAAAGTCCAGCCATAAGTAATGGATAAATATCAATAATCCATAAGACTTGGTTACTTGTGGCACTCAGCGATTGGGTTAATGAGGGAACCGCAACATGCAGTACAGTCATATCAATCACAATCGGCAGAAATGCAAGCACGACAGCGAGCAATATCCACCAGCGTTTCGGATCAAGATTGGTAGCTTTCATGATTAAACCTATATTGATGGTTTATTAAATCAATTCTGAAATAAAGATGTAAATGAAAGATTTGTTGTGGGCTAAACTCGTTAACCCACAGCTTTTATTCTCAGTTTTGATGCTTAATGTGCCGCTTTACGTTTCGAGAATTTCTCAACCATGCTCATGACGACAATAAAGAAAATCGGTACAAAAATAACAGCTAGAATTGTTGCGCTGATCATGCCGCCAAAGACGCCTGTACCAATCGCTTTTTGAGTTTCAGAACTAGCGCCACTGGCAATGACTAAAGGAATAACGCCACAGGTAAATGCCAAAGATGTCATTAGGATTGGACGTAAGCGCAATTTAGCGGCTGCAACGGTTGCCTCCACTAAACCCATTCCTTCTTCTCTTAGTGCTTTTGCAAACTCAACAATCAAAATAGCATTCTTTGCAGATAGACCAATAATCGTGATCATGCCGACCTTAAAGAAAATATCATTTGGCATACCACGTAACATTACTGCTAAAAAGGCGCCAATCAACCCTAGAGGGACAACTAGCATCACAGAGAATGGAATTGACCAGCTTTCATAAAGCGCTGCCAAGACAAGGAAAACGACTAACATCGACAACAGTAATAAAAACAAGGTTTGTGATTCCGACTGTTTTTCTTCTAGAGAAATCCCAGTCCACTCATAACCCACACCTTTCGGAAGTTGTTCAATCAAATTTTCCATCTCAGTCATGGCTTGTCCTGAAGATATACCTGCTGCTGGACTGCCAGAAATACTCAATGATGGACGACCGTTGTAACGATTGTATTGTTGTGGGGAATGTTGCCAAATTGGAGTAATTATTTCAGACATTGAAACCAATTTACCGCTTTGACTGTTCACCTTAATCTGAAGAATATCTTCAATACTCATGCGTGATTTGGCATCAAGTTGCACAATGACTTGCTGCATACGGTCATGATTTGGAAAATCATTGATATACATCGAACCCATTGAGGTTGAAATAATATCGGTCACATCACTGAAATTAACACCTAATGCCTGCAATTTATCTCTATCAATTTTAAGCTGTACAGAACTGCCATCTGGCAAACCTTCAGGATAGACCTCCGCCACGATTTTACTTTGTGCTGCTAATGCTAAAAGCTGATCTTGTGCTTCTCTTAAAGCAGGCATGCCAATATTGCCACGATCTAATAATCTCAGTGAAAAACCAGATGAGTTACCCAATTCATCAATTGCTGGTGGTAACACAGACATGGTTTGACCTTCTGAACTTTCAGCCATCGCTATATTGGCATTATTCACGACTTCTTGTGCCGTAATAGTACGCTCTTCGAATGGCAATAGATTGGTAAAATACATCGCTGTATTCTGACCAGATCCACTAAAACCAAAACCTAAGACCGCCATATTGTCTTTAATCCCCGTTTCTTGGTCTAAATAATTTTGAAACTCAGCAACGACTTTACGGGTACGTTCTTGAGTTGCATCCGCAGGAAGTTGAATCGAAGTCATAAACCACCCCTGATCTTCTTCTGGCATAAACGCAGTCGGAACGTGTTTAAAACTAAAAATCAGCACAATGACAATGCCTAAGAAACATAACATTGCGAGGGTTTTATGTTTAATTACTTTAAATAAACTGCGTTCATAGCGATTGTTCAGCTTCTCAAAACTGCGATCAAACGATGCAAAAACACCCTTTTTCTGATGGTCTTGATCAATCGGTTTTAACATCGTTGCACATAACGCAGGGGTTAATGTCAGTGCAAGGAAAGCTGAGAATAAAATTGAAACCGACATGGTAATGGTGAACTGACGATAGATAATCCCCACTGAGCCTGACGCCAATGCCATCGGCAAGAATACAGCGGCTAACACTAAGGTGATGCCAATAATCGGATTGGTAATTTCCTTCATGGCTTTAGATGTGGCTTCAACTGGAGATAAGCCTTCTGTCGCCATAATGCGTTCAACATTCTCAATGACCACAATCGCATCATCGACAATAATCCCGATCGCAAGCACCATACCGAACATGGTCAGCACATTAATCGAAAAACCAGCAAGCAGCATGACTGAGAATGTGCCAAGCAATGCAATCGGTGCAACAATCGCCGGAATTAAGGTGTATCGAACATTGTGTAAAAAGATAAACATGACAATAAAAACTAATGCCATAGCTTCAAGCAATGTCATGATTACTTTTTCAATCGAGATTTTTACAAAAGGTGCAGTGTCGTAAGGTATAGAGAATTTCATACCATCAGGCAGTGCTGAACCTAACTGTTCAATTTTCGCTTTAACACCTTCTGCAGTCTTGACAGCGTTGGCACCAGGACTCATTTGTATCGCCACAGCTGTAGAGGCTTTGCCATTTTCTAAAATCGCAAAGTTATACATCTGTGCCCCGATTTCGACACGAGCGACATCCGACAGTCGAACATTGGCGCCATTTTGTTGAGCACGTAAACTAATTTTCTTGAATTGCTCTACAGTTTCTAATTGACCTTGAGCAGTTAAAGGAATAGTAATTTGTTGCCCCGTCAAAGCAGGAACATCACCAATACGACCTGGTGATATCGGCAAGTTTTGGTTTTGGATGGCTGTATTCACATCTTGAATACTCAATCCATAAGAAACCAAACGATCTGGATCGACCCAAATCCGCATGGCTTTTTCAGCACCAAAATTTTGGACTTTACCAACACCGTCAACCCGCTTTAATTCTTCAATCACATAGCGAGTCATATAGTCACTGACATCAATTTCACTATATTTGCCATTCGGTGAACTTAAGCCCACCATCATTAAAAAACCAGACGACGCAGCATCGACCATCAGCCCTTGTTGTCGCACTGTTTGAGGTAAGCGTGACTCAATGGCTTTAATTTTGTTTTGCACATCAATTTGTGCAAGTTCTACATCTGTACCTGGTTTAAATGTTGCGGTGATTGTTGCTGTTCCAGAACTATCTGAACTTGAACTGTAATAAAGTAAGTTTTTGACACCTGACATTTCCCGCTCAATCAAGGTCACAACACTATCATTCAATGTTTTTGGCGTAGCACCTGGATAGATTGCCGTAATACTAATCTGTGGTGGCGCAACACTTGGGAATCGTGCAATAGGTAACTTGGGGATGCTTAGTACACCCAACAGAATAATAAATAAAGCAATCACCCATGCAAAAATAGGACGCCTAATGAAAAATTGGGACATTATTGCTGTCCTCCATTTTCCTTAATATTTGTAGGTTGCCACTGCTTAATTTTTAATTTTTGCTCAGGCTGTATACGATCAGCCCCTTCAACAATGACTTTCTCACCTGCTTGTAACCCTTGTTTGATCACATAGTTATTTTGATAACGTTGACCAAGCTGAACAGGCTTGCTTTGCGCTAAACCTTTTTGATTAACAATCGTAACATTGGCTTTACCACTAATATCATGTTGAATCGCTTGTTCTGGAACTAGGAGCGCATTTTCAACTTGAGCTCGGCTCATATTGACTCGAACATACATGCCTGGCAAAAGTTTTTGATTTTCATTATTGGCTAAAATACGGATTGTGACATCACCCGTATCAGGATCAACTTTAGTATCCGAAAATAGGATTTCACCTGTAACGTTATAAGGTTTACCCTGACTATTTAGGATTTCAACCGTATGTTTGGTATTTGACACGTCACCTTGCTGTAAAGCTTCCTGTAGTTTTTCATAATCACTAATTGATTGCTTTACATCAACATAGACTTTATTAATCTGTTGTATTACGGCCATTGCATTAGTATCACCTTGACCAACTAATGCACCCTCAGTCACTAAGATTTCACCAATCGTTCCCGAGATAGGGGCTGTAACAGTCGCATATTTAAGATTAAGTTGTTGTCTGCTTAACATGGCTTGCATTTGCGCCACATCGGCTTTTGCTTTTTGATAATCTGCTTCGGTATTGTTGTATTCCTGCTGACTAACCGCATTTACTTTTACTAATTCAGTGTAGCGTTTTAACAGCACCTGCAAACGTGTCACCTCAGCTTGTGCACGGTTTAAAGTGGCTTGATTGCTTTTTACATCTGCCTGAAATATTTCAGAATTCAATTTAAAAAGCGGTTGACCTGCTTGCACATAAGAGCCTTGCTTAAAAAGTACTTTATCAACAATTCCACCTACTTGCGGGCGAATTTCAGCAATACGGTAAGCGACAACACGGCCTGGAAGATTTTCAATTAAATTCATGGAATGCGGTAATACCGTGATGGTACTGACAACCGCTGGTGGCATTTCTGTTGGGGACTGTTCAGCATCTTTGGCTTGTGTACAGCCGATTAAAAGTACAGTTGTAATAAGTATTGAACCTATTAAATGATAATGTGTTGACATGCTTTTTCAGAGGGGGGGTTTTAGATACTACTATTTTGAAATAGCAGTGTTTATGAATTGCTGATGTTGTGTGGAGATTGTGTGGAGATTGTGTGGAGAGATTAAAAGATTTATTTTTTAATGACACGCTTAAACAGCGTGGCTTGTAAATTAGTATAAATAATTTTGTTGTTCTACAATTTTGATCGTATCTTAGTTTTTTCTCATAGTTCATGAACTTTAAAATTCTAAACCAAGACTAATATTTATATAAGCAATTGAAAATACAATACATAGTTTCTTTATACACTTATGAAGTGAACTTTAGGTGAACATAAGTTAAATAGAAATTTTTAATTAGTTCAGCACAAACGTACAATCTTTAAGGCCTATAACTCGATACCGTTCTCTCTTTGATGTTTATTGCTATCTAATTGAGTGAACTCTGTGGAAATATTTCTTTATACATTAAGCGTTATGTATAGCCCAGGCCCTGTAAATTTTATGGGGCTAAATTCTGGCCTTACAGGTCAATTAAAAAAGACTATAGGATTTTACCTAGGCATTGGTTTCGCCATGTTGATCTTATTCGTATTGTTTGGCTATATAGGTGAAGCTGTTATTCCACATGGATTGATTCATTATATTGCTTTAGCGGGTGCAATTTATACATTCTACTTGGCTATAAAAATGATTAGGGCGAATGTAGAAACAACTCAACAGCAAGAAAGCCATCTAACATTCTTAAATGGCTTATTTATTCAGTTATTAAATCCAAAAGCCATTCTCGTCATTCTACCTGTTACGACAATTATGTACCCTGCAGCCAAAATCACAGGAATCATGATCTTGATAGTTTCTTTACTGATTTCACTTGGTGCTGTTGGCGCACCATTCACCTATGCTCTGGTTGGAAAAGTATTAGGCAACAAAATTGCTAATCCTATCTGGTTTAATCGGCTAAATAAGCTGATGGGTATACTCTTGATTTTATCAGGGCTTTTTATGTTCAAAGATTTTCTTAATGGAATAAATCTGCTGTAGGACAAATTAGCCGTTCAAATCGAACGGCTATCTTTTAATATTTATCATTTTCCATTGAGTGGGAGTTAAACCAAATGTTTTTATAAAATGTCTGGTCATATGACTCTGATCAAAAAAGCCTGCATTTAAAGCAGCATTAACAATAGACTCCCCTTGAGCAAGGTAGAACTTAACTGTTTCTAAGCGACGCATGATCATATAACGGTGTGGGCTAGTTCCAAATAATAATCGGAAATCACGAGAAAGGCTCCAGCGGTCACGATCAGCATGTTTCTCTAAATCTGACAAACTTAAGTTTTCATGTGGATACGCCAAAATACACTCACGCGCTCTCTCTGCTGCCTTGTAGTCAAATTTTTTGTTTTGGTTAGATGAAGTATCTGAAATTTCACACAGTGTAGTTGCCAAATCAAATAGAGCATCTTCCTCTTCTAGGGTATCCATATAATTATTTATATTATTTAGAAAGCTATCCATTGCCCTAAACAGGCGAATATCATTACTTAAGCCATGTCTGATAAAAGGCAAAGGTTTACCCTTTAAAATGGTTTGGATCATCGCTGGTTCGATGTAAATCATTCTATAGCGATAGCCATCTAATGTTCCTGATTCACCATCATGCTTTTCATCCGGGTGTAGAACCATAGTCATGCCTGGCAAGCTATGTTGCAATGTACCTTTGTAATGAAAGTTTTGAACTCCGGAAAGAGTCCTGCCAATAGCATAAGTATCATGTCGGTGAGGTTTATAAGCATAATTGGAAAGAAATGCTTCAATTCTTTCTAATTTATGATTTTGAGTGGGGGATCTCACAATCCAATTATTTCCACTGGAGAAATCAGGCATAATTGATGGCCAATTTTTCGTAGATTCTATTGTAGATTATTTTTCACTTTTCCTAAAATTAACATAATACACGTTATACGTAATGCTTGATATTTCTCTTTAAATATCATTATATTAAAGCAAGCCGTTCTGAAATATAGGGCACCAGCAGAGCGGCTTTTTATTGATTATTCATGTTCCACGCTTAAAATTCGAACAGTGTTTCATGATTTTTATAAGTTAAACTAAATTTAGTTGCTAATCCCAATAAGCTATTCACTAACTTGTAAATATCGGTATACCGCCTGACGACTAATCCCAAAAGCTTTCCCTAATGCCATTTTCGATGGATACTTCCCCTCCTTCCATGCTTGTCGTAAAGCTTCAGCTTGGTCAGGCTTTAGTTTATGCACCCGACCTTTGTACTTCCCCTGAGCAGAGGCGAGTTTTATTCCTTCCTTTTGCCGCTCTAAAATGATCTCACGTTCGAACTGTGCAAAAGCACCCATCATTTGAAGCATCAAATTATCCATCGGGGTGGATTCGGCTGTAAAAGTAATATTTTCTTTTACAAACTGGATGGCGATCCCTCGTTTGACCAGTTTATCTACTTCAGTGACCAAATCTTTTAGGCTTCGCGCAAAACGATCCATTGAATGTACAATCACCCTGTCCCCTTCCCGGACATAGTTCAACATTTCCTGAAATTTAGGTCGGTCAGTATTTTTACCTGAAGCACGGTCAACAAAAATCCGGTCGACCTCAATTCCTTCAAGTTGACGTCCAGTGTTTTGCTCGACAGAACTTACCCGGACATACCCTACTTTTTGGCCTTTCACTTTTTCACGCCCCAATTGGATAAAAATGAACAATTTCGTAAATTATAATTCTTTAACACTAAAGTTACATGTTACTTATGATTAAAAATCATTTAAATGATACATAATTTCATGAACTTCCAGATTGTAACTTTAGGGTATACTCTATAGTTACATAATTCGTGATTTAAAGAGACCTAGAAAAAGAGAAATGGTATTTATTTGAGCTAATCAAAGTTGAGAAACTTTAGAATTCTTGCGTTAGTCAAATTTTAAGCAGCCAAAAGCTATATTTTATGAGGTTTTAGCCAATTCAAAAATTAGATAAACTATACTTTCGCAAGAGGTCTTTTGATTAAATAATAAGCGTGGAACGTGAAAAATCATAAAAAAAGCCCACCTTGGGGAAGATGGGCTATCAACTAGAAACTACAGCATTGGTTTCTTAAGAGAATTATAACAAGACTTGTAATGCAATTTGCATTACAGTACTCCTAATACATTAAATAACTGGGAGATATGATGGCTACTGTTAACTTCAGGGTCGATGAAGCCCTTAAAGAAAAATCCTATTCCATCCTTAAAGAACAAGGTATTGCACCTACAGATTTCTTTACTAGTATTCTTGAGTATGTTGCTACGACTGGGAAATTACCTGTCAAAAAAGCTTTGCTTTCAGAAGAAGATGAAGAATTGTTAGCTCTTGTCCGTAAGCGCATTAATGACCCTAAAGAGATGTTTGAGGAAGTCACATTAGATGACTTATAAGCTTTTACGTCACAAAGACTTTACAGCAGAATGGGAAAAACTCCCTGTTGCTATACGAGATCAATTTAAAAAGATGAACCGTACGTAAGCGTCCGCTGAACACACCTTATGAATTCATCCTATAAGCCTTAATTTAGTCCCCACTTAAAAACAAGTGGGGACTAAAATTTATGACTACAAATCACCAGACATCCATCGCATCTCTTGCGAAAAAACGAAGAACATACAGTGCTGAATTTAAACAGCAGATCGTTCAGGCTTGTAAAGCACCGGACGTTTCAATTGCTTCGGTCGCTTTGCAACATGGATTGAATACAAATCTTGTATCCAAATGGATTCGCTTAATTGATGCTAAGCCTGGGAATGATCGCTCACCACTACCGAATAAACCTGCATTTATTGCCTTATCCTGCTCTGCACCACTAGATCCTACTCCTACTGACATGTTAACGGTTCAAATTACTTTACCCCACTCAAAAGCAGAAATTGGCTTGAAATGGCAAGTATCAGAAATATCTGCTTTAGCAGAATTACTCAAGGCACTTGCAACATGATCCGCATTGATGAAATCTGGCTTTCTACCCAACCTCTGGATATGCGAGCAGGGATGGATACTGTCATGGCTCAGGTGGTGAGAGCCTTTGGCTACATTAAACCGCATTGTGCTTACCTGTTCTGTAATAAACGTGGCCATCGTATGAAAGTGTTGGTACATGATGGACTGGGCATCTGGCTGTGTGCCAGGCGTTTGGAACAGGGAAAATTCCACTGGGCTCAAGTTCACCAAGGTGAAACCGTGGCCCTCAGCCCGGAACAGTTACAGGCATTAATCCAGGGTTTGCCCTGGCAGCGCATTGGACGACAGCAAGTGGTCACAATGCTCTAAACTAGCTTGATCCATTCTGCTATTCTCCAAACGTTCTATTTCATTCTCTTCATGACCTCAGGCATACTGGGGTCATGAATACGCTGCCTGACTTAAGCCAACTGACCCATGAACAACTGCTGGAATTCACCAGGCAGTTGGCGATGCAGCATCAGTCTTTGGCACAATCAAACCAGCAATTAGATGCCAAAGTTCAACATCTTTCTATTCTCAACCAAAAATACGAGCATGAACTGGCGCTGTTTAAACAGCACAAATTCGGCAGTAAAAACGAACATCTCACTGCAAAACAAATCCATCTATGGGACGAAGCGGTCGAAGAAGATATCGCAGCCGTTGATCTGGAATTAGAACGATTAAATGCAGATAAAACCGATGCAGGGACACAGAAAGCCACAGTCAACAAACCTAAACGTCGACCACTGCCAGATCATCTACACACCATCCGTATTGAGCATGAACCTGCATCAACCCAATGCAGTTGTGGCTGCCAGTTACGTCGTATCGGCGAAGATGTCAGTGAAAAACTGCATTTCAGACCGGCACAGTTCTATAAGGAACAGCATGTGCGTGGTAAATGGGTCTGTGATCAGTGTGACACCCTGACTCAGCAAGCGATGCCCGCCTATGTGATTGATAAAGGCATTGCTTCACCTGAACTGCTCAGCCATGTGTTGGTATCGAAATATGCCGATCATTTGCCGCTGTACCGTCAGCGCCTGATCTATCAGCGGGCGGGCATTGATCTGTCCAGATCTACTTTATCTGACTGGATTGGTCGCTGCGGTGTGGAACTGGAACCTCTGGCCAATGCCTTAAAACAGGTGGTGCTGCAACAGCGGGTGATCCATGCCGATGAAACGCCGGTCACCATCATGCGGATGGGTGATGATGAGAAAAAACCGAAGAAAGGTTATGTCTGGGCCTATGCCACTACACAGTACAATCCAGTTCAGGCGGTGATCTATGACTTTCAGGATAGTCGTTCAGGCCAGCATGCTGCAGAGTTCTTGAAAGGCTGGCAGGGTTATCTAGTCTGTGATGATTACAGTGGTTATAAAGCACGCTTTAAATCAGGCCAGGTCATAGAGGTGGGCTGCATGGCGCATGCACGTCGTAAATTCCATGAACTGCATGTAACTGGGAAAAGTCAGGTCGCTGAACAGGCATTAGTGCTGATTCAGAAACTGTATGCGATAGAAGCAGAGCTCAGGAAAAAGACCGATGGTACAGCGGAAGACCGCCGCGAATACCGACAACAGCATAGTCAACCAGTGATGCAACAACTATATGAATGGCTCAACCAACATTATCTGACAGTGCCATCGAGTTCTCCCACCGCCAAGGCCATCAATTACACTCTGAAGCGTTGGCCAGCTTTAAGCCGCTATCTGGATGATGGCAATCTACCGATTTGCAATAATTGGATTGAAAATCAGATGCGTCCCTGGGCCTTGGGGCGCAAGAACTGGCTGTTTGCAGGTTCGCTGCGCAGTGGTCAGCGAGCGGCAAACATCATGACGTTAATCCAGTCAGCAAAGCTGAATGGCTTGGATCCGTATGCCTATTTAAGTGATGTGCTGAAAAGGCTGCCGACACACAAAGTGACCCAAATTGAAGAGTTACTGCCACACCGCTGGAAACCTAAATCGAATTAAAAAATAGGCATGGGGTTCAGCGGACGCTTACAACCGTACCAGCAAAATATTTGTTGCTATGCGGTTATGAATACCCCCAACGCTTGAAGTTATAAGCGGTTTTCTTATAGCGGTCTGTTATAGGTAGACTATTAATAGGTCTAAGGGGCTTTTTGGTTGGTTCCCTTAGGGTATATCCTATTAAAAACTGGCTTATATGCCATAAGAGTAGTTTTTTTTAATGGCTAAGTTTGTCTTTGTTTGAGATATATATCGTGCCAAGTTGATAACCAGCTATCTCATCCCCTTGCTCATAGGCTTTAAAGTACCATTCCGTCGCTTTAGCATGATTTACCTCTACTCCTTTGCCATAACGATACATTGAACCCAGTTTACTTTGTGAACTTGCGAGTCCTTGATTAGCAGATTTTTCATACCATTCAAACGCTTTGCTATAATCCTGATTTACGTCTTCACCCATGTCATACATCAAGCCAAGTCTATACTGTGCTTCAGCATTGCCTTGTTCGGCTAATCTGTTTAGTTTTATAAGCTCACCATTTTCTTCAATTCGCGGTTGCATCTGAGAAATTTGTGAATTCGTTGTGCTATGTATTTTATGACAGCCTACAAGCAGTATAGGCGATAAGAAGACAACGCAAGAAGTGGCGGTTAACTTGGTTCTAGGAAAAATCATAGGTGCGGCTCAGTGATTAAAAATTGTCTATTAAGTATCTTATCAATAAAATACTTGGGGCTGTCCTAGATAAGTAAAATTATTTAGGACAGCCGTATGAGAAAAAGTACATTAATTGGTATACCCTAGTTAAGGTGGTATCCCACTAAGGCTTATTCACTTGACCTAAAAATAGTATTGCGTCAGTTCTATTGTCTTTAATCATAAAAAGAAACGGGTGATCGGCTTTAAAAACAGGTGGTGGAGCAGAGGCAGATTCAGTAGATACTACAATGCCAGTCGCTGCCGCTGCTTCGGTGCCTTTTTCATCGACGATGACCACCGCCTGATGATAGATCTCATCTATCTTGGTAGATAAAGGCTGATCAAACAGTTTGAAAGTAGCCTTGTCTTGATCAAAAGCAATGGGCATGCCCATATCTGACAGCATATCTTTCATGTCGTAGCGTTCTTTAAGCTTGAACTTTGGTAAGTGAAGGTTCACTTCTTGCGTAATTAAGTCTTTATTCCACTCTTTAATCTTATCAGCGCTCAACTCATTCACTAATTGCTGCATGGCGGCCTTGTCTTTTACTTTGGGCAATACTATGAGCATGGACAAGTCGTCCCCTTTATAAGGCAATTGCACGACCTGCACCTGTTTGTCCTCGCTATAACCAAAATCCGCCTGTGTATGCATCATTTTTATAGGGGAGCTTGTACCGCTATGATTATAAAAAGGCTGCTCACTGGTGCTTTGAACCTTAAATGGCGTTTTCCAATCGCCCTTAAAGTAAACGGCGTTGGTTAATACGGCGACCGTATTTTTTTTAATACTGCCTTTTGGCAGTAATTCAGGGATCAGCTGGTTGGTATGCTGAGCAATTTTTTTATTAATGATGAGGCGCGAAGGATTAGGATTATCTTCAAAATCAAGGTTAGTCACTTGCCCCCCGTAATAACGTTGCACAGTATCGACGTATACCTTATTAGGTGTTAGCCCTTGTTCCATCCATAAATCGTTGACCGTAGCAAGTTTATAATCAGGATTGGGTTTGTTAAATTGATTATAGAGCGCGGCGCTATTAGGATTAAGAGTATCCATTGAGGGATAGTAAAAAGTCTTTTGAATTTGCTGCTTTGTTTC
The DNA here is from genome assembly GCF_021560715.1 of Acinetobacter sp. SCLZS86. Lineage (NCBI taxonomy): Bacteria > Pseudomonadati > Pseudomonadota > Gammaproteobacteria > Moraxellales > Moraxellaceae > Acinetobacter > Acinetobacter sp. SCLZS86. Next base: position 120,519 of record NZ_CP090865.1, read on the forward strand.
ACCCTCTGCTGCGGCATAGAGCATTGCCATCGCAGTGGACAGGCTGTACGGCGAGAAAAATACGTTTTTATCTACTTGATCAGGTTGACCATTTATCTGCTGATATATATCAACGGCGAGCTGGTTGTTGGCATTGATGACTTTTTCAATGCCGTCTGGGGTAGAGGTAGAGTCATCAGCAGCAATAAAGCCATCTTTGCTAACGGCTTTATAATTGGAGTTATTTTTATTCTTATCTGACAGGGATGTGTTATATGGGTTTGGTGCGCTATTGGCTACAATGTCAGTAGGATTAGATTCTTTTATAGTACTGTCGCAGCCACTGACAATCAATAATAGGCTAGTGATTGCCAATGCGCTCATAATACGGTTACTGGGTACTTTTTTAAGATAACAATACTGGTTATTCTTCATATTTGCTTCACTAATAATCTAGGGTTTATACGATGCCATTCTATTATCACTTCCATACAATCGTTTAGCCTAGTTTGGTAAGTGAACCGTACCGAGTTTGTCGGAGAGTCAATATTCTGAGAGACTATTCCGATGACAAAATTAAAATATACCCCTGAAATCAGAGAAAGAGCGGTTCAACTATTGATTGAATCTGAAAAAGATTATCCATCGAATTGGGCTGCGATCACCGCTATTGCTCCCTGAGCAGTATACTGCGCAAGGGTTGTACTCCTGAAACATTGCGTGTTTGGTATCAAAAATATTTAGATCAACTAAATCCTGTCAAAGTACAAGATATCTGACCAAGAAAAAATGAAGGGTAATCCCCCCTAAAAATACTAGCTCTTTAAAAGAGGCAGTATTATGCTTTTACAACATGGTATTTAACTTGAGAAACTGAATTTAAAACAATCTACTGTAACTCTTCCAGACAGATATGAAATTAATCCACCCCTAGCCCCTTAAACACAGCATCCACCGGATCTGCATAAAAGCTGGTCTGGAACTTGGTAAACAGTTCCACAGGAATCGTTGGGATATCTGCCGCACTACTCATTGGCAAAGCAACCTTCTTGGCACCAGCATCAAAAGCAACTTGCAGACATTCGGCAATACTTTCCACCGGAGTCACAGAGCCACCCAAGCTCATATCACCCAGTACCACCATCTGACTCTGTACCGATCGTCCTAACAGGCCAGAAGCGAAAGCCACTAAACTTGGTAAGGCAAGATGGCTGAGCGGTCCGGTATTCTGTAATTCAACCACATGTAAGTGGAAGTCATGTTCCAACACCTTACTGCCACCCGATATTCTGGATGCATTGGCCTTGAAGTAGTCAAATGCGATCTTGACCTGCTCCTTGGCACTGCTTGAATTCCATAAGCCTGATGTCGCCAATTTTCCTGAACCTTTGGTCACTTGAAGTTCTAACCGGTATAACCCCGGCATGCCTTTATTACTGAGCCCGATGGTATATAAGAAACCTGGCTTGGCTGGACCTTCGGGAATCAGTCCGCCACCACCCTGCTCTTTGACTGATACAAAATGTTCTTCTAAGGTCTCATTATCAATGTAGCTGAAATGAACATCATAGAATTCCATACCACCAATTTTCTTCAGCTGTTCTTTGACCCGACGGCGCACCTGCAGTGCATATTCCAGGCATTGCCGTACATCTTCTTTGTTAAATTGACCATGTGGGTAGAGCAGCTTCATCAATCCAGAAACCGTCTTGCGAACGGCAATCACATCGCGCTGATTCAGGTTATTCCCTAGCTTGAAGTACTTCTCAATGGCATCCGCAAAACTACGCTTACGCATTTCCCGGAAGAATTCAGCCAGATAATCAACGATCAAGCCATAACGGTTAGTAAAGAATTCCGGACGCATTTTTGGAATTTCCCAACCCGGGATATAGGCATGAAAGCGATCAAAGAATGCTGAATCGATCATTGCTTCAGGAAAAGGAGCCAATAAGTGGCTAGTCTTCACCAAGGATTCAACACTTTGGTTAATATTACCCACAAAAACCATCGAAGCAGAGGCTTCCATCTGTTCACGACCACGGGCAAAAGATCCTGAGGCCATGTAGTCTTTCATGATCTGAACGCCATCTTTGTCCTTAAAGGAAATACCGGCAACTTCATCAAAGGCCACCACATCCCACAACCCCACCAGACCAATACGGCGGCTACTCATGTTATAGAACAGATTGGCGACAGTGGTTTGCCCACCTGAAACTAGAATACTATTCGGTGAACACTCTTTGTAAATATGGCTTTTCCCGGTACCGCGTGGTCCAAGTTCACAGACGTTATAGTTATTTTCAACGAACGGAACCATACGCGCTAATAGGTGCCATTGCACGTCCTCTTTTAACGAAGCCGGTTCCATGCCGATCGAACGGATTAAACTCTCGCGCCACTGATCAGTGCTTAATGCTGCTCTGCCACTGAAAAGTTCATCCATATTCATATTCGGCATTTGAATCGGCTTGAGTAAACTCACCCCAAATGGAGAATTGGTTTGTCCTTCTTCAAAATAATAACTGAGCGTAGCAATGACCCAGATACCACCAACAAGTAATTTTTCATACTCTTTAACGATGCCTGCCGAGATTTCGGCATCTTTGATACCCAGATTACTAAAGGAGGCTTCGTATTTGTCCTTACGCTCATTCAGCTTTACGGTCACCCGATCAATGACCTTATAACTGCCACGTTCACGAACCAGGGATTTCACCTTCTCGGCTTCATCAGGTCGTACATAGTTCTCTGCCAGAACCGTCTTTACGTTACGTAGTCCCTGTTCAATGATCTCTGGATCATCCGAGGCACAGTACATCCCCAGCAGGTATTCGAGTACATAGACCGGGACATTGGCCCCTTCTTTGATCAGTTTAGTCAGATCCTTACGTACCACCCGCCCAGCAAAGTGTTCATTCAGCAGCTGATCCAGTTCTTTATCGTTAGCAGATTCCATGTAGGCTACGCTCTATCGTTAATTCGTTATCAGAAGAAGTCATCGGTAAATGACAAATCAATGGTGACCTTATAGCGTTGCATCTCGATATTCAGGTCTTTGTCCTTCAGCACTAGGAAGTAATCCTTCTTACGGTCAAAATCAGTACCGGACAATGACAGCCTGACCTGTTTAACCCGATCGGCAACAGAGTCGGTACTGCTATCAAAGGTCAAGGTTTCTTCACTAGATACTTTGATATCCCCATCATAAATGGCAATCGACAAAGTCACTGGCATGACCAGCTCACTGACAGCTTCGGTTTGCATCAAATCAAACTTCTGGATGTTATTGACCATCTTCAGCGTGGATTTGGTAGAAATAACCTCAACTTTACGCTTGGTTCGTTGTCCAGCCTTTTCACCACGCAGCTGTTTTACCGTTAGTACAGGCACTACGATTTCCTGAGGCAGGATGCCACCATGCACGAAACGTGAGCCTCCTACAAAATGGAAACGGTTCGCCCCTTTTGGAATCCAGAAATCAGTCGCAGATCGTGTGCCTGCCGTAGCTTGGGTTGAGCCTTTCCATGCTTCCTTGCTCTCTGGTAAACCATGCCCAATCACATAGCGTTTTTTGCTTTTCAATGCATTGGTCGGTTTTTCAGTCAAGCTTGAACGATCCGCAGATTCCAGTTTACTTTGCTGGAACAAGAAGCCATGGTCGGCTGTGATCAACAGGGTAGAAATATTGAAATGCATCAAGATTTTGCGGCTAAGTTCAGTCAGCTCTTCAATGGCATGTTCTACCGCCATAAAGGTTTCTGATTCTGTAGAGGCACTGTCTCCCCGAGCATCAATCACGTTGTGATAAACGTAAATCAAATCATGGTCTTTAAGTGCTTCACGGCCTTCATCACGCGACCAACCTTTTACCGTTTCAGCGGTAACCGCCAATCCATTATAGGCAGCCAGAATTTTGGATCGTGCTGCAGTCCCTTTGCTGGACTGCCCATCTACTAAAACATCATCACCTGCGGCCTCTTTGTACTCCAAAGTCTGATGCGGCAACAACGAGGCCATGCCAAGTGTGGTGTAACTTGGGACAACGCCCAGCTGTGAAGACAATGTCGCTTCAGAATAACGCTTTTCATTGATACGATCACGCAGCTCTACCGCAGCTTCATAGCGAAAAGCATCACTGATGATCACCACAATACGGCGTTTCGTTGCAGAATTCAGCAAGGGTCTGACATGCGTATCATAGAAATTCTGCTGATTTGGGATATCCGTCATTTTCCAAACATTCAAGCGTTGCTCAGCTTCAATCCGCTCGCCCCAGTTGCGTGCCAAGTGGTCAATAAACCAGTAGGAATAGCAATTTTCGACTTCTTCATCGAGTTTTTTCAGGATATCGACATGAGCGCGTTGAGAAGCAGCACTGTAGTGGCGATAGGCCATATCAAAGCGATACAACTCCTGCTCGTAGGCTGTATACAAGGCTTCACTGGAGTCGAAATAGAACCCAGAATCAAACTGCAGTCGCAGGCTGAACAGCTCAATCGCTGACTGCAACGCTGTATAGACAGTGCGATATTTACGGCGGGTTGCATCGTCCTTATGTTTGGAAGCCCAATAGCCATCCAGACGGGTAGAAATAATCGTTCTGAAATGTTCCAGTTCAGCTTTGGCTACTGCGGGGATATGACTGGCCAAATCAACAATGATCTTTTGTTCAATCACTTCAAAGGTCATGACATCCAGCAGCTGCTCCAGATCAAAAGCCCCGACCTTTTCTTGGATCCGCAGTGCATTGGCCACGGTCTGGGAGAGTGTATCGAAG